>NZ_JAPUBN010000025.1 GCF_026966905.1 Marinomonas phaeophyticola | reverse complement strand
CTGACAAAATCAATATTGTGCCAATGCCAGTGACCAACATCGCAAGCAACACATACAGCCGAATACTGGGGATAATCTTCATGATGACTGGCTTTCCTTTATTGCAAAAACCGTAACCGCTAATCGTGTGCAATAATTTATGCTCATGCTCAGCATCGATGTGTTTACGCAAATTAAAAATGTGTACTTTTAAGCTATTACTATCGGGTTGATCGTCTCCCCATACCGTTTGCATTAATTTTTCACGCGACACCGGGTTTGGGCTAGCCCGCATCAGTACGGTTAAAATCTTTAATGCGGTCGGCGACAGTTTTAATTCGCTTTGTGCTCGAAATGCCTGCTTTTTTTGCACATCGACAATCAAATTAGCGACCGCTAAACGCTGCACCTGACCACTGCGACGACGAGCCAACACTTTAATCCTGACAATGAGTTCTTCCATAGCAAATGGCTTAACCAAATAGTCATCTGTGCCATTAGCAAAACCGGTGAGCTTGTCGTCTAGGGTGTCACGCGCCGTGAGCATTAACACTGGTACATCAATGCCTTCTGCACGAATAGATTCACACACTTGCAGCCCATTCATTTTGGGTAAATTTAAATCCAAAATAATTGCGTCATAGTGGTTTTGCTGGATTAAATGAAGCCCAGACAAACCATTAGCGCTGTGATCACACAAGATGTCTTCGAGTTCTAAATACTCGATTACCGCAGTGGCAAGATCGAGATCATCTTCAACCAGTAATAACTGTAACTTATCGGTTGTCATCGAACTGGCTCCTTGGTTTTATACTGGCGCTGTTGCGTCATGATTAGGGCGTAACTTATTCATGATATTGGCGATAAACTCTTTTGCTTCACATTGAATCAACAACAATGACGGTGTCAAAATCAAGGTGATCACTGTGGCAAACAAAATACCATACCCCAGTGCTGCCGCTGCAGGAATTAAAAACTGCGCTTGTAATGAAGTTTCACCTAATAACGGTGCTAAGCCTGCAAACGTGGTTACCGATGTGAGCAGTACCGCCCGTAAGCGTCCGGTGCATGACTCAACAATGGCGTCGTGTACCGACAAGCCTTCTTCTTTAAGCAATTCATTAAATCGTGACACCAGTAATAGGCTGTCGTTTACCACCACACCACTGAGCGCCAAAATACCATTTAACGATAAAATACTGATGGTTAAGTCGTTCCACCAATGACCTAAAATCGCCCCAACCACACCAAACGGAATCGCGGTCATGATGATCACTGGCTGCACATATGACTTAAGCGGAATGGCTAATAAGGCATAAATGGCAATCAACGCCAACACAAACATCGACTCAATTGAGCTTGTGGTTTCAGCCTGTTGTTCAGCTTCGCCGGCGAAATTAAAGCTGACACCTGGGTATTGCACTTCAAGTTGCGGTACTAACGACTGTTGTAATTGGCTCACTAACTCATTAGAGGCAATCTTGTCTTTATCTAACACCGCACTAATATACACCGCGCGTTGGCTGTCGATACGGGTGATACTTGATGGCTGATAGTCATTAAAAATATCAGCCACATGGCTTAATGGCACTATGGTTCCGTCGCTAGTGCGCACGTTAGCAAGTTTGACATCACCAATGGTTTGGCGGTCTTCATCAGGGTAACGCACACGCACTTTTACTTCGTCTTTACCCCGTTGAAAACGCTGTACCACGCCACCGCCAAATGACTGCAACACTTGCCCAGATAAGGTTTCAGTATCAAACCCGAGTGCGCGGCCTTGAGCAGTTAACTCAAAGCGGTATTGTGGCTCACCTAAGTCTAGGTTGTTATCGATACCACTGACGCCGTCCATGGTTTCGATAGCCGCTTTTAACGCCTTGCCTGCAGCAAACACAGACTCGGTATCGCTGGCTTTAATCTCTACCTTAAAGTTATCAAGCATCTCTTTTTTAGCTAACACTTTTAGCTTTTTAACCCCTTCCATTTGGCCAACCGCTTCAGTCCATTTTACGGTAAACTCTTTTAGACCATAAGGCGCATCTGACGCTAATTCGACGATGACTTGGCCTGAGTCACTGCTGCTGGCAAGTACATGCAAACTCTCAAGGTTAGTGGCAGAGTCCTCATCGCTATATTGGGCAGAAAGCTGAGCATCTACGCGTTTAGCTGCCGCCTCTAAGGTCGTTAAGTTTTTATAGGTTTGACCAAAGCTAGCATCATTTTGCATCGAAAAATCAGCCACGGCGGTGTCGCCAGTAATATCAGGGAAAAATGCCACCCTGACACTGCCTGTGATTGGCATGCCGGCCACCAAAATAAACACCGCCGTGGCTGATTTTTCGATGCAAAATGATGCCTTCCAAACCTATAAAAAGCTTAACGACCTTAGAGCGGCGGCTAAGCGCGTCTTAATACTGCGATGAGGACTCTGCCACTTTTTGATTTGCGTAATGCTTACCAGCAGCGGTCATCGTCGAATTAGCGTCGAACACGCCTTATGTCCTAAAAGAGTTTGCAAAATGGACCAGCTGTTGTGAGAAAATTAAAAGCTAAAAGTGTTAGCTAAAAAAGAGATGTGACCTAACTTTAAATTAAAACCAAAAGCGAAACCATGGACATCCGTGGTTGTAGCAACCTAGACTTAGGTGAGCCGCAATACCGCTTTGAGTTAGCTGCTCAGGCCGCACACTCGGGTTGATACTGAAACTGCTATCTGGGCAAGTGTTGCAGTCGTGGCGGTGGCGTGGTACAGCGTTTTTCAACGAGGCCAAGACGAGTAGGAGTGCGTGTGCGTACCCCAGTGAGACCGCCAAATGATGAGTGTCAAGCTGCTGGCGTGCGCGGACCACTGGGTCTGCAAAGCCATGTGGATGATATTTTTAATGACTGGCGGCTCGTAGCGTAATCGACAGCCAGCGCGGTAGTGCGGTGGAGACAAGACAAGATTACTGTAGTCGGGTAATTAGTACCGCAACTTGAAGTGCAATACTGTCAACTACAAAGTTGCCGACGAAGCTGAACAACAGGCTGAGCCACGAAACCAGTAGTCATGTTTGTGTTGGCGTTGATTACCATTTATACCTTATTAGCCATTCCGCCGTCATATGTGCAACCAGTGACGACCGCGTTCAAGACTGTGTGGTTGGAGAACGTTTTTAGGTCATTGGTGGGACGACAACCGTGAGCGCGTCGTTAAATGGTATTTTAATATTG
>NZ_JAPUBN010000024.1 GCF_026966905.1 Marinomonas phaeophyticola | reverse complement strand
ACTTCCCCGCCGGAAGACCAAGGTTTCCTGTCCCATGCTAATCAGGGCAGGGTGAGTCGGCCCCTAAGGCGAGGCAGAAATGCGTAGTCGATGGGAAACAGGTTAATATTCCTGTACTTATGTATATTGCGATGGAGAGACGGAGAAGGCTAGGCTAGCACGGCGATGGTTGTCCGTGTTTAAGGTGGTAGGTTGAGAGCTTAGGTAAATCCGGGCCCTCTTAAGACCGAGAACTGATGACGAGTCCTCTTTTGGACGAAGTAGTTGATGCCATGCTTCCAGGAAAAACTTCTAAGCTTCAGATATACATGAACCGTACCCCAAACCGACACAGGTGGTCAGGTAGAGAATACCAAGGCGCTTGAGAGAACTCGGGTGAAGGAACTAGGCAAAATGGCACCGTAACTTCGGGAGAAGGTGCGCCGGTTAGTGTGAAGGATTTACTCCGTAAGCATTGATCGGTCGAAGATACCAGGTGGCTGCGACTGTTTATTAAAAACACAGCACTCTGCAAACACGAAAGTGGACGTATAGGGTGTGACGCCTGCCCGGTGCTGGAAGGTTAATTGATGGGGTTAGCGTAAGCGAAGCTCTTGATCGAAGCCCCAGTAAACGGCGGCCGTAACTATAACGGTCCTAAGGTAGCGAAATTCCTTGTCGGGTAAGTTCCGACCTGCACGAATGGCGTAACGATGGCCACACTGTCTCCACCCGAGACTCAGTGAAATTGAAATCGCAGTGAAGATGCTGTGTATCCGCGGCTAGACGGAAAGACCCCGTGAACCTTTACTATAGCTTCACAGTGAACTTTGAACCTACTTGTGTAGGATAGGTGGGAGGCTTTGAAACTAGGACGCCAGTTCTAGTGGAGCCAAACTTGAAATACCACCCTGGTATGTTTGAGGTTCTAACTCAGGTCCCTTATCGGGATCGAGGACACTGTGTGGTGGGTAGTTTGACTGGGGCGGTCTCCTCCCAAAGAGTAACGGAGGAGCACGAAGGTGTGCTCAGCATGGTCGGAAATCATGCGTAGAGTGTAAAGGCAAAAGCGCGCTTAACTGCGAGACAGACACGTCGAGCAGGTACGAAAGTAGGTCTTAGTGATCCGGTGGTTCTGTATGGAAGGGCCATCGCTCAACGGATAAAAGGTACTCCGGGGATAACAGGCTGATACCGCCCAAGAGTTCACATCGACGGCGGTGTTTGGCACCTCGATGTCGGCTCATCACATCCTGGGGCTGAAGCCGGTCCCAAGGGTATGGCTGTTCGCCATTTAAAGTGGTACGCGAGCTGGGTTTAGAACGTCGTGAGACAGTTCGGTCCCTATCTGCCGTGGACGTTTGAGATTTGAGAGGAGCTGCTCCTAGTACGAGAGGACCGGAGTGGACGAACCTCTGGTGTTCCGGTTGTCACGCCAGTGGCATTGCCGGGTAGCTATGTTCGGACGGGATAACCGCTGAAAGCATCTAAGCGGGAAGCCTCCCTCAAGATGAGATCTCACTGGGACATAAGTCCCCTAAAGAGCCGTTGAAGACTACGACGTTGATAGGTTGGGTGTGTAAGTGCTGTGAGGCATTGAGCTAACCAATACTAATTGCTCGTGAGGCTTGACCATATAACACCAAAGTGGTTTTGAGTGATAAAGAGAGACTGAGAAAACTCGTAAAGAGAAGGGTCAAACGGCATCATGAAAAGATCATAGAGACACAGATTACGACAGCATCAGCAATGATGTGGCTGGTTTGATACTTGGTTATCGCTATTTCAAAAAAAGCATTGTTAAAGATTCAAGCACGTATTGGCGTGTTGTGAGTGAACCTGCTGGATTAAGCCTAACGGCTTAACACAGACACTCAGAACGAACGCAACCCGTTTGCTTGACGATCATAGAGACGTTGAACCACCTGATCCCATCCCGAACTCAGAAGTGAAAAGCGTCATCGCCGATGGTAGTGTGGCATTCGCCATGTGAGAGTAGGTCGTCGTCAAGTTTTATTTAGAAAGCCCTGATTGCTCACGCAATCAGGGCTTTTTTTCGTCTGTAGGTTGGCCTTTAGGCCAACAATAATGCCACACAGCATACCTATATCGACTAACATGATACTTTTTGTCGGGATGAATCCCGACTTACATCTCCCGTAGGTTGGCCTTTAGGCCAACAATAATGCCACACAGCATACCTGTATCGACTAACATGATACTTTTTGTCGGAATGAATCCCGACTTACATCTCTCGTAGGTTGGCTTTTAGGCCAACAATAATGCCACACAGCATACCTATATCGACTAACATGACACTTTTTTGTCGGGATGAATCCCGACTTACATCTCCTGTAGGTTGGCCTTTAGGCCAACAATAATGCCACACAGCATACCTATATCGACTAACATGATACTTTTTGTCGGGATGAATCCCGACTTACATCTCCTGTTGGGATTTATGGCGACTTCAGACCGGCAATGTGTGTGCGTAATAAGCTCCGACCTGTATTGTTCTTCAAGAGCTACCAATCAACTTATCCTAATGAGCCTCTTTTTGTCGGCATCAATGCCGACCTACCTTTCAAACCGTTACTCCAACTATTTGCTGTGCACATTCAGCCATACCGTCCAGTAAGTGTGTCTACCAGAGGCTTTAAAAAGCGTCTCTCTTTGTCTCTTTCATGGCGGCGGTATTTGAACAAGGTTACATTTATTTAGGTAACTTAAAAGTGATGCGCTTTGTTGTTTCAGATTGGCTTTCAATGACGGTCCAGTTAAAGCGATCTGCGATTTTTCGTATTAGTTTTAAACCTAAGCCAAACCCTATATTTGTACTGTTTTTATCTTTAGTAAGATTATTCGTTATTTGAATTTGCTCTGCGTTTTGCTCTATATGAATGTAGCCGCTTGTTGTATGTTGGAAGGCATTTCTAATGATATTCGTGATTAATATGATAAAGGGAGCTTCAGGAAGCCGTTGCTGGCTTTCCGTCGTCTCTAGGGTGACGATAATGTTTTTATCCTTAAGTAAGTGCGCTAGTTCGCTGATGGTCTGCTTTAATAAAGTTTCTACATCGATTGCGACTAATGGCATTGGTTCTTGATGCTCCCGATTCATCCAGAGTAAGGTTTCGGTTATCCCTTTAATTGTGTGGTTTGACCTGAACATTCTGTCTCTTATTTCTCTTTCCTTTTCTGTCGGAGAAGGGCTTATTTTATCTAAGAGTGTTATATCACTTTTAAGAGTGGCGATGGGTGTCCTGAGTTCATGGCTGGCGTAGCTAAGAAATTCTTTTTCCCTATCAAGAGCTTTGTTCATGCTCTGCATATTTGTATACAGAATATTGGCTAGAGCATTGAGTTCTTCATATTGAAAATCAGGGAGAGCATTAGATTGCTGTTCTAAAGACAGTTCACTGGCCCATTTGTATAGCTGGCTAATGGGCTTTGAGAGCATGATAAAAAGACAATAGATAAGTAAGCTATAAGTGAGAATGGCACCGAGCCCCCATAAGGCTATTTTAACCATAGGGTCGAGTTGAGTTTTACTCTCTAAGATTGATTGTCTTGTTTTAAAATCGAGAATAAGAGAAATATATCTCTGTTCACCAAGGTTGTTTGTTGTTCTCATTAGGTAATAACCTGTTTCAGGCGGTGCGAAATACCACCAATTTTGATAATGCTTTATAAAGGTTTCAAACTCCCTTGGGGGTGATGAGAAAACACTTTTGATATCATCGGGAACCAGGTTCCAACTAATAGCCACATGATAGCCAAATTGTAACTGTGTACTTTTTTCATCGACGGGCAATAAGTTAGCTGCGTGTTTCATTTGCTCAATCTTCCCCAAGTCCAGTCCTTTTAAAAAAAATTGAGTGCCTTGATAGGACAATAATAAGGACAGGCATAATGCTAGGGAGATTCCCCAGAAAAGCAGGTAGTGTTTTAGGCTATGTTTCTTTTTCATCATAAAAAGTACGAGTAGTAAGGTCTTATTTTTCTATATAAAAGCCAAAGCTAGGCGATGTTTTTAGAATGTTTTCAGAGTTATTGGTGCTGAGAATTTTTCGAATTTTGTGTATATGGACGCGTAATTTATTGCTGTCGGGTAGATCGTCACCCCACAGGTTTTGAGTCAAGCTGGCTTTTGATACAGGGTTTGGGCTGGCTCTTAATAAGATTTCTAAGAGTTTAAACGCGGTAGGCGTAAGAGTAATTTCTTGATTATGAAGGGTTCCAATACGTCGATTTAAATCGAGTTCCAATGGCCCCGCCACTAATTTAGATACCTGACCGCTACGTCGTTTGGAGAGTGCATGTAGCCTTGCTATCAGTTCTTCTATGTCAAATGGTTTAACTAGGTAGTCATCTGCCCCAGCCCTGAAGCCTTCAATTTTATTTTCTAATGTATCTCGAGCCGTTAGCATTAAGATGGGTGTGTCTATTCCGTTTCCTCTCATTTTCTCACATAGAGACAACCCATCCATCCCTTGCATATTAATATCAAGAATAATGACGTCATAATGATTCTTCTCGATCAATAATGCTCCTTCTAATCCATTTGAAGCGTAATCGCAGACGATTTTTTCACATTCTAAGTGATCGCCAATGGATAGTGCTAAATCGCGATCATCTTCAACTATTAAGACTTCTAACATAGTAAACCCTTTTCAGTACATTTTTAGCTGTTGATATCTATAGGCTTGGATCTTCTTTGATTTAAAAATAAACGTATTGAATGCGAAGAGAATTTCCAAAGTTAACGCTTTGTTAACAGCGCTGAACATAGAATACCGCAATAATAAACTTAACACTAATGATAACTAATCTCTTTATCGTTTAATGAAAGGTCAAACAGTGAACACAAACAGTAATGATTTAAATATCGATGAGCATTTAGGTACTCCTAATACGGCAACGGTAGTAAGTGAAAGTGGTGCTGTACCTGAGGCTATGGCTCTTTCAACTGATGCCGCTCAAACTGTAAGTGAACATTTACCTACGGAAAAAGTGAGTGAAATGACTATTGAGCCTATATCCAATATGGCGGCCACCGCTCCTGTTGTTTCAGGATCTGAGCTGGTAAGTGGTCCGCTTGAACAGATTATGTCTCTCATTGAAATCGGTGGCCCTGTTGTTTGGATACTTACCGCGTTATCGATATTTTCATTAAGCATTATTTTACTAAAAATCTGGCAGTTCTTTCGTTTGCGTCCAGAAAACCTTCAGAACGTCAGAGCTAGTTTACGCCATTGGGAAAAACAAGACCGCAATACGGCATTAAAGGTGCTGAATGTAAATCATCCGGTTTCCAATATCGTTCGTTACGCAATGGAAGGAGTCTCTAACCATCAAAACTCACAGAGGCTGCATGAAGAACTAAGCCGCCAAGCGAATGAGTTTATCCAAGAGTTACGGTCTTTCTTACGGCCATTAGACGTGATTGCTAGCTTGAGCCCTTTGCTGGGCTTGATGGGGACGGTTTTAGGCATGATCGTCGCCTTCCAGCAGATGGAAGCGGCGGGTAGTCAGGTTGACCCTTCTGTGCTGTCGGGTGGTATCTGGCAGGCTTTATTAACGACGGCGGCGGGCTTGGCTGTTGCTTTACCTGTTTCTACTGCTCATAGCTGGCTGGAACGTAAGGTTGAGCGAGTGAGTTACTCTATTAATGATGTTGTTACTAAAGTCTTTACTAGCTCACCAGAACTAAATATCAAAGAGATTGCAAGCATTGGAGTGAGTAATCGTGCTGCTTGAAATGCCAAAAAAACATAAACACTCCATCAGTATTACTCCCCTGATTGATGTTGTGTTTATTCTTTTATTGTTTTTTATGTTGTCTTCAACATTTAATCCAGCGAAACAAATCGAGTTAAATACCGCACCCCAAGGAAAAGCGATAAAGAGCAGCGGGATAACGCAAAAGATTCTGTTACAGGCAGAAGACAAGGTAAATATTAATGGTATCACGTATCTCTGGGGTAGCTCTGAAATGCAAAGCCAGTTGCAGACGTTTTCGACTAATGGTGACAAAGTTGTATTAGCTGCAAGAAGCGACGTCAGTGTTCAGAGTGTGATCAAGTTGATTGATCAAGTGTATGCCTCTGGAGTAAAAAATTTAAATATAAGTGAGTCCGTTACACGATGATATTAACTACATCAGAGAAAACTTCTTCATCTAGTGACAAGCTGGATGAAAGTATGGTTCCGGCCATTAATATTGTTTTTTTATTGCTGATTTTTTTTATGATCGCAGGACATATTGAATCAAGAAGTGATCAATTGGTTATACCGACGTCAAGCAGTGAAACGGATCTGGTCTTGCAAGATATCGAAATTAGAGTGATGGCAGGCGAACGTTATTATCTAAATGATGTTCAAGTAGAAGCGAAGGACCTGTTTGAACAAGTACGTCAGTTATCACCTGCATTAGAGGTCAAAATTATTTGTCGTATTCATAAAGATTTACCTGCATCTTCGATGGACCCTGTTCTTCAAGCAGTAAAAAAATTAGGTACTAAACAGCTGCTATTAGTAACGGAACAATAGTAATGATCACGATAAAGCATGCGGCCATTAGTCTGATAACCGCGGTATTGATTCATTTTGCTTTACTCGCTCCTTGGTTGTTTGCAGATAACAGTGATGGTGCTATAGCGGAAGGAGTGGATGGTTTACAGGTAAGTGTTGGCATTGCCGGCAGTTTTACTGAGATGTCGGAGAATAAAAACCTTTTAGAAGAAATGAAAGATAAGCCAGAAGTAGAGCCTGAACCCGAAGTAGAACCTGAACCAGAAGTAGAACCTGAACCCGAAGTAGAGCCTGAACCCGAAGTAGAGCCTGAACCCGAAGTAGAGCCTGAACCCGAAGTAGAGCCTGAACCCGAAGTAGAGCCTGAACCCGAAGTAGAGCCTGAACCCGAAGTAGAGCCTGAACCCGAAGTAGAGCCTGAACCCGAAGTAGAGCCTGAACCCGAAGTAAAGCCTGAACCAGAAGTAGAGCCTGAAGCAGAAGAAACAGAACTGGATGACAAACCTAGAATAATGACACCTACCGATAGTGAAACGGATGATGAGCTTGAAAAGGATAAAGAGGCCTCGGCTTCAACTACGCAAGCAACAGGGGTAGGCGATACCGTAGAAACAGGTGGTAATCCTGCCGCTAGACAAAGTTATTTAAGCCAAGTTTTAGCTCGTGTTGCTAAAGCGAAACGTTATCCACGTAGTGCCCGTCGAGACGGTGTGACAGGGACATCAACGGTTAGCTTTGTGATCCAAAGTAACGGAAGTGTTGCCGATGCTCGGATTATTACGAGTTCGGGAGATGAGCGTTTAGATAAAGAAGCTTTAGCCATGCTAATGAGGGCAAGCCCATTCCCTCGAATACCAAGAGACTTAGGTGAGAGTAATTTAGATCTGACTCTGCCTATAAAATTTTCATTAAATACAAATCGTAAGTTGTTTTAAGGAACCGTTATGTCTAATAAAAATGTCAAATCCGTATCAAGCCTTCGGCAAGTAAATAGATCTTATGGCTTATCGCCAAGTACGCTGGCACTTGCTATTTCAGGTGCTTTGATGGCGGATATGGCCATTTCCGCAGAAGCGCCTATAGTACTGGACAAGCTTGATGTAGAAGAAACCATTACACCGGATACAAACCCATATGCGGTTCCAGGATCTTCTTATTTAGCCGAGAAGCTTTCTGATCCACGCAGAACCCGTTCTTTAGCTGAAACACCTCAAACCATTACTGTACTGACCTCAGCAGAAATTGCAGACTCAGGTCGCAGTGATTTACGTGAAATCTTAGATGGGCAGCCAGGTATCACATTAGGTACAGGGGAAAATGGCAATGCTTTTGGTGATCGATATGTTATTCGTGGCCATGAAGCGCGCAGCGATATGTTTGTTGATGGATTACGCGATCCAGGCATGACGATCCGTGAAAGTTTTGCTGTTGAACAAGTTGAGATTAGTAAAGGCCCTAGTTCTAGTTTTGCTGGTAGAGGGACGACAGGTGGTGCGGTAAACTCGGCCACTAAACGAGCCAGTACAGAGTACGATTTTGGGAAGCTGTCTGCAGGTATTGGAACCGATAACTACTATCGCGGTACTTTAGATATCAATAAAGTGATCGATTATGACACCGCAGTACGTGCTAATATTTTGTTAGCCGATGAAGATGTCCCTGATCGCTCTCCTGCAGAAAGAGAGCGTAAAGGTGCCGCCTTCTCTGTTACTCATATGCCAACGGATAAACTTGAAATCACGGCTGACTACTACCATTTTGAGGGCGATGATAAGCCTGATTTAGGGACTTACATTGATCGTACAACCGGTATTCCGGTGAAAAGCACACCTGTGTATCTTCAAAAAGAAGATTTCTTAACGTCACAGGTGGATACGGCAACGGTTCGAGTAGGGTACGAAATTAGTCCTAGGACCCGCCTTGTAAACTTGACTCGTTATGGTACGACAGACAATGGTTACCTCCTTACTGGTGCCTCTGGCACAACGGGCTACGCAACGGAAGATGATGCCATTAACGGAGTGAATGGGTATGCCTCAACAGGATTAAGTACTCACCAAGGCTGGCAAGAAGTGGAGTCGTTTGCAAACCAATTGAATATTTTGAGTAACCAGCAGATTGGTGGTCTTAATCATGAGTTGGTATTTGGTTTTGAATACAGTGATCAACGCGTATTAAACGGCGTCTATGACAACTCAACAAATGGAGATACTAACTGCTATACCGCTGGGCGTCGTGGTGTGGGTGCGAGCCATTGTATAATAGATGAAAGTGGTAATACGGTTTCCGATCTTAACTCCGTATTGGGAAGAGAGTATGGAAAAGGCGATTCTGACTCTGATTGGAATGTAAAAACGGTTTCTCTCTCAGCCATGGACACAGTTGATCTAAATGATAAATGGACGGCATTTGGTGGCTTGCGCTACGACTTCTACGATTATAAAACCATTGCTAGATCCGTTACCTATGAAGATAGAGATGGTTTCCTAAATGGCCATGTGGGAGCGAGCTTTAAGATCAATGAGAAAGCCAATGTTTATGCTAGCTACTCTACCGCAACCAATATCAATGGTGGTGAATCTGATGTCGGTACCAGCTGTGGATACGGTGGTATTTGTGTCGATGGCGATGATCCAGACTTAGGAACTCCAGAAAAAACCGATAGCTGGGAGCTCGGAACTAAATGGCGCTTTAATGACGATAAGTTACTTGCTACTGCGGCACTGTTCCGTATTACAAAAAATGATGTAATGGAGTCTCCTTCAGGTGATTCATACAGCACCTTAGGGTCTTTGAATACAGGGCAGAACCAAGTAGACGGTGTTGAAGTTGGATTGGCGGGTAATTTAACAAATAAATTAAGTGCTCAAGTTGGTTTTACCGTAATGGATGCGGAAGTCACAAAATCGATCGTCCCAGAAAATGTGGGTAAAACATTAGGTAATTTTGCGGATAAGTCGGCTTCTTTACACCTTCGTTATCAGGCAACGCCTAAATTTGCGTTTGGTGGTACGGCGACGTATGAAAGTGTTCGTTATGTAGGACAACCTGATAGCGCCGCGGGAGATTTAGCTGTTCCTTCTTATACTGTACTTGATGCTTTTGCATCTTACCAAGTGAGTCGTGACATGCTAGTGCGTATGAATGTTGGTAATGTCTTAAATGAAGATTACTACTTAGCCGCTTACCGTTCTGGTTCCTTCACATATATCGGTGACAAAAGAAATGTACAGTTGACGATGGACTATAGCTTCTAAGCTCGATTTCCTTTGTTCCCTAGGAAGGGACTTGGTCACTGCACTTTGATACAAACATCTGCTTTTTTGAGTGACACTCAAGGAAGTGGATGTTTTGTCTTGAGGGGCATGATGAGCGACCATCAACTTGAGTTTGGATAGTGAAAATCAAGCAGGTAATATGCAATTAGATCAGAAAATCTATCCGCCGTTAAACCATATTCCGGCGGATATTGTACGAGCTAACGATTATGAAAGGGTCGCTGCGAATTTTATTCCGCCGGATCGACTGGCTTATGTTGATGGCGGTAGCGGTCACAATGTTACTTTGAGAGCGAACGTGGATGCGTTTACAAAATATTCAATTCTTCCTCGTTCTTTGAAGGATCTGAGCGAGGCTCATACGCAAATTCAACTTCTGTCACAGACTTATAGTCATCCTATTTTCTTAGCCCCGGTAGCCCATCAAAAACTCGTTCATCCCCGCGCTGAAATTGCTACAGCGGAAGCGGCCGCGGCGACAGACACATGTATGGTTGCGAGTACTTTATCCTCCTTTTCACTGGAAGATATTGCTAGAAATACGCATTCTCAAAGCTGGTTCCAGCTTTACTTTCAAGCGAAAGAAGCAGATACCCATGCTTTGTTACAACGGGCAATCCGAGCAGGTTATCAGGCCATTGTGTTAACCATTGATGCGTCTATTCAAGTACCAAGTGACAGTGCTTTAAAGGCTAACTTTACTTTCCCTGATGATATGCAAGCGGCCAATATCATTCATCAATCCTCATCGCTCACACCTGCTGCAGCCTCAACGAATCACAAGTCTATTTTTTTGCGATACATGCAAACCGCTGCAACAAAAGAGCGAGTGCAGAAATTACTTTCAGTAAGCACCATTCCTGTATTTATTAAAGGCGTAATGAGTGATGAAGATGCGTTGTTGTATCAGTCTTTAGGGGCGGCTGGAATGATTGTATCCAATCATGGAGGGCGTACATTAGATGGTGTTCCTGCCTGCCTTACCGTGTTATCCCAGCTGCGTAATGCCGTAGGTAAGGATTATCCTTTGCTATTCGACAGCGGCATCCGTTCAGGTGCTGATATTTTTAAAGCCATTGCTTTAGGGGCAGATGCTGTATTGATTGGGCGTTTACAAGTGTATGCATTGAGTGTTGCCGGCGCTTTAGGGGTCGCCCATATGATGAAGTTGCTTAAAGAAGAGCTCGCGCTTTGTATGGCCATAGCAGGATGTGCCAGCATAGAAGACATAAAACACTCGAAACTACACAGAAATACGGAGAGACAGTGAGATGTTACTGACCATTCCAAATGTATTATCCTCAGATGAAGTCATCCAAATAAGAGATTATCTTGATAAAGCGGATTGGCAAGAGGGGACTAATACGGCAGGCTCAATTGCTCGAAATGTGAAGCAAAATCATCAACTGGATGATACAAAAGAGCCTGCAATCAGTCTTGGAAACCACCTATTACGAGCATTATCCCAACATCCAGCGTTCATTTCAGCGGCCTTGCCGGACAAAATCTATCCACCAAAATTTAACCGTTACAAGGAGTCAGAGACCTACGGTGCCCATGTGGATGGTTCTTTAATGCAGTTGCCTAATAGTCATAAAACTTTGCGTACCGACCTGTCTGCCACGTTGTTTCTAGCCGATCCGGATGAATATGAGGGCGGTGAGTTAACGATTGCAACGCAATATGGTACGCAAAGTGTCAAGTTAGCAGCGGGCGATTTAGTGCTTTATCCGTCAACCAGCTTACATCAAGTAGCCCCTGTGACGAAAGGAACCCGATTAGCGTCCTTTTTTTGGATTCAAAGTATGGTACGGGACAGCCAGCAGCGTGAAATTTTGTTTGAGTTAGACCAATCAGTACAGAGGTTGACGGGAGAGCTTGGGGCAAACCACCATGATGTCGTTCATCTAAGTGGGATCTATCATAATTTGATTCGTCAGTGGGCCCAGCCCTCTTAAACGTATGTACTTATTTATAATTTTTAGAGGTGTATTGAAGTGAAAATTCTATCTTATGTTAGCTGTGCGGCGATGGCTCTATTAGGTTTATCTGAGGTGGTTTCGGCCTCAGAGCTGGTGGTCTATTCTTCCCGTAACGCCAGTTATATCAAACCTTTGTTTGATGATTATTCTAGAGAAACAGGCGTGCCTGTGCGTTACCTAGTTGCCCCTGGGCCTACGTTAATCTCACGTTTAAGTGTTGAAGGCGAGGCTAGCCCTGCCGATCTGTTTCTAACTACGGGGGCCGCGAATCTCTGGTCCGCTTCTCAAAAAGGCTTATTGTCACCTGTACAGTCTCGTACTTTAGATAAAAACATTCCTGATTATTTAAAATCCAGTAAAAATGATTGGTTTGCTTTTTCTAAAAGGGCTCGCACCATTCTTTATAACCCTGACAAGGTTTCTGCTGGTGATCTGCAGGGGTATGCCGATTTAGCGCAATCGAAATGGCAGGGTAAGTTGTGTTTGAGATCGTTAAATGACGAATACAGTCAGTCACTTGTCGCTATGCTGATTCAAAAGGAAGGAGCAGAGAAAACTGAACAGATTTTAAATGGTTGGGTGAATAATCTTGCCTTGGCGCCATTAGATGATGATATGAAGATAGCGGCTGCAATCAACCAAGGGTTGTGTGACGTGGGGATTATTAATAGCTATTATTTCGCCAGGTTTAAACGAGAACAGCCAAATTCTAAACTAAAATTATTTTGGGCTGATCAGGATGCTGATGGGGTCCACATAGATATAACAGGAGTGGCCGTCACGGCCAGTTCAGACAATAAAACCGCCGCGCTTGATTTACTTGAATGGTTAACGATCAAACAAACTCAGGTGTTGTTTGCAAAGTTAAGTATGGAATACCCGGCTAATGAAAAAGTATATCCAGCACGAGAAGTGGCTAAGTGGGGCAAGTTTAAAGAAGACTCTACTGCCCTTGAAAACTTAGGTGTCTTCCATCAAGACGCATTAGCATTGATTAAAAAGAATCAATATAAGTAGGCATTTAAGTAATATGGTTTGTTGGTGATTTTGTGTGTGGTGTGTTTTATTGTGTATTCACTTTGTGAATATTGAATATATCATTTAAAAATGGTTATATGGTTTTTTTATTTATAAAGGCTGTACTCCGTGACCACACACAACCACTTTCATTTACTTGAGAAATATCGCACAAATGAAAGCACGATTAATGATTTACTCTCCTCCATTCTCACCAGTCTAGATGGTGAATTGCTACTCGATAATGTTGAGCTGCAACAAGAAACCATAAAACGTTTAACAAAGTCGTATCCTTTTGTTGAGCTGTTATATTGTTTAGATGTAAATGGTATTCAGCAAAAAGAAACCATTTTCAGTTCTACGGTAAGTAATCGACGTATTCGTAAATTAGGCAAGGGCAGTGATAGAAGTCATAGGCCCTATTTCCAGTTAGCTAAAAGTAGTGATCGCTCTGTAGTTGTAACCCAGCCATATTTATCTTCAGCAACCTACAAGTTATCCGTATCATCAGTACAGCATTTTATTGATAAAGACGGCGGTGACATTGGTTATCTAGTGATTAATTTCAATCTGGTACGGCTGATCTCCTATTTATTGGGAGATGAGAGGAGGGCGCGTTTGCATCCTCTTTTTCAAAGTATCTACGGGATGATCGGAGGCTCTTTGATCTTGGTTTCGCTCTGGTTGTTATCTTCTGCTTTCTGGTCACTTTTCGAGAGTTTTTCACTGATTAATAACACCATTTCCAGCTCATTTGGTGTGGTGGTTATGATTACGTTAGGGCTCGCTGTGTTTGACCTGGGGAAGACTATTTTGGAGGAAGAGGTGTTGTTTAGTAAGGACATTAATCACTACAATTCGACCCGCAGAACCTTAATGCGGTTTATGTCGGCCATCATTATCGCAGTCTCTATTGAAGCGCTATTATTAATGTTTAAATCGGTTTTGAGTGCCAACATTACCCAGTTGATGAATGGGGTTTGGATGCTCTGGTCTGGCGTGGGGTTATTAGCGGGTCTGGGACTGTATTTAAAACTCAGTCGAGATACCAAAGACCTGCAACATTTTGAATAAAGAGCGCCTCGATATGACCATTTTTTCCATAATGTGTACCTTGATATCTAACAAGTAGCAGCTATTAAGAAGAGACAACATATTGTATTGGGATCCAAAGTAATGTCTGAATTATTGAAAAACCTAGAATGGCGTTATGCAACTAAACAGATGGATGCGTCTCGTCCAGCTGAGCAAGAAAAAATTGATCGCATTCTGGAAGCCATTCGTTTAACGGCAACATCAAGTGGATTACAACCATATGAAGTGATCGTCGTGAAGAATGCAGAGTTAAAAGAGCAGATCAAACCTCATGCTTGGAATCAAAGCCAGATCACCGATTGTTCACATTTATTGGTGTTTGCGGCATGGGATAACTACACGGAAGAGCGAGTCAATATGATGTTTGACTTGGTAAATGAAGAGCGAGGTTTTGTAAATGAGGGATGGGAAAATTATCGTCAAATGATTTTAGGCCTGTACCCTAAACGTGATGCGGAAGTAAACTATCAGCATGCGGCACGTCAGGCTTATATTGGTTTGGGTACGGCTTTAATTGCGGCGGCTGAAGAAAAGGTGGATTGCACCCCAATGGAAGGTTTTGTGCCTGAAGAAGTGGACACTATCTTAGGCTTAAAAGAGCGCGGCTTACGCTCAGTGATATTGCTACCAATTGGCTACCGTGCAGACGCGGGTGACTGGCTAGTGGACCTGAAAAAAGTTCGTCGTTCAAAAGAGAATTTCATTACTGAAATGAACTAGTCTTTTGTATGAAATAATGAAAAGCCTATGGCTTTAAATAGACCCCAATAGTTGGACATTCCCGTTATTGGGGTTTTTTATCTTAGCTATGGGAGTCATACCAAGCGGTAAGCATTTTCATGACTTGATGTGAATCCGAAGGCGTAGCGGAAGGTCTCTGTAAGGAAGTATGCCCTTGCTCTAGTGCGTCACGTACCTGCCTTACTTGGTATAAAAAACCATTGCCATCTGCGGTCACGTCCAGGTTTTTGCCCTCTTGTTCATATTGGGTAACTCTTAGAGTATTGTGATTGCCTTCTGGTAACCAAGGGTTAGATAACAGTTCAATACGTCCGGTTTCCCCTAAAATAGTAAAGCTGGCGTGTAGCCCATAGGTTTCTGCTGTATATACTTGAGCAATAATTGGCTGTTGTGTGTCTAGGTTAACAAATCGAAATTGGGCCGAAGACTCACAAATATTTCCGTCAGTGCCTCGAACGCCAGTTGCTGAGACATGAAAATCATTAAAAATGTGGTTACCAAAAGACTCTTGCAGCAGCAATTGTATTAAAGACACAGGGTAACAGCCTAAATTAAATAAGGCCCCTTTACTTTGAGGGTTAACAAATTCAGCGATTGGCGCGCAATACTGAGCGTGAATGGAGCGTATATTACCAATTACGTTGTGGTGAATGTGTTGCCTGATGGTGTTGATGAAAGGATGAGATAGGTACATTAACCCTTCGACAAAAAACACCTTGTTGTCGGCCACGGCGGTGAGTGCTTGTTCTGTTTTTTTCATATCGATCGATAAGGATTTTTCACAGAGTATGGCTTTACCTGCATTGGCCGCTTTTATAATAAACTCATGGTGTAAATGGTTAGGTAAAGCGATATAGATAATATCGACATTGCTGTTATTGATCAGAGCATCATAGTCTTGGTAAACGTGGTCGATGTGGTATTTTTTAGCGAACTCAGCTAAAGGTTCTACTGAGCGACCGGCAACGGCGTAGAGGCACGTTTGCCCTTCTTGAATAATGGCATCGGCCATCACATCAGAGATAAAGCTGGTTCCAATAATCCCCCAATTCAATATTTTATTCATACTAACTTCTCCAGCTCAGAATGTTGCAATTCAAACGCCTGGACTAAGTCCGCTATTTCAGAGGCCATAAAATCTTGGGTGTGCTGAGCTTGAAAGTGAGCCTCAAAGGCCGTGTTGTCATTGTATCTTTCCCATAAAATAAAACGGTATGGGTCTTCCTTATCTTGTAATGGCAGTGCCATAGAGCAACCTGGCTCTGTTTCCATGGCGTGACAATATGCGTTCAGAGCTGAGATGGCATGACTAAGCTCTTTGTCCGGCTTGATACGGAGTTCTGCGGTAATAAATAGACCTGATTGCAACATTCGATCATCCAAATAAATTAACAAAATTATATAATTCAGTAATCTAATTGACTCCTTTGAGTTAATAAATGAGTATCTGATTGATTGTTTATAAACTGTGGGTTGCTAATGTTAGATAAATTAAAAAGTATGCAAATATTTGTGCATGTGGTGCAAAGTGAGAGCTTTACAAAAGCAGCGGTTGATTTTTCGATTAGTCCAACCATGATAGGTAAGCACATCAAGTTTTTAGAACAGCATTTAGGGACTCGATTGCTGCATCGGACAACCCGACGCTATTCTTTAAGTGACGCGGGACAACTATATTACTTAGAATGTCTGAGAATTTTGGAGCATATCTCCGAAGCGGAAAATAATATTCAAACGTATGCAGGAAGGCCCAAAGGGACGGTACGAATCAATTGCCCAGTGACCTTTGGGAGTATTATTCTCGCTCCTATTATTACGGATTTTTTAAACTCGAATGACGACATTAATATTGATTTAGTACTCGACAATAATTTAATTGATCCGTTGCATGATCACTTTGATCTAGTCATTCGAATTGGGGAACTTGCGGATTCTGAATTAATTGCCCGTCCCATCGGAGAATATGAAATGATTTTTTGTGCCTCTCCAGACTATCTTGAGAAAAACACGATTCCTGACACCTTAGAGAGCCTCATGAATCATTCGTGTTTAGGTTTTCGTTACGGTGATATACAAGCTCATCGAGCACTAGGAATTGATTCCGTTGCTTTTAATAAACAACACGTCCGTCTCGCCTCTAATAGTGGCCAAGTACTGAAAACGGCCGCCATCAAACACACAGGAATCCTGTTACAACCAAGGATGCTAGTAAAGGATGCGCTTGAAAATGGCCTTCTGGTTGAAATTCTACAGGAGTATGCCCCGACGCCTATGGGTGTGAACCTCTTGTATAAAACCAAGAAGTTACCGTTGAAAACTCGAATGGTTATTGAGTATCTATTGGCAACAATAAAACGCTAGGAGGTTTTTTCTTGTAAAAGATAAGCGTGATATTGAATTTTCTCCCGCTCAAAAAAAGACCGGCCTAAGCCGGTCAATTCATGGGAGAGTTACTTAAAGAGGGTGTTTACTCCCAAGAGCGGATAAGCTCATCGTATGCCACTGTGACACCTTGTGGTTTTTCATTGGCCAGTTTCGCTTTTGGCGAACCTGGTTGTGCTAACCAGTAAGCTTCGTCACGAGGTTCATTCAATTTCGGACCACATAATGGCTGTACATTTGCACGTTCAAGACGACCCATTACTTTATCTTGGGCGGCCGCTAAACCATTAAGCGCTTCTTGTGGTGTTGCTTCACCACTTGCGGCTTGTGAAATGTATTGCCACCAAAGCTGAGCCAGTTTTGGATAATCTGGAACGTTAATACCAGTCGGAGACCATTCTTTACGAGCCGGCCCTTTATAGAACTCAACTAAGCCACCTAGTTTTGGTGCCGCGGCTTGCATTTCAGGAGAGTTGATATCTGATTCACGAATTGGCGTTAGACCAACTAAGGTTTTTTTCAAAGAAACCGTTTTAGAGGTAGTAAACTGAGCATACAACCAAGCGGCTAGACGACGGTCATCAGGCGTCGAGTTCATGAATGTCCAAGCGCCAACATCTTGATAGCCTTTTTTCATACCTTCTTCCCAATATGGTCCTACAGGAGAAGGGGCCATACGCCATTTAGGGGTACCGTCCGCATTTACTACTGGTAATCCCTCTTTTGTCATATCGGCCGTAAATGCCGTGTACCAAAAGATTTGCTGAGCAATACTTCCTTGAGCAGGTACAGGACCAGACTCTGAGAATGTCATGCCTTGAGCTTCTGGAGGTGCATATTTACTTAACCAGTTGACGTATTTTGTTGTCGCATACACGGCTGCTGGACCGTTAGTCGCGCCACCACGAGACACACTAGAACCTACAGGTGAGCAGGCATCTTTAATACGAATACCCCATTCATCAACAGGTAAACCATTTGGTAGCCCTTTATCACCCGCCCCCGCCATTGAGAACCAAGCATCAGTAAAGCGCCATCCTAGAGACGGATCTTTTTTACCATAATCCATGTGGCCGTAAACTGGCTCACCATCGATTGTTTTTACTTTATCGGTAAAGAATTCAGCAATATCTTCATAGGCGGACCAGTTAACCGGAACCCCTAGGTCATAGCCATAAATAGATTTGAATTTTGCTTTTAGGTCTTCACGTGCAAACCAATCGGCCCGAAACCAGTAAAGGTTCGCAAATTGTTGGGTTGGTAATTGATAAAGCTTTCCATCTGGCCCCGTGGTGAAATCTAAACCAATAAAGTCAGCAAGATCCAATGTTGGTAAGGTATAGTCTTGGCCATCACCTTCCATCATGTCAGAAATAGGGACTACTTTACCGTAACGGAAGTGAGTACCGATTAGGTCGGAGTCATTGACGTACGCATCGTAGATATTACGGCCAGATTGCATTTGAGTTTGCAGTTTTTCAACCACATCCCCTTCCTGAATTAGGTCATGATTCACTTTAATGCCGGTAATTTCCTCAAACGCTTTTGCTAACGTTTGCGATTCATATTGGTGTGTTGTTAACGTTTCTGATGCAACGTTAATTTCCATGCCGCGAAACTTCTTAGCAGCTTCCGTAAACCATTGCATTTCAGTAATTTGCTGTTCTTTGGTCAATGTCGAAACAGAAAACTCAGAATCGACCCATTTTTGAGCAGCATCAGAGTATGCGTCAGCCCAAAGGGAAGCCGAGTGTAGCATGACGGCAAAGGGTAAGGCTGCTAGTGCAAGTTTTTTCTTATTGTAGTGCATATTTTACCTCAACAAAGTTTAGTTTTTTGAGTGCATCCGTGCTAAAAATCCCTGAAATTACTCATTGATTAACCCCAGCGCATTAGGATAACCATCCAAATAACGCAAAGAGCTGTTGCCACCGCAAGATCCGCATTGGTTAATGCTACAAATGCTAGGTGGATAAAGGCGCTGCTAAGCAGACCAATAAAGAGTCGATCTCCACGAGTCGTTTCCAGAGGAATAAAGCCTCTGCGCTCAATGGAAGGCGACACAATTTGCCATGCAGTCATGCCAATCAAAATGATGGCAATACCACTGAAGAATAACGCCGTTGGTAAAGTCCAAGACATCCACTCCATAATAGTTCTCCTTATACTCGGCCAAGGGCAAAGCCCTTCGCGACATGGTTACGAACGAAGTAAATCACGAGCATGCCTGGTAATATGGTTAATACACCTGCGGCGGCAAGAAGCCCCCAATCCATCCCCGAGGCGGAAACGGTTCGTGTCATAATTGCGGCAATAGGTTTTGCTTCTACGGAAGTCAAAGTACGCGCTAACAATAATTCGACCCAAGAGAACATAAAGCAGAAGAACGCGGTGACACCAATGCCGGAACGGATTAATGGAATGAAAATTTTCACAAAAAAACGTGGAAAAGTATAACCATCAATATAGGCCGTCTCATCGATCTCACGAGGCACGCCACTCATAAAACCTTCAAGAATCCAAACCGCAAGAGGCACATTAAATAAGCAATGGGCAAGGGCTACAGCAATATGAGTATCGAATAACCCCACAGAGGAGTAGAGCTGAAAGAAGGGCAATAAAAAGACCGCTGGTGGTGCCATTCGATTTGATAGCAACCAGAAGAACATGTGTTTATCGCCAACAAATTTATAGCGACTAAAAGCATAAGCAGCGGGTAACGCCACTACAAGGCTGATCACCATGTTCATGGAAACGTAAAAAATGGAATTTACATAGCCCATATACCAGGTCGGATCACCGAATATCTTTGCATAATTCGCAAAGGTGAAATCTTGCGGGAAGAACGACAATCCGCTCAAAATTTCAGTATTGGTTTTAAACGACATATTGACCAACCAATAAATGGGTAGCAGCAGTAGAACAACGTATACGATCAGACCAATTCGGCCTCGTAACGTGGCGTTTTTCGCCTTACGATCCGCGATACTGACAACGGGAGCTTGCTCTGTAAGTATGCTCTTTGAGCGATTGTGCTGTGTTGTTGTAGCTTGTGTCATGACTTGCTCCTACTTATCTTTCTGCATATTCATGATGGTGGTATAGAACACCCAACACACTAATAAGATGATTAAGAAATACACCAGGGAGAAGGCCGCGGCTGGACCAATGTCAAACTGGCCTATTGCTTGCTGAACTAATGATTGGCTTAAGAAGGTTGTTGAACTGCCAGGTCCGCCACCAGTAAGTACGAAAGGTTCTGTATAAATCATGAAAGAGTCCATGAATCGCAACAAGACACCAATGATGAGTACATTCGTTAGCTTAGGAAGCTGAATGTGACGGAATACGGCCCAACGTGAGGCTTGATCGATTCTAGCGGCTTGATAGTAAACTTCTGGAATGGCCCGCAAACCGGAATAACACAACAGTGCGACCAGTGGGGTCCAATGCCAAACATCCATTAATATCACGGTTAGCCAGGCGTCGGTTGTGTTAGAAGCGTAGTTATAATCAACACCAATTTCAGCCATAAAGGCCCCAAACAACCCGATATCTGCACGTCCAAATATTTGCCAAATAGTACCCACTACGTTCCAAGGAATAAGCAAAGGAATGGCTACTAATATCAGTGCGAGTGAGGCGCCACGGCCTTTTGTCGGCATCATTAAGGCAACGCAAATTCCCAACGGCACTTCAATGGCTAAAATGGTAAAGGAGTAAATAAATTGTCGTAATAGGGCTTCATGTAAGCGGCTATCGAGCATGACTTGTTTAAACCATTCTGTGCCAACGAAGTAACGGGTATAGGGGTCAAATATATCCTGCACAGAATAGTTGACTACCGTCATTAATGGGATAATGGCAGAGAAAGCCACGATCAAGAAAACCGGCATAACAAGGAACCATGCTTTATTGTTCTCAACTTTAGTTTGCATTATGGGCCTCCTGTGCGTCTTTTGTTTGTGAATGAAGAGTCAGAGAGTCTGTGTCAACTAAGTATTCATCAACGTAGACCTTGGTCCATTGCTCTGGGAAACTGACATAGATTTGGCCAGAAGGAACCTGTTGATCTTCACTTAAACGGGCCTTCATTAATTGTCCGTTGAAGAAGAAAGATAAAATTTTATAAGTACCTAAATCTTCAACGTAATCGACTTCTACTTGATAGGCATCGTCATTTTTACCATCCCATACATGAACAAATTCAGGACGGATGCCAATGGTCACTTTCTTACTTCCCATTGATTTCAAGCGTGCAAGCATGTCGTCACTAGTAGTAATGACATGCTCACCAAAGGTAATTTGTTCATCGAGTTGCGCTTCAAAAAAATTCATCCCCGGGCTGCCAATGAAATAACCAACAAAGGTATGTGCTGGCTTTTCAAACAGTTCTCTTGGCGTCCCAAATTGAACGATCTGACCGTTGTACATAACAGCGATTTTGTCTGCGAAAGTGGAGGCCTCTAGCTGATCATGGGTAACGTACACCATAGTAATATTGAATTGCTCATGGATTTGTTTGAGCTTGCGGCGCAGTTTCCATTTTAATTGTGGATCAATAACCGTGAGTGGCTCATCAAATAAAATGGCCGAAACGTCATCGCGAACTAACCCGCGTCCCATAGATACTTTTTGCTTTTGATCGGCGGATAACCCTTTGGCCTTGCGTTTGAGTTGGTCTGATAATTCAAGTATTTCAGCCACTTCGTGAACTTTGGATTTGACCTTGTGTTCAGGCACTCCAATATTCCTCAGCGGAAACGCTAAATTGTCGTAAACCGTCATGGTGTCGTACACCACGGGAAACTGAAAAACCTGAGCAATATTTCGTTCTTCGGGTTTGAGTTCATTGACGCGTTTGCCATCAAATAAAACTTCACCATTAGACGGTTTTAATAAACCAGAAATGATATTTAATAGAGTGGATTTACCACATCCAGATGGGCCCAAGAGTGCAAAAGCACCGCCTTGTTCCCAAACGTGAGACATTTCGCGGATCGCATAGTCTTCTGGTTTAGAAGGGTGGTCGGCATAACTATGCGCCAATGCATTTAGGGTGATTTCAGCCATGATTATTGCTCCCTCATTCGTGCTGGGGAATGCACCATCTGACCTTGAGCGTCAAAGGCGTACAGTTTATGGGTTGGGAAATAGACTTTAATGTTCTGATCAACCTGATATTCATGAACACCAGAAAGGTGTAATACCAAATCAAAATGAGGGTTGTGAACATGTAAAAAGGTTTCTGAACCACTGATTTCAGCAAGGTCGACTCTGACGGGTAATTCTAAATCATCATCAGAGTGAGGCACTAAACCGATATGGGAGGCTCGCACACCAAACTGGTAGTTACCTGGAGAAAGAGAACGCAAATCGTTGTTTAGTCTAAAATGAACTGTATCGTCAAAGGTCACTTCATCATTGCTTACATGCCCTGGGACGACATTGATTGGGGGTTCGGAGAACATTTCAGCGGTAATGATGTCTTTTGGTTGATGGTAGACTTGAGATGTCGGTCCCATTTGTAACAGTCTGCCTTCATGAAGTACGGCCGTATTCCCCCCTAGAGCTAGTGCTTCATTAGGCTCAGTGGTTGCATAAACAGCGATACAGTTACGGGCTTTGAATAAGGCTCGCAACTCTTGTCGTAACTCTTCACGTAATTTGTAATCTAGGTTAACCAAGGGTTCATCAAACAGAATAATTTGAGAGTCTTTTACCAGTGCTCTTGCCATGGCAGTACGTTGTTGTTGCCCACCAGATAACTGTAGTGGTAAGCGATCAAGAAAAGGATCAATTCGTAACATCTCTGCCGTTTCTCTAACTCGGCGATCAATTTCGGAGTCACTCATTTTAGCTAAACGTAGGGGGGAGGCGATGTTCTCGTAAACGGTGAGGTTGGGATAGTTAATAAATTGTTGATACACCATGGAGATATTGCGGTCACGGACCGGAACCCCTGTGACATCCACTCCATTCATCAGAATCTTGCCTTTGGAAGGGCGATCAAGACCGGCCATTAGTCGCATTAGCGTTGTTTTGCCGGATAACGTTCGGCCGAGCAACACGTTGAAGGAACCAGGCTCAAGGCTTAAATTAACCTCATTGATCCAGGTTTCACCATCAACAACGCGCGACACATTTTGCAGCGTTAAAGACATTTGATTTACCTTTTTGTTGTTATTATTTTTGTATTCTCATGCTTTCGTTTGAATATGTTAAAAGCAACATATAGGCGCGAAAGTGAACACTCAATTATGAACAAGAAGTTACAAAAGCCGTGCCAAATATAAAAATATTGCGTGTTTTTATATTAAGCTGTTGAAAATAAAGATTTTTTTATTTTTTTGTGCAAGCTTCTAGATTGACCAGTTGGAAAAATAAGGGTGTTCATAAGTGTTCAAAGTGTTTACAGTACCTCGATCCTTATGAACAGTTGCATTGATTTTTAATCGATGTAGAGCGTCGGTTAACGTTCCAATTGATGGGTTTTGAATAGCATGAAAATCACCAGTATTTTAACCTACTGTGATGCTGGAGCAAGAAGTGGAAAAAGAAGAAAAAAACAATAAAAATCAACATTCTAATGAAAATTCATCAGAGGATAAAACAGGTAAGGCGACGGCTCATAAAGAGCTGATTCAAGCGTCATGGTATCGCTGTGAAAAGTTTGGTTTGGACCACAGTAGCCAGCCTGACTTTGCGACCCTTCCAAAAGGCATTTTAGGTGATTTGGTCGATCAGCATCGTAGCTTGTTAGAAACGACTGAAAATGAAGTTTTGCCTTATTATGAAAATATTCTCAGTAATTCTTCTTGTATGATTGTGCTGGCAGATAGGCAAGGACATGTATTGAATACCTGGGGGCAGCCGCGCTTTGGTAGTGCAGCACAGCATGGTTTAGTTGGAGGCAATCAATGGACTGAAATGAGGGTGGGTACGAATGCTATTGGTACCGCTTTGATTACAGGGGAAGCGATTCAAGTAGGGAGAGATGAACACTTTTTACGAGCCAACCGATTTATGGTCGGATCTGCCTCGCCAATTTATAATTCCAATAATGATCTCGTCGGTGTTTTAGATATTTCTTCTGATGCCTATCTGCCTCAAGATCATACGTTTGGTATGGTAAAACTGATGTCGCTCAGTGTAGAAAACAGACTGATTTTTTCAGCCTTCCAACAAGATCATTTTATCTTAAGCTTTAATACTAATGTGGTGAGTTTAGACAGTCATTGGTCGGGAATATTAGTCCTGGATGAAGACGGTGTCATTGTTTCGGCAAACCGTCGTGCGGAAGTGGTCCTTGCTCGAGACCTGGGGTTGTTAAATATTAATCAAGTGTTTGATTGTGAAATGCGGGAAATTAAGCATCACCCTATCAATTTACCCATGAAACTATTGGCCATGGGGCGTTATCAGTTTTACGTTAAAGTCATTCCACCAACTCAACAAATTATGCGAGTCCCTGATTTCCGTCGTCGAACAGGCTACGTTATGCCCTCTAAACAATCTCCATTAGCAAGTTCAATGAATGCGTTAAAAAACAAAGATATAGCTAAAAGCAATACACCTATCACGGTGAATAAAAAAGCGATACCAGAGAATGTCATTGCGTTAGATGAATTACAACATGGTGATGAACGAGTGGAACGCTTAGTCAAGCAAGCGCATAAAATAATGGAAAAAGACATCCCTATTTTAATTCATGGGGAAACGGGGGCCGGTAAAGAAATCTTTGTACGTAGTTTGCATTACCATAGCTCTAGAGCGTCAGAGATGTTGGTGGCGGTAAACTGTGCGGCGATTCCATCAGAATTAGTTGAATCTGAGCTATTTGGTTACGAAAAAGGGGCGTTCACAGGTGCGCAAACAAAAGGGTCAATTGGATTGATTCGAAGAGCCCATAGAGGCACCTTGTTTCTGGATGAAATTGGTGAAATGCCAATGCCAGTGCAATCAAGGTTATTAAGAGTTTTACAAGAGCGAGTGGTCACGCCTTTGGGCTCTACGGAAATGTATCCAGTCGACATTAAATTGATCTCAGCCACAAATCGAATATTGAAAGAAGAAGTGTCTGCAGGGCGTTTTAGACAGGATTTATACTATCGTATTTCAGGGTTAAATATTGAATTACCCTCATTAAGAGATCGTAAAGATAAAGCCAAATTGATTCAGTTTTTACATAATCGCTTGAGAGAAGAAGAGCCCGGTCCTGAATTATCAAAAGAGATGCTTGATCTCTTGGTTAAACATCCATGGCCAGGAAACATGCGTCAATTGGTACACGTTTTGAAAGTGGGCATGGCCATGGCTGATGAAGAGGTGTTAGAGGATTGGCATTTACCAGACGATTTTTTTGATGATATGAACAGTGACCTAGATACTCTTGATGATAAGTCAGATGAACCTTTAGAGAGGCTAATTCCTAGGTTGCTAAATGAGTTTAAAGGCAATATCTCACAAACTGCAAAAATAGCAGGAGTAAGTCGAAATACGGTGTATAAGTATGCTAAACCGAAACATGAGTCAGAGTAAGTGCTACCGTGTGTGATGATTAATTTCCCAGTAAGGGTGATCGCTGGCCAGTTTTTCGATGATGAAATCTAGGAAAACACGCACCTTTGCTGGTAAGTGCCGACGCTCAGGAAACACGGCATAAAAGGTTTGCATTGGCAGTGTGTATTCCTCAAAAAGAGGAATAAGCTGCTTTTTACTCAGGTCTTGTCCTATGACAAAGGTGGGGATTTTGGCTATTCCTAATCCTGCTAAGGCGGCCGTTTGTAATGCCTCACTGTTATTGACCTGATAATTGCCATTCACCTTGATTTTTTTACACTGGTTTTGCTTTTTAAATACCCATTCATTGCCATAGTGGTCGTAAGCAAATCGGATACAGTTGTGTTGGGTTAATTCATCTGGAGAAGAGGGTGTACCGTGTCTTTTTAAATACGCGGGAGAGGCACAAACCACACTTCTGCAAGAGGCGAGACGTCGGGCAACTAGGGTTGAATCCTGCATATCACCTGCCCTAATCGCAACATCAAAACCGTTTTCTACTAAATCGATTTTTTTATCATCCATGATTATATTGAGCTTTATTTCCGGATAATGATTTAAAAAATCGGTTACTAATGGCGCTAAATGCAAGCGACCAAATGACATTGGTGTGCTGACTTTTAATATCCCTTTGGGTTTGCCTTGCAATTGAGTAACCGCGTCAATACCTTCCGTCGCCGCCGCTATGGCTTTATGTGCATGTTGGAAATAATGTTCTCCGGCTTCCGTTAAACTTAGCCTTCTTGTGGTTCTATGAAGTAATTTCACTCCTAAGGTGTTTTCTAATAAGCTGATGCGCTTACTGACAGCCGATTTACTGGTTCCCAACGCTTCAGCGGCTTTCGAAAAACTGCCATTTTCTACAACGGCAACAAACACAGGTATGGCTGAAAAAGTGTCCATAAAATCTCCATTGTTGAATTTATCTCTACAATTAGTTTCTTTTAACTCGGTTTATTAGTCAATTAAAAACAATGTAAAGTGTTTCTTAATCAATCACTCATTTCGATGTGATTATCATTAAACCGTAAGATACTAAGGAAATAGCATGAACCTATTTACAGCAATAGAGCAGCGCCGAGCCGTAAAACATTATCAAGCTAATGAAAAAATGTCGGCCGCAGATTTTAATACCTTAATGGAGTCGGTACTGCTGTCTCCAACCTCTTATAACATTCAGCATTGGCGTTTTGTGAGAGTGACGGATGTGGAACAAAGAGAGAAGCTAAAAAGTGCCGCGTGGGGCCAAGCTCAAGTTACCGATGCTGCCGAGCTTTTTGTTGTCTGCGCTGATGTGAATGCTTGGAATGATCGTCCAGAGCGTTATGTTGCTAATAGCCCTCAAGAAACACAAGACATGCTCTTGCCAATGATGCATGGTTTTTATAATCAAAAAGAGCAAATTCAACGAGACGAAGCCATGCGTTCATGCGGTATTGCGGCTCAAACCATGATGTTAGCCGCAAAAGGCTTAGGGTATGACTCCTGCCCTATGGTGGGGTTTGACCGAGAGCAAGTGGCTGAATTAATCTGCCTTCCAGATGGTTATGTTATCGCAATGATGATAGCCATTGGTCGTGCTGAAAAGGCCGCTTATCCAAGAGGCGGTCAACTCCCATTAGCTGAGGTAATGGTTGAAAACCGCTTCTAATAAAACGGCCTTTTACTGTGTCACATGTGAATGACGTTGTTATAGGAATTGAGAGGGTGATATAGTCCGGCAATCATCATTATTTAATATAGGAGACGCGAAATGAGTTGGAATTTGTGGGTTACCATGGTGCCTTTTTTGTTTTTATTAGCTCTATCTCCAGGGCCTAATAACTTTACGGCTATGTATAACGGAATTCAAACTGGGCCCACCTCTTCCGTAATTGCGGCGATTGGCCGCAATGCCGCGTTTGCTATTTTAATGTTGGTTTCTGCTCTAGGGCTTGGAGCCATCATAGTATCATCTGTTTTTTGGTTTAGTGTCGTTAAGTGGCTCGGTGTCGCTTATCTTCTTTACATAGGCATTAAAACTTGGCGTAGTGCATCCACAGCATTAGATGAACATGATTCAGAAACTGGCGTGGTCGCCTTACCTAGCCATACGTTGAAAATTCGCCAAGAGTTCTTTATTGCGATTAGTAATCCAAAGGCCATTCTTATTTTTACTGCGATATTCCCACAGTTACTGGATCTTAATGTACCTGTTGCGCCCCAGTTTTTTGTGATTGGTGTAACCTTTATGGCTGCCGAGTTTGTGGCGGCCTATATTTATGGGGTCAGTGGCAAACAGATTTGCCGTTTGATTAAGAGTCGTCAGGGAATGCTCAGATTAAATAAGGGAATGGGGAGCTTATTTGTATTGGCGAGCATGTTGCTAGCCACTTCCAGTCGTGGTTAAAACGGAGATCACGACTTACCTCATTTACAAGAACAGCCCGACCGTCGTCTTATGCGGCCAACGGAATACAGTGATCCTATACGGTTTGATTTAATCGTCACTGTATTCCTGTCTATTTTTCTATATTCATCTGTATCTTTCCTCTAATCATATTTTCTCTGAGCACGCTTAAAAAATATTAATGAGATTTATTTTCAATAACACTGGATTTATAAAAGGCATTTGTTGATAATGATTCTCAATAAGTGATTCTAATTTACCTGAAAGGTGAGACGTATTATGCAAAGCTGGGAACATTTAACGAGACAGGCTAATAAAGCGTATTCCAATAATGCCTTTTCTGAGGCGGTTGATTTGAACTTGTTAGCGTTACAACAGGCAGAGCGATCGTTTGCTGAGGATTTTGAGGAAGATCCGCAGTCCACTTTAGCCGCGATCAGTGTGAGCTTTTTCAACGTCGCAGAATCTTATACGGCTTTAGGAGATTATATTTCAGCGAACAGGCAGTACCAGCAAGCCGTTAATTTCCTGCAAGTGGTTATTGTTTTGCCAAATTTGATAACGGAACAGCGAGATCAGATAATGAAAACAGCCACTCATATCCGCTTTGAATGGGACCTTTTTACGCAAAGTTATGGCAGGGAGCTCTCGTTACAAAGTAAAGCATTAATGAAATCTCCTTCTTATTCTATAAAAGATGCAAGAGCGGTTGTACATCATTAAATAAGACTCTGTTTTTAAAAGGAGAATGTCATGCAGAGAATCCAAGCGCTGGCTTCTATCGCTGGTTTAATGGCACTCTTTAGCCAATCTACAATCGCCCATTCTGGACAACAGACTATTTATGAGGTGAGTGACTTAATACACACCATCATGACCGTTGTCGTTGCAAGCGTCATAATAAGCGCCGCTATTTATAAGCAACGGATTCGCAGGGTCAAAAGAAAGAAGGCGATTGATCCTGACGTATAAGCTGTAGAATACGGGCTAGAGGGTCATGGTTTTTAGCTTCATTGAAGAAAATAGCGATCGACCAGACTAGAACCGTACGGATTAAATATTGGATATCATCTTTAAAGTATGAAGAAATGCATCAACAGACTGTAAAGAGACAGACTCATTCATTGTATGGTAGCCAATGGTTGGTACTTGAATTGTTGTACCATCAACAAGGCCATTTGATGCGGCAATAATCCGTCCTAATTCAGTACTTCCAAAAGTACTGGGAGGTAAGCCTTGCTCTGCCCGTTTATGGTTGATACTTTCTACGTAACGATTCTTGAATAAATAGCCAATGCCATTACTCTTGCACAGCGCTTCTAGATGTTGAGTACTCTCTTCGTTAAATGTAGCGTTAGCGTCCTTTTCTCTTAGTATAAGAAGCTGCTCATTGGCGGCTTCAAGGTTAGGAAAGGGGCTGGTATCAATAACAAATAAACGATTCGTTGAACCTCCGAACCGACGAAACCATTCCAATAAATAGCGCCAACTTTTTCCAGCTTCTTCTTGTGCCGTAAAGAAAGCCGTCCCTTTAAAACCATGATCAAAGAGATGTACTAAGGCGGCGGCTGAAATGACATTGTCTAATTGCCCTTCTAAGCGACCGTTTGTAATGGTGAGGTGATCTTTGAAAGCAATAGGAGTGCCTGCCACAACACCTTCTAAGCCTTCAATCTCAAAAATTAAGTTATTGCGAAATTCACAGACATAAGAACTTTTGATGATACCTTTACCTCGATAAACACCAGACCAAGGTTCATAGGCAAACACTTCCTGATGGTTATAGCGTTCTGTAACCTTTGTCATTAACTCCTCGGACACCGAATTGTTTAACAAATCCGTGCGATTAGCGGAAACAAAAGCGGCATATTGAAACTCATTGGGGCCGGTACAAACTAGACCGTGACGATCGATATGAGCTGAAAACATCGTACTTAAAGGATCACAGCCCTGAGCCACTAATAGACCTTCATACCAGGTGACTTTTGCGCCCCTTTCCTCGAGTTCTCTTTGCAATACTCGAAAAAATGAATGTTCAGCACCAACAACACTTGGTTGACGAATAAGCAGTTTGAGTAGGTCAATAAAATCATCACTAGGCATGTAATAAGGTTCCAAAAGAGGAGAGGGGCTAAGACCTGTTTATACTCTTAATAGTAAAATTTACATAATGTTTTTTATGAAATTCTGGTATTTAAAAAAATATCGATGGGTTAAGAATCGAATTGGAAATAAGAAGGTTGAGCCATTAATTGATCTGTATGCTCCGTATTTTGTTGACTGTATGTAGGCAAGGTTTTCTAAACACCGTAGAGTACTATCATTTCACCTTAATGGAACGCTCCCATGACACCAAAAGATATGCTGCTCGGTCTTGTGATTATTTTTGCATGGGGCTTTAACTTTGTCGTAATCAAATGGGGGTTGGATGATTTGACGCCTATGATGCTTGGTGGTTTACGCTTTTTGGTGATAGCGGTAATTGGTTCTTTCTTTTTTTCTCGACCTAAAACGCCATTTAAGTGGATACTCGTGTATGCACTGTCGCTCAGTTTTGGCCAGTTTGCCTTTTTGTTTACGGCAATGAAATTTGGCATGCCTGCGGGATTAGCCTCGTTAGTATTGCAGTCTCAAGTGATTTTCACACTGCTCTTTGCCGTCTTATTTTTAAAAGAGTATGTGCGACCGTATCAACTATTAGCCATAGGTGTTGCTGCGAGCGGCTTAGCTGTTATTGGTTTAAATGGAGAAGATACCACGATGACTGTGCTGGGTTTTGCTCTCACTCTTGCGGCGGCAGCTAGTTGGGCGTTGGGAAATGTCACAACCAAGGGAATCAGTAAAAAAGGTTATGATGCCAATGTAAACCTGATTGTGTGGGCTTGCTGGATTCCACCCGTTCCTTTCTTCATCTGCGCTTATTTTATCGACGGCAGTGAAGTTATGTGGATGAATCTCGTTCAAATTGGTTGGAAAACCGTTGCTACACTGATCTATTTATCGGTTATTGCCACATTAGGTGGTTATGGTTTATGGAGTTACCTTATGTCTCGATACTCTGCTGGTACAGTCGCCCCCTTAACACTTGGGGTGCCTGTTGTCGGACTGACTTCTTCGGCATTCATCCTAAATGAACATATTAGTCATGCCCAATGGAGCGGCATTATGCTGGTTCTCCTAGGGTTGATAATGAATACCCTAGGAGGGCTCTGGTTAGCTAAAAAAAGAGCGGCCTAACTTGAGTTTGCTATCTGAGCATTGAACTATTGATGCGTTATTGGCGCCTGAATAATTTTAGTGGATACCGATAAAGCCATGTATTATAGATGGAAGATTATTCTTCAGTTAAGCCTATAAAAGAGCACCAATTTGAACGACGTAAAGGTATCTATCAATACGGGGGAGATTCGCAAACTGCAATCTTTGCTGATTTGGCTTGCTAGCCTTATTGTTATTGGTCTTGGGGTGTACTTAACCCTTATTAACTTTTATAACATTGAGTGGCTTACAAGGAGTGGATGCATAGTGGTCTTATTGGGTATTTGGTCTGGTATGAGTGGCATCATAGAGGAGCGAGTATTAACCAGTCGTTTTGATGTTCAACGTCGAATAGCTCTATCACGAGCGAAATTAAAACTGCGTAAAATTAATGCGCCAGAAGAATATATTGAGAAAGAGATCGAATCGATTGAACTCGAGTACGAGCAAAAAATGGAAAAGTTAAGAGACAATGTGAGATTGCAATTAGGTATGGTCGAGGTCTCCTTGTTAATGACGGGGACCTTTCTTTGGGGTTTTGGTGACTTATTTTTTAAAGTGATCCTATAATTTGATCGTTTCTCCCGTCTTGTAGATACTGTTTTGTTTTTTCGGCGTTAAAGAAATAGAGGTCTCTTTGAATGGCGTTGTGATGAGTTTTCTTCATGCCTAAAAATAGGCGTTATTTGAAAATAATATTTTTTTCGGTATTCAAAAAAACACGATTGCTCTGATCCATACCGCCACAATACATAAAATAAACTGGCTCTGGTATATAATTTGAGGATCTCCACCACCCACCCATTTCTTCAAATTCTTTGAGAGTACAGTTCCCTTCTTTAATCAGCTTTTCTGAAGCTAAGATAAAAGCATTTTTATACTTTGAAAAATCATCAGAAGACTCTATCGCGGCTGAGATTAAAGATTGAAGGTTAGCGGCTTCATCCATTGGCGATGGATCCGATAGTTTTCTTTCTTTAGTTGGGTTGGATGTCTCGTTTTCTTGAGACGTGTCTGATGGAGGTTGTTTATTTTTTTGAAGTTCACTAGCGGTTAAAAACCGAGCAAAAACCCAGTGAGCGACATCGCCACTGATGCCTTCAGCTTGTCCATTAAAATATTCTGATATTCTCGCCCAACCATTTTGAACTTCAAATACGACAACTGTCTCATTTTGAGGCAGAGTGTTGACTAATTTACCGTCACCACCTGCGGCCAAGCGTACATTCAAACCTTGAGATGAAACATAATAATTGCCTGGTACGGTTGCTACCGCATAGATTGCAGGAGCTATAAACGCCGTAATTAGTATGGCAAGAATGTATTTCATAATGCTTTTTCCCTAATAAACCTAATTACGGTATTTGGATACTCAAAGAAGCAAATCTTGTATGTCTATTGAATATAAAAAAGACGGTCATATGTTAATCAAAAAATGCCTTTTTTTGAAGCATAATAAAATAAATCGCACGAGAGCAAAGCCATCATGCAATTTATTTTTAGAGGGAAGTGTGGTTTATCGACCTTTGGCTAAGGCCACCTTTGAGCCATTCTGACGTTTAAGTTGGTCACTTATCCAATAACCGGTGGTGATCAGCTGATCCAGATCCACCCCAGTTTCAATGCCAAGACCTTGCAGTAAATAGAGAACGTCTTCGGACGCTACGTTTCCGGATGCACCCTGAGCATAAGGACAGCCGCCAAGACCTGCTACAGAGGCATCTATGATACCGATTCCTTCCTCGAGCACGGCATATAAATTTGCGATGGCTTGACCATAAGTATCATGAAAATGCGCGGCCAATTTATTTATTGGAATATCCCGTGATACGGCTTCCAGCATGCGCTTTGCACTGAGGGGAGTACCTGTGCCTATAGTATCTCCTAAGGATATTTCATAGCATCCCATGTCATACAGTCGCTTAGCAACACGAGCCACCTCATTAGGAGAGACTTCTCCTTGATATGGGCAACCTAATACAGTGGAAACATAACCTCGAACGGGAATGTTGTGGGCCTTTGCTAATTCAATCACTGGCTCAAAGCGGGACAGGCTCTCTTCAATCGAACAGTTAATATTTTTTTCTGTAAAGGCCTCAGACGCGGCGCTAAAGACGGCAATCTCACCTGCGTGTGAGGCAATAGCATTTTCAGCACCTTTTAAATTGGGTGTGAGTGCGGAGTAAATAATACCATCGCGACGTTGAATACCCTGCATGACGGCACTGGCATCAGCCATTTGTGGAACCCATTTTGGAGACACAAAGCTAGCGGCTTCAATATGAGTTAAGCCAGTATTACTGAGGCGCTCAATCAATTCCAATTTGATTGCGGTTGGAACCATGCCTTCAAATACGTCACTGGATTCATTTTGTAATCCATCTCGAGGGCTCATTTCAACGAGTTTTACATGGGAAGGAAACGTCATAATTAAGATTCCTCTCCATCTAATTGTAAGGATAGCAGCTCTGCACCATCGCTAACCAGCTCTCCGGCGATGAAAAAGATGGCTTCAACAATACCGTCTTTTGGGGCCTTAATGGCGTGTTCCATTTTCATTGCCTCCACTATTATCAGTGTTTGACCTTGTTTTACTGCCTGGCCTGGTTGGACGAAAATATCGACCACTGAGCCATTCATTGGTGCTTTTAAACTTCCTGCTGACGTTGTTTCCTGCTGTTCAAATGTGGTGACAACAAGAGTACAAGGGACGTTCTGACCACCACTGAAGAGCACGATATGATTGTCTCTTTTTGAGGCATGTACTTGATATTTTTGGCCGTCAATAAAAGCAACCAGTTGATCCTCCTGAAACTGCGTCTCAACCTCATAATTTTGTGCTTGCAGTGAGAATAGATAACGAGAACCCATTGCTGAAGACGAGCGAGTGATCACCTCAAGGTCGTGTTCATCCGTTGCGATTGAAATTGTTATTTTACGGCTGAGTACATTGTTTAAGCGCCAATTATGCTGTGATACAAAAGGAGATGCATTCATTGACGAGGCATTAATAGTATTATCCTGCAAGAAAAAACAGGATGCGAGTATCAAAGCCGTTGTTTTATCCAGTGATGGCTCCGGAACTAAATCGGCTTGATGTTTCTCGATAAAGTTGGTGGTGAGATCGGCCGCACGAAATGCGTTTGAATTTGACAGAGTATGTAAAAATTCAATGTTAGTGGTTACTCCATCAATTCTATAGGCTGTCAGAGCTTGCACCATGCGTTCGATTGCTTGTTCTCGGCTTTCATCCCAGACTATTAATTTCGCTATCATTGGGTCATAGTGAATGCTCACTTCATCGCCTTCGATAACACCGGTATCGACACGAACGTGCTGACTTTCAGCGGGTGTCTTTAAATAACGTAGGGTACCTGTTGCGGGTAAAAAGTCATTATTAGGGTCTTCTGCATAGATTCTGGCTTCTAACGCATGGCCGTGTAGCCTAATTTGATCCTGCTGTAATGGCAGTGTTTGCCCATGGGCGATGCGTAATTGCCATTCGACTAAATCCTGCCTTGTGATCATTTCTGTGACAGGATGTTCAACTTGCAAGCGTGTATTCATTTCCATAAAAAAGAAAGAACCATCGACATCATAGAGAAACTCAACTGTACCGGCGCCGACATAGTCTATTGCTTGTGCCGCTTTTACCGCGGCCTCACCCATAGCTTTGCGGGTTTCTTGAGATAAATTTGGTGCTGGAGCTTCTTCTAGTACTTTCTGATGGCGTCGCTGAATTGAACAATCTCGTTCAGAAAGATATACGCCATTGCCATGAGTGTCACAAAATACTTGAATTTCTACATGACGAGGTTGAGTAAGGTAACGTTCAATGAGCATATCTGAGTTGCCAAAGGCATTTTGTGCTTCACGTTTTGCTGCGGACAAGGCGTCATCAAACTCCCCCATATTTTCTACAACACGCATGCCTTTTCCACCCCCGCCAGCCACGGCTTTTAGTAACAGAGGAAAACCACACTTTAGGGCTTCATCACGCAATAATTTAGGGGTTTGATCGTTTCCATGATACCCAGGAACTAAAGGTACGCCCGCGTTTTCCATAATGGCTTTGGCCGCTGATTTTGATCCCATCGCTGCGATAGCCGACGAGGGAGGACCGATAAAAACCAGATCATGCTGAGCACAATTTTCAGCAAAGGCTTTGTTTTCGGATAAGAAGCCATAGCCCGGATGGATGGCTTGTGCTCCGCTTCTCAAGGCGATGTCTAAAATCTTATCTTGGCGTAAGTAACTTTCAGAACTGGCGGCCGGACCAAGTAAATAGGCTTCATCCGCAAGGGATACATGACGAGAGTGCCGATCCGCTTCTGAATAAACGGCCACACAGCGAATACCCATTTTCTGTGCAGTTTGGATAACTCGACAAGCGATTTCGCCGCGATTGGCGATCAGTATTTTGTGGAACATATTATTTCTCCTCAGAAACCCAACTTGGACGACGTTTATTCAAAAAAGCACTGAGTCCTTCTTGGCCTTCATTACTGACACGTATATCGGCGATACACTCAATTGTGTGCTGAATAAGTTCAGCTGATATGTCTTTTTGACTGACGTTAAGGATCAACTCTTTGGCCGCAGTAACGGCTTTGGGGCTGTTTTGCTTAAGCTGTTGAATCATGGCATCCGCAGACTCTGTTAACTCTTCATAGGAACTAACGAGCTTATGCACCAATCCCATGTGTAAGGCGTCAGTGGCATTGATTACTTCCGCTGTCAGAAAAAAACGTCTCGCTTGGCGTTCACCAATAGCTCGGATGACGTATGGGCTTATCGTGGCTGGCGTGAGCCCTATTTTAACTTCACTCAAACAGAAGCGCGCATTATCTTGTGCTAACACTATGTCGCAACAAGCGGCCAAACCAACCGCCCCTCCATAAGTGGCCCCTTGAATTAAGGCGAGGGTGGGGTGGCTAAAATTGTTTAATACTCCCATTAATTTGGCTAAGTTGGCGGCATCTTCTATATTGTCGCTATGACTGTTTGCGGCCATGCGTTTCATCCAACTGAGGTCTGCTCCTGCAGAAAAATGCTTACCATTCGATCTTAGTACGAGGATCTGAGTACCGGCATTTTTTTCGGCTAGTTCAAGCTTCTCAAGCATCAATTGGATGATGGTATCGTCAAAAGCATTGTGCTTTTCTGGGCGGTTCAGAATCAGTTCTGCAACACCTTCCTGAGAGTAGTGTAGTTTTACTAGTGAATCCTTCTCTGCTGCAGAGAGAGAGGGATTCATTGGCTGTTCGGGATTGGTGGTCGTCATTATGTCATTCTCCTACTACATACGGAACACGCCAAAGCGAGTCTCAGTTTGTGGACGGTTTTGGGTTGCCGCAAGACTAAGAGCAATGATACTGCGGGTTTGCGCTGGATCAATGACACCATCATCCCAGAGACGACCACTGGCATAGTAAGGGTGCCCCTGGTGTTCATAAGTATCAATAATAGGTTGTTTGAACTGCGCTTCGTCTGCTTGGCTCCATGCTTGTCCTTCTCTTGCTAGCTTGTCTCGACGAACGGTAGCCATAACCCCTGCGGCTTGCTCACCTCCCATAACTGAAATGCGTGCGTTTGGCCACATCCAAAGAAAGTCAGGGTTGTAAGCGCGACCACACATACCGTAGTTGCCAGCGCCAAAACTGCCACCAATTAACACGGTGATTTTAGGTACATTGGCACAGGCGACCGCCATTACCATTTTCGCGCCATGTTTCGCAATGCCTTCAGATTCGTATTTTTTACCTACCATGAATCCCGTGATATTTTGTAAAAACAGTAACGGAATGTTTCTTTGACAGCAAAGCTCGATAAAATGCGCACCTTTTTGTGCCGATTCACCAAAAAGAATGCCATTGTTGGCAATAATACCTACCGGCATTCCATGGACATGAGCAAACCCTGTTACTAAGGTCATACCATATAGCTGTTTAAATTCGTCAAATTCCGAGTTATCAACAATACGGGCGATGACTTCACGTACGTCAAATGGCTTGCGTAAATCTGTACCCACAATTCCGTACAGATCTTTGATATCGTACTTAGGTTCAGCGGATTCTTGATTGGTTACTTTTAATGCTTGAGCTGGATGGGTGTTCTTATAATTAAGGTTGGCAATGCAACGACGGGCAATTTGTAATGCATGCTCATCGTTTTCGGCATAATGATCCGCTACACCAGAGGTGCGGCAATGGACATCGGCACCCCCTAATGCTTCTGCCGTGACCACTTCTCCTGTTGCGGCTTTGACTAAAGGAGGGCCGGCTAAAAAGATGGTTCCTTGGTCTCGTACAATAATGGATTCATCGGCCATGGCTGGGACATAGGCTCCGCCCGCGGTGCAAAGCCCCATAACAACCGCAATCTGAGGAATGCCTTTAGCAGACATACGTGCTTGATTATAAAAGATACGGCCAAAATGGTCACGATCAGGAAAAACATCGTCTTGTTGTGGTAAGTTAGCGCCACCAGAGTCCACTAGATAAATACAAGGCAGATGGTTTTGTTCTGCAATTTCTTGCGCTCGCAAATGCTTCTTCACAGTTAGCGGATAATAAGTACCGCCTTTAACCGTCGCATCATTGGCCACTATCATACATTCCACGCCATTCACACGACCGACTCCAGCAATAACGCCAGCGGCAGGGATAACATCATCATAGACTTGGTAAGCGGCAAGTTGGCCAATTTCCAAAAAGGCACTACCGATATCAATTAATTGATTGATGCGGTCTCTAGGTAATAGCTTTCCACGGGCTAGGTGACGCTCTTGATAAGAGGGACCGCCACCTTGAAGAATGGTATTTATTTTTTCCTGCAAGTCGGCAACGATTTTGGACATGCTTTCTGCGTTAGATAAAAACTCTGCGGAACGAACCTGTATCTTGCTTTGTAAAATGGGCATTGTCGTGCTCCTGATGCGAGATCAACATAATGTTGGCCGTGCGCCATTGAGATCTTATGGATAGCAATGGCATGTTTAATAAGCGTATAGTTCTGTTTTAATTTAAATAATTACTTGTCTAAAAACAGTTCGCGACCGATCAACATACGACGTATTTCTGAGGTGCCAGCGCCAATTTCATAAAGCTTAGCATCACGTAATAGGCGACCTGTTGGGTATTCGTTAATGTAGCCGTTGCCTCCTAGTAGTTGAATGGAGTCTAATGTTAATTGGGTGGCCATTTCGGCCGAATAGAGAATGGCGCCGGCGGCGTCTTTACGGGTGGTTTCACCACGATCAGCGGCCATCGCCACCATATACACATAAGACTTGGCGGCATTCATGCGGGTGTACATGTCGGCCAATTTTCCTTGCACCAACTCAAACTCCCCAATGGCCTTACCAAATTGTTTGCGATCACGAATATAAGGAATGACCACATCCATAGCCGCTTGCATGATGCCAAGAGGGCCGCCTGAGAGCACCAAGCGCTCGTAGTCTAAGCCGCTCATTAGGACTTTAACACCGCCGTTTAATTGCCCTAGAATGTTTTCTTTTGGAATCTTGCAATCTTGAAATACCAGCTCACAGGTATTGGAGCCGCGCATTCCTAATTTGTCGAGTTTCTGCGCTTGAGTGAAGCCCTCGCTGTCTCGTTCAACAATAAAAGCGGTGATACCTTTAGAGCCAGCGTGTAAATCGGTTTTGGCATAGATAACATAAACATTGGCGTCAGGACCGTTGGTGATCCACATCTTATTGCCATTTAAAACAAAGTGATCTCCTGCGTCACGAGCATGCAGCTTCATGGATACCACATCGGACCCCGCATTTGGTTCAGACATGGCTAAGGCGCCGATATGTTCACCTGATACTAATTTGGGAAGGTATTTTTCTTTTTGGGCTTGGGTGCCATTTTTATGAATTTGGTTGACACACAAATTGGAATGAGCTCCGTATGAAAGGGCAACCGATGCAGACGCTCGGCTAAGCTCTTCCATAGCAATAACATGAGCAAGGTAACCCATATTTGCGCCGCCGAACTCTTCTTTAACGGTAATGCCTAACAGCCCCATATCCCCCATTTTTTTCCAAAGATCATTGGGAAAGAGGTTGTCTTGGTCTATTTTCTCGGCTCGAGGTGCAATTTCAGCGGCCGCAAAACCATTGATGTGACTGCGCAACATGTCGACCGTTTCGCCAAGGCCAAAGTTGAGTTCAGAGTATTGTGAGATCATGTTATTTACCTATTCTTATTCTTGTTTCAGGTTGTACGCTGAGATCAATGTGTCCTGTATTTTTACAGGGCCTAGATTGATGTTTCGGCATGCTCTTGAGTTTGTTTGGTGTACAGTTCATCGAGTGCGGCTTGGCATCGCTGCTCTGCATTTTCTATTTCAATTTGTGTCATTTTGAGATCTTCAAGTTGCTGTTCTAGCTGTGCTTTTTTAGACTTTAGGTTATCTAGCATTTTTAATAGTTGGCGCTCACTACCCTTGGGCGTTTCATCCCAAAGGTCAAATAGCTCTCTGGATTCCGCTAAAGAAAACCCCAAGCGTTTGCCGCGCAAAATTAATTTTAAGCGCACCCTATCTTGAGGGTGATAAATGCGTGTTTGACCTTTTCTTTCTGGATGCAGTAATCCTTGATCTTCGTAGAAGCGGATACTTCGAGTGGTAATGTCGAATTCGGCTGACAAATCACTGATGCTAAATGTGGGTTTACTGTTTGACATAGTCATACTCAATTTGAATTTTTTTGTCTAATCTCTTGCTAATAGACTAATCAAGGTTTACGTTTACGTAAAGGTAATTGTGAAAAATAATGCATTTTTATTTTCTTATCTAATCCAAGCGAAAAAATAACAACAAGAGGGTTTCAAAGTGACGAATAAAAAGGATGTAACAATCGACTCAATTGTCATTGTTGGTGCGGCGCGTACACCAATGGGTGGCTTACAAGGTGATTTAAGTTCTGTGCCGTCACCTGAATTAGGGGCGGTCGCAATTAAAGCGGCACTTGAGCGTTCTCATTTATCTGCGGAGCAAATTGACGAAGTGATTATGGGCTGTGTTTTATCTGCTGGATTAGGTCAAGCCCCAGCACGTCAAGCCTCTTTAAAAGCAGGCTTGCCACTCAGCACCGGTTGTACCACTGTGAATAAAATGTGTGGTTCAGGCATGAAAGCCGTCATGATGGCTCACGATCAAATTCTTGCCGGGTCGGCTTCCATTATGGTTGCGGGCGGCATGGAAAACATGAGTATGTCCCCTTATTTACTGCCGAAAGTTCGTGAAGGATTACGTATGGGGCATGGGAAAGTATTGGACCATATGTTTCTAGATGGTCTTGAGGACGCTTATGAAGGAGGCCTAATGGGGGCATTTGCTCAAGCGACCGCAGATGAATATCAGTTGACCCGTGAAGCAATGGATGAATTTGCGATTAAGTCACTAGAAAAAGCCAATGCCGCCATCGAAAACGGTTCGTTTGAAGAGGAAATTGCCGCCGTTACTGCTAGAGGACGCAAAGGCGATGTGCTGATCGATATGGATGAGCAACCAGGCAAAGCAAAACCAGAAAAAATCCCACATTTACGTCCTGCCTTTGCAAAAGACGGTACCGTAACGGCCGCTAATGCCAGCTCTATTTCTGACGGAGCGTCGGCTCTGATTCTGATGAAGGAAAGTGAAGCGATTGAAAAAGGCGTGCCTATATTCGCTCGCATTGTCGCCCATGCAACTCATGCGCAAAAGCCAGCAGAATTTACTATTGCCCCTATTGGCGCGATCGAGAAAGTATTAGCAAAAGCGCAATGGGAAAAAGAGTCTGTGGATCTATTTGAAATCAATGAAGCGTTTGCTGTCGTGACTTTGTTAGCACAGCAAGGCCTTGGGCTGGATATGAATAAAATTAATGTGCATGGTGGCGCTTGTGCTTTAGGCCATCCCATCGGCTCCAGCGGATCACGTGTGCTTGTCAGTTTGCTTTACGCGTTAAAGCAAGGTGGTTTGCGTCGTGGTATTGCGTCGCTCTGTATTGGTGGAGGTGAAGCGACAGCCGTCGCCATTGAAATGTTGTAACAAGGCTTAGAATAAAGTGCTGTCTTAATCAACAGAATAAAAACAAAAATCATGGGAGAAAGTAAACATGACTCAAAAAGTCAATATGTTAATCAATGGCGAAATGGTCACAAGCCAAAGCCAAGAGTGGATTCCAGTCACGAACCCAGCGACACAAGCAGTAATCGCTCAAGTACCTAATGCAACCACTGCAGAAGTTGAATACGCTGTGGCCACAGCACAAGCAGCTTTCGATGTTTGGAAAGACGTAGCCGTATCTGAACGTGCCCGTGTGATGTTGCGCTACCAAGCGTTGTTAAAAGAGCATCATGACGAAATTGCTGAATTATTAAGCCTCGAAACAGGCAAAACTTTTGAAGATGCGAAAGGAGATGTGTGGCGTGGTATAGAAGTTGTTGAACAGGCTTGCAATGTGGCGGCATTGAGTATGGGTGAAACCATGGAGAATGTGGCGCGCAAAGTGGATTGTTATAGCTATACTCAGCCCCTTGGTGTTTGTCTTGGTATTACCCCGTTTAACTTCCCTGCCATGATTCCTCTTTGGATGTTTCCTATGGCGATTGCCTGTGGCAACAGTTTTATCTTGAAACCTTCAGAGCAAGATCCTTTAACGCCAATGCGCTTGGCGGAATTGTTTGTGGAAGCGGGGGCGCCAAAAGGCGTGCTACAAGTCCTTCATGGAACAAAAGACGTCGTTAATCAATTGCTAGTACACCCAGATATCCTTGCTATTTCTTTTGTTGGTTCTGTCGGTGTGGCTGAACATATTTACAAAACAGGTACCGATAACTTAAAACGTGTGCAAGCCTTTGCGGGGGCGAAGAATCACATGGTTATTATGCCGGATGCGCAGAAGCAGCAAGTGATTAATAACTTAGTGGGCGCTTCCGTCGGTGCCGGTGGTCAGCGCTGTATGGCGATCTCTGTCGCGGTGTTTGTGGGTGATTCCCGAAAGTGGGTGGGTGAATTAAAAGAGGCATTAGCACAAGTGCGTCCCGGCGCTTGGGATGATAAAGGAGCAGGATATGGGCCGCTCATTAATCCACAAGCAAAAGAGCGTGTATTAACACTGATACAAGAAGGTAAAGACGCTGGCGCCGATTGTGTTTTAGATGGCAGTGATTGTGTGGTTGATGGTTTTCCTGATGGTAATTGGGTTGGACCCACGCTATTTACTAAAGTGACTCGTGATATGTCTATTTATCAAGAAGAAATTTTCGGTCCTGTCTTACTGGTCTTGGAAGTAGATACTCTCGATGAAGCCATACAGCTGATAAATGAAAATCCATACGGTAATGGTACTTCTATTTTCACGGCTTCCGGTGCGGCAGCACGTAAATATCAACATGAGATTAAAGTGGGTCAGGTCGGGGTCAATGTTCCCGTTCCTGTGCCTTTGCCTTTCTTCTCTTTCACTGGTTGGAGAAAATCATTTTACGGCGATCAGCACGCTTACGGTAAACAGGCGATTCGCTTTTACACAGAGACAAAAACGATTACGGCCCGCTGGTTTGAAGACGATATTGCTTCAGGCCCAAATATGACCATTGAATTGAAATAGCGAGGACACAACGATGGATTTTGAATTAAATGAAGATCAGGTCGCATTTGCAGATATGGCTACGGCTTTTGCAAAAACGGAGTTAGAGCCTTTTGCCGCCAAATGGGATGAGGAACACTTTTTCCCTGTTGATGTGATTCGTAAAGCCGGTGAGATGGGCTTTGCTTCTTTGTACTCGCCTGAGTCAGCGGGTGGTTTGGGGCTACCTCGATTGGATGCCAGTATTATTTTCGAACGTCTTTCTATGGGGTGTACATCGACTACAGCGTATTTGACGATTCATAATATGGTTACCTGGATGGTAACTTCTTTTGCGCGTCAAGAGGTATTGGACAAGTATGCGGAATCACTGATTAGCGCTCAATTGTTGGGTTCTTATTGTTTAACTGAACCGAATTCAGGCTCGGATGCGGCTTCCTTAAAAACCTCCGCTGTGCGAGAGGGTGATCATTATATTTTAAATGGCAGTAAGGTTTTTATTTCTGGGGCTGGCAGTACCGACGTGTTGGTTGTTATGGCCCGTACTGGCCGTGCTGGAGCTCGAGGCGTGTCTGCTATTGTTGTGGATGCCCATAGTGAAGGCATTTCTTATGGTCGTTGCGAAGATAAAATGGGTTGGAACAGTCAGCCAACTCGTATGATCAGTTTTGATAATGTCAAAGTGCCTGTGGAAAACCTCCTGAGCGAAGAAGGAGAAGGTTTTGTTTTGGCTATGAAAGGATTAGATGGAGGGCGTATTAATATCGCCTCTTGCTCTATTGGTACAGCGCAGCAAGCGCTAAATCAAGCCCGTGCGTATATGTTAGAACGTAAGCAGTTTGGTAAAAACATTGGTGAATTTCAAGGTTTGCAATTTCGTTTAGCGGATATGGCCACAGAACTTGTGGCCGCTCGTCAGTTGGTACGTCTAGCGGCCAGTAAATTGGATTTACAGCATCCGGATGCCACAACGTATTGTGCAATGGCAAAGCGGTATGCGACTGATGTCGGATTTAAAATTTGCGACGATGCTTTACAAATATTCGGTGGCTATGGCTACATTAAAGAATATCCATTAGAACGACACCTAAGAGATAGTCGTGTTCATCGTATCTTAGAGGGTACGAATGAAATTATGCGAGTCATCATTGGCCGCCGTTTATTAGCAGACACCCATTCAGAATTTTAAGGAGACGTTATGTCAAATGCACTTTTATTAGAGAAACGCGGCCATGTTGCCATTGTGACTATGAATAATCCGCCTGCCAATACTTGGACGTTTGAAAGCTTGTCGTTATTAAAAGCCATGGTAGAAGAGCTGAATGCTGACAAATCGATTTGGAGTTTGGTCATAACCGGGTCTGGGGATAAGTTTTTCTCCGCAGGTGCGGATTTAAACCTTTTTGCCGATGGTAATCGTGAAGTTGCCCGTGATATGGCGCGGGTATTTGGTTTGGCTTTTGAGACTTTAAGTCAGTTTAGAGGGGTTTCCATAGCGGCCATTAATGGCTATGCCATGGGAGGCGGCTTAGAAGTGGCTTTAGCCTGTGATTTGCGCATTGCTGAAGAGCAGTCTGTCATGGCTTTACCAGAAACGAAAGTGGGTTTATTACCTTGTGCTGGTGGCACTCAAAATCTCGTACTGTTAGTGGGTGAAGGTTGGGCTAAGCGGTTAATGCTTTGCGGTGACAGAGTAAAAGCACCGCAAGCGTTGACTCTTGGTTTGGTTGAAGAGGTTGTCCTGCAAGGTGGCGCATTGGAGAAAGCCATTGCGCTTGCGGAACAAGTTGGTCAACAAAGCCCAACCGCGGTGTCTGCTTGTAAAACCTTGATTCAGAATCATCGAACTGGGCCGGTGCAACAGGGCTATATTCTGGAGCGAGAATTGTTTGTTGACCTGTTTGAAACAGAAGATCAAAAAGAAGGTGTGCAGGCTTTTTTAGAGAAGCGTTCACCCCAGTGGAAAAACCAATAGTTTATCCACAGGATATAACAAACAGGAGACAATATGAGCTGTGTAACTTTTATTGAGCATAACACTCAAGGTGGAAACATTTTGGGTGAAATTCGTTTAAACGCGGAAAAAAGCCTCAATGCGCTTAATTGGGAAATGGTACAACGGATTCGACCACAGTTAGAGGCGTGGCAAAATGATGAGCGTATTTGCGCCGTGTTACTCGGCAGTGAAGGTGAGAAAGCCTTTTGTGCAGGTGGTGATATTGTAAAGTTGTATGAAGCCATTAATAAAACCGATGATAAAAGCGGTATGGACGCCTTTTTCCATCATGAATATGCGTTAGATTATTATTTGCATACCTATTCGAAGCCTTTAATTGGATGGGGGAAGGGAATTGTGATGGGGGGTGGCATGGGGTTGTTTAATGCTTGCCATTTTAGAGTGGTTACTGAGACCTCCCATTTAGCAATGCCAGAAGTCAATATTGGACTGTATCCTGATGTGGGTGCATCTTGGTTTCTAAATCACTTACCTAAGAGAAATGGACTATTTCTTGGGCTGACGGCGTGTGCCATTCATGCAAACGATGCCATTTTTCTGGGATTGGCCGATCGTGCCATAGCCAACAGTATGCGCTATGAGTTACTTGATCGACTCCTTTCTGAATCTTGGGATAAGCCTGCGATGGAAGTGATCGATAGTATCCTACGGCAGTTAGAAACGTCTTCGAAAACGGTCTTCTCTCAATTACCTCATCCCATTCAAGATCATCAAGATTGGATCAATGACGCTATGGCCAAAGACAATGTGGTAGATATCGTTAATGGAGTGCTTGCTATAAACAGTGAAGATACTTGGGTTACTAAAATTCAACACACCTTGAAATACGGCAGTCCTGTTTCGATGCACATCATTAAACGGCAGCTGGATCGCTGCCGTCATGCGTCATTAAAGGAAGTGTTTCAAACCGAATTGGATTTGACGGTGAAAATATCACGCCAGCGGGAGTTATCAGAAGGTATTCGCGCCTTGTTAATTGATAAAGACAGGCAACCTCAATGGACTTACTCAAATGTTGAGCAAGTGGACACACACTTTATTGATGGTTTTTTTGAATCACCTTGGACTGAAAACACGCATCCTCTTAGAGACTTATAAGAGCGTATGGTTGATTTTTTCTATGAGGTTATCGCACCAACAGTCTGATAACCAGAACAGTCCATAAAATAAGAAAAATAGGAGCGGCACTATGCAAACCATAGGATTTATAGGTTTAGGTAATATGGGCGGTCCAATGGCGGCCAATCTCGTTCGAGCGGGATATTTAGTAAAGGCATTTGATTTATCTGCTGACGCGCTAGCACAAGCTGAAGCAGCCAGTTGTGTCGTTGCTATGTCAGCATCGGAGGCGGCACAGGATGCGGATGTCATTATCAGCATGTTGCCGGCGGGTAAGCATGTAAATAGCTTATATGTTACAGGTCAAACACCCCTATTTGATGTTGCTAAGAAAGGGGCATTAATTATTGATTGCTCAACTATTGAAGCGGATATGGCTCGTTCTATTTCAGCGTTGGCCATTGAACGAGGTATTGATTTTATCGATGCGCCTGTTTCTGGTGGTGTTGGTGGTGCGCAGGCAGGGACCTTAAGCTTTATTGTGGGGGCCTCAGAGGCTCAGTTTGAAAAAGCCAAACCAGTACTTGAGAGTATGGGGAAGAATATTTTTCATGCGGGTGAGCACGGTGCGGGGCAAATAGCCAAAGCGTGCAACAATATGTTGCTAGCCATATTGATGGCAGGGACTTGTGAAGCATTAAATATGGGGATGAAGAACGGTTTAGATCCGAAAGTGCTATCTGAGATTATGAAGCAAAGCTCCGGGAATAATTGGGCGTTACAAGTCTACAATCCCGTTCCAGGTGTTATGGATAATGTGCCGTCATCGAATGACTATCAAGGAGGCTTTCAAGTGGATTTAATGTTTAAAGACCTAGGGTTAGCGATGGAATTAAGCCAAAGCAGTGCGAGTGCAACACCTATGGGATCCGCGGCAAAAGGCTTGTTTAATTTGCATAAATCTCATGGTAATGGTGCTTTAGATTTCTCTAGCGTAATCCGTCTTTATTCATAATGAACGGCTATTCCAAACGATCCGAAGACAAGGAAAAATAATGAAAATCCAAGATAAAGTATTTGTTATTACCGGTGGTGCTCGTGGTTTAGGTGCGGGTATGGCGGCACATCTAGCGTCTCAAGGCGCGCACATTGCGTTAATTGATATTGACCATGAGTCTGTTGATAGAGCGGCTAATTTACTCTTGTGCCATGGTATTAAAGCAAAGGGCTATGAGTGTGACATTACTAACGAAGCCGCGGTGGAAACGACTTTCTCGAAAATTAAGCAGGATTTTGAAGCGGTTCATGGCTTAATAAATAATGCGGGGCTCATGCGTGATGGACTATTGGTTAAAGTAAAAGAGGGTGAACTGATTAGCAAAATGTCATTGCAGCAATGGCAAAGCGTGGTCGATGTGAATATGACGGGTACCTTTTTATGTGGGCGTGAAGCGGCGGCATTAATGGCACAACAAGGAGAAGGAGGCGTTATCGTCAATGTCTCCTCAGTTTCTAGAGCAGGCAATGCTGGACAAACAAACTACTCTGCAACCAAAGCGGGTGTAGCCAGTATGGTGGTAACCTGGGCGAAAGAGTTAGCTCGCTTTAATATTCGCGTAGGCGGTATTGCTCCTGGTGTTATTGCGACGGAGATGACCGCGCAAATGAAACCAGAAGCCATTGATCGAATGCTCAGTGCCGTGCCATTACGCCGATTAGGTGAAGTAGAAGAAATGGCACATACGTTACAATATATAGTAGAAAATGATTTTTTTACTGGGCGTATTATCGAAATGGATGGCGGTTTAAGAGTTTAAGTAGAGTTCTTTAGCATGCGGTTTAAAGCGTGTTTATATAATTGATAATAAAATAAGGTAGCTTAGTGATGAAAATCTTAGTCGCAGTTAAGCGTGTGATTGACTATAACGTGAAGGCTCGTGTAAAAGCGGATCAAACTGGAGTGGATTTAGTGAATGTCAAAATGGCATTGAATCCTTTTTGTGAGATTGCTGTTGAAGAAGCGATTCGTCTAAAAGAACAGGGAGTCGCGAGCGAAGTTATTGTGGTTTCGATCGGTTCGAAATCTTGCCAAGAGCAATTACGCAATGCCTTAGCCTTGGGTGCGGATCGTGCTATTCAAGTAGAGTCTATAGACAGCCCTGACTCCTTATCCGTCGCTCGTATTCTGGCAAAAATTGCAGAGGCGGAGCAACCTGGTTTAATTCTATTGGGCAAACAAGCCATTGATTCTGATAACAATCAGACCGGTCAAATGCTGGCGGCACTGATGGATCGTCCACAAGCGACCTTTGCATCTGAAGTGAAAGTAGAAGCCGATAAGGTATTGGTAACGCGAGAGATTGATGGTGGTTTGCAAACGTTGAAATTAACGTTACCCGCGGTCGTGACTACCGATTTACGTTTAAACGAACCTCGTTATGCCTCTTTGCCAAACATTATGAAAGCGAAAAGAAAACCGCTTGATGTAAAAACGGCTGAAGAGCTGGGTGTGATAGTTGCCAGTAATCAAACGATTGTAAAAGTAGAAACGCCAGCAGAGCGTACCGCTGGCATAAAAGTAGGCTCAGTGGATGAGTTGGTTGAAAAATTACGTAATGAATCGAAGGTGATAGCATGAGTATTCTCGTTTTAGCAGAGCATAATAATCAGGCACTTCAAGCAGTGACGTTAAATGTTTTATCAGCTGCTCAACAAATTGGTGGCGATATTACCATACTCATTGCTGGCAGCGGATGTGCTTCAGTCGCAGAAGAAGCGGCAAAAATATCAGCAGTAAGTCGAGTGATCTTGGCGGATGCAACGGCCTATGATCACCAGTTAGCAGAAAACATCAGTAAATTGATCGTTGATTTTGCTGAGGGCTTTACACATATATTGGCGGCTTCAACCACAAACGGAAAAAATGTATTGCCTCGAGTGGCGGCACTATCAGGCGTTAATCAATTGTCCGATGTGCTATCTGTTGAGTCTCCTACTTGCTTCAAACGGGCTATTTACGCAGGCAATGCCATTGCTACAGTAGAGAGTAGCGATGCGGTTAAAGTCATGACGGTTCGAGGTACGGCGTTTGATGCGGTGGCGAGTGATGGCGGCAGTGCGGCAATAGAAAATACGGATAAGGTATTTGAATCCTCTGACGTGAGCTTTAGCCATGAAGCACTGGCGGAATCCGATCGTCCAGAGCTAACCGAAGCTAAAGTGGTTATTTCGGGTGGTCGTGGTCTAGCGAATGGAGAGAATTTTGAACTTTTGTACAAGGTCGCAGATAAGCTTGGGGCCGCGGTTGGCGCATCTCGGGCAGCAGTCGATGCGGGTTATGTTCCAAATGATATGCAAGTAGGCCAAACGGGTAAAGTGGTTGCGCCAGACTTGTATATTGCGGTTGGTATTTCCGGCGCGATTCAGCACTTGGCAGGCATGAAAGACTCTAAAGTGATAGTGGCTATCAATAAAGACGAAGAAGCGCCAATTTTTCAAGTGGCAGATTACGGCTTAGTTGCGGACTTGTTTACCGCTGTCCCTGAGTTGGAAAGTAAGTTATAAATATTTTTATCGTTGGTTAAATAGAACGGTTAGCATTGTATTTCAATGAACAATGTGGCCCTTTCGGTGAATTCCCCTAGTGAGCTTGGCTTAAAATAGGCCTTACTTACCAGGGGAATTTTTTTGGCTTAGAATACCCGCTTATTGAAATAACGGCCTATACCTGCTCATTTAATCATTCTTTCAAAATAGTCATACTTTCATCGATTATGCTCATCTCAATCGTTAAGGCAGGTAATACGAGAATAACACTACTTCGAATGCAACAAGATAATAGTACCAAACCTTTTTAGGCGGCTTTCTTTGCGTTTTTGTAAATCCGCATTACTCATAGTGTGTGTCCTATTTTTAATGTTATATGTTGCTCTATTTAAGGGTGATGTCGTTCTATTCGATTGCGTTAATTAACGTAAGCCACCCATGCATAGGTATTTGATTTCGACGTATTCATCGATGCCGTATTTTGAACCTTCGCGACCACTACCAGACTCTTTCATACCACCAAAAGGAGCGACTTCTGTTGACACTATGCCTTCATTGATACCGACCATGCCATAATCTAATGCTTCAGATACTCTCCAAATGCGAGCTAAGTCTTGTGAATAGAAATAGGACGCTAAGCCAAAAGGTGTGTCATTCGCCATTTCAATGGCTTCTGCTTCAGTTTCAAATTTAAATAAAGGCGCCACGGGGCCAAATATTTCATTGTGAAAAATGGTCATATCTTGGGTAACGCCGGTTAAGATGGTTGGCTCATAGAATTGTGTGCCAAGAGAGGTTGCTGGTTTACCGCCAATAAGCGCAGTAGCGCCATTATTAACCGCATCATTGACCAGTTCAGAGACCTTTTTAATGGCGGCTGAGTTTATTAATGGACCAATATGCACATTGCGACTAAAGCCATCACCTGTGGTGAGTTGTTGAACGCGAGCGGCGAGCTTTTCAGCGAAAGTATCGTAAATACCAGCTTGTACTAGCATGCGATTGGCGCAGACACAGGTTTGCCCTGCATTACGGTATTTAGATGCAATGGCGCCTTCGACGGCTGCATCGACATCGGCGTCGTTAAAAACGATAAAGGGTGCATTACCACCTAATTCCATAGAGGTCCGTTTAACGGTTTGTGCACATTGAGTGAGTAATAACTTACCTACTGGTGTGGAACCAGTAAAGCTTAATTTTTTGACATCAGTATGAGAAGTTAAAGCATTACCAATGTCGGCGGCTTTTTTGCCGACAACAACATTAAGGACACCGGCTGGGATTCCGGCTTGTTGCGCCAAATCCGCTAGTGCGAGTGCACACAATGGCGTTTCATCCGAGGGCTTGATTACAATGGTGCAGCCAGCGGCTAATGCGGGACCGGCTTTACGGGTAATCATGGCTATTGGAAAGTTCCACGGTGTAATTGCAGCAACAACACCAACGGGTTGCTTAACGGTTAATAGGCGTTTGTCTTGAGCAAAAGTAGGGATGACATCTCCATATAAACGTCGAGCTTCGTCGGCAAACCAATCAATAAAAGACGCCCCATACAGTACTTCTCCTTTGGATTCCGCAAAAGGCTTACCTTGTTCGAGCGTCATTAATCTTGCTAAATCGTCTTGGTTATCGAGAATCAATTGATACCATTTTCGTAATAAACGTGATCTTTCTTTTGGTAAGACAGTACGCCATTTTCCCAACGCAACTTGTGCAGCGTCAATGGCGTGTTTGGTTTCTAATGCACCGACATCGGCTACATCAATTAAATGTTCGCCTGTTGATGGATTGATGACAGGAAAAGTGTCTCCTGAAAGCGAATTGACCCATTGACCATTAATATACGACTGATGATGAATCAGTTCTGGCTGAGAAAATGTGCTGAGCAAATGTGTAGATAAAGACATAAAAATCTCCTGTCAAAAAGCATCATATTTGAATGCTCTATGTGCTTCGTTTGAAATTATAATGAACGCCATTTTCCCTCATCATAAGGAGAAATAAAAAGGGAATAATGGTGAGCTATCAACCAAATATTTGAATATGATCAAATATTTGGTTGATAGGGGCTTAAAAAGCAGATTTTAAAATGATGTGTCTATGTACAACTAAGACCACCTAAAAAGTCTTACTTCATTGTTTGGCAGAGGTTTATCAGGAATATTGAACGCTAATATCAAGGAGGCGACTGCCATCGCGGCTCCTGCTAAGAATACCGCAGTAGGGGATATTAGCCATAGTAAACCAAAAGTTACCGGAATCACGACGGCCGCAATATGGCTAATGGTGAATGAAATACCAGAAGTAGACGCGATATCCGCTGGATCTGCTATTTTTTGAAAATAGGTTTTAATCGCAATGGCTAACGCAAAAAATAAATGGTCTACCACATATAAGGTGGCTGCCCATTCGGCTTGTTCTACGAATGCGTAACCCACAAAAACCAAAATCAGCCCGACATATTCAAACAATAGAGAATTTCTTTCTCCCACAATACCAATAATACGACCTATTTTTTTTGCGAACAGCCAATTAAACGCATAATTGATCAGGAAGAGCAAAGTGATATCAGCGGCAGAATAATGAAACTTTTCAACCATTAAAAAGCCAGCAAAAACCACAAATATTTGCCTTCTGGCACCACTCATAAAGACCAGAGCGTAATATAGCCAATAGCGTTTTCTTAAGATAAGTGTTTTATGTTGTACTGTTTTACTTTCAAATCTAGGGAATGCAATCCAAATAAAAGCCACGACAGCGAGGGCTAGCGTTCCTGCAATTAGGTAAATCCACATAAAGTCCAATTGTAGAACTTCTAAAGCGCCCCATAAAAAGCCATAGGTAATTAAAGAGGCTAACGCGCCAACAGAGATTAATTTTCCTAGAACCTCTGGTGCTTCCTCCTTTGTGAGCCATTGCAGAGAAAGAGATTGTTTTAAGGTTTCAAAATAATGAAAACCGATAGACATGAGCAATGTGGTGCAGAGTAGACCTCCAACAGAAGGGAAGAAACCAGTAATAGCCACTCCGGCCGTCAGCATTACTAGAGCCATCACCATAAAGGCTTGCTCTCGAATAAACAACAGTACAAAGACCGCGGTAAAAGCTAAGAAACCTGGGATTTCTCTTACGCTTTGTAAGAGCCCTATTTCTGCACCGGTAAACGCGGCCCGTTCAATCACGAAATTATTGAGTAGTGCCTGCCATGTTGCAAATGACATGGGAACAATTATTGATATTAGCATTAATAGCACTGTCGGAGTTTGCCACGATTTTCTCGTAGGGGATGAGATAGGTATTGTCTTCATTCGATTAATATCCATGTGTGTTGCTTGATGCATACTAGAATAACAAGGTTTATTTTGTCTGACCTTCCATAAAGGGTCAGTTTATGTCGATTAACGGACGAATTGGAAATGAATGTATAATGGCTGATCAAAAAGAGCAAGATAGGGCCGTAATAGAAGAATGGCGTTTTTGACGATGGGTTTCATGATTAACCTTTCATGTAGGGTTAATGGTTCGCACCTTAATACGCTACATTGTACCAAGTAATTTCAATGAGCGACTTTCTTAGTTATCGCGCTCGCCGTTGAGTATTGGAGTATAAGCATGGAGATTAAAACTGGGCTAACGTTACGCCGCTCTAATGAGCAAATTGCGCAGGCGAATGATAGGTTCGTGTTAGCCTATCAGAATGATATGCCCCCTGCCCATCAAGGGGTTTGGCATTGTCATGAGTGGTATCAATTAATGTACGCCTCGAGTGGCCTCTTAACGGTTAGCTTTGCCGATCAAATGGTAGTCATTCCTCCGCATAAAGCCATTTGGTTACCACCTAATTGTGAGCATAGAACCTTTACGGCTGTGGGAGCCAAGTTCCGCAGCTTATACTTTCGCCCAGATCAAGTTAAAGCATTAGGTCAAAAAAGTAAGGTATTGAGTATTTCACCTTTAATCAAAGCCTTGATTCTAGAGGTGGTTGCTCGTTGTGATGTGGATCTTATTTGGGACGCTATGGACTTTCGTTTACTCACTGTATTGCTGGATCAGTTATCCGTACAAAAAGACAATGGATTGACTCTGTCCATTCCTAAGGACGCTCGATTGATACCATTAGTCGAAACCATACAGATGCAACCGAGTAATGAGATGAATTTGGATGCATGGGCCAAGTGTATCGGTGTTTCCAGTCGTACCATAAGCCGCGCGTTTAATGCACAAACTGGTATGGGGTTTAAAGAATGGCGGCAACGATTACGGTTACTCTATTCCTTGGAATTGCTTGAGAAAGGTCTGTCAGTAACGCAAGTGGCCTTGGAAGTTGGCTACAGTTCACCTTCCGCTTTTACTTATGCGTTCCATCGCTTTTTTCACTGTACACCTAAGAGTTATTTTTCTTAGTTTGCTTCTATTACGCTTTTGTATGGCATTACGGTTTCATAAAATCCCAGAAAAGATTAGCTTGATGACTCCGTGTTTGATTGCGTAAACGAATCATTAAGACTGGCATTTCACTGGTAGAAGCAAATTGTTCTATATCAATCGCAATGAGCTCTCCGCTATCTAGGTTTTCTTTGATAATATGTCGAGGCATTCTTGCCCAACCAAAGCCATTTAGAAGCAGTGTTTTTTTGGCATTAAAGTCACTCACAAACCAGCGTTTTCCCGTTGCCAATAGGTGTTGATAACCATCGTTATTTTTATTGCTACGGGAAGGGTTACTGACGAGTATTTGAGGAATGGGGTAAAGTTGTTGCTGTTTTATTTTGCCCGAACTTTTCCCTCCTATCGTGTTTAGTTCTTCCAATAAATCTGGATGAATCACGGTAACCATATTGACTGTCATTAACTCGGTAAAAGCATGACGATCGTCTAAGCCATATCTTGGGCCGATAGCAATGTCCGATTGATCTTTTAGTAGTGTTTCTTGTACCCCATGCATATGTCCTGTGGTTATATCTAAGGAAATGTGAGGGTGCAATTGCGTAAACTGTTTAATTTTCTGCATGCAATTAGAGGTGAGCGTCATTTGGCTTAAACAAATCCGTAACGGCATGTCGACACCGTGAGAGAGGTTGTGTCCTAGTGATTCTAGTTGTTGTACTTGAGATAGCAGCTTTTTACTTTGTTGAAAAAATGAATGCCCTGCGGCAGTAAGAGTAGGACGATAACTGTCTCTGTCGAATAATAGAATATCGTACTGCTCTTCCAGTGATTTGATGGAGGCACTGATACTAGGCTGAGTTTTATGAATCGCTGTGGCGGCTGAACGAAAGCTGCCGGTTTCTACTACGGCGATGAATGCTCTTACTTGGTCTAATTTCATAATATGATCATTTTTATTGATCGTTTTAATAGGAAAACGAGATTATTTATTTTTCATTATTTCTTTTATTCTACCGTTTATCAATAGACTTCATTATTAACTGTGTATTTAGGTACGCAGCCACTTATTTTAAGGTGCTAAATATCAATGGACACAACATTTCTTGTCCTCACTTTCGCAGGTTTAATTACCGGTTTCTCTAAGTTTTCCGTGGGAGGGATGGGGCTATTGATTGTCCCCATCATGATGATTGCGTTCCCCGGACCCGAAGCATTAGGGATGTTATTGCCCTTGTACTTAATTACCGATGTGATGGCCGTATTGAGTTATCGGTCTAAAGTGGCTTGGTCGGTGTTATGGCATTTTATTCCTTTAGTGTTATTAGGGATGTTGATAGGCAGTTATGTGTTAGCCACCATAGACCCTGATGATTTCGTGATTACTCTGGGTGTCATTATGATCAGTATGATTGGTTTGAGCTTGTATTTAGAGTATCGCCCCGCCACCTTTATGCAAACCAATAGTGCCGCTTATGGAATGGGGTTTATCAGTGGTTTGATTAGCATGATATCGAATGCGGCAGGGCCAGTATTTAGTTTATTTTTATTGGAACAAAAACTGGATAAGGAAACCTATGTGAGCACTAGAACATGGATTTTGTTTATGATAAATATGCTAAAAATCCCACTGTTTATACCGTTAGGTTTATTAACTCAAGACTCCATTATAAGCAGTTTTCAAGGTGTTCCAGGGCTGATGGTTGGCGCTTTTATAGGCTACCATTTTTTAAAGAAAGTGAACCCTAGCCAGTTTAAATGGTTAATCCGAATTATGGCGACCTTGGCCGCTTGTAAGTTATTTTTATTTTCATAAAAATCCTGTGGCCGCTCTACTTTTGTAAACGGCTTAGTATATAGTAGAAAAATAGAGAGGCTAAAGGCGGATCAACGAGTGATCTGTTTCTCATCGTTTAATTATTCACTTGGAGGTATTGTGCCTAATTCACTTACCGGTAGCTGCTTATGTGGCGATATTAGATTTTCATTAAAAGACGACTTTTCAGCCTTTTATTTCTGTCATTGTCGCCAGTGCCAACAAATTAGTGGATCATCAAATGCGTCCAACCTATTTACCACCCCGAGTAACATTCAGTGGTTACAGGGTAAAGAGAAGTTAATTCGCTATGATTATCCGAATAGAAGTTTCTCTAAGAGTTTTTGTGCACAATGTGGGTCTGGTATGCCGCTAGTGACCAAAAGTGGTAAGGCGTTACTCGTGCCTGCTGGCTCTTTAGATCAAGCTCCTAAGAGTGTGTTTCCAACAAAAAATATTTTTTGTGCCGAAAAAGTAGATTGGTTTGAAGCGGCAGTGCAAGCACCTTCGGTGGATGGTTTTCCTGAATGACGTTTTGTTATACCAGTAAGATATGATAGAAAATGAATGGCGAAATTAGGTCTCTTCAGAGGCCTTTTTTATGAGTAGTGTTCTAGGATCTTTCGGATAAAATCGATCAGGTGCTTGCTTTTGTAAAGGAAATTGGCGAGTGTTTTTATAGGGCATTTTCATAAAACCTGACACACCTAAACCACTGATTTGCGGGATGGCTTGAACGATTCGATTGAGTGCAGCGGTGAATTCTGCCGTTTTCTTTGGGTCAAGTAATACGTAATTACTGTGAATTTTAAGGTGTGTAGGTAAGGCTTCGAAGATAATTAATCCGGTATGACGAATATTATTTAGGAAGGTGATTTCTTCCATAATCGCGTCTGGTAGCTGCAATAATTCATCAGGGTCTTGGCCATCTTCAAAATAAGAGTGGTGACGGCTCTTGTCTTCAGCAAAGGAGGTTGCCGTCGTTTCAAAAGGAATACACATCTCTTTATCGGGTAAAAATGCATCGTGCTCACTTTCTCGACTTAAATGTTGGGTGTTTTTAGCATTAAACATGCAACACTTAAAAATACCGTCTCGATGAATGGCTTGAGCTAAGGTGACGATATTGTTTACGGCGGTTATAAAGGGCACTTTTAAGGAGGTATCTTGTAGTTGTAGATTGGAGTCAATAAAAACATTATTGTCCCCCCAGCGAACCGCGATACCACCTAAGACAGGGTATTTCCCGAGACGACTAATGGCCCCTAAAAAAGCTCTTTCAGTGTGTCCCATGCCATGCATAAAATTTTTGTAGTATTTTTCTAGCTCCACATTGTCCACATTATTCATTAAATAATGATCCACATTACCTTCTCTTAAAAAGCTTTTTCGAGAGCTATAAACAACGGTTTCCATGTCTGTTACGCCTTCTATACACCAGACGGGAATTTGGTTTTTATCTTCCGCAATAGGCACATCAGGCATCACTAGCTTTTGCATTTTGGACATGTTTTTGAAAAGGTAATCACCCGCTTGGCTTTTTTGTTGATCGTTGCCTGCTAGTAAGGTTTGTAATGTGATGGCAAATTCTTTTGGTAACCCTAAGGATGTCACAGGGATTGCATCGAATCCATAACGACAACTTTGGCCTGATGCCAATGCATATAGCGTGCCTGCTACCCCTTGCTCGTCAAAGCGTGGAGAGCTAAGTTCTCCGTTTAGCTGCTCATCGCCAATGAAATACACGTCACCCAGTTTGGCGTTTGTTTGTTGGGCATCATCACTGATTAAGCCAAAGGCATTGTATCCCACCGCTTGTCCATCCGCGTCTAATTGAGCATAAACACTTGATCCCCAATCAATTAATTGTACTGTTTCACTCTCCGGATCAAAGACAATATTAGAGGGTTTGATGTCCCCATGGACAATCGGCGTCGGCATATTATTGGTCTCAACGTCTCGTAACACTTGCAGAATAGCGATGAGTTGGGAGGCTACTTTGATAACGAGACGAGGAGGAAGGCGACCAAATTTGACGCTGTAAGCTTCTAAATCCATTCCGCGAGCCCGTGACATCATGAGAATGGATTGTCGTGAAATTTTAGTGTATTCGAGAACTTTAGGTATGTGCTTGTGCTCTATTTGGCTCTGCATCCATGCTTCGTCTTCTAGCTTATCTTGAATATGTTGCGGTAGATTAATACGAGAAAATTTGAAAACATAATCTTGTCTATCCAAAGCCCGTCCACCAAAAACAAAACCATACGCTCCTTTACCGATAAACTCGATGTCATAAAAACCGAGCAAATTAAGTTGATCTATACAAAGCTGAACCCAATCTTTAATTTTCTGAGCGTCTTCATGGCTCATTAAATAAATGGACTGGTCTTCATTTATATAGAACTGTTGGAGCGTAGGTTGTGCCATTTTACGTTATCTAAGTTGAGTCAGCATGGTAATTGGATTTTCCACATAGTGCTTCCATTTATTACAGAAGCGAGCCATGGTCGCACCATCGATAATACGGTGGTCACCCGACCAGCTAACGTGCATGATCTTGCGAGCCTCAACTTCTCCTTTATCATTAAACCTTGGTAGTGTTTGAATACGACCCATCGCCATAATGGCCACTTCTGGTGGATTAATAATAGGGGTGGCGACGGTGCCACCGATGACTCCAATGTTGGAGACACTGATACTGGCTCCTTTCATTTCATCTGGTTTGAGCTTACCGCTGCGAGCCGCTTCTGCCAGTCTGTTCACCTCTAATGCCACTTCTAATAAGGATAAGTTCTGTACCTGTTTAATATTGGGTACCAGTAAACCGAGTGGTGTGTCCGCGGCCATGCCAATGTTGATATCACTTAAATAGGTGATCTCAGTACAATCCTCATTAATGCGGCTATTTAAAATTGGAAACTCAGGTAGGGTTAATGCCAGTGCTTTCATAATAAATGGCATCATACTGAGTTTGGCCCCTTGAGCGGCAAACTCAGGTTTTAGCTGTGCTCTTAATATTTCCAGATGAGTAACATCCAACTCTTCTGCGTAGGTGAAGTGTGGGATACGATGCACGGAATCCAGCATTTGTTTTGCCATGATGGCTTTGATGCCTTTAATTGGTTCGACTCTATCCTGAGTGGCGACTACTGCCGCTGAAATATGAGAGACTGTTTGTATTTGTTCCGATGAAGATGTCTGATGGCTTTCAATGTCTTCTTTATAGACGCGGCCATTTTTACCTGAGCCTTTCACTTGATGGATGTCTATACCGCATTCTCGGGCTAAACGTCTGACCGCTGGGCTGGCAACCGCTTTCTCATTACTCGATGAGATAAGGCCTTGCTCATTATTTAAGACATCCTGCTTTTCGTCTGCTGTGCTACCAGTAGATGTATTTACTTCATCTACTGGTAGCGGTTCTGGCTCTGATTGGTTCTGTTCACCATCATCGGTCACTTCAATTTCAAAAAGAGGCTGATGTACTTTAGCTATCTCGCCTTTAGCGTAATACAGTTTGCTGATGCGACCTGTATACATAGACGTGATTTCTACCAGGGCTTTATCTGTCATCACATCCGCAACAGATTGATCTTCTTGAACTTCTTGGCCTTCAGTGATTTGCCATTCGACTAATTCACATTCAACAATGCCTTCACCGATATCCGGGAGAATAAAATCAATTTTCATTTTCTGTTTCCTCGTAAAAGTGTAAAAACGTGCGTTTCTAAGTTAATACTTAAAAAGTAGTGGTTTAAAAAGCCAGAGATGCTTTGATGGCCTCATACGTTTTTAAATGATCTGGCATGTATTCCTTCTCTAAAACAAGAGGGAAGGGTGTGTCTAACCCCGTTACTCGCACAATGGGCGATTCCAGATAGAGGAAACAAGTTTCTTGGATAGCGGCGGCAATCTCCGCACCGAACCCCGAAGTTTTAGGCGCTTCATGATTGATGAGTAAGCGACCGGTTTTCATCACGGATTGAGCGACTGTGTCTCTATCCCATGGAAGTAAAGAGCGAAGATCAATAACTTCACAGGATATGCCCTCTTTTGCCGCCATATCAGCGGCCAGTTCAATGGCTTCAACCTGAGCTCCCCACGCGAGTAAGGTAATGTCAGAACCTTCTCTTACAATATCGGCTTTACCAAGAGGCAGTTCGTAATCCTCATCAGGTACTTCACCGACGGATGAGCGATAGAGCTTTTTCGGCTCAAAAAATAACACGGGATTTGGATCACGAATCGAAGCCAGTAATAAACCTTTTGCCTGCTCAGGGTTACGAGGAACCACCACTTTTAGACCAGGCGTATGAGTAAAATAGGCTTCAGGTGATTGTGAATGGTAGAGCCCACCATTAATACCACCACCATAAGGCGTCCGAATGGTTAAACCACCTACATTAAATTCATTGCCAGAACGATAGCGGAATTTAGCAGCTTCATTCACTATCTGATCAAACGCGGGAAAAATGTAATCAGCAAATTGGATTTCCGCAATGGCCGTGGTGCCTTGAGAGGCTAAACCATTAGCAAAGCCTAAAATACCTTGCTCAGTTAACGGAGTATTAAAACAACGTGTTTTGCCGTGTTTTTCCTGTAACTTACTGGTCGCGCGAAATACGCCTCCAAAATGGCCAACGTCTTCACCAAAACAAAGCGCATTTGTGTCCTTAGTCATAGCAATATCGAGTGCATTATTGATAGCTTGTAACAGATTCATTTTACTCATGACCAAACCTCCAAGATGATTTTTTATAGGATTCCGGATAACGTCGAATATGCTCTTCGAGAGCGGCTTTCTGTTCTTCCAAATTCCAAGGGAGGGAGTCATAGACATCAGTAAAGAGATCATCTAGTGCGGGAGGCGAGACTTTTTCGCCTTTTTTCATGGCATCAACCACAGTTTGACGGTGCTGCTGCTTCAGTGTTTCATCCTGTTCTTCATCCCACCAACCTTGAAGGATTAACCAGCGCTTCATGCGGGTAACAGGACATTTGATACGCCAAACATCTTCTTCTTCTTTGTTACGGTAACCACTTGGGTCATCAGAGCTTGAGTGGGCTCCGAGTCGATATGTCATGGCTTCTATTAAGACTGGTTGGTGTTGTTCTACCGCTAATTTTCGAGCTTCTTGAGTGGCTTTTAATACGGCTAATACATCATTACCATCTACTCGAATGGTTTTCAGTCCATAGGCAACGCCTCGAGGCGCAATACCATCACCTGCGAATTGTTCTTTGGAAGGTGTAGAGATGGCATAACCATTGTTACGACAAAAGAAAATAACCGGAACCTTGTATACCCCAGCCATGTTTAGAGCTGCATGGAAATCCCCTTCAGAAGCGGCACCTTCACCAAAATAACAGATAACACAGTTAGGTTTTGATTGTGCTTTTAGCGCATAAGCATAGCCTGTGGCTTGAGGTAACTGAGTAGCTAATGGAGACGACACCGTCATGTAATGAAGTTTGTGAGAACCATAGTGAATAGGCATTTGGCGACCTTTCCCCAAATCTTTCTCATTAGAGAAAATCTGGTTCATAAACTGGTCTGGAGTAAACCCTCGAAATGCAAGCGCACCTTGTTCTCGATACTGCGCCATGATCATGTCGTTGTCTTTTAAGGCGGCAGTACTGCCAATGTCCGCGGCTTCTTCGCCGGTTTCTGTCATATAAAAACTGATACGACCTTGTCGTTGGGAGGCTAACATGCGCTCATCTAACGCTCGTATAAAGAGGAAGGTATCGTATATCTTGAGTGCTAGAGTTTGATCAATATCAGGTAGCTCTGCATCTGGGTAGAGGTGTCCGTCTTCTTGAAGAATTCGCAAAGTCGGTAGGGTTAATGATGTACTGTCCGCAAATATAGGTCGATGCACGATCGGCGCATCTGTCTTGTGAATATCACTCATAATTGACCTTCTTGTTTTTATTATCATGTCTAGCGATTTTGTCGATAGCATAGTGTAGTACTTAAGGATCACCGTAGTACCTTCTTTGAATGTAATGCCTAATTATGGTGTTTGTAAAGTTTAGTGAGAGCAAGAATGATGAATTTTTTCACTGGGGGAGTCTTGTGAAGTAGACAGTGAATTGAGAAGAGGTGTCGCGGCTTTATTTTTTAATGAGAAAAATCAATTTGTTAGTGTTTATACTTCATGCCCACACGCTAAATTTAATCCGAGTATGGGCAAAAAGATAGTCGTGAGAATTATTGCGAAAATGACACGGTTAAGTCATCAAAGCCACCAATATAGCCTTTATTTAAAAATATTTGAGGTACCGTTTGGACGTCTTTTCCTATCAGTTGTGAGAGCGCGCTTTTCGTAATGCCTTCTTTATGTATATCGACATAGCGATATTCTAATCCTTTTTCGTCTAATAATTGTTTAGCTCGGCGACAAAAACCGCAAGCATCATGACCAAAAATAGTATAACGAGACATAAAACTACCTCTTAGTGTATTCAATTTGAAAGTGAATTCTGTATTTAAGATAGAATAAGAGTAACGCAGCGAATGAGTAAAATAAAATTTATTAAAACTAATGGCGCGGTAGTTTTTAGCTATGTTTGATGTGTATTTAATGGGACTGATTTGATGTATTTGTATTTAGCGTATTTTCATTTAGCCACTGTAGCTCCTGCTTTTTTGATGGGTACCTTTTTATTGCTCACTAGAAAAGGGACATCAATACATAAGCAGTTTGGTCGAATTTATATGGTGCTTATGCTGCTCTCAGCAATCTCATCTTTATTCATGGAGGCGCAACTAGGAGAACGGCTATTGAATCATTTTGGTCTTATACATATTTTTAGTTTTCTGGTGTTATATTGGGTGCCCTCGGCTTATTTCGCTGCTCGGAATGGCAATATTAGACGGCATAAAGGCAATATGATTGGACTGTATTTAGGCGGATTGATAATAGCTGGCAGCTTTGCTTTCATGCCGGGGCGTTTATTACATGGGTGGTTATTTCTCTAAAAACATCCTTGTTTTAGCGCTACTTATATCTAGGTAAGCCTATTACTGAACGTTTCATTGGATAGTGAATTTGCCAACTAATTGGCGCTGAGTTTCGACGAGATTAGTGAGTTTTGTAGTACGTTCGCCGCTTGAACTGGATTGAAGTGCAATTTTATTCGCGAGCTCTACTATCTGTTCAATATTACGATTAAGATCTTCCACCATCTGGGTCTGAGTAATTACGGCATTAGAAATGTCAGTGCTGGAGTTGCCTACTAGGTCTATGGCAGAGGTTAATTTTTCATAAGAGCCATCGATCGTATTGGCTATCTTAAGCATTGAAGTGGCTTCACCTTGCGTTGTTTCCATACTTGAGGTCACTCTTTGGACACTTTCTTTGAGTTTAGAGACAATATTTTCAATATCTTGTGTGGCAAGTTGAGTGCTATTCGCCAGCGCTCTGACTTCATCGGCAACGACTGCGAAGCCTCGACCATGTTCTCCTGCGCGAGCCGCTTCTATAGAAGCGTTAAGAGCCAATAAATTGGTTTGAGAAGTGATATCCTGTATCGAATGAACAATAGTACCTATCCCATCTACTTCGTTTGTTAAAGACTCAATGGCATGATTGGCATTGGTGATTTCATCTTCCATACGATTGGCTGAAAGTTTATTTTCTCCTATGCTTTGACTGCTGACCTGGGCCAATTGGTAGAGGTTTTCTACTTCACTTAGACTAATCTGCGCGTTATTAGACACCTCTTGAGCAGAATGGGTAAACTGCTGGATAGACTGACTCATATTGGCACTTTCTTGTCTTTGATGTTCTATCTGTTGGTGTGTTTGTTGATTGTTTTTGATCGCTTGTTGGGTCGTTTGTGATACTTCATTGGATACGCGGGATAACTCTTTAAGGATGCTTATCAGATTGTCCCTTAGAACGGTAATTTGTTTGGCAATGAGGCCAAATTCATCCGTATTTTTCATGCTTAAGTCACAAGTAAGGTCTCCTGCTGTCATTCGTTCTAAAGAGCCTAATATGAGCTTTAATGGCTTTTTAATACTTTGTACACTGCTATAGACAATACCAGCGGCAATGAGGATAGAGAGGATCAGTAAAGCTAACTGGACGGCTTGGCTCTGCTGTCTTTCTGCTAATGAGTTAGATTGGATGGTGTTTGAATTGGTCATCACCTGATCTAATAAGTCCGAGAAGCCTTTATCCGCCTCATTAACAGAACGGTTTAATTGTTCTAATAACTGCGCAGATTGATCTTGCTGATTGATCACAGGGATTAATTTCGCATAAACGCCAGCTTCGTTGTTGAGTGTTAAATCCAGAAAGTCGAGGTAGAACTGCATTTTATCCATGATGATAAATTCAAAGTCTCCAAACTCGCTGGCGGTGTTTAGGGCTGTCTCATATCGATCATGTTGTAAAGATAGAACTCGATCTAAGTCAAATTGGTCTTTGATCGCCAGGGTAATATTAATGTCGGCGTTAAATTCTCCTAGGGTTTGGGTAAGAAACTGAAAGCTGAAACGGGCCGACTGGGCCTCATTACTACTTAGTTCAAGATTTAAGTCTTCAATATCGGTTTTGTAAAACTCCCACTCTTCTTTAAACGCATCCAATGCAAGTAAGAGTTCCTGTTGTTGTGTGATTTTCAGGTTATTTTGCTGAATCAGTTGTTGGCTAAACTGAAAGCTATCTGAAGATGGAGAGATAACGCTTTCAAATAAAGGTAATAATGTTGGAAACCCTTGTAACTCTTTTTGGATAAGGTCTTTGGCATCATGGAATTGATTTCTAATTTTGTCAAACTCGTCTTCTATAGCCAATCTGTCTTCTGCACTTGCTGTGGAAAGGTGTTGCATGGTGGATTTATTAGCTTGCAGTAAACGCTGGGATAAATGATTAATATTAGTTTGAATTGGCAGTAATTCATTCAGTAGGTAATCTTGTTTTGTTTGGACACTTTCTTGCGATAGGAAGGCGGTTAGCGCTTGGGATAGCATTAACAAAAATAAAATACCAAACCCGAGAATCATTCTATTGGCTACAGTCAATTTCACTTTTCCTCCTAAAAGCAATGATATGCTTAATATTATTGGGTGATTAGGCCCTGTTTTTATTATTTAGGATCGAATAAACCGCTGCTCTTTAGAGAATTTAATACAGTAAGATACTAATGAGCAGCGGTCTAATTTACTTTCTAACGGGTTGGGACTGGTCGTTGAACCAATGCTTGACCCTTACTATTAAATAAGTAGCAGTCTGATAACTTAGCGCCAATTTTTAGCACATCACCATGACGGCTTAAGTCTTGACCCGAAACTTCAATCGTTAGGCTTTGCCCATGGCAGTTACCATATAAGTAGCTTAATCCACCTAGGTGTTCAGCCACATCGATTTCAATATCAAGGGCAATACCAGACTCTTCATTAAAGGTCGTTAAATGCTCAGGTCTAAGACCTAAGGAAGCTTTTTCGTTCACAGAAACCTGTGTTGTATCGGCTTTTAATTTAATCTGCTGACCTGCCACTTCAATGGTGATCATATCGGCATTATCGATTGCGGTTACCTTAGCTTCCATAAAATTCATACGGGGCGATCCCATAAAACCGGCCACAAATTCATTTGCCGGGTTATGATAAAGTTCCATTGGAGAGCCAACCTGCTCTATATTACCTGCACGTAGGACGACAATTTTGTCTGCTAGTGTCATGGCTTCGACTTGGTCGTGAGTAACATAAACCATAGTTGCAGAAAGCTGATTATGCAATTTTGCTATTTGTACTCGCATATCAACACGCAGTTCGGCGTCTAGGTTGGATAATGGTTCATCAAATAAAAATACTTTTGGTTCACGAACAATAGCGCGACCAATGGCAACACGTTGGCGCTGACCTCCAGAAAGTTGTTTCGGTTTACGGTCAAGAAGAGGGCCTAATTGAAGAATATCGGCCGCATGAGAGACACGTTTCTTAATAACTTCAGGGTCTCCTCCTGTCATACGAAGGCCAAAACTCATATTCTCTTCGACTGTCATATGAGGATAAAGAGCATAGGATTGGAATACCATGGCGACACCGCGATCAGCTGGAGCAACGTCATTCATGTTTTGTCCATCAATTTCAAGTGTGCCGTCAGTAATCTCTTCTAAGCCTGCAATCAAACGCAATAGAGTGGATTTACCACAGCCTGATGGGCCGACGAAAACGACAAACTCACCGTCTTCTAAATCTAGATTTACCCCATGAATGGTTTCGATATCGTGAAAGCGTTTAATGACATTTGTTAGTTTTATGGTCGCCATAGTAATCTCAGTCCTGATTTTCAGTGAGAGGCTGTGCCCCCATTCTTGATGATATTTCCGCGCAGGCTTCTTTTATGCGCTGTTGGAAATGTAGGAAACGATCCTCATCTACTCGAAATGCTGGTGCAGTAATACTTAGGGCTGCAATTGGTTCATTACGATAGTTGAAGATAGTGGAAGCGGCACATTGAATGCCTTCTTCATGCTCTTGTAAGTCAAGTGAAATACCTGACTTTCTAATGCGAATTAAATCTTCTCGGAGTTTTTCTTCGCTATTAAGGGTTGTCTCTGTGTGTTTAATAAAGCTTTGAGTCGCGATAATTTCTTGTAACTGTGCTTCAGGTAAAAAAGCGGCTAATGCCTTACCGACACCCGTACAATAAACGGGGCCTTTTTTCCCGACGGCGGAAAACAAACGCAAACTTTTTTGACTTTCCAGTTTGTCAATATAGATAACATCCCCGCGATCTAAGACCGCTAAGTGAATGGTTTCTCCCGTTTCTTTCCAAAGTTCACGCATTTGATCTGCTGCGATATCGCGTATATCTAAGGTAGACCACGCTTTATGTGCGAGTTCTAACAAGCCGTAACCAGGATGATACAGCTGAGAATGATCGTCTAAACGTACGAGACCTTCTTCTGTCAAGGTAGACAGGATTCTATGTGTGGTTGCCTTAGGTAATTCGGAGCGTTCCACTAAATCGGCAAATCTAAGAGGTGTATTCGTGCAACAGACCTCTTTTAATATCGTTAGTGCTTTGCTGAGTGACGAACCACCGCTTTTGGTATTGGTTTCAGTCATGTACGTCTCCTATTTTTAACTGTCTAAGAAAGGGTATAGCCTCATTTTCTCATGTATTTATTGGAAATACATACGTGGTGTGGTTACACAGTAAACTAAAACTACCCAAATACAGTTATTAGCAATTTGTTATTTTTTATTTGTTGCAAAAATCGAAACTATGTTCCATTATTTTATAGTCTGATGTGGCTGTCAAGCAAGACACGCATTTAAATACATAAAACAAATAAGAATAAGAGGTGGTAGGGCCATGCAGAAAATGCATAGCAAACAGCAAAAGTGGATGCCGATGCTCTTTTTAGCGCCAGCGGTTATCATGTTTTCTGTTTATGTCATTCTGCCCATCGTACAGAGCATTTTGCTCAGCTTGTATGAATGGGATGGGTTAGGTGAAAAAACCTTTATCGGCTTGGATAACTACATTGAGTTATTTGCCGATGAACAGTTTTGGGTTGCATTAAAAAACAACATTTATTGGATGGTTTTTTATATGCTTGCCCCTCCTTTGGGTTTAGCAATCGCATTATTTTTGAATCAAAAGGTAATGGGCATACGACTTGTTAAGTCTATGTTTTTCTTTCCTTTTGTTATCTCTCAAGTTGTTATCGGCTTAGTGTTTTCATGGTTTTATGATCCAACATACGGTCTCTTCAATATTGTTTGGACTGGTATGGGGTTTGAGCCTGTGGCGATTCTGTCCGATGAGAATTGGGTCACATTCGGCATCATTGCGGCGGGTCTTTGGCCTCAGATTGCCTATTGTATGATCTTATATCTCACAGGGTTAAATAATCTCAGTCCCGATCAAATAGAAGCGGCTCGTTTGGATGGAGCGCATGGTTGGAAAATGCTGTGGCACGTTATTTTGCCTCAACTTCGTCCTGCAACCTTTATTGCTATTGTGGTGACTGTCATTGGTGCACTGCGTAGTTTCGACTTAGTGGCGACCATGACTGGCGGTGGACCATTCGGTAGCTCTAATGTATTGGCGTATTTCATGTACGAGCAGTCGATCTTTAATTATCGCGCTGGCTATGGTGCCGCTATTGCGACTGTATTGTTCTTGATTATGGATATTTATATTGCCTACTTCTTGTGGCGCATGCTGAAGAGTGAGAAAGCCTAATGTTTCCAACACCAATTGAAAAATTATCGGCCCCAGCAAACATCAGTTATCGAGTGGCTATATGGATCGCCTTGTTGTTGTGGCTATTGCCTATGGCCGCTGTGCTATTAACATCCGCACGATCCGTTGCAGACATCAATGCGGGTAACTATTGGGGGATTCCCAGTGAATGGATGATCATTGAAAACTATGTTCAGGTTTTTCAAGCCACTCCCATGGCTAAGTATTTAATGAACTCTATTCTGATTACCGTGCCTGCGGTGGCTGGCGCTGTGGCGTTATCTACGCTTGCAGGTTATTCCTTGGCTAAATTCAAGTTCAAGGGGTCTGTCGCTCTGTTTGCCACTTTTATTGCTGGTAACTTTGTGCCATTCCAGATCTTGATGATTCCTGTACGTGATTTGACCATTGATATGGGGCTGTATGATTCTGCAACCGGTTTAATCCTGTTCCATATCGCCTTCCAAACTGGGTTTTGTACCTTGTTTATGCGTAACTTCATTGTCGCTCTGCCTGATGAATTAATTGAAGCGGCTAGAGTGGAAGGAGTCAGTGAATGGAAGATTTTTTGGTATGTTGTTTTGCCATTAGTTCGTCCTGCATTGGCGGCATTATCGGTATTGATTTTTACTTTTATCTGGAATGACTATTTCTGGGCATTAGTATTGGTTCAAAGTGATGAAGTTCGCCCTATAACCGCCGGTATCAGTGCGCTTAAAGGTCAGTGGTTAGCCTCTTGGCAACTTATCTCAGCGGGTTCTATTATTGCTGCACTGCCACCTGTAGTGCTTTTCTTTGCGATGCAAAAACATTTTATTGCTGGCTTAACGCTTGGCGCGACGAAGGGGTAATACAGAATGGCCGTATTGGCAAATACTGGGTTTTATCGACAGGATAAAGCCGGTAAAACATTGATATTAGCTTGTCCAGAAAAGGGTGCGCCCGAACTGGTGTACTTTGGTCTGGCGCTGCCATTAGATACGCAGGCGGCCAATTTGTATCTTGCAATGCAGTCTGGTGTGCCACAAGCCATGCTTGAGGAACCGCCTAGGTTGAGTTTATTACCAGAAGCGGGGCGTGGCTGGTTGCAATCGCCCGCTGTTGAGGTGACTGCGTTAGATAGACCCGCGTGGGCGGCTGTCTGGTCTCTTGATAAGGTGGTGGAACAGAACCTCGGTTTTAGTGTGTATTTGAGTGATACCGTGGCTGAGTTGGCTGTCTGTCTTAATATTGCGCTGTTAGAATCGGGCGTTCTATCTCAAAAAATCACCTTAACAAATAACGGCACCACTCAGGTTAATGTAGAACGTTTAGCTTGCACTCTACCTGTGCCTGAGTACTTTACTGAACGCATGGGCTTTTATGGTCGTTGGTGCCAAGAGTTTCAGCAAGAACGCTCTAGCTGGCAATCCACATGGTTGCAAGAAAATCGCCAAGGGCGGAATTCACATGCGAATTTTCCTTGCGTTATCGTCGGTGAGGAGGGCTTTGACGAACTCAAGGGCCGTGTCATTGGGGCGCACCTTGCATGGTCAGGTAACCACAGGTTAAAAGCAGATTACACCATTTTAGGGCATCGATTTATTCAAGCCGAAGCCTTGTATCTCCCTGGAGAAATTGTGCTTCAGCCGAACGCCTCTATAACCACTCCTGAGTTTCTAGCGAATGTCAGTGATCAAGGTTTGAATGCAATGAGTCAGGCTTTTCATAGAGAAGCACGTACTCGTTTACAGCTTTCAAAACCAAGACCTGTACATTTAAATACTTGGGAAGCGTTTTATTTTGAACACGATCTTGAGCAATTAAAAGCGCTTGCGGATGCGGCAGCAGAAGTAGGGGTGGAGCGTTATATCCTAGATGATGGGTGGTTTAAAGGCCGAAATCATGAACAAGCTGCTTTAGGAGATTGGTTTGTAGATAGCAAAAAATACCCAAATGGGTTAATGCCTTTAATACAGCATGTAAAAGATTTAGGTATGGAGTTCGGGCTTTGGTTTGAGCCAGAAATGATGAATCCTGATTCGGACTTATTCAGAGAGCACCCTGAGTGGGCGTTGCAGTTACCACAATATGACGCGGTGTTAGGTCGTTATCAATTGGTACTTAACCTTGCGAATCCAGAAGCTTACGCATACATTCGCGAACGTTTATTTAGTCTGTTATCGGAATACCCTATTGATTATGTTAAATGGGATATGAATCGAGAATATACGCAGCCAGGTAGTGATATTCACCCTGAAGCGCATGCACAGGTTCTGGCGTTATACGGTTTGCTTAAAGAAATAAATGACGCCTTTCCTGCACTAGAAATTGAAAGTTGTGCCTCTGGTGGCGCACGCGTTGACTTTGGTATTTTAAATTATACTAAGCGGTTTTGGGCTTCCGATTGTAACGATGCTTTGGAGCGCAGCGCTATCCAACGGGGCTTTAGTTATTTTTTTCCACCGGAAGTGATGGGGGCCCATATTGGTCCGGATCAAAGCCACACAACGAGCCGAAGGCACGATGTGGCTTTTCGAGCGGGTACAGCCATGTTGGGGCATTTAGGGATTGAGTGGAACTTGCTGGATGCCAACGCGGAACAGAAGCAAACGTTAACTCGTTGGTTATCCCATTATAAAACCTTAAGAAATCTCTCCCATACAGGACGCAATTGGCGATTACCAAGTGCCGATGGCCGAGCTCAAACTCAGTGGGCTCTAGACCAAGAAGGTGTATCGGGGTTTGCAGTCTATTCACAGTTGGCTATGCCTAAGCAAGCACAGCCATTACCGGTTCGTTTTCCTGGACTAATTGCAGAACAAACTTATGAAATAACCATTTTAGAGCACAGTACTTTAGGAGGACATTTGATGAAAGCCCTCCCCGCATGGTGGGAGCAGTCTTTGACATTAAATGGAGCAACCTTGAGCAATATCGGTTTGCAGTTACCTATTATTGACCCCGAAGCACTTATTTTGCTGACTATTCAAGCCGTTCCGGCTACGGAGAAAAATTAAATGACAGATCCAAAAGACACAAAAAAGAAAGCACTACGTAGCCAACAATGGTATGGAAAACTAGATAAAGATGGCTTTATCCACCGTAGTTGGATGAAAAATCAAGGATATCCAGACCATAGTTTTGACGGTCGTCCAATTATTGGTATTTGTAATTCCTGGAGTGAACTGACCCCTTGTAATGCCCATTTACGTGAATTGGCGGAATACGTTAAACGTGGTGTTTGGGAAGCGGGTGGTGTGCCCTTAGAATTCCCCGTCATGTCTCTTGGGGAAACCCAAATGAAGCCGACGGCCATGTTGTTTCGTAACCTAATGAGTATGGATGTAGAAGAGTCCATGCGTGCTTATGGTATGGATGGTGTGGTCCTTTTAGGCGGTTGTGATAAAACAACACCGGCGCAGTTGATGGGCGCGTGTTCGGTTGATTTGCCAACGATTGTTGTGTCGTCTGGTCCCATGCTGAATGGTAAGTATCGTGGTAAAGATATTGGTTCCGGAACGGATGTTTGGAAATTCAGTGAAGCGGTTCGCGGTGGAAAAATGTCCTTGGATGAGTTTATGAGAGCGGAGTCGGGAATGTCTCGATCTCGAGGCACTTGTATGACAATGGGAACGGCCTCAACGATGTCTTGTTTAGTGGAAGCGTTAGGTATGTCGTTACCAGAAAACGGTACCTTGCCTGCGGTAGATGCTCGCCGTCAAGCGCTTGCTCATTTAACTGGCTCTCGTATTGTAGAGATGGTTAAAGAAGATTTAAAACCGTCAGATATCTTAACTAAATCGGCGTTTGAAAATGCCATTCGTGCCAATGCCGCCATTGGGGGGTCGACGAATGCCGTTGTGCATTTATTGGCCATTGCCGGGCGGATTGGTGTTGATCTGACATTGGAAGATTGGGATCGTATCGGTGCTGAAATCCCATGTTTAGTGAATCTCATGCCATCCGGACAGTATCTAATGGAAGATTTTCATTATGCCGGCGGTTTTCCCGCATTGATTCAGCGCCTAAGTCATGAATTTGATATGTCAGCGAATACGGTCTTGGGAGAAAGCCTTGGAACGATTACTGAAGGCGCGGAATGTTTTAATGAAGACGTCATTTTACCGTTAGATAAACCACTACGTAAAAATGCAGGGATTGCCGTTTTGCGCGGTAATTTATCGCCTCAAGGCGCGATTATTAAACCCAGTGCAGCGACTCCTGCGTTGTTACAACATACAGGGAAAGCGGTTGTTTTTGAAAATATTGAAGATTACAAGGCGCGTATTGATACGGCAGAACTTGAGGTCGATAAAGATTCTATTTTGGTGCTAAAAGGATGCGGTCCAAAAGGGTATCCAGGTATGCCAGAGGTGGGCAATATGGCATTACCAAGTAAGCTACTGGAACAAGGGATTACGGATATGGTTCGTATCAGTGATGCTCGAATGAGTGGTACGGCTTTTGGCACAGTGGTTTTGCACGTGGCTCCAGAATCGACTGTGGGTGGCCCCCTAGCATTAGTGCAGAATGGTGATGAAATCACTCTAGATGTGGAAGGTAGAGGCTTGCATCTGCATATATCGGATGAAGAAATGGCCCGTCGTAAAGAGGCTTGGGTGCCAGAAGAAAGTGAATATAAGCGTGGTTATGCCAAATTGTATATTGATCATGTTATGCAAGCTGATGAAGGTGCCGATCTTGATTTCCTAGTGGGCAGCAGTGGCTCAACGGTTAGTAGGGAGTCTCACTAATGACAGATACGACTTATTCTAGTCTTGCCGGGCGTCATGCTCTCGTGAGTGGAGGTGCGTCCGGAATTGGTGAAGCCCTAGTGAGGTCTCTTGCTCAACAGGGGTGCCCCGTTAGTTTCTTTGATATTGATAAGACCGCAGGGGAGGTTTTAGCAAATGAGTTGCTGCACCAAGGTTTACAGGCGCATTTTAGTTATGTGGATTTAACCGATATTGAGACCTTACAAAAGACCATTCAGATTCGTATGGCTGAGTGGGGGGCGATACGAATTTTAGTGAATAATGCCGCTAACGATCATCGTCACACCTTATCGAGTATGACATCAGAGCAGTTTGATGCCTGTATGTCGGTTAATTTAAAACATCATGTGTTTGCCGCGCAAACGGTAGCCCCAGCAATGGCGAAAGCAGGGGGTGGCAGTATCATTAATATGAGTTCTAACTCTTGGTTATTAGGGTTAGAGGGGTATCCGGGTTATGTGACGGCAAAAGCGGCTATTTCAGGCTTAACAAAAGCGTTAGCTCGTGAATTAGGTCGAGATAAAATACGTGTAAATACGGTTTTGCCGGGTTGGGTTATGACAGAAAAGCAAAAACAATTATGGCTGACTCCTGAAGCGGAGGCTGAGTTGATGCAGCAACAAGCGTTGAAGGAAAAAATGCAGCCTTCTGATGTGGCTGATTTAATTCTGTTTTTGGGCTCTGATGATAGTCGGATGATTACTGGGCAAAACTTAGTCGTCGACGGAGGGCGTGTCTAATGGATTCATCTGAAAATAGTCGACCTCTGTTTATTGCCATCGACTGGGGGACTACGAATTTACGTGCATTTCTTGTCGATCAATATGGAGACATTCAAGCTCAAAAGCAAAGTGAAAAAGGCATGTTGTCGCTTGATAGTGATGAGTTTGAAGGAGTCTTAAAAACCTTGTTAGGAGATTGGGTACGTGCCGATTTACCTGTGTATATGGCCGGTATGGTAGGAAGTCGAGGCGGTTGGCAAGAGGTACCTTATCAATCTTGTCCTATAACACTGCCGTCTTTAGCGGATCACCTCCATTGGTTAAGTACTGCATTGCCCTGTCCAGTGGCCATTGTGCCTGGTATTCAAGGGTTAGGTATTCATGGGTACCATGATGTTATTCGTGGTGAAGAAACTCAGCTATTGGGGGCATTAGATTGGTTAGCATCTCAGGGACGAGAAGGTGAAAACCCTCTGTGTTGTATGCCAGGAACCCATTGTAAATGGGTACAGATTGAAGACGGAGGAATACAGCAGTTTTCTACTACACTGTCTGGAGAAATTTTCGCACGCTTAAACGACGACTCTAGTTTAGTGAAAGGCTTGCCTTCTTCTAATGTATTACATACAGATGCGTTTAATAAAGGCGTTGCAACCAGCTTAACTATGGGTGGTTTTTTACATCATTTATTTAGTACTCGTAGTCGCGTCGTATGTGGTGAATTAACGGCGGAAGAAGGAAGGGACTATTTATCTGGGGTGGTTATCGGAACTGATGTTAAAGATATTTTAGCTGCCTTACAGCCTAGTCAAACCAGCGTTCTCTTAATTGGCAGTCATAATTTAAGTGAACGCTATGCTCTTGCCTTAGCGGCTCATGGATTACGTAGTGAGTTTCTAGATGCCAGCGAAGCCAGTATACGAGGTTTGAAGTATATGGCGGCGAATCAACAACATTCTTTACCTTTAACAGGAGTTGCAAACTGATGACACATTCTTTTGAAGCAATGATGCAAGAACTTCCGATGGTAGCCATTATGCGAGGCATTGAGCCAAGCGAAGTGCTAGAACATGGTCGAGTCCTGATTGACGCTGGCTTTCGTATAATAGAAGTGCCATTAAACTCGCCAAACCCATTTGAAAGTATTCGCCTTTTGCAAGAGGCTTATGGAGAAAACACGCTCATCGGTGCAGGTACTGTTTTGACTATGGAGCAGTTGGCACAGTTAATCGCAACGGGAGCAGGTTTGATGGTGGCTCCTCATACGGATCCAGAAATCATTCGCGCCGCCAAGGCCGCAGGTTTATACACTATGCCAGGGTTCTTTACCGTGACGGAAGCCTTTGCGGCTATTCACGCTGGTGCTGATGCGTTAAAAATATTTCCAGCCGAAGCGTTGCCGTCTTTAAAAGTGATTTCAGCCATGGGAGCCGTGGTGCCAAAAGAAGTTCGTTTATGCCCTGTGGGAGGCGTTTCTCCTGATAATGTGGGTGATTATCTTGATGCTGGTGCGCGAGGGTTTGGTTTAGGCTCCGCCCTGTATAAAAAAGGGCAATCTGTCGAGCAAACTCGCCTAAATGCTTTGGCGTTTGCCGCGGCGTGGAAAGAGAGATCGTAATGACGACAACCGTAACTCAAATCAGCCAGCAACGACATCATTTGGCCGAAGGTCCTTTTTGGAGTGACGCGGAACAATCTCTGTATTGGGTAGATATTCCTGCTTGCCAAGTTTGGTGTTGGAATCAAACAACGGGGCAATACACCCATTGGACGCTTCCCCAAAAAGTATCGGCCGTGTTTACGACACAAAGTAATAGGTTGTTGGTTACTCTTGCCGATGGTGTGGCGTATTTAGATAAAGAGACAGGCGTCTTAGCGTACTTGTGTAAACTGGACGAGGATATCCCTGGTAACCGCAGTAATGATGCTAAGTGTGATGCTAACGGGAGCTTATGGGTTGGCACTATGGATGATGCAGAAACCTCACTGACGGGGAGGCTTTGGAAAGTCTTGGCAACAGGTGAAAAGCAAAAAATGCTCGATGGTATTGGTATTGCAAATACTCTGGCTTGGGATGAAAGTCGAGATGTGTTTTATTTTGGTGATTCGATGAAAGGGGCTGTACATGCGTTTTCATCCGCTGAATTTACAGACATAAGAGACCAAGAGGCTTTTCTGAAAACGCCTGCTGGTATGGGGCCTGATGGATCCGCTATTGATGTTGAGGGGTGTCTTTGGAATGCACAATGGGATGGCTCCCGCGTTGTACGTTATAGCCCACAAGGTGAGATATTGCAGGTTATAGAGCTGCCTTTTGCAAAACCGACCAGCTGTGCCTTTGGAGGCGCTAATGGAAAAACTTTATTCATTACCTCTGCCAGCGTCGATATGAATGAAACAGAGCTGGAGGCATCCTCTTTAGCGGGGCATGTGGTGGCGATTGAAGTGGATGTTGCAGGTGCGCCTGGACAGGCGTTTGCGGGAGCATAGAAAATGAAATTAGGTGTTTGTTATTACCCTGAGCACTGGCCCAGAGAGAGATGGGTTCAAGATGCACAAGCAATGCAAAAAATTGGTATCGAATACGTTCGAATAGGCGAGTTTAGCTGGAGCACGATAGAAGCTGAGCCCGAGGTATTTAATTGGCGATGGTTGGATGAATCGCTGGCGGTGCTGCATGAACATGGATTAAAGGTGATCTTGGGAACGCCAACAGCAACTCCTCCTAAGTGGCTGGTGGATAAGCACCCTTCTATGTTGGCGAAAGATGAACAGGGTCGTGTTAGAGGATTTGGTTCGCGTCGCCATTATACCTTTGCCAGTTTGGAATATCGGGAGGAATGTCGTCGAATGGTAACCATGATGGCTGAACGTTACGGCCAGCATCCCGCGATTGTTTCATGGCAAACGGATAATGAGTTTGGGTGCCATGATACGATTCTAAGTTATGGAGACGCGGACTTACGTGCTTTTCGTTTTTGGTTAGCGGAAAAATACCAAAATATTGATGCATTAAACAAGGCATGGGGTAATGTTTTTTGGAGCATGGATTATCGCTCTTTTGATGAAGTTGAACTCCCCAACCTCACTGTAACGGAAGCCAATCCTTCTCATCGTTTGGATTTTCAACGATGCTGTTCTGATCAAGTGGTCGCGTATAATCGCTTACAAGTCGACATCTTAAGACAGTATGCAAGCGGTCGTGATCTAGTGCATAACTATATGGGTTTTTTCACCGCTTTTGATCATCATAAAGTGGGTGAAGACTTAGATGTTGCCAGTTGGGATACTTATCCTTTAGGTTTTCTTGATCAAGAAGACATTTACACTGCGACAGAGAAACATGAATACCTCCGAACAGGCCATCCTGATTTTGGTGCTTTTCATCACGATTTATATCGAGGTTGTGGCAAAGGTCGCCTATGGATTATGGAGCAACAGCCTGGACCGGTGAATTGGGCTCCCCATAACCCGTCCCCAGCGGATGGTGCTGTTCGTTTATGGACATGGGAGGCTTTCTCTCATGGGGCTGAAATGGTGTCTTATTTCCGTTGGAGACAGGCGCCATTTGCGCAAGAGCAAATGCATGCTGGTTTGCTGAGGCCTAATGGTGAGTATGCTGAAGCGGCCGCAGAAGCGGAACAGGTTGCGACGGAAGTTAAGCGTTTAGCGAGTGAGTTAGGGGTGGATGTAGACGCTTTAGTGTCTTTACCTAGTGCTGGCTCGGTGGCCTTAATGTTTGATTATGATGCTTGCTGGTCTTTAGATATACAGCCTCAATCCAAAGCATATCGTTATCTGTTCTGGTGCTATCGAATGTATGAAGCATTAAGAGAACTCGGCTTAAGTGTGGATATTATTTCTTCTAAAGCGGAGTTTGACCATTATCAGATGTTGGTCTTACCGGCACAATCTTATGTGTCCCCAGAGCTAACAAGTCGTCTTGAAAGCTATAAAGGGGTTTTATTAGTAGGGCCTAGATCTGGTAGTAAGACAGAAAGCTATCAGATACCTGAAAATTTACCTCCAGGTCCGTTGGCGAAACTATTGCCGTTAACGGTTGAGCGTGTTGATGCTTTGCCTGAACACATGCCGTTGCACGTGAATGGTCTCTGGGGTGAAGGCATGCTGAAGCACTGGCATGAGCAATTTAAAACAGAATTGCCTGTGTTGTTACAAGATAGCACGGGTGATCCTGTATTAGTTGGTAGTGGTCAACGTTATTACCTTGGTTCTTGCGTTGACAATAAGGTATTGAAGGCAAGCCTGAGTCGGCTAGCTGAAAAAGCCAATCTAGCTCCTTACTTCCTTCCTAAAGGGATACGTATTCGACAAAGGGGAGATCTTATTTTTGCCTTTAACTACAGTTCAATACCTCAAATTTTCCGTCCAACTAAGGCTTTGCCTTTGATTGGAGGTGCTAAATTAGCGTCGTGTGGTGTGGCCGTTTGGAAAAAAGAGCAAGAGAAGAACAAAAAATAGTCAAAAAATGACATTAATTGCTTTTGATTTGTTGACGAAAGTGATTTTCTGTTTAATACTGAAACTTAGTTCCATTTTAATAAGAAAAAGAGAGGGCTCCTAAAGCATGAAAAAAATTCAATCTTTGATCGCAGGTACCGTATTAGCAACTATGATGGCATCAGCACAAGCTGGTACATTAGTTATTAACTCTGACCAAGCGGATCCAGCACCCAAAAAAGCATTTGAAGAAATTGTAACTAAATTCAAAGCTGAGAATCCTGACGTAGAAGTGAAATATAACCTATACGATAAAGAAGGTTATAAAACCGCGATTCGTAACTGGTTGGCAACATCACCACCAGATCTTGTGTTTTGGTATGCGGGAAACCGTATGAAAACATTTGTTGAGCGTGGGCTTCTAGAAGACGTGAGTGATATCTGGGATGAGGAAAAATTACATGATGTAATGCCGACAGCGAAACCTGCAATGACGATTGATGATAAACAATGGGGTGTTCCATATACTTATTATCAATGGGGCGTTTACTATCGCAAAGATATCTTTGAACAATACGGTATTGCTGAGCCAAAAACGTGGGACGAGTTTTTAGCGGCGAGTGCGACATTGAAAGCAAATGATATCGCTCCAGTATCGATTGGTACAAAGTATCTTTGGACTGCGGCGGGTTGGTTTGATTATATCAATATGCGTACAAACGGTTTGAAGTTCCATATTGATTTAATGGATGGCAAGATCCCTTATACAGATGATCGTGTTCGTAAGACATTTGAAAACTGGAAGCAAATGGTTGAACCAGGTTATTACCTAGAAAACCATTCTTCCTATTCTTGGCAAGAAGCACAGCCATTTATGTACAATGGTAAAGCCGCGATGTACCTAATTGGTAACTTCATTACACCAAACTTTCCTGCTGAGTTAGATGGAAAAATGGGCTTCTTCCAATTCCCAATTATTGACCCTGCTGTTGATGTGGCCGAAGATGCTCCAATGGATACCATCCACATCCCAGCGAAGGCAAGTAATAAAGAAGATGCTCGTAAGTTCTTGAGATTTATGGCAAGAGCTGAGAATCAAACTTTGGTTAACAAGGCCTTGTTACAAATTCCTCCTCATAAAGACGCTAAAGCACCGGATAACTATTTCCTAAATAAAGGTGTGAAAATGCTAAATGAAGCGGATGGTACGGCTCAATTCTATGATCGAGATACTAATCCAAATATGGCTAAAGAAGGCATGAAAGGTTTTCAAGAGTTTATGGTTAAACCTGAGCGCTTAGATGCTATTTTAAAACGTCTAGAAAAAGTGCGCCAACGTACTTTTAAATAATATAGTGTCTCTCAATGAAGCCGTTTTCAAGTAATTGAAAGCGGCTTTTTTTATGTCTTTATAATGCAATCAAACAGTAGAATAATACTTCTTTCCTTGATGAACGGCTAAAACAAGTTACACTTACTTTGAATAAACTTCTATTTTCGCTTAATGGATAAAGCCACAAGAATTAGCTTGTGCTACAGGTTCTGTATGAAAGTTTCAAATTCTTTATTATTAATCATTTCTTTAAGTACTTTGCTGCTTCCTAGACCTGCGTCTGCAGTCACCTTACTCTTCACCTCCAATATCCCTGATATTTTTCAAGATGACAAAGGGAGAGGCATAACGAATCTTGCTGGATATATAGAAACATTAAAAAAAGAATCGGATGAAAGCGTCTTATTTATTCATGGAGGCGATAGCTTATTTCCTAATGCGCTGTCTGTTTATGACAAGGGTGCTCATATGATTGATATATTAAATGTTATGGAGACGGATGCCTTTATGGTTAATCAAAGAGAGTTTGCCAAAGGCTTAGACGCATTGTCTTTAAGAACGGAAGAAGCCAGCTTTCCAATGATACTGTCGAATGTCCGTGATATGAGAACTATGGATCAAATAGAAGGAACCTATTCGTATTTTTTAACGGAAAAGGATGGTCTTTCTATCGGCGTCATAATGATTATGTCTACGACGGTCAATGTTCGCTATTTGCAGGGCCAGGCGTTTGTTAGGCCTCCTTTGTATGAAATGAAAGAGTTAGCCAATAGATTAAGACAAAAAGGGGCTGACAAAGTGATTTCTGTTGTCGGTAGTGATCTTGCTATTGAATATGACATTTCAGAAATGGCGTTTGTAGACCTAGTGCTTGTCTCTGTTGAAGATAAAGATGAAGTGGACTTCTCAGGCTCTCCATTATTTGCAAAAGGAGGGGGGAATGACGGAGAGTTGATCAAAATACAGCTTAATTCAGATAATAAGCTTTCAACGGCAGAAGTGATTGATTACTCAGGTTTTGAGGAAAGTATTAAGGTGAGTAAAGTGGTTGATAATTATATTAATCGCCTTTCTATCGTATTAAATCAAGAGGTTGGTACTCTGCTTACTCCAGTAAATTCTTTAAGGTTGAGTGTGAGGACAGAGGAAAATGCTTTAGGGAATTTGTTTGCTGATGCTTTGAGATCGATAAGAGATACTGATTTTGCTGTTATTAATGGTGGCTCGATAAGAGGTTATAAGCACTACAGTGCAGGGACTGTATTTACTCGAAAAGACATTCAAAATGAGCTGCCTTTCGGTGGTAAAGTAAGGGTATTTGATATATCGCCAGCGGAATTAAAACAAGCGATGGAGCATTCTCTTAGTGCTGTGGGCGAATTATCGGGGCGATTTCTGCATATTTCTGGTTTTGAAGTTATTTATGATTTAAATAGACCTATAGGTGATCGAGTGCTTTCTATTACGAAAGCAGGTGAACCGTTAACGAAAGAGAGCTACACCTTAGCGACAAGGGATTTCTTACATGAAGGTGGTGATAACTATAATGTATTTCTTGGTAAAAAAACGAAGCATTACCCCTTGGAAGATCCGTTTGTTTGGAGTGCTGTTATTTATTACATAGAGGCGTCTGGCTCAGTTTCTCCTAAGATTGATGGACGATTAACCCGAGTTGACCTTGAGGGAATCAACTGAATATGCCATTCAATAAGAGTCATAAGCGGTTTTATCGTATTAGTTGGCAAATTGGGCTTGGTTTCTTTCTTATTGTGATTTGTTTAATTTCAATAAGTGTAATTGCGTTTGATCGTTTGAATATGTTTCAGAAAAATGCGGAATACAATGAAAAAACGATCGTGCCTAACTTTGAAATTTTATCGAGACTTAAGCTACATGTAACAAGTTTGTCTTCATATAGCCGCGAGCTTATTAATGCCAACTCGCTTGCTAAATTAAGAACCTCGTATGAAGAAGTGGATGCTCTGATAAAAATCACACGGATTGATTTAGAGTCGATGCAGGATAAAGAGTTTTTTGGGAAAATGAGCTCTCTCATCTCCGTATTAGAGCCTGGGTTAGTAGCGTTATATCAGCAAAAAAGTAAAAATTTGCAGTTAAATTCTCAAATTGATCGTAAAATTTCATCCATTCTTGATTACTTTGAAGAAAAACAGCTTGATAATCAGCATGAATCTTTAGAGGTTGCATATCGTTGGAATACTCTGTCCTATCAAGTCTCGCGCTCGTTATTTGATTTAGTTTTAAAAACAAGAAAGTTTGAAATTCAACGAGCACAAAAAGATCTTCTAGCAGGTTTGTCTCTATTAAACGAACTTGAATTGGAATCGGATACTCATACCTTAATGTTAATTAATTCAGAGATTAATGGACCATTAGGGCTCGTTTCTATGCTAGAGATTAGAAGTGATATTCAATTTAAATTAGTGGGTATATCAACACAGAACAGTATTATTTCAGAAAATATTTTGGATTATGTTACCGCTTTATTTAATGGCACAAAGGAAAACTTATCTGGGCAAGCCTCAAAATTAGTGATGGATGCAAAAAATGCACAGTTAAGGCTGAATGCAATTGTCTTTACTAGTGTGCTTATCATATTGTGTATTTATTTGGGCCTTAGGTATAAGCTTTTTAATCGGATTCAATTATTAAGGAAGTTGTTGGCTTCTGGTGTGTTAACCAGTCAACAATTAATCCAATTTAAAGATAGGAATGAAATTGGAGAGTTTGCTTTTCAATTAAGGGAATTTCTTGTCAAAATAGAGGCACAACAACTTACTATTACTCGTGTTAGTCGACAATTAGCCGATGTTATTAGACATTCTAACTTACGCATTGCTGTGTTAACAAAACAAAATATTGTGTATCACAATGAATATTTTGCTGATGTTTTTTCAGTTTCATCTATACACTCAATACAAAACCTACCTGAAGAGTTTCATGACATTCCTTACTGTGAATATTATTTAGATGAGGATAGTGATCCTAAAGTGTTATTAGAATCCTATTATGATGAGGTATATCACCGGTGGTTTGATCTTCTTGCTGTTCCTATCATCTGGGAGAATGAAAAATCTCTTTTATTGAGTTTAGTTGATGTGACTGAAAGACAGAATGCGGCGGCCATGTATGAGAAAAATTTGTCAGAGGTTGAAGATCAGGCGTATAGAGACTCGTTGACAGGGCTGTATAACCGAAAGAAATTTGATCAGATATCAGATGATATTACCCAAGATAAAGTAGCTCGAGAATATTCTATGCTAGTTTTTGACATAGATTTTTTTAAAAGCTACAACGATATGTTAGGTCATTTGGCTGGTGACGACGCTTTAAAGCGTGTTGCTAATGCGCTAAGTTCTGTTACACCTGAAAACGGACTTTGCCTTCGCTATGGAGGAGAAGAATTCGTTGTTGTGTTATTTGAGATCACATTGCAAGAAACATTAATTGTCGCTGAGAATGCGTTGAAAGCCGTCAATGATAGCAAAATAGCTCATCCAAAAGCGGGCTCCGCTTTTTTAAGTCTTAGTATTGGTATCGCGATGAGTTTTGAATCTGGAAACGAGTTTTTAAAATGCTTTGATTTAGCGGACAAGAGATTATTTCTAGCGAAATCAAACGGACGTAATAACTTTGTCTTTACTGATTAGCTATAATGATACGACTGACTCTCCTTTAAGCAAAAAGATTTTTAAAAAGCATGGATTATACATCGTTACTTTGGCGTAAATTTTCGTTCCCCGATCCAATTCGTATTCGTCGTTGTCAAAAGATGCCAGAACTTGGACCTAAAATCCTCTTCTTCAGTGGTGGGTCTGCTCTTAATAAGATTAGTCGTACTTTAAAGCACTATACTCATAACTCCATTCACCTTGTTACTCCTTTTGATTCTGGAGGCAGTTCCGCCCGTTTGAGGGATGAGTTTACTATGCCGGCGATAGGGGATTTGCGTAGTCGTCTAATGGCTTTGGCGGATGAAACAGTATTGGGTCAGCCTGAAGTGTATAAATTATTTAATTATCGATTAGATAAAACAGGCTCTTTGACCGAATTAAAACAAGAACTAATTCGTATGGTGGAAGGTCAGCATGAGTTAATTACGCCTATAATGGAGCCAATGCGTCAACTCATTCGAACACAGTTATCTGTTATTCTCTCTAGAATATCTGCAAACTTTGATTTGCGTGGGGCGAGTATTGGTAATTTGATTATCGCGGGCGGCTATTTAAATAATCAGCAGCAGCTTGATTCGATCGTATTTTTATTTTCTCGATTAGTCGGCGCGCTCGGAACCGTTCAAACTATTGTAAATTCCACCTATCATCTAGCGGCTGAACTTGATAATGGAGACATTGTTATAGGCCAGCACAATATTACAGGTAAAGAAAAAGCACCTCTAGCAACGCCTATTAAGCGTATTTTTTTAAGTGAGTCTCCAATTGATTGTTGTCCAATTAAATGTAACGTATTGTTAGACCGACAAGATATGATAAAAAATGCTGATCTTATATGCTATCCTCCGGGGAGCTTTTACAGCAGTCTTTTAGCCAACCTGCTACCAGTCGGTGTTGCTGAATCAATAAAGTCAAATCCAAATCTAAAAGTATACTTACCGAACTTAGGATTGGATCCTGAACAATTGGGAATGGGTTTGGTACAACAAGTTGAAACAATTATTAAGACTGTATCTGGAGAGTCGACTATGAATTCTAAAGGGATTTTAGATTTTTTAATACTAGATAGTAGATACTTTAATCAGCAAGCTACAAGTGATATTGATACTATAAAAAGCCTAGGTGTTGATATTTTAGTTGCTCCATTAGTGAAAGATGCGTCATTATATTATGATGAAGATGCAGTGAGTCAGTTTTTGGTGTCATTGGTTTGATTTAACGTTTAGGCTATATTTTAATTAAGTTGACTGAAAGTTATAACTGAATCTAGGGTTTTACTAGAGCGAAGTGTATGAATGTATTAATTATCAGAGAGTGTTTATGAGTGCTAATGTCCTAATTTGTGACGACTCGAATATTGCGCGTAAACAACTAGCGAAATTAATTCCTAAGGACTGGGATGCGGTAATCCATTTTGCAGAAAATGGATTAGAAGCACTTGATATCATTAGTGTTAAAAGTATTGATTTAATGTTTTTAGATTTGAATATGCCCGTTATGGATGGCTATGACACATTAAGTCGGCTTCAAGAAAAAGCCATCAATCTAAAAACAATTGTTGTTTCTGGAGATATTCAGCCTCAAGCATTAGAGCGTGTTAAGCAGCTCGGAGCTTTAGATTTTTTAAAAAAACCTGCTACACAAACAACCGTAATTAATGCGCTTGAATTGCATGGCTTATTTCATTCTGTAGGCGATGGACATGCTATAAAAATTCGAGATGATATAACAAAAATTCCTGCAACATTTTCACTGAATGACTGTTTACAAGAAGTATCCAACATCGCTATGGGGAAAGCGGCAAGTGTGCTAGCGGATATGCTGAATGTATTTGTTAAGCTTCCTGTTCCAAATGTAAATATGCTTGAAGTCAGTGAGTTACAAATGGCGTTGGGCTATGGCGAAAAAGAGAATCAATGTTCTGCTATTTCTCAAGGCTTCGTTGGCTCTGGTATTGCTTTTGAAGCATTATTGATTTTTTCTGATGCCAGCTTTCCTGATATGGCAAAACTTCTTAACTACAGTGGGGAGTTGGATAGGGATGCGGAAGTTGAGTTACTAATGGATGTCTCTTCTGTATTAATCGGGCCTTTTATGTCTGCGCTTGGCGGTCAATTGAATATAGATTTTAGCCACAGTCATCCGGTTTTATTGGGGCAGCATGTTCCTATTAAGGATCTGATTAATATCAAGCGAGCCCATTGGAAAAAAACGCTAGCAGTAGAAATCGTTTATGAAGTGGAAAACTATCAGATAAGTTGTGACCTTATGTTGTTATTTACAGAAGATTCAGTGGATGTGCTTGAGAGACTGCTGTCTTATTTGGCTGAGGAAGAATAATGTCTGACACTTCGAATGAGTTGTTTGAGCTTCATTGGCTTTTTGACATGTTACATAATATTGATGTCGGGTTGGTGGTTTTAGACACCAATTATGAGATTCAATTGTGGAACAGTTTTATGGAAAACCACAGTGGTATGAGTTCTATAACAGCTAAAAATACTTCATTATTTAGTGTTTTTCCTGATTTAAATGCAGAATGGCTACAGAAGAAATTAGATCACGTCGTTGCCTTGAGAACTCCTATCTTTATTTCTTGGGAACAGCGACCGTTTTTGTTTTCTTTCAAAAGCTATCGACCAATTACTGGAATAGCTGAAAAAATGTTCCAAAATGTGACTATTAGACCTCTGAGTCATATCGATGGATCTATTAAATATGTCTGTTTAGTCATTTATGATGTTACAGATGTTGCCACGAATAAAGCGGCTCTATCGGCGGCGAATCGAAAGCTTCATATAATGAGCACTACCGATGATTTAACTGGATTGAAAAATCGTAATAGCTTAGATAAAGCGCTAGAAATGGTGTTTGAAAGCTATAAACGAGCACCCACTTCAGCGCATTCATTAGTGATGGCAGACCTTGATCTCTTTAAAAAAATCAATGATCGATATGGTCATCAAACGGGGGATCTCGTATTGAAAGAGGTGTCCTCTATTTTATCAAGTAGTTCTCGAAAGGGGGATTTTGTTGGTCGTTTTGGTGGTGAAGAATTTGCAATTTTATTGCCAAATTGCGATGAAGAAAGTGCGTTAATTTATTGTGAAAAGATAAGAGAAAAAATTCAAAATTTGGTTGTCAAATCTCCTAAAGGAGATATCAAAATCACGATCAGTTTAGGGATTTCTCAGTTGAATGAGAAGGATTTGTCAGTAGATACCTGGTTGAGTAAAGCGGATGATGCTTTGTATCAAGCGAAAGAAAAGGGTCGTAATCAAACGTTAGTTTATAAATAATATGCAGCCGTGCTTTGTTAGAAATCTAGTTTACAATGGATCTGTATCGTTTCTATTCTCAATAGTGGACAGTTGATTCTGTCCTTATTTCTAGGAAGTATTGAATTTATCTTGTATCCGTCTAATATGTCATAACATTTTTGGTTAGGAGCATGAGATGGATCACCAGCTGATCAACGAGTTGGAAGCGATTGGTGGGGAAATTAGAGCGTCTAGTTTTAAGGGGTGCGATGAGATTTTAATTGAGCAACCGGGCTTTTCGGCTCGAATTGCTTTATGGGGTGGCCATTTAAGTAGTTTTATGCCAAATGGTGAGCCTGATATATTGTTTCAATCGTCTCATGATGGTTCTGATACTCGCTTTAGTCGTAAACATTTTGGTGTTCCTGTCTGCTGGCCTTGGTTTGGCGCAAATGTACAGCAACCTGATTTACCTGCTCATGGTCTTGCTCGCTATTTTCGTTGGGAATTAGAAGAAGTGGGGCGTTTTAAAAATGGCGATATTAAAGTGGTTATCAAACTTGAATCTGAAAAACACCCTCTGATTGAAGATATGTGGCCACAAGCGTTTGAGCTAAAACAAGTATTTCGTCTTGGTGATGGTTTTCAAGTTAAATTTTCAGCGGCTAACTTGTCGAATGAGCCCATTCAGGTGTCAGAAGCGTTACATACTTATTTCCGTGTTGGCGATAGCGCTTTGGCTGTTATTAAAGGATTAGATAAAACGGAATATGAAGACAAGTTTGCTGGAGGGCGCCATCGGCAAACGGGAACAATCTCTCCTTGTGTGTATTTAGATCGAGTTTATTTAGACGCTGAGCCAATGACTTACTTAGAAGATCCTGTGTTGGGGCGCCGAATCTCAATTGAAACGGAAGGGACGGCTTGTGTAGTGGTGTGGAATCCAGGTGAAGAGCTTGCAAAAGAGCGTAACGATATGAATGATGAGGATTATCAATCTTTCGTCTGTGTTGAGAGCGCTAATGCGTTAGAGAACGCTCACACTGTTGGTCCAAGAGAAATTTACCACTTCAAAATGAAGATAAAAAGCGAGCGCTTAAAGTAGTATCTCTATATCCGGTTATTAATCGTATAAAAATACCCCAGTTGGCAAAAACCAATGGGGTATTTTAGTATGGTGCTCTAATCACAAAACCTAGAAACAACAATCAGTCTATATTGTATTCCATTATTAAAGGTGCATGATCAGCAAAACGTTGTCCTTTATAAACGCTGCCTCCTTGGATTAAATGCTTTAACTTAGGGGTTGTGATTTGATAGTCTAAACGACCACCTTCATCGAGCTTCCACGCCCTTTCATAGTCTGGCCACCAAGTATACTGCTTATCTTGCTTATTCACCTGTCGAAATGCGTCTATGTACTCTAACTCATTGAAAATTTCATTAATCCATTTTCTTTCTTCTGGTAAAAAACCTGAATTTCGTTGATTGACAAACCAGCTACTTACATCGATTGGTGAGCGAGCGACATTGGCTGTCCCGCAAAAAATAAACTCCCTGCGCTTTCGTCGAGTTTTAATTAGATGGTTCTTTAGCCCTTCCATAAATCGGTATTTATGCTCTTGTAGGGTGGTTTCATGGTTGGAGCCATGAGGTGTTAAAAATGATCCAATACTGACGTTTTCAAAATCCGCTTGAATATATCGACCTTCAAAATCACACTCAGGAAACCCCATACCTGTCATAATGGCTTTTGGCATGCCTTTACAGTAGATAGCTACACCAGCCGTGTTTGGGTCTTCCATAGAGTCAAAAAAATAGGTATTAAACCCTGGAGGGAAAAATACGCTGTCGTTTAAACTGCGTTCATCTACTTGAATATCTTGCAAGCAGACAACATCAGGATTCTGTCGAACCATCCAATCAAAAAAGCCACGTTCGGCCGCTTGTTTTATACCATTTACATTAAGGCTAATGACCTTCATTTCTGGTCCCTATAATTCGAAGCCGTGTGTTATATTACCAACCATAAACTTTTGGCATGGATAACACGAGTTAAAGCGTGTTGTTTTTTACATTTTTATCTTTCTGGAGTTGGTTATGCAACCTTACCAAAAAGAATTCATTGAATTCGCGATTTCACAAAATGTTCTAAGATTTGGTGAGTTTACACTCAAATCTGGTCGTACAAGCCCGTATTTCTTTAATGCAGGCTTATTTAATTCTGGTCAAGCTCTTGCTAAGCTTGGTCGTTTCTATGCGGCAGCACTTATGAATGCGTCAGTGTCTTTCGACGTACTTTTTGGTCCTGCATACAAAGGCATACCTTTAGCTACCACTACCGCAGTAGCGCTTTATGATCATCATGATTGCGATACTCCTTACGTTTTTAATCGTAAAGAAGCTAAAGCCCACGGTGAAGGTGGGTCATTAGTCGGAGCCCCACTGGCCGGGAATGTTATGATCATTGATGATGTGATCACCGCCGGTACCGCTATTCGTGAGGTTATGGCTATCATTCAAGATGCTAATGCAAAACCTGCTGGTGTATTAATTGCACTTGATAGACAAGAAAAAGGTAAGGGCGATTTGTCTGCAATTCAAGAAGTTGAAAGAGATTTTTCTATACCAGTAATCAGTATAGTCTCTTTAAATGACATTATGGTCTATCTCGAAGAGCAAAAATCACCTGAATTTTCGCAATATCTATCATCAATCAAAGCATACCGTGCTAAGTACGGTATCTAAAATTCTATTATTAGGTAGAGATTGAAACTTGATCTCTACCTATATTTTATCGTGTTACGTTAATAATAACTATCGACTCACCATCAAATTTTTCACGATGGCATTCCACTGTTCTGCCCACATTGTTGTTGGTTTATTTTTAAATTCGCTGCGTACGTATTGTCGAACTTTGCCTTCAATAATGGCAATTAATAGCTCGGCATTGGCTGCGACACCAGCTGTTGCTTTTAAGCCTTCTTTTAAGTCCGCTTCGCGGATAACTTGCTTTAGTTGAGTCTCTATGCGATCAAATAGCTGACAAATACGTGTTCGTAAGCGCTCAGTTTCTCCAGCAAGGACGTCACCGGTAAGTAAACGACACATACCAGGGTTTTGTTCTGCAAACCCTAAGACCAAGGATAAGATCATGTGTAGCCGTGCATTAACTTGGCTTTCTTCGTGTAGAATGAGATTTATGCGAGAGAAAATAGTTTCTTCAATGAACTCTATTAAACCTTCAAACATTTTTGCTTTACTTGGAAAATGACGATACAAAGCCGCTTCTGAAACACCCACTTGTTTGGCAAGTGCGGCTGTCGTTATACGAGCGCCTGGGCTGCTTTCCAGCATTTGGGCTAAAGACTGTAAAATCTGGGTCCGTCGATCAATTTTTTTCGTCGTCATTATATTCTCGTTCTAACATGTACATGATTTAGTTTGCATTCATTGCTTATAAACTTTAGAAAAATACCTACAGTGTTTTACGTTTGGCTCGAATTTGAAATTAATGTACCAACACCCGCATCAGTGAATATTTCTAATAAGGTGGCATGGGGGACTCTGCCATCAATAATATGAGCACTGGTTACTCCTGCATTTACAGCTGAAAGTGCGCAACTAATTTTTGGAAGCATACCTCCATAAATAGTACCGTCTGCGATTAATGCATCGACTTCTAAGGTACTTAATCCTGTCAGAACGTTGCCGGCTTTGTCTTGTAGTCCGGCGATATTGGTTAATAATATCAATTTTTCGGCATTAACTGCCTCAGCCACTTTGCCAGCAACCAGATCGGCGTTTATGTTGTAGGAATTGCCTTCTGAATCAACACCAATTGGCGCAATAACAGGGATTAGATCACTGTTTTCTAATACTTTTAATACGCTAGTATCAATAGAAACAACTTCGCCTACATGACCGATATCAATTTGTTCTGGCGTATCCATTGACTCAGATTGGTGTTTTACGAATAGTTTTTTTGCTTGTATAAAGCCACTGTCTTTACCAGTCAAGCCGATTGCTTTACCACCTGCACGACTGATAAGGTCGACGATGCCTTTATTTACTTGACCGCCTAACACCATTTCGACAATTTCCATAGTACGAGAGTCGGTAACACGCATACCGTTTATAAACTTTGATTCAATGTTAAGGTCAGAAAGCATTTGCCCTATTTGAGGTCCTCCACCATGGATCACAATAGGGTTGATTCCAATTAACTTCATCAGAACGATATCTCGTGCAAAGCCAGCTTGTAATGCCTTATCAGTCATAGCGTTACCGCCGTATTTAATGACTAATGTTTTCCCTGCAAAGCGTTGTATATAGGGAAGAGATTCACTTAGAACATTGGCTGTTTCTAATGCAGAGTCTCGTGATAACGGCATGATTTAAAGCTCCTTAAAGCACAAAATGGTATAGAATTGATATTATATCGTACCTAATAAGGCGATACAGTGACATTAAGTTGTGCGCTGTATGTAAGTAAGTACTAATGAGAGAAATAATAGCGTGATATCAAGGTATACACTATAAAAAAATGAGAGTTATTTGTGTTTTGTTGTTAGCCGCTCTCGATGGGCACCTATTAAATAAAAACTGGGTAAGTTGTGACGTCACTTACCCAGAGGGCCTGGAAGGGGAATTATTTTGTTCCTGTATGGCCAAAACCACCTTCACCGCGGTCCGTTGCTTCAAAAGACTCAACTAAGGTGAAGTCAGCTTGCACAACGGGAAGTAATACTAATTGTGCGATTCGCTCACCCGGCTCGATTGTAAAAGTGTCTTTACCTCTATTCCAACATGACACCATCAATTCTCCTTGATAATCTGAGTCAATTAGCCCGACAAGATTACCTAAAACGATACCATGTTTATGGCCAAGTCCTGATCGAGGTAGAATAGTGGCCGCTAAATTTTGATCTTCAATATAGATGGCTAACCCCGTTGGAATTAACTGTGTTTGGCCTGGCTCAAGTGTCATGGCTTCATCTAGGCAAGCTCTTAGATCAAGACCTGCAGAGCCTTCAGTGGCGTAGCTTGGTAAAGGGATGCTGTTGCCTATTTTATCGTTTAATATTTTTAATTGAACGGCTTGTTTCATCGTGTTTGTTATTCCAAAGGTTAGGTGTGAAAAATTATTGGTTTTGTTGTCTAATAAATTGCACTAAAAGAGAGGCCAATTCGGTTTTATCGGCTTTCTCTGGCGACCATGTTGTGTTTTTGCCTACCACAGTAACTTCATTTTGATCTTGATTGAAACCAATGTCTTTTCTCGATACATCATTGGCTACAATTAGATCTAAGCCTTTTTTAGCGAGCTTATCTTGTGCGTAAGCAATGACATTTTGCGTTTCGGCCGCGAAACCAACAACGAATTTTGCCATAGATTCAGCAACAACAGTGGCTATGATGTCAGGGTTTTTTATTAGGTTTAGTTGCATTTCATCGGTATTGCTTTGTTTTTTCATTTTTTGGGTGGCGATATCTTGAATTCGAAAGTCGGCCACAGCGGCCGCGCCGATAAAAACATCCACTTGGTTTTCATGGCTAATTTGACGACAAGCAGCAAGCATATCTAATGCTGAAAGAATTTTAACGGTAGTAATATTCTTAGGCGCTTCTAAGGGCACCGGACCACTGATTAATGTGACTTTCGCGCCAAGTTTTGCCGCCGCATTAGCTAGGGCATAACCCATTTTGCCTGAACTGTGGTTACTAATGAAGCGCACAGGGTCAATTGCTTCCATAGTGGGTCCTGCTGTGATCATCCAGTGTTGACCTTGAAGCGGTGTATTTTCACTAGGCGCGGAGGTTGGTTTACTGAAAAAATTGACGACCTGATTGAAAATAGCATTGGGTTCTGACATACGGCCATAACCAATATCACCACAAGCTTGAGCGCCTGAGTCGGGACCTACTGTCGTAATATTTCTTTCAATGAGCGTGGATAAATTATGCTGTGTTGCAGGGTGCTTCCACATAGCTTGATTCATTGCCGGAGCGATTATGACGGGGGATTCAGTTGCTAAGCAAAGGGTCGTTAATAAGTCATCGGCCATTCCTGCCGCTTGCCGAGCCATAAAGTCAGCGGAAGCTGGTGCAATTAATATAAGATCAGCCCATTTTGCTAATTCAATATGACCCATTCCAGCCTCGGCTTCAGGGTCTAGCAAGCTTGTTCTTACGGGTAGGCCAGACACGGCTTGAAGTGTCATAGGCGTCACAAATGCTAGTGCTCCTTTTGTCAGAACAACTTGAACCTGAGCACCTGATTTTTTTAATAATCGAACCAATTCAATGCTTTTATAAGCCGCAATACCACCTGTAATGCCCAGTAAAATCTTTTTTTCGTTAAGTAATGTCATAAAAAAGGCTTCTTAAATAATTCTTTAATGGTTTATTGTGTACTTTAATGATTCGATATATGACCCTATATTTGTGAATAGGTTCGTAAGTAAAAGAATATCATGGATCAAGGAGTAGATCATGAGTATCAAGCATTGGCCTGAACAGGAAAGGCCCAGAGAAAAGCTGATGTCCAAAGGGGCTGAGTCGTTAAGTGACGCAGAGTTATTAGCTATATTTCTTCGAGTTGGTATAAAAGGTGTCAGTGCCGTGGAGTTGGCTCGACAAGCCATTCAACATTTTGGTGGGCTAAGATCATTGATGTCGGCTTCTAAAGAAGAGTTTTGTGCTTGTATCGGCTTTGGAGAAGCCAAATTTGTTCAATTGCAAGCTGTTCAAGAAATGACAAAAAGGCATTTAAATGAGCAGCTTATAAGAGAAGATGTTTTTACTAGCGCTGAGTTAGTGAAAACGTATTTAAAAACTCATTTACAGATGTCTCCACGGGAAGTGTTTGCGGTTTTATTTTTAGACAGTCAGCATCGGCTAATTCAATATAAAGAATTGTTTTACGGCACGATTGACGCGGCTGCAATTTATCCAAGAGAGATTGTTAAGGCGGCGTTGAAAGCAAATGCCGCTGCTTGCATTCTCGCACACAATCATCCTTCTGGTGTTGCTGAACCAAGTCAAGCTGACATACAAATAACAAGTCGAATCAAAAAGGCCTTAGAATTAGTGGATGTGAGACTGCTAGATCATTTTGTAATTGGGGATGGATCCCCTATTTCTCTGGCAGAACGAGGCCAAATTTAGCTGTATTGTTGAAAGTTGGTTATTTTTTTCACAAATTCTTGATAGTCAATAGTGCTTGTGGGAGAATATGCGCCGCTATTCCTCGGTATGGGATTTTAGTGGTGATCAAAGACCACGCTCCGCCTGAGGAAGTGCAGAACACTTCCAAAAATTTTCTGGATAGCATTAGAAAGGTTTTATTATGTCTCGCGTATGTCAAGTTACGGGTAAGCGTCCTGTTACAGGTAATAACGTTTCCCACTCTAAACGTCGTACTAAACGCCGTTTTCTTCCTAACCTTCATTGGCACCGTTTTTGGGTAGAAGGCGAAAATCGCTTTGTACGTCTTCGTGTGTCTTCTAAAGGTATGCGTATCATCGATAAAAAAGGCATCGAATCAGTTCTTGCTGATATTCGTGCCAATGGCGAAAAAGTATAAGGAGCTGAACCATGGCATCTAAAGGCGCTCGCGATTTAATTCGCATGGTATCATCTGCTGGTACCGGTCATTTTTACACTACGGATAAAAACAAGCGTAATACTCCTGACAAGTTGGAGTTTAAAAAATACGACCCTGTTGTTCGTAAGCATGTAATGTACAAAGAAGCTAAAATTAAATAATTTTGCTTTTATGTATAAAAAAACCGGCGCGAGCCGGTTTTTTTATACATAAAATATAACATTTAGCCAATGTATGTACTTGGCATTTATTATGCATTTAAATTACTTAGGGGCGAATGAATTATGCCGGAATTACCCGAAGTTGAAACTACCCGAAAAGGTATAGAGCCCTATCTAGTGGATGTTATAGTAGATAGGGTTGTTATACGTCAGCCGATGTTAAGGTGGCCGGTGACGCCAGAATTACCTACAAGGTTGGCACAACAAGTAATTCGATCCGTCACTCGACGAGGCAAATACATTGCTATACATACGGATGTTGGCACCATGATAGTGCATTTAGGCATGTCTGGTAGTTTGTATTTAGTAGATCAAAAAACAGAAGCCCTATTCCATGATCATGTGGACATTATATTAGGTTCTGGAAAGTGTTTGCGTTATACGGATCCTCGACGTTTTGGCTCCATTTTATGGACCGAAGAGGATTGGTTTGCTCACCCTTTAATAAGGTCATTAGGGCCTGAGCCATTAACGGATGAATTTAATGTAGATTATTTAACTGCTCAAGCGAAATCTAGAAAGAAACCCATTAAGACCTTTATTATGGACAGTAAAATCGTCGTTGGTGTTGGTAACATCTATGCGAATGAAGCTCTGTTCATGTCTGGTATTCGGCCTGATAAGCCAGCCGGTGGGATTAGTAAGAAGCGTCTAGCGCTGTTAGTGGATAATATAAAAACGATTTTATCCGCGGCAATAAAGCAAGGAGGAACAACGCTCAAAGATTTTGTTGGTGGTGATGGTAAACCTGGGTATTTTAAACAGAATTTATCTGTATATGGGCGTGCAGGGGAACCTTGCGTGAACTGCCAGAAAGCATTGATAGAGTCTCGTTTAGGGCAACGGAGTACTGTGTATTGTCCCGCTTGTCAAAAGTAATCCTTCTATAGAGTTTAATAAAATTACATAAAGACGTTTTTAAATTAGACGTTTTATGACCATAATGAGTCATGTAAGGCGTTTACGGTAGAGTGCATACATACGTATATCGAATAATACTCCTTTAGTAAAATAAGGGATAATGATTGCGATATGGATAGATAACGTTTATTTTTGACTAAATGGGCAGGATTAATGTCCATCGAATAATGATTAATAAAAAAACATAAAAGAGGAATCGGAATGAAAGGTGCATTTCTTGTTACAGCTACAGCGTTAGCTATCAGTGTTTCTTCAGCTCATGCAGCGGATGTAAAGCCAGCGGTAGTTTACGATCAAGCGGGTAAATTTGATAAATCATTCAACGAAGGTGTTTATAACGGTATTGTTAAATTCACTAAAGACTCAGGTATTCAAGTTCGTGAGTTTGAACCGAAAAATGAAGCTCAAACAGAGCAAGGTTTACGCCGTCTAGCAAAACGTGGTCACTCTCCAATTGTGGCGGTAGGCTTCTCAATGGCGTCTGCTCTTGAGCGCGTTGCTAAAGACTTCCCAGATCTACAATTTACTATTATTGATATGGTCGTTGATTTACCTAATGTTCAATCTATCGTATTTAAAGAACACGAAGGATCTTTCCTCGTTGGTGCTTTAGCGGCTATGAAATCGGAAACAGCAAAAGTTGGTTTCGTTGGAGGAATGGATATTCCATTAATTCGTCGTTTCTCTTGCGGCTATGAGCAGGGTGCGAAATACGTCACGTCCGATGCTACCGTATTTGAAAATATGACAGGTTCAACTCCTTCCGCATTTAATGACCCAACAAAAGGGGCAGAATTAGCGAAAAGCCAATTCTCTCAAGGCGTTGATGTGATCTTTGCTGCAGCGGGTGGTACCGGTATTGGTGTATACCAAGCAGCAAAAGACGAAGGCAAATTTGCGATTGGCGTTGATTCAAATCAAAACCATTTACAACCAGGCACTATGTTAACGTCTATGGTTAAGCGTGTTGATTTGGCGGCTTATAACACTTACGATCAAGCCGTAAAAGGTACCTGGGCTCCAGGTTTAACGGTACTAGGTCTTGCTGAAGGCGGTGTTGATTGGGCACTTGATGACAACAATGCGTCTCTTGTGGATGTGGATATGAAAGCAAAAATAGAAGCCATTCGTGCTGATATTGTAAGCGGAAAAGTATCGGTTCATGACTACATGTCAGATAATGCATGTAATATTTAATTGAGTTAGCTAAACAGCCGTCTATGCAAATAGACGGCTGTTTTTGTTTAAAACAAAGACGGAAACTAAAGTTTCTGCGTGAAACAGTTGTTGCAAAAAATAGATGGTTGGCATTTAATGGGTGTACTCTGTGCATTTCGCCTATTGAAATAAAGGCCAAATGATTACAACAATAAACTGAAGTAATGAGATCTTTAATCTGAGATATCTTTTTTCTTAGATAAGTCCTAAGCTTCTCCAATAACATACGCAGATAAATCACAAATCTTATGAACGATAATAAAACTCCACTTGCGATCGAATTACGTGACATTAGTAAACGTTTCGGTGCCGTGCAAGCAAACAAAGATATTTGCCTCCAAGTTCCTACTGGCACAATTCACGGTATCATTGGTGAAAATGGTGCTGGAAAGTCCACTTTAATGAGTATCATCTACGGCTTTTACGAAGCCGATACTGGAGAAATTGAAATAGGTGGGAAAAAAACACACATTCGTACTTCTGAAGATGCCATTCAAGCAGGGATAGGTATGGTTCATCAGCATTTTATGCTGGTTGAAAATTTTACCGTGCTTGAAAACGTAATGTTGGGTGCCGAAGGCGGTGCGTTATTGCGTCAAGGTAAAGACGATGCTCGTTTAGAATTGAAACGTCTTGCCTCTGAGTACAGCTTGGATGTAGATGTGGATGCCATTGTTGAAGAATTACCTGTTGGTTTACAGCAACGGGTAGAGATATTGAAGGCGCTGTATCGTGGAGCTAAAATTTTAATACTGGATGAACCGACTGGTGTATTAACACCACAAGAGGCGGATCATCTGTTTGTTATTTTAAAATCTCTAAAAGAACAGGGTGTAACGGTATTACTGATTACACATAAACTGCGTGAAATTATGGCCTCAACGGATAATGTTTCAGTAATGAGACAAGGCCAAATGGTTGCTCACCGTGAAACGAAAAACACGGATAAAGAAGAGCTTGCTGAGTTGATGGTAGGAAAAAAAGTCAGATTAAAAGTAGATAAGGACGACGCGAAACCGACTGGTCTCGTATTATCAGCAAAAAAATTGAGCCTTGTTGACAGTCAGGGTGTGAAACGTCTAAAAGACGTAAGTTTTGAATTAAACGCGGGTGAGATCGTTGGTATTGCCGGTGTATCTGGTAATGGTCAAAGTGAACTTTTGAACGTGTTATCTGGTATCTCCTCTTTATCCAGTGGAGAGATTCAATTTGCAGGTGAAACCATCACCGCGGCTAACCCTAAAAATGCGTCTCAAATGCGAGATTTGAAAATGGCCCATGTTCCAGAAGACAGGCACAAAATGGGGCTGGTTACTGGCTTTGAAGCGTATGAAGCCGCTATTCTTGGATACCATAACTCGTCGGCCTACAATGGTTCGATTCTTTTGAATCGGAAAGCCATGCTTTCTGAATGTGAAGAGAGAATGGCTAAATGGGATGTTCGTCCACCGAACCCTCACCTTAAAACCGCTAATTTTTCTGGTGGTAATCAGCAGAAGATAGTGATTGCCCGAGAAGTGGAACAAAACCCAGAAGTGCTTCTGATTGGACAACCAACCCGAGGGGTAGACATCGGAGCAATTGAAAATATTCATGAAGAAATTGTGAAGCTTAGGGATTCTGGTAAAGCCATTTTACTAGTATCGGTAGAGTTGGATGAAATTATGGCGTTAAGTGATCGAATTCTGGTGATGTTTGATGGTGCTGTTGTCGGTGAATTACCGGCAAGTGATGCAGACGAAAGAACGTTGGGACTGATGATGGCAAATGCCTATAACGGACCATTATCGAAAACAGGAGATAAAGCATGAATCAAGCGAAAGTCCCTGTTTGGGTAAGCATTGCGCTTATTCCTTTCATAAATGTTATGTTGGCCTTTTTTGTCTCTGCCTTGGTGATTCTGGCATTAGGAGAAGATCCAATCGAAGCTGCGGGTTACCTAATTTATGGCGCTTTTGGCTATGAGGAAGGGATAGGTTATACCCTTTATTATGCAACCAATCTTATTTTTACAGGGTTAGCCGTTTCTGTCGCCTTTAAAGCCGGTTTATTTAATATCGGTGGTGAAGGCCAGGCCTATATAGGAGGTTTAGGTGTCGGCCTGGTGTGTTTATGGTTTGATTCCTCATTACCCTTAATGGTCATCGCGCCATTAGCCATCATCGGAGGGGCTTTATTTGGTGCCGCTTGGGCGTATATCCCTGCTTACTTACAAGCGCGCCGAGGTAGTCATGTTGTTATAACCACCATAATGTTTAACTTTATTGCATCCTCTCTGATGGTGTATTTATTGGTTAACTGGCTCAAACAAGATGGCCGCATGTCGCCAAACAGTCGTACCTTTGAAGAATCGGCATGGCTACCCTACATGCATGAATTATTAGCGCCATTTGGGATTGAGCTTAGCGAATCACCATTAAACGCTTCCTTTCTTTGGGCGCTGATCTGCTGTGTATTTGTGTGGGGCTTAATTTGGCATACCCGTTGGGGATATCAGTTAAGAACGCTTGGAACAAATGCAACCGCGGCCGTATATGCCGGTATTGATAATTCTAAAGTAACCATTTGGGTTATGCTAATTTCAGGTGGGTTAGCGGGTTTCGTTGGCTTAAATGAAATTATGGGTGTTAACCATAGCCTATTGCTTAACTTTACGGCGGGTTATGGGTTTGCTGGTATTGCGGTGTCATTAATGGGCCGTAACCATCCTGTAGGTATTATTGTTGCGGCTATTTTATTCGGTGCTTTATATCAGGGAGGGTCAGAACTTGCGTTTGAAATTCCCACCATTACGCCCGAAATTGTTGTGGTAATTCAGGGTCTTGTCATTTTGTTTTCTGGTGCATTAGAGAATATGTTGAAAGACCGTATTGAAGGCTTCTTTATTCGCAAGTCTGTAGCGTAGGGGTAGATCATGTTCGAAACATTAATTTTGATTCTTGATGCCACAATGCGAGTGTCAACACCATTAATTTTAGCAGCGTTAGCAGGCTTGTTCTCTGAACGCTCAGGTATTGTTGATATTGGCCTTGAAGGTAAAATTCTTGGAGGGGCGTTTGCCGCGGCTGCAGCGGCGGCGGTATTTGGTTCTGCTTGGATAGGCCTTATTTTTGCGATGCTTGCATCCATAGGTTTGGCTTTGATTCACGGCTTTGCCTGTATTACCCATCGCGGTGATCATATTGTAAGTGGTGTTGCTATTAACACAATTGTTGCGGGTTTAACCGTGACGTTAGGATTGGATTGGTTTGGCATGGGTGGTCAGACACCCACACTTGCGGGTGACGCTCGATTCCTTTCACTGACATTGCCTTTTGCTGATGCCGTTGCTGATGTCCCTGTAATAGGCCTAATTTATTCAGAGCTATTAAGTGGTCATAATGTGCTGGTTTATTTGGCGTTTGCTTGTGTGCCGTTAACATATTGGGTGATTTACAAAACACGCTTTGGTCTACGTTTACGGGCGGTAGGTGAAAACCCACATGCGGTAGATACGGCAGGTATATCCGTTGCCTTTCTTCGTTATAGAGCGGTTATCATTTGTGGTATTTTATGTGGACTGGCAGGTGCGTATCTTTCTACGGCACATAATGCGGGTTTCTTAAAAGACATGAGTGCCGGTAAAGGTTATATTGCATTAGCGGCTCTTATTTTTGGTAAGTGGAGGCCGGTTCCAGTTCTATTCGCGTGCTTGTTATTTGGCTTCTTAGATGCCGTTGCGGTTCGGATGCAAGGTGTTTCCTTACCTGGTATCGGAGAAATTCCAGTACAAGCAATAGAAGTGTTGCCTTACGTACTCACTGTATTGTTATTGGCTGGTTTCATAGGTAAAGCGATTGGACCGAAAGCGGTTGGTCGACCCTATGTGAAAGAGAGAGCGTAAAATGACTCAATCTATTGATAAAGAGTTGCTCGATCTTGCTAAGGAAGCCATGAGTAAGGCCTATGTGCCTTACTCTAAGTTTACTGTAGGAGCGGCAATACGTACGGCATCTGGTCTGTTGTATTCAGGTTGTAATGTGGAAAATGCGTCCTATCCAGAAGGCACTTGTGCTGAAGCAGGGGCGATAGCATCCATGGTCCGCGACGGTCAAACTCAAATCGAAAGCATTTATGTGATCGGCAAAGGTGATGAGCTAGTCACACCCTGTGGTGGTTGTCGTCAACGTATCAGAGAGTTTTCAGACACCAATACGATGATTCATATTTGTGGCCCTGAAGGCGTTAGAAAATCAATGACAATGGAAGAGTTGTTGCCTTTCTCTTTTGGACCTGACAACCTCAAATAAATTCCTCTCTAAAAGTTAGCACTGGGTGTTACGAGTGCTAACGGTTTTCAAATCGCCATGGAACCGCGTAAAAACCACAGGGATTAGCCTGTGCTAAATGTGGACTACTTTTTATAGTTAAAAAGGAAGGTGTATGAAAGCATATCAATTAAGTGCGGAATATCTCCGCAATAAACTGTCTCAACGTAAGCCTAAGGTAGCCATTATTTTAGGCAGTGGCTTAGGTTCGTTGGCGGATGCCATTGAAGATCCTCTGATTATTCCTTATTACGATATACCTGGTTTCCCAACGGCTACAGTGCATGGGCATAAAGGGCAGCTGGTAATAGGAACATTAGGCAACCAAGAAGTGGCTTGTATGCAAGGACGCTTCCACCTCTATGAAGGTATTTCACCTGAAGTGTTACAGATTCCATTAAGAGCTCTTAAGCTTATTGGCTGTGAACAGGTGCTACTCACCAATGCGGCCGGTAGTTTACATTCTGAAATGGCCCCTGGCAGTTTAATGTTAATCGAAGATCATATTAACTTTACGGGCTTGAATCCATTAACGGGTGAGAATGATGAGGCGATTGGCCCTCGTTTTTTAGATTTAACTCAAGCCTATGATAGAGATATGCGTACGAGCATTCAACGCGTCGCTAAAGAGATGAAGATTGAATTACATAATGGCGTGTATCTGTGGGCGGTTGGACCGACTTTTGAAACCCCTGCAGAAATACGCATGTTCCGGCTTTTGGGAGCGGATGCTATTGGAATGAGTACAGTACCAGAAACCCTAGTTGCTCGTCATTGTGGTATGAAAGTCGCTGCGATTTCGTCTATTACCAATTTGGGTGCAGGGATGTCTGGCAATGCTTTGAGTCATGAAGAAACCCTTGATGAAGGTCAAAAGGCCGCTAAATTATTAGGGGATTTGATTGTTAAATGGCTAGAGAGTTTATTATGAGTGTATTGTCTTTAACCGATGCCGAATTAGCGGGCTTTGCTATAGGTCTACTGGATTTAACCAGTTTGAACGACTTAGATACAGAAGCGGATATTACTGCTTTATGTGAAAGTGCCGCCAAAGCAAAGCAACTTACTCACGTCAACGTGGCGGCTTTATGTATTTATCCTCGCTTTATTCCTTGGGCCAAGCAAGAGTTGCAGCGTTTGGGTTTAGAGAATGTAAAAGTGGCTACTGTGAGTAATTTCCCCCATGGCCGCAATAATATTGAAGCAGCGGTGGCGGAAACTCAAGCCTGTCTTGCTTATGGTGCCGATGAGGTGGATGTGGTGTTTCCTTATCAGAGCTTATTGGCAGGCGATGAACAGGTTGGTTTGCAACTGGTTCAGGCTTGTAAGCATGCGTGTGGCCCCGCAGTACTTAAGGTGATTATCGAGACTGGCGAATTAAAGTCTGCCGATATGATACATAGAGCGTCGCAAATTGCTATTCAGGCGGGAGCGGATTTTATTAAAACGTCGACAGGAAAAGTTCCCGTTAACGCCACTCCTGAAGCCGCGAGAGTGATGCTTGAATGCATTAAAAAGGCGGATCATAGGGTTTGTTTTAAGCCCGCTGGTGGAGTGAAAACATTGGCTGATGCAAAAGACTATTTTCGATTAGTTGAGACAATTCTTGGAGATGAAGCATTAACACCTGAGCGTTTTCGCTTTGGTGCTAGTTCTCTACTGGCATCATTATTATTGGTAATGGGTCATTCTATTAACACGGTGAGTCCGTCTCATTACTAGCTTAATTTAAGAATCAATAAAAGGGGCGAGTTTTGTCTAGAGCCATAATATTAATGATGGACTCCTTTGGAGTTGGTGCCGCACATGATGCGGATAAATTTGGTGACCTTGGTTCAAATACATTGGGTAGTATTGCGCGAGCTTGTATGGAAGAAAAAGCTAATGTGGGTCGAGAAGGTCCTTTAAAGCTCCCAAATTTAGAGAAAAAAGGGCTGGGGATGTTAGCGAAAATGAGCTGTGGACAACTCCCAGCAGGCTTTGATGATTCAGTAACTGTGGACGCTTTGTATGGTTATGCACAGGAATTGTCCTCAGGTAAAGATACGCCGAGTGGTCATTGGGAGTTAGCGGGTGTGCCGGTTCTATTTGATTGGGATTATTTTCCAGATACCTCGCACTGCTTCCCTAAAAATTTTATCGATGAGCTACTAAAGCGGGCAAATCTTAAAGGCGTATTAGGTGAAACACATGCTTCAGGTACGGAGGTTATTGCTCGCTTAGGTGTTGAACATATTGAAACCGGTTTTCCTATCATCTATACGTCAGCAGACAGTGTCTTACAAATTGCGGCACATGAAACGTATTTTGGCTTAGATAAACTCATTGAATTAAGTCACATTGCCCGAGATTTATTAGATGAAATGGACATGAATATCGCGAGGGTTATTGCTAGACCTTTTGATGGGGAAACGCCTGCGACATTTGCTAGAACAGGCAATCGTAAAGATTTAGCCATACCACCACCGTCCAAAACCGTATTGAACTTAGTTGAAGAAGCCGGTGGAAAGGTGATTAGCATTGGTAAAATAGCGGATATTTATGCGCACTCTGGAATTACCCATAAAATCAAAGCAAACGGAAACATGGCCTTATTTGATGCGACTTTGAAAGCGGTCCAAGAGTCGAGTGATGACAGTGTGATTTTTCCTAATTTTGTCGATTTTGACCAAAATTATGGTCATCGTCGTGATGTCTCTGGTTATGCGAAAGCCTTGGAAGAGTTCGATGCTCGTTTGCCTGAATTAGATGCTCTTTTAAAGCCTGGTGATAGAGTCTTTATCACAGCGGATCATGGATGTGATCCGACATGGAAAGGAACTGAACATACACGTGAACATGTTCCTGTTATTTGCTTTGGCCCTGATTTAGCGGGAGGCAGTATTGGTACACGTACAAGCTTTGCAGATATTGGTCAAAGTATTGCTGTGTTGTTTAATCTTGCCAAGCTGGATTATGGTGAAAGTTTCTTATAGCACTTTTTAATGGAAGCTCGTTGGCTCTATACGCGCGTCATTTTGATATTCAGAATGACGCGTTTTTTTTGCGTATCAACTCATTTTTACTACCATTTAGTGTGTCATGAGAATCCATTTGCAGGGAGGGATATTTTTCTGTATTGTACTAGTACGTGAATACATAGTTGAAGTGATAACATGCAAGAATTAGCGAAATATTTTCTGGCCGCAAAAGATGAGCAAGCCATGCAAAAGCTTTTACGGGGCTTGCTTACACCTAACGAAGTAAATGAAATGGGTAAGCGCTTACAGATTTTTGCTCTCTTAAAAGAGGGAGTTTCTCAGAGAGAAATAGCGAAGCAGCTTGGAGTGGGAATTGCCACCGTCACCCGTGGCTCAAGAGCCTTAAAAGAATTGGAAGAAAAATAATGTCCGTTAAACCAGAACCATTTAAGTTACCGAGAAAGCCTCATTATGTCACTGTATCTGAGGGCTGTGATTTTTTTGAATTATTTAAAAAAATAGAAAAGCGTTTTGATACCTGTTTTATGTTGGAGTCCTTAGGAGAGGAAAGTTTTATCTCTCGCTATTCCATCATTGGATTTGATCCTGAAAAAACTCTGTGGGCAGAGGGCAATGAACTACATATTCAGGACTATAACGGAGAAGTAAATACTTACCTTTCTGATAACCCATACTATTTATTACGAGACATTGTTCCTCAGAATATTTTATCTCGTAAATACTCTGGTGGTTTAACGGGTTATATTGGCTATGATGCCATGAATTATTTTGAACCGAGTTTGAAACTGCATACAAGTGACATGTTTGAGGCGTTTAAATTTGGGCTTTACACGGATGGTTTGATTTTAGACAAGATGACGGGGGTTATTTTTTATTTTTATTACGGTGATCAAAGCAGTAATAGAATGCCATTGATTGAGTCTATGTTGAATGAGACTACTCCGGAAAATGGGCCTTTGGTAGTAAAGGCTAAAGGCGAATCCATGAGTCAACAAGATCATGCGGATGCAGTGGCAAAGGTTAAGCAAGACATAGTGGATGGCAAAATTTTCCAAACGGAAGTCGGCTTTAAAAAATGGTTTAGTCTCGATGGAGACTGCATCAATATTTATGAACAAATGCGTCAAATTAACCCTTCCCCTCAGATGTATTTTATTAAATTTGGTGAGCAGAAAGTCATTGGAGCCAGCCCTGAAATGTTATTCCGTTTGAGACAAGGCGAAATGGAAACTTTTCCGTTAGCCGGAACGGCAAAAAGAGGTGCAACGGAAGAGGAAGACCGAGAGCTGGCTCGAGTGTTGTTAAATGATCCAAAGGAAATTGCTGAACATAATATGATTGTGGATTTACATCGTAATGATATTGGTCGAGTAGCGCAATTTGGGACGGTGAAAGTGCGTAGTCTGATGGACATTAAACGTTTTAGTCATGTTCAGCATATCTCTAGTGAAATTGTGGGAATCATGGCTGAAAATGAAGATATGTTTTCTGGCTTAGCAAGTAACTTTCCGGCAGGAACATTAACCGGAGCACCAAAAATTGAAGCCATGAAAATTATTGATAATTTAGAAGGTGAAGGTCGAGGCCCTTACGGCGGTGCAGTCGGCCATTTTTCATTTAATGGGGATTGTACCTTTGCGATTCCAATTAGGACGGTGTTTGCGTATGGTAAAAAAGCGTATGTACAGACATGCGGAGGTAATGTTTTTGATTCTAATGCAGAAGATGAATATGAAGAAATTCAACGCAAATTTGCTGGTACTAAACGTGTATTAGACCAATTTATTCCATCTGATTTAGATTAAAGGCAGCTACTAGTATGAAAGTGTATATTATTGATAACTATGATTCTTTTACCTATAACCTATATCAATATATCGGTGAAATATTGACTAGTGCAAAAAACCGTGGCCAGTTAACGGATTTTCAAGTCGTTGTTAAGCGTAATGATGGTTTTAAGTTAAATGATCTGAAAGACGCCGATAGAATTATCATCTCCCCTGGACCTGGTTCTCCTGAAGATGAGTCGTATTTTGGGAAATGTGCTGAGGTAATTAAGGAATTAGGGAAAACAATTCCATTAATGGGAGTGTGTTTAGGCATGCAAGGAATCGTTCATGTGTTTGGTGGTCGGATTGTGAAGGCGCCATTACCTATGCATGGAAAAACCAGTCCCATTCAGCATGATGGTAAGGGTATTTTCCATGAAATTCCGGATCAGTTAGAGATCATGCGATACCACTCATTGATTGCTGAAAGCGAGAGTTTTCCTGAGGAATTGGAGGTCACCGCTGCCGTAGGGAGTTTGCCTCAATCAGAGTTTTTGAATAGAGAGAGGATAGTCAAAGGTGGACAGTTCGAAATTATGGGAGTGCGACATAAACACTATCCAATTCAAGGGATTCAATTCCACCCTGAGTCTTTTGCGACTGAAGGAGGGAAAGATTTAATTAGAAATTTCTTGTTTCAGGTATAAGTAGTTAACTAATATCTAAATTAGGAAGTGCTATTATTAGCGCTTCTTAATATTTTAGAGTAGGCTTTATTTTTTACAGTAGTAAATTTTGTATTTAAGTTCTGAGGCAGCTGGATATGGGGACGAGCCAAAAATTCTTATTAGATTATTTTAGACGCTGTCAAAAAGTACTTTCTCGCATCGCTTTAGGTGCGGATGCTAAGGCGGTTTTTAGTGAGTTGCAGACTATCGTTGAGTCGATGGAGCCTGGACGTACTGCCAGTGTTCTGCAATTAAATCCATCCACTAAAACCCTCCATAGCTATGTGAGTAATCGTTTACCAAAACCCTATGTTGATGCCATAGAAGGGATTGAAATAGGTGAATTTGTTGGTTGTTGTGGGGCCGCTGTTTATCTGGCTCAAACGGTTATTGCTGAAGATTTACAAACACACCCCAATTGGCGTTTGTTTAGGGATATAACGAAGGCCGCAAATTTGGAGGCCTGTTGGTCGGTTCCTATTGAGTTATCTGATGGGCATATTTTCGGTTCTTTTGCTATTTATTCTAATGAAAAAAGTTTGCCAACAGATGAAGAGCTAGAAATACTGACTATGGCGGCACATATAGGTAGTGTTGCTATAGAAAAGACGTTACTGGAAGAAAAACTTAGGTTTGCCGCAACTCATGATGTATTAACAGGGCTATTAAATCGAACCCAATTTGAGATGCTTGCTGAAAAAATGCGAGCGCATTTAGAACGCCGTCAATTGTCTATGAGTTTACTATTTTTAGATCTAAATCATTTTAAAGATATCAATGACCAATACGGCCATGATTTAGGTGATGATTTGTTGATTTTGTTTGCTAAAGTGCTTGCAAATGAATTAAGAGAATCTGATATCGTTTGCCGTAGAGGAGGCGACGAATTTTTAGTTGCATTAAGTGGAACATCAAAACAAGGTGCTGAGATGTATGTTAGCCGAGTAAGAAAATGTTTTGCAAAAGAGGTCGTTACTCTGAAACTCCCTAGGAAGGTTGAGTTTGCAGCAGGCATTGCCGAAACGGCCTCTGGTCCTTATTTGTCTCTTGATCGTTTAATTATTAAAGCAGATCAAAATATGTATAAACATAAAGCCCAAATGAAAAAGCGATCCGCTGAAGAAATGGACAGACGTTTTTTAGAATAAAACGGTTCTAATTACTGATGTTTATCTTACTAACGACAGTCAAAAGAACCGCACTTGATTAACTATGATGGAGATGCGGAAATAGTTCTTTGACAAACAGAGCAGCGGCTGTGGCGCCTTGATTATCGTATCTATCTAATAACGCGGAGCCGATAATGGCAATGTCAGCATGATGCATAATCTCTTCTACTTGTTTTCTTGAACGAATACCAAAACCGATTGCTAACGGCGTTTGCGTATAGCATTTGACGTCATTTATGTATGAGTATGATTGAATATCTCGTGTACGGTTGCCTCCAGTTACTCCTGAACGGCTCACACAATATAAAAGGCCGGATGAGCGTTGAGCAATGCTTTTTAAACGTTCCTTAGGTGTGATTGGGGTAACTAACCAAATCGGGTCTATTTTAAAAACATCGCAGGCTTGTTGGTACTCTTGAGCATTTTCAATGGCTAAGTCTGGAATGATGATACCACTAATTCCAGATAGAGAGGCTTGTTCAATAAAGGTTGTCATACCAAACTTAAATATAGGGTTTAGATAGCTCATAAACACTATTTTACTGTTAGGGTATGCTTGAGCTAAGGTTTTAAGATGCAATAAACAATCTTTGATTTTTAGGTCTTCGGTTAATGCTTTATGACAAGCATTTACAATCGTTGGTCCATCCGCAACGGGGTCAGAAAATGGGAATTGAACTTCCAATAAATCGACTCCCAAATCTAATAATGTTTTCATCCATGTGAGGCTTTCTTCTACCGATGGGTAGCCATAAATAACATGAGTCATAGATAGCGGGGTTTGATTCTCTAATGATAATTGCTGTTTTCGGGTGGTGATAAATTGCTGAAGTTGACTCATATTACTCCTCCTTCGTTGTTTAGGTCGTCTGCTTGATCGTCATTATTACTAAATGTGTTCGCATACTCTTGAATAAAAGGCACAAACTCCTCGTCTTGAAAGGCTTTAGCGACATTGAAAATGTCCTTATCACCGCGCCCCGATAAATTGACGACGATATGTTGCTGACTCGAGAGTTTTGGCGCCTCTCTAAATGCCGCTGCAAGAGCATGGGAGGATTCTAATGCTGGAATGATGCCTTCGTTTCTTAATAGTAATGAACAGGCTTCCAGTACTTCTTTATCAGATGCATAGGTCATACGGACTCTGTTTACCTCTGCTAAATGCGCAATAATAGGGGAGACACCCACGTAATCTAACCCTGCAGCAATAGAGTGAGTATCTTGTAGTTGTCCTGATTCGTTTTGTAGAAAGATACTGGAAAAGCCTTGGGCTATCGCTTTAGAACCCAGATTGTGAGAAAGCCTAATGGAATGCTCTCCAATTTCTTGTCCTTTACCTGCGGCTTCAACACCAATCATCTCGACAGTATTGTCTTCCAAAAAAGCATTAAATAAACCGATGGCGTTTGAGCCCCCACCGACACAGGCATATAACTTATCGGGTAGCGTATTAAATTGGGCTTGGCTTTGTGTTTTGACCTCATCTCCGATAACAGATTGAAAATAGGCCACCATCTCAGGAAAGGGAGCGCAGCCACACGCAGTACCAATTAAGTAGTGGCTGTTCTCATGACTACCAGACCAATCACGTAGGGCTTCGTCAAGAGCGTCTTTAAGGGTCTGAGAACCTGTGGTAACTGAGACAACCGTTGCGCCTAATTGCTTCATCCAAAAGACATTGGGGTATTGTCGTGCGATGTCTTTTGCTCCCATATAAATGGTGCACTCTAAACCTAATCTAGCGGCCACAAGCGCGGTGGCAATACCGTGTTGTCCTGCACCTGTTTCAGCGATGACACGGGTTTTCCCCATACGTTTTACAAGCAGTCCTTGACCAATGACGTTATTCATCTTGTGAGCGCCACTGTGATTCAGGTCTTCTCTTTTAAGGTAAATTTGAGCGCCACCAAAATGCGCGCTGAGATTTTCGCAATGAGTCAGCGGTGTTGGTCGGCCTGAGAACTGCTCCCATTGTTTATGTAATTCCTGCATAAATAATGGATCGTTTTTTGCTTCTTCAAATGCCTTTACTATTTGCTGCTGGCTGGTGTAAAGAATTTCAGGAATGTAACTACCGCCGTATTGTCCATAGTAGCCCTGTTCGCTCTTCATTTTGGTAACCTCATATATTAATTTATTAACCATACCGTTTAGTTAATAAATTAATGCTTATTTACTGGTAGGTCAAGAGTGTTTATGAAAAAATACAAATTCTTTTATTATGCTGAATAGGACCCTGATATGGCTCGTGGACGACCAAGTAAAAAATTGGAAATTGCCGAATGTGCAAAATCTATTTTCCAAAAGAATGGATATCAAGGTACTAGTATCGATCAAGTTGTTGTTTTATCTGGGGTTTCTAAGCCGACGGTGTATAGTAATTTTGCCTCTAAGCAAATTTTGTGGGTAGAAGTTATGAAGCAGGTTATTACGGCTTCAGAGTCCGCTATGCAAAATCTAGAAAGTCATCATGAACACTTCCTGGATGCGTGGATTGAAATATGGGAAACATGGAGCCATTGTGATACTCGCTTGAGCCTGTATCGAATTATGTTAGGGGAAAAAGTGAAAATGGAGGCGGAGTCTCTGACACTCTTTTCGGACTTTGAGGCCATCTTGTTTAAAAAGTTAGACAAGCTTAAAACAAATCAAGCTCCTCGAATGGATTCGGCTCACTACGCCGTATTGTGCTTTACCAGTCACTACCTCTTTATTGATAGCGTGCTATATCCTAACCCTGAAAAAATTACGCCTGATGTACGTACGTTATTGAGCCGCGTTTTTTCCTAAATGAGTAAGATTAATTGATATTAATTTATGTTATATGTAAGCAATGATTGAATATTTGCTACACTGTAAATGATGGCATTTTTTATGGTTCGTATTTTTAGAAAAGGGAATAAATCAATACTACACAATGTTATTTTTAGCTTTCCGTTTGCTAGTCGTGGAAGGTGCTTTCAATTCGTGTATTCATGTTTTAATTATCAATGCGGGTATCTATGTTACACATTGCACGTTTATCACCGATAAAGTTTTTTTTAGGTTTATTAATCTGTTGTTTTGGTGTGTCTTACATTTTTGTTTCCTATCTTATCCAGCTTGAATATGAATCAAATAGGGCTGCGGCTTATGCCTCAGGTGAAAGTCAGTCAGCTCTTATTAGTACGACTATTTCCCATAACATGTCGGCTAACCATGCATTAGCTTCCTTGATACGTTTTTCTAATGGCAATGTATCGCTTTTTGAGTCGTATTCAAGTGAATTAAAAAAACAATACCCTCTCGCTTCACACTTTTCTCTTTCCCCTGGAGGCGTAATTAAATGGGTCTATCCTTTAGCAGGAAATGAAGACTCGATTGGATTGAATCAGCTCAGTGATCCCGATCAGAAAGAAATGGCTCTCTTAGCGAAACAGTCTCAAAAGCTAACACTAGCGGGTCCTATCCATTTAGTGCAAGGAGGTAAGGCATTAATTGGGCGTTGGCCTGTGTGGATAGAAGAAGAAAATAAACAGGTATTTTGGGGCTTTACTAATGTGGTGGTGAGGCTGGAAAATTTTTTAAAAGAGGTGAATCTACCTGATTTAGCAAAGCAGGGTTACCATTATCGGTTGGAAAGAGTGAATGACAATGACATTAACTCTTTCATTGCCACTTCCACTAACCACCTAATGGAAGAGCAACACTGGGTAGAAATAAACATAGAAATTCCTAATGGTAATTGGATTTTAAAGCTATCTCCGAAAAAGGGTTGGTTGTCCAAATCAACACTTGTGTTAAATATCGGTGTAGCTGTCATTCTCTCTCTACTGTTTGCTGGGTTAGGTGGGCTTCTATGGCACATATTTCTAATCAAAAGTCAGTTAGAGACGATAGTCGAAGAGAGAACTCGGGAGGTTGTACATACACATAATCGATTAAAATCATTGCTGCATGCTATTCCAGACATGTTATTTGAATTAGATGATGATGGTGTGATTTTGTATAGTCACACACCGAATTTTGATTTCTGTGGTTTCTCAGTGGATAAGGTAATTGGGCGGAATATCCATGATTTACTCCCATTAGAAGTGACGCAATGTCTTAATGAGGCTTTTATAGAGGCTAGGGCACGAGGACATTCTATTGGTAAAATCTTTTCTTTTATTAATGATGATCGTATTCGTTGGTTTGAATTATCGGTTACCTATTCAAATAAAGAGGAGGGGGTTTATGGTTCTCGCTACGTTGTTTTACCAAGAGACATTACCGTAAGAAAAGAGTCTGAATTAGAATTGCGTATTGCTGCAACGGCATTTGAGTCTCAAGATGCCATGATTATTACGGATATTTATAAAAATATATTAAGAGTTAATAAAGCGTTTGAATTGTTAACTGGCTACAGTGAAAGTGAGGTTTTAGGAAAAAGTACTGATATTCTGAATTCTAACCATCATAAAGAGACGTTTTATCAAAGTTTGCACTCCCAGCTGCGCATGCATGGCTATTGGGAAGGGGAGATATGGAGTCGAAAAAAGATGGTGCCGTCTATCCTGAGTTACTAAGTATTTCTGCTGTATATGATACTAATGGAGATGCCGTGAATTATGTTGCGATAGCGAAAGATATTACATCAGTGAAACAGAATGAACGGACGATAAATCAACTGAGTTTTTATGACTCTTTAACTTGCTTGCCAAATAGAAAAATGGTCTTGGAGCATGTTGAGGAAATTCTTACAAAGAGAAAAACTCCGTCAACTAATGCCCCTAAAGCGCATAAATCTCAACTCTTTGGCGCCATTTTGTTTATTGACTTAGATAACTTTAAAAATATCAATGATACTAAGGGACACCCTATAGGTGATCTTTTCTTACAGCAAGTGGCGGTTCGGCTAAGCGAATGTATGGAAGATCGTAGTATGGTCGCTCGTTTTGGTGGAGATGAGTTTATCGTTGTACTTACGCCTAGCAATCTTGAAAAAATACAAGCAAAGCATGAAGAGAATATAATTCATAAGATTCAATCTGCTTTAAGTTCACCGATTACTCTTAATGAAGAAAGTTTTGATGTTTCTTCTAGTATTGGTTTTGCTGAAATTGATCACATCACGCATACGGCGGCTGATGTGTTCAAAAATGCTGAGCTGGCGATGTATGAGGCAAAAGCCGCAGGCAGAAGTCAGATTTGTTACTACTCAGTACGCATGCAAGAGAAGCTATTAAGTAAAATGAATTTGGAACTGGCCTTAAGGGATGCAATTACAAACGATGAATTTGAATTATACTATCAGCCACAATTTGATCGTCTAGGTAATATTCAAGGAGTGGAGGCTTTAATTCGGTGGTTTCATCCTACACAAGGGCTTATTTCTCCCATGCAATTTATCCCATTAGCCGAAGAGTCTAAATTGATTATTTCTATCGGTGATTGGGTGATTAGAACAGCTTGTTTACAGCTTAAAAAATGGCAAACTTCATCTAATCTTCAGCATGCCACCATATCCGTTAATGTGAGCGCATTACAATTTTCTCAGGATGATTTTGTTACGTCTGTAGAAGCCATATTAAGAGAAATTGATGTTCCGCCTAAACAGTTGCAGATTGAACTGACTGAAAGTATGTTAGTTGCTGACAAAGAAATTATTGCCCATAAAATGGGGGAGTTAAAACAATTAGGGATACAGTTCTCATTAGATGATTTTGGAACGGGTTACTCTTCTCTATCGTATTTGCAGAAGTTACCATTTGATCAATTAAAAATAGATCAATCCTTTGTGCGAGGCTTATCTAGCCATGATGAAGACAGTTCATTAGCGTTCGCTATAGCCGCCATGGGAAGCAGCTTGGGATTAGAAGTAATAGCCGAAGGTGTTGAAACTCAAGCCCAGCTCGATTTATTGAAACAGTGTGGCTGTGACTTATTTCAAGGTTACTTTCTGGGGTATCCTGTTCCAGTGAGTGAGCTAGAGAATCGATTTTCACAAAGAGATAGATAATGTTATATCGCTTGTGTCAAGTCATCGACATGAAATACTTCTTTTGTCATCGCTAAGAATAATGTGTTTTGACTGGTTTTTTTCGCCTCTTTTTTTGCGTTGGCGGCCAACTCCGCTACTTCTAGATGGTTATTACAACCCTGTATTATGGGATTGATTACACCGACGGAAAGACTTAAGAAATGATAAAATGTCGGTATATCTTGTCGGTTTTTACTCCAAATTCCTCCTGCGTGCTTTGAGCTTTTGTCGTAAAATGCTCTTACCGAATAGGCAAACTCATTTAAAATAGCCATGCATGTCTTGGCGTAATCTAGACTTTCAAAAATAACCACAAAGTCATCTCCACCAATATGGCCGATAAAATCATTGCTGCCTCTAATGTGTTTTTTTATTAGATTGCCGACAACCTTGATGGCTTCATCTCCTGTTGCATAACCAAAGTAATCATTGAATGGCTTAAAATCATTCAAGTCAAAATAGGCGACTTGAAAGTGGGTTTGATCCGTTAACCTTTGAGTAATTTCTTGAGTGATAAGTACATTTCCAGGAAGGAAAGTTAGAGGGTTTGAATAGGTCGCATTTTGTATCTTTAATTCCGTAATTTGCTTTAATAAGTCTCTAACATTTGCCATACCTATAAATTCATTGTTGTCCACTACAATAATGTCATTGTTCATGGTATTAGCGTCTTGGGCGGTGATTTTTTGCGACACATTGGACAACTTGATGTAGCTCTCGACAATCAAAACATCACTACTTAATAGTTGGATTGTTTGCTTGTTCTCATATAAAGCGCGTCCATATGGAGTGGAAAAAAGTTCATGTAACTGATCTCGTTTAATTATTCCAAGCGGTCGTTTATCTTTTAATACTGGAATGGCCATGAGGTTTGGATGACTTTTAAAAAGTTTGCCAGCTTCTTTTAGTAAGTCGCAGTCCTTCAAGAAGGGAACTGGGTTGGCTAATGATTTAATGGTTTCTTTATGATCAAGTTTTGCTTTCCGTTGAAGAAAATTGTCTTTCAATTCACTATTAAAAAAAGTGAGAGGTGTTTTGGTTGGACGCCCTAGTAAATACCCTTGACCAATCGTAACTCCCAGTTTTAGTAATTGATTCAGTTCTTTCTTGGTTTCAATTCCTTCAGCTATTATTTGGCAATCGAGCCGATTCCCAATAGCAACAATCGACCGAACAAATTCTTGTTTTACCTTATTGTTATGAATATCTCGAATAAAGTATTGATCAATCTTAACTATTTCAGGTTGAAGATCTGACCACAGTTTTAATCCCGAATAACCCACGCCTAAATCGTCTATGGCAACCTGAAATCCCATCTTCCTATAATGTTCGACCGATTCTAAGGTAACGCCTTCATTATCATAAGGATGTTGTTCTGAAAGCTCTATTACTATGTCTGTTTGTGACATATTTCTGTCTTGTAGGAATGCTAAGGTCATACCGCTCTGGTGTTCTGAGGAGCGTAATAGTGACGCACTAACGTTCAGGAATAATTTTCCAGGTAAGCTAAGTTCAGAAAAAGTTTGGATAGATTTTCGACGGCAAAGCAGTTCAAGTTCATGCAGTTTATCTAGTTCTATCGCCTTAGTAAAAAGTGTACTAGGGTAAAAAAATTGGCTGTCTTCTGGGCCTCTTGTTAATGCTTCATGCCCATATAAATTGCCATTGGTTAAATCGAAAATAGGTTGAAATACTGGAGTGATATTTTGTTGTTCTATAATCAGACCAAACTCTGCATTATCTTTTAATGTCTCCATATATTTATGTGCTACACCATCAAGGTTAAAAAATATTAGCAATGATGGTAATGCCATAATATGACATTTATATGACAGTAGAGGCTTGCATAATCAATAAAGCGATCTTAATAACGGAAATTATTGCAGAGCGGCTATGCAACTATCTACACCACCGCAAAATATTTAAAATGGCTTTCTACTACTGTGTATTAGTTAACCAAAGAAAAATGCTGTCAGCTAAACTATTGGCCAATTGTTGATTCGCTATGATTACGGCTTGCTCCTTGCTACTGGATATTCCTCTGGCGGAAGCTGACCATGAAGCTAGGGGCGTTTGATCGTATTTTCTCAAACTCGCACTCGTGGTCACAAACGCGTAATGTCGTTGTTGCTGCGTTTTATATTCATAATGGGGCGTAAGAAATAATGAAAGATGGTTGTCAGCATAATTAACTATGGTTGGCGTAAGTCCTTTTTTGCTTAGCGCACTGCTCACCGCTAAACTTAATTCATTGTTGAATCCTTTTTCATCGATAGCAATGCGCAAGGCTCGAATGAGCTGTGCGGTTTTTGCTTGTACTTTAAAGGCATAAGGAGGCAGTTCTACCGTTCGCCCTCTAGAATATAAGCTTAAAGTGTCATTTAATTTACGCCTCTCAGTTAAGAGTGACAAGGCTGGTAATAAAGTATCCCACTGATCCGTTAATGCCTGCTCGTATTCCATTGCGTCATCAATATCTTGGATGTCGTTGTCAATTTTAGAAATAGTACGTTTCAACTGACTAATTATATGTTGCCTATCTAGTTTTTGTAGAACATAGGCATATTTCGTGTGTAAAAAGCGTTGCTCTGTTTCTGTAGATTCTAGTGTGATAGGGCTCGTTTCAACGCGGATCAATTGTGACAAAGTTTGCATGACTTGTTCTTGTTGAGTGTCTAGGCGATTGACTTGGGTGTGTTGAGCGTTTATACCCTGTACGGTCACTCTTAATTGATTAGCAATGTCTAACTTAGCTTGTTTAATAGCGAGGTCAAAGGTAGAAGCCATATCGTCAGTGATTAATGCACTTCCAACACCATATATATAAATGTCATCTATTGGCGGTTGCGCTACCCAACTAGGGAGTGGCGGCTCAAGATTCTTCTGCGGAGATGAGCAGGCGACAATAAGGACAGTGAATGACAATAAAACGGTTTTAATAAACGGCTGTGTAGCTACCTTTAACCAATTCATATTAGAAAAAACCTTTGTCAGCTAACTTTTTTATTTTCTTTTGGCCATTCCAAACTTCTTTATTGGTTGTCATGTTGACTAATTTTAAGTCCACTTGATAGAAGCTAACTCTTTGGTCTCCGTTTGAGTCAACAATCGAATTGATCGTACCAGATAAGGAGAAGCCTGCCCCCTGTTCAAGACCGAATTTCGCATTGGTGCCTGCCGCTGAGTTTAATTCTTGATCTTCCCTTTCTGTTCGAATGTCTTCTCTTTCTGCGCCAGAAACGACAAAATCAACATTGCCATTGCGCAATAAGCTACGTTTAATGTCGTTTATAAAAGTATCAACAGGAATGTGGTCATGACTTTTGTTGCGTATGGTTTGAATAATAACAGTGGGGTTTCCCGATTGTTTGAATTGGAAATCTCTGAACCAAGGGAAGGTGAGCATATCCCCCATCATTTCTTCTGCAACCAGCTTTGAGTCTATATCGTTCCACTTATCAGAAAGCGCCACTTCTTTATCGAGGTCAATGCGTTTTACACTGCCAGAGCTGCAGGCGATGACTAGAAAGCTAAGACAGGCAATTAAGACCAATTTATATTGTTTGATATTCATTTTAAGTCCTCATTAAATAAATCATATTTAGAGCATAGACGGATAAGTGTTTTAATTCGGATTGCGGATATTCCAAACTTTCATCGTATTATCAAGTTTAACCTGATTTAAAGAAAAATGTTGTTGATTAACCGAATAGTGAAAATTGTAAAGACCGCTACTTACTGGCTGACGCATCAATCTAACTTGAGCGGGTAAAGTGAGCCAATTTCTTGTTTCAGCGGCTGATGACGCGAAGACAGCAACCTTGCCGAGTAAATCAAAAAGTTGACGGGTTCCTTCATCTTTAATCGATGATTTGATTTGGTAGGCGATCCATGAACGCAGCATTTCTCTTAATAACCCTTCATATATGTCTCTCTGTGATTGGTTTAGCTGATCTTGTAATGCGATATCGGCCAGAGATGACATTCGAATACTCGTTTTTATTAATGCCGTACTCGTTTCAGTGGTGTTATCTTCGTGACGAGTAATCTGATCTATTGATAGTTTTGTTTCATTTGAGTCTAGGGTAAACCGGTTATAATAGGGAATGGTGACTCTTAATGGTGAAGAAAATAGAGCTTCATCGAAATGCAATCTAGAGAGCTCTCTCCACGCTTTTGATCCTAATATAATGCGCTTAGTGAAAAAACCACCTATGGCCGCACTGGCTTTGCCTGCCTTATAATTCGCTATCATACTTAAAGGGTTGATATCGGCGTATACCATAGTGAACCAATTTAATGCGTCGTTTTGTTGGGACGTATGCCCGCCATAGAAAGGTTCCAGTATTAAGGAGTAGCTGTTTGGATCACCATATAAGAGCACGCTCATTTCTTGTTTTTCAGGTAAAAAGCCTTGATGTTCTAACAGTACGATCTCACTGTCTTGTTGAGCGTAATCTAAGAGTATTTGCTGCGCCTCTTTAGACAACTTACTCTCAATTAATTGAGGGTATTCAGATGACCAGCCTCCCGATCGTTGCATCATCCTAATGGTATCTAACCAAGCTCTTTCAGCGGTAATGTTTGATAAACCATACTGTGTTGCATAGCCTTCTTCATACAAGGTTGCCGCCGCTTGATAGGCAATTCGAGCATTATCATATTCATTGGCTTTTTCGTATAAAAGACCTTCTAAATACCGTGCCCAAGCATCATCACGATAGGCGTATTTATCTTTATCTAATTGGCCGGTATATAGGCTTGAGAATAGGTTGAGGGATTTTTCTATAAACGATTTATTCTCATTTTTGATATCGGCATAGCTGGGTGTTTGCAAATTAATTTCATTAAGCTTTAAATCAATGCGTCGACTTTCTACTAAGGCAGCATCTATTAATTGAGTACGTTCGTTTTGATTATCGGCGTCGTCAGCTAATGCTAAATAGTTGAGAGATTTAAAGTAGCTAATATAAACTCGTTCAATACTGTCTCCTCGGTAAAGCCCTTGCCTTGGGTTAGAGAGTAGAGCCCATGACCTATCAACAAATCCTTGCTTGAAAAAAGTATCGCTTAGTTTCTCTGCTTCTTCTAATAGTTGATTACTACGCTGATGGCTTCCTTGGTATTGAGCTAACGCTCCACGTTCTAACAAGTTGAGTAACTTGTCTTCAGGTGATTCTAATGCGCCTGCTATTATCTCTTCAGCCTCTTCCCAGCGGCCTTCTTGGGCAAAAGCAAGCCCTTTGTCTATGCTTTGAGAGTAAGTGGAGCAACCTTGAATAAGAAGTGCGATAAAAAGAATCAGTACCGGCACATTAGAATCCTTTATTTAAGAATTCATTGATAAACAGAGCCGCTAACAGTCCTGCGCAGCCTAGATACAATAATAGCCAGCGAATTCGTAAGCAATTTGGACAAGGCTTTCTCTTTTTGGCCATTACGGTTAATCCTTCACAGGTGTATTCAAGGTATTTTAACCTGGTGGGTAAGTACTAATAATAAAAAAGAGGCTCGAGAGCCTCTTTTTACTTTATCATTAGGGTTAGCCTAAGTGCCACAAAAAACTTATTGCTCAGTTGCTTGAGCTTGTTGATTTTGTAGGCTTTCTAGATAAAGTGCATCGAAGTTAATTGGTGCTAACATTAACGCAGGGAAGCTACCTTTAACACACAATGCATCAATGTTTTCACGAGCGTAAGGGAAAATTGTTCCAGGGCAGAATGCACCAAGTGCATGATGAAGCTGTCTTTCATCTAGACCTGAAATATTAAACAAACCACCTTGTTGAACCTGTATTAAAAATGCAGTTTCAGATGCATTTTTTACAGTGACAGTGATTTCTAATACGACTTCATATAGCGCATCGCCAACTTGGCGGCTTTTTGTATTTAACTCTAGACCAATCTCTGGCTTCCATTCTTCTTGAAATACCATTGGTGAACGAGGGGACTCAAAAGAAATATCTTTCAAAAAAATACGTTGTAAAGCAAGTTGTGGAGCCGCTGCTTCTTCAGTTGCTGCTGTTGCTTCTGTGTTCTCTGCCATGTTGGTTCCTTAGTCTCTAGTGTTATTGTTTAAATTATTTGGCTAGCAATGCGTCTAGCTTACTTGCTCTTTCTAATGCAAATAAGTCGTCACAGCCGCCAACATGAGTGTCGCCTATCCAAATCTGTGGAACGGTGCGCTGTCCACTTTTCGCCATCATTTCTTGACGAAGCTTATTATTACCATCAACTTTAATTTCATTAAATGCTGCGTCTTTCATGCTCAATAGCTGCTTCGCTCGCGAACAATATGGGCAGTAGTCACTTGAATAAATTGTTATATTAGCCATGCGATCCTCAAATTACTTCTTAACAAGTGGCAAACTGGCAGATTGCCACTCAGTTATACCGCCTTGAAGTTTAAAGACTTTAAACCCTGATTTTTGAAGTTCACTTGCGCTTGCTCCAGAAGTTAAACCAGATTTACATACTAAAATGATGGGGGTGTTTTTATGCTTCTCAAGGGTGTCTATTTGATCTTTAATCGTGGACGCTGGGATGTTGATAGAGTTGGTAATGTGTCCAGTGCGGAACTCTGTGGCAGGACGAATATCAATCACAACGGCATCTTCATTATTGATTAATGTTGTTGCCGCGGCGGGTGATAGGGCGGCAGCGTTACCTTTGCTTTCAAACCAAAATACGGCCAGAGCGGTAACCATGAATATGGCTACAAGAGTCCAGTGAGTTGTTGCAAATTCAATTAATTGATTCATCATAACTATCTTAACCTGTAAAAAAACTGATGGCATTATACACGGCTAGGCTTTACCGTACATCCGCTTGAAAAACTATTCTATTTTACTTTTTAATAAGCATCTTTGTAACAATAAATATTCTGTAGATTTGAGGAGATAAATGAAAAAATTTGGCGTGACAGTAATCTGTTTGTTGTCTTTATTAGGTATAGGGTGTGCAGGTAATAGCCTACAGCACCCAAGTCTAGAGTCCCAGACAACCCAAAAAGAAATGACACGCAGCCAATTACAGATTCAACTTGGTCAATTAGCGGATGCTATTTGGTTAAGAACAGGGGAAATTATCTTTGTGGATGCGACTTTACCTCTCACTTCAGGAAATTCCTCTACGCTAGACAAAATCAAAGAAGATCTAGAGTTAAAAATTCAATTGGCTAGGGCAAAGATACTGGCCGTAAATGAGAGAGTTCAGCAGCGTTATCAAGGCACGGTTCCGTCAAAAACTTTAGAACTGGAATTAATCTCGATAACATTAAATGGCGAAATGTGGCTTGCTTTAGATGAGCGTAAGCGTTTGTCTATAGTAAAAGGAGAAGAAAAGACATGGGAGTTAATGAATTCATCGAATCAGTCTATGTCATTGCCGCTAGTCTGGAGCGAGACGGGGGAATTATTTATTGAAGAGCAGGCGGTACTAACAGTGACGGAATGGATTAATGAAAGTGCTTTTATGACCAGCATCCATTGGTTTAATGGTGAAGTAAGGTCGCAAGGCAGAGTAAACTTAACCTTACGACCCTCCTTAAGGTAATGCGTTAGTTCTGATTTGTAGAGTCAAAAATCTTATCGGCATTACCTTCTATAAAGCTATCAAATAAGGTGCCATCGGCTTGCTTATGTCGAATAGCAAATTCATAGAAGCAGCTTGGAATAGTCTGAGTTTCTCCATCAGCGAAAGTAAACTCAATTTTATCGGCCATAGTAGAAGACTGCTCTAAAAAGACTTCAGGCGTTCCTTTTACTAAGCCACCGACTGTATTGAGTGTGTAACCCTTGTCTAATAATAGCTGATTAACTGAAGCAATATCGTCGAACCCTTTCAAGTGATTGATGCTGACGGTGAAGTGATTTGCTTTTAAGCCAATAGTGGATAACCAGGCCGCATATTCGCTTTCTTGAGACAGAGTCTGGTATTCGGCGAGTGTTGGCTTGCTCCATAATGGGCCACCCCAAAATACAGCAGGAGATTGCACCGCATCCGCTGGTATTTGAGCAATAATGCCATCTAAAATTTGTTGCGCAGCCTCTGATAATTCATGGGTTAGCAATTCACTCAAAAAGATTTTTGGTAAGTTTGTGTCTGAATGCTTATAACAGCGAGCCACTAGATGCTTGTTTTCAAAACGAAATGCGCCATAAGCCTTATATCCCAATTGTGTCAAAATGGGCTCTAATTTTTCCAGCGCAATAGGGGAATTGGCGAATGTTCTAAAAGCGACATGATCATTAATGATCTCTTCTCCAGCACCTTGAAATAGTTTTTGGACGCTGTCTGCTTGTGGTGTGATTTCAATGTAGCTCTTCCAAAGAGACTGAAAAAAGTCATTAGCATTCATAAATTTGGTTCCTATGTAGAGTCTGTGTTGTCTATAAAAACAGTATTGTCACACTGTACTAGCTTGTACGTATTGTGACTATTTGATGATGAATACTGTACGGTGGATGGTTTTTTTTCACAAAGGGTAATAATGCATGTTGTCATGCAAAAAAATTGCTCATTATCCCTTGATCATGTAAATAAGTGATTTATGATTGTCATACTTTTTAATCATAGGTTGTCAATATGAGGCGTTACCTTCCTTCCTCCATGTCCTTAAAGTGTTTTGAAGCTTCCGTTAGGCATTTGAGTTTTACTCGTGCTGCACAAGAGTTGCATTTAACTCAAAGTGCCGTGAGTAGACAGATTCGAAACCTAGAGGAGTTTTTGTCTCGAGATCTTTTTATCCGACTGAATAAACGTTTAGTGCTGACGGGGGCAGGGACGGCTTATTATAAAGAAATATTGCCCTTCTTGGATGGAATGGAGAATGCTTGTCTAAAAATGCTCCATAGAGAAGATGAAAAAACGACGTTAACTATAGCATCGTTACCTACCTTTGCATCTCATTGGCTGATTCCTCGATTGGTGCCTTTTCAACAGCAACACCCACAATTTCAGTTGAATATTAAAGCGTTAGGTGAAACAACGGTGGATTTTAACGATGTTGACATCATTCTGCATTATGGTGGTGACCATTGGCCGAGAGCCGTATCGCATCATTTATTAAGTGAAGAGGTGATTGCAGTTTGTTCTCCTTCATTGTTAACAAACACGGTCTCTAATAGTGCTAATATTAAAGACATCATGTCATATCCCCTCTTACATCTCTCATCTAGGATTAATGCTTGGCCGGATTGGATGTCGTATCAAGAGATTGAACACGATGTGTATTCAGGCGCCAGTTTCGACCACTTTCAAATGTTGCTAGAAGCGACTAAGCTGGGAATGGGTGTTGCACTGATTCCTACTATCATGATTCAGAAAGAACTTGCGTCTGGTGCGTTAATTACTGCGTTTGGCGATAGTATGACAACAACCAATGAATATTTTCTCTCTTACCCAGCCGATAAAGCGGATTTAGAGCAAGTCGTCGTGTTTCGAGATTGGATTCTGCAAAACTTTGACGGTTAATTTACATATTTATGAAAGCTATATTGTCCATTTTGTAACAAAATTACAATGCTGTGATAAGATCAAAAAAGTTTTTCAAAAATCACATTACGGGTAGGAATATAATGAGCAAGAAAACCACCGCACTCTTTATTCTAGATGGTTGGGGTTACAGCGAAACATCTAAATCAAATGCTATTGCTGCAGCAAACACACCAAACTGGGATGCACTTTGGTCAACTCGTCCACACAGTTTGATTGAAACATCCGGAATGGCGGTGGGCTTACCAGAAGGCCAGATGGGGAATTCTGAAGTTGGTCATATGAACCTTGGCGCTGGTCGTACGGTGTATCAAAACTTTACACGTATTGGTAAAGCGATAGAAGACGGGAGTTTTAATGAAAATCCAGCTCTGGTAGCCGCTGTCGATAAAGCGGTGGCAGGGAACAAAGCCGTCCATATTTTAGGTTTATTATCTGGCGGTGGGGTTCACAGTCATCATGAACAAATTATCGCGATGTGTGAAATGGCCGCTTCACGTGGAGCAAAATCTATTTATGTCCACGGTTTTTCTGATGGCCGAGATACACCACCACGATCAGCTAATGACCCCATTACCAGTTTAAACAATAAGCTGCAGGCCATTGGAAGCGGTAGAATAGCGACATTAACAGGGCGTTATTATGCAATGGATCGTGATAATCGTTGGGAACGTGTGGAAACGGCCTATGATGCGATTGCATTAGGTCAAGGTCAATTTAGTGCGGCTACAGCGGAAGAGGCCATTTCACAGGCTTATGCGCGTGATGAAAATGATGAATTCGTTAAAGCCACCGTGATTGGGGAACCGGCACCAATGCAGGATGGCGACGTTGTTATTTTTGCTAATTTCCGTCCAGATCGTGCTCGTCAATTAACCCGTGCTTTTACTGAAGATAACTTCGCTGGATTTGTTCGTAAATCGCGTCCTGCACTCGCGGACTTTGTTACCTTTACGGAATTTGCGTCTGATATTGATGCTCATGTTGCTTTTCCACCTGTGGCCTTGAGTAATACTTTGGGTGAAGTACTTTCGAAAACGGGTAAAAAACAATTAAGGATTGCAGAAACAGAAAAGTATGCCCATGTTACCTTCTTCTTTAATGGCGGTGAAGAAGCTGTGTTTGACGGTGAAGAGCGTGAGTTAATCCCTTCACCAAATGTGGCAACATACGATTTGCAGCCTGAAATGAGTGCGCCAGAAGTAACGGATAAATTGGTAGAAGTGATCCTTGCGGGTAAATACGATACCATTATTTGTAATTTTGCCAATGGAGATATGGTTGGCCATAGTGGTGTGTTTGAGGCGGCGGTTAAAGCGGTTGAAGCGGTTGACCTGTGTTTAGGTCGTATTATTAAGGCTCTTGAAGAAACCGGCGGTCAATGTTTGATTACAGCAGACCATGGTAATGTTGAGCAGATGCTAAGCGATGATGGAACTCAACCATTAACATCTCATACCTTAGAACCTGTTCCATTAGTTTTATACTCTGTCGATGCTGGCTGGGGGATAAAAAGTGGTGCGCTTTGTGATATAGCTCCCACACTACTTGATATGATGGGAATGGAAAAACCCATAGAAATGTCTGGTGTTAGCTTGTTAACTCGTTCTTAGGATCGTTATGTTTAATGCTTTTTTTCAACATTACTGTAATAAAGAAAATTTAGCCTTTTGTGTCGCTTTGGTTATGTTGTTGGCCTTGTCTATGACTCCATTGCATGCAGCTGAGCCGACGTCACCTGAAGAAGCCCAACAACAGATTGAGCTTCTTCAAAAAGAAATGAAGAAGCTTCGAGTCTGGCTTGATGACGTAAAATCTCAAAAAAGTAATGTTGAAAAATCTCTTGAAAACCAAGAGAAATCAATTCAAGAGCTCATTGAAAAAATCAATAAAATTCAATTGGATTTGAAAAAAGGGGATCAACAGCTCGGCACGTTACAGCGGCAGCAGCAGGAATTGAAACTAAGTATTCAAAAACAAAATGAACAAATAGCCGCCCAATTAAGGGCGGTTTATCGTTCAGGTGAACAGAAAAGCATTAAGCTTTTACTTAATGGCTCAACACCTGAAGAGTCTATGAGGCTAGTTTATTACAATCGCTATTTCTCGAATGCTAGACAGTCTCTAATTAATGGGTTTTCGACAGAAGTGAATGAATTAGACCTAGTAGAGAGAAGTATTCGTAGTCAGAGAGCTCAATTAGCGAGAAACGAAGTTGAGTTACAAGAAGAGAGAAAAAGACTCGAAAAGGAAGGTGTAAAACGTAAACGCTTATTGGCTCAAATTAATGCCGACTTACAGCAAGGGAATAAAAAATCTGAGCGACTAAAGCAAGATGAAAACCAGTTAAAAGAACTTCTGAAAAAATTAGAAGAAGCGCTAGCGGATATCGACCTACTCGATGCGGATATAAATTTCGCTGAATTGAAGGGGGAATTATTTCCCCCATTAGCAAAAATCCGTGTGATTGCTGAAACTGGAAAAGTGAATTTAGGTGGCGTGAGTCTTCGAGCCTCAGAAGGAGAGGGGGTGAAGGCGGTATACCATGGACGGGTCATTTTTGCTGAATGGCTACGGGGCTTTGGTTTCTTATTAATTTTAGATCATGGCGGCGGCTATATGTCATTGTATGGTTATAATCAAAGTCTTTTAAAAGAAGTAGGTGAGTGGGTCAAAACAAGTGATGTGATTGCAACCGCTGGAAGTTCTGGAGGACGCTCAGACACCAGTCTGTTCTTTGCTATTCGACATAATGGGACGCCATTAAAACCACTTGATTGGATACGTTAGAGTAGAGCCGCTTTTTGATGCGATGCATTACTCGATACAAATATTGACTGATATTAGGTAATAAACATGAATATAAAGAACGGAATTAGGCACTGGATTGCGTACGGGCTACTCGTTAGCGCTTTCCCTGCGTGGTCTGATAATGTGGATGCAGAGAATTCATCTCGTTTACCTTTAGAAGAAATTCAAACTTTTGTTAGCGTGTTTGAAACGATTAGTCAGGGCTATGTAGATGAATTGAATGATAAGCAGATCTTACAAAAAGCCTTAAAAGGTATGGTCTCTGCTTTAGACCCTCATTCTGAGTACTTAACAAAGGATGAAATTGAGTCGTTTCAAGAAATGACTTCTGGTAATTATGCGGGTATCGGTGTTGAAGTTGAGATGAAAGAAGGGCGTTTGATCATCATCTCACCTCTAGATGACTCCCCCGCATCACGAGCGGGAATGCTTTCAGGGGACTCGATTATTCGTATCGATGACAGTTTGGTGTCCGGCATGGGAATACAAGAAGTGACTATGCTGATGAAAGGCAAAGTAGGCTCTAGTGTTACTCTAGACATTGAACGAGATGGTGAGATTATAACCTTATCTGTGGAGCGAGAATTGCTGGATAGCCAAAGCTTAGATAGTCGTTGGTTAGGTGAAGGCATTGCTTACATACGCATTAGTCAATTTCAAGGTGATACAGATTCTGAGTTTGATAAAGAGCTTGCGTCATTGCAATCAGAAGCCAATATAAAAGGGTTAGTAATCGATTTACGTAACAACCCTGGTGGTGTCTTACAAAGTGCCGTTGGGGTGGTTGATACTCTGATTGATAATGGACTAATCGTGTATACCGATGGACGACACGCCCAATCAAAAGTCACTTTTTCTGCTTCCAAGAAAACCGCCTTGCCTACAGCTCCAGTTGTTGTGTTAATTAATGAAGGGTCGGCATCGGCATCAGAAATTGTTGCGGGTGCTTTGCAAGACCATGGACGGGGTTTAATTATGGGCACTGAAAGCTTTGGTAAAGGGTCTGTGCAAACCGTTATTCCTTTGGCCGATGGTTCGGCGGTTAAGCTGACAACGGCATTGTACTTTACGCCAAATGGTCGCTCAATTCAGGCTCAAGGAATAGAACCTGATATTTTGGTACCGAATGTTAGTCTAGTAGACAATGAAGCGGCGTTTTTTGTGAAAGAAGCGGAATTAAGTGGCCATTTAAAGAATGGTACAGGTGGAAAGGATAGAACCAGTGGCGATGTTGACGTATCCATTAATAATTTAGCCTATGATGACTTTCAATTGTATCAAGCTTATACCGTGTTAAATGCGTACCCTCAATTGCAGAAGAGATCACACTAGCGATGTATTGTGTTACTCCGCTCTGTCATAAACTCAAAACCTTCTGTTGGTCGGTTGTAAGCATTCTATCGGTACAGTGTTTCTCATCTTCGTTGATTTCTGAAGAGTCAACCCTTGCCACAGAGAAGTCGTCCCCACCATTTCTTTTATTAAGAAACGGTCCTTCTATACTACCTAATTATGATGAGTATTTTGTTGATCATTTTAATAAGTCGAAACAATTAAATAACTCATTTTTTGGCCCGATAATAAAGCAACTCAATAATGAGGTGGAAGAGGGTAGTCATAAGGGGCCTCTATCTCCGACTCTGTCTGATGATGTGCCACCGAAAGCGCAGGATAGCCTTCATACCGCTCTAAAGCCTTCACCTAAGCAGTCTATGGATAGCTTACCTGCTCCAGCTAAAATCAGTATTGTTATTGATGATTTAGGCTATAACCGTAAAGGTATGGAGGGGGCATTAGCATTACCTAATGCTGTAGCATTGGCTATTTTACCACATACTCCGTTCTCTAAGAAAACAGCGGCCGCTGCAAATAAGACGAATCGATTAATTCTATTACATGCTCCAATGGAAAATAAAAAATCGCTCCGTCTTGGTCCTGGTGGCTTATATAGTGATATGGAAATGGAGGAATTTAAGCAAACATTATTGGAAGACTTGGAGTCGATTTCTGGCATTGTTGGAGTGAATAATCATATGGGCAGTTTGCTTACTCAAAAAAGCATGCAAATGAAATGGGTTATGGATATTATCGCCCCGAAAAAGCTGTTCTTTTTAGACAGCGTCACCACATCGGACAGTGTGGCTCAAAAGACGGCTCAAGACTATGGACTGCAAACAGCGAAGAGAGATGTCTTTTTGGATAATATTCCAACAGAGAAAGCGATTGCTAAACAGTTTGATCGTCTATTGAAAGTAGCGAGAGAAAATGGCTCAGCGATTGCGATCGGACATCCTTACCCTGAAACCATGCATTTTTTATTAAAGCGACTAGATATCTTAAAAAAAGATGGTGTAATACTTGTCCCTCTAGATATGCAATTAAAATAAAAAAACGAGGGCATTTTTCATTTTATTAGTTTTATTTTTGTAAACGGGATGTGAAAAATGTAAATGAGAAATATGCGTTCCTAAGCTTACTTTTCTAAGTTAGTAAGCTTTTTTCTCTATATAAAGCTTATCTACAAATTTTTATTAATAGTTAATCTCTTCTTATTCCGCCTTCTCGGTTAATAAAACTAAAAAAGCAATGATAAAACAGTTCATTATTAATAATTAACTACTGTATTTTAAAGTAAACAATACTTCTTTTATTGTTTACAACTCTTGAAATATTTTTGCTAAAAGGTGACAAATTCAGTTGACCAAACTTTCTCCAATGGCTATGGTTTTAAGCAGATATTGTATATGTTTTGGAAAAGCGTATAAATATTAAGAGTTGATGAAGACGTTTCATAAATATTTCTCTATATCTTTTTTATTTTAATAATAAATTCAAACAAATAGGAACCGTTATATGTCTCACACAATTATTAAAAAAAGCTTACTTTCTATCGCTGTATCAGGGGCTATTGCCGTCTCTTCTTTTGCTCAAGCAGAATTAGTTATTGGTGTTGCTGGACCACACACAGGTGCTTATGCCGCATTTGGTGAACAGCTATGGCGCGGAGCGGCTAAAGCAGCAGAAGATATCAATTCCGCTGGCGGTGTTAATGGAGAAATGATTAAACTTATTAAAGCCGATGATGCATGTGAGCCAAAACAGGCGGTGTCAATTGCTAACCGTTTGGTTGATTCTGATGGTGCTGTAGCGGTTGTTGGTCATTTTTGTTCTTCATCAACTATTCCAGCTTCAGAAATTTATGCAGATGCGGGTGTTTTGATGGTTACTCCAGCGTCTACAAACCCGACAGTAACCGATCGTGGTTTAGAAAACGTCTTCCGTGTATGTGGTCGTGATGATCAGCAAGGTGACGTAGCCGCAAGCTATATTGTTGGTGAACTAGGTGCGAAACGTGTTGCGATTTTGCATGATAAAGATACTTACGGTAAAGGCTTGGCCGATGCAACTAAGAAAACACTAAATTCTTATGGTGTTGAAGAAGTATTGTATGAAGGCTTGACTCGTGGTGAAAAAGATTTCAACGCGGTAATTACGAAAATACGTTCTGTAGATGCGGATGTTGTGTATTTTGGTGGTCTACATTCAGAAGCTGGTCCTTTAGTTCGTCAGTTACGTGAGCAAGGCTCAACAGCGATCTTTATTTCTGGTGATGGTATTGTATCGGATGAGTTTGTATCGGTTGCGGGTTCTCCTGAATACGTTGATGGTGTATTAATGACATTTGGTGCAGATCCAACGGCTTACCCTGCAGGTAAAGCGGTAGTTGAAGGTTTCCGTGCGAATGGATGGGAGCCAGAAGGTTATACCTTGTATTCTTACACAGCCATGCAAGTTATTGTTGAAGCACTTAAGCAGAATGATTTAGATCCTATTAAAGGCGCTGAATGGCTTAAGAGCAATAGTGTATCTACCGCAATGGGTGTAAAAGATTTTGACTCTAAAGGTGATTTACAAGTATCCGACTACGTAATGTACGAGTGGGATAATAAAGGCAAATACGCTCAAGTTAATTAATACTAAACTCATAGTGTTGATCCATAGTCACAGCCAGCCTTCTTGGCTGTGACTCCTTCCAGTTTTATTTCTTTAGAGGTTTTACGATGGATATCGTTCTCCAACAGTTGGTTAACGGTCTTACCCTAGGTTCTGTTTATGGACTTATTGCGATAGGGTATACCATGGTATACGGCATTATCGGCATGATTAACTTCGCTCATGGCGATGTTTACATGGTATCTGCGTACATCACTGCGATAGTCGTTGCTTTATTAAGTTATTTTGGTATTGAGTCTTTCCCAATTATTATTGTGGGAACACTTTTTATTACGATTGCTATTACCGGTGCATATGGTTGGGCTATAGAACAAATAGCGTATAGACCTTTGCGTAATTCGAGTCGTCTAGCGGCACTCATCTCGGCAATTGGTATGTCCCTAATTTTGCAGAACTATGTGCAAATCAGTCAAGGGGCTCGTCAACAAGGTATTCCAAACCTACTCTCTGGAGCTGTCCGTTTTGATATTGGTGATGGCTTTGTACAAATAACCTATATGAAATTGATTATTCTTTTAGTCGCTTTTATTAGTATGGGTGTTTTAACTTACATTATTCAAAAAACAAAATTAGGACGTATGTGTCGTGCGACTCAGCAAGATCCTAAAATGGCATCCATTCTTGGTATTAATACCGACAGAATTATTTCCATTGTATTTGTTATCGGTGCATCGATGGCGGCAGTTGCCGGGGTACTAATTACGATGGATTACGGTGCATTCGATTTCTACGTTGGTTTTATTATTGGTATTAAAGCCTTCACTGCAGCCGTTCTTGGTGGCATTGGGTCTTTACCTGGCGCTATGTTAGGTGGCTTAATATTAGGTATTTCTGAATCTTTATTTGCAGGCCTAATAAGCTCAGATTACAAAGATGTGTTCTCATTTTCTTTGCTCGTAATCATTTTGATTGTTCGTCCAAGTGGTCTACTTGGCAAGCCTGAGGTGGAGAAAGTTTAATGGATTCTTCAATTGATTTTAAAAAGAGTCTTATTGACTCGATTCTCGCGGGCTTGATGGCACTGGTTTTATTTGGCCCTATCGTAGGTATTGTTCTTGATGGTTACGACTTTAATACTGAATATGATCGTGTAGCTTGGTTCGTAGCCATTGTTATGGTGGGTCGTTTTGGTGTCTCATGCTTTTTACAATCCAGTAAAGGCAAGGAGATGCTTTTTAAGCGTAGCTCTGGTGATTCCGGTGGCGTAATCGTAACGTCTCCAAACTATAAATCACAAATGATTTGGATTATTCCCGTTGTTATTCTAGTTGGACTTTTAGTTCCTTTTATTGCCTCAAAATACGTACTAACCGTCGTAATACTTGGGCTTATCTATGTCTTGTTGGGATTAGGTTTAAACATAGTCGTAGGTTTAGCGGGTTTGCTAGATTTAGGTTTTGTTGGTTTCTATGCTATAGGCGCTTATGGTCTTGCTCTGGGTTATGAGTATTTAGGATTAGGTTTTTGGTCTATGCTGCCTATTGCTGCCATTCTTGCTGCGATCGCTGGTGCTATTCTAGGTTTCCCTGTACTAAGAATGCATGGGGATTACTTGGCCATCGTGACATTAGGCTTTGGTGAAATCATTCGACTTATCCTAAATAACTGGGCTGATGTTACTCATGGGCCGAACGGTGTATCAGCACCATTACCAAGCTTCTTTGGTCTTGAGTTTAAACGGCGGGTTGCCGACGGCACGACATTCCATGAATATTTTGGTCTAAGTTATGACTCAGGTTTCAAATACATGTTTATTTATTTGATCCTGTTCCTTGTTGTTTTATTGGTCCTATATGTGAAAAAGCGTTTAGTGAAGATGCCAATTGGTCGTGCTTGGGAAGCATTACGTGAAGATGAAATTGCTTGTCGTTCATTAGGGTTAAATCATGTACTAGTGAAATTGTCTGCCTTTATGATGGGGGCGTCCGTTGGTGGTATAGCGGGTGTTTTCTTTGCAACCTATCAAGGATTCGTTAACCCGTCTTCTTTCACTTTCTTAGAATCTGCCTTGATTCTAGCCATTGTTGTTCTTGGTGGACTAGGTTCGACTTTAGGGGTGGTAATAGCGGCATTTGGTTTAACTGTTTTACCAGAACTACTACGAGAGTTCGCCGAATATCGAATTCTGATGTTTGGGGTGTTGATGGTAGTAATGATGATTTGGAAGCCTAGAGGGTTAGTACGCGTTACCCGAACTGGTTTTGCTACTCGCAAGGGAGCCTTAAAATGAGTAAAGAGAATATTTTAGCTGTAGAGAATCTCGTTATGCATTTTGGCGGCATTAAAGCACTGAATGATATAACGTTTAATATTAAAAAAGGTTCTGTTTCAGCGCTAATTGGTCCTAATGGTGCGGGTAAAACAACGGTGTTTAACTGCCTTACCGGCTTTTATAAAGCGACAGGCGGTCATATCCGATTGACCACCGATCATAAAGATACCAGTGTGATTCAGGTGTTAGGTGAGCCTTTCCAGCCACTGGATTTTGTGTCTCCGATGGCTTTTATTAAGCGACTTAAGTATAAAATGTTTGGTGGTTCGCACTTGGTCAACCGCTCGGGTTTAGCACGTACTTTCCAAAACATTCGTTTGTTTAAGGAAATGTCCGTTGTTGAAAACCTGCTTGTTGCTCAACATATGACGGCTAATAGAAGCCTGATTGCTGGTATTCTAAATACGAAAGCCTTTAGAGAAGCGGAAGAAGAAGCACTTCAAAAAGCGTTTTATTGGTTAGGTGTTGTTGATCTGGTTTCTCATGCCAACCGTCTTGCGGGTGAGCTTTCATATGGCCAACAACGTCGTTTGGAAATTGCTCGTTCGATGTGTACCAACCCGGAATTGATTTGTCTGGATGAGCCTGCGGCAGGTCTTAACCCTTCTGAAACGGAAGAGTTAACTAAGATGATTCGTATTTTACGAGATCAGCACAATGTCACCGTACTGCTTATAGAGCATGATATGGGGATGGTAATGGACATATCGGATTACATTGTTGTTTTGGATCATGGGCAAGTTATTGCCAAAGGTGATCCTGAAAACATCAAAAATAACCCTAAAGTAATAGCGGCCTACTTAGGTGCAGAAGATGAAGATGAGGTAGGCTTATGAGCTCCTTAATGGAATTTAAAGATGTTGATGTCTTTTATGGGCCAATACAAGCACTAAAGAAAGTCTCTTTAGAAGTAAATGAAGGTGAGATTGTTACTCTTATAGGTTCTAACGGGGCGGGTAAATCAACTCTTTTGATGTCAATTTTTGGGCAGCCAAGAATATCATCAGGTGAGATCATTTATCGTGGAGAAGATATCTCCAAGAAATCGGCTCACTATATTGCTTCAAGTGGATTGGCTCAATCTCCAGAGGGGCGTCGAGTCTTTCCTAGTATGTCGGTAGAAGAGAACTTGTTAATGGGGACAATTCCAATCGGCATGGAGCACGCTCAGGAAGACATTCGTAAAATGTTTGATATCTTTCCTCGTTTAGAAGAAAGACGTAACCAAAGAGCATCGACCATGTCGGGTGGTGAGCAGCAAATGCTGGCGATTGCGAGAGCGTTAATGAGTCGACCAAAATTGTTGCTATTGGATGAGCCTAGCTTAGGCTTGGCTCCCATTATCGTAAAGCAAATTTTTAAAGTGTTACAGGAAGTGGCCAATGCAGGAATGACTATTTTCCTTGTGGAACAAAACGCCAATCATGCATTGAAACTTGCTGACCGAGGTTATGTTATGGTCAATGGAGAAATTCGTTTGACTGGTACAGGGGATGAGCTATTAGTAAATCCAGAGGTGCGTGACGCTTACTTAGGCGGTCATTAATCGACCTGTTATAGAAGCTAAGTTACTCACTGTATTAGTGTGTTAGCTTAGTTTCTATATATTACATTTGATATTAGATCTCTAACTTGTGATGGTTGGTTATTATCGCCTAGCGGTGCATCAAAAATCGCATCAAGTTGACCTTCAAAATAGTGCTTAACTTCATCTTGTGTGGCGGCTGGTGGATTGCCTGCTGTGTTTGCAGACGTTGAGACTAAAACGCCTCCAAAACTTGAACATAATGCGGTCGTCTGAGCATGTTGTATCATTCGTATTGCGACACTCTTATGTTCGCCTCGAACCCATTCTGGTGTAATCTGCGTGTCTGGAACAACCCAAGACGTAGGTTTTGATGTTTTAGATGTAAGTCGCTGATATTGAGACTCAGAGAGCTGGTATTTCCATTTCTCTAAGTGATCTTCTTCTCCAGAAATTAGAATCAATCCTTTTTCTACTGGGCGCTTTTTTATATTTAAAATGCGATATACCGCTTCCTTATTAAATGGATCACACCCTAAGCCCCAAACAGCTTCTGTTGGATAGGCAATAACCCCACCTTGTTTTAATATAGAAACAATTTCATAAATTGAAGATGTAATAATCATGAGAGTTTTTAATCGGCTAAAATTTTAAGGGTATAAAAAACGCTGTCCTTATGGTAAATAAGTCAGCGTTTTTTTGTGTACTTTATTAGTAAGCGATTAAAGTTTCGCGATTTTTTCTTTAAGTTCTTCTATTTTGCTTGTTACCACTTTTTCTAAATGTTCTAGTTCGGTTACTAGGTCTTCTTTTGTTAATTTATCTTCATGCTGTTTGCCAACAATTAAACCTAATTCATCTACAGCACGTAAAACAACTAAAGACGGTTCTTGTACCTGCTGGTAAGTTTGTTGGCCGCCATCTGCTAAAACAGTTTTTGTTGAACGGCCAAATTTGAATTTTTTGCTTTTAGGCAATAAAGAACCTTTTTCACGACGGTAATAAACCTTTAAAACATCAAACCCATTTTCATAACGCAATGTGAATTTTTCAATGTCTTCAAAGCTAGTAACGCCCATAGATTCTAATGTTTGATACATAATCGATTTCCTATTAAAAATGGTAGAATATAAATCTACCTACTAGGATATGGTTATTCCAAAAACAAGTAAATGCAATATTTCAATTTAGAGATAGAATGCATTATTCTTCATCATTCTCTACATTATCTATCCCTAATTCTTTTATTTTACGCGTTAAAGTATTCCGTCCCCAACCTAATAAAAGAGAAGCATCTCGTCTACGACCCGCGGTATGAGTTAAAGCGGTTTCAATCATGATTTTTTCAAACTTTGGTACGGCTTCATTAAGAATGTCTTTTTGCCCTTGCCCCAACACATGATCTACCCAGGTTTTAAGTGCATCTTCCCAACTGCTAAAGGATTGTTCATTGGGTGAGGTTATTAGCAATTCAGGGGGAAGGTCTTCAACTAAGACTTCACGACTGGATGCCATGACAATCAACCAACGGCAAGTGTTTTCTAATTGTCTAACATTGCCTGGCCATTCAAGGCGCATTAAATAGTCTTCTGTTTCTGGTGTTAAAAATTTACTTTCTACATCCAGTTCTTCTGCGGCGCGTTTGAGGAAGTGGCGCGCCAACTTAGGAATGTCTTCTCGTCTTTCTGCTAACTTAGGCAAATGCACTCTAATGACGTTAAGACGATGGAAAAGGTCTTCTCGAAACGACCCTTCGGTAACTAACGATTCCAAGTTTTGATGGGTCGCCGCAATGATACGCACATCCACTTTTACAGGCACATGGCCACCGACTCGATAAAATTCGCCATCGGCTAATACACGTAATAATCGTGTTTGAGTTTCTGCCGGCATATCGCCTATTTCATCAAGAAATAGAGTGCCTCCATTGGCCTGTTCAAAGCGTCCACGGCGTTGAGTGTTTGCTCCTGTAAAAGCGCCTTTCTCATGACCAAATAACTCTGACTCAATCAAATCACGGGGTATTGCCGCCATATTCAGCGCAATAAAGGAACTGGCTGCTCTAGGGCTGTGTTTGTGGAGCGCGTGGGCAACCAGTTCTTTGCCGGTACCTGACTCACCATTAATGAGGACGGTAATGTTGGAGTTGGCTAAACGTCCTATAGCTCGAAAGACTTCTTGCATGGCTGGGGCTTCACCAATGATGTCTCTCTCAACTTCTTCGATCTCAGGTTCGATGTCTTGTTGATTGTCAATTTTAGGCATCGACTCTTTGTGGTGCAACAAGGCCCGTTTAACAAGAGTGACGGCATCCTCAACATCAAAAGGTTTAGGAAGGTATTCAAAGGCACCACCTTGATAAGAGGCTACCGCGCTTTCTAAATCCGAATGGGCTGTCATGATGATGACAGGAAGGTATGGGTGTTCTGTTTGCAACTTATTTAATAGACTTAATCCATCCATTCCAGGCATGCGGATATCACTAATAATGGCATTGGGTTGCTCTTGATCCAGTAATTTAATTAATGTCTCCGCACTATCAAACAGTCGGCATTGCATACCTTCTTGCTCCAATGTTTTTTCAAGCACCCAGCGAATTGATTTGTCGTCGTCAACAATCCAGACCGTTTCTGAAGTATTCATTAAATCTCCTTTAGCCTTAGACAATCGTCTCTATTGGCAAATAAATATTAAATTCTGTTTTGTGTTGCTCACTATTACATTCAATAAGGCCGTTGTGCTGATGAACAATCGACTGAGCAATAGAAAGACCGAGTCCTGTACCGTCTGGCCGACCACTGACCATAGGATAAAACAGGGTTTTTAAGAGGGGTTCAGGAATTCCGGGACCGTTGTCAATAATGCTTATACAGCACACTAATCTGTGTCGTTTAGTCCCAATAGTGAATTGTCTTAACGCACGAGTAACAATGGTTATTTGTTTGTCTATTGTTTGATCGTCTTCTAATAATGCCTGCATTGCATTACGAGTAATATTTAATAGCGCTTGAATTAGCTGAGATTCATCTGCGATTAGATTAGGAATACTAGGATCATAATCTCTTACAATGGTTAATCTTTCCTCCGCTTCAACAGAAATGAGTTGATTCACTCTCTCAATCACTTTGTGGACATTTAACTCTTTATTTTGAGGTAATTGACGTGGTCCAAGTAAGCGATCTACTAAATCTCGTAAACGATCGGATTCTTCAATAATCACTTGGGTGTAATCTTTTAGTGCTTCGTCTTTAAAGGCACGGCTAATCAATTGAGCAGCGCCACGAATACCACCCAGTGGGTTTTTTATTTCATGGGCTAACCCTCGTACCAGCTCTTTACTGGTTTGATGATTAACGATTAATTCGTCCTCTTGCGAAATTCGCTTCATGTGATCTCGAGGATACAATTCTATTAAAATGCTTTCTGTTGAATTGGTAGAACCCATAATAGGGGTAACAGTGTAGTCTAGTAACAGTTTTTTGCCGTTTGGCAGGGTAATGTCGGCTTCTCTTTTAGTAAAAGGGTAGCCTGATTTAATGGCACTTTTGAGTGAGTTAATGCTGTCGTCATCTTCAAAAAATGCCTGACTGATTTTATGCCCATAAATGCGTCGTCGACTGATTGCCAGCATCATTTCCGCCGCTGGGTTTAAATATTCAATCCGCAGTTCTAAATTAAGCTGTAAAACGGCGGTAGATAAATGGTCAATTAATACGTTATGCACAATATAGCCTCTTTAGTAATACCCAGTATCTGCAAAATACGAACCAATATTTTTCTTTTTTATACAGCGAAATATAAGGCATGAAGAGAAGTGAATAAATCATAACGCACCATTATTGTGCAAGCTGATTTTCTCTAGAGCAAAAAAAAGCCCTGATTTAGATCAGGGCTTTGAGATCATTCTTAGCAATTAAAGGCTGTAATACAATTCGAACTCAAGTGGGTGAGTTGTCATTGAGATTCGTTGAGCTTCAGCCGATTTAAGAGAGATGTAAGCATCAATCATATCATCAGTGAATACACCACCTTGAGTTAAGAATGCACGATCTTCGTCTAGGCAGCTCAACGCTTCTTCTAGGCTTGAAGCAACAGTTGGGATAGCTAATGCTTCTTCTGCTGGAAGATCGTACAAATCTTTATCTGCAGCGTCGCCAGGATGGATCTTGTTTTTAATACCATCGATACCCGCCATAAGCATTGCAGAGAAAGCTAGGTATGGGTTCGCGGTTGGATCAGGGAAGCGCGCTTCGATACGCTTGCCTTTAGGGCTTGCAACATAAGGGATACGGATAGAAGCCGAACGGTTACGTGCTGAGTAAGCTAACATAACAGGTGCTTCGAAACCTGGAACAAGACGCTTGTAAGAGTTTGTTGACGCGTTAGTGAACGCATTCAATGCTTTAGCGTGCTTGATGATGCCGCCAATGTAGTAAAGTGCCATCTCGGATAGACCAGCATACTGGTCACCTGCAAATTGGTTCTCGCCATTTTTCCAGAAAGACTGGTGAACGTGCATACCAGAACCGTTATCGCCAACGATTGGTTTAGGCATGAAAGTCGCTGTTTTGCCATAAGCATGGGCTACATTATGTACGCAGTATTTCAATACTTGTACTTCGTCTGCTTTTTTAACTAATGTGTTGAATTTAACACCGATTTCGTTTTGACCCGCGGTAGCTACTTCATGGTGATGCACTTCGATATCTAAGCCCATGGCTTCCATTGCGTTACACATAGCGCCACGAAGATCGTGATGAGAGTCAACTGGTGGAACTGGGAAATAACCGCCTTTAACGAAAGGACGGTGACCCATGTTGCCGCCTTCTATCTTCTTGTTAGAAGACCAAGCCGCTTCTTCAGAATTGATCTCTACTGTGCTACCAGACATGTCTGTTTTCCAGCGAACATCATCAAAAATGAAGAACTCAGGTTCAGGACCGAAGAAAGCCGTATCACCTAAACCAGTTGATTTAAGGAATTCTTCTGCACGTAATGCTACAGAACGTGGATCACGGTCATAACCTTGCATAGTTGAAGGTTCGATGATGTTACAACGAACAATGACAGTAGAATCTTCAGAAAAAGGATCAAGAAGCGCGGTGTCATCTTGAGGTAACATGATCATGTCAGACTCGTTGATGCCTTTCCAACCAGAGATAGAAGAACCGTCAAACATCTGACCGTTTTCAAAGAATTCTTCATCAACAGCTTTTGCTGGAATAGTAACGTGTTGTTCTTTACCTTTAAAATCGGTAAAACGAAGGTCTACCCACTTCGCATCATTTTCAGCAATCAACTCAAGGGTCTTGATTGACATAAGTTGTTCTCCATTCAGAAGTTAGTCGAAATAAAAATTTCGGTCAGTCTAGAAAAGGCTTCATAGTTGAAGCCGTGTTATCCATAAGAAAGCACATCTTGTGCCAGAATAAAAGAGTAATTTTAAAAGCCTTTATTTTTCAATGTGTTAATAAAAATATAATTTATCGCGCACAAGAATAGTTCGTATAAAAGCAGAAAAAAGCCTATAAAAGACCTATTATGGTGCACATATATTTTTTAGGGTCTATTTTGGTGCGAATTTAAATTTTTATGCACGATTAAAGTTCTTTATAATGCCGGTCACGAATAATAACCCCTGAAGCCTGTGTAAATATGAAATTTGTCGTTAAGTTCTTTGCTGAGATTACAGTTAAAAGCCGTCCGGTCCGAAAAGCCTTTATAAAACAACTAAGACACAATATCCGTCTTGTCCTACGTAAAGTAGATGACGATGTCACTGTTGCAGGAAATTGGGATTTTATTGAAATCATGTCTGATAAAGATGAACTGCGAGAAGAGTTTGTTGAGCTTCTACAGAACATTGCAGGTATTGCCCATTTTCAATTTGTAAGAGAATTTACTTTTACGGACTTAGACGGTATCGCCGAAGAAGCGAAAAAATCCTATGGTGAAGTATTAAAAGATGCCGTTTTTGCAGTGCGTGTACGACGAGTTGGCAACCACAGCTTTAGTTCGGTTGAAGCTGAATACCATATAGGTGGGTGTTTAAAAGAATGGTGTGAAGCAAAATCTGTGCGCTTGAAAAATCCAGATGTGCTTGTTCCTATTGAAATTCGTAAAGATAAAGTTTGGATCATTGAACAAAAAACAGATGGTTTAGGCGGTTATCCTATTGGTTCGCAAGATCCAGTATTGTCTCTTATCTCTGGTGGTTTTGACTCTACCGTATCTTCCTACTTAACGATGAGTCGCGGATTAAAGACCCACTTTTGCTTCTTTAATTTAGGCGGAGATGCCCATGAAATTGGTGTCAAACAAGTGTCCAACTTTATTTGGAAAAAATACGGTTCTGAAATTAACGTAAAATTCGTCACGGTTCCGTTTGAAGATGTGGTGACTGAAATCTTAACCAAAGTGGACAATTCACAAATGGGCGTCATTTTAAAACGTATGATGTTAAGAGCCGCTGAGCAGGTCATGCAAAAAGTGGGTGCTCAAGCCCTAGTTACCGGTGAAAGTGTGGCTCAGGTCTCCAGCCAAACCTTGATCAATCTAAAAGTCATAGATCAAGTGACGGATGAGTTGGTACTTAGACCTTTAGTCACAGAAAATAAGCAAGAAATTATTGATTTGGCAAAACGTATTGGTACCGCGCCTTTTGCCGCGAGTATGCCAGAGTATTGTGGTGTCATTTCTGTAAAACCGACTACCCGCGCTAAGTTATTTAAAATCGAGCATCAGGAAACCAAGTTTGATTTTGCCGTTTTAGAGGCGGCCATTGAAAACGCCAGAATTGAATCTATCCAAAATGTTCTCGACGATGTGGAAAAACAATATCAAGGTGATGTGCCAGTAGTAAGAATGCCGGTATCTGACGAAGTTATTGTGGATATTCGTCATCCAGATGAAGTTTATAAACAGCCACTGAAAGTAACTGGCCATCAAGTTGTCGAGATGCCCTTTTTTACTCTTAACAGTCGTTGGTCTTCATTAGATCAAGATCTTTCTTACCTTTTATATTGTGGTAAAGGCGTGATGAGTCGTATTCATGCCGCCAGTTTATTAGGGCAAGGAAAACAAAATATAGGTGTGTACTTACCTTAATTAATCGCCTGCTCTTGTATATTACCTTTAGCCCATTGTAATCCCGTCTTTAAACTGACGGTATTTGTCAGTTTAAAGACGGGATTTGTGTGCACTTTCGAAAGAGGGAAGAATTTTTTTCTCTCTTTTGTGCATCTGTCATGGGAAGTTCATCAATATAAAGGTACAATTGCGCGAATTTTATCCCAAATGAACAATAATTAAACACTAAATTGATTGGTAATTCAGTGTTATTATTGTGAAATGTTGCACTTTCTAAAGGCAGAAAAAAATCAATGTCGAATAATATCAATAAGTTACGTAACGTAGCTATTATTGCCCACGTTGACCACGGTAAAACTACTTTGGTTGATAAGCTTCTAAGTCAGTCTGGTACATTGGATCGTAAAGATGTTGACTCTGAACGTATCATGGACTCTAACGATCAAGAGAAGGAGCGTGGGATAACCATTTTGGCGAAAAACACTGCCATTCGCTGGAACGATTACCGCATTAATATCGTAGACACACCTGGACACGCGGATTTCGGTGGTGAAGTAGAGCGTGTTTTGTCTATGGTAGATTGCGTATGCTTATTGGTTGATGCGGTTGATGGCCCAATGCCTCAAACTCGCTTCGTAACTTCTAAAGCATTTGAGCAAGGTTTGCGTCCTATTGTTGTTATCAACAAGGTTGACCGTCCAGGTGCTCGCCCTGATTGGGTTATGGATCAAGTTTTTGATCTTTTTGATAGCCTTGGCGCAACTGAAGAGCAGCTAGACTTCCCTGTTATCTATGCTTCAGCAATCAATGGTCAAGCAGGTGATGATCCAGAAAATCTGTCTGACGACATGACGCCATTGTATCAAATGATTGTGGACAGTGTACCGGCTCCAGATGTTGACCCAGATGGCCCTTTCCAAATGCAAATTTCGGCATTGGATTATGACAGCTATGTTGGTGTAATCGGTGTAGGCCGTATTACTCGTGGCTCTTTGTCTCCAAACCAGCAAGTTGTGATTAAATCCGCTGATGGTTCTGAGCGTAAAGGTAAAGTATTAAACGTGAAAGGCTATTTAGGTCTTGAGCGTATCGATACAGACCTTGCTGGTGCAGGTGATATTGTTTGTATCAATGGTATCGATAAACTTAGTATCTCTGATACTTTGTGCGATCCGACTTGCGTAGAAGCCTTACCAGCATTAAGTGTTGATGAGCCTACAGTAAGCATGAATTTTATCGTAAACGACTCACCGTTTGCTGGTAAAGAAGGTAAATACGTCACAACACGTAATATCAAAGACCGTTTGGATCAAGAGTTGATTCATAACGTGGCGTTGCGTGTTAAAGAAGGTGATACACCTGATAAATTTATCGTTTCTGGTCGTGGTGAATTGCATCTTTCTGTATTGATCGAAACAATGCGTCGTGAAGGCTTCGAGATGGGGGTTTCTCGTCCTGAAGTGGTAACGAAAGAAATCGACGGCAAACTATGTGAACCGTTTGAACAAGTGGTTATCGACGTTGAAGACCAACATCAAGGTTCTATCATGGAAGAACTTGGTTTGCGTAAAGGCGAACTAACTAACATGGAACCAGATGGTAAAGGCCGTACTCGTTTAGAGTTTATGATGCCTTCACGTGGTTTGATTGGTTTCCGTGGCTTGTTCCTAACCTTGACTTCTGGTTCTGGTATCTTGACCAGTGTTTTTGATCATTATGGTCCTGTTAAAGATGGTCAAGTTCAAAGCCGTAAAAATGGTGTGCTAGTCAGTATGCTTACAGGTAAAACAGCCGCTTACTCTTTGTTTAACTTACAAAGCCGCGGTCGTATGTTCTTGGGTCATGCGGTTGAAGTATACGAAGGTCAAATTATCGGTATTCACTCACGTGACAACGATTTAGCCGTTAACCCTGTTAAAGGTAAGCAGTTAACAAACGTACGTGCATCTGGTACAGATGAAGCATTGACACTGACTCCACCAATTCGCCATACACTTGAGCAAGCGCTTGAGTTCATTGAAGATGATGAGTTAGTAGAAGTCACACCAGAAAGCATCCGTCTACGTAAGAAGTTACTAACGGAAAACGAACGTAAACGTAACGGTCGTAAATAAGAATTTACTTTTGTAAGCTGTGCTGAAATAAGGCATGGCCTCATAGTAATTCATGCAAGTAATTTCATTGCTTAAAATCCTCGCTAACGGCGGGGATTTTTTTTGCTTGTAAAATTTCTATCCATGCTTGATTGAGCCTTCAGGCCAACAATTCACCCAGTTATCAGGAAGATAACTCAATTGTCGGAATAAATTCCGACCTACTTATTGCGCCTTCAGGCCAACAAATCATCCATTTATCAGGAAGATAACTTAATTGTCGGAATAAATTCCGACCTACTTGTTGCGCCTTCAGGCCAACACACAGACCTATTATCCTAGTGCCCCGAAAAATAAAAAAACTCCCTGTTACCAAAATAACAGAGAGTAAAAACAACTGAGAGGGCGGTATGACCTAAGGTCAAAACAGTTGTTGATTAAATGATTTTTCCTGCCGCTTTGATTTTAACGTGTACCATATTTCCTTGTAGGTAAGTGAGCGGGATGTCGCTTCTTTCAATAATAGAGACATTGCTAGGGCATGCCCCCGCTGCAATCGCTATATTTTTGGCTTCCTCTTCTAGTTCGCTCATGATGGCATGACGGTTGAGAGGATCGATGGAAATGATTTTGTCCAGTTGACCTGAAATTTCTCCTAAAGCGACCCCAATGGCATTGGCTACTTCGAAGTGTTCTGGCCTGATCACTTCACTGACACCCTCAAATGAATTTGGCATTAAAGCACTGCCACCACCGACAAGAATAACAGGGACTTTTGCTGAAGAGGTCTTCATCTTATCTATGGCTTCTTCCACAATTGACAACATGGAAGCATAAACGGTTTCAATTTGCTCTGGAGCAATGTGGACTTTCTCTTGTTTAGCATCACCACTCCAAACCATAGCGCCTCGCTCTAGTGCAATATCCGTTAAGGTTAATGTGTCTCCTCCAAAACAACGTGATTTTGACGTGAGTTCATGGCCAACACTTTCAGGACCTAACGTAACGCTATGGCCAGATTTGTCGTCAGACAATGTGACACGGGTTCCTCCTCCAATCGCAATAGCTAGGATATCAGGCATACGAAAGTTGGTTCTTACCTCTCCTAATTCGACGGCAAGATTAGATTCCCTAGGATAACCGTGTGTTAGCGCCCCGATATCTGAAGTAGTTCCACCTACATCAATAACAATGGCATCGGCAAGTTTCGTTAGGTGACTTGCCCCACGAATGGAATTCGTAGGACCGCAAGCGACAGTGAGAATAGGGTATTTCAGCGCAAACTCTTTGGACATTAAGGTGCCGTCATTTTGGCCAAAATAGGGTATCGCATTGATATTGTGCTTATCTAAAGCATGACAAAACCCGTCTACAAAGCGTTTGGCTGTGCCTTGCAATGCGGCATTGAGGATGGCGGCATTTTCACGTTCAAGAATACTCAGGCTTCCTACTTTATGGGAAAGTGAAATGTTCACGCCAGGAAGTTCTTCCTTGACCCATTGGGCAACAGCAAGCTCTTGTTCGTTATTCACGGGAGAAAACACACCACAAATCGCGATTGAATCGATTAGGCCTTTCATTTGCTGACAAAGTTGGCGGATTTCAGATTCATTAATATCGGCAATTAATTGGCCATTGTACTCGTACCCTCCATGGGCTTCATAAAAGTGTTCTCCGAGTAGCGTTTTCCATGAGGAACTCCATCCACTTAATGGTGGTATGGCACTACAACTTGGTAATGCTAAACGAATCATACCGACTCGGTCTAACCCCCGTTTTTCTACGATGGCATTGGTGCATTGTGTCGTTCCAAGCATGGCGTACTTTACCTGCTCTCCGGTAATGCCACCGCGACTGAGTAATGTCTCTATAGCTCGATCAATACCGCTTGAAATATCATGGGTTGTAGCAACTTTTACCTTCATTACGCAGTTAAGTTGGTTGTCTAAGAGAACGCCATCCGTGTTGGTTCCACCTACATCAATTCCCAGCCGAAAATTTGATTTCCCCATTTTTCTATTCCTCTAGATTGATTTTGAAAGCAAGTGATTCAATACTGGTATAAGACACGTCATAACCAAAATAATTAGGCCCAGCCACCTCAATGCCTTTTGGAGTACGCCATTTAGAATCACAAGGGTAGGCAATGAGATCGACTCTTTGCCCATAGTGCAGTCGTTCGGTTGTAATGGGTTGGCCTGTTTCGTGATCCAGTATTGAAATAAGATCAGGGGTACTGGCTAAGAGGTTACTGTCGTTCATGTATGCGGCGGATTTGCCTTTATGGGCTAATAATAATTCATTCTGAAAATGCACATAGACAGTGTCGATATCATTTTTTACCGTGTTGTTTTGAAGGCGTTCTATAATGACGCCACCAGTCGCAAAACCGCCTTGCGTGTTGCGCTCGATATCAATAATTTTCCCACTAATAATACGGTGTCCCCCTACAATATTCAGTACAGACTCAATCGCACTGTTGCCGGCTTCATTGGCGTTACGGATCGCTTTACCTATTTGCATTGCTTTGGTAAGTGTGGCGCCAAGCGCGCTTCGTTTTAACTCTGAGCCCCTCATTGGGTAATCACAGATAGCGGCTGATCCGCCCATTTGTTCTGTTAAGGCTCTGGCAAAATTTTCTGACCAGATACCATCTATCGGGTGAAGTGTAGCGACATTGCCTTTCTCATCGGCTAATGTATTCGGTGCGGAAGGCAGTCCATCCAGATAAAACGTAACCATTTGAGATTCTGGAAAGGCGCGTCCCATCGCATCACAGTCAATAACGGGAATGCCTTTACTGGCGGCAACTAAAATAGGTATAAGTGAATTGAAACCACCTACTTCGATAGGAAAAGTAGCCATGATGGTTTCATTAAGAGCGCTTTCCATAGCGTTGAATGCGATTAACATTTGATCCCGAGAGTTAAGTTTTTCGAGCGCTACAGTGGGAGCGCCAATCATGGATGAAGGGACGGTCATCCAATGGTCGGCAACGTCTTCAAGAGCAATCAATTCAACCGGCTTGCTAGCATTGGCTATGGCGACTTTGGCCATTAGAGAACCGCTGTAAGGATCGCCGCCGCCGCCAGTGCCAAGTACCGTTGCTCCAAGAGCGATGTCATCAATCATTTGGTCATTAATAATCATGTTTGGATTCCTTATGGATTCTGGCTAATGGATGTTTTAGATAATTTGACGAATAAAATGTAGCTAACAAATGACACCAAAATGCCATCCACTGTCGATATACTGGTAAGAGTGAAGAGGTTGAAAAACTCTCCTGCGGTACAAGCACTTACGGCACTTCCTAGCGCCCATGAAAGCAGCCCTTTTACTTTCCAATCAGAGGCCGATTTAATCCGCTCAAAAGACAATTCATCGCGATCTAAGAAGTAATATTGAGCAAGGTAAACACCTGCTGATGGCGCAATGGTGACCCCTAGGAAGGTTAAAAACGCGGTAAATAAATCGACCATCCCGAACTGGGCAATCCCCAGTCCAAGAACGGTCATAATAATGACTAGAGTAGGACGAGATACATTTGGTAAAACGACAGAAAGTCCTAAAGCCCCGGAGATTAAGTTGCTGCTGTTGGTCGTCCATTGAGCAAAAATCAATACGGTGATCGCGGCGGCACCTAAACCGATACTGAAGAATACATTGACCAAATTATCTGACCCTGTCAGCTGGGTGAGTAAGAGGGCAACGACAATAATGGCACTGTTACCGAATAAAAAACCAAATCCAGCCCCTAAAATGGCATCTTTACGTGTTTTAGCGTAACGGGCTATATCGGGTGCTGCCACAGCGGCCAAAATCCAAATAGACATAACATATGAAATGGCTTCGCCCATAGAAAGAGGCGCTACAATCACTTTTTCGCTTACGTTCTGTTGTCCTGATGCCATGTACAGGCCGACCGTAATAAGAGTCACCATTAAAGGAACAGAAAAAGTGCTCAGTTTACCGAGTGCTCTGACACCAAAAATCGCTGTGACCATCATCAATAAGCCCCCAGCAATGAGAGCGGTCGTATGGGAAATGATTAGGTCATATTTGCTAAATGCATCGACCATAATAAGAGCAAAAAAATCGGCCTGAAAGGCAAACCAACCAATCAGTGAGATCCCATTTATTGCGCCGAGTATTTTGCCACCATATCGACCAAAGACTGAGCTACTCATTAAAGAGGTGGACACCCCAGCCTGATAACCAATGTTTGCACATAGCATGGCGAGAATGCCGAGTATCGCTGAACCTAAGAAGGTCGCCAGGAGAGCATCGTTGATTGTGAGGCCATTACTTAAAAAGGCGCCCAAAAAAAGCCCTGATACGTCAATACCAATTGCTAACCAAATCAAACTGATGACGTACCAAGAGCGCTTTGAATGATTTGGAACGGGCTCTAATTCAAAATCATCTATTGTTATTTTTTCTACGTTGGTCATGTTAAGTTCCCACATTCTTATTTTTTTATTAAGTTATTTGTATATAAATTCATCAGACAAAAATTAGCAGCTTGTTACATTCAGATAAATATATATTATTGAATTCAAACATTTGAAAATTAGGATGAAACCTTATTATGACTGCTCAGATGAAAAAATTGGATAAGAGAGATCTACGCCGACTAGAATTGTTTTGTGAAATTGTTGAGCAGGGGGGATCAGTAACGCCATTTTAAATACAGGGCTCAGTCAACCGGTTCTGAGTAATCAATTAATTGAGCTTGAAAAAAGTCTTGGAGTAACACTTTGTTATCGAGGAAGAAGTGGTTTTGAACTCACCAGTGAAGGACGGACAGTATACGACTATGCGAACGAACTGAGCTCAGTTTTAAGTGAGTTTGCCTTCAAACTGAAAGGCGTTCGTTCAACCTTGACGGGGCTAGTTAGAGTCGGAGTGCTCGATAATACGGTCACATTCGAAGACAATATTATCTCCGCTGCCATTGAGGCATTTTACCAATTGAGTGATCATATTGAGGTGTCATTAGAAATTGGTGATTACACATTGCTCAATGAAAAACTCCAGAAAAATCAACTCGATATGATGATTGTGGTATTGAGTGAACAAAACGTTCATGCTCAAACTTATGACCACAGAACGCCATTATTCCATGAAAAAAGTTATCTTTACGCCCGTGAGGATGTGGCATTAGAGATCATCAATAAGCAGTACTCCTTAGAAGGTCAAAGAATCAATGTTGGAGGTTATGCTTCGAGACAAATGCATCAATTACTGAATGTTAACCAGTATGACAATATTAAATTAATAAATGGTTGGAATGTTGAGTCTGGCTTAATACTAACGATGGCAGGAACTCACATTAGCTTTCTGCCGACACATCTTATTGAAAGCGGTAAATACCAATACAATTTAGTCGCTTTAAAAGAAGAAGAATGGGTTATTGAAAGTGAGTTTTCCGTTGTTTTGAAAAGTTCTAAAAATGCATTAACGCCAGTGGCCTTGGCTTTCTATAACTGTTTATTAGAGGCTGTGAAAAAGTAATAATAACCGCTGTATTAAATTAAACAATTACTTATTTTCAATAGGCTAAGTCCATAGATTAGATAGGCAAAACTATGGACTTAGCCTGCCAAGGTAGTAAAGACTCTGCTCAAATACGATTCGATAGATGGCAGCTGAACAGAGTATGTTATTGGTCCGTTTACATTAGATAGGTACTTTTTAATTGGCTAAATTTGCGTCAAGATAGGCTTTTGTTTCTGCATCTGCACACCACGCTCCACCTCGAACAAACTGCTTACTTGCATCTTCGTGAGGCTCATAATCCCAAGAAGTTTGTATTCCCTTTGAGGTTGCTTCAGCCACTAGTCTACGATTATTTTGATCATTGATAATATTGGTTCGCAAGCTGGCTAAATCCCATTCCTGTTCTGCTTGTTGTATTAAATTCTGAAATTCTGCTTTATATTCAGGGCTTGACGCCAGATTCGTTAACTCCATAGGGTCTTTTTCTAGATCAAATAACAATGGAGAGGCATTTTCGCTAATAATGAGCTTATAAGGGTCTCTAATTAAAGCCACTTGGGGATGATCAGTGCCTTCCGCTAAGTATTCTGCTCTAGGGAAGGGGCGTATTTTGGGTGACTCGTTTTGTAAATAGGGCTGTAGGCTCACTCCATCTAAGAATAAAGGGGGCTCCTCATGTCCTCCAGCCATGTCTAATAATGTGGGAAATAAGTCTATATGGGATACGCTATCCTCAACTCTAGATGCGGTATTATTAAACGGCGTCCGAATGAGTAAAGGCACCCTTAAAGACCATTCAAAGAAAGACTTTTTGTACCACATGCCTCTCTCTCCCATCATATCTCCATGGTCAGAAGTGAAAATGAGTACCGTATTATCCCACAGCCCTGTTTCTTTAAGGTTTTTAATCAGTTTTCCGATTTTGTCATCAATATAACTGATGGAAGCATAATAACCATGACGAGCGCGTAACGTTTCTTTTTTAGAGGGGATTTTCTGATCCATGCTGTAATGTTTATAGAGGTCTTGGCTATGCTTATCTCTATCTTGATATTCTATAAAAGGGACCGCTGGGTCATCAATGTCCTCTTCTTTATACAACTCCCAAAATTCTGGCGTTGGTGAGTAAGGGTCATGAGGATGAGTAAAAGAGACAGTAAGGAAGAAAGGCCTTTTATCTTCACTACGGGCTAAGTCGTAAATCTTTTGTTCTGCTTTATAAGATACAAGCTCATCAAAATCCATTTGCATGGTACGCGCGGCAGGCCCTGCAGAAATGACATTTTTCATATCTTGAAAAGCCAATTTGGTATCAGAATTTTTCCAGTTTGGAATCCAACTAAAATCAGAGGGGTATATTTCTGTGGTTAAACGCTCCTCATATCCATGTAACTGATCGGCTCCTACAAAGTGCATTTTCCCGATTAGGCTGGTTTGATAACCTTTATTTCGCAAGCCATGAACGAATGTAGGAGTAGACGACTTGAACTCTGCTGCATTGTCATACGCTCCTATTCTTGAACATAATTTTCCTGAGAGCATAGCGTAGCGAGCGGGAGCACACAGTGGAAAATTACAATAAGCACGATTAAATACAGTACTCTCTGTTGCTAATGCCGTGAGGTGTGGGGTTTTTACCACACTGTGTCCGTACATAGGTAATGCTTGGGCAGCTACTTGATCTGCCATAATGAAAATAATATTGGGCTGTTTATTGGTTGGACTACTCATGCTGCTGGGATTCCTTGTGATGGCATTAAGCCTCTAGTAAAAAATAGAACTTAAATGCACATGAAGAGAGGGTATGCCTTAGAAATAAAGCGAACGAATTATGATTTTGGCTTGAACTCTTTGGCCTGAGTAATCCAATGATTAAAGAGGTCTTGATGATTAGATATCCATGCTTTTGCGTGGCGGGTAACATCGCGACTGCTCTTTTCCCCAGCTTGAATTAACGCATTTTGTGCATTGATATCATTAATATCGATCGTTACTAATTCAAAAAAATGTTTGGCGGCAGGATTCTGTTCTAAGAAATGATTGTTAGCCATTATACGAACCGTATTTACAACAAACCCTAAGCCATCGTCTTTAGATGCGACTTGATTTTTTTCTGGGATAGTCAGCCAAGACGAATCTTTTCCAGGAACCAAAAGGCTGCTGACCCACATAGGAGTCCAAGTGTAATACAGGACGGGTTTGCCTTCTCGGAACCTAGTAATCGTATCGGCCATGAGTGCAACATAAACGCCCTGTCTATGGGTGACCGTATCGCGCAGTCCTAAGTTATCTAGGTGTGTTTCAATGACTTCTTCGCAACCCCAGCCAGGGTTACAACCTGTAAGGTCCGCTTTACCATCTTCATCCATATCAAAAAGTGCGGCGATTTTAGGGTCTTTTAACTGCGATAGGCTTGTTATTCCATAAGCATCGGCGGTTTTCTTATCAATTAAAATACCTTGAGCGGCATCTTTTACTAATGTACCTAGTTTAGTGTTTGAGTTTTCACCCCCAGCACGGGCAAAATAATCGTTATGTAATGGCTCCCAGTGTACCGCCATATAATCTGCATCTTCTTGACCTACAGAGACATGAGCAATCGTTGGATCTGCTTCTAATGCTTTATTTACTTTATAGCCAAGCGTCTCTAATCCGATTCTGATAATTTCGCTTTGAAACTGGGTATTTTGATTTCCAAAATCCATAGGTCTTACTGTCACGCCTTCCCCAGGCAGACTTTCTGATGCATGCAGGCTGGATGACATTATGATTATCCCTAAAGAAAGCGCCTTTATCTTGTCTTTAACCTTGATAGTGCCATGAACATTTCTAGTAATCGCCGAGTGGTATACTTTTTTTACTGAAGACATAAGAACCTCTTTTTTATCTACTTCAAAATGAACAAGCATGAGCTTCCGGTTTCATTTATTCGTATCAAGTAAATGTTTAATTAAGTTTTTTGCTGCACTATTTCAGTGACAATCATTCGTGGACACAACTTAATATCAATGGGTTTACGTGTTTTATCAAATGACAAAAATACGACTCACTTAACTAAAAGTTAATTAAGAAGGTGTTTGGCTCTCTACGGATTATATGCGATGCTTTGATTTATGAGCTTCTAGCTAAGAAATAAAAAGCGTGGTAGAACAGCATGACGTAATAATTGATCTTAGTATTCGTCTATAGCGTCGATGCTTTAGCAAACATAGGTACATAAGAAAGGCGTATTATGCGAAAAAAAGACTTACCCTCTTTTAGTTCTTTGGTGGCTTTTGAAGCGGCGGCTCGATATCAGAGTTTTAAGCGAGCAGCGGAAGAAGTGTGTGTTAGTCAAGCCGCAATTAGCAGACAGATTCGCCTGCTAGAAGAAAACTTAGGAGGTGAGCTATTTGACCGTAATCATAAGCATGTTAGCTTAAACTCTAACGGTAAGCTCTTTTTAGATGCGGTATCCCTAGGTTTATCTCATATTGAAACCGCGGCAAATCAGTTACGAAACCGGCATGAACTGTCCACCATGACCATTGGGTTAATGAGTTCTATTGCGGGACTGTTTCTTGCTCCACGTATTGGCGATTTTAAAAAGCTTTATCCTGAAATTGATATGTATGTTGTTAGTTTAGAGCGTAGCCCGAACCCTCAAAAGGATCACTTTGACATTATGATCACCATGGGAGAGGAGCCCTCATCGAGCTATGAAAGTACCTACTTTTTCTCGGAAGAAATCTTTCCAGTTTGCAGCCCTAGATATTTAGAGAAAAACTCAAAAATTGAATCGATACAAGACTTAGTGAAACATACGTTATTAAACACAGATGATAATCACTGGAAAAATCTTCCATGGACGGTAATTGATTGGAACTACTGGTTTGAGCAGAATGATGTGCCTTATACTGCACTTAACGGGTTGAGTTACAATAGCTACCCTATGATGATCAATACGGTATTAAGTGGACACGGTATTTGTTTAGGGTGGAAGCATTTAGTAAATGATTTGATACGCGATGGAAGCTTGGTTAAGCCTGTTAAGGAAACGTTGTTGCCTAAACGAGATCATTATTTGTTGATACGAAAAGCCGTTGCTCAAAGAAAAGACATAGCCGCCTTTAAAGAGTGGTTCTTAGAGCAAATTAAAGACCTTGAAAAAAATGAAGATTAAGACCACTGAGTTTTGTAATTAATTTATGTGTTTCAATTGTTTAATGTCAAAGTGAGACAGTCGAAACATCATAAAACTAAAATGTTTCTCTTTTCTTTCCCCTTGGAGAATAGGCTAAAACTCTCTCTTTAGGTATTTTAAGACTACTTCTCATAGCTGGCTTTGGCTTTGGTGACTTTTTCTAAATAGTATCGCGATTCAGATCTAGGGTGGTCGTATCTGAGTTTTTTGTAAACATTGCTGGTGGATGTCTGGTTTATCTTGTCCATCGCTCGCGTTCTATTGCTATCAAACGTTTTTAAGACATTGCCAGTACCGCCGTTATAAGCGGAGATCATTGAATATTCTTGACTTAATTTATTGGCCACTTTAACTAAGTAACGAGTTTGTAAAATATAGAGATAAGCACTGCCTATATCGATGTTATTTTCAGGGGAAAAAAGGATTTCTTTTGTTGGCTGTCCTGATTTGTTCTTAACTAGGTTATAGACATCCCGACCGGCGGTGGAGGGGACGACTTGCATTAAACCGTAGGCGTTTGCAGGGCTGACGGCATAAGGATTAAATGAACTTTCTGTTTCAATGATGCCGTAGATGAGCGCGGGTGATAAGTTGTATCGATTCGCTGCGGCCAGAACATAGTCACTGTATTTTTCTTGGCGAAGATGTTGATGCTGGGCTACTAATTTGAATTCAACGGCGTAGATGGTTGTGTTGTTTTCTTTGGATTTGGTGAGCTTGTTGCTCACAAGGTACTCTGAGTAACGCTGTGCTCGCCAGCGAAATTGCACGAGCTTTCCATCATGGTCCATAACTTGGGGATATAAAAAAGGTACGCCATCGGTATTGGGCTCAGCACTAGAAAAAATATCCGTTTTACTGGGATCGGACGTTGTGAGCAGAGTGGTAGTGACCGCTTTTTTTAGAGTCTCAATAGGCGAGTCCTTCGCTATGGTTTCCACTCTCACTAACCCACTATCAAAATCAACAACCGTTCTTGCCTGATAGTCATTTGTGTATTTTACATATTTTTTCTTTTCGGGCAGTTCACTATTCCCTTTCCCCCATATTTTATTCACTTTTTCATCCAGTTCTTTAAATAAGGTTTTTACGACTTGGATTTCTTCTTTAATTAAATCTCGGCTTTCTTTTGCTTGTTTGGCAATGGCTTTTATATCATTAATATCTTCAATGTTTTTTATTTGCTCAGATAATTTTTCCACGGAGGAAACGGATTTACAGCCTGTCAATGTCAATAATAGACAGCCCATAGAAATAAAAATAGATTGGCGAATAATCTTCTTTGGCATCAAATGGTTACTCATATAAAAAACGATATTATTGTATCTCCATATTGTCATTACATTACTGCTTTTACCCGTTTCCTTTAGCTGACAACAATTTCTGTCGCTGTTCATGAATGTTGTTGTTCATACATAATTCGTTTTATTAATCTTGAGCTCTCTTACTTGATTTTCTTTTTAAATCGCTCGGTTAAATCGAACATGTCTTCCAGTTCACGCATGCGTTTTGAGGTTTGCGACCAGAGTCTTTCTTCAAGCGCGACGATCATGGATTCCGCAAAAAACAGCGTCACAACTCCAGAATCCCAACCTGATTTACCTTCTATCCGAATGGGTAAAGTATGTTCCGAATAATCGGCAACGGGGGATAACCATTGATCGGTAAATAAAATGATTTTGGCTCCGCGTGCTTTTAATAAACGGCTTGCTGTAATGAGGTCCTGCTCGTAGCGACGCACATCAAACATGATCACCACATCGTTTTCTTTGATTTTCAATAGATGGTGTGGCCATAAAGAGGCGGTTTCAGGAAACAGATGAACGTCTTCGCGGATGACATTTAAATGGGTATTTAAATAGCGAGCAAAAGCACTGGTAATACGGCCTCCAAGAAGGTGGAGTGCGTGTTCTTGGTTTGCTAATAAGTCGATGATAGCGTCGAATTGCTCGTGATTTATTTGATTGAGACTGTGTCGTAAGTTGGTTGTTACCGTATCGGCCACCCGATTTAAGACGTGTTCTTTTGGTGCGTCTGCGGCCCATCGATCATGTTTGGCAATAGGGTCGGATAAGGTTTGTTGCAGCTCTTCTTTGAGCTCTTTCTGGAAAGTCGTAAAGCTTGCAAACCCAATACGTTTCAATGTCCGCATGACGGTCGGTGTGGATACGCCGCAGTTCTCTGATAGTTCAGTAATGGACACCAAACCGGACATTGGGTAGTTCGTTAGTAAGTAGTTAACGAGTTTCAGCTCGGCAGGGCTAAAGAGGTTGAGCTCGGAGCGAAACAGTTCAGCGATGGTGTGGCTATCGGTATGTATTGGTGTGTTATTCATAAGGATCACTCTATTTTCGCTTCAAATGGTATGCCGTTTTCTTCTATCTGTCTATGTGTGTGCGTCATTCGAGCGCCGCACTATAAACCTATAAATCTCATCTATACAGTATTTTTTCCCTAAATCACTCATACCTTAACGTTTAATAGACTGTTCAAAGTATAGACGAATTTTATCTTATGTAAAAAAATTGACAGGTTAAATAAATAATGTATAAATATTTACGCAATTGTTTTTTACTGTTCTATATTGATTAGGTTGATAGAAAAAACAATCAATAAAAAGCAGTAGAAGATCTGAAAAGTTTCTTGAAGTTCGTAATACAAAGCGTCTTTTGTGTAAGCAATTTATACAAGTTATTTGAATAAACTGTTTTTCATAATGCAGAAGCCTAAAACTATTGGTAGTTATGGAGAGGAAAGAAAATGAATAAGAACAAACGCGATTTTATTAAAAAAGCCGTCGTTGGTAGTGCTGCGGCCGCCACGTTAGGTGCGTCTAATGCTCAAGCTAAAACAGCCCCGATTAAATGGCGTTTACAAACGTACGCGGGCGCAGCGCTCGGTGAGCACGTGATTAAACCGGCTGTGGAAGCATTCAATAAAGCGGCTAATGGTGAAATGGAGATCGAACTTTATTACGCCGATCAGCTTGTACCAACGCCAGAGTTATTCCGTGCGTTACAAAATGGCACCATTGATGCGGTTCAAAGTGATGATGATTCCATGGGCGCGCCTGTTGATATTTCTGTTTTTGGTGGATACTTTCCCTTTGCTACCCGTTACAGCCTTGACGTGCCTGTCTTATTCGAACAGTACGGTTTAAAAGAAATCTGGGAAGAAGCCTATGACGAAGTGGGTGTTAAATGGCTAAGTGCGGGTGCATGGGATCCGTGTCATTTCGCCACCAAGGACCCAATTAACAGTTTGGCTGATTTAAAAGGTAAGCGGATCTTCACTTTCCCAACCGCGGGCCGTTTCTTAAACCGTTTTGGTGTCATTCCAGTTACTTTACCTTGGGAAGACATTGAAGTTGCCTTACAAACTGGCGAACTTGATGGTATTGCTTGGTCAGGTATTACCGAAGATTACACAGTCGGTTGGGCCGATGCGACAAACTACTTCTTAACCAATAATATTTCCGGTGCATGGAGTGGCTCTTTCTTTGCCAACAATGATTCTTGGAATGCCTTACCAGAGCATTTAAAAGAGCTATGGAGACTGTGCATGGATAGCTCGCATTACTACCGCCAGCATTGGTATTGGGGTGGTGAAGCGAAATTGAGAACAGAAGGAACTAAGATGAAACTGACGTCTATTTCTGATGAAGAATGGGCAACAGTTGAAGCCGAAGCGCATAAGTTCTGGGATGAAATTGCTGAAACCAGTGAGCGTACCAAAAAGGTTGTCGATATATTCAAAAAGTATAATGACACCATGTCGAAAGCAGGTAGACCTTACCGCTATAGTTAACTTGTTGTTTGGTCTCTTGGTTTTTTTGTGGATGAGCAAAAAGGCCAAGATGTCATGAGCAAGTGTGCATTTTGAACAATGTAATGACGCTCTCTTAACGGAGAGCGTCTCTCTATAAAATCTCTATTCTGGGGACGTTATTGTGTATAACGCAATTCAAGCATACATACGATTTATCTATAAATTTAATCGTGGTGTAGGTGTTTTAGCTATGTATTTAGTGCTGGTGATGATGGGGATCTTATTGTTTTCCTCCATCTCCAAAGGCGTTGGCTCACCTCAAATTTGGGTCATTGAAATGGCGCAATTTACTATGGCGGCCTACTACCTGCTTGGCGGCGGCTATTCTATGCAGATGGACTCCCATGTCCGAATGGATGTATTTTACGGTAATTGGTCGGCCAGAAGACAGGCTATTACCGATGCCTTCACCGTCCTTTGCCTGATCACTTATTTAATTATGTTATTTTATGGCGCCGTTTCCAGTACTGCTTATGCAATAGAGTACGGACAAAAAAATTACTCTTCATGGCGGCCTCCTTTAGCACCAGTAAAAATCCTGATGACGATTGGTATCTTTTTAATGCTACTGCAAGTATTAGCCACGTTTGCACAAAATGTTGCTGAAGCGATAGGTAAGCCATTCGACGTGAAGCGTAACCCAGAGGATTTATCAATATGAATTACGAAATGATCGCGATTTTGATGTTCTCATCATTAATGCTGATGTTACTGACCGGTCAACGGGTATTTGGTGCTGTTGGGTTCGTTGCTGTTACCGCCTCCTTCTTTTTATGGGGCGATGGTGGCTCTGAAATGGCGTTTAATGCCAGCATGAAGCTGATGAATTGGTATCCTCTACTCACTCTGCCTTTGTTTGTTTTTATGGGGTACATGCTATCTGAGTCCGGCATTGCTAGTGACCTTTATCGAATGTTGCATGTGTGGATGGGCTCACTCAAAGGTGGCTTGGGTATTGGAACCATAGTCTTGATGGTAGCCATTTCTGCGATGAATGGATTAAGCGTGGCTGGGATGGCGATTGGTACCAGTATCGCTCTGCCTGAGATGCTTAAACGGGGGTACGATAAACGCATGGTTACGGGGGTGATTCAGGCGGGGAGCTCGTTAGGCATTCTCGTTCCACCGAGTATTGTGTTGGTGTTATATGGAATGATTGCTCGTCAGCCGGTTAGTCAATTATGGCTTGCGGGTGCGGTTCCTGGTTTGATTCTCGCCGTGATGTTCATTGCTTATATCGTCATTCGTTGTCGTCTACAACCAGAGCTTGGGCCGCCATTACCACAAGCTGAACGAGATCTAATAACCCGCAAAGAAAAGTATATGTTATTAGGTGCCGGTGTTTTGCCTTTAATGGTTATCTTCTCTGTTATTGGTTTGTTTCTAATGGGTTACACCAGTTTAGTGGAGTGTTCTGCTGTCGGTGCATCCGTTGCCATGCTAGCGGCATTAGTAAAAGGTCGCCTGAATTTTCGCTTAATTCACACTACGCTCCGCAAAACGCTAGGCATCAGTTGTATGTTTATGTGGATCATTATGGCGGCCTTATGTTTTGGCGCTGTGTTTGATGGTTTGGGTGCCGTAAAAGCGATCGAGGCTTTGTTCTTAGATCAGTGGGGGTTAAGTCCTTGGGAAGTACTCGTGCTGATGCAAGTGTCTTATATCATTATGGGAATGTTCCTTGACGATACAGCGATGTTAGTCATTGTGGCACCCTTATATATTCCCTTGATTATTGCGCTTGAATTTAATCCGATTTGGTATGGTGTGCTGTACACAGTAACGTGCCAAATTGCCTATATGACGCCTCCTTTTGGTTACAATTTATTCCTAATGAGAGCCATGGCACCGAAAGAAGTAGGATTGGTTGATATTTATAAATCCATCATTCCTTTTGTAATGATCATGGTGTTTGCGTTGATCTTATTTATGGTTTTCCCGCAAATTACTTTATGGTTGCCTGAACTTGTGTTTGGTCAATAAGAGAGTATAAAAGCACGGGAAAAAACAGGCGAGACAGTCATGTTTAAAATTATGTTTTTAGCAAAAGGAGAGGTGTCACTGTGGTGATGCATGGATTAGAACAATCGCCAGCCGAACTGGTTAATAGCGCCGGCCAATCAGACATATTGTTGGTTTGTGAACATGCCAGTCACTTTATACCTGAGAACTTTAATAACTTGGGTCTAACGAAAGCCGAATGCTTAAGTCATATTGGCTGGGATATTGGTGCGGCCGATATGGCCAAGGCGCTGAGTAAACAGCTGGATGCCAGTTTGATTTTACAACGCTATTCAAGGTTGCTTTACGATTGCAATAGACCTCCGAGTGAATTAAGTGCGATTCCGCCATTAAGTGAAGTGACGGCTATTCCTGGAAACAGTGAGTTAACAGCAGAGCAGCGGGATTATCGGGTACAGCAAATCTACCAACCTTTCCATAGAGAGATAGAAGCGCAAATTAACGCCCGTGAAGAATCCGGTAGGAAGACGATTCTGGTCACAATTCATAGTTTTACACCGACTTATAAAGGTCAGTTGCGAACCGTTGAGTTAGGTGTGATTTGTGATCTTGATAATGTCTTTGCTAAGCGTTTTTATGATCAAGCTCAGGCACTGAGTCATTACGATATTCGCATGAATGAGCCCTATGGCCCTTCTGATCCAGTATTGCATATGGTGACTCGACACGGCCGTAACAATCAAATAGACAATGTGATGTTAGAAGTCCGTAATGATTTAATTGAACAAGCCGATGGACAGCTCGAATGGGCGCAACTTATTGGTAAAGTATTAAATCAAGTGAATGCTTAGGTAAGTAAACTAACATCCAACAATCACGTTAATAAAAATTAAATGTAGAGGGGAACACCGATGAGCGGAATGTTAACGCTGGAACAATTAAAAGAAGAGTTTGCGGCTGGTAGCCTTGATACTGTGTTGGCTTGCCAAGTTGATATGCAAGGCCGCTTAATGGGAAAGCGTTTTCATATTGACTACTTTATTAATCATGCGGTTAATGAAACCCATTCCTGTAATTATTTACTGGCCACAGACCTAGAAATGGAAACCGTGTCAGGTTACAAATCGACTAGCTGGGAGGCGGGCTACGGTGACTATGTCATGAAGCCGGATTTAACAACATTACGCCGAGTACCTTGGTTAGAGGGTACGGCTTTGGTGCTATGTGATGTACTAGACCATCATTATAATCCGGTCCCGCATTCCCCTCGTGCTATTTTACGAAAGCAAATTGATCGCTTAGACGCCATGGGTATTGTGCCTATGATGGCGACAGAATTAGAATTTTTCATGTTCGATCAAAGCTATGCAGAGGCGTGTGCGGCTGGCTACAAAGACATGCAGCCAGCCAGTTCCTATAATGAAGATTACCATATCTTCCAAACGACTAAAGAAGAAGTCGTCATTCGTGCGATACGCAACGGTGTATACGGTGCGGGTATTTCGGTGGAATGTTCCAAAGGGGAAGCCAGTGCAGGGCAAGAAGAATTAAACATCAAATATGACAAAGCCTTAAACACCGCTGACCACCACTCCATTGCCAAACATGCTTGTAAAGAGATTGCTTGGCAGAACGGTAAAGCCATTACCTTTATGGCGAAATGGCACAAAGAAGCCACAGGGAGTTCATCCCATGTACACCAATCCTTATGGAGCAAAGAGGGCAAACCATTATTTTTAGATGAAACTCAACCTCATGGTATGTCGGAATTGATGCGTCATTATTTAGCCGGATTACTTGCTCATGCGGATGAGGTAACGTGTCTATTGGCGCCTTATATAAATTCCTACAAACGCTTCCAAGAAGGTACGTTTGCACCAACGAAAGCCGTTTGGAGCTTGGATAATCGCACGGCAGGCTTCCGTTTATGTGGCGCTGGCACAAAGGGTATTCGTATTGAATGTCGTATTGGTGGTTCTGATCTAAATCCGTATCTTGCTTTGGCTGGACAGCTCGCGGCGGGTATGGCGGGCATAGAGAATAAATTACCGTTAGAAGAAGAGTTTGTTGGTGACGCGTATGCGGGGGAAAACGCTCATCGAGTCCCAAACACTTTACGTGTCGCTGTTGAAAAATTAAATGAATCCAGCATGTTACGAGCGGCATTTGGTGATGATGTGGTTGATCATTATGTGCGAGCGGCCCGTTGGGAACAGCAAGCCTATGACCAACAGGTTACCGACTGGGAAGTGGCCCGAGGTTTTGAGCGCTGTTAATTAAATGAATGGTCGTATCTTATGAGGCTTCAGGGTTTTAGGCTCTGAGGCCTCATCTGTTTGCTGCTTAACTAGACAGAGCAGAAACAACACGGCGATTTGAATTCCATGTATTTTAAGTTTTAGGTAAAAAAATGAAGAAAATTCAATGTGTATCACCTGTCGATGGTCGCGTTTATGCAGAACGTGATGTTGCCACTCAAGATCAAATCGCAACCGCCTTTGCCAAAGCGTCAGCGGCACAGCACCTTTGGGCCGAAAAAAGTGTGGCTGAACGAGGTCAATATTGCACCCTAGCGGTGGATGCCATGATTGCGATGACGGATCGCATAGCCGAAGAGTTAGCATGGCAAATGGGTCGCCCAATTAGTCAAGGTGCAGGTGAAGTGAAGGGCTTAGAAGAACGTGCTCGTCATATGATTGCTATTGCTGAAGCCTCATTAGAGCCCTATGACCCGGGGTTCAAAGAAGGCTTCAAACGCAAAATCAGCCGTGAGCCATTAGGTGTGGTGATGACCATAGCCCCTTGGAATTTTCCTTTTATGACGGCGCTGAACTCAGTTATTCCAGCGTTACTTGCCGGCAATGCGGTTGTTCTTAAACACGCTTCCAATACTTTGTTGGTGGCTGAACGTATACAAGATGCTTTCGATCAAGCTGGGCTGCCTGAGGGCTTATTTCAAAATATCGTCCTCGACCATGGGACCACCAGTGAGTTAATTGCCTCCGGTAATGTGGATATGGTGTGCTTTACGGGTTCTGTTGGGGGTGGTAAAGCCATGGAGCAAGCAGCCGCAGGTCAATTTATTCCTTTAGGTTTGGAGCTTGGTGGTAAAGACCCGGCGTATGTACGAGCCGATTGCAATATGGCTTACACCATTGAAAACCTGGCCGATGGAGCCTTTTTCAATAGCGGCCAGTCTTGTTGCAGTATCGAACGAATCTACGTACATGAAAGTGTTCATGATGAGCTCGTGGCCGGGTTAGCCGCTGCAGGTCAGGCGTATACTTTGGGTAACCCATTAGATACGGCAACCAATCTAGGGCCTATGATAAAACCCGCCGCGGCCGATTTTGTACGTCAACAGGTAGCGGATGCCGTTGCGGCTGGTGCAAAAACCCACGTAGATACCAGTCTATTTACTTTAGATAAGCCAGGTTCCGCCTACATGGCACCGCAAGTATTAACAAACGTTACCCATGACATGTCCGTGATGACAGAGGAAAGCTTTGGCCCTGTTGTCGGTGTCATAAAAGTATCGAGTGACGAAGAAGCCATTGCCTTAATGAACGATTCTGAATTTGGGTTAACGGCGGGTATTTGGACAGAAGACCTTGCCGCTGCGGAGAGAATAGCGCCACAATTAGAAACGGGCACTGTGTTTATGAATCGTTGTGATTACTTAGATCCAGCCTTGGCTTGGACGGGAGTCAAGAATACAGGCCGAGGTTGTTCATTGTCTAAAATGGGCTTTGACGCGTTAACAAGACCGAAAAGCTTTCATTTTAAAACGTCAACTAATTGATCAGGCAAGAGTAGCAGGAGTGATGCGATGAAAGCTTACGATTATATTATTGTTGGAGCCGGTGCGGCTGGCTGCGTTGTTGCCAATCGTTTAAGTGCGGATCCTAAAGTCAGTGTTTGTCTTATTGAGGCGGGTGGTGACAGTAACAGTCCCTGGGTGAATATTCCTGCTGGTATTTTTGGTCTTTATGGCAATAAAAAATACGATTATGCTTTTGAAGGCACACCGCAGACGCATTTACATAATCGTAAAATGATGGTGAACCGAGGCAAAGCTTTAGGTGGGTCAACGGCCATTAACAGTATGGTGTATATCCGCGGTAACCAGAATGATTACGATGGTTGGGAAAGGCAAGGTTGTAAAGGTTGGTCTTATCAGGATGTCCTACCTGTCTTTAAAAAATTAGAAGCCAATAAAAGCCATCAATCGGCTGAATATCATGGCTTTGAGGGTGAGCTAACGGTGACTAAGCAGCAAGACCCTCACTCCGTATGCAACACCTTTATAAAAGCGGGAGCGGCGGCTGGACTACCGGAGAATACCGATTTTAATGGCGCGTCTCAGTTAGGTTTAGGTGTGTATGATGTCAAACAAAATGAAGGTCAGCGTGTCAGCAGCTACAGTGCGTTTGTAAAGCCTGTGCAGTCACGTGCAAACCTCACAATATTGACTCACACCGATGTCCTATCTCTTGTCTTAGCAGGCGACCTGGCTAAAGGGGTGAATGTTGAATCGGAAGGCAAAACGCAACAGATTCTCGCGAATAAAGAAGTGATTTTATCGGCAGGAACCATAGTGTCGCCAAGAATTTTACTGGCTTCTGGTATTGGGAATAAAGCGGAGCTAGAGGCTTTGGGCATAGAATGCCAAGTTGATTTACCGGGCGTCGGGGAAAATCTACAAGATCATATTGACAGTATGGTGACGGTAAGAGCCACAGCGCCAGCGACAATAGGGGTTTCTTTGGCTTCTCTATTGCCACATGTGGTATTGGCACCGATCAAATACGCATTACAGCGCAAAGGCTGGCTGACGACAAATTATGTGGAAGCGGGTGGTTTTGCCAAAACAAAATTAGCCGAAACCGCAGAGCCAGGAAGCGCAGAGGCTGACCCTGATATTCAGTTCCATTTTACGCCTTTGTATCGCAGCCATCGTGGTAAAAAGTTTGAATTTGGGCATGGGTATTCTGTCTTTACCTGCGTACTGCGCCCAAGAAGTAAAGGGACGGTTAAGTTGGCGCAAGATGGTACTCATCGCAATGTCTTAATTGACCATAACTTTTTTGCCGATGAACGAGATCAACAGGTGCTGGTGGAAGGCATTAAAAAAGCTCGGGAAATTTTAGCGTCTCCTGAGTTTGATGGTATTCGCGGGGAAGAAATGGCTCCGGGCAAAGACATACAAACGGACGCCGAAATTCTGCATTATCTACGTGAAACAGCCAGTACGGTATATCACCCTGTAGGCACGTGTAAAATGGGAATAGATGATATGGCCGTGGTGGATCCTGAGTCGCTAAAGGTCAAAGGGTTAAAAAATGTAAGAGTCATAGACGCGTCTATTATGCCCGCGTTAATCAGCGGTAATACCTCTTCTCCTTCAATGATGATTGGTGAAAAAGGCGCTCAAATGATATTGAGTGAAGCGTCTAACTAATGTGCTAAACAGCTATCGAGAATTGATATCAAATAGAGTTTATCTTTCAAATGAAATCAAATAGATAGCAGTGTTATAGACAATAATTTTATACAGACTAAAAGCATCTTCGGGTGCTTTTTTTCTGTGCTTGATTTATGGTGTAAAGCACACAACATTCTATATTTAAGTGAAACATAGGAATCGCAATGAAACTGCTTATCCAAAGAGCCAAACAAGCCAATGTTACCGTGGAAGGAGAAGTGATTGGCGCTATCGATCATGGCCAGATGGTGTTGGTTGGTATTGAAAAAGCCGACACAGAAGCCGACTTACAACGGTTAGCTGATAAGCTACTAAAATACCGTATGTTCAGTGATGAAGAAGGAAAAATGAACTTAAATGTAAAGCAGGTAGAAGGCGGTGTACTGCTGGTATCCCAATTCACCTTAGCCGCAGAAACCAAGAAAGGTTTAAGACCCGGCTTTTCCACGGCCGCCATCCCTGCCGAAGCAGAACGATTATTCAATCTCTTCGTTGAGATGGTACGCAAACAGCACGATAAGGTAGCCACCGGACAATTTGGTGCCGACATGCAAGTGAGCCTAATCAACGATGGCCCCGTTACTTTTATGCTGGACTAATAGGTGGGGACTTTATGTTATTATTGATACTCAACGTTAAGGATTAATAAAATGATATATCTTGATTCAGCTGCTTCATACCCACTTCTGCCCGAAGTGAAAATATCTTTAATGAAGGCGTTCGAAGAGTGTTACGCAAATTCAGCTTCCAGTCATCTTCTAGGTACAAAAGCTTTACTAGAAACGAATATGATTAGAGAGCAGTTGGCCGATATGATAGGTGCGTATCCTAGTGAGATCGTTTTTACTAGCGGAGCGACTGAATCAAATAATATTGCTTTTAAGAGCCTATTGCTGAGTACATCCTCTAAGAAGAAGCATGTAGTAATAAGCGCTATGGAACATAAATGTATCTTTGCTATTTGTGACTTTTTAAAGGACCAAGGGTTTTCAATCTCCATAGTTATGCCAAATAAACATGGTGTTATTGATGCCTCAAGCGTTAGTGATGTTTTAACAGAAGATACTGTTCTTGTTTCAATTATGCATGTTAATAATGAACTAGGAACTGTTAATCCTATTGCTGAAATAGGTAAACTTTGTTTTAAAAAAGGAATTTTATTTCATAGTGATGCGGCACAAAGTTTTGGCAAGACTTCTATTCATGTGGATGATATGAATGTGGATTTGATGTCATTTTCAGGCCATAAAATTGGTGGACCAAAAGGAATTGGTGCAATTTACATTCGTGATTTACGAAAGCGTGATTTAGTTCCTGTAATCCATGGAGCAGGTCAAGAACAAGGGGTGAGAGGAGGAACTGTCGCTACTCCTTTGATTATCGGATTTGGTGTTGCTATGTCTACTTTTCATAAAAGCTATCAGTCTTTCGAGAAAAAAATGATACGAGATTATCTGGTTGAACAACTAAGTAATGCTGGAGTTGAATTTATAATAAATGGTAGTAATACGCTAGCACATATTATTTCGCTCTCTTTGCCTAAAACAAATATTGGAGTACTTGTAAGAGATAATGAACAAGCTTTCTGTTTGGCTCAAGGTTCTGCTTGCTCATCTAAAGAAATAGAAGCGTCTCATGTGCTAATGGCTTTAGGGCTAAGCAGGGAAGAAGCAGAACATACTTTTCGTATTAGTTTTACAAATGATATCCAAAAAACGGACATCGATAGTTTGGTTGCATCTATAAAAAAGGCGAAAAAATGAATATTGAACTAAAAAAATACAACATTCATCCTAATCATTTATAGCATGTTACACAAGCCCCACCGCCCTCAGCTTCATCGTATATATCATCGAGCTCACTGAATTCGCAATAACCTTCTTTGTCGTCTAGAAGAGCATTGCGACGCTTTTTCTTATTAAAGCGTTCAACTTTTTTCTCATGATTCTCAATAATGCGTATTTGTACAGCTGGTTCCTCTAAAGTCTCAAGAGGCTGCCCTTGTCCCATCCAATAAAAACGTTCTCCTACTGTTGTATTGTTAGCATCGCCTTTTTCGAAGGCTTTTGCTTCCTCAAATAAATCTGGGTGTTTCTCCATAAGCTTTACCCATTCAATTTTTCTTTGGTAAAAGCAAAAAGTACAACCCGATCGAGAGCGCCATTTATAATATTCCGGAAGCTCTAATCCATTACGTTGAAGAATGTTTTCAATATCACTTCTTACGATGCCATGCTCTCTGAATGGAAAGACTGATTCAATGGGTTTTTCTATCGTCATGTAACCAGAGCGTTCAGGCTCATCCGCTCTAATACCAACATAGTTTTTTATTTTGTAACCGTCTTTAATAAAACTATCTAACCATTGTTCAAATGGTTTTAGTTTCATTTGAACTGTACACCACCTATCTCGTTGAGATGGTAGATAGTTCCCATGCTCTTTTAAAAGGTGAGCGAAGTCTTTTTCTCCACGTCCTTCAATATTATTTAAAGATCGTGCATTTAAACGGTGTATATAGCCTAACTTTTCTTCAAGTTGATCTATAAACTCATTTGTTTCGGGTAGCTCATAGCCTGTATCAGTAAAAAAATACTCTACATCTAATTCTGGATATGTCTCTTTAACGAATAGGGCTAAGGCACTACTGTCTTTGCCTCCAGAAAGTCCCAATACATGTTTAACTTTTTCAGTCATCAATTACCTCTGATTCTGTTTGATCCATCAAGTTAGCTAATAAGTGCGTCAGTGCTGCAAGCTGCTTTTCTTTAGGTATATTTGATATAGATACTTTAATACTATTTATTGCGTCTTGCACATCACTATCATTATCTAAGTTATGTTTTATAAAACTACCGAATTCTTGATGATTGCCATTTTTATCGGTGGTAATAAATGAGAGTGGCTTCGATGTGCCTTGTGTTTGTAAGTTACCAAACGACTCAATGCGTCTAAATTGTACACACAAGTTTTGTAATTCGTCGAATCCATTACGTAAAAATTTATCCGTCCAATTTCGTTCAGGGACACCTGTCAGTATATTGATCACAAATTCAAATTTAGCTTTGCCTTCAATGTATTGTGATATACGTTTGGCTAAATCTTTTACTTTTGGACGTTTAGCTATTTTTTCTACAAAATTACAGCGTTCTTTTAACTGATCGTTAAAATCTTCTCCCAACATGTTCTTTATAACTTCTTGAAACCCTGTAAGTAATGTTTCGTGTTGGGCACTTAAATCCTCAATTGCAGTTTTTAAATTGTGACCAAGTTTATCTTCTAGAGTAGGGTCGTCTTTCTGAAAACCAAATACTGCAGGTAGGTCATCAAGTATTAATTTATATGGGTCATTGGCTGCAATCACTTTATTTCTAAAGTCTCTTGCTTGTTTTGTTAGACCGTTTGCTTTGCTATTTGTGAAACTTTCACCGCTGGTTTTTTTAACCCAAGTAGGGAGTTTATGAACAATACCGACGATATGTTTGGCTATATTTAAAATGACGGCATCATTTTTAGTCTCTCCAAGAGTTGCTTGTGCCAGATTATCAAGTAGGTGACTTTGTATTTCAGAAATTTCAAAATACCTTACACCTGCTTCATTAGGATGCTTATATATTTTGTTGACTAGCTCTTCATCAAGTTCAGGTATAAAAATAAACTGGTTAGTAGAGTCCCAGTCATAAAATGCAACTTGGCCTTCAAGGGCTTTTAAAAGCGCTAAGCCATAAATCCTGCAAAGACCCGCTGTTAACCCGTAAGGCGGTAGCATCCACATGTCATAAAGTTCTGCCATTGTTACTTGTTTGTGAGTAGAGTGTTTTTTTATAAACTCGAAACCACTTTCAAATAATGCATGCATCTTTGGATTTGCTGCGATTGCATCGTGACTCCAACTATTTGGAAATAAATAGCCTTCAGATGTTTCACAATGCCATCCCTTACTTTTTAAACATGATAAATATAAACCTTTCTCTGGTGGAAATGTCTTTTCGTCAAAACCTAAATCATGTTTGTCACCGTACTCAAACATAGCATTCATTAACTTACGGATAGCGCTATTGGCGCTACCTGATGGTTTTGAGCGATTGACTAGTTCGTTTATTACGGAAGGCGATTTAAAAAATATGGAATCCGCAATATCAGATGCTATTTTAGTTAATGGAGAAGACGGTAATTTTTTTGCACAATAAGTCCAATTTGCATTTGCATATGCATCTTGTAAAGCTGCATCAACGTTTGTTTGCGTAAACTTAATACGATTTTCAAGCTCATTTTTAGCGATTAAGTCGTGAGATATTTTTTGCTCTTCTTTAATAATTTGTTTTAAAGCGATTAGTTCAATAGCTGAATTTTTTAAAGCGTTTAGATCTTTAGCTGTTCCTATCACTGCAAAGGGAGTGTTGATTGCATATTCTTGTATAGTTTTAGCTAGAGAGTCGTTCGCACATAAAATAAACGTCGCGAAAGCTTCACCAGTTTTTGGTATTGATACGATATTATCAATTGTTTGCTCGTTAAATTTACTTAGTAACTTAGTTGTAGCCCAGCGCATTGTGCCTGTTTTGTGATAATGCGCTGTAGCTAAAATACTTTGTGGAATATTACAGGTTTCAGTCCAGTCAATACCATGACTGATGGACTCGATTCTCTCATTTATGAGGTTGTTTATATCTATATCACTGCCCTGAAAAATAAATAAGGCATCATGTTTCTGACGATAGATGATAACTGTGCTTGTTTCTAATTCTGTAATAGCTTTTTCAATGTCGTTAGAGTTGAAGCCTCTATGAACAAAGTACTCTTTAATAAAATCACGCTTCGCATGGAGCTGATGATGAAAGCCAAAGATCGTAAGTAGGGCAATTAATTTTGTAATAAGAATATGAAGTTGATCACCATTTTGTTCGGCCCTATAAATCGCATCACATCCTTCTAGCCAAGCTTTACTGTCTTGAGATGTGACAATAAGATGATGTAAGTTGTGATAGAGATAATCCCAGTACATTTCTGGGCGGTATAAGCTTAGCTCTTCATGAGTTTCTTTATAGTTGTTTTCTAAAAATTCACGAAAACCACACTTTTCATGAGACGCTAAAAAACCAAATAAACTTCGCTCATTTTGAGAAAAACGTCGACGAGAAACAGGGCCAAGTAGTAGCCCTACAATAGGATCTAATGGAAGAATGTTACTGAGAGCGTTAACGTTTCTATTTTGATTTGCGAAGGCTGAGCTAACAACGTCAACTAAACTTTTATGTTTAGTCTTAATGGCCTGCGTAATATTAGGTGACCGATGGATTGAATCGCCTACTAGAATGAGAGACTCATCAATTGACGGGTTAAAGCTTAAATCTCGATAGCGTCCTTGAACTTTACTCCATTCTTGTTGGGTTTTAAGATCTTTATTTTTTGCATATTCAGAAAAAGCTTGATGTAAAAAACCGACTAATAAAACTGGGTGTTTAGCTTGCTGTACTATATCAGCTAGAGACTGGAATAAATGAAGGTCTTTATTTGAACGAGACTGATGATCTAGCGCTTTGCCCATTTCATCCAATAGAATTAAAACGCCATCTTCGCCGTCCGTATCTCTTTGAAGAAGATCTTTGATTTTAGTTAAACATTCATCGTCGTTTAGTATTGAAATTTCTTCTAAATTAAAGGGAATGTTATAGGCAGTGAGTAGGCTTTCTAGAATACTGTTTGCAGGTGCTTCAAGACCACAAACGTGATTTATTGTTTTCCACCCGTGAGTAATATTAAATTTCTGCTCGAGATTAGTAATAATGTCTTGAGAGTTGATAAGTTTCTGTAATGCATGCTCTCTTAATTCTGTGTCAGTGGACAACAGGCAAGATAAGAATAACGCTACAGTTGATTTGCCTGAGCCATATGGACCGGTAATGGTATAAGAGCGTTGACTACTGCTGTTATATTCCCTGCTAATAGTGTCAAGAGTATTTATTGCTGTACCATGGAAGATAAAATCATCAATAAAAGGTTTGAAATCGAGACTATCAATATCGATGCGAGTAGAGCTTTTATATCGTTGATTTATTGAGATCATAGAGTCAGACATTGTACTTACCATAATAGTTATTTAGGTAATTGATGGTATTATTTTTAGCGGTATTTGATACGTTTACCTGCCTCAACCCTAGAGAGTCAACCCACGATACTTCTTTATTTGTAAATTCTTGAATTTCATCTAGTTTTTGACCTAGGCCAGACTCTGAAAGACGAAATATTCTTCCAGGTGAGCAGGGTTTAGTGAGTAACGAATCAAAATCAATTGTACTTACATTAGACTCTTCTGTTTCAATTTTAAAAAATTCCAATAAAGCAAAAGTGAAAACCTCAACAGGCAATTCAGGCCTTTCACTTAAATTGCTGATATAGAAGCCGCCCCCATTTTCTTGTATTAAATTTAGTTCTGAAAGCGGAGAGGTAAAGTGGTCTTCATCCACCTTAGTACTTTTTTTAGATGTTCCGGTGTTAAGCTTTTTACTGTATGTGTTCAAAAAGCAATCGATATCTTTTTTAATTGTAGAGCTATTTCCAATCTCATTTTTTACTAAGCGTTTTGCATCTTCGTAACAGTCATCTACAAGCTTTGATTTTTCAAAGTGCTGTACATTCGCATAATTAAAAAAGTAACGGTAAGCGGTGAGTTGATCTCTGTTAAAATTTAGCCAAAAATGCAGTAGCCAAATTGAACCAGCTAATTCTAGGTAAGGGTCTTTTCCACTCTCATCAAGTCCATTACCAAAAAGGTATACACCATTGTCTGATATGACATGACTATATGAGCCATTTTCTCTTTCATTTTTAATTATATTACTTGATTCAGCCCAATATTGAATAGCCTTAACCATATTTTTCCCGACACCTAGCTCAACAATTGAATGACGAATATTTTCTTCGTCAGAGCTCGAAAACTTGCCGTTTGAATTCAAATGATTAATAGCTTTAAATAACCATCCATAACGTAAAGGGAAGGTGTCATGTCCTGTAAATTTAGCTTTCATGCTTGAGACTACTCCTGGAGAACTTGTCCAGAGGCAATGATATATTGTTAAGTTGATTGATTAAAGCTATTTTTCTTGTTTAACTGTTTTTATATACAGTATTGGCTGTGTAAGTTTATATTTAAACCCTTGATAATTTAATTTAATATGTTTATGACGCCATATTATGCAATGCATTAAGTTTTAGATTCAGAATAGGGATAATTATGATTTGGAAGCAAAATAAGTGGATTAAATATTTAGAGGGGTATTGTCAGGGAAAGAATCAGATTCAAGATGAATATGTTAGAAAGGTTGCATCAAGCTTAGGACTTGGTGAGCCCTTAGATATACAATTTGAATGGCAAAAACAAATTACTCAGCAGTTTGAACCTGAAGATGCTCACGGAGTAATAATACTCACAGGAACAGCCGGTGACGGAAAAACTAAGTTATGTAGAGATATTGTCAAACAAATAGATGGTGATTCCTTCGATGAGGATAAATGGAATGCTAAAAGCTATTTTTGTTCTTCGGAACGCACTATAGTCAAAGATTTTTCAGAATTGCAAGATGAGAAGTCGTTAGTAATTCAAGAGCTATTAAACGTTTTAGTTAATGGTGTTTCAAATAAACCGATACTAATTGCTGTTAATGATGGGATTTTAGTAGAAGAAATCGACAATTTTATCTTAACCTCTCAAAATGAAGAGTCTGAAAAAAGAGCCTCTCAGCTAAAAGAGATCATTGAAGACAAAATTAATCTTGGTTTTAGTAATTGTGAGCAACAAGAGCTAATTAAGCTAATTAATTTATCTAAGCTCAATGCAAAGGAAAATTTTTCTCTAATATTAGATGAGATTATCGAACATTCTGGTTGGGAAGGCTGCGACTCATGTGAAGGGAAGATTACGACTACTTGCCCAATTTATAACAAATACAACCTTTTAAAAACGCAAAAAAACATAAGGGATAACTTAAGTGATATTATTCTGTTACTTCAGTTGAATAACGAACACTTTACAATTAGAGAGTTACTAAATTTAGCCACTAATACAATTTTAGCATCTACTCCTAAGGCTAAGCATTTAAGAGCAACTAAGAAAGATACAAATTATCCTATTTTTAATTGTACGCGAGTCAGCAAAGCTAATTCTTTTGATGAATTTGATTACGAATCAACAGTAGAAGTTGGTTTTTGGGGTATGAATCTTGGACAGCATAAGATGAACAATGCAAGACCATACTCTGAAATCAATAAATTAATGTTCGGTGAATTATCTACAAACCATTGGGATAATTATCTTAAAAATAAATCAGAAAGAAAAATTGCAATACCTCTAGATGACTTTAATGATTTATTTAATTCCAAAAAAGCTAATGACTTGGATATTGATTCTGAATTATGGGGAGCAATTGTTAGACGCTCCAGAATCCAACTTTATTGTTATCAAAATGGTGATAATAAGGCATTAGATTTACAAAAGTTTTCAAGTTTTTCATACTTCAAAAGCATGGTTTTTGATGAGCTTCAAGAACGCGATAACTGTCATAATATTGATTTAATCTCCCTCATTGTATTAGCACTTAATAGAATCTTTCATGGGAGGTATATTTCTGAAAATACAGGTAAAGATCGACTTTATATACCAGAAAAAGACCAAGGTTCTATCACGCCTATATCAATATTTCATGGAGATGAGATAAGAGATAGAGATATTTATATTACTAAAGTAAAAGGTGATTTTGAGCTGACAGGATCACGAATTGAACCTGTTATTGTATTTGATATTGATAGGAATACTTCTTTGAAGCTTTCTTTGACAGTTGAGTTATTTGACTTTTTATACAGAATATCTAAAGGGTCCCCGCCAAACACAACCAACCCCAGACTTTACAAAAAACTACTGATTTTTAGATCAAAATTAGCATCACAAATTAGCAATACTAGTAAATTAAGTGGAAAAAGAATTGAAACATATACGATAAAGGATGGAGAGTTTAGAACCTCAACCCTAAAGGTGAATCATGGATAGTTTACACACATACTCTTCAGAATTGATGAAAAAATACGGAATCAAGCATATTCCAATTATTGAAAATATGTGGGGACATAGGTTCAGAACAGATCAAACACCTTCAATAATTTTCTTTGAGTTATTATGCGTTATTGAAAGCCAACTTCAGGCTAAACGCGCAGGGCTAATAAGCTCAATTTTCTCTCCAGACAATAAAACTCTATATTTTAAACATAGGCAGTTTTTTAAATTAAGAATTTTAATTTATCAGAATGAAATATTAGAAACACTCATTAACTCAGACCTTTCAGAGGAAGATAGGTGGGAGCGTCAATTCAAGTATCTTAGAGGGATAAATGGCGAGTTATTCCAATTTAAAGATGAGGATATAGAGCATTTGAAAAGCAGCTTTTCTTCTTTTGAAAGCTTCTATAATGCTATAAAAATTTTAAGCTCATTAACTTTTGACCCATTATCAAATAAACGATGGACATCAAAATTTATTTATCCGATTTCATCTGACTATATTTGGTGTGATTTTGATAATAGAAAGTCAACAGAAGATAGAAGGTTCTTTTGTCGGGGTGGTGAATTAGCGTATTTAATGCTTTGTAGAGCAGGAAATGAAGTTTGTGGAGAGTTAGAAAAGTATTTTGAGCTATGGCTAGATAAGCAGGATAATTCTTTCGCAAAACTAGCTAACCTTTTAGTTCGTGAAGAAGAAAGGATTCAATTACGTGAGGAAAGCCGAAAAGATCTAGGTTATTTACCTTATCAAAAACTTCCTATTTTTACAGACTTTGCGAATGATCTTTCAAAGGTATTATCACTTGAACTAGAAAGGTTAGATAAAGTTAAAGTTATGATTGATATGGTAGGATATCACATTGGTAATTATGTTCTATCTATAGGTGAAACTTACCATAAATCCCCAAATCCGGCTGAATTGAAAAAACCTTCTTACCTTGTCGAGGTACTTTCTAAGGCGACCAACAGTATACGAAAATCATCTATTCAGAGTATCTCAGCACAACGTAATAAGTTAAAAAGAAGTTTGACACTTCGAGCTGATGAAATAATAGATTTATACGAAGACGTTATAGATTTAGAGGAAGAAACTGAGAGGATAAACAAATCTAAGGAAGAGTTGTCATACGCTGAGTCCTATTTAGCTAGCCATATTTCAAATTACTCTAATGTTTGTTTTAGACAAATTGGCTTTTTGTCAAAAAAGAATACTCGTAGCTATAGATATGTTTTAACTGAAGATTTTCTCCACTCTCTTGTAGTTACCATTCTTGGGAATGAGAAACGAGTAGAGTTTAGTAATTTCGTTAAACAACTAAGAGTTCAGTATTCAATCTATGTAGATACTTCACCCGATAATGAACGTGAATTGATTCAGAGGGATTTAAATCGAAATTCAAAAAACTTGGCGAGTTTGCTCTATCAAATGGGAATGTTAAGACATTTATCTGACGCATGTAGTTACGTAATAAATCCGTACAGGGAGGACTCGGTATGAGATCATTAGCAAAGTATTTTTATGAGATAATCAAGAAAGAATATAACGATTGGCTAAATTCAAATAGTGGTAATGGTATCCCTGGACGATTAATTTTAAAGGAATTTGACACTAGATTAGTTCGAGAAATTCTTTTAAATATTAGTGAATCTGGTGATTTTCCTATTGTTGAAATAGGATCTCCTGACGGCTTTATTATTGCTGTAGAAGACCATGAACACTATCAAAATGTTGATGTTAAAAAGTATACTTTTGCAGACCTTGCGCATGAAAGAAACAGAGAAGGAAATTTTTTCTGTTTAATGTTTATTGCTGAAATAAAGCCAACTCTTGAGCAAGTTTCGGGTATTGATCAGAGTACTGTTTTTGAGCTAACAGAACTAAAAAGATGGGTAGCATTAGCTAAAAACCAACAACAAGATGGTCAAGCATTCGTAGATGAGTATATTGAAGAGCTAGCCAGGTTTGTCTCCGAATTAACAAACTCCAAATGGAGTAACAGACCGTTTATTGAAATTGATAAAATAAATGCATTTATAGAGGGGGTAATTAAGGCAACTATAAAAGATGGCTTGTTTTATGATGCCCTAGGGAAAAGTTGTATTAACCTTGGTGGTATCAATCGGCTGAGTGATTTTCTACCTTTAAAAACCTCTGGTAGCGCGTATAGAAGAATCTTTAGAAGCATAGTCACAAAAACTTTATTGAAAGATATCGAATTTTGGAGGGCTATTCATAAAAATAAAGAAGTTGAGCTTGATGAAATTAAAGAGAATTTAAACAGTATTAGGGAGAGTGATCCCGATTTTAATGAATTCTGTGAAACAGTAGATAAATATTTTGAAGCTTATTATCAAGGAAATAGAATCGATGAAAAGACACAAAGAGATGAGCTACAAAATAATTTTGATTGTTTATATCCATACGGTTCAGTCCTTCAAGCAAAGAATGTTAAACCTAAATTTTATTTAGGTGAAGAAACAATTTCCTTTTTTGCTGATAATGATATTTCTCTGTCAGAAGATTTCACTGAGCTGTTGGGTTTAGTTGATAAACCTGCACAAAAGCCCGATATAAATGAATTGCGAAAGTTTTATTTTATTTATTCAAAGGATATATCAGAAAGTTCCAAATTAGATAAAGCTTGGCTTAAAGAAATAACTAACTCAAAAGAAAATGTATGTAATGATTTGATTGAAGGTGTCTTAGGTGTCTTATCAAAATCTCTGTTATTAAAAGATATCGGTGATGACATTGTAGAGTTGAGTTTAGCAAAAGATAGAACGAGAAAAAGCTTAGAAAGAAAAAACTGGTACGCCTTAAATTACTTTAATAATGAATATAAAGACTTAGCGGACTTTTGGTCAATGTTTGGTGATAACTTTAAAGTTAAATTTGGTAAGGCATTTAATGACGAGTTTGCATCCTCTGTTGATCGTAATAACAGAAAGTATGGTGATGGAAAAGCTGCTAACGAGCTTCATTTTCGAATTATTAGACGTTCACAAGAAGATGAGACTCCGATAGATAGTTGGGAATTAAAGTGGGTTTTTAACCCTTTTGGATTTGAGTCTTCGAAATATTTAGATTATGAAAAAGTCTCAGGTCGTAAAGGATTCTTTCATAGGCATTCATTATCTTTAGATCCACTTTTTATAAAAAGATCTGAAAATATACCGACAATTAATAATATCCATATGTTTTTAGCTGTTAGCACTAGTATGAAAAAGGGTGCTGTAGTGAGAAAGTTGGATAAAGAATCTACTTTGTTTTTTGATTTGTTATCGGAGCTTCAAAGTCATAAATACGTGAATAGTGAAGAGTTTGATTTTATTCAGGCTAGTTACCAAAGCTTTACAACAGAATGGTTAAACTCTATCGAAGAGCTACTTCAACATCCCATTTGTGGAAGCTTTACAAAATTAGAGCAAGCCCTAGAAGTTCTCCTTAATAGTATTAACTCATTAAATATTAATAAGGAAAAGTCCAACGAATTAGTTTATGAGTTGATTTCCGCTCATACAATTAACATTACTGAAAATTCAAATTACAGTGTTTACCTACCTTGGTCTCCTTTCAGTCTTTTAGCACAGTTTAAAAGAAACTCGATGCTGAATAACATAGCTAAGCAATATAAAGAAAGAACATTAAGTATTGCTAATAAAAGTGATGGTGTACTAGCAAAGTTATTTAAAGAGCTATTGGAAAATAATGGGAAAAGCTTTTATTTAAAGAAAACAAAAGAGAATACTTTTGAAGATTTAGTTTCTACAAAATCTAATTCTGGGTATTTTGAATTCGGTAAGCTAAGCACTTCGAAAAATGCTATAAGTGATTCGGAAATAAAATCAGTAATCAATGCTACAGCGTTTAAGTTTTTAGAAACTTATCCTAACGAAAGACACCATCTACAAATTTTATGTATAGGCTTATTCTCATATCAACACCTCTTAGCTGTTTATGATGAGCTTCTTAAGATTTCTGATAATCATGAGGAAGAATTGTCTATTTCACTAGCATTTAATTGTAGTGATAGAGGTGCACTTGATTCAATTTATCAAACTATTTGTGAAAGTTTTGATTCTTCAAAAGTAGATTCTAATATCACTATTAAAATAGTAAGCAATATTAATGAAGTTGAAAATGGGGAAATAGATTTAATTTATAATTTTGATCCTTTATTTTCTCATAATAAAATTGCGACTGTCCCACCTAAGTATATAGAAAGAGAATTCGGAGGTTTGAATTGGGAGTTCTGCTCTTCTAGAAAAGTACCTTCAGATCCTGTTTCTAGAAAAACACAATTTTCTTTGAATAATCATATCCTAGATAGAACAGGAAAAATTTTTCATTCTGCTTTCATGAAGTCTAATAATTTGGATGAAAACTCTTCTTTTTGTAGGGAAGTTAGCCAAACTGGATTGAAGGGAGAAATTTCAAAGGGGTTGAATAAATGTAATTGGTTAGTTATTTATGATTTCTTATTAAGCAAAGAGACTTTAGCTGCATGTAGTAATGAAGAAACACCGAATAACCGAAGGGTCTTAAGATATATACAGGGTGAGGGAAGTAAACGTTCCCTCGCTATTATTACTGATAAAGAAACTCAGTATATTACTAAAAACTTAAATACTGACCTTAGATCGTGGCAGTTGGTTCATCCAGATAAAGTGCCTGCTTTAGTAGAGAAAATATTTACTTTATCGAATTCATTTAGCAGCGATACATTACTTAGGTCTGTAGGCAATGGAAACTTCTCCCACGATCTAGTTGGAACCGCTGGAGCTGCTTCTCTTTTAGAGGCTCTTTATGAGCGTCAAGATAAAATATCACCAATTTTTTGGGTTCACTTAGATGATTACTTGACTTGGTTTAAGTCATCAATAGAAGATGATGCATTTAAATCAATTGGGCGAACTGTTAATTATCTTTCTGATCTACTGGGAATTTATATTTCAAAAGGTGAAGATGGTACAGCAGAAATTAACTTAATAATTAGTGAATCTAAATTAACTAAAGGCTCTGAGGAGCAATCTACTAAGTCGTGTAAACAAATCAAATCTACAGTTGATTTGATTGCTTCAATGCTAAGTTCTTCACAAGATCTAGATTTTGAATACTGGTTAAATAAATTTTATGAATTTATTGTAGGTAATTTTAAATTTGTTCCTAATGAGTTTGAATTTGAAGACTTAATATCCTTGGATAAAAGTAAAGTTAAAATAAACGTTTCTGGGATTTCTGTAGTATTCCATTATGATAATGTTCATATGGAAACTACCTCTGATCCTGTTTACGACAGTAAACATTTACTTCAATTGAAGGTTAGTACGGATGATACAAAATCTATTTTTGACTCGATACTAGATCATAGTAAAACCGTAAATTTATTCAATGATTGTCAATTTACTCCCTTGAAGTTAAATAGGAAAAATCAAGATTGCCTTACTGACGACCATCGCGAAAAGGCATCTAAAACATTATCAGCAGAGTTAGGCTTATCAACGATTAAAAATAATGCAGAGAATGTGTCTGAAACAGATAACTCAGTTGAAAGCAGTGAAAGCATGCATTTAGCCAATAACGTAAAAGATCCTACTTCACATGATAGTGATGCTTTGCAGTTAATTAGAATTTGTGTTGATTTTTTAGAAACTAACACTAGTCAGGAGATAATAAAGGAACTAGATATCTCTACAATAAAGGGGAATATAAGAAAAATATTTGGTCATGCAAATTTGCCTTCAAATTTTTCAGATACGTTTGTTACTCCTAATTCTATTGTTATAAAACTTCATGGAGACGTAAACCTTAACCCATCTAAGGTTCTGAAGTTAAAAGACAACTTTTTATCTGTTGTAGGGTTATCTCTACGTCAGGTTTATCCTGCACCAGGAGTAATGGTTTTGATTTTCAATCGAGAAAAGAGAGAAACTGTTTATTTTGGTAGATTGGTTAATTCAACTTTGGTTTCTAGAATTAGCACTATTAAAAATGATTTTAATAATAAAATTATGTTGGGTCAGGATGAATATAGTGAAAACGGAGTGTTTTTTAAACTCGATGGCGCAAGCCCACATGCATTAATAGGTGGTCAAACTAAGTCAGGTAAGTCTATATTGATGAATAATATGATTATTGATCTCCTAATGACAAATTCGCCAAATAATTTACATTTAAGACTTTTTGATCCTAAGCAAGTTGAATTTGCAGCCTACTCAAACACTCCGCATCTTGCCCATCCTGTAGTTCTGGATAAAGATGATGCGGTTTCGAGGCTCAAAGAGTTAGAAAGTTTAATGAATGAGCGTTATAGGCATTTAATGAGTCTAGGGCTGAAGGATTTTGAGGCTTATAATAGAAAGTATCCAAATGCCAGGATGGCTAGAGAAGTTGTTTTCTTTGATGAATTGGCGGATTGGATCTTAGATAATGATTTTAAAGCAGAAGCCAAAGACATTATTGTTAGACTTTCTTCCAAAGGACGGGCTGCGGGAGTGCACTTAGTTTTAGCTACACAGCGTCCTAGTGCTGATGTGGTCTTTCCTCTATTAAGGGCAAATTTAGATACAAAGATAGCTCTTAAGGTAGATAGAGATCAAAACTCAGAAATAATACTAGGCGAATCTGGAGCCGAAAACTTGCTTGGCTATGGTCATGGAATTGTCAAAACTGAAGGCGAAACTCACGCAATTCAAGTAGGTTTTACAGAGCCTCATATCTTTGATGAGCTTGTTGGACTAGTTATTACTTATTGGAATGATAAAAGCGATACCCCTTCAACGACATATGATTCGTCTCTAACATTGCATAAAGGCTAGCTTGGTTTAAAAATTCACCAGTATTGCTGGAGTTACTGAGTTCTAATTGAAGGCGTTTATTAAACGCCTTTTGTTTTTTGTAATCTTCAAACGTATCATCAATATAGTCAATTTTATTAAGTAGTAGCGGTCGTTTTTCTTCAACTAAGTAATCAAAAAAATCTACATCCTGATCTGCCATTTTTATTTTCACACGCTCTTTAAGCTGTGGAAGAGGGGTATCATAAAACCCTTCATAACCAAGCAGTGTTACTTTAGCTGAATGTATATGAATTTTAATAAGTTGAATATCATCAAGCTCACCATACATTTGTAGTGCTGCGCCAATATAAACACGAAGTACTAATGGTAGTAATGTTATAAAGTCTTTATGTAAGGTCAGAGAATGTGGCTGTTCATTTTCGAAGTCTATTTTACTAGCAGGTAATAGCTTTGCCGCCTCTAAACACAAAGATTCTATCAGTTTACTATCAGCTATCTGAAAGAGCAGCTCTGCTGCTTGGTGTTGCGCTATTTTGTATGTATCGAAAAAGGCTTTTATATCGCGTTTTAAATCGTCGGGTTGTTGTGTGTAAGGCTTGCGTTTTTCAAACATGGCAAGTGCAAAGTAAAGTAGTAAATCTTCTTTTCTCATCGTTTCCGCTGTTGCTAGCTCATCCTTTTCAAACCAGTTTAAAATGAGTTTCAGTGCTTTTTTATTTGAGCCAATGACTTCTTTTATTTTGTCGCTTTGAGCGAATTCATTATTAGCAGGACAGCGACCAAACTTTAAGCAGGCTAACCAAAAGGATTCAAAAAGTGCCTGATGTTGAGTGAATAAAATACGAGCTTGTTCTTCATTTACAGGTTCTGGCGCTGTTAAGTACTGCCACTTATAGGAACGTTGATGTCTATTTTGTAGAAAGTGTTGTTCAAGCTGTTTATCTTTAAATATGTAATAAATACCAGGCGCAACGGCTATAGCACTTTCATCAAGACTCATCTCTATAAAGGCTTTAAGCTCAGCCTGCGTATAGTATTTTTGGAAGGTGTTACGACTAGTTATTACACCATCCTTATAGGGTTGGAATTGGCTGATGAGGGACTCGTTTCCTAGCATAGCTGAGACAACAAGCAGTCTCTCAGTAAGTTCCCAAGCGCTAATTAATGCTTCAACTCGCTCATCTCTATCTTCTATAACATTAATGACAAAACCAAGGTTTACAATTTCAGATCTTACTTTATCTGCATCTGGCCTATAGTTTGGGTCCCAGCCTAAAGCATCAATATCATGAGCCTCTAGCTCTCTTAAATCATCGCCACGACCACAGCCATAATCAAAAATAGAATAGTTTCCTGATAGAAACCCATTCTTAGCGAGTGTTTTTAATGGTGATGAAAGCTCATGGCGCACAATCGCGGTTAAATGACGGTCTATTACTTTATTGTTCTCTGTCGTCTGAATCGCTGAACAGCGAAATAATCGCCCATCGAGAAGTTCGTACCCCTTTTTAGTTATTAAACGTTCCCATGAGTTTTTAAAGCCTATCATGCGTGTACTTTCATACAACCCTGCATGTTCTCCTTCATTGGTAATATCACAGAACAACTGATAATAGGAGCTGCTAGGAGAAATCATGGTTTCTTTGCGATGCAAAATAGGAGGGTTGTCAGTATTTTCATACCTAGTGACTTTATGACTGAGTTTTACTAGGTCGACACTGACGCTTTGTTTTAATGATGGGTATGAATCTGTATAGAAAGCAGGATAACTTAAAAGAGAAAGTCTGAACTCATTTTTAAATAATTTTATAAGGTCATAGTCTTCTTCATTTACTTTTAAGGCTTGTGCGACCACTTTAATAAATTTGACTAAGTCAGCAGGTACATCAATAAAGGCATCTTTATGAAAATAGATCGCATCAGGCAATTTTTTTGCTGTTTTTACCTGTTTTATAAGTAATTTGAATTGTTCAGCATTCATAGCGTTCTTATTTTAAGAGTTATAAATCTGAATATACATAAAACAGAAAGTAACAACAAATTTTCTTTCTTTAGGTGTTTCATTCATTTGAATGTTATAAAAGCTTATCTGTAATAGTCTTTATTATTCAGAGTAGACTAGGTTCATATTTAAGCTCTCTATATTTGACATTCTTTTAAACCAAGCACTTACGAAGTATTGAGAGCTTGGTTTATTCCTTCCTTATCTTCAGTTAGCATTTTCACTTACGCTTTAAACTAATCCCTTTACCTGCGTTCATTGGTGCTTCCAGTGCATTGTGGCTGTCTTGCATTGATTCCACTAGGGTGGCTGTGGTGGGTAGGAAGGGGGCGGCTCTGTGAAGTTCCATATTCATATGTAAGAGTAAGGTTTCCATGGTGGCGAGCTCGTCGTTGGCTTTACCGTGGTACATGGTCATATAGAGGCGCAGTTTCTTGTTGTCGCTTTCTAAAAGCTGGCCTTTGATAATGATAGGTTCGCCTTCCATAACTTCTTTTAAATACTGCACCATGCTTTGCAGTGTGTAGATAGAGACTTGATGTTCTGATCGAAAGTCTTCGTTGAGGCCGATGTGAACCATGAAAGCGTCAATTGCTTTACTAAAAGCGACGACGTAGTAGGCATCGTTCATATGGCCGTTATAGTCTATCCAGTCAGTGAGTACATCACTTTCAAATAAATTGATCATTTGAGGCATTTGGGTTCCTAGAGAGTGAAAAGTGGGTGTTAGGAACTTAATCATAAGTTGAAAATGAAAAACCAATTGTCTAAATGCGTATACTAATTGATTTTTTTAGACGGAGTTGAATAGGCTCAATCATCAAAGGTAGGGGGTTAAGTGTTTGGAGATCGTTTAAAGTCTGGGCCGCAAAGGATTCATTTTTTATTAATTCCTGGCTTTTCTCTGTTTGGCTTGACGTCCATGTTAGACCCTTTGCGACATGCGAATAGCACCAGTGATAGCGTCTTGTATGAATGGTTGTTGGTCTCTGAGACGGGAGGGTTAATCAGCAGTAGTGACAGTATAGAGATCATGACCAATGCCAGTATTAAAGAGGTTGACCGCTGTGAAACCTTGATCATTTGTTCTGGTGGTGATCCTTGGTTATGGACTACGGCCGCTTTACTGGGCTTTATTCGGCAACAAAATAATTATGGTGCCGATATTGGCTGTCAAGATACGGGGGCCTATATTGCGGCGGCGGCTGGGGTATTGGATGGTTATAGAACCACTATGCATTGGGAAAATTACGAAAGTACAGTGGCCGCGTTTCCTAAGGTAACGTTTGTGCAAGAGTTGTTGGTGATAGACAGAAAGCGTTTTTCTTGCCCAGGTGCATTGTCTGGGTTGGATATGATGCTTTATTTGATCTCGACTCAATATGGTAAAGCGCTATCAACTCTGGTGGCTGATGAGCTGGTTTATACCCATCAAAGGGCTCATACGGAACCTCAAAGGCGTTCGTTACAAATACGATTAGATAGCCGTAATGCAAATTTAATTGAAGCCGTGCAGCTTATGGAACAAAACATTGAAGAGCCATTACTTATTGCTGAATTGGCGGCGCATGTTGGGGTTTCAGGACGAGAGTTAGAGCGCTTATTTAAATCCCATCTAAAGCAAACGCCGAAGGCATTCTATCGTCATCTTCGGCTAGAAAAAGCCCGCTGGATGCTGCAACAAACAAGAAACAGCGTGACGTCCATTGCGATTGCCTGTGGTTTTGTTTCCGTGTCTCATTTTACTCGTAGTTATCAACAGGCGTTTTCAAAGAAACCAAGTCAAGAGCGTTAGTGCAGTTTCAGAACGCGATTTTATGTTTTCTCTTGTTATTTTTTTTCCTATTGTTACGTTTTCCTATCGTTATGTTTTTTCTATTTTTAGGATGTCAGACCATTTTGGGCTTTGTTGTTTTTTTAAACAAGACGAAGGTTTTTTGGGCTAAGAAACATCGATTTTAGGCAAAAATTAACTTATTTAATCTGTAACTTCTATTAGCGTTGATGGTTAGAGCGATCGCTATGTTGTCGCTTTAGTATGTATTGAACTAATAAAAGAGCCTTAAATGATGAATCAAGACGTCATTATCACTTGCGCTGTCAATGGCGCAGCGGATACCGCCGCACGCAATGCCAATGTCCCCGTTACCCCTGAACAAATAGCTAACTCGGCTATTGAAGCATGGAATGCTGGAGCGGCTATTGCCCACATACATGTTCGAGATCCTGAAACGACTCAGGGTTCAAGACGCGTTGAATTGTATGCCGAAGTTTGTGAACGTTTACGGGCGTCTGACTGCGACATCATTATCAACTTGACCGCGGGAATGGGAGGAGACTTATACATTGGTCCTGAAGAGAACCCAACGGCCTTTACTCAAGACACGGATCTGGTGGGTGCCCATGAGCGCTTAATTCATGTGGAACAATTACAGCCTGAAATTTGCACATTAGACTGTGGCTCTTTGAATTTTGGCGACAGTAACCTTGTTTATGTATCAACACCGGACATGCTTCGTATCGGTGCGGCTCGCATTAAGGAGCTTGGGGTAACGGTTGAATTAGAAATCTTCGATACCGGTAATCTGTGGTTTGCATTGCAAATGATGAAAGAGGGCCTATTAGACGATAACGCTATGTTTCAGTTATGTCAGGGGATTCCATGGGGAACTCCCCCTAATTTTGCGTTACTGAAGGGAATGGTGGACATGTTGCCAGCAAATACAAATTGGACGGCGTTTGCCTTGGGTCGTAATCAACTGCCTTGGGTGGCGCAATCCGCCTTACTGGGTGGACATGTACGGGTTGGATTAGAGGACAATTTGTATCTTGGTAAGGGCGTATTAGCCACTAATGGTCAATTAGTCGAGCGTTCAGTAAATATCATTGAAAATATGGGGGGGCGCATTCTTAACCCTACTCAAGCTCGTGAAAAATTACGCTTACGCGGCACTCAATAACGATTTAGCTAGGAGATAGATAATGACTCGTCCTAATCCAAATGAAGTAACAAAAGTGGGTGTCATAGGAACTGGCGTAATTGGTGGTGCCTGGGCATTGCACTATTTGCGCATGGGAATGCAGGTTGTCACGTATGATCCTGGTCCGAATTCGCAAGCAAAGCTGCTAGAAATGGTGGATCTTATTTGGCCAACGATGACTAAGCTAGGGCTTAGAGAAGGCGCAAGTAAGCAAAATTTGAGCTTTGTTGATACCTTGGAAGACTTGGTTCATCGGGTTGAGGTAATACAAGAAAGTACACCGGAGAGACTGGATGCGAAGCGAAACTTATTTGCTGAGCTTGATCGCATTGCCCCACCTGAAGTTGTCATTATCTCGAGCACTTCGGGGTTTGCCATGACGGATATGGCCGTCGATCTTACTCAACAACCAGAGCGGTTTGTGGTAGGACATCCATTTAACCCTCCTTATTTAGTTCCGTTTTGTGAAGTCTGTGGTGGCGAAAGAACCAGTCAAGATGTCGTGGACTGGACGGCGGCCTTCTATGAAGCAACCGAAAAACAAGTTGCGAAAATGGATAAAGAGCTGCCTGGCTTTATTGGCAATCGTTTGCAAGAAGCGCTATGGAGAGAAGCGCTGCATATGGTGGCAAACAATGAATGCTCTGTGGAAGACATAGATAAGGCGATTGCCTATGGACCGGGTTTACGATGGGCCATTATGGGACATTGCTTAACGTATCACTTAGGTGGCGGCCAAGGCGGCATGGCGCATTTATTGGATCATTTTGAAGAATCATTAGAAGCCCCTTGGACCCGATTAAAAGCCCCAAAATTAACCCAACAGTTGAAAGATGACATGGTTGCCGGTTGTCTCACTCAGGCGAACGGTGCTTCCATCAATGATTTGATTCAAGAGAGGGATGACTGCTTAATTCGGATTATGCAGACACTGAAAGAATACCGTGAAGAAAAGGGGATACAGCGTTAATGGCGCGGTTTTAATCGCGGTAAAAAAGCATTAAAAGCAAGGACGCTTTTAATAATGGAGCCTTGCTATACAGACAAAAGAAATACAACAATTATTATAAATGGGGAACATGCTTATGTCGTCTAATTTGAAATCCGGTTTTGAGTCATCTGAGTCGGGGGTATTTAAAGCGGAGAAATTAGCAAAATCTGGACTGTTTAAAGGCATGCACAAAGGTATGACCATCTCGTCTACCGTATTGGTGCTATTGTTTGTTTTATTTACAGCGACAAATACTGAGTTGGCTGGATCACTCTTTGGCGCAGTAAGAACTTGGATTGAAGTGACTTTTGGTTGGTACTACATGGTGACGATTGTTTTTCTGATCGCTGTGTGCGCTGTCATTGTGTTTAGCCGTTTTGGCCGTATTCGACTCGGTGACGATGACAGTCGACCTGATTTTAGTAATTTTGCTTGGTTTTCCATGCTGTTTTCGGCGGGTATCGGTATTGGTATTCTTTTCTTTGGGGTAGCAGAACCCATTTTCTATCTTGATAACAGTGGGGCTTTTGGCTACCCCAATAACCCCTATGCTGATATGGCTGGCGCGGGTGAGATAAATTATGACCGAGCGGTGGATGCATTAAGAGTGACCTTTTTTCACTGGGGATTTCATGGTTGGGCTGTCTATGTGATTGTGGGGATGTCGCTTGCTTATTTTGCCTATCGTAAAAAACTGCCATTAGCGTTACGTTCTTCTTTATATCCTTTTATTGGTGATCGCATCTATGGGCCAATTGGCCACGCGGTGGATATTTTCGGTGTGCTCGGCTGTGTTTTCGGCGTTGCAACGTCTTTAGGATTAGGCGTGAGTCAGATGTCCGTTGGTTTAGAACGACTTATCGGTGTTGATTCTGGTATTACGACCCAGCTGTTGTTGATTGTTATTATTTCTATTGTGTCTATCTTGTCGGCACTTTCGGGCGTGGGTAAAGGGATTCGGATTATTTCTCAATGGAATATTGTCATTTCTATTGTGGTTATTGCCTTCTTCTTGTTTGGGGGGCCAACCACTTGGTTATTAGGGGTTTTCGCTGATTCTTTAGGTGACTATCTGGTGAATTTTGTGCCTATGGGGTTATGGTTTCCTGAAGAGGAAGGCCCAGCAAATTGGCAAAATGGATGGACCGTATTTTATTGGGGGTGGTGGCTTGCTTGGGCACCGTTTGTTGGTTTGTTTATTGCTCGTATTTCCCGTGGTCGTACTTTGAGAGAGTTTATTATCGGGGTATTGCTTGTGCCAACGGTTATCATTTTTGTATGGTTAGGCATCTTTGGGGGAACGGCTCTGTATCAAGAACTCGTGGCGACAAATGGTGTGGGTACCGCAGGCATTATTGATTTGGTTAATGCTTGGAACCTCCCAGCGGCTTTGTTTGCCAGTTCTGATGGCATCTTTGGTGATGGTGTTGTGGGTTGGTTAGTTTCCGCCATGATGGTGTTCTTGTTAATGAGCTGGTTTGTGACCTCATCGGATTCTGGTACCTTGGTACTAACGACGATTTTATCTTTGGGTAATGAAGAGCCACCTAAAACATTCCGTATTTTCTGGGGGGTAATTATTGGCTTCGTTGCGGCGGCACTGTTAGTCGCGGGTGGGTTAAGCGCGTTGCAAACAGCCAATATTGCGGCTGCTCTGCCTTTAAGTTTTATTATTATCATTATGACCTTGGGGGTTTTGAAATCTCTATTTGAAGAAACTAGGAACGCTAATAAGCAATAAAAAACAGCAAAATCATAGGCTTGAATGAACATGTTCGGATATTGAAGCTTGCTAATAAATACGACATGCTGCTCTGGTGTGTCGTATTTTTTATGGAGAGAAAAATACATGACTATTGATGCTCCAAGTGAGACTTCATCCTTGGTTGCCGATGATGACGGTGTTTTCACCTTATCCTTTTTGCTCTTGCCTGAGTACGCAATGGTGTCTCTGCTGTCTGCCATTGAGCCTTTACGTATTGCTAACCGTTTGGCCCAGAGGCAAGTCTTTCGTTGGCAATGTTTAAGTGAAAATGATGCGTTAGTTACGGCCAGCAATGGCATGGCATTGCAGCCCTGTAAAAATTTGCATTTGGTGGATCGACCTAGGAATTTATTTGTAAACGCCAGTTTCCACCCAGAGCACCATATTAACGAAGACACTATTCAATGGTTAAAACGTCTGCAACATAAAACTGGGGTAATTGGCGCGTTAGATACCGGTTGCTATTTATTGGCGCGGGCTAAGTTGTTAGAGCGACGTAAAGTCACACTTCATTGGGAAGCCTTACCGGCGTTTAAAGAGACGTATCCTCAAATAGAAGTGACCCATGAGTTATTTGAGATAGATGGTCACTGCATTACCTGTGCTGGTGGTGCGGCGGCAAGTGACATGGTGCTGTATTTGATTACGGAGTACTGTGGTGCTGAGTTGGCTAAATTAGTGTGTGATCAGTTGATAAAAACAGGAGTGCGGAAGCCATCTGACAATCAAAAAATGGATTGGATGAAAAGAATGAATATTCACCATCCTAAGGTGTTGAAAGCATTAACGTTAATGTCCAAAAATATTGAAGAGCCGTTATCGTCAAAAGACATTGCGCTTGTATTGTGTCTTTCTGTTCGGCAATTAGAAAGGCTTTTTAACCAGTACTTTAAGTGTTCTCCTTCTGCCTATTATTTAGGGCTACGCCTGGAACAGGCAAAGCAATTATTGGCCGATAGCAGCTTGAGTATCTCTGAAATTGCGATGGCAAGTGGCTTTAGTTCTACTGCTCATTTTAGCCGTCGCTATAAAGAGTGTTACGGTATTACCGCTTCTGGTTATCGATTATTAATCAAATAACATGTGCCTTTGAGGTGTTCAAAGAGCACTATGCTATTTGATCGGATATTAAGACGGGGCCTTATTCTCTTTCAAGTACTCGGATACGTGAAAGCAGTTCGTCTCTATCGACATAACATCCCTGAAGGTGCCTGTGCCCTTGCTCTAAATTAAAGGCATTGCGGGCATGTAATACACGACGGTTATCGAAAACAATGAGGTCGCCTGCATTAAGACGATAAAAGAACTGGAACTTAGGGTCTCGAGTTAATTCGATAAAGCGTCTGTAGGCATGATACAGGGGCAGGGTTTGTTGAGCGGGAACATCGATAGGGCCTCTTAAAAAATTGGCTAAGCGAACTTCGACCACCTTATTATCAGAGTCCGTCACTATCGCAGTGCCTCGAAAACGGTAATCACTGTGTTTGTCTTTATTGTAAAAGGACATAGGAAAAGTGCTAAGGCTATAAAACTCTTCCGGGTAGTAAGTTTGCATATGTTCAGCAATCTTAAAGCCATCCACTAGAATAGACTCTCCTCCAGTCGCATCGTTTACTAAACAATGGAGAAATTGTAGTCCTGGCTGCAGCTCTCTAGTAGGTAAGTCCGTATGTAATGGCAAGCGAAGATCTGTGTAGGCGGCACTGTTTGCATCGGCTTTGGCTCGTACATTAAAGACAGTACCGAAATTCGTTTCTCTAATAAATGAAATACGATTGGCTATTTCAATCAGTGAATCGCTTTCTGTAGCAACATGTTTGATCAAGGTCAGTCCATCGTCTCTTAGCTGTCTTAACCAACTTAATAACACCTTGTCATCTTGTAAGATGTCTTGCGCTTGATAGCTCGCTAACTCTGTACTAATACGTTCTTTATCCCATACTTTGGCTGACCATTGTTTCGCTTTTAAGTTGGCTTCACTATAGCAATGGCTGCGTAACCAACCTGGGTGAAATTGACTGGTATGAGAAGGATTGTCCCAGTTAATCACTAATCTATTTTCTTCAGTGAGATAGGCATCAGTTGGTTTGATGTCTAATGGCACATCGCAAATTTCAAACATTTGCTCTCTTGTTAATTGGGTGATGCATTCGCTACAGTGACAATTATCTCGTAACCAAAGATAGTGAAACTCACTCTGATGATTATCGTCCCAGATAATACTCAATGAGGTATCATTTAAACGGATATCCAAAGGTAAATGCTTGATTGGATAAGGGGTGAAAGAGGCTATTTCAATAGGGTTATCAAGTGTTTGCATTAGACTATCCTAAATAAGAGTTCAACGGTTTTCAAAGAAAGCGTGGAATCATCTTATAATGGTGAATGCGGTTATCTGTGATATGTACTCGACTAATTTTTGTCTGTAAGCGCCGTCTTAATAGTAATTTCAAATCGAATAGGCTAGATAAGTGCAGTTATAAAAAAAGAGACACAGGGTCCCTTTTTTTATAACTTGTTAGAATGACGACTTAGGGCGCGGGTGGTGTTTCCGTGGACTCTTCTTCGTCCTGCTCGACAGGAACAGAGCGTCCAGCAATCAGTCCAACTTCAAATAGCAACCACATTGGAATGGCTAATAATGTTTGCGAGAAAATATCAGGGGGGTTAATAACATGCCCATAACAAAGCAGCCTAAGATGATATAAGGCCTTTTTGCAGACAGTGATTTTACGGTAGTGACCCCCGCTTTAATCAGCAAGTAGGTGGCAACCGGGATCTCAAAAGTCGCACCGAAGGCAAAGAATAGCTTTAATACGAAGTTCAAGTAGTGATTGATATCTGTCATTACGGTGACTTCACTTGGACCAACGGAAGTGAAAAAACCAAAGATTAATGGTAAGACTACGTAATACGCGAAAACCACGCCTGAGTAGAAAAGAAAAATACTTGAGATTAATAAAGGGATGGCGATTTGTTTTTCATTCTTGTAAAGCGCGGGTGCTATAAAGGCCCAAACTTGATACAAGGTGAAAGGTACAGACAGTAACACCGCAATTGCAAATGTCAGTTTTAAAGGCGCCAGAAAAGGGGAGGCCACTTCGGTAGCAATTAAAGAACTGCCTTCAGGCAATAACAATCTTAAAGGTTCTGACACCATTAAATAAAGGTCATTTGCGAAAACGTATAGGCCTAAAAACAGCACCAGAATAACAACAACAATTTTTAATAAACGATTACGTAATTCAATTAAATGCGCAACTAAAGGTGTCTGTGTAGTAGCAGTAGTGTTCTGACTCATTAGAGAGGCATCCTGTAATGAATGTCTAATAAAAAATTAACTTTTTTCGGTTTCTACCCGTTTTTCTACGGCAGATGCTTCTGACGGAGTAGCGGCGTCATTTTTGACTTCTGCCTCGACGTTAGACGCAGAGCTATTTTCTGTAGTCGTTGGTTCTGGAGCTGTCGGCTCTTGGTCTAGGTTTGCCGTTTCAGGAAGAGGTGTTATGGTATTTTGAATGGCATTAGACTCCGCCATAATACGCTGATTCGTTTCCTGAATTTTTTGCTGTAATTCTTCTTTATCAAGCTGTTCATTGATTTCACGTTGAACAGAGCCAATACTGCGTTTAATTTTCCTTATCCATAAACCTGCTGTTTTGGCTGCATGGGGCAGTCGTTCTGGGCCTAAAATAAGTAGGCCCACAATAAATACGATGAGAAGTTCTGAAAAACCTATATCGAACACAGATTAGGCACTCTTATCGTTTTTGTCATTTTCAATGACTTTACTTTGAGTGTCCGCTTTTTTCTCTTCATCCATGTCTTCTTTATTCACGGCTTCTTTAAACCCTTTTACCGCCCCACCTAGATCCGATCCTAAGTTTTTTAATTTCTTAGTACCAAAAATAAGGATAAGAATGGCTAAAACAATAAGCAGTTGCCAAATACTAATTCCACCAAGCATAACGTTTCTCCTACTGAGATCGACTGGCTTTTTCTTCCAAGCCAGATAAGTTAAATCGACGAGCTAGCTCATTTAAGACGTCTTCAGGACCTAAATCTAAATGAGATAACATAACTAAAGTGTGGAACCACAGATCTGCTGTTTCGTAAACAAGATGAGTCTTGTCATCAGAGTTGATGGCGTCTTTGGCGGCAAGAATGGTTTCAATACTCTCTTCACCCACTTTTTCTAGAATTTTATTTAAACCTTTAGCGTGCAGACTAGCAACATAAGATGAATCAGATGATGCTAACTTTCGTTGTTCAAGCGTCTTCGCTAATTCGGTTAAAATATCGGTGCTCATTATAGTCTCTCAAATGTTACGGTTTTAATACTAACAGGTATATTCCTGCAATAAAAAGTCCTAAGCCCATTATATCGGCACTGGCTAGATGATTTAGTGCCACTGGGTCAGACACAATCCATGCACTGATAATGCTTAATATACCTAATACTTTGAATGGAGTATTGCGGCGATTACGTTTTAATTCTCTATTTAGACTCAAGATAGCATTCGTTTGCGCAATCGCTCTTTCTTCTTGTTTACTGGCTTGCGCTAACGCGGAGTAAATAAGGTTAGGGATTTGAGGCAGTTGTCCCGCCCATTCAGGTGCTTGTTTTTTTATCTCATCAAAGACCCGTTGTGGCCCTATTTGGCGTTTCATCCAACGTTCTAAGAAAGGTTTTGCGGTTACCCATAAGTCTAGGTCTGGATACAGTTGTCTACCTAAGCCCTCGATATTTAATAGCGTTTTTTCGAGTAAAACAAGCTGTGGCTGTACTTCCATATTAAAACGTCTAGCGGTTTGGAAGAGGCCAATTAACACCTGACCAAATGAGATGTCTTTTAACGGCTTAGCAAACATAGGTTCGCAAACACTACGGATCGCCGTTTCAAAAGCATGCACGGGGGTGTCTTTTGGTACCCAACCACTTTCTACATGCAGTTGCGCCACCATTCGGTAATCACGATCGAAAAAGGCTAGGAGGTTACGTGCTAGGTAGTTTTTATCTTCATCAGTGAGACTGCCCATAATGGCGCAATCAATGGCAATGTATTTGGGGGATTCCGGCTTGCTTGGGTCCACAAAAATATTGCCTGGATGCATATCGGCATGGAAAAAACTGTGGTCAAAAACTTGCGTGAAGAAAATCTCTACGCCCCTTTCTGCAAGGCATTTCATGTCTACGTTAGCGTTATTGAGGTCATTAATATTAGCGACTGGAATGCCTTCGATGCGTTCGATAACCATGATGTTGTGGCGGCAATAATCCCAATAAACTTGAGGGACGTATAGTAAATCAGACTCATGAAAGTTACGTTGTAATAAACCGGTATTAGCCGCTTCTTTTGCTAGATCTAATTCATCAAGGATGGTGTATTCATAGTCACTGACGACTTCAATCGGTTTTAACCTGCGACCGTCTTTGCTGTATTTGTTGAGTAATTTTGCGAGGGTATACAGCAAACCAATGTCTTGCTTTATGGTAGGCTCAATATTAGGACGAATCACTTTTATAACGACATCTTCACCGGTTTTTAGCTTAGCCGTATGCACTTGAGCAATGGAGGCAGACGCTAGAGGTGTTAGCGCAAATTCGTCAAAACAGTCTGCGATGGGCGCGCCGAGAGAGTGCTCAATGATATCTTGTGCTTGCTCTCCAGAAAAAGGCGGAACCTTATCTTGTAATTTAGCCAGCTGATCCGCTAAATCGTCATCTAAAAGGTCGCGTCTAGTGGATAGCAGCTGGCCAAACTTAACAAATATGGGGCCAAGGGATTCGAGTGCCAGACGGAGGCGTTCCCCTCTGGAACCTTGTAAATTGCCCCTTCCTTTACTTGATAGTACGCCAAAGGTGTATTTCAGGAACCAAGGTAGTTTTTCAACAGGGATAAAGGTATCTAGTCGATAGCGAATAATGACATGAAAAATTCGCCATGTTCGTATAAGGTTTTGCCACATAGTTAGTATTTGAACCCTTTGTGTAAAGCGACGATACCACCAGTGAGGTTTTGGTACGAGGTGCGTTCAAATCCTGCAGAATCCATCATGCCTTTTAATGTTTCTTGGTCTGGGTGCATGCGGATAGATTCAGCAAGATAGCGGTAGCTTTCTGAATCATTCGCAATGATTTTCCCCATAAAGGGCAGCAGTCTGAAAGAGTATTGATCATAAATAGTTGATAAACATTCGGACTCTGGTTTAGAAAACTCTAATACCAGTAATCTGCCACCGGGCTTTAGAACTCGGTACATGGACCTAAGCGCGGCGTCTTTGTCGGTCACATTTCTTAAACCGAAGGCAATGGTAATACAGTCGAAGGTGTTATCTGCGAAAGGTAAGGCTTCAGCATTGGCTTGGGCGAACTTTACATTACCAACAACGCCTTTATTAGCCAGTTTATCACGGCCTACTTTCAACATGGAGTCGTTAATATCGGCAAGAATAACTTGCCCTGTAGAGCCAACGATTCGAGAGAATCTAAGGGTTAAATCACCTGTGCCGCCAGCAATATCAAGTACTTTATTGCCCGCTCTGACTCCAGATTGATTGATAGTGTGCATTTTCCACAATCGATGGACGCCACCAGACATAAGGTCGTTCATTATGTCGTATTTGGCCGCTACGGAATGGAATACTTGAGCAACCGCATCCACTTTTTCGTCTGTTGGGATTTCTTTAAATCCAAAGTGGGTAGTGTTGTTTGACGAATCTTGCATAACTAAACTCAATCCTATGGCTGTATTGCGTTCATGCGCTGTTTAATATTTGGTAAAAACGCAGTCTTTAAATAAATAGGTAAATAATATTAATAGGATACCTTAATCTGTTAGCGAATCAGATAGCTATTTTTGCTTTATGGGAAAACCTACCTAGAAACCTGGCGTTTTGTTAAGTTTGGGCAAAAATGGCTCTGTTCCGACCTTGTTCTTTTGCTAGGTACAAACTCTTATCCGCCCTTTCAAATAATCCTTCGTGAGTCTCATCGGCTTTTAATAATGCGATTCCTATTGAAATAGTAATAGGAACGGGAACGCCTTGGACGTTAAATGGCATCTTTTCAACCGCTTGACGAATGGCTTCCATTTTCATTTTTGCCGTTTCTAGTGTGGTATCTGGGAGTAGAATCACAAACTCTTCACCACCGTAACGAAACGCCATATCTTTTTCTGTTAGCGCACTGCGTATTTGCCTAGGAATCAATCTTAGAACCTTATCGCCAGCCAGATGACCCCAAGTGTCGTTAACGCTTTTAAAGTGGTCTATATCACATACGGCAAGCGCTAAATGGGTTCTTGCTTTCTTGTTCATATTGCAGATGGGTAAAATTGAATCTTGATAGGCCGCTCTATTTGGTAGGTTGGTCAAACTATCTGTCATAGCTTGGGCCAATTTTTGTTGGAGGTTCAACCGTAACGTAGATGCGTCCTTTTCCATTCTGCTAACTTTATTTCTTAATTGAGAAATAGATTGGCTAGCTTGTTTCTCTTGATCTAACATTTGTTTCTGATAGGTATCCATAGTAGACGATATGGTTTCTAGTTTCGTCTCTATTAAATTTTTCAAGCTGCCAAGGTCTGTTGCTTGAGTGACGGCCGTCGTGGTTTCTGAAACTTGCTTTTGCAATTCTGAATTAAAATCGTGACGAGTAGAGGTCAGTGTTCGTTGACTTTTATAACTGGTAACGATTCCGGCGTTAATGGAGGCAAGTTGAGAGTTGAGCTGGCTAAGGTAAGATGTCAGATCTTGTTGATTCTTACCAAGGGCTATCATGGCTAAATTGGTTGTTTCTGCAACCATTTTTGGAATGTGTTCTAAACTTCTAGAGTCATTTAAAAACAGTTTCACATCACTTATTTGATCATCAAAATTCTCTGGCAAGGATAAATTATCTAACAGTGACGTCAGTGTCTGAGAAACATCAAGCAAAATACCAGAAACGTTTTTTTCTGCGATCGTACTTTCATTGCCATTTTTTGAAAAGAGTTTCTTAAATAGAGAGCGTTTTCCGTTTTTTGCTTCGTTATCAACGAGTAGGGTTGCTTCTATAAGAGATATAGACGATTCAACTAATTCCGGCCAATGCGAAATAGACTGCCATTGACTACGTATTTTTGTTAAGAGGTCTTTTTTTTGTTTCTGAGGAACCGTGTGACTGGGCAAACGTTCTAAAAGGTCGATAAGGTCGTGCAGCGTATCTCGCAGCTTTTTAGCTCGAAAGTCTCGCGCCTCATCCGCCTTTATCAATTTGGGCTCTGATGCTTTTAAAACAGCGCTTATGGCATTTGCATCAGAGTTAGACGTAATGGTTTGTCGTATTTCTTTTAACGCCAGATCCAGTTGAGGGTCCGTTCCTTCTGCCATCATACTTGTTCTAGAAACGGCTTTTCGGAGCGTCTCTATCAGCTGTGTTGTTGCTGGATCTGACATTATTCCTCACTTTAACTACATTGTTTTACGTTCTTGTTCTATTAAATAGTCAACGACATTATAGATGTTATTACTACCATTTGCCGTCTCTGCCGTCACTAAATATTTTCCATTTACGATTAAGCCAGGTACTCCACGTGCGCCATACGCTCGAATTTTCGCATCAGCTTGTTTCAAGCGACTATTAACGGCAAAAGAATCATACTGCTTTTTGAATTCTTCTTCACTTACTCCGTACTGAGCAAAGAATTCAGCAAGATCGTCTTCTGAATTCAAACGACGCTTATCTAGATGTATAGCATTAAATAAATTTACGTGAGTTTTATCAACAACATTTAATATGTCGGCTACATGATACGCTTTTGCGTGTGCTAGCCAATTACGGCCGAATACCGCGGGTAGGAATTTGAAGTCAACGTCTTCAGGAAGATCTGCAGACCAAGCTTGAGTTAATGGTTCAAGAGCGAAACAGTGAGGGCAGCCATACCAAAAAATTTCGACTACTTCTACTTTGTCCGGAGAAGCGGTTCTTACTGGGGATTTGATAAGAGTATAACCGTTACCAGGACTGTATTCCGCCGCCATAGCCAGCGTTGGTAATAAAAATGTAAGCACGAAAGATAAAAACAGTTTTTTCATTGAATTCTCCAAATGATGTCAATAAATAGTGTATTAATTATTTATAAAATTCTACCTAAAATATGACTTGCCATAGGAGTTTATAGCACGTGTTTTCGTTAACTTTACGTAATGCTTACGACAAACACCCTCAATGGCACTTCATTTAAAGGTGTTTGTTCTGAAAATCGCATGCATTACGTATCGATCGGTTTAATATAAACCTTGAATGTAGCTCGCTACGGCTTCTATTTCACGATCATTCATCTTAAATGCAATACCACGCATGATATTTGCTGGATCGTTTGAACGTTCTTGTGTCTGGAATGCTTTTAGCTGTGACTTGGTGTAGTCCGCATGTTGACCACTTAGAGCAGGAAATGCTGCAGAACCAAGCCCTTGTCCTGTAGGTCCATGGCATGCCGTACATGCTGGTACGCCTGTTTTAGGGTTACCCGTACGGTAGATTGCTTTACCGGCTTCGACTAGTGCGGCATCAGCTTGACCAACTACAACGGAGTTATTGGCAAAATAAGCGGCGATGTCTGCTAGGTTTTGATCGGTTAAATTATCGAGTAAACCGGTCATTTCAGTAACTTTACGATTCCCTGATTTAATATCCGTTAATTGCTTAAGAAGATATTTCTCTTGCTGGCCAGCAAGTTTTGGAAAGGTAGGTGCTAGGCTATTACCATCGGCGGCATGACATGCTGCACAAACGGCTGTTAATTCTTTCCCTGCATCGGCATTGCCTTGCGCCATTGCTACTGATGTTGCGCCAACTGCGACCAACATACCTACTAATACTTTTTTCATTTACTGCCCCTGACATATCAATAAAAATGTGTTTGTTTTGACTGGCATGACAAAACAACACGATATATGACCTGTATACTTACCTACTGCAGTAGACTAATCAAGAAGTACCGAGTTAAAGCATGGTAAATAAACAATTTAATAGGCATTATATACAACCAAATGAAAAACGTGAACGCTAATCAGACTCTATTGACGAATATCAACTTATGACACCCTTTGATCCTATTTTTCATTCAGCTTATTTTATTAAAAGTGCTGAAAAACTTTCTCAATGCCCAATTGACCAAGGTTTGGAGGTGGCTTTTGCTGGCCGCTCCAATGCTGGTAAGTCGACGGCATTAAATACATTAACCGACCAAAAGAAATTAGCTCGAACTTCTAAGACTCCTGGACGAACACAATTAATTAATTGTTTTGGTCTAAATGTTGATGAACGCAGACTCATTGACTTACCTGGCTATGGGTTTGCAAAAGTACCCGTTGCCATGAAAGTCAACTGGCAAGCCCATATGCAAGACTATTTAATGAACCGACGTTCGTTAGTAGGATTTGTTTTGGTGATGGACATCCGCCACCCATTAAAAGAGTTTGATGAGCTAATGCTTGATTGGGCTCAGGCGAACCAAATGCCAGTACATGTTTTGCTGACTAAGTCAGATAAACTTAAACGTGGACCAGCTAAATCGACCATGTTACAAGTTCAAAAGAACCTCAACGAACGTGGTGTAATTGGAACGGTACAAACCTTCTCTGGCTTGTCTAGCGATGGACTGGATACGTTAAGAAATAAATTAGGTGAATGGTTAGACCTTAGCCAATTTACCAAAGAAGCAAAAGAAGCACAGCAGTAGTCAATGCGTTCCTCTTAGCTTTATTTAGCCAAATGATCTCGCTTTGTCTCTGAAGGGATAAGATAAACTGTATCCCTTCAGGCGTCTCTTTTCTGCTATTACTGAGGTGTTAAATACTCGGTTAGGTAAGTATCAAAATCCAGTGTATCTGCCGCCTCAATTGCATCTTGTTTTTCTAACGATGCTTTTGCTTGTTGTGCAAATAGGTCACTTTCTTCTTTTGATACTGGGATACTAAGCCATTGTTTTTGTTGTTTTTTTGCTAACTCAAGCATGGCGTCAGTATAGCTGCCAGCGCCCTCAGCTAACGATAACAGTTTATTTGAAGGTAATGAGCTCGTCTCGTTAAAGGTCTGCATTTCGACTTCAATGGCTTTAATGTAGTTTTCGTTGCCTGTTTGTTGGCTTAAGAACTGCGCAACCTGTTGTAATTTTTCAAGTAGAGTTAGACCTTGATCTTTCAGTGAGACATTGCCATTTCCAAAATCAAAGAGGTAACTCTCATCTCTGCCGTGTGTCGCAATTTCCTGTTGTAGCTCTCTGAGTGCATGGCATTCCTCTTCAAGCAAAGGGTTGTCGCTATCTAGCATACAAAAAACTAAGAATACATCCATAAAGTACAAGGTATTTTTAGACATACCGATAGAAGAGAAGGGGTCGATATCCATAATCCTGACTTCTATGTATTCAACGCCTCTGGATTGTAATGCGGTACTTGGGTGTTCTCCAGATTCCGTTACACGCTTAGGTCGAATGTCACTGTAGTATTCATTTTCAATCTGTAAAATATTGGTGTTTAGCTGTTGATAGTGCCCATCAACTTTGAGACCGATCTGCTGGTATTTCGGATAGGGCGTTTTTAATGCCTTTTTTAAGGTTTGAATGTAGGTGCTTACTTCGTTGTAACAGACGAACAAATCGGCTTGGGCATTATTTTGATAACCTAGATCACTCATTCTAAGGGACGTTGCATTTTCTCCAAAATAGGTATGCTCCGCTAATGTACTGAGTCTGTCTGTACCTTTCTGAAAAAAGCTTTTATCAACGGCTGGTGATGCACCAAAGAGATATGACAACAGCCAAGAATTACGTCTAAAGTTACGAATTAGGGCAAAGTAACTGTCTGATTTAAAGTCTTGAAGCGTGTTGCTGTTAACAGAACCTGTTTTATAGGACTGTAAGAAAGTCCAAAAGTCTTTATCAAAAGAGAAATTATAATGCATACCGGCAATACACTGCATGATACGGCCATAACGGTTTGATAAGCCCTCTCGATATACTTTTTTCAATTTGCCTACATTGGATGTACCGTAGTCTGCAATTGGCACATCGGCGTTGCTTTCCAAGTAGCAAGGCATACTGGCTGGCCAAAGACATTCATCCTGTTCTGCCAACGTGTGGTTTACAAAATGATGGATGGTATTGAGCTCAGACATCACCCCTTCAACATTTGGATGAACGCCAGTGATAAATTCCATTAACGATTCAGAATAGTCTGTGGTTATGGAACTGTGTGTTAATGCTGAGCCTAGTTTTTTGGGATGGGGAAGGTGGGAGATTCTACCGTCTGATTTCTTGACTCTCAGTGCTTCGCGCTCGACTCCTCGGTGAAAAGTGAGTGGTGTTGCATTTTTGTTCTGTTGACAGAATGCATCGAGTGCCGTTAAGGCGGTGGACAGCGGAGTAGTCAAATCATATTCCTTTTTAGGTAAGGCATTTTAATATTAGTTTTGCCGATTGTACTCTTGAGTGAATCAAAGCGGCAAGAGTGTAAGCCATCGCTTTCACATTCATTGCTGATTACGCGAGGTTATTTATTCTTTTGGCCATCGTTTTGGCACAAGGATATTCATTGTATGGTGAGAATATTAAGAAAAGACGACTTTAAATGTGAATGTATTTTTATCGATAAAAGAGTGATTTAATTTATCCGTGTAAATAAAGTCACTCTTTTGTTTATCTCCGCGTTATTGTGCTGGCTTATCTATTGAGAATTTTGTATCGAAATCCCGTAAAACATAAAGCCCAACAATGGCGGCTAAAATAGGCCAAGCGGCAAAAAATAATAGGTTCGCAAATGGGTCAAAATAGCGAGCCATTGGCGCCAAAGTTGACCCTAAATGCAGAACTAAAATAATCAATGTCATCCAGCGTTTTTGAAAACCAATTAAGAAACTGATAACAATCGCCGCTTGTACTATTCCCATCGCTAAAATCAAGGATGGTCCAATATCTGAGATGGCGTAGAAGGTTTTGAAAACAGCAGCTGTATGCCCTGGATTTATTAATTTATCCAAGGTCCACATGATTAAGACAAGAAAAACACTCGCGCGGATACCAAATAATACCCAGCTTAGCTTTTCTTGTGGTACGGAAACAGTATTCATAACAAAACCCCATATGGCTTAAAGAATGATTTTTAAGAGATATTTCGCTTAGTAATAGTAGATAGTCTTAATGAGCGAGCGGAGTACTCTAAAAGAAAATGCGTTGCACACAATATGAGGCTTTTCTTATTCAAGGTTTTGTCTTGTTTTTTGCGCTCTGAGAAAGAACTAAGGTTTTAATAAGTAAGAAGTGTCAGGGTGAGGGGATAAAAAATGACACTTCAGAAGACGACATTCGTTTTAGCGCCACTTTTATAAAGTGGTATTTATTGGTATTTTACTGAAGAAACTTGAGTGGAAGCACTAAAAAAGCACCTACTGTTAAGAGTAAGTACTTTTTTTAATGAACCTTAACTGATCGGAGAATGTGGTTCTACAAGCGCATTTCAATGCCTGCTGCTTGCATGGTTTCTTTTGCTTCTTGGATGCTGTATTCAGCAAAGTGAAAAATGCTGGCCGCTAGTACCGCATCTGCTTTCCCTTCTATGACGCCATCGACTAAATGCTCTAAGTTGCCAACGCCACCAGAAGCAATAACAGGAACATGAACGGCTTCACTGATAGCGCGAGTTACGCCAAGATCAAAGCCGTTTTTGGTGCCATCTCTGTCCATGCTAGTAAGAAGGATTTCTCCTGCGCCATAGGCCACCATTTTTTTTGCCCATTCAACGGCATCCAGTCCGGTAGGTTTACGGCCACCATGGGTGAATATTTCCCATTTGTCGGCTTCACCTTCAGCACTGACTTTTTTGGCATCAATTGCGACGACGATACACTGAGAGCCAAAACGTTGTGCGGCTTCACGGACAAAGTCTGGATTAAACACCGCTGCCGTATTAATGCCGACTTTATCAGCACCAGCATTCAACATGCGTCGTATATCTTCACAGGTACGGATGCCGCCACCAACGGTTAGCGGAATAAATACCTGACTGGCAATGGCTTCTACCATGTGTACTGTGGTTTCTCTGTTATCAGAGCTGGCGGTGATGTCTAAAAATGTAATTTCATCTGCGCCTTGTTCATCATAACGTTTGGCAACTTCAACTGGATCACCCGCATCGCGAATGTCTAGGAATTGCACGCCCTTAACGACTCGACCATTATCAACATCAAGACAAGGAATTATGCGTTTTGCTAAGCCCATTTCCGGCTCCTAAAATGGTTTTAAAGAAGGATGATTAACCGTTACGGTTTGCCGTCCCAATTGATAAAGTTCTTATACAGCTGTAAACCGTCTTTATGGCTTTTTTCTGGGTGAAATTGCACGGCAAAAACATTGTCTTTTGCTAAGGCAACACAAAACTCTAATCCATAATCACAGGTGCCAGCGATTTCATCTTTATTTTTTGGTACAACATAATAGCTGTGGACGAAGTAAAAGCGGGCATTGTCTGGAATGCCTTCCCATAAAGGGTGAGCCATTTTTTGTGAAACCTGATTCCATCCCATATGAGGCACTTTTAATTTGCTGCCGTCATGGTCAACATGGCTTTCACCAAAGAAGAGAGCATTGCCTTGGAAATGATCTAAACATTCAACGCCATTATTTTCTTCGCTATGAGACATTAATGATTGTATGCCCACACAAATAGCGAGAAAGGGTTTTTCTGACATGGCTTTACGAATACTAGGTACAAGCCCCGTATTATGCATTTCACCAATGCAATCACGAATGGCCCCAACGCCAGGAAGCAGAACTCTATCCGCCGCATCGATAACAGCAGGATCACTCGTTACTATGACTTGGGTATTTTCGTCAGCAACATGTTCGAGGGCTTTGGCGACAGAATGTAAGTTTCCCATGCCATAATCGATAACGGCGACAACGGATTTTTTTGGGTTTGTCATGATAAAACCTTTATAAGCAACCTTTAGTTGATGGCATTTGTCCAGCCATACGCTCATCGACTTCTAATGCCATACGCAAGGCACGACCGAATGCTTTAAAGATAGTCTCGGCTTGGTGGTGCGTGTTTTTTCCACGTAGATTATCTAAATGCAGAGTTACTTTGGCGTGGTTAATGAATCCATGGAAGAATTCAGAAAATAGGTCTACATCAAAGCCACCTACGGAGCCACGTGTAAAGGGAACGTGCATTTCTAAGCCTGGGCGGCCAGAAAAGTCGATGACAACACGAGATAACGCTTCATCTAAAGGGACATAAGCGTGTCCGTAACGCTTTATGCCTTTCTTATCACCAACGGCTTTATCAAAGGCTTGGCCTAGTGTAATACCTAAATCTTCTACCGTATGGTGCGCATCAATATGTAGATCACCTACAGCATGAATATCCATATCAATTAAACCGTGACGCGCTACTTGGTCAAGCATATGATCAAGAAAAGGCACTCCTGTCTCACAATTGAATTTACCTGTGCCATCTAGGTTGATGGTTACTTTAATTTGAGTCTCAAGAGTGTTGCGTTCAACACTGGCAATACGGTCGGACATGAATGGATTCTCCGTGTTTAAAATAAGGTAATGTGAAGCTATTTTATAAAAGTTCCGATAAGTAGCCTACAATAATAGCGCTATTATAGAACGGAGCTCTCTAGGCTTCTATCTTAAAGTGACTCTCTTTTGAACTCTTCTTGTGTTTGTGGGTGCAGAGGATGTTTTCAATATGCTTTAATAAACAAATATTGTAGTAAATAGGTCCCAGTATGTTTCGTAATAGACCTTTAAAAATGCGTTTAATGATTTGTGGAGAATAACATGGTTTGGTTGAAGCGGTTAGGTTTAGGGATTGCAGCCATAGTGGCTTTATTCGTGGTAGCCATTATTTATGTTGTGGTTTTTATTGACCCTAATGATTTTAAACAGGAGCTACAAGACGTTGCGAGTAAGCAAGCGAATGTCACTTTACGATTAGACGGTGATATCAGCTGGTCGTTTTTCCCTTGGCTAGGGTTGGAACTGGCCGATGTCGGTGTGGCTCTAGGTTCTCAGTCTGAGTTAGTGAAGTTTGGTAAAGTGGAATTTGGTTTGGCTATCATGCCTTTATTAAACCAGACAGTTCAAGTAGACAGGGTTAAAATTATTGATTTAGAAGCCAATTTATCGGTGGATAAACAAGGTAATCCGAACTGGAGTAATGCCGCTACAGAGAGTGATGTCGCCGTAGAAAATGTACCTTCAACGAGTACAGATGGCTCTCAATCGCCATCAGAACCTTTATCTTTACCCAATATTCAGCTTGATCAATTATTGGTTCAGAATGCGCAGCTACAATATCGTGATGAACAAAATAATATGCTATTAAAAACCGCGCTTGATCTGGAATTGAACAATGTTCGCTGGGATGAAGCTTGGCCAATGTTGCTCAACGTGGCGGTAGAGAAAAGCGATTTATCTGGACAAGAAAAAATACAATCCAACATTACCCTCGGTGCAAATTTATCTATCTTTCCAGAAAAAGAAGCGTTTTCTTTAGAAGGGTTAACTTTAAAAACAGAAACCAAAGCGGCGTTTTTACCCGTATCTCCTTTGGTTGCTTCCGTTACCGTTAAGCAAGTTGATTTTGATTTACCCCAAGAAAATATATTAATCGAAAAAGCTCAGTTGACCAGTATGGGAGCGACGGTTTCGACGTCTATCAATGCTTATCAAATATTGAGTGAGCCTGTTTTTGATGGATCGCTTGAGTTGGCGGATATGAATCCACGTACTTTGCTAGCTAAGTTAGCCATTGCGTTGCCTGAAATGAGTGATGAATCGGCGTTGACGAATGTGTCTGCCTCATTGGCTGTATCAGGCTCATCCAAGAAGATTCAAATTAGTCCGTTGACTTTGAACCTGGATCAAACCACGTTAAATACGACTGCTCAGGTGAATCTCGATCCACTGTATTGGGATATATCAGTAAAAGGTAACGCATTAGATGTTGATCGTTATTTGCCAACAAAGTCTGATGAAGTGGCAACAGAAGTCCCTTCAGGAACTCCAGCACCAACGTCTTCAGAGGTGGCCGAACTGCTTCCTATTGAATTAATTAGACAGTTGAATGGGCGTGTCAGTATTGAGTTAGAAAACCTAAAAGTATTGAATTTGAAACTTGATTCAATCACCGCTAAGTCGACGCAATCCAATGGATTAGTAAAACTAGAGCCTCTTAATGTGAATTTGTACTCTGGTAGCGCTATGTTGAATGCGAATCTAGATGCTCGTCAAAACACGCCGAGAATCAGCGTTTATCCAGATGTGAAGAATGTGCAAATCCAACCTTTATTGAATGACTTTATGGAGTTAGAGAAAATAGCGGGTAGTACGTTTATTAATGGTAACTTGGATCTTACAGGCAATTCTATTGAGAGTCTGATGGGGTCATTAAGTGGTGATTTGCTGGTTGAGGTGAATGACGGCGCTTTGGTTGGTATGAATCTAACCAAGGCTGTCTGTGAAGGGATTGCGGTTACGCGCAATGAGTCGCTTGCTAAATCTTCTTTTGGAGAAAATACCCCCTTTGAACGATTAACCTTTCCGGCACATATCGTTGATGGGGAGATCTCAACCCCGGGCTTAACGATTGCGGCGGTTACATTGAAAGTAACGGGGGATGGTGTGATCTCCTTACCAAACAAATCTTTAGACTATCGTACTAATATCGCGTTTGCGGGTAGTGAGCTGGATAATGCCTGTCGAGTAAAAGACACCTTTACCAAATTGGCTTTTCCTGTTGTTTGCAAAGGTAACTTTAGTGATGATCCCGCTGGTTTATGTGGCCCTGATTTAGCGGGATTTGGTAAGGTGTTTGCGGATCTTGCAAAAATCGAACTTAATGCAAAATTGGATGCTGAAAAAGCCAGAGCAAAAGTGAAGCTGGAGGCGGAGAAAGCTCGAGCAGAAGAAAAGCTAGCCGCTGAAAAAGCGCGTGCTCAGGAAAAGTTAGATGCCGAGAAAGTACGAGCTCAAGAAAAGCTCGATGCTGAGAAAGCAAAAGCCAAAGCAAAACTAAAAGAGGAAGAAGATAAAGCCAAAGAAAAACTAAAAAACAGCCTTAAAGGTCTGTTTGATTAATTCCTTGTTTATTAAATAAATAACCTATTCAAATACTAAGTCGCAAAAGGGAAGTGAGTCTTCCCTTTTGCTGTGAGAGTGAAATGATCCCTGCTGAACACTTTTCGGAACGAGTCTTATCCTGGTTTGACCTACATGGTCGTAAAAATTTACCTTGGCAACAAAATAAAACCCCCTATCGAGTTTGGATTTCGGAAATCATGTTACAGCAAACTCAAGTCACTACTGTGATTCCTTATTACCAACGTTTTATGACTTCCTTCCCGACCGTGGAAGATCTTGCGAAAGCATCTGAAGATGAAGTTCTTGCCCATTGGAGTGGTTTGGGATATTACGCAAGAGCGAGAAATTTACATAAAGCCGCAAAAAAACTGGTCGATGAATATGATAGTGAGTTCCCTTTAACGGTAGAAGGTGTGTGTGAGCTCTCTGGAATTGGCAGATCTACCGCGGCGGCTATTTTGTCTATTTCTAGAGGCGTACAAGCGGCTATTCTTGATGGCAATGTGAAGCGAGTGTTAGCGCGTTTCCATGCGGTATCGACTTGGCCCGGAGAAAAGAAAACAGAAACCATGATGTGGGATGTGGCAGAACAGTATGTTCCTGCAGACAGGCCGGGAGATTATACTCAGGCCATGATGGATTTAGGGGCTACTTTATGCACTCGCAGTAAACCTCAGTGCTTATTGTGTCCTATAAAAGAAGATTGTGCGGCCTTGAAAATGGGTTTACCAACCAATTTTCCTATCAAAAAAGTAAAAAAAGAAAAGCCAACAAAAGCGATATCCATGTTGGTGATGAAGAATACTGAACAGCAAGTGTTATTAGAGAAGCGTCCATCTATTGGTATTTGGGGAGGGCTATGGAGCTTGCCTGAATCGAATGCAGAGGATCTGCTTATTTTAGAAACAGAGCAACGGTTTCATTGTCGTTTGACTTCTGAAGAGCGCTTAGAGCCGTTTCGACATACGTTTAGTCACTATCATTTAATGATCCAGCCTATGTGCTTTCTAGCCGATTTTGATGGCGCTGTTTTTGAGAGTGGTAAGTATCAATGGTATTCAAAAGAAGCCGCATTAGCTCTAGGTTTACCTGCTCCTGTTAGGCAAATTTTAGTCTCCATGCCTTAATATGGCAGAGTCAATGCTGGATCATAAAACTGACATATTTATTTGATCTAATAGAAGCTATTTAAGTCTATAAAGGTAGGGTCAACTCCCATGACTTTGATATTAGAGGTGTTTACACGGTTTTTTATACTTGGCTGTACTAGCTTTGGCGGTCCTGCTGCGCATTTAGGGTACTTCCATAAGGAGTTTGTAGAAAATCGACAATGGTTATCTAAGGAAAGCTATGCGCAATTTGTGATGTTAAGCCAGGTGATGCCAGGGCCTGGTTCAAGCCAAGTGGGATTCGCTATTGGTTACCATAGAGCGGGGTGGTGTGGCGCCATGGCCGCTTTTATTGGTTTTACCCTACCTTCCGTGTGTCTGATGTTGCTGCTAGTCTGGGGGAATATTAACTTACAAACGAATGCTTTTTTAGCTTTCTGGATGCATGCTTTAACCATGCTGGCGACAGTGGTTGTCGCTGATGCGTGTTATTCCATGTGGAAGCAATTTTGTAAGGACATGACTACCCGCATAATAGCTATGGTCTCTGTAGTCTTTCTAACTGTGTGGTCGTTTGGGTATGGGGCCGTCATACTGCTATTTATTATGGGAATAGTGGGTAGCTTGCTACCTGTTCAGGGAAAACAGGTGGCCGCAGAACGCTTAGAGGTACGTTTTGCTAATGTATCTGGGCTATTGGCTATTGTCTTGTTTCTGCTAAGCTTTGTTAGCTTCTCATCTCTCATTTTGACTGTCTTTTTTGATTATTACCAAGCGGGCAGTTTGGTTTTTGGAGGAGGACATGTCATCTTACCTTTATTGCAAAATGCTTTAGATCAATTCCCTGAAGATATCATCTTGGCGGCTTATGCACTTGCGCAGTCTGTTCCTGGACCTATGTTTACCGTTGCGACCTTTTTAGGCGGTATTACTGGTGCAGAATCAGGGGGAGTGTCTTCCTTGGTTATTCTAGGAGGCATAGCCACAATCGGTGTGTTTTTACCTGGGCTGTTATTGATGATGTTTGCCGTGCACCATTGGAAGCGACTTGCAACGGTTCCTAGAGTAAATGCGGCCATTGTTGCTTTGAATGCCACTGTTGTGGGCTTATTGATCTATGTTTTTGCTTCAGTGGTATTGCCACACAGTATACTTGGACCGCTTGATGCTATTGTTATGCTGGCTGGAGGGGGATGGTTGTTTTATAAACGACCAAGTGTTCTGTTGCTTTTGCTGGTGTTTTCTACAATTGCTTGGATACGTTACCTAGTGGCTTGATTTTCTCAACTTGTGCCGCATTAAATAAGGTAATTGTTTATTATTTTATGGATTACCCATAGGTTATTTAAAAAGGCTTTGATTATGGCAAATACTGTATTTTGTAAAAAATACCAAAAAGAGTTAGAAGCGCTTGAACGAGCGCCTTTTCCTGGTGCCCGTGGACAAGAAATCATTACGACTGTTTCTAAGCAAGCTTGGCAAGAGTGGCAAACATTGCAAACCATGTTAATCAATGAAAAACAGCTTAATATGATGATGCCGGAATCACGTAAATACATCATGGAACAAATGGATAAGTTCTTTAATAATGAGCCTACAGACCGTGTTACTGGTTATGTTGATCCGAGCGATATTATTGAATTGTGACCATATTAATAAGTCCATAAAAAAAGGAAGCAAGAAGAGGCTTCCTTTTTTTATGGACGCTTGTCGTATTACTCTTAGTTAGAGAAACGCTATTGGGTAACGAAGCTAGAAAATAATAAGTCGATGACGGGTTCTTGGCCTGTTTCTTCTTTTAAGGTTTCGTTGAGTGCGACTAAGGCATCCTTTCGACTTTGCTCTCGAGCTAGTGCCCCTTTGACTTGTTCATCTTTAAGCTGACTCATAAAAATAACAATTGAATCTCTTACCAATGGCATATTGCTTTCAATGTAGCTGGCCATTTCTGTTTTTGTTCTTAGCGTAATGCCGGTTTTGATGTATTTAAGCTTGTTCCCTTTAGCTCCATAATTAACAATAAAGTCCGGAGTCAGCTCAATGTAGACAGGAAGGCTTACGGCTTCCTCTTCTTCTGCATAAGCGGAATTTAAAGCGACGAAGCTCAAAATAAACGTCAGTAAAATGTAAGGTATCGTACGTTGTTTCATAAGGTATCTCGTTTTAAGTCCAATTATTTGTATACTACCCGCCTAACAAGCTTTATGTCAGTAGTAATCAAGGTTTTTTGTTACATCTCTCTTCTCTGATTGAGTGAATGTAAAGTATTTTTTAGTATGAGGCAGGATATGTTGCAGATTTTATCTATAAGACGTTTTCATGGGTTAATTGCTTTTACGGCATTTGCATTACTCGGTGTTGCTTTTTATATGGAGTATGAAATGGGTTTAGAGCCCTGTCCTCTATGTATGTTACAGCGGATTGTATTTCTGGTAATTGGCATTGTTGCTCTCGCTTCGGCTGTACATAACTCTGTACGAGGGTTCCGTAATTACGCTATTGGCATTGTGGTGCTTTCTATCTTAGGTGCTGGCTTATCGATTCGTCACTTATATTTACAAGGTTTACCTGAGGAGCAGTTACCAGCTTGTTTACCTGGTTTAAGTTATATGGTTGAAGTGTTTCCATGGCAGGAAATTATGGCGGCGATGATTATGGGAACAGGTGAATGTGGTGATGTCGTATGGACTTTCTTAGGATTAAGTATACCGGGTTGGACTTTGGTCGCATTTATTGGAATGGCGGTTGTTAATATAATAATTGCCGTTAAATCCCATCAGAGTTAACGCGATTGTTGTGAATGTGTAAACAGATTTAGTGAATCTCTTGCAGCCTCTATAGGATGGGAATATGCTATTGATAATAATTGATTTTAGGGAGCAATCTTATGTTGGAACGTTGTAAGTCTGCACAAGAGCGTTGGGGCGGTGTTCATATAATGATTGATCGCTGGTTAGAGCAACGTCGAGAGTTAGTTGAAAGCATGGTTAAGTTGAAAAAAAGGGAAGAATTTACCCCAACTGACACACCGTTAATTTTGTCTGTATCTGAGAAACTTGTCGACTATGTTTCTGCAGGGCATTTTGAAATTTATGAACAACTGGCTATTGAAGCAAAAGAATTTCGTGATGATAGTGCATTACAGCGTCTGACGGCTTTGATGCCAGAAATTCAAGCAACAACTGAGTTTGTTGTTGAGTTTAATGATAAATTCGATACTAAAGAGCATTGTAATGACATGCTTACAGAGCTGCCTTTTGCATTACAAACGCTGAGTGTCATGATGGTCGATCGTTTTAGTTTAGAAGACTTATTAATTAAAGAGTTGCATGAGGCGCATAATGAGCAAAGTGCTTAAATTTGCGCTTTCTCTTTCGGTAAGTTTTTTGTTACTTGCTTGCTCCGCTGAAGGTCCTTCGAAAACCGCTGAACTGGCGACTCAAGGACTGTATTCTGCTGCTTTAAGCTCAGATGGTGAAAGCGCGTTAGTGGGCTCTATTCAGCATGGTGGTAGCTATTGGAACAATAAACTAACGGAAAGGCGGTTTAATTGGAATCATGCACAAGGAGAGTATACCTCTTTAATCAGTGTCGATATTGATCCTTCTGGACGCTATGCCTTGACAGGTAGTGCCCGAACTATGGTGCTTTGGAATACATCGACAGGACAATCCGAAGGTTTTTGGACGACACCTGGAGATATTCGTTCAACAAAACTGACTCGTAATGGTGATTATGCCATTGTCGGTCTAGATGACGAAACTGCTCGTTATTTTGATGTGAAAAACGGTGGTATTAAACAAACTTTTCGGACTGGATCAATTGTTAGAAGTGTTGATGTTGATGATAGCGGACGTTTAGCTATAACGGGTGATGACAAGTATCAAGTGATTTTGTGGGATTCAGAGAATGGCTTGATTAAACATCAATGGAAGCTAAGTAATCGAATCGCAGCGGTAACCTTGTCGGCGGATGGTCGTTATGCGTTTGCTTCTGCTCAGTTAGGCAATGCTAAAGTATGGTCTACAGAGACTGGCGAAGAGTTATTGGATATTGCAACAGGTCAATTAAATTCTCGCAAGGTAACGATCAGTAAAGCCGTTTTTTCTGTTGATAATCGCTATCTTCTTACGGGTGGAATCAGCCCTGACGTTAAGCTTATCAGTTTAGCAAGTGGAGACGTACTGAAAGAATGGTCTCTTGAGTTGAAAGATGTCTTACGACCTACTGGCTCCTCGGTATTGGCGTTAGCATTTGGTACGGATGCAAGCTATTACGCAATTGGCAGTAATGGCAAACTGAATGTATTTCAATAATGACTAGCCCCGAAAAAAAACCAATCTCTCTTCCTGCTCCACACTCTTTACACATTTCCAAGTCGCAGAGCATTTGGCTTGCTGTATTTGCTTTGATGGCTTTTCTAGCGGTAGCTTTTGGTGCTTTTGGTGCCCATGCATTGCAAACCATGGTGAATGAAAAGTCCCTATCTTGGTGGCACACTGGTTGTCAGTATATGATGTATCATGCATTGGCTGGATGTATTGCATCTATGTTCTTAGAACAATTTTCTAGTGTCCGAGTGGCCTTATGGTCCTTTCTCATAGGCAGTGTATTCTTCTCTGGTAGTTTGTTTATTATGGCACTTTCAGGTATGACAGCACTTGGGGTGGTGACACCTGTTGGAGGCTTTTTATTTCTTTTGGGGTGGGGCTGGTTGATTTTTGTGTTTTCCTGCTTTGCTTACAGGACATAATCTGACTTTTCGGGTAGCATATCCCACCATAAAACTTCCCCTTACTTAATTACTGAACGAATTAGAGCATGTCAGATAATCCAAACGAACTAGAAAATACACCAAAAATACGCACCATTAGAAGCTTTGTTGTACGCAGTGGCCGTATGACAGAAGGTCAGCAGAAAGCGTATGACGCTAATTGGTCTTTCTACGGCTTAAACCTTGAAGATGGGCTATTAAGCTATCAAGAGGTTTTTGGTAGAGAGTCTGATATTGTTGTTGAAGTCGGTTTTGGCATGGGTGGTTCCCTTGTTGAAATGGCTAAAAATGCGCCTGAAAAAGACTTTATTGGTATTGAAGTTCACCCTCCAGGGGTTGCTAAACTGATGATGTTGGCTGATGAAGCGGGTGTGAAAAATATTCGAGTATTCTGTGATGACGCTATCGAAGTAATGGCTAAGTGTATTCCAAATGACTCTGTGGCGACATTCCAACTCTTCTTCCCTGATCCTTGGCATAAAAAACGTCATAACAAGCGTCGTATTGTACAAGCAAGCTTTGCGGAAAAAATTGCCCAAATCTTAAAACCTGCAGGAACATTCCATATGGCAACAGATTGGGAGCCCTATGCAGAACATATGATGGAGGTAATGGAAGCGCAAACGTTATATAACAATGTCGCAGGTAAAAATGCATACCATTCTCGACCGGATTGGCGTCCATTAACCAAGTTTGAGCAACGAGGTGAGCGTTTAGGTCATGGTGTTTGGGATCTTATTTACGCCAAAAAATAAGATTTTTTGACCTCCAAATAAATGCAACATCAAGTTATTTATATAGATAGCTTGATGTTAGCTTTAATTGCTTTTCGATTTCTTTAGACGTAGGGCAAGGTGCTGATTCTGTTTGTAATATGTCTAAAAACAGTTGTGTGGCTGGCCCAGTTCTTTCCCCTTTTCCAAAAATAGCAAACAGATTGACTGACTTATAAGCCCCAGATACCAAGGGTAAGGCTTTTAAATGACCACTTTCTAGTTGTTTGCTGATCTCAGATGTTGGTAACCAAGCAAAACCGATCCCGCTGATGACAATTTCTAACGCGGACTGCAGACTTGATACTGTCCAACGTCGCTCTGAGCCTAGCCATCCTGCGTCTTTTTTATTTTCTTTGGATGAATCTCGAATGACGATCTGTAACTCATTGGATAGACGTTCATTGGTAATCAGCTCCATTTCTGTAAATAGTGGGTGATTTGGTGCGGCGACAGCTAAAAAGCTGACTTCTATGATGGAATCGGCTAGGTAACCGGTAGGAACGAATGGGCTAATGACCAGGTCTGGAGTCCCTGTTAGGAGCGCTTCTTCCGCACCTCCTAATACCGTTTCTTTTAATTCAACAAGAGTGCCTTGGCTTTGAGGTTCAAAACGTTTCAAGGCTTTTAGCAGTGGGAAAGTTGGAAAAGCGGCATCAACGACGAGCTCAATTTCGGGTTCCCAACCTTTCCCTAAAGTATGTGCTAATGACTCTAAGTCAATCGCTTCTTTTAATAAATGTCGTGAACGTTTTACCAAAACATTGCCCCTATCCGTCAATTGCGCTTTACGGCCTTCAATCACTAATAGTGGAAAGCCGAGTTGTTCTTGGAGTTTGGCAACGGTATAGCTTATCGATGATTGGCTTTTATGAAGCGCCTCGGCGGCTTGTGCAAAACCGCCGTGATCGACAACGGCTTGCAATACTCGCCATTGCTCTAATGTGACTCTTGGGGCTTTTGACATGTTTTGTCTCCTTTTCTCTTTGATAAAGTATCGTATTTTTCGATCATTATCTGCTAAATTTTACGCTATTAGATCAGATAATTAGACGTTATGATGTTTTTATTCCGTTGAAACCATTCTTTTTATATTGAGGAAGACAAAATGAAAACATTACTTCGAATCGATTCCAGTGCATCAGGCCAAAACTCCACGTCACGTCAATTGTTGGATGAATTTGTTGCTAACTGGCTACAGAAGAACCCATCAGGGAAGGTCATCGCTCGTGATGTTGATGCGAACCCTTTGCCCCATTACACTCATGAGGTATTAGGCTCTCTTTTTACTCCAGAAGAGCAACGAAGCGACGCTCAGAAGGCGATTGTTGCGGTCGGTGATACACTGATAAAAGAATTAAAGAGTGCAGATGTTATTGCAATCAGTGCTCCTATTTATAACTTTTCCATTCCATCTACTCTAAAAAGCTATTTTGATTATATTTCTCGCGCCGGTGAAACCTTCAAATACACAGAAACGGGTCCTGTTGGCTTATTGTCTAATGAGGCGTACGTGTTTACAAGCAGTGGTAGCTTTTTAGAAGGCACACCTTATGATCATCAGATGCCTTATATTAAAACCTTTTTATCTTTCCTAGGGATAAACTTGGTAGAAACCTTTACCGCTGGTGGTCAAGCTATGGGAGAAGCCGGGCAACAGGCTCTTGAAAAAACCAAAGCGTCAATCTCAGCGCTTTAGTCAATTCATTCTAAGTCGTTGTAATCATCTCCTTTTAGGTCTCTTAAACTTTACAAAATAGAGACCTAAAGGCGTTTTTTGAGGTTTTTTATTAGTTGCTACAAACCAAATGCCTTGAGGCTGATTCGTTTTCGCTTTACATCTACTTCTAACACAGAGACCTTTACTACTTGCCCTACTCTTACTAGCTCTCTTGGATCTTTTACAAACCGATCAGAAAGTTGAGAAATATGGATAAGTCCATCTTGGTGTACACCAATATCTACGAATGCACCAAATGCCGCCACATTAGTGACCGTTCCCTCGAGTACCATTTCTGGTTTTAGATCTTCCATTGAATGAATATCTTGTCTAAACGTCGCATAAGTGAATTTAGGTCTAGGGTCGTGTCCTGGCTTTTCAAGTTCTGTCAGGACATCGCTAAATGTATAGTCATCTATCTCAGGAAAAAGCGCTCTTTGTTGCTTCACCTCAGTAATAAGCGGCGTATTTTCTATTAGCTTGTCCACGGAAGTGCGTAGGCTTTTCGCCATATTTTCAACTAAAGCATAAGATTCTGGGTGAACGCCAGATGCGTCAAGGGCATACGTTGAAGAAGGCAGTCTTAAAAATCCTGCACATTGTTCGAAACATTTATCGCCAATACCGGACACTTTTTTTAAGTCGTAACGGGAGCGAAATGCCCCTTCTTTATTTCGATGATGCACTATGTTCTCTGCTAACCTAGGGGTTAATCCCGATACAAAGCTTAACAAGCTTGATGAGGCTAAGTTCAGGTTCACTCCAACCCTATTAACGCAATCCTCTACAACGGCTTTAAGGGCGTGTATAAGTGCACTGTTTTTAAGGTCGTGTTGGTATTGTCCAACTCCGATAGCTTGCGGTTCTATTTTGACTAGTTCAGCGAGTGGGTCCTGTAGTCTTCGAGCGATGGATATGGCCCCTCGGATAGTTACATCAAGGTCAGGAAATTCCTCTGAGGCGATAGCAGAAGCGGAATAAACTGAAGCGCCTGCTTCACTAATAATAACGGATTGGCAGCTTAGGTTATTTTCTTTAATCAATTTTTTTATTAATAGATCGGTTTCTCTTGAGGCCGTGCCATTGCCAATTGCAATGAGTTCAATATTATTATTTTTAATTAATTGTAATAATGTTTTATTGGCTTGATCGATTTTATTCTGTGGAGGGTGTGGGTATATCACAGCATGATCACTACACAGTCCTTTATTAGTAACCGCTGCAATTTTTACTCCATTGCGAAACCCTGGGTCAACACCTAATATTGCCTTTTGCCCTGCTGGTGGCGCCATCAATAAATCCGATAGGTTGTTTGCAAAGACTTCAATCGCTTTCGATTCCGCATTGTTTTTTAATTCTGATAATATGTCGCTTTCCAATTTAGGTAAGATTTTTTCTAGCCAAGCCTTTTCTAAAACTTCTTTTTTAAATGCAGAGAGTTTTGTTATAGTTTGGTTGCTTTCATATAATTGAATGATTGCTAGATCTTTGAGTAAAAAGAATGGAAAAATATTTTCTTCTGTATCAAATGAAATGCTTATTCTTAGGATGTTTTCTTTCTTGCCTCTCAAGAGAGCCATCATTCGGTGAGGAGACATTCTTTTTATTGATTCACTGAAATCAAAATAATCTTGAAACTTCTCTCCAACCTCTTTTTTGCCTCGAATAACTCTACTTTTTATAACGCCTTGATCTAATAGATTTTTTCTTATTTCTGCTATTAAAGGAATATGTAGGCTTAAGGACTCGCATAAAATATCCATAACGCCAGAATAGGCGTCTTCTGTGGAGATTTTTAGTTGATTATTTGAACACCATAGTTGAACGTTTTTAGGATGAAAAGTATCCCATTGCTGCCAACTAAGTTCCGCTAGAGGTGCTAGGCCTTTTTGACGAGCAATATCGGCCTTACTTACTTTTGATGATTTATAAGGAGAATACAATTCTTCAAGCTGACTTTTTGTTTCAGATTCTAATATGGCTTTGTGAAGTTCGCTAGATAGCTTCTTTTGTTCAGATAGGTTATTTAATATAAAGGCTTGTCTGTGTTCAAAATCTTCCAAATATTGCCACCTATCATAGAAGTCGCGTAATTGAATGTCGTTCATGCCTTCTGTTATTTCTTTTCTATAACGGGCAACAAAAGGGACAGTTGACCCATTTTTAAACAGGTCGATTGTTTTTTCTACGGCGCTTTGAGATATAGAAAACTCTGAAATGAGTTTTTTTAGGATGTTAGACATATATAATCACATTCCTTACACATTTATGGCAATACTTATAGAAAGTTCGTTAGATATTTTGTTAATAATTTATTAAAATCACATAAAGAAAATAAAGTAAGATATAATTACTTCGTGTATGTTTTTTATAAGTTTCAATATGTTTCTTAAAATTATATCTGAGCGAGTAAAAAGTTACTTAAATACGTGAATGATTACCACACTATTTTCCCTGTCATTGTACCTGACTTTGAGCAGATAAACGGACTTAATGAACGGTGAACTTACTAAGGGAAGTAAAGCGCGTTGTTTTAAAACGTTCCATTTATGAAATGTATAGAGGTTTTGTATGAATTTATTACTTGAACTTGCTGGAAATAAAGCAAAAGCGCGAGCGGCCGCAAAAGAGCTAACGATTCCTCAATTAGAAAATTTAATTGCGGGTTTTAATAATGCATTAGTAAAACTAAAAGAAGAAGAAGCATTAGTAGCAGAACAAGAAGCTGAAAAAGCAGCGGCAGCAGGCAAGATTGCACAGTTGATTGCTGACAGTGGGCTAACAATGGAAGAGATTGCCATGCTTTCTACTCCAAGAGCCACAGTGACCAAAGGTAGAACCGTTGATCCTAAATACCGCCTTGAAGTTGAAGGTGAAGTGTATGAGTGGACTGGTCGTGGTCGTACCCCAAAAGTATTCCAAGAATATTTTGATAAAGGGAATAGCAAAGAAAGCTGCATGATTAAATAAGTTGTCTTAGTTATAAAAAAGCCCGCATAATGCAAGTTATGCGGGCTTTTTGTTACCAACTAATCCTACTAAGAGGAATTACGCATCAATACGTTTGTATTTGATACGAGTTGGTGTGGCGTCGTTGCCGGTACGTTGTTTGTAGTCGGCTTCGTATTCGGCGTAGTTACCTTCGAAGAACACCGCTTTTGAATCGCCTTCGTACGCTAGAATATGTGTTGCGATACGGTCAAGGAACCAACGGTCATGGGAAATAACAATCGCAGCGCCAGGGAAAGCAAGTAATGCGTCTTCTAGTGCTCGTAAAGTTTCCACATCAAGGTCGTTGGTTGGCTCATCCAGTAGTAATACGTTGCCGCCTTCTTTAAGTAATTTCGCAAGGTGCAAACGGTTACGCTCACCACCAGACAAATGCTTAACCAATTTTTGTTGATCGGAGCCTTTAAAGTTAAAGCGACCGATATAGGCACGAGAAGGGACTTTATAGTTGTTTACCGTGATCATGTCTTGGCCGTCAGCAATTTCTTCGAAAACGGTTTTATCACCATCCAGTTCACGCATTTGATCGACATACGCTAATTGTACAGTTTCACCAATTGTGACAGTCCCAGTATCTGGTTGTTCGGTACCCGCAATCATTTTAAATAGAGTTGATTTACCAGCACCGTTACCACCAACGACACCCACGATTGCGCCTTGCGGTACCACCATGTTGAAGTCTTCTAGCAGCATCTTGTGTTCGAAGCTTTTGCTCACGCCTTCGATTTCGATGACTTTCGAACCAAGACGTGGTCCTGGTGGAATATACAACTCGTTAGTTTCGTTACGGTCTTGGAATTCTTGAGAGTTCATCTCTTCGAATCGAGCTAAACGAGCTTTGGATTTAGACTGACGGCCTTTAGCGTTTTGGCGAACCCACTCAAGTTCCGATTTAATGGCTTTTTGGTGAGAGGCTTGTTGTTTCGCTTCTGTTTGTAGTCGAGCGTCTTTTTGCTCTAACCAAGAAGAGTAGTTACCTTCGTATGGAATGCCGTGACCACGGTCAAGTTCCAGAATCCAGCCTGCTGCGTTGTCTAGGAAGTAACGGTCATGGGTGATAGCCACAACAGTGCCAGGGTAATCTTTCAAGAAGCGTTCTAGCCAAGCCACGGATTCCGCATCCAAATGGTTAGTCGGCTCGTCGAGAAGGATCATGTCTGGCTTGTTTAGCAATAGACGACAAAGGGCAACACGGCGACGTTCACCACCGGAAAGGTGCTCAACGCTTGCTTCCCAAGGTGGAAGACGAAGTGCATCGGCTGCGACTTCAAGCGCGCGCTCTAGGTTGTGACCCTCTTTGGCTTCGATCAAGGCTTCAAGTTGACCTTGCTCTTTTGCTAGCGCATCGAAATCTGCATCTGGCTCAGCATATTCAGCGTAAACTGCATCCAAACGCGTCATGGCTTCGATAACGTCAGTAAAGGCTTCTTCTACAATGCCGCGCACGTTCTTCGTTGGGTCAAGGTGAGGTTCTTGTTCTAAGTAGCCGATTTTAATTCCCGGCATCGGGCGAGCTTCACCATTATGTTCCGTGTCTACGCCTGCCATAATTCTTAGTAAAGTCGATTTACCAGAACCGTTGAGACCGAGAACACCAATTTTGGCACCTGGAAAAAATGAAAGAGAGATGTCTTTTAATATTTCGCGCTTCGGCGGGACAACTTTCCCAACGCGATTCATGCTATATACGAATTGAGCCATATGAAATAATGCTTTTTTAGGTTAATAGGACTGTATTTAGGTATCGAATATAAAGAAATAAATATCTAAAACAATAGTCATTACAGGATAACACAAGGGAGAAAAGGGAAAAATATACTCCTTGTTGAGAACGTTAAAAAAGACATGAATTTACAACAGTATAATCATTGAGGCACCTACAACGACAAGTAAAGCGCCAATCCAAGCGCCAAAGGCTGGTCTCTGGCCTGTGGTTAACCAAATGGCTGGTAGAATTAACACTGGGGTGGTCGCTGATAGCGTGGTGACGATGCCAACGTTCCCTTTACCTATGCCCCATACTAAAACGCTCATGCCGATGACCATACCTATACAAGCCATGAGTACTAAGCGACCGTATTCAATCAATGGTGTCGATCGAAAAGTAAAAGTGTCGGCCAAAGAGGAGTGTCTCTTATAGTATAAGTTATAAGCAAGGGTCAGGGCGATGGCTCCCACACTTACTCGAATTGCGGAAACGGCTATGGTATCTGCACCGGCTAATAATGCCGGTTTACTTAATAACGCTCCAGATGCTTGACCCAACGCGCCACCTAATGCCATTAAAATACCGATATAGAGTTTTCCCTTCGTTTCTTCCCATGAATGTTCTTGTGCTTTTCGTTTACCAAAAAGGATGGCGACAATGACCCCAATCAATACAAGAGTGCATGCAAACAGCTCGATTAAGGATAAGCTCTCATTTAAGAGAAGCCAGCCAAGGAAAATGGAAATGGGGGCGTTGGTTGCGAATAAGACCCCCGTTCTTCTAGGGCCTAAGCGTGAAACAGCGGCAAAAAGTAATGAGTCACCAATAAAAATCCCCGTTAAACCAGATAAAACTAAATAACCGGAGTGAGTCCAAATGGCTTCGTCAAAGCGGTTACCTATCATGCTAACGAATAATAAAATAAAGGCCGCAATGATTATGCGAAAGGTATTAAAGCGCATTACCCCAAATGTGGTGATGAGCTTTGGTGCCATGAGGCTGGATAGTGTCCAGCATAGAGCAGCAACTAGACCGGATAACTCAACAAATGTCATGTAGAATCCTTGCTAAAGTAGCGTCCTAAGAAGGCCCTTAAGGAGCATGAGAGGTAGCTATATTAGTGTCGGATTGGTATCATTTGCAAGTTGAAATATCCTGTTATTAAAATAGGAAATCATTCTTTTTAGATAGGCTTTTGGAATCAATATGAGATGCCCTTTCTGTGGAGCACACGACACCAAAGTTGTCGACTCACGTCTAGTTTCGGAAGGCGCTCAAGTTCGTCGTAGACGCACTTGTAATGTCTGTAATGAACGTTTTACAAGTTTTGAAGTCGCTGAACTACAGATGCCTCGTTTAATAAAAAGCGATGGTAGTCGAGTGCCATTTGATGAAGAAAAAATGCGCAATGGTATTCTTAAGTCAATTGAAAAACGCCCTGTAAGCATGGAGGAAATTGAAACCTCTATCTCCCGAATTAAAGAAAAAATGCAAGCAACCGGTGAGCGAGAATTGCCGTCTATGTGGTTAGGTGAGGCGGTAATGGATGAACTGCAATCGTTAGATCAAGTTGCTTATGTACGCTTTGCTTCTGTTTATCGTAGTTTTAAAGATATTAGCGAATTTCGTGATGAAATTGAGCGCCTAGAGAAAAGTGAAAAAAATAAATTGCTTGCATCAAAGGAAACAAGATAATGCTTCAGTCACATGAATTTTGGATGGCTCAAGCCTGCCAACTCGCTCGTAAAGGATTATACACAACGCACCCTAATCCAAGAGTGGGTTGTGTCCTAGTAAAAGAGGCACAAAAAATCGGTGAAGGCTTTCATCTTAAAGCAGGAGAAGCCCACGCTGAGATTAATGCCCTTAATTCGACGGAGGTAGATCCTACTGGTGCAACGGCCTATGTGACACTTGAACCCTGTAGTCATCAAGGGAAAACAGGCCCTTGTGCCGAAGCCTTGATAAAAGCAAAGGTGAAAACGGTTGTTTTTGGTATGCAAGATCCTAATCCAGAAGTGGCTGGTAATGGTTTGAATAAGCTTAAGGCGGCAGGAATTGAAGTAATAGGTCCTGTTCTAGAGCTTGAATGCGCACAATTAAATCCTGGTTTCATTAAACGTATGCAAGAAGGGCTACCTTTTGTTCGACTTAAAATGGCGATGAGTTTAGATGGTCGAACGGCTATGGAATCCGGAGAAAGCAAATGGATAACAGGACCGGATGCACGTATGGATGTGCAACGTTTACGAGCGAAGAGCGACGCTATTATTACAGGCATTGGCTCAGTATTAGCGGATGATCCTAGTATGACGGTTCGCATAGACTCTCAAGACAATGAAGTTGACCCTAAAACAGTACGCCAACCAAAGCGTATTGTGATGGATACGGCACTTTCGATTACTCCTGAATCGAAAATTCTTTACCCGACCCATCAAGTAGAAATATTTTCAATAAAAGAAGAAATTGAAGAAGAGCATTGGCTTACTTTATCAAAAAAAGGCGTGCAAGTTTCATTTGTAGATCGTGGTGAAGATGGCCGTATTGATTTGATCCATGTGATGGAGCAATTGGCAGATCAAGGCATTAATGAAGTTTTAGTTGAAACAGGCTCAGAATTAGCTGGGAGTTTTTTGCAGCAAGGTTTAGTTGATGAAGTTGTGGTTTATATGGCGCCAAAACTAATGGGCTCTTTGGCTAGGCCATTATTTCAACTACCTATTGAGTCTATGGACGAGGCGGTAGATTTAACAATTCAATCTGTTCGTCAAGTTGGTAATGATTTACGAATCGTTTTTGTTCCTCTTTATCTAGATGAAATGGAAGACGAAATCGATGGATAATAGATAAAAAGAGAAAAGCGAACGATAATCTAAGAGTCGCTACTGGACCTATTTGCTTTACTATAGGTGTCTAAATTTATAAGTAGGCGAGTAATGAGCGTTTTTCATTGACTGTGTCTAAGCTTAAAGTGGATAAAATTATGGCAATTAATACAATTGAAGAGATTTTAAGTGATATCCGTCAAGGTAAGATGGTTATTTTGATGGATGATGAAGACCGTGAAAATGAGGGCGATCTTATTGTTGCAGCAGAATGCATTACGCCTCAAATGATCAATTTTATGGCGGTACATGCACGCGGTTTAATTTGCTTAACGCTAACAAATGAGCGCTGTGAGCAATTAAAACTGCCTTTAATGGTAAATAACAATGGGGCGGCTTTTTCCACCAATTTTACTTTGTCGATTGAAGCAGCAGAAGGTGTTACTACCGGTATTTCTGCCGCAGACAGAGCGTTAACGGTTAAGCGTGCGGTAATGGCCAATGCAAAACCAGAAGATATCGTTCAACCGGGTCATATTTTTCCATTAATGGCTCGTCCTGGTGGCGTCCTAAGCCGTGCAGGTCATACAGAAGCCGGTTGTGATTTAGCTAGAATGGCAGGGTACGAAGCCGCCTCTGTGATCGTTGAAATCATGAATGACGATGGCACTATGGCACGTCGACCTGATTTAGAAAAGTTTGCCGAGAAACATGATTTAAAAATTGGTACAATTGCGGATCTTATTCATTATCGTACATTGAACGAAACCACAATCCAGCGTGAATCAGAAGAAATTATTCAAACTGAATCCGGTGAGTTCAATATGATTACTTATCGTGACACGGTTCATGGTTTGTCTCATTTAGCGTTTGTGAAAGGTCAACCTAAAGCAGATATCCCGACTTTTGTGCGTGTGCATGTTCCTGATTTGGCTAGAGATTTAACTGGCGCAGTTACTAATGCGAGTAAACAAAGCTGGTCTATGCATAAAGCCATGCAATATATTGGCGAGCAAGGTGAAGGAGTGGTGTTGTTGGTGGATACAATAGATAAGCCAACTGACATGGCAGCTCGTTTTGCGGCTTCTTTGAACCCTCCGAGTGGAAAAGGCTCTGATAAAAGTGGTTCTGGTATGTATTTAACAGTTGGCACCGGTTCTCAGATACTAAAAGATTTGGGAGTTGGAAAAATGAAGTTATTGAGTTCGCCAATGAAGTACTCATTAACCGGATTTGATTTAGAAGCGGTGGAATTTATTCCATACGAAGGCAATTAAGGCAGGCAGTCGAGTTTAATTCGATCCGCATGCGGTAGAGGAAAATATGAAAGACATTAAAGTGTACGAAGGCCATTTTGCAGCACCAGGCGCAAAATTTGCGTTGGTTGTTGGTCGTTTTAACAGCTATATTGTAGAAAGTTTAGTTGAAGGGGCGGTAGACACATTAGTGCGTCATGGCATCCGTAAAGAAGATATTATTATTGTTCGTGCTCCTGGGGCGGTTGAAATCCCAGTAGTAGTGCAAAAAGTAGCGAAAAAAGGTGAATTTGATGCCATCATCGCATTAGGTGCGGTTATTCGTGGTGGTACACCACACTTTGAATATGTTGCTGGTGAATGTGTGAAAGGCTTAGGTTCTTTAGCGTTAGAATTCAGTATTCCTGTTGCTTTTGGTGTCTTGACAGTTGATACCATTGAACAGGCCATAGAGCGTGCAGGTACGAAAGCAGGTAATAAAGGCGCTGAAGCCGCTTTATCCGCTCTTGAAACAGTAGCTGTATTGCGTAGCTTGGATAATTGAGGAACACAATGAGCGAAGTAGATAAATCTACCCAACAAAAAACGGAATCTAAGCCAAAAGCGAAGAAACCATCCCGTTCGCAATTACGCAGTGCTTCACGAAGCTTTGCCTTGCAAGCCGCCTATCAATGGCAAATGAATCAGACTCCAGTAAATGAGATTGAAGCTCAATTTACTGTTGATCATGATTTGGGGACATGTGATAAAGTCTACTTCCGTGAATTAATTCAAGGTGTAACTTTTAATGCTAAAAAATTAGATGACTTATATGAAACTTTGCTGGACCGCCCTCTATCAGAGTTGGATCCAATAGAGTTGACTATCCTGCGTATTGGTAGCTTTGAGCTGTCTGAGCGTTTGGATGTTCCGTATCGAGTTGTGATTAATGAAGGCGTTGAGTTAGCTAAGTCCTTTGGGGCAACAGAGAGTCATAAATACGTTAATGGAATTTTAGACAAGCTTGCTCAACGAGTGCGTCGTGAAGAAATTGCCGCACGTCGTGAAAGGTAAGCATTAGTTTCTGAATAAAAAAACCATCATTATGATGGTTTTTTTATGTTTAGAATTAGGCGACGGTGAGGTAAATTAACCATTATTGTCTAATAAAACGTTAGGCGGTATTTAGAGATGCAACTATGAAAGAGTTTGAGCTTATCCAGCATATATTTAAAGCGTCTTCGATGGCAAATATTGAAGGTCGTAGAGATATTTTACTGGGGATAGGTGATGATTGTGCACAGGTAAACGTGCCAGCAGATCAAACCTTGGTATTGTCAATGGATACCTTGGTTGAGGGACGGCATTTCCCCTATGATGCAGACCCTTCGGCGATAGGATATCGAGCCGTTGCCAGCTGTGTAAGTGATTTGGCGGCAATGGGAGCAAGACCGTCTTTTTTTACCTTAGGGTTGACTTTACCTCACTCGGATCCGCAATGGTTATCGGCTTTTGCGGAAGGGATGGCTGAACTTGCGGAACCTATTGGCTTACTGTTGGTGGGTGGTGATACAACTAGAGGCCCCTTAACGATTACTTTACAAGTTCATGGATATGTCGAAGCTGCACTGATAAAAACGCGATCTCAGGCAAAATTAGGGGATGATATCTATGTGACTGGGGTGCTTGGAGATGCGGCGGCGGCGGTGCCTATTGTTACGGACGAAATCATTGTGGCGAATGACTTATATGATTACTTCTATGAGCGTTACTGGCGGCCGACACCTCGTCTCATTGCGGGTATGGCATTAAAGCGAGTAGCTCATGCCATGATGGATATCTCTGATGGGCTGGCTCAAGATATTCAACATATATTGTTGGCATCCAATGTTGGTGCGGTGCTTCAAGGGAATCAAATTCCAATATCTGATTTCCTTCGCGATTGGCAGCCTGATAACGCTTTAACGATCGCATTGACGGGGGGCGATGACTATGAACTTTGTTTTACAGCGCCTAAATCAACGAGAGAAGAAATTAGTTTAATTACTCAGACATTGCACCTACCTTGTTGTCGAGTTGGAGAAGTTGTGGAAACAGGTTTTTCTATTGAAGGATATGCTGGTGACTTAGAGGGGTGGCAACATTTCTAATATTAATTTTGAAAAAGAAAAGAGGTTTTTTCATGGCAGATAAAGTTCCCCGTTCCGTATGGCGTAATCCAGTGCATTTTTTGGCCTTTGGTCTGGGGTCCGGAACGGTAGATAAAGCGCCGGGGACCTTTGGCACCTTGGCGGCGATTCCTATTTATTTATTAATGCAACATTGGACTGATCTGAACTATCTGATCATGTTAATAGTGACGTTTATTGTCGGAATTTATCTGTGTGATAAAACCTCTAAGGATCTGGGGGTGCATGATCATTCTGGGATTGTCTGGGATGAGTTTGTTGGTTTCTGGATTACTATGTGGATGGCCCCTGAAGGTTGGTTATACATAATAGTGGGGTTTGTTCTGTTTAGAGTGTTCGATATATTAAAACCTTGGCCTATTTCTTGGTTGGATAAAAAGGTGGAGGGAGGCTTTGGTATTATGATTGATGATGTACTTGCGGGTGTGTTTGCTTTACTGGCGCTACAAGGATTGATTCATCTCGGTATCTAATGGCGACCATTTATCACCATTAAAAACGAAAGCGAAGGGTCGCCTTCGTTTTTAATAACTCTATTTACAGATTAGTGTTTTTCATTACGTCGTAAATAGCCTTCAAGCCCTCTAATGGTTAACGACAAGCTGAGAGTAAGAACCAGGTACATAAACGCGACGACGTTATAAGTCTCGAAAAACTGAAAGGTGGATGCACTGTATACCTTACCCATTTGAGTAATGTCCTGAACACCTAAGACAGATACTAAAGCGGAGTCCTTTATCATAGCAACAAAGTCATTACCCAAAGGAGGTAAAATCTTTTTAATTGCTTGAGGGAAAATGATAAAACGAAATCGCTGCCAGCCACTGAGCCCTAACGCTTTACCCGCTTCAATTTGTCCTTTATCTATTTCTTGGATGCCTGCACGAAATACTTCTGCAAGAAAGGCGCTATAGCTGATGCTTAGTGCGAGTATGGCTCGCCACACCATATTAAAGTCTCGAGTTCTAGCGGCTGAAATAAGGCCATTTTCTATAAAACCCTGCAGGGCCCAATTATAAAATTTGATAATTTCAGGTGCGCCCACAAAGGCAATATAAAATAAAATGACAAGGACAGGGATGCCGCGAATAATTTCAACATAGAAGGTTGCAATTTGGCGTACTATGGCAAAACGAGAAAAACCAGCAAGCGCGACAAAAAGACCTGCAAGGGTGGCGAGGCTGAATGCGATGAGAGTAACACTAATGGTCGTCCACAGGCCTTTGCTTAAGGTGTTAAATATCTGTGCATAGTTTTCATCTGAAACGATATTCCAACTTAAAAGTAAGCCGATAATTACCGTAAAAAGCAGCCACCAAGGAAGGGTCGATAAAGAGCGTTTTTTAATCATAAGGCCTAATTGCGTAGGCCACTTTAAAAAGTGGCCTACTAAATAGAAAGTTTAGAAAGGGTTAGTGTTGATAATCAAAGAACCATTTTTGATTCAACGCTTCTAAAGTTCCATCTTCTTGCATACTCTTGATAGCGGCATTAATAGCCGGTGTTAGCTTGGATCCTGGAGTTAGAATAAAGCCAAACTCTTCCGTTCCAAGAGGATCACCAACTAATTTAAAGGTCCCCGGGTTCGCTCCCATGTAGCCTTTTGCAGATGAAGCGTCCATGAGCACCATGTCAACATCACCTGTTTTTAATGCTTGTACTGAGGCGCCGAAGGTTTCAAAGAGCTGTATACGGCTGTTGTTTTCATCTCCATCTAATACATTGTAAACGGCAACATAAAAATTGGTTGTGCCTGGTTGCGCACCAATCAGTAAGTCGCTGTCTTTAGCAAAGCTGGTATGTTCGCTAAAGCGAGATTCGTCTTGGCGAACTAGCATGAATTGCTGTGAAATCATATAGGGGACAGAAAAATCAATTTCTTTTTTACGTTCATCATTGATCGTAATGCCATCCATTCCTACATCAAACTGCCCTTGTTTGACCGCTTGAATCATAGAATCCCAACTGCTTAATTGCCAATCTACCTTTGCATTTAAGCGATTCGCAATTTCGTTAAAGGCGTCGTATTCCCAACCGATTCCATTGCCCGTTTCTGGGTCAATAAAATTGAGAGGTGTGTAGGCATTCTCAGTAACCGCGACGATAACTTGACCGTTTAAATCCGGTAAAGACGTTTCGCTGGCGACAGATTGAGCTGAAAATATGGCTGAAGCAGAGATTGCAGCGGCAGTAAAAAAAGTAGATAAATTCATAATGTCCCTTAAAAAGACGCGTTACTATTTAAGCTTGAGAAGCATACAGGCGTTTTTCAAATAGAGCGGAAACGCTGAAATTACACAACGTTTTTGCTAATGCTAATAGACCTAAGTCGACCAGTGGCTCAAGTAAGATAACGCTCAAATAAGCTCCAGAGAAAGTGGCAACAGAGATTAGGTTACTTGCTTCAAGCCCTTGACCGTAAATGGCCCAAAACGCGACCCAAGCAATGATGCCACCTTGATAGGCGAAAGACAATTTTAATGTCTGTGAATAGTTTAAATCCACATATTTTGTATTCTGTGGAATAATTCGTTTTGCTAATTCCGACATAACAAATAATGGTAGTAATAAGGTAGTAACATTCATTCCATATTGCGGTAGGTCAATGGGGGCAAAGAACATACCTTGTATCAATAGGCCACCCATTAAGCCAATGCCAGCGGCGGCAGGGCCTAGAAGTAGAAATAGGGAAGAGCCTAAAATCAAATGGACTTCAGAAACACCAACTGAATGGTGAATAAACAATTCAAAAAAAGCAAAAACAGCAATAACAGACATAAGGCTACGAATGGCTAACTTGCTGATCCCCTCTTCTTTAATGGCTTTAAGTGAGGCGCGTGCGACCAGCCCCAAAGAGACGGTTGCCGTAGCATAGCTTAGTAATAATTTGGCGCCAGTAACGAGTTCTGGTTCAATGTGCATGTGATTATACTCCGTAAATTACACTCACCCGTGTAATGATTTTAGGTGTCGCTAAGGCCGGTCTCCAGACTATTGATTGCAGTAATCAATTCACTGTTGCGGGGGCAGTAACAGGTTTGCACTGTTTTCCCGTTTCACTTTATAAAAAGCACCTTAGGACTAGGCATTGGAATTATAGCGGCTTTTTTTACTGAAGGTTATGAAAAGTCATCCGCTCATTATGAAAGTTATGCGATTTTCATAAATCTATGATTCGTCGAAGCGGATATACTGTTATGATTAAGCTGATTTTTGATCTTACTATCACGAATGTATTTATGAAAAGTGAGTTTACTGTGTTTTTTTATTTTGAAGTCGATGTAACATCTAATGCAAGATAATGCGTCTCAACAGGCTTATTGCTTGGAGCGGATGGGCGTTGTTAGTTGGTTGCCTAAATCAGCTGTAGTGAGTGAATTAACGTTATCCCGCCCTATTTCCCCATGGGATACTGAGCTTACGTCTTCTATATCAGAAGATAACTGTCCCACCAGTCATGATGAAACGGCAACCGGTTTTGCTTTGAACTCGGTTGTTTCATCATCAATGGATATGGAAGTTACTCAAAAGACCGTTGCTGGCCTAAAAGAAGAGCTTTTATCTAACTCGTCAGTGATTGTTGAAGACTTGCAGCCCATAGAAGAGTTGGCTGTCGATATCGCACCGCAAACCGTATTTGATGAAACACTAGTACATGATATTTGTATTCAGCTTTATGTGGTTGAAAAGCGGTTGATTATTTTGACTCAGGTGCCAAAAGCATTTGATGACTTTAATGAGATTGAACAGTTAGCTTTAAAAATGTCTCAAGCCTTGTTAAGGCAAACAACGGACGAATGGGTATCGGCTCGTTTCTCTTGGCCAGATAAGCTACATAACCCTTATTTTATTGAAAACACAGACTGGATGTTAAGTGCTCTTGATAGCTTTATCGAACGATATTTAGATGGGCTTGACAGACCTGTTATGATTGTTGCAGGTACTCAAATACAAAAAATGGTTTCTTCTTTACGGCCAGAAGCCCCTATTATGTCTTTTCCACGAGCTGATATTGTGAGTTTACCCGAGTTATACCGAATTCCAGAATTGAAGCGAGAGGCGTGGGCGGCAATGAAAAAGGTGATGGAGTGAAAGTTCGAGCGGCTTGTTTTGAAGATGTGGGTGCGATTACTCAATTAGACAAAGAAGCGAATACTCATCCATGGGGGGAGAAGCTAATTAAAGAGGCTCTAGTTTCTCGTCATAACTGGGTCATTGAAGGTTCAGAAAACGGCCAACTTTTGGCTTGGTTAACGGCCTCTCGCATATTGGATGAGTCCGAGCTTGAGCTTATTGTTGTTGCTCCTAGTGCTCGTCGCCAGGGATATGCTCATAAACTGATGCTCCATTGGCTTTCTGAAATGATGACGGCGTCAGTGAGTCATTTTATACTCGAGGTGAGAGAGTCGAATCAAGCGGCCATTTCTCTGTATTTACAAATGGGGTTTGTTCAAGTTGGTCTTAGAAAGCATTATTATTCCTCTCCTGCTGAGCATGCGTTATTGATGAGCCGGCTTCCTGAAGATCATATCGATGTTTAACCATTAATTGAAAGGATAAGATAATGACGACTTTACTAGTGCCAATTGCTGATGGCAGTGAAGATATTGAAACCGTTACTATTATTGATGTATTGCGCCGAGGTGGCGTTGAAGTTGTTGTTGCCAGTGTTCATGATAGGAAGATGATAAAAGCCGCTCGAGGCTCGAACATTGAAGCCGATGTTTTACTTACTGATGTGGCGGATACCATGTTTGACGCCATTGCTCTTCCTGGAGGGATGCCAGGGGCTGAGCACTTAAGAGACAGTAGTGTGTTAATTGATATGTTAGAAAAGCATGATATACACGACGCTTTACTCGCCGCTATTTGTGCCGCCCCTGCGTTAGTTTTAGGAACACATGGTTTTTTAGTGGATAAACAAGCAACGTGTTACCCTGGGTTCGAGACAGGTCTCACAGGGGCTGATTATGTATCGGATCAACCGATTGTTATGGATGGTAATATTTTAACCAGTCAGGGGCCAGCTACTGCCATGACGTTTGCATTAGGACTATTAGCAAACTTGAAAGGGTATGATGTTGCGCAAGAGGTCGCTGATCAGCTTTTATGTTAATTGAATTTTAGTTCTTGACGATAAAGTTAATCCTGACTTTTAGGTCAGTTAAAATGACGATCAATTATGCAAAAACGCTCGAAAATAATGGCTTTTTAGTGGATATTTTCGTCATCTAAGAGTAAAATTGTTAAGATTTTTGGGCGCATCAAGGCAAGTTTTCTTGCCCGCTTTGCCCATTGCAGAAATTCCTAAAAAGCGAGATGAACCAGAGTGTTCGTCTCGCTTTTTTGCAACCTGAAAGGCTTAAAATGGGAGGTTCCTTTGGCAACATCAGCAATTCTTGCTCTTGAAGATGGCACTGTATTTAAGGGCGTGTCGATTGGAGCAGATGGCTCATCGACCGCTGAGGTAGTATTTAATACCTCAATGACTGGTTATCAAGAAATACTAACTGACCCTTCCTACGCACGACAAATCGTCACTCTAACGTATCCTCATATTGGTAACACTGGCGTTAACCCAGAAGATGAAGAATCAAATAATGTCTGGTGTGATGGTCTAATTATTCGAGATTTACCTCTTGTGGCGAGTAGTTGGCGTTCTGAAGAGACTCTGGATGCTTATTTAAAGCGTAAAGGCGTTGTGGGTATTGCGGATATTGATACACGTAAATTAACTCGTATTTTACGTGAAAAAGGGTCTCTTGCTGGTTGTATCATGGCTGGAGATAATATTTCTGAAGCCGAAGCTATTTCCCAAGCAAAAGCCTTCCCTGGATTGAAAGGGATGGATCTAGCAAAAGAAGTAACGGTTAAAGCGCCCTACGAATGGACTGAATCCACTTGGGATTTAGTCGCTGGGCATACTACACCAAGTGAATTTGCATTCCATGTGGTTGCTTATGATTTTGGCGTTAAGCGTAATATTTTAAGAATGTTGGTTGAGCGTGGTTGTCGTCTAACGGTTGTGCCAGCACAAACACCAGCAAGTGACGTATTAGCTCTTAATCCTGATGGTGTATTTTTATCAAATGGACCAGGTGATCCAGAGCCGTGTGATTACGCTATTGCGGCGATTAAAGAAATTCTAACGAAGAATATCCCTGTGTTCGGTATTTGTTTAGGTCATCAGCTACTGGCATTAGCAAGTGGTGCAAAAACTAAAAAGATGAAGTTTGGTCATCATGGTGCCAATCATCCAGTGCAAGACGTTGAAAAAGGCACGGTAATGATTACTAGCCAAAACCACGGTTTTGCAGTTGATGAAGAGGGTATGCCTGAGTATTTGAAAGTAACACATAAGTCGTTATTTGATGGCTCTTTACAGGGTATTTCTCGTACAGATACGTCAGCGTTTAGTTTTCAAGGTCATCCTGAAGCCAGCCCTGGTCCACATGATGTGGCACCTTTATTTGATCAGTTTATCGATAATATTAAAGCGAACAAAGCCTGATTGGGGACGAACATACTATGCCAAAGCGTACTGATATAAAAAGTGTATTGATTTTAGGTGCCGGTCCGATTGTAATTGGTCAGGCATGCGAGTTTGATTATTCTGGAGCACAGGCGTGTAAAGCGTTACGTGAAGAAGGTTACAGAGTTATTCTGGTTAACTCCAATCCTGCCACCATAATGACTGATCCAGTGATGGCGGATGCGACTTATATTGAACCTATTGAGTGGCAAACGGTTGAGAAAATTATTGAAAAAGAACGTCCTGATGCCGTACTGCCTACAATGGGTGGTCAAACAGCATTAAACTGCGCGCTTGATTTAGAGCGTCATGGCGTTTTAGAAAAATATAATGTTGAAATGATTGGTGCTACCGCGGACGCAATTGATAAAGCGGAAGATCGTAATCGTTTCGACCAAGCTATGAAGGCGATTGGTCTTGAGTGTCCTCGTGCGGGCATTGCTCACAGCATGGAAGAAGCATTGAAGGTACAAGCAGAATTAGGTTTTCCTTGTATTATTCGTCCTTCCTTCACCATGGGTGGTACCGGTGGTGGTATTGCATACAACATGGAAGAGTTTGATGAAATTTGTACTCGTGGTTTGGACTTATCTCCGACCAATGAGTTGCTAATCGATGAGTCCTTGATCGGTTGGAAAGAATATGAAATGGAAGTGGTTCGTGATAAGAACGACAACTGTATTATTGTATGTGCCATTGAAAACTTTGATGCCATGGGTGTACATACGGGCGATTCTATTACAGTTGCTCCTGCGCAAACGCTTACGGACAAAGAATACCAAATCATGCGTAATGCATCGCTTGCTGTGTTGCGTGAGATTGGTGTAGAAACGGGCGGTTCGAACGTACAATTTGGTATGGACCCGAAGACAGGGCGCCTGGTTGTTATCGAAATGAACCCTCGTGTATCTCGTTCTTCTGCGTTGGCTTCTAAAGCGACAGGCTTTCCAATTGCAAAAATCGCTGCGAAACTGGCTATTGGCTACACTTTAGATGAATTGCAGAATGACATCACAGGTGGCCGTACGCCAGCCAGTTTTGAGCCTGCCATTGATTATGTTGTAACTAAAATTCCACGCTTTACGTTTGAGAAATTCCCTACGGCGAATGATCGACTAACGACACAGATGAAGTCGGTTGGTGAAGTAATGGCAATAGGTCGTACTTTCCAAGAATCGTTGCAAAAAGCATTGCGCGGTTTAGAAGTGGGCGCAGACGGTTTTAATCCTCAATTGGATTTTAATGAAGAGAATTCCAAAGAAAAATTAATTCGTGAGCTGAAGACTCCTGGTGCTGACCGTATTTGGTACATTGGTGATGCTTTCCGTTTAGGCCTTTCAATAGAAGAAGTTTACGAACTGACTGGTGTTGATCACTGGTTCTTGGTTCAAATCGAAGACTTAATTAAAGATGAAGCTTCTTTGTCTGATAAGGGGTTGATTGACTTGAGCTATGATGTGATGCGTGGCTTGAAGCGTAAAGGTTTCTCAGACTCTCGTCTTGCTCAATTATTGGATGTGACTGAAAAATCGTTAAGAGAGCGTCGCTATCTACTTGATGTTCATCCAGTGTATAAGCGTGTGGATACCTGTTCGGCTGAATTCGCTACAGATACCGCTTATATGTACTCTACTTATGAGGAAGAGTGTGAAGCTGAGCCAACAGACCGTCAAAAAGTGATTGTTTTAGGTGGTGGGCCTAACCGTATTGGTCAAGGTATTGAATTTGATTACTGTTGTGTGCATGCGGCTTTGGCTCTGCGTGAAGATGGTTATGAAACCATTATGGTTAACTGTAATCCTGAGACCGTTTCTACTGACTATGATACCTCTGACCGTTTATATTTTGAGCCAGTAACCCTAGAAGACGTATTAGAAATCGTGCGTAAAGAAAAGCCAATGGGGGTGATTGTTCAATTTGGTGGCCAAACACCGCTAAAAATTGCGCGAGCATTGGAAGCGGAAGGCGTGCCAATTATTGGAACGACACCAGAAGCCATTGACCGAGCAGAAGATCGTGAACGTTTCCAAAGTATGATTCAGCGACTAGGCTTTAAACAGCCAAGGAATGCGACGGTTCGTAGTACGGATCAAGCGATCATGAAAGCGTCGGAAATTGGTTATCCTCTTGTTGTGCGTCCTTCTTATGTTTTGGGTGGACGTGCCATGGAGATTGTTTATAACGAATCTGAATTAGTCCGTTATATGACAAATGCAGTGAAAGTATCGAATGATAGTCCTGTTCTATTAGATCACTTCTTGAATGCCGCCATTGAAATGGATATTGATTGTATCTCTGATGGTAAGCAGGTTGTGATTGGTGGCATTATGCAACACATAGAGCAAGCGGGTGTTCACTCTGGTGATTCCGCCTGTTCATTGCCTCCGTATTCTCTGTCTGTTGAAGATCAAGATGCTATTCGTGTAATGATTAAAAAAATGGCTCTAGAGTTAGGGGTCATTGGTTTGATGAATACACAACTTGCATTACAGGATGGTGAAATATACGTCATTGAAGTAAATCCACGAGCTTCTCGTACGGTGCCATTTGTGTCTAAGTGTATCGGTCGTTCTTTGGCTCAAGTTGCGGCTTTAGTTATGTCTGGTAAATCGTTAGATGAGCTTGGCTTTACTGAAGAAATTATCCCAAGTTACTTTAGTGTTAAAGAAGCGGTATTCCCATTTAATAAATTCCAAGGTGTTGATCCTATCTTAGGCCCAGAAATGAAGTCTACAGGTGAAGTTATGGGTATCGGTGATACCTTTGCTGAAGCGTTTGGTAAGGCTGTTTTGGGTGGCGGTACTGTGCTGCCAACTTCCGGTCGTGCTTTTATAAGTGTGCGAGATATGGATAAAGAAAAATCTGTTGCCGTCGTTGAGCGCTTAATATCTTATGGTTTTGAGGTTGTTGCAACGGGTGGCACGGCGAAATTCTTAGAAGATAAAGGGATTTCAGTTGTAAAAGTAAATAAAGTTAATGAAGGTCGCCCTCATATTGTCGATATGTTGAAAAATGGTGATATTGACTACATTATTAATACAACGGAAGGTACGCAAGCGATTGCGGACTCATCGGTTATTCGCCGTACAGCATTACAGCGCAAGGTTTGTTACACTACAACGCTGGCTGGTGCAGAAGCGACAAGCTTGGCGATTGGCCTTAAAGGGGAAACTAAGGTAAGAAGATTGCAAGATTTGCATTTGGGGTAATAATGAGAAAAGTACCAATGACAGTTGTTGGCGAAGCAACACTTCGTGAAGAATTAAACAACTTGAAAACTGTCCAGCGTCCTCGAATCATTGCTGATATCGCGACAGCTCGTGAACACGGTGATTTAAAAGAGAATGCGGAATATCATGCTGCACGAGAAGAGCAAGGCTTTGCTGAAGGTCGTATAAAAGAGATCGAAGGTAAGCTTGCTGATTCTCAAGTTATCGACGTCAAAACGATTCCTTACACGGGAAAAGTAGTGTTTGGCGCTACCGTTACCTTATTTAACGTGGATACGGAAGGTACGGTTGTTTATCGTATAGTTGGGGATGACGAGGCGGATGTTAAGAAAAAACAAATTTCTTACGCATCTCCTATTGCAAAAGCGATTATCGGTAAAATGGAAGGCGATGAAGTAACTATTAAAATTCCAAGTGGTGAAGTGATCTACGAAATAGAGAAAGTAGAACACATTTAATAGTTGTTTATTAGGTTGGCAATTTAGAAAAGCAGAGTGAGTTTAATCACTCTGCTTTTTTTTGTTTTAAATAAAGAATAGCCTTGTTATGTCGATACGCTTTAGTAGTGTGTTTATAGGTTTGAATGATGGGCATACTTTGAGCTCATGTATCTATTGTTGCTGAATTACAAACGTTGAGTGGATTATGAAAACTTTTTTTGGATTTTCCCTATTGTTATTGTTTTTGGCTTGCTTGGTTGTGGTACGCCAGAAGGGGGTAGTGATAATAGCTCATCATCAGAAGGGGGAACGGATACTGGTACCGTAGAAGATAATGCCGGGACAGATGATGCAACAAGTGAAGAGGTTTCGTCTGGAGACAACGCTGTTAGCTTGCCTAAGACTGTTGGTTCACTCAATGCTGCGGCTAAAAATGAGGCCGTAGATTTGTCTTGGTCTGCGGTCGATGGGGCCGCAAGTTACACGGTTTATTACGCGCTAGAAAGTATGGCTGGACTATCTAGTTTATCCGAGGTTGTTGCTTTGGCTGATGGTCGTATTATCGGTAGTCTTTCAGGCGTAAGCTCTGAAGTTACCGGATTGACAAATGGGAGTGAGTATTTCTTTACAATCACTGCCGTCAATAATGTTGGTGAGAGTGGCCGAAGTGCTGAAGTAAAGGCAACGCCTGCAGCGGATAATGGCTCCCCACAAAATTTGATGGCCGTAGCCGGAAATCAGAGCGTTGAGTTAACCTGGACTGAAGTGGAGAATGCTTCTTCATATAATTTGTATTATGCGACAGAAAGTTTTTCGACATTATCTGATGTCGTGAATTATGCGTCTTTAGAAACCGGGACATTTGTAGAGGGCAATGTATTAACGTCGACCACTGTCGGTGGTTTAGTGAATGACCTCCCTCATTTTTTTGTAGTAACCGCCATAGTTTCTGGTATCGAAGGGTTGATAAGTAATGAAGCCTCCGCGACACCAAAGGCCGCGGCTTCGGGGGTTACTTCCGCCTCATTGAATGATACCGGAATTGATTTCGGTATTGATTTTCCAGATTATGCGACTAATTCGAATGCAACTGGAAATCATAATGCAGATTGTAGCGGTACATTTTTTGAGCTACAGGATTGTTCAGAAGGGTTAGATGCTACAAATAATGATAATGAAGATGGGGCTGTCGGTTTTAACTATACTAAGCTGGATTCATTGGGGTCACCTTTAGAGAAGGACGCTCCCTTTTGGAATTGTGTTCAAGATAATGTTACTGGCTTAGTGTGGGAAGTTAAGCAGGGAGGTAACGGCTTTAAGGCGGATCAAGGTCTGCATGATATAGATGATATCTTTAGTTGGTATAACTCTAATACCGCTGAAAATGGTCGTGATCCTGGGAATGATGATACTCAGTCGGCTGCGTGTTTTGGTTATACATCGGACGATGAAAACTTGTGTAATACTCAAGCATTTGTCGAGCGCGTAAATACAAGTAAGTTATGTGGTCTTGAAAACTGGCGCATGCCAACACCCAGTGAATTACTCGGGTTAGTGCATTTTGGAAATAGTTCTCCATCTATTGATACTGAGTATTTTCCTAGTATTGCTTCAGGTGCTAAGTTTTGGACCAATGGTACGGACCCAGAAAATACAGAGAGTCATAAAGCGTGGGTGGTTTTGTTTGATGTAAAAAATGCAGCAACACTTACCTCTGGTAGCCTTCTTCTATCTGAATCTAAGGTTGCAGGACGTTCTGTTCGTCTAGTGAGTGGGGAATGATTATGTGGACAAGAGTGGTTAACGTTATCTTTTTAGGTTGCCTGGGGTATTGGTCGTCAGCTTATGCTGAGCAACAGGTGAATTGTAAACCAGACAATCTCGTTGCTAGCACGCCAACGACGCGTTTTATATTGAATGCAGACGCAACCGTTACCGATTTAAAAACACGTTTAATGTGGAAGCAATGCCCTGAAGGTTTGTCTGGAGATAGTTGTTCGGAAGGTAGTGTAGATACGGCATTTTGGGATGTCTTTTTAAGAAGTATTGAAATTTTAAATTCGGGAGAAGGTTTTGCTGGATTTAATGATTGGAGAATGCCTAACGTTAAAGAGTTGAGGTCAATTATTGAGGCGCAATGCTACCGACCTGCTGTGAATTTAGCTGTGTTTCCCAATACTCCTATCGTTAGTTTTTTTACCTCTACTCCGGTAAAAGATGTTTTTCGTGACAATATATGGACTGTTGAATTTATTCATGGGAGAGTCGAGGCAAAGCGTTTAAATTTTTCTGCGTCACTTAGATTAGTGCGTAATGTTGATGCAGAGTGAGTGCATGATTCTGCAATAAAAAAACACCCACTTTTGAAGTATAAAGGTGGGTGTTTTTTTGGACTAAGGTAAATCTATTTATGCTTGTCCAACTAAGATTGTGCCTTCTTGAACGCAGCTATTAAATTTTGAGTGGAGGGGTCAAGAGCTGAATTATCAGAGTTAGATGCTAATCTTTCGGCTATGTCCGTACCTAGCTCTTTTCCTAATTCTACACCCCATTGGTCAAACGAGTTAATCCCCCAAATCGCACCCTGTACAAACGTCTTATGTTCATATAGGGCGATTAATGAACCAACAGTAAATGGCGTCAGCTTATCTGTTAGTAGAGTGTTACTTGGGCGATTACCTTGAATGACCTTATGAGGTGCCGTTTTCTCAATTTGCTCTGCAGAAGCTCCGCTTTTTTTCAGCTCTTCTTTTGCCTGTGATAACGTTTTTCCTACCATCAATGCTTGTGATTGACTAACGCAGTTAGCGAATAGCTGAGTATGGTGGTCATTGACTGGGTTGTGAGTGGTGAGCGGTGCGATAAAATCTACAGGAACTAAACGGGTGCCTTGATGCAGTAACTGGTGATAAGCATGTTGACCATTTGTACCTGCACCGCCCCAAATAATTGGACCTGTATCTATTTCTGTTGCGGACCCATCCTGTAGGTTAGCTTTACCATTGCTCTCCATGTCGAGCTGTTGGATGTGGGCAGGGAGAGCTCTTAAATAATGGTCATAAGGGATAAGCGCATGTGATTGAGCTCCATAAAAATTGCTATACCATATACCTAGAGTACCCATGATTACTGGAAGGTTTTCTTCTAATGGGGCCGTCTGAAAGTGGCTGTCCATTTCGTGGGCGCCTTTAAGGAGTTCACGGAAGTTTTCCATACCGACAGCAACGGCAATCGGTAAGCCAATGGCAGACCAAAGAGAATAACGGCCACCAACCCAATCCCACATAGGAAAAATATTTTCTTCCGCGATGCCAAATTCAACGGCTTTTTTGACATTGGAGCTGACTGCGGCAAAGTGTTTATGAACACTGCTTTCTGGTCCTCCATTTCTTAAAAACCATTCTCTTGATGCATTGGCATTATATAGAGTTTCTAAGGTGCCAAAGGATTTAGATGAAACGATGAATAGGGTTGTTTCAGGGTCAAGTTTCTTTAATTTTTCGGTTATATCAGAGCCATCGATATTGGCAATGTAATGCACTCGAATAGTGCTTTGAGCATACGGTTTGAGCGCTTCGGTAACGACTTTAGGTCCTAAGTAGGACCCTCCGATTCCAATCGATACAACATCGGTAATTTTTTTATTTGAGTATCCTCTCCATTGCCCGCTTTGCAGCTGCCAAATGAATTTTTCCATTTGTTTTAGGGTGGATCGTACTTCTGCTAAAACATTATTGCCATCGATCAATAAAGAATCTTTAGCATGGCTTGCTCTTAACGCTGTGTGTAACACGCTGCGATTTTCGGTTGCATTTATATTGTCTCCTCGAAACATTTTCTCTCGGAGAGATTCAATGCTAGCTTCTTTTGCTAGCTTTGTTAGAAGCGAGAAGGTTTTTGATGAGGCGCGATGTTTTGAGAAATCTAACGTCCAGCCAGCGGCTACGGCGGTGCATTTTGTGATTCGGTCGGGTTGAGCGCTAAAAATTTGCTGGATGCTGGTTGCGTCGATTTCCTTACGATGTTCAGATAATGCTATCCAAGCAGATAGATGCGTAGGTGACGTCATTTCTCTCTCCTAAAGTACGTTATAAATTAGTGTAACGTGATGCATAAGTTGTCTATAAGTCTTGCTTTTCCTAAATAAGCGGCGACTAAAATGACCAATTCTTTCTCATCCTGAGTTGGCTTTTTTAATGAGTGCTGTGAACGAATTTCAAAATAGTCTCTTGTGAATCCGGCTTTTTCTAATCGCTGTTGTGCGCGCTCGCTAATCTCTTCAAATGAATATTTTTTTGACTTTATTTCAGCTTCCGCAACTTGCAGGCTTTTATAAATGGCGGGAGCAATCGCTCGTTCGTCAGGAGATAAGTAACCATTGCGAGAACTTAATGCAAGGCCATCTTTCGCTCGAGCAATTTTTTCACCTATAACCCGAATGTTGGAGCTAAGGTCTCTTGCCATATTTTCAATGACTTTGAGTTGTTGAAAATCTTTTGCGCCAAAAATAGCGGTGTCAGGTTGAACAATATTAAATAACTTGGTTACTACAGTTGCCACGCCAACAAAGTGACCTGGACGGCTGGCACCACATAGTATATTTGATATTCCAGAAACTTCTATTTGCGTTTGGCTACGTTTTCCGTCTGGATACATTTCCAGGGCATCTGGAGCGAAGAGGTAATTACAGCCATTTTCCTGAAGCAGTGCTTGGTCTTCTGCGAGTGTTCTTGGGTAGCGTTCAATATCCTCATTGGCGCCAAATTGCATTGGATTAACGAAAATAGAAGCAACAATAATATCGCCTTCATTTTGTGCTCGTCGAATAAGGCTCATGTGGCCATCATGTAAGTTGCCCATGGTCGGTACAAATACGATGCTTCTATCCTTTAGTCGTTCTGTTTTTAGTGCCGCTCTTAATTCTTTAACTGTGTGGCATGTTCTCATAGTTAGAAACCGTGTTCATTTGCAGGGAATGTTTGTTCTTTCACTTCTTGTGCATAGGCTTCGAATGCTTCTTGAATGGAGCGGCCATCGGTTAAAAAATTCTTCACAAATCTTGGGCGTTTACCGAGATTGATGCCAATCATGTCATGTAAAACGAGTACTTGGCCATCTGTGTGTTGTCCAGCCCCAATACCGATAGTGGGTACATTAACCATGTCTGTGATCTCTTTTCCGAGCTCTGTTGGGATACATTCATATAGAAGGATGTCAGCGCCCGCATTTACAAGGTCGATAGAGTCTTGCTTAATTTGCTCGGCGGCAGAGTCACTTTTCCCTTGAACCTTGTACCCTCCTAGCTTGTGTACGGCTTGAGGGGTTAATCCAAGGTGAGCGCAGACGGGAATGCCTCTTTGGGATAGAAGTTGGACGGTATCGCAAAGCCAGCTTCCTCCTTCTAGCTTGACCATATTAGCTCCTGCCTGCATGAGTTTTGCGGCGTTATCAAGAGCTAATTCCGGTTTGCTATAGCTCATAAAAGGCATATCAGCTAATAAAAAGGCATTACTATTACCGCGTTTAACGGCTCTCACGTGGTAGCACATTTCTTCTATTGTCACTGGGAGAGTACTATCTTGTCCTTGTATGACCATGCCCAAAGAGTCACCTACTAGAATTGTTTCAATGCCAGCTTCATTCATAATATGGGTAAAAGTCGCATCGTAGGCCGTTAGACAAGTAAACTTCTCTCCTTCAGCCTTCATTTTTTTTAAATGGCTAAGGGTGACAGGGTTACTAAGTTTTTTCTTTGAGTGGTCAGCGTACATAGTTTTCTTCTTATAAACAGACTAAGTCGGTTGTGTTGATTTGGTGTAAATGCTCTTCTACAGTTTTGCCGTTTGATAATAGCATTTGTGGTGTAATGTCTGCGAGTGGCTTAATTACAAAACCGCGCTCTAGCATATAAGGATGAGGCACAGTCAATCTTGGTAATGATATGATGTCATTATTAATAAGTAGTATATCTAAATCGAGCGTTCTTGGCCCCCAATGTCGCTCTCTAACTCTATGATGGGAGTGTTCTATTGCTTGTAGGGTATCGAGTATCTCAATTGGCTTTAGTGTTGTTGAAAACATAGCCACAGCATTGACAAAGTCAGGTTGATCTTGAGGTCCTACAGGTTTGCTAGAATAAAAGGGAGAAACAGACAGGTTATGTATGTCTGTTCGATCACGTAATTCCTTTAATGCACTTTCTAATTGTTCTAGAGGGTTATTTAGATTGCTTCCTAGCCCAATATATACTTTATTCATGAGACACAGAATCTCCGCTATCTACCGAACTGATTACTCTTTTTGAATTGGGTTTGCGGCGGCGAGGGCGGCGTTTAGCAGGGAGTTTCTTACCATTTTTTAATGGGTCTGCTTTGTTTATTAAATCTAATCGACCCTTATCATTTGCATCTTGAAAATCTTGCCACCAAGATCCCAGGTTATCTAGATCCGAACCGCTTTCTTCTCGAATAAGAATGAAATCGAAGGCCGCTCTAAATCTTGGGTGCTGCTCAAGGGTAAATGCTCTTTTTCCAAACCGTTTTGGCAGTCTGAATTGTAAATCCCAGATTTCCCTCATAGGTGTTGAGAAGCGTCTTGGTATCGATGTATGGGCAACTTGGTTATCTAAGACAAGAGAGGCGGCTTGGTGCAAAGCCGGTGTTTCCGGCAATCCTTGAGCTAAAAATTCTGTGTGGCGATGAAGTACTTTTGGCCAAAGTAGAATGGCGTATAAGAAGTACGGCGCAGTGCTCTTGCCTTCTTGAATTCGATTATCAGTATTTTTTAGGCCTTGTAAAATGAATTTTTCGACATCAATGTGTGGGTTTTTCCAATTACTACGAATAAGGTCATCGGTTTCAGGAAACAAATAGCGGAATAAGCCATATTCTCGTAAAAGATGGTAGGTTGCGACACCATTACCACTTCCCAGTAGTTTTAGTACTTCTTCAAAGAGTCTTGCTGGTGGAATGTGGTCTAGCAAGTGAGCCATATCTTTGATTGGGTTAGCTGTATTTGGCTCGATTTCAAAATTGAGCTTAGCCGCGAAACGAACCGCTCTTAGCATTCGTACCGGGTCTTCTTGATACCGCTGGCTGGCATCGCCAATCATTCTCACCTGTTGTTTTTGAATGTCTTCAAGTCCGCCACAATAATCATGGATACTGAAGTCCGCGACATTGTAATAGAGTGCGTTAAAAGTGAAGTCTCGGCGCTGAGCATCTTGCTCTATGTCTCCCCAGACATTGTCTCTGAGGATTATTCCGTGAGCGGACCGTGCTGAATCTTTGCCTTTTAAGTTGCCGCTATCTCCATTTATCTCTTTGGACTCATCTGTTGGGGCTGAGTTAGCTCTAAAAGTAGATACTTCGATGATTTCTCGACCATAGGTAACATGTACTAATCGAAAGCGTCTTCCTATCAGTCGGGAATTGGAGAAAATAGCGTGGACTTCTTCAGGGGTGGCATTAGTAACGACATCGAAGTCCTTAGGTTCAATATCGATCAGATGATCTCTGACACAGCCGCCTACTAGGTAAGCGTCAAAGCCTTCTTTGTTAAGACGATAAAGCACTTTTATCGCATTTGGACTAAGACCTGAGCGTGATAGAGTGTGTTTGTCTCGCGGTATCACTATCGGATACGTTGCTGATTTGGTAGCAAAGAGTGAACTTGCCTTTTTAGCTAGATATTTAAATCCTGTTAGCATTGGAATACAGACTATTAAATTGACGACAGATGTATTTTACACGTCTAAGACAAATTTTTCACTTGAAATAAAAGGTGTATGAAGAAGTATGAAAAGTAGGGGGTAGGAAAGCGATAAACAAAATAATCGCTTTGGATACATGAAGATATTAGTTCCGAAAACAGAGTTGGTGCTGCTATTGCAGTTCTACTCAAAACTTATTTTTATTATTGCAATGTTTTCATTGCCCGAAGGCTTACATATCTAAAAAGATCAATTATCCAAAGCGATTTTTCTATCCCTAGCCTCAAGTTCTTATTTTTATTTTAAGAGGCTAAGGTGTTCCTGTGTTTTTATTTTTATTTTTTGGAACGCATTTCGACGACTAACTTATTTTTATTATGGTCTATCTTGTTATCGTTGTGTCCGTAATAGAGCATAAGCTGTGCCAGTTTTACTATCTTTATGATGTGTAAGGTTTTTTTGTTTTTTTCATGACAAAAGTTACAATTTTAATGAAAGAAATGTGGGTATTATCGTATCAAGTGTTACTTTTTGTTGTTACTTTTCTGGGTATCCCTAGCTTTTGTCTTCTTTCCCATAAGCTTTTTCTTGAAATGCCCAAAGAATGTGCAAGTTGAGTCTCTGTTAATGCATTTTGTTTCCTTAATATGACGTATTTCAGGTAGCCATCAAGAGTGAGGTTGTCATTTATTTGATTTTCTTCTTTAGGATTTTTAGTTTGTTGTGTTGGTTGTGGAATTTTTAAGTTGAAAGGGTCTATTTTGTGAGAGTCACTTAATATGGTTGCTCGTTCAATCGCATTCTCTAATTCTCGAACATTCCCTGGCCAATTGTGGGCTCTAATGGCTTGATCAAATTCTTTGGTGTATTGAAGTTTGGTTTTGTGGTGTTTTTCACAGGCCTTATAAAGCAGGGTTTCTGCAATTAAAGAAATATCATCCCCTCGCTCTCTTAGAGGAGGAAGAATTAATTCCATAACGTACAGCCGATAATACAAATCTTCTCGAAACAGCCCTTGAGAGACCATCTCTTGTAAGTTCCGGTGAGTGGCCGTGACCAAGCGAATATTCACGTGAGTAGATGAGACTGCGCCAACGCGACGGATTTCTCCCTCTTGTAATACCCTCAATAATCGTGCTTGGGCCTCTAGGGGGAGTTCTCCAATCTCATCTAGGAATAGCGTACCGTTATTGGCCGCGAAGATTAATCCGTCTCTAGCACTAATGGCTCCGGTGAAGGCGCCTTTTTCATGTCCAAATAGCTCTGATTCAATCAGGTTTTCTGGAATGGCTGCGCAGTTAACGCTAATGAGGGGTTGATTCTTTCTATGGCTGAGGTTGTGTAGTGCTTTTGCTACTAGCTCTTTACCTGTGCCAGATTCTCCTCTAATAAGTACGGTAACGTCTGTGCCAGATATTTTTTGCATGTCACTGAAGAGTGATTGCATTGAAGGGCTGCTGCCAATAATGCCATTAGCTAGAATTTGTAAATGGAGTGCTTCATCTTTGCTTCCGGTATTAGCAAATAAGTTGGTCTTTGAGGAGCTTTTGTCAAATAGGTTGATGATGTTTTCTAACAGCTTTTCAGCCGTTATAGGTAATTGTAAATAATCCTGAGCGCCTTCTTTGATCATAAGCGCAGCCTTGTCTATCGTAGGGTATTGGTCTAATACAATGATTGGGCAAGGGGAGAGACTGAAGTTGATGGTTTCGTCTGGAAGTGTCTTAGAGTCGATTAAGATTAAATCAATTGTATTTATGTCGTGGGTTGTTTGTATCTGATTGACATTGTCAGATGAGGTAACGTGAAACCCGCTACGTGATAGCCACTCCGTTGCGGCGCTTAATAAAGAACTTGTTGGATGTATGAGTAGAATGTTTTGCATTTAGGTAGCCATTGTATATGAAAGTATTGCCAATAGGTTGAATGTCACTAATGGTAACGCAGTGTAACGATTATACACTTTGAGCATAAAACTTGTAGGAGGGGTCTGTTGTGTTTTTTTGAACTTAATTTTGTGTGGCTAGGTGGGCGTGTTCGGTTTTGATTTCTAAATGTGTTTGTTGTTTTAAATTGCCTGGAGTCCAGTGTTGAATGGCATGGATAAGTGTTTCTTGAATGGAACAACTATGGCTTTCTGGAATGCATAAATAAGAAAGGGCGGTTTTTAAAATACTGAGTTCTCCATGAGGTAGGGCGCGGGCATGATTTTGTTTACTTATTTTTTGTTTGTGGATATCTAAAATAAGAGGAGTGTGAGCTATGCTAGGGGGCTGCCAATTAAAGAGTGTATAGAGGTAAAGTTGGGTGTCCATGGTATCTAGTAAATCAGCGCCTCTAACAATATGTGTTATTTTCTGTAGATGATCATCAATGACTACGGCTAATTGATAGGAGAAAAATTGGTCTTTACGTTTTAATACGGGGCAATTTGTTTGTTTATTTAGAGAAAAATGCAGATTGCCTTGGATAGGATCTTGATGGTGTAGTTGGGCTTCTTGACTCAGTAATCTCCAAGAATGAGGTTGTTCTATGTCGCTATTACAGGCTCCAATATGCTGATTGTTGTTACTTTGAAGTGTTTGTCGCGTGCAGTTACAGGGGAATACTTGGTGCTGTTTTTTAAGTATGTCTAGATGATCTTGATAAATATGAGAACGTTCAGATTGTAGAGCGATAGGGCCGTCACTTTCTAGGCCATAACTTGATAAGCAGCTTACTATGGCCTCTGTATAAAGAGGCTTACAACGAGTCTGATCAACATCCTCAATTCTAATAAGCCACTTGCCATGATTCTTTTTAGCGTCTAAATAGCTGGCTAGAGCACTCACTAAAGACCCCAAGTGCAGAGGCCCTGTTGGAGAGGGTGCAAACCGACCTACATAGTGACTATGCATGCTTTTAGAGTGGCTTGTCTAGAGGCTATTTAGATTAGCGACCTACTTGTTTTTCTTTGATCTCTGCAAGGGTTTTGCAGTCAATACAAAGAGTAGCAGTAGGGCGCGCTTCTAAACGACGAATGCCAATTTCTATGCCGCAATGATCGCAGAAGCCATAATCATCTTCTTCGATTTTTTCTATCGTTTTGTTGATCTTCTTCACCAACTTACGCTCACGGTCACGAGTACGAAGCTCTAAACTGAACTCTTCTTCTTGGCTTGCTCGATCATTTGGATCGGCATAGTTAACGGCTTCTTCTTGAAGGTGATGAACGGTACGATCAACTTCTTCCATTAAGTTCTGTTTCCAGTTCCTTAGAATATTTATAAAGTGCTCGCGTTGAGCTTCGTTCATATACTCTTCATCAGCCTTCGCTTGATAAGGAGTGAAGTCTTTCATTAATGATTCTGGATTCATATTTGGCATGTTCATTTGCCTCACTTCGCAGGTTGTTTTTAAGCTAACCTGTAAACAATAATTAAGGGTGGTATATTGAGGGCGGAAAACTTATCAAATTATTGATCATGAAACCACACCTTTTAACACTTTCTGTCAATCCTTTTTGAAAAAGGGTGATTTATCTGAGGAATTTAAGCAAATCATGGGAAAACTAGCGAAAAGAGTTGAAGAAATTGCGCCATTTCACGTTATGGCAATTTTAGATAAAGCCAAAATGTTACAGGCTAAGGGCAGGGATGTTATTCACCTAGAGGTAGGTGAGCCGGATTTTGTTGCTGAGTCTTCCGTGGCAGAGGCAGGCATTGATGCTATTCAAAAGCATAACACAGGCTACACCTCAGCGACTGGTTTACCTGAGTTAAAGCGGGCGATTGCTTTGCACTATCAGACTAAATACAAAACGACAGTGGCTCCTGAGAGGATTGTTGTCACTCCAGGTGCTTCTGGTGCATTAATATTGTTGTCTTCCTTGATGGTAGATAGCGGTAATAATGTTTTGATGCCTGACCCTTGTTATCCATGCAACCGTCATTTTTTGGTGCAAGTAGGTGCTGAAGCCAAATTAATTAAGACCGATTCGGAAACTCAATTTGCCATCGATTTAGATGATGTTGAAACTCACTGGGATGATAAAACGACTGGCTTATGGTTGGCATCACCTTCTAATCCAACGGGGGCTGTCTTAGATCGTTCTTATCTTGAAGGGGCTCTGGAAAAAGTTGAAGAACTAGGTGGACACCTTATGGTGGATGAAATCTATCAAGGCTTGGTATACGAGGGAGAAGATATGACCGCCCTGTCTATTTCTGAGGATATCTTTGTGATTAATAGTTTTTCCAAGTACTTTGCTATGACTGGTTGGCGATTAGGATGGATCGTCGTTCCTGAATGGGCGATTGAAGGTGCGACAAAGCTTGCTCAAAACCTATTTATTTCAGCTCCAACGGTATCTCAATATGCCGCAATTCAAGCGCTTCAGCCAGCTGTATTAGAAGAATGTGAAAAACGACGTCAGACTTTAGATAAGCGTCGCCTCTTTTTGTTGGCTGGGTTGGCGCGTTTAGGGCTGCCTGTAGTGGCACCTGCTCAAGGTGCATTTTATGTATTTGTGGATGTATCTCACATAACGGATAACGCCATGTCATGGTGTTTAGGATTGCTGGAAGAGTATTACGTTGCCCTCACCCCTGGAGATGATTTTGGTTTTCATAATGCGCAAAAGTATGTGCGCTTTGCTTATACATGTGATGAGGATCGTTTAGCAGAGGCGTTATTTAGGATTGAGCAATATATGAATCGAGAGAAGTAATATTATACAGAGTAAAAGTAAACGAATGCTTTTTTACTCTGTATTCCTCTCTATGTCAGTGTTCTTATTTATAGAATTGGCTTATTTCATTAAGTACTTCTATTGTCGTTGCTGCTGGCATGGGGAGTTCTGACGGCTGCAGGTTAATATCAGTAACTTCATATTGGCCAGTGGGGTAAGTGGTAATTATCCTATCTTTCATTATGACTCCGTAATTGAAATAACTGTGTACTAATAGCCAGTCTCTGCCCCCTTCTTTAAATAGTGAGTGACCGCTACTGTAGCTTTCCATAGGCTCTGTTACCTTGAATGCCTCTTGTAATAACGTTGGTACGATGTCGTAATGACTAGTGCGATATTCTATTGTTTGGGCGGATTTCTCTGGCCATATAATGAGCAGTGGTACTTGTGTTTGATTAGGCGTGAAGTTACTCCCATGTCCCCAATAGTTTAGTTTGGTTTCATTAAATTCCTCACCATGATCTGATGTAATGATAATAATACTATTGTTATATAGGTCTCTTTGTTTTAAATCTTCAATGACGTTTTTTATTTGACTATCAACAAAGTGTAAGGCTGTTTTGTATCGGTTTTTATATGGAACAGGATCGAAATCTGGCCCTAATTTAATGTGGTCTACTCTGTCCCAATAGGGGGTGAATTTGGGCTCATAATCTTCTGGTGGTGCATATCCGTGTGCCGCATCAAAGAAAAGAAAGCCAACGAAAGGTTCTTGCTGATTTTGATCTAAAAAGGTTTGAAAGTTGCTAACCATCTGTATATCTCTCTGGGACGCGGTATCACCTTCAGTCATAGTAGTAAGGTTTTCTATGCTACTAAAGACATTACGATGGAAGCTAGGATTTATTAATGGCCCAGAACCAAATATCCCTGTGTTATAGCCAGCATTCTGTAATGTTTGAAAGAATACGGGAGCTTGCTGAGCGGCGGTAAAAGCATCCCAATAAGTGGGTGGAAGGGCGTAAAACAGGCTAAAAATACCGCCTTTTGTGACATTGCCTCCACTGTGATGGTCTTTAAAATATTGCGCATTCTTGTCTTTTGTTAATTGGAACGTGTTGGGTGTCGTGTCCCTATCAAAGGTATCCGCTCTCCATGCATCAATAGCAATAAAGATAATATTTGGTTGTTCGCTTATATTAGTTAAAAAAGGCGCCTTTGGGTAAGATAAATCTGAATTACTATGGTTGCGTTTCAGTGACGCTTGTTGATTTACTTGATGTGCATCAATCCAACCTTGTTTAGCCATAAAGCGCACCGCCGTAGCGGGTTGATAAAGTGGTAGGTGGCGAGTCATTCCTCGTATTTCAGTGTTACCATGAGCATCAAACCAAACGTGGATAGCATTTGCGCTTAAAAAACTGATTAGAATCAAAAGGAAGTATCTAATGATGGGTTTTTTTGGTTCTTAGAGACTCTGCTTAATGACATAAGTAGCAGAGTCAATACTATACCAAATATAAATAGCACCCCTGCACTGGTTAATATAAGGGAATACCAAGAGAAGTTGATGATTTGGCTGCCTCCTTCTCCAAACGCAAGGTTCCAAATAAAGCCACTTAAATGAAAGCGGTACAAAGAGTAGACTTGAGTGTCAAGAACGAGTAGTAACAGGAGTGAGGATGCACTAAGCCAAAGAAGAAGTGCGTTGATCACTCTGTTTTTGATTGCGAAAGTGAGTAAGGATATTGGTAAAGTAATGACTATGCCTATAATGCCAATTTGCCCAATAAAAGCCGTACTTAAATAGACAGTTCCTAATGGACTTAATACTTGTATATACGGTAGGTATTGAGATGCCATAAAATAAGCTAAAATAATGCAGGTTAAGCTAAATAACCACGATGCTTTAAACCATTGACTGCGAGTTAAATAGGGTATTGCCATTAGGATGCTCAAGAAACTGAATTGTGGAATATTTGTACAGGCATTATATCTAAATGAATTTTAATAAAGTGACAAAAACTATGGATCTAATAAGGGTAAAACTGTGGCGGCGCTTTGCTGCTGCTTTATACGATAGCTTTCTATTGTTGGCTCTGTATTTTATTTTGGGATGGGGGGCCGTTTTGCTGAATGATGGGGCTGCCGTTGAAGGCCCATGGATGTTTTGGCTGTTATTACTCGTTGCATGGGGCTTTTTTGTGAAATTCTGGTGTCACCCTGGACAGACACTGGGTATGCAAGTTTGGAAAATTCAGGTTGTGTCTGAAGAGGGGGCAAGGTGACGTTACGACAAGCCAGTGCGAGGTTTGTTTTTTCTATTGTTTCATGGGGGGCTTTGGGTTTGGGTTTTTTATGGTGTTTATTTGATAAAGAGAACCGATCTTGGCATGACAAACTAAGCCATACCAAATTGGTTTTTATTGATCATAAAAAGAATAAAAAAACTAGCTAACTCTGCGCATAAGAATAAGACCTATGATAAAGCAAATCATAATAGGTGTAATTACACCTATTAAGGGAGAGAACCCAATCGCTAAACTCATTTTACCAAACAAGCTGAGTCCATTTTGAAATACCAAGCCAATCATAACACCAGAGAATATTCGGCCTCCCATTGTAGATGACCTTAGGGGGCCAAATACGCTAGACAGGGCTACGATGACGAGTGCAATCGAGGCTAGAGGGCTGAGCGCTTTGCTCCAGAATTCTAATTTGTATTGAGTGTTGTCAAGCCCCTGTCGTTCTAAATAGGACTGATATTGATTTGACTGACTTAAAGAGAGTGATTCTGGCTCTTGGGCAGCAAGGAATAAATGCTCAGGTTTTAGCGATGTCTCCCACACGCTAGTTTGAGCTTGTGTTGTTTCAATAGATGTCTCCAAAAAGCGTGTTGTCCTGGTTGAGTGCAGCTCCCATTGGTTATTAGAAAGAGGTGTGGCTGTGTTTGCCTTGCTTATTTGAGTGAGCTTTTGCCCGTCAGGTGTAAAGATCTGTAGGCCATATAGCGTGCCATCTTTATCGGCTGCATTAATATAAATAAATTTTTCCTCTGAGCGGATCCAAACACCACCAGTAAGAGAAAACTGGTTGTCTTGCTGGTTTCTTAGCTTCTCAATTAAGTCGGCTTTTTGTCTTGCTTCAGGGGCTATGTACTCAGTGATTACCATGCCAAAAGCAGAAATGAGTAATATTGGCTTAATGGCAGAGTAACCTATTCGCCATAAGGGTATGCCGGCGGCACGTATTACTGTGAGTTCAGAGTTTGCGGCCATGGAGCCTAGTCCAATGAGCGTTCCTATTAATGAAGCGATTGGGATATAGTCAGTGAACTTACCAGGGAGGCGGAAGATAAGTACTTCTAAAAGCGAACTAATGGGAAATGACGTATTTACCTTTTTAACTTGATCAATAAAAGTTAAAACAAAGTCTATTCCTAATAGGACAAAAGCGACGATTAAAAAGGCCCAAAATATCCCTAATCCTATATGACGATCGAGTTTTTTCACTGATGCTTTCTCTGTTTTGTAAAGGTGAACCCAATAAATTGTAATAGCAGCATGATCGCTAAAGTTAGGAAAATGCCGTGCACCCACCACAGTCCAAATTTGGATGGAATGGTTCCTTTGTCTAGTGCTGTTCTAGCCCAAATTAGCATACCTAAATAAATAATCACTAATACGATGGCTGGTAAAAGCTTAAAAAAGCGCCCTTGTCTAGGATTTACATGGCTTAGAGCGACTCCGATCACCGCAAGAATAGGGATCATCACTACGATAGCGATACGCCATTGCATTTCTACATACTCTTCCAAATTAGAGCTATTCCAAATGGAGCGGGTTGAGCGAGTAACAATATCGGTTATGTCCTCTTTTTCAGTGTCCTCTAGGCGAACTGCATAGGTATCAAAAGAGGTGACTTTATAATTACTTGTCCCTGGTGTTCCTTCATACCGAGTACCTTCTTTAAATATTAAATAATTTCTTCCTCCTTCATCATCTATTTTTACTTGTTCTACATAGGAAGCAAGGGTTTGCACAGGAATGTCCTGCCCCTTCATTCTAATGAAATCTGAGATGAATACGTCATTCATCCAGCCTTCATTCGGAGTTAAACTGGCAACGTACGTGGTTTTTTGTCCTCTTCCTTGAAAACGACCTGGTTTAACAAAGTCAAAGGCGGTTAGTTGATTTTGTTGCTGGGCCGCTTGCTCTACCTGATATTCGCTTGCTGGTGCAATCCAAAAAGTTAAGATGGCATTTAGTATCATGACAATGGAAGCAATTCCCAGGGTGTACCCCGTTAATTTTAGTTTACTTACGCCACAAGAGAATAAAATGGACATTTCATTCTCAACGTACAAGCGGCCGTAAGCCAAAAGCAGTGAGAGGAAAAAAGCGAGTGGCAAAATCATCTGAGCGAAGCTGGGTATATGAAACCCCAAAATGATGAAGAGAAACTCAAACGTCATTTTCCCTTCTGCAGCTCTACCTAGGTAACTGACAAAACGACCACTTATAATGATCAAAAGTAATATAAGTGAAACAGCTGCCGTTGATACTAGAACTTCTTTTGCTAAGTATCTGAATAATATCAAGAGTACCTCATTTGTGTAATGTGTTAATACTTAGAAAGTTGACAATAGATATAAAGTCCCCATTATCACGTGCTAGTATGGTGATGATCCAGTTTTTTTTGAAATTATAATTAGAGGGTTTATAAATGAACACGGCATTATTCGATCGTTTTTCTACAGTTCAAGCCGATTTGGTTGTGGCCTTTGTTCCAAGTGATTCTGCATTACCGGATTCAACAAGTTGGTTAAATGAAAGTTTAGATGGCAGTATTGAGCAGTTAAGAGCGACAAAAGTATTTTCAGGTAAGTTGGCCGAGACGTTATTGTTGCCAGTGACAAATCAAGATTTCGCTCAACCAATTTTACTTGTTGGTATAGGTAAAGATGATGAATTATCTGATGCCCAAGCTCGAAAAGTTATTGCATCGGTAGCATCACAAATAAAAAAATTGCCGTACAAAACAGTGGCGATTGCTAGTTCTGAGCTTGCGATAAAAAAACGTTCAAAAAACAATGTATTGACGTTAGTTGCTCAATGGGTAAACGAAGGTTTTTATGAATTTATTGGCTTTAAGAAAGAACCTGAAATTGCTCCTGATGTGGAAACCATTTTATTGCAAGGTACGGATGAAGATTCGCTTAAAATTGGTGTGGCAACCGCGAAAGGTTCCCATTACGCTCGCCAATTAGGTAATTTACCAGGTAATGTTTGTACTCCAAGTTATTTGGCTTCACAAGCTCAGCAGCTAGGGGACGATTACAAATTAAAAATTGATCTGTTAGATGAAAATCGTATGGATGAGTTAGGGATGCAATGTTTGCTTTCAGTTGGTCGTGGCAGTGATCAACCAAGCTACTTAATTGTAATGGAATATAAAGGCGGTGAAGAAGGTGATGCTCCTCATGTATTACTTGGTAAAGGTATTACTTTTGATACAGGTGGTATTTCCTTGAAGCCTGGTGCGAAAATGGATGAAATGAAATATGACATGTGCGGCGCCGCTAGCGTATTTGGCACAATGAAAGCCATCTGTGAATTACAGCCAAAGATGAATATCACTGCGGTTGTAGCGGCGGCAGAAAATATGCCAAGTGGAAGGGCGACTAAGCCAGGTGACGTTGTAAGAACGATGTCAGGCCAAACGGTTGAAATTTTAAATACAGATGCTGAAGGGCGTTTGGTGCTATGTGATGCTTTGACTTATATTGAGCGTTTCGAGCCTAAGTCTGTCGTTGATATTGCAACCTTAACTGGTGCTTGTGTCGTTGCGTTAGGTAGTGTTAATTCTGGTATGTATGCAAACAATGATACGGTTGCGGCCGATCTTCACGTTGCTAGTACAACTTCAGCGGATAAAATTTGGCAAATGCCTTTAGATGAGGAGTACCAACAGCAGCTGGATAGCAACTTTGCAGACATAGCTAATATTGGTGGTCCTGAAGCCGGCTCTGTTACGGCTGCATGCTTTCTGTCTCGTTTCACAAAGTCTTATCCATGGGCGCATCTTGATATTGCGGGTACCGCATGGGCTGGTGGTGCATCCAAGGGCGCGAGTGGTCGACCTGTGGCTTTATTAACTCAATACCTTCTTGCTAAAGAAAATGCATAGTATTCGCTTACTATAATATTAGTGTTAATAGGCCGTATTGAGCGTTTTATGCGGCCTATTTTTATTTATGTAAAGTAAGTGTTTAGTTGAAAGCGAGTTAAAACGTTGTTTTTGGGTTTTATCTATCTTGATGATTTTTATCATCATGGGTGGTGATCATTTGTGGACTTTTTCTCTTCGCAATGAGAGAGTTATTTGATCCATCTTCTTATAAATTTAATTATTGCTTAGGCGTTGTTATGTCAGACCTTCCTCAAGAACACGAAAACCTAGTGGCTGAACCTGATGAAAATGTTTTGATAGCCGCGTTAAGAAATCAAGATGATATCCCTATTCTAATGGATATAGTCGGAGATCATGTTTCTTTAAGTGTAAGTCAAGAGGTTCATTTATCAGATAAAATGGAGAAGGAGTTTACACAAGAAGATTGTACGGGTGTGGTCGCTGATAATGGTCTTCCAAGAGCATCAAGTGACGTTGAAAAAATATCGCTAACAGAATTTGACTCTGCTCAGCTGCATAAGGCCATTAGTACTGTGATTGAACGTTTGCTTCCTACTATTGTCAGTAATGTTGTGGCTGAACTGACATCAGATATTGATAAAAGATCTACAAAAAAGGATTGAAGGTTTGCTAATAAATCGGAGCTCTTTTTAGTGGAGTGAGCTATTTTTTGTAGAGACGATCCTATTATTAGCGATTAAATGGACCTTTGTAATTACTGTTTTGCCTTGTCTTCGGTGTTTACTTACTTTTGCCTGTTTTTTTATCTCCCTTTGTCGCGTTATACTAACCTCAATCGTTATTCTTTTTTCATCTCATTACATATAGAAGTCTAAGAAACCATAATGGAAAAAACTTACCAACCTCAAACAATTGAACAGCCAATTTATCAAAAATGGGAAGAGTCCGGTTACTTCTCCCCTCAAGGTGATGGCACTCCTTTCTCTATCATGATTCCACCACCTAATGTGACGGGTAGCTTACATATGGGGCATGCATTTCAGCATACCTTAATGGACGCTATGATTCGTCGTGAGCGTATGAGTGGTAAGCAAGCTTTATGGCAGCCTGGTAGTGATCATGCAGGCATTGCAACACAAATGGTGGTAGAGCGTCAGTTGCTTGCTGATGGTATTAAGCGTCATGATTTAGGGCGTGAAAAGTTTCTTGAGAAAGTATGGGACTGGAAAGCGCAATCTGGTGGGACGATTTCAGGACAAATGCGAGTACTTGGTGATTCTGTTGCGTGGGAAAAAGAGCGTTTTACCATGGATCCAGGTATGTCGGCGGCGGTACAAGATGTGTTTATACGTTTGTACGATGAAGGTATTATTTACCGTGGTCAAAGGCTTGTAAACTGGGACCCTAAATTGCACACAGCTATTTCAGATTTGGAGGTCTTATCTGAAGAAGAGAATGGTTTCATGTGGCATTTCCGCTATCCATTGGCGGATGGTGTAAAAACCGCAGAGGGTAAAGACTATATCGTAGTGGCAACGACTCGTCCTGAGACTATGTTAGGAGATGCGGCCGTTGCGGTTGCACCTGATGATGAGCGTTATGCGGATTTGGTTGGTAAAGAAGTATTATTGCCATTAGTTGACCGTCGTATTCCGATTATTGCAGACAGCTATGTGGATAAAGAATTTGGAACAGGGTGTGTAAAAATCACACCAGCGCACGACTTTAATGATAATGAAGTGGGTAAACGCCATGACTTGCCACTGATTAATATCTTTAATGATGACGCTGCGATTAATGATGTTGCACCTGAAAAATATCGTGGATTGGACCGCTTTGATGCACGCAAAGTGATTGTGGCTGACTTTGATGCGCTTGGATTCTTAGAAAAAGTAGATGATCACAAGTTGAAAGTACCTCGTGGTGACCGTTCAGGTGTTGCCATTGAACCGTATCTGACGAATCAATGGTATGTGGCGGTTGAGTCTTTAGCTAAACCAGCTATCGAAGCCGTTGAAAACGGTGATATTCAATTTGTGCCTAAGCAATGGGAAAATACTTATTTCTCTTGGATGCGTGACTTACAAGATTGGTGTATCTCTCGACAGTTATGGTGGGGGCATCGTATCCCTGCTTGGTATGATGCTGAAGGTAAGTTTTACGTTGGTAATAGTGAAGAAGAAGTTCGAACCAAATATCAATTGTCAGCGGATTTAGAATTGTCTCAAGACAATGATGTTCTTGATACTTGGTTCTCCTCTGCTTTGTGGACGTTTGCTACTCAAGGTTGGCCGGAAGAAACGGAAGACTTTTTGAAGTTCAGTGAATCCGATGTGCTGGTTACAGGGTTTGATATCATTTTCTTCTGGGTAGCCAGAATGATCATGATGACGCTGAAATTTACTGATAAAGTCCCTTTTAAAACCGTGTATATTACGGGGTTGATTCGTGACGAAAAAGGTCAGAAAATGTCTAAGTCAAAAGGGAATGTTATCGATCCTTTAGACTTAATTAGCGGTATTTCTCTTGAAGAGCTGGTGTCAAAACGAACATCTGGAATGATGCAGCCTGCATTAGCTAAAAAAGTAGAAAAAGCAACAAGAGAGGCCTATCCAGACGGTATTCAAGCATACGGTACTGATGCATTGCGCTTTACATTATGCTCTTTGGCGTCAGGTGGGCGAGACATTAAGTTCGATCTAAATCGCCTCGAAGGTTATCGTAATTTCTGTAATAAGATTTGGAACGCGACCCGTTATGTGTTGATGAACACAGAAGATCAGAATTGTGGTCAAAATGGTGAAGACGTAACTCTTTCTCTAGCGGATCAATGGATTATATCACGTCTCCAAAGAACTGAAGAAGCGGTTAACCATGCTTTTGATACGCATCGTTATGATTTAGCTTCACAGGCTCTTTATGAGTTTATGTGGCATGAATACTGTGATTGGTATTTGGAGCTTTCTAAGCCTGTTTTGTGGGATGAGAACGCAACCATAGAGCAATTAACAGGGACTCGTCGTACCTTGGTTCGAGTGCTGGAAGTATTCTTACGTTTAGCGCACCCAATGATGCCTTTTATTACGGAAGAGATCTGGCAGAAAGTAGCGCCTATGGCAGGTGTCGAAGGCGATACCATTATGTTGGCGAGTTATCCACAGGCGAACTCTGAACGGGTTAATGAACAAGCCGAAGCGGATGTTGAGTGGGTAAAAGGCGTTATCGAAGGGATTCGTAATATTCGTGGCGAAATGAATATTGCACCGTCGAAACCACTTACTGTTTTAATGCGTAATGGCTCTACAGAAGATCATGGACGTTTGGATGCTAACTTAGCCTTTTTACAAAAACTCGCAAAACTAGAATCAGTAGCCTGGTTGTCCGAAACGGATGAAGCACCTATGTCGGCGACAGCTTTGGTCGGCGATATGGAGGTCTTGGTGCCTATGGCGGGTTTGATTGATAAAGAAGCTGAATTAGCCCGTTTACAAAAAGAAATTGATAAGTCAGAGAAGGATTTGCAACGTATTATGGGGAAACTAAACAATGAAAGTTTTGTTGCTAAAGCCCCTGATGCCGTTGTAGAAAAAGAAAAAGCAAAAGCAAGTGATTTAGAAATGGCGGTTCATAAGCTGCAACAGCAGAAACAGACGATAGAATCTCTGTAAAATTAATACCGTTCTGAAGTCGGGAGCTTAGGCTCCCGTTTTTGTAGGCTCAAAATAAAAAAAAGAGGAAGCCGTGAATGAGTAAGCAATTGGGAAAGGTTAAATGGTTTAATAATGTTAAAGGTATTGGGTTTATTTCTCAGGAAAATGCGTCCGATATATTTGTTCATTATAAATCGATTGCCTTAGAAGGGCATAAAATGCTGAAAAAAGGACAGCAAGTTACTTTTCAAGTGATTCAAACGGAGTTTGGTAGTCAGGCGTCTGAAGTTTTACCAGTCGATGTATCAGAAAAAAGAGACCTTGGTTTTGATTAAGTGTCATAGTGAATGAAGGGGCTGATTTTTTAGTACCTTGCAAAAATAAGGGGCATGCTGTGGATCATGAATACTGGATGGAAAAAGCATTAGATTTAGCGGATGAGGCAGAAGCCAAGAGTGAAATTCCTGTCGGTGCGATTGTTGTACTTGATAATAAAATAATAGGTCGAGGGTATAATGCTCCCATTTCGAATTGTGATCCCACGTCCCATGCGGAAATTCAAGCGATTCGTTCCGCTTGTGAGAACGTAGGCAACTATAGACTTCCGGGATGTCGTCTCTATGTGACTTTAGAACCTTGTTCTATGTGTGCTGGTGCTATTGTGCATGCTCGAATAGAGCAGGTGATTTATGGCGCCGTTGAATCAAAAAGTGGAGTGGTCTGTAGTCAAGGACAGTTTTTCAGCGAACCCTTTTTAAATCATAAGGTCGAGGTGATTGGAGGAGTACTAGCTGAAAAAGCGTCGCAAAAATTGAGTCGTTTTTTTCAATATAGAAGAGCTCAAAAAAAACGGATCAAGAAAATGTGCTGAAATGATGTTTTATAGTCATTTTTTAACTTTATCAGCAATAATCATAAGTCTTTGCTAGCCACTCTTTAGTACCTTGTTTAAAATACGGCAACTTTCCCCAAAACTACTCATAGCGAGGCAATATACGGCATGCTAACTCTGCATGGATCTTCCGCTCTTTCCGCATTTCAAAAGGCCAAAATTCTGTCGTCGATGCAAGGCATTGTACCAACTGTGACAGACATTGATGCTCAATTTTTACATTTTGTAACGCTTGAAGATAGCCAGACCTTGTCTCAAGGCGAGAATGATATTCTTGTTCGAGCTCTGACTTATGGTGCCAAAACATCCAATGTAAAAGAATCCAATGCTCGTTTTTTGGTAATCCCTAGATTAGGAACCATTTCTCCATGGTCTTCGAAAGCGACGGATATTTTGCATAATTGTGGTTTATCTCAAGTGGTACGTGTTGAGCGTGGCGTTCAGTACTTTATTCACAGTCAATCAGAATTGTCAGAAAATGAGTTGTTGCAACTTGTGGGGATTTGTCATGATCGTATGACTGAAAGTGTATTGGCTAATGTTGATCAAGTGGCGCAAATATTCCATCAATCAACGCCGACACCTATGACTCAGGTTGATGTATTAGGTGGCGGTCGACAGGCTTTGGTAGAGGCGAATCAATCCTTAGGACTTGCATTGGCCGATGATGAGATTGATTACCTAGCAGATGCTTTTATGCAGTTAGGGCGCAATCCTAATGATGTTGAACTTATGATGTTTGCTCAGGCAAATTCTGAGCATTGTCGCCATAAGATTTTTAATGCGAGTTGGACTATTGATGGGGTAGATCAAGAGCGCTCTTTATTTAAAATGATTAAGAATACGCACGAGCATAATCCAGAGGGCACATTATCAGCTTATAAAGACAATGCGGCAGTAATGGAAGGACATACGGCTGGTCGTTTTTACCCTGACTCTAAAACAAAAGAGTATGGGTTTAATCAGCAGCCAATTGATATTTTAATGAAGGTGGAAACACATAATCACCCAACCGCGATCGCTCCCTTCTCTGGTGCGGCAACGGGGGCCGGCGGTGAAATTCGAGATGAAGGTGCGACTGGGGTTGGTTCTAAGCCAAAAGCAGGTTTAACGGGGTATACCGTTTCTGATCTTAAAATCCCTAATTTTGTGCAGCCTTGGGAAAGTCAATATGGCAAACCTAATCGAATAGTATCACCGTTAGATATTATGATCGAAGGTCCTATTGGTGGGGCGGCCTTTAATAACGAATTTGGTCGTCCAAATATATTGGGTTACTTCCGCACCTATGAAGAGACAGTAGCTGGGCCTATGGGCGCAGAAGTCCGCGGCTACCATAAACCTATTATGTTGGCCGGTGGCTTGGGTAATATTCGCAGAGATCATGTTGAGAAGGATGAGATTCCTGTAGGCGCTAAGCTAATTGTTCTTGGTGGTCCTGCTATGTTGATTGGCCTTGGTGGCAGTGCCGCGTCATCGATGGCCTCTTCAGATGGTAACGAAGATCTAGATTTTGCATCTGTTCAACGTGGTAATCCAGAAATGGAAAGACGTTGTCAGGAAGTCATCGACCGTTGCTGGCAGTTGGGAGAAAATAACCCCATCAGTTTTATTCACGATGTAGGTGCGGGTGGTTTATCGAATGCTTTACCAGAGTTAGTTAAAGATGGAGAGCGTGGTGGTAAGTTTAACTTAAGAAGTGTGCTTAATGATGAGCCTGGCATGACACCATTAGAAATCTGGTGTAATGAATCCCAAGAACGGTATGTTATGGCCGTACCTCCTGAACGCTTAGCGGAATTTAGTGCGTTATGTGAGCGTGAACGTTGCCCATTTGCCGTTGTTGGTGAAGCAACAGAAGAAATGCATTTGTCCGTCGACGATACGATTTTTGCCAATCAGCCAGTTGACCTTCCTATGTCAGTGTTATTTGGTAAGCCACCAAAGATGCACCGTCAGGCGTCAAAAGAAGACATTATGGGCGATTGTTTTGATGCCTCGTTGGTTGATTTGAGAGAAGCAGCGAATCGCGTTTTATCATTACCAACAGTGGCGAGTAAGAATTTCTTGATTACGATAGGTGATCGTTCCATAACCGGAATGATAGCTAGAGATCAAATGGTTGGCCCATGGCAGGTTCCAGTAGCGGATGTAGCGGTAACTACATCCTCATTAGATAGCTACACGGGCGAGTCTATGTCTATGGGTGAACGTACACCATTAGCGATATTGAATGCACCTGCGTCTGGACGAATGGCTGTTGGCGAATCTTTAACAAACTTGGCCGCCTCTTTGGTTACTAAGCGCAGTGCGATTAAACTATCTGCAAACTGGATGGCTGCAGCGGGTCATTTGGGCGAAGATGAAAAACTGTATGAAACGGTAAAAGCCGTCGGTATGGAATTATGTCCAGCATTGGATATTGCTATTCCTGTTGGTAAAGACTCTATGTCGATGAAAACGGTATGGGAAGAAGATGGAGAGAAGAAAAGTGTCGTTTCTCCACTTTCTCTTGTTATTACGGCTTTTGCACCTGTGTCGGATGTTCGTAAAACCTTAACCCCTGAATTAGTAAATGATGCGTCTACTAGTTTAATTTTATTGGATCTAGGTGAGGGTAAAAATCGTCTTGGTGGATCTGTATTGGCTCAAGTGTATAACCAAATTGGTAATACGGTTCCCGATGTTGATAAGCCAGAAGTATTAGCCGCTTTCTTTGATGTGATTCAATCCCTGAATTTAGATGGCAAATTATTAGCTTATCATGACAGATCGGACGGTGGCTTATTTGCAACATTAACCGAAATGTCATTTGCCAGTCATTTAGGGCTGAATGTTCAGCTTGATAATATAGCAGCGAATCAGCAAGAAGTGGCGGCGGCCCTGTTTAATGAAGAGCTTGGAGCCGTGATTCAGATCCGCAATAGTGATAAAGCAGATATATTGCGTTTGTTAGAGTCGGTAAGTGTACCTGCATTTGAAATAGCGACTCTTAATGATAAAGATCAAATCGCAATTTCCTACCAAGGTGACCTAGTACTAGCAGAAAGTCGAACTCATTGGCAGCGTGTTTGGTCAGAGACAAGTTTCCGTATTCAATCTATGCGTGATAACCCGGATTGTGCTCAACAAGAGTTTGATGCGTTATTAGATGAAAAAGATCCAGGCCTTTATAGTCGTTTAACATTTGATATTAATGAAACACCGTCATTTGTTGCTAAGGATGTGGTTAAGCCCAAAATTGCAGTGTTACGTGAGCAGGGCGTTAATGGTCATGTGGAAATGGCGGCCGCTTTTCATAAGGCCGGTTTTGCTCCTTATGATGTACATATGAGTGATATTCTTTCTGGGCGTGTCAGTCTTGAAGCGTTTAAAGGTTTGGTTGCTTGTGGTGGTTTCTCCTATGGAGATGTACTGGGTGCTGGTGAGGGCTGGGCTAAATCGATCTTGTTCAATAAAGTTGCTCGTGAACAGTTTTCAGCTTTCTTTGCAAGAAAAGACACATTTGCTCTAGGTGTATGTAATGGTTGTCAGATGCTTTCGAATTTACGAGAGCTTATCCCTGGAACGGATCATTGGCCTAAATTTGTTCGTAATGAATCTACACAGTTTGAGGCGCGTTTGGTTCAAGTTGAAGTTCAAGCTTCAAACTCGATTCTTTTTAAAGGCATGGAAGGTTCATCGATGCCAATTGTTGTCGCTCACGGGGAAGGGCAAACAGAATATAGAGAATCGGGTGATTACGATGCTCTGGTAGCTAATGCTCAAGTTTCTTTGAGATATGTTGATAATTATGGCAATGCGACAGAGCGGTATCCGTTTAACCCTAATGGTTCCGCGAATGGTGTCACTGGGCTTACCTCAGAGGATGGTCGAGTAACGATTATGATGCCCCACCCTGAACGAGTTTATAGGACTGTTCAGCATAGTTGGCATCCACCTGAATGGCAAGAGCAAGCGCCTTGGTTGCGTTTATTCCAAAATGCACGTAAATGGTTAGGCTAAACTTAAGCTAGAAATGTGAAAAAGCCCTATGCAAAACGAGTTTTTGGATGGGGCTTTTTTGTGTCTAAAACTTTTTTTAAAAAATATAAAAAAATCCCTTGCCAAAAAAAAGAACAAGGTAATATACGCATCCACTGAGACGCAGTTCGCCTCCAAGCATTGGTGTGAACAAGTTGCTCTCAACGCTCTTTAAAATAGTTAATCAGATAATTTGTGTGGGCGCTCGCTGGAGACTTCGAAAATATTTTGAAGTCTTACGAGAGTCCAAACACTTTCAATTCGTTCATGTTTGTTTGATTTATCAAACAAACATGTAAGTTTAGTTAGAGTTAAATTTGAGTAAGCACGCTGATTTATCAGCAAAAGATCTTAAACTGAAGAGTTTGATCATGGCTCAGATTGAACGCTGGCGGCAGGCTTAACACATGCAAGTCGAGCGGAAACGATGTAGCTTGCTACAGGCGTCGAGCGGCGGACGGGTGAGTAACGCGTAGGAATCTGCCTAGTAGTGGGGGACAACATGTGGAAACGCATGCTAATACCGCATAATCCCTACGGGGGAAAGGAGGGGATCTTCGGACCTTTCGCTATTAGATGAGCCTGCGTGAGATTAGCTAGTTGGTAGGGTAAAGGCCTACCAAGGCGACGATCTCTAGCTGGTCTGAGAGGATGACCAGCCACACTGGGACTGAGACACGGCCCAGACTCCTACGGGAGGCAGCAGTGGGGAATATTGGACAATGGGCGCAAGCCTGATCCAGCCATGCCGCGTGTGTGAAGAAGGCCTTAGGGTTGTAAAGCACTTTCAGAGGGGAGGAAAGGTAATTGATTAATACTCGATTGCTGTGACGTTACCCTCAGAAGAAGCACCGGCTAACTCTGTGCCAGCAGCCGCGGTAATACAGAGGGTGCAAGCGTTAATCGGAATTACTGGGCGTAAAGCGCGCGTAGGTGGTTTGTTAAGTCGGATGTGAAAGCCCAGGGCTCAACCTTGGAATGGCACCCGATACTGGCAGGCTAGAGTACGATAGAGGAGTGTGGAATTTCCTGTGTAGCGGTGAAATGCGTAGATATAGGAAGGAACATCAGTGGCGAAGGCGACACTCTGGATTGATACTGACACTGAGGTGCGAAAGCGTGGGGAGCAAACAGGATTAGATACCCTGGTAGTCCACGCCGTAAACGATGTCTACTAGCCGTTGGGTTGTAATGACTTAGTGGCGAAGCTAACGCGATAAGTAGACCGCCTGGGGAGTACGGCCGCAAGGTTAAAACTCAAATGAATTGACGGGGGCCCGCACAAGCGGTGGAGCATGTGGTTTAATTCGACGCAACGCGAAGAACCTTACCTACTCTTGACATCCAGTGAATCCGAAAGAGATTTTGGAGTGCCTTCGGGAACACTGAGACAGGTGCTGCATGGCTGTCGTCAGCTCGTGTTGTGAAATGTTGGGTTAAGTCCCGTAACGAGCGCAACCCTTATCCTTATTTGCCAGCACTTCGGGTGGGAACTTTAAGGAGACTGCCGGTGACAAACCGGAGGAAGGTGGGGACGACGTCAAGTCATCATGGCCCTTACGAGTAGGGCTACACACGTGCTACAATGGCGCATACAGAGGGCTGCGAACTAGCGATAGTAAGCGAATCCCACAAAGTGCGTCGTAGTCCGGATTGGAGTCTGCAACTCGACTCCATGAAGTCGGAATCGCTAGTAATCGTGAATCAGAATGTCACGGTGAATACGTTCCCGGGCCTTGTACACACCGCCCGTCACACCATGGGAGTTGATTGCTCCAGAAGTAGCTAGCTTAACCTTTCGAGGAGGGCGGTTACCACGGAGTGGTCAATGACTGGGGTGAAGTCGTAACAAGGTAGCCCTAGGGGAACCTGGGGCTGGATCACCTCCTTAAACGATACGAAGCTCTGGTGAGCGTTCACACAAATTATCTGATGACTACTTTATAGCAGCAATTGTTCTAGGATAGAGTCCTAAGCAAGGGGTTGATGAAAGCGATTATGTGATGACCAGTCATCATAATGTTCGCGTTATTCATGAATGTCTGACTTAGTGCTTTGCACTAAACTTGCTCTTTAACAATGTGACTTTTTGAAATAGACGATAATCAAGCGTCAAACCGGTGGAAAGCATCTTTCTCTTTATTGAGAATAACCTGGATGACTTTCTAAATCGTAAAATCCAGTGATGACACAAAAGCATCGTTGGTATGTGATCTGAGTGTTGTTTTGATACTGACTTTTCTTTTAGAAAAGTGAGGGATTAAAAAACTACTTTGGGTTATATGGTCAAGTGACCAAGCGTGCACGGTGGATGCCTTGGCAGTCAGAGGCGATGAAGGACGTGGTAATCTGCGATAAGGTTCGGGGAGTTGATAAACAAACTTTGATCCGAACATTTCCGAATGGGGAAACCCACCCGCTTGCGGGTATCATTAAGTGAATACATAGCTTAATGAGGCGAACTCGGGGAACTGAAACATCTAAGTACCCGAAGGAAAAGAAATCAACCGAGATTCCCTAAGTAGCGGCGAGCGAAAGGGGATTAGCCCTTAAGTTGATTTGGTGTTAGTAGAACAAGCTGGAAAGCTTGGCCGTAGAGAGTGAAAGCCTCGTATACGAAAACACCTTTTCAATGAAAACGAGTAGGACGGGACACGTGGTATCCTGTCTGAACATGGGGGGACCATCCTCCAAGGCTAAATACTCCTGACTGACCGATAGTGTACCAGTACCGTGAGGGAAAGGCGAAAAGAACCCCGGCGAGGGGAGTGAAATAGAACCTGAAACCGTGTACGTACAAGCAGTGGGAGCGGACTTAGTTCCGTGACTGCGTACCTTTTGTATAATGGGTCAACGACTTATTTTCAGTAGCAAGGTTAACCATTTAGGGGAGCCGTAGAGAAATCGAGTCTTAATAGGGCGTTTAGTTGCTGGGAATAGACCCGAAACCGGGCGATCTATCC
>NZ_JAPUBN010000023.1 GCF_026966905.1 Marinomonas phaeophyticola | reverse complement strand
GATGTAAGTCGGGATTCATCCCGACAAAAAGTATCATGTTAGTCGATATAGGTATGCTGTGTGGCATTATTGTTGGCCTAAAGGCCAACCTACAGACGAAAAAAAACCCTGACTGCGTGAGCAATCAGGGCTTTCTAAATAAAACTTGACGACGACCTACTCTCACATGGCGAATGCCACACTACCATCGGCGATGACGCTTTTCACTTCTGAGTTCGGGATGGGATCAGGTGGTTCAACGTCTCTATGATCGTCAAGCAAACGGGTTGCGTTCGTTCTGAGTGTCTGTGTTAAGCCGTTAGGCTTAATCCAGCAGGTTCACTCACAACACGCCAATACGTGCTTGAATCTTTAACAATGCTTTTTTTGAAATAGCGATAACCAAGTATCAAACCAGCCACATCATTGCTGATGCTGTCGTAATCTGTGTCTCTATGATCTTTTCATGATGCCGTTTGACCCTTCTCTTTACGAGTTTTCTCAGTCTCTCTTTATCACTCAAAACCACTTTGGTGTTATATGGTCAAGCCTCACGAGCAATTAGTATTGGTTAGCTCAATGCCTCACAGCACTTACACACCCAACCTATCAACGTCGTAGTCTTCAACGGCTCTTTAGGGGACTTATGTCCCAGTGAGATCTCATCTTGAGGGAGGCTTCCCGCTTAGATGCTTTCAGCGGTTATCCCGTCCGAACATAGCTACCCGGCAATGCCACTGGCGTGACAACCGGAACACCAGAGGTTCGTCCACTCCGGTCCTCTCGTACTAGGAGCAGCTCCTCTCAAATCTCAAACGTCCACGGCAGATAGGGACCGAACTGTCTCACGACGTTCTAAACCCAGCTCGCGTACCACTTTAAATGGCGAACAGCCATACCCTTGGGACCGGCTTCAGCCCCAGGATGTGATGAGCCGACATCGAGGTGCCAAACACCGCCGTCGATGTGAACTCTTGGGCGGTATCAGCCTGTTATCCCCGGAGTACCTTTTATCCGTTGAGCGATGGCCCTTCCATACAGAACCACCGGATCACTAAGACCTACTTTCGTACCTGCTCGACGTGTCTGTCTCGCAGTTAAGCGCGCTTTTGCCTTTACACTCTACGCATGATTTCCGACCATGCTGAGCACACCTTCGTGCTCCTCCGTTACTCTTTGGGAGGAGACCGCCCCAGTCAAACTACCCACCACACAGTGTCCTCGATCCCGATAAGGGACCTGAGTTAGAACCTCAAACATACCAGGGTGGTATTTCAAGTTTGGCTCCACTAGAACTGGCGTCCTAGTTTCAAAGCCTCCCACCTATCCTACACAAGTAGGTTCAAAGTTCACTGTGAAGCTATAGTAAAGGTTCACGGGGTCTTTCCGTCTAGCCGCGGATACACAGCATCTTCACTGCGATTTCAATTTCACTGAGTCTCGGGTGGAGACAGTGTGGCCATCGTTACGCCATTCGTGCAGGTCGGAACTTACCCGACAAGGAATTTCGCTACCTTAGGACCGTTATAGTTACGGCCGCCGTTTACTGGGGCTTCGATCAAGAGCTTCGCTTACGCTAACCCCATCAATTAACCTTCCAGCACCGGGCAGGCGTCACACCCTATACGTCCACTTTCGTGTTTGCAGAGTGCTGTGTTTTTAATAAACAGTCGCAGCCACCTGGTATCTTCGACCGATCAATGCTTACGGAGTAAATCCTTCACACTAACCGGCGCACCTTCTCCCGAAGTTACGGTGCCATTTTGCCTAGTTCCTTCACCCGAGTTCTCTCAAGCGCCTTGGTATTCTCTACCTGACCACCTGTGTCGGTTTGGGGTACGGTTCATGTATATCTGAAGCTTAGAAGTTTTTCCTGGAAGCATGGCATCAACTACTTCGTCCAAAAGAGGACTCGTCATCAGTTCTCGGTCTTAAGAGGGCCCGGATTTACCTAAGCTCTCAACCTACCACCTTAAACACGGACAACCATCGCCGTGCTAGCCTAGCCTTCTCCGTCTCTCCATCGCAATATACATAAGTACAGGAATATTAACCTGTTTCCCATCGACTACGCATTTCTGCCTCGCCTTAGGGGCCGACTCACCCTGCCCTGATTAGCATGGGACAGGAAACCTTGGTCTTCCGGCGGGGAAGTTTTTCACTCCCCTTATCGTTACTCATGTCAACATTCGCACTTCTGATACCTCCAGCCTGCCTTACAGCTTGACCTTCAACGGCTTACAGAACGCTCCTCTACCATGCAAGATAAATCTTGCATCCGTAGCTTCGGTGTACAGTTTTAGCCCCGTTATATCTTCCGCGCAGGCCGACTCGACTAGTGAGCTATTACGCTTTCTTTAAAGGATGGCTGCTTCTAAGCCAACCTCCTAGCTGTCTAAGCCTTCCCACATCGTTTCCCACTTAACTGTAACTTTGGGACCTTAGCTGACGGTCTGGGTTGTTTCCCTTTCCACGACGGACGTTAGCACCCGCCGTGTGTCTCCCGTAATTGCACTCATTGGTATTCGGAGTTTGCATGGGGTTGGTAAGTCGGGATGACCCCCTAGCCCAAACAGTGCTCTACCCCCAATGGTGAGATACGAGGCGCTACCTAAATAGCTTTCGAGGAGAACCAGCTATCTCCGAGCTTGATTAGCCTTTCACTCCTATCCACAAGTCATCCCCAGCCTTTTCAACGGATGTGGGTTCGGTCCTCCAGTTAGTGTTACCCAACCTTCAACCTGCTCATGGATAGATCGCCCGGTTTCGGGTCTATTCCCAGCAACTAAACGCCCTATTAAGACTCGATTTCTCTACGGCTCCCCTAAATGGTTAACCTTGCTACTGAAAATAAGTCGTTGACCCATTATACAAAAGGTACGCAGTCACGGAACTAAGTCCGCTCCCACTGCTTGTACGTACACGGTTTCAGGTTCTATTTCACTCCCCTCGCCGGGGTTCTTTTCGCCTTTCCCTCACGGTACTGGTACACTATCGGTCAGTCAGGAGTATTTAGCCTTGGAGGATGGTCCCCCCATGTTCAGACAGGATACCACGTGTCCCGTCCTACTCGTTTTCATTGAAAAGGTGTTTTCGTATACGAGGCTTTCACTCTCTACGGCCAAGCTTTCCAGCTTGTTCTACTAACACCAAATCAACTTAAGGGCTAATCCCCTTTCGCTCGCCGCTACTTAGGGAATCTCGGTTGATTTCTTTTCCTTCGGGTACTTAGATGTTTCAGTTCCCCGAGTTCGCCTCATTAAGCTATGTATTCACTTAATGATACCCGCAAGCGGGTGGGTTTCCCCATTCGGAAATGTTCGGATCAAAGTTTGTTTATCAACTCCCCGAACCTTATCGCAGATTACCACGTCCTTCATCGCCTCTGACTGCCAAGGCATCCACCGTGCACGCTTGGTCACTTGACCATATAACCCAAAGTAGTTTTTTAATCCCTCACTTTTCTAAAAGAAAAGTCAGTATCAAAACAACACTCAGATCACATACCAACGATGCTTTTGTGTCATCACTGGATTTTACGATTTAGAAAGTCATCCAGGTTATTCTCAATAAAGAGAAAGATGCTTTCCACCGGTTTGACGCTTGATTATCGTCTATTTCAAAAAGTCACATTGTTAAAGAGCAAGTTTAGTGCAAAGCACTAAGTCAGACATTCATGAATAACGCGAACATTATGATGACTGGTCATCACATAATCGCTTTCATCAACCCCTTGCTTAGGACTCTATCCTAGAACAATTGCTGCTATAAAGTAGTCATCAGATAATTTGTGTGAACGCTCACCAGAGCTTCGTATCGTTTAAGGAGGTGATCCAGCCCCAGGTTCCCCTAGGGCTACCTTGTTACGACTTCACCCCAGTCATTGACCACTCCGTGGTAACCGCCCTCCTCGAAAGGTTAAGCTAGCTACTTCTGGAGCAATCAACTCCCATGGTGTGACGGGCGGTGTGTACAAGGCCCGGGAACGTATTCACCGTGACATTCTGATTCACGATTACTAGCGATTCCGACTTCATGGAGTCGAGTTGCAGACTCCAATCCGGACTACGACGCACTTTGTGGGATTCGCTTACTATCGCTAGTTCGCAGCCCTCTGTATGCGCCATTGTAGCACGTGTGTAGCCCTACTCGTAAGGGCCATGATGACTTGACGTCGTCCCCACCTTCCTCCGGTTTGTCACCGGCAGTCTCCTTAAAGTTCCCACCCGAAGTGCTGGCAAATAAGGATAAGGGTTGCGCTCGTTACGGGACTTAACCCAACATTTCACAACACGAGCTGACGACAGCCATGCAGCACCTGTCTCAGTGTTCCCGAAGGCACTCCAAAATCTCTTTCGGATTCACTGGATGTCAAGAGTAGGTAAGGTTCTTCGCGTTGCGTCGAATTAAACCACATGCTCCACCGCTTGTGCGGGCCCCCGTCAATTCATTTGAGTTTTAACCTTGCGGCCGTACTCCCCAGGCGGTCTACTTATCGCGTTAGCTTCGCCACTAAGTCATTACAACCCAACGGCTAGTAGACATCGTTTACGGCGTGGACTACCAGGGTATCTAATCCTGTTTGCTCCCCACGCTTTCGCACCTCAGTGTCAGTATCAATCCAGAGTGTCGCCTTCGCCACTGATGTTCCTTCCTATATCTACGCATTTCACCGCTACACAGGAAATTCCACACTCCTCTATCGTACTCTAGCCTGCCAGTATCGGGTGCCATTCCAAGGTTGAGCCCTGGGCTTTCACATCCGACTTAACAAACCACCTACGCGCGCTTTACGCCCAGTAATTCCGATTAACGCTTGCACCCTCTGTATTACCGCGGCTGCTGGCACAGAGTTAGCCGGTGCTTCTTCTGAGGGTAACGTCACAGCAATCGAGTATTAATCAATTACCTTTCCTCCCCTCTGAAAGTGCTTTACAACCCTAAGGCCTTCTTCACACACGCGGCATGGCTGGATCAGGCTTGCGCCCATTGTCCAATATTCCCCACTGCTGCCTCCCGTAGGAGTCTGGGCCGTGTCTCAGTCCCAGTGTGGCTGGTCATCCTCTCAGACCAGCTAGAGATCGTCGCCTTGGTAGGCCTTTACCCTACCAACTAGCTAATCTCACGCAGGCTCATCTAATAGCGAAAGGTCCGAAGATCCCCTCCTTTCCCCCGTAGGGATTATGCGGTATTAGCATGCGTTTCCACATGTTGTCCCCCACTACTAGGCAGATTCCTACGCGTTACTCACCCGTCCGCCGCTCGACGCCTGTAGCAAGCTACATCGTTTCCGCTCGACTTGCATGTGTTAAGCCTGCCGCCAGCGTTCAATCTGAGCCATGATCAAACTCTTCAGTTTAAGATCTTTTGCTGATAAATCAGCGTGCTTACTCAAATTTAACTCTAACTAAACTTACATGTTTGTTTGATAAATCAAACAAACATGAACGAATTGAAAGTGTTTGGACTCTCGTAAGACTTCAAAATATTTTCGAAGTCTCCAGCGAGCGCCCACACAAATTATCTGATTAACTATTTTAAAGAGCGTGCTAACTAAAATAAGACAAGAAGAACAAACTGTGTTGTTTTTCTTGTTGGACGCTTACTCGTTGTTCTGAGTGGTTGTCCGTGTCAGCGAGGGCGTATATTAAGGATCTACAGATTTAGTGCAACCT
>NZ_JAPUBN010000022.1 GCF_026966905.1 Marinomonas phaeophyticola | reverse complement strand
TGGGTAACACTAACTGGAGGACCGAACCCACATCCGTTGAAAAGGCTGGGGATGACTTGTGGATAGGAGTGAAAGGCTAATCAAGCTCGGAGATAGCTGGTTCTCCTCGAAAGCTATTTAGGTAGCGCCTCGTATCTCACCATTGGGGGTAGAGCACTGTTTGGGCTAGGGGGTCATCCCGACTTACCAACCCCATGCAAACTCCGAATACCAATGAGTGCAATTACGGGAGACACACGGCGGGTGCTAACGTCCGTCGTGGAAAGGGAAACAACCCAGACCGTCAGCTAAGGTCCCAAAGTTACAGTTAAGTGGGAAACGATGTGGGAAGGCTTAGACAGCTAGGAGGTTGGCTTAGAAGCAGCCATCCTTTAAAGAAAGCGTAATAGCTCACTAGTCGAGTCGGCCTGCGCGGAAGATATAACGGGGCTAAAACTGTACACCGAAGCTACGGATGCAAGATTTATCTTGCATGGTAGAGGAGCGTTCTGTAAGCCGTTGAAGGTCAAGCTGTAAGGCAGGCTGGAGGTATCAGAAGTGCGAATGTTGACATGAGTAACGATAAGGGGAGTGAAAA
>NZ_JAPUBN010000021.1 GCF_026966905.1 Marinomonas phaeophyticola | reverse complement strand
TAATGGGGTCATCACTGAATCCTCCAATTATGAATAGAGAATTAAGTTTGGTAACGAATCATAAAATTAGAAAGGAAATAATGAACCGCTCCGCGAAGCGGCTTAGTTCAACGCTTACATAAGCGGAAAATTAAAGTTGGCTAAAATTTGAAGCGAAGCGAAAAAAGCCAACTGTAATTTTTCCGTTTGATGTTCTTGTTATGTGTTACCTAACTTGCGCGGTTACGCTAATAACCAAAAGCTGATAAATAACACACTTGTTAAAATTTAAAATTAAACCTGAAGAATTAACCAAGAAAAGAATACTTAATGTGAATTCAATCCCTGAACCTGAAAGTTTAATACCATTTAATTGCGCCCTACTTTAAATTCTTAATCACGTTTTAACAACGAATAATTTTAAGAATTAGCACTGACACATAACATTTTAATAATGCGCACGCTCATTTAGACAATTTGGAAAACCTCTGAAAAACTTTATAAACAATTGAATATTATAACTTTTATAAAATTATTCACAAAATCCAAAACTGGAAAAACGAGCGTGCGTGTTTACACATTTATCCACGGCCTGTTATTTCTGCTGAGGATAGTATTATCCATTGATACTAAAAGACTTTCTGAATTCTTGCTAGTACAAACGCGCAACACCTTGAGTTTTTTAGACAAAGCGAGCCAATTATTGGCAACCCAAAAAATAAACTGTATATTTGTACAGTTTATTTTAAATTATCCACAAGGAGTGTGTGATGTCATCTAGTCCGTTTCTTAATTTTATTCGCGGTGAACTTAGACTACGCGGCTACAGCCTTAAGACAGAGAAATCTTATCTATATTGGATTAAATACTTTATTCGTTTTCACCATCTTAAGCATCCTAATAGCATGGGCGCTGAAGAGGTAAGAGACTTTCTTTCGTTTTTGGCTGTTAAAAAACACGTTTCTATTAATACCCAAAAATCCGCATTGAATGCTTTAGCTTTCCTGTATAACAAACTACTTGATCAACCATTGGGAGATTTAGGGTTTCAGCATGCTAAACAAGGTAGACGATTACCTATTGTTTTAGAAGTTAAAGAGATTCAAAAAATACTAAGTTGTTTAAATGAACGAGACCACTTAATTTTTTCATTATTATATGGATCAGGACTTAGGATTAGTGAGTGTTTGAGAATTCGTATTCAAGACATTAATTTGGAACAAGGCAGTTTGGCGGTACGATGCAGCAAAGGTAATAAAGACAGAACAACCATTTTAAGTCGTAAACTCGCTGAGGCATTAAATAAGCAAAAAGTTTATGTTCAAAAAGTTCTACAAGAAGATAATCAAAAGGGCTATGGCCCATCATTGCCTTTTGCACTTGCTAAAAAATACCCTAATGCATTTCGGCAGTTAAGTTGGATGTTCTTATTTCCTTCTACGTCAATCAGCCCCCATCCTTTCACGGGTGAGCTCTGCCGACACCATTTGCATGATTCAGTACCTCGTAAGGCCTTAAAAAAAGCCGTTTATGCCGCTAAGATTATAGATAAAAGAGTCAACTGCCATACGTTCCGTCACTCTTTTGCAACACACTTATTAATGGCGGGTAGAGATATTCGAACCGTTCAAGAACTTCTGGGTCATAACGATGTATCAACCACACAAATTTACACCCATGTTATAGGCCAGCATTTTGCTGGCACTGATAGCCCAATTGACTTAATCCTATAAAAGCTTGTTCTTAAATAAAAAGAATAAGTCGGTATTATCAAAAAACACTTTGTTGGCTTAAAGACCAACGTTTTGTACCCTCTAAGAGAGTTTGGATGACTCGAAAGCGCTTTGTCGGCCTAAAGGCCGGACCTACGTTTTATGTTCCAAGAGAGTTTGGGTGATTCAAAAGAGTTTTGTCGGCCTGAAGGCCGGACCTACGTTTTATGTTCCAAGAGAGTTTGGGTGATTCAAAAGAGTTTTGTCGGCCTGAAGGCCGGTATCTACAGAAGATTCTCATTTTTAGGTGTGATGTGATGCTACATAAAAAGTCTGCGTTTTTTCTGCGCTGACGACGACAGTGACGCAAGCAGAAAAGGCGCAGGCTTTTTGTGTTTACGCGCTCTTAGAGAGTTTGAATGACTTGAAAGTGCTTTGTCGGCCTGAAGGCCGGACCTACAGAAGATTCTCATTTTTAGGTGTGATGTGATGCTACATAAAAAGTCTGCGTTTTTTCTGCGCTGACGACGACAGTGACGCAAACAGAAAAGGCGCAGGTTTTTTGTGTTTACGCGCTCTTAGAGAGTTTGAATGACTTGAAAGTGCTTTGTCGGCCTGAAGGCCGGACCTACAGAAGATTCTCATTTTTAGGTGTGATGTGATGCTACATAAAAAGTCTGCGTTTTTTCTGCGCTGACGACGACAGTGACGCAAGCATAAATGGCGCAGGCTTTTTGTGTTTACGCGCTCTTAGAGAGCTTGAATGACTTGAAAGTGCTTTGTCGGCCTGAAGGCCGAACCTACGTTTTGGAAGGCGCGAAGCCGTTCTTGAAATTCTTTTGTTTTTATATGGGCTTTGATATATTCAGGTGACATGTAAAACCAAAGTTTCATTGGTATGAATGTCCCAGCAATCCCAGTCTGTTCTTCACTAGGTTAAAGGGCGTGACATTTATGCAACACCTCTCAAATTAAGGAAGAAAATGCCAGCTACTGTTAGCGAACTCGCCATTTATCCAATTAAATCTATTCAAGGAATCAAGCTGACTCAAGCGGTCGCCACTGATTCCGGCTTCTTTAATGATAGACGCTATATGCTTGTAAAGCGTTCAGGCGAGTTTATTACAGGCCGCGAGAACCCATCCCTGACCTTGGTTCGATGCATCATTCACCCAGACGACACGTTGGAATTAAGCCATCCAAATACAGACATTAAGCTTGTCATTGACCCTAATTCATTTAGTGACCGCAGGATAACGGTGACCATTTGGGAAAACGAAGTGGAAGCACGGATTTGCGGGAGCCAATTCGATCAGTGGTTTAGTTCAGTATTGGGTGAAGAAGTGTTATTAACCTTCTTTGACCAAGATTCTAAACGAGTCACTAAGCGCAGGCCAGAGATGCCTGTAGCTTTTGCGGATGGATACCCTTATTTGATTACCTCAAAAGCCTCTTTAAACGCACTGAATGATCGCTGTTCTGAAGCAATGAGCATGGAAAGATTTCGCAGCAACATCGTTGTCGATCACTGCGATGCCTTTGAGGAAGACACTTGGCAAACCATTAAAATCGGGGAAGCCATCTTTGAAGCCACAAAACCTTGCTCTCGCTGTATTTTTACTACCTTAGACCCAATAACAGCACAAAGAAGTCGTAAAGGCGAACCCATCAAAACGTTGGCGAAGTTCCGCATGACAGCGGAGAAAGAAGTCACCTTTGGGATGAACTTTGTCTGCATTCAAGAAGGGATCGTAAAAGAAAACGATACGATTGAAGTCATCTCATACAGAGTAGCTGAGCAGTATCAAGATAAAACCGCCACTAAAAGCTAACCTATCGCGCTGAGGGTTCTGCAACAAAATACAATGAAAAAAGCCAGCTATAAAAGCTGGCTTTGAAAAAACAGTACGGCTGCGAACTATACTTCTTGGCTCTTTAGATAATCATCATATGAACCGTGGTAATCGACTATGCCTGTTGGCGTCAATTCAATAATACGGGTTGCAAGAGAAGATACGAACTCACGGTCATGGGAGACAAACATCATGGTGCCTGGGTAGTTTTCTAGAGCCAAGTTCAAAGATTCAATCGATTCCATATCCAAGTGGTTAGTTGGCTCATCAAGTAACATGACATTGGCTTTTTGCAACATCATTTGACCAAACAACATACGGCCTTGCTCACCACCAGATAGGACTTTTACGGACTTTTTAATATCCGTTTGTGAGAACAATAAACGGCCTAGCACAGCACGAATGTTCTGCTCTTCTTCGCCTTCTTTAGCCCATTGCCACATCCAGTCTACTAAATCCATGTCTTTTTCGAACATGTGAGCGTGGTCCTGAGCATAGTAAGACAATTCAGCATTTTCAGACCATTTTACCGTGCCTGCCGTTGGTTCTAAGTCGCCAACAAGACATTTCAATAGCGTGGATTTACCGATACCATTTGGCCCGATAATGGCAATTCGCTCACCGACTTCAACCATCAAGTTAAAACCACTGAACAATTCTTCATCAAAAGTTTTTCCTAAGCCTTCAACTTGTAACGCCATACGATGCAATTTCTTTTCTTGATCAAAACGGATAAATGGGTTTTGACGGCTTGAAGGTTTCACTTCTTCTAATTGAATCTTATCAATCTGTTTCGCACGCGATGTGGCCTGCTTAGATTTAGAGGCATTTGCAGAGAAGCGGCTGACGAAGGCTTTTAATTCATTAATTTGCGCTTTCTTTTTAGCATTATCCGCTAATAAACGTTCACGAGACTGAGTCGCTGCTGTCATGTATTCATCATAGTTACCTGGGAATAAGCGTAATGCGCCGTAATCCAAATCCGCCATGTGAGTACAAACACTGTTTAGAAAGTGACGGTCATGGGAAATAATGATCATGGTGCAGTTACGTTCGTTCAGTACGCCTTCCAACCAGCGGATAGTATTAATATCCAAGTTGTTTGTTGGTTCGTCTAAAAGCAAGATTTCTGGATCAGAGAACAAGGCTTGAGCAAGCAGGACACGCAATTTCCAACCCGGTGCAATTTCTGTCATCGGGCCATAATGCTGGTCTAATGGAATGCCCACGCCCAACAACAATTCACCCGCACGCGCTTCAGCCGTGTAGCCATCCATTTCCATGAATTCTGCTTCTAAATCACCCGCTCGTAAGCCATCCGCTTCGGTCATGTCAGGGTTAGCATAAATAGCGTCTTTTTCTGATTTTACAGCCCATAGCTCTTCATGGCCCATAATCACAGTATCAATAACAGAAAAAGCTTCATAAGCGAACTGATCCTGCTTCAGTTTACCCAAACGCTCATTCGTGTCTTTAGAAACGTTGCCAGACGTTGGTTCTAAATCGCCCCCTAAAATTTTCATAAAGGTGGATTTACCACAGCCATTGGCTCCGATTAAACCATAACGGTTCCCTTCGCCAAATTTAACTGAAACATTTTCAAATAACGGCTTAGGGCCGAATTGCATGGTGATATTTGCGGTAGTAAGCAAGGTGATCTTCCGAATTAATGTAATGAATTTATTCCGTAATGATAAACGTCTGTAAACGCTTAAAAATCATACACAGATAGAATGGCGGTATTATGCCATAATTTTCTGGCTGAATCAGAGAAAGGCGAAGAAAAAAACATCAAATAATGGATTCCTAGTGAATCCATTCACTCTTTAAAACTCCAGTCCTTTTTGAGCTTTAATACCACGCTTAAAGGCATGTTTAATTTCTTTGATTTCACTCACGGTATCCGCTAACTCAATGAGAGACTCTGCCGCGCCACGACCAGTAACAACAAGGTGTTGATGTTCTGGACGTGCCAGAATGGCTTGAATCACCTCATCCTCATCTAAATAATCGTAATGCAACAAGTAGGTTAATTCATCCAATACAACCAGATCAAGGCTTTCATCTTTTAACATTTTATGGGCATGCTGCCATGCTTCTAAAGACGACGTTACATCTTGTTCTCTATTCTGAGTTTCCCAAGTAAAGCCGGAAGACATGATTTCCCATTGAACATTGGGCTGGGCTTTAAAAAACTCAATCTCACCTGTGTCCCAATCCCCTTTTAGAAATTGCACAACGCCTACTTTCATACCATGGCCCAAGGCACGCGCTACCATTCCTAATGACGAACTGGATTTACCTTTACCATTGCCTGTTAGCAAGACAAAGGTACCCTTGTCTGTTTGAGCTTTAGCAATGCGCTTATCCACATGAAGCTTAATCTTTTTCATACGTTCAGCGTGCTTTTCTGGATCTTGAATGGTTTTTGCCATTTATTCTTCTTCCAATTTCTGTTTAAGGGCATGTAAAAAAACATCGCAAGCCACATTCATTGCCACAGACTCATGTTGCCATGTCGAAGCACTAAACCAACCGGAATAGCCAATTTGAAGTGACACTTCAGTCGCACCATCCGCTGTCTCTTTTAACTCAATTTGCCAATTTTCACTACACAATTTGTGATGATAACGATAAAAAGAAAAACCAATCATGCTGTGGTCTTCTACTTTATTTATCCGCCCCTTCTTTTCTGATTCACCAGTGAATATAGAATACTTAGCAATAATAGGATCACAATAAAGTAAACCGTTTGGTAAACGTACATCCTTTAATATTGGATTCCACTTCCAATAAGAATGCATGTCTACCAAAGCCAACCAAATTTCATCAACGGGTTGATAAAAAACCATTGATGTTTGTGTAAAAAAACGACTAGATTCGGTCATCTTCAGGGTCGTAGCCTAAGTTAGGAGCTAACCAGCGTTCTGCATCGTCTTTCGACATGCCTTTACGGTTAGCGTATTCCTCTACTTGGTCTGGGCCAATTTTACCCACACCAAAATACGTGCTTTCTGGACGAGCGAAATACCAACCGCTGACCGCCGCTGTTGGCCACATAGCGTAGCTTTCCGTAATACTGATGCCGGTGTTATTTTCTACATCCAACAACGACCACAATTTTGCTTTTTCCGTATGATCGGGACATGCCGGATAACCTGGGGCAGGACGAATACCTTGATATTTTTCTTTAATCAATTCTTGGTTTGTTAATGCTTCGTTTGGAGCATATCCCCAGATCTCTTTACGAGCTTTTTCATGTAGGTATTCAGCACAGGCTTCCGCTAAACGGTCAGCAATGGCTTTAATCATAATACTATTATAGTCATCATGATCTTTCTCATAGGCTTCAACCAAAGGATCAATACCAAATCCAGTTGAACAAGCGAAGGCACCAAAGTAATCTTCAGCCCCACTGTCTTTAGGTGCAATAAAGTCCGCTAAACTGTGATTGTATTTACCTGGTGCTGTCAATTCATTCTGGGTTCGTAAGAAAGATAAAGTCTCTAGTACCTCAGTGCGATCTTCATCAGCATAAAGCTCTACGTCATCATGGTTAACCTGATTTGCAGGAAAAACGCCAATAACCGCTTTCGCTTTTAATGACTTAGTTTTTATCACATCGTCCAACATCGCCAATGCATCTTCATACACACGAGTAGCTTCAACACCTACGACGGCATCCGTCAAAATTCTCGGATAGGCCCCCGCTAACTCCCATGTTTGGAAAAAAGGAGTCCAATCAATATAATCCTTAAGATCCTCTAGATTAATGTCGTTTTCATCAAACACTGTAACACCCAATTTATTCGGCTTCGCAACAGGTACGCTCCAATCAATAGGTTGTTTATTTTGGCGCGCTTTAATAATGGAAACCCGGCGTCCAGCACTGGCTCTGTCTTTATAACGTTTACGCGTTTTTTCATAATCCAGTTTCACTTCGTCAACAAATTTTTGACGTCGTTCACCTTTTGACATTAGTGCGCTGGCTACCCCAACACTGCGGGAAGCATTGGTCACATGCACCACTTGATTGCGTTTATAATTTTGTTCAATCTTGACAGCAGTATGCGCTTTTGACGTGGTTGCACCGCCAATCATTACGGGAATATCAAAACCTTGACGCTCCATTTCTTTGGCCACATGTACCATTTCATCCAATGAAGGAGTAATTAAGCCAGACAAGCCAATGATATCGGCACCAACCTCTCGAGCCGTTTTCAGAATTTTCTCCGACGGTACCATCACCCCAAGATCTATCACTTCGAAGTTATTACACTGCAACACCACACCCACGATATTTTTACCGATATCATGCACATCGCCTTTCACTGTGGCCATGACAACCTTGCCATTACTCGAAGACGCCGTATCTTTATTACGTAACTTTTCTTCTTCAATAAAAGGCATTAAATAGGCGACCGCTTTTTTCATGACTCGAGCAGATTTCACCACTTGGGGTAAGAACATTTTACCGGATCCGAATAAGTCACCAACAATGCCCATACCATCCATTAGTGGGCCTTCTATCACTTCTAAAGGGCGGTCAAAAAGCAATCTCGCTTCTTCTGTGTCGTCATCAATAAACTCAGTAATGCCTTTCACTAGCGCATGGCTCAATCGTTCACCAACGCCTAAAGAGCGCCATTCTTGGGCCGCCTTTTCTACTTCTTGTGCGCCACTACCAACATATTCGCCTGCAATTTCTAATAAATTATCCGTGGCGTCCGGCGTTCTATTTAAAACCGCATCCTCTACTGCTTCACGTAGTTTTGTTGGTATGTCTTCATACAGTGCTAATTGCCCTGCATTTACTATCCCCATGGTCATGCCATTTTTAATCGCATGGTAAAGGAAAACGGCATGAATCGCTTCCCGTACATGGTTATTACCACGGAAAGAGAAAGACACGTTGGAGACGCCACCTGAAATTTTTGCGTATGGTAGCTCTCTTTTTATGTCGCCACAGGCTTCAATAAAATCAAGGGCATAGCGATTATGCTCTTCAATCCCCGTGGCGATAGCAAAGATATTCGGATCAAAAATAATGTCTTCTGGTGGAAAACCAACCGTTTCGGTAAGCACCTTATAAGAGCGTCGACATATTTCGATTTTACGCTCCCTAGTATCTGCCTGACCGACTTCATCAAAAGCCATAACAATAACGGCCGCACCGTATTTTCTGACTTTATTCGCTTGCTCAATAAATTTTTCTTCACCTTCTTTCAAGCTGATGGAGTTCACCACACCTTTACCTTGAATCCATTTCAAGCCAGTTTCTAAAATTTCCCATTTAGAAGAGTCCAGCATGATAGGAACTCGAGAGATATCTGGCTCGGAAGCAATCAACTTTAGAAAACGTTCCATGGCCGCTTCTGAGTCCAACATGCCTTCATCCATGTTGATATCAATTATCTGAGCCCCATTCTCTACTTGTTGTCGAGCCACATCTAATGCCGTGTCGAAATCGCCCTCCTTAATTAGTCGTTTAAACATAGCGGAGCCCGTAACGTTCGTTCTTTCACCGACGTTAACGAAGAGTGATGACTCATCTATATTAAATGGCTCTAGCCCAGATAAGCGGCACGCTTTTTCAATTTCTGGAATCACTCGAGGCTGACAGGATGCAAAGGCATCAGCAAAGGTTTTTATGTGTTTTGGTGTCGTACCACAGCAGCCACCAATAATGTTAATAAAGCCATCATCCACCCAACCTTGGATTTCTTCTAACATCTCTTCTGGTGTTTCATCGTATTCGCCAAATGCATTTGGAAGTCCGGCATTTGGATGCGCAGAAACATAAGTATCCGCGATTCTTGAAAGTTCACCCACATATTGACGTAGATCTTTTGGGCCCAAAGCACAGTTAAGACCAACACAAATCGGTTGTGCATGGGAAATTGAATTCCAGAAAGCCTCCGTCGTTTGACCTGATAATGTTCGACCAGAGGCATCCGTTATAGTGCCAGAAATCATAATTGGGTAACGCACACCGGTTCTTTCAAAATATTCAAGAACCGCATAGATAGCCGCCTTAGCATTTAAGGTGTCAAAAATGGTTTCAATTAAAATCAGGTCCACGCCACCTTTAATCAAACCATCCACTGAGACAAGGTAGGCAGCAACCAACTCATCAAATGAAACATTACGATAACCAGGGTCATTGACATCAGGGGAGATAGAACAGGTTCGACTTGTGGGTCCAACGGCTCCCGCCACAAACCTCGGTTTATTTGGATTTTGCGCCATAAACTCATTCGCCACTTCTCTTGCAAGGCGTGCCGACTCAAAATTCAATTCATAACTCAATGTTTCCATATTGTAATCCAACATGGAAATGGAATTTGCATTAAAAGTATTGGTTTCTATGATGTCGGCGCCAGCGGCAAAGTAATCGCTGTATATCGCTCTAATAATGTTCGGTTGAGTAAGGGAGAGTAAATCGTTATTTCCCTTAAGGTCACTAGCCCAATCAGCGAATCGCTCTCCACGGTAATCACTCTCTTCCAATTTATAATCTTGAATCATAGTGCCCATAGCACCATCAAGAATTAAAACGTTTTGCGCGAGTCTTTGCTCAATAATGGAATATGAATCCGACTTTACCACTGGGTATACCTCTGAATATGTTAATGCACATCTACTATAACGAATTGCTAAAGACGAACGCTTGAAAAATAATAATGTGAAAGTGAATTTTTTAAGATTAACAATGAAATAGGCATAAAAAAGCGCTCAATAGAGTTTCCTTTATTAAGCGCTTGTAAGCATTGTCTCAATCGCCCTAGCCTTAATTCATTATTCTTTACTTTTACCTAAACGGCCAACGAAAAAGCCACCGAGTAAACCTGCAAAAATAGCAAAACACCAAAAGCCGTATTTTTCCCAGAAATCATCATTTTCAAGGGTCACTAAAGTTTGATCTCGGTAAACTTGTCGACTAAAACGCTGATCGTGATATTGAATTTGTTGGTGTATAAAAAGATCCGCTCTAGCCGCCTGATGTGCGCTTAAACCGCTAATTCTCCAGCGCCACGTTAATTTTCCATTTTCAACAACCGCTTCCGCTTCCGTTGCGCTAATAAGGTCAAAAGCGGTATCAACCACTAATTCAGCAACATAGACCTGTCCAGGAACCACATTTTCTACGTCGGCGGTGACAATCACTTCAAAAGCACTGTTCAAAGGCATGGCCGTCGGACGTTGCCAACGCACATTCGCGATGTTACTTTTTAACTGATCTTCAAGGAAATTCACTTCGGCCTCAAAAGGAATGAGAGCGTTAATTTGCTTTTCTAAAGCAGACTTTTCTGCCGTTAATGCTTTTTCTCTGAGTGACAATTTTCTTAACTCAGATTCAATTCTATTACGTTCATCCTTTAGCTCAGTCATCTCTTTATTTAACTTAGACTCTTTAACTTTATTGAGATCCAACTCCGAGCGCACGGCCGCTAAAGATAATTCAGTATTACGATTAATTTTAGATAGGTTTTCTAAATTTCTTTGTAATTCGGCTAATTCAGCATTGTTTACTGGAGCCAATTGCTCTACTGCGGAACGGGTATGTGCTTGGTACTTACTCAGTAAAGTTTGTTGTACCTCTAACATTTTTTCTAATTGATCAATTTTAGATTGTAATCGATTATTTTCTTGACGGAGAGATTCACCACTAAATCCTTCTGACTCTACAGTTGTCGCTGCGTTTCGAGCCAAAACCAGATCGCCTGTAACTTTCCTTTCGGACTTAAAGTTCGCATCCGCTTGTAATTCTGCGATAATTTTATCTTGTACTGATATACGATCCCACAATACTTGATGTTGGGCTCTAGAATCCGCTATCGCCCCTCCTAAATCAAAGTTTTTTTGTTTAATCTTAAGATACGAATCCCTTAAACCTTGATTGTCTTTCTCTAATGATAAGTACTGTTGTTCTAAGGTTTTGTGGCGATCTGTCAATAGAGCATGTCTATCCACAAGCGTTTTTTGCTTATTTAGTAAATCTAACACCGTTTTACTATATTCATCATTTAAGGCCTGCAGATTAATCACATTTTCATAACCTGAATCCGACTCCATTAAACACTCTTCTGTTAAAGGACGTTCAGGTGAAACGACAATCTGAGCATTAGGTGTGCTATTAAACTCAAGACTCTCTGTACACTCTTTCGTGGCTTGATGTACAAGATTTTTTTCTTTAAGCGTATGTGATAAAAGGTCAGTTAATCGAAGATTTTCCGCCTCTAATACCGCTAATTTATTTCTTAGTTCATTGTCTTTTAATTTTAATGCAAGGTAACGTGCTTCAAAGTGTCGATTATCCGACTTTTCATCTTCCAGCAATTTTAATGAGGTAATACTTGAATGATTAGAACTGTTTTGCAGAAAAAGGATTTTTTCCTCTTGCTCATTTAACTTAGTATTCAATTCAAACAATTCAGCATTATTTGACTCAATCTGTTTGAGTAAAAGTGTAATTTCTGACTGGTTTTTTTGTAATGTATGCTTTAATTCAAGGTTTTCATTCGTTAGCCGCTCTTTCTCGGCATCCGTTTTCGTTGGCAATGGCGCCGTTATTTCAATCGTACTTTCTTGAATCTCTTCACGAGTCGTTGAACACGAAGAAATAACAAAACTAAAGGCGATCGTACCTATCAGTATTTTCCACCTAACCATCTTTTGCTCCTTTAAAACAAGCCAAGACCACTTAACAAGGTTTATCTTATGACAGATTATCCATTAGATTGCAAAAAATCGTCACTAAAAACGTCATTTCAAGAAGAAGCGTTAACACTAAATAGGGTAACGCTTCTTTAACTAATCTAGTTTTATTATAGACTAAGCAAGACTTTTCGATACCACTTCAAAGACATCTTTCGACAATTCTTCTGACAAAATTCTTTCTAGTTGCTTTTGCATAAGAACCGAAAGATTTGGTTTCATTTTTCTCCAACGTGTGAGCGGAGTACATAGTCTTGAGGCCAATTGAGGGTTGCGCTTATTAAGCACAATGATTTGATCTGCAAGAAATGCGTAACCCGCACCCGTTTCATTATGGAATGTACTGACACTGCTTCCCAATCCACCGAGTACCGCTCGAACTTTATTCGGATTTTTCAAGTCAAAAGCATCATGTTGCATAAGCTGTTTAACCTGTTCCAATCCATTATCGGCCTCTTGTGCCGCGATTAACATTAGCCATTTATTCACAACTAAGGCTTCATGGGACCACTGGGAATAGAAACTGTCTAACATAGATTGAAATTCAGGGTGCGTCGTATTCACAGCAATAGACAACGCCGAAAATTGATCCGTCATATTGTCAGCAGATTGAAACTGCGATAACACCGCCCTTTCAGCCGCCACGGAATTCGTTTCACTCCAGTAGGACAAAGCGGCATTCTTTAATTGACGCTGAGAAATTTGTTGTGCATCCGGTGAGTAATCCACATCCACATTATTGGCTTCATAACAATTAGCAAACTCTTGCTCTAACGCACGAGCAATGAGCTGCTTAAGATAGGTTCGCGCCTGCTTAATGGCTTGAGGGTCTACTTCTTCAGAGATTTCAGACAAGTAAGCTTGACTAGGCAATGATAAAATAAGTGAGACCATGGATTTATCTAATGACTGATCGTCCAGCAAGGCTTTAAACCCAAGCAACAATTGAGACTCAATCGATAAGACTTCGCCACGTCGAGCTTGCGAGATTAAAGTATTTAATTCTCTTACGGCCAATTCTTGAGCCGCATTCCAGCGGTTAAAGCCATCCTCATCAGACGACATTAAGATACTCAATTGCTCAACCGTGTAATCATAAGATAATTTAACCGGAGCGGAAAACCCTCTTAATAGGGAGGGAATCGGTGCCGTATCAACCTGCTTAAACTCAAACACCTGCTCACTCAAGTTCAATGTCAATACGTGACTAGTGTCATTTTTGCCATTCAGCTCAGAGGTAAGAGCCTTACCGTTCTCATCAAGTAAGCCGACTCGAATAGGCATCAACAGTGGTAATTTTGTTGGTTGATTTGCCGTTGGAGGTGTCGCTTGAGTCAAGGTTAACTGATAGGTCTTAGTGACTTCATCATACGATCCTACCGCTTCTACTCTTGGCGTACCCGCTTGAGAATACCAACGTTTGAATTGAGACAAATCAATACCACTCGCGTCCTGCATTGCTTGCACAAAATCATCACACGTAACCGCTTGACCATCATGTCGCTCAAAATACAGATCGGAACCTTTACGGAAGCTATCCTCACCTAATAAGGTGTGTATCATGCGCACAATTTCAGAGCCTTTTTCATAAATCGTCAAGGTGTAAAAATTGGAAATTTCAATAAATGAAGACGGCCTTACTGGATGAGACATAGGACCCGCATCTTCAGCAAATTGCGCTGTTTTCAAAAAAGAAACATCCTCAACACGCTTCACTACAGGTGAGTTCATATCCGCTGAAAACTGCTGGTCCCTAAAGACAGTAAAGCCTTCTTTTAAACTTAATTGGAACCAATCACGACAAGTAACACGATTACCTGACCAGTTATGGAAATATTCATGAGCGACAACCGCTTCAACTCGTTGGTACCCGTCATCGGTTGTGGTTTTTGGGCTCGCTAGTAAGCAAGAGGAATTAAAAACGTTCAAGCCTTTATTTTCCATTGCGCCCATATTGAAATCATCAACAGCCACAATCATAAATATATCAAGATCGTATTCACGACCGTATTTTTCTTCATCCCACTTCATTGAACGCTTCAACGCATCCATTGAATAATCTACTTTGTCGATGTTATGAGATTCCGTAAATATTTTTAGTGTAACAGCACGATTACTTAGAGTAGTAAACTGATCTTCAATAACCTCTAAGTTCCCTGCCACTAAAGCAAATAGGTAAGCCGGTTTTGGGAAAGGGTCATGCCAAACAGCCACCGTTTTACCTTCTTCATTCAGGCTACGACTCACTTCATTGCCATTTGATAGCAGTACCGGGTACTTATCTCCATCAGCAATAATAGTGGTAGTAAACACGGACATGACATCAGGACGATCTAAATAATAGGTGATATGACGAAAGCCTTCCGCTTCACACTGAGTACAAAACATGGACGAAGAACGATACAAGCCTTCAAGTCTAGTATTGTTTTGCGGTTCTATAAGCGTTTCACAGGTTAATACAAATTCATCCGCCGTGGCCGTAATAATAATTTGATGATTACGTAAACGATATTCTTCTGGCGGTAATTGATAGTCGTCCATAGCTAGGGCGATTAACTTAACATCCTCCCCTCCATCCAAAACCAAAGGTGCCGTTCTAAATTTTGATTTAGGGTTACGTCGCATGTGCAAGCGTGAAGTAACAATAGTGACAGATTCATCTAAATCAAAAGTAAGTTCTGTCTTATCTATTAAAAACGCAGGAACTTGATAGTCTTTTAAATAAATCGCCGAAGGTTGGCCGTCTTTCATAGTATGCGTGTCCTATACAGTAAACTTTGCGTGATAACCGGTGTATTTACGAATGTTGATCACGCCCGTGTCCAACATCCAATATTGCCCTTTAATGCCCAATAACCGTCCCTCTACAAGGGGTGTTTTTTCGGCATTTATACTGACAACTTTTGTGGGGTATTCAATTACAGGATAAGTAAAGGTATGGGTTTCATTGTGGTCTGACAGGTCAGTAATGGACTGCAGCCCAAATTCGTGCTGTAAAGAATCTAAGCTTTCATAAACAAGCTCAATCAATCGCTCTTGCTCTTGCTCTAAATCCATTGCAGGAGCATCACCTTTGAGCATGGTTCGCCAATTCGTTTTATCCGCTACAACCTCTTTAAAAAGCGTCTCCACCAACCCAGATATACGCCGGTTACTAACACTAAAAATAGCCCGGCCTTGGGTTGCACCCTGATCTATCCATCGAGTCGGTAATTGATCGCCACGGGTAATACCTACTTTCAATGAAGAAGAGTTGGATAAATACACGTAATGACTTTGCATACAGTATTTTTCAGCCCATTCAGGCTCACGACAAGTACCTAAATGATGATGGCACTTTTCAGGGCTCATAATACAGGTATCGCAAGCGGCCAATTTAGTAAAGCAACGATAACAAAAACCCTGGCTAAACGACTTCTTTGTTGCCTTTCCACAATGAGTACATTCAATTGTGCCATCGAATTGAAGCGCTACTTTTTGACCAATCAATGCATTGAGTGGGATCTGTTCATTTCCCATTTTCAAATTGTACTGAACTTGACCATCGAGCACGTGCACCGGCATTTTCCGGATTAGACCTTGTAACATTAATGTTTTACCTGTGTTGAGCTATCTACCCATTTTACGGTCTCATGCTCAAGGGTTTCAGTTTTGCTCTCACACCCTGTATGTGCATTTCGATCGATAAAGCCAACGCGCTGCTCTTCGCTTTTATTGGCATAATCATAGGCAATGATCGCCTGCAGACACAATTCTGTTTGTTCCGCCGTTAAACGTACTCCATTTGACCATTTACCCAATTCAACGGCGTATTTCAACTGTTCGTAAACTTCAGGAGTCAAATTATTAATCATATCGTTAAAATTCATTACATATTCTCTTAAGCTTTTATCATCACGGTCTGCGTTGACCAAATTTATTAACGTCGTTTTATGAGTAAACCATACACAAGCGCACAGACTAAACCACTCACCAGCCCCACTAAATGGGCCGTATTCGCCATATTACCTAGACCTAATGATGAGGGTAAATCCGTATAACCAATACCCAACCATATTAAAAAGAACATCATTAGCCCTTTACTAATCAACCTTGGCCACTTTGAATCGATATAAGGCATAAGCCAAGCAAAACCAATACAACCATACACCACGCCAGACAGACCACCAAAAAGCGGTGATTGCACATCCCAATATTGGAAGGTATTGCTGGCCACCGCCATGATTAGCACACCGATTAACCAAACAAAAGCGCCGACAAGTTTCTCTATCTTACGACCGATTTCCCACACCCAAAGCAAATTGAACACCAAGTGCATCATACTAAAATGCACAAAAGCAGGTGTTAATAAACGCCAATAGGCATGAGTGTCCCACATACTTGATAAGGGCATACTGTATAACAGGTTATTTTCAACAATGATGGGGGTAATGGTAAACCAGCCTAAAGAGGCATAACTTGTTCCCAATTGTGTTATTAAAGAAACCAGAAGCGTGATCGCAATAAGAAATAAGGTAACGGGGTACTGCTTGCAGGCTAAATATAGGGTATTTTTATTTAGGACTGCGTTTTTTTGCTTAGCGTGGGAAGAGTTGATTACCACTTCCTCTTGTGGGGCATGGCCTTCATAAATAGCAATCAAACGATGTACTTCAGTCGCGTAGGCTTTGTCTACAACCCACAGTTCATGCACACCTTGGTTAAAGGTAATTTGATGTCCTATCTTATGCTGCCATAGCATTTTACTAAGCGCTTCCGGCGATTGGTGCTCAAGAAATCGATACGCTAAAAACATTGTCTAATATAACCTATTATTCTTGAACCCATTCGCTTCAAGATAAAGTTTACGATGAATAGCCTGTTTGCCAGCCTAACTTGTTACGACATACATCATAAAAATCATGGCTTTTCGGATGGATTAGCCGAATTCCACCAGCCTTACGATTAATGTGTATCTCATCTCCAGGAGCGGCCGTAATATGTAACTGGCCATCACAACTCACACTTGGATAAGTCAAATTCGACTCACAGACAACAATACGTATACGTGCATTGGAGTCAATAACAATAGGACGGTTACTTAATGTATGTGGGTGCATGGGGACCAATACTAAAGCATCTAATTTTGGCAACATAATAGGCCCACCAGCGGAGAGTGCGTAAGCCGTCGAGCCTGTTGGCGTAGCCACGATTAGACCATCTGACTTTTGATTCATGACGAATTGATCATCAATAAACAGATCAAAACGAATCATTCTTGCCGATTTACCTGGGTGCAATACCAAATCGTTTAAAGCAACGCCATCACCACTTGGACGGTTTTGACGCTTTATTTTAGCCTCTATCATAAAGCGCTTTTCTTCAAAAAAATCGCCGTTAAAAATAGGGTCTAACTCTTCTGCCAAAGCATGAGGAGAAATATCAGTTAAAAAACCAAGCGTACCACGATTTATTCCTAATACTGGAATGTCGTAATTACAAATCGCTCTTGCCGCCCCTAGAAAGCTACCATCCCCACCCACTACCATGGCTAAATCACATTGATTACCTAGCTGCTTTAATGGAGCCGTATCGACTTTGATACCAGGCAACATAGACGATAGATCTTCTTCAAGAACCGCTTCTTTACCAATTTGTTGCAGATATTCTAATAACTTTTTAACGGTATCTAATACTTGAGGCTTATCTAATCTTGCTATTACCCCGACACGTTTAAAATGGCCCATCTGCTCTACTCTTTTCTAGTCAATTAACACTAATAGATAACACTCTCTGTAATTGAGCGTGCCATAGAATGGAACTTTAACATGTTCCTAATGTGTACCGCTATGCAGTGACTTGAATTCACAACATTTTATATTTGCAGACAGCGTGCTTTAATTTAGAAATGGATACCCTCGACGGCCTTGAAGACCACCTGTATGGATCAACAACGTTTTCTCTAACGGCCAACGACCTAATGTCATTTCATTGATAACACCAAACAGCACTTTCGCAGTATACACAGGGTCAAACTCCACATCAGGGTTCAAAATAGAGAAAACCGTTAGAAAATCCTTTAACTCCACTGTCATTCTTGCATAACCTCCAAAATGATAACGATCGTCTATAAGTAACCTAGAATCATTTTTGTCTATACTAAGGTCTGCATTTACGTTATGGGCATGAAAAAGAATGTCCTCTCTCAAACCTTTGCCGCCCTTGATTGCGGGAATAACCGTCAATTTTTCAATGAGGTCATTTGCAAGAAAACCGGCACAGGTCGTTCCAGTACCAGCACTCATAACCCAATGAGAGAATTCAGCGCCACCTGCATTATAAATAGTACACGACCAGTCAAAGCACCCTTGCGCTCCTAATGCATTCGCCCCTCCCTCAGGAATCCAGTAACACCCCTCAATATAATGATCGATCTCTGCTTTGACCGAGGACGCCATGCCTTGACGATAATCGTACCGTGAGCTGGGCCAAAGCATCCCTCCCTGATTGACGAAATCCACTAACGTAGGGGTCAAGTTTGGCTGCAACTCACCTCGGATAACCGCCACCGCTTGCATTTTTTTGGCAGCACAAATATTCCCTAAAGCATGTACATGATTAGAAAATGGCCCGCCAAAGCTGGCTATCGCTTTGGCCCCCTTCGCCTTAGCCTCTGCTAGATTATATTTTAATTTGTGCCATTTATTACCTGGGGCGCCTTGATGTTCTAGGTCCCCACGATATACGGTTAATTGATAACCTCTTTCAGAAAGCAATTCTGGAAGGACAATTTTTTGAAACAATGCTCACCCCTCTAGTTTGTTAAATACGAGCACAATTATTTTGAATACAAGTGCAACAATATCACAAAGGGAAAATGAGACGCACATTAAACAAGATGACACTCTCAAAATGATTTTCCTCTCCCCTTTCAATCAAAAACACCCACGATACAAGAAGTTATGAATTTAACCTGTGACCCCATTCAAAAAATTCATATAAAAACATCACTTCTTATAACAAGTTTTTGTTAAAATATTGGACGCTAATTCATGTGGAGAAAGAGAATGATTCCAAAGTTAACTGAAGTCTCGCCAGTTCAGACTCAATACCTCAACTTTATTGAGAACCTGAAGGCTTCAGGATTCTCAGGGGACACTTACCCTGACTATGCCAATCGTGTTGTTTTATCCACTGATAACTCTATTTATCAAGTATTACCTCAAGGGGTGATCTACCCAAAATCAGTAGAGGACATTCAAGCATTAGTAACACTTGCGAATCAAAAAGAATTTCAAGACATAGTATTAAGCCCTAGAGGCGGTGGTACAGGAACAAATGGCCAATCACTTACAGATGGTTTAGTTGTTGATTTATCGAAATACATGAATCAAATTTTAGAAGTCAATGTGGAAGAAGGTTGGGCTCGCGTTCAAACCGGTGTGGTAAAAGATCAGCTAAATAAAGCGATCAAAGAGCAAGGTTTATTTTTTGCTCCGGAATTGTCTACCAGCAACAGAGCAACTATAGGAGGCATGATCAATACCGATGCCAGTGGCCAAGGCTCTGTAATGTATGGTAAAACCCGTGACCATGTGCTGGCGCTAAAAACCGTCCTACTCGATGGAACAACATGGGATTCCAAGCCAATAGCCGATGAGGAACTCCAACAAATCACACAAAGAAGTGATTATGTAGGGACTGTCCATAGAACCGTAGATCATGCCTTTTCTCACAACAAACAAGCCATAGAAGACACCTTCCCAGAACTGAATCGTTGCTTAACGGGTTATGACCTAGCGCATATCCGCAACAAAGACGGCCTATTCGACCTCAACTCGATCCTATGCGGTTCAGAAGGTACGCTGGGATTCATTGTTGAAGCCAAAATCAATTTGCTTCAGATTCCTAAATTCGCCGCTCTAGTAAATATTCGCTATAACAGCTTCGAATCCTCTTTACGTCATGCAAAAGAACTACTTTCAGCCCAACCAACTTCAATTGAAACCGTCGATTCTACCGTTCTAGGATTGGCTAAAAACGATATTATCTGGGAAAGTGTTGCCGATTTTTTCCCTTATGTGGAAGGCGAAGACGTTCAGGGTATCAACCTAGTTGAATACACAGACAACGATGAAACCACACTCAAACAACGTATTAAAACACTAACAAATCAGTTGGATCGAATTAATAAAGAAACATCCTGTACACTTGGATACACCATTGCTGCAGGGCATTCTAATGTCAATAAAATTTGGGGAATGCGTAAAAAATCGGTAGGACTTCTGGGAAATGCATCGGGTGAAAAACGCCCCATTCCTTTTGTGGAAGATACCGCCGTGCCACCAGAGAACCTTGCAGACTTCATCATGGAGTTTCGAGCAGTACTAGATAGCTATAACGTAAAATACGGGATGTTTGGCCATGTTGACGCTGGCGTTTTACATGTCCGCCCTGCCATCGACTTAAAAGACGAATCTCAAGAACCGCTTATCAGAGAAATAACCGATAAAGTCGTCGCCCTTACTCAGAAATACCATGGACTTCTTTGGGGAGAACACGGTAAAGGTATCCGTTCAGAATATTCACCGGCATTTTTTGGTGACCTTTACCCAGTAATTCAACAAATAAAAGCCGCCTTTGACCCATTTAATCAGCTTAATCCAGGAAAAATAGCCACACCACTTGAACTCGGTGTAGAACTATTAAAAATTGATCAAGTACCTCTTCGCGGACAATTCGATCGTCAAATCCCAATCGCGAACCGAGATCAATTTAAAGAAGGTATGTATTGTAATGGTAATGGCGCTTGTTTTAACTTTGATCCAGATGACGCTATGTGCCCTTCTTGGAAAGGTACAAGGGATAGACGTCATTCACCGAAAGGCCGAGCCTCACTCATACGGGAGTGGGTACGAGCATTAAGCGCCCAAGGGATTAACACTCAAAGCGCAAGCAAAAGCGTTAGAAACCGCCATTTTTTAACGTCTTTTCTTCCAAAACTGCGAAATACAATAGCAAAGCGACGAGGAGAATATGACTTTTCTCATGAAGTTCACGAGTCCATGATGGGCTGCTTGGCCTGTAAATCTTGTGTGGGTCAATGCCCTATTAAAGTGGATGTCCCTGAGTTTCGTTCAAAGTTTTTGGAAATCTATTACGGTCGTTATTTACGTCCAGCTAAAGACTACTTTGTCGGTTCATTGGAGTTTATTATTCCTACATTATCAAAAGCCCCGATGCCTTATAACTGGATAGTGGAAAGACAATGGATCAACCATCTAACCAGTAAATACATGGGGTTAACAGACACCCCAAGTTTAAGCAGAATCAATCTTAAAAAAGAAATGGCCCATAGAGGCATTCGGTTAGCAACCCCCATGTCACTAGAGGCCTTAAACCCTAGAGACAGACGTCGAGCCGTTATTGTAGTCCAAGACGCGTTTACCAGTTTTTTTGAAACCGAACTCGTATTAGACACCATGGAAATGCTGAATCGCCTCGGATTTCAAGCGTTTCTTGCACCTTACCGTCCAAATGGCAAACCACTGCACGTCCATGGATTTCTGAAAGCATTTAATCGGGCTGCAGGTAAAAATCTAGATATGCTACAGAACCTTTCATTTTATGGACTGCCTTTTATTGGTATCGAGCCCTCTATGACCCTAGCTTACCGATCTGAGTACACGAAGGCATTTGGCGACTCAAGAACCATCCCTAAAATCCAGTTATTACAAGAATGGTTAGCACAACAAACCGAACACCTAGAAAAGCAGCAACTGTCTCTTGGCCATGATACTTACCATTTAATGGCCCACTGTACGGAAAAAACCAATGCGGCCCCGTCAATCAATAATTGGGTGAGTATTTTTGAAAAACTTGACTTACAGCTCAAGGTAGAAGCGGTTGGTTGCTGCGGAATGGCTGGCACCTATGGTCATGAAGCTCAAAATTTAGAGACATCAAAAGCTATTTATGAACTTTCATGGCAATCTAAAGTTCAAAATGATGACTTGCAACTCAAATTATTAGCAACAGGCTATTCTTGTCGCAGTCAGGTGAAGCGAATGGACCATATTAATTTGCCGCACCCCGCTCAAGCACTCTTAAAGCACATACGTATTGCTCAAACGCAATCTTCTTAAGCCATTACTCCGCCATCCGTGCGATATCAGAATTATCACACGGATGGCGGAGTCTGAGCTATTTCACCTAACATAATAATGAGCTTTCATGACAACTTCTAACATCCTTTATAGCTGTAATGACGAATACGGTAATATTCATGTCTTGGACGATGGACAGTATCGCATTCTGTCTTTTGCAAAAGGCGACGAACAAAGCAAACAAAAACTATCGACTCCTTTTGTACTGCAACATGAATACACTCAAGCTATGATGCTTGTGTTGTTATTTAAACACCCCAAACGCATAACATTATTAGGACTGGGAGGCGGGTGCTTACTCACAACACTGCATAACCATATTGCAGGAGTGAATTTAACCGCCGTTGAACTGCGCCCACACGTAATAGACATTGCCGAACGTTTTTTCCGGCTGCCAAAAGGGAAAAAAGTACAGATCATTGAGCAATCAGCTAACGATTATCTAGACAGAAAAGACCAAAAAAAAGTCGACATTCTGTTCACTGATATATACAACACTAAAGGAATGGATGAATCCGTTCTGCAGCAACGCTTTATAGAACAGTGCAATAGACACATAAAAGATGATGGCTGGTTAGTATTAAACTGCTGGTCTGAGCACACAAATCACCCAGAATTAATTGAATCTTTACGAGCGTATTTTCTGGACATTAGAGCATTAGATACGGGTTGTGGAAACTGGGTGCTTTTGGCCAGTAAATCATTCCAAGAACCGTCCGAAAAACACCTAAAAATGCAAGCTCAGAAGCTTTCTTCTGATTTAGGGTTCAATTTAACCAAATGGCTTAGTCGGCTAAACGAAGTGTAACCCCCTTTGGATCGCCTGCCAATACTCAGGCGGCCAAAGGGGCGTTTTAAAAAGCAGTCTCTTTAAAAAATACGCTCTTTCACCCAAGAACTCGATTCACCAATGCCTTAGCATCTTCTTCAAGCTCCGAGAGGTGTGCTAAAGACACAAAGCTTTCTAAATAGATTTTATAGACATTCTCAGTACCTGATGGTCTCGCCGCAAACCAACCATTCTTCGTTTCCACTTTCAGTCCACCAATGGACGCACCATTACCTGGAGCCTCAGTTAGAATACGAACAATCGCATCACCTGCCAAGGTATCACTGGCAACTGAACTGGCACTTAGGCTAGACAATAGCGCTTTATTTTCTGACGTGGTTGGTACATCAATACGCTTATAGTAAGGCTGACCGTATTTTTCAACCTGTTCACGATAAAGTTGTTGCGGGTCTTTTCCAGTTACCGCAAGTATTTCCGCGGCCAACAGAGCAAGAATAAAACCATCTTTATCCGTTGTCCAAACGGAACCATCTCTCCTTAAGAAAGAGGCACCGGCGCTCTCCTCTCCACCAAATCCCATGGAGCCAGAATAAAGCCCATCAACGTACCATTTAAAGCCAACAGGCACTTCACATAAATTACGACCTAAACCACCAACAACACGGTCAATTATGGCGCTCGATACAAGCGTTTTACCAAACTGCACATCACGGCTCCATTGAGGCCGATGTGTGGCTAAATATTCAATAGCAACGGCCAGATAAGCATTCGGATTCATCAACCCTGATGAAGCACAAACAATACCATGACGATCAAAGTCTGGATCATTACTTACCGAGATATCAAACTTGTCTTTTTGTTTTAGCAAATTCATCATGGCGTATTCAGAAGAACAATCCATACGAATTCGACCGTCTTTATCCAATGGCATAAAACCGAAAGTAGCATCCACTTTCGTATTGACAATCGTAATATCCAGTCCGTATCTATCAGCAATAGGTTTCCAATAATGAATACCGGACCCACCCATAGGATCAACACCAATTTTAATACCGGCTTTAGCGATAGATTCCATGTCAATTACACTCTCTAATTGAGAGACATAATGTTCGATATAATCAAACGCTTCTAACAGGTTAGACTCAACTGCGAGGGTAAGATTCTGTCTCTTAACCCCTTGCAGTTGATCTAATAAAAGTTCATTTGCTCGCTTTGCGATCCAATTTGTGGCTTCTGTTTCTGCAGGACCGCCTTTAGGAGGGTTATATTTTATGCCGCCATCTTCTGGAGGATTATGAGATGGTGTGATCACAATGCCATCGGCCACATCTTGTTCTTTGGCATTATGCGTCAAGATTGCATTCGATATGACAGGGGTTGGAGTATAACCACCATCTACAGGAACTCGTACCCGCACATCATTTGCCGTAAAAACCTGTATTGCCGTTTGATAAGCCGGTTCTGATAGTCCATGGGTATCTTTACCTAAATACAGAGGACCATCTACACCAATGGTTTTTCTATATTCAGCAATAGCTTGGCAAATGGATAGGATGTGATGCTCATTGAAACTGGTCTGAAGAGCACTACCTCTATGTCCGGAGGTGCCAAAACTCACTTTTTGATTTGGAAAAGTCGCTATATTCGGTATCTTAGTGTAATACGCGGTTATCAGTTCAGGTAGGTTAACTAAGCTCTCATGATTACATGGTTTACCGGCTTGGGGGTGAAGCGCCATAGAATGATCCCTTTAACTATTAATAGAACGCCTCTAATACTCCATCATATTGATTTGACATTCAATCGGTTAAAAACATAAGCGCTCATTAATGTGTGAATATTGAACACTTATGCCTTTTTATATACTAATCCCTCTTTTGAATTACTAAGCTTCCAATAGAATAGCCTGCTCCAAAAGAGCAGATCACCCCAATATCCCCAGCGACCAAGTCTTTATGATGCTCAGAAAAAGCAATAATTGACCCTGCTGAGGCGGTATTAGCAAAACGATCTAAGACTATTGGCGCCTCATCTAAAGTGGCCTCTCTTCCTAATAGGCGCTTACTAATTAATAAGTTCATATTAATGTTCGCTTGATGTAGCCACCAACGACGTAATTGAGTCACGCCAATATCTAAAGAAGATAAGTGTGATTCAATATGCTCTGCCGCCATTGGGCACACTTCTTTAAAAACCTTGCGACCATTTTGATGAAACAATTTATCCGCTTCATAAGGATCTTCATCGGTCACTCGCGTTGTATAACCAAAATTCGAACGAATATTATTTGAAAATGACGTAACACACTTACTACCAAGAATCGTGTAACTGTGCTCTGATTGACAGGTTTTAGCCGCTTCCAATACGATCGCAGTAGCCACATCCCCAAAAATAAAATGCGAATCTCTATCGGTATAATTTACCTGAGGAGACGTCAATTCTGGATTAATGACCAACACGCCACGACTACTTCCTGAAGCAATCGCGTCATGAGCTCTTTGCAATGCGAACGTTGCCGCTGAACATGCCACCAACATATCAAACGCTTGCCCATTAATGCCTAATGCCGCTTGAACCTCAATGGCAATGGCTGGGTAAGAGCGCTGTGTATAAGCACATGCCACAATAACCATATCAATATCAGCCGCCGTTTTATTGGCCTCTAGTAGCGCTTTCTTAGCCGCGTTCACAGCCATTTCAGCCTGATGAGAAAGTTCATCATCGGCTCGCACCGAAAGTTTAGGCCTCATCCGATCAATGTCTAGTACACCGTTTTTACAATAAATATAACGGCTTTTAATACCTGAAGCTTTGGCAATAAAATCAGCACTCGAAAAAGGTTTTGCCAGCAACTCACCTGTTTTAATTTTAGCCTCATTATCATCGTTATACACTTTTGCCCAAGCGTTATAACTTTCCACCAACTCTTCATTGGTAATCGTATTTTGTGGTGTCCACAACCCCACTCCACTAATTACAACAGATCTGTCCTGCATCGTTTATCTCTTCTTGTAATACTTTAGATCCTATCTGTATGATCTAAGTTCATTCTTCATGAGTAATATAATTATTGAAATCAACATTACCTATAGTTATATCAATAAAATGTCTTTTAATGCCAGTAATTAAACAACTATATTTAAAATGTTCCTCAAGTACAGTAAACAAGGTCAGTCATGTTTGAGCAAATAAAGAACAACATAATGAGTAACGATCAACCTCCATCTCAGCCTAAAGCAGATACTCATGCTTTAATTTTGTCCGGTGGTGGTGCTCGAGCAGCCTATCAAGTGGGTGTTTTATCCGCCATCGGGAAAATGCTACCTAAAGGCAGCAAGCTCCCCTTCCCTATTCTATGTGGTACGTCTGCAGGCGCACTAAATGCCTGTATGTTGGCGACCAATGCCCATGATTTTACAAAAGCGGTCAGTCGACTCAATTATATTTGGCGACACTTAACTCCAGATAATGTCTATGAAACCAAAAGTACTGAGCTGTTTTCGTCAGCATCAAAAGTGTTTTCATCAATGATAAAAAACAACAGTGATGAACAAATCGTTTCGTTGCTTAATAATGCGCCACTAGAAAAATTGCTCCAGCGTTTTTTACCACTCAATCAAATTGAAGACGCCATTAGCGAAAAAGAGCTACACGCTCTCGCTATAACCTGCATGAGCTATACAACAGGGGAAACCACAACCTTCTTCGAAGGAAACAAAAGTATAAAAGAATGGTCTGGATTTCGTCGAAATGGCAAGGCATCGAAAATTGATTTTGCTCATCTACTCGCTTCAAGCGCAATACCCACAATTTTTCCCGCACAAAAGATTGGACAACACTTCTATGGTGATGGCGCAATGAGACAAAGGTCACCTATTAGTCCAGCAATCCAACTAGGAGCCAATAAAATTATGGTGATTGGTGTAAGCGGAAATCGTAACCCAAAATCATGGACAGACTCTCCTGAAACACCAACATCCCCCTCTATGGGGCAAATTACTGGACAATTACTAAATAGTGCTTTTATTGACAATCTCGAGGGGGACATTCAACAACTAGAATACATAAATACTATTCTTTCTTATGTTGAGGATGATGTTGAAGTGCCTAAAATAAAGCATATTGACTCGCTGATCATTTCTCCATCGCAAGCGATTGATGAAATTGCGGATAAGCACATAAGTACATTACCTAAGAGCATTCGTTTTTTACTTAATATAACAGGGAATAACAATGATTCATCAGGTAATTCCGCAGCTAGTTATTTGCTGTTTACACCTGAATATTGCCAAGAGCTCATTGAGTTAGGTCAACAAGACGCTATGTGGGAAAAAGATAAAATACTGGCGTTTTTAAAGTGAATAAGTAACGAAAAAAGCAAGGCCCAAGATGTCGAGCCTTGCTTTAAAGAAATCTAGTTAATAACCTCTCGTTCAACTAATTCGTTGAACTCTGCTTGATATTCCTTCTCAACAGAACTCTCTACATCTTTGGCATTCACATGATGTACTCGTCCAGAAGGGTGACGGGGTTTATGTTTTACCAGTTGTTTCTCTAGTTTGCTAACCAGCATATCTAGTGCCACAGACAACTGTTTGTCGGTTTTGGCTGTTGCAAATAAATCATGGCCAGGAATATGAACACTCGCCTCTGCAATTACTTCATTTGTTGCATGTTTTTCAGAATTCAAAATAACATTGATCGTGGTTATCTGATTATTAATACGTTGAAGATGATCCATTTTTTCTTTCACTATTGCCTGTGTTGCATCTCCAGACTTTACGTGATGACCACTAATATTAAGAGTATACATAGATAATTATTCCTTATTCAATTTACAAAACGATATTTTAAATATACGTACCATTACCTCTCTTTTTTATTTAACCTAATTAAAACTTATGGCCTAATCACCAAAAATTCAACCTTAATTATTGTTTTTTTCTGATTCCGAACAATAATTAGACAAAATACTGAACAAATACGTTTCTATAAAGTTTTTCAATAACTTACTGAACTAAATTTATGGAGATATGTCCTATTCAATACACATCGCATTTAAGAGAATTTAAAACCACTATGATCAAGATTACCCCTCTCAATAAGCAGAAATCTATGGAGAGCGCCCATGAAAACATCTAAAATCATTATTTTAGCTATTGTTGCTATCGTGGTCGCTTTGTTTTTCACTTATGACTTACATACTTATTTAAGCTTGGCCTCTTTAAAAGAACAACAATCATCATTTGCTGAACTCAAAGCGGCGCAACCCTTCTTAGTTACTGGCGTTTTCTTTATTGGATATGTCCTCATAACGGCCCTTTCTTTACCAGGAGCGGTCATATTAACTTTAGCGGCTGGCGCTCTATTCGGGTTATTTCAAGGGTTATTGATCGTATCTTTTGCAAGCTCAATGGGGGCAACACTTGCCTTTTTGGTTTCTCGTTACCTATTCAGAGAGTCAGTGCAAGCGAAGTTTGGTCAAAACTTGAAAGCGTTTAATAAGGGCATGGCGAAAGATGGGGCCCTGTACCTCTTTACCTTACGATTGGTACCAGCCTTTCCTTTCTTTTTAATTAATCTGCTAATGGGATTAACGCCCATTAAAACCTGGAGCTTCTACTGGATTAGTCAAATTGGTATGCTGGCCGGTACAGCGGTATTTGTTAATGCAGGTACACAGCTGGCACAAATCGACAGCTTACAAGGTATTTTATCTCCGGGTCTCATTCTCTCCTTTGTTTTACTCGGTATTTTCCCCCTCATTGCAAAGAAAATTATCGCTATGGTTAAATCACAAAAAAGTTTAAAGCAGTTTAAAAAACCTCAATCATTTGATTACAACATGCTGGTCATTGGCGCGGGGGCTGGTGGGCTTGTTAGCTCTTACATCGCCGCGGTTGTTAAAGCAAAAGTCGGCCTTATCGAACGCCATAAAATGGGTGGTGACTGTTTAAATACAGGCTGTGTTCCTAGTAAAGCGTTAATTCGTGCTGCTCATACTGCACATGATATGCGTAATGCCGCTAAATTAGGCATATCTAACGTAGAACCGAATGTTGACTTTAAAGCGGTTTTTCAAGGTGTCCACAAAGTGATTAAAGAGGTTGAACCTCATGACTCTATTGAACGCTACACGGACTTAGGTGTGGAATGCATCACAGGAGACGCTCGCGTTATCTCTCCCTATGAAATTGAAGTTGATGGAAAAATCCTCACAACAAAAAATATTGTGATTGCTACAGGAGCCAGACCATTTATCCCTAATATCAAGGGACTTGACCAAGTTAACTACCACACCAGCGACACAATTTGGGGACTCACTGAAAACCCAGGTAGATTGATTGTACTTGGTGGTGGCCCTATAGGTAGTGAGCTAACTCAGTCTTTCGCTAGGCTAGGAGCTAAAGTAACACAAATAGAACGTGGTCCAAGAATCATGCCTCGTGAAGACGAAGATGCCGCCAAGTGGGTATCAGATAATTTCATTAACGAAGGTGTTCAACTGCTTACGGGGCATGCGGCTGAAGAGGTCGTAGTCAAAGAAGGTGAACAGTTTTTACGCTGCACCCACGACAATGGAGAAACCCTTGTCCCATTTGACACGCTTCTCATCGCGGTAGGCCGCACGCCTAATGTGCGCGGTATTGGTTTAGAAGAGATTGGCGTAGAAATTAATGAACGTGGCGCCCTTGTGGTTGATGATTACTTAAGAACCAATATTCCAAACATCTACGGTGTCGGAGATGTTATTGGCTCGTATCAATTCACTCATACTGCCGCTCACCAAGCATGGTTTGCCGCCGTCAATGCGTTATTTGGTAAATTCAAACAATTCACCGTCGATTATCGAGTCATTCCATGGGCCACCTTTACTGATCCAGAGGTTGCGCGAGTCGGGTTAAGCGAAGATGAAGCGAAAGCACAAGGCATCCCTTATGAAGTGGTTAAATTTGAAATTGAAGAGCTAGATAGAGCCATAGCGGATCGCAACACGGCTGGTTTTGTTAAAGTGCTTACGATTCCAGGCAAAGACAAGATCTTAGGAGTTACCATCGTTGGTAGCCACGCTGGAGACCTGATTGCCGAGTATGTACAAGCCATGAAATATAACCTTGGCTTAAACAAGGTGCTTGGTACTATTCATATCTACCCAACCATGGCTGAAGCCAATAAATACGCAGCGGGGGAATGGAAACGTGCTCATGTACCTCACAAATTAATGACGTATGTTGAGAAATTCCATCGCTGGGGACGAGGAAAATAAAACCTGACCTTGGGGTTTAAACCGTCTAGATTCAAGCACTACTCAACTTGTTGTACCGATTGTAGAGTAGTGCTTGAATCCATCTAACCTCACTCATTTCCGTCTCTTTTATATGAAATAGAGCGATAAGTTTATATTTCTATCAACCCATAAACGTCTTAGTTTGATAGTCTGAAGAAGTTATGCCTAATAAAAAAGGCTCAATCACAATCGATTGAGCCTTTTTCTATTTACTTATTTCCTGCTCACTGAGTAATACATCAACAGTGGAGCATTTTAAACCGTTTTCTTTGCCGCGGGTTTTTTCGCGTCACCAGCATCAATGGATAAGGCAACATAATTTTCTAGCACGCCCGCCGTAAAACGCTCGCGCTCAGTAATGGAAACGATCTGTTCAGCTTCCCAATTGAGCAATCTCACGAAGACAGAATATTTAGAAATCACCGCTAGGTTCACATCTTTTATACTAATACCATTTGACGACATTAAGTGGAAAATTTGATCCAAGCTTTTTTGCGCTTCAAACTGACTACTCACACTAGCAGAAGCCAATAACTCTTCAATTTTAAGGAGCGGATTGACAACTTTCTGTTGTGCCTTAACACCGACAGTTGATGTTAAAAACTTAGTTAACATATCATCCGTATAGTTTTCGCGGGCATCAATATCGTCTATTTTGGCCGTCTCTCTTTCTAACAGCTTGATAAACAAACTTTTGCTTTTAATATCTGAAAACTCCAAATCTCTCAAAGACAAATCATTACTGGCCATAATATCAATAACGCTATCAAAAGAAGTGCGCCCTTCTTCGCCTTGTTTAACAGCATTCGATAACTGTTTCCTTAGCTCATGCATAATTTTCGCAGCACGATACTCCTCCTTTAGCTGTATATGACGCTGATAATCCGAGGTAATTTTATTATAATCTTCAACTAACTCCTCAAAGCCAGCTAAGGCATCGCGCTCTTCTCGCAAACAATGCATACGAATGTCTGAGCGACGTTTCTCCCACGCTTCATAGGACTGAGCCCGCAATTGAAACGCTTTCTCAATAGCCTCTTCAAAGCTACGTTCAATTTTTGCTCTTTCACTTCTTTCTGCTTGTTCTTCTTGCTCTGTTAGCAATCGTTCATTGCGCTTTTCTTTTAATGACTCTTCCGCTAATTTTTGCTGTAATGCAAGAGCATCCAATTTGGATTGGACATCGGCTTCATTAAAGTCCGCCAATTGCGTGTATATTTTATTCCAATATTTATCTTCTTCGAAGGGCATATCAGGGTTACTAGAAGCATACTGCCCTCGTAACCTATCAGTGAAAGCAACAGCATCAGGACGGAAAGCGTTTGCCGCATTAATAACATTATCTGCCGCGTAATTCATGGTCGAAACGTTTTCCTGTGATTTTTTCGTATTGGGTTTGAAGTCAGTAGATCTGTCAGCAGTGGCATTCAAATCGCTTCCAAAAGTCGCCTTATCATCCACACCTTTGTCTTTAGATTCATTTGCTTCACAATAATCATCAAGAATGGTTTTGCTATTCGCATAGGATCTATTTGTGTCTACAGGTTTCTCACTAAAACGCCTTGTAGAAAAAGACTCTGTCACTTTAGGCTTCTGGGGCTCTGATTCTGTAGAAAAAGCCCTAGACGGCAGACTCCAATTGACTCTAAACAGAGTATTCACATCACACAACATGGATTGAGGGATTTCATATTTTTTCAAGGCGTTCTGATGAATCACAGACTCAGCGTGGCGTAATGCCATTTTTGACTCACTTGAATTAGAAGAAGTTGCCAAGTTTAATAGTTTTACAACCTTGCTAATGGCTTTCTTTTTTCTACGTATGCTCACCATAATTGCCTTCCGTATGTAGCCTATTCTTTTGTATTTAAAAGTATCATTATTTGCTCTTTTCATTTGTAACAGGAGCAAATAACCTACTGCATAAAATTATATAGCAAAAGACCTGCCAACTAACTCCAACCTACAAAATCTGCACTTTGACACAAACGATCAAAAAACACGCAAAATAATATCAAACAGGGTTTTCCGGTGACAGGGCTAATACCATTAAAATGCAAATATTTACGCTTACTTCGCCATATTCAATGCAAAGCCAAGCTCAAACATTTACAATTAACCAAATCCTAAGCACTATTATACCGATATACCTAATTCAGTTTTTATGGAGAGTTCATGCCTAACGTACAGTGTTTGATTGACGCTCAAGCAAAACTTGCAGAATGCCCTCGATGGGACGAAAAAACAGATACTCTGTATTATGTTGACATTGACTCGTTTCAATTATGTCGCTTCAATCTGTCTACAGACACGCTAGAAACGCGTCAATTTGATGAAGAAATAGGCTGTTTCTCTCTCACTGAATCCGGCGGATTTATCGCTGCATTTCGTTCTGGGGTATATACTTTTACAGATTTTAACAGTGAGCTTATGCCTTACTGGATCGCTAACTACGATAGACAGACCACCCGTTTCAATGATGGTCGCTGTGACTTTAATGGGCGTTTTTTAGCTGGCACCATGTATTCTCCCAAAGATGCGTTTAAAGGTGCACTGCATCAGTTTTCGAATGGTGACCATACTGTTTTGGATCAATCTGCTTGGACATCAAACGGCCTAGCATTCTCTCCAGACGGCAAAACCATGTATTATTCAGATACACCAAACCATGTTGTTTATACTTTCGATTATGACATGGACACAGGCAAAGCCTCGAACAAAAAGGTTTTTATAGAATTCCCTAGAGGCCTTGGTAGGCCCGACGGCGCGGCCGTAGACACAGATGGAAATTATTGGTCCGCACTTTATGCAGGGCAACGAATCGTCAAAATCAGCCCACAGGGTGATATTTTAGAGGAATTTCCAATCCCCGCTATTTATCCTACAATGGTTGCTTTTGGTGGACCTCAAATGAAGACTCTTTTTGTGTCAACATGCAGAGCCGCTCACTCAGAAGAAGAGCTGGATACCTACCCTCAGGCTGGCGGCATTTTTGCGTTAGAAACATCGGCTACTGGTCTGATCGAGCCCAGATTTAAAAACTAAAATCGCTTTACATAATCTTATCCCACTAACAAACTAGATGAATTAACAATGCGCGCAAGTAATTATTTATTTTCAACATTACGTAACTCCCCAACTGACGCGGTTGTCGTTAGCCATCAATTAATGATTAGAGCTGGCATGATACGACAGGTATCTAAAGGTCTATACACTTGGCTACCAACTGGCATAAAAGTATTACGTAAAGCAGAAAAAATCGTCAGAGAAGAAATGCAAAACGCAGGCGCTCTTGAAGTTTTAATGCCCGGTGTTCAGCCTTCGGAACTATGGATGGAAACAGGAAGATGGCAGAAATACGGCCCTGAATTGTTGCGACTAAAAGACAGGCACGACAGGGACTATTGTTTAGGCCCAACACACGAAGAGGTCATAACAGACCTAGCGAGAAATGAGCTTACTAGCTACAAGCAACTGCCGTTGAACTTCTTCCAGATCCAGACAAAATTCCGTGACGAGGTTCGCCCACGATTCGGTGTTATGCGTTCACGAGAGTTTTTAATGAAAGACGCCTATTCCTTTCATGCAAACCAAGGATCATTGCAAGAAACTTATGATGTCATGCATCAAGCCTACTGCAATGTATTTGATCGCATTGGATTAGATTACCGCCCAGTTCGTGCCGATACAGGCAGTATCGGTGGTGCATTCTCCCATGAGTTCCATGTATTAGCAGAATCGGGTGAAGATGACATTGCATTCAGCGACTCTTCTGACTTTGCCGCTAATATTGAATTAGCCGAAGCCATAGAAGCAAAAACCGTCGCCGATCCAGCGACACAAGACATGGAAGAAGTATTTACGCCTAACTGTAAAACCATACAGCAGGTTGCCGATTTCTTAAAACTTCCTGTTGAAAAAACCGTTAAAACCATGCTTGTTAAAGGCCTAGATGAGAATGGAAAAGCCACTATCATGGCGCTTGTCTTACGAGGCGATCATTCTATTAATGAAATAAAAGTGGAAAAACTGGCTGGCGCACTTACACCATTTGAATTTGCTGAAGAAAGCGACATTATTAATGCGGTCGGTTGTGGATTAGGCTCTATTGGTCCGATCGGCCTTAAAGAAAAAGGCATTCAAGTGATTGTAGATCGTTCCGCGGCGGTAATTTCTGACTTTTGTGCTGGCGCCAATAAAGACGATTATCATTATATTGGTATCAACTGGTCAAAAGACTGTCCTAACTTTGAGGTTGCTGACATCAGAAATGTGGTTGAAGGTGATCCATCACCTGATGGCCAAGGCCATATCGTGATCAAACGAGGCATTGAAGTTGGCCACATTTTCCAGTTAGGTCAACAATATGCTGAGTCAATGAACGCCAGTGTTTTGGACGAAAATGGTAAAAGCCAAATTATGTGGATGGGGTGCTATGGCATTGGTGTTACCCGTGTAGTCGCCGCTGCAATTGAACAAAATTACGATGATAAAGGCATTGTTTGGCCTGAGTCTATTGCACCTTATGATGTGGCTATCGTAGCCATGAACTACGATAAATCCGAAGAAGTTCGTGCGGTTTGTGATGCATTATATGCGGACTTAAATAAAGCCGGTGTAGACGTTTTGCTTGATGACAGAAAAGAGCGCCCTGGTGTTAAATTTGCCGATTGTGAATTGCTTGGCATACCTCACCGCATAGTGGTTGGGGATAAAGGACTAGCAAATGGCACTCTAGAGTATAAGCATAGACGTTCTGGCGAGAGTGAAGATATTCCATCTGCGGATGTCTTACAAACACTACAAAGTAAAATGAATAAGAACGCATAAAGAGTATACCTAGCCCTAACCGTTATTTACCGCTAGGGCTAGCAATGTTTTATTTGTCGGCACCATTAATAAACTCACACCAAATATTACCTAGGACCTCCAATGACAACGATTTATCACAACCCAAGATGTTCAAAATCCAGAGAAACTCTAGCTCTTTTAGAAGAAAAAGGCATTAAACTGACCATTCGCCTGTATATGGAAAACCGCCCAAAGGTTGACGAATTAAAAAATGTACTGCATTTTCTATCTCTACAGCCTATTGAATTAATGAGAACAAAAGAAGCCATTTACAAAGAACTTAATCTACACCTTCCTGAAACAACGGACGCCCAAAGATTATCCGCCATGTGCCAATACCCTAAACTGATTGAGCGCCCTATCGTTATTCACAAAGGCAAAGCAAAAATAGGTCGTCCACCAGAGCAAGTTTTGGAATTGTTTTAATGTCACTCCCTTATATTCTGATACTTTATTATAGCCGTCACGGCTCTGTCGCAGAGATGGCAAAATACATTGCCCGCGGCGTAAAAAAACAAACGGCTATTGATGTTAAAGTGAGGCAAGTTCCTGATGTGGCAACCACCACCACATCACTCTCACCTTCCATTCCTGAAGAAGGAGTGCCCTATTGCACTTTAGATGAGTTAGCAGAATGCAGTGGCTTAATTCTAGGAAGCCCCTCTTATTTTGGAAGCATCGCCTCACCACTAAAGTTCTTCCTTGATCAAACATCTACTCTTTGGATGACAGGAAAACTCATTGATAAGCCCGCATCCGTGTTTACCAGTGGCAGCAGTATGCATGGGGGTCATGAAATGTGCTTACAAGCCCTAGCGACGCCACTTTTCCATCACGGAATGATTATCCAGAGTCAGTCCTATAAAGCAAAAGAGCTAATGCAAACCCAAACGGGTGGCACGCCTTATGGTGCAAGTCATTTAGCCAGTAGCACAAATAATACAGAACTCAGTAATGATGAATCTGCATTATGCGAGATACAAGGCTATCGCTTGGCTAAATTAGTAATGCAACTTAATAAGTAAATCATCAAGGCTCAGTCTAATCATGGCAAAAAAAGAAAGCGTCACCCGAAAAGAGAAAGCCAAAGCGACATCTCTTTATTTAAAAACCTATCCCTTAATGGTTCTCAATTTAATCTCACTTATTGTGGTAATAAGTGTGCATCATCTTTTTTTACAAAAAACCGTCTATGAGCACCCTTATGCCTTCCTTATAGCAACCATTCTACCATTACTCATGGTGGTGCCTGGCGCCATAAAAGGCAGTTATCGCGGCGCCATTTGGATTTGTTTTGTGACACTAACATATTTCATTGCGGGTGTTTTGAACTGGACTCAGGGCATTAATTGGGCGTATGGCATGAGTGAAACACTACTGGCATTATTACTATTTCATCTAGCCTTAATGTACGCACGCTGGAAGGGGCTCAGTGAACTGCCAGTAAAAGACTAAACATCGACCATTTTCTAAACAGCATTAAAAAGGCGCAAAAACGGTCTTAATAAACCCGATAGCGCCTACTTGCCTCAATAGGAGCCGTTTAGTAATGCGGCAGCTCAATTCCCTCAAACAAAGCATCAACCTCACTTCGATTTGAAATCGCCATCGCTTGCGAAACAATGTCTTTCGTCAAATGCGGTGCAAAAGATTGAATGAAGTCATACATATAACCACGAATAAAGGTGTTTGAACGAATGCCAATTTTTGTCATACTGTTTTCAAATAAATGTGACACATCAATCGCCACCAAATCATTATCAAGATGGTTATCGTAAGCCATGGTCGCCACAATACCAACACCCAAACCTAAACGCACGTACGTTTTAATCACATCTGAATCGGCTGCAGTGAAAACCACATTCGCATCTAAGCCGGCTTCACGGAATGACTCATCTAATTGCGAGCGCCCGGTAAAACCAAATACATAAGTAACGATTGGATGCTTAGACAACTCTTCCAATGTTAAGTGGTCTATCGAAGCAAGAGGATGATCTTTTGGTACTACTACAGAACGATTCCATGTGTAGCAAGGTAGCATAATCAAATTACCAAATAACTCAAGAGCCTCCGTTGCTATAGCAAAATCAACACCACCGTCGTTTGCCATTTCAGCAATCTGCATAGGCGTCCCTTGATGCATATGCAAACTGACTTCTGGATAATCAGCTATAAAGTCATGAATAACTTTAGGCAATGCATAACGAGCTTGTGTATGCGTTGTAGCAATATCCAAAGATCCTTTACGCTCATCACTAAACTCTTTTGCAATACGTTTAATATTGTGAGTTTGATTTAAAATTTCACCCGCTAACTCAATGATTTTTTCACCTGCTGGCGTAATATGAGTTAAATGCTTACCACTGCGGGCAAATACCTCGACTCCAAGCTCATCTTCAAGCAGACGAATCTGTTTACTTACTCCTGGCTGAGAAGTATATAAAGTCTGCGCTGTAGCAGATACATTTAGGTCATTACGCGCAACTTCCCAAATATATCTTAATTGTTGAAGCTTCATGAACGCCCCTTATTCTAAAAAGGTTTAAAAAAATAATAAAATATTACTTTATAGAATAGTAAAAAACCTCTAACGTTGCCACAACAATTCGCATTAAGAAGCAAAAGATGGATTTCATTTGGTATATTATGGCTGGCTCTCTAGTTGGCCTTGCTGTTGGCATTACTGGTGTAGGTGGTGGTTCTATTATGACGCCGCTACTGCTTATGTTTGGTTTTCCGGCTCACATCGCCATTGGCACAGATCTTATGTATGCAGGAATAGCCAAAAGTACTGGCGTATATATGCACGCTAAGAAAAAACATGTCAACTGGAGAATCATGGGGGCTATGGCGGCGGGCAGCTTACCCTCCTCTCTAATTACTGTTTTTTGGCTATCTCAATACGATACGCCCGATTTTTACCAAGACATTTTAACCTCAACCTTGGGCGTTATGCTGGTCGCAACCGCCTTCGTGATTATTTTTCGAAAAAAACTACTTTCGTCACGACCAAATACAACACTAGAATCACACCATAAGAGTTTGAAATACATTTTCTTTGCAGGCATAGTGCTTGGCGCATTAGTAACATTAACATCGGTAGGTGCTGGAGCATTAGGAACGGCATTGCTTATGCTCCTGTTTCCGTCCATGGCTGCCAAAAACATCGTCGGCACTGACCTTGCCCATGCCGTTCCACTCACATTAACCGCTGGAATTGGCCATGTTTTTTTAGGCAATGTTGACTATTCACTCTTAGTCGCTCTTTTAATTGGTTCCATCCCTGCCATTTATGTTGGCACCCACATATCAACTTATGTACCAAATAAGGTTTTACAGCCAGTTTTAGCTACAGCATTAATGGGTTTTGGCGTAAAATACCTGTTCTTTTAAACATAATAACGACTTAGTCGACCAGCAAAAGCATTTAGGATAACAAATGAGTGACTCAAAACTAGAAGATTTAAACATCGCTTCATTCTCAGAACTAATGACACCAGAGAATATGAAGCAAGCATTTCCTGTAACAGATGAGATTAGAGCAACCATCACAAAAGCACGTGAAGACATCAAAAATATACTCGATGGTAAAGATCATAGGCTGGTTGTCGTCATTGGCCCTTGCTCTATTCATGACACTGAAGCCGCGTTAGATTATGCTCGTCGTTTAAAAGAACTCTCTAAAAAAGTTGAAGACACTTTATATATTGTTATGCGTACGTATTTCGAAAAACCACGTACAACAGTTGGCTGGAAAGGCTTAATCAATGACCCGAATCTTGATGACACATTCGACGTAGAAAAAGGTATGGGGATTGCTCGTAAGCTATTAATCGATCTTTCTGAGATGGGACTACCATTAGCCACAGAAGCACTGGATCCAATATCCCCTCAATACATTCAAGATCTTATCAGCTGGTCTGCCATTGGCGCCAGAACCACGGAATCGCAAACTCACCGAGAGATGGCCTCTGGCCTATCTGGTCCGGTTGGTTTTAAAAATGGTACAGACGGATCCATGACAGTGGCGGTTAATGCCATGCAATCCGTTTCTCATTCTCATTCTTTCCTTGGTATTAATGAAGCAGGACAGGTTAGCGTCGTAAATACTAAAGGAAATGCATACGGACACCTTGTCTTACGCGGTGGCAATGGTAAGCCTAACTATGATTCAGTCAATATTGCATTGAGCGAACAAGAGCTAACTAAAGCCAATTTGGCACACAATATCATGATTGATTGCTCTCATGAAAACTCAAACAAAAAACCTGAAATTCAGCCGCTTGTTGCTAAAGACGCAACCAAACAAATTTTGGAAGGTAATAATTCAATCATTGGGTTAATGATCGAGAGTAATATTGGCTGGGGCAACCAAAAAATAAACTCAGATAAAAGTAAACTTGAATACGGTGTATCTATAACAGATGCCTGTATTGATTGGAAAACAACAGAAGAAACTCTGCTTGAAATGGCGGATAAACTACGAGATGTACTTCCTAAAAGACAGCGTTAATAAACGGAATACAACAATAAAATGAAAAAAGGGGCGCCCAATTAAATTGAGCGCCCCTTTTTAGCAAATCAAACACTACATAAAAGCGTTGTCTGTCACAGAGTGGTCAGTTGAATCTTTTACTGCGGTTAAACCAGGTACTTTCTCAATTAAGGTTTTTTCGACGCCTTCTTTCAAAGTGAGATCAACAGCGCTACAACCTTGACAACCACCGCCAAATTTCAAGACAGCAATTTGACCATCAATAACATCAATCAAGCTCACTTCACCACCATGAGCCGCTAAGCCAGGATTAATATCAGAATACAAAACGTAATTAATTTGGTCTTCTATTGGGCTATCAGCAGATACCTTCGGCATCTTAGCATTCGGCGCCTTAATGGTGAGTTGACCACCCATTTTTTCTTTTGAGTAATCAACAAATGCTTCATCCAAGAAAGCCACAGAGTTTTTCTCTATAAGCACTCTTAATTTTGGTAAATTTAATACCTCATCAGATTCTACAGACTCTTCGGGACGGCAATACGCTAAGCATGTTTCCGCATAAGGGGTGCCGGGTTGCTGGATAAACATTCTCACAGACATACCATCAACATCTTGCTTTTCTAGCAAAGAAGACAAATATTCCTGTGCACTATCTGTAATTGTAATATTCATATAAAACCTTATGTCAAACTCTAGGCAATTAATGGGGCTATAGTAACTCAAAACAACCCCCAAGAGAAAGACCAAGTAAAAAAGTAAGGTATTAATTCCATACCCTTGATTGATCAATATGCCTTATTAGAAAAAACCCTAAACATATAGGTAAATATTCATTTTTAGAATAAGAGATTTTTGCTACAGTAGGGCAACTTTTTAATACCATCTAAAATAACGGTCCATTATATGTATCAATATGACGCCATTGATCACCAACTGGTAGCAGAGCGCGTAGCGCAATTTCGCGACCAGACTGAACGATTCCTTAACAAAGAATTAAGTGAACAAGAATTTCTACCTCTACGATTACAAAACGGCTTATACGTTCAACGTTATGCACCTATGCTACGAGTGGCTATCCCTTATGGTATGCTTTCTAGTAATCAGCTAAGAACTCTTGCCGATATTAGCCGCCGCTATGATCGTGGTTACGGACATTTTAGTACTCGCCAAAACCTTCAGTTTAACTGGCCAAAGCTTGAAGACGTTCCAGATATCCTAGCGGAATTAGCTGAAGTAGAAATGCATGCCATTCAAACAAGTGGTAACTGCATACGTAACACTACTACCGATCAATACTCTGGCGTTATAGCGGATGAAATTGTTGACCCACGCCCTTATTGCGAACTGATTCGCCAGTGGTCTACTTTCCACCCTGAATATGCATTCCTTCCGCGTAAATTTAAAATTGCGGTCAATGCCAACGAGAATGCGGATAGAGCCGCAACACAAGTTCACGATATTGGCCTACACATTAAGAAAAATGCAGCGGGTGAGATTGGCTTTAAGGTTATTGTAGGTGGTGGATTAGGTCGTACTCCTATGGTTGGTGTAACAATCAGCGACTTTATCCCTCGTGCTGATTTATTAACCTACCTTGAAGCAATTGTCCGCGTTTATAACCAACACGGGCGTCGCGATAATAAATACAAAGCTCGTATCAAAATCTTAGTAAAAGCATTAGGCATTGATGAATTTCGCCTGCGTGTTGAAGAAGAATGGAAACACATTAAAAACAATGAAAGTACGGTTCCAGCCGCTGAATTTGATCGCTTACAGAGCTTCTTTACTGAGCCTGAGTATCAAACGCTTACAGACAACCCAAGCAATTTGACAGAAAAGCTAGCAGATAGCACAGGCTTCTCTCGTTGGTTTGAACGTAACACTTTTCCGCACAAAAAAGCTGGCTATCGCATTGTCACACTGACGCTGAAAAAAGCAGGCCAGGCGCCTGGTGACGCGACAGCAGAGCAGATGGAAAAAGCAGCGGACCTTGCCGATAAATACAGTTTCAATGAACTTCGCGTGAGCCATGAGCAAAATTTGGTACTGGCAGATGTACAACAAGATCAATTAGTTGACCTTTGGAATGATTGTAAAGAAGCAGGCTTCGCCACACCTACTCTTGGCTTATTAACCGATATGATTTGCTGTCCTGGGGGTGACTTTTGTGCCCTAGCCAATGCAAAATCCATCCCAATCGCTGAGCAGATTCAAGCCGAGTTTGATAATCTAGATTACTTATACGACATTGGTGAACTTGACTTGAACATCTCAGGTTGTATGAACGCCTGCGGCCATCACCATGTTGGTAATATTGGTATTTTAGGCGTAGACAAAAAAGGTGAAGAGTTTTATCAAGTTTCCATTGGTGGAGCATCTGGACACGATGCCAGTATTGGTAAAATATTAGGCCCTTCCTTTGCACAAGAAGAGATTAGCCGAGTGATCCGCAAACTAGTCGACGTTTATGTTTCTCAGAGAACAGCGGAAGAACACTTTATTGATACTTACCGTCGAATCGGCATCACACAATTTAAAGAGGCTGTATATGCAAAAGCTAATTAAAGACGGCGCCATTGTCGATAATCAATACGTCTTGGCTCAAAACGACGACACCGTCCCTGACAAGAACACTATTGTAGCCGTCGATAAATGGCTGGAAAATCCGTCAGCCGTTGCTGGCATTTGGTTAAACAGCGACCAAAACCCAAGTCTATTAAAAGATGTAGACCTGGATCAATTTGATGTTATTGGCATTAATTTTCCAGCCTTTGTTGACGGTCGTGGTTTTACTTATGCTCGCCTTTTAAGAGAAAGGTTTAACTTTAAAGGAGAGCTTAGAGCCTTAGGTCATTTCATTCCTGATCAACTTGGCTACTTATTACGCGTTGGTTTCAACAGTTTTGACTTTGCTGAGGATGTAAATCTCGAAAGCGCACTAAAATTACACAAACCGTTTAATGTAAAATACCAAGGTGACGCTAACGACCCTAGACCAATTTTCTTGAGAAGATAGTTAATTAGCCCAATACATTGAACAAAAATCTTTGTAATATAAGAAAAAGGCCCTTTAAGGGCCTTTTTCTATTGCGTATTTCTCCACTCATCTTTATCGTATGTTTTGATTGAAGCTATTGATTGTTAAGGGTCTTATTGTGTTTTATAAATTTATTGCTGGTTTTTTTATATCTGTAGCGCTTTCTTCGTCTTTAATGGCGGCAACAGTTTATGTGTCTGACATACAGTTTGTTGCCATCAGAGAAGGACAAAGCAACAACTCAAGAGCAACAGAAAGAGGCATAAAAAGCGGAACGCCTCTTGAAGTTTTATCTAAGTCTGAAAACTATACTCGAGTCAGAACGCCATCAGGTAATATTGGCTGGGTGGCAAATTACTTTTTAAGTGATGATAAAGTAAGTCGAGATGAATTAATCGACCTACAAACACAAATAACATCATTATCCGAAACCAAAATTACCTTACAAGATAAATTAGATGATGCAACGGCACTTGTTGACACACTAAAAACGGACGTAACCACTCTTGCCACTGAAAAAGAGGCTATTGAAAAACGCTTAAACGAACTTAATGAACTTACGCAAGAGGCGCAAGAAATTGTTAGTCGTAATGATGAAAATGTTTTTGCCATTGCCTCTCTTGAACAACGCTTGATAAGCGCGCAAGAAAAAGCAGACCGACTGCAGTCTTCTCATGAACAGAAATGGTTCATGATTGGTGCAGGAACCTTATTAGGTGGGTTAGTCATTGGTGTTCTAGTTCCATTAAATCGTCGAAAAAAAGTAAACAATAGCTCTTGGTCTTAATATGGAAGCATCCATAGTTCATTCGTTCTTTCTCATCTTTGCAGGTGCAGCGGTTATTGCAACCTTTGCCCTGTATACAAGACAACCTCTTATTATTGCTTACATTGCCCTAGGTGCTCTTCTGGGGCCATCAGCATTAGGTTTAATAGATGAACCAGAATTGATGAATGACATGTCTCACGTAGGAATTATATTCTTATTGTTCCTATTAGGCTTAGACATGCAACCAAGCCACTTAATTAACATGCTTAAAAAAGCCTCTTGGATTGCCTTACTGTCATCAATTGCTTTTGCAAGTTTTGGTTACGCTATTGCATTAAGTTTCGGTTATACCCAAACAGAAAGCATTATTGTCGGGATAGCCATGATGTTTTCAAGCACAATTGTCTGCATTAAACTATTACCAACTACCGTACTTCACCATAAGCATACTGGTGAGCTTGTCGTTGGTTTATTACTATTACAAGACATTATCGCCATCGCCGTGCTGTTGGTTTTGTATAGCATTGATGGCAATAGCGATGCGGGCATCAGTCAGTTTTTATTACCCGTTTTAGGACTGCCTATTTTAATCGGCATTGCCTTTGTCTTTGTAAAATATATTTTACTTAAACTCATCACTCGCTTTGATCGCTTCCATGAATATATCTTTTTGGTATCCATTGGATGGTGTCTAACGACGGCGATCACAGCTGAAATGCTTGGTTTATCGGCTGAAATGGGAGCCTTCATCGGCGGTGTCGCGCTAGCTACCAGCCCTATCTCTCAATACATTGCCACCAACTTAAAACCGTTACGCGATTTTTTCCTGATATTATTCTTCTTTACCATTGGAGCCAGCTTCGACTTAAGTTTACTTGGTGCCGTGATTATCCCAGCCATTGCGTTAGCTATCAGCAGTGTATTACTTAAACCTGTAGTCTTTCGATTTTTATTAAAAGGCCTCAAAGAAGACCCGCAGACATCATGGGAAGTTGGCTTTCGTTTAGGTCAAGTGAGTGAATTCTCTCTTTTGATTGCTTATTTAGCAACCAGCATAGGACTAATTGGAAACCTCGCATCTCATGTTATTCAAGCCACAGCCATCCTGAGTTTCGCTTTATCAACTTATGTTGTCATTTTGAACTTCCCCTCCCCCATCGCAATATCTGACAGATTACGCAAAGATTGAATAAAAGTAATAAATATATAGAAAGAAATATGAATAAGTAATTCCTATTAAGGATATCCGAACTATCCATAGGATTTTTATCGTCTATCGCATTATAGTTACCTCAATTATTTACCATATTTGGAGTCAACTCGCATGGCAAACCTTAGTTCAGCACAAGTTACCTCTGTTCATCATTGGAATGATGGGCTATTCAGCTTTAAAACCACAAGAGACCCAGGCTTTCGATTTAAAAACGGTCAGTTTGTTATGATTGGGCTGGAAGTAAACGCTCGACCATTATTAAGAGCATACAGTGTAGCCAGCCCTAATTATGCGGATGAATTAGAATTCTTTAGCATAAAGGTACCTGATGGTGCACTTACTTCTCGCTTACAAAACATTCAAATTGGCGACGATGTCATCATCGGAGGTAAAGCAACTGGAAGTCTGATCGCTGACGATTTACTACCGGGAAAAAACCTCTTCCTATTATCGACAGGGACAGGGTTAGCGGCCTTTATGAGCGTTATCCAAGACCCTGAAGTATACGACCGCTTTGATAGAGTAATTCTAGTTCATGGTACTCGTCATATTGCCGATCTCGCATACAAAGACTTTATCGAGAACGAATTACCTAATAATGAGTTTTTCGGTGAAGAAATTAAAGAAAAACTCACTTACTATCCGACTGTTACCCGTGAAACGTTTAAGCACCAAGGCCGAGTTACTGAACTTATGCGTTCAGATAAACTGACTCAGGACCTAGGGTTACCCCCAATGAACCCTGAGACAGACAGAGTTATGATCTGCGGCAACCAATCTATGCTCGCAGAGTGCCGAATGATTCTTGATGATCGCGGTTTTAAAATATCTCCTAAAATTGGAGAAGCTGGGGACTATGTTATTGAACGAGCATTTGTAGAGCAATAATTCGAACCCATTCATTAAAAAACTCCTATCTTGGCCCATTTTCAGGCTAAGATAGGTTAACATTTCTCTTTATACGAAATAGACAATCTCTATTCTTCACCGTTTTATCTTCAGCTTACTCAACACACTCTCCTTTACAAAAGGATACATGTAATCGCCTTCTGTAGAATTGCATCAAATTGATTACAACAGTCGCCTTATACACTCTGTTTTTCACTTAAAATCAGGAATAAAATGCGAAGATTGCAAATCTTCTTAAAGACTAAGTGAAGGATAGCTTTTTCATTTGACATTTTTACTCTATAATCCCCCGTGAATTTGCATTATCAATTTCTTTACTCTCTATAAAAGTCGATTTATCGCTTTTGGAGGTAAGAAAATAATGGAATAACCAACGCGCGAGATGTGAGAGAAAGGCTTATGTCTTTATCGCGAATTTTTTTGTCCTTCACTTATTAGAGTAAAGTAATGGCTGACTTATCAAAATACAGAAACATCGGTATTTTTGCCCACGTTGATGCGGGTAAAACTACTACTACTGAACGTATTCTTAAACTTACCGGTATGATCCACAAGCTTGGTGAGGTTCATGAGGGTGAATCTACTACCGATTTCATGGAACAAGAAGCTGAGCGTGGTATAACCATCCAGTCTGCTGCGGTTAGTTGTTTCTGGAAAGATCACCGTTTTAACGTTATCGATACTCCTGGGCACGTTGACTTCACTGTAGAAGTATACCGTTCTCTAAAAGTACTTGATGGTGGTGTGGGTGTGTTCTGTGGTTCAGGTGGTGTTGAACCACAATCTGAAACTAACTGGCGCTATGCCAACGAGTCAGAAGTTGCACGTATTATCTTTGTAAACAAATTAGACCGTTTAGGTGCTGATTTCTATCGTGTAACTAAGCAAGTAGAAACTGTTCTAGGTGCAACGCCATTAATTATGGTATTGCCAATTGGTACTGAAGATGAATTCTGTGGTGTTGTAGATCTACTTACACGTAAAGCTTACATCTGGGATGAAACAGGTCAACCAGAAAACTACAAAATTGAAGATGTTCCTGCTGACATGGCAGACAAAGTCGAAGAATATCGCGAAATGTTAATTGAAACAGCGGTAGAACAAGACGACGAATTAATGATGGCATACATGGAAGGCGAAGAGCCATCTATTGAAGACGTCAAACGTTGTATCCGTACGGGTACACGTGATCTTGCTTTCTTCCCAACTTACTGTGGTTCTGCCTTTAAAAACAAAGGCATGCAGCTGCTTCTTGATGCTGTTGTTGATTATCTTCCAAACCCTACAGATGTTGTGCCACAAGATCTTACTGATGAAGAAGGTAATCCAAACGGCGAAAAAGCAATCGTATCGGCTGATGAACCATTTAAAGCACTTGCGTTCAAAATTATGGACGACCGCTTTGGAGCACTAACTTTCGTACGTATCTACTCAGGTGTTCTTAATAAGGGTGACACTATCCTTAATAGCTTCACTGGTAAAACTGAGCGTGTTGGCCGTATGGTTGAAATGCAAGCAGATGACCGTAACGAAATCAGCACGGCTCAAGCAGGTGATATCATTGCCATCGTAGGCATGAAAAACGTACAAACGGGTCACACTCTTTGTGATGTTAAGCACCCTTGTACTCTTGAAGCAATGGTTTTCCCTGAACCAGTAATCTCTATTTCTGTTACACCTAAAGATAAAGGTGGTAATGAGAAAATGGGTATTGCAATTGGTAAAATGGTTGCAGAAGATCCAACATTCCGTGTTGAAACTGACCAAGAAACAGGTGAAACAATCCTTAAAGGTATGGGTGAGCTTCACCTTGACATTAAGGTAGATATCCTTAAGCGTACCTACGGTGTAGATTTAGTGGTTGGTCAACCTCAGGTTGCGTACCGTGAAACCATCACTCGTGAAGTTGAAGATTCTTATACCCACAAGAAACAATCAGGTGGTTCTGGTCAATTCGGTAAAATCGATTACCGTATCAAACCAGGTGAGCCAGGTTCTGGCTTCAAGTTCTCTTCTTCTGTTGTGGGCGGTAACGTACCGAAAGAATTCTTCCCAGCTGTTGAAAAAGGCTTTAAGTCTATGATGGGCGAAGGTACTCTAGCAGGCTTCCCTGTATTGGACCTTGAAGTTGAACTATACGATGGTGGCTTCCACGCAGTTGACTCCTCTGCCGTTGCCTTTGAAATCGCCGCTAAAGGTGCTTTCCGTCAATCTATCCCTAAAGCTGGCCCTCAATTGATCGAGCCTATCATGAACGTTGACGTCTTCACTCCAGACGATCACGTAGGTGATGTAATCGGTGACCTTAACCGTCGTCGCGGTATGATCAAAGACCAAGAGAAAGGCGTAACTGGCGTTCGTATTAAAGCTGACGTACCTCTATCTGAAATGTTTGGTTACATCAGTACTCTACGTACGATGACTTCCGGTCGCGGTCAGTTCTCTATGCTGTTCTCTCATTACCTACCTTGCCCGAATTCCGTTGCAGAAGTAGTAATTGAAGCACAAAGAGCGAAAAAAGAAGAAAAATAATTTTCTTAACGCTTGCTAGATAACAAAAAGCCGATTCATTTGAATCGGCTTTTTTTGGCCTTTTTTTATTACCTACCTTTAAAAAGGCATTGGATAACGCTTGAATACAGCCATAACATCCGCTAAAGCCTCTTCAGAAAGCGGCGTCTTAAATGCATCTATGTTTTCTTTTAATTGCGATAAGCTGGTTGCACCAATAATAGTAGACGTAACACCATCAACCTGATCACACCAAGCTAACGCTAACTGAGCTGGAGATATTGCATGTTTTTTAGCCACATCCATATAATCAGATACAGCCTGATTAACCAGCTCAGTATCTCGAAATAAGCCATGTCTCTGAACAAGACCCCATCGACTTCCTTCAGGTCTAGCACCATCTAAATATTTACCGGTCAACGCCCCCGTAGCCAAGGGTGACCATGGTAAATAAGCCACACCTTGATGCACGCAGTTTTCAATTAAATAAGGCCAATCTTTAGCATGTAATAAACTAAACTCATTCTGAATAGAAATAGGTTTTGGTAGATTGTGTTTCTCACTTAACCTAATATACTCATTAATTCCCCATGGCGTATCATCCGATAATCCAAAATGACGAATTTTTCCAGCTTTAATGCACTCGTCTAACCCTCTTAAAATATCAAGCATGCCGGCACTTTCTTGAGTTGCATCCACATCGTTAAATTTCAACATATTAGGATGGTGCTTCGCAAAATGAGGGCTCGTACGGTTAGGCCAATGCAATTGATATAAATCGATATAATCTGTTTTAAGACGTGCTAAAGAAGCATCAACCGCTTCAATAATCGTTTTACGACTTATCAGAGCACCATCACGAACATAGGATAAGCCTGGACCTGCAATTTTTGTCGCCAAAATAAACTCACTACGACGTCCAGGGTTTCTTTCGATCCAATTACCGATAATTGTCTCAGTTTTACCATATGTCTCTTGTGTAGGAGGTACTGAGTACATTTCAGCCGTATCCATGAAGTTAATACCTTCACTTAACGCGTATTCAATTTGCTCATCAGCATCCGCCTGGCTATTTTGAGTGCCCCAAGTCATCGTTCCCAAGCAAACTCGTGAAACAGACAGTCCACTAGTGCCTAATGGAGAAAATTTCATTTACAACTCCTGTGTTATCGTTACTGAAAGTATACTATTTTTAATGATATCGAAAAAAAATATAAACAACAATATACTCTTTAATACGTTTTATTGAGTAGTTTTTTCAAACCTTTTATCAGTCAAGGTACTTAAAAATGCCATAAGCGCATCTATCTTGTTATCTGTTAGTGCAGGCCCTTTTTCAAGCTCTTCAAAATTAACGGTGGCAGGCCATTCCGCTTGCTCCCACTCTTTACCAGTTTCAGGGTTGATTGTACGACTAGGGTTATTATAATGATCATAGAACTCAAGCACTGTTCTTAACTCTTGAAAAACGCCATTATGCATATAAGGCCCTGTTACCATAATATTCCTCAAGGTTGGTACCTTAAATTTACCACCGTGCTCACTTCCAGAAACCTTTGGGTTCAACAACAACCCAGCGTCCTTTTCTTCTATTATTTCTGTTTTTGATCGAACATATGTATTTTCTGGAACCCCTATATTCTCATAATGATAGTTAGTAAAAGTCTCTTTACTATAGAAAGGAGATGTATTTAATTGATGACATGCATTGCAATTGGTGAACTGCTGAGAGAAAAACAAGGTTTTGCCTAACTCTTCTTCTGGAGTAAATTCCACTTCACCTCTTAACATCCTATCGTATTTTGAGTTAAATGGCATAAACAGCTCTGTCTCTTCAAAAGCCATAATACTTTGCGTCATTGCTGCATATAAAGCATCGCTACTCTCAGTCACGTTATTCCCAAAGATCTGCTTAAATTGCTCTATATAAAAGACATTTTCTTTTAACCTAGAAGCAACCTCTTCTTTACTCTTCATTCCCATTTCAATCGGGTTGAGTGGAGGACCTCCGGCCTGATCAGCTAATGTGGATTCACGACCATCATGAAACTGTCCACCAACAAAGTTACCCTCTGCATTTTTATGAAACACTGGAGTAAGCGCGGCATAAGAAGCCGTTGGAGCATTCCGATCACCTAAAGAATGGTTATCCGAGCCTAATGAGACTGCACCAAACACACCATTATCTCGATCATCAATAAAGCCTTTTTGTGGGTTATGGCAAGTGGCGCAAGATTGATTACGATACTTTGATAAATTCACATCGAAATACAAAGCCGCACCCAACTGAGATAAGGATTTTTGTGTTGAAGCCACACTATCAGACACCTTAACATGACCACTTTGCTGCAAGCTTCCTTCACACCCCCCAGTACCAGAGCCCCAATAATAATTAAGTTCTTATTCATTCTTAACATCAACACTCTCTAGAAACAAATGAAAATCATTACTACTTATTTTATAAGAAAAAAAACGCGAGTTACCGCGTTTTTAGAATTCTTGCACTTATTTGACGCTCATCATTTTTCAGGTAACGTCACATTCAACTCTAAAACAGAACAATCATCGGTATTGTCTAGCTGAATCTGAACATCATTATCATCTACATGAACATATTTACGAATCACCGCAATAATTTCTCTTTGCATTTGCGGCAAATAATCAGGCTGTTTACGACGGCCTCTCTCGTGAGCAACAATGATCTGTAATCGCTCCTTGGCTACAGACGCCGAATTGGCCTCTGATTTGCTTTTAAAATAATCGAAAATCCCCACTCTAACCTCCAAGCAGTCGTTTAAAGAATCCCTTTTTTTGTACATCAAGGAAACGTAATGGTAGTGTTTCACCCAGAAGCCTTTCTACAGCATCACCATAGGCCATCCCGGCTTCAGACTGGACATCCAATATAACCGGCGTACCTTGGTTTGATGCTTTTAAGACCGCTTCAGACTCAGGAATAACACCCAATAAAGGAATCGCTAATATTTCCTCAACATCACTAACACTAAGCATTTCACCTAACTCGACTCGCTCAGGATTATATCGAGTTAATAATAAATGCTCTTCAATAGGATCATCTCCTTGCTCAGCCCGGCGAGATTTACTTTGAAGAATACCTAAGATGCGATCAGAATCTCTAACAGATGACACTTCCGGATTAGTTACAACAATAGCAATATCCGCAAAGTACAAGGCCATTTGCGCGCCTCTCTCAATGCCCGCAGGTGAATCACATACGATATAATCAAACTCTTTTGAGAGCTCATCTAAAACAGATCTTACCCCTTCTTCGGTTAGTGCATCCTTATCACGCGTTTGAGAGGCAGGCAGAATAAACAAATTCTTTGTTCGTTTATCTTTAATTAACGTCTGACTCAATGTCGCTTCTTTATTAATTACATTAACAAAGTCATAAACGACTCTACGCTCACAACCCATAATTAAATCAAGATTTCGTAAACCAACATCAAAATCAATAATAACCGTTTTATGTCCCTTCAACGCCAATCCGGTACCAATTGCCGCACTGGAAGTGGTTTTACCAACACCACCTTTACCTGATGTGACCACAATAATTTTTGCCAATGCCTTATCTCCCAATGACTTTCTACAAGTCTATTTTTAAGGGTTTAAAATAAAGTTCTTTTACTCGCAACGTTAAAGCGCAAGTATTTCTAAATTATCTTCAATTAATAACACTTGAGCGGACTCTTTCCAAATAATTTCTTGCAAAGCATCACTTAACATAAAGTTTCCAGCAATTGAAACCAACTCTGCTTCCATACTTTTACAGAAAATACGAGCACTTGTATCGCCATTCACTCCAGCTAAAGCTCGACCTCTAAGCGCACCATAAACATGTATATTTCCTTCAGCTAGAACCTCAGCACCGGCTCCAACTTGCGCAAGAATAACTAGATCTCCTTCAGAATACACTTGCTGACCTGAACGAATCGGTTTTGATATTACTTTTGTTGGTTGAGTTACCATTCTTTCTTGCACAACCGTTTTGACAACCACATCTGGGTTTTTATCGGTTTCAGCAATTGGTGGTGTGATCGAACGCGTTTTACTTGGAGGAAGCATAGGTAAATGGAAATCATCATGCCATGATGGTAATCCCGCTCCCACACTACGCCACCCAATTGGTCTAAAGCCCAACTCTGTTACTTGAGAAACTAGCGTATTTAATTCAATTAACGTAATTTCACCTTCAAGCTTCGACACATCAATGATAAGTGGCGCCTGACTGAAAAAATGCGGTGCTTGATTAATTTTTTCACTAATTTGATTAATTACACTAGGAGATGAAAACCGGTGTAGTTCAAGTAAAACGGTTGTAACGACACTTCCTTTTAAATGGAAGTCTGTTTCTTTCATGCACACGTTCCTTTTATCTTGCAAGAATGCATTAACTTTTAAAGAATTAGCTGCTTATTTTAGCAAGCTCAAAAATTAATGAAAGCATTACTCCTTTCGAAGTTAAAAAACACTTCATTTTCATATAACTGACAATATTTACAGCTTTAAAACTGACATTATTTAATAATCGAATAAATTACACACTGTAATCTTATAAAAGAATTGTTCTTTCTTATTTAATTAGTGTTGGCGGCTTAATTCAAACACGATCAAGAAGGTATGCCGGCTTAAGAAGCCTTACATTAATTGATTCTTCAAATATCATTTCGAATATTTTTGGTCTTATTTCTTTGACCCACCAGTCATCATAAGTTTTTACATATAAGGCCTGTCGTTGTGATTCACTCTCAAATGAACGCAACCAAACAAACCATAATTCACCATATTCATCTTCATAGGTATAAGTCTCAAGCACGACCATTCCTTGAGACAACTGATAAGGCAAAAGTTCCAGTTTCATCCAGTTAAGCCACTCTTTTGCCTTACCCGGTCTTATTTTATACTCTCTTAATTCAACCAAACTCAAAGCAATACCTCAATAAAATCTAAAATTAGGATCGAGTCATAGATCCTTGTTTTTTAAAAACAATCTATGACTCACTTTTTCGAAAAAAGCCATTCGTCCAATCAAAAGCCCTAATAAAATCAGCACAGTTGCAATGATATGTGTTGGCTCAATCGCCTCATTATAAAATACCACGCCTCCAAAAATCCCGAAGACAGGCACTAATAAGGTCATCGGTGCCACACGTGAAATAGAATACTTCATGATCATCTTATTCCAAAACCAATATCCCAATAAAGTTGTGGGGTAAGCTTGAAACAGTGCCGAAATAATAGCCAACTGATTCAAATGCTGAGGTAGTAATGTAATAGCTTCTACTCCATGACTTATTACGGCTAATAATAAAAGAAGCACGGGAGCAAAAAGCATTGCCCATATGTTAAAAGCGAATATTGACTGCGTATTGGCTTTTTTTACAATCAATCCATTTACGCTCCAAAATAAGGAGGCAATCAACACTAACCCAACACCTTCTATTGTTATTGATCCATCTTCTAGCTGCAGAATCAGCACTAACCCTGACAAGGCCAAAAATGCACCGATTAGGTTGCTACTGGTAATTTTCTCATCTAAAAAATACCAGCCAACAAATAAACCACTTACCACACTCATATCTAATAGTAGAGAGGCCATCCCTGAAGATAAGCCAGCATCGATTGATAATGTTGTCATCCCCCATACACCAACGCCAAAACTGACACCATACATAATAAGGTAACGCCATTTCACATCGGGCTTTTTAATAAAAAACACCAATGGTATTACAGCAAAAAAGAAACGCATTGCAGTCAAAACCAAAGGATCAATATTATTTACGCCCAGTTTAATCACGCTAAAATTCAGCCCCCATAACGCCATTAACAATACCAGCAACACCACGTCAAATCGTTTCATACCGACCCTTTTATTCGTCATCACAAAGATGCCAGTATGCTTTAATTGAAATTTAGAATGCAGATTCAATTTTAAAGAAAAAAAGAGTACAATTGACCTATATTGAAATAAAGCCAAACAAAGGCCAAATAAATCATCATGACTTTATATAAAAATCTAGCTCAGCACTTTATCAATGAAATACAAACCAAACAAAGGGCTATTGGGTCTCGTTTACCCCCCTTACGAACCATAGTGCTGCAGCATCAAGTAAGCATGACAACGGCAATCAAGGCATACTATTATTTACAGCAAACAGGGTGGATTTTTGCAAAGCCTCAATCTGGCTATTTTGTTGCGAATCACCTTCAAAAACCCACCTTTCCAACACTATCCTCGACAAGAGCAGAAAAAAGAGACCCTAAAGATTTTGTACCTCACAAAAGATACAATCAAACCTCCGAGTTTTTTAGTGAATTAGGTACGGCTATGATAGCCCCCATATTAGCGCCCAACCTCAATCTACAAAGGTGCTTAAAACGAGTCACTAAACGTGCAGTTGAAGGTCTTTTTTTCTATCCTGAAAACCGAGGAGGTCAGCAATTAAGACGGGCATTATCACATCATTTTCAGAAAGATAATTTGGCATTTTTTGAAGACGATCTGATCATTACGCATGGGTGTTTGGATGCCGTCAAACTGGCCATAGAAACTACTACCAAAATAGGCGACACCATTGCTATAAATTCTCCTTGCTACAGTGGCTTATTGGACCTACTAACTGGGCTTTCACGTAATATTATTGAGATCCCATGCCATGCTGACTCGCTAGATCTCGCGTTGCTGGAAAAATTAATGCAGAAACGTAATATTCAAGCGGCACTATTCAGTACTAGCCACATCAACCCTACTGGCGGCAACTTATCTGTAGAACAGAAAAAACAGCTCGCCTTTTTAGCAGAAACCTATAAAACACCTATTATTGAGGATGATGTCTATTTTGAGCTATCTCATCATAAACACACCCCCTTACCGGCAAAACTGTGGGATAAAGAAGGTTACATACTTTGGTGCAGCTCTTTCTCTAAAACCTTAGCACCCGGTTTACGTCTCGGTTGGTGCTTGCCAGGGAGGTTTATCAATCAATACATGAGTCAACAATCCCTAACGGACAGTGGCGTCAATGGGTTAACCCAAAGTGCACTCAGTGAATTTCTAAATACAGGAGATTATCGTACCCATCTTAATAAACTGCGTATCACCTTAAATCATCAAATAAATCAATATAGACAATTACTGGTCAAAAAACTGCCTAATAATGCCACCGTCAGCACACCGGATGGCGGCCTAGTTTTGTGGATACATGTTCCTAATCTAGATACCGATCGTCTAGAAAAGCTCGCAGATGAATGCCAAATTGATATTCGAAGTGGAAATCGATTTAGCACAGAAAATACTTACAAAAACTGTTTAAGAATAAATTGTGGTTGGCCTATTGCGACCGCAGTAGCTGAGACGGTAATTGAAGAAGAAAACCATAAAGTGAGACAGCAAATAGAAACTCTATGCCAAATAATCAACAGAGAAGTCTCGATAAAGACATCGTCTAATTATGGCTAACGTAAACCTACGTGATTGGGTACGGCTTTCATAGACTCACACCTAATACTAAGACATCGATTTAACTCCTCCCCTCAATCGGATAGATAATAAGAGACGGTGGAGACAACACGCACTTTCTTAATATGAGGATTATTCTTATCCCTGGCACTAATGCTAAATTGACCTTGAGAGGCGGTACGTATTTTTCCTAATGTGCTTTTAGAATCTGAGGCGAATTTCTCCGCCACCTCTCTGGCCTTCTTCGTTGCCTCTTCGATCATCTCTGGTTTAATTTCATTCAGACGTGTGAAAATGTATTCGGTTTGATAAGAATAATCATTGCCATTAAAAACAATCCCTTGCTTGCCTAAAACGGATATATTTCCCATAACCCCCCTCACAACGTCAATGTTTTTGGAGTAAACCGTCACTGTTTGGGTGGCCGTATAGCGAAACAAGGCTTGCGCTTGCCCCCCGTACTGCTGTGCCGATTTATCAATGATGGATGGCCCAGTAAACGAGATTTCATCCGCATTAAGACCTGCATCTTCTAAAAATGCGCGAATTTTACCCGTGCTTGCCTCTATCGTTTGATAGAGTGACGACAAATTGTTATCTGCTACGGTAAATTGAATTGGCCATATCACAATATCCGCTTTGTACTCTCTTTCGGATAATCCTTTCACTGTGACTTGCCGCTCATATTCTTTATATCGAATCGCTGATTCTCCCAGCTGATACCCTAAGGACACCAAGCCTAGCAAAAGACAGAGTCCAATAAACACTGAATTAAATCGATTAATATTAGCCATATTATTCCCTTATCTTTACCTAAACATGTTTTTATTAGCGTTTATTTTATATGTCAACGATATCATCCACGGTTAATTTTTTACATTATTACTCACAGAATTTTTCCATTAAACCCCTCTATCTACGTGAACTATAGAGAAAACCACGATTTGATAGAAAAATTCATCTTCTCCTGCTGACACTTCTACTATAAATATCAAAATAAATTCATCAGACCTATTTGATAAATTGGTTAACCTATGACAATATCATCTCAAACGAACAAAAATTAAATCGTTTTAAATTTCATTAAAAAATGCTATTAATGTTTAAACCTTTGATAAAAACAATAACCCGAAAAGGATCTAATCACTATGAAAAAACTATTAGCTCTACTCTTTTCACTCACATTTGTGATGAACAGTGCTACCGCAGCTGAAAAAATAACTATTGGCCTTGCTGTTGATCAGTTATTTGAAAGTCGAGTTGCTGAAAATGATGCGATTAAAGATGAAGCGGCTAAAAGAGGCTACTCTGTTATTGAAGTGGTCGCGGATGGCGACGCCCAAACTCAAAACCAGCAAATTCAGTCCCTCATTACACAAGGTGTTAAAGCAATATTAGTTTGTGCCGTCGATCAAAATACCATTGAGCGCGCCCTAATGGCAGCAGATAGAGCGGGTATTGCCATCGTTGCATACGATAGAAGCCTTGCTAAAAGCCGAGTGGTAGACACTTTCGTCGGCCCTGATTCTTTAGCTGATGGTCGCCTTGCTGGTGCATATACAGCAAAACAATTAGCGAAAGTAAAAGGTGAAAAAGTGATTGTCGAATTAATTGGTGCTTTAAACGATCAAAATGGCATTGATCGTAGCAAAGGTTTCCGTGAAGCCATTGAGGGGTTAGATAACGTAAAACTGATTGAAGTCCCAACTGATTGGGATTCTGCTCGCGCACTTTCAGGAACTCAGAATGCGTTTCAAGCCAACCCTATAGTGCATTCCGTATTTGCCGCCACAGACACGCATATCCCTTCAGTAGAAACAGTCCTTACTGATCTTGGCAAATTAAAGCCAGCAGGCACGGATGGTCATGTTGTTATCACGGGTATTAACGGATCATTAGATGGTTACCAAGCAACATCTAAAGGTATCGCAGATGGTATCGTTGTCATGAATCTTGACAAAATTGGTCGCACGGCTGTGGACCTGGCTGAAAAATTAATAAATGGAGAAACGGTTGAACGTCGCAATGTTGTATCAGGTAACTTCTATACAACAGATAACATTCAGCAGCATAAAGATGCTATCTGGGGCGCAAAATAACCTTGCACCATTAACAATAGAATCAACATTACCGCATCTAATGTAGATGCGGTAATTTAGACATAAGGTGAAAACAACCAATGCTAAACGGAATCTCGACAGTCGCTAAATCTTACCCTGTCGCACCCATATTAGTTGCGCTTTTTACTGCCTTCTCATTATTCTCTCCTTTTTTCTAACCTCTGGCAACATTGAAGCCATGCTCGCGGCTAACTCTGTGGTGCTCATTGCGTCAATTGGCATGACCCTTGTCTTTCTTATTGGTGGTATCGATCTTTCAATATCCACGGTAATCAGTGCAAGTGCCGTTATATCTGGGCTAGCCATGGCGGCTACAGACAGTATTTTTATTGGTGTGTTGACCGCAATAGGAGTGGGTTTTAGCTTTGGTTTAATTAACGGTATCTTAATTGGCTTTTTTGGGTTGACGCCCTTTATTACAACCATGGCTACTCAACTTATTGCTCGTGGTATTGCGTTTGTTTTATCCCAGGGTATTGCTGTTCAAGGAACACCTTACGGGTTAATGGACTTTGGCTTTCTTTCATTTTTAGGAGTCCCAGCCGTAACATGGATCGGTTTAGCCATTGTCATAATATGCATTATTTTGCTGACTCAAACTCAATGGGGGCGCCATCTCATGTTAATTGGCAGCAACCGTAACGCGGCTCGTTTCTCTGGTATCAATGTAAGGTTTACAGAAATCAGCGTGTATTGCTTATCGGGACTGCTTGCTGGTATTGCAGGATTCATTAGTATTTCAAACTTAGGAAATGCCATTCCTGGCGTTGGCGATACCCTATTACTCCTTGTTATTGGAGCAGTAGTACTTGGTGGTACAACAATGAACGGTGGTGAAGGGTCTATCGCCCGAACAGTACTAGGGATTGGTTTACTTTCTGTGCTAATCAGTGGATTAAACCTAATAGGGATTCCATTTTATGATCAACTCATCATTCAAGGTGTACTTATTTTTATTGGTACTTGGCTCGCAATGAAACTCAGCGCAAGGAGACATTAATGTGCTAAACGACAACAACACTCCCTTACTTTCATTTCGAGGTCTAACCAAGTCTTTTTCTGGAAAAACCGTCGTCAATGGCGTTTCATTTGATTTGTATCCAGGTCAAGTCGTTGGCTTAATCGGTGAAAATGGTGCGGGGAAATCCACTACAAAAAACATGTTATGCGGCCTTCTCGAGCCCACTGCAGGGAAAATATTTGTTAACGGGCAACTTGTCGAGAAAAATGAGGGGCATGTCCATGGTATTTCAGCGGTGCATCAAGAACTCAGTCTTTTCGGAGCATTAACCGTTGCAGAAAACATGTGTATCGGCCAATTACCAGGCTCTGCAACGAAAATTAACTGGAAAAAAGTTGAAGAAATAGCCCAAGAGCAATTAGATTTTTTAGGTATTGAAATAGATACCTCTGCCACTGTCGAATCCTTAGGTGCTGGCAAGCAGCAAATTGTTGAGATTGGCAAAGCCCTATTACATGCAGATAAAGTGTTAATATTGGACGAGCCAACCACGTCTCTAACCGCTGTTGAGCGTGAGAAGTTGTTTGTTCTAATCGACAAATTAAGCACTAGAGGCATCGCTATTATATTTATTTCTCATTTTTTAGAGGAAATCTATCGGGTATGCGACCACTACATTGTGTTGAGAGATGGCACTCAAGTCGACAGTGGCCTCCTCGCTAATGTCCCCCAAAGAAAACTAGAAGAAATGATGGTAGGAAGAACCATTGATAATGCCAATGTTCAACACAGTCAACCCCATGGAGGTGAAGCGTTACGGGTAGAACAGCTTTCTTCCGCGGATTTCAAAGATGTTTCTTTTAATGTTAAACAAGGTGAAATACTTGGGATTGCAGGATTAATGGGGGCCGGTAGAACAGAAGTGGCGGAGGCTATTTTTGGGTTACGACCTTCAACCGGTTCGGTTTACATTAATGGCGTCAAGACCGAGAACAGAACGGTAGATTCAATGAAACAATTGAGCGCTTGCTACCTTCCTGAAGATCGCCGAACAAATGGTTTGTTTTTAAATCGCCCCGTTCGGGAAAACTTATCAGCGGCGGCGATTTATCGATTTATCAAACAGGGCATCACTAAATTGGGTTTTGCCGGAGAAAGTCATGTTTCTCAGAAAATAGTCAATGATATGGGAATTGCCATTCCTCATATAGAAGTTCGAGTCGATGCACTAAGTGGCGGCAATCAACAAAAAGTACTTCTCAGTCGATGGATGGCAACAGAACCTAAATTGTTTATTTTGGATGAACCAACTAAAGGTGTAGACATTGGTGCCAAATTCGATATTCATACAAAAATTATTAATTTAGCTAAAAACGGCGCCGCTATCGTCATTGTCTCTTCTGATCTACCAGAATTACTCAATGTGTCCCAACGTATTTTGGTGATGCGCCGAGGAAAAATGGTCGGAGAATTCCAAAGAGAAGCGTTTGACTCAGTGAAAATCATATCCTTAGCCGCCAGCAGTAACGACAAAGGAGAAGGACGATGAAATCCACTCTTAACAGCATTATTTCCAAACAAAAATGGTTACCCATTGCATTAGCGAACATGGTTTTTGCCGCTTTACTCGCCATTGTATCCCCTGTCTTTCTAACATTATCAAATTTCCAGTCGATGCTCATTCAGTCTGGAGTAACCGCTATAATGGCTATTGGAATGACATTTATTATCATTACCGCAGGCATTGATATTTCAATGGGAGCCATTTTATTCTTTTGTTCTGCTCTATTTGCCCAGTTATTACAGGACACACAAAGTTATTGGTTGGCTTTTTCAGCGGCCATTGCGTGCGCTACCTTACTAGGAACCATTAACGGTGTATTAGTAACACGCTTTAAGATTTCACCCCTTATTACTACGTTAGCAACTTATTCTATTTATCGTGGGATGGCGATTCATTTAACGGGGGCCCAAAACATCCCCGTACCAAGAGAAATGGGTTTTCTTGGTAATGGAAAGCTATTCGGTCTACCCGTTCCAATCATTTTGTTAATTGTTATCTTCATTCTCGGTGTGTATCTACTCAACCATACTCGTTTAGGGCTGTATGCAAAGGCTATTGGCAGCTCAGCAAGGTCCGCTAATGAGTCTAACCTACCCGTCACTAAAGTAACCGTAGCGGTTTACGCCATTGGAGGCATGGTAACAGGAATTTCGGCTCTTATTCTTTTAGCTCGCGTAGGAGGGCTACAATCAGGCATTGGTATTGGTATTGAATTTACCGTTATCGCCGCCGTTATTTTGGGAGGAACAAAACTTACTGGCGGATCAGGCACCATTGTTGGCAGCGTCTTTGGTGCTTTCTTTTTGGTATTAATCGACAATGGATTAAACCTAGTAAACGCATCTCCTTACATTTACGACATTGTTAGAGGCAGTGTTTTATTGGCCGCTGTTGCGGTTGATAGACTATCGGCTAAAAGACAAGAAAGTAGGCTGATTCAAATAAAGAAGCAGCGCTTAGAGCACAACCATGCAACCAACTAACCTGAAAGGTTAATATCACTTTCCCGCATAAAGCCAGCTATTTCTGGCTTTATGCTTCTTGTATGATTTAACATTTTGCGATTATTAGGACTTTATACTTTTCTCTCCCTAGTGAAGCAAAGCACTACCTTGGCACCACCAAGAGAATACGATGTTTCAATTATAAAAGTCGCAGCAACCCATTCTGATATGCGTGACACAATGGCGAGTCCCATACCATGACCTTTTATACCATGATCACCACGCCAAAAAGGCTTAACGACCTGATCCCTATGCTCCTCGGGAATACCGATCCCATCGTCTTCGATAGAGAACCGAATACCTTGAGTCTCAAGTTTAATGCTAATGTGTATTTTGGTTTTCGCATGTTTAATGGCATTACTCATTAAATTATTCAATAACATCGCCAAATAACGTCTATCGGCTTCAATGATCACATCACTTTGATCAAACTGATACTCAATATCAAGCGCTGAAGATGTGTGAATAGCAAACAATGAGGTCACAAAAGACGTTAATTCGATTTCCTCACTGCGAAGCTCCACATTAGATTCATCTAAACGAGCGTATCTTAATAAAGTATCGACTAACGATTCCATTTCACATAAGTCATTACTAATACGATCTAAATATTTAAACCGTGTTTGAGGATTTTCTACCTCTTCAAGAGCATCAATACCAAAACGCAAACGAGAGAGTGGTGTTTTTAAGTCATGAGAGACCGCTCGACTTAGCAATTTATTATCACTCACTAGAGTTTCAATACGCTCAGCCATACGATTAAACTCTGCTTCAATATCTGAAATATAAGAAAAACGTGTACTCGCCACTCTTGAAGACAGATCCCCCTTACCAAATGCTCTCGCAGCACTACGTAAAATAATTAACCTCCCTATTAAAGGGTATAACCAGGCAAGAAGAATCACGATAACACCTATATAAAACGTCAGTGTTAAGATTAGATTAAGATTAAAAATAGATGTTTCTACTGCTTTTTTAACAAACAATAACGTCATGACCTGATGAGAGTTATGCATATAGAAATGCAAAGATACGTCGTTCTCAGACTCAAGAATCAACGGAGTTCCCTGTTCAAAACGTTCCGCTAAGCTGTCTGGTATAGGGAAATTAATGCGGTTTTGTAAACTAACCGATAAATCACTTTTCTGTTGCCATTGAGTTAAAAATTGTTCCCTACTTGTTTGATTCATGCCATCAAGAGTGAGAGCTAAATCATTGCCAATCGACTGATAAAAATCAAATTCTCCAACGGCGGATTGATCATCGATACTATGGTAGACTTCGTTAATCAACCAGCCCAAGCCAATCACAGCCGATATCACTACAAGAATAAGGGAAATGGTTAGTTGCTTCATTTAAACCGACCTATTATTGCCATGCATCTGTCGCAAATAAATACCCTTTACCCCAAACAGTCTTGATTCGATAAGGTTGATTTGGATCGTCTTCTAGTTTTTTTCGCAAACGAGAAATTCTAATATCGATAGATCGATCAAAACCATCATAATCAATTCCGCGCAGTCGACTAACCAGCTCACCACGACTAATCACTTTTCCAGCTTCAGCAGAGAGAATCCATAACATGTCAAACTCATTACTAGAAACGGACACCACCTTGCCATTTAAAAATACGCTTTTCGAAACAGAATCCATTTTCAATTCTCCAAATAGGCGAGTTGTTAAATGATCCGTTTCACCTCCTCTTCTAAGTAACGCCTTAATTCTCGCTAATAAAATTCTCGGTTTTATTGGCTTACTTAGATAATCATCCGCACCAAGCTCTAAGCCCAGCACTTCATCACTTTCTTCTACACATGCGGTCATCATCAAAATAGGGGAAGCATAAAATCGACGTATCTCTTTACATACATCAAAACCGTTTTTTATTGGCAACATAATGTCTAATAATACAAGGTCTGGTTGATCCGCTTCTACTAATTCTACTGCTACATCACCACGATTAGCGACACTAACTTCATACCCATGATCCACTAGATAATCGCTTATCCATTCAGACAAAGAAGGGTCATCTTCAACCACTAAGATATGTTCATTTTTTACAGACATCGCCACGCCTTTATCTTTTTTAAGAAATACATCAATATAGCTGGTGTTCAATAAACAGTTAAAATAACCGCCATTCACTGTAGTTTTTTCGATCTGTTTTATAGACCCAAGCAACCTTCACCTTTGTTTCCAGCACAGACACATCTTTATCTTTTATTCGAATTTGATAAACAGTACTGCGATCTAATTCAAAATTTCCCTTATATGACAAGACACCACGTCCATACCAACAGGTTAAAGGACGAGAGTCCGGTACTTGAAAAAAACAATACTCTTTCTCAGCAGGAACAGACCATTTAAAAACTAATGTTTGATAACACGTTTGTCCTTGCCTCAATGCAATACACCGGTTTGGCTCTACTTTTAAATACCAAGGTTGATTATCTGCCACTAACTGTGAAGGCATCAATATTAAAAGTAGACTCAATAATGTGACGCTTCGCGTGAATTTAACAGCCACTCTTAAACCTCCCAATTAAAAAATGTAACTAATTGAAGTAACTAATAAAGTTTCATTATCGTCTTCCATTAGTGGACTGTTTTCTATATTTTTTGGTAAATCTGTGTATCGCAAAAAAGATTTAAACACGCTGTGTTCGGTCAAGGGATAAGTGACGCCTACTTCACCAGAAAAAATGATGCTTGAGCCTAAATCATACTGAGGAAAGCGGCCAGTAGCTTCTTCTGCCGTTACGCCATATAAAAAGTTATTTTTATCCGAAGAGCTGTACTCCATGCTCAAAATACTGTGTAAGTTCCAATTTTTCACTTGCCAGCTACGTCCGATGCGGGCCGTACTAGAAATACCATTTCCTTCATGTGTATCGGTTACCAAACGATACTGAAAAATATAACTATCAAAATGCGCGGTTGCTCTCAAACCCGCCCCATTATAAAAAGTATTACGTTCTAAAATTGCGGCGTTACGCTCATCTTCAATGGTACTTTTGAAACGTTTATCTTCCTCTATCTCTAATCGCCCTTGGAAACTAGAAAACAACACATCAAAAGACCAGTTTTCTTTATTTAAAAAATTATACCCAAGATTTAAACCATCAAATGTCCCTTGAGAGGCTTCTATAAAAAATCCATTATAATAATAATCACCACCGATATTAATGCCGAAAGAATCCCCCTCATTTTCTTTTTCTGGATAAATTCTCCCACCATCCAGATAAGATGCAAATAAACCGATACCAAAATAGCCTCCATTCTCTTTTCCAGAAACATTGCCTGTTCTTATGTCTTTTGCAATATCCCCAGCAAAAACAAGCTGGCAACCAGCAACGATGACTAAACATAATGCCCTTAATATCGTTTTCATTTTGAATATCTCTTAATCATCTTATGAATATTTAATATTGATGCTATTTAAACAAATTTTCTAGAATCAAGTTGTAACAACTTATGTCACTTCTTTTCGGCATTTATAGCTATTTTAATTCCTACGGAAACATTTTGTTACAGCATGAAAAAACTTGATACAACCTCTTCTCTGCTTTCCTTTTATTGTGTCCTTTGTACAAAAACACTTATCATTAGGAATAGTATTATGTCTAAGCAATTTTATATATTAAGCACATCTTATTTTATTACTATAATCAGTTTTCTTTTGATTAATACTTTTTTAGATTTGGACAGGAAAAACATAACGGCAGCTCAGGGAGTCTGGAAATCGAAAAATAATAGTTTACTTTACATAACAGAAAATGAGGTTGCTTTTTATGATTTTAGTCATTCAGAGTGTCGAATAAGAAATCACTTCCCGTCAATCAATCAAGCAAATAAACATATCGAAAATATTCGTTTAAATAAAATACATCCAAAAGGATGGCTATTATCTACCTCTCCCTCTCGTTGGGTTTTATCCTTTGATTTAATCCAAAAAATGCCCTCCAGAACATCTAATTTTGAACAAATCAAGTCGCTTCCAACGAACTGCCCAACGGTAGCAAATCAGGATACAGAACAGTTAAACCGTAATGTTTAACGCTCATTCCATTAATTTGACTTTGCAAATTTGCTCATCATGTAACCTTAGGTATTGATCAGATGAGAAAAACATTTATACGCTTTATTTTCCCTGTCCTAATAACCGTAGGAAGTAGCGTGCTCATAAGTGCTTGCGAAGGCAGAGACAGAGAGTTTAAAACAATCACTTTACCTGAAGGTATATGGCAGGAGGAAGGGACAGGCTACACACTCTATATAACCAAAAACGATACAACAATATATCGTACATCAAAGCAGACTTGCTCCCAGACAGAGTATTATGATTCCTTAGATAAAGCACTCAAGGTGCTCACCTATCCAAAAATTTCTTTTACTCTCAACGATATAACTACTTTATCTATCTTACCTTTAGGAGGAACTGTAACAGATAGAAAACGTTTCCGTAGATTAAAACAGCTTCCGTTAAGTTGCCAAATAGCACTCGATCCGGATGTGTTTGATACTATTTCATTATTTGAACATTCTTGGCATGTATTCAATGCGTATTAATCTGGTTTCAAGTTACGTATTCTGGATTGACCATTTCCGTATGATACTTATCTACCTCAGATCACTAAAGGCATATCACAGAAGCCACTACTGCAAATTATCAGTTAACACTCAGCTCAAAGGTAAAGGTGTAGACCTCCCCATACTCTTATTACTCAAGACGACAAACATCCCTGCTCTTTTTCTAACTACTTTCTTCTTTTTCTAACTACTCTCATCGCTCAGTAATATAAAGAAATCAAGTAAGTGTTCAAAAAACGTACTAATATTTTTCAACCCAAATGATAATAGAAATCAGTAAAGATGATCCAAATGATCTAAAAATAAGGAAAAAGCAAGAACAGTCTCCTTTTTGTTCAAAAAACAATCAAAAATAAAGATAAATTGATTGAATTAAAAAAATTTATACTCATTATGGAAAACTTAGCCTAATATGAAATGAGGCTTCGTTAGAAAGAGCAGAGGTTTACTACTTTCGATGCGTTATATTTTTCTTGTTACTTTTTTATCACTGTTATTTTTACTTGAAAAAGAAAAAGCTTTTTCAAGTACAGATCGTCCAGCGGTGTTATTTGCTTGGACTGAGCTTGATCAAACGGTAACAAACTCGCCTGACTCTCTTGATGACCCTGCCGAAGATCAATTCGATTACTTTATTGAAACACCCCCCACTTTTTCTTTTTTTACACATGCTCCCTATTCAATAAATATTCAGCCTGATTTTTTCAGCAACTCGTATCCTGAGCAACACCCAAGAGCTCCTCCTTACCAATATTCATAAATTACATAATTTTAAAATGAAAATTTACATTATCGTATTAATGAATATAGGTACATTTTATGAAAAACTTTAGCCGTCTTACTGTAAAACCAACTACTACTCTTTCTTTTCCAGATCAACATACCCAAGAGTTTTATCTTGATTCTCCAGCCATTAGTGTGATGACTGATTTTCAAAGAACTCAACCCGTCATGATTGAATTCACAGCAAAAGCAGATGAATTAATTCGCTTAATGAAAAAAGAACATGTAAAACTTAAATTAGTCGTTGATGCAGAAGAAACCTTTATCGGGGTTGTCACAACCGATGATTTAGCCGAACAAGAGTTTATTAGACACAGTGCGAAAGGGTTCGAAAGAGAAGAGCTGCTGGTTAAAGACTTTATGATTCCGAAACACGCTTTGCATGCTTTTTCTTATTCAGAAATATCAAAAGCGACTGTCAGGGACTTATTGCACAACTTACGTGACTATGAAAGACAGCACTTTCTAATAGTAGATGAAGGAGCAAATAGAATAAGAGGGATCATTTCAGCTAGTGATATCTGCCGAAAACTAAAAATTGAGATTGATTTATTTAACAACTCTAATTTCTCTAATATTGCTCAAATGATTGTCGAAGATCATAAACATGCAAACGTAGCTTAGTCTCTAGATTCAAAATAAAAGACAAACAAAAAGCCAGATACTATAAAATTCTCTATTAATTGGATAGTCCAACTATTGGAGATATTATATCTATCTGGTTTTTTTCTTCCTAAGAGACTCTTTTTGTATCATATGTACGGATATAAAAATATTTGTCTTAACTTCATGTACACATTAATCATAAGATACTTTAAGACAATTTTTTCCAGAAGATTTTGCCTCATATAAAGCGCTATCTATCGTGAGTAATGATGACTTATGATTATCAGGGTGAAATATCCCAGCGCCGACACTTACAGTAATATTACGGGGTAACTTAAAATCATAGCTCTCAATACGTGCTTGCATAGCACGAATTTTATCTTCAAAATTCTCTTCTAATGAACCAGAGAATAATAGAGCAAATTCTTCTCCACCCCACCGAGCTACCACACCTGAAGACCCGATAGAATCAGACATAAGTTCTGCTATTTTTTTCAAAACAGCATCACCTTCATCATGCCCATACTGATCATTCACTTTTTTGAAGTCATCCACATCCACCATAGCAAAGAATCGATTCTCAGATTCATTCAATAAAATATCTTCAAGATAGCGGCGATTCCGCAACCCCGTAAGGGCATCCGTCGACGCTAACTCAGCCAATTTTTTATTTGATTCTCTAAGCAATCGATGAGATGCGATACGACTAAATTCGTAAAAACATGCAAGAATAAAAACGATCACATATATCATCGTCATTTGAATAAAGCTTATGGTATTAAATGCCGCTTCTTTCCATACTCCAATATGAGAGATGCAGAGCCAAGAAAACGCAATAAGGTACAAAAGACTAAATAAAGAACCTAGGCGAAACCCTAAAAGAAACACACTAAAAATAGGTGCAATAACAGACAAAGCGAGTGAATAACTTCTATTACCCACAAACATCATAACTAGAAAACAAATACCAGTTACCATGAATAAAAACATAAAAGAGGCAAGTTTAACCTGTTTTTTAATCAATAAACTATAAAGACTTGCAAAACATAATATTACCCCAACAGACTCGGCAACGATTAATATTGGGTAGCGACCAGTATTAATATTGAAGCCTAAAAAGCCTATCATACAAACAGTGACGGTGAGGATTGAAGCTAACAATATTGTTAGATGACGATATTGCTCATGTGATGCGTCTACATTAAGATAATGTTGTAATATTTTATTAATCAAAGAAACACCGTTAATAACCTATAAAAATGACCATTCCTTTAAGTTATAACACCATATTATTAATCATTCCATAAATGATTTGACCACTTGTTCCATTATTTATGTACGCTCTAGTTTGTTGCGTTTTAGAGTATTGCTTCGCTTCAACATAGTGCAGAAGAGCGGCCATTACAACCAATGAGTTATTTATCTGTATTTACATGGAAGCATTCTAAAATACCTAATTCACCTCACCTAAATTCAACGCTTAAGTAAACTATAAACTCATGACCATTATATTACGTATTGATTAACGTGGTTTATATTGAGCTCGACAATATCCTCACTTCATTAAAGGACTACAACACTTTCAATGTTGAGTTTGACTCCCTATGACTCGCCTCTTCCATAATTTAAGACTGCTCCTTAAAAGGCTTGTTCACATAAATACGATCACGTTAGCTTCACTCAAACCAAATAGTTTATCCATCACCTCAAAAAGGAGCTCAGTCTACCCATGCAATTTCTATAGCACAGGATGTTTCACCTTCAGTAAAATTTATCCTATCACCTATAGTGAATTTATAGTCCATGTAAGGAGAAACGTTACTAAGTAATAAAAAAATCAAATAATTTCAATAAGTAATTACGATAAAATACAGTAAATACAATGCGAACTAAAAATTCTCGTTACATAATAGACTGCCAAAGTGCCTGCTCAAATGCGGCAATTAATTTGTCTTTACCTGATTGCCTGTGGCTAAGAAGTGTAATATTACGGGCATAAATAGATTCTGTAATTTCAATTTTCTCAACCGTTGGTGCTAAAGAGTCAAGTCCCTCCCAATTTGGGATAAGAGACACCCCCATGTTTTGTTTCACCATTAATACAATAGATTCCAAAGAATCAATTTCACACAATGTATTAACCTTAAAGTCATATGATTTTTTTATTTGTTCGACATATCGATACGCAATAGCGCCTCCCCATGAATGCTTATCATATTGTATATAAAGGTTGTTGTTGAGAGCATGTTCGACCGAAGCGTATTTAGCATAACTAATTAAACATAACGGTTCTGAAAAGAGTCTTTGTTCACTAACTACTTTGGGTAACTCAAACGTCGGCGATATGACAATGGCTAAATCTAACTGTTGAGCTATCAATTTTTGATATAGCTCTTGCGAGGAGCCGGGCACAATTTTTAACAATAGATTAGGTGTGTGAATAGCTAAATATTGAATACTTCTCGGCAGTAAACCACTAAGAACACTTGATACAACGCCAATATTTAGCTTCCCTGACAACCCAGTTGCATCAAGGTCGTACCAGATTTTCTCTACTTCTAAAGCCACTTTTTTAAGTCGTGGTAATATCCGTAAGCAATCATCTGTTGGTTTTGCTGTATGGCCAATACGAGTTAATAATTGACAATCTAGAGTATTCTCCAACGCTTTAATTCTTTGACTCACTGCCGCCGCCGTTAGATTTTCTTTGCGAGCCGCTGCGGCAATCGATCCAGTTTCAATGACGGCCAGTAAACTTTTTAAAAACCGTGTATCCAATAGAAATCCTTATGAACTAAACAATAAAAAGATAGTATCTCTTGTGAACTAATATTGCTAGTTTAGCTAGACTTAGCCACGATATAAGGAAACATACTATGCATTCTATTTTTCATTTAGCCTTTAATGTCACCGATTTGGACACTGCTTGTGAGTTTTATTCAAATATTCTTGGTTGTCAGCAAGGCAGAAAAACAGACTCATGGGTCGACTATAATTTTTTTGGACACCAACTTTCATTGCATTTAGGCCAACCATTTCATGTTGAAGCCACAGGTAAAGTTGATAATATTGCGGTGCCTATGCCTCATTTTGGCGCTATTCTGTCTTTTCCTCACTGGAATCAACTGGCTCAGAAACTACAAAACTTACAACTCGACTTTATTATCGCCCCGAGTATTCGCTTTGAAGGCCAAGCAGGTGAACAACATACTATGTTTTTTACTGACCCTTTTGGCAATCCCATTGAACTGAAAAGCTTTGCCGATCCAGAACAGGTATTTAACGTATGAGCTCAATCGTGTTTATCCATAATATGGATGCTCATAATCAAGATCTATGGCTTAAGAGGTTTGATACCTTACTACTAAACGAAACCTTGGTCTTACCAGAAACATTATCCGACTCTCAAGCCGCCAATATTGAACTCGCGATTGTCGCCAACCCCAACCCAGAAGTACTCAAGCGTTTCCCTAATCTCATTTGGGTACAAAGTCTATGGGCCGGAGTTGAAAGCATGGTCAAAAGCTTTCGCGCTCTCAATGTCAACAAGAGCAGTGATCAACAACCAACTCAACTCGTCAGACTCATTGACCCCTACCTGGCAAAAACAATGGCTGAAGCGGTACTTACCTGGAGCTTATACCTGTATCGGAATATTCCTAGTTATATAAATCAGCAAAGCCAGAAAGTATGGCGACCGATTCCTTGTCCTGCAATTGAAACCATAGAAGTCTCCGTCTTGGGTACAGGAGAACTCGGTATAGCCTCTATGAATGCATTAATCCATCAGGGTTTTACAGTGAATAGCTGGAGTCGAACCCCTAAAAAAATGACTGATGTGGCTCATTATTCAGGAGCCGAAGGACTAGTTACTCTATTGAATAAAACAGATATTTTGATTTGTTTACTTCCACTAACAGATGCGACTCATCAGCTAATCAACAAAGACACATTATCTCTATTGCCTAAAGGAGCGAAGCTAATCAATTTTGCTCGCGGAGGGATTATAAATCATAATGATTTAATGGCAGCGCTTGATGAGCACCATCTTTCTCACGCCGTACTCGATGTTTTCGAACAAGAACCATTAAACCGCAACAGTCCGTTGTGGTCGCACCCAAACATTTCAATATTACCCCACATTTCTGCCAGTACGAATATAGATACCGCATCCAAAATCGTCGCAGACAATATTTTACGCTATCGGCAGGATGGCACGATTCCTACCGCCGTTGATTTGAGTAAAGGCTATTAAGTTACTTTAAACACTATCTGGATACGCCATATCACACTTGATAAAGTCTTAACTTTTAAATGAGCCTATGCATTACAGAGGAGAAACTGACAGAATTAAAGATTAATAACGTCTATACATAAAGGCTTGATCGCTAGCATCAATCAAGCCTTTCACACTGGATTCTCTTTTCATCGGTCACTAACAATCGAATAACGGCAATTATTTAGCGGATTTACGCGATTTTTCTGAATAAACACAGTAAATTCGGAATAACTCCAATATAGCTAAAGGTACAAAATGTACCAACGCTGGACCATAATTATTGTGTACGAATAACCAATGCAACAAAGTAAACACAGCCGCAGGATAAGCCCAACGTTGCAATTTTTTCCAAGCTGACCGTAAATAGCGTTGCGAAGCATCATTAGAGGTTAATCCCAAAGGAATAAAAATCAAAAAGGCCAACCAACCTGTCCAGATTCCTATTTCGATAAAATCACTCATAATGGTACTTAAAGCACCAACATCAATAAGATAGAACAGAGTATGTAATATTGCATAGACAAATGCGGCCACACCAAAAGCACGACGGTGACGTAGTAACCATTTAGGGACAGTGAGAGACCAGCCACATTTTCGAAATATTAAGTTCAATGGCGTCGCTATCATCGCAATAATCATAAAACGAGTCGAAAACTCACCACTGGGATGCAATAGATCGCCGCTCAGAGCATTCCCCGACATGACCCCGTAAATCATTCCGAGTGCTGGTATGGATAAAATTAACCAAAGTATTTTTTTCATTTGGAATGACATAACGCCTCCTAAAGATTAACTGCTTAATTACTTTTGTGTGGTCGATTTATGATAATGCGACTCTTTTATCGTACTCTGCGTCATATTTACTTTCATACAGGAACCTTAAAATTTACCGGAGTTATTCCATTGGTCTCTAGGTGCTATAGCTTCAACATTATCCCAGCACTCAACAATAAGCCCTTGTTCTAATCGGTAAATATGAAACGAAATGTTCTCTTTTCCTTGGGCATATGTTTTCCCAATAGTCGCAACAAAATTACCTTCACCGACTAATTTAAATAACATGTCGTACTGTCCAAATTCATCCGACTGAAACCAGGATACCAACCCCTCTTTTCCCGCTTTAGCTTTGGGGAAATGCGTCACGCATGTATCCGCGCAGAATTGATCTATTAGATGAAATTGTTTCTCTTGAAGGATCTGTTTAACAAATTCATGTACCTGTGCTTTATTATAGTTTGTCTTGTCTAGATCAATGATTTCATTTGGGCCTGCAACCATATCCTCTCCAGAAAGTGTCACGTCTTGATAAGGCGAAATAGCATCCCAATGCTCAACAATAAGACCGTTTGTATCTGAATCAAATAAATCCGTTGTCACCCATTTTGCACTACCACCATTTAGAGATTGATAAGCATGACAAAATACATATTGGCCATCTTCAATAAAGCGAATAATTTCTATCTCTCTATCTGGGTTACGAGCAACAAAAGGCTCAAAAAACGCTAAAAAACCTTCCACTCCATCGGCGACACCAGTTGAATGCTGGGTATACCTATCCCCTGTGTACTTTTGCACAGCAGATCTTGCATTCCCATCTCGGATACCTTCTAGGTAAAGTTTACGAACATTATCAAGTACCTTGGCCATTGGAGCCTCTTTTTATAAGTGGTTGTATGGCCGGACTATAAACACTACAATTTATCAAATCAACTAATAGAAATTCATTATATATATGAACAAAATCGATTATTTATCTCTTAGTGGTCATAGCTTACGCACATTTTTAATTGTGTTAGAAGAATTGTCAGTTTCTAAAGCGGCTGCACGATTAGGTGTTTCACAATCGGCTGTGAGTCATTCATTAGAGAAACTTAGAACCACCTTTAATGATCCTCTTTTTGTTCGATCTGGGAGAAATATTGATGCCACAGAACGGGCCATCTCTTTGCGTGAACCCATTCAAATAATTTTAGATGGTCTCAAAGGACTAACGGATGAAAGAGCATTTGATCCAAAAACAGGAACATTAGAATTTAAAATAGCCGCCAATGACTTTCAACGCTCCTTAATTTTTCCAACATTATTAAATCGTCTACATAAGTCAGGAGTCGATGCTCAACTGCACTTCATCGCTTCAGGAATACCTGACGCCAGTCTGCTACGACAAGAGAAATGTCAGCTTATGGTGACCCCCTTCCCTCCTGAAGGACCCGATATTTACCAGTTAAAGTTATTTGATGACCATTTAATGTGCTTTTATGATGCCACTATGAGAAAAGCACCAAAAACATGGAAGGAGTTCTATGCTAGTGACCTTATTGAAGCCAAATTTTCCGATCAACAAAGTGCACTTACCGTGTTATTTAACCAAGATAAATCGAAACTTAGTACACCCATTGTATCCGTTCCTAATTTTGAGGCATTAGAACCCTTTATTTTAGGAAGTAAAAGAATTACCGTCGCCATGAGTTTAATGAAAAACGGCTGTTTAAAACAGCTTGATACAGCGACGCTTCCCTTTAAGACTAAGACGCTTCCCATGTACCTAATATGGCATAAACGCGATCATACTGACCCTGCCCACCAATGGTTTAGAGAACAAATTCAACTGACTCTTAAGACTGTTTTGAAGTCCTCATTGTAGCTTTATAAAAAACACACTGCCTTCTTCAAAGAGCGACAATTCATAGGAATACATAATCAGTGTCGCAGATTGGAACAACGCCTATTCAAACACCATCACTTCGTAGACATCAAATTCTGCTCAGCCAAAAAACGAACCAACAGTAGCGTTAGGTTTTCTCTACGAGATTTATCCGGCCAAACCGCATAATAGCCCAATGATTTCAATCTCCAATCTGGTAGAACATTAACCAAGCCTCCTGTTGCCAGAGACTCTCTCACAAGATCTTCTGGCAAAATAGTAAGCCCTAGATTTTGTTTCGCCATGTGACATAGCGCTTCAGCACTATTCACGCTCATCCGAGAGTGTTCGGACACACTAACGGTTTCACCTACACTTGAAACGAACTCAACGGTATTCGATCTCATTTGAAAACTGATCCAGTCCCAATCTTTTAAATCGCTAGGATGTTCAGGCGAGAAACGCGCTTTCACATACTCCTTACCCGCGACAAGCAGGCGTTTACTTTCTCCCAGTTTCCGTGACATCATGGAACTATCTTCTAGCCAACCGACTCGGATGCTCAAATCAAGCCCTTCATCTAAAATATCCATAATTTGATCCGTATAACTTACAGACAGTCGAATTTTAGGGTGCTGCAGTGAAAACCTAGCAAGATAAGTAGAAATTTTTGAAGCCGCGAGAAATGCTGGTAAGGATATTTTTAGCACGCCCATAGGCTCTTCAGACAGATGATTAAGCTCATTTAATCCAGCTTCTGCATTACCAACCATATCGATGACATGCGCATAAAATTTTTGGCCTTCACTTGTCAAAAGCAATTTTCGCGTTGTCCGATACAATAACGTGACTCCCAAATATTTCTCAAGATCAGAAATGGTATGACTAATTCGAGAGGGTGCAAGACCAAGCTCTTTGGCGGCGGCACGAAAAGAACCCACATCAACTACTTTTGCAAAAACGGCCATGTGTTTTAGATAATTTATCATTGTTCTGAAATTCGGACTTATAAAATACGATTATCATATATATTCAGAACAATTTGTAAACGATATATTACCACCTCATCCATCTTTATGAGTCCCATCAGGCAAAAACGTGTTTTGATGGGCTAGAATTTTTACAGGAAATATTATGAGAAGTTGTAATAAAAATTTGGTTTTAGGTATTGCCATTAGCTTAGCGACTCCTTCTATCGCACTCGCTGAAGGTTTTTATGCAACAGCCCAGCTCGGGGTTAGCCAACACGCCAATGATTCTGAAGCGTATGGAAATAATATTGCTGTCGATTCCGATTTTCCCAGTTCATTCGATACTGAAAGCGGTCATGTCAGCGGTGTAGGTATTGGTTATCTATTCAATGATCAGCTCCGTATTGAAGGGCGTTTAGGCTACCGTGACAGTAATTTTAATGACAGACAAATGGGTACTGGCGCTCGCGAAGGGGAAGAATACTACCTCAATGGCAATATAAAAAGTGTGACCGTTACCCTTGAAGGTTTTTATGATTTCGTCAATGACTCCTCTTTTACACCCTATATTAAAGCAGGTGTCGGTGTTTCAAATAATGATTACTCCGCTCGTTTAGGTGGCACAGGCATAGCCGCATTCGATCCATTTGATGGTAAAGCCGATGGCTATTATGATGATTACGCAGATGGAGATTCAACAGAATTCTCGTGGAACCTTGGTTTTGGCGGTACTTTAGAAGTATCGAAGAACACATCAATATATGGTGAATATCAATACGCTTCGTTTGGTGATGTCAAGACCGGCCAGGATGCTTTTACTGACGGGTTCAAAGTAAACGATGCAGCAAGTCATGAAGTGGTGATTGGGGTTCGTATAGCAATCTAAACTCTTTCGACTCATGTGATGAAACCGATAAGGGGAGCCTACTTTGCGTAAGTGATTCCTCTTATCGTCATTAGTCCTATAAAAATTTAGTGATTACCGGACTCTAGATTACATCTATTCATTAAACATCCTAGCGATATCATGGGACATTGGCATCACTACTTTTTCAAACCAATTCTTCGCCAAGGTTTCTGACATAGCGCCATAACCGTCTTTCTTTAAGGTATCTTCAACCGCAAACGCTTTCGACAAAATTAACTCTCCTTCTGAAGAAATTAACTGCCAACGGCCAGAAATATGAACTACGCCATTTAAATCCGCAAAAAAACTATCTACTTCTATATCAAGTTGGGCTATTGAATAACTTGGTAATCTTTGTCTAACGAACCAAGTGAGATTGGGAAGACTTTTTTCTAATCGTTGCTGAGTAAGGCGGGTCAATTGTGGAGATAAAGGCTCTGCCCACAAATTGAGCTGTGATCGATGCACCTCACCACGGCTTGTGACTAATACAATTTCATTACCGGCTAGGTAGTTCGCTACAACAATTGGCATCAGTTGCACAGAGATACGTTTAGTTGCTTCTGTTTCAATTTGAGCATTGCTATTATCCATTAAAAGATATTCATAACTTGAATCAACGGGTGTGGCGCAACCAGATAATAAAGTTACAGCGAACAACCAAACACCTAAAAGACGTAAATTTTTCATAACACTATCTTTCCTTTATATTATCTTGCCGCTTTCGGTTGCACTTCTAAGCGGGGCTTACTATCAAAAATCAAGGTATTTGGCTTTTCTCTTAACTGCCGTAATAACGGCTGTAACTCATTTAATGATCGCCCTAGTGACAACATATTTTCTCGTAATGGACGCCCTATCTGACCATTAGCTTGGTAACTTTCTAGCGTTAAATTTAACTGCTTCATGACCTCGGCAATATCATCGGGAATCTGCTGTGTTTCTGATTTTTCTAACAACTGTTCGACACTGTTACTAAGTGACTGTAATTGTCGTAAAGTTTCATTCGCCTCGGCCATCGTTTGCCCAAGCTGTTCAAAAGTTTGCTTTAAAGGAACATCCGCAAAAGAGTCTAATAGCGTAGACACTTTACCACCGATATCGGCTAAAGAGTCTGGTGCCGTTGGAAAGACATCATAACCAGCAAATTCTGTCATACCCGGTGCTGGAGGATTGTCCATAAAATCAAGACTAATCACCCTCGCGGCATTCAAATAATTACCAATTTCTAGCTTTGCCCTTAACCCTTGCTTAATACGCGTATCCAGTAACTCTTTCCATTTCTCTACCGATTGTTCACCTGAAACAGACCAGTCATGCAAGCGCTGGGGCTCTATACGAGCCAATACCGGAATCACAGGTCGATCGAAAGAGGTTGTTGCATCCATAGCAATATCAGTAAAAGGTACCGCCATTACTGTACCAATACGAACACCACGAAATTCAACATCCGCGCCAGCCGCAAGTCCACTCACATTGGAATCAAATAGAAATAAATACTCGATCGTCTTATCATACAAATTATGATTTGCCTCTTCTTTGGAGGCAAATAAATGGAAAGAGGTTAAATCCTTAACGCTATTACCAACAAGCTTATCTTTTCCTAATCCAAACGAGATACCACCAGATACGAAAGTTTCCAATGAATCGAGTCTTACTTCAAAACCCTGCACCGAGCTTTTAAATAACAATCCAGGGGTAATCCAAAACTGGACAGCATCATTTACTAAAGCATCATAAGGCGCCTTAACAACAATTCGATAGGTAATAGAACCTGCAGCCGTATCAAATCCCACTTCTTCAACATAACCCACTTCATAACCGCGAAAATGAACCAAAGTACCCACATCTAATTTAGCGGTGTTATGACTATTTAATAGAATTCGAATACCTTCTGTCTTAGTCGACAAAGGAGGCTGGCTGAGTAAAGTAAATTCATCACTTTCTTTACCTTGCTCACCAGGAGACATATCAATATATGCCCCAGATAATAAAGTACTTAAACCACTCACGCCTTCCTTGCCGATTCTAGGTTTCACAACCCAAAACTGAGCGTCTTTTCTCAGCATTTTTTGCGTACCCTGATTCATACGAACCTTGATAATCGCTTTGTCGTAATCATTGCTTAGTCGGATATCAATGACTCTTCCTACGTCTACATTGCGCGCTTTAAGTTTAGTTTGTCCTGCTTCTAACCCTTCTGCATTAGAGGCAATTAAAGTAATGACAGGCCCCTGACTCGCCCAGTTCTGATACAACATCCATCCAGCGACAATGATCGCAATCAATGGGACTAGCCAGATAGAGTTAAAATGCACTCGGCGAAGGCTTTCAATATTTTTGTTCTCTTCCATTATTCTTTGTGCTCCAACACAGGCGCAGATATCCTAGTATCCCATAATAATCGAGGATCAAAGGATGCCGCAGCAAGCATAGTCAGAATCACTACGGCGGCAAAAGATAAAACAGCTGGGCCTGGGAATATAGAGATTAGGTTACCCAACTGCACAAGACCCGTTAAAACCGCTACGACAAAAATATCAATCATTGACCAGCGACCAACCACTTCGGTAATTCGATACAGTTTCATTTTCTGCAGAGTTTCTCTCTCGGTTGGATAATAACATTGCCAGCAAAGCCAGCTTAACGACAAAATTTTAGCTAATGGAATAACCACACTAGCAAAGAAAATCACTAAGGCTACAGGATAAGACTCCAAAGACCAAAGTAATAACACTCCTTCCATAATAGATGACGGTTCATTTCCACCTAAAAATGTAGTGTGCATAATAGGGAAAATATTGGCGGGAATAAACATAATGACGGCCGCAATCAGAAAGGCCATGGTTGTCACTAAACTTTGAGGATGACGATGATGAATAGTGTGCCCACAACGACTACAGTGACGATTCGTATCAGCAAGTAATGCGCCACAAAAATGACAACCAATTAACCCTTGCCTCTTAGCCTGCTGCGGTCGATCGCTTATTCTATGCTCAGGAGCTTGACCCGCAACCTTATTCCAAAGCCAACGCCTATCTACCAACATCACTGTCTGTAATAATAAAAGCACATAAGCGCAAAAAGCCCAAAAGGATAAACCCAGTTGAATATCCGCCATGCTATTCATCTTTACTAAAGCCACTAAGATACCGACTAAAAACACGTCTACCATCAGCCAAGGCTGAATAACAATCACACAACGAGCACCGTAGCGCTTTGTGGCAAGACTGATATGACGATTATGGAATGACCAGACTAATAGTACGATAGTTAGTAAGTAAGCGAGTGGAAAAACAAATAAAGCCAAACTAATCAGTATACTTAATATAAGATAGTCTTGAGTAATCAAAACATTAATAATATCGAAAAGGCTAATGCTTCGTTCTGCGCCATTACTTGAGAAGCCAAGAAAAGGGAAAACGATGGCAAACAAGCCCATCAACAAAGAGGATATACCGGCTGCAAAAATTCGTTTTTCTACGTGCTCACGAAAATTCACCAACGTATGTCCGCAACCTTCACAGACAAATCTTTCTCCTCTTTTCAGAAGTGGAATGTGGTGCACTAAATCACACTCCTCACATGCGGTGACACTTTCTTGGAACAGCGATGACCCCATATTTCCCCAATATCAATACAAAAACGTTCTGTTTATCAGTAACCGTCTTTAACAAATACATTATGGCATTCGATCAAATTACGTATTCAAAACCCATTACTTTCCACTAAATCTCTGTGTGTCTAAAGGGTTATGCCAATACATAGGCACTAATGAGTCGATTAAATTCTAACAGATCAAACGAACCTTTTACTTCAAATTTCACTTTTCCGAGCTCACTGAGGTAAAGCTCAATTTCACAATCTAAATCTAGCGTACCAGAGGTCTCAACAGAAAAGGCTTGAATCTTACTATAAGGCAGTGATGTATAATCTACTTTTGAGCCAGTAAGTCCTTGCACGTTAGCGGCAATAATTCTCTTATTAGTGAAAATGAGCTGATCTCGGATGGTTTTAAAAGCCGCAAAGATAGTTTCCCCTTCGATCAGGAATTTATGAAAATCTTCTCTTACTTTATCCATTTCGATGGGTTTTAACTTAAATACGGATGAATTTTCAAAATCGATCATGGTCACTTCCACCTTCAAATCATTAATAAAGAACCATCTTAGCAATAACCCAATAGATCAGAAACCAATTAATCTGCTCTTTCTTGGCCATTCAACGTTGCAACAATAGTTCTACCGCCATCATGGTCTCTATGCTCACAAAGGTAAACCCCTTGCCAAATACCGATATTTAACTGTCCATGAGAAATAGGAATTGATTGATTTGATCCAAGGATACTGGATTTAATGTGAGCAGGCATATCATCATCACCTTCATAAGTATGCTGATAATAAGATGCATTTTCCGGGACGTAAGTATTAAAGTGCTTTTCCATATCGCTTCTTACTGTCGGATCCGCATTCTCATTAATGGTCAATGAAGCCGATGTGTGTTTTATAAAAAGATGCAGTAAACCAATCTCAATTGACGCTATTTCAGGAACTTGTCTTAACACCTCATCGGTAATTAAATGGAACCCTCTCTTTTTCGAAGAAATCTGTATTTCGCGTTGTAACCACATAATATAAATAGACCGTTATTATATTGAAAAATAGACACCTAATACCGAAAATCAGCCAAGAAAAAGATATATACCCATCTTGGGAGAATTCTATTTCTTTTCTATTTGAGTGTTATCCACCACATGATTTTCACCAATATCATTCGGTAACACCAAATTTAACAAAATGGCAACAATACCGCATAAACTAATCCCTTGTAGGCTAAACTCACCAATACCAAAAGCCATACCGCCAATGCCAAAGACTAATGTCACTCCAACAATAACCAGATTTCGAGATTTATGAAGGTCAACTTGGTTTTTTATTAAGGTGTTTAAGCCAACGGCGGCAATTGAACCGAACAGCAAGATCATGATCCCCCCCATAACCGGTACCGGAATCGTTTGGAGCAAGGCACCTAACTTACCCACCCAAGCAAGAATAATGGCAACAATCGCGGCCCAAGTCATGATAACAGGATTGAACGCTTTTGTTAGCATCACGGCTCCTGTCACTTCACTGTATGTGGTATTCGGCGGCGCTCCAACCATTGCTGCCGCGATGGTAGCGACACCATCACCGGCAATCGTTCTATGTAACCCCGGCTTTTTGAGAAAGTCTTTTCCAGCTACATTAGAAATGGATAGGATATCACCCACGTGTTCGATAGCAGGCGCGATAGCAACAGGAATCATAAACAAAATAGCATTTATATTAAATTCTGGAGTCGTAAAATTCGGAATAGCAAACCAAGCCGCGTTCGTAACAGCCTCAAAACTAACCACCCCAAATCCCAAACTCAAAATATAACCGGTAAAAATACCGCCGAAAATAGGCAATAGTTTCAACATGCCTTTAGCAAAGACACTAATGAAAATCGTAATAAGCAAGGAGGCTAATGAGATCCAAATAGAGGCACTCGAATCCACTAACTGTACCGCGCCATCACCACTCTTACCTAAAGCCATGTTTACGGCAACTGGCGCTAACCCTAAACCAATCACCATAATAATAGGACCGATAACCACTGGTGGTAATAGTTTATGAATAAAACCGGAACCTTTTAAACGAATTAACGCGCCTAACAGGACATAAACCAATCCTGCCGCGATTAATCCCCCCATAGTTGACGCGATGCCCCATGTTTGGATGCCATATAAAATGGGAGCAATAAACGCAAAAGAAGACGCTAAAAAGATAGGCACTGTACGCCGTGTAATCAGTTGAAAAAGTAAGGTCCCCACACCCGCACCAAAAAGCGCGACACTAGGGTCAAGACCTGTAAGCAGCGGAACAAGAACAAGTGCTCCAAAAGCAACAAACAGCATTTGGGCACCTAAAATGGCATTTTTCATGACTATTCCTTGGATAAATTTATGCCATATTTTAAGCTATTTATTCGAAAAATAGGAATGAAAAAAGATTTTTTTATCTTCATTAAGAGTAATAAAAGCATTATAAATCAATGATTATCGAGCTTATCTTCAATGGATTATTTACTTTAATTTAATAACGACATCATTAATCTATTGTTCATTACTTTTAAAGATAGCCAGCAAACCAATACGCTTATAGAGAATAGAGAAAATTTATAGGTTAATATAATAATGATATTCATCATAAATAGGCCTCATCACCTATTGGTAAATTCATTTTAAATTAAAAAATAATGAACAAATCAGAATAAATAGATAGATGAATAGTCTTATTTGTAGGTATTATTTAAAGATACTATTAAATACCTATGGAAAATAAAATTCGAGACGTCTATTCATGTTCGGCGATGAATTTCTCGAATGTTATTTTCCTTATTTCAAGCTATAGCAATCCACAAAATTGCTTTAAAGCTCACGTTTATAAACGTATAAAAGGGGTAAGTAATGTCCAATGTCATGACCTACGAAGAATGGATGAAAAAAACAAAAGGTGGTTTTACTCAATCCAGAAGTAAAGCGTTAAAAGTCGTGGATGCAGCTCTAAAAAAATACCATCAAACTAAAAGTGAATACGACAAAGGTCTGGCTTTAAAAGCATTAATTGCTTGGCAGCAAACAAAGGGTAACGACTGGAAAAAAAGCATTAGGAACAAAGAGCACGTTGCCGAAAACCTTTATAGACAATTAGCTGGGCTAGAAAAAAAAGCCGATATGTTTGCCCTGTCTAATCTTCAAAATGAATCTAGAGCCATCATTACAGATCTATTTCAAGGTAAGCAGCTGGTTTTTAGACCTGGAATATTAACTAAAATAGCTGGAAACAGTAAAACTCTTGGGATAAATGTTAAAAAAATATCAACCGTTAACACGGCTAGAAGTGTTGTTCAAAATGCCCATACTCTAGTGCCTTCTTCTAGCTCGTCTTCTTCAGGTACAGCCGCAAAAGCCACAAAATTAAGTAATGATTTAATTAAAATCATTGTTCCAGCGGACCTTATGAAAGACGTTTTAGCCGCAATGATGGGGATCATGCCTAATTTCGTAACCGAACTGGTCGCCTCTTGCACCCCATTCGTGGGCGTTATTTTTTCTGGTGGTACAACGGTAGTATCAGGCTGTAAACTTGCTCAATCTGCATACGAACAAAACCGAGCAAAAATGCACGCCCAGCGTACATTAAGTATCGCAGAACCCGCCGCCGCATTTGCCGCTCTTATTCGTATGATTGAACGTGAAACACAACAAAAACTCGAAGGCTTTGTGAAAGGCTTAGCCGATTTCGGCTCTAAGCTTGCGTCAACGTTAGCCGATGGGGGGACCGCGACCAATGCGGCAATTGGCTTGGCTTCAGGTATGATTAAATTATTAATGATCCTAAGAGTTGTTGTAAGAGATATCCAAGAAAAAAACGCAGCGAACAAGTTATTAGCAAAACCGATTATTACCGTTGAATTATTTGAAGCAAACCCTTTAATGGGCGCATATTTTATCTGCTGCGCACCAACCAGTGTATTAGTCAATGTGATGCTAAGCAGTTCCAACTTCAATACACCTGGTATGATGGACAAAGTTCAATATGCGGTAAAAAAACACATCAAACCGTTAAAAGATACTGCGCGGAAATTGACTTCGGATCATAGAATGTATATCCCTGAACTGCAGAATTTTCCTGGCATGTTAAAACAAAACAAGAAAAAATTAAGCATTATGTTAGACAGAAAAGGAAAAACTGGAATGATAGGTCTTGGACCTGACGATTTCGATGCGCCAATTATCGCAGATGCGGCCGTATCTGAAGTTTAATAAAGTCATTATGTTTCCACTAGAGAAAAGGTAGAATAACCATTAGAAGCGTAAAGGTCATAGGTTTTTTCCTACATCCTTTACGTTAACTAAAGACGTGCTATTCTTCTACTGAATCAAGTTTGTACTCTTTTGCTAATCGACTCACACCCAACCCTGTCATTTTAGTCACTTTGACTTGTACTGGAATTCGGTCTTTTAATGCTTCAACATGACTGATAATTCCAATCATTTTTCCTGTCGCATGCAGATTATCCAACGCATCCAATGCCATTTCTAAGGTTTCACTGTCTAACGTGCCAAAACCCTCATCGAGAAAGAGTGTGTCTATACTGGTTTTATGAGAAACCAAATCCGATAAAGCTAACGCCAATGCCAAACTAACTAGAAAAGATTCCCCCCGAGAGAGTCTCAGTAGCACGCACCGTATCTGCTTGCCAAGTATCCATTACTTCTAAAGCTAGATTGTCTGACCCAGTGATATTTCTCTGTAAACGATAACGTTTATGCAACCCATTCAGTCGTTTATTTGCTAAATAGACTAGATGGTCTAATGTAAGACTCTGTGCAAAGCGCCTGAATTTTGCACCATCAGCTGAACCAATTAACTGATTTAGCTGAGTATAACGAATAAGTTCGGCTTCTTTTTGCTGAATTTCGACTTGTTTAGAACTGCTTTGTTTCTGGTTTTGGTCGTCAACTTTCAAGGCTTGAGACATTTCGCCAAGTTGCTGCAATAATATACTGCGATGAGCATCCAACTGCTGTGACTTTTCAAGCAATTCAGCTAAGAGCGCATTTGTATCTTGTCCATCCTCCGCTAGCTCTTGGTTATTTTCATGGTGGTGCTTCCATTGCTCTTGTATCTGCTGTAAACGCACGTCCGCATCACGGCTCGCTTGTAAAAGCCGCTTTTCCTTGTCTGACAAAGCATGCAACTCATCTAATTCAACTCGACTACTTTGCCAATCTTCAACATGATGAAATTCACTGGTTTCCAGCGCTTGATCCCAGGCTTTTTGAGCTTGAGCGTACTCTCCTTCAGCAATAACCTTTTCTTTTTTATTATTACTCATCTGAGTCGTATTACGGGTACTTTCCTGCTGCCATTGATTCAATAATTCTATGGCATCTTGTAACGGTTCTTCCGTATCTAAAGTCGCTTGTTTAAGCTGCTGTTTTTTCTCTGCAACCGTTTGACCCTCTAATAAAGAAACTAAAGCAACCTTAATAGAGTCAAGCTCTGCACTCGTAGCTAACTTGACCTCTTGCAGAGCCATATTTTTATCATTTAATTCTGTTAACGCCTCTTCCTTGTAGGTTTTGTCTCTTACTAATACGGCTACTTTTTCATCACGTTGACGCTGAGCATGCGTTGCCTGACGCCAATTTTCTAAGCGAGAATGCAGCTCATTAAATGCGATTAAATATTGATTATTCGTAATAACAAGTTTATGTGTGTGAACAATCTCTAACAAGACATTGTCTAATTTCTCAATGCGAACGGTCATTTCAGCCAGCTGAGAATGAAGTAGCTCAATACGTTGTTGATGCCAAACTAACGATTGCTCATGTTGCTGTTGTATTTTGTCCACATCAATAACTTTTCTTTCGCAGATTTTCTGCTGCTCGATATATTGCTGAAAAAGCACTTGCTGCTGCTCTATTTCCCCTAAAGATTCTCTTTGCGTTTGCAGCTGGTTCGCTATTCCATCAAGAACCTGTTGCAGCTCAGATTGACTACTTATCATCAAAGATGCGATTCGCTCATCTTCGAAACTATGGCTAAGCACATACTGTAAGCCTTGATCAAAGTCGGCTAGTACTGCCTGCATTTGCGCGGCAGTAGCCTCTTGTTGAGCTTGGCTATTTTTTAGGTTCGTTACGATTTCAACACGCTTTTCTGCGGCGGCCTTACCTTCTCGTTCAAGTAACGTCAGCTGTTTTTGTTTTTCTTCTAAAGCCTGCGCTGTTGCATCTATTTCAGGAGCCACTAACCCTTCCGCAAAAGGATGCTCTAATGATCCACACAATGGACAGGCTTCTTGATCTACAAGCTCATGTCGTAACACATCTAAATCTGCGATCTTACGTTGAGCATCTAATAAAAACTGTAAATCTCTTACATGGGCTTTAATTTGTTTATAAGTTTCACGTTTTTCAAGAATATATTGGTTTTGCTCATGCTCTAAAGCAGTAAATTCATAGGCTTTTTTTATGGATTCATCATTGAACTGCTTAATGTCTACATATTGTTTTTGTAAACGGCTGAGTGTATTCAACGCATTCTGCATTTCTTGTAGAGATAACAACGCCTGTTGCCATTGCCCCACATTCATACCATTGGCTAACGTTTCAAGTCTCGCTTTAATTTGAGACACTTTTTCTATAAGCTGATTTTTTTCTAGCTGAATTTGCTTTTGTTCAACGAGCACTTTATCGAGTGCAATGCGTTCGTTTTCACTGTCTTGTCGTAACTGTGACTCTTGCTGCAGTAATGCTTGGCGCTGAGAGTTAAAATCATTTAACTGTTGTGCTTGGTGAATCCAACCAGCAAGCGACTGGGTGATTATTTCGGGAGATTCTATACTGCGTAATAACGCTTCATTATTACGTTTTTCCTCTTGCAACTGGTCTAAGCTCGTTAAAATTATCGTAAGCTCTTGAGAGGCAGCCTCTTGCCTTTGCCTAATATCCGTTTCTTCTTTAAGAATACGCTGCCAATCTTGCTCTACTGAGTGTTGTTGATTCAACAATGGCTGAATGGTCTCTTGCAACACGTCTTCGAAAGAATCAAAAGCTTGAGAAGCCAGATTTTTTTGTGTTTTAGCCTGCTCTAACGCTTGCTCCAATAGTGTTTTTTGATTAATTAGATCCTCTCGAGCAAACTCTAGGTCAGCTGCAGTTTTATTCATCTCTGCAAATGTTTTTTCACAGCGCTTTAGTGTCAGATAAATAGGCTCAATAACATTCGCTTGTTTACCTTTATTGAGCTTATCTAAATAAGAAGAGAAATCTTTCCAAGCCAGATCGGTTTGAGTTTTTTGCTCTTGAAACTTTTGCCTTTGCTGATCTAATTGCTGCGAATGACGCAACCAATCCATATTTGTATTAACAACTTTCAATTCGTCAGCATAGGCGTCTTTATTTTTAATTAGCTCAGCTTGTAGCTCCTGCTGACGCACTCGTTCCTCTTGCGTCATTACTGACATAGAATCAAGAGACAACTTTAGCGTCTTCAGTTCTTGGTGCTTTTCTTTATGGGTCTCAAAAATAAAGCGAGAAATATCACCATAAATTTCAGTTCCTGTAAGCTCTTCTAATAAATCCGCTCTATCGTTTGGTTTTGCATGCAAGAAGGCATCAAAACTGCCTTGAGCAAGCAGCATGGATTTGGTAAAACGAGAAAAGTCCAACCCTGTTAGTTCAGTGGTAAGAGTAAGTTTATCTTGGATTTTATTCGTCAGAACTTTACCTGAGTCGTCATCTAGACCTGAACTCAGTTCACTTAGCTCTACACTAATAGGTTGTAATTTTCCGTCACTTTGACCTCGGGCTCTGCGCTGTCCCCAAAAAGCACGATAACGCTTAGATTTCACTTCGAATTCCACTTCAGCAAGACAAGAAGCGGTGTGTCGAGTCATTAGTTCGTTTGAATTTGGAGAGACCTTAATCCGCGGAGTTTCATGAAAGAGCGCCAAACAAATGGCATCTAACAAGGTGGTTTTACCCGCTCCAGTTGCCCCACTTATAGCAAATATTCCTGCATCACTAAACGGTGGTTTACTAAAATCAAGTTTCCATTCACCCTTTAAGGAGTTAATATTCTTTAACCTTACAGAACAAATCTTCATGCGTCCGCCCCTCCTACCACTTCCGTCCCTTGCTTATTAGGCAAGGTATTATCGTGCTTTGGCGGACTCACAGCGAGCTCTTCTTCATCCTTTATAACGCTTTCTTGCATGGATGAGACACATTGAGTAAAAATGCTTTTTAGCTCGGTAATTTCGGTTGAAACCGTCTCTTCAGATTCCGTTTGATCAAGTTTTCCTAATGTCGAAGCCGCCAAACAGCGATCAAAAACCTCTTCCACACTCAACTCTGACAGGGTTTCTTTGGCTTGATTACTATGGTCGACAACTTGCGTTTTCACTTGCCGAGTCACTCGCAATAAATCAATTAACGAACCTTGAATAACCTCTTGAATGTGCTTTTGTACATCACTCAAGTAAGCATCGGTAAAGACCTTCACTTCTAACCAAACAGACTTGCCATCATCCGCGGCACTTAGCTGAGTCACCAACTCTTTTAATTCTTGCAGTACGTCTTTAATTTCACCACGAATGGTTTTCATTGCCTGAAAGTTTGGCACAGGCAACAGTTGAGGTTTGAATTTTCCTAGATTGAGCATATTTTGAGTATCCAGCAGGACCATACTTTTATCCCTGTTTAACTCATCAAAACTTAAACAAATGGGTGAACCTGAATAGCGCTGGCAATCGTTTCCAGCAACCACTTGTGCTCTATGAATATGCCCTAACGCTAAATAGTCAAATGGTGGGAATGCTTGAGCAGGAACCGCCTCCAATGTACCTATATAAATATCTCTCACAGATTCCGATGTCTTTGCTCCTAATGTGGTTAAATGACCAGTACCAATAATCGGGACATCTAGATCAAACAAGCTCTTTTGAATTTCAATATTTTTATCATCTCGTTTACCATCATCTTGTTGATCCAACCATTCTTGATCTTGATTCGTTTTTTTTGCTAGGTTTAATGCCTCTTCATAGATATCAAAATAAAAAGATTGAATCTGATTTAACAAATCTCGCTTCTTGTCTGTTTCAGATTGGTTTGACTTACTCGATACTAAGTCTTTGGGGCGAATAAAAGGCACTGCACATACAATGGCTTCCAATTGACCGTGTTTATTTTTTACAGGAAGAATATGTTCGCTAAGACTCTCCGGTAATGTTTTCGCAATAACATTCACGTCCAAGCAAGCCAAAAGATTCTTTGATTCATTGAGCATGCTAACGGAATCATGATTCCCCGCCACGACGATTAACTGACAGGTTAATTGATTCAACGAAATCACTAATTCATTAAACAACTCTCGAGCATAACTTGGTGGTGCTCCTGTATCAAACACATCTCCAGCTAAAATAATCAACTCTATCTGATGTTCTTGTACCTGAAAAAGTAGCCATTCAATAAGTGCTTTATGCTCTGCTTGACGCGTACGACCCATGAAATGCTGACCAAGATGCCAGTCAGAGGTGTGTAAAATTTTCATTTTGTATTCATGCCTTACTGACGAATGAATCGAGCCAGTTTTTTATAAAAAGAAAGTAACTTTATTAGGGTTAAGTTGGAAATCGATAATGATTTGATTCCAGACGTTTGGACTTAACTGACTACCTTGTATAATCCATTGCCCACGAGAAAAGCCCTGTTTTGTTGATTGCGCGGATAACCATTTTTTAACTTTAATTAACTCTCCTCCAGCAACATCATCAACGATAACAGAGGAAACGTCTTTGATGGATTCTTTCATAAAATAGTCTTGCCAGGTATTGAGAGATATTTGAGACTGATTCACCAAAATCAAACCCAAAGCAAAGCGGTCCAATGTTAATTGTTGAAAACGGGAGACTGTTCTTACGTTTGCACTTTTGGCTACATTTACCTTTATCGTATCGCCTTCCTGAATGGAATCCAAAAAAAGTTGGTGCATTGGCGACAATAGTGGATTGATTGCAAAAATAAGAGGTTCTAATGCATCGGACTCTACATAAACACGGATTTTTTTTTGTTCTGAGCAATGCAAATCAACAGGCAAACCAAAAACATGATCTATTGGTCCTGAAATTTCTACTTGAAAAGCATAGTCCGAAAAGCGTTCAATCCGGTTAATTTTCATCGAAACCGTCGCCATTGGAACGTATGATCTCAGTGTCAAAGGCTGAATGATTTGAGTCTGGCAACACAATAAGGTCTCTTGAGTTGTTTCATTAAATACTTCACAGGCTCGACAGACACCCGCCCGACAACCATAGGGAACCTTTACTCCCTGCTCTAAAAGAGTCGAAAGTAAATTATCCCCCAAAGTATAGCGAACCGATTCGCCATTAAAAACAATACGTGAACATTCAACAGAAGAACCACTTGCTGAAGCGCTTACAAATAAGTGTGATTTCATAACCCTATCAGTTTTCTACAAACATGCTGTTTATGTATGATTAGATTGAGGTTATTGTCTCACACTTTGATTCACTTACACCGTTAGTTTTTAAAATTTCTCTCATTCATTCTCGATTGGAACTGAAACTAGCAAGGCAACTAATAACCGCCAAAAATCTTCTACCGAATCAATTTCTAACCTTTCTGTAGGAGAATGCGCACCACGGATATTTGGACCAAAAGACACCATTTCCATACCCTGATATTTTGAGCCAATAATACCGCACTCCAACCCAGCATGAATGACTTTCACACTGGCGGAATAACCCATTACCGATTTATGAACCTCTAGAAAATGTTTTAACAAACCCGCTTTAGGGTCAGGCCTCCATCCAGGGTAACCATGTTCAATAGCCACTTCTGCACCAATTAAAGCAAATGCCGCTTTCACTTTTCTTGCTAAGGCATCTGTTGCTGAGTCGATTAAAGACCGAACTAAAGAACAACCAGAGAAAACAAAGTGATCCTCTTTAAAAGTCAAATCAATGACCCCTAAATTACAAGAAGTTTCCGTTACACCAGCAAGTTCTGCGCTCATCCGAAAAACCCCATGAGGAGAACAATCTAAGGCATTCAGAAGATTCGCTTGATCTTCAGGGTTTAACCCTGCCGCCACGTCACACGGATCCAAACTAATCTGCAAATGTTTTTCTGTTACTTCGTACTGAGCGGTTAATTCCGCGCTTAATAAAGACAGCTTAGACATTAATGCCGTTACCTGTAAATCATTAACAATAAAACTTGCTGTCGCTTCTCTGGCAATGGCATTACGCAAAGTGCCTCCATTGAATGACATTAGTTGTATTTGAAATTGATCATTTAATTGTTGCAGCAAAGTCACTAACAACACATTGGCATTCGCTAAACCTTTATGTATATCTAAACCTGAATGACCGCCTTTTAATCCTTTTACCGCCAGTTTAAACGCCGCCGAACCTATATTCGAAGAGGATACTGAGAAGCTTTTTTTGAAATTTATGTCCGTACCGCCCGCACAACCAATATACACATCACCTCTGTCTTCAGAATCAAGGTTCAACAGTATCTTTCCCTTTAGAATCCCCTCCTCTAATTCCATCGCTCCACGTAAACTGGTTTCTTCTTCTATAGTGAAAAGAGCCTCTATTGGCCCATGGGGAATATTGGTTGATTCCAACACAGCCAACGCTGCAGCAACACCGATACCATTATCCGCCCCTAAAGTCGTTCCCGTTGCATGTACCCAACCATCAATAATTTGAGTCTGAATTGGATCTTTCTCGAAATCATGCTGAGTTTCTGCATTCTTTTGCGCAACCATATCTAGATGACCTTGTAAAACAACCGTTTGACGGTTTTCCATCCCTTGACTGGCAGACTTACGAATTAATAAATTGCCTGCTGGATCCAGATAAGTCTCCATTCCGAGTGACTGAGCCCAATCAATTAAGTGACTTCTTAGCGGCGCTTCATGATAAGAAGGCCTAGGCGTGTCGCACAGTAACTTAAAGTGTTTCCAGATAAGGGATGGAGATAACGCTAATAAATGTTCGTTCATTTCAATTCTCTACATAATTCTAAAAATATTAGGTGTCTATGGGGTTTATATGTCAGTGGGCATGTAGCGTTTAAACAAATGTTCTTTAAAATACGATGTATTTAAGGTTTCACCTGTTGCATTGAAAACCAAATCGTCAGTTGTGTCCAAACAGCCTTTTTCCCAAATATGTTGGCTTAACCAAGCCTGAATGTCAGTTAAGTCCCCTTTGGCAATCCTCTCATTTATATTAGGAAGGGCCTTTTTCATGGTTGCCATAAACTGAGCCGCGTACATAGCCCCTAAGGTGTAAGTAGGGAAATAACCAAAAGCCCCGATCGACCAATGAATGTCTTGCATACAACCATTAGTAAAATTACCTTCCGTATCAACACCAAGATAGGCTTTCATTTTTTCTTGCCATAAAAAAGGAATGTCATCGACTTCGATTTTAGCTTCGATCAAATCTTTCTCTATTTCATAACGCAGCATGACATGGGCAGGATAGGTTACTTCATCCGCATCGACTCGAATAAAGCTCGGCTCTACTTGGCGATACAGTTTCTGCAGGTTGTCTAAAGATAGCGCGTCTTGATCACCCAACTCGGCAATCAATATACGGTGGATACTTTCTAAAAATTCACTGCTGCGCCCAATCTGCATTTCCATAAATAAGGACTGGCTTTCATGTATAGCGGTTGAACGCGCTTTACCAACAGGAAGATGCCTTAATGATTCTGGCAGCCCTTGCTCATATTTCGCGTGACCGGTCTCATGCACAACCCCCATAAGCGACTGTGTAAAATCTTCTTCGCTGTAACGTGTGGTTAAACGTACATCTTCAGGGACTCCTCCACAAAAAGGATGAGCACTAACATCCAAGCGACCACGCTCGAAGTCAAAACCAAGCATGGTCATTATTTGCTCACCCACACTCTTTTGAGCACTCTCTAAAAAAGGACCTAAAGGCGTTTTAATAGACTGTTTATTTTGAGAAACGATTACCTGTTGAATTAATTGAGGTAACCAAGTCTTTAAATCTGAAAATATGGCATCGAGTTTTTTTGATGTCATTCCAGGTTCAAACTTATCCAATAAAGCGTCATACCGCCCTAACCCTGTAGCCTTAGCGCGATAGTCAGCCTCTTGCCTAGCTAAACGAACCACTTCTTTGAGGTTCTCAGAAAACCCCGCCCAGTTATTTTTAGCCCTTTGTTCTCGCCATCCATGCTCGCATTTTGCCGCAGCAAGTGACTGTTGTTTTACTAAATCCGCTGGTAGACAGCTGGCCTCCTGCCAAACACGACGCATCTCCCGCACTGAACTTTTTTCATTGTCTGTCAGAGCGGTCTCATCCAATGTAAGAAAACATTCAGCTAACAAAGGAGAATTAAGCGACTCATGCATTAATAGGGACAATGTCGCCATCGCATCAGCTCTCGCTTGATGGCTTTGGTTCGGCATCATAGTCGCGGCATCCCAACTAAGAATGGCTTCAAAATGCTGAAGATGATGTAAACGTGAAAAGTGCTCGACAAGAGTACTGTAATTGGACATATAACCTCCTTATTTTGGGTTAACAAGTAACATAGAGGAAAATGTGGGTGGGGGGCAATCGAAATGAAGACTAACGGCTATAGAAAAAGTGTATCAACCTGCACTTTTGAAAATAAAAAAGCACTATTTAGGTGCTAACCCAAGATCATCAAGAGAAAGAAGTAGTTCACTACGACGTGTTTTTGCGATTTCGAGCCAAGTCACATTTTCATGCGCCCCTATCAACGCGTATAGTAAATTCATATTAGTAGTGCCTTTGTATTCAACAATACTGGCGTACACTAGGATCGGGTCCGAATTTAAGTAAGTAGTAACAGAATCAATTCCAACTGCATTTAATAGTTCTTCTGTTTTTATTCCAAACCCTTTTAAATCACGCAGTCGATTACTTCTTGCCATCAGCGTTTTCCTTAGTCAGTTAAGAAATAATTTTATATAAGAACAACTATTTATTATAAACAGAACATGTAAACACCAATGGACTCTTCGCCATAAGAGCAAATGAGACCTCCCCATTGATATCCTTCAACACCCTCTGTAGTGATTATTTTAAACCATGGATAACCATGCAGAATAACATCACTTCTCTCGACTAAAGTCACTCGATCCCCTTCTCGTAAAGAAAGAATTTTTACATATTTTTTTCCTGGGCCACTGCGAACAATACCGCCATAGGAGCGTCCTTTAACATTAAGCGCTTTCGAACCTACTGGATAACTTTTTTGCAACTGAACGCTATTCTGGTTGTTTTTTTGCTCATATAGCGCCAGCTTTTCTTCAAGGTTTTTAACCCTGTTCGTTAGCGCATTTAATGCTGATTCTACTTCGGCTGTTTTTGATGAGTTAAGAACATCTGATTGTGTAGGTGCCGCACATCCAGTTATTATCAAAGCCACCAGCATAGCCCCCATTTTATATAACATACTTAATCCTTTACTATTCATGGATCTTGTTCATCTAAAACAACAAACCGCTCAATTGAACGGTTTGTTTAATGTAGTCTTACCTTTGATATTCGTAACCTTGCTTTTTAGCCCAATTACCTTTTTTCAAAGAAGCTTCAGAGAAAGTAACAAACTCCTCAGCACTGGTTGGATGTACACCAACCGTAGAATCAAAATCCGCTTTGGTCGCACCGGCTTTCAATGCTACTCCAAGGCCTTGTATGATTTCTCCGGCATAATCACCTACCATATGAGCGCCAAGGACTTTATCCGTTTTATTATCCACCACCATTTTCATCAAGGTTCTTTCTGTTGAGCCACTTAACGTGTGTTTCATGGCTCTAAAATCGGTTTGATAAACTCTAAAATCGTAACCACGTTTTTCAGCCTCTTCCTCACCTAAGCCCACAGTACCAATCTGAGGCTGACTGAAAACGGCTGTCGGTACGTTATCATAATCAAAAGTAACGGCTTTACCCTCAAACCAATAACTGATGAGAGCCATGGCTTCTCCAATCGCTACCGGTGTCAATTGCAAACGATTAATCACATCCCCAATAGCAAACACGCTGGGTACATTGGTAGTGAAGTTGCTATCTACTTTTATTGCCCCTTTTTCTGTCTCAATACCGGCTTTATCAAGCGCTAACGAATCTGTGTATGGGATACGGCCAGTTGCATACAAAATCAAACCAAATATTTCTTCACGACCATCTTTAAATCGAACTAAGCGCTCCCCTTCTGGGTTTGACGAATCAACTAATTGAATCGATTCAACATCCGTATTAAGTTGAACATCCACACCAGCTTTCTTGTATTCTTCCTGTGCAAAGTCCCGAATATCTTGATCAAAACCACGTAAGACCTGCTCTCCACGGTAAGATAAGGTGGTATCAACGCCCAAACCATTTAAAATACCGGCAAACTCAACAGCAATGTAACCACCACCGACAACTAATGCTTTTTTAGGTAAAGCCTCTAAAAAGAACATTTCATTTGAACTCACCACTAAATCCGAGCCTTTAAACTCAGGAATAAACGGTTTACCTCCAACCGCGATTAAGATTTTTTCTGCGGTATACTGAGTGCCATTCACTTCAACTGTATGTTCATCAACAAAGCGCGCATAACCATTAATAATGTCTACACCCGCTCTGTCTAACATGGATTGATAAATACCATTTAAACGTTGAATTTCAGCGGTTTTATTATCACGCAACGTAGGCCAATTAAATTCACCTGAAACATTTTCCCAGCCATAACCTTGCGCGTCTTTGAAAGCGTGACTAAATTCAGAACCATAAACAAACAGTTTCTTTGGCACACAACCAATATTCACACAGGTACCGCCTAGCGCGCTGGCCTCAGCTACCGCCACTTTATAGCCTTTTCCTGCCGCAATTCGACTTGCACGTACACCACCAGACCCAGCGCCAATTACAAATAAATCATATTGGTATGACATTGATAAACCTCTTAAATTTTTTAAAAATAAACTTATTACATACATTATAGTAATACGACAGTTTTTAAATGAAAAAATTCAATTTCCTCGATGTTTACAATATATTAAAAATATTTAATGCTAATCGTTATATAAGAGAAACCTATATATAAACAATGAAGTCGCTTTTTTCTTGATTGATTATTCTAATTGAATGATAATCAAAAAATTACTGAGTTAATTTTTAGCATCTTCGGATAGTTCCTCCAAACCTTCATAAGAGGTTGTTTAGCAATAATGAAATTCATTTCTTTCAATATAAATGGCTTACGTGCCAGACCACATCAATTAGAAGAGCTAGTAAAGTCGCATGAACCTGACGTGATCGGATTGCAAGAGATCAAGGTTCATGATGAAGCTTTTCCTCATAACATTCCCGAATCCATCGGGTATCATGCCTATTACTTCGGGCAAAAATCCCATTATGGCGTGGCCATTTTTAGCAAACAGGAAGCCGTTGCTGTCGAGTATGGTTTTCCGGACGATGATGAAGACGCACAAAGAAGAATGATTATAGCGACCTTTGATACTCCTTCAGGTCCAGTAAAAGTCATTAATGGATACTTCCCTCAAGGTGAAAATAGAGACCACGAAACTAAATTCCCTGCCAAGCGTAAATTCTATCGTGACTTAATGTCCTATTTAGAAAATCAAAATCCAGGCGAAAAAATCATTGTCATGGGTGACGTTAATATTTCTCCCACAGACCTTGATATAGGCATTGGAGAGGTTAATGCAAAACGCTGGTTAAAATCAGGAAAATGCAGCTTTTTACCGGAAGAGAGAGAATGGTTTGCCACTCTAAAAGACTGGGGATTCACAGACACATTCCGACATTTACACCCATTAGTAAATGACCGTTTTAGTTGGTTCGACTATCGGTCAAAAGGGTTTAATGACACACCTAAACGCGGTCTTAGAATTGACGTCATCATGGCGTCTAGCGGGTTAATGCCAAATTTGCTTGAAAGTGAAGTAGATTATGATATTAGAGGTATGGAGAAACCATCAGATCATGCGCCAATATGGGCAACCTTTTCTCTCTAATAAAATCGCCAAGCCAATTTGGTTATAAAACGACCAAACTGGCATGGTTCGATGTTATAACTCTTTCATAGGATTTTGCTAAAGTTCTACGCAACTTATCCACATTAGATGTGGATTGTTTATATGAATTGAATACAAATAATAAAAAATTCTGGGAAAATAATGAATCACACTAAAAATTCTGACGTCGATGAGATGTTAAATAATGCTAAACAGGCCTCTAGTTTTCTTAAGGCTTTAAGCAATGAAAAACGCTTAATTATTCTCTGCCATTTACTAGATGAAGAACACACTGTTGGCTCCATTAATGAAAAGCTACCTTTAAGTCAATCGGCCCTGTCTCAACACCTCGCTGTATTAAGAAAAGACGGCTTGGTAAAAACACGACGGGATTCGCAAAGCATTTATTACTCAATTGCGGATGGAAAAACTGTCGCATTCATCCGCACCCTGCATGATTTATTCTGCAGCCCTAAATCCTAAGCACCGAGGCCATTTACTCGTCTTTTCTCACTCGAAGAAAGCTTGCAAACTTCGGCACGGAGTTTTTTGTTAGGCCATGATATTTAAACGTAATAGTTTCACCAACTTTTGGTGGATTATTACGTTCACCATCTGTAAACCCTGAACCTATTTTAAAGACAATTCCAGACTGTGTTTTTACAATTAACGCCCCCATTCGATCTTGGTTACGCCCTTTCCCTGCTACATATCCAATCACAACCGCTTCAGAATCCATATAAGGCTTTAATTTCACCAAAGCATTACTTCTTCCGTCTTGAAACATAGCGTCTTTCCTATGCAGCATGAGGCCTTCAGCTCCTCTCGCAACATACTCATCTAGATGTTGCAGTAACACTCCGCGAGACTCTATAGCAAACTGTTCAATAGGCCGAATATGCTTCAAACCTAGTCTTTCCAGCAGTGTTTTATAATACCGAGCTCTCTCACTAAATGGTTGTTTTTGATTGGGCGCATCAAACACCATGTAATGGATATTTTGCCAGTGATTTTCATTTGGTTTATAACTTAATACTGTGGATTGAATAAATTCAAAATCTTGTCGCTTACTCCACAATTCACCGTCCAACCACACATCAGGTAAGTCTTCTGTAAACCAGTCAGGAGCGAAGATCTGCTTACCAGTTTTGGTGACGAATTGCCCATCTTTCCAAATAGCTCGAATACCGTCGAGTTTCTCACTTACCAAGTATTCCGTTACCGGTAACTCGTCTGTATAAACTTGCGCTAATTGCACTGGGGGCGAAGCCGCTAGCAACGAAAGAGACATTACTGACAGCCATAAAACGGCGCACACCATTCTTATCTTTTTCATAGATCCTCCTTGATCTTGAATAGCCATGTTACTAAATTCAGTACATGTTCAGCTAACTTTAGCAAATTACTTATTGAGTAATCAATCCTTCAAACCTCTGTCATTATATCATCCAATTTTTCGATAATATGACGGCCGATAGGAAAAGAGGATGTCGCGGCTGGGGAAGGCGCATTACAAACATGTAAAGTACGCTTACTTTGCGCAAATAAAAAGTCATGTACCAAGCTACCATCTTTCATAACTGCTTGAGCCCGAACGCCGGCAGGATACGCTAATAAATCTGATTCAGAGACTTGATCACAGTATTTGTTGACTTGAGCTAGATAGCCAGATTTCATCCAAGAATTACGAGTTTCTTGCAACCCTGTTTTCCAATGATTGGTCAGCAACTTCCAATAACCGGTAAATAAAAGCATCTGCAAAGTATCTTTAATACTAAAGTTTACTTTCCCATAACCTTCCCTTTTCCAGCCTTGAACCGCATTGGGGCCTACAGTAACACTACCATCTATCATACGAGTCAAGTGCACACCTAAGAAAGGAAGCTCGGGGTCTGGGATTGGATAAATTAGGTGGTTTACTATTTGATTGTGACTAGGTGGTAATTGATAGTACTCGCCTCTAAATGGAATAATTTGAAAGTCTGTTGGAATACCTAGCATCTTCGTTATTCTATCGGCCATCAGACCTGCGCAAGATACTAAATAACGCGTTACTATTGACTGATTACCTAGTTTAATAATCACTTCTGAGGCATTTTCTTTTAATGAAGTTACCTTTGAATCCATGAATAACTGGCCACCATTTTCAACAAATAATTCAGAAAGTTTCTGACAAATTTTCTGATAGTCTACAATACCTGTCTCATGCACTAAAATAGCTGATTCACCTTTAATATTTGGTTCTTTCACCTTCAAAGCCGCCTTATCTAATAATTCGACTTTTATCTCATTTTCCAGACAGCGCTTATAAAGCGCATCCATTCTTTCCACTTCAAGTGAATTAGTTGCTACTAATAATTTTCCGCAAACCTCAAAGTCAATTTGGTGTTTATGACAGAAAGTTTTAATTTCATTTGAACCAATTTTGCAAAACTGAGCTTTCAAACTTCCTGGAGGATAATATACACCGGCATGTATAACGCCACTATTATGACCCGTTTGGTGAAGACCAACGCCTGTCTCTTTTTCGATCAAAGCAATTTTTTTACGAGGATGAGCTTGAGTTAACTGCCAAGCCGTTGCCAGCCCTACAATTCCTCCGCCAATAATAGCAATATCATAATCACAGTTCATAGAATCAGCCATTTCATTTACTCTCTCGAAGTCTAGTCATTAAATCTCTATTGTCATATTAATACCTCCATTTATCATAAAGATATTCGCACATACACGCGATGGTAGAATAAAAAAATCCCCGCAGATGCGAGGATTTTTAGATACTACCAGATCAACTTAGTTGCTTACCAACCAGTCAATTCTTTTAGTGCATCACCAATGTCGGCCAAAGAACGAACCGTTTTAACACCTGCGTCTTCTAATGCAGCAAATTTTTCATCCGCCGTACCTTTACCACCAGAAATAATGGCACCAGCATGGCCCATACGTTTACCAGCAGGTGCAGTAACACCAGCAATATAAGAAACAACTGGTTTAGTTACGTTTGCTTTAATGTAAGCAGCCGCTTCTTCTTCTGCAGTACCACCAATTTCACCAATCATAACGATTGCTTCAGTTTGAGGGTCATTTTCAAATAATTCTAGTACATCAATGAAGTTTGTACCTGGAATTGGGTCACCACCAATACCTACACAAGTAGATTGGCCGAAACCAGCATCCGTAGTTTGCTTAACCGCTTCATAAGTCAATGTACCTGAACGAGATACGATACCAACTTTACCCGGTAAATGGATATGACCAGGCATGATACCGATTTTACATTCACCAGGAGTGATTACACCTGGGCAGTTTGGACCAATTAGACGTACACCAAGTTGATCACAAGCCACTTTGCAATCAAGCATATCCAAAGTAGGGATACCTTCAGTGATACAAACGATCAATTTAATGCCGCTGTTCGCTGCTTCTAAGATAGAATCTTTACAGAAAGGCGCTGGTACATAGATTACAGACGCTTCAGCACCCGTTTCTTCAACCGCTTCTTTAACTGTATTGAATACAGGAAGACCTAAATGTGTTTGACCACCTTTACCAGGAGTCACACCACCAACCATTTTGGTTCCATAAGCAATCGCTTGCTCAGAATGGAATGTACCTTGTCCACCAGTAAAACCCTGGCAGATTACTTTAGTATCTTTATTAATTAAGACAGACATTATTTGCCCTCCGCAGCTTTAACAACTTGTACAGCCGCGTCTTTTAGACTAGTAGCAGCAATGATATCAAGATCAGATTTAGCAAGAACTTCACGTCCTAGATCTGCATTTGTACCTTCAAGACGTACAACAACAGGAACCTGAACACCTACTTCTTTAACAGCACCAATAATACCTTCAGCGATCATATCGCAACGAACGATACCACCAAAGATATTAACCAATACCGCTTTTACATTGTCATCAGAAAGGATGATTTTAAATGCTTCAGAAACACGTTCTTTTGTCGCGCCGCCGCCAACGTCTAAGAAGTTAGCTGGCTTGCCGCCATGTAGGTTTACGATATCCATTGTACCCATCGCAAGACCAGCACCGTTTACCATGCAACCAACATTACCGTCTAGAGCCACATAGTTTAATTCAAAAGAGGCTGCGTGAGCTTCGCGAGCATCTTCTTGAGATGGATCATGGAACGCTTGCATTTTCTTCTGACGGTATACCGCATTACTATCGATATTGATTTTTCCATCTAAGCAATGAAGATTACCTTCGTCTGTAATAACCAATGGGTTGATTTCAAGAAGTGCGAAATCACAATCATGGAACATTTGAGATAGACCTAAGAAGATCTTAGTGAACTGTTTAATTTGAACTGGGTTAAGACCTAATTTAAATGCTAATTCACGTGCCTGGTAAGGTTGAGCACCAACCAAAGGATCAATAATTGCTTTGTGGATCAAGTGTGGCGTTTCTTCCGCCACTTTCTCAATGTCCACACCACCTTCGGTAGACGCCATGAATACTACACGACGAGTAGAACGGTCAACAACCGCACCAAGATATAATTCGTTAGCAATGTCAGTACAAGATTCAACTAAGATCTTTGCAACAGGCTGACCATTCTCATCAGTTTGGTAAGTTACTAAGTTTTTACCTAGCCATTGAGAAGCAAATGCGGCAATCTCATCATGAGTTTTAACAAGTTTTACACCACCTGCTTTACCACGGCCACCCGCGTGAACTTGCGCTTTAACTACCCACATGTCACCGCCAATCTTTTTAGCAGCTTCTACTGCTTCTTCTGGCGTGTCACATGCATACCCTGTCGATACTGGCAGGCCATATTCAGCAAAAAGCTGTTTTGCCTGATATTCGTGTAAGTTCATTCGCTTATTCCGCTCATCTGAATTTATTGAAAACGTTGTTTACCAATTGATAAACAACAAAATGCTGACTCTGAAGCAAAGTCAGCAAACTTTATTAATCTAACGCTTTTTACGATTTGCAATATGAATTGCATGATTATCAACAGCAAGAGCTGCTTCATGAACCGCTTCACTCACTGTTGGGTGAGCGAATACAGTCAGAGCAATGTCTTCTGCTGTAGAACCAAATTCCATTGCGATAACAGCTTGGGCAATCAGATCGGCTGCGCCGGCACCAATAATATGGCAACCTAGAATACGATCCGTCTCCTCACAAGCAATCATTTTTACAAAGCCTGTTGTGTCATTTGCCGCCATCGCACGACCAGACGCGGCAAATGGAAATTTACCCACTTTGTATTTAACGCCGTCCGCTTTTAATTCTTGCTCTGTTTTACCAACCCAAGCAAGTTCTGGGTGTGTATAGATAACAGAAGGAATGCAGTCATAGTTCATTTGTGCTTTATGGCCAGCAATAATATCAGCAACCATCACACCTTCTTCAGATGCTTTATGTGCAAGCATAGGGCCACGAACAATATCACCAATCGCGTAAACACCAGGAACCGATGTTTTGCACTGCTCATCAACAAAAACAAAACCACGTTCATCCAGTTTCACACCAGAATCTGCAGCTAAACAACCATCGGTGAAAGGCTTACGACCAACCGCGACAATCAATTTATCAAATGTTTGCTTCTGCTCTTCACCTTTTGCGTCAAGGTAAGTCACATTAACTTCTTCACCGTTAATCTCACTGCCAGTAACACGAGCGCCTAGGCGAATGTCCATGTGTTGCTTTTTGAATACTTTTGCCGCTTCTTTAGCAACATCGATATCACAAACACTTAAAAACGAATCTTGTGCTTCAAGAACAACGACTTCGGAACCCAATCGAGCCCAAACAGAACCTAACTCTAAACCGATAACGCCTGCACCAATAACACCAAGACGCTTAGGAACAGTACGGAAGTCCAATGCACCTTCATTATCAACAATGATATCACCAGTGCGAGGTGCCGGTGGAATGTTCACAGGAACAGAACCCGTCGCTAGAATCACGTTTTCCGTTTCAATAACAGAAACAGTGCCGTCATGGGCCGTAAATTCTACTTTTTTACTGGATAGAACTTTACCCATACCTTCAAAACTCGTTACACCATTAGCTTTGAATAGACCTGTAATGCCACTAGTCAATTGATCAACAATTTTATCTTTGCGATCAACCATGACACTCACATCCATAGCAACATCACCAACCGTAATACCATGTACGCCATAAGACTCTTTGGCATCATGGTATTTATGGGAAGAGTCTAATAATGCTTTAGAGGGGATACAACCAACATTTAAGCATGTTCCGCCTAAACGAGGAGTATTATTTTTATCTAACCATTTTTCAATACAAGCCGTTTTCAAACCCAATTGCGCAGCGCGGATAGCGGCAACATAACCACCAGGACCACCACCAATTACCACAACATCAAATTTAGTAGACATAGTTATTTCCATTTTTGACTAATGAAACCTAATAAGCGGTTTCTTAGTTTTAATTACAATCGAAATGTGTAGACGGTAAACAACCTTATGGATCATCAAACCTCTACACATTTTTCAACTCAGAAGTCAGCAATTATACATCAAGCAATAGACGTGCAGGATCTTCTAAAAGCTCTTTCACTGTTACCAAGAACTGTACGGCTTCTTTACCATCAATCATACGGTGGTCATAAGACAAAGCTAGGTACATCATTGGCTGAATAACCACTTGGCCATTAACTGCCATAGGACGCTCTTGGATCTTGTGCATACCAAGAATCGCCGTTTGAGGTGGATTCAAAATCGGAGTAGACAGTAATGAACCAAAAGTACCGCCATTAGTAATAGTGAATGTACCGCCTTGCATATCATCAAGACCAAGCTTGCCATCACGACCACGCAATGCGAAGTCCATGATAGTACTTTCAATATCCGCTAGCCCCATCGAATCTGTGTTACGAAGCACTGGAACCATTAAGCCTCGGCTTGTAGAAACTGCGACACCAATATCTTGGTATCCATGGTAAACCATGTCGTTACCATCAATAGATGCATTCACGGCAGGGAAACGTTTAAGCGCCTCTGTACAAGCTTTCACAAAGAAAGACATGAAACCCAATTTAGTACCATCGTGCTTCTTCAGGAAAAGCTCTTTATACTTAGCACGCAACTCCATGATAGGACCCATGTTCACTTCATTGTATGTAGTTAACATGGCGGCAGTCTGTTGAGCTTCCACTAAGCGACGAGCAATAGTTGCACGCAAACGAGTCATTGGTACGCGTTTTTCTACACGTCCATCTGTATTTGCGATAGGCGCTGGCACTGCTGCTTTCGCTACAGGTGCTGCCACCGCTGGTTGCGAGGCTTTTTGTTTCAATGCCGCATCAACGTCTTCTTTAGTAATACGGCCGCCCTTACCAGTGCCCTTAACTTGAGCAACTGTTAGACCCGCTTCAGCCAAAGCCTTACGAGCAGCAGGACCTGCTACACCATCTGCCGAATCACTATCATCTGTATTAGCTACCGGAGCAACTGTCGCAGGTGCTGCTGCATTAGTAGCGCCTACAAGGAATGCCGCTAGTACTTGGTCACTCATAACTGTGTCACCTTCATTAGCAACAAGTTCACCAAGAACACCCGCTGCCGGAGCAACAACTTCTAATACAACTTTATCTGTTTCGATATCAACTAGATGCTCATCTCGCTCACACGCTTCACCTGGTTTTTTGTACCAAGTTGCAACCGTTCCATCAGCAACAGACTCAGGGAAAGTTGGTGCTTTAATATCAACGGTTTCTGATGCGTTAGAAGCGGCTGGCGCACTTGCTTCAGCAGGCGTTGCAGCAGCTTTTTCTGCAGGGGCCGACGTCGCAGCAGCGCCACCTTCAGAAAACATAGCTAAAACTTCATTACTTAAAACAACATCACCTTCATTTTTTAGAATATCTTGAAGAACACCATCTGCAGGCGCAACAACTTCAAGAACAACTTTATCTGTTTCAATATCAACAATGTGTTCGTCACGAGTACAAGACTCGCCAGCTTTTTTATACCAAGTAGCAACGGTACCGTCAGCTACTGACTCTGGAAAAACGGGTGCTTTAATTTCAATGCTCATTTGATACCCTTATCTTTTTGATAGGCTATTTTACTAATCAAACGAATAACTAACCAACTAAGGCGTCATTCACTAATGCTTCTTGTTCTTCAACGTGTATAGACATATAACCCGCCGCTGGCGCTGCAGACGAGATACGTCCTGCAAAACGAATTTTCAGCTGAGGATATAGTTCTTCTAATATACGATTCATACGATGGCGATTTGCATGCCAAGCCCCTTGGTTTTTAGGCTCTTCTTGACACCATACAAGCGTTTCCACTTCTGTATACGGTGCAAGTACTTCTCTAAAGTCCTCATATGGGAATGGGTACAATTGCTCCAATCTAATCACAGCAATGTCGTCTTTTTCCAAGGCTTCACGACGATTAATTAAGTCGTAATATATTTTACCGCTACAGATCACTAAGCGCTTCACATTTTTAGGCACTATATTTTCTGACGTCTCAGGTAATACATTCTGGAAACTACCTTCAGACAAATCTTCTAAAGTAGACGTAGCTTGCTTATGTCTCAACAAACTCTTAGGAGACATAATGATCAATGGACGTCTTAAAGGACGAATCGCTTGGCGACGAAGTATGTGATAAATCTGTGCAGGTGTTGTTGGCACACACACTTGAATATTATACTCGGCACACAATTGTAAGAAGCGTTCTAAACGTGCAGAAGAATGCTCTGGTCCTTGACCTTCATAACCATGAGGTAACAGCATGGTTAAACCACATAGTCTGCCCCACTTATGCTCTCCACTTGTAATGAACTGATCTATTACAACCTGAGCACCGTTAGCAAAGTCACCAAATTGTGCTTCCCAAATAATCAAGCCTTTAGGCGCTGTTGTCGAGTAACCATACTCAAACGCTAAAACCGCTTCTTCAGACAAATATGAATCGAATAAATCCATTTGAGGTTGACCTTCAAACAGGTTCTTTAATGGCGTATAACTATTGCCATCTTTCTGATTGTGAATCACCGCATGCCTGTGAGAAAAAGTACCACGACCAGAATCTTGACCCGTAATACGAATCGGATAACCCTGCTCTAACAAAGTCGCAAACGCTAATGTTTCTGCATAACCCCAATTTAGAGGTAATGCACCGGCACTCATTTTATCTCTGTCTTCGTATATTTTTTGCACTTGTCTTTGAACAACAATACCATCAGGAATGGATGTTAACTTACGAGCAACCTCTTGAAGCTTAGCAAGTGGATACGTTGTATCTGCACCGGCATCCCATTCAATATTCAGGTAAGGAGTCCAATCAACAAAGGAGCCTGTTTGAGACTCAAGAACAAGGCTTTTAACGGTATGTTTACCATCATCAAGGTCTTGGCGATTTTCATCTACCATTTTATCTGCAACAGATTTATCAATAACGCCTTTATTAACAAGTAAATCAGCATACTGTGTACGTGTTGTTTTTAACTTGTTAATCACAGAATACATCAATGGTTGAGTACCAGATGGCTCATCTGTTTCATTATGACCACGACGACGATAACAAACCATATCGATGACAACATCACGACCAAACTCATAACGATAATCTAACGCCAATTGAGTCACAAAAAGAACCGCTTCTGGATCATCACCATTCACGTGAAAGATCGGAGCCTGTACCATTTTTGCAATATCAGTACAGTATTCAGTAGAACGACTGTCTTCTTGACGGTTTGTTGTAAAACCAACTTGGTTATTGATAACAATATGGATGGTTCCGCCTGTTTTATAGGCGCGAGTTTGAGACATCTGAAAGGTTTCCATCACGACACCTTGACCAGCAAATGCTGCATCGCCATGAATCGAGATCGGAACCACCTTTTTGCCCTGAGGATCGGCTCTACGATCTTGTCTTGCGCGAACAGAACCTTCAACCACAGGAGAAACGATCTCTAAGTGGGATGGATTAAAAGATAGAGCAATATGAACTTCTCCACCTTCCGTCATCACATTAGATGAGAAGCCTTGATGATACTTAACATCACCTGAGGTATTAACTAATTTCTTACCTTCAAACTCATCAAATAAGTCTTTCGGGTTTTTACCCAAGGTGTTTACCAAAACATTTAAGCGACCACGGTGAGCCATACCTATCACAACTTCTTTGGCACCCAAGGATCCTGAGCGCTGAATCAGTTCATTCATCATTGGTATTAGACTTTCAGCACCTTCCAAGCCAAAACGCTTAGCACCAGGATATCGACTCGCCAAATATTTTTCTAACCCTTCAGCAGCCGTTAAACGCTCTAACAAACTAGTACGTGTATCAGATTCAAAGTCTGGATGAGACTTAACCGACTCAATACGTTGTTGAAGCCAGCGTTTTTCTTGAGTATCAACAATGTGCATATACTCATAACCAACGCTATCACAGTAGGTTTTATTTAAATCGGCAATAATATCGCTAAGCTTCATCGTTTCTTTATTAAAAAATAAAGACCCGGTATTAAACTCAGTGTCTAAATCTGCGCCTGTAAGCTGATGATAACCTAATTCTAAATCAGACACTTTATGTCTAACTTGTAGGCCTAACGGATCAAGACTAGCGTGCTGATGCCCACGTACTCGATACGCATTAATCAACTGCAAAACTTTAATTTGCTTTTGTTCATGATCAGAACCAACATTTGCAGCTGATACCTGAAAACGATTTTGATTTTTACTTAACTGTAGAAATTGTTCTTGGATTACCGAATGAGGGACATCTGTTGAATATTCCTCACTTACTCGTGGTAATTGATCAAAACATTTACGCCATTCTTCCGAAACCGAGTTCGGATCAACGAGGTAACTTTCAAATAAACCCTCCACATACTCCAAGTTTCCACCTGAAAAATGCGAGGTGCTCCATAGCAACTCCATTAAACTTTCGTGCATTCTCGATCACCCTTATGTTCGAGCCAGCTACCATTATTGGCGCCATCAATCTTTTAATTCGTTGACTTATTTCGGCCCAAATTGGCCACTAAAGCCTAGAATTATGTAGTACAACAACTCGCCCTGCATGAGTTAATACTAAAATAACTATATATTACTTTAACAGCTTCACTAATAAAGCCATTAGAAAATACACCCACTTCCATATAATTGGTTGAAACAGTTAGTTTTTCTTTGTGCATCCAAACGACATGAGGTCGATTCTTAATTCTTTTCAAATAATAAAATGGCGATATTGGGAAAGCCAATATCGCCTAGAAGACGGCTAATAATTTCTATTTAACACAGACTTCATACACATGGCTCTTAAGTCGCTCTTTGCAATAGCATTGTACGAATGTTGCCAATTGCTTTTGTAGGATTTAAACCTTTAGGGCAAACATTGACACAATTCATAATACCATGGCAACGGAACACACTGAATGGATCATCTAGATCAGACAAACGTTCTTGTGTTGCCGTATCACGACTATCGATTAAGAAACGATAGGCTTGCAATAGACCTGACGGCCCAACAAATTTATCAGGGTTCCACCAAAATGATGGGCAAGCAGTAGAACAACAAGCACAAAGAATACACTCATACAAACCATCAAGCTTTTCTCGCTCTTCTGGTGATTGTAGTCGCTCAATGGCTGGAGCTGGAGATTCATTGATCAAATACGGACGAATTTTTTCATACTGTTTGTAGAATTGCCCCATATCAACAACTAAATCACGCACTACAGGTAAACCCGGCAGAGGGCGTAAAATAAGCTTATCATCTTTAGCTGCAGCTGAAACTGGTGTTATACAGGCTAAGCCATTCTTGCCATTCATATTCATACCGTCTGAACCACACACACCTTCACGGCATGAACGACGATAAGAAATAGATGAATCCTGTTCTTTCAATAACTGTAACACATCCAAAACCATCAAATCTTTACCTGCTGGCAAATCGATTTGATAATCCTTCATGTATGGAGCGTCATCTACTTCAGGATTATAACGATAAATACTAACTAACATTTAAACTACACTCCTTAGTAAGAACGAATTTTGGGTGGGAATGCTTCTACCGTTTTAGGGGCGAAGTTAACATCACGTTTCGTTACTTTTTTATCTGCTGGGTGGAAAAGAGAGTGCTTCAACCAGTTTTCATCATCACGCTCAGTATAGTCATTACGTGCATGTGCACCACGACTTTCTTTACGGAATTCGGCTGGAATAGCCGTAGCTTCAGCAACTTCTAACAAGTTTTCAAGCTCTAGGGCTTCAATACGCGCGGTATTAAACGCTTGACTCTTATCTTCTAAATGCAAGTTCTCAACACGTTTACGAATCTCTTTCAATTGTGTCAGACCCGTTTGCATTGCTTCACCATCGCGGAACACACCGAAATAAAGCTGCATGGTTTTTTGAAGATCTGCTCGAACGGCGGCAACACTTTCACCTGATGTAGAGTTATTTAAGCGATTCAAACGAGCCATTGCTTTTTCAATATTAGTCTCATCCGCATCAAGGGAATCAAAACCTTCATCAAGAGATTTTTTAACTTGTAAACCTACCGCACGACCAAACACAACCAAATCTAACAATGAATTACCGCCTAAGCGGTTAGCACCATGAACAGAAACGCAAGCAGCTTCGCCACAGGCGTACAATCCATCAACAATACTTTCATTGCCTTCACCATCTACCATAAGAGCTTGCCCACCAACATTAGTTGGTGTTCCACCCATCATGTAATGGCATGTAGGAATAACTGGAATAGGCTCTTTAACTGGATCTACGTGAGCAAAGGTACGAGATAACTCTAGGATACCAGGTAAACGTTTATTCAACGTTTCTTCACCAAGGTGATCTAACTTAAGCAATACATGATCGCCGTCTGGACCACAGCCACGACCTTCAAGGATTTCTAAAATCATGGAACGAGCAACAACATCACGGCCAGCCAAATCTTTAGCATTAGGAGCATAACGTTCCATGAAACGTTCGCCGTCTTTATTAATTAAATAACCACCTTCACCACGACATCCTTCTGTTACCAAGGTGCCTGCACCGTAGATACCTGTCGGGTGGAATTGCCACATTTCCATGTCTTGCATAGGAAATCCAGCTCGTAACGCCATACCAACACCATCACCCGTGTTAATGTGTGCATTGGTAGTCGATTGATAAATACGACCAGCTCCACCTGTTGCTAAAACAGTTGCTTTCGCTTTTAGATAAACGGTCTCTCCCGTTTCGATACAAATAGCAATCACACCAACAACGGCATTTTCGTTGTTTTTAACTAGGTCAACGGCATACCATTCATTAAAGAAAGTCGTTCCACCTTTCAAGTTACCTTGATAAAGCGTATGCAAAAGAGCATGACCTGTACGGTCAGCCGCTGCACAGGTACGCGCTGCCTGACCACCTTTACCATAATCTTTAGACTGACCACCGAATGGACGCTGATAAATACGGCCATTTTCAGTACGAGAAAATGGTAGTCCCATGTGCTCTAGCTCAAAAACAGCCTGAGGCCCTACAGAACACATGTATTCAATTGCATCTTGATCACCGATATAGTCCGACCCTTTTACAGTGTCGTACATATGCCAGCGCCAATCATCATTTGGATCATCACTTGCAATCGCACAAGTAATACCACCTTGCGCCGATACTGTATGAGAACGAGTTGGAAAAACCTTAGTTACACAAGCGGTATTCAAACCTGATTCGGTTAATTGTAACGCAGCGCGCATACCTGCACCGCCGCCACCGATAACAATGGCATCAAAAGAAATTGTACGAATATTTGCCATTACTTATAGCCCCCAAAGAACCTGAATTCCCCATGCAACATAGACAAACATAACTAAGCCACATACGGATTGAAAAAAGAAACGCACACCAGTTGCTTTTATATAGTCTGTGGAAACTGACCAAAGGCCAATCCAAGAGTGCACGCCTATTGAAAGTAGTGTGAGTAAGCTAAAGATCCTTACCCATGTGGTTTCAAACAAACCACTCCACTGATCGTAAGTAAGGTCAGGATTAAAGACCAAATAACCTAGGATAAACAATGTGTATAGAGAGAGAACAAGAGCAGATATACGCTGCATCATCCAATCATAAAGGCCGGAACGACCAAAGCTGGTTATCTGAGTTACCATATCCACACTCCTACTAATAGAATTAAAATTCCAGCTATTACAAGGTTTGCTTTAGCGGCAGCTTGCCCACTTTCAAGTTCCTCGAAATAACCTAAATCCATAAACAAATGTTTAACGCCAGCAACTAGATGATACATCAGAGCAGATACAGTTCCCCAGATAATAAACTTAGCTAAAAAACTTGTTTGCAATGTGTTGACGACTTGATCAAAACCTTCTTGAGAATCCAAAGAAACATCAAACGCATAAAACAAGAATGCTAATCCGATAAAGAGGATGATTCCTGTTACACGATGAAGGATAGATACAATTGCGGTTACGGGCATTGATATTGTAGCAATATCAAGATTGACTGGTCTTTTTTTATTCACGACTCTATACACCATTTTTAAGTTGATTGAAGGGTCAATCACGACCTATTTCAGTTACAGAACAGACTCACACTACTCTATTTTTAGGTCCACTAAAAAAATCCCATCGATTTAAAGACGTTAGCTAAAGATGACTCACCATACACCTTTAACTTAAAACACCTACAAATCAATGAAATCCTTACGGGGTAATTATAAACCAGCAGTTTTTACTAAGACAAATACACAAAACACCCTCTTTACAATGATCAGCATTCACGACATGAATGTAGCCATAAAGACAAACAATAATGGTATAAAACAACATAAAAAAAATAGACCCAATAAAAAAATAAAACCTTTTAAATCAACAAGATAATCAAAACAAACAGAATAAAAGCGGTTACAAGCTAGAATAAATATGTAATTATAAACATAAATTTTATGTAAATTTCTTTCATCAACGAACTTTGATAGATTGACATTTATATCCCACAAACAGTATTTTTTCCGCACCTTCTGGGTCCACTATGCCAATATAAGGCATTTTAAGCCCCGGACCAGAACTCAAAGGAGACCAAAATGGCTGATAAAAAAGCACGACTGACGATAGATGGCATTGATAAGACAATCGAGTTACCCGTATTAAGTGGCACTCTTGGAACAGACGTAATTGATGTTCGTTCATTAGGTTCAAACGGCATTTTCACTTATGACCCTGGTTTTATGTCTACTGGTTCTTGTGAATCAGCCATCACCTATATTGATGGCGACGCAGGCATACTGCTTCACAGAGGCTACCCTATAGCCCAACTTGCCGAACACTCTGATTATTTAGAAACCTGTTATCTACTTCTTCATGGAGAATTACCTACTCCTGAAGAAAAAGAGACCTTTGTTAAAACAGTTTCAAACCACACCATGGTTAACCAATCAATGTATAAGTTCATTGAAGGTTTCCGAAATGATGCGCATCCAATGGCGATAATGTGTGGTTTAGTCGGTGCACTATCGGCCTTCTACCAAGATCACATGGATATTACTAAACCAGAGCATCGCGAGATCGCGGCAGTTCGCTTAATATCAAAAATGCCTACTTTGGCCGCCACATGTTATAAGTATTCGAAAGAACAGCCTGTAATGTATCCTCGTAATGAGCTATCCTACTCTGAAAACTTCCTACACATGATGTTTGCCACTCCCTGCGAAGAATATGTGGTTAATCCTGTATTCGCTAAAGCAATGGATCGAATTTTCATTTTGCACGCTGATCATGAGCAGAACGCCTCTACATCAACCGTTCGACTTGCCGGATCATCTGGAGCAAATCCATTCGCTTGTATCGCAGCAGGTATCGCGACACTTTGGGGTCCCGCTCATGGCGGCGCTAATGAAGCAGTATTAACCATGCTTGAGGAAATTGGTGACGAATCTAATATTGATGAATTTATTGCGAAAGCAAAAGATAAAAATGACCCATTTAGGTTGATGGGATTTGGTCATCGTGTGTACAAAAACTTTGATCCTAGAGCAAAAGTCATGCGTGAAACATGCGACGAGGTATTGTCAGAGCTAGGTCTATCTAATGACCCACTACTGAAAATAGCAAAACGCTTGGAACAAATCGCTCTAGAAGACCCTTACTTCATTGAAAGAAAATTATACCCAAATGTTGATTTCTATTCAGGCATCATTATGAAAGCGATCGGTATTCCAACAAGTATGTTCACTGTAATTTTCGCGATGTCCCGAACCATCGGCTGGATCTCTCATTGGAATGAAATGATAACGGGGCCATACAAGATCGGTCGTCCACGCCAACTATATGTTGGTGTTCCAGAAAGAGATTACCCCGAAGCTAAATAAAGTTGTTACAGATATAAAAAAACCGCCTCTATAGCGGTTTTTTTATATCTAAGAGTCAAGAGGGGGATTTGCTATTCCTCATCCCCCTCTTGAATTTCTGTGATAACTTCCGTCTTGCATACCTTACATTTACCCGCTATCCAGTGTCGAGAGTCTGAGTAATATTCTTTTGGATCCTCCATACCTAGATCCATCTCCTGACAATCATTACACCAAGTCATTGCAAGAAAATCATTTTGCTCTTCTTCTGTGCGGTTATAAAAGTCTAATTCGCGACAGACTTCCTCTTTTACTAATGTCATATCTATTTTCCTTTAAATTCATAAGATAATGATATATTCGCATTTGGATCGAGTGCACTTAAAGGGTTCTCAGTAAGAACGGTATTAAGTGCTATAGAATCTTTCAATTTCTTAACACCGCCATCAGATTGAATAATATAAACGACTTCCCCATCTTTTAACGAGGCTAAATGCCACTTCCTAACCAAAGTAATTGAATCTAGGTAGTTTTGAACTTTTTGCATTTTATCGTATGTATCAATACCGACTAAGCGCATTTTTAGACTGAACTCTTCATCTGCCCCTCTTACCGCGGCATAACGCTCTGACAACAATTGAGAGAGCTCATTATTAATTACCAATGCGACATTAGCGTTATTTGCAATATCAAAACTAAGAGGGATAATCTCTCCTGAAGGAAAATACACTCTTATATCGACCGATTGCTTGTTTGATACATGACTTACTCTCACAACACTAAAAAGATCCGTTTGATAACGCTTACTTGCTTGCGCTACCTCTTCTTCAAAGAACCCCCAAAGCGCAGAAATGGAAACCGCGTTGACATCAACTTCATCTAGAATAGGTGCATAAATAGGCAAGCCATTATCGGCCGCATGAGTTGCAACAGCAGACAACAAAGCTGAAGGAGAGTTCACCCCAGACAAATTCCTACCTCTTCCGTTATCTTCCAGTAACCACACAAGGACAGAGGGGCGATTATTTCCCCAAATAGCAATTTTCCTATCAATTAAAAACAAATTAATGGATTGCTCATAAAAAGTGACAACTACTTTTTTTGAACTGACCATTTCGCCATTAAATTGCACCAATTGATCCGATGATAAAATGGAATGTTGAGCAACCCAAGCAGGCGCACTCTTCAAATCATTATCTTTAATCGTGGTATTAATTAAATCTGGGCGACCAGACACTTTAATCAGCACATTTTTTGCCGCTTGTTTAAACGCTGCACCCAAAAGTTGACCTTCCGTTAAATTGCTCGGCAAAATAATTTCGGCCCTATACAGACCGGTTATCGTGTCAGCAAAACTGATAGGCATCCAAAAAACACAAAACATAAGGATTAAAATACGATTTTTCATAGCTCTCCCTTTAAATATTTACATATTCTACTGTGTAACGGGCAAAGAACCATAGCCCTATTGAAACTCTATGTTAAAATGCGGTTTTAAATCCCCACATCATGATAAGGCATAGGCAATGACCAAATCGGATAAAGCATCGATTAGTTATAAAGACGCAGGCGTCGATATTAACGCAGGCAACCAACTAGTAGAACGAATTAAAGGTGTTAGCAAAAAAACCCGTCGTCCAGAAGTCATGGGCGGATTAGGTGGCTTTGGCGCTTTAACACGCCTACCAACAAAATATAAAAATCCCATTCTTGTTTCTGGTACTGATGGCGTTGGCACTAAATTACGTCTGGCTATGGACATAAACAAGCATGACACTATTGGTATTGATTTGGTTGCCATGTGCGTCAACGATTTAGTTGTTGCAGGTGCTGAACCGTTATTATTTCTTGACTACTATGCGACAGGTAAGCTGGATATTGATGTTGCCGCTAATGTTGTTACAGGTATTGGAGAAGGTTGTCTACAAGCGGGATGTGCATTAGTTGGTGGTGAAACCGCTGAAATGCCCGGTATGTACCATGATGGCGACTACGACTTAGCTGGCTTTTGCGTCGGTGTTGTTGAAGAAGAGAAAATCATTGACGGCTCTAAAGTAAAAGCGGGTGATACTCTGATCGCTTTAGGTTCTTCTGGACCTCATTCTAATGGTTACTCCTTAATTCGAAAAATCATTGAAGTATCAAAAGCGGATCTATCTCAGAACATCGCAGGAGTCAAACTTCAAGACGCATTAATGGAACCAACGAAAATATACGTTAAATCCATTTTAAAACTGATGGAAACAATGGATGTAAATGCTCTTGCACATATCACAGGTGGCGGCCTTTTAGAAAATATCCCTCGCGTTCTACCTGAAGATGCGGCCGCTTATATTGATGCCGATTCTTGGGTTCGCCCTGAGGTCTTTAATTGGCTTCAAGAACAAGGCAATGTTGAACAAGAAGAAATGTATCGAGTATTAAACTGTGGCGTAGGCATGGTATTGTGCATTGATTCAGAGAAAGCGCAACAAGCCTTAGATATCTTGCAAGCTGAAGGGGAGAATGCGTGGATAATTGGAGATATCCGTTCTCGCACAACGGATCAGGAAGTTTATATTTCTGATTTAGAGGCCGGTGCATGAGTCTATCCGTTGTTGTCTTAATATCAGGCAGCGGCAGCAACCTCCAAGCTTTGATAGATCAAAGCTTGGAGGGTAAACTTGATATCAAGATAAATGCTGTCATTAGCAATAACGCCAATGCATTTGGTCTAGAACGTGCGTCAAAAGCGGGGATTCCGGCTATTTCGATCAATCATAAAGATTTTGCTTCTCGTGAAGAGTTTGATGCCCAACTTCAACTTGAAATAGACACTCATCAAGCCGATTTGGTTATACTAGCTGGTTTTATGAGAATTCTAACAGAGGGCTTTACTCGTCATTATGATGGTAAAATGCTGAATATTCACCCTTCGCTATTACCTAAATATAAAGGGCTCAATACTCATCAGAGAGCCATTGATGCAGGAGACAAAGAACACGGCGTAAGTGTACACTTTGTTACCGCTGAACTGGATGCTGGCGCTATCGTCTTGCAAGCCGCTACAGAAATAGAGGCAAATGACAATGCAGAGACTTTGGCAAAAAAAGTGCATGCCTTAGAGCATAAAATTTATCCATTAGCCGTAAAATGGTTTTCTGAAAAAAGACTTGCCTATAAATCAGGAAAGGTTATGCTCGATTCTGAGCTTTTGCCTGATACTGGAATAAGGTATCAACACGATATTCACTAATTTAAGGAGATAGTATGCGAGCAAAACTCATATTATTGGTCTCAATATTGGGGTTATTAAGTCAGCCTGCTATCTCTTCATCTGATACAGGGTCAAAGACAAGCAAGTTATTTTTCCCATATAAGGCCATATACAGTACCACATGGAAAAAAGGCGTTAGTTTTGAGGTCGAGGGAATGCAAGTGCTGACCAAAGAACAAGATCATTGGTTTTTTGAATTCAAAGCATCCACTTTTTTTGCCTCTTTGACAGAGAATGTATCGTTCCAACTTATTGGTAATCAGATTCGCCCAGAAAACTATTATTATAAAAGCCAACTCCTCGGGAAAAAACGCGAAGCTAAGCTGACATTCGACTGGGAAAAAATGCAAGTTGAAAATGATATCAAGAACAAGCCATGGAAAATGGATATTCACGAAAAAACCATAGATAAACTTGGAATTCAATTACAGTTACGACAAGACCTGAAAGCCAACCGGGAAGATTTGCATTACGAAATTGCAGACGGTGGTCGATTAAAGTATTGGACTTTTGCGCGGATCGGTACCCAAAAAATCAAAACCAGACTTGGAGATTTAGATACGGTTAAAGTAGTCAGAACAGATTCCCAAAATAACGATAGAGAATCTGTATTTTACTTCGCACCTGAATACGACTTTCTATTAGTTAAAATGAAGTATGTTGAAAACAAAGAATCCTATTTATTAGAAATAAAAAGCATAGAATAGATATAGGCTACGACAGTTCTTCTAAGTAATTAATATTCTTAAATACACTCTCGTCGTCCCAATGTATCTCTTCAGCCGCGATCATTCTATAAAATGCCATGACTTTATACTGCCTCTGCTGCAAAAAATCAGACAAATGATTAACAAGAGTAACCGGAATAATAGCATGTAATGGTTGGACTCCAGATTCTGTTTTCATAAAAAATACAGATTCAGGATTCTGCCTTGCTCTTTCAACTAGAACACCAAAAACATCACTAGGCACTAAAGGCGTATCACAGGGAGAAAAAAGGATATGGGAGTGGGTTGCTTGATATTTATTTAACGCTGTCATTATCCCTGAAAGAGGTCCACATTTTAAATAACTTGGAGCATCAGAAAAAATACAGAGATCATTCTCTAAAAATTCAGCTTGATTGTTGTTTACGTTGATACTAATTGACCCCAGTACTGCACTCATTGCATCTAAAACATATGCATACAAGTGTCTTCCCTTGTATTCTTGCAACGCCTTGTTTTTTCCTTCCATTCTAAGCGCTTGCCCACCAGCCAATACCACGCCAACACATTGAAACTCAGTTTGTTCAATCTTAGGGGACGACAATTTTCAATTCCTTATCATTAATACCAAAATTTTACACACAAAGTCATGCCGACAATATTATCACTCCTTGCTAAAGAGTTAACAATTCACGCAAAAAAACGCACCTAAATAGCAAACAATAATGAGATTTTTATGAAAATGATCAGGCAATATGCAAAGAAAGGTACATCTTTTATAGAACCGCGACTTTCCACACAAACTATAAGAGAATGCGCCCAATTTGTTTCAGCTAGGTAACACTACTATGTGGTCTATCACTCTAAAGTTTCTTTTTTATGTTGGCTTTACCGTCCTACTTGCTCAAATTATTTCAATTGAAGGCTTTCAACGAGGAATTGAAAGTGAATATAGTGAATATTCGTTAACAGAACATTTGCAATCTGCATTTTCAATCATCAGTGCCCTCCTATTCTTATATTCATTTAAATCAAATAAAGACTTAAAACCTGTGAGTTTATCATTAGCCGCTCTTTTATTAATGATGTTCGTCCGTGAGTCTGATATGCATTTAGACACGTATGCTTTTGATGGCGCATGGCAATCCATCGTAGCCTGCATCATTCTTTTTACGGTCACTTATTTATGGAAAAATCGTCAAGATATTCGTAAAGCGGCTTTACATTACTCACAACTGTCAAGCAATGGCTTGCTAATTTGTGGGCTGATTGTCACCTTGGTTTTTTCTCGACTTATGGGGCGAGGGGTATTTTGGCAAAGTGTGCTCGGTGATGATTATGTTTATTTACGCAGGGTAAAAAATATAGTTGAAGAAGGTACTGAACTACTTGGTTATTCATTAATTCTTTTTGCGGCCCTCGAGCTTGCTCAGTATTGTCGATCACAATCGAAAGAAATGAAGCAAGCCAAACTCCATCTAATTGAGTACTAATTCATCTGTTTACGCCAAACCGACTACCAAAAATGGAAAGGTTTTAGCGTAAACTCATAACACCCACAAAGGAGACTGTGTATAAACGACATTAAGCAATTCGTTGAGTTGTAAATATCCATTTTTCGCGACCTTGCCAAAACGCCTTAGCCATGTCATTACATTCCGTTGCGTCTTTTTGAGTGATTAATCTTAAGATACAAGCTATGGTCCCGATAATTGCAAGGCCACCAAATTCGTCCTCTTGCACTCCAGTCCAGTGGTAAGCCATCCTTTCAATATCCAAGCGATTTTTCTGACGGCAGTGACCTAATGCTGATCTCGGCCAAGATTCCCATTCAACATGATCACCTTGAACAAAGCCCAGCTCAACCTGTCTTTCTGGATTGATTTCTGCCTCTCCATTTCCACCGCGAAAAACCAAAACAGAATCATCCCCAAGTTCCGCTGAGGCTTGAATGTGAAGTTCATCATATCCTTTATGAAATACGCCATGAACACTATGCTCAGCCTGTGTCAAATTCATCATGCGAACTAAGGTATTGACCGGTGATCTCAAGCCTAGCAACAATTTTAAGTCCATTAAACGGGCTAGTTTAGGCGCCATATTATCAAGCGACATATAAGCAAAATGATAGTGCTTTAAATGCGCTTCAGCTTCTTCTTTCGTATGGGCAATAGGAAAACCTAAACGCTGCAAAGCACTTTCAACATAAAAGCGATCTTCCTCTAAAAATGCATGTCCATGCATAAAAATATTGATTCCTTGCTGACTGAGCGCTAAAGCAGAAAATAAAAACCAAGGTAATTCATTACGTTTACCAGCATAGGCAGGCCAGTCAATATCAACTTTGACAGACAAGCTCAAACGACAATGCTCACGTATTGCTTGGGTAAAACCAACGGTCTCCTCTATCGTCTCTTCTCTAATTCGGATCAACATCCAGAAAGCACCTAATTGCTCAGCCACAACTTGTCCAGATAAAATCAGCATCATGGCATGGCGGGACTCTTGCCGCGTTAAGCTACGGGAGCCCTTTTTACCTTTTCCGAGTATTTTTATATAGTCCACAAAGTTCGTACTCATAATGCAACCTCATTATTTAAAGCCAAAAACGACTTCAACTCTGGGATACAAGACCCGCAATTTGTTCCACACTGCAACCTATCACCAAGCTCCCTAACACTTTCTACTCCATTTACAATAGCCTTTTGAATTTGCTTTTCGCCAACATTAAAACAAGAACAAACGATTTGCCCTTTATCTTCAGAACACGCAACATAACCAACACTAAGAGCCAATTTATCCGTTTCACTCATAGGGCTAATCGCGTCGGTTATGACACCATCAGAACCTAGTAATAAACTGGAAAGCCAACTACGATCTAAGTTAATCGTGGTCTTAGAAAAATAAAACACCGCTACTGGAACGTCTTTAATTAGATAGACAAATCGCTGATCACCGTTCAACGTATTTTTATATTCACTCCAACAGCCAGCCAGAGTTTCATTCATAAAAGCCACTGACACTTGATGCCTTACAAACTCATCCAATTGCGTTTTACTATCCAAGGCAACTTCATATCGAACTCCAGAGCTCTGTTTAATTTCACAATGATAAAGGCAGTCGGATACATCAAGTTTTGTTGAACTAAGTAAGGTGCCATACAATAGGTTCTTTACAGGCTCAATATTCACAACGCCATGCTTTGACTCTGGTTGTCCAGATAACGGATCAACGATTTGCGAGATTAAATTGGATACCACCGCCTTACTCGAAATAGCTTGGTTCCAATGTATAGGAACAAAAACCTGACCTTGTTGAACTAACCATGATGAAGCCACTTTAGCAGGGACAACAATCTCTCCAGTCTCATTAAACACTCGTACTAACGTTTTATGTGTAATTCCTAACCTTTCGGCATCAGTTTTGTGTAATTCTACATACGGCTCTTGTGTGTGATTGGCTAAGGTAGGAGACTTGCCCGTCCTTGTCATTGTGTGCCATTGATCTCTAACCCTTCCCGTATTTAGCACAAACGGGTAACGGTCTCGCACCTCTAATTGTGGCTTTTGAGGTCGAATAGCAATGAATTTAGCCCGTCGATTCTCAGTAAAAAACCGTCCATCCGAAAACATCCTTTGAGTACCATTAAGAGAATTTGGCGTCACTGGCCATTGGATAGGCATTAACGAATCATATTCTGCTTTGGTTAAGGCTTTCAGTGCCCCAATATTAAAGTCTCTTTGTCCGTTATTTTCAAAATCCGATAAAGCCGCATGCTCAATAAAAATCTCATGGGGGCTTTTATATGGAAATGCCGACTCAAACCCCATTTTATGGGCCACTTGGGTAATCGCCCACCAATCGTGTTTAGACTCAGCAAACGGGGGCAATATCCCTCTCTGACGTGAAATCCTTCTTTCTGAATTCGTGACAGTGCCATCCTTTTCACTCCAACCCGTAGCAGGCAACAACACATCAGCAAATGCATTCGTATCTGTGACTTCTTGGCAGTCACTTACTATGACCAATTCACATTGTTCAAGAGCACGCTTCACTTGTGCAGTATCCGGAATACTCACCATTGGATTGGTTGACATTATCCAGATCACCTTGATTTTCCCTGATTCCATAGCCTGAAACATATCAATGGCTTTCAGTCCATTTTCTGTCGCTAGGTTGGGGGCATTCCAAAAACGCTGAACCAGATCGATGGCACCTGGAGTGGTAAAGTCCATATGTGCCGCCAATTGATTCGCCAACCCTCCCACTTCACGCCCTCCCATAGCATTAGGTTGACCTGTAATAGAAAAAGGCCCCATGCCTTCTTTACCAATTCGCCCCGTTGCTAGATGACAATTAATAATGGCATTGCATTTATCGACCCCTGTTGCAGATTGATTCACACCTTGTGAGTAGAAAGAGACCGTCTTTGGTGTATCTAACCACCACTTAACTAGGGTATCTAATAATGCTCTATCAACCTTTAACGTCTTTGCTATGACGTCAATAGAAGGGCTTGCTAATATGGCTTCGGCTAACGCATCAGCATAACCATCGGTTTTATTGGCTATGAACTCAACATCGAGTACATCATGCCGATGGCTTTCAGCAAGTAACAAAGAAAAAACATAGGCATCGGTACCCGGTGCTATGGCTAGGTGTAAATCAGCGATATCACATGTAGCCGTTTTTCTAGGATCAATAACAACCACTTTCATCTGAGGACGTAACGCTTTAGCGGCTGCAATTCTTTGATACAATACAGGGTGAGTCCAAGCCGCATTCGACCCCACCATAATGAGGAGATCACAGCACTCCAAGTCTTCATAACTGCAAGGCACCGTATCTGAACCAAATGCTCTCTTGTAACCCACTACGGCCGAAGCCATACAAAGACGAGAATTCGTATCGACATTAGCCGTCCCAATAAAACCTTTAGCGAGTTTATTCGCCACATAATAATCCTCCGTCAATATTTGACCCGAGAGATAAAATGCAAAGGCATCGGCACCATAATCATGGGTCACTTGTTGTATTTTTTTTGCAATGAAATCCGTTGCTGTCGACCAGGAAACGTTCTCTCCATTCACTTTTGGCGTAGCCAGTCGACCATCAGATGTCAGTGTTTCAGAGAGGTTGCTGCCTTTCACACATAAGCGACCGAAGTTTGCAGGATGCTCCTTATCCCCTACTACAGAGTCAATTTTTCCTTGAATCGAAGTTGGTTTTTTTAACAGGACCCCGCAACCAACACCACAATAAGGACACGTTGTTTTTCCAGCTTTTGGTTGCATCATTGGATACCTTCTTTAGTACATTTTTATTAAAAAAACAAAAAAAGCCCAAGCGATCTTTCGATCACTTGGGCTTCGTTGCCTTTTGTCATTTTTATTGACTTATAATTATCCCCTATTCATATCATTACTCATGATCAAATAGGACTAATATGCACGCCTTTGTGCAGGATGTTGCCTTCAACAATAATCTGCAAAAAACAAGCCAACTAATAAAAAAATCACAGAGTTATGTTTTCTATAGATTTTTTTACAAATATCACTTTTTTAACTTCATGTTCTATACAGCCAGCTAAATAGAATGCGCTGAGATATAACGCTTTTGATTTATTTTGGTGCAAGCCAAACGACATCATTCTCAAGTTTTACATTCCATATAGGCAAGACGATATCTTCATCGATGCAGACGCCCGTTGAAAGACAATACTTTTGCTTATAAAGCGGGCTCGCAACCGTAAGCACGCCCTCAATTTCCGCCATTAACCCTCTCGACATTACATTCGCTTTACCAATCGGATCCCAATTCGACAGTGCAAAAAGCTGATTAAATTCAGGGTCCAAAAAAATGGCGACTTGTTTATCCATTACTTTTACAGCAATGCCAGCATTTGCAACTAGATCCTCATAAGAACACACTTTTATCCAACTCATTATGTACTTCCCCTTAAGCAACCGTCGCAATCAATTTATTTTTTTCGTACTCAGAGGCTGGTCGTATTTGATCTCGTTCTTGGACGAAGACCACATTTTCATCTAGACCATCTGAGTTAACAAAGCTCTTAAAAAACTTTCGTGATTCAGGATTTTCTATAGCGGTTTTCCACTCACATTGAAACGTATCAACAATTAACGCCATCTGAGCTTCAAGCTCACTACCGATCCCAAGAGAATCTTCAATAACAACTTCTTTTAGGTAGTCCAACCCCCCTCTAAACTCTCCATCCAAACAGAGGTTCGCTGCAGCCTGTCTGCCGTTTTAACATAAAACATCAACAGCCTATCGATGTAAGTTATTAACTGCTGATCGGTTAAATCTGTTGCAAACAAATCCGCATGTCGCGGTTTCATTCCACCGTTGCCACATACATAGAGATTCCATCCCCCCTCAGTAGCAATGACACCAATGTCTTTACTTTGTGCCTCTGCACACTCTCGAGTGCAACCAGATACGGCAAACTTAAGCTTATGAGGAGAACGCAAACCCTTGTAACGATTCTCTATATCAATGGCCATTGTCATACTGTCATTAACGCCAAAACGACACCAAGTACTACCAACACAGGATTTCACGGTACGTACTGATTTTCCATAAGCTTGACCGGTTTCAAACCCAACCGCGATCAACTCCTCCCAGATATGTGGCAACTCTGACAAAGTAGCACCAAATAAATCAATCCTTTGACCCCCTGTTATTTTAGTATAAAGGTTGTATTTTTTAGCGACTTCACCCAGTACAATTAATTTGTCTGGCGTAATTTCTCCACCCGGAATGCGAGGAACAACAGAATAGGTTCCATCTTTTTGCATATTGGCAAGATAACGATCATTAGTATCCTGTAACGAAACATGCTCCTTCTTCAAAACAAAATCGTTCCAGACACTTGCTAAAATATTACCGACAGCCGGTTTACAAACTTCGCATCCTTTACCCTTGCCATACTTATCCAACAATTCTTTAAACGTTTTTATTTCATCAATTTTTACTAAGTTATATAAATCTTGGCGAGTATAAGAAAAGTGCTCACAAATATCTGTACTCACTTCAACACCCAATGCCAATAGCTCATTATCAACCACCTTTTTTAATAAAGCTGAACACCCTCCGCACCCTGTACTTGCCTTAGTCACACGTTTTACCTCTCCTAACGTCATCGAGCCAGAGGAGATCGTTTCTGCAATATCTTGCTTAGTCACATTATGACAACTGCAAATAGAGGCCGTGGCGGGTAACATATCTATTCCTAAACCAACCGGTTCACCATCACTGACTGGTAAAATCAGACTCTGTGGATTTGATGGTAGAGTGATTCCATTTAAATAATACTGTAGTAAAGTATCGTAGTAACTGTTGTCTCCTACTAAAACAGCACCAAGTAACTTAGTCCCATCCTCTGACACCACCATTTTTCGATACACATTTAAAAAATCATCTTGATACACGAAACGCTTTGCACTTGGGGTTGTTTGATGTGCATCTCCGATAGAGCCAACATCACAGCCTAATAATTTCAATTTAGTGCTCATATCAGCACCAGTAAAAGCCTCCCCTTGAAAGCCAAGAATGTGATTTGCCGCCACTTTCGCCATGGAGTAGCCCGGCGCCACTAAACCAAAAATACGCCCCTCCCACAAGGCACATTCCCCTATCGCATAGATATCATCATGGGATGTTTGACAGTAATCATTGACAACAATACCGCCTCGCTCGCCGACCTTTAATTGAGCCTGTTTTGCTAGCGCATCTTGTGGACGAATACCTGCAGAGAAGAGAATTAAGTCCGTTTCTAAATAATCTCCATTTGCAAATTCCATACGGTGTACAGCATCGTTGCCTGCTACGATTTGTGTTGTGGCTGTCGCCGTATAAACATCAACACCTAACGTCGAAATCATATTTCTTAATAAGGCACCGCCTGTTTCATCCAATTGCACTGGCATGAGTCTAGGAGCAAATTCCACAACGCTGGTTTTAAGACCTAAGTTTTTCAACGCATTAGCCGCCTCTAAACCAAGCAATCCACCACCAACAACCGTACCGGTTTTAGCACTTTGCGCACATTCTCTGATGGCATCAAGATCATCTAATGTCCGATAGACAAAGGTATTTTCTCTATCATGACCTTTAATAGGAGGAACAAAAGGATAGGAACCTGTCGCCAAAATCAATTTTTCAAAAGAAAATTCACGACCGTCAGCCAATTGAATGTTTTTTGCTAACGAATCAATAGCGGTTACTCTTGCACTGGTTTCGTATGCAATATCATTGTTATCATAGAAGGAAGGCTCCGACATGGCCAAATCGTGATAACTTTTACCTGTGAAGTACTCACTCAAATGCACTCTATCATAGGCCAGATTAGGCTCTTCTCCAAAAACGGTAATCTTGTAGTTCTGATGAGCACCTAATTGAGCAAGCTGTTCAATAAAATGATGACCGACCATACCGTTGCCAACAATAATTAAATGGGGTTTATCTGTGTTACGAATTAATTGCGTGATGTTACTCATGTTCACCTCTGACTCACGGATTACCTAACTCTGTGCGGATTGCCTTGTATGAATTTAGGCCACACTTTTAGAACAATAGGCTTCACCAAAAATTAGGGTATCTAACATATTAGATACGTCTGTTTGATTTTGAATAAGCTGAAAATACCAGCCACCATCGACAACATTGCCATATAAGATTACCCCTACTAATTTGCCCTCTTTGACAACCAGTTTGCGATAATGATTTAACGAACGGTCGGTATATTGAATTACCCCTTCCTCTTTCAGCGGATGGATTTCTCCAACGGAAAAAAGTTGAACGCCAGATACTTTTAATTTTGTTGGAGTCGGTTTTACAGAAAAGGCTTTTTTCCCTGCCGACAAAGAAGAAAGTAAACAATCTAATTGATCCCAAATAGGCGCAACGAGACCAAAGGTATGTCCTTCAAACTCACTGCACTCACCAAGAGCAAATACATCTTTCATTGACGTTTCTAAATGCTGATTGACGACTATGGCTCTATTCACTATAAGGCCTGATTTTTTTGCTAGGGAGACTTCTGGATCAATACCCGTTGCACATACAAAAAGGCTTGCTGTAATTGTTTCAGACGTTGACAAAGTCACCGAATCAGCTTGTGTTGATGTTTTATTAGATAAGTGAAACTCTTTTGATGTTACCCCTAAACGAAATTCTATTCCCATAGCAGACAGCCGACTGAGTAAAAGCCCCGCGGCAGTTTCATCTAGTTGTCGATTTAATAAGAATTTAGCCCGATGTAATACTGTTACTTTATGCCCTCTTTTCATCAAACCAACCGCGGCTTCCAATCCCAATAACCCCCCTCCGATCACAACAACACGACTCTCAGCAGTAAGGCTTGTCATCACAGATACATCCTGCATGTCTCGAAAACCAATCACATTGTCGGCTGCTGCGCCCGGTATCACTAGACGGCTAGAACGAGAGCCTGTGGCTAAAATTAATTTATCAAAGCCAAGACGCCTACCATCCTGCAAACCTATTTGCTTAGATTGACAATCAATGTCAATAACAGGATTCGCCTTAATAACTACGCCTTTTTGATGTGTAAACCGAGTGACATCAATCAAGGACAAATCGTTCATAACGCATTCTTTTGCCAATAGTGATGACAATAAAATACGGTTGTAGCCGACCTCTCTTTCCTCACCAATTAGGGTAATAGAAAAGCGCTGCGGATACTCCTCTTGTATTTTTTCTGCAAGACGACTCCCTGCCATTCCTGCACCGACAATCACCAAATTTTCTTTTATCAAACTCATACTATGGCTCCTAAAACACACCTTGCTCACCTCATCCGAAACGCATTACGATGCCACTTTCTCATCATGATCAGGGGGAGTAGGAGTGACCTTTTTAGGTTGAGTGATTGGTTCTACCTTGCGCTGCTTTTCATATAAAAACTTCAGTACTTGAGCACGGTACTGCACATACTTCGGATTATCAGCAAGCTCCAAACGATTTCGTGGTCGCTCTAAATCAACCGATAAAATTTCACCAATGGAGGCAGCTGGACCATTTGTCATCATCACAATTCGATCAGAAAGTAATACCGCTTCATCTACATCATGGGTAATCATAATAACGGTATTGTTTAAATCTTTTTGAATGTCCATTAAAGAGTCTTGTAAGTGCGCCCTAGTAAGAGCATCCAAAGCACCGAAAGGCTCATCCATTAACAGCACCGAAGGCTCCATTGATAATGCTCTCGCAATACCAACCCTTTGTTTCATACCACCAGATATTTCTGCAGGGCGTTTGTCCATTGCGTGCGTCATTTGAACTAGATCCAAGTTATGCAAAATCCAATCATGCATGTCTTTTTTCGTTTTTCTCCCTTTAAAGACCTGTTTTACCGCCAACTCCACATTTTGATAGGTGGTCAACCAAGGTAATAGAGAATGATTCTGAAACACCACCGCGCGTTCAGGGCCTGGTCCGCGAACTTCTTTTCCATCCAATAAAATGCCACCTTCCGTCGCATCATATAACCCTGCTACAATATTCAAAACCGTCGATTTACCACATCCAGAATGGCCAATTAAAGAAACGAACTCGCCTTTTTTTATTTTCAAAGAAACGTTATCTAATGCCTTAAAAGGTCCTTTAGGAGTAGGAAATTCAATTGAGACTTTACTGATATCTAAATGTGTCATGATCACTATCCTTTATCTTAAAACTTGTGTTTTATCCCACGAAGACAATCTCTGGATCATCAACATGACTCTATCCAGTAAAAAGCCAATGAAGCCAATAACTAAGACAGCCACCATAATTCTTCCTAAGGAGTTAGAACTGCCATTTTGAAATTCATCCCAGACAAATTTTCCAAGGCCAGGATTTTGGGCTAGCATTTCAGCGGCGATCAAGACCATCCACGCGATACCTAAAGACAGTCTTAATCCGGTAAACATCATAGGAATGGCAGAAGGAATGACGATTTTGCTAATGTGGGTTATCCAATTTAATCTCAGTACTTTTGAAACATTTAATAGGTCCTGCTCTATTGCGGCCACTCCAACGGCTGTATTAATTAAAGTAGGCCACATACAGCATAGAGTGACAGTAAACATGGAGGTCAAAAAAGATTTTGCGAAAATAGGGTCATCGGTTACATAAGATGCACTCACAACCATAGTAACTAATGGTAACCAAGCTAACGGTGATACCGGTTTGAAAATCTGTATGATTGGATTAAGTGCGCTGTAAACATGGCCATTCAAGCCAATCAAGATACCAAGGGGAATAGCGATTAAACTTGCTAGACCAAAGCCAGCAAGAACCGTATATAAACTGGTGAAAATTTGATCAAAGAAAGTTGGCTTACCCGTATAAGCTCGTTCCTTTACAACATAATTAGGATCTTTAACCAGCTTTTTAGCGTTGCGAATTTCTTGACGCTCAAAAAAAGCCGTTTCTTTATCTCTTTCTTCCACATGATCAGCAACCAAACTGTTCCATTGCTCATAGACCACCACAGGACCAGGAAATTCGCCAAGTGACGTTTGTATACGATTAGCAGATGAGTGCCATAACGCTAAAAAAACAATAATGCCTAACAATGGAAACAAGCATTTTTTTATTGAAAAAGAGTCTTTCAAGATATCAAACAACCTTGTGTATGCGCTCTGTACGGTCATATTTATTCACTCTTACTTTTACTTTATTAATCGATTTGCCATAGAGAGAAGAACTAAACGACTTTCTATGGCAAACTGAGACTTAAATACCCTCGTGACCCTTAAGTCCTATAGGAAAACTCTCAAGATATTTGTTTGGAAAGCGACCGTCATAGCTAACACCATCGATAAACTCTTTCTGCGGTGGTTTAAATCCTGTTTCAGTCTCCAGATCAGGGAATTCAGACGCCGAAACTATCCCATCCTCAATTAAGGCCTTCACTGCCATCCCATATATTTCTGGACGATACACTTTTTTAGCTGTATCTATGTACCAAGAGTCAGGTTTGAACTCATCAATTTGTCCCCAACGACGCATTTGAGTTAGGTACCAAATCGCATCGCTATAGTAGGGGTAAGTGGCGTTATGTCGAAAAAATACATTAAAGTCAGGGATCTCTCGTTTATCCCCTTTTTCATACTCAAATGTGCCTGTCATGCTGTTGGCAATGACGTCGTAATCGGCACCAACATACTGGCTTTTTGAAAGAATTCTAACGGCCTCAGGTCGATTCGCATTGTTATTTTCATCTAGCCATTTCGCCGCACGAATCATGGCTTTCACCACTCTAATATGGGTATTAGGATGCTCATCTGCCCAAACTTGATTTACCCCAAACACTTTTTCTGGATTATTTTTCCAGATTTCATAATCGGTAATAACAGGAACACCAATACCTTTAAATACGGCTTGCTGATTCCAAGGTTCACCAACACAGTAACCATGAATAGTGCCAGCTTCCATGGTTGAAGGCATTTGTGGAGGCGGTGTTACAGAGAGATAAGCATCGGCATTAATTTGACCACTCACATCCCCTTTTGACGGTGCATAATAACCAGGATGAATACCCCCAGCCGCTAACCAATAGCGCAATTCATAGTTATGCGTTGAAACGGGAAAAACCATACCCATGTTGAATGGTTTACCTTGGGCTTTAAAATCATCCACCACAGGTTTAAGTGCGCTAGCGCTAATTGGATGAACGGGTTTACCGTCACTGTCTTTCGGAATATTCGCTTTCATTTGCGCCCAGACATCATTAGAAACCGTAATTCCATTACCATTTAAGTCCATACTAAATGCCGTTACTATATGGGCTTTGGTTCCATACCCTATAGTTGCGCCGAGCGGTTGACCTGCCAACATATGTGCACCATCTAACTGACCATCAATCACCCGATCTAATAACACTTTCCAATTTGCTTGTGCTTCAAGCGTGACGTACAAACCTTCATCTTCAAAGTAACCTTTCTCATACGCTATGGCTAACGGCGCCATATCCGTCAATTTAATAAAGCCAAACGTTAAATCCTCTTTCTCAGGCTCTCCTAATGCAGCTAATGCAATCGAACTGGAAACAGACGCACTGACAATAAAGCTTCCCATCAGTAGAACCTGACGAACTAGGCCAATGGATTTAAGATTTTTGATGAAAACTCGTTTTTTCTCTACACAATGACTCATAACTACTTACCACCCAGAGCGTTAATTACAAAAACAAAAAAAGGCGCATGCACAACAAGATAAACTTGCTGCACAGGCGCCTTTGCCATTCTTAGATAAACCCACATTGATTTATCTGTTAAATTTTAATTACTTTAACTAAAGCATTAATCATGCCAATAAATAAACATTTGATTTATAAAAATATTTTGCTTTTCCCTTTTCAAACTATCCCCTATCTGCCTTGATTTGGGTCATCGATGCACTGGAAGTTAACATTTACAGATAGACAAAACCGAACTCAATCCCCTTTGGATGCACTCTCACCTTGTCCGCCTTAATTAGGTCAAGCCATTCACTCTCTTCATAAGATCCGATTAATGGTTTGAGCTTCCTAGGGTGATCAATACGTAATGCGCGACAATAAATATCATCATTAAAGGTATTGTTTGCTACATTGATTAAAGAGGATGCAACCGGAAGCTGATGCCAACGATGCATTTGACCAAGAAGCCATAGCGCATACTGAGGGTTTGGCCTGTTAATCTTGTCACTCGAAAATTTTTGATACGCCTCCATAGGCCAATCAAATTGACCAGAGGGCTTTATTGCACTGAACCCATATCTAAGCTGGGCGGCGGGACAATTCAAATAATCAGGATGACTTAAAATATTCAAAAGCTCCTCTAAATTGTTTTCGTCATCAACCCACTTACATGCCTTATCTAAAGCACGAATAAGAGCATAGTGCTCTTCCTCATTCTCATTGGCCCATTGTAGATTGGCGCCTAGCACTTTTTCCGGTGTATTACCCCAGATCTCATAACCTGTCACCAGCATATGACCAATTCCTTGCTCTACTGCTAAACTATTCCATGGCTCACCAACACAATAACCATCAATCTCACCACTCCTCAGATACCCCATCATTTTTGTTGGCGGTACGACAATAATTTGCACATCATTATCTGGATCAATGCCCGCTCGGCTCAACCAATCGCGCAACTGATAATGATGGGAAGAATAAGGGTATACCACAGCAAACTTTAATAAGTCACCTTGGGCGGATCTATGTCTGATAGCAAGCTTCAAAGCATGACCACTTCTTAGCGCTTGAAAAGCATCACAACAAGAATACATTAACTGATACAAATTATTAGACACTGTAATGCCATTACCATTTTGACTTACAGTAAAACTGGTTTGGATTTTCACCTTGTTGGCCGAACCGATACCAAGACTCGTCGCGAGGGGCATGGAGGCAAGCATATGAGCACCTTGTAATAGGTTAAAAGTAACTTTATCCCGAATACTCGCCCAAGAAGCCTCCTTAGATAGAACGACATCCACACCCTCTTTTTCAAACAAGCCTTTTTCCTTTGCAATGATAAAAGGCGCACTGTCAATCAAAGGGATAAAACCTAAAGTAATATCGGCACCAGAAGGCTTTGTTCCTTGAGAGGTATTATTAAATCGATCCATTATTCTACCTCACCCATTAAGTTCATTACCGATATAACATTAAGGGCGACCTCTGACATTCTTTGACTCCTATCCATTGCTAACTTTCTTAATGCTTTGTAAGCCGCCGCCTCATCACAACCTTGATGCTTCATAATTAACCCTTTAGCTTTATCAATTAATTTACGATCCTCTAGTTGAGTTTTAATCGTTTCTAATTCTAATCTTAAGGCTTGGAACTCACGGAAGCGTGCAATAGCGACCTGTAAGATGGGCTTAAATCGATTTGGCTGCATACCATCAACGACATAAGCACTGACACCTGCACGTATTGCCGCTTCCATTGAAGTCGACTCATTCTCTTCAGCAAACATGACAATTGGTCTAGGGTTATTTCGTGTGAGCTGAGACATGTTCTCTAACATATCTCTATCAGGAGACTCAATGTCAATGATTACCATATCAGGAAGACTTTCTTGAACCGCACGTGTTAAATTTTGCGTATTTTCTAACCGACGTATAACTTTATAGCCATTATCGAGTAAAGCTTGCTCAACAATGGCCGCTCTGGCAGGCTCGTTATCCACTAGCATGACAGTGAGAGGTAGTTGAGATGTCTTTGAATGCATCGTATAAATTACCTAGAATTGAATTACCTAGAATTGAATTGCCTATTCAATTAAGCAAGTTACGCGCCTACTCTCAAAATGTTAGAAAAGTAATGGGGCAAATACAAACTATAAGCACCGTAGTCTATACAGCACTTATAGTTTATGTCTTACCATGTAGATATATTTCTTAGAGAAGCAGAGCATTAAACTAATGCACTGTATTTGATTTTTGCACCAAAATAGATAAGGACAATCTATCTTTTGTATTTGTTTTTTTAAAAATGCTTGTCATGTGTGATTTAACCGTTCGTTCTGTAATCAGCATTTCAGATGCAATCTGCTTGTTACTTAATCCTTGGCTAATATAAGACACAACTTCTCGTTCCTTTTCTGACAGTGGTTTCAACTCTCCATTCAAAGATACATTTTCTACGTTTCCCCCCATAGAGTTAGCAACGATCAAATTATCAATAAATGCTTTGCCACTCCATATCTCCCCCATACCAACAACAGATAAGACAGTCTCTAACTGCTTCTTGCCAATATAAGGACTACATTGTCCATTAATCCCTTGTGATAAAACCCTCAATGCCGCCGTTTGACTAGGTCTATTGGGAAATACAATAATTTTTAAATGAGGATATGCACGACGAACTAATACCGCATTTTCTACCATTTGAGAAAAATTATGTCCATCTAGATAGATAAAACAATAGTCTATTTGGTTGTGGTTTTGCTTTTCAAATACCGCTTTCAATTCATCCATTGATAACGCTCTTATAAGCGATGCATCTGATGGTACTATCTTCAACCAATGAGACCAAACAGATTCATTTACATTCCAACAAAGTATTTTCAAAATAGTCCTCAATAACCTAAAGGATAATTGGTAATTTTCACAAACCAACAAAGTATGTTCAGTAAACTTTTGTAACCATTACAAAGATAAGGAATTATTTTTGTAATTATCTTTCTCTTAAGGAGTTTTGCTGCGCTTTCAATATTGGTTTAAGCAAATAGTCTAACAGACTCTTTTTACCAGTAAGAACATCAACTGTCGCCTGCATTCCAGGAATAATAGGCAAAGGTGCTTCCTCTGTCCCTAAAAAGTTCTTATCGGTTCTAACCCGAACAATATAGAAACTATTTCCTTCTTCATCCAATATAGTATCCGCTGTTATATTATCTACTACTCCCGTTAAACCACCATAGATAGAAAAATCATAAGCGGATAGCTTCACCACCGCACCCAGTCCTGGCTTAATAAAGCCAATATCTTCTGGGCGTATCTTAGACTCTATTAATAAAGAATCTTCTAATGGAACAATTTCCATTAAGTTTTGACCTGGCTGAATTACACCACCAACGGTATTAATTTGTAGCTGCTTAACGATACCTTTTACTTGCGAGCGCACCTGTGTTCGTTGAACTTTGTCTTGTAAAGAAACATTCACTTCAGCAAGTTGCTCAAGTTTACTTCTTACACCCGTCAAGTCCTCTTGAGCTTCTGCTCGATATTTAGCATCATTTTCAAGTAACTTTGTGCGTGCTTCAACCAATGCTGATTTCGCCCTTGGTAAAGCAAGTTGAGTTGCTTTCATTTCACCTTTCAATTGGTTTACTTGTCGTTCTAGCTGTAATAACTCAACTTTAGAAACCGCGCCTTGATCGTAAGCAGGACGAGTCAGCGTTAACTCTTCATTCGCAAGCTCAAACCCTGTCCTTAAGTTATTAAGTTTTGCTTCTAATTCAATGATTTCTTGTTCTTTTTGCAAAACCTGTTGCTCAAAAACGGCCCGATTCGCAGATAAGGATTCCCGTCGGTTTTCATATAAGGACATTTCACGTCGAACCACTTCAGGATAATTAGTTCGGGTTTCTTGATCAAAGCGTGGAGCATTCACTCCCGTTGCCTCAGCAGTTAGGCGAGCAGCACGAACGAGTAAACCAACATACTCGGCTTGCCGTTCTCTTAAACTCGACAAAGCTTCTGTATTTTCAATGGTCATTAACAGTTGGCTCTTCTCAACAGTTTGACCAACAGCCACATGAATTTCTTTTAAAATACCACCCTCAAGATTCTGTACTATCTGAACTTGGCTAGAAGGTATTACTTTACCTTGACCAACCGTTACTTCATCAAGTTCAGTATAGTTAGCCCAAACAAGCCCGCAAATAACAAAGACTAAAATGCTCCAAAGAATCGTTCTTCCTCCTTTTGGAGAGCGCAACATTAGGGCGGCATTTCGGTTTGAGAGATAGTCTAAATCTCCTTGCTCGACCTGATTTAACGCACCATTCTTAAGGCTTGGAGGATCCTCTAAAAAATCAAAAACTTGTTTCGCTTTCTCTTTTACATTCGCATACAAACTCTGTATTTTTTCTAATATACTTAATACCCTTTGCTGAACACCATCGGGTAAATGTGAAAATAATATACGTACTTTTGTTTTAACAAGAGTAAAAAAGAACCTCACTTTTATACGACAAACACCATATACCTGCCTAACCCTAGCACCGAATATAAGCAACACTTGCTTTACGCTCTCCGGTAAACGGTCAAATAAACGCCCTATCACCTCTTTGCATAGAATCAATAAACGTCCAATTTTATCGAGTAGATGAACAAATACATTTTTTTCGTTATCTAAAGGGTCACTCATATTAACTTACCTTCAACTTACCTTGACGAAGCGCTTCATGTACTTGCGCTTTCGGTCCATCAGCAATTAAACGACCATTATCCATAACAATGAGACGATCAACCATATCAAGCATTGACGCTTTATGAGTAATTAAAATAAGAGTCTTGTCTTTTCCCGCATCAATCAAACGGCGTTTCATTCGAGTTTCGGTCGTATTATCCATGGAAGCAGTAGGCTCATCTAAAATTAAAATCGGCGGATCGAATAACATTGCTCTAGCAATAGCGATACTTTGCCTTTGGCCACCGGATAATAATGCTCCCCTTTCTCCTACAGAGCTGTCTAAGCCACTTGGTTTTCGGTTAGCAAATTCGGCAACACCAGATATTTCAGCCGCTTTGATAATAGACTCATCTTCAACATAGGGGACACCCAAAACAATGTTGTCCTTAATGCTGCCATAGAAAAGAGAAATATCTTGAGAAACAGCGCCAATATTTCGCCTTAAATCCGTTGGGTTGATTTGCCTTAAATCAACACCATCAATCCTGACAGCCCCCTCTGATGGATGGTATAGCCCTGTCATTAATTTACCTAAAGTTGATTTTCCAGAACCAATGCGTCCAATAATGCCAACTTTTTCACCCTGTCTTATAGTAAAACTAATGTTTGAAATGGCCGCTTGTTCTTCATCTGGGTATGAAAAATTCACCGATTCGAACTGAAACTCCCCGTTAAAGCTTGAGCGATGGACGTATTTTACACCATCAGGCCTCTCTACATCTGAATCCATTATTTCTTGTAGAGCCATGAAGGCAGACTTAGCTTGGTTATATTTTGTTGCTAAACTGGCTACCTGAGCCATAGGTCCGAGGGCTCTTCCAGTCAGCATAACAGCCGCAATCAATGCCCCCATACTCATTTCATGTTCAGAGATCTGATAAACACCAATAATGACCATGACAACGGTAGTCAATTGCTGCACAACCATAGCAAAATTAGAGCAAGACTGGGCGAGTTGACGCGTTTTTACCCCCCAATCAGCGATATTTCCAACCGCATCTTCCCATTGTTTCTGTAAGACGCCTTCAGCATTATTCAGTTTTACACTTTCAGCATTAGATAAACTCTCAATCAACACCGCATGCTTTTGAGATGCTGTTTTTGAACTTTCCGTAATCGATCGCTTTAATGGAACTTGTATAATTAGGCTGTATGAAACAATCAAAAAAATTGCAATTAATGGTATGTAAGCGACAGGGCCACCAATCATCCAAATGACGGCAATAATTAAAAACATAAAAGGGATATCAACAAGTGTCGTAATACTCGCTGAAGTAATAAACTCTCTAATACTTTCAAATTCTTGAAGGTTCTTTGCGAACGCCCCTACAGACCTAGGTCGAGACGCCATATTGATATGGTTAACTTTAGCAAATATGGTTGATGATATCAAAATTTCAGATTTTTTCCCTGCAATATCAATAAAGTAAGCTCTGAACGTACGCAATAAAAAATCAAACCCGTAAACAACTATTGCACCTATTGCTAACACCCATAAGGTATCAAATGCATTATTAGGTACCACTCTATCGTATACATTCATAACAAACAGAGGGCTCGCCACAGCAAATAAATTAATTAATAAAGAGGCAAAAATAACATCTCTATAAATTCTCCATGATTGGGTAATTGTCCCCCAAAACCAATGTCTTTTAGACTCTTCCGTGTCTGCTTTTTCTTCCGATCGTTTATCAAATCGATACTGAGGCCTTACAAAAAAACAATATCCAGTATACATATCCGTGAGTTCATCTAAATCAATAGACACTTCACCTTCACCAGACTCAGGAAGAAAAATTTGCGCAACGTTTTTATCGTTATTGATTTCTAATAACACGCAAGCCTGTTGATCTTTTAAAAGCAATACGGTTGGTAATACAGCTATCGGTATTTTATTAAACGGACGTTTTACAAAACGTGCCACTATGCCAACTTTTTTGGAGGCACGTTGAAACATTTCTGGAGTAAGAAAATCATCAGTAAGAGGAAGGCCCGCTCGAATAGCATCAGCCGTGTAAGGGTTACCAAAATACTTACTTATCAGCACCAAAGAGTCTAACAGTGGGTTTGGGTAACTGAGACTCGCTCCATTAACAGACCACTGGGTTTTAGATACAGGCTCTTCTGATTCAAAATTTGTTGAACGATTCTTCACGCTGTCTTTCTTTTCTAAACTATCATTACTTTCTGAAAGGGTTCTATTTTCAGTGGAACTGTTCAGAGACTCAGAAGTTGTATTTTCGGAGTGTGGCATGCCATATCTCTCTTAATTTAAATCACTTTTACATCTAAGATAACGCTATATAACTAAGAATACTAATCAAACTCTCCATAGAATAGTTCTTCTTAGACAAATTGGAAAGCTCTGCTACAATTGATTATTGCATTTATATCAAGGAATTAGTCATGTTATACGCAAAAATAGATGAGCATGGTGTCATCATTGACGTTTCTACAGAACAAAGTGATGAATACCGAAAATTAGTTGCACCAAACGACCCCAATGTCACTCAAATTTTAGAAGATAAAATTAGTAATACTCAGGCACAAGGAATGTTATCGAATTCAGATTCAGATATGATGAGGATTCTTGAAGATTTAATCGACTTATTAACTGAAAAGCGCCTCCTTCAATTTACTGAACTTCCAATAGCGGCACAGAAAAAAATCCTTAGTCGAAAATGGGTTCGTGGCTTGCATGTATCTAATGATGATAACCTGATAGATGAACACTTCCCAGAAGACAATGACTCTCTTATTTAATTGAGTCTCTTGCTACAAGCACTTTATCTAGGTAGCAAAAGCCTCAACCAGCAATCATTTACATATCTTCTGCTCGGCCTAGAATAAAGCCTTGAGCGCCATAAATATCAAATCGTTGTAGAATCTCCAACTGTTTACTGCTCTCTACACCAGTAGCAATGACCTGTATGTTAAGGCTATTAAACATTTTACACAGTGTGTGCATAAAGAAAGATTCGGATTGTTTACCAACGGCCAGTTTTGTATAGGAAGGATCCACTTTGACATAGTCAGGCATGAGTTTTTGTAGATATTGAAATGCGGAAAACTGCTTGCCTACATTATCAATACCAAAGGTTACATTGTGCTTCTTAATTACTTGCACTAATAGAAAAGCATGATCCTCGGTCGACAGAACGCTTTGTTCTGAAACTTCAAATGACATTTTTTCTTTGATTTCTTTGCTCAGCTCTTTCAATCGACTGTCGAGCCAAGAGACAAATGCAGGCTTAATGTACGCAGAAGCAGATAAATTTATTACTAATGGAACTTGTGGTCGATGCAATGCAACGTAATCAATAACCATATTAATGATGACCTGATCTACTTTATCTCCTAGATCAAACTGCTCAGCTAATCCAATAAAATACCCAGCATGATATTGCTGGCCTTGGTATTCAAGACTTGCAAACACTTCCTTTTGCAGAATATGCTCTTGATTAGATAACTCTGTCACTCTCTGCTTTCTAAGCCTAAAAGATTTATGTTCTATTGCAAAATCGAGCATTTTCTTCCACTCTATACGCCCAATAGCCATATGTTGCCCAGTATCAATATCAAAGACTTTAACTCCATTTGAGCCTATCGCTTTCGCTGCCCGCAGAGCCGCATCGGCTTCTGCCATGGCTTTAGATTTATCCGCGGTTGAATCTAGGAGAACAGCGCCAATATTGGCCACTGATTCCGAATAAGGTACTCTTATAGCAACTAATTCTTTTAACGACTCCATGATGTTTGCCACAGTAGTTTCTAAACGCTCTAAATCTATATGAGACATTAGAATAACAAAATCAGCACCAGACATACGAGCAACAATTGTCGATGAAATACTCCACTTAACGTGCTCAGTTAAAATTTCTGCTGCCTGCTTAATAAATGTATCAGCGGCCTCATACCCTCGCTCATTATTTAGCTTTGCTAGGTCAAACAGACTAATCAAAATCAATCCATCCATTGTTCTATCAGATTCAACAAAGTGAGCCGTCGCTTGGCTTTCATAAAAATTACGATTACCAAGACCACTTACAGGGTCTTTAAAAGCCTTTGCTTGCAACCATTGAGCGGTTTCAGCTTCCGCTGCAAATTCCTTCTCTAATTTTTCTGCCATCCGATTCATCGAAAGTACAACAGAACGTAACTCTCGGGTTTTTGGGACATAGTCCATTTTGACAAAGTTTCTTTGTTGAATCGCTTCGGCTTGAGCTTCAACAGCCGCCAATGGTTTAAACAATTGACGTAAAGCAACAGTGCCAATGAGTAAAGATAAAGATCCTATAATTACAAACGATATAACCAAATCTCGAGTGGCTAACCAAAGTTGATAATATCCATAACCAGCACTACCTGTCACATAGACTTGCCCTAGCTCATTCCAACCATTGGAAATTACGGCACTTGCAACAGGCTCATCGAACTCAACTAAGTTAAGAAACCATTCAGGCACTCCGACAACCTGATTCGAATTAACCCGCTTAATATAAGTATCCGTTTCATAAATATGTACTTTCACTGCAGAGAAGTAACCACTGTCAAATACAGCTTGGACATTACTATCAACAGAAACATAGTCCTGTTCGCCCATAAAATCAGAAATAGACATACTAAGAGACGTTGCAGAATCCTGAGTTGTTAATTCTAATTGGTTCACTAAATATACTTTTGTGGTATTAAAGTTAATGCCCATTACAACTATTAGCATCAAAGAGAATATAGCTATAATCGTAATCATCAACTGCTTAAAAAGCGTCATTTTTTTCTCCAGGTTTAATTAAATGTCGTTAGACGACTATTTAAATCTGTCCACAAACTTAATCTTGACGAGCCACCAACCAACACACCTCGACCTTTTTCTTTCGATAACCATAAGTTCTTTGCGTTAAAAGAGTAAATAGGTAATAGATCTCTTCTTTTGTTTGCAGGCTTCAAGGTTTTATCAAGGTTATCTAACAATACTGGTATTGCCGTAGGTTTATGATAATAGGCTAAAACCATATGATGCTGGTCTAACGTTAATGCCTTAACATACACTAAACGTAACTTTTCGTCGGGAACACCGAGTTCACGTAATGAAAAATACTTGGCGATAGTAAAGTCTTCACAATCCCCTCCACGAGTCCCAAGAAACTCAATTGGCGTAGCCCAATAATCTTCTTTGCCCCAATGGATAATATCGTCAACAAAATCCATCTGATTAAAAAAGTCATTCACTGCAACTAGCTTTTCAAGATCAGTACCGTCTCGAACCTCGTCTAGAGTACTTCTCCATGTAATAATTCTTTTTCTGCATCAACGCCGTATTTACGAGCTACTTTTTTGGCGAGTTCTAGGTATTTATCTGAACTGTCTGCAATAAGGGACCCTGCCATAAACACTAAGGCACATAGAATCATCAGAAATGACTTTCTAATACTCATCTCAACACTACGATCTATGCAGTACGGACATCGTGGTTATTTTCCATTCTTTTTTTCAAATTCAGCAAGTTGCTCAGGAGTGGCCTTCTTTTGGTACTTATCTTTCCAATCACCATAGGGTTCACCATAAACAAATTCTCTTGCTTTGTCATAATCCATATCGACCCCTCGATCATTACACTCAGCCATGTACCATTTACTTAAACAGTTACGGCAAAAATCAGCGAGATTCATTAACTCAATATTTTGAACTTCTTTATGTTCATCCAAATGCTTTAACAATCGTTGTAATACCGCCGCTTCGATTTCATTTTGTTTATCTGTCATACATTTTCTCATTTACAGTTTAAGAATTAACTCAACATTTGGCTTACTGAAGGCATTTTTCGCCATTGCAATGTCTGCGCTTGCAAAAAAAGCGTCTCATCGAAGACAAATCGGATAGCTCAAGACATTCCAAAGTATAGACACAGGCCTCAAAAGTGGAGAGCGCTTTTTCTTTGGATGTTTTTCGAATCACATAGTTCCCATTCGGTGGCGATAAAAAGTGTTTCGTCGAAATACGACCAAACACCTCACTAGTGTGATACATAGCAAACGCTTTACGCCAGGTTGCATCGATTAAAATAAAACCTTCTAAGGTTTCGCGCTCATTTTCTGACATGGTTTCCAATGGCATTGAATGATCGCATGGATAAATAAGGCACCATTTACTTAAATCCAGTTGGCGAAGTTTGGTGACAACATCGACTTCAGACGTCACTACCACTACCTCAACTCTTGAGAATGCTAGTTTTAATAACCTAACAGAATTTTTTGGATGAAGCGCCTCTTTTGCATTTTGGAACACAATTATCCTAAGGTTAGTATGAACATTAGGGATTAAGTCACACACACAATTCTGCTTTAAGTATTCACAACATGTACATACTGGTCTTGGCATTAGAGATACGACTGTATCGAAGTTATTGAGTTAATATACTTAAATACTTTTTAACTACATTATCCCAACCTAGATCTAAAGACTCAGCGGTTAATGCATGCCCTATAGACACCTCTGTAATTAATCCATTTTCACAAAATTTGCCTACATTTTCTAAATCAAGATCGTGGCCAGCATTTACCTCTAAGCCAGCGTTTTTCGCAGCTTGGGCCGCCTCTTGATATTGAGCTAAACAGGCGTTTTCTAACTCAGTTGAAAACGCATTTGCATAAGCTTCTGTGTAAAGCTCGACACGATCGGCTCCAATATTTTTAGCCATTTGCATGCTTTCCGAATCAGGGTCCATAAACAAAACCACACGAATACCTTTATCTTTAAGTCTAGCAATTATAGGCCTAAGAACATCCTGATCTCTTCCTAAATTCCAACCGTGGTCAGATGTAAGTTGATTTGGGTCATCTGGGACCAAGGTACATTGATCTGGAACCACTTCTAAAACGACTTTCAAAAAATTTTCATCGGGAAAGCCTTCTATATTCAACTCTCGACCAGGATAACGAGAAATCAAACTCTTAAGGTCATAAGCATCTTGATAAGTAGCATGACGTTGATCCGGTCTTGGGTGTATGGTTACACCGAATGCACCAAGCGCTAAAACACGTTCAGCCATCACCACCATATTAGGGTAATCTCTACCACGAGAATTACGTAACAAACCGATTTTATTCAGGTTTACACTCAAATGCGTCATAAATCACTCTCAAAAAAATTTCCATTAGTATAAAGTAATCCTTTACAGAATTTTAAGCTCTTTCTGATAAGTTACTTTTTAATCTCGTCTTTTCATTATAAAAACACTATTTCTGAAGTAATTTATCTTATTTAACTGAATTATTGAACTTTTTCTAAGTGCCGCTATTCTAAGTCACTCATACATCATGATATAGATGAATATAATTATGAAACTGTGGCTGATTTCTGTTTTTTCTCTCACATTAATGGCATGTTCCAATCAAAAACAAGAACTGGATAACAACTCTGAAACAACCAAACGCGTTAAATCCACCCCTAACCTACTGTCTCAACATACATTGACCCCTTCCTTATATTCACTGCATTACGTCAGTAACCATAATGTAGATAAACCCAATTTATTATTTGTTCATGGAACACCTGGTAGTTGGGGCTCTTTTTCTCGCTATTTTGAAGACCCAGAATTAATGAAAGCATACAATATCAATGCGTTAGATAGGCCTGGGTGGGGGAGTCTTCCTACCCAGATGGCCCATTCCCTAAGACATTATCCGATCAATCTCGTCTAATTGCCCCTATACTTGAAGATATATGGAATAAAACCCAGAAAAAAACGCTTGTTATTGGACATTCCTTAGGGGGATCATTAGTACCAAAACTCGCCGTTGATTATCCAGAATACATTAGCGGAGTGATCATTCTTGCTGGCGACATAGGGCCTAGGTTAGCAGAAGCTCGTTGGTTTAATTACGCTTTAGATATGCTACCTAAGCAATGGGTTCCTGAATTCTGGTATAACTCGAATCAAGAAGTATTGGAATTAATGCCTGAATTGGAGCGACTTCAAAATGAATTCAGCCAATTATCATTACCGGTTGTGGTACTTCAAGGTACCGAAGATGATCTTGTCAGACCTAAAAATGCCTCATTTTCTGAGTCCCTATTTCCAAATGTTAACGTTATTTGGTTAGAAGGTGCCAGTCATATAATCAATATCACTCATGCTGACGACGTCAAGAAAGCAATTCAATCGTTTCATTAATTGGATGATTTTGTACAATAGTCAATTTCATTTATACAATAACCGATGAGATAGAAGTCATAATGACAGAGAACTATGAGCCTTTCGAAAATATTTTTAATCGTGCTGCCGCAAGGCATAATGGCGAAGCCTTTTTAATACAGAGTTTATCTTCCCCTTTATCTACTGAAAGCCTGTATCATATAAGTGATGATCGCTGGTTAGCAGCCATGACCCAAAAGATATTCCAGTCAGGAATCAATTGGCAGGTTGTCAGAAATAAATGGGAAGGATTCGAGGACGTTTTCTTTGGTTTTGATATTGAAAAAATGACACTAATTGCCGATGAAATGTGGGAAGAGAAAGCCAAAGACACCCGTATCATTCGCCATTTAGGAAAAGTACTAACTATTAGAGATAATGCTTTAATGATGCATGATGCCCAACAAACTCATGGCTCTTTTGCTAAATTGGTGGCGGACTGGCCAAGCTCTGATATTACCAATCTATGGCTCTACCTAAAAAAACACGGCAAACGTTTAGGAGGTAATACCGGTCCTTATTCATTACGAGTGATGGGAAAAGATACTTTTTTACTGACCAAAGACGTAGAAGGTTATTTAAGAAATAGAGAGATCATCACTACAGGGAGAGACACTCAAGCTGCACTTGCCGCCGCGCAAACCGCCTTTAATTATTGGCATGAAGAAAGTGGCCTACCCTATTGTCAAATTAGCCAATGCATTGCTTTTAGCGTTAATGCTTAACTAACCTTGATTTTCAATAAACTACCCAAACATTAGAGTACAATCTAATCCCCCTGTTAATGGAGTATTTCATGGCCGATTTTCGTATCGACATTATTTCTGACTTTGTCTGCCCTTGGAGTTACCTTGGGTATAATCGCTTAAAACAGGCCATTGATCAGCTCGGTGAAGACTATCGCTTTGATATAAAATGGCAACCTTTTGAATTACACCCAGAGATCGCTTCGAACGGTGTCGAGAGAGAGTCTTATCTTGAGAAGAAATTTGGTAGCTTAGAAAAACTTACAGAAGCTACCCATGCCCTACAACAAATAGGTATTGAAGAAGGTATCCAATTCAATTTTACCGACAAGGATGTTTTACCTAATACCTTTTTGGCCCATAGGCTCATCATGATTGCCAATAAAGAAGACCTTAGTACACAACTCGCCCTGGCTTTGTACCATGCTTATTTTACTGAGGGCAAAAATATTGGTGATGTTGATGTATTAACAGATATCGCAAAAGTAGTTGGTTTAAAAGAAGACGCTATTGAAGAAGCTTTTACTGAAAAGTCCAAGCTCATTGTAGAAAAGAAAATGCAACGTTTTAAAGAAGTTGAGATACTGTCAGCTCCCACCTATGTGATTGATGACAAATTTGTCATCCACGGTGCCCATACACCAGATTCATTCTTTAAAGTACTGACGGACATTGCAAAAAATAAATAATACGCCTAAGCACACCTCTCTTCTTTTCTAAAAGCTCATTCAAAAATGAGATGTCGTAATGCACTAAAATACGACACCTCATTTACTCTTACTCTAACGACTCAACATTATTAAGACAGATCAGAGTTAGCTTGAGCACTTTTACCTTCACCTAATCGAATTTCAAATGAATCAACTCGTTGGAAGCCTCTAGGGAGTTTTAGCCCTCTTCGCCCCCTTTCTCCTCTGTATTCTTCTAAATCTTTAGACGTCATAGACAAGAAACGTTTGCCTGAATGAGCAAGCAAGAGATCTTCGGGTAATACACTTGTCACCGTTTGTAAATACTCTTCACGAGACGCGGCTCTAGCCGGAGGAATACTCAACATTTTATTGCCTTTACCTTTCGACATCTGCGGTAATGAGCTGGCTTTAAAAACCAGCATTCTACCTTCATTAGACACTACGGCAATATCACTCTCTTCAGGGGAGGCCACTGGAATTGGCGGCACGACATGAGCACCTACAGGTAATGTTAATGATGCTTTACCTGCTTTATTCTTCGCATGTAAATCACCCAATCTAGCAATAAAACCATAGCCAGCATCACTTGCTAATAAAAAATAACTATCATCCGCGTCCAGCATAGCCGCAACAATCTGAACGTCTTTGTCTAAACTTATACGTCCAGTTACAGGTTCTCCTTGGCCTCTTGCAGAAGGTAGTTGATGTGCTTTCAAAGAGTAAGTTCGGCCATTAGACGCCAATAACACTAAAGTTTGATTTGATCGCCCTTTTGTTGATAACAGATATTCATCACCAGATTTGTAACTCAGTCCAGCCACATCAATATCATGGCCTTTAGCCGCTCTAATCCACCCCTGCTTTGATAAGACTACGGTAATAGGGTCGTTTGATAACAGGTCTTCTTCGCTAAATGCCTGTGATTCTTTGCGAGCGACAATTGGAGTACGTCTATCGTCACCATGTTGTTCAATTGCTTCTTCAATTTCTTTAGTGATCAATTTTTTAAGCTTAGATTCTGATGACAATAAACCTTCTAACTGCTTCCTTTCCTTTTCAAGCTCATCTTGCTCACCACGAATACGCATTTCTTCTAGCTTTGCTAGATGGCGAAGTTTTAACTCTAGAATAGCTTCTGCTTGAATATCGGTTATACCAAAACGTTCCATTAATACTGGTTTTGGTTTATCTTCAGCGCGAATAATTTCGATAACTTCATCAATATTTAAAAAGGCGACTAATAGACCTTCTAAAATATGTAATCTATTAATAACCTTGTCTAAACGGAATTGTAAACGCCTACGAACAACATGGATTCGAAAGCGCAACCACTCAACAAGAAACGGTTTTAACCCTTTAACCTGAGGCAACCCATCCAGTCCAATTACATTCATATTAACACGGTAGGAACGCTCCAAATCAGTTGTAGCGAACAAATGCGTCATCACAGCATCAACATCTACACGATTTGATTTTGGCACTATCACCAAACGAGTTGGATTTTGATGATCTGATTCATCTCGTAAATCTACGACCATTGGTAGTTTTTTAGATTGCATTTGAGCGGCTATTTGTTCAAGAATTTTATTTCCAGAAACTTGATGAGGCAACTCATTGATAACGATATCGCCTTCTTCTATAGAGTACCTCGCTCTCGCTTTAATCTGACCTTTACCCGTTTCATAAAGCTTTCTTAAATCCGCTTTTGACGTGGTTAACTCCCCTCCGGTTGGGAAATCAGGTCCTTTCACAAATTCCAGTAAATCGTCTAATTCAGATTTTGGATTATTCAATAAATGTATACAAGCCGCACCCACTTCTCTTAAGTTATGAGGAGGGATATCCGTTGCCATGCCTACCGCAATACCCGTAGTCCCGTTAAGCAACAAATTTGGTAATCGTGCCGGTAAAACAGAGGGTTCATTCAGTGTTCCATCAAAGTTTGGAACCCAATCCACCGTTCCTTGAGCAACCTCTCTTAATAGAACATCCGCATACTTAGACAGACGCGATTCAGTATAACGCATTGCCGCAAACGATTTAGGATCATCCGGGGCCCCCCAGTTTCCTTGCCCATCAACTAATGGGTAACGATAGGAAAAGGGTTGCGCCATTAATACCATGGCCTCATAGCAGGCACTGTCGCCGTGAGGGTGGAACTTACCGAGCACATCACCCACCGTTCTCGCTGATTTTTTATACTTCGCAGAGGCTTTTAAGCCTAATTCGCTCATAGCATAAACGATACGCCTCTGAACAGGCTTTAAACCATCTCCGATATGCGGCAAGGCTCTGTCCAAAATAACGTACATAGAATAATTTAAATACGCTTTTTCGGTATAATCGCGTAACGAAAGCGTTTCGTTTTCTTCAAAATTTAGCAACTCAGACAAGGACTTATCCCTTTATAATTTTCGTTGTATCTATACTATAAAGAATGCAGCTAGAAACCTGCAACTTTAATATAAACTTAAATCAAACATTATGTTATTGAATTTGTCTAATGCGACATGATTCAATAACCACTTAACCTATTAAATGAAGACGTACCCGCCCTATGCCGTTTTTAAATTCTAAGCCATTAAATCTGTCATCACCACGAACCATGAATTTAATCGGCAAAAATGGTATGAAAAACTTACTATGTTTCAGTGAAAACATGAAAATATATCAGGAGCACTTCTTTCAAAATGAAGTTCAGCAACGCTTTTACCGATACACTACTGATTGTTATTTATTCATCTTGGATGGCCAAGCCTTCATCCAAAATGGAGACCAAGAACGCTCTATAAAAAAACATCAAGGGGTCTGGTTAAAAGCAGGTAGTAATAATAAATTGGTGCCAATAAGCCATCGTTTTGAATGTTTAATTGTTACCTTTCAAAACTCAACCGCTGCTTTAACGTTTACAGAGTTCATGCAAGTTCAATCTACCGGCACAGCTGAAAAGTCTAATTCACCACCCAGCAATACACGCTGGATATTGTCAAGCCATCCACTGGTAAAGATTGAAATTGAGCTTATACCCAAAAAATGCCATGGACCATTACAATATCATCGATCCACTCAAAAGTTCCTTGTTAGTTTAACCGACACAATACAGATCATCCAAACTGGAAAAGAGCATGTATTAGAAGCAAAGAGCGGATTAATTTTTACACCTAATAGTAAGCACAAAATTATCAATAATAATGAACATTCGGTACAAATTCTAAATATTTATTCACCAAGAGTAGATAGAGATAAAGTGTTAGTTATCAATAAAACAGAACATTAAAATAAACCAGACAGATACCTACTCTTTATCTAAGAATTAATGCCGTCATAATATGGTCTTCCCAGTTACCTGCGATTTTCAAGTAATTTCTCGCTTTACCTTCTTTCTCAAAGCCTAAAGAATGCAATACCCTTGCACTTTTTTCATTATGAGGCATGTAATTCGCCATAATTCGGTCAATATTCATTTCTTCATTTACATACTTAATACCGGCTGTCAAAGCTTCTTTCATATAGCCCTGCCCTTGATATTTTTCACTGACACTGTATCCAAGGTAGCAAGCTTGAAACACACCGCGAACAACAGATGAATAATTACTGTACGCTAAAATTTCAGTTTCATCTTTGTTTAAAAGACAAAGCACAACGCCTTTATCTCGAATGAAGTCTTTTCTCATTTCATTAACCCTTAATACCGCCGTTTCCAGACTGTAATAACTTTCGTGCCTCATAGGTTCCCAGGGCTCAAAAAAAGCTTTGTTACTCTTAACATATTGATGCAATAAGGGCGCATGGCGATCTTCTAAAAGCATTAAAACACCGCGAGGGGTTGCTATCTTTGGAAACTTCGTTTTTAACATATCACTGTCTAAATTACTAAAACCGTATTCTCTTTCTACTTTAACGACTTTGACATCATAAGATTCAAACCAAAACTCTTTGCTCATTTTTTGAACACGGTCATGAAAAGTATGCTCTTTCCATGACTTAATACTGGCTAGGTCTTTCCAGTACGAAATTAAAATGTGAATTTCATCAGATGAGGTTTCAACACCTAAAAAACCTTCTTGCATTGAAGCCAGATCAATCATTTTATCAAGTAAAGCTTTATATATAACATCTGACTGAATGAGTTTACTGGTAAATATAACCGCATAATAAGGTAGAGAAGGTTTTTCATTATATAGAGACACAATATTTTTCCATGCAATTGAATAAAAAATAGCCAAGTAGTGTTAAAACAGTTTATAGTTGTAACATTGATATAGATTTTTTATCTATGAAGTGTATTTCTACATATTTCTCCAGAGCATACCTATTTTATCGTTCTGTTGAGGAGGTTATTTCAACTTACGGGATAAGTTAAGTCAACAATATACACTTCTACTGCCTTCCCCTTTGGCAGTATTTCATTTTAAATGATTAGCCCGCATCTTATGCGGGCTTTTTTTATCATATAATTACTTATCCCAAGTTTGACCTGCGCCCGAAACAACGGCATTGTATTTTTCTGGTCTTCTGTCTCTGAATAATCCAAAAGCACGTCTTTCATGGCGAATGGCCTTTAAATCATAAGAGGCATATAATATGGTTTCTTCGGTACGATTCGCTTCAGCTATCTTCTCACCTGTTTCATTGGTCATAAAAGACGATCCATAAAACTCAATAAAACTGTTTTCTCCGAACTCTTTCCCTACTCGATTAGACGCAATCACGGGTGTCATATTCGCCGCCGCATGACCTTGCATTGTTCTTTGCCAATGATCCTTACTATCCAGATCCGGATAAGGTGGTTCTGAACCAATTGCCGTGGGGTAGAAGATTAACTCTGCACCATTCAATGCTAATGTACGTGCGAGTTCAGGAAACCACTGATCCCAACAGATACCACAACCAATTCGACCAAATTGCGTATCCCATACTTTTATCCCCGTATTACCAGGGGTAAAATAGTACTTTTCCTGATAGCCAGGGCCATCTGGTATATGAGTTTTTCGATACAGATCCAACACACTTCCGTCTGCATCAATGACAACTAAAGAATTGTAAAATGACTGTCCGTCTTTTTCGAAAAAGCTCACAGGCAAAACCACAGATAACTCTTTTGCAAGCAAAGACATTCTCGCCACAACATCACTTTCTTTTAAAGATTCTGCCCAATCAAAAAACTCCGGCTTTTGATCGATACAGAAATAAAAACCAGCAAAGAGTTCTTGTAATAGAATAATATTAGCGCCATTGTTCGCCGCTTCACGTACTTTGCTTTCAGCCTTTGTAATATTATTGGCTTTATTATCACCAACCGCCATCTGAATACAGGCGACTTTCACAAGAGAGTTCATTCTTTATTCCTCCAAATTTTCACGTAAAGCAGGCTGTTGCATTGTAATACAATGAATACCACCACCCCCTCTAAAAATAGGTAAAGCAAATACGGGAATCACATTATGTTCAGGAAATACTTGCTCAAAAATAGCCAAAGCAATGTCATCGTTAGGATCATTGAAAATAGGGACAATCACAGCGCCATTAACAATATAAAAGTTAATATAAGACAAAGGCAAAGGTTGCTCATTCCACATCTGTGGTGCGGGCTGTGGAATTTCAATGATATTAAATGAACGACCTTTAGCATCAACGGACTGCTCTAAGACCGCTTTGTTTTTCATATAGATAGAGTAGTTTGGATGCTCTGTATCTTCTGTAGACATGGTAATAACCGTACCGGGTTTGACGAAGGCGGCAATCACATCAACATGACCATCCGTATCTACATCTCCGAATATACCTTCTTCCAGCCAGATCACTTTACTGATGCCAAAGTAATGCTTCAGATTATTTTCTATTTCATTTTGAGATAGATCTGGGTTACGATTTGCATTCAATAAGCACTGTTTAGTGGTTAGTAATGTACCTTCTCCATCGAAATGCACACTTCCGCCTTCTAAAATCATCGAAATAGATTCAAATGAAGCCAGTTCCTCTGAATCATCTAAAGCGCGTATAAGATGGTCTCCAATCTCTTGATCCTTTGTGTATGGAGAAAACTTCTCTCCCCACGCATTAAATGCCCAATTGATAGCATGTAATTTATTGTCTTTCGTCACGGCAAAGAAAGGCAACACATCTCTAGCCCAAGAGTCATCGACACCTTTAATAAAAAAGGTAACCGTTGAATGGATATCCGCCAGTCTTTGAGATACCTCCTCAAAAAGCTCAGGATTAACAATCACGGTTACCGATTCATATTGAGCAATTGCCCTAATAACCTTTTCATAACTTTGCTTTGCAAGTTCTTCTTGCCCTTCCCAAATTTCAGTTCGGCAAGGCCAAATTACCCACGTTCTTGTGTGTTTTTCCCATTCCGCAGGCATTCTAACAGCATTCATAACAACACCATCGCTAATTAAATTAAGTAGGTATAGCCTTTTAATACTTTCTTACAAGTGGCTAAGAATTGCTCTTGATCGATTTCATCAAGTTTGCTTGAGGAAATTTTTTCCGTATAACGTTTTAAGAGCTCATTATCGTTATAACTGACATAGCGCAGCACATCTTGAACACTGTCTCCCATTAAGACATGATCAATTTTAAAGCCATCCTCTTCCAGATAAACATCTACAGAACTAGTGTCACCAAACAAATTGTGCAGATCTCCCAAGGTTTCTTGATAAGCACCCACTAAGAAAAAGCCCATCAAGTAATCTTCTTCCTTTGGTGGTGGGGGAGGCAATGGCAATGAACTTTCTAACCCTTGACCGTCAACATAACGATACAAACACCCATCGGAATCGCAGGTTACATCTTGAATCTTCCCTCGAAATGAAGGCTCTTGATCCAACCCTTGTAATGGGATAACAGGAAATACTTGATCAATACCCCAAGCATCAGGCATGGATTGAAAAACGGATAAATTGACAAATAATTTTTCAGCAAGGCGTTCATTAAGTTCATCGATGACGGCCCTATGCCCTCTATTACGATTATCCAATCGTGGAAGCAATAATCGACAAGACGCTAAAAATAGATTTTCTGCTAATGCTCTTTGCTCTAAGTTTAGCTGGCCATGGGTATACAAGGACAAAGCATCATTAAAATCATCCGATAAATCATGGTAAAGTTCTACCAGTGAACGCTTATCCTTGCCGCCTGACTCCAATACTTTTAAAGCATCCCAAAGACGTAGAATTTCCAGTTCACTGTCATCCTGAGGCTGACTCACAGTTAACAATTCAGCACCAGAAGAAAATACATTGGCAATCATCATGGCATGATGAGCCGTGACGGCTCGACCAGATTCAGAAATTAAATTTGGGTGGGGTAAATCATGCTGCTCACAAATATTGTGGAATGCAAACACAACGTTATTAGCATATTCACTGATACTATAGTTGGCTGAATACGCACTTTGTGAGCGAGTACCTTCATAATCAACACCTAAACCACCACCAACATCCACCCACTTTATAGGCACGCCCATTTGATGTAATTCAGAATAATAACGAGCACATTCTTTCAAGCTGTTTTGGATATCTCGGATACGGGTAATCTGTGAACCCAAATGGAAATGAATTAACTCTAAGTACTCGATAATATCGAGTTCACGTAACCTATCAATGGCTCTCATTAATTGTGATGTCGTTAGGCCAAATTTTGACTTCTCACCGCCACTATTCCCCCAATGTGTTGAACAGGTTGAAGCCAAGCGAATGCGAATACCGATTCTTGGCTTAACATTAATCTTCTCCGCTTCTTCTAAAATCCAATCAAGCTCATGCAATTTTTCAACCACTAAAAAAACTTTATGACCCATTTTCTCAGCCATTAGAGCAAGATTAATAAATTCTCTGTCTTTATAGCCATTGCAGACAATAATACCGCTTTGACTTTGGTGCATTGCCAATACGGCCATCAACTCAGGCTTACTGCCGGCTTCTAAACCAACCGCTTGGGGGTTCTCGGGCTGGCATCCAGTAATTTCTTCTACCACACGCCGCTGTTGATTCACCTTAATAGGGTAAACAATCGAATAGTCACCTTGATACTTATAATGCTGAATTGCATCCTGAAAAGAACCGGTTATTTTTTCAATTCTTGAATGTAATATATTAGGAAAACGCACCAAGGTCGGCAAAGGTATATTTTGCTCTTTTAAGGCTTTAGCAATCTCTGTTAGGTCAATATTTCTTTCTCTATCCGGTAGAGCAACGGCTCGCCCCTTATCATTGATTGAAAAAAAACCGGCGCTCCAATGATCGACATTGTACAAATCAATGGAATCTTTTACTGACCACTTTGACATATGGGTACCTTTAAACAAAAAGACTACGATGGCTCGCTATCTCTAAATGATAAAAAACCCCTAATCTTAAACTCAAAGACTAGGGGTGTATAAATAAATCTAAATGTATTTAACGCTTAATTTAAAAAGCATCCAATACGTATTGCGGCAAAGAGAAAGCCGCTTGATGTAATTCTGGCGTGTAAAAACGGGTTTTTATTCCAGAGACATCAAAACGAGCTCTTAATTCTTCAGCGGTTAACTGACGCAAGGCCTTGTTATCTGTTGCCCAAGCAAACGTCATAATACCACCGACATAAGTAGGTACCGCGGCGGAATAAAAATGCACATCATTGAAATAAGGTTGTAAACGCTGAGCCGTTGTTGTGACTTCATGCAACTGCATAAAACTCACACCATTTTGAGCAACAAATACTCCACCTTCATTTAAACAACGTTTACAGCCTTCATAAAAGCGAGAACTGAATAACACTTCACCCGGGCCTATAGGGTCGGTACAATCAGAAATAATAACGTCATACTTTTCGTTCGTCTCATTAACATAGTTCACACCATCCGCAATGACAACTTTTGCTTTAGGATGATCGTATGCTCCTGCAGAATGATTTGGCAAATATTTTGTACACATATCAATAACAGCTTGATCTATTTCAACTTGCGTAACTTGTTCAACGCCTTCATGACGTAGAACTTCACGTAACATACCACCATCACCACCGCCAATAATAAGAACCTTTTTCGCATTACCATGTGCGAACATAGGAACATGAGCCATCATTTCATGATAAACAAATTCATCTCGTTCCGTAGTTTGTATAACACCATCTAACGCCATAATACGGCCAAATTGCTGATTTTCAAAAATGACAAGATGCTGATGGTCTGTATCTAATTCAAAAAAAACTTGATCCACTTCAAAATTCTGTCCGTAACCAGCATGCAATGTTTCAGCTAACACTCTTTTATCTGTCATTTCGTTTATCTCCAAATACTGTAGGCTTAATCATCATAGTACAATGTCATTATGAAAAAATAGCATCACCAAGCCTATAAAAAAATTAGGGAAAGCGTTTATACACGCTTTCCCATTTTATGTTCTACAAAAAAAGACAATAATCTAAGAAACTCGTTCACCATGGGCTTGCTTATCAGCATGATACGAAGATCTTACTAATGGACCACATGCCGCATGTTTAAAACCCAGTTCTTTTGCCACTTCCTCATAACGCTCAAATTCAGACGGTGGTACAAAACGAGCCATTGGAAAATGATGCTTTGATGGTTGCAAATATTGACCTATGGTTAACATTTCAACGCCATGAGCACGTAAGTCTTTCATGACTTCAACGATTTCTTCGAACTCTTCTCCCATACCAACCATAAGTCCAGATTTTGTAGGGACATCAGGACAGCGGTCTTTAAAGTTCTTAAGTAAATCGAGGGACCATTGATAGTCAGAACCCGGGCGTACTTGACGGTACAAACGTGGTATTGACTCTAAGTTATGGTTAAACACATCTGGTGGGGCAATTTGTAACGTGTCTATTGCTACTTCCATACGTCCACGAAAGTCTGGTACCAGTGTTTCAATTTCAATTGATGGGCTGGCTTTACGCGTTTCCGTAATACAATCAACAAAGTGTTGTGCACCACCATCACGTAAGTCATCACGATCTACAGAAGTAATCACAACATACTTAAGCTTCATATCACGAATCGCGGCAGCCAATTCTTTTGGTTCATCTTGGCTCAAAGCATTCGGCCTACCATGAGCAACATCACAGAAAGGACAGCGTCGAGTACAAATATCCCCCATAATCATAAATGTCGCTGTACCATTACTAAAACATTCACCTAAATTTGGGCAATTAGCTTCTTCACAGACTGAGGCAAGTTTATGTTCACGCAATGTTTTTTTAATACGTGCGATTTCCGGAGAAGACGGCATTCTTACACGCAACCAATCTGGTTTACGAGGAATCTCTTCTGTCGGAATCACCTTTACTGGGATACGGGCCATTTTCTCAGCGCCACGGAGTTTTTCTCCTTTGACGACGCGTTTTACTTCTGCTGTCATGTTAATTCCACCCTTGTTGGATAGTCGGATGTTCGTGCCCAAGTAATTCAGATAACTGATTTGCCAACTGAACAACAACTTCTTGATATGTGACGTTCGGGTTTAAACGCACCATATCAATCATTTCTAACCCCTGATAACCACAAGGGTTTATACGGTTAAATGGAGATAAATCCATATCCACATTCAATGCCAAGCCATGAAAAGAACAACCTCTTCTCACCCTTAAACCAAGAGAAGATACTTTCTTTTCCTCTACATAAACACCGGGAGCATCTGCTTTAGCATAAGACTCAATATCATTTTCTCTCAGCGTTTGAATCACCGTATTTTCTAATACAGTAACCAGCTCTCTAACCCCAAGTTTGGAACGTTTCAAATCAATTAAGACATAAGCAATTAATTGCCCAGGGCCATGATAGGTAACTTGCCCCCCTCTATCGACAGGAATAACAGGAATATCTCCAGGAGCAAGCAGGTGCTCGGCTTTTCCTGCTTGTCCCTGAGTAAAGACACAAGGGTGTTGCAGTAACCAAATCTCATCAGCCTGTTGAGAGTCACGATTTTGAGTGAATGCTTTCATTCTTTCCCAAGACTCTTGATAGTCAACTAAGCCTAGGTCACGGCATATTAATTCTGCATTCATCACATAACCATCTTAACATTAGTAATCGCCATTAAATCTTTATGCAATTCGGCCAGCTGGGCTTCGTGAGTAGCCAAGATTCGAAAGGTAAAACTAATGAATTTACCTTTACTTGAACGGTTTGAGCCAACATTTTTATCATCTACTTCTGGCGCATGCTTTTTGACCACATCCAAAACCGTTATGAAAATCAGCTCATCTTCAAGCGCAACCACTTTGACCATATAGTTTTCACATGGAAAAACAATTTTCGGGGCGTCCTTAGACTCTCTAGTCGTAAGGTCACCATTCTTAGTAACTAATGCCATAATGCCTACTGTATTAAAGAATTCAAATATCTTGTTACTAAAACAAGTTCATAAAAAAGAGCTTCACTTTATCTAACAAGCGCTTAAATAACCCACCTTCTTCAATGGCTTCTAAAGCAACTACATCTCTTTCAAGCAAAACATTGCCTTCTGTTCCAACAACAATTTTACCTAACACGTCACCAACAGCAATTGGTGCTTCAATGACAGGCTGTAAATCTAATGTTGCAGGAAGCGCATCTGTTTGCTGACGAGGTATCGTAACCAGCACATCTTCAGCAAAACCGATTTTAACCGATTCATTTTCACCACCCCAAACTTTGGCTTCATTTACCACTTGTCCACGGCTATATAGCTTACGAGTTTCAAAATACCGAAAACCATAATTCAATAATTTTTGTGTTTCTGCGGCTCTGGCTTCATCGCTGCTTGTCCCCATTACAACGGTAATCAAGCGAGTACCATTACGCACCGCTGAAGCGGCTAAACAATAACCCGCCTCATCTGTATGACCTGTTTTTAAGCCATCAACAGTAGAGTCTCTCCAAAGTAATTTATTACGGTTAGGCTGTTTAATACCGTTATAAGTAAAATATTTTTCTGAGTACATTGGGTAATTATCAGGAAACTGAATGATTTTAGCTCTTGAAAGTAAGGCTAAATCAAAGGCGCTTGAGACATGACCATCCGCAGGGAAACCAGTCGAGTTCACAAAATGACTGTTTTTCATACCAAGAATTTGCGCATGCTGGTTCATCAGATCCGCAAACGCCGATTCACTACCCGCGACATGCTCTGCCACCGCAACACTGGCATCATTACCCGACTGGATGACAATACCCCTCATCAAATCTTCTAAAGATACTTGGGTCCCTTCACGAATAAACATACGAGAACCTTCCATTCTCCATGCTTTTTCGCTAATACTCACTTTATCATCAAGAGAAACATTGCCTCGAGCCAGCTCATATTCAACAATATAGGCTGTTAACAATTTTGTTAGGCTTGCTGGTGGTAGTTCTTGATGTGAATTGTTTTCAACCAACACATCTCCAGTATAAGCATCCATTAGAATATAACTACTCGCAGATAATTGCGGAGGGGCCGGAATCAGGGAAGGCGCAGCAGTAACCGTTAAAGAGCAAAAGCCCAACAATGTGGTAAAAAGTAAAATTAGATTTTTCATAACCAACTTAAATCTTTTAATGAAAATGAGAGTGAATGATACTAAAGGGAGAACGCAATCTCTAGCTTAATCCTTAATCTAAGGCAAAAAGGCAATTCTAATTGGCCTAGAAAATCCAGCCGCTTCAATCCTGCCGCTCCATAAATCGAGGTCGTTTAAGGAATTATATGGGCCAACTATCACTTTATAAAGGTTATCTCTCTGCTTCTTTACACTAACTTTAATTTGAGTATCAAACTTTTGGATCAATTTGGCCTTTAAATTGTTCGCTGAAACAGAAGAACTAAACGCACCTAATTGGAGATGAGTAAAACCAACCGCGGTATTGACACTGAGATTATCGTTACTTTCTAAGGCAACGGGTACTTTTGTGGCAACCCTTGGTGGAGCATAAGTTTCACCTTTCGCCGGCGTAATGGCTTCAATTTTGACTCGAGCTAAGCCTTTTTTATGATAATCAAGCCGTGCGGCAGCAGCATAAGACAAATCAATTAATCGATTGCCATGGAAAGGTCCACGATCATTCACACGCACAATGACACTTTTATTATTATCCAAGTTAGTGACTTTCAAGTAGGTCGGTAAAGGCAGACTTTTGTGTGCAGCAGAGAAACTATACATATCATAGGTTTCGCCATTAGACGTTTTATGCCCATGAAACTTATTACCATACCATGAAGCAGTACCAATGGCAGTGTAACCTTTTGCGGAGTTCATTACCCTATAGGTTTTCCCCCAAACCTTATAACTGGATTTGTTCCCTCCCCTGCTTTTTGGTTCCCATACAGGAACTAAGTCAGGCAAATGATCCACTTTAACATCGCCTGTAGGTGCGTGGTCTTGCAATATAGAATAACGCCCCCCGCCCGATGCTTTTTCGTAATCAGCCACTGTTTTTGTAGAAGAATTATTAATATGCTCAGTACTAGTACAAGCCGACAATAAAACCGCTAGAGCACCACTTATAAGACGTTTCATTTAACCCCATTAGTGTCATGAATCAATTTAGATAGTTCAATTACCGCCATTGTGTAACGCCTACTAGGGTTGTAACTCATCAAGGCGAAAAAATTATTATACGCCAACCAATAATCAATTTCCTCAGGTCCTGATTGCAATCGAATCAATCCAGATTTAATTTTCGGAAAGGAAGCAGAAACATCCACACCCAACGCTTTCCAAGTTGACGGGTAATTAAAAGGCTTTCTTTGCTTATTCGACCAGGATTTAATCTCCTGGCTCTGTTGTTGCGCTTTATCTACAGTCACAAAGTCAAGAATAGGTCCATTTGCTTGCCAACCATTTGCCTTTAAATAATTGGCGATACTTCCGATTGCATCCGCGGAAGATTTCCAAAGGTCTACCTCACCATCACCGTCAAAATCAATTGCTAGCTTACGGTAATTAGAAGGCATAAATTGCGCCATACCAAGAGCCCCGCTATAAGATCCTTTTATCGTTTCAATTGGCCAACCTTTTTCTCTCGATAGCAATAGATAGGCTTCTAATTCACTTCGAAAGTAATCACCACGCCTTGGGTAATCAAACGCTAATGTTGATAGTGAGGTGAATACATCTCGGCTCCCAGTAATTCGCCCATAATAGGTTTCGACACCCGCAATGGCTACAATGATTTCGGCAGGCACACCAAAGTCTCGCTCCGCTTTATCTAACCACTGTTTATTAAGTTTTAAAAACGTTTTTCCTGAGTCAACTCGAGACCTTTCTACAAAGCGTTTTTTATATTCGTAATACGGAGTAATCACTTCAGGTTGATTATTCGACTTGTGAATGACCTGTTGCCTAGGCTTTATATGACTAAACGCATTGATCAAAAGAGACTGATCATAACCATGTTTATCCCCCATGTAGGTGATAAATGCATTCACATCCTCCTTTCCCAAAAAACTCTCTGACACAATCAAGTCATTATTTAATAGCTTAGAAGAGGCGTCGCCTTCAAGTAGCACCGCATTATTTTTACTCTCTACTGTGCTACAAGAGACGGTTAAAAAGCATACTAATGTTGTCCATAGTAATTTCATTATCATCTCGCTTTCTTGTGAGTCTGTATAGACATTAAAATACCGAACGTCGCCATGATGGTAATAATAGAGGTTCCACCATAACTGATTAGTGGAAGAGGCACACCAACTACAGGAAGAATCCCTGAAACCATGCCAATATTAACAAACAAATAAACAAAAAAAGTTAATGTTAAACTGCCAGCTAACAGACGCGCATAATTATCTTCAGCCATGGTAGATATATACAAGCCACGAGCGATAATAAGTAAATACGCAACCAATAGTGTAATACAACCAACCATACCAAATTCTTCAGCCAGCACGGCGATAATAAAATCAGTATGACTCTCCGGTAAAAAATCTAATTGAGCTTGAGTCCCTTCCAGCCACCCTTTACCATAAACCCCACCAGAGCCAATCGCCGTTTTTGACTGAATAATGTTCCAGCCTGAACCTAAAGGGTCGCTCTCTGGGTTCAAGAATGTTAATACTCGTTGCTTTTGATAAGAATGCATAACTTGCCATAAACTAAAACCAGCCAAGGGAGCTAACGCAAAAGCACCAATGATATAACGCCACTGTAGACCCGCTAAAAATAATACAAAGATACCCGAAACGGCGACTAATAAAGAGGTGCCCAAATCAGGCTGTTTAGCAATCATTAAAACGGGCAGCATAATGATAAATAACACCATCAATATATGCTTTAATTTTGGAGGCAGATGCCGATCAGAGAAATACCATGCGACAGTCATTGGCATAACAATTTTCATTAGCTCAGATGGTTGAAAACGAAAACCACCTGGCAACTCTAACCATCGTTGAGCTCCTTTCGCTCCCACCCCAAAAAACAATACGGCGGCCAACAGAGACAGTGCAAAAAGGAACAATACCGGTGATGCTCTACGCATATATTTTGGAGGCAGTTGAGCCAAAGCAATACAGGCAGAAAAACCTAAAGCAAGACGAAACATTTGCCTTTCAACCATGTCGTCTCTCTGACCTGAGGCAGAATACAGAACAACCAAACCACCAGAAATTAACAACAGTAGAGACACCATTAGCAATACATCAATGTGCGCTAACTTCCACAGTCTCGCATTAGTGAAAGCCATAACTCTTGAATACAAGGAGCCGTTCATAAATTTGGTCCTTTCAGATAATCGTACTCTTCTGGGTAATCATCTAATAAATACGCGTCAAACAGTTTTTTTGTTAAATCAGCAGGCTTAGCACTACTGCCACCATTTTCAAAAATAGCAAACACAACAATTTTGGGTGCTTTTGATGGCGCAAACCCAATAAACAAGGCATGATCATGTAATCGAGCTTCAAGTTTATCGGCCTCGTATTCCTCATCTTCTTGCAAACTAAAGACCTGTCCAGTCCCTGTTTTACCCGCTATTTTATAAGGTGTTCCCTGTAACCGTCTTGCCGTTCCTTTACGATCTGATATCACCTTCTCCATAGCCGTCACCACTTTCTCCCAATTACGCTGATTTTTTAGCGTAATGGTTTTTGTTGTAACTTCCTCTTGTAGCAATTCAAAGTCATCATTGCCTATTTTCTTTGCCATTCTAGGAGAATGCCACACACCTCTATTTGCAATAACCGTCGTAGCTGATGCTATTTGTAACGGGGTTGCCACCATAAACCCCTGACCTATCCCAATGTTAACGGAATCACCCGGGTACCATGGCTCTTTATACTTCGCTTTTTTCCACTCATTAGAGGGAAGCAACCCATTACTTGCACCGTTTAAATCCAGAATCGCAGGTGAGCCAAAACTCAATTTTTTCAAAAAATTATGTATAGGAGTAATACCCATTTTTTGAGCCAATTGGTAATAATAAGTATCAACGGATTCAATTATGGATCTCTCTAAATTAACCCAACCATGCCCACCTCGCTTCCAATCTCGATAACGTCGTCCATTAGGGTTAATCTGATAATAACCCTGAGCGTAAAAACGCTCCTCCCAACTTGAAAATCCATTTTCTAAACCAGCCAACGCCATAAAGGGCTTTATTGTTGATGCGGGGGGATAACCCCCTCTTAATGCTCTGTTAAACAGTGGCAATCTTGGGGAGTTACGAAGAATGGCGTAGTTTTTATAAGAAATCCCTCGAACAAACAAATTTGGGTCGTAACCTGGCTTACTTACAAGAGCAAGAATCCCTCCCGTCTCAGGATCTATCGCGATAACAGATCCTTTATATGTGCCAAGTGAATCATAGGCATATTGCTGTAAACGAGCATCTAGATGCAACTGAATATTATTGCCTGGTGTCGGATTTTGACGCTCAAGTTCTGACATAATTCGCCCACGAGCATTCACTTCCAACTTACTTAGCCCAGGAATCCCAAACAATTCTTTTTCATAAAAATCTTCTACTCCAGACTTACCAATATATAGAGCACCTTGATAAATAGCCGGATCAACACGCGCGAGATCTTTTTCCGTAATACGACCTACATATCCAATAGCATGAGCAAACGCTTCTCCAAAGGGGTAATATCGCGTCAGCTGTGCCTCAACCTGCACACCATCCCATTTATATAAGTCAACCGACAGTTTGGCCCATTCTTGATCGGTAAGTTGCTGCTTTAACGTAATGGATTGATAAGGTCGTCGGTAAGATTTACGTTTTTCATTAAATGAATCCCACTCTTCCGGAGTGATATCAAGAACCGCTTCAAGCTCTTCCCTCAATTCGGAAAAATTCTCAATTCTTTCGGGGGTAATGGTTAAACTATGGATAGGACGGTTATCAGCTAATACAAGGCCATTACGATCATAAATCAAGCCTCTAGGAGGAGGCTCTGGTATCAACATCACTCTATTTTCATTAGCTTTAGTTTGATAACGATCAAACTCAACAACCTGCAGAAAAAACAGCCTCCCAACTAAAATAGCAACCATTATAAGCACAAGAATCCCAGAAACAATGACTCGCCTCTGAGTTAAAGATTGCTCCTGCCGATAGTTACGAAAATACTGTTGACCCTGACCCATTTAAGTATCCTCTACCTATGGTAAGGATGATTATTCATCAATGTCCAAGCTCGGTATATTTGCTCAGCAAGAATAACACGGACAATAGGATGAGGAAGGGTAAGTTTAGATAATGACCAGCACTTATCCGCTTTTGCAGTACATCGAGGGTCTAACCCATCAGGACCACCGATTAGCAAACATAAGTTACTGCCTTCCATTCGCCACTCTTGAGCTTGATCTGCAAGTTGCTCCGTAGACCACTCCTTACCTAAAACCTCCATGGCAATGACTTTTTCATTTGCAGAAATAGCGTCTAACATAGCATCACCCTCTTTACGAATTGCTTTAGCTATGTCAGCATTTTTTCCCCTTGGAGCCATAGGAATTTCTACAAGCTCAAGAGAAAAATCTTTAGGCAAACGCTTAGTGTAATCGGCAAAGCCTTCTTGAATCCATTTTGGCATTTTTGTGCCGACGGCAATCAATCTAATGCGCATGTTAACTAATACCTATAAAACTTCCGGAGTGATATTCCAAAGTTTTTCTAAGTCATAAAAAGAACGGGCTTCGTCCGTCATCACATGTACAACAACATCATGTAAATCAACCAACACCCAGTCACTGCCCATTCCCTTGCCTTCAAAACCTAACGGTTGCAAGCCATTCTTTTTCGCATGTTCAACCACATTTTGCCCTAAAGCATTAACATGACGCTTAGAAGTACCTGTACAGATAATCATGTAATCCATCATATCCGTATGAGCTTGAACATTTAGCACAGTGATCTTATCACCCTTAACATTCTCTAGAGACTCAATTGCTAAAGCAAGAATTTGATCATTTGTGTAGTTTTGATCGCTCATGTATTTGTATTTTCCTGTAAATAAAGTTTATTTGTATCAATATATTTTCGTACTGAATTGGGTAACAAGTAAGCAATAGATCGATTACTTGCCACTAACGCTCTAATCATGCTTGATGAGATGTCAAGAGGGGCTAAAGTCTCAAACCAGATACTTCCTGAGGGTGCGCATTGTAACTCAGCTATAGAGGAAGCACGATACTTTTCATAATAGTTATTCAACTCATCCGAAAACGTAGGATTCCAACCAGGCCGAGAAACAACGAAAATATGTGCATAAGAGGTCAGAAGGTGCCAATCTTTCCAATAGTTTAGCGATAAAAAACTGTCCATACCAACAATCATAACAATTGAGGCGTCCGCTCCCAGCTCGACCCTAAGCTCTTTAAGGGTATCAATAGTATAACTGGGTTTAGAGCGAAGCACCTCTCTATTATCAATCGTCAATCTAGCATCAGACTCAATCGCCAGATCCAACATATTTAATCTATGGAGAGTTGACACTGTCGGTCTAGATTTATGGACTGGCTGCAAGCAAGGAACTAATTTTAGCTCATCAAGAGAAAACAAATCAGCCACCTCAACCGCAACTCTTAAATGCCCATTATGAACTGGATTATAAGTCCCTCCCATAATGGCAACCACTTTTAAAGTGCTCTGATTCACTTGATTAGACACTTACAACACTCTTAATTATCACGTATATGCCCATCACCCAAGACAACAAATTTTTGACTAGTTAGACCAAGTAAACCAACAGGACCACGAACATGAATTTTATCTGTTGAAATACCGATCTCCGCCCCAAACCCATACTCAAAGCCATCTGCAAAAGCGGTTGATGCGTTTACCATGACAGATGAAGAATCTACTTCCGTCATGAAAATTCGAGTTTTAGTATAATTCTGGCTAATAATAGCATCCGTATGGTGAGAGCCGTATTTATTAATATGTTCCATTGCCTCATCGATACCAGATACAAGTTTAATAGACAGTTTTGGCGCCAAATATTCTGTATACCAATCGTCTTCAATCGCCAAGCCTATTTCATTTGAATATTGTTGACTACTTTCACAACCCACTAACTCAACACCTTTGCTAACAAACTCTCTCACTAAACGGGGCAAAACCTGATCAGCGATATCGGCATGAACCAATAAAGATTCCATAGCATTACATACGCCATAACGCCTTGTTTTAGCATTGATCGCAATAGTCAACGCCTTCTCTACATCTGCTTCATCATCAATATACACATGACAATTACCATCTAAATGCTTAATAACGGGAACTTTAGCGTCTTTTGAAATTCTCTCTATCAAGCCTTTGCCACCACGAGGAACAATAACATCAATATAATCAGGCATTGAAATCATTTCACCTACGGCTTCCCTATCCGTTGTATTCACTATCTGTACTGCATGCTCTGGAAAACCAACTTTATTTAAACCAACCACAATCGCTTCCGCTATAGCTTGGTTTGAGTGATAAGCTTCACTTCCACCTCTTAATACTGTCGCATTACCAGATTTCAAACATAGGCTTGCCGCATCAATCGTAACATTAGGACGCGACTCATAAATAATGCCAATCACACCTAAAGGCACTCTCATCTTGCCGATCTGAATACCTGAAGGACGATAAGCCATATCGGTAATTTCACCAATAGGGTCAACAAGATTGGCCACCTGAGTGAGCCCTTCAATCATGCTGGATATTTTTTTATCATCCAATAACAACCTATCCAGCAACGCGGGACTAAGACCTTTTTGATTACCTGCATCCATGTCTTTCTTATTTGCCAATTTCAATTGAGGTCGAGCATTATCTAATGCAACAGCCATTGCCATTAACGCCGCATTTTTATCTTGTGTAGAAGCACGCGCCAAAATACGAGACGCTTTACGCGCTTGTTGACCCACTTGTTGCATATACATTTTTACAGACATTCTAGACTCTCAAAAAATATTAAATTAAACATTAAAGCAATTCTATCAAGTATTTCTTTTAATAAAGTTATACTAACATACAAGTATTTATTCTTTTTAGCATTTCCATGAGGTTTCTTTGAGCTTTCATCCTAATTACTCATTTAAAACAATCGGTGTAATTCATTCTTGCTATACTCAAAAATTTGGTATCCCTCGCCAACCTGGGCTGGTAAACGAAGCAACTGCAACTCTTGAACTACTGCCTCCGTTTAACAGAGTAGATGTGATTGAGGGACTCGAAGATTTTTCTCATATTTGGATACAGTTCATTTTTCATGAGTGCATAAAAGAGAATTGGAAGGCAAAAGTACGCCCGCCTAGATTAGGAGGAAAACAAAAGGTAGGCATATTTTCCTCAAGAGCCACACATCGACCAAATCCATTGGGTTTATCCGTTGTCAAACTTGGTCGTATTTATCAAAAAGATAAGCAAATTTTTATTGAGTTACATGGAAGCGACTTACTCGATGGAACGCCAATAGTTGATATAAAACCCTACCTTCCTTACGCTGACATTGTTCAAGATGCGAAAGGAGGTTTTGCACCCTCTCCACCCAAACTCAATAAAGTCACTTTTTCTCCTCTTGCCAACAAACAATGTAAGGCATACCTAAATGAGACAGGCAGAAATGCAGCCACCCTCATTAGTGAAATTTTGTCACAAGACCCTAGACCATCTTATTTGCATGACAAGGAAAACAAACAATATGGAATTCAACTTTGGGATATAAACATCAGATGGCAAGCCAAACCAGGTCACTTCAAAGTACTGTATGTAGAAAAGGTAAAGAATGAACAGCCAGACATTAAGGGCACTATAAAATGATATCTAAAAAAGCATTCTTAAAAGCTTATCAAGACGTAAAAAACCTTACCGAAGAAGAGTCAGCACACAACCCGATCTATAAATCCAAACGAGATGAAGAACTCATAAAAGAATACCATTTTGCAAAATTCAAAAAAAACGAACAACAACTAAACAAAAGTAAAGAGTTTCAGGAGTTATTATCTAAAGAAGAATGGACTAGCGAGGATATAAAGCGTTTTTTACAAGAACTTAAATAAAAATTCTTATTTATCAATTAGTTACCGATTTTATATAGAGTTTTTAACCCTATACCCAAAGTTATCCACACATTCTGTGCATAGTTTCATTGTCAATATAAAAGTTAACTTTTCTTCACTTTAAAACTTAATTTTATACAAAAAAAATGCGAGCACTTGGCTCGCATTTTGTAACACTTAAAAAGTCAAAACTTAGTTTTGATTTTCTAACTGAGCTTTAATCAAATCACCGATAGTCGTTGGACCACTTGCTTCAGCTTGCTGTTTTTCAGAATGAGACTTAAGAGCAGCCTTCTCTTCTGTAGCATCTTTCTGCTTGATAGAAAGAGCAACAGTACGAGCTTTACGATCTAAATTAATGATCGCTGCTTCAACTTTATCGCCTTCTTTCAATACAGTAGTCGCATCTTCAACACGCTCACGGCTCAATTCAGAAACCTTAAGAGTTGCCTCAACACCACTAGCTAGAAGAATAACAGCGCCTTTAGCGTCTACTTCTTTCACAGTACCTTCAACGATAGCACCTTTGTCATTTTCAGCTGCGAAACCAACAAAAGGATCTTCTTCAAGTTGTTTAACACCCAAAGAAATACGCTCACGTTCAGCATCGATAGACAATACAACCGTTTCAAGGTTATCGCCTTTCTTATATTGACGAACAGCTTCTTCACCTGTTTCATCCCAAGAAAGATCGGATAAGTGAACAAGACCGTCAATACCGCCTTCAAGACCGATGAATACACCGAAGTCAGTGATGGACTTGATTGCGCCTGAAATCTTATCGCCTTTGTTGTAAGAAGTAGCGAACTCTTCCCATGGATTAGGAGTACATTGCTTAACACCTAGAGAAATACGACGACGTTCTTCGTCAATATCTAGGATCATAACTTCTACTTCATCACCAATTTGAACAACTTTAGATGGGTGAATGTTTTTGTTTGTCCAATCCATTTCAGATACGTGAACAAGACCCTCAACACCTTCTTCAAGCTCTGCGAAACAACCGTAATCAGTAAGATTAGTTACTTTAGCTGTTACTTTAGTGCCTTCTGGGTAACGGGCTTTGATTGCTACCCATGGATCTTCACCCAATTGCTTAAGACCTAGAGATACACGATTGCGCTCACGGTCAAACTTAAGAACTTTAACATCAATCTCATCACCAACAGCAATGATTTCGCTTGGGTGCTTAATACGCTTCCAAGCCATGTCAGTGATGTGTAGAAGACCATCAACACCACCAAGATCAACGAATGCACCGTAGTCAGTAAGGTTCTTAACGATACCTTTAACTTCTTGACCTTCTTCTAGAGAAGCTAGAAGAGTTTCACGTTCTGCACTGTTAGTTGCTTCCATAACAGCGCGACGAGAAACAACAACGTTGTTACGTTTTTGATCAAGTTTAATCAGTTTAAACTCAAGATCTACACCTTCAAGGTGAGAAGTATCACGGATCGGACGAACGTCAACCAAAGAACCAGGTAAGAAAGCACGGATATTTGCGATGTCAACAGTGAAACCACCTTTGACTTTACCGTTGATAACACCTACAACGATTTCGCTGTTTTCATATGCTTTTTCAAGAACTTCCCAAGTTTCAGCACGTTTCGCTTTTTCACGAGACAATTTAGTCTCACCGAAACCATCTTCAACAGCATCAAGAGCAACTTTTACTTCGTCGCCGACTTTTAAAGTGAATTCACCGCTTTCAGATAGAAATTGAACGCGAGGAATAACACCTTCAGATTTTAGACCTGCATGAACAGTTACCCACTCACTATCGATATCAACGATAATACCAGTAACAATCGAGCCTGGAGCCATTTCTACGGTTAACAGGCTTTCTTCAAACAGTTCAGCGAAGCTTTGAGTCATTGTGTTTCCTTTAATTTAGTACGCTAGCGTACTTTAACCATACAACCAGCCTGTACGGGGTAATTTTATGATGATGCAAGAAAGATTCGGCTGGTTCTTTCTCGACTAAAAAAACGTTTAGATAAACGAAAATGCTTTACGCCATACCTTTTTTTACCACTTCAGCAAGAATAATTTCTACCACTTGCTCAACTGTGGTTGACGTACTGTCTATCACTATAGCTTCAATAGCAGGAACAAGAGGCGCAATTGCCCTATTAGCATCACGCTCATCCCTCTCTTTTATAGAAGCCACTAAATCTTGAAGGTTAACATCTTCACCTTTCGCTTGCAATTGCAAATAACGTCTACGCCCTCTTTCTTCTGCAGAGGCCGTCAAGAATATTTTAATCGTGGCATCAGGAAAAACCACTGTCCCCATATCTCGACCATCTGCAATCAAACCAGGATCCTGTGCAAACGCTCTCTGGCGCAACAGCAACCCCTCTCTAACTGCTGGTAACGCGGCCAATATAGACGCTTGATTTCCCACCGCCTCGGTACGGATAGCCTGAGTAACAATTTCACCTTCTAAAATAATATCTAATTTCCCATCATCGCCTTGTAGAAATTGAATATCCAAGTGCTCAGCTAATATTTTAAGCGTATCATGATCGTCCGTTGACATATCATGATGAGATACCGCAAGTGCCAGAAGCCGATAAAGAGCCCCACTATCTAATAGGTGCCACCCTAGTTTATCCGCCAATATCTGACTGACAGTACCTTTACCTGCACCACTCGGTCCATCAATCGTGATAACAGGAGACTGATTTATCATATTACTTCCTCTTTCAAAACTACTGCATTAAAGAACACTGGACACCCAATGATTCAGTAACACGCTCAAACTCATGAAATTCTTTAAACAGCCCAAAGCAGTCATGAACCTTAATAGCAGCAGAACTTCTTGCCCCTAACGCAATTTGCGCCATCGCCAACAAGTAATCACCTGCACTATCTAAATCACCACCATTGGGTACACCCCCCTCAATTTCCACATAGTCATTACCTATAACACAGGTAACTCCTACTTTAATTAGGGAATCAATTAAGCTTCTTAACCGCTCTTCACATTCAAAAGGCAACTTATTAATGCCATTCACTCTGCTCTTTCCTTTGGCAAAAACAGCAGCGACACAAAGAAACACCAATTCCTCACGCACTAGAAGGGCCTCATCCGCATCAATATAGAACGCAGAAAGTGTCGAAAATTGGACCACAATTTTTTCTGAGTTTTCAGGCACAATAGCCATCAAAGACAAGGTCTCTATACTCGCCCCTGCCCGCCTCAAAACGGACAAATAGCCTGTTCTAGTATCGTTAACAAGCACATTATCAACCTCCAACCTAGAACCAGGCAAAATACTTGCCAACAAAATCAACCAAGCTGTTTTTGTTACATCCGCAGGTAAGGCAATATCAACAGACTGAAGGTTTACCGAATCAGGAAAAGTCAACATATTTGCACTTTCTTGTACAGAACAACCAAACGCAAGCAAAAGATTTTCAGTATGGTTTCGTTTCGAGGAAGCCTTACCTAAATCAACCGAACATGAACCCGACTCATTAGCCAAATAACAAGCCGCAAAAAGAGCCGACATTTTTGCTTGCGCATAAGAACCATGAACAACAACGTTTAATTTTTCACGTTTATTTGGCTTGATATGAACCGGCAAGCCTGACGTCGAAGAAGATGCAACCTCTGCTCCCATTGACTCAACCACAGGCAACACATCATTTAGCGGCAAATCCAGTAAATCACCTTCTCCAACTAAAGACACTGAAAAATTTTGCCCAGCCAATATTGGCAATAAGACATACAAGGTTGTTGAAGAGTTACCTACATTTATGGGTGCGATTGGCGCTTTCAATCCCCTCAAACCAACACCGTGTATTCGTAATTGACCTTCGCCTAATTCCTCTATTACAACCCCCATATCTCTAAACGCCTGCACAGTAAGTCTTGCATTAGAACCAATATCTAAATTACTTAACAAACTAATACCTTCCGCAAGAGAGGCCATTGCAATCGCTCGATGAGATAAAGACTGATCACCTGGAAGAGAAACACTACCTTTAATAGAACTCATTAACGGGAATGTAACTGAAAGCGATTGAATCTTTTCATTACCCGCCGCCTTTTCCTCAAGCAACCTTAAAAAATGATCCCTGGCTGACTTCGCTCTAGTAAACACACCAAACATAGAAGCACTATCTGATGTCTCAATCGCCACCTTCATCTGATCAAGTTTCTCCATAAACTCATTCAGAACAACTAAAGTGGCGTCTTTGTTGGCCAAGAAAACGTCTCGCCACATAACAGGATCACTTGAAGCAATCCGAGTGAAGTCTCTAAATCCGCCAGCAGCAAACCGAAACACATCCTGCCTTAACTCACTATTTGCCAAAGAGTCAACCAGAGTATAAGCCAACAAATGAGGTAAATGGCTGGACCCAGCCAAGACAAGATCATGATGATCCACATCCATGCTAACCACCTCACCACCAATAGAAGCCCAAAATGAGTGCAACCGATCCAACAGAGAGAGATCACTTGTCACAAGAGGGGTAACAATAACCTTATGGTTTTCAAATAAATTCGGATTAGCCGCCAACACACCGCTTTTTTCAGCACCTGCTATAGGGTGGCCAGGAATAAAGTTAGCAGGAACACAACCGAAAACACGCTTTGCCGATTCAATAACACTGGACTTTGTCGAGCCCACATCCGTCACTAACGTAGTCTCTCTTAACATTGGCGCTATAGTAGCCAGTACATGCTCCATTGCACGAACCGGTGTAGCCAATAAAATTATATCCATCTTGGCAATAGCATCAGGAGTCAACTCGATTGAATAATCAATAACACCGGTTGAAATTCCTAATGAGAGCTCCGTTTCTCGACGGTCATAACCATATAAAGTTGCTAGACCTCTGTCTTTTAATGCTTTAGCGACAGACCCGCCGATCATACCAAGACCGATGATCAGTACATTTCCAAACCCTTGAGACGCTTGTGGCAATGACAATTAAACCTCCACCAAACTACTACTGATCAACGATCAACATAAGCAAAAATAAAAACAGCTAATTTACAAGACAGCTATTGGATAGGAACCCAACACTTTTACTTCGGAAGCACAGGCCTGCAATTCTTTAATCAGAACCTGAGATATTTCAGATTGATAATGCCCTTCAAAGTCAATGTAGAAAATGTACCCCCACTTGCTCATAAGCGACGGACGCGTCTCTAATCGGGTCATACTAACCCCCAATCTTTTAAAAGGTTCAAGCAAGCTATACAAAGCACCCGCTTCATTTTTTGCACTAATCAATAATGACGTTTTATCTTGCCCACTCTCAGGCACATCTTGATGACCGATAATTAAAAAGCGCGTCGTATTATCAGGCCTATCTTCAATATTCGAAGACACCTTCGTTAAACCATATAGCTCACAGGCAATCTCACCAGCAATAGCCGCTACTGAGCGACCATTTCTAGCCGATTCAGAGACCATTTTCGCCGCCTCCGCATTCGAGTTAACGGCGACACGCTCAGCATGAGGCCAGTAGCGATCCAACCAAGCTCGACATTGAGCCAATGATTGCTGATGAGAATAAATATGAGTAACTTCATCAGGGTTAATAGAAGGTGCTACCAACAAATGATGATGGATTCGCTCCTCCACTTCACCACAAATTTTCAGCTTAGAATCTCTAAAACTATCCAACGTGTGATTCACCACACCTTCGGTAGAGTTTTCAACGGGTACAACTCCATAATTTGCCGAACCAGATTCAACTTCACGAAACACCTCATCGATTGCTGCCATAGGCGCACTCACTATCGACTTACCAAAATGCTTAATCGCCGCCTGCTGAGTATAAGTACCTTCAGGACCTAAAAAAGCAATTCGCATTGGCTTCTCTAACGCAAGACAAGAGGACATAACCTGGCGAAAAATTCGTGCCATCTCCTCATTACCTAAAGGACCTAAATTCCTTTCCATTACTCGTCTTAATACTTGCGCCTCTCTTTCTGGGCGATAGAAAACAACTTCCTCATCCCCCTGATCGGCCAACTTCACCTCTGCCACTTTCTGAGCACAACGTGCACGCTCATTGATTAATTGCTGAATTTCGTTGTCAATCGCATCAATACGATCGCGCAATAATGGTAAGGTCTCAGGCACATCCATTTTTTTATTAGTCATATTTTATTACCCGTAGCGCTTTTCAAACGACAACATAAAATCAACCAATGCTTGAACGCCTTCCAGCGGCATAGCATTATAAATACTCGCTCTCATACCACCAACAGAACGATGACCTGCTAAGGTTTTTAAACCTGCCACCTCAGACTCAGCAAGAAACGTCTTTTCAAGCGACGCATCAGCCAATACAAACGGAACATTCATTCTTGAGCGGGAATTGATATGAATAGGGTTCGAGTAAAACTGACTATTATCAATTGCCTGATACAATAATTTGGATTTTTCAATATTGACCGTTTCCATCGCAGCAACGCCACCACGCTGCTCCAACCATTCAAAAACTAAGTCAGCAAGATAAATAGCAAAGGTTGGCGGGGTATTAATCATGGAATCATTGGCCGCTAAGTTAGCAAAATTCCACGTTGTTGGTAATGATTCTTGGCTACGCGCCAATAAATCTTTACGCACAATGCAAATAACCACACCAGCCGGACCCACATTCTTCTGTGCACCCGCGTAAATCATGCCATAGCGACTAACATCTATCTCACGAGACAGAATAGTGGAAGATAAATCCGCTACAATAGGTAAATTGGTTTCAGGCAAATCCGCAAACTCAACACCACCAATCGTTTCATTAGGAGTAATGTGCAAATAAGCGGATGACTCATCTATATTCCAATCAGAAAAGCTTGGAACATGAGTATAGTTATCACTTTTTGACGAAGCAACAACCTGAACCTCACCATATTTTGTAGCCTCTTTAATCGCCTTAACAGACCAGGCACCCGTATCTAAATAGCTTGACGAACGATACCCAGCCATCAAGTTCGCAGGAATTTGAGCAAATAACGAGGAAGCGCCACCTTGAACAAATAAGATCTCATAATCGTCATTTATATTTAAAAGCCTAGCCAAGCGTGCTTTTGCCGAATGAAGAACCGAAACAAACTCATCACTGCGATGACTCATTTCCATTACCGACATACCCACACCATGCCAGTCCAACATTTCTTTTTGCGCCTTAAGCAGAACTTCTTCAGGAAGCGCAGCAGGACCAGAACAAAAATTATACACTCGACTCATTACAACAAACACCTCTAAAAAGGACACACCTTAAACCAACAAAAATGCGGCCCCACAGCCGCATTTTAAACTTTATTCGCTGTCAGTTTGATCACTTTCAGCGTCGGTATCTTCAGGAAGAATAGGTTCATCGCCCGTCGTAGTAACTGCATTTTCCCCTACAGCAACGACACCCTCTTCCAACTCATCCAGATCTTCACCTTCGACAACCCTTTCTAGGCCAACAAGATGCTCACCTTTGGTTAAACGAATCAAGGTGACGCCCTGAGTATTTCGCCCTTGACATGAAACCTCAGAAACACGCGTTCTCACCAACGTACCCTGATCAGTAATCAAAATAATTTCATCACTCTCATCAACCTGTTTAGCACCAATAACCGGACCATTACGCTCGGATACCTGAATACCTATAACACCTTGACCGCCACGACCATAAATAGGGAAATCCCCGATCGCCGTACGCTTACCAAAACCATTTTCACAAGCTGTTAAGACACTCATACCCTCTTCAGGAACGATCAGTGAAACCACTTTGGCGTCGTTTGCAAGCTTAATACCTCGAACACCTGAAGCCGTACGCCCCATTGCTCGCACATCGGTTTCTTTAAAACGAATTGTTTTGCCAGCAGAGGAAACCAACATAATATCGTTTTCGCCATTAGTAATGGAAACCCCTACTAAAGCATCTGTTTCATCCAGCCCAAGAGCAATCAAACCAGTAGACCTAGGTCGTGCGAAATGCTTAAGCGCTGTTTTCTTCACAGTACCGTTAGCGGTAGCCATAAATATATAATGGCTAGAAGCATCATCCGTTTCTTGAGCATCTACTTCTGTTTCCGCACTATCATCAGACTCCTCCTTAGAAGGAACCACCAAAGGCAGCAATGCGGAAATAGATTCACCTTCACTTAAAGGCAGCAAGTTAACAATCGGACGACCTTTTGCATTGCGGCTAGCAACAGGAATTTCAAACACTTTTAACCAATACACTTTACCGAAATTACTGAATAGCATAATAGTGTCATGACTACTCGTAACCAAAAGATGATTAATATAATCTTCATCTTTCATACTGGCAGATGACTTGCCTCGTCCGCCTCGGCGCTGTGCTTGATACTCTTCAAGGGGTTGCGATTTTGCATAGCCCGTATCAGATATAGTCACAACCATTGGCGCTTCTTCAATCAAGTCTGCAATGGTTAGATCTTGTCTAGAAGTCAAGATTTCAGTACGACGCTCATCACCAAACTCTTCTTTAACGGCCACTAACTCTTCTCGGATCACTTCCATCAAGCGAGTTGGATTGGACAAAATATTCAGTAGCTCACCGATTAAATCAATTAAGGCCTTATATTCGTTTAACAGTTTGTCATGCTCCAAACCGGTTAAGCGATGCAAGCGCAAATCAAGAATTGCTTGAGCCTGGTCAGGAGATAAATGATACGTTCCGTTATTAAAGCCATACTGAGCATCTAAGTTATCCGGACGGCAAGCATCCGCTCCCGCTCTTTCAAGCATGGCCATAACATCACCAGGCTGCCAACCTTCAGAAATTAATTTTTCTTTGGCTTCTGCCGATGTTGGGGACATTCTAATCAACTCGATCACGCGATCAATATTAACCAAAGAAACCGCTAAACCTTCTAAGATATGCCCGCGTTCACGCGCTTTACGCAATTCAAATATAGTACGACGTGTCACCACTTCTCGGCGGTGCTTAACAAAGCATTCTAAAATTTGCTTTAAATTCAATAGCTGAGGACGACCCTCTACCAAAGCGACCATATTGATCCCAAAAACAGATTGCAACTGAGTTTGAGTAAACAAGTTATTGACGACAACGTCCGCATTTTCACCACGACGCAATTCGATCACGATACGCATACCATCTTTATCAGATTCGTCGCGTAACTCACTAATGCCTTCTAATTTTTTCTCTTTTACTAGCTCAGCAATTTTTTCAATGACTTTGGCTTTATTTAGCTGATAAGGTATTTCCGTAAAAACGATGGCTTGTCGATTAGCCTTGTCCATTTCTTCAATATGATGTCGAGCACGCATGTAGATGCGTCCTCGCCCCGTTTTATAAGCCTCGACAATACCCGCTCGACCATTTATAAACGCCGACGTTGGAAAATCAGGACCAGGAACAAAATCCATCAACTCATCTATAGATATTTCTGGATTATCTACAACAGCAAGACAACCATCAATCACTTCATTAAGGTTATGCGGAGGAATGTTAGTCGCCATGCCTACCGCAATACCTGCAGACCCATTAACCAACAACCCCGGAACACGAGCTGGCAAGACTTCCGGCATAAATTCTGTACCATCATAATTGGGTACAAAATTAACCGTCTCTTTCTCAAGGTCCATCAATAGGTGATGGGAGATTTTTTCCATTCGAATTTCGGTATAACGCATCGCCGCCGCGTTATCACCATCAACAGAACCAAAGTTACCTTGCCCATCGATTAAGGTATAACGCATTGAAAAAGGTTGCGCCATACGAACGATAGTATCGTAAACTGCAGTATCACCATGAGGGTGGTACTTACCAATAACATCACCGACAATACGAGCCGATTTTTTATACGGTTTATTCCAGTCGTTTTTGAGTTCGTTCATTGCAAAAAGAACTCGGCGATGCACTGGCTTCAAACCATCTCTTGCATCTGGTAATGCACGTCCAACGATAACGCTCATAGCATAATCGAGATACGAACTTTTTAATTCATTTTCGATACTGACGGGAATGATTTCTTTGGCTAATTCACCCATAGGTACAACCGATCCTTATGACGTGGAGTTCAATATACTCCATGAATATCTTTTTTTATAAGCGCGGTATTGTATCACAAGCCTTTACAGAACTCCCATATATCCCCCTATGTTTTACGCTAAAATAAAGCACAGACCACTCTAAGCGCATTTTTTATACAATACCCTCTATTTTTCAGTGATTTAGTATCAAGAAAATGACCTACAACTTGGTAGATTATACTTGTAACGCTATAATCAAATTATCTTTCTTAAGGACGCATTATGAGCAATCAATTAAATACGCTATGGGTTGATACCATTGTATCCCCCAAATGGATTGCAACATCCTCCTCCCAAGGCCTTTTGAGTGATCACAGCGTGGTTATACAAAATGGCACTATCTTAGCTATTTTACCGACTAATGAATGGCCTAATCATTATCAAACCAACCATCATTTCGCCCTAGAAAATCAAATACTAACTCCTGGTTTTATTAACACCCACGGACATGCTGCTATGACCCTTTTCAGAGGGTACGCTGACGACCTACCATTAATGACTTGGCTGAAAGAACACATTTGGCCAAACGAAGCAAAATGGCTTTCAGACGATTTCGTTAATACAGGCACAGAGCTCGCCATTGCCGAAATGATTAAAAGCGGCACCACAACATTTAGTGATAACTATTTCTTCTCTAATAATGTCGGTATGACAGCAGAAAAAGTAGGGATTCGAGCGCAATTATGCCCCACCATTTTAACGATGCCGACCGCATGGGCTAATTCAACAGATGAATACCTTAGTCGCGCCATCGATACACACTTACAATTTAAAGAATCCACTTTAATCAATGGCGTGCTTGGCCCCCACTCCCCTTATATACTGTCAGACGAAGAGTTAACTAAAGTAGTACACACCGCTCAAGATCTGGGTTGCATGATTCAAATGCATGTTCACGAGACACAAGCTGAAATCACAGACTCTTTAGCACAATTTTTTTGCCGTCCTTTAGCTAGGCTGAAACGTGTTGGCATGCTTAACAATAAGCTTCAAGCGGTGCATATGACCCAACTAACAGAACATGAAATTGAGCTAATAGCAGAACACCAAGTTAAAGTACTTCATTGCCCAGAATCCAACCTAAAACTCGCCAGTGGTTTTTGCCCTGTAAACGCATTAAAACAGGCGGGCGTGACGGTTGCCCTAGGCACAGATGGCGCCGCCAGCAATAACGACTTAGACATGCTTGGAGAAATGCGTACAGCCTCTTTACTAGCCAAAGCGGTCGGCAATGATGCCACTGCACTTGATGCGGAAGCCACATTAAAAATGGCTACAATTGAAGGTGCTAAGGCGCTCAATATAGATCATATTACCGGCTCGATTGAAATAGGAAAATCGGCGGATTTATGCGCCACTTCCTTAGACGACCTATCAAACATGCCTATTTACAATCCTATTTCTCAATTAATATACACCGCCACCAGAAACCAAATAAGCCATGTCTGGGTCGCCGGAAACGTACTCCTTAAGAACCATAAACTAACGACGATTGATACCAATGAATTACGATTTAACGTAAACAGATGGCATCAAAAAATAAACCGTTCAAACCAGACATTCGTACAGCAGAATTAACCTTTTTAGTTATACACGGGTATTTAAAATGACAACTGAATCGCAAAATGTAGACACTCACGAAATTGCCAAATTTGAAGCTCTTGCCAGCCGCTGGTGGGACCAAGAGAGTGAATTTAAACCATTACACGAAATTAACCCATTACGCATTAACTACATTAATGATGCCGTTTCACTGCAAGATAAAAAAGTAATCGATATCGGTTGTGGCGGCGGCATTTTATCAGAAGCGATGGCCGCACTAGGAGCAAAAGTCAAAGGTATCGACATGGGTGAGGCGCCTCTAGGTGTAGCTCGCTTACACCTATTGGAAAGTAACTTAGAAGTCGACTACGAACGCATTACTGCAGAAGAAATCGCAGCAAGAGAAGCAGGGCAATATGATGTGGTTACCTGCCTAGAAATGCTTGAGCATGTTCCAGATCCCGCGTCTGTTATCACCGCTTGCGCAAAACTAGTTAAACCAGGTGGGCACGTATTTTTTTCCACGATTAATCGTAACCCAAAAGCTTACTTATTTGCCGTAATTGGCGCCGAGTATGTGCTAAACATGCTCCCAAAAGGTACACACGACTACGCTAAATTCATCCAGCCATCAGAGCTCAATAACTACGCAAGAAGAGCAGGGTTAGAAGTAGAGAACCTTATGGGGATGACTTACAACCCTCTTTCTAAAATCTATAAACTTAATGAAAAAGATGTATCCGTAAACTATCTTATGAATACGCACAAGCCAGCTTAAGATAAGCAACATCTCTATTAACTCTCAAAAATGAGAGTAAGGATTATTTATGCTCGACTACCAAGCTCCCAATGACCTCTTAAAAGACAAAGTCATTCTCGTTACTGGTGCGGGAGATGGCATAGGACGCTCAGCGGCATTAAGCTATGCCGCTCATGGCGCAACGGTCATTCTATTAGGACGCACCACAAAAAAACTTGAACATGTATACGATGAAATAGAAGAAAGGGGCTACCCTCAAGCGGCCATAGTACCTTTGAACCTAGACTCAGCGGCCGAACACGATTACATTGAAATTGCCAATACTATAGAGTCCGAATTTGGCCGTATTGATGGCATTCTGCACAATGCGAGTATATTAGGCGACAGGACAGGCCTAGCGAATTATGAACCTAGCACATTCGAACAAGTTATGCGGGTCAATGTCTCCAGTCAGTTTTTACTCACCCAATCCTTAATGCCTCTTTTACTGGAAGCACCTGAAGGCTCTATTGTATTCACAACATCCAGCGTAGGCCGTAAAGCCAGAGCTTACTGGGGGGCGTATGCGATCTCTAAATTTGCAACCGAAGCCATGATGCAACTGCTCGCCGACGAGCTAGAAAACACATCTAATATTCGCGTTAATGCCATTAACCCAGGCGCAACACGCACCAATATGAGAGCCAGAGCCTACCCGGCTGAAAATCCAGCTTCTGTTGCCGCTCCCGATGACCTAATGCCTCTCTATTTATACTTGATGGGAAATGATAGCACAGAAGTGAACGGCCAATCTATTGACGCACAGCCCAAACGTCAAGCCTCCAAATAACCCATGATTATTCACTTTACCTAGCATCATGTGTTAAACAATAATGCTAGGTAAACTTCAACACATTACAAGACACAATCCTTAAAAGCGTTAGAACCATACAACTTAGATACTTTTAAATGCATAAATCAGAAAAAACTCACTTTTTTCACAAAAAAACTCTGTTACATCTACACAGCTTATTATCATTGCTGTACTCTGAAAAAATGAAAATTCCTTATCTAGATACACCCATTATCCTAGCCTTGCTTGCCTTTGTTTTTATACATCCAAACTCAGCAACCGCAAACAGCACTTCATCTGAAACCCTAAATCAAATGACCACGATAAACAAAAGCAACAATGATCAAAATACATACAAAAGCCTGCAGCTCGAAAATGGATTACGCGTTTTATTAGTGTCCGATCCTATCGCTGAGAAATCATCAGCATCTCTTTCTGTTAATGTTGGCTCTTATCAAGACCCCAAACAGCAGGAAGGCTTGGCACACTTCCTAGAACACATGCTATTTCTTGGAACAGAAAAGTACCCTGACGCATCCGCCTACCAGGCTTTTATTACTGAAAATGGTGGCGCAAACAATGCATATACCAGTAGTAACACAACCAATTATTACTTTGATATTAGAGAAGAATCGTACCCAGAAGCACTCGATAGGTTTTCTCAGTTTTTTATTAGCCCATTATTTAGCAAAGAATTTACCGATAGAGAAAAGAATGCCGTCCATTCGGAATACCTGTCTAAAATCAACGATGATTCAAGGCGTGCCAACCAAGCCTTCAAAACACTATTAAACCCAGAACACCCTCAAAGTCGATTTAGTGTCGGCAACTTAGAGACCCTAAAAGACAGGCCCAACTTAGATTTACAAGCACAATTACGCTTGCTTTTTGATACCTACTATAAAGCCAATAATATGGCGCTCACACTCATATCCAAACTGCCTATTGAACGCTTAGAAGCCCTGACCAATACCTACTTTCAGAACATTAAAGGTCAGCCGACAAAGATAATTGATACCACTCCACAGCAACCTCTGACATTAAACAACACACCTAGTGTACAGTTTATTGAACCGATTGCTGATATTCAGAAAATACAGTTTTATTTCCCAATTCCCACACAACAGGAAAAATACAAAAGTAAACCAGCTCAGTATCTAACCTATATCCTAGGCCATGAAGGAGCAGGCTCTTTACTCTCCTATCTAAAGCAACAGGATTGGGCCAATGCCTTAGGTGCAAGCACAGGTACACCATTTGGAAAAGAACAACTATTTAGCTTGAGCATCCGCTTGACAGACTCAGGATTAGAGCACATAGATGAGGTAGTGAAAGCGGTTGCTCATGCAATTAGAGTGCTCAAAAACTCACCTATTGAGCCTCTTTATCTAGAAGAAAGCCAGACACTGAGTCGTTTAGGATTTGAATATTACGATTATATTCATCCGATCAGGTTGTCGTCGATTTTATCAAGTCGCGTATTACGCTATCCAGCAGAGGATATTCTCTCCTCTTTTAAAATAAGCGAAACAGCAGCGGTGCAGGACATAGAATCATTAATGCCCTATCTTAATGTTGACAATATGCTAGTGCAGTTAATTAGCAAGAAAGGCTTTCCAAACTCCTGGTCTGATAAAGAAACCTCTTGGAACACTGAAACTTGGTATAAAAGCAAATATGCCAATTTAACGCCAAATCAACACTTACGGCAGTTATTTCTAGATCCCTATGAGATCGGACAGATCTCATTACCAGAAGCCAATCCATTTTTACCGGATAACTTAGACACCATTAATGAATTCGATGAGCACCCAAGGCTAATTTTCCAACGTCCTGGACTGGTTTATTGGCATAGGTCCGATAATCGCTTTGATAAACCAGCAAGTAACCACTTTCTATCTATCCGCTTTGCTAATGCGGCAGACACAGCCCAACACTACCTTTTGAATAGATTATTAACCAGGCTATTTGATGAGGCCATGAGTGAACAAACCTATTTACCTTATGTGGCTGGACTGGGTTATCGTATTTACCCTCACTTAAACGGCGTAACAATCAACACTAGTGGTTACTCAGACAAACAGTTTGATTATTTAAAGCAATTACTAAACGATTTTTTAACATTTAAACCATCAGAAGATCGTTTTGAAGAAAATAAAAAACAGCTACTTAAAGATTTATCGAATCAAATAAACACACCACCTTATCAACTCGCTATTTCTCAACTTTCTGATTTAATTACCGAAGAAAGTATCCCTAATAGTAAAATGATCGAAGTATTACCTTCGCTCACTTTTGATGATCTGATTGGTTTTATGAAACCAAGGTTGAACTCATTTAATCTGGTTGCCTTTAGTAATGGCAATGTTACCCACGCCCAAAGCCAACAATTTGCGAACACCTTACTATCAACAACCAAACCTTACTTGAACAATCAAACTGGTGTTGAAAATGATGCGGTAACGCTAGCCGTAACCGATCGCCTTACTCACGAGTTTACCGCGAATAGTAAAGATCAATCAGTTTTATACGTTATTAGAGAACAAACAGGATTAACGCTAGACAATGAACTTAAAAGCAAAATGTATTTTGCCATTCTGAATCAGCTGTTTGCCACCGAGTTTTATAGCTCTTTAAGAACTAGACAACAGTTTGGTTATATTGTCAGTACGCATAATTTTGTCATGCAAAACATCCCTAGTCTCGCTTTTACCGTACAGTCCCCTAATCGCAGTAACACCGAGATAGTGACGGCCATTGAACGCTTTATTACGAATCAGCACTCTAGAATAGAGGAGCTAAGCCGCTATCGCTTTGACAAGGCAAAAACCACTATTATGCAGAGCCTTTTAAGAGAACCGAAAAGCCTTAAAGAAACGACAGGAAGAGATTGGCGTGAAATTGCAAAACTAGCGCCCGACTTTAAAAGAAAAGAAAGGCTGATTGAAACACTGGATGCTATTTCAATGGAAGAGTTTATCCACTTCTATCAAGATAAAATACGTAATGGTAATGCGACTCGCCTACTCATTCACAATCACCCACTAACACTTGATAACATAGATGGAGGGAAGTGGTTAAAAATTTAACCTCTTCTCCCCAGAGTAGAACGGACGTTGATATTTTGCAGTAATATAGCGATATACAAATAAATCGGTAACTCTTATAACGCTTCCGTATTAATGAATTCCTTTTTTACTTCTGGCATAGGGTAAACTTCAGACATAGGCATCGGTATACCCAATTCATTCACGAGTTCAGCATGACTACGCCCAAGCTTTCTCGGTTCGACTACGCCACATGAATGCGCAATAATCCCTAACTCTTTGCGCATATTTTTCACAAAATAAGCCACCCTTTCCGCCTTATTCGCAGGAATCAAACCCTGCTGCAACTTAGGGTCATGTGTTGTGATGCCTGTGGGGCAGGTATTTTTATTACATTGCAACGCTTGGATACAACCAAGAGCAAACATAAAACCACGCGCCGATACAATGAAGTCAGCACCAATACAAAGTGCATAGGCAACATCAGAAGGATTAACCATTTTCCCAGAACAAATCACCTTCACGCGGTCTTTTAAGTTATAACGTAATAGAATATCAATCACCTTAGGTAAACTGCGCTTTAGCGGTGTCCCCATATAATCCATTAAACTTTGCGGTGCCGCCCCTGTGCCACCATCGGCACTGTCTATCGTAATGAAGTCTGGCGCCGACTCAATACCACGTTCATGAATTTTAAGGCATAATTCTTTAATCCATTCAGATGTGCCTATTACCGCCTTAAACCCCACTGGCTTACCTGTCACTTCACGTACCCTATGAATCATATCCAATAAATCATCAATATTACGAATATCTGGATGACCATTAGGACTAATGGAGTCATGTCCCACCACAATCCCCCGTATAGCCGCTATTTCCTCAGTCACCTTTTCACCAGGAAGAATTCCGCCCTTTCCAGGCTTAGCCCCCTGACTCATTTTGATTTCAAACATTTTCACTTGCTCATGAGAAGCTATCTCTTTAAGTTTTTCATCACTTAATTGTCCATGCTCATCACGCACACCATATTTAGCCGTGCCTATCTGGAAAACAATGTCACACCCACCCTGTAGATGATACGAAGACAGTCCACCTTCACCCGTATTCATCCATACGCCAGCTTTTTTAGCACCTGTTGATAACGCTTTTACAGCAGGTACTGATAATGCACCAAAACTCATCCCAGAAATATTATAAATGGAATTCGTTACATAGGGTTGCTTTGCATAAGGCCCAATCGTTACAAAAGACGCTTCTTCCGCTTCTTCTTCTAATGTTGGAAAAGGACAGTTTAAAAACAACAGATCACCCGGCTTATCTAGTGGTCGCGTAGAACCGAAAGCCACTGTTGAATCAACATTTTTGGCAGCTCGGTAGACCCAAGCTCTTTGGGCTCTATTGAAAGGTAACTCTTCACGATCTTGTGCAAAAAAGTACTGGCGAAAAAACTCACCTAGATGTTCAAATTTATAACGTAAGCGACCAATAACGGGGTAGTTTCGACGTATCGTTTGCTCTGATTGATTAACATCGACTATATACATATAGATCACTGCTACGACAATAACAGCGAGTCCAGCCGCAAAAGCAAGAGATAAAAACTCTAAAAAACCGTATGCAAAATCGGCTATTATTTCCATAAAAACATTCCCATAAAAGATTAAACACAACAAAGAACCTAGCGTCTACGATGCTCTTATACATCATAATTACCCCTATTTTTATAGGGATATCATTCTACTAAACCATTTAATTCAAGAGCGCTATTTACTGCCGCCGCTACATTATCCAACAAGCGAACTCCTCCTCAGAAACAAGTTAAAGCACAAATAAGAAAACCGTATTCTACATCACTATTGTGATTTTCGATGAGATCCTCATAGCACCTATAAAGACTTTGACAGCTAAGAGCATATTCAGTTCACCTTTCTAAGCACATCCATGATAAGTAATCATCACTATTGCAATGTTTAAACCCTATCGTTTTTTGTCACACTTATAAAAAATGCCAGTCTAACTCGTCATTAAAATCCAGCATTGTGATCATAACAAAACCAGTGGTGATCACAATTTAAAGGCTATCATCTTATGATTAATAACAATGAAAGCGCTATAGGTTAGGCAATGCGCTGTCGAAAGGAGAAAAATACGAAGATGAAAATGCATTTGAAAAAAATGAATATTCTACTGATAAACTCGAAACTGACGCTTACTCTCAAAAGAAGCGAAGTAATCCCCTCGCCTTTAAAAAGTAAAAAGCCCTCTGACTTTAATACAAAGCCAAAGGGGTATTATTTCACTACTAGGGAGTGGTTGTTCTATTAGATAGTTATTGCTCTATTAGGTAAAAGTCATCGACGTGGGGCATCAATCACTAATATTTCACTGTCTTCAATGACGTCAAAAAGAATCGAATCTACTTTGGTTATTTCCGCACCATCACCTTTATTTAAGGTAATAACGGCATCATCAGTAATGATATTAAAGCGACCACTCGATGCTAAAACGTAAATTTGATGGGTAATCTGATGATCAAATTTGGCCGACTTTGAAACTTTCCCACCATAAATACGCGCATCTTGGTGAATAAAAAGCGCGTCTTCTTTATCCTCCGGATAACCAGACACTAATAAACTTAAACGATCGTCTTTACTACGATTAGGAAATTTTTTGAATCCCATCTGGGCTTAACATTACGTTGATTTGGCTCAATCCATATCTGATAAATCGTTAACGGATCTTGAGAAAGGTTATATTCAGAATGCACAATCCCCGTTCCCGCACTCATGACTTGCACTTCCCCATTCTCAGTCACCCCTTTATTTCCTTTATTGTCTTCATGGGTCACCGAACCGCTTCTAACAAAAGTAATAATTTCCATATTATTATGGGGATGCGCTGGAAAGCCCTGACCCGGCTCAACCCAGTCATCATTTATCACTCTCAATACACCAAACTCCATGCGGCTAGGATTATAGTAGTGAGCAAAACTAAAATGATGATTCGCTTTCAACCAACCATGATCAGCTTTACCTAATTGTTGAAAGGGGAAATGCTTAATCATATTATTCTCCTATAAAAACAAGCTGGCTCTATTATGAGGTACGTCAAATGATTGCAATGGACCTAACGGTACAACCCCGGTTGGGTTAATCGTTTTGTGGCTCGCGTAGTAATGTCGTTTGGAATAGTCTAAATCAACGGTGGCAGCGACTCCTGAAATCTGGAATAACTCCCTTAGATAATTGCTCAAGTTCTCAAACTCAGATAATTTATTACGATTGCATTTAAAATGACCGTGATAAACCGCATCAAAACGTATTAAGGTTGTGAATAAACGCCAATCTGCTTCTGTCAGCCTATCTCCTACTAAATATCGTTGCTTAGATAAGCGATCTTCTAGCCAATCTAAACTATCAAACAATTCATGATAGGCCATATCATAAGCCTCTTGAGTTGTCGCAAAGCCAGCTCGATAAACACCATTATTCACCGTGTTGTAAATACGTTCATTAACGCTATCGATTTCACTTCTTAACTCTACAGGATAGTAATCATCGTCATTTTCTGTTATCGCATTAAAAGACGAGTTTAAAATACGAATAATGTCACTGGATTCATTGTTCACAATTGTATTGGTTTTCTTATCCCAAAGGATAGGCACAGTTACGCGCCCTTCATAATCAGGAGCGGCTTGAAGATACAGCTGATAGACATAGTCTAAATGAAATAATGGATCACCCTGATCACCGAACTCCCAACCATTTTCAAGCATTTCAGCCTTCACCACACTCACACTGATGTGTTTTTCCAACCCTTTAAGAATGCGAAAAATCAAAGTACGATGAGCCCAAGGGCAAGCAAGGGAAACATAAAGATGGTAGCGACCACTCTCTGCTTGATACAAGCTACCTTCTTCCGAAGAAACCGCATGTCGAAAACGACTTTCTTGCCTTTCAAAATTACCTTTAGAGTCTTTGGTGCTATACCATTGATCAACCCACTTACCATCAACAATTAATCCCATGACACACTCCCCAATAGTTAAAAACTTAGCGCTCAAACAACAGAACAATAACGGTTATTATTTATTACTTAATGCCGCATCGATAGAAAATTTACCACCACCTTGGAAAATTAAAGCCACACTCATTGCCAATAAAGTGAGCCCAAATTCATAACCGTTATTTGACATAAATAAGCCGTTACCAATATGCACTGTAAAAATCGCAACCAGCATAGTCACAGCTAATGCAAATGCGGCAGGCCTAGTAAATAGCCCTAAAATTAACAAGATACCCCCAAAAAATTCGGCACTACCTGCAAGTAAAGCCATTAAGAAACCGGGCGCAATACCAATCGATTCCATCCATTGCCCGGTACCGTCAAGACCATAGCCACCAAACCAAGCAAATAACTTCTGTGCTCCATGGGCAGAAAAAATAATTCCCGCGATTAACCGCAGAGGCAAAGACGAAAGGGTATTCTGTGTTTTCATAACATTCATTAAAATTGATGCATTCATAAGGTCACTCCCAGAACGTAAGTTCTAATTAATTTAAGATGTGGCCATTGTAGTGATTGTAAAAAGTTTCAATAAGCTCTATTTTTAGAATGAATCATTCAAAAATTTTGAACATTCCATTTTAACTTTTATTTAAAGCAAATCACTTACTGAGGTTCTAGCAATGAATACATCTCTGCTTACTCTTGAATCCTTACTCGTTTTAGATGCCATAGAGAGAAGAGGTAGCTTCGCAGCGGCCGCGGAACAGTTAAATAAAGTACCATCCGCCCTGTCTTATATCGTTCAAAAACTGGAAGAACAATTAGGGGTAACGCTGTTTGTTCGACAAGGTAGGCGTTCCGTATTAACACCTGCAGGTCAACATTTATTAGAAGAAGGGAGAAAGGTTTTAACCGCTGTCAGTAAAATCACCGAACAAACTCAAACCATAGCTCATGGATGGGAGCCTAAAATCAGAATAGCCATTGATTCAATTTTAGATAATGAAAAAATATTTAATGTTATGGCTGATTTTTTATACGAGCACCCCTCAATAGAGATAGACATCAAAGAAGAAGTAATGAACGGAACGTGGGAAGCACTCATAAAAGATGAAGTCGATTTGGTGATTGGTGCACCTGAGCCTATACCTAGCCAACAAGGACTCCGTGCCGTCAAAATAGACACCCTTGACCTATTACTGGTAGTAAAAGCCAACCATCCTCTTTTGCAATACGAACAACCGCTCAATAAAAGCGATTTACGTCAATTTCGTACAGTTGTAGTACATGATTCTGTAAAAGGCGAAATCCCTCGGTCGAGCAATTTAATTGAAGAAAGCCAACACTTTTTCGTTTCTTCTGTTAATCAAAAAATAGAGGCGGTACTTGCAGGCATTGGCATCGGATTTCTCCCCAAAAACCGTATTCAACCCTATCTAGATAAGCAGCTATTTATTCATTTGGACTTCCCTGAAGCCGTAAAAAAATGTGATTTATTCATGGCATGGAAGACAGTTAATCATGGCAAGGGGTTGCAGAATTTAAGATCTCGATTAGAAAAGGCTTATTTAGAAACTTAATAATTAACAGGAATGAAGAACACTGTTAATAACGACTTTCTAGAAATCAACCTCCAATCAGTTTTTCTAATAACGCTTCGTCTGTTTTATCTTCAGCGGCTTCATCAGTACCAAAGACTTGTACTCCTGGAATATTCTCGGGGATATACACTTCGTCTTGGCTTTCTGTTACTTGACTAGCGGCTTGATCCTTTTCTAATTTATTTAGCTGGTCCCCAAAGACTCCTACCTCTGGCATCAATTGCAAACGCTTCGCTTGTATTTCAGCAGGTATATTCCCAGTAAACAATACCGTAAAAGGCGCTTCTTCCGTCCTTCGATTCACCTCATTGTAAATTTCCTGTTCACGCGCAGCAATTTTTGACACTTCTAAATAAGAGCGACTGTCCTCTTGAGAGCCTATGATCACATTTGGTCCTAAGTTTACCACTTGCGTTTTTTCTGCTGGAACAATACCTACTTCAGGCGGAGAAGAAAACACTATTTGATGCTTACCTCGAATGACTTGATTGCCGTAGATAACATCAACCTCTCTAATTTGTATTTCTTGAGAAAAAGCATGAGATACAGACAGTGCACCCAACAATAGGCTCAACACGACACAGCTCTTTTTTCTTAGAAATTTCAAGGATGTCATCATAGCATTACTCAATATTACACAGTAATCATAGTAGGCTATCTTTGCATAATAAAAAAGAAGTAAGAGAAATCCACTTACTCCTTTTTTGTAGCCTATTGTTAACTAAAGCGTAATAACATCAAAGTCGACTTCAGGACTGACATCAGCCTCATAATCCACACCGTCTACACCAAAGCCAAATAATTTCAAAAATTCATCTTTATACAGTTGGTAGTCGGTCATTTCAAATAGGTTTTCAGAGGTCACTTGAGGCCACAAGTCACGACATGCCGCCTGAATATCATCTCGTAATTCTAAATCATCCAGACGCAAACGATTCGACTCATCCGTTAATGCTTCAGGAGTTAATCCATTGTACAAACGTTCAGAGAACATACGGTACACTTGATCCAAACACCCTTCATGAACACCTTGCTCACGCATGATTTTAAAGACCATCGCAAGATACAAAGGCATGACTGGAATCGCTGAGGACGCTTGTGTCACCACAGACTTCAATACAGCAACATTTGCACCACCGCCCGTTTGAGACAACTGAGCATTGATTGCTGTTGCCGCACGATCTAAATCTTCTTTCGCCTTACCTAGCGCACCATGCCAGTATATTGGCCAAGTAATATCCGAACCTATGTAAGAATAAGCAACAGTGCGAGCACCTTCAGCTAACACACCTGCAGATTGCAAAGCGTCCATCCAAAGTTCCCAATCTTGCCCACCCATTACGATTTTAGTTGCTTCAATTTCTTCCTCTGTAGCAGGTTCGATTTCAGCATCAATGATCACATTTTTATTGGTATCTATTGCCGTTGAACGGTACGTTTCGCCAATGGGCTTTAATACCGAACGGACGACTTCACCTGTATCAGGCAATTTACGTACTGGCGACGCTAAAGAGTAAACCACCATATCAACTTGACCAAGGTCCGCCTTGATCAACTCAATGACTTTTTCACGTGCTTCATTTGAGAACGCATCACCGTTAATGCTTTTTGCATAAAGCCCTGCTTCATGGGCATATTTTTCAAAGGCCGCTGCATTATACCAACCCGCAGTACCTGTTTTCTTTTCTGTCGCTGGTTTTTCAAAAAATACGCCTAACGTTGCCGCACCGGATCCAAAAGCCGCTGCAATACGTGAAGACAAACCATAACCACTTGAAGATCCAATCACGAGTACTTTCTTAGGACCGTCTTTAATCTGACCTTTTTGTTTAGTCAGTTCAATCTGCTCTTTAACATTCAAGTCACATCCCGTTGGGTGTGTGGTTGTACAAATAAAACCTCTGATTTTAGGCTGTATTATCATAAAAAAATCTCTCGCATTTTGTGTAGTAGATGCCACACCTGAATTGAACAATAATCGACTAACACTTTCAGGCAAGCACTTCAGAAGAGAATAATACAATAGTGCAGGTAAGATGTCTCAATTTGTCGTTTCAGAACTCTGTAAAGAGCGTTGGTGTAAACATCATGCAACAAAGCCCCATATTAATCGATGCTTTACGTTATTAACCCCGTTAATAGATAAGCCTAACTACTCACTTCCATAACGATTAGTAAAGCGGTTAGGCTAGCGTGTTATTCTTCAACCAAAACAATCACTAATTCTTTAGGCCCATGCACCCCATAAGCCAAAGTTTGTTCAATATCTGCTGTTTTTGAAGGACCTGATATAAGCAGCGCATTCGTCGGCATACCTTCAGACCAGTTATGATGGTGCATAAAATGCCAAAAAGTTGGTTGCATCTGAGACTCATACAAAATAGCAATGTGAATTGGCGGTACTAAAGACATCAGGCGTGGCTCTGAAACGCTGGGCCATAACACTAATGTACCCGTTTCTGCGATACCACCTAGTGTCGAAGTAATAGCGGCATCTATATCGTTAAATAACGCTTCTTTCCAGCTTTCAATGGCCTTGTCATAAATTCTCACCTCATCCAGTAATCCACTAAAAGACGCTTTATAAGGGCTTTCTGGTGACAGTAACAGAGTCTTAATCGCTTTTGCTTCAATAATAGCATTAAGCCTACTTTCAAGCTCTTCTTGAGGGACTCGAATCACCTCCCCTTTCACCTTAGCCATCATGTTTTCAAATTGCTGACTTAGTTGAGCATTACTTTTCCTCTCCCTTTGCATCACTTGAAAACCGGGTCTATCAGGAATCACATCCCCATCTCCTATTCGCTTCAATGAAGACTGCTGTAATTTATCTAAAATAGCCTGTCTAGCATTCATCGTAATGCCCCTTTCTTAAGTCTATCTGTGCGTGCTTTCATTTGTTGATGAAACGATTTTTTCGCCATTTTAGGCAGGGTTCTCTTGTTCGTCCAAGGCGCTAATTTACTAGGCTGTAAAAAATGTAATTTCGTCAGCATGGATGTCATAATGTGATAGCGAGTCCCTCTTTGATGCCACCAACGCCACATTGACCACAAAACGGGCTCCATACCATGTCGTTTAATGCCTGCGCCCTTTATATAGCTGTCCTGGGGATTTGGATGATTTGCCTCTTCTCTTAAACGAACCAATAAATCCGGAATAGGGATTTTCACAGGACAAACTTCAGCACACGCTCCACATAGACTCGAAGCCGTCGGCAAAGATTGGGTGTCATCCAGCCCTTCTAAATGAGGCATTAAAATTTTGCCGATAGGTCCAGGGTAAGTAAACCCATATGCATGACCGCCAATGCGAGTATACACAGGACAATGATTCATACAGGCGGCACAACGAATACAGCGTAATGTATCCAGCAATTCATCATCTTGATACATTTGAGTGCGTCCATGATCCAATAAAACGAGGTGAACCGTTTCAGGCCCATCAAGCTCATTCTCCTTTCGAGGCCCCGAGATCATATTAAAATAGGTTGTAATAGGCTGACCCGTAGCACTGCGCGTTAACAAACTTAACAATGGCGCCGTGTCTTCCAGCTTTTCAACTACCTTTTCAATACCCATGATGGCGATGTGAGTTTTTGGAACCGTTGTCGTCAGACGGCCATTGCCTTCATTTTCTACGAGGCATAAGGTGCCTGTCTCAGCCACGGCAAAGTTCACTCCAGATAATCCGATATCCGCTTCCATGAAATTTTTACGTAATTGTTGCCTTGCCTGCTCCGTCATATAGAGTGCATCTTCTTTGCGCTCTATCCCTGTTTTTTCATGCAATAAATCAGCAATCTCAGCGGTGTTTTTATGAATTGCAGGCATAACAATATGCGAAGGAGTTTCTTTCGCCAATTGAACAATGTACTCACCAAGATCGGATTCAAGGCAGGTAACACCCACCTGCTCCATTTTGTCATTCAGATGAATCTCCTCTGACACCATGGATTTACCCTTAATAATTTTTTGGGCTTTCTCTTTCAACGTGATCGATTGAATAATATCAACGGCTTCGTCAGGAGTTTGTGCCCAATGAACTTGCACGCCTCGTTGAGTTAATTTTGTTTCTAATTCAACCAATAATTCTGGCAGTTTTACTAAAGCATTTTGCCTCACTTGAGCGCCAAGGATTCGCAACGCTTCCAATTGCGTTTTGTCATCAAAAGCCAAATCTCGTTTTTCCATTAGCCCATCCATCGCAGACAGAAAGTTCGCTCTGAGTTTTTTATCCTGTATGGCCACATCACTTCGCTGTTGAAAACTTCCTGTCGTTGTACTCATACCTCTACTCCATCAGCTATCAATCCAGCTCGACGAGCCACAAAACTCAGTAAATGCTCTCCTCTTCTCAGCGTTAACGCACTCTTATCTTTTTCAGCCGCCCCTTTAATATTCATTAAACATCCGCAATCTGAGCTCAAAAAAGCATCGGCTTTAGTATTCGACAAATGCATTACCTTGTCCTTCACCATGGCGCTCGATATTTCAGAGTGTCTGACTGAAAATGCCCCTCCAAAGCCACAGCATTCGGTCACTTTTTTAGGCTCAACTAAAGCCACATTTTTCAGTTGTCCCAACAACAATTTTCCAGAATCCGTTGTTTTCATTTCTCGTCGGCTACTGCATGAAGTATGTAGCGCAATCTTAGTCCGCTCTCCCTTATCCTCTAAAGATAAGTCACAAACATGCACTAAAAAATCGGTGAGTTCGTAAATGCGCTCTGAAAAATCCAGTGCTTGTTGATGATGCTCAGTCCCTTCAAATAATCGTGGATAATGCGTTTTCATCATGCCGCCGCAGGAACCAGAGGGAACAACAATCGGATAATCTTCACCAAAAATTGACATCTGAGCCAAAGCCACCAGTCTAGCTTCTTCTTTATACCCTGAAGTATAAGCAGGTTGGCCGCAACATGTTTGATCCTGTGGAAATAAGACTTCCACACCAGCATGCTCTAATAAAACCACCCCTGACATACCAGCCTCGGGATAAAACAAATCCACCAAGCAGGTTCCAAAAACATAGACTTTTTCAGGTTTCGTCGGATAGAGCTTTAATGGCGTTGAAAGAGCATCAGTAAGCGATTCAACTAACGGCTCTTCTGGAATAAAGTGATGAACAGGCATGATGATTCCTCAAGTACGAATGCTAGTAGCTCGGCACAAAACAAACCTAAAAACGTATCGCACAAACAATAAAGTAGAGATTAATTTTTATTTTTTCAATATTGGTAATACCAGTATTACCAATATTTCCTTTATTTTAGACATGCTCTCTAGATAAAATCAACCAAAGTCTTTATATATAGGGAAAAAAGTGCAATTAGCTTGATTTTCAATTGAAAAAAATGGTCTTACCAATTAGGATTTCAGCATTCATTTTAGAAACAGGTTTTGTTATGTCTCGCTCACTTCCCTCTCAAGGAAAACTTTCTGATCTCATTACTAAAGAATTAGAAACCATGATGATAGAAGGACTGCTTAAACCAGGAGACAGACTGCCTCCTGAAAGAGAATTAGCGGAACGCTTCGATGTTTCACGCCCCTCCTTGAGAGAAGCAATCCAAAACCTCAAAGCCAAAGGCATGGTGGTCAGTCGGCAAGGTGGAGGCAATTACATCAGCGAAGATCTAGGTAGCGACTTACGTGACCCGCTTTTGCAAGCCATGTCGACCCATCCAGAATTTCGTTATGACTTACTCGAGTTTCGTGACGCCATGGAGGGCATATCTACTTACTATGCCGCCATACGCAGCACAGATGAAGATAAAGAAAAACTCACAAAATCCTATAATGATCTTATAGAGGCCAACAAGCAAAAGAACCCCGCTCTAGAAGCAAAACTCGACGCGGCCTTTCACCTCACTATAGCGGAATGCGCTCACAATGCCGTTATGCTTCATACCATGCGGGCATTATTTCAAATGTTGGCACAAAGTATCGCGGCAAATTTAGATTATTTATTTCAGCACTCCGAAGCCCGTGGCAAAGTAATGGAACAGCATACCGCCATTTATCAAGCGATTATGGACAGTGATCCTCAAGCCGCAAAAAACGCTATTCACAGTCATTTATCCTATGTTGAAGATATATTACTGGAAGTTAGCCGTTTAGAATCCCGTCGGCAAAGAGCCTTGAAGCAAGCTAATTTGCTTAGATAACAAGATTTTTTAGCCGCCAACGATCTATTAAATTAAAAAGAGTACAGTGTGAATATTCTCGTAATCGGCTATGTATGGCCAGAACCAAACTCCTCTGCGGCCGGTAGCCGTATGATGCAATTATTAACCAGTTACCGAAACCAAAACTGGACAGTCACGTTTGCGAGTCCAGCACAACAAACAGATCATATGGCAAATTTAGAAGCGCTGAAAATCCAGTCCGTTGCCATTGAGTTGAATAACAGCAGCTTCGATGAATTTATTCAACAGCTGAGCCCTGATCTGGTCATGTTTGATCGTTTTATGATGGAGGAGCAATTTGGTTGGCGAGTCGAAAAACACTGCCCTAATGCATTGCGTTTGCTTAATACGGAAGACTTACATAGCCTGCGCCAAGCAAGACATCAAGCCATCAAACAAGATAAAACCTTCAATATCTTAGATATGCATAATGAACATACGGTTAGAGAAGTCGCCGCTATTTTCCGTAGCGACCTTACTTTGATGATTTCAGAAAAAGAAGTAGCACTCTTAAAAACACACTTTAACGTTCCTGCAGCGCAACTGTACTCTTTGCCCTTTATGCTAACCATAGCAAGCGAAGCGGAGTCTCAACAAAGCCCTTCCTTTCATGCAAGACAGCATTTTATCAGCATTGGCAACTTTCGCCACGCACCTAACTGGGATGCGGTGTTACAACTAAAAACTGAAATTTGGCCTCTCATCCGTAAAGCACTCCCTCAAGCTGAAATGCATATATACGGTGCTTACCCTCCACCTAAAGCCACCCAACTGCACAATCCTAAACAGGGATTTCATATTAAAGGTTGGGCTGAAAACGCAAAAGAGGTTATGCAACAGGCAAGAGTACTGCTGGCTCCACTTCGATTTGGTGCCGGTATTAAAGGCAAATTAGTGGAAGCCATGGAAACGGGGACCCCTAGCATCACTACCGCTATAGGAGCAGAAGCCATGCATGGAAGCCTTCCTTGGAATGGGGTGATTGTAGACGATCCAACCGAGTTTGCTGAAGCGGCCATTAATCTGTATCAAGATGAAAACCAGTGGCAATGTTTTCAGAAAAATGGTGAACGAATACTTAGAGAAAAATACGATAAAGATCTTCTTGAAGCGCCTTTTATCAAACACATAATTCAGCATCAAAAAGCCCTATCAGACATCAGGAGTCAGAATTTCATGAGTATGATGCTTAGACATCATAGCCTAAAGAGTACGCAATATATGTCACAATGGATTGAAGCTAAAAACAAGAAAGAAGCCTAACGAATCCTTCAAAATCAAACAGGTAACGCTCTACTAGCCGCACCTGTTTACCCTATTGTTTATCGAATATAAACCATCGAATACACCTCTCTCATAGTGCGTCACAAACGCCAATACCAACAACTATCACAAGATAGGTTAGTTTTATTCAGCTATCAGTACAATATTAGTCGTTTGTCTTTCTGACTCTAGATTCCTATTATAGCGTTACTGAAAGAGACAACGATGACCTTAACGAAAATCTAGGAGTACTACGATGAAAACTGAAAAATCACTTACTGAATTACTAAAAAATGTTGATACAAGCTATATGTCTGAATTTGAAAAAATCGAACTTATTGCTCGTGCGGAACGTGCTGAAGCAATCAGCAATGGTATCTTCCATGTTGCTCGCTCTATCAAACAATTCGCTATCAATACGAAAAACGCGTTAACACACGTTTCAGTAAAAGGCCAACAAGCCTAAGTTCAGTAACAACCCAAAAAGAGGGGTACAGTAAGATTTTCTACTATACAAATCCGTATTAGAAATGACTTACTTTACCAACAGGGCGAATGCGCAAGAATAAAAATATCAGCGCACATCCTCCCTAATATAATGATCCTTTACCCACATATTAATTCTTCCAAACCTTTCTAACGCCACTCCCTTTAAATACCAAGCACTAACTTTAAAAAAACCATTACATTAAACTCCAACGTTAGTTTTCATTAAAATGATAATGTTGATTTCAACCATTCTATAAAACGCATCTGCCACACCAATAAAGAAACTTCCTAGCACTTTGGGACCATTCATATTCTTTATTCCAACTCACTAAAGCGTTTTTTAGGATAGGGCCATATTTATCAGCAGACAATGCCTTCATTGTGTTTGTAATACTAAAAAATAGACAAAAGACTACAGCAATTCCCACTATTAAATGGTATATATCTGCAATATAGAAAAACGGTGAATAGAGCGGTTAATTTCAATAATAACCAGCCAAAAATGAGCAGGCCGCCTATTTGACTCGTCAATATTCGCCCGAATTTCTCAGGAAAAGGTAGCTCAGTAATTGATCAATACCAATGCACCTACAGAAAAGCATGCCTAAAGAATCGATTTAATCGTACCAAAAACAGACCTAATCACACTTAGACAAAAGGTAAAGGCTAGATGAGTGAGCTCATAATTGCGGGAGAAAGCATTAAAGCGGGTGAAATCAAAAAAATTGAGTTACCCATGCCTCCCTTGTATACCGACACACGTATGTCTATACCGATATATGTTCAGCGAGGGAAAAAACCAGGTCCTTGTATTTTCGTAAGTGCCGCTATTCATGGTGACGAGCTCAATGGGATTGAAATCGTTAGTCGATTGATTAGTAATAAGTCCATTAAATCCTTACGAGGAACCTTAATCGCTGTACCAATGGTTAATGTGTACGGTGTACTGAATCAAAGCCGATACTTACCCGACCGACGCGACCTAAATCGCAGCTTTCCAGGTAGTAAAAAAGGGTCGCTTGCAGGCCGTATTGCCAATATATTTTTAACTGAAATCGTATCAAAATGCGATTACGGCATTGACTTACATACGGGCGCAATCCATCGAAGTAATTTACCGCAAATACGTGCCAATTTAGATGATCCTGTCACCTTAGAACTTGCTAAGGCCTTTGGTTTACCTGTATTACTAAATTCTGAAATACGAGAAGGATCCTTGCGTCAAGCCAGTTCGGATTTTGGCACTAAAGTACTGCTTTATGAAGCCGGTCAAGCGTTACGCTACGATGAGTTTTCCATTCAAGTTGGTGTAAAAGGCATTATCAACGTCATGCGCCAAATCGGTATGCTCAATAAACGTAAAACCAAAGGCCATTCTATTGAACCCTTTATCGCCCGCCAAAGTGGTTGGATTAGAGCCAGCGAAAGTGGCTTTGTCAATCATGTCGCCAACCTTGGAGATCATGTTGCGAAAGGAGAAGCCTTAGCCTACATAAATGACCCTTACGGAATAACGCTAGCAACGATAAACAGTCCCGCAGAAGGCATCGTCATCGGTAAGCAAAACATCCCCCTCGCCCAAGAAGGTGAAGCCATGTATCACATTGCTTACTTCAACTCTCCGGACTCAGTTGCTGAGCATGTAGAACTACTGCAAGATAATTTAATCTTAGACGAAAATAATCTAGATATGGATTAAACGGCCGCTTTATTAATAGGCGGCTACAAAATCTGAGACACCTATACGGAATGAATGGGCGTCTCGGAGTACTCCTAATATCTAGCAAAATAACATAAAAAATGCCAATTTTCAGACAACAGGTTACCCCACGCAAATTGCGGTTTGTCGAGATAAATCTCAACCTACATGAGTTTACGATCTAACGCTTTTGGCGCAACGTGTTTTGGTGAAACGCCAAAGTGTTGATGGAAACGACGGCTAAAATGGCTCAAACTGGCGTAACCGACTTCATAACTGATTTCGGTCACAGAGCAGTGCTCTTGCAGCCGTTGATAAGCACGATTCATACGTCGTTGGTGTTGATATTCTAGTGGTGTGCAGCCGAGCTGGCGTTTGAAGGAGTCATAAAATCGACTGCGGCTCATGCACGCAATTTTGGCTAACTTTTCGGCCTCCAAAGGTTGAGCTAAGTTCTGTTCTATCCAATGCAATACACTCGTGAGTCCATTCGCATCAGGAACATTAAGAGTAAAGTGCAACAAAGCATCCCGCCCATGATGCCTTAAAATTCTGGTAACTAATTCATTGACCCCAAAATCCACCAGCAAATCCCTATCCGGGTCATTCTGTATAAAATCACTGGTTAAACGATCCAATACCTGTTGTGTCGCTTGAGTGTGCAGCGTATGTAAGGGTTGGTGAGGGTCTATTACTGTACTTGCAGGTAAAGATTGAGCCAAAATATCGTTCATCCTGTCACAAATTTGCGCTACGCGTTCTTTAGAAATTTCCACCGTCAGACAGGTTGTCGGCTTGTCTATTTGCGCTTCAGGAAAATCAATAAACACCTCTTGCTCAGGCGCAAGAATAAAAGATTCATGGGGCAAAAATGAGATGTCTTTTTGAAATTCGGTATGCATAACCTTAGCCCCTGTTACCATGCCGCAATACAACAAGGAATCCGATTTCAAACTGACTTTCTGCGCTTGATCATAAGTATCGTAAATACTTAATTCAGCGTGAGGGCCAGCAAAACAAACACGATTTTCTACTAACTGCGTAGGAATACGTTTTTGTCTCAACAAAAGGTTTGCAGCAGACATCGAGTGACTCATTTTCACACCTCTTTTATCGTTTTTGTTTAGGGTGATGCAGGTAATGCTGTTTTTATAATCACTCTTAGAGCGTCTTTGGTCAACACAAATACTGGATAGTCAGACAAATATCATGGACTGACAGACAAGTCTTTCTTTACCGTTATTTATACAGTGTAGACAGAGGTTAACCTCTCAAATAAAAACAATAATGGAGAAGCGTTATGATTTATGCAAAACCAGGTACTGAAGGTAGTTTGATTTCTTTTCAAGAAGAATATGGAAATTTTATTGGTGGCGAATGGGTGGCTCCAGTGAAAGGCCAATACTTTGATAATGTCAGCCCCGTTAATGGTGAAGTATTTTGTCGCATCCCTCGTTCCACTGAAGAAGATATTAATCTCGCCTTGGATGCCGCTCATGCCGCTCGTGAAGCATGGGGAAAAACATCCGTCGCCGCTCGCTCAAACCTTTTATTAAAAATAGCTGATCGCATAGAACAGAATCTTGAAGCATTAGCCGTGGCAGAAACATGGGACAATGGTAAAGCCGTTCGCGAAACGCTTAATGCCGATATTCCATTAGCGGTAGACCATTTTAGATATTTCGCCGGTTGCCTAAGAGCTCAAGAAGGCTCAGCAGCCGAGCTAGATGAACACACAGTCGCTTACCATTTCCATGAGCCATTAGGCGTGGTTGGTCAAATTATCCCTTGGAACTTCCCTATTTTAATGGCCGCATGGAAATTAGCACCGGCCTTAGCTGGGGGGAATTGCGTTGTATTAAAACCCGCTGAACAAACGCCCGCATCCATATTAGAAATGATTAAAGTCATCCAAGATCTTCTACCAGCCGGTGTTCTGAATATTGTGAACGGTTTCGGTAAAGAAGCGGGTGAAGCCCTTGCTACCAGTAAGCGCATAGCGAAAATCGCCTTTACCGGATCAACTCCTGTTGGCGCTCATATTTTAAAATGTGCGGCTGAAAATATTATTCCTTCCACAGTTGAACTCGGCGGTAAGTCCCCTAACATCTATTTTGCAGATGTGATGCAACAAGAAAAAGAATTTGTCAGTAAATGCGTTGAAGGACTCGTACTGGCCTTTTTCAACCAAGGTGAAGTCTGTACTTGCCCATCCCGTGCTTTGGTTCATGAGTCCATCTACGACGAATTTATGGCTCTCGTGATTGAACGGACCAAAACCATCAAACGAGGCGATCCACTAGACACCGAAACGCAAGTCGGCGCTCAAGCGTCAAAACAGCAATTTGAAAAGATACTAAGCTACATTGATATTGGTAAAGAAGAAGGTGCAGAACTCTTAATTGGCGGTGAAATCGCCCAGGTCGAGGGGTTAGATGGCGGCTTCTATGTACAACCGACGCTGTTTAAAGGATCAAATGACATGCGTATTTTCCAGGAAGAAATCTTCGGTCCGGTTGTCAGTGTCACAACGTTTAAAGATGAAGCGGAAGCATTGGCCCTTGCAAACGACAGTGAATTTGGTCTGGGGGCGGGCCTTTGGACAAGAGACACTAACCTAGCCTATCGTATGGGTCGTAACTTAGAAGCCGGGCGCGTGTGGATGAATTGCTATCATCAATACCCAGCACACTCTGCTTTTGGTGGGTATAAAAAATCCGGTGTTGGCCGTGAAACCCATAAAATTGCGCTTGAGCATTATCAACAAACTAAGAATCTATTGGTTAGCTATGATATCAATCCGTTGGGATTCTTTTAGTTCAGTAACCCATAACCACTAGAATTTCAGATGGTTATAATGAACAAATAACATCCAACCAAAAGCCAAAGGTCCCCTGCCTTTGGCTTTTTTTATAACCTCAAATACCAGATTCAAATATCCTCACACAACCTGCTTTTCGCAGCTACTTTCTTTAGACATTTCTTCTGTTCTCACTTTTTATATTGATCTATCGCAATGTTTCAAATAAGGCCTAGACTTATAATTTTACCTTATAGTAAGCCCTGAAAATGATTTAGGGCTTCGGTGGGCGTGGATAATAAGAATTTCTCCAAAAAACATCTACAAGCGCCTTAATCTCAATCAAATGAATGGGTAGAAGTCATATGATTAACGAAGCTGTAGTGGAGTTATCACGGTTTCAATTTGCTCTCACTGTTTTGTACCACTTCTTGTTCGTCCCTTTGACATTAGGGTTAGCTTTCTTGCTGGCCATCATGGAATCGGTTTACGTGATTACCGGCAAGCAAGTCTACAAAGACATGGTGAAATTTTGGGGTAAATTGTTTGGTATTAACTTTGCTTTAGGAGTGACCACAGGTCTGACTATGGAGTTCCAATTCGGAACCAACTGGTCATATTATTCTCACTACGTTGGCGATATTTTTGGCGCCCCTTTAGCCATTGAAGGGTTAATGGCTTTCTTCTTAGAATCAACCTTGGTTGGTTTATTCTTCTTTGGCTGGGACCGTTTAAGTAAAGTCAAACACTTAATGGTTACATGGGGGGTCGCACTTGGCTCTAACTTATCCGCTTTATGGATTCTAATTGCCAATGGCTGGATGCAAAACCCTGTCGGTTCAGAGTTTAACTATGAAACCATGCGTATGGAGTTAGTCGATTTTGGCGCCCTCCTATTAAACCCAGTCGCTCAGGTTAAATTCGTACATACGGTTTCTGCAGGCTATACCACTGGGGCGATGTTCGTCTTGGTTATCTCTAGCTATTACCTACTCAAAGGCCGTGATCTTGCATTTGCTCGTCGCTCCTTTGCCATTGCATCGGCTTTTGGTTTGGCCTCCGTATTGAGTGTCATCATTCTAGGAGATGAATCTGGTTATGAATTAGGTGAAGTCCAAAAAGTAAAATTGGCGTCTATTGAAGCCGAGTGGGAAACACAAGCCGCTCCCGCCGATTTCACCATCATAGGTTTCCCTAATCAAGAACTTGAAGAAACGGAGTTTGCGCTCAAGATTCCGGGGTTAATGGGCATCATTGCCACGCGATCATTCGATGAAGAAGTGACTGGGATCAAAGACCTAAAAGAGCATAACCGCCAACGTATTATCAATGGCATTTATGCGAATCAATTGCTTGAAGAGTTGCGCAACGGATCAACAGACCCTCTTATTAAAGACAATTTTGAGAAAGTCAAAGGTGACCTTGGCTATGGCCTACTGGTGACGGCATTTAACGAAGATATCAACAACGTGTCTGCGGCCGATATTGATATGGCAGTCGATTATTCTATCCCTCGTGTCGCCCCCTTATTCTTTGCTTTTCGTATTATGGTTGCCTGTGGCTTTATTATGCTCGTTGTCTTTGCCGCGGCGTTTTATCAGAATGCACGTCGAAGAATAGGTAAGAACCCTCTCTTTTTAAAATTCATTATCTTGTGCTTACCCTTACCATGGATCGCCTGTGAATTAGGCTGGTTCATCGCAGAATACGGTCGTCAACCTTGGGCCATCGGTGAAATTTTACCCGTACACGTTGCCGTATCTAGCTTAACTGAAACGGAGATCTGGATCACTATTATAGGGTTCACCGCCTTGTATACAGTGTTTTTAATCGCCGAGATGTACTTGATGATTCGCTTTGCTAAACAAGGCCCATCCAGTTTGCACACAGGTCGTTATGCACTTGAACAAGAAGCCGCTCAGCTAAAGCAGGAGGTATAAGATGGATTACGAATCATTAAAAGTCATTTGGTGGGGGTTGATCGGTGTCTTACTGATCGGGTTTGCTGTTACAGACGGATTTGATATGGGCGTTGGTAGCTTACTAAAAATCATTGGTAGCACAGATTCCGAACGCCGAATCATGATCAATTCAATCGCTCCCCATTGGGACGGTAACCAGGTGTGGTTCATTACGGCTGGTGGCGCCTTATTTGCCGCTTGGCCAGTGGTGTACGCCACCTCATTTTCTGGTTTTTATTTCGCTATGATGCTGGTGTTAGCGGCCCTTTTCTTTCGACCAATCGGGTTTGATTACCGCTCTAAGTTAGAAAATTCAAAATGGCGTAATAGCTGGGACTGGGGGATAGTCTTTGGTTCGGCCGTGCCTCCGATCATTTTCGGTGTGGCGTTTGGCAATCTATTACAAGGGGTCCCTTTTGAGTTCGATCAATATTTGCGTTCCACTTATACGGGTTCTTTCTTTGGTTTACTGAACCCTTTTGGCATTCTTTGTGGTCTGATTAGCTTGATGATGCTCATGACACAAGGTGGGGCTTGGTTACAGATGAAGACCGATGATGAGTTGCATCGTAAAGCCTCTCTTGCTACTGCGGTAACGGGTTCGCTTGCAGCCGTTTTGTTCATCATTGCAGGGATGTGGCTGGCTTACGGCATCGATGGGTACGTGCTTACCAGTGTGATTGATGGTAACCAAGCCATAACTCCTTTGATGAAAACCGTCGAAATACAGTCTGGTGCCTGGCTAGCAAACTACGATAAGTACCCAGTACTGATTCTGGCTCCGGTTCTTGGCATTGCCGGCATGCTCTGTGCGGCTTTAGCTGGTTTGATGAAAAAAGGCGCACTGTCTTTCTTGGCGTCATCCCTAGGTATTATCGGTATTATTGTGACCGCTGGCGGTTCCATGTTTCCTTTCTTAATGCCTTCTTCCAGTTATCCTAGCATGAGTTTAACTATGTGGGATGCGACATCAAGCTATAACACAATGATGATTATGTTTGTCGTTGTTTGTATTTTTGTGCCCATTGTTCTGACCTATACCTTATGGAGTTACTACGTAATGTCTGGTCGTTTGAGCAAAAAACACATTGAAGATAACAGTCATTCGCTTTATTAAAAATGTAAACTATCAATACGATTAACATAAACAGGTGAGGTGCATTTCACCTCACCTTGGAGGGTAAATTATGTGGTATTTTGCTTGGATTCTAGGCATTTTATTGGCCTGTTCATTTGGCATCATTAATGCAATTTGGCTAGAGTTTAGTGGCTACGAAGGCGAAGAAGAACAGTTGTAAACGATGTCGAGACTGGAAAAAGTGCAACAGCAGACATTGAAAAAAAAGCAGGCCGCCGTGTCGAGTCGAGTTAAGACGCTGGAGGCGCTTTTTTTAGGTGAGTTAGCTAACCTTCAATCTGTAAAGTACCATTCTGCTCAAGCGGTTGGTGTCGTGTTCGCCGTGTCTTTAGTCGTTCAGGCTTGGGCACTGGCGAATGTATTTTCTGAGATGGCCTTGCATCAGTCTTTTTCCCTGTCTTATCTGGTTATTGGTTTATTGGCGCTATTAATGCGAGCCTTCGCCAATTTCGCACGAGAACGCATTTGTGCCGATGCAAGTCGCGCTATACGTTATGATTTACGTCGTAAGCTGTTGTCGCACCTGACTAAACTTGGGCCTGCCCGCTTAATAATCGACGAAGATGCGGCGCTTTCTACCCGTGTTTATGAGCAAGTCGATGCACTCGATGACTATTTTAGTCGCTATAAACCCCAGGTGTTTATGGTGGCACTCATTCCCTCAGTAATTCTATTGTCTGTAATGTCTGTTTCTTGGATCACTTTTTTTATTTTCATGCTGACGGCCCCCTTAGTCATTCTCTTTATGATTTTTGTTGGTCATAAAGCCGCGCAAGCAAACCGTCGTCAATTTAATGTGTTAGCCATGTTATCCAATCAGTTTATGGACCTGAGCCAAGGGTTAGCTGAATTAAAACGTCTTGGCCGAACCCGTGAAGCAAGAGACCGTTTATCAGACAGCGCTACGGCCTACCAAAAAACGACTATGGGTGTCTTAGCCCTGGCCTTTTTATCTACCGCCACCCTTGAGCTTTTTGCATCCTTGTCGATTGCTATGATAGCCCTTTATCTTGGCCTTGGGCTACTGGAGATCCTCCCATGGCAAGTCGGCAGTTCACCCGTCACACTCACTCAAGCTATGTTTCTTTTGTTATTGGCGCCTGAGTTTTACTTACCTTTACGACAATTAGGCAACGACTATCACGCAAAACAAAAAGCCGAAGCGGCCGCCACCGATTTGTTAGAAATAATGAACGCACCGATACAGAGTCCGCACCTTCAAACACAAAAAAAGACATCCACTACTGAAACGGAAACACAACCCCCCTCAGAAACAGCGTATTACTACGCTATCGATGGCCAAGCTCTTTTGCGCTTTAAGGACCTCAGTTGGTTTGAAGAGGGTCGCTATCGACTGGCTCCTATCAACGCACATGTATCCCAAGGTGAACGTATTTGGATAAGTGGTGAATCTGGCGTAGGGAAATCCAGCTTATTGCATCTATTACTAGGATTTGAGGAAAACTATCAAGGGCAATGCCTCATCAATGGCCAACCCTTTCGCCATCTCAACTTGAGCAATTGGCGGAAGAACCTCGCTTGGTTACCGCAAACACCAGAATGGGTCAATGGCAGTATTCGCCGTAACGTATTACTCGGGATCACACCACCGAGCGAACAAGCCATTCAGACGGCTCTAATAAAAAGCCAATGCGATGCATTTATTCAAGCACTACCTGATGGCCTCGACACTAAGTTAACAGAGTTAGGCTCGGGGCTGTCAGGTGGTCAAATGCAACGACTTTCCATTGCTCGAGCTTTATTGTCTAACGCCGATGTGTGGTTACTAGATGAACCTTGCTCTGGTCTTGATAACGAAACAGCTCAAGCGGTACTGACCACGCTAGAGCAAGCCTCAAAAGGGAAAACCTTACTGATTGTCAGTCATGACACTCACCCAATTCTCTGGGCAGACAAACATTGGGTGCTGACTAAAAGGGGGTTACATGAGTAAAAAGTTATCCCTAAAGCGACTTCTGTTGGCTAACCCTTGGTACTTTGCCATTCCTATTGTCTTAGGGGTCATCTCCAGCTTAGCGGGTGTGGCCTTGTTAGGCATTTCTGGTTGGTTTATTTCAGCAACAGGCTTAGCCACTGCCATGGGGGTAGGATTAGCCTTTAACTACTTAACGCCAGGAGCCATTGTGCGTTTAATGGCCATTTTGCGTACTGCAGGTCGTTACGGTGAACAAGTGACCGCCCATAACCATTTGCTGAGTTTATTACGCACTCTTAGACTCTGGGTTTGGGATCAGCGAGTAGCGCAGAACCCAGCAAACCTCCATCAACAAAGCCGTGGAGATTTATTACAACGTTTGGTCAGCGACCTTGATCAGATCATTCGTTGGCCCTTAGTCGTTTTTTTACCTTGGCTTTATGCACTTTTATCCTATGGAGCCGTTTCTCTTTTAGCCTATATCATTCTACCTACCTTACTCTGGCCTCTATCAATTGCCGCCCTACTCCATTTGCTACTTGTCCCTTATGTTTGTGGCCAGTTTGCCAGTCATGCTGTACACGTTGGACAGATTCTTGGTGTGCATCGTCGGAGCCGTTTTATCAGTGTTTTTTCCGCGCTGATCACCCTAACCATTCGCGGTCACTGGCAGACGTACGCTCAGCGATTAAAACAGCTTGATGAACGACAACGCCAAACCGAAATCCGTATCCAAAACGCCATCAGTTTAGGACGGCTAGGTTGCTACGGCGTCACCATAGCATTATTAGCCGTGAGCCTCTTTATGGTCGGAGAGTACCAAGCCGACACTGGCCGCTGGGGATTATTAGCAGACGTTCAAGGCACCTGGGTGGTTGGTTTTACCCTGTCTTTATTGGCCGTGAACGAACTGGTATTGCCCCTCGCTCAATCCTTTGTCGCGCAAGGTCAATCGCAAGTAGGATTACGCCGTTTAAACCAGCTGCAACCAGACCCTTCCATACAGGACAAAAAGACCATCGCCCCCATTCAACAGATGCAATTTAGAACATGGCGAGGTTTCCACGCAGCCAGTGGCATGGGAAACGCCCCGATTGATCTTGATATTCAAACGGGAGATTCTATCTGGATTGGTGGTGCCAGCGGTGCCGGTAAATCCACTCTACTCGCGGCCATGGCGGGCGATTGCTTATCATCCGGAAACGCCTTAATAAATAACCAAACCTGTGAACTGTACAACAACCCGTCTTATCAAGCGCAATTAAGTTATTTACCTCAATCACCTTATGTTTTCCAACAAAGCATTGAGGCTAATTTGCGCCTTGGCAACCCCAACGCCACAACCGAATCACTGTGGTCTGTATTAGACGCCGTTTCCCTCGGCGACTGGGCACGCGCCTTACCCAATGGGCTAAACACACTGCTAAGTTCACAAGGACGCAACCTGTCCGGCGGTCAACGAAAACGCCTCGCCCTAGCCAGACTGTTATTAAGACAAGCCCCTATTCTGCTCTTAGACGAACCTTTTGACGGCTTAGACACGCACACCATTGAAAAAATATGTGAGTCACTACAAGGGCCATACAAACCAAACATGTTACTCTTAGTCAGCCATGTCAGCAGCCCTTTAGGAAACCAATCACGCAAGATAACACTCTGATTTTTATTACATTAATCAAAAACTGTCGCGCCTTCAGGCCGACAAAACCATCTAAACCCGCCAAACTCTCTTGAAACATAAAAAAACCAACCACAGAGCCCTGTGCATAATTTCAATTACTCTGTACACCCATACAGTTTATTTTCTAGCCAGTCACAGTCTTGCGCGTTTAGCCATTTTAAAAAACTTAATTTCGCGCGTTTTGTACTAGCAAGAATTAAGAAAGTCTTTTAGTATCAATGGATAATAATATCCTCAGCAGAAATAACAGGCCGTGGATAAATGGGTAAACACGCACGCTCGTTTTTCCAGTTTTGGATTTTGTGAATAATTTTATAAAAGTCATAATATTCAATTGCTTATAAAGTTTTTCAGAGGTTTTCCAAATTGTCTAAATGAGCGTGCGCATTATTAAAAATGTTGAACTAAGCCGCTTCGCGGAGCGGTTCATTGTTTCCTTTCTAATTTTATGATTCGTTACCAAACTTAATTCTCTATTCATAATTGGAGGATTCAGTGATGACCCCATTACGTCAAAAAGTCATTGATCAGATGACATTGCAAGGCCTCTCAGCCGCCACTCAAAAATCTTATCTATATCAGCTAAAAGAAGTCGCTAAGTATTTTCATCTATCCCCTGATGTGCTCAGTGATACAGAAATTCAAAGTTATTTACTTTACCTTATTCGTGATCGTCATTGGTCATGGTCCAGTTGCCGTCAAGCCTTGCATGCGCTTAACTTTCTTTATCGTCATGTTTTGAATAAGCCGTTAGGCCAGATGGCTTTACCACATTCTAACAAGACGCAAAAAATTCCGGATTTACTGTATCCCGATGAAGTATTAAATAT
>NZ_JAPUBN010000020.1 GCF_026966905.1 Marinomonas phaeophyticola | reverse complement strand
CTGTATAATTAACAATCTAACTCACTATTTAAAACGCTTGGCTCTCGCCTTTTAAGGCCTTAATATTAATGGCAATTTAAAAATAAGGAAGTAAATCATGCTAAAACACATTATTTCAGTGATCGCACTATCAACAGTGTCTTTATCTGTATTAGCCATTGAAGTGGATGTAGTCACCAATCAAGGCTCTATTACTATTGATTTAAATGAAGCGGCCGCACCAAAAACAGTAGAAAACTTTCTGCGCTACGTGGACGAAGGCTTTTACAACAACACTATTTTTCATCGCGTCATGCCTGGTTTTATGGTTCAAGGCGGAGGGTTCACCACCACAATGGAACGTAAAGAAACACACAAAGCCGTTGTCTATGAAGCGGAGAATGGTCTATTTAATGACAGAGGTACCGTCGCCATGGCTCGTACCCAAGATCCAAATAGTGCAACATCGCAATTTTTCATCAATCATGTAGATAACCCATTCCTGAATCATGGCACCAGAGGTTATGGTTACACCGTATTCGGCAAAGTAACCAGCGGTATGGATGTTATTGATAAAATAGCGAAAATATCAACCAAAACCATTGGTCCTTATCAAAATGTACCGACAACAACCGTCATAATTGAGAAAGTTGTACGCTCAAATGAATTATAGGTTACCCGCTCCAGCATTAACTTGGAAAAAAGATGGTGCACCAAAATCCACTCAATTTGATGATATCTATTTTGATTCGCAATCAGGAATCAATGAAACTGATTATGTATTTATTCAGAAAAATAATTTAATTGAGAGGTGGTCATCCCTTGCAAAACCTGTATTTACCATTGCTGAAACGGGTTTTGGAACAGGGTTAAACTTTTTATGCGCTTGGCGAGCATGGAAAGAGTCAGCGGCTAGCAATAAAACACTGCATTTTATTTCAGTGGAAAAATACCCCCTTTCAAAAGAGATACTGTCTAATGCATTAAAAATGTGGCCTGAATTATCAAAGTTGAGCGATGAGCTAATTGCTAACTACCCTGTGGTTTGCCATGGACTACATAGAATATCTCTGGATAACGGAAACCTTCAACTTACTCTCTGGTTTGGCGAAGCGTCCGAAGGGTTTACTGCGTTAAATGCCAATGTGGATGCATGGTTTCTTGATGGATTTGCACCAAGTAAAAACCCTGAAATGTGGTCTAACAGTCTATTCAATGAAATATTGAGACTCAGTGATGTTGGTACTACTTTTTCCACCTTTACGGCGGCAGGCATAGTCAGAAGAGGTTTGCAGTCGACAGGATTTAACGTCCAAAAAGTGAAAGGTTTTGGCATAAAAAGAGAAATGCTTGTTGGTATTCTAGAGGAGCAGCCTCTCACTTTTAATCAGAGGATGTCTGAAGGCTTACCTTGGTTAAGCGTCCGGTCAGAGACGTCAACACCTAAAAAAGTGCTGATTGTTGGAGCGGGGCTTGCCGGTAGTCATTGCGCTTCACAACTGGCCTCTAGAGGCATTTCAGTTGAAGTTTGGGATAGGGGGAATGAGATAGCAAGTGGCGCATCTGGTAACCCTCAAGGGATGATTTACCCAAAACTCGCCAGCCATGACACGCCTCTAAATCGCTTTTACCTTGCTGGATATATGTATACACATCGTTTATTAAGTCGTATTGATCCAAGTAAGAAGATATGGAACGACTGTGGACTTATTCAAAAGCCAATTACCGAACTTGAAGTAAAGCGCTTTGAAAAAATATTATCAGACAAAATTTATCCGGAAGAAGTTCTACGACAAAACCAAGAATTTAATGAACTGTTTTTGCCGTTATCTGGTTGGGTAAAACCTAAAGAACTTTGCAGTCAATTACTTAATCATCCAAACATTAAAGTAACGTTAAATAAACCATTAGTTAAAATAGATCAGCAAAGCACTTATTCATGGGTAGCAACATCAAATGAGAGTTCGGACACTTTTTCTCATATTATTTTTTGTCAGGCGCATACCTCAAGTATTGCCGACACATATCTTGATCTACCAAGAATGGCAATAAGAGGCCAAGTGTCCTCATTTGTATTAAATAAGGACCTCTCTATTGATAATGTGTTATGCCACGAAGGCTACGTTTCTCCCCCTATATCCCATGAGAAGCAACGGCACCTTCACTTTGGCTCAACTTATAGCCTTAATGATAGCGATGAAACGGTTAGGTTTAGTGACCATATAAAAAACTTAGAAAAACTAACACAACTGCTACCAAATCATAACTGGCAAAAAAGAGCCAAGGATTGCATTGGTAGAGTCTCATTTCGTTGCACAATATCAGATTATACGCCCATTGTAGGACCTATTTTTGATAAAAAAGTACTTCAAGAAACCTATGCTCAACTAGGAAAAAATGCAAAATGGAAATCCAACCTCACGAGCAACCCTCTTCCAGGATTATTTATTAATATTGGGCATGGATCGAAAGGGCTTATTTCGACACCATTAAGTGCCTGTTATCTAACAAGCCTCATTTTAAATGAACCCACCCCCCTAGAAAGAGCAATCGAGAGAGTCATTCACCCTTCTCGTTTCATAATAAGGCAGCTAAAACGTGCTTCATAAAATTAGACTGCCAACGCATCATTAAGTTAGTAGTCTAATTATTCATCATAGGATTCAAGGACGGATTAAGCGGCTCCAGTACTAAATAAGTCACATGCACTAGGGATCAAGTCAGATAAATTACTCGCTGTTTGAGTCCGCAAAACAATGGACTCGATTTCAGGTGCTAATTTTTGCAATTTTCCATTAAGCTGCAAAACACTTGGATTTATCGGTTCATATGGATAAATATGATCTTGCATACTTAATTTATGAAGTTCATCTAACTCTTCTTGCAACAATGACCTCATGGCAAAAAATAGATCTTTATGATTGATGTCGTTAGTTTCCCAATACGCATCAGCGAAAGCACTATTTAATTCATAAAAAATGTGTAATGCGTCTGCAACTGTTTTGGTAGTCATAGTCTCTCCAGAAAATGAGGGCACTTTGTTTGCGTTTGCCCTTGTTTTGTTTCATGCTAACCCATAAATTACATTTTACCTTAGAATTAACATTGGTGAACAGATTGAGTAACTCAATGCACAATACCGTGACACCAGGCAACTTATGGTCGTCATTACATTCAGAAGCTAAAAAACTCGCACAAGGTGAGCCTATATTAGCAAGTTTTTTTAATACAACAATCCTCAGACACGAAAGCTTACAATCGGCCATCAGTTTCTTACTAGCTAACAAGCTTGATAGTGCCTCAATCCCGGCCATGGTTTTACGCGAAGTTTTCGAAGAAGCCATGGAAGATAAAAGCTCAAACATTGTTTCCATGATTGAACGCGACATATTAGCGATTAAAGAGCGAGATCCCGCCTGTGAGTGTCTAACAACACCGTTCCTATTCTTTAAAGGCTTCCATGCACTTCAAAGTTATCGAATTGCCAATTGGCTTTGGAAGCAAGAGAGAGAAAGTCTCGCTCTTTTTATGCAAAGTCAAATATCCATGGCCTTCAGTGTTGATATTCACCCAGCAGCAAGTATCGGTTGCGGAGTTTTGCTCGATCATGGAACAGGTCTAGTCGTTGGTGAAACCTGTGTTATCGAAAATAACGTCTCGATTTTACAGTCAGTAACACTTGGAGGCACAGGAAAAGAGCACGGTGATCGTCACCCTAAAATACGCAGTGGCGTTTTAATTGGGGCTGGCGCTAAAATTCTAGGGAATATTGAAGTTGGTGAAGGCGCTAAAATTGGAGCCGGTAGCGTAGTTCTAGAAGCGGTTGAAGCCCACACTACGGTAGCCGGCGTTCCGGCTCGAGTGGTAGGGCGCAATACAGAAAGAGAACCGTCTAGAGTGATGGATCATAATATCAACCATTGTGTTCAAGCGAAGAAAAAGGAAAAGCAAGCAGGCTAAACCTCCTCTTCTTTCTGCTTATCTAAAGGTCATATTGTTGCAGTTGATCTTTAGATAAAAGCTTGACTGTTTCACTTTCTGTATCAAATAACAAAAACGCACTTTTCGACGACAACAATACCAATGCCTCAGCAACCTTATCTTCTAATGTAAGCTCATAGTTTCCATAATCCGTACCGTCTCGAGTAACAATTTCTTCCAAAATAGTAATTAATGTTTCTTTTTGCAAAGAATCATGGGGAATTAACGTATCCATCTAAAGGTCTCCATACTCAGATAAAAAGGCCATGAGCTGAGACTCATCCATAATAGGAATATCAAGTGACTGAGCTTTAGTCAGCTTAGAGCCCGCCTTTTCACCCGCAATCAGACAATCTGTTTTTTTCGATACAGAACCGCTTACTTTTGCGCCTAATTGAATAAGGCGATCCTTAACTTCATCTCGGTTCATTTGGCTTAATGACCCAGTAACAACATAGGTTTTACTTAACAAAGGCAATGCATTTTCTGCCACAGTATGACTGTTAACTTCCCAAGTCACACCAGCAGAAATGAGCGACTTTATTGTTTTAATATTATTCTCTTGTTGGAAAAATAACTTAATATGCTTAGCAACAATAGGACCGACATCTTCAACATCTATTAATTCTTCTTCCGTTGCTGACATGAGTTCGTCTAGTGTTTTGAAATAAGCCGTTAATGTTCTAGCCGTTGCTTCTCCAACTTCTCTAATTCCTAGCGAATAAACAAAACGATTGAATTGAGTATGCTTAGCGTTTTCTACTGAGCTCAACAATTTATCAACTGATTTTTGGCCCATTCTGTCTAACTGCAACAATTCAGCTTTTTTGTCTTTCAAAGAAAATATATCAGCAGGAGAAGTTATAAAATCAATTTCAACTAGTTGTTCAATTAATTTGTCTCCCAATCCATCAATATCCAATGCTTTACGAGAAACAAAATGTTTCAGTGCTTCTTTACGTTGTGCTGCGCATATGAGTCCACCCGTACAACGCACAACAGCTTCGCCTGGAACGCGCTCTGTATCTGACCCACAAACAGGACAATGATCGGGGAAAACCACGTCAAATGCCTCGTCAGGACGCTTTTCCATCACCACTTGGACAATTTGCGGGATAACATCTCCTGCTCGACGAATAATAACAAAGTCTTTTACTTTAACTCCTAGCCGTAAAATCTCATCTTTATTGTGTAAAGTGGCATTGGATACCGTCACACCACCCACAAAAACAGGTTTTAGCCGTGCAACAGGAGTCACCGCCCCTGTACGACCAACTTGAAAATCGATGGCTTCAATTTGCGTCATTTCTTCTTGAGCAGGAAATTTTCTGGCTATTGCCCAACGAGGAGCTCTTGCAACAAAGCCTAAACGTTTTTGACTTTCCATTAAATCAACTTTATAGACAATGCCATCAATATCGTAGGCCAACTCATTACGAATCGACTCAAGCTTCGAATAATAGTTAATACATCCCTTTACCCCCTTCACTCTTTCCATCAAAGGGTTCACCTTAAACCCCCAAGCATTCAAGGTTGATAAAGAGTCGTAATGACTACTAAAAGTATCCGCACCTTCAAGATACCCAATCGAATAGACACATAGTACCAAGGGTCGACTGGCGGTAATTTTTGGGTCTAATTGCCTTAAAGAACCTGCGGCAGCATTACGAGGATTGACAAACGCTTTCTCCCCTCTTTCAAGTGCCATAGCATTCAGGCGCTCAAACCCTTCTTTTGGCATATAAATTTCACCTCGCACCTCAACAACGGTAGGCGGCTCATCCGTGCGCAATGTAAGAGGAATAGAGTTCAAAGTTCTAATATTGGAGGTAATATCTTCCCCCGATAAACCGTCTCCACGTGTAAGTCCTCTAACCAGACGGCCGGATTCATAACGCAAACTAATAGCCAAACCGTCCAGTTTAGGTTCACAACAATAGTCAACTTCATGCTCTCCCAAAAGCTTAACGACTCTGTCATGAAAGTCTTCTAAAGCACCATCACTAAAGGCATTATCTAAAGAAAGCATAGGTAGGGTATGAGCGACCGTTTTAAAACCTTCAGTCGGTTTTTCACCTACTCTTTGCGTTGGTGAATTTTCAAGAATTAAGTCTGGATAGTCTGCTTCTAATGATTGCAACGCAATATAACAACGGTCGTATTCTGAATCTGGGACAATGGGATCATCTTGTACATGATAAGCATAACTATAGTCATTCAGCCGCTTAACCAAGTCAGCAATCTGTTTGTTGATTAAATCCGTTGACTGATTAGCCATTTTTCTCACTCTTAATTTATTAATCAATATTGAAATTTTCACATAAAAAAAGCCATTTAAGATGGCTTTTTTTATTTATATAGAGAAACCTATTGTGCCTTTAACAGCCTTCGGCGCTCAAAATCACGTATGCGTTGACGACTATGAGCGATGGCTTGATCACTCATAATATTGCGTCTCTCATCTTTTAATTCACCACCCAAGTTTCTAACAATTGCCTGAGCCGTTTCCAACATAAAGTCGAATGCCATCATACTGTTTTTAGGACCAGGAAGCCCCATAAAGAAACTCACACCAGGGAAGGTTTTCTCTCCCATAGTATCGATGTTAAACGTTCCCGGCTCTACAGCATTAGCCATACTAAACTGAATTCTCCCCCGATCAAAACCTTCTTCATGACGATGAAAAATGTCCATTTCGCCATAACGCATGCCACAATTTAAGACTAACTGCAGCAGTTCAACGCCTACAAAGGGCTTGTTTTCTGGAGAAAATACATTGATCACAATAACTTCTTCAATTTCAGCTTCGTAATCTTCTTCTAAAAACTCTTCTGTTGAGCTGCCTGAAACGGGCTGGTCAACATCGACAATCGAGTAATTCCGTTCGAAATCTTCCTCTGCTAGAGTCTCGTCGACGTCAAATTGCTCAGAATCATCCGAATAATTCCGACGGAGTTCCGATTCATCCGTCGAACTCAACCTTTCAGGAACAAGAGAGGCAAGCTCATCTAAATGAATATGATCATCCTTTTGAAACAGCGGACCAGAATCTAGTTTATGAGGTAAATCAGTTAACGGCGCATTAGATGTCTTTCTTGCCACTTCAAATGCACTATTTACGGCTTCCGAACCAGCAACGGGGCGGGCTCCGCCATTAGGTAATTCACGTTTAATAATTGCATCTTTTAGTAGCACATCAGGATCTACAAAATCATCCTCTTCCGCGTCTTCAAAGGCATTATTTTTTTTGTAGCGACGATAGCCATCAATTAAAATGACAATAATTATAAGAACGCCAATTACAATTAGCCACTCACGCAAGCTAAATTCCATTATTTAATCCGAATTACATTAATAAAGTTATGCATATTATTAAACTATGTCAGCCTAGATTCAATTATAACGAGACAGGAATGGTTAAAAGTTTTGTATTTTCTACTAAAACGCCCTTTTTTTCCCCAATAATTTTCCCTTGAGTTAAATCGGAGTCAGTTAATTTTGATAATTTTACAACAACATCTACCTTTTTTGCATCTGCTAATGTAGAACCAGGCATCAAATTATCTAAATTTGTTAACTCAATTAGATCTGTAATTTCATTTACTGAAAGCCGTTTAATTGCTATTGGCATAGCCTGATCTGGTAACTTAGCATACACCAAGAATACGTTTTGTGGGTCTATTGATTGCACTCCATTCAAATCAAGCTTTATCGTTATTTTTTGTTTAATTAAACTAGGAACATCAACTTCAGAGACATTCCCTGCTTCTCTCGCTTTTTGAATACCTTCTAATAACGCAGAGCGTTCATTCATATTTTGGCCATTTAAGATCGCTTTTTGCCAAGCCATGATAGCACCTCGATAGTTTTGACTATCAAACTCAGCAATACCTTTAAGGCCGAGAGCTGTTGCTTGATTAGGATTTAAAGATAAAATCTCATCAACAACAAATTTCATTTTTTCACTTACTTTTTGATCATTAGAATAAAAAATAGCCTGAGCATATTCAACGGACACTCTAATTTTATTATCAACATCCCCTTCCATTTGATTCAATGCTTTTTCAAACGCTGGCAAGGCCTCTAGATAAGCATTTTGACTAAGATAATCTTGAGCAACAAAATACCAATCTTCTGCACGATTATATTTATTCGCTCTAAACGATAAAAACGTTGAAAGTTTTTCTGGGGTCATTGAGTTATTAGATATATTCGAAGTAAACACAACTTCTTTTGAAAATCCTAATTTCTCATACAAAGAAACACTACCTAAAACCGTCAATATGACAAACACACCCAACCAAAGTTGAGTGGATCGATTATTAACAATATAACCATAAATACTCGATTTGATGGTTTCTTCTAAAGCGAGATCGTCTTTTAACTGTTTTGCCTCTTGTTCATTCAAACGACCAAAAGCAACTTCTTCCTCAATTTCTTTACGTCGAATAACAGAGAAATTCGTCGCCAACTCGATATCATTTTTTTTCGTTATGCTAATAACAGAGCGTAATACATAAAAAACAACGACAATTAAAATCACCGCCATAAATAACCAGGCAAGCATCATTTTGTTTCTTTCCTTAATGATTTTCGATTACTTCGAATTATCAACACAAAAGCCAGCAACCCAAATGCCAACAGTATTAGTGGCCCATACCAAAGTAAAAAAGTCCCGGCGTTATTTGCAGGTTTATAGAGAACAAACTCTCCATAACGAGCTACCATATAATCAACAATCTCTTTATCACTTAAACCTTGATCAATCATGCTATAAATCTGATTACGCAAATCAACGGCAATGCCCGCATTTGAGTCCGCAAGATTTTGATTTTGGCATTTAGGACAACGCAGCTCTTCTATCAATGCGTTATAACGGGTTTCATCTATAGACGAATTAAATTTTAAAATCGATTCGGCTTCAGAAAAAGCCGTAGTCGAAAATAACGCGATCAAACAAAAAAACAAAGAATATCTCATTTAAAATACCCCTTCATAGTTTCCCAAACAACATCATCAACAACCCCTTGATGACGATATACAACCACTCCGCTTGAGTTAACTACAAAAGTTTCAGGCGCACCAGTAACCCCCATATTAACGCCGAAATTCCCCAATTCATCGAGAAGGACATGAGAATATGGATCTCCTCTTTCTTGCAGCCATTTTATGGCTTCGCTGGTTTCATCTTTATAATCAATACCAACAATAGGAACGCCTTGTTCAGAAAGAGCCATTAAGTAATTATGCTCGATACTGCAAGCAGGGCACCAAGTTCCCCAAAAATTAATTAAATAAGGTCCCGATGGCAACCCATCATTTGTAACAATACCATTGGTATGTAAATCCACTAGGGACACACTAGGCAATGGTTTATCAATCAATGCTGACGGCATATATTGTGTGTCTTTACCTAACTGCATGAAAAATATACTACCTAACACGGCGAAGACAAGGAGAGGAATAAAGACTAATAATTTTTTCATATTCTTGCTCCTGATACTTTTCGGTATCGCTTATCCATGGCAGAAAGTAAACCACCAAACATCATCAGAATACCACCTAGCCAAATCCAACGAACGAAAGGCTTAACATGAATTCTAATTCCCCATGCCCCCTCTCCCAGATCTTCACCTAAGGAAATATAGAGATCTCTAAACAAGCCATTATCAATTGAGGCTTCTGTCATTACTTGGCCACGAGCATTATAAAAACGTTTTTCAGGTTTTAAATGTGCAACGAACTCACCGTCCTTAGAAATAATGATCTGCCCTTGATCTGCAATAAAGTTGGGGCCTTCAAAGTGCTGCACACCTTCAAACTTAAATTCATAACCAGAAAGAAGGCTGACATCGCCCTTAGCCATCCTCACCATTTGCTCATCACTGCTTACACTAACGAACAAGACTCCAACTAAAGAAACCGCCATACCTAAATGCGCTAGAACCATTCCGTAGTAATTTCGAGGCAGTGTTTTCGCTCTTGGAATAATACCTTTAGAACCAGCACTTACTTTTATAAACCAGTCATAAAATGTCAGCACTAACACCCAAACAGCCACACTTAAACTGATCCAAGACATAACACCAAGATCATAGAAATACACTAAAATGGCAGAACTAATCAAAGAGATCGCGGCAGGAAATAAGAGCTTTTTCAGCAATGCTGAAAAAGGCGTATTATGCCACTTTGATAAAGGCCCTATTGCCATAAAGACCATAAGTAACAATGCCATCGGAGAGAAAACACTATTGAAGTAAGGAGCACCAACAGAGATTTTACCAAAACCAAGTGCATCTACAATTAATGGGTAAAGCGTTCCCAGTAATACCGTCAGAGTCATCGTCGTTAGCAAAATATTATTTAATAATAGCCACGCCTCTCGTCCTGTCGCACCAAAAGTGACTTTTGACTTAACTTCTGAGGCTTTCAGCGCATACAAAAGCAAACTGCCTCCTACCATGAGGAAGAGAAGCACCAAAATAAATACACCACGCGTCGGATCAGCGGCGAATGCATGTACAGAAGTTAGCACACCAGAGCGCACTAAGAAGGTCCCTAACAAGCTTAAACAAAAAGTAAATATAGCCAGTAATACGGTCCAGCTTTTGAACACACCTCGTTTTTCAGTAACAGCTAAAGAATGTATTAACGCAGTACCTGCCAACCAAGGCATAAAAGACGCATTTTCTACTGGGTCCCAGAACCACCAACCACCCCAGCCTAATTCGTAATACGCCCACCAGCTCCCCAAAGTAATACCGATGGTTAAAAAGGCCCAAGAAACCGATGTCCAAGGTCTTGCCCAACGAGCCCACGAAGCATTTAAATTACCCGTTATTAATGCGGTAATCGCAAAAGCGAATGCCACTGAGAAGCCGACATACCCCATATAAAGCATAGGAGGATGGATGATTAATCCAACATCTTGTAATAACGGGTTTAAGTCACCTCCCTCCAGCGGTGATTCTGGCAGTAACCGTATAAAAGGCGAAGAGGTAAACAGTAGAAATGAGGTAAATCCTGTAGTAACAATCCCTAAAACAGCCAGTACCAAAGACCTTACATCTGTTGGTAAATTTTCACCTTTAATTGCAACTGCACAAGTCCAACCACATAAAATTAAGACCCATAATAATAAAGACCCTTCATGCCCTCCCCATACAGCACTGACTTTGAACCATACCGGTAACTGACTATTTGAATTTTGACTCACATAAAGTACGGAAAAATCATCAATAGCAAAAGAGTACGCCAGAACAAGAAAACTGATAAAAACAAGAGATGTCATTACATAAGTTAAAGGTCTAGCGAGCTCTAATAATACTAAATTACGCTTCCAATAACCGTATATTGGAAGAGTCGCTAAAGCGATAGCAAAGAACAAAGATAGAATCAGTGTAAAATGACCAATTTCAGGAAGCATGAAAATACCAATCAATAAGATGTGTTAGATGATGTTGAGTTAAGCTCTGACTGTTTCAGCGCTTCTGCTATTTCTGGAGACATATACTCCTCGTCATGTTTCGCTAAGACTTCAGAAGCGATCATTGTACCATTGGCATTTAATTTACCTTGCGCGACAATGCCTTGACCCTCTCGAAATAAATCCGGAAGTATACCTTTATACTCGATTCGTACTGTCTCAGTAAAATCGGTTACTTCAAAGGAAACAGATAGCGTTTCATTATCTCTTTTAACACTGCCTTCGACCACCATACCTCCTGCTCTTAACATCACATCTTTTGGTGCCTCACCATTAACTATTTGAGTAGGTGAATAGAACAAATTAATATTCTGTTGCAGTGCATACATAACCAAAGCAAGCGCTAAGCCTAAAATAACAACGATACTGCTAATGGCTATAATTCGTTTTTTTCTAACTGGATGCATTACTTTTCCTGCTCTCTTATAAAGCGTTTAGCCAATTGACGTTTTACTTGTTTCTTTTGTTGCCACGACTGCCAAGCTATAGCGAATAAAATAACACCACTGATTCCATAGGTTGACCACACATAAAAGCCATGCCGTCCCATTTGCAAAAAATCTGAAAAAGAGTCAAATGCCATTCTTCAATACCTCTTCTTTTACCCAGCTAGATCTGCGTTCTCTATTTAAGACTTCTGTCTGCATTCTTAACATAGCCAACCCAGCAATAAACAAATACAGTCCAAGACTTGAGATCAGTAGAGGCAACCACATCTCCATTGGCATGGCAGGTTTTTCAGTCAGTTTAAAGGTGGCAGGCTGATGAAGTGTATTCCACCATTCAACTGAGTATTTTATAATAGGTAAATTGATTAAACCGACAACCCCAATAACGGCAACCGCTTTATCCGCTAGAATTTTATCTTCTAGACTATTTTGAATAGCAATTACCCCCATATACAATAGAAACAACACTAATACGGAGGTAAGTCTTGCATCCCAAACCCACCATGTGCCCCATGTTGGTTTTCCCCAAATCGCACCAGAAACCAAAGCAATCAACGCGACTAAAGCCCCTAAAGGCGCTACGGACTTAATAAATATAGGGGCCATTTTCATTTGCCAGACCAAAAAAACAAAGCCCGCAACTCCCAGCCCCAAATAGCATGATTGAGCTAAAATGGCGGCAGGCACATGAATATAAATAATGCGAAAACTGTTACCTTGTTGATAATCTTCAGGAGCAAATGCTAACCCCCAAACTAAGCCGATTAATAATAAAACCACACCGCTCAAAAAGACGCCAAGAGACCAACGTGATGCAAACTGAAAGAACCATTTAGGAGACCCCAGTTTATGAAACCAAGTCCAACTCATTAACTTACACTCGCTTTAATTGAAATTGCGGACATTATTGGAGATACGACTAAAGACGCTAAAGAGATCGCCGCCAATATAGCTATTTGACCGTCATACAGCATTCCACTTTGGGCCGCACGAATAGCCCCTGTCGAGAAAATAATAACCGGCAAATAGAATGGTATAATAATTAGTAACATAAGTACGGCACCATGACGTAAAGAAACTGTCAAGGCTGAGCCAATGGTACCAATAAGAAAAAGTGCAGGTGTGCCTAAGATCAAGGTTTGCAACAATACATAAAAAATATCCATTGGCAGGAATAGCATCTGAGCAAGTATTGGCGCCATAATCAAGAGAGGCACAATCACTATCAACCAATGAATACTCACTTTCAATAGAATAAGTACCGGAAGAGATAAGCCACTTACTAGCCATTGTTCCAGGCAACCATCGTTAAAATCTTCTTTAAACATACCTTCAACAGACATCAAAATCGCCAACGAAGCCGCGCACCAAATAATCCCACCGGCAGCAACACTTAGAAATTCAGGAGAAGGGCTTACCCCTAATGGAAACAAAATCACCACCATTAAGAAGAATATCAATGCATTCATAGTGTCTTGTTTACGACGAAGTAAGGTAAGCAACTCACCTTTAGTAAAAGAAAAATAAGTCATAAGGTTAAATTAATCTCTTTTACATTTAGGGAGGCATCAATGTCTTGATGTGTGGTCAATATAATAAGTCCGCCATTACTTATATGGTCTCTCATTCTCTTCTCAAGAGACGAAACACCTTGCACATCTAAAGCAGTAAAAGGTTCATCTAATAACCAGAGCGGCTTGTCCGTCAACCATAGCCTAGCTAGTGTAATTCTCCGCTTTTGTCCTGCTGATAATTGACTGGAGGGGGTTTCCTCATAACCAGAAAGCGATACGACAGATAATGCATAGGCAATCGCCTCGTCACTTGCATTAGGGAAATACCACCGAAGGTTTTCAGCAACAGAGAAGACGGATTTAATAGCGGAATTATGACCTAGATACAATACATCTTGATGTAATAGATCACGATGAATACTAACATCTTCACCATTGTAATAAACAGTGCCTTCTAACGGTGACAATATACCGACTATGATTTTTAGTAATGTACTCTTACCCGCACCATTTTCACCGTTAATTTTACAAATATCCCCACCAGACAATGAAAAAGACATATCCTTACAGAGATACCTTTCACCACGTTCAATCCAAAGATTAGAAATATTTAAAGAAATAGAAGAATGCAAAAGGTTTGCCTTATATTGCCGATAACTGGGTAATAACGTATTTTCGTTAGAATGAAACCGTCGCTATTATAAAAGAAAGATTTAAAAATAACGACTGACTAGCGCCTTCCACAGGTCGATTTAATGATGTTTGATATTAGTAAGCTTAATTCTCAGTCCTCTACGACGCTCAATAGCCTCCAAGGACAAACAACAAAAGAACTTTCTGGCCCACTCGCTAAGCTTTCTAGTGAGCTAAAATTAATAGCTAGCCTAGAATCCATAAAAATAAACAGCACCAGAGACATTATATTTCAACAAAAGCCGGCACAAATATTAGATGTCAGCACAAAATCAAAACAAAATTTTAATTTGATCAATACGCAACAAAAAATAGAGGTACAACCTGGCGACACGGTTGAACTACAAGTTCAAAAAAACAGTCACCGTGCAATCTTGTCTCTCGTCAGACAAAATGCCCCCCCTGTAACAACAAAAACACCGTCACCAGCAGAGCCAAGTACTTCAACGCTACGTCCAGAGAATACGAACACTGGAAAAGCCTTACCAGCGATTACTCAGAACTCAGTCGCCTTTTCAACAGAAATACAAAAAAACCTTCAGAGTACTTTAACTACGAACAGTGCGTCCAATTTTCCATCAAAAGCATCTGTTTCAACTACTTCGAATGGGGTTCTGTCTCAAAATACATCTAGCATCAATTCAGCCTCCCTATCAGAAATCAAATTGTCCGTTAATATCATCTCAAAAACCATTCCTTTAACCGTTCTTTCTGTTTCTCAAATAGCCGAAACAACAACCAGCATCAGTAATAAGCTCTCCGCTCCAACTCAAACGACACAAGCTCAGTCAGTGCCGGAGCCCGATAAAAACGTCACTTCAAAAAATGCCAGTTCATTACCATCTACACCAAATGCAATAAATCAACCCAAACTACAACAGGTAATGACTAACAACCTAGATCCGTCACATCAAAAAATAACAATGGACGCACGGACTCAACCCCTCAAAACATCAACTCAAGAGCCAAGCTTTCTCGTTGAAGTCAATGATGGAGAGGACACTTTTACTCTTAAAACACAGCACCGTCCTGAAATTGGCTCTAAGATAGCTGTCATGATTGACCCTAAAGGACAAGTACAATTGGTTCCAAATGAAATGATACAACGCCCTTCGGCACCAATAGAGGATGGATTAAAGGTTAGTCTTCCAAAACAGTTAAACCTACAAGAAATGACTCAATTTATTAAACAGCTAGAAACATTGTCTCAGTCTAGCCAATTAGGTAGCGAAAAAATCCAACAAACATTAGCCAAATTGATTGCAAACATTCCTACTTTAAGCACGTTAACTACAACACCTGAAGCACTAAAACACAGCGTTCAACAAAGCGGTCTATTTCTAGAAAACAATCTTGCGAAGGAATTACCAGAAATAGAAAAAGACATGAAATTAAATTTATTAAAACTGCAGGCAGCGGTGTCTGAAACCAGTAGTGCCAAACTCCCCCTCAGTTCGAACAGGTGGAAAAAGCCATTGAGAGGATTACTACCAACCAATTAAAACATTTAGTCGATACCGTTCGTACTGAGAGCCAAACCTTCCCCCTACATGTGGAACTCCCTATAAAGCATGGAACAAGCAGTTCCTTTGTGCAATTTGAAATTGATAAGGACACCAATGATAAAGAAGAGTTATCTAAAGAAAAAAGACGCTGGCTTGTCAAATTGAAATTTGATTTTCCTGAAACAGGGAAAATCGAAGCACGTTTAAGCATTCAAGAAACGAAAGCTGGTATCATTTTTGTTGCAGAGAGCCGAGAAACAGAACAAAAAATCCGTTCTCAGTTAAATACCATCAGAGAAAATCTCAAGAAAAAAGACATTGAACTAGAAAGTCTGGACTGCTTTTGTGCTCCACTCGTAACAGAGCAAAAAACAATGATTACAAAAAGACTAATTGACGTGAGAACCTAATGAAGAAAGCTGTTGCACTACAATACGACTTCCAAAATGCTCCGAAGCTAACCGCAAAGGGCACAGGGTTTATGGCTCAAAGGATTATGGAGGTAGCAGAAGAAAATGGTGTGCTTTTACACAAAAGCCCAGAACTGGTTGAAATGCTTAGTACTCTTGAACTTGGAGATGAAATCCCTGAAGCTTTATACCTTGCTGTAGCCGAAATTATCGCCTTCGCCCACCAGCTCAAAAACTAATTAAAACGCTGATTTGATGGGCGACGAGATTCTTTATGCAATAGACTAATTAATTCTGCTTCAGCTCGAATTAAGCCGCATTTGGAAACTAGATCATCTACCGTTGCACCCAGCTCTAATAACTCCATTGCACGATTATAAGAAACATTACCTTCTTTAGATAAAATCTCAGATTGTCTTTCAACGGCTATATTTAATTTTTTCTCAATCGCAACCAATCGTCGCCCCATACCGATTGACCCAGAAGCTAAGACTTGAACTTGTTTTTTTTGATTTTGATCTGCATCAATTTGATTTTTTGCTAAGCGTTTTAATTTCTTTGATAAAGAATAAGCCCAAAGACTTATTCCTATCAAAATAAGAAACTGAACGACTAAAATTAGGTTAAATAACCATTGTGATTCCATGAAACAATTACAGCCTTAACCTACATTGAAGAAACTTCTGACCACTCTTCTTCAGATAAAAGTTTGTCTAAATCAACCAGTATTAATAGCGTATCATTTTTATGACAAACACCTTGTATAAAACGTGAAGACTCGTCATTACCCACATTAGGAGAAGGTTCAATCTCAGATTGACGTAAGTAAACCACTTCTGATACTGCATCCACAAGCATCCCTATTACATGACCCTCTACTTCTAGGATCATAATACGGGTTGAATCTGTAATTTCGCCTGTCGGTAGTGCAAAGCGTTGACATGTATCAATTACAGTAACTACGCTGCCCCTAAGATTAATTATTCCTAATACATAAGTAGGAGCTCCAGGCACAGGAGCAATTTCTGAATAACGTAATACCTCTTTAACTTGCATGACATTAATGCCGTAAATCTCATGCTCTAGACGAAAGGTGACCCATTGCAAGATAGGATCTTCATTTGACTGTACTGCTTTGCTCGTTGTTAAAGACATAGATAAACCTCCAACATCATTAAAAATAGATGTTATTTCAAATGGGCTTTAAAACCGTTTTTAGGATCATTTAATAACTCAATAAAACCTTGTACATCAAGAATAGCGCACATATGTTCAATTACAGTCCCTGCTAACCAAGGCCTTTTACTCCGATCTGAGCGCCATTTAACAGCCGATGGCTCTAAACTGATTGCTTCAGCAACCACTTCACATGCAAGCCCCCAATCAGAACGATCTAACTGTATTACAAATTTAAAGTTCTCTTTTAAATCACCTTTATAATGGTTAGGCATTACCCACAGCGCCGTATCTACGGTTCTAATGTGCTTATCATGTACTGTAGCAACACCTAAGAACCAATTAGGCTGACCAAAAAGAGGAGTGATATTAGAGGCATCTGCTTTTTGAATACCTCCTAACTCAATTAAAGGGACGGCCATTTTTAAGCCACCAACTTTAAACAGTAAACACTCAAAACGGCCTTTTGCCCAAGGTAATGGATCCGTTTTAGATACTATGGGTACTGAATTGATTGTATCATCTTCAGATTTGAGAAGATCCAAATCGGATTTAATGGCAGGCTTTAACTTTTTCTGTTTTATCTGCGTAGAGTCCAACACAGCAGGAGCCATATCCGATAATGACACGGACTCCATGACGTCAGAGTCAACCCCGTCCAGTGCATTAACAGACTCATCTAAATCAACTGAAGAGACTATTTCTGAATCAGTTGAGGTATTGTCTAAGTCACTACCATGAACCGCAGACTCAAAATCAGCAAAGGCCGCATCTAAATCAGCATAATTATAGTGATCATCTACCTGTTCATTTTCATGCAAATCATGAACTTCTAAATCAACATTATCTGAGGTAATCTCAGAGCCTTTTTCGACTTGCTCTGTATCAGAAACAACAATTTCTTCACTATCATCACGATCCATACTTAGCAGAGAAGATTTATCAGCGGACACATCAGCATCTAATTCTGTTACGTCATTTTTATCATTCTCTGTTACATCATGGTCATTTTTTAATTCATCAGCACTCGCTTGATCGTTCAAGTGAGTAATTGTTGCTTCTTGTAGCAACTCATCTAAATAGCGCTGGACAGCTAGTTGGGGACCAATTAGCTCATCCTCTTCCTTTGATTTAAATTCTTTCATGTTCAATTCACAGGGTCTTTCAAGGTGCTAATTAAACTGGCATAAGCCTTTATTCCTCTAGCACTACTGTCTAAGGCAGAAGGAGCAATCCCAGCTGTACTGGCATCTCTTAATTTTGTATCAATAGGTATAACAGAATGCCAAACAAGGTCTTCATAGGTATCTTTCAAACTGCGTAAACTCTTATTTGACGCCTGAGTACGACGGTCAAAAAGTGTTGGAACTATGATGTAAGGAACCGGCTTTTTTCTTGCTCTATTAATCATAGTTAATGTACGAACCATTCTCTCCAAGCCTTTGATGGCTAAAAATTCAGTTTGCACAGGAATAATTAACTGTTGGCAAGCCGCCAGAGCATTGATCATTAGTACACCTAAAACAGGCGGACTATCTATAAGCACATAATCATAATCTTCCCATAATATAGCTAAGGTTTTAGATATGACTAATCCCATTCCACCTTGTGCTTGTGCATGGCGCTCAAGGGTAGCAAGAGCAGTTGAAGACGGAAGTAGTGATAAATTAGGGTGTCCTGTCTCTAGTACAAGTTTCTTTGGAAGTTCTTGAGTGATTTTTCCTTGAACTTGGAATAAATCATAAACACTATGCTCTATTGAATCAGGGTCAAATCGAAAATAGCTTGTTAAAGAACCATGAGGATCTAGATCAACCATCAATACTCTATGCCCTTCATCAGCTAATAAGCCAGCAAGAGAGACTACCGTTGTTGTTTTACCCACGCCTCCTTTTTGATTTGCTACTGCCCAAATGTGCACAATCGACCCCTAAATTATTACTATTTTTTAACGAATGTAATTCTATAATCATAATCAGTATATAGCTATTCAAACAATAGTTCGTATACACTCTTACCGTCTGTTTTACTTATTTTCAATGTCACCCGCCGATTTTGCTCTCTAGCAAAGTCGTTAGCGTTACGTACTTGTGGCTTTAAGCTAGAAAAGCCAATCGGCGCAATTTTTTCAGGCGCTATGCCTCTAAAAACCATTTCATCAACGACTGAAGACGCTCTTTCAGAAGATAAATGCCAATTTGTAGTATACTTAACAGAATTAATAGGAAGATCATCCGTGTGACCTTCCACAACAATAGGGTATTGAAATTGTTTTAACAAAGCCGTTATTGCAATCAGTATCGCAACAGCATCATTCGTAAGTTCGTATTGTCCGGTGTCAAATAATAGGCCAGCTCGTAAATCAATATCTATCCAGTTTTCATCTTCAGACAAACTGATTAATCCTGCGGATTCATACGCATCAAGCTGATTCGCAACCAATTGACTCAATTGTTCAAATAATTGAGATGATGCCTCAGGAACATTTATTCCAACCTGCTCTGCTTTTTCTGATTCCGCTGGATCAACTTCAAACATCGATTCTGATTGCGGAACATTTGTTGTCGGGTCTCCTATCGATATTGGTTTTATAGATTTTTGAACGGCATCAAAAACCCCCTCAAGAGTTTCACTAATTTGCTCATCATCGCCAGAATTTTGTATAGAGATCGAATATAAAGCCACAAAAAACGCAAACAATAATGTTATGAAATCAGCGTAAGATAAAATCCAGCGATCTTTAGATAAGGAACTTTTTTTGAAGTAAAAGTAGGACGTCCTCGGCTACTCGATTTTAAACGCGTCTCACTCATAACCACTAAGCTCAATATCTAGCCTTTGAGGATGTTTTCCAACAGCAATTCCGTGAATACCATCAATCAATAATTGATGGTATAGCAACTCCTGATCAGCATAAAATGAAACTTTTTTTGCCAATGGGAATACCACTAAATTAGCAAAACCTTGACCATATAAAGTGGAAACGAAAGCAACCGCAATTCCATGCCCTAATGCTTCTGGGCTATTTAGGTTTGCCATAGCTTGAATCAACCCAAGAACAGACCCCATAATACCTAAAGTAGGCGCGTATCCACCTATGGACTCCATAAACTCGATTGCCGTTTCTCTTTTTTCTCGTAACCGAACCACTTCGCCATGCATTCTTTCTAATAGTTCATCAGCATCAACACCATCGACAGCCATTTGCAACGCACGAGTCGCCAACTCACTTTTTAGATTGCTAACATCACTATCAAGAGCGACTAAAGAACTTTTTCGAGCCTTAACAGCAAGTAAAAATACAGCATGACGAGCTTTTGATAAGTTATAGCGAGGAGGAAAAAGGGTCCACTTAAACATGGCCAAAGAACGCAAGGCATTTATTAGCGTACTTTGAATCAAGGCGGCGCCAATACTACCTATTATAACAATAATGGCGGAGGGGAGATTAAGAAGTAATACCATCTCCCCTCCGCCAAGCCAGTTCGCCAAAAACACAGACGTAAAGGCGATTACAAGCCCAGCTAAGGTCAGAAGATCCAACGCTAACTAACCTCTTCGGCAATACGGAAGCCTATATCATCAAGGTCAATCACTTCATCCGATAAATTTGCCTTTTCAATCGCCATTGGCATACCGTATATAACGCAAGTCGCTTCGCTTTGAGACCAAACTTTAGATCCTGAATTTTTTAACATTCGAGCACCTTCTCTTCCATCCATTCCCATTCCTGTCATTACGATGGACAGCACTTTTCCCGGATAGCACTTCGAGGCCGAACCAAAAGTAACATCAACAGACGGTTTATAATTCAGACGTTCATCACCATCTAAAATACGGACACAGCCACCATTACGAGAATCAATCATCATTTGCTTACCACCAGGAGCAACAAGGGCAACACCTGGTAGTAACTTATCACCATCATGAGCTTCTTTTACTGTAATCTGACAAATTTGATTTAGACGTTCTGCAAATGCCCCCGTAAACGCGGCTGGCATATGTTGAACCACCACAATAGGAACAGAAATATTTTCAGGTAATTTTGTTAAGACATTTTGCAACGCCATAGGGCCACCTGTAGATGTCCCAATAGCAATCAGTCCCACTTTTTTACGAGATCGAGGAATAATAACCCCTCTCTCGGTAACTATAGGAGTGGCAGTTTTTCTTGGTGCGGCTTTAAAAACAGGTTTTTCACCAAGCATTACTGTTGTTCTAGAAACCGTTAATACGCGCTCTATAAGTGCATGTTTGACAACTTTAGAATCTCTCGAGATATCTTCAAAATTCTTCGGCATGAAATCAACAGCACCCGCTTCTAATGCATCTAACGTTACCCTTGCTCCTTCATGGGTAAGTGATGAGAACATCAGTACAGGAGTTGGACGCAGCTTCATGATATTTGCAACAGCAGCAATACCATCAAGAACAGGCATTTCATAATCCATAGTTACAACATCTGGCTTTAATGACTGAACTTTATCAACAGCCTCTTGCCCATTTGTGGCCGTCCCGATCACTTCAAGTCGAGGATCTGATTCGAAAATTTCAACCAAACGTCTTCTAAAAAAACCAGAATCATCAACAACAAGTACTTTTACTGGCATATATAGCCACTCCTAAAACCTTTTGACTATTTAGTGCGTTGAAGCATAATGTTTCAACATACTTGGCACATCTAAAATTAAGGCAATTCGCCCATCACCTGTAATGGTGGCCCCGGCCATTCCTGCTGTGCCTTGAAGCATTTTACCTAACGGTTTGATAACCACCTCTTCTTGTCCAACAAGCTGATCAACAACAAATCCAACTTCATTTATGCCAACCTGAACCACAACAACATGAGCTTCCTCAGGCGTATTTTCAGAAGCCTTACCTTTAACTAACCATTTCTTCAAATGGAATATAGGTAATGTTTTTCCTCTAATAACAACGACTTGCTGACCATTAACTATATTTGTTTTCTTTAGGTTTAAATGGAATATTTCATTTACACTCACAAGAGGAAATGCAAATGCTTGATTATCCAACATAACCATCAACGTAGGCATAATTGCGAGGGTTAAAGGTACCTTTATACTAAATCGGGAGCCTTTCCCCAACACCGACTTAATATCCAATGTACCATTGAGCTGAGAGATTTTTGTTTTTACAACATCCATCCCAACACCACGGCCTGATACATCAGTAATTTCAACTTTTGTTGAAAAACCTGGCGCAAAAATCAAATTGAAAGCTTCATTATCTGATAAACGTTCTGCGGCATCAGTGTCCATTAGGCCTTTCTCTACCGCTTTCTGCCTAAGCTTATCAGGATCCATACCTGCCCCATCATCTTCAATGGATAACAGGATATGATCACCTTCTTGTTCAGCGGCAAGAATAACATGCCCAACTCTTGGTTTACCGCTGGCTTCCCGAACATCAGGAGACTCCACACCATGGTCTACCGAGTTTCTCACTAAATGCACTAAAGGATCAGCAAGAGCTTCAACCAGGTTTTTATCTAGATCGGTATCCTCACCTCTAAGCTCGAGGTTAACTTCTTTTTTCATATTCCGAGCAAGATCTCGAACCACTCGAGGGAATCGTCCAAAAACCTTTTTAATGGGTTGCATACGGGTTTTCATCACCGCATTTTGCAAGTCACCAGTCACCACATCTAAATTAGATACAGCTTTTCCCATTGACTCATCATCACTTTGCAATCCAAGCCTTACCAATCTATTTCTTACTAAAACCAACTCTCCAACCATATTCATTATGTCATCGAGGCGCTTAGTATCTACTCGGACGGTTGTTTCTTGAACAACTGGTGAAGAAGAACCACCCTCTTTAACAGGAACAACCATTTCAGGTTCGACTTTTGCTACAGGTTTAACTGAAGGCTTAGGTTTTGGTTTAGCTTTTGGTTTAGCTTTTGGCTTGTCCTCAGATATTTTATCAGCTGACGCCGCTTTTACTGACTCTTGAGCACTGCCGTCGATCGGACTTTTTCCTTTTCCATGAAGAGAGTCGAGTAAGTTCTCAAATTCATCGTCTGTAATTAAGTCAGACTGTATTTCATTAGAAGATTCTGAATCGGTTGCATCTTCCTTAGAATTTTCTGGAGCATCTGTATCTTTGAGTACTTTTTCTGCAGAAGAGGAGCCATGAAGCGTATCTAAAAGTTGCTCAAACTCTTCTTCAGTAATTTCATCTGATTGAGTCGCGTTTTCTTCAGATACATTATTATCTATAGTTTCTTCTTTAGAAGTACCAACAGTGCCGTGTAATTGATCCAGTAAAGATTCAAATTCATCTTCTGTGATTTCATCAGAAGTATGTGAGCCAGACTCTACAGCGTCATCAACAGGTGCATTGGGATCAGATTCAAGTGCATTTAATAAAGATTCAAACTCGTCATCGGTTATATCGACAGAATCATTTTGCTCTTCCTCTTCATGAACAGCATCTTCATCTTCATCTTCATCTTCATCTTCATCTTCATCTTCATCTTCATCTTCAGATGGTGGCGAAGCATAACGGCTAAGTGCAGTTATAATTTCAGGATCCGCTTTTTCTGGAGGCAAACCGGATCGAACAGCGTCAAACATTTCATTAACAGCGTCTAAAGCTTGAAGCACCACATCCATTAGTTCAGATGTAACCTTTCGTTGCCCATTACGCAAAATATCGAACACATTCTCAGCATAATGGCAGCAATCGACTAAAGGAGTTAGCTGCAAGAAGCCTGCACCACCTTTTACAGTGTGGAACCCACGAAATATTGCATTCAATAATGCCTTATCTTCAGGGTTCTGCTCTAGATCTACTAATTGTTCAGAAAGCTGTTCTAGGATTTCCCCAGCTTCAACTAAAAAATCTTGAAGAATTTCTTCATCGACTTCGAAACTCATCCTCAGCTCCTCTAGAAACCAAGACTAGATAGCAAATCATCTACTTCGTCTTGACTATTCAATACTTCTGGATTGTTATCATTTTTAATAGCTGGGCCATGACCACGAGTATCATCTTCTTCTTTAAGACTTAAATCATGCTCAATCCCAGAAATACTATCAATACGACCTGCGACAGCAACTAAATGAACTAACTTTTCTTCGACATCTCGGATCAAACTATTTACTTTAGTAATAACTTGCCCTGTCAGATCTTGATAGCCTTGTTCAAGTAAAATTGTATTTAAATTTGTATGTAAAGTGGTAGCACTATCATCCGCATACGAAAGAAACACATCAATTCTTTTATACAGCTGACGAAACTCTTCAGGAGAAAGGTCCCGTTGAATTAGTCGCCCCCAGTCCTTTCTTAACTCTTTGGCTTGTTTTTGAAGTTCACTTGCAACTGGCACACTACTGTCAACCATATCCATGGTCTTGTTAGCGGCATTACTCGTCATTTCAACTACATAATTTAATCGATCAGATGCATCAGTAATTTTCGAACCATTTTCCGGCTCATCTGTCCCTGTTAATTCGACATCAACAGAGTCCACTTTAAATTCTTTAATTGCATTATGTAAACTACGAGTTAAGTTACCTACTTCATTATAAAAGCTCTTATGTCTAGCATCACTTAACTCTTGTATTATTTGAATAGCATTGGAGTAGTTTCCAACTTCTATACAATTCAACAAATCTACAGCGCCATTCTTTAAAGTAGCTTCAAAATCATCCAAACTAGAACTGGATTTATCTGGCATTAGATACTCCTATTTTCCAGCATCGATACGTTCAAAAATCTTTTCGATTTTTTCTTTTAACGCGACAGCGGTAAAAGGTTTTACAACGTATCCATTCACTCCAGCTTGCGCGGCTGAAATTATTTGATCCCGTTTTGCCTCTGCTGTAACCATTAAAACAGGAATTGTTTTAAGCTTATCATCTGCACGAACCGCTCGAAGTAATTCTATCCCTGTCATTCCTGGCATATTCCAATCAGTTACAAGAAAATCAATTGTCCCCGCCTGCAATATTGGTAAAGCCGTAGTCCCGTCATCAGCCTCTACAGTGTTTGTAAAACCTAAATCTCGGAGAAGATTTTTAATTATCCTTCTCATTGTTGAAAAATCATCAACAATTAGAATTTTCATATTTTTATCCAATGCGACCTCCACAACCCAAAGGTAGTATTTCAAAACTCAAAATTTATTCTCGCCAATCAATCAATTTGACCTTCAACCTCATAGCCGCTTGACTATGAATTTGACTTACTCGAGATTCACTTACACCTAAAACGGCACCTATTTCTTTTAAATTCATTTCTTCATTATAGTACAAAGACAATACTAATTTTTCTCTCTCTGGCAAAGTATCTATTGCTTTAATTAAAGAATCTTGAAAATCTTGACTTTCAATACTCTCTAATGGGTTAGACGCATTATCAGAAACACTATCAAAACTTAAACTATCAGAATCTAGTAATTCCTCAAAGCTAAATAATTGACTAGACATAGATGACTGAAGAATATCGTGATACTCATCAAGCGCAATCCCCATGGAGTTTGCAACTTCTATATCTGTTGCCTCTCGACCAAGGGAAGACTCAAGCTCATTAACAGCGCTAGCAACAGCCCGACCATTACGCCTTACCGACCTAGGTGCCCAATCACTTTTTCTAACCTCATCCATAATAAATCCACGTATACGAATACCAGCATACGTTTCAAAACTCGCGCCTTTATTAGACTCAAACCGCTTGTGCGCTTCAAGTAATCCCATCATACCAGCTTGAATTAAGTCATCGACTTCAACACTACTAGGCATTCTTGCTAATAGATGATAGGCGATTTTTTTCACTAAAAAGCCATACTGATTAACGATAGTGTCAACAGATAACGGTTCATTTTTTGAGTAGGCGCCATAGCCGATCTTAGTCTGCATAAACAATAAAAAAACAACCCAATAATTTTTCAGTTAAAAACATCACCCAAACATTACTACATAGATGATCAAGATAGTCGAAAAAATAACATAAAATTACTAACTACCGTACTTAAGAGAGCTATAAAGATGACTATACTGTTCAGCAACATACACAGCCCTACTCACTAAATTATGTGACCTAGCAGGCTGAATGTCATCAGGAATTCTTTGCCCATCAGCAACATACACTACTGGAAGGTTCTCTTCAACAATTACACTAATTGCCTCTCCAAGTGAGGCTGACTCATCCAACTTGCTTAAAACACAACCATCAAGCCTTACTTTAGAGTATACATCAACGACAGTCTTTAATACCTGTCTTTGGCTAGTACACGGTAGCACTAAGAGTTTTTTTAAATTTGCTCTCGCTCGATTAATCATTAATAATTGCCGTTCAAGATTACTGTCTCTAGGATTCATTCCTGCTGTATCAACTAAGACTAACGAGTAATCAGAATACTTATCTAAAACATCGTTCAAATCAGAATATTCATTTACCACAACAACAGGAACACCTAATATACGACCAAATGTTCGTAGCTGTTCATGCGCAGCGATCCTATAGGTATCAGTCGTAACCAAAACAACACTACTATTGCCATATTTTAAGACATGTTGAGCCGCTATCTTACCAATCGTTGTCGTTTTCCCTACGCCTGTAGGCCCCATGAAAGCAATGCATCCTAGTAACTCACTGGTTTTTACTCTCGTCGGTATATGATCAGCAAGATGAGCAAGTACTCTGTTCCAATCATCTTCTCTGCCTAATAAATCAATATCATCCAATAACCTTGAAGACACACTATCAGATATACCAAGACCTTTTAGCTTTTCACGGACTTTTTGAACCTCCGGTTTGACCTGTTCCTGCGGCACCTTCGTTTGGTTCTGTTGATACTTTTGACCTTCTAAGAGCGCTTTTACCTCCCTTAACTCCTTCTCCATTTCTTGAAATTGACGCTCTTTAGCTGTATTTGCTATCGATAATGATTCCTCTATTTTAGGGTCATCATCAACAATATTCGTTGAAGCGTGCTTATTCTCATTTACGATAACATTAGATTCGACAGTTGATCTCTGCCTTGCACTTTCAATTCGCTGCTGATACGTAAGGCTTGCCTCATCCTCTAATGGATCTACTTTTTCAGATAAGGCAGGATCTACATGAAGTGTTTGTTGCCGTTTTTGCCTCGTAGGCTCTGCAGTGGCAGAAGATAGGCTTGCAGGAAGACTGCCATCGTAATCAAGAGCAGCAACAATTTCAATTTCACCGCTAGGAAGGCGTTGATTAGACAAAATAACCGCATCTGGGCCAACAGCATCACGGACTTTCCGTATTGCTTGGCGCATATCAGGAGCTCGGAACCGCCTTATCTGCATGAAATATCAATTCCTTTGGGTTATTTTGCTTACAAATCCATAGCTTACCCGAAAGATTTAGATAAATATAGATAAGAAATTACTTCAATTGTAGGATTTTATTGTCCAATCACCCCAACAACTGTAATTCGTTTATGATCAGGCACTTCTTGGTATGACAACACAGCCATCCCTATCGATCCATATCTCATAAACCTTGCTAACATAGGTCTAATAGGAGCTGACACTATTAGTATAGGCGTATTACCCATAGCCTCCTGCTGCTCTGCAGATTGTCGCAATGATGTCTGTAGCTGCTCAGCCATCGCTGGTTCTAAAATTAATGCCTCTTCATTCTTCACCCCAGCCTGTTGACTTTGCTGAACCGTCTGCATCAACATTTTCTCTAATTGAGGCTCTAACGTTAATACTGGCACCTCCTCAACACCATCAGCAAGTGTTTGAATAATTAAACGAGACAACGACATCCTAACGGCTGAGGTAAGAATCATTGGATCCATTGTTTTCGGCTGAACCCCCATAATAGACTCAGCTATAGTACGCATGTCTCGTAAAGGCACTCCCTCAACCAACAAGTTTTGCAATACCTTCAATAAAACACTAACAGGAATGGTATTCGGTACCAACTCTTCAGCCAATTTAGGATTATATTGCTTCAATAACCCCAATAATTGCTGAACCTCATCATGCCCTATCAATTCGTACGAATGCTTATGCATTATCTGATTAATGTGGGTCGCAACCACCGTACTCACATCCACTACGGTATAACCAAACGTTTGAGCTTGATCTCTTTTCTTAGTATCAATCCACACTGCATCCAAACCAAAAGAAGGGTCTTTACCTGGAATACCATCAATTTTACCAAATACCTGACCTGGGTTAATCGCAAGATCTTTATCTGGGTGTATTTCCGCCTCAGCCAAACTTACTCCCATTAATGTTACCCGATAAGCATTTGGCATAAGATCTAAATTATCTCGTATATGAACGCTAGGAACGAGAAATCCCAAATCTTGTGACAACTTTCTGCGCACGCCCTTAATTCTTGCCAAAAGTTCTCCACCTTGAGCCTTATCAACTAAAGGAATTAAGCGATAACCGACTTCAAGACCTAACATGTCGACTGGCGCCACATCTTCCCAGCTCAAATCTTTCACTTCAGGAGCCGAGGAAGTATTACCAGACTTTGTTTGAGAAGGTTTAATTCCAGCCTTTGGCTGAGCTTTTATTTTCTTACGATAATCAATGTAATACCCTAAGCCACCAACAACTAAAGCCAAAGACAAGAAAGAAAAGTGTGGCATTCCAGGCACAAGCCCCATTATGGTCAAAACCACAGCCGCCACATACAGAGCCTTTGATGAAGCGAACATCTGATTAAAGACCTGATCGCCCATATCACCAGTTTCATTGACCCGAGTAACCATAACGGCCGCCGCCGTAGAAAGCATTAATGAAGGAAGCTGAGCAACAAGGCCATCACCAATGGTTAATAAGGAATAACGCTCAACGGCCTCCACAAAAGTCAATCCATGTTGAGACATACCAATTGCCAATCCTCCAATAATATTTATCCCTAATATCATTAAACCGGCGATAGCATCACCTTTAACAAATTTACTGGCACCATCCATAGAACCATAAAACTCAGCCTCTGAGGCAATTTCCTTTCTACGAATAGTTGCCTCATCAGGATCAATCATTCCTGCATTTAAATCAGCATCGATAGCCATCTGCTTACCAGGCATAGCGTCCAAAACGAAGCGAGCACTTACCTCAGAAATACGTCCCGCCCCCTTCGTTACTACAGCAAAGTTAATTATCATTAAAATAGCAAATACAACAAAACCAACAACGTAATTACCACCAATGACTACTTCACCAAACGCTTCAATGACCTTACCTGCCGCATCCCCACCTTCATGACCATATAAAAGCACAACTCGTGTTGAGGCGACATTAAGAGCCAAACGCATTAATGTTGATACAAGTAGAACAGTTGGAAACACCGCAAAATCAAGCGGTCTCATCGAATAGATAGCAACGAGCAACACAACAATTGCCAAAGCAATATTAAAAGTAAATAAAACATCCAACAAAAATGCAGGAATAGGAAGTATCATCATTGCCAGTAAAGACAATAATAAGAACGGCACACCTAGATGGCCAGTGACAACGGACCTAACTCGCCCGAGCACCTGTTGTTTATTTACTTCCACTTAACACAACACCTTATAAAAAATAGCATTTAAGAAATAAATTTTACCCTTCCCATTTCAATTCATCAGGCACTTCTAGAGGAGGCACAGGCCCCGGATCACTTGCCGCAAATCGTCGAGACTGCTTTAACTGATATACATAGGCTAAAAGTTGAGCTACCGTCTTAAATAGACCTTCAGGAATTTCATCACCAATCTCGGTATGGTGATATATTGCTCTCGCCAATGCAGGGGATTGTATCACAGGGATTTCGTAGAAGTTCCCAACTTCTCTTATCTTCAGTGCAATAACATCATGGCCTTTTGCCAATAATACAGGAGCACCTTGACCGCCGGTCGTATCATACTGTAATGCAACCGAAAAATGTGTGGGGTTTGTAATGATCACATCTGCTTTCGGCACATCTGACATCATTCTTCGCATGGCGGCTTGCCTTTGAGCCTGACGAATACGGCCTTTAACTTGAGGGTCCCCTTCTTGTTGCTTATATTCGTCTTTTACCTCTTGCTTTGTCATCTTCAATTTTTCAGCATGAGACCATAACTGATAAGGAACATCTATGGCGGCAATAAGAATCAATGTTAAAGACACAAAAATAAACGCCCAAATTAAAATATCAACGCCATGCGCAATTGCTAAATCAATGCTTTGAAATGTTAGGCCAAGTACTTCAACTAAATACAAATTTAGAACAATATAAGCCACGCCCATAACAAGAACAACTTTAGCCACCGACTTCAGTAACTCAACCAAAGACTGAGTTGAAAACATTCTTTTGATTCCAGCTATAGGGTTCATCTTACTCAACTTTGGCATTAAGGGTTCCCAAGAGAAGTTTAACCCTCCCATAGCGACACTCCCTATAATCCCCGCAACAGCCAGAACGCCCATAAGAAAAACCGTAGAGCTACTAACCCCCATAATTGACTCATAAAGGTGAAATACCATTCGTTCTATTTCAAACAAATCATCCCTTTCAATAATAAAATTAAAAGAAAAAACTCTAATTAGATCCGCCACCAATAAAGAACCAGTTCCATAGATACTAATCGCCGCCACAATCAATAGCGCAGCAGAACTCAAGTCTTTTGATCTAGCTAAATTACCCTTCTTTTTAGCATCACTAAGTTTCTTACTACTGGCACTTTCGGTTTTTTCTGAACCGTCTTCATTTTCAGCCATTAAGTCGAAGCCCCCATGTACTTTGTAACCAAGTCATTATTTCCATAAAAAAGAGTTTATAGATTGACAAAAACTCGCCCAACATCACCCAAAAGAAAAACATTGAGAAAAGCATTATTACCGGAAAACCAAGAGCAAATATGTTTAATTGAGGTGAGGCTTTTGCAACAATACCAAAAGACAAATTCATAATTAACACAGCAATAGCCAAAGGAAGCACCATCAGTAATGCTTTTTCAAAGAGCCACGAACCTAGATTCACTAAATCGTAATATTTCTGACTCTCAAAGCCAGATCCAATAGGCCAATAAGTAAAGCTTTCAACAAGGTATTCAAACATTACATGGTGGCCATTAGTGCCAATAAACGCTAGACCAGCCATCGACAGATAGTATTGACCAAGAGTGGCTACCGAAATGCCATTAGCTGGGTCATTAGACATTGCAAAACCCAAACCGGCTTTCATTGCCGCCAACTGCCCAGCTAATGAAAAAACCTGAAATAGAATTGTTATCACAAAACCAAGAACAATGCCGACAATTAACTGCTCAACAATCAACACAATCATAGACGGAGAAATGGCTTCGTATTCAGGAACCCCAATGACAGGTGTAATAATAATTGAGAAAATAAAGGCAAATGCTAACCGAACGGGGACACTAACTAAATTAGAACCAATTAAAGGTAGCGCCATAAGAAAGGCACCTATACGAAAAAAAGGCAACAAAAAACTAAATGCCAATTCCATTAACTGATTAGGATCAAGCTCTAGCATTACCCAATTATCATAGGAATATTAGTAAATAATTGCGTAGTGAAGTCAGTCAACTGCATAAGAATCCATGGCCCAAGGTACATAATTACGCCTAGAGTAATGATAAACCTCGGTAGAAAAGACAGTGTTTGCTCATTTATTTGTGTCGCCGCCTGAAACACACTTACGACTAGACCGGCAATTAAGCCAGGAACCATTAACGAACTCACTAGAACAATGATCAAATAAAAGCCACGACCATAAAGGTCTAAGACAACTTGAGGATCCATAACTAAATACCGAAACTTGCAGCTAACGTTCCCATAATCATAGACCAACCATCAACCATAACAAACAACATTATTTTAAATGGCAAAGAAATAATGACAGGGGAAAGCATCATCATACCCATTGCCATCAAAACACTAGCCACAACAAGGTCAACGATCAAGAATGGAATAAAAATCATGAAGCCAATTTGAAAGGCCGTTTTTAACTCGCTGGTGACAAAAGCAGGCATTAAAATAGTAAAGGGGAGCGTTTCAAGTGACTCAATTTGCCCTTCTTTACCTGCCAGCTTTACAAATAAAGCGATATCATCTTCCCTAGTTTGGGATAACATAAAATCTCGAATAGGAATTGAAGCGGCCTCAGCAGCATCGAGAGAGGTTAATTGTTCATTTAAATAAGGCTGTAAAGCCTGATCATTAATTTTATCTAAGGTGGGCGTCATAATAAAAAGCGTTAAAAATAAAGCCATTCCAATTAACACTTGATTTGAAGGTGTCGACTGCAATCCTATTGCTTGCCTTAGCATAGATAAAACAATAATAATACGAGTAAAGGAAGACATCATTATCAAAGCCGATGGCAATAACGACAATGCTGTCATTATAAACAAGATCTGCAGAGAGACGCTGTAATCTTGAGAACCATCAGGGTTGGTTACCACGGTAACGGCTGGCAACCCTGTTTCAGAGAGACCATAAACAGACCATAAGGATAAAAATACTACGAGAATCCCTTTAAGCATTATCACTCTCATTTACGGTATTTTGATGTGCATTTTCTTCTTCTAACAACGCATCAAAGCTCTTAGAATCATTAAACTCTTTAAGCTTTGTGATAGAGCCCGCGGTTACCCCTAACAATAATTTTTGACCTTCAACCTCGACCATTATCAATTTTTCTTTTGTCCCTAATGATTGAACAGAAAGAATTTTTATCATGGATCGGCTAGAGCCCAACTGCAAAGATTGCAGCTTCTTATACGCAAATAATAATAAAGGAATTAATACAAGGACAACACTTAATGAAAGAAACATCTTCCATAGAGATGAGGCATCTGACATTTCAGCAACCCCAGAGGATGAATAGACATTACTGACGAACAAGAATGTCAAAACAATAATCTGGGGGATTTTAAATAAAAGGTTTTTGAACAATGTTATTTCAATCTTCTAATACGTTCACTTGGGCTAACCACATCCGTTAAACGAATACCGTATCTATCATTAACGACCACTACCTCACCATGAGCAATCAAGGTACCATTAACCAAAACATCTAAAGGTTCTCCGGCATATCTATCTAGCTCAACTACAGACCCTTGGGTAAGTTGCAATAAATTTCGAATGGCTATTTCGGTATTCCCAAGCTCCATAGATAAGGTAACTGGAATATCCATAATCATATCAAGATCAGAACCAAAATTATGTGTCGCCGGGGCACCGGAAGATAACTCTTCAAACTCTGCAGGCTTCACTTCCTGCTCAGACATAGCAGCAGCCCACTCATCTTCTATACCATCACTTTCACCTGTTTCACCAGCCTCTGCCATGGCTTCTGCCCATTCATCAGCTAACGCGCCATCCATACCTTCTTGATCAGGGGATTCTTCTGACATCTTATTTACTCATCATTTTACAATTTTAATACTTTCAACCATTTGAACAGAATACCTTTCATTACTTACACCAAGTTTACCTTTTATCGTAGGTATTCCATTGGCTTTAACTATCACATGCTCAGGCATTTCAATTGGAATCACATCCCCAACCTTAAATTTAACTACATCAGCCAAACTAATTTTCTTCTGTACAACCGTCGCCGTCAAATTCACATTTAACTCTTCAACATCCTGCCTTAGCGATTTACCCCAGCGTTCATCTTTTTCATCGACGTCACTTTGAACACCCGCATCTAATAACTCTCTTACGGGTTCAATCATCGAATAAGGCAAGGTTATATGCAATTCACCTCCACCGCCATCCAATTCAATATGAAATGTCGATACAATAACCACTTCGCTTGGGCTCACTATATTTGCCATAGCGGGGTTTACTTCTGAACTAATGTATTCCAGCTCAAGTTTTAATACAGGGGCCCATGCTTCAGTTAAATCAACGAAAACCTGCTCTAACATCAGCTGAACAATACGGATTTCTGTTGGAGTAAACTCCCGACCTTCAATTTTTGCATGTCGGCCATCCCCACCAAAAAAATTGTCCACTAACTTAAAAACTAACTTAGCATCTAATATAAAGAGTGCCGTACTGCGTAGTGGTCTAAATTTTACAAGATTAAGACTAGTGGGTACGTATAAAGTATGAACATACTCACCAAACTTCATTATTTGCAGCCCCCCAGACGAAACATCAGCGGTTCTGCGAAGAAGATTAAATAAGCTAATCCTAGTATATCGAGCAAAACGTTCATTAATCATTTCGAGAGTAGGCATTCGCCCACGAACAATTCGCTCTTGACTAGTTATATCATAGGACGATATTCCATTAGGGTCCTTCGGCTCATCATCCTCAGGTTTTTCATCGGCTCCATGTAAAAGAGCGTCGATTTCATCTTGAGATAATAAATCTTGCGCTGACATAGGAGTTACTGCATTACAAAATTAGTAAACAAAACATCTTCAACACCACCAGATCCAGTTTCTTGAGTAAGGATGCTATTAATTGATTCAATCGCCGCTGCTTTTAAAGCCATTTTACCATCTAAAGACTGTAGCTCATCAAAATTTTGATTAGCAAAAAGTAACACCAAACTATTTCGGATAAGAGGCATATGAACCTTTATGGCATCCACTTTAACCTGATCACGGGATTTAACAGTCAGATTAAGCTGCAGATAACGCTGTTTATTAGCCACGATGAAATCAACAACAAACGCAGGGTCTAACTCTAAATAAATTGCGGGTCCTGTGGCTGAAGCACCCGCACCCGCGGCACTCGCGTCTACACTTTCTTCTGTACCAACTTCCGCCTCATCTTCTCCGCCTAAAAGAAAGAAAGCCGCACCGCCACCTCCGCCAAGAACAAGCAAAAGTGCAATGATAATAATGATCAGCTTCTTCTTGCCGCCTTTTTTACCTTCCTCTTCCCCAACATCCAATCCATCTTCAGCCATTTTCTACTCTCATAATGTTTTCATAGGGTTTATTATTAATATAGTACATTAAATTTTCTTAAAAATACGGCCTACGAACCATGCCAGATAACACTTTATATCAAAACAAATGGAAAAACGTTAGCTAAGCATAATAATCAACACCCGATGCATTCACATAAGATGTTTTCACTTCTTCTACGTCATCATCATCTGACGCAATTACGTTACCTTTCCCTTGAAAATTATGATGTTCGGAATCTTGATGCTGCCCTTGAGAAACATTAACATCAACTTTATTTAAGTCTACCCCTTGTTGAGCTAATAGCTCTCTCAAGCGTTGCATTTGACTTTCCAAAAGATCTCTTGCTTGAGGCGTTGCCGCACTAAAAGTAACACTTGCACCGTCGCTATCTAGTGATACTTTTACACTTAAGCTACCTAATTCAGGTGGATCAAGGTGGATCTCCGCTGTCTGTACCCCCTCTCTCATAATCCACTTAACTTTATCCTGCATTTCTTGAGGCCAATTCGGATCATTAGGAGGAACCGTCATAGTTAAAGAAGGTTGAGATGTTGATTGATTGCTCTGAGTGGTGACTGATAATACCGAGGAGTTCATAGCCGTAGAAGGCGAGGTAAATAGTTTCGAGTCCGTTAACGTCGTTAAGCTCTCTACCTGATCATCAAACAAGGATGAGTTTTTCATAATATCTGAATCAACAGATTCCAGAATAAAGGCATCGTCTGCGGATAGCGGCCCATCCGCTGAAATAAGTTTAAATTCAGGCGGCAACTTAAAATCTGGAGATAACTGAAAAGTACTTTTCGTTTCACTCTTTACGTTCGGCATTAGCAAAGGGACATCAGGATCGGTCAACTGTTCGTAGTCTACAGATACGTTTATTTCAGTCGTTTTTTCAAGCGAAGTTTTTTGCATCAACAACGGATTGATTAATTTATCACCCTGTAGCACCGACTCTTTAGTAGCACTTTGCACCTGCGCAAGATTCATTGGCTCTGAAGCTTGTTTTTTCATCTCCCCAAGAACCCAGTTTAAATTTATCGGATGAACCTCTTCTGCGTCATTAGTATCAAAAACAACAGACTCTAAAGGAGTGGATGTCGAAACTAAAATATCACTTTTATCTTCATTAAGCAGGCCACCTGCAGTCAAATCGGAGTCAACATCAATAATTTGAGAGACCTGCTTAAGTCTTTCATCCAAAGATTCCATTTTTGATGATTCAGATAAAACCTCGCTAGTGTCATGAGCCGAAATAGGAAGTATATCACCGCTTATCTCCTGAGAAACGGCAAGACTATCTACATGATCAACTACCGTATTATCAGCCGAGGCATTGCTATTATCTACCATTCCATCGAGCAATAAATCAAAGCCTGCTGCGTCCGTTTCAGCGGCTAAATCACTTGAAGAAAGGGCATCTTCATTCAAATCGAGACTAGCTTGACTGCCTTCATTTTCTACCCCAATGACAGACATTTGATCCGTCAGGCCTTCATTAATTATAGAAGTGGGTACTGCTTGAACCATAGAAATAGGTGCCGTTTGTAGGCTCTCTATAAAATTCAAATCATAGGGCTCTTTAACATCTGAAGAGCGAAAACGGCCATTTTCGTCATTAACCGGTTCTTTGACATAAGTACTATTCTTTTTAGGCAACTCATTGCCACCATCATGACTATCCGCATCCGCTCTTTCGCTATCCTTGTTCGTGTTTACATCGTGATTCTCTTCCGTATTAAGCTCGCTTTGAGAGCCGTTATCTTGCACTTCACCTTCGTCGACTTTTTTTGTCTGTATATGAAAGGATTCGTCCGTATTTGCCTCAGAGGAAGAATTCGTAGAAAGGTCTCTACTTGAAGTAGACTGCTGTTTACTTGCCTTATCAAGAGCGTCTGCAAAACCGTCATTCCTCGCTTTCAAAGGCGATGATCGTGTTTCACCTAACGAATAAGATGAATTATTACGACTTGATGGTGTAATAAAATTATCTAAATGTGCTTGCATAACAACCTCTCCAATACTATCCAATTAAGAATAAGCAATATTGAAGCCAACTTTAAACCAAAAGGAAATTAATTTATTCAGTCCATTTAAAAAGACACGTAGTTTTATTACCCTTAGCAGAAACAATTACTTTTTCACTTAATTGCCTTACCAAATACAATCCTCTATTGTAAGGCGTACCCTCTTCATTTGCTTCACTTACTATTAAGTTAGGATCATATCCTTTACCACTGTCCTCAACAGTAACCGTTACCACACCACCATAATTTGAATATTCTACATGCATTTTTATAGAGACAAACCCACTTACAATATCATGTAGACGAGATTCTCTTTCCGAGAAATAATGAGCAAATCCTTCAGGGGTATCTTTTACCGATGACGTTAGCTCCAAAACTCCGTGTTCTAAAGCATTAGAAAACAATTCTGAGAGAATCATAAAAAGTTGACTGGAGTATTTTTGCAATCCAGACACAACAGATAACGAATTAAGCAATATTGGCAATGGATCAACTGTCTTAAGCGTATACTGGTCAAGAAAATACTCATATTCAAACTCAGAGCTATCCAAATCAAATGTTGCAGATACATCACTGCTTGACAAACACAAAGAAGAATAACTAAAGGGTACATTTGAAATAGATGTATTATCCTCCCTATCCACAGACAAAGATGAAACACCCAAAGATTGAATAACACTTAAAAAACGAGGGGAGTGATACAATAAGGCACTGTTCAATAAATTACGATCCGCTAACTGAATAACAACAATAGAAAGAAAGGAACCGCTACCAACCAATAAATTACACTTATCATTTAACCACTTCGTTAAGTCTAAACCATCCGTAGAATTAGAAATAAACAAGAGAGATAGGCTAGGGTTTACACAATTCGAATAAAGATACTCTAAAACGGACTCAACAGAGCCGTCTCTTGACCCAACATCAATACATATTAAATTTATATCGCTCAATTTTGTTGAATCAAACCCATCTAAACTTCGGACAGGTAACACATCAAAATTCTCTTGTTGTAAGAAATTATGTAACAACCCCATCTCTGGCAACGCCTCACTAATGATAAGGGCAGTAGAAAGGAAATCGACCATACTGTTTTAAGTAAAGAAAATTAATAACAACCCTCAAACACCTATAGTTACTTAAGATATTCTGTCGCTATAAACTCTTTTTACTCCCCCTCTATAATAGTAGAATTAGTCGCAAAATTAGATTTTTGTCACTGATTCTCATCTAAGCAATGTAGATTTATTATAGGCTCATAGAAATTATAAGAGTGTCAAAATTTGTTAACGGTCGTCTCTATTATTTACATTTGAGGGTTCTATATAGAGAGAGACTTTATCCTCAACAAAAAGAGGTTTAATCAAGTCTTTCGAAAGAACTAAACATCGACTCAATAATTCAGGTTCAAAATTATGTATGTGTTCAATCGCTTTAGCTTTTCTTAATTCAGCCACATTAATTTCAGCGCTAAACAAGTCGATTGTTTTTTGCTCATCGTCAGCAAGATCACCTAGCAATGAAATAATCGTATCCACATCATGATTTATATCTTTTGCTAAAGAGGTTCGCTCAACTTCTCCTTTAGACTGCTCATGTATCAATGCTTTTAAAGTAATCGCCCTTACCTCGTTGAGAAATCGAGTAGAGTCATTTAACGCCCTTGTCCCTGCCTGCATTTCCTTATGGGCTATTTGTAGCTTTTGAACAATATTTTCATAACCTAACAAGACTGAAGACTCTAAGTGATCGACTAAGTCAGCTGAAACTCTAATCAAGCTTTCTCTAAACCTTTCTTCCCAATCACTAAAAGTCACTAGAGTATGATCTAAACCTGTACGGCGTGATTCCTCTTTATCCAACAAAGAAAGTGTGGGTAAAAAGGAGTCACTATCATCAAAAGAAGCAGGGGCATTTTGCTCCAAAACAACGTTATCAAACTCCTCTAAATGATCGAAGTCATCTATTTCATTAAGTTCATCGAACTCTTCTAATTTGTCAGTATTTAAAGGATTCTCTAGTTTCTCAATCGTATTAGATTCCAACACAAAGAGTCGAATCGACTCTAAACCCTGACTAATTTCGGTTAATGGAGACAGGCCTCTTTTCACTCTAATAGGCGTATCCCAGACCCCTTGCTGCATTAATTTAATGGACTTATGAATAACACCCAGTTCCACTTTTTCAGAAATAAAATCTAATGATAATACGTAGCCAAAATCGGTGTTATGATGAGTGATTTTAGAGTGGTCTAACATATATAAACCATTCTCTAATAAAATTTTGTGATCAGTTCCCTTTAACCAAACAAAATGAACTTCATCAATATACTCCCCCACCAATACCGAATGTTGATCACAATGCACATCCAACAATGCCGACAATTTTTCATGCGACTCTTCCCATAGTTGCTGAAAAGCATGGTTTATATCTATTATTTTATGGTGTTGATCAACCAAAATACTTGGCCTATCAGAAAATTGAAAAGCATGATCTAATTGTTCATACTTTTGCTCTCTTAGCTTAGCCGGTAGAAGTTGGCTTTCACTAAATAGCACCAACAACTCATGTATTTCATCTACTTCAACTGTATTCGTACAAAACATGTCCCCATAAAGATCCCAGACCATATATTTTTTAATTAATGATTTAAGAAAAACAAAATCTTCCTGTATCTTTCTCTTAAAATTTAAATAAAATAAAAACACAAAAGCAGATAGAAGAAAAAACGCAGCACAAAGCACCCAACTCAAATGCAAACTAACGGATTGAGTAATGCCCACATAGCTTCCATATTGATACTTCTCCTTCATTAGAGAAAAATACATATTTTTGCTTAACTCTAGGTTAAAAGAGACATCTTGGATAAAACGTAAACGGTCTTCGACTAAAGCACGTTTTAATATAGATGAATTAAAATCAAACTTATCTTCTAATGATGCTCGCTGTATCAAATCATCGATACTATCGATTCTAGAGAGAATGGCATTCTTACCAAACTGATCCGTTCCAACATAACTAGAAGCATCATTATGGAGTTCATTTAATAAGAAATGGATACTCACAACCTGATCTCTTTCAACTATTTTTTGATTAATTTTTTCAGAAGCGTCATGAAGCAACACCGAAAAAACAAAAAAAACCACACCGACAATAAACAACGTAAAGAAACATAACCTTGCATATAAGCGAGTGATTTTTATTCTATTTTTCATAATATATTTTCTTAATGTTAATTTAGTGAAGACTGACCCTATTAACTTGACCTTGATATCACATTCATTTTTCTATTTTCACACAAACCAGAGGAGCAACCCAACAAGGAATCCCATAACTTCACCTTATTACCATCAAGAGTCACAACCAAATCATCATAACGAACAGATGAAAAGTAAAGAGCAAACTGCTTATCCTTATCGTGAAAAAAATAAAACTACCTCGCTGAATCATTCTTTCATCTATATCATCTATATCATCTAAAAGGTTCACCACTGGATAAACTTTTCCTTCGTAAGGAATATAATAACGTTGGATTGATGGTGAACCTAGCTCATAAACGCCATCTAAAGCTGTATTTTCAATTGAACAAGACACCCCTTTTTCTATTGCGAAAACAGTGTCTTCAAAAATCCCAATTAAGAATACATCACATAGATCAGGTTCGCTTTCACCAGTAAATTCTAACGCTAAAGACTCAACATCTAAAATAGTCTGGTCATTGATTGGGGTAAACTCCCCCAATAACTCACCCTCTCTTGTGGACCAGAACGCAGCTAAAGAGTCTATTGTGTCATTTGAGTCGAGCTTTCTAGCAATCGTCACCTCACTCATAAAATCGCAAACAACCCCAAAGACAATATCAGCCTGAGCAATAAAAACAATCTTCTTATCACATTCATCTTTATGATCATTAACGTCAGTTTTTCGAACAATAGTCCAATCAATTTTCCGAAAAGTCAGAACGGATGTGTCTTTATAAAGAGAATAAAAATAGTTAGCCTTATTACTACCTAAATCATCACAATAAGAGGTAACGTCTTGTATCTGATATTTTGGGATAACGTACCGACTTCCTTCAACCATGACAATTAGCACATCCATATACAATGAATCATAATCGAATAAAAAAGCGCTTTCAGAACAAAACGCGGTTAATAAATTATAAGAATGTATAAGAGGGATCTCCCCTAACCCAGCCGAGGTCAATTCGACATTTAGTCCCCCTATTCCATCATGACAAGGCAATAAAGAAAAATATGACTTACCATTCCATCGATCTAACGAAAGCGTTTTTTTATTACCAGTAAATATTCCTCTTTCGTCTAAAAAAGCTCCGAATTCATTTTTTAAAAAAGCAGGCAAACAAATATTTTCAAGTTTTTGCACACAAACAATATTTTGAAAAACACGCACCCACTCACTTACCTGACCAGTGTACTTTGATAGATACAACTCGATTCTTTTGTATAAAAAATTACTGAAGTCTGTATTAAAATGAAAAGATGATGATCTATTATTTTTACCTTTTTCATATAACTGAATTAAACTAATAACGTCTTTATAGAAAGAGCTAGCCTCATGATCTTCAATGGTTTTCTCACTCCACTTAAGCCGTGTATATTTTTTTTCAATCAATTGAAGAGAATAACTAGTAGCAACCTCCATCGTAATGTTGTGAGATTGAGCAACAAAACGTTCCCCATACTCTAAACTTCCCGTTATGCTAAATTCAACAACATTAGGGTCATTCAGTAAGTCATTTACAACCAAAGTAACATCAGCATAGCTATTAAAATTTGAAGAGGATTTGTACGTTGAGTACATACTTTTTTTGATTTTTTCTTTTTTCAAAGAAGTTAGCATACGGCTTAAAGCATCAATCTGAAGCACTTGAAGAGGAGAATTCATCTCTATTTCATGATGATAAAAGCCAAATAATGACAAATTTTGTCGAAAATTATCAACCAAACTAAACAAAAAGGCATCAGTACTAGATTTATAGCCTGAAAGAGAAAATGCTGAGCTTAATAAAAATGATTTATTACTTAAAAACCAATCAAAAAAAGAAGAGGAAGAAATGGTGAGGTTATCAAGGATAGAGTAAATGTCAAAGAGCGCAGATTTTAATGATTTAACACTCGTGTAAGGGGATTCTCTATATTGCACCGCATAATTCTCTAAATCATCTAGGAGTAAAAACAGACTTTGCTCTAGTGACTTATCTAATGACATCAACAACGGCCTTATACATTAAATTAAGTATTTTTTAATATCAAAAACCGCTGCATCGCAAACTCATCACTCTGAGCTTGTTCTTTTTTACTTTCAACTAATTCTTCAGAGGTTAAATGTTTTTTCTTCAGCCAATCCATGCTTTCTGTTTTACCTCGCGCCTTTATCCATTGATGCCTAACAAAATTAGATTGCTGCTCAACACGAGCAATTTGCTGTTTTTGTTGAACAATAGCCTGTCCTAGACGATCCACAAAGTGCTGATAATTTGTTGATAGGAATGCATTTAAACCAATTAAATTTTTCTCTGAGCGATACTGCTCTGCATATTCTTCTAGCTGAGTTAATTTTTCTTTTTCGGATTCTACTTGAGCTTGCTGGATAGCCAGTTGTTTTGCTACATCACTTTCTTTTGCTTTGCCAAGTTTACCAAGATTTGCATTCTAGCGGATTTTTTCACAAAATCACCTTATCCAGATACATATAAACAGTTAATTAAAAACCACCAATCCAATATGATCAAGTCATGGCAGCCACTAATTCTTCAAGACTTTGGTCAATGGTAAAACTTTCTTTTAGACCTTGCTGCAAAAAGCTTTTAATATTAGGCATGAGCTTGATTGCCTGATCCGTGTCAGGGTCCGAGCCTTTAACATAAGCACCTATAGCAATCAGGTCTTGGTTTTGCTGATACTTAGAATACAATTGCTTAACCCTCATGGCTCCACTCATATGCGCCTCACTAACAATATTAGGCATAGCTCTTGATATAGAGGCTTCTACATCAATTGCCGGATAATGACCTTCCTCAGCTAAACGTCGAGAAAGTACAATATGTCCATCAAGTATTGCTCTTGACGCATCTGCAATAGGGTCTTGTTGGTCATCCCCTTCCGTTAATACAGTATAGAATGCCGTAATTGAGCCCCCCCATCCTTGCCATTACCCGCTCTTTCTACAAGCTGAGGTAACTTAGAAAAAACTGACGGAGGATAACCTTTGGTTGCAGGAGGTTCCCCAACTGATAACGCTATCTCACGCTGAGCTTGAGCATAACGAGTGAGAGAGTCCATTAGCAATAAAACGTTTTTACCTTGGTCACGATAATATTCAGCAATTCTGGTCGTTAACATAGCGGCACGTAAGCGCATCAACGCAGAATCATCAGCAGGTGAAGCAATAACAACCGAGTGAGCTAATCCTTCTTCCCCTAAAATTTGCTCAATAAACTCTTTTACCTCCCTCCCCCTTTCACCTATCAAGCCAACAATAGTAATATCTGCTTCAGTAAAACGAGTCATCATCCCAAGCAACATACTCTTACCAACACCACTGCCAGCAAAAAGCCCAAGTCGCTGACCTTTACCAACCGTTAACAGACTATTGATAGATTTAATTCCTACATCTAAAGGCTCTGATATAGGCTTTCTTTGCAAAGGGTTAATCGTTGTCGTATGCAAACTGATGGAATTTTTGGTTCTTATCGGCCCTTTACCATCTAAAGGTTTTCCTAGCCCGTTAATCACCCGCCCTAAAAGCTCGTCACCAACGGGAATCATACTGTCTCCAGTAATAGGTCGAACTCTTGCTCCAGGCAATATGCCATCAATCGCTTCGGTTGGCATTAAGTAGGTAAGATCACCAGTAAAACCAACAACTTCAGACTCGACCCATCTACCTTTCTTTACTTGCACATCACAGCAATCACCAAGGGCCACCTTGCAACCGACCGCTTCCATGGTCAAGCCAACCATACGTGTGATTTTCCCTTCAAACACGGACGATAAAGAGGTAACACCTATTTGATCCAGTTTATTTAATCGTTCAGTCAGAATCATTGCTATCTACATCACTTTTCTCATTAAGCGGCGTTATGATATCATCCTGATTAGCCAGATTGACTGGCCGTTCATTAACTTCTTTTTCATCCATGTCTATCTGCTCAACGAGTTGTTCCAACTCAGTAAAAATCTTCTCCATTCGATTATCAATTGAACCATCTACGAAAAAGTTTTTCGACTCTAGAATAAAGCCTCCAGACATTAGTGTTTCTAATGGTTCTAAATGTAGATTAAAACCCTTAAAAATCTGATAATCGTCTAACAATTCAATATCTTTAGGATTAAGAGAAAGCTTTATTTTACCCTCGTAATCTTCTATTGAATCAAATATAAAGTTAAGTTGAGACTTAAGAATTTCAGTAGCATAATTACTGACCTCAAGCTGAACTATATTATTAATCAATCTCTTAATCGTGGAATAAAGTGTTTTCTCAACAGCAGATCGCGTCGAGCGTAACGGACTAATCAGTTCGTCAAGTAACGTCTTGAGCTGTATTTCAATTTGTTGAAACTGTGTATTGGCTTGCTCTTTTGCTTCGCTGTGCCCGAGCTCAAACCCTTCTTTCTGTCCAATGCCAAACCCTTCCTCTTTTCCGAGTTCTAGACCTTCGACACGTCCCTGCTCAATCCCTTCCCTCGTGCCTTCTACAAGCCCCTGAGCAAACCCTTCCTCATATGCTGCAGAACGTATTTCCTCTAACTGAGAAGCCGTTAAAGGTTCATAAACCAGCTCGTCCTCATCAATTTCTTCATAAGTAACCGTTGCTTCAGTTTTTATGAGCAAGCCAGAATGTGGAACTTCGGTTTTTTTATTCTCATCTTGCAGACATGGTAATTCCCAACGTTCATATGCCGTCAGTTTTTTATCCTCTTTCCTTACATCATCACCCATTCAATTAAACCATCTGCTCGCCACCACCGCCTAAGACAATCTCACCATTATCGGCAAGCCTTCGAGCAACAGCGAGTATTTCTTTCTGGGCGACTTCAACTTCACTTACCCGCACAGGGCCTTTTGCCTCTAAATCATCTTTTAACATATCTGCAGCACGAGAAGACATATTTTTAAATACTTTTTCTTGCATATCAGGATCTGCGCCTTTGAGGGCAAGAATCAAGGTTTCAGATTCAACCTCTCTCAATATCACCTGAATACCGCGGTCATCAACTTCCATTAAGTTATCAAATACAAACATCATATCCTGTATTGTATTCGCTAGGTCCTCATCAACATCTCGAATAGACTCCATAAGATCAGCCTCTACAGAACTATCGATAAAGTTCATAATGTTAGCCGCCGTTCGAACTCCGCCAATTGACGTTGATTGAGTCGAGTTATTACCTGAAAATTGCCTTTCAAGGATATTGTTTAATTCTTGTAGCGCGGCAGGCTGAACCGTTTCTAATGAAGCAACTCGGAGCACGATATCTAAACGTACACGTTCATCAAAATTAGCCAGTATATCCGCTGCCTGATCAGGATCTAAATAAGAAATCACAATCGCTTGAATTTGAGGGTGTTCATATCTAATAACATCCGCAACGGCCCTTGGCTCCATCCATTTCAGCGTATCTAAGCCTGTCGTATTACCACCCAAAAGAATACGATCAATCAAGCTATTTGCTTTTTCATCCCCTAAAGCCTCTTTTAACATATTCCGGATATAGCCATCTGCACCTAAACCTAAACCCGTTTGATCTCCGACTAGAACAAGAAAGTCATCCAACACCTTTTCAACTTGATGCCTTTGAACATTTGCTAATTTAGCCATTGTTTGACCAATTTTTTGAACTTCTTTAGGCCCCATATGTTTTAAGATTTGTGCGGCATCAGACTCACCTAGAGACATAAGCAAGACGGCGGCTTTTTCAATAGAACTTAAATCAGAACCTACATCGACTTCGCTCATTTACTCTTCCAATACCCATTGTTTAACTACTTGAGCAACACGCTCTGGTTCTTCTGCAATAAGACCTCTAATAGCATTCAACTGCCTTTCAATCTTCTCTGGAGAACCAGGAACCATCACATCCTCAGCGCTGACAAGGGAAACTTGATCATCTGAAATTTCATCCGTTTCATCTGCAAAAATAGATGCTTCGGCGTCTTCAGCAACAGCGATTTTGTTTTGTTCACCAAGAGACTTCAATATAGGTCTAACAACAATGAGAAGCAGTAATAGCACAAAGAACCCGACCAAAACGGGCTGTAATAAATTTAAGAACCACGTTTGTTGATAAAAAGGAACTTCTTCAATTTTTTCTGGCGGTTCAGGCAAAGCAAACGGCGTGTTAACAACATTAATGCTGTCCCCCCTATTAGGGTTAAACCCTACAGCGTCACGCACCAATAAAGTAAGTCTTTGTAGTTCATCATCACTCCACGGAGTTCTAACAACTAACGACGTTTCTGGGTCGATTGAAGAAATATCATCTACAACAACTGCAACAGATAAACGACGAATTGTGCCTTGTTGACGAACCGTATAACTAATACTTCTATCTAATTCAAAATTTCTTGTGGTTTCTTGCCTTGATTGACCTGGAGTAGATGCACCATTCCCACCAACTTCAGCCCCATTAACATCAGCCACTTCAGGTGCATTAATGGCGCCAGGAGGTTGATTAGTAAGTGCTCCAGGAACGCCAGAATTAGCCACACCAGAACGATTTTCTTTTAACGTTTGCTCACTTCTAAGAGCCAATAAATCAGGATTAAATTGCTCGTCAGTTTGCTCCACCGAGGTAAAATCAACATCAGCGGAAACTTCAGCTTTAAATCGCCCAGATCCAATAACAGGATCTAAGATGTTATTCACTCGACTTAATAGCACATCTTCAACTTTTCTTGTGTAATCAAACTGCTTACCAGCAATAGAAAGCTCTGAGTCTTGATCTTTTTGACTTAACAACGTCCCTCTTTGATCTACGACGGTTACGTCTTTATGACTCAATTGAGAAATGCTTGAAGAAACCAAATTAACAATGGCATCAACTTGACTCGCATCAAGACGGCGACCCGGATACAGTTCAAGAAATACAGAAGCAGATGGTTTACGAGTGTCACGAACAAATACAGATTCTTTAGGAATAGCTAAATGAACACGAGCGGACTTAATACTTTGTAAGCTTGTGATTGTTCGACTTAATTCGCCCTCTAAGCCTCGCCGATAACGCGTACCCTCTACAAACTGGGATGTACCAAGAGCTTGCTCTTGATCCATAATTTCCATACCGACAATATTATCTTGAACAATTCCTGATCCAGCCAATTTCAAACGAGCCAAATGATATGAATCTGACTCGACTAGCAGTGCACCAGTATTTTCATCTAGTTTAAAAGGAATATTATTGATGGTTAGTAATTCAACTATTTGATCGGCGTTGTAATCCGTAATACTGCTCAATACAGGCTTATAATCGGTGCCATTGTTCCACAACACGGCGGCGAGGCCAATTGCTATAGACGCAGCTAAACCGACCATTAATGCTAACTGCCTAATAACAGTTAGTTTATTAAAGCCGGTTAATAGTTCCACATAAAGCTTTTGATCTGATTGCGCTGAAACATTATCCATTTAAGAGAGCCAATAATTTATTATACTTAAATAGGCATGTTCATAATTTTTTCGTATGCATCAACAAGCTTATTTCTGACTTGAGTCATTGCTTCAAAAGAAACACTGGATTTTTGAAGCCCTATCATTACCTGAGGCAAATCAACACCTTCAACTCCACGTTCATAAGATTGAGCCAAATTTTTTGACTCAGCTTGTAGAGTATTTACGTTATCCACTGCATTTTTCAACATGGCTGAAAAATCAGCTCGCTCGATACCATTTTCAACACCAGAAACATCACCCACTTTGCTTATGGGATTAGTTATTGCATTTGGTTGTTGAACTTGCGAGCGCATGTCCCTCATTTGAGACAAGACTTGATTTATGTCTGGCCTATTCGTGACCATAGCATCCACCCTAAAAATTACCTATTAGAACAGCTTAGCACAAAGACAATAAAAATATGATATAAAATCAATCAACGTCTAAGCCACACTCTCTCATTTTTGCAATTTTATATCGTAAAGTTCTTGGACTAATACCTAATTTTTCTGCAACTTCTTTTCTTTTGCCATTACTGTCAATCAAGGCTTGAGCAATAATTCTAAATTCATGCTGTTGAACACCCTGCCCAAGAATTGAAGCCGCATTATCATCCATTTCTTCATTATCAGACAAGTCTTCAGCAGAAATCGCATCAAAAACAATTTGCTGCACATCAATCTCTCCATCCATAGATAATATCAATGCCCGCTGAACGACATTTTCAAGCTCTCTTACATTCCCAGGCCAAGGATGAGACTCCAGTTTGCTTTGCGCCTCAAGCGTCAATTTAGGCTGGGACAACCTCATTTTAAGCGCATATTTTTCCAACATTTTTTTGGCAATTGGCAAAATATCCGCTCTACGTTCTCTAATCGGGGGCCACTTAAGAGGGAATACATTCAAACGATAATACAAATCTTCTCTAAACCCCCCTCTTTCACATAGTCCGCAAGATCTCTGTTCGTTGTCGCTAAAATACGAATATTTAGTGGAATAGGCTTCTTCCCACCCAAGCGCTCTACTTCTTGTTCTTGAATAACGCGTAAAAGTTTGGCCTGTAAACCTATATCCATTTCGGTTATTTCATCAAGCAGAATCGTTCCACCGTTCGCCTGTTCAAACTTGCCTGCCTGAGAAGACACAGCACCAGTATACGCCCCTTTTTCATAACCGAACAAAAGCGCTTCTAGCATATTTTCTGGAATCGCAGCACAATTTAATGCAACAAACGGTTCTGAAGATCGCGGTGAGTTCTGATGTATGTAGTTTGCTAATACCTCTTTACCCGTACCACTCTCGCCGCTAATTAATACCGTTGAATCAGTAACAGCCACTCGCTTTGCTAAGTTCAATAGATTAATACTGGCTTTGTCCATCGCAATAGGCTGAGAGTCACTTTCAATAGCTCTTCTCTTGGTATTTTTAGCCACAACAGCAAGCAGCTCATTCGCCTGAAATGGTTTTAATAGATAATCAACCGCACCATCTCGCATCGCTTCAACGGCTTTAGATATGTCTCCGTAAGCTGTCATTAACATAATAGGTAAGTCTGGATAAATATCGACGACATGCTTAAGTAAATGGTAACCATCAACTCCAGGTAAATTTATGTCTGATATAACCATATCGAAAGGTCTATTTTTCAATAGAACCATCGCGTCCTCAGCACTATAGGCCACCTTACATTCATAATTTTCCAACATTAGAGTATCTTCTAACGCTTCAGCTAAGGCTTTATCATCTTCAACTATTAATAATCGTACTTCTGACATTCTACACCCTTATTAACGGTAGACTAACCAAAGCGGTCGTCCCTTCCCCCAGCTCACTAAATAACTCAAATTGACCGTGGTGGGCTCTTGAAATAGCTTTCACAACCATAATACCTAAACCTGTTCCATTTTGTTTTGTCGTAATGAAACCTTGCTGTATTTTTTGAAGTAAATCAGACGACATTCCTATTCCAGAATCTATACAATATATATCTAGACGATCTTCTTGTATTTCAACCTTTACCTTGATCACACCATTTTCGCCCTGTGCATCAATACCATTATTAATTAAATTAACCAGCGCACCAATTAAAGTATCTTTATTACATTGTATAAGACATGAAGATTTACATTCCGTAACAACAAACTCTAAGTGAGTGTTCTTTTGCTCACATACTTCAAGCGCTGCATTGTTAAATTCTTTTAAAAACAGATAAATATCAAGCTTAGAGTCTAAACGAATATCACTTTTAGAGAAAACCAACATATCTCTGATTTGCCTTTCCATATGTTGTAAACGCCCCATAAGCTTAGACGAAAATTTTAATCGATTTTCTACGCTCAAGTTTTCTTTTTGTAAATGCCCAGCATATAGAGTGGCCGTAGAAAGAGGGGTTCTAATCTGATGAGCCAAAGCGGCTACCATTGTCCCCATATTAGAAAGCCGCTCATGGTGAGCGAGTTGTTTTTGCAAGTTATGCGTTTCTGTTAGATCAACAAATACAACTAATTGCCCAGGTGCATTACCTAATGATGATGTTTCCACTCGTACACGTCGACCGCTGACCATTGACACTTCATAGCCATCATCCTGTTGAGGAGAGAAACTTTTTGCAACAACCTTAGACCAAGATTCACCTATTAAGGAAGAAGTAAACAATTGAGTAGCGGCACCATTAGCCATAACAATAACACCTTCAGAGCTAAGCAATAAAACACCTACAGGCATAGATTCAAATAATTGCTGAAATTGGCTCAGTAGCAGTTGATTTTTACGCTCTTCTCTTATTTTTTCTTGCTCGGCAATAACCAGCCTTTCTGAAAGGATTTCCGCTTGTTTTTGCAATTCATTGTACGAACTCGCTAACACCTCTGAAGAGACTAAGAATTCATCAAAAGCGGCCTTTAACGCCTTAATTTCTTCATCTTTTGTCACTAAAACTCCGATTTATCAATATTATAACGGCGCATTTTTTCTATTAAGGTCGTCCTCTGAATTTGCAAGTTTTGAGCGGCTTTTGACACAACACCATTAGCGACAAGCAATGCTTGGCGAATCAAAAGAGACTCTAGTCTTTTTACATGTAAATTCAAATCAACCGCATTAATGGTGGGAAACCGAGAAAGCTGTGATATTTTTTGTAAAATTGGCTTTAAATCTTCATATTGCCAAGGGAGTGGCAAACACCACGAGCTAGGTGCAGAGAGAGTAAAACGATCAAAAGAGAACAAACTAATAACAGGAATAAGAGAGTTTATATTCGTATTACTTAGTGATCCAACTATAGCAAAGTCTGGTTCTGACACCCTATCTTCAGTCGACACTATACCAACCCCAACAAAATGTAGTAATAAGGTGACATCACGCTCTTCAGACGCTGTTAAGCCATAAATTAGTGCTTTCATCTACGCTCCTGCCAAACTAGCATGCAATAAAAAATATCTCTCATTAATACAGTGAGTCGCTAAACAGTTAAGACAAGACAGTATCTAAAATTAAATCAAACGCATCTTCTGATTCAAACTCATTTTGATAGTAATCCAATTCGCCCAAAAACGGAGCATTAAGTAAACGCTTTAAAGTCAAAAGATTCTCTTCATAACAAGTCATAGAAGCTTGTCCATTATTGGCAACCCACCCAGCAACCATTAAACCATCATTTTTTATGGCATCAACTGTAAGTAATGTATGATTAATGCAGCCTAATTTCATATTTACAACTAGTATTACCGGAAAATTCAAAATTTTCGCTAAATCAGACAACAGCTCTCTATCATTTAAAGGCACTCTCCACCCCCAGCACCTTCGACTAAAGCGAATTGACACGGCGTTAATAAAGAGCCCTTAATAAAGCCATCTAAACGATTTACGGTAACCAGTGAGTTTTCCATCTTCGCCGCGATATGAGGGGCAATGGCCGCTTCAAAGACAACAGGATTCACTTGAGAATAGTGCAACTTAACCGAAGATGCTTTCTGTATCAGCAGCGCATCATCATTTACTAACTCGCCTTCCATCCAAGAAGCCCCTGCCGCAACAGGCTTAAGCCCTAAACTTTTTAGACCTCTACGTGCCGCTGCTTTTAACAGACCAACAGTGACATAAGTTTTCCCTGCATCCGTGTCTGTTCCTGTAATAAAAAAGCGCTTTTTCATACTTACAAAACCTTTTTAGCAACAATAAAAGCAACCTGATAGCTCAGAGGCACCCCAATACCATCATGCAATTCATTGTATTGATTAACAAAAGTGCGCCATGTTGAAGGCGTTACTCTGGCCCTATCACCCAAATTTGCAATCACACTAGCGCCCACTTTTTTTACTGAGTACACGGCATTTTGTACCGAATCAAAATGCATCTTGATTACTTTTATCTCTTGAGATTCAATACAAAACCCACTGACTTCTAAGTCAGACAGTATTTTTTCTAACGAGGGGTACTGGTTGCTATGAAGACGGCCATCCACTTTCGACCAAGACTCTCCAATTTCAGGCATAGAACCTTCACAAAGAGTAGAAAAACACCAATAGCCTCCGTCATTCATGACCCGGTACACCTCCTTAAATAAATCGTAATGAGAAAGGCACCACTGAATGGCTAAGCTAGAAAAAATCAAGTCGAAATAATTTTTTGCAAACGGCATTTGTTCGGCATCGGCACAAACAAAATGACTATTAGGGATCTTGTCCTGTGCTTTCTTCAGCATTTCTACCGATAAATCAAGACCAATTAACGTATTAGAAATGACCGACAGCGGCAATAAAGCATTTCCTGTACCACACCCTAGATCCATAGCGCATTGGTAGTGTTTTTCTGGAACCTTAGAAATTAAATTCATCAGTACTTGCTGCTGAAACAACGAATAATGATCGTATGTCAACGCCGCCCGGCTAAAGCTTTTAGCAAGTTGCCGCTTATAGCTATCATTTAGATCACTATCACCTGGATTAGGTTCCATAAATAAATTGTTCAATTATATTCTTACTCTTTTCTGGCTGTTCTAAAAACGGCTGATGAGAACATCCTTCAATCACTTCAATTTTTTGTTTATCACTGATTTGATGCAATTTAGACAACACCTTGAAAGGCACTAGAATATCCTCTTGTCCATATAAGTGAAGGTTTCGACAATCCAGTAAAGCATATTCTCTGCGTACATCTAAATTTCTCAATAATCGCAGCCCACCATCTAACGCCAAACCATTAAACGCTTCAGGATTAACATATTCAATAAGTTGCTTCTGTAATAGACGAGAGTGCTGAGCACCTTTTGTTTGTAACGAAATAAATCGTCTTAAACCGAGTTCAGGAGAGGTATGCACCAACTGGGAAAATTCATCAAAGGTAGGCAAATCCATTCCGAGGGCCCAGTCATTTCGTTTTACAAAACATGGTGATGTGGCTAATGTAATCAAACCTTTGACTCGACTTGATCGTCTTGCAGCAACATAAGTGGCTATCGCGCCGCCTAAAGACCAGCCCAACCACCAGCTAGATTCCGGAGCAATCTCTAAAAATTGCTCAGTAAGTACATCAATATCATAATTTATGCCTAACCGACTCAGTTGAAGACTATTACTATTCGCGGTAATACCAGGCAGATCAACGAGAACAACATAAAACTGCTCACTTAATGCTGTCGCTAGTGGTAACATGCTTTCCTTAGGCATTCCCCAACCAGGAATCATAAAAATAGCCTGATTATCTTGTTCTCCAAGACAAATGTATTCTAATTGAAATCGCATTATTCCTACCCTACTAAGATATAACTCTTCATTTATCTAACAAAGAATATTCTAAAGCATCTATTAACGCATCAATATCTTGCAAACTGTGCTCTGCAGATAGGGTAATACGTAAACGAGCAAGGCCAATAGGTACCGTTGGTGGGCGAATTGCTGTACACCAAACACCTCTAAGTCTTAACTTTTCACTCATTTTTAGCGCTATTGAACTGTCTCCTACCAAAATAGGTTGTATGGCCGTTTCTGAGGGCATTAATTCTAAGGGGAAAGCCTGCATTTTCTGTCTAAAGTATGCAATATTATCCGCTAGTCTACCGCGTAAGTCGTCTCCTTCTGCAGACTGTAATAAACGCACACTGCTAGAAGTAACACTGGCCATAGCAGGAGACATGGCCGTTGTATAGATATAAGGTCGAGCAAATTGAGTCAAATACTCTCCCATCACTTTAGATGTTGCAATAAAGGCTCCCGAAGTTCCCAGCGCCTTACCACAGGTCCCCATTAATAACGGCACCTCAGATGCAGACATATCCGCTAGCGCTAAACTCCCCTTACCTGATCGACCTAAACAGCCAAGACCATGAGCATCATCGACCATAAAAAGGGATTTATAATGACTCGCAAGACGGGCTAGTTCAGATAAAGGGGCCATATCGCCATCCATACTAAAAACACCATCTGTCACCAATAAAGAGCCCTCAGAGGATACTTTCAACAAGCGTTCACAGGAAGAGACATCATTATGAAGATACCGCCGTAAACGACTGTCCGATAACTTAGCACCATCCACTAAAGACGCATGGTTGAGTTTGTCTCCAACAACATCCCTTGTTTTATGACCTAGCGCGGTGACAGCACCCAAATTAGCCATATAGCCAGCACTAAACAACATCACTTTTTCATAACCCAGCCAGGCAGCAATATCTTCTTCAAGCCTCTCATGGGCCGAAGTATGACCAATAACTAGATGGGAAGAACCGCTACCAACGCCATATTTATCAACCGCTTTTTTAAGCGATTTTTTTAATAATGCATGGTTCGCAAGGCCTAAATAGTCATTTGAACAAAAAGCAATATAAGGCTTACCATCAATTTGCGCATGGGCAGTTTGAGCTTGATCTAATACTACCGTTTTTCGAATTAAATCCGCCTGCTGTCGTTCCGCAAGTGACTCATTAATCCAATTCGGCAAATTAGGCATTAGCGCTCGCATCATAAAAAAGCTTGTCTTCTTGCTGCTGTTTCACTTGAGACAAAAGCGCTTCTTTTTCCGCTTCATCAGATAGGGCTTCTGTTTTTTCAGTATTAATACCCAACTTATCAAACAGCTGCATGTCTTTGTGCGCTTCCGGGTTTGGAGTGGTAAGCAGTTTCTCTCCATAAAAGATTGAATTAGCGCCAGCCATAAAACATAACGCTTGCATTTGCTCATTCATTCCTTCACGGCCAGCCGATAAACGAACATGTGACGTTGGCATCATAATACGCGCCACAGCAATAGTACGAATAAACTCAAAAGGCTCCAAGTCATCAACATTTGCCATTGGCGTGCCTTCTACTTTTACCAACATATTAATTGGCACACTTTCAGGGTGGGGTGTCATTTGAGACAACTGACGTAAAAGCCCTATCCGATCCCTTTGCTCTTCACCCATGCCCATAATACCACCACAACAAAGTTTGATACCTGAATCACGAACACGTGACAAGGTATCTAAACGCTCTTGATAAGAACGAGTGGTAATAATGCTGTCGTAGAATTCTGGCGAAGTATCCAAGTTATGATTATAATAATCTAAACCAACATCAGACAACATTTCAGCCTGTTTATCACTTAAGGTCCCCAATGTTACACACGACTCCAAGCCCAAAGATTTAACGCCTTTAATCATTTCTAGTACATAAGGAAAATCTTTTTCAGAGGGATGTTTCCAGGCCGCCCCCATACAGAAACGTGTTGCGCCTTTTGATTTAGCCCTTGATGCCTCAGACAGAACTTTTTCTACTTCAGCTAATTTTTCTTTTTCCAGTTCTGTGTTGTAATGACCGCTTTGAGGACAATATTTACAATCTTCCGGACAAGCACCGGTTTTTATCGACATCAAGGTACTAACTTGAACCTCATTCGCTTTAAAATTATTTCGATGAATCGTCTGCGCTTGAAATAACAAATCCATAAACGGAAGATTAAACAAAGCTTGAACTTCAGCTTCGGTCCAGTCGTACTTTAGCCCAAGGGTCGAGTTAACAGACATATTTACCTCAAAAAATTATAGTATAAGCAAGGAAAGCAATACTAATGGAATGGAACTCCCTGTCAACCAATATAACTACAGCAGTTTACTACTTAACAACCAACCAGCACTGCCATTTATGTCACGCTCCATCTAAAAACAAGATCTGCGAATACTGCCTGCCCTATATCAACTTTAATGAATCTCACTGCAAACAATGTGCTCGTCCAACCAAAGCCCATCATATCCTATGTGGTCATTGCCAAAAAAATCATCCGCAACAACACATAACCAAGACAATCGCTCCTTTTGAGTATCAAGACCTCGTCGCCCACTTAATTAAAGCGATTAAATTCCAACAACAAACTCATTTTATACGTACACTGCTGCCCTATTTAACAGCATCAATACAAAGACATTATGAAACAGACACATGGCCAACAGAAATAATCCCAGTGCCAAGCCATCCTAAAAGAATTCGACAACGAGGATTTTGCCATACCCAATTGATAGCAAAACTTGTTCAACAGCATCTACAGCACAAAATCAAGATCAACTCAGATAGCCTTATAAAAAGCCAGTACACCCCAGCACAACATACCTTAAAAAGAAAAGAACGCCTCAAAACACAAAAGAACACTTACCAAATCATAAACAAAGTCGCTAAACACATAGTATTAATAGATGATGTTATTACCACGGGTAGTACAGTTAACGCCTGCGCGACAGAATTATTTAAATATGGAGTAGAACGAATAGACGTTTGGGCATTTGCTCGGACGCCTTAGTGTTTGAAATAAGGTAATTAAGAAAATGAAAGGCCCTTTCCCTAAGAAAACACTTTCTTTACTATAACGATTCCACTTTATAGATTAGATGATGAAACAATGCCTTTAAAACCTATCGACGAAGCATTAATCCAACTGGACAAAGAGCTGCTATGGCACCCTTATACTTCAATGAGTCATCCGACACCTCATTTTTTAATAAAAAGCGCGGTAGGAACGCGCATCACCCTCTCAAACAACAAGGAATTAATCGATGGCATGTCATCTTGGTGGAGCGTTATTCATGGTTATAATCATCCCGTTATAAATAAGGCTATGAAGGCTCAAATAGACAATTTCTCTCACATTATGTTTGGAGGATTAACACATGAGCCTGCCATCACTCTAGCGGAGACACTCATAAAAATCACACCCAAAGAGTTAACTCGAGTATTCTTTTCTGATTCTGGCTCTGTTTCAGTAGAAGTCGCCTTAAAAATGGCCATGCAATATTGGCACTCAAATGGCTTTCCAAACAAAAAAATTCATAACACCACGCAGTGGATACCATGGCGACACTTTCGCAGCGATGTCAGTTTGCGATCCAGTTAATGGCATGCACAGTTTGTTTAAAGGTGCTCTAACTGAACAACTCTTTATATCCCCTCCTCCTACTGGAGTCGACGCCGCGATAGATGAAAATTATCTAATCGAAGTTAGACAAACAATAGAAGACAATCACCACCAAGTAGCCGGTTTTATTTTAGAGCCTGTTGTACAAAATGCGGGAGGGATGCGCTTTTACAACCCTCTTTATCTAGACCGAATCAAAGCATTGTGTGACGAATTTGATTTATTATTAATCTTTGACGAGATTGCAACTGGGTTTGGGCGCACGGGCAAGATGTTTGCCACTGACCATTGCAATATTGCACCAGATATTATGTGTGTAGGTAAAGCATTAACAGGTGGGTACATTACTTTAGCGGCCACAATAACCAATGACAAAGTTGCTTTGGGTATCAGCGATAAAGGCGGAGTATTCATGCATGGACCAACCTTTATGGGTAACCCTTTAGCTTGCTCAGCGGCTAATGCCAGTTTATCTTTACTGGCAACCTATGACTTAGAAAATCGCATTAAGCACATAGAAGGCAAACTAGCAGAATCTCTAGACAGATGTAAGTCACAAAAACATGTCGTCGATGTGAGGTGCTTTGGCGCGATCGGAGTGGTGGAATTAGATCAGCCTATTAATCAACACCAAATTCAGCCACTGTTTGTCGAAGAAGGGGTCTGGATAAGACCCTTCGGCAAACTTATTTATCTCATGCCTCCTTATATCATTGATGACAATGATATAGAAACTCTTGCTAATGCAATTTATAACGTCATTAAAACCCTAAGTAAGCCAAACAGCTAACCAGAAAAAAGCCCCCGATAAGATACTTTCATTAGGGGGCTTAATTTAAATTCTAAAAACAGCACAATCAAACAGATCACTTCTTAAAGCGTTCAGACAAATTCATTTGTTCATACGCTTCTTCCTCAATATGAGTAATATTAATCACGGTATTCTCAGCTTTAATGATACTATCCTGATTGAGACCATCAACTTCAACCATCTTGTCATTCAACCTTTCAGCCATTTTAGATTGATCTTGAGCCGTAATATTAATCTGGGCTGTCATATCAACAATTTTCATGATCGCACTTTCAATAGAATTCATATTCTTCGCGACTTGATTGACCCGCTCAACACCTTGATGAGCGACTTCAGAACCTTTATCTATCGTCAACAGGACCGCTTGTGTATTTTGCTTCAACTCTTCTGTCATTTGATTGATATTCTGTGTTGCTTGCTGGGTTCTGGTCGCTAAAGCCCGTACTTCATCGGCAACAACAGCAAAACCTCTACCAGCCTCACCAGCTCTTGCAGCTTCAATAGCGGCATTCAATGCCAACAAATTGGTTTGATCCGCAATATCACTAATCGAATTAACCACTTCATTAATAGTGTCACTTTCTTTTGAAAGAATATCCACCACTACTTTCGCTTCACTGATCTCACTATAAACCTGACGTATGGTTCTACCCGTTTCCTCAGCAAGCTCTTGGCTCTTTCTCGTTTCAGAACACACAGACTCAGTAGCATCCGCTGCAACTCTAACGCTATCGGCCACATCATTTATGCTATTTAACATATAAGAAGTATCCGCAACAACGGCCTCAAAACGTTCTCTCTGTTTACTAAAGCTCACCAGATTACTTGAGACATTTTCTCTGACATGAGAAGCATGAGCTCTAAGTAATTTTGAACTTTCAACTAATCGATAACGAAATGTGTTACTCGCCGCTTCTTGGTGTAATTGAGAAAATAAGATTGCAGCATGATCACCTACTGACTGACAATACATATACTGCCCCAGTGCATTATGAGACTCAGTAGATAAGTTTCTCTGAGTTTCTTTTCTTGTTCTTGACTGCTGATTAACCAATAACGCACCGACAAAAGAAACAACCGAGCCAAAAATTTGAATATTGAGATCAACACTCATCAAAGAAACAACAAAAGTCAGCAAAAGAATAAAAAGCAAAGGTATGCTACTATTTTTTAACATCGAGCTTACTTTTGTCATCTTCGGTACAACTGGACCACCTTTGTTCACTCGATCATATAAAGATTGCGCATGTTTTATTTCGTTATCCGTGGCCTTCCTACGAACAGACTCATAGCCAACCACTTTTCCAGACTCTATTAAAGGACTCACATGAGCGCTTACCCAATAATGATCTCCATTTTTACAACGGTTTTTAACTATCCCCATCCAGCTATTCCCTTGCTTTAAATTTACCCACATATCAGCAAAAGCGGCAGAAGGGACATCGATGTGACGTATCAAATTATGAGGAGCACCAATAAGCTCTTCACGATCATAACCAGCAACTTCACAGAATTCATCATTTACAAAGGTAATTCTTCCTTTTACATCTGTACTAGATACTAAAACGTAATCATTAGGGAAATTCGCTTCCTTATTCGTCACTGGCATCTTACGCATACACATTCTCTCAATCTAAATTTTAAAAACCAAACCACAATCTCGAACTTTCCATACAGATACAGTACAAAATCTTACATTTCTATACAATAGCCAACATAATAAACACTGACCAAACTCACAACTTGCGTTTATTCGTCCTGAAAATCCCTATAAGCATCAGGAGCTAGATCTTCAAAACGAGTATATTTACCCACAAAAGACAAACGACACGTCCCGATTGGCCCATTTCGTTGCTTACCAATGATAATCTCCGCAATCCCTTTATACGGAGTATCTTCGTTATACACTTCATCACGATAAACAAAAGAAATAATATCGGCATCCTGTTCTATCGCCCCTGACTCACGCAAATCCGAATTTACAGGACGTTTATTGGGCCTGTTTTCTAGGCTTCGATTTAACTGAGATAAAGCAATCACCGGGCACTCCATCTCTTTGGCAATAGCCTTAAGAGAGCGTGAAATCTCAGAGATTTCATTTGTACGCCCCTCAGAAAAGCCAGGGATCTGCATTAGCTGAAGATAATCTATCATTATCAGTGCGACACCACCATTGTCTCGGGCAATTCGCCTAATCCTTGAGCGCATCTCTGTTGGACTAATACCTGCCGTATCATCAATAAAAAGCTTTCTATCTTTCAGCATTTTGACCGCAGACATAAGCTTGTCCCAATCCTCTTGCTGTAACTGACCCGAACGCATTCTTGTTTGATCTATTTTACCGAGTGACGACAGCATACGCATCATTAACTGCTCTGAAGGCATCTCTAGACTAAAAACCACAACTGGCAAATCCGTAATCATGGTTGCATTTTCAACTAAATTCATTGCAAATGTTGTTTTCCCCATAGACGGACGACCAGCAACAATAATCAAATCTGACTTTTGTAACCCAGAAGTCATTGCATCTAAATCTGTAAACCCTGTACTTAATCCTGTGATTGAGCCCTCTTGATGGTAAAGTTCATCGATCTTATCCACAGTGACATTCAATATTTCAGAAACAATTCTTGGCCCACCTTTCTTACTTCCCCCTTCTGCTATCTGAAATATCTTCCGCTCAGCTTCATCCAATACTTCGGCTGCCGTCATCCCTTCAGGGTTAAAGGCACGAGTCGTAATGTCTGTTGTTGTAGAAATTAACGCCCTTAAAACTGAACGCTCACGTACAATTTCTGCATAAGCGGCAATATTGGCCGCACTTGGAGTGGATTCAACCATCTCCATTAGATAAGCAACCCCACCAATGGCATCCAACTCACCCCGTTTATCTAAACGTTCGCCAATGGTTACCATGTCTACAGGTTCTGAATCATCCACTAAACGAGCAATCACTGAAAAAATCTGCTTATGTTCAGGTCGATAAAAATCGTCAGAAACAACCACTTCAGAGACTTTATCCCATGCCTGAGGGTCGAGCATCAACCCACCAACAACGGATCGTTCCGCTTCAATTGAGTAAGGAGGTAACTTTAAAGGTGCAGGAGCTTGTTCTTGTCTATCCACAATATTTATCCAAGGCTGTATCTGTGTGAAAATATAAAACGAAGGGTATCACGCGCCAAAAAAAGGGCACCTGATGTAATACATCAAGCGCCCTTTTTATCTAACCATCAATGATTACATTGATTAGCCAGCTTTTACTTCTAATGTAACAGTAACAACTACTTCAGAGTGAACTTGAACATCGATCTCAAAAGAACCTGTATGACGAATCACACCTTCTGGAAGACGCACTTCAGCTTTAGTCACTTCAACTTCAGTAGAAATCAGTTCAGCGATATCACGTGCACCGATTGAACCGAATAACTTACCTTCATCACCAGCATTTGCTTCGATAGTGAAAGTCTTACCAGCTAATTGCTCACCACGAGCAACAGCAGCCTCTTTACGAACAGCTGCTTGAGCTTCTAGCTCAGCACGACGCTCTTCAAAAGTAGATAAGTTAGCTTTTGTAGCCATTACAGCTTTTTTGTTTGGAACCAAAAAGTTACGAGCGAAGCCTGGTTTTACAGTAACAACGTCACCGATACCGCCTAACTTGTTTACTTTGTCGAGTAGAATAACTTCCATCTCGATCACCTCTAATTAATAATTAGCTATCACTTAAATCAGATGGCTTTTCCTGTATTCTGCCTCGAAAATTTATAAACGCATCGGCTACAGCTAATGCTGTTAACACCATCGTAAAATAAACATTCAAAACAAAGAAACCTACAAGATAAAATATAACCAATCCAACTATCCCAATTCTTTTTTTTGCTAACACTCCGTGTACTAGCGCTATTCCCGCCAAAACAAAAACAGGTATAGACACTTGGGTCAAAACATGGAATTCATCTCCTAGGCTTTCACCTAACAAAACCATCCCACCCAACAACAACACCGATACCAAGGGTAATCGAAGTTGATGAAATTCATCACGTAAGCCACCAGGATTATATAATGTAGACTGCCACTTTCTCGCTAAAAAAGTGCCGCTACAGCTACAAAAACCTGAACACTTGAGAGCGCCACAACAACCTGATTAAAGATCAAACTTTCATCAGGCACCTTTACCGTTTGCTCAGATAAAAACAGCTGAATCATTTCAATCATCAAATTCAGCATACTGGGCATTAGAATCGGTAGAAGGAACACCCCTAACAAAGCTATGCAACTAGCCACGGTTAAAACCAATGACCAAGACATTTTTGTACGTAACAAATACCCTAACACAAGGACTTGGACCAATACGATTAATGAAGTTGCATCACCTTGGTAAAGCCACAACATCAATGGAGACAGTCCACCCCATGCCAGTACAGGAATTGCCTCTGCAATACCTTTTCGAAGCACCACCAAACCTAAAATGGCTGCCGCTAACCAAAACATAAGAGGGATGACACTAAACGCTGCCACACCAATAATGGCATGCATACGTTTTTTCATTACCCAGTTTGCTAGCGTACTCATGCGGTACCTCGAATCACTTATTAATTAAAGTGACTGTCAGTGTATGGCAAAAGAGCAATATAGCGAGCACGCTTAATAGCAGTCGCTAATTGACGCTGGTAACGTGCCTTTGTGCCAGTAATACGGCTAGGTACGATTTTACCAGTTTCAGTTACATAACCTTTAAGTGTCTCAAGATCTTTATAATCGATCTCAATTGTACCTTCTGCTGTAAAACGGCAGAACTTACGACGACGGAAAAAACGAGCCATGAGTATCTCCTAATCCAATTAATTATTCAGCAGAATCGTCAGAAGAAGTATCTTCTTCAACGGAATTTTCTAAAGCACGCTCTTCACGCTGAGGAGCTGGGCGACGGTCATCACGACCTTCAGATGCTTTAATTGGAGAAACTTCTGTCACAGCCGCTTTGCGACGAATTACCAAATTACGGATAATTGCATCGTTGTAACGGAATGTGTCGTTTAGTTCAGACAAAACACCTTCAGAACACTCAACATTCATAAGAACGTAGTGTGCTTTGTGAATTTTGTTGATTGGGTAAGCTAATTGACGGCGACCCCAGTCTTCTAGACGGTGAACTTGACCACCATCTTCAGTAATCAAGTTAGTGTAACGCTCGACCATTGCTGGTACTTGTTCACTTTGATCTGGATGAACCAGAAATACGATTTCATAATGACGCATTGAAGCTCCTTATGGGTTCTTAGTCTCCACGCTTCCCCCGTTAGATAAGCTGTGAGACAAGGAGTATTGATTTACGGGGTGCGGTATTATATAACACCCCTGAAAATAATGAAACCAAGGAAGTAAAAAAATATGACCAACCAAGTAAAGGCGATGATTCTAGGTTTCATGGCTGTTTTTCTCTGGTCAACGGTAGCGACCGCGTTTAGCCTCTCTCTTTCTCAACAAAGCCCAGCTCAATTATTATTAGTCGCCTCTTTTACCTCACTCTTGTTTTTAATTACTTTAATTATCTACAAAAAACAATGGTCAGAATTAGTTTTTCATTTCATCGAATCTTGGAAGTCATCATTATTTTTTGGCGCAATAAACCCTTTCATTTACTATCTCGTATTACTGGAAGCCTACAATTTATTGCCTGCTCAAGAAGCCCAAGCAATCAACTACACTTGGGCCATTATGCTGAGCTTTATGGCCGTTCCAATATTAAAGCAAAAACTTGTTTTTTTTGACCTTATTGCGGCTGCATGCTGTTATTTTGGTGTCTTAGTTATCGCCACGAATGGAAGCCCCTTATCACTTGAATTCAGTAATTTCTATGGCGTTATACTAGCCTTAGTAAGCACAATAATTTGGGCTAGCTACTGGTTATTGAATACGAAAGATCAACGACCAAGCTTAATCGGACTGACGCTGAACTTCGCTTTCGCCCTTCCTCTTATTCTCATCTATTGGTGGTTAACAGAAGACAATATCCAATGGAGTGACAAAGGTGTTTTAAGTGCAATCTACATTGGTTTTTTTGAGATGGGCTTGACTTTTGTTCTATGGAACAACGCATTAAAACTCACATCAAAAGCAACCAAGGTGGCGAATTTAATCTTCCTTGCACCCATCTTATCTATTTTTTGGTTGTCACAATTCACAGATGAGGCCGTAAAAATCTCGACTCTTATTGGCCTAGCCTGCATACTAATTGGCTTAACCGTTCAAAATATTGCAAAAGCAAGAAAAGAAAACTAGCCCCAGAATAAGGAAGATCATGCCTGCGTTTATTTACTTACTGTTACCCGTTCTTTTTTGGTCAGGCAACTACGTTTTAGGAAGGATAACTCTGAGTTCAGGACTGGACCCTTTCTTTTTGTCATTCGCACGTTGGTCTATTGCCTGCCTACTCATTCTACCATTTGCCTATAAGCCATTAATAAAAGAATACAAAATCGTTTTTCAGAACTGGAAAATGCTGACTTTTCTAGCTTGGTTTGGCGTCTGTAACTACAATTTATTTTTGTATATAGGACTGACCACAACCAGTGTTACCAATGCGGTTCTTTTAAACTCAGTTATGCCTGTCATTATATTGATTGCCGCAAGAGTATTACTTGGACAAAGAACCTCTTGGTTACAGAATACGGGTATTCTTATCTCGACCCTTGGTGTAATCAATATCGTCAGCCAAGGTAGTATGGATACGTTAATGAAGCTCACGGTATCTACTGGTGACTTATGGATTATTGTCGCCGCACTTTGCTGGGCCGTTTATTCTGTGCTTATAGTAAAGAAGCCAAAAGGACTTTCTATGCTTGCTTTCTTTGCCAGTACAGCCATTATCGGCACTCTCATTCAACTGCCCATTTTACTAGCATTTGGTGATCAAAACATACACGACATCAGAAGCACAGACTGGGGGACCATTTTATATATGTCAGTTTTTGCCTCCATTGGTGCCTTCCTTTGTTGGAATACAGGCATTCAAAAATTAGGCGCGTCAACCGCAGGTCATTTTATTCATTTAATGCCTGTATTCAGTATTTTTCTATCATTGGTTTTTCTTAATGAAAGTCTCTACAACTTCCATATTATTGGTATCGTGCTAATTTTCGGCGGTATATTTATTGCCACTATATTAAACAAGTTAAGGCAAAAAACATGAATATCTAAAAATCAAGCTAGATAACAACATACACTATTCATCAGAAGCTACCCTCTAGATAAACGAGCGCTAAACAATATGCTAATAAAAATGCAGAGCATTCCCATAAAAGCAATGCTATTAGGAATATGTCCCCATAGTAACCACCCCCAAATACCACTAAAAACAACGCCAATATAACTTACTGGTGAAACAATACTAGCAGGGGCATATGTATAAGCTTTAGTGTACAAAAACATCCCTACGTACAGCGTCATCGCAACCACACCTACCCAACCAAAAAGCGGCAGAGGAACATATAGGCTATTCCCCTGTAGCAACACCATTAACCAAGATAACAATGCCGATACAGCAAAATAAATGGCAATCGTTTCTTGGCTTCGAACAGATTTTGACAACGCCCGAGTAGCCACCATAGAAAAAGCTAACCCAACTGCCGATAAAAGCCCCACAAAATGCCAATGGTTAATACTAGATGGAGTGGGTTGAATAATAAGCACGACCCCTGTAAAACCAATCATTAAAGGAAACCAACGTCTCAGAGGAATCCTTGTTTTATGCATCAACAAAACCACAAAGGGTACACATAAAGGGGCACAGGTTCTTAGCAAAGAAGCTTCGACTAAAGGAATATGGTTAAGGGCATAATAATAGAAAATAAAACCAGAAAAGCCACCAATACTGCGCAAAAAATGAACTTTCCAAACCGACCTGGGATGCCATTTCCAATGACCTGTCTGCTGAGGCAGTAAGATAGCTAAGCAGAGAATACTTTGCCAAAAAACCAAAGTCGCAACGGCTACATCTTGTTGTACAATTTTTGCAGCCAATGCCGTAACTGACATAATTAGGGCATAAGCGATCGTGGCATAAATCCCTTTTTTGATTAGCGCCAATTCCATTATTGATAACAAGCACTAAATAAAATGATGATATTCATATACAAATCCGTTTTTAAATAGTATTTAAGAGGACATCATTATCAATGATTAAGATTTACCCAAGTACCGTGCTAACGCCGAGTTTTCTCTTGGGTTATCCAATGCCATCGCTGAACCTTGCTCAAGTACGCGACCCGCCTCAATCAAAATAATATTACCACCCGCTAATTTTGCTTCATGGGGATGATGTGAAATTAGCAATGTGATTAACCCAAGATCACGTGTTAAATCGGCCACTAATAACAACATATCCTCCCGTAAACTTGGATCAAGAGCGCTAAAAGGTTCATCCAGTAAAAGTATGGGCTTTTTCCTGACAATTGCCCTCGCTAAAGCAACCCTTTGAGCCTGTCCACCAGATAACATTTCTGGGTATTTATCCCGCTGATCTTCTAACTGAGTTTTCTTCAACGCCCACTCAACCGATTGCCGCTCAATAGACGATAGCTTACCATTTGGGCGCAAACCAATCGCAATATTTTGCCACACGGTTAATTGAGGAAACAGGTTATCACTTTGAAAAAGAGTCGTGATCGGCCGCTCATAAGGCGCTTTTTTTGAAGGTTGTCGCCATCAAATGACAGCCCCCCTTCCCCTTCAAGAAAGCCTCCAATCAGCTGCAATAAAGTACTCTTCCCTTCTCCACTGCCTCCTAACAAGGTCGTTAGCCCAGTGACTATATTCACTGAATAATGTGCAGAAAATACTCCCCAACTGTAAGACAGATCAATTTTTAACACTCTGCTTCCCCCCAATAAGTCGGGTCGATAATATAAACAAGGCGACACACAAAGCCATTAATACAACAGCAACACTGGCACCTTGCTCCAATCGATATGATCCAATCAATTGAAATAGATACAAGGGTAAAGATAAGAGCCCAGAAGAACCAAATAAGGCAATCACCCCCATATCCCCCAAACAAAGTAATGTGGCATAACCAAAGGCCTGCGCCACACTCCCTCTAACCAGAGGCCATTCAAGCTTAAAACGAGAAACACCCCATATACCCAAACTTGAATAAAGTAACTGATAACGCTTTTCTTGTTGATAAAATATAGGAGTTAAGGCTCTCAATACAAAAGGCAATGCCATCATGCTATTAACCCAGACAACTATCCAATAGCCATGCTCAAATCCCCATCCAAGCTGTCGAAAAATCAAAAACAATCCGGTAGCAATCACCAACCCTGGAACCATTAAAATACTACTGCCCAAATGCTCTACCATGCTTGCCAACCAGTTTAATGACGGCTTTAGTCGCGCATAACGAGCAACAAAAACGAATCCAAGCCCCAGTATTAAACTTAATATCGCAGCCGGAAGCGCTATTTTCAATGAAACCCAAACCGCCATCCACATCTTGAGATCTTTCAATGTCTGCCAGAAAACCACACTCAACACGGGCTCTAATATAGCGAGAAAAGGCGGTAAAATAAGCAATAATGCCAATACAATAACAACGAAATCAATCACCTTATTCCAAACAGTATCTTTTAAGTCATAAACCGTTAGCTTAAGGACACTGCCATCTTGCTTAACGGGTAAAGAAAATCGATAAACTAGAACCGCAACAAGACTGCATATAACCACTTGCAATAGAGACAACACACTCGCCTTCGAGACATCAAACTCAAAGCGGAGAGCTTGATATATAGCCACCTCTAAAGTACTTGACCTAGGCCCTCCCCCCAAACTCAAAACGACAGCAAAACTTGAAAAACACAACATAAAGATCAATACGAACGCCCCTGGAAGCGCTTTGCGTACATAATGCCACTCTATGTATTTAAAGGCATACCAGCGAGAGAAGCCTAATTGATAGGCTAAGCGCCATTGCCCTTGAGGAATTAACGAATACGCTTGCACCAATAAACGTACAGCCAGAGGAAGGTTAAAGAATATGTGGGCAAGCAGTATGCCTAAAAGCCCATACAAAGGAACATCAATACCGGTCCAGCGACTTATCCAACCGGCTCGGCCATAGACCACCACAATCCCCAAGATGGCAACGATACTAGGCACCACCATGGAAACCGCAAATAATTGAAAAAGCGCATCTCGACCGAAAAATTGCCGATGCATTAATGCGGATGCAATAGGCACAGCAAAACCAATACTGATAATACTGCTTAAAAATGCCTGCCACAGAGAAAATCGAACAATGCGCCACAAATACGTATTTGATAAGTATTCAGCCCAGCTACTGGATTCTCCATAAAACAAAAGAGCCGCCAAACTGGCAGCTCCAATGATAGCAAAAACAGCAACTATTAATAGCGCTGGCAGCAAACGCCACCGGATAAAAAGCGCCTTATCAAATGACATCCAAGAACGAGTCATTACCTTGTCGTTGCTTCCAACCACTCATTCACCCAAGCATTACGATTTTTTGATATCTCCTCTAAAGGAAGATTTAACACTTTGGTAGGCTGCTGCAATGAAGAGAACGCTTCTGGTAGAGGCATATCAACAACAGGAAACATCCAATTGCCAGTGGTAACATGAGACTGAAAGCCCTTCGTCAGAATAAACTCCATAAACGCCTCAGCTAACTCTGGATTTGGAGCACTTTTTAACTGTGCCGCCACTTCAATTTGAGGGTAAAAACCTTCCACAGCTGGTGCCGCTTGATACTTGTTCACACCTTCTGCCACCATATGATATGCAGGAGAAGTGGTATAACTTAACACGACATCAGATTCGCCTTTCAAAAATAAGCTATAGCCATCATACCACCCCTTAGTCACGGTAACAGTGTGCGAACTTAGCTTTTCCCAAGCGGCAGCGGCTTGATCACCATAAACAGATTTCATCCATAATAACAATCCTAACCCTGGAGTACTGGTTCGAGGATCTTGATAAATAACACGTAACTCTTGGTTTTCAACGATATCTTGTAAAGACATTGGAACATTTTTAAGTTTTTCAGTATCGTAAATAAACGCAAAATATCCCTGGTCAAAAGGCACGAAATATGAATTATCCCAACCACCAGGAACCGTTACCTTCTGAGTGTCCACAGAGTGAGGAGCTAGCAATCCCGTTTTTTCTGCAGCCGTCATTAAATTTACATCGAGGCCCAGTAAAACATCGGCCTTAGAAGATGAACCTTCAAGCTGGACGCGTGATAAAATGCCTACAGACGAATCTAAACCCACATAGTTTAGCTCACAGTGACATTCTTTCTCGAAGTCGGCTTTGATTTTTGGACCGGGACCCCATTCAGCAGCAAAAGAATCATAGGTATAAACGGTCAGAGTATTTTTATCCTCCGCCATTACAATCGTAGACAAGGACAAAGCCGTCAAGGCCGTTGCAGATAAGGTAACAAGAGAAGTAAAACGCATTTGGTCGCTCCAATAAATACAATGAGCGGCGCGGTGTGAGGCTGCATATAAAGCAAGATCTCAATCCCTACGCCAGCATAATCTGGATCAGGTTCAACGGGTTAGCAAGTCTAACGGATTACCGTTAATGAATTTGCTTCTCAGCCCAATAAAAGGCACCCCATGAGATGTAATTCGGGCTAGATTATAACGATTATTAAAAAAATCGCTAGAAACTTCCTTTCTCAGCCCACTTTCTAAGATAAAAACATAAAAAATGGCTAATGTTTAATTTCATCAATACAGTCTAATACTCGAGATACGGCTCCTTGATTACGCTGAGCAAAAGACAACGATCGTTCCCCCATAACCTGTCGCAAAGAGTCGTCATCAAAAAGTATTAAGACATTTTCTATCAATACAGAGCGATCAATACAAAGCAAAGCACCGCCTTCTTGAATTAACTCTTGGGTAATTTCTTTAAAATTAAAGGTATGCTCTCCTATAAGAATAGGCTTTGAAAGTAACGCGGGCTCAATAGGGTTATGTCCGCCTCTAGTAATAAGACTGCCACCAACAAATGCTACATCTGCACAATGATAATAAAGCAGTAACTCTCCCATAGAGTCGCCAATAATAACGTCATACTGAGACCAATTTTCGGCAGTAACCTCACTCCGTTTAGCCACTCGTTGAAAGTAACCTCGAGCCAAATCATAAACAGCGTCAAAACGCTCTGGATGCCTTGGCACTAAAATAAGCAATGCCATTGGATGAGTTTGCTTTATTCGTTTATGGGACTCACAAAGTAGGATTTCTTCTCCCTCATGGGTACTCGCTCCAATCCAAACCAAAGACCCTTCTGCTAAATGAGATTTCCAATTACTTTCTAAAACCGAATCAGGAATGGTAAGGTCAAATTTAATATTGCCTGTAACACAAATGGACTCAACGCCTAACTTACGAAAGCGGTCAGCATCCGCCGCATCGTGGGCACAAATCCGCTTAGGTAATGCCATTATCGCTTTAGACAATGTTTTAAATTTAAGATATTTTTTTAGAGAACGCTCACTTAAGCGAGCATTAATTAAATAGACTGCAATATTTTGTTGCTTACATTCAAACAGCAAGTTTGGCCACATCTCCGTTTCTACAATAAGCAACTTGGGACAAGTAACCTTAGACAGAAATTTCTTCACTGACCTCTTCCAGTCCACCGGAAGGTAATGATGCTGTACATTATTTTGAAACAGTTGACCGACCTGCGCTGCTCCTGTTGGTGTCATAGTGGTAATCAACAACTGTTTTTTAGGAAACAAGCGCTGCCATTCATTCACTAAAGGCCGAACAGCAAGCACCTCCCCTACCGATGCACAGTGAATCCACAAATCCACACGAATCTCTTTATCGACGTTTCCAAGAGCTTGCTGCAGCGAATAGTTGTCATGGTTTTTTTCTAAGCGCTTCAATTTGCGCATAATCAAAGGCGTCAGTAGGGACAACAATATTTGGTAGGCCCACATGACTAGCCCTCAGATTCATTAAATTGTTGATTATGCAGTTGAGCATATGCCCCTTTTTGCTCTAATAACTCAGCATGACTTCCCATTTCTACCACTTCGCCGTGATCAATAACCGCAATGATGTCTGCATTTTCAATTGTAGATAATCGATGAGCAATGGCTATCGTCGTTCTATTTTCCATCAACGTATTTAATGCTTGTTGAATGGCTCTTTCTGACTCGGAATCTAGCGCAGAAGTTGCTTCATCTAAAATCAAAATAGGTGCATTTTTTAAAATGGCTCTGGCGATCGCAATACGTTGACGTTGCCCTCCAGATAACAAAACACCATTTTCTCCCACAAGTGTATCTAATCCGTGCTCTAATTCTTGAATAAAGCCCCATGCATTCGCCGCTGACGCAGCCGCAATAATGTCCTCTTCCGGAGCACCATTTAGGTCTCCATAGGCGATATTAGAACGAATGGTACCGTTAAATAAAATCACTTGCTGGTTAACTAAAGCAATGTTTTTCCTTAAGTTATCAAGCTCATATTGATTAATTTCAACGCCATCTAATAATAAATGACCTGCTTCAACATCATAAAAGCGTGGTATCAAATTCGCTACCGTTGATTTACCACCACCAGACCGCCCCACTAGCGCTAAGGTTTTACCAGCGGGAAGCGAGATACAAATATCCTTAAGTATTTTCTTCTCTGTATTTGGGTAGGTAAAGTTTAAATGATTAAAGGCTATATCTCCCTTAAATCGATCAACCTTCTTAATACCAGTATTCTTTTCTTCATCCAGATCTAAAAACTCAAAAATACTTTCAGCCGCAGAAATGCCTTTTTGCAAAATACTATTCACTTCAGTCAGCTGGCGCATAGGTTTACTAAGCATTCCCGCTGCACCAATGAAAGCCACAAAATCCCCAGCAGACATAGACGAACTAATGACAGGGTCAAGAGCCATCCAAATTAAGGTCGCTAAAGCAACAGCAACAATAAATTGAACAATGGGTACATTTAACGCCTTGGTTAACTCTAACTTAAGCTGCGAGCGTCGATTTTCCTCAGCGGCTTGATAAAAGCGTTCTGTTTCAAATCGTGAGCCACCAAAAATCTTAATGACTTCATGACCTTTAATGGATTCAGAAGCAACATCCGTTACTCCACCCATCGCATTTTGAATCCGCGTACTTAGCTTGCGAAATCGTTTCGATGCGTAGGAAACAATGACGCCGATAATTGGCACAATCAATAAAAACAATAGAGATAAACGCCAGTTGGTATACAACATATATCCCATTAACCCAATGACAGTAAAACCTTCTCTTAATAACGTTTTTAGTGCATTAGTAACCGAGCCAATGACTTGCTCAGTATCATAGGTCAACTTAGCCAATAATCGCCCTGTTGGCATCGAATGATAGTAACTCGATGGCAGAGAAACCAACTTATTGAACATACTGGTCCGAAGGTCAAAAACCACTTTATTTGCGATTTGAGCCATAAAATAAGAACTGGTAAATGTTCCTATTCCACGAATAACAAAAATACCAAGAATCGAAAGTGGAATAAGCAGACGGTTCTCTGTTGCTTGATCATTAGAAACCACATCAACAATATGCTTTAACAAAGCCGCCAGAGCTGGCTCCATTGCCGCATACATCATAAAGCCAACAATACTCAGCAACAGATAATGCCAAGATCCTTTGAGATACGCTAACAAACGGAAATAAAGTTGTCGCCCTGTCTGTTGCTTGTCCTGTTCCACTTTATCCAATTGACTCATTTACAAATTGGCCTTTTCAATAATCTTAGTTGTTGAATAACCATCCACAAACGTTAATACTTTCACTTCTCCGCCACAAGACAGAACATGATCCGCACCAACAATGGTTTCTATTGAGTAGTCACCACCTTTCACTAGGACATCAGGAGAAAGTGCTTCAATAATCTCTTTTGGCGTGTCTTCATCAAACCATGTCACCCAGTCAATGGCCCCAACGCCTTCTAGGACTGCCATCCTATGCTCTAGATTATTTATTGGCCGTTTATCTCCTTTTAAACGTTTTACTGAAGCGTCCGTATTAACGGCTACAATTAATCTGTCACCTAATGCTTTTGCCTGTTTCATGTAGGTAACATGACCTGGATGAAGAATATCAAAACAACCATTTGTAAAGACCACTTTTTCATCATTCAACTGTGCCAATTGAATCTGTTCTAATAATTCTTCAGGAGACAGCACACCAAAATTTGTCGTCCGAGACCGAGCAAACATGATCGCTTCAAGCTGCTCTGAAGAAATCGTCGCGGTTCCTAGCTTCCCAATAACATAACCTGCCGCTTGATTTGCATATTCTACGGCATCAGTTAAACGCTTACTGGTAACAAAAATGGACGCTAATACGGCGATAACTGTATCGCCAGCACCAGTCACATCAAAGACCTCTCGAGCCGCCGTCGCTAATGAAAACGGTGGTTTATTCTCTTCGAATAACATCAAGCCATCTTCTCCTCGAGTGACCAGCAATGCTTGCCAGCCGAATTCTTTACGTAAAGACTCTCCTTGCTCAACCAGTTCATCAGTATTACTACAATGACCAACGATCAGTTCAAATTCACTTAAATTTGGTTTTACTAACGTCGCACCTTGATAAATAGAAAAGTCTTTTCCTTTAGGATCTACAAATGATGGGACAGAATGTCTATTCGCCAATTGAATTAATGACTGAATACCGGATAAAGTACCTTTTGCATAATCAGAGAATATAACAGCATCGCAATCTGCAATCGTTTCTTGAACTAATGACTCGATCTCAGAGCGATGATCAAAACTCGATAGGTCCTCTTCGAAATCCACTCGAATCAGTTGCTGATGACGACTAATTACCCTCAATTTAGTGATTGTAGGCAAGCTATCACTATGGAAAAAACGACATTGAACATTTTCATTTTGTAAACAAGTCTGAAGAGCCGACGCGTTTTCATCTTTACCAACAATCCCAATAAGAGTAACTTTCACCCCTAACTTCGCCAGACCTAAGGCAACGTTTGCTGCCCCACCCGCTCTGTCTTCAACATCAGAGACCTTTACCACCTGTACAGGCGCTTCTGGAGAGATACGTGAAGTGCCACCATGCCAATAACGATCAAGCATAACGTCACCAACAACTAGAATATGTTTTTCTTTAAAATTCAGATAAGAAGAGTTCATAGCGTAATAGTATTCGATTTTTGAGGTCGAGCATCTTATCATATTCAACAGCCAAGTTGGATACACTAAAAAATAAGGCACGACTGCAATGATATTGGGTTTGATAGAAAAGAATTGCCAAAGCTTTGTTTTTGAAAGCTTATTACAAAAGTGGAATAATCATGGATTTCATCCTACATTGGGATACAGCTATGAAAGTTTAACTACCTCATGGGAGGTAAATCCCGTTGGCCGTATAAGGTTGCTAACACAATGCCGCCAACTGTACACATTTTCACACGCATCATTAGTCGACAATAATCCTGACTGGAAAGCGCGTTTAGAACCTCTTTTTAACTTTATAATACAACATTATTATAAAAATGATCGCTGGTTGTTCTCTCTTGATGACAGCTTGAACATTCTTGATGAAAAAAGCGATTGCTATGCTCTTGCCTTTGTCATGCTATCTTTTAGCTATTATTACCAATCCACTGGGGATAAAAGAGCACTTGATTTTATTGACTCTACCCACATCTTTTTAGAAGAGAAAATGCGCTCAAAGCAAGGGGGGTATTTCGAATCTTATCCTATAGACAGTACGGTTATACGCAGACAAAACCCTCATATGCACCTGTTAGAGGGCTATATAGCCGCCTATAATGCCACTCAAAAAGAGGCGTATAAAACGGCTTTAATTGACATTCTAACCCTTGCAAAACAGCGTTTTTTTGACCCAAAAACCAATAGTCTTAGAGAGTTTTTTGACCTAAATTGGGCTTTTGATACTACGGCAGGACATATTATTGAACCAGGACATCACTTTGAATGGGTATGGCTATTACATCAATCCCATAAGATTAAGGCCGACCCTGAATATTTATCCATTGCTAATGCTTTGTGGAAAAAAGCCACCCAATATGGATTAGATCCGAATGGAGGCATCTACAATCAAATCCATGCGGAGACAAATCAAGCTCTTGATAAAGAGAAGAGAATTTGGCCAATAACAGAGTATTTAAAAGCCTTGTGCGTGCATATGAATAATGGTCGCAGTAAAGAAGAGCATCTGAAAAAAGCAATCAGCTTCATATTTACTCACTATTTCCATAGAGATGGCCACTGGAACGAATTTCTGTATGCCAATAATCAAGCAAAAGAACACCCTCTACCAGGGACAAGTAGTTACCATATATTTTTAGGTCTTTGGGAAGTGATTCAATGGTCCCAAAGCGTACAGAAAAAAACGAATTCTCGTGTAAACTGATCTTGCAATTTATAGGAAAACCATATGTATATAGTTACAGGCGGGGCCGGCTTTATTGGCAGTAATATTATTCAAGCATTAAACCAAAGAGGTATCGATAATATTTTAGTCGTTGATGACCTTACTGATGGTAAAAAATGTCGTAATCTTAGTGACTTAAATATTGCTGATTACATGGATATGCATGACTTTTTGAACGCAATAAAAAGTGACTCTTTAGCACTAGAAGTGACGGCTATTTTTCATGAAGGCGCGTGTTCTTCAACCACTGAGTGGGATGGGAAGTTTGTCATGGATGTAAACTACCAATATTCAAAAGCCGTTCTTCATTACTGCTTAAGTAAGAAAATTCCTTTTTCTTACGCGTCTTCGGCTTCTGTCTATGGCTCTGGCCCTGTTTTCAAAGAAGATCGCTCACAAGAAAATCCATTAAACATGTATGCCTTTTCTAAATTTCAATTTGATCAATATCTAAGGCGTCTATTACCAACAATTGAAAGCCAGGTTTGTGGGTTTCGATATTTCAATGTTTATGGACCTCGCGAGCAACATAAAGGCTCAATGGCCAGTGTCGCCTTCCATCTGAGGAATCAAATATTAGCTGGAGAGAATCCGAAATTATTTGGTGAATATGATGGTTATGAAGCTGGCGGGCAAAGTCGTGATTTTATCTATGTAGAAGATCTCGTAAATACGAAGCTTTGGTTCTTAGACAACCCTCAACATTCTGGCATATTTAATCTTGGCACTGGCAAAGCCGAACCGTTTAGAACCATTGCAGAGACGGTCATTCAATACTATGGACGAGGCGAAATTGAATACATAGATTTCCCCGAGCATCTTAAAGGAGTGTATCAAAGCTTTACTGAAGCTGATATTAGCCAACTACGGAACATTGGTTATGAAGGTGAATTTCGCGGCCTAGCAAAAGGTGTAACCGACTACTTAACTTGGTTAGAACAACATGGCTAAATATCTCATTGTTGGTCCATCTTGGGTAGGCGATATGGTAATGGCACAAAGCCTATTCAGTCGACTAAAAAAAGATGACGAAAACGCGATTATTGACGTAATTGGTCCTGCTTGGTCAGCTCCAATCCTAGCAAGAATGGCAGAAGTAAGAAACGCCATTACCTTAGAAACAGGTCACGGTGAATGGGGTATTAAAACACGTCAAAAACTAGGTAAAAAACTGCAAGCGGAGCAATATGACAAAGCGATTATCTTGCCTCGCTCTTGGAAATCGGCACTTGTGCCCTTTTTTGCAAAGATTCCAATAAGAGTCGGTTTTCATGGAGAACAGCGCTTTGTATTATTAACTGAGCGCCGAAAACTGGATAAAGGCATTTTAAACCAAACGGTTAAACGATTCACTTCTTTAGGTGTAGAGCAGAACAAAGCGTATCCACCAACGCCTTTAATAAACCCAAAATTACTCGTTGATCAAGACAATCAAATGCACTTATTGTCTCAGCTCAACTTATCAAAAGACAAACCAGCCATTGCGCTAATGGCTGGAGCTGAATTTGGCCCATCGAAGCAGTGGCCTCTTAAGCACTTCCATGAAGTCGCACAGCACTTTATCAACAAGGGGTATCAAATTTGGGTATTAGGAGGACCGAAAGATAAAGAAGACGCTGACAAAATAGTTCAGGATTTGGGTGCATACGCGTTTAATTTGTGTGGTAAAACCAAATTAGTCGATGCAATAGATCTACTTGCTTATGCAGAACAAGCCATCAGTAATGATTCAGGATTGATGCATGTGGCCGCGGCTGTGGGTACTTATGTGCATGGAATTTACGGTTCAACCAGTGAACTTTTTACGCCACCACTTACAGAAAAAAAGACCATTCACAATTTGCACCTAGACTGCTCTCCTTGTTTTAAAAGGAACTGCCCTCTTGGGCATACTAATTGTCAAAACGATCTGACACCAGACAATGTGATAAAAACGGTGTAACTACCAAAATAGCGTTAAATAGATTAATAATCTCCGGAGGGTCAATGTTTTTTCATAAACATCCGTCTATTTAACGCCTTCTTGCATGATAGAAGTGAGTAAGTGTTCAATCGTATACTGCTTTTTAATCTCATCAGCAATCGTTACTAAAGGTACATTCAGAAAATCGCGAATACTTCTCGTATCTAAACCTAAAACATAGACATTATGTTCATGGTAGAAATCATAATTGACGATATCTTTATTTTTCGTCAGTAATTTTTTATTCAAAAAAAGGGCCTCAAGCGCACGAGTCGTTAGCCCTTCTTGTTCCCCTTGACTCACTTCTAGTAGACAAGTTGCCTTTGATGCTCGCAGCAAATACTCATCGTAAGAAATATAGCTTTCAGAAAATAATGTCAATTCCTCTTTCTTATAGCTTTTTCGCTTATCCTTGATTAAATGGCAATCAAACTCAATATCCATATTGGTCAGTTCTTGTTGAACATTTTTTAGGAAATACAAACGCCCTTTATCCACCCCAGAAAAGAAAACACGATGCTTTTCGGCATTAAAGGTTAAATTCTCCTCTTCATCAGAATTTAAAAAACGCAATACTTGGGGATGGTATTGAAAACCGAATTCGGCCGCATCCGCTTTATCAAAGGTCCAAATCTTTATCTTATTAACTTTACAGTACCAAAGTAAAAATACTCGGCGTTTAGCACTCATTGAAGAAACGGGATTCCAAAGCCAAAGGGCTTTTTCGACAGGATGATTCTTAGAATAATGATCCAAAGCAAGTATATCTTCCATAGCAAAGTAGATAAGCAGAGATTCCTTATCCTCCTTATGACTCGATAAGATAGATCTGAAGATAATATAAAAACGCTTTAGAGCCGCCAATTTAGTCTTCGATTTAAAGTTCGACACTATGGTGTGTTTTTCATGAGAGTTACCATCAAAAACAAATTTGGATAGGTAAAAATCATTACGAACAATAGATACTTTTTTCATTAAAGATGCTTATCCAGACCAGACTCTATCCATTGCAATTTGTTTTCAATCGTATTATTTAAAATTTCATCATTCAGCTCAAGACTCGCACGAGTATTTTCTTTGTGATATAGGTGAAAACCGACACCAGAAAATTTTAAATAAAACCGCTGAATACCTTTGTTCAACATGCGAATAACCATCTCACTGTCTTCACGGCCCCAACCTTCAAAGGCTTCGTTATAGCCATTTATGGCAACAATATCTTGCTTCCAAAAAGCAATGTTGCAACCACGCGTCGATTTATCAGAATTCCAAACTTTTGAAAACATTCTACTTAGAAAGGGACAGCTCAAGGTATTATGGCGGTTTCGTAGCCCTTTAGTGAAAAAGGTAGGTATTTTAAATTCCTGAAGAATTTTCTCACTGAGATCATAACCCATTAATACTCGTCCACCCTGAACAAAAAAATTCGGCTTCGCGGCGGCAATATGCGATGCCACAAAATCTTTAGCCATCAGAATATCACCATCAATAATAATAATATAATCGCCTGTTGCCTTCGCAATTGCTTTATTTCGACTCCTGGCTAAGCGAAAGCCATCATCTTCTTGCCAACTATGTATGAGTGGAACAGGGAATGTCTTTGCATAATCCTTTATTAAAGCGGCCGTGTCTTCTCTTGAGCCATCATCAGCAATAATGACCTCGTACGGTAGAGTGTTCTGTTTAATAATACTCTGCAACACCACTGCCAATGCTTCTTTCCAGTTGTAGGTAGTGACAATCAAGGACACTTTCATTTGTTTAACTCCGCTTGCTCTCTGAGCCATAAATCAATGTATTTTACAAAAGTCGAGTGCATGCCTAACCAAGCAAGAATGAATCCATGGCGACCGTCTAAAAAGCCACGTTTTATAAAGTACATTTTCATAAAACAAGCTATTGCGTGTAATAGCGCTGTACCTAATCCAGACTTTTTCTTACCTTCTCTTTGATCTGTCCAAGCCTTAAGGTAACCTGTTGTCTTATTAATATAGTGATGTAGATTTTCATAGGTATCATGATACAAAACCCCTGCCTCTATTTTTTTCGTTTTCAAGCCCTCTGCAACAACCACTTTTTCATGGACTAAAGCATCATTATAAGCGGCTTTTTCTCTAGGATATAAACGAATAATCCAGTCTGGGCTCCAGCCAGAATGATGTATATATTTCCCAAAGGCTTTTGTAAGTCGGTTTATTTGATAACAGCTATCTAATGAGGAGGTTTCGACTTTTTCTTGAATCGATACTTTGAGTTCTGGTGAAACAAATTCATCTGCATCGAGAACCAATACCCAGTCAGAAGACATATAAGATTGAGCAAGTTGTCGCTGTTTACCAAATCCTGGCCACTCTACATTCTGGTGAATAATTGCTTGATATTTTTCTGCAATCGCCAAAGTGCCATCTGTACTACCAGAATCAACAATGACAATTTCATCTACCCATCCAGAAACCGAAGAAAGACATTTATCTAAATGCTTTTCTTCATTTTTAACGATCATCAAAACGCCGAGCGTCTTTACATTACTCATATTAATCCGGTTTTACAGTTGCCCAGATAATTCAAAATATTTCTTGGCAACTAAAAGGTTAATTTTATGTTCTCTTTCTATATTTTTAAATTGTTCGGTATACGCTTGAGCATTTTTAATAATAGCTTCAGCCAATTCAGGATGATCATTGTAATATTGAATTTTTTCTTCGAGGTCACTGAAATCATCATCAAGCAGTACGTAGTGAACATTAGGAATTAAACGCCCTTCCATATACCAGGTTTCGAAACGGGGTCGTCTCATAAAACACAATGAGTTAGAGGACATAATCCACTTAAGATTGGTCGCTACGTCTTTACCTTCAACACTAATAATGTATTTATAATCAAGCTGCTGCTCGATAGAAAGAAAACCCTTGAAGCCGACATCCGTTTTCAAACTCTCATCACTATGACCAACATCACAGAGAGGGTGAGTAGCAAACTTATCGGTTAAGATTTTTCGATGCTTTTGATAGATCATTCCTCGCCAAACCGCTTGGCTTTTCTTATTTCTAAATGCTTTTTTATCCTCAAGAAAATTATAGTGACGAATGGCATTTAACTTCAAAAGCACTGAAGCGTGATTATCCGCTAGAATAGGTCGACTTTTCACAAATGAAGGTTCAGCAGGCACATGGATAACATCACCAAAAACATAGCTAAACCTTAATTTTTTGGGAAAAAACTTAACGATTTTTTTAGTGTCTGCATAATAAGCAAAACTCTTATCCTTTTTAAAGTGTTCGATCTCAACCGCGGATAATAGCCTAGGATAAGTGTGATCTTTACAGTAATAATCTACTCTTTGCTGCACCTCATTATCAACCACAAAGTCTGATAACAAGGATTGGTAATATCTAAATTCAGGCTTACTTATGCGTATCCATTCCGATAAATAATACCAAATTTTTTTCGCTCTTTTTTTAGATAATTAAAATCTTTCATTTTTTAAAAATATGCCATTATGAATCAATACCAAACAAATCACGTGTATATACCTTATCAGAAACCCCTTCAATGTCTGCAGTGATACGGTTTGCAACAATTACGTCGCTCATACTCTTAAATTCGTCAAGGTCACGAACGACTCGAGACCCATAAAAATAGTCATCTGTTAAAACAGGCTCATATACAACAATTTCAACCCCTTTTGCTTTAATTCGCTTCATCACCCCTTGAACCGCGGAGGCCCTAAAATTATCCGAGCCCACTTTCATCACCAATCGGTAGATCCCCACTACATTAGGACTCTTACTAAGAATCGATTTTGCAATAAAATCTTTACGAGTCACATTCGCAGCAACAATGGCTTTAACAAGGTTATTAGGTACTTTATCGTAATTAGCTAGCAACTGCTTAGTGTCTTTCGGCAAGCAATAACCACCATAACCAAAAGACGGGTTATTATAATGATCACCGATACGGGCATCCGAACTGACTCCTTTAATAATCTGTTTTGAATCCAGTCCATGAGTTTCAGCAAAACTATCAAGTTCATTAAAAAATGCGACCCGCATAGCCAAATAGGTGTTAGCAAATAATTTAATCGCTTCCGCTTCTGTCGAACCTGTTAGTAAGATTTCTATCTCTTTCTTTTTAGCCGCTTTAGCAAGTAAATTTGCGAATACATTGGCTCTTTCTGACTCTTCTCCAACAATAATTCGGGATGGATAAAGGTTATCATAAAGTGCCTTGCCTTCTCGAAGAAACTCTGGGGAAAAAATAAGGTTTGATGTTTTAAAAGTTGCAGACGCCTTCTCGGTAAAGCCCACAGGTACGGTAGATTTTACAACCATGGTGGCTAAAGGATTTATTTTAATAATATCTTCTATCACAGACTCAACTAATGAGGTATTAAAATAATTGGTATCTGGATCATAATCTGTTGGTGTAGCGATAATAATAAAATTGGCATTCTTATAAGCATCGTATTTATCCAGTGTCGCTCTAAAGTTAAGATCTTCATTTTTAAGGTAGTGTTCAACATCAACATCGGCGATTGGAGAAATACCTTTATTTAATAACTCAACTTTCTCTTCCATAATATCCAATGCAACGACTTCATTATGCTGCGCAAGAAGCAACGCATTTGAAATACCAACATAACCTGTTCCAACAACTGCTATTTTCATTTTGGTTCCATAGTTACCTAAATAAGTACGGTTTGCATTTTATGAATCTTTATTCAGGGATTCAATCAAAACAGAGCTAGAGAAGCAAAAGATAAAAATAAAGACAGCAAAAAAATCATAATCAGGCTAACCTAAAAGAAAACAACAATACGGAGTAAGCCTATGAAGTTTGAACTTGTTGATCGTCAGGGATATATCCCAGATTTAGTCTATGGGGAAGCCGGTAAGGAACTCGCTTGTTTTGTGCCAGATAATTATAAATGGCAGCAAGTTAATTACTTAAATGGGGAAGGTGATGTGTTAATTGATGGACACACATGGCGCTTTTTCTTTGCTCAAGAAGGCATTGGCGTTAAATTAATTGATGGCATAGTCACCCTGAAAGAAGCAGAGTCGTTTCTTTCGGCTGTAAAAGTGAAAATTTGGGGTGAAGACAATCAACAGATTCAAATGTTTATTGCCGGTACTACACCTAGATAATATCAATAACTCAAAGAGTAAAAATGAAAAGCGCCTACTCGACTTAATAACACATTCAGTCCAATAGGCGCGCAACCATAAAGAAAGCCCGAGTTCAATCAAAATGAGGAGTGAACTGAACATCACCTTGAATACTCTCGTTTGGTGCTAACATTTGAGTTCCTCCTAATACATCTGGTAAATCAATGTTATTAAAAGAGTTCGTCGTATGAGTTACAGGCTCAAGGCAGAAAAAAGCCTTTTCAGCGACATTATGAGTAGGGACAGGTTCAGGTGAGTATACAACCACATTACGAAAGATATCTGATGCATTAATCGTTAAATGACCGCCATGAGAAGGCCATGTTAATGTTGCTTTTCCATCCCAGCCAGTAAAGTTATTATCTAAACCCACCTCTAAATGTCCTTTTCTAAAATTAAGCACCGCATCTGTTTCCGTTTTATGGAGGTTAGGAATCACTAACTCATCACTAAACCATTGACCTGTTGAATTAAAGCGAACCAACATATCAGGCTCATACAGGAAGTAGGGGTGCATTCCCATACCTGCAGGCATCGTTTTTTCACTTGTGTTTAACAGTTTCAGACGAACATTCAAACCTTTATCATTAAGCTCAAAAACTTGCTCAGCTTCATAAGAATATGGCCACCCACAACCCTCCACAGATGTGTTAGGAAACGTAAAAACGATAACCGCACGGGAGGATGTTTGCTCAACGATATTCCATTTACCAAGCCAACTATGCCCGTGATTAATCAGCGGCCAGACATCTACATTTGAGGTTAACTGATATTCACTGTTTTCAATAACAAGTTTATTATTTGCTATTCGATTAGAGAAAGGAAATAGCGGAAAAGAAGCCGCTTTTAATGCATCGATAGGACTTTGTAGCTCTGACAGTATCGTCGGTTTTAACCAGTCAATTTTCGTACCATTTTTAACTGATACAAAATGTGTAATAACCCCTCCTTTCTCTGGGCAGATACCCACCTCGTACACGTCATTCTTTATTACTATCACTGAGTCACTCATAATCACACCTTAGCATTATCCATTAATCTTCTTGGGATTCTCTCACCAAACGCATCATTCTTTTAGACCACAAACTCCAAGAGCCAACAAATACTCTTTTAGAGTCTATACCCGCTATAGTGGAAGCAAGAACATTATGACAAGCGGTAACACCAGAGCCACAATAGTGTACAAAAGGTTTATCTTCCTGGTTCAAAGCCTCAAATTCTTCTCGTAAGATTGATGCAGATTTAAACAAGCCACTTTTTTCTAAATTGTTCGAGAACGGGCGATTTTTTGCGCCAGGAATATGGCCTGCAACTGGATCCATAGACTCTTCTTCGCCATTAAAACGTTCCGCTGCTCGCGCATCAAGTAAACAAAATTGATTTAGCTCGAAGTTATTGATCACCTCGTTCTCATCGACAGAGAGAGCAAAATCAGTTTGATTTAACATCATTTTTTCTGTAGCTAGTATTTCTGATCCAATACCAAACTCAGTAGGCAGCCCTAAACGATTCCATTCAGGAAATCCTCCATCTAATACATAAGAACAAATTCCTAGCTGTGTCAGCATCCACCAACACCTTGACGCAATCGCTCCCCCCATATCATCATACACAACCACAGTACTGTCTTTAGTAATACCCAGAGATTGCATTGTTGTTAAAAATACCTCAAGTGAAGGTAAAGGGTGTCTTCCAGTTTCCTCTGTTTCTGTTGCTGCCAACTGTGTATGTAGATCAACAAAGCGTGCGTTAGGAATATGGCTTTCTATATAAAGTTGGCGGCCTTTTTCATGATCCAATAAATAAAAACGACTGTCTAAAACTACTATTGACTCATTGCTCAATTGAGAAACAAGCTCATCACTAGAAATTAATGCCTTCACAATCACCTCACGCTTATTTGATGTTTATTGTCATAATAATTTTATATTTAATCAGATATTTCTATAGACAACATGTTTTTTTTGATAGAATTTTTAACTCATTCAATATTCACCACTTTTATAGCACCCCTATCCCCCCATGAAGCGCATTGATATCGTTCTTACTGAAAAAAACATAGCTAAATCACGCTCCCAAGCTCAAACCTTTATTAACGAAAAAAGAGTCTTCGTTAATCTAAAAGGAGAGCTTACCTTAATTACAAAACCGAGCTTTAAAATTGATCCTGAAGCTGAAATTCAGCTGCAACACAGCGAGGCAGACCAGTTTGTTTCACGAGGAGCCCTTAAATTAGTCGGTGCTTTAGAATACTCTCAACTCGATATCAGCAACTTCCAGGTCTTAGATGTTGGTCAATCTACCGGAGGCTTTACCGACTGCGCCTTACAACACGGTGCTGAAAAAGTAGTGGGAGTGGAAGTGGGACATGATCAACTGGACACCTCTCTCATCAAAGATCCTAGAGTTATCTGCTTAGAAGGGGTGAATGCACGTAATCTTAGCGTGGATGATTTAGGAGAACACTTTCCCAAAAATGGATTTGATTTGGCCGTTATGGATGTTTCTTTTATATCTCAAGAAAAAATACTGCCTCAACTCCCTGAGTTATTGACAGATAGCGGCCACTTAATTTCTCTGGTAAAGCCACAATTTGAAGTCGGTAAAGAAGGAATCGGCAAAGGAGGCATCGTAAAAGACCCTAATCTATTTAAACAAGTGGAAGAACGCATTTGTCATCTAGTCAAAGAACTAGGCCTGTCAATTCAAAGCTATACGGAAAGCCCAATTAAAGGAGGAGATGGTAATAGAGAATTTCTTTTATGGGCAAAAAAAGAGTAAATCAGTAAAGAATGCCACTAGGAGGCCATTTCGTCGTAATTAATACTCGAATCTATTTTTAGTGTCTCTTCATCTTTATGCTCTAACTCAGAGATATATTTCTTGGCCATAACAAACCCAACACAACCAAAGATAATAGACCCTACAGCTTGACCAAACAATATGCCTTCAGCTCCCATAATCCATGAAAAAACAATAATTAAAGGCCAAGTTCCTAAGGTTGCACGAGCAAAATTCAATCCGGTTCCAACATAAGGACGCCCAAGATTATTAAAGGTAGCAAGAGCTATAAATAATAAGCTTTGAAAAAAGAAGCTAAAGGATATAACAGTAGCAAAAAATTGAATTAAATCAGCTGTTGTACCTGTTGCATTAAAGGTCTCAATCAACCAACTTTGGGATAGGTAAAGCAGCAAACACATAACCAGGCAATAACAAAAACTGTAAATAACCGCACTCGTCAAAGTGCTTTTCATCCGGTCAAAGGATTTTGCACCAAAGTTTTGTCCCAAGATAGGTCCAACAGCGCCAGAAAGCGCAAACAAACCTCCAAACACAACAGGAATGATACGACCAATAATGGCAATACCCGCCACAACCTCATCTCCGAAAGCCGCTGTATGTTCCATCACGATTAAATTAGCCAATGGTGATGATAAGTTCGTCAGCATTGCAGGAACAGCAATTAACGAAATAACCTTAATATCATGATAAAAATCCAAGAGGTCAAATTGAGCCAACATCTTATGAAGATGAATAACACAGTAGTAAGTGACTCCTACCATGGAAATTCGCGCAATCAAAGACGCTATCGCCGCCCCTTGAACCTCTAAACCGAATGCGAAAATAAAAATAGGGTCAAGCAACGCATTCACCAGACCACCAATAAGTGTCGCATACATAGCTCTTCTTGCATCACCGATGGCCCTCATGATTCCTGACCCTATCATGGCAATCATAACCGCAGGCATGCCCAAAATTAGGATTTGCAAATACTCAATGGATAAATCTAACGTTTTACTCCCCGCTCCAATATACAAAAGTAAATTCGGTATATTAGGATAGATAAACCAAACAAGAGCAGAGGACAAAACCACCCCATAAGCAAGCGAGTTGACTGAACGTCGTTTAGCTAACGCCATATCTCCAGCCCCTACAGCTCTAGAGATAAGAGCCGTGGCGGCAATAGAGACCGCAATACTGATTGAAATCGTAAAAAATAAGATGGTACTAGCAAAGCCAACCGCGGCAACCGCCTCTTTTTTTCCAAGCATGGATAGAAACCACATATCAACAAGGTCAACCAGAAACATACACATAAGCCCGAGAGCACCTGTCGCGGACATCACCACAACATGCTTTAATGTCGAACCTTGAGTAAATTTTGCCCTTGTAGGCATTTGCATCTCCAAATGTGACGAAAAGAATACCAATAAAAAAACCGAACACGCTATGAAGCACGTTCGGCTTTATTTATTTTCTCATGTATCCCAATTCTAACAAACCCTAAAAAATGAATAGTTTTAGGGTTTACGCTATATTTAATGTACTTCAGTCGCCTTCTTATCAAATACCACTTTTTCAACATCGGAATAACGGCTAGCAAAATGCACCGTCATTCCATCTTTAATAGTATCTGGCAACTCTTCATAATCGCGGCGATTGGCCTCAGGAAGAATGAGTTCATGTATTTTTATACGTTTTGCCGCAATAACTTTTTCTCGAATACCTCCAACCGCAAGGACTTGACCAGTTAAAGTGAGCTCTCCTGTCATAGCAAGCGGTCTTTTTATTGGTTCACTTCTAGCCAGAGACATTAAAGCGGTTGCCATGGTCACGCCAGCACTTGGCCCATCTTTAGGGGTGGCCCCTTCTGGCACATGTAAATGGATAAGACACTTATCAAAAAACTCAGGATGTAATTGATAAGACTTAGTATGGGAACAAACATAAGAATAGGCTATTTCAGCGGATTCTTTCATGACCTCACCAAGTTTTCCGGTTAATTTCAACCCACGGCTTAACTCATGAATTTTGTTGGCTTCAATAGGCAAGGTCGCCCCCCCATAGACGTCCACGCTAATCCTGTGACCACACCCACACCACGAATACTTTTCTCTGCTCTGAAATAAGGCATACCTAGCAAGGTTTCTATGTCTTTAACACCCACATTAATACTATCAGCCTCATTCAACATAAGCTGCACAACGGACTTTCGAAGTATTTTTTGTAGCAGTTTATCCATACCTCGAACACCCGCTTCACGGGCATAGTCTTCAATTACATGCTTTAAGGCGGCATCCGTTATATTTAGTTGCTTCTTAAGTAATTTATTTTTCTTCAGTAATTTTGGCCATAAGTGTTGTTTCGCAATGGCTAACTTTTCTTCTGCCGTATATCCAGAAAGTCTGATAACATCCATGCGATCTAATAAAGGGGCAGGTATAGTATCTAATTGGTTTGCAGTACAAACAAACAAGGTTTTAGACAGATCAATTCTCATATCCAAGTAATGATCAAGAAATTCCGAGTTTTGTTCAGGATCAAGGGCTTCTAGTAAAGCCGAAGCAGGATCACCCTGAAAAGATGAACCAATTTTATCGACTTCATCGAGCATGATAACGGGATTTTCAACTTGTACATCTTTCAACGCTTGTACAAACTTACTAGGTAAAGCGCCAATATAAGTTCTACGATGTCCTTTAATTTCGGCTTCATCGCGCATTCCACCTAAGCTGAAACGATAAAATTTACGATTTAATGCATCCGCTATGGATTTACCTATTGAGGTTTTACCAACGCCAGGCGGACCAACAAGCAACATAATCGACCCTCCCATTTCTTGACGATGAGCACCTAACGCAAGAAACTCGACAATTCGATCTTTGACATCATCTAAGCCTGCGTGTTGTTTTTCAAGAACGTCTCTGGCCGCTTTAATATCCAAGTTATCATCAGAATGAACACCCCAAGGAAGAGAGGTCGCCCAATCAAGGTAGTTACGTGTGACACCGTATTCAGGTGAACCGGGCTCTAATACACCTAACTTATTCAACTCTTCATCAACCTTAATTTGTACAGACTCTGGAATCGTCTTTCCTAACAATCGCTCTTTAAAGGTATCTAAATCTGATGTTTTATCGTCTTTAGTTAGGCCCAACTCTTTTTGAATCACTTTAAGTTGTTCTTTTAAGAAAAACTCTCTCTGATGCTGGCTCAGTTTTTCATTTACCTCTGCACTAATTTCATTTTGTAGTCTTGCAATCTCCAATTCTTTTTTTATCAAAATCAATGCTAAATTTAATCTAGGTTGAATCGCATGAGTCGCTAACACCTCATATAACTCTTCAGGTTCAGCAGAGGTGATAGAGGAAGCAAAATCGGCTAACAGGCCAGGTTCGTTAAATGAAAAACGGCCTAAATACTGTTTTAAATCTTCACTAAATAGTGGGTTAAGACGAATCAGCTGTTTAATACTATCAAGTAACGCGATTGTGTACGCTTTGGACTCATCATCTTTAACTTTGCTATCCGTTAAATATCTAACTCTCGCTAAATAAGGCGCATCTTCATTCAGCCATTCAATCACTTCAAAACGCTTGATTCCTTGAGCTAGGAACGTCATTTTGTCATTTTCTAAAGCGGCTTTATGCACTCTTGCCACACAACCAATGGATCTAAAATCATTAATAGATGGCATCCCTGCTTTTACTTTTTCAGCGTATACCAGCCCCACCACATTTTGATGAACATCAGAAATTTTTTCTAATGTTTCCTCCCAAGGGTTCGCATCTACCATAACGGGCTGAACCTGAGCTGGAAAAAAAGGTCGACTGGATATTGGCAGCAAATAAAGTGTATCGGGCAAAACATCCTCAGGTAAGGCTAATGCTTTAGGATCATCGATAACAACATCAGAATCTTCCAGCAAATCATTATGTTGGGTATCGTCAGTAACAGTGTCTTCTAGGTATTCTTCATCATTATTCATATACTTTCTCAGTGAATCAGGTAATGGAACTCACAAATATCTTTTTATCTATGTAATGACAAAAGTGATGATTACAACTATAAGCAAATGAAAACAAACACATAATATTTATCCGCTATATGCTATTATTTTACCATCTGAAAAAAGAAAACCCTTTTTCAAACCTATATTAAAGGAGCTAATTTTATGAAATCAGCTGATATTTTAAAAAAATACCCAGATATCACCGTTATTGATCACCCTTTTGTACAGCATAAACTGACCAGTTTACGAGATAAAAACACCAGCACTAGAGAGTTTCGAATGCTCGTTGAAGAACTTGGAACCTTAATTGGATACGAAGCGACAAGAGATTTAGAAACAATTGATATTGAGGTAGAAACCCCTCTAGAAAAGGCTATGTGCCCCGTTCTAAAAGGTAAAAAACTATGTATAGTAACTATTATGAGAGCAGGAAATGGTCTAGCTGAAGGGGTGTTAAAACTGTCTCCTTCAGCACGTGTAGGTCACATTGGAATGTATCGAGATCCAGAAACAAAACAACCTGTAGATTATTATTTAAAGATGCCACATTCGATTGATGAGCGTACCATAATTGTCGTTGACCCGATGCTAGCAACTGGCAACTCCGCTGCCGCCGCTATTGAAAAAATGAAAAAAATGGGGGCTAAAGACATTCGTTTTATCTGTCTTTTTGCCGCGCCAGAAGGTATAGAAGCCTTTAAAGAAGAGCACAGTGACGTTCCAATGTATATTGGCTCAATCGATAGAGAGTTAGATGAACATGCTTATATTCGCCCAGGGGTTGGCGATGCTGGCGATCGTATTTATGGTACGCGTTAACAGAAAATGATATAAAAAAGACCTTCAGATAAGGTCTTTTTTATTATTTATAATCACTTCGTGAAGAAGTGCTACCCCCGTAATCCTATGTAGATTCCTGCGCTAGCCATTATAGTACCTGCAATTCGGTTCAAACCTTTCATTGACTTCTCTGATCTTAAGAAGCGTTTCGCCTGTGAAGCACCAAAAGCGATAAGAGTCAGCCCACACAGTAAAGCAAAGAATGTCAGCACAGACGCTACAACAACATCTTGGGAACTTAGCAGCGTTAAATCTATAAAAGTCGGTAAAAAAGCAATGTAAAAGATAATTACCTTAGGATTAGATGCCGAAATAAGGAACCCTTGAACAAAGCTAGCAATAACACTCCCTACTTGTGAACGGCGATCAAAAGACGATTCGTCAATTTCAACTTTAGTCGTCCACATTTTCCACCCAAGATAAACAAGATATACAGCCCCAATAATGCGAATCGCAATAAATAGTTCTTCCCATGTCGCTGCTACCGTAGCTAACCCTAAACAGGCCATAACTAAGTAAGCGATGTCACTAATCACCATCCCAATGCTTAACCACAAACAAGACTGGGCGCCATGAACCATACTTCGAGCTAGTATGGCAAATACTCCCGGACCAGGTGTAATTCCGAAAATGAAAATGGCAATAAAAAAGGTAACACCGCTTTCAACTGTCATGACTCGTTATCTCTTAATTATTGAATTCCACAAGCAGCAAGTGTCATTTGAATAATAAAGTCTTTCGCCTCTTCAAAGTCGTCCTCTTCTAGCTTAGGTTTATTGAGAACAATCTTTATTTGAGCATCGAAGTCCGCATAAGTTTGAGTCATTGCCCATAAACTTATAAATAAATGCTCTGTTGAGACCGGTTTCATCAACCCTTTCTCTACCCAGCTCTCGATGATGCGCTTTTCTCTTGCCAATTCAACAACAAACCTCTCCTTCAAAAACTCCAATACGAAAGGTTCTTCGCCCATTAACGCCATTGCAAACACTTTCGATGCATTAGCATGCTCTCGAGAATGATCTATTTTTTCACAAATATAACGTGTAAATGAGAATTTTGGTGAGTCATCTTCATCAAATGCACTTACTGAATCTAACCACAACTCTAAAATATTTTCTAAAACGGCTTCAAGAAGATCTTTCTTAGAGCGGAAATAGTAATGAATATTCGCTTTAGGCAATTCGGCTTCATCAGCAATCATTTGAGTTGTTGTTTTAGCTAATCCCTGCCTAGCAAAAACTTTTTCGGCGCAGTTCAAAATATGCGCTTGATTTTGTTCACGTATATGGATTTTTAACTGATCCTTAGCACGCTTTGTATCTGTCAACAAAAGGACACCTCTCAATAAGAATTGTAAATCACGTTAGCCTGTACGAGGCTAGTAAAAATTGATACAGAAGGGATAGCACGGAGAATACAATAACATCCTTTTAATAAAGGAAAAAGGATCACGTATTTAAGACAGCAGAAAAAATACTAATGTAATCGATAAATTAACTTTTAAAAATTTTTCAATAAAAAAAGGGAGCAATTGCTCCCTATTTCCCCTCACAACAAATTAACTCAATGACTATAGGCATTCATCATTGTTTAAACTGTTGCACCACGTTGGCTCAGTTATCTATTTGATAGTGTGATTTCTACATCATCAAATGAGATGTTTTTTTGAAACACGTCAATAAAACGAAAATTTCATAAAGCAAATTATAAACACAATATTTTCTTTAAACAATAGACTTAACTACATTTTTTGACCACTTGTTCAACTTTTCTATTTTTTTAATTCTATTCTGTTTCTACCGTTACGTTTAGCTTTATACAAGGCATCATCCGCAAACTTAAATATCTGCTCTGAATCAGTACTTGATTGAGACTCACAAGCCCCCATACTGACCGTAACCTGAACATTTTTCTGAGTGCCTTTCTTGACATCGAATACACTCACTTTCATATTTTGAACAGATTCTCTTAGGTGTTCTAAACTGTCTTCAATATCAGACCACTGCTTATTAAAAAACAAAATCGTAAATTCTTCTCCACCATAGCGAAACACTTTACCTCCCTGCTCTACTTTAGCGAGTTCTTGAGCAACACGATAAAGTACTGAATCCCCCATATCGTGACCATAGGTATCATTAAATTTCTTAAAGTGATCTATATCAGCCATGACAACAATATAATTTTTAGGGAGGGCTAACAGTTTTTCATTCAAAGCCCTCCGACTATTTATCTGAGTCAGATCATCTATATAAGCCATTTTATGGCTCTCTATTAATAAATATAGCACCCAAATTAGAAGGGTACCTGACATTAGCAAAGACGCTTGCTCTTTTACATTAACAATATAGAACACAATCAATAGAGCAACTTGGGTAATAAAAATACTCGTACACAAAGCATTAGCACTTTGCCACCAATGAATAATTCCTGATAATAAACACCCAACAATAATCAAAATCAACAGCACGCTTGACCAAGTGTAATGCTGCCCCTCCAAAACAGCTTCATTCAGGAAAAAAATGATATCCACCCTTTTTCAAACGCAATACACCAGGCAAATAACATCCCCATAAAAGCAATTCGATTAATAGCAAATCGATTAAAAAAACCTCTCTCCTGTATTAGAGAAACAATAGATAAATTTAAAATAACCACCATTAAATAACCTAAAGATAGAGAACCCTCTAAAGAAAAAAATAATTGATAGAGAGGAATTCCTAGCAAAAAAGAAATGATCAATAGACGCCCTTTATTAAAGTGCCAAGCAAGCAAAACAAGTACGACGACGAGAGCAAAGGGCAAATAAAGGAGAACAGTTAGCCAAACGGCTGGCGCCAAATACATGTAAACCCCTGCGTATAAGCACACAGTAATGACAAGTAATGGCATGAGCAGTACGCTTAACTTTTTAGGCATAGCAGTATTTTTGAACACCTTTAATCATAGAATAGGTCGGTATTCTGCCTTTAATATGCTTTTTTTCATCAATAATCCCTCTTTTGTACAATGCTTAACATACATGAACACGATATAACGCATGCTAGAAAACAAGTAAAAATAATGAACTACATACAAAAGCTGTCTTTCGTCGCTTTTTTTCGCAATAATATACCTACAAAATGGCTCTATTTTCAGGCTCCACAGTAATGTGTTAGTTTATACAATTGCGCGCGACCGCTTTTTTAATACGCATAGGTTTCTATTAGTTATGGAACGAAAAATATTATGGGTACTTTCCTTCTTAGTTATATTCATTTTATGGCTAAAACTGGAACCTGTTGAACAATCAGAACCGAATAATAGTTTGATCGAAAATACGACACCTTCGATTAATAAAAATTCGTCTAAACAACCTTCTGAGAGATATGCTCAAACAGAAGAAGAGACACCTATTGAAGAAACAATAGAATTGGATGAGCTAGAAAACAATGATGCTCAAGATAAAATCAAGATAGCATCGCAACACACACCTCCAGACTTCGCCAACATAAATGACATTCGAGAAAGAAAAGACGCCTTTTTTAACTACCTCCTCCCTTTTGTTATTGAAAAGAACAGCTTATTAGTCAGGGATAGAGAAAAAATTTATACCATTTTAGCCAGTGAAGAACCGCCTTCAAGAGAGGATAAGAGATGGTTAAAAGCATTACGAGAAATATTTAAATTAGAAAAAGTGGATGTTTATACTCATGAAAGTATCTCCGAATTGCTTTTATACGTGGATATAATCCCTGAATCTTTAGTGTTGGCTCAAGCCGCAAATGAGTCCGCTTGGGGTACATCAAGGTTCGCTTTAGAAGGAAATAATTATTTCGGACAATGGTGCTTCAGAAAAGGGTGTGGTCTTGTTCCTGAACAGAGAGACGATGAAGCAGAACATGAAGTCAGAAGGTTTAAAAATGCCAGACAATCTGTTTTTGCTTACATTGATAATTTGAACATAAATAGGGCTTACGCAGACCTGAGAGAAAAAAGATCCGAATTGCGCCAAAACGGACAAGAGATTACGGGATTAACCTTAGCATCTGGACTACACAGTTATTCAGAAAGAGGTCAAGATTATATAGATGAAATTGAAAGCCTTATTAGCTATAACGAGCTATGGAAGTTCAATCAAAATAAAGATATTTCAAAAGAGAAATAACCTCACCGTTATGAGAGAAGAACCTCTAATAACGCTCGATTATAGAGGTGTCGCTTCATTGAAATCATTATCTATTTCAGGCTAGCTAAGGTGGCAATCCTTCTTTACAATAGCTAGCCTTTTTCATTCACTTTCAAACGAGGAAATTCATTTGGCCCGTTTACCTGTTATTGTTGGCTTTGGCGGAATCAACTCAGCTGGCCGTTCTTCATCTCACCAAGCTTATAGAAGAATTGTTATCGATATGTTGCCGAGCTCTGTTCAACAGGAGGTGTTGCTTGATTTAGCAACACTAACTAATACTGCTGAACATCGAAATGGAATCTGGTACACAGACTCAGGTGAGCAGCTAGATGCAAACACATTACTTGCCACATTTAGTGATGAGATTTTGACAAAAACATTAATAAGGCGAATCCATCCGTCATTTTTTGATGTCGACAATGTTGTTTTGCATAAATCCTCTGTGTTATCCCCTAGTGCTACAGATGATCATATTAGCTTTACAATCAAAACACGCTCTTTACCCGACAAACTGCCTGAGAACTGGACCGTCTTGCCTCTTTCTAACTCTCTTTCAGAGGTAACAGTAGAAGGCAATTTAGAAGCACTAATAAAAGACACGAAAGAACTCAGTGTTAAATCTGCAGGACAACTTCCTACAGGATTTGACCCCTCTACAATGTATCAAAGCCGTAACCACCCCCGAGGCCTTCAGATGACTGTCTACGGAGCATCGGATGCGATTAATAGCAGCGGGATTCCTTGGGCTAAGATACGCGACAGTGTTTCTCCAGATAAAGTTGCCGTTTTTGCAGCAAATTCTATTGGTCAAATGGACGACCTTGGATTTGGAGGCATGTTAAAATCCGCTTTACAAGGAAAGCGAACTACATCCAAACATCTGCCACTTGGCTATGCTCAAATGCCAGCCGATTTCGTAAATGCCTATGTTCTTGGTAGTGCTGGTGTTGTTGGTACATCGATCGGAGCCTGTGCAACTTACTTTTTTAATTTAGAAAAGGCGATTGCAGGCATTAAGTCTGGAGAAATTAGAGTCGCTATGGTTGGCGGCAGTGATGCACCTATTACCCCAGAAATCATCGAAGGGTTTCGTACTATGGGGGCTCTAGCTGAAGACAGTGCTTTATTAGCACTAGACTCTATCAAAGACCAACAAGAGCCTGACCACACTCAAAGTTGTCGACCATTTGCAAATAACTGTGGGTTTACTATTGGCGAATCGAGTCAATGGACTTTACTCATGGATGATGAACTAGCACTAGAGCTAGGCGCAAATATTCATGGAGCCATTCCCGCTGTTTATGCTTTTGCTGATGGACATAAAAAGTCCATCTCTGCACCTGGCATTGGTAACTATTTAACTATGGGTAAAGCCATGGCGTATTTAAAGAACATTATCGGTGAAGACGGCTTACATAATAGATGCTTTATTCAAGCTCATGGAACCAGTACGCCTCAAAACAGGATTACCGAATCCCATGTTTTAAGCCAAGTAGCCAAAAGCTTTGGAGCAAAAAACATTCCTGTCACTGCCGTGAAAGCATTTTTAGGACACTCACAGGGAACGGCAGGAGGAGATCAACTACATATTTCTCTTGGTGTTTGGGAACATGGTATTTTACCGGGTATCACTACGACAAAATCACTTGCTGAAGACGTCCATACTGAAGGGTTATCCTTTCAGCTTAATCATCAAGAATATGGTAAAGAGTACTTTGACGGTGCATTACTCAACTCAAAAGGGTTTGGGGGAAATAATGGAACCGCGGTTCTATTAGCACCTCACAAAGTAATGCAAATGCTCACAAATAAATACTCTCAGGAAACTATGAATCGTTATTTTGAGTTGAACAATGAAACCAAAGAACGAAGCGAAATGTACAATAAGCAGGCCATTCTTGGTGAATCAAAACCGGTATATCATTTCGGGCAAAACGTATTGACGGGAGAGGATTTATCTATTACGAAAGATAAGATTCGCTTACCTGGATATGCAATTGACGTAGATTTAAATATAAAAAATGATCTAGAAGAGTATCTATAGTTATTTAATACGTAGGAAGGAGAACCAACACAATGTCCTTCCTGCGTTTGCTTCTTTGATAAGAGCTTATAATTATTCATGGCAATTATATAATCAAATAACTCAATTTACTTCCAACAGTACAACTCATTAATCAATTGTTACACTAAGCAATATAACTAATTTCACTTTCCTGACGATCTAGCTTTATACATTCCTGCTAAACTAGATGCTATTATTCACAGCAGAAAGGGTAATAAATGAAACTCATCAATATCACATCTTTATGTCTTATAAGCAGTCTAACTTTTTCTGCAGACTATAAGATTGATCCTGAACATTCAGCGGTTACCTTTGAAATAGGCCATTTAGGGATTAGCACCATGTCTGGTCACTTTAAAAATTTTGAAGGTAAATTCTCCTTTAGTGAAGACATGAAGACTATTAGTACTCATTTATCAGTACAAACAAACAGTGTTGATAGTAACCATGAAGCAAGAGATAAACACTTAAGAGGCCCTGATTTTTTTGATGTTAAACAGTTTCCCACCATGGAATTTAAAGGTAAGAATTACGAAAACAATACTCTCACAGGTGATCTTACCTTACATGGAATAACTAGAACAATTTCTTTTAACGTTCATAAAACAGGTGAAGGAAAAGACCCATGGGGAGGATATAGAGTCGGCTTTATAGCATCAACCACCATAAAGCGCAGCGAGTTTGGCATGACCTACTTTATTCCAGGCGCCTCAGACAAAACCAAAGTAAAGGTTTTTATCGAGGCTGTGCGACAATAATACACATCGAAGAAAAGCCATGTATCAGGATTCAAACAACTTTATTAGTATTTTGCTATTTAATACCATTCTCGTACCCTTTATAGCCTCTGTTACTATTATTTTTTTAATTGCTAAAGTATCCCCTTTTGCTAAAGGTATCGGCCTATCCATCAGCCTTTTAGTAACGCTCAACCAAATACACAGCAGCTTACAATTCCCACCAGCTAATGCCTTGGACTTTTTATCTACTACTGCGTTGATTGGTGCTGGAAGCTCTTTGGTTACTCATTTTCCACACAGAGTAAGTTTCAAAAGTTTCAAAAGTTTCAAAAGTTTCAAAACCATCCTACTTTTCATTAGTGCATTCAGCTCTGCCTTTCTGTTACTAAACCCAGTATTGAAGCATGGTCAAAATTTTGATTTCATCCTTATCCCACTTTTCATTACGTTAACATTACAAGCAACATTAGCATTACTCTCTACTGAAAAGTTGGAACAAAATAAGAATCACATCCTCTCAATTCACTCCACATTAATAAACCTCATAATAACCGCCTCAGCAAGTGCATTATTAGTAGCCATGGGTGGCAGCATTATTATTGGACAATTAATCGGTGGGTTTACCGCTATTCTATGTGCCTATTTACTGGTTTGCTTGCGAAGAAGAGAAAGTAGCGAAGAGATTACTTTTTTTACACTACTAGTACTAAGTGGATTACTATCTCAAGCAAACATTCTTGCTGAGATTTCACTTAACACCATCGTACTATTATGGCTTTGCCTGTGGGTATTACCATTAACACGTTATTTTACAGAAGCAATTACCATAAGATTTTTTGTGCAACTGTCCTTTACTGCAATCATTGTACTTTTAAGTTTATAAATTTAAGAGTTAAGACGACTTGTTACTAAACAGTGATAAAACCAATAAGTCATTCACCTTCAACCTTTAAAAATTGTGCGAGAGGAACGCCAAAGAGATAAAACAAATGCGGTTACCACCCCAGCTAAAGCCCCAAAAGTAAGTAAGTAAACAAATTTATCTATAGGCAATGCTAAAACAGCTTGAATAAAAAAGAGATTTGGCATTACCGAAAATAACCAAATACCAATAATCAGGAAGACTCCATCAATAAAAGACACAAAACGTGTTTTCACAAGCAGCCAAGCATTAAAATAAACATAGCAAATAACACTAACAGAGAATAAAGCCACAAAAATAGGGTCTTCACTCTTATCCTCAATTAAAATTTTTGGTGCGGCTAAACTCCAAAGACCACCTAATACAAAAAGCAAACATATCGTCAAAAACACAGCCTTATGATTTATTTTTTGCAAAACAGGTCTCCTTTAAAATACTATTTGTTAAATACTATATGCGCTGATAAAGATCTTTTACTAATTTACGCAAACTTGCTCTCCAAGGCCTTTGCTTAACACCAAAATGATTAAACACTCTTCGACATGATAAAGATTGCCTCCTAACTAAAACAATATCCTCAGAGTCCGGAAAGCAATCACTAATCGCTTCAACGCTCACAGGAGCTTTTGGATCAAACTGACCCGCGGTAGCTAAAATAGCCTCAACAAAACCATACCAACTAATTTCCTCAGAACAACAATAGTGATAGACCCCAGTATTAGTAGAGCCATTATAATGCTGCTTAATCATGGTTAGAATAACTCGAGCTAAGTCAGATACAGGTGATGGACTACCGACAAAACTGTCATTATGAGCTAAATTCACTCTTTTTTTAATTAGATCAATTGTACGACAAACAAAGTCATCATTTTTACCACTAAACAGCCATCCTGTACGCAGCACAATGTTTTGGGAAAGAGAAAGAAAACAGTTCTCAGATTCAATTAACGATAAAGAGTACGAATCCTTAGAGTCAGGTAAATCATTTTCATCATAAGCCGTTTCTTTATCCCCAGAAAAAACAAGAGCACTACTAATCATTACCACTTGAGTATTACTTCTTTCAGAGTAATCAACCAAAGCATTTCTAAAACTCTGATAGCGAGAATCAAGGCACCGATCCATACTCAGAGCATCAATAATTACATCGCACTCAATGCCCTGTAGAAACTCAGAGCTATAATCGTGTTTAAATAACTCATTACAAGAAAGAGAATACCATTCAAACTCAGGTAACTCCGCAGAAAACAATAAAAGTGCTTCTCCAACAACGGTATCACTGCCTAGTAATACTATCCGTATTGGTGCATTTATATCTCGATTACGATTCAACTCTAGAACCCCTCATCATATTTGGGAATACTCTATTGATATTGATAGATGTATGATATTCAATATCCTGTAGAGATTGTTGTCTAATTTCAGCGATAGCATGGGCAATGAGAGGAATATTCAAAGGCGTATTCCTCTCACCTTGTTGACCTGCAATAGGCATATCAGGTGAGTCTGTTTCTAGTACATAATCTTCGCTACCCAACTCTCTGACAACTTTAATCGATTTGAGTGCTCTTGTGTAAGTAATATTACCACCAATACCTAGCACAAAGCCGAGTTCAATAAAGCGCTTCGCTTGAACCATACTGCCACTGAAACCATGCACCACACCACCATTCATGAACCGACTGTTTTTTAATTCTTTATACAAAAGATCATAACTTCGTCGAGCATGCAAAATTATTGGAAGCGTCAACGCTTTAGCCACATCTAATTGAGATCTAAAGAAGACCAACTGTATTTCTAAAGGAAGTGAAGTTGGCCAAATATCCAAACCGATTTCACCTACAGCAATGGCTGAGTTTAACTCGCAGAAATCACCTAAAAGTTCAATTGAGCTGAGCTTTTCTTGCTCTAAAAAATAAGGATGAATACCATAAGCCATTGATAAAGTAGAATAGTCATCCAATAACAAAGCTTGTTTATTCCAAGCGTTAAATTGAGTACCTGGGATAATAAAGTGACCTACCCCTCTCTTCAGACATGAGGCTACAATTTGTTCTCTATCGGAATCAAAAACGGAGAAATCTAAATGACAATGACTATCTATATACATTATTAGAATTATCCAGCAAATTCACCAAAACACCAGCATAAAAAAACCGCTCTATATATTTAAAAATACATAGAGCGGTTTTATTTTATACAATGAGACTAAGCTTTTGGACCTGCATTAACAATACTGGCTGAAACACCTTCAAATTTCGCAAAATTCGTTACAAATTGATCGATTAGACCTTTTGCCTGCTCAGTGTAAGCCGCATCATTAGACCAAGTTCTACGTGGGTTTAATAATATAGAATCCACGCCTTTAACGGATTTAGGAACAGTTAAGTTAACATCCTCAAGGTGCTCCACTTCCGTATCAATTAGAGCGCCTGATTGAATGGCCGCAATAACCGCTCGTGTAGTTGGAATACTAAAACGCTGCCCGCCTTTTCCATGAGCGCCGCCAGTCCAACCAGTATTAACCAGATAAACCTGACTACCGAACTCTTCAATACGTTTAATAAGAAGATCTGCATATACATGTGCAGCCCGAGGGAAGAAAGGCGCCCCGAAGCAAGTTGAAAAGGTCGATTTTATACCACTGCCAGCTCCCATCTCAGTAGACCCAACTAAAGCGGTATAACCACTCAAAAAGTGATAGGCAGCAGCTTCTTTCGACAAAATAGAAACGGGTGGCAGCACGCCCGTTAAATCACAGGTTAAGAATACAATTGCGTTAGGCTCACCAGCTCGATTACCTTCAGCACACTTTTCAATATGCTCTCTCGGGTAACCTGCACGACTGTTTTGAGTCAATGACGTGTCCGCATAATCAGCTTGACGAGTTTCAGGATCAATCACTACGTTTTCAACAATAGTACCGAATTTAATCGCCTTCCAAATTAAAGGTTCATTTTTTTCAGATAAATCGATACATTTTGCATAACAACCACCTTCTAAATTGAAAACCGTATCTTTTCCCCAGCCATGTTCATCATCACCAATAAGAAAGCGCTCTTCATCCGCTGAAAGAGTGGTTTTACCGGTTCCTGATAAACCAAAAAATAGCGTTACATCTTTATCAGGGCCAACATTTGCAGCACAGTGCATAGGCAATACATCTTTTTCTGGCAAAAGATAGTTTTGAACAGAAAACATGGCTTTTTTCATTTCACCTGCATAGCGCATTCCAACAATAAGCACTTTTCTATCAGCAAAATTCAAAATAACGCATGCTTCAGAGTTAGTACCATCTACCTCAGGAACACACTCAAAACTAGGAACGTTAAGAATTTGCCACTCGCCTTTACTCACAGGATTATAAGTTTCTGGACGAATAAATAAATTACGACCAAACAAGTGATGCCAAGCGGTTTCTGTTCTCATAACGGCCGGTAAGTAGTAATCATCTCCAGCACCAACATGAATTTTAGATTGATAAGATTCTCTTTCATTCAAATAGGATTCAACTTTACCCCATAAAGGCCCAAATTTTTCTTGAGGGAAAGGACGGTTTACCGGCCCCCATTGAATGTTATCTTTACTAGAACTCTCTTCAACGATAAAACGATCTAAAGGTGAACGACCTGTACGATTACCTGTTTCAACAACTAGGGCACCGTTATCCGCTAATTGACCTTCGTTATTCTGAAGCGCTTTCTCAACAAGCTGAGCTGTAGTCAAATTAGTGTGAATTATTGATCGTTTAGTTTCCGCATTCATGTTTAGTATTCCTCTGAAAATACAGTTATATTAGCCACTGCGTGATGGCCTATTACGAGAAAAATAGTAACAAAAAAATCTAAAAAAAAGTATTGATATAACAAAATGTTATTTTACTACAAAATACAAAAACACAGACGATAAAAACATAACCTATTGAATTTTATAACTTAAATTTAAAAAAAACTTATATTGCAGTAATAAAATTTCACTTTTACTCTCTTTAAAAGCTAAAAAAAGTGTAATTTTCATATCGATGTAATTTTATTTCTTAAGAAACCACAAAATTGCGAACTACTCCTTTAATTCGTGGTTTTTTTTCGTCATAAAGAATCTTCACGATTCCACGCTGTGAAAATTTCCTTTCTGACTTAAAAATAGAACTTTGTTGTCATTTATTTTCTTATTTTTTTAGAATATCTTTCTTTGCAAGACCCATCCATTCCTATCTTCATGATAAAATCACAATAAATCCCCTCTTCCACAATTAGGTTGATCAATAACTATGTTAAATTCACATCAGAGCTGCAATATTGGTTTTGTAGGTCTTGGCGTTATGGGCAAGAGCCTTGCTCTCAATTTAGCCGATCATGGTTACAAAGTTGCAGGTTTTGACCTTGACCCAAATAAGGTTAAAGATGTTCTAGATACCGAACAAAGCGAACGCCGCTCCGATATTTCTGAGGCAAGAATTATTGGATGCAAAACGCTAAAAGAAATGCTTCCAAAACTCACCACTCCACGCGTTATTGTTTTATTAGTACCTGCTGGCGAACCTGTCGATATCATCTGCCGCCAGTTAATTGAATCTGGACTTGAAGCAGATGATATCGTTGTTGATTGCGGTAACAGCCAATGGACAGACACAATTCGCCGGGAGTCTGAATACCGAGGAAAATTAAAATTCTTTGGTACAGCGGTATCTGGAGGCGAAGTAGGTGCTCGCTTTGGCCCTTCTCTTATGCCTGGTGGAGATGCAGATTCATGGAAATATCTTCAGCCAATGTGGGAAGCCGTTTCAGCAAAAGTCGCTGAAGACGGCTCTCAGATCATTAAAAATATTCCTGGAGACCCTGTTACTGAAGGCGAGCCTTGCACCACATACTTAGGCCCAAATGGCGCAGGTCATTATGTAAAAATGGTACATAATGGCATTGAGTATGCGGACATGCAGTTGATCTGCGAAGCCTATCATTTGCTACGCTCTCTTTTAGGCTATGAACCTGAGGAAATAGGCAAAATTTTTGAAAAATGGAACCAAGGAGAACTAAATAGTTACTTAGTAGAAATTACCGCCGACATTCTACAGCAATATGATCATGCAACGGGAGCGCCTTTAGTTGATATGATTCTAGACAGTGCAGGACAAAAAGGCACAGGTCGCTGGACATCCATTAGCGCAACACAAATGGGCGTTCCTGCGGGCATAATCAGTGAATCTGTATACGCTCGCGCACTAAGCACTCTAACTCAAGAACGAGAAAATGCGTCTTCTCGCTTAATTGGCGATATAGAATTAGGAGACATTGACCCTACTGCTGTAGAAGAGGCCATTAAAAATGCCTTATATTGCGCAAAAATCTGTGCTTATGCTCAGGGCTTTCAAATAATGAGGGCCGCACAGGAAGAATATAACTGGCAGTTTAATTTCAGTGATATTGCAAAAATTTGGCGTGGAGGCTGCATTATAAGAGCATCATTCCTACAAAAAATAGCCATAGCATTTACTGAAAACCCAAATTTAGAAAACTTACTTTTAGCCGATTACTTTGCTGATGCGCTTGAACACAAACAGAAAGGATTACGTCAAGCCGTCATACTTGCCGCTCAATCTGGTATACCTACTCCCTCTTTCTTTTCAGCTTTAGCGTATTTTGATGGTTATCGTTCAGAAATATTGCCAGCCAATCTACTCCAAGCTCAACGAGATTACTTTGGTGCCCACACCTACGAAAGGGTTGATGCTGAAGCGGGAGAAAAATTTCATACATTTTGGCAAGAAGAAAATCGACCAGAGAGAAAAGTGTAAATTTTACAATATAATAAGGCGCTAAAAAGAGCGCCTTATTATTAACACCATTACTTATTTCATCTTTTCTACCGACGTTAGAACCCCTCTAAGCATTCCAATTTCATGTTGATCTAATTGAGCACGCTGAAACAATCGCCTAAAACGAGTCATCACTTGTCTAGGCGTATTAGGATCTAGAAACTCTGTCAGTAGCATCACTTTTTCCAAATGCTCTAACATATAATCTACCTGCTCAGCAGAAGCGGCAGGAACATCCCATTTTGTTTGTACAGGTTGTTCGTTAACCGACAACAGGGACTTCATACGCAACTCATAAGAAAGCACTTGCACCGCGGCAGCAAGATTCAATGAACTAAAGGTTTCAACTGAGGGAATATGTACATGATAATGACAACGTTGTAACTCCTCATTAGTAAGCCCTCTGTCTTCTCTTCCAAATACAAAAGCGGTCTCAAGATTTTCTTTATAAACAAGATCAGCTGCTTGCCTAGGATCAACCAAAGGCCATGGTATATGCCGCTCTCGCGCACTGGTACCAATCACCAATTGGCAATCAGCAATAGCCTCTTCCAATGAATTAACAACCACGGCATTTTTAAGTAAATCAATCGCTCCTGATGCCCTACTTACAGCCTCATCACTTGGAAATACTTTTGGAGAAACAAGGTATAAACGATCTAACCCCATATTTTTCATTGCACGAGCCGCACCACCAATATTTCCAGGGTGGGATGTATTTACGAGTACTATTCGAACCTTGCTATTCATTAAGATAAAACCAACTCTAATAAGACAATTTAATTTTGCTGATAGTATCAGACTTTACTATGCAATTTGACATTTAAACGTCGAACAGAACAATAAATAACCAACTTTTACTGGTTTAATTAGATAATTTCGATTAAAATGCCGCTCAAATAATTCACACATTACTTAATCCTCACCAAAGATTTGGTAAGTGAGTTTATCGCTCTTTAACACTTTTCCAGTAACTTATCGTATTTCGACTTATTTGTCTTTTCGGTAGTTTGGCATCTCTTAGAAACTTAAATGGTATCTTATGCAACCAAGAATTAACGTCGCTATTAAAGCAGCTCGTGCCGCAGCGGACTATATTGTTCACACTCAAGAAAAATTGCTTTTTGATAAAGAACAAGGACAACAACCAGACCAGGTTTATAAAACCGTTTGTCAGGGCGCTGAAAAAACGATCCTTCATCACCTTGCTAAAGCGTATCCAAATGATACCATCACTACCCGTCTAGACGGTCAAGTTCAAAGTGGCGACGAAGGCGAATGGATCATTGACACCATTCAAGGACAATATTTATTTACACGTGGCCTTAGTGGCCACTGTATTACGATGAGTTATTTAGTCGCTGGAAAAGTTGAACACGCTCTTATCATCAACCCGATGACTAAAGACGAATATTACGCAAGTAAAGGACGCGGAGCATATCTGAACAACTCTCGTATTCGCACCTCAAATGTCCGAGATCTAAACAACACTCTTATTGCAACACAATTCCCTTCGACTGATAAAACACGACCAAGCGCCAGCGGTCAGTTTGCAATTTTCTCGCAACTTTCTGAAAAAGGCGCTCGAGTTATCACTCAAGATTCACCAGCACTGCAAATTGTCAATGTAGCTGCTGGTCGTGTTGATGCATCATGGGGAATCAAACTTTTTGAATGGGAAATGCAAGCACCTTTATTCATAGCTAAAGAAGCAGGCTGTATTTTCTCTGATTTTAATGGATCGCCAAGTGTCGAGGAGACAGGAAATATATTGTGCGCCAATCCACGATTATTCAAAACATTATTACCTATTTTGAACAAGCATTTGTTATAACCATAAAATTATAACAAATCAGAATATACCTAACAGACCTCTTCAGGCTCATCCTTGGAGGGGTCTTTTTTTACATCAAACAAAACAACCTTCTCCCCATCATAAAAGCCACCTCCTTGCGAGAGGTGCAATCCAACGGAACATCCGCGAACAGAATAATAAAGCACATTAGGGCTCATGCACGCTATCAACATCATAAAAAAATAGCCCATTAACCATTAAAAAACGTCAATAACATTAGTAAGGAAAAGAAATATGAATATTAAAATCTTGAGGAATTACTGAAAGGTTAATTATGCAGCTTTAATCATTTTCTATAGAGCAAAAAAAAGCACCATAAATGGTGCCCGGGACCGGAATCGAACCGGTACGATATTTCTATCGCAAGATTTTAAGTCTTGTGCGTCTACCAATTTCGCCACCCGGGCGGATTTATCAATAAGAGTATATCTGATGCCAATGCTTTTTTACAGTATAAAAAAGGCACCATAAATGGTGCCCGGGACCGGAATCGAACCGGTACGATATTTCTATCGCAAGATTTTAAGTCTTGTGCGTCTACCAATTTCGCCACCCGGGCACATCTATTGATGTATCCTTTGATTATTTTGGAGGCCGGAGTCGGAATCGAACCGGCGTACACGGAGTTGCAGTCCGCTGCATGACCACTCTGCCATCCGGCCTCTATAACAATCTATCTTTTGATTGGAGCGGGAAACGAGGCTCGAACTCGCGACCCCAACCTTGGCAAGGTTGTGCTCTACCACTGAGCTATTCCCGCGCTCAAAAGATGGTGCATATTCTATGCTTTTTATTATTTACGTCAAGCATTTAAATAAAAAAAAGCTAAATACTTTACTCTTTTCACTCTACTCAATAATTTGATTATTTTTTATCCGATACAGATGCAGTAAGCTCTGGCCAAGCCGCTTTCATATATACATACATAGACCAAAGCGTTAACAATGCTGCAATAATTAAAACGGATTCGCCCCAAATCGCCCAGCCAGAATCAGGAGGACTACCTAGAAGCATAAAAATAGACAGCATCTGCATAGCGGTTTTCACCTTACCAACATAAGAAACGGCAACACTAGCTCGCTTGCCCATTTCCGCCATCCACTCACGCAATGCCGATATAACAATTTCTCGACTAACGATGACTACACTCGCAACCGTTAACAATGTACTACCATAACTTTCAACTAACATCACCAACGCAGCAGAAACCATCACTTTATCTGCAACAGGGTCAAAAAAAGCACCGAACGGTGTTGCCTGATTCAACTTTCGAGCCAAGTAACCATCCAACCAATCAGTAAAAGCCGCTACTGCAAATATCGCAGCACAAGTAACATAGCGACCGTCCCAAGGCAGGTAGTAAGTTGCCACCAAAACTGGAATCAAAATAATACGTACCGACGTTAACATGTTAGGTATGTTCATGAATATTCAAAACACTCTCTTGTAATAAATCTCAATTTTTATGTAGGAAAGAATAAATTTCAGCCGCTTTCTTAATGCCAATACCTTTCACTTTTGCAATATCACTCTCACTCGCCGACAACAGTTCTTGCATACCACCAAAGGCCGTTAACAAATTTTTTCTTCTCGTTGGACCAACACCTTCAATTCCTTCTAATACAGAGTGGCGACGCTTTTTATCTCTTCTTTGCCTATGGTTCTTAATTGCAAACCGATGAGATTCATCCCGTATATGCTGAATTAAGTGTAACGCAGCCGAATCAGGAGGTAAAACCACCTCCTCTTCTTTAGAGCCAATGTATAATGTTTCTAAACCTGGTTTACGAGTGGTGCCTTTCGCAACACCCAAAAGGAAAATATTAACCAAACCAAGCTCTTTAAGTACATTCTCAGCTTGAGTTAACTGCCCTTTACCACCGTCAATTAACAATACATCAGGCGGTTCAAGTTCCCCATTTTTAACTCTTTTATAACGACGAGTCAGGGCTTGATTCATCGCACCATAATCATCACCCGCCGCCACACCGTCTATATTAAAGGTTCGATAACGTTTTTTATCGGGCCCTTCAACACCAAATACAACACAAGAGGCAACGGTCGATTCACCACTTGAATGGCTGATATCAAAGCATTCCATACTTTTCGGAGGGGCAGCTAAACCTAGCAATTTTTGCAAAGCGACCATACGACTAAAGTGGTTTCGCTTATCCAATAATCTCGCTTGCAACCCCTGTTCAGCATTTAATTTTGCCAAATCCAACCACCTAGCTCTTTGTCCACGAACAGAGGAAGTTAACTCAATCTTCTTACCACAGCTCGATAGAAGTGCATCCATTATAATATCATTATCATCCAATTCATGACTGGTAATAATAGCTTTAGGCAAGTCATTATTACCGATATAAAACTGAGCAATAAAGGTTGACAACAATTCCCCTTCCACCATTTCGATCGGCATCTTAGGATAATAACTCTTACTTCCTGTCACTTTTCCTTGTCGCACCATCATTAAATGCACACACAGGCCACCTGGTTGAATCAACGCGGCTAAAACATCTGCATCCCCCGTTTGTCCATAAACATTTTGTTGCTCTTGAACATGCTTCAATTGAACAATCTGATCTCTAAGTAAAGCAGCCCGTTCAAACTCCATCTGTTTGGCCGCTTCACTCATCTGCAGAGTCAATTCATTCGTCAATTCATGGTTTTTGCCTTCCAAAAACATTCTGGCATGGCGCACATCATTTTCGTATTCATCATTTGTAATTAAGTTTACACAAGGAGCTGAACAACGCTTTATTTGATACTGCAGGCATGGTCTTGAACGATTAGAATAATAGCTGTCTTCACACTGCCTAACCTTAAAGACTTTTTGCATTGTATTTAAGCTTTCTTTTACCGCCGTACCACTTGGAAAAGGTCCGAATAATTGTCCTTTTGTTTTTGTCGAACCTCTGCGAAATAATAACGCTGGGTGCGTGTGATCAGATAATAGAATATACGGATAAGACTTATCATCACGTAACAAAATATTATAAGGAGGACGATGCTGCTTGATTAACGTTTGTTCAAGCAACAAAGCTTCTGTTTCACTTTTTGTTACTGCGATCTCTATGTCATCAATTCGACCGACCAGCGCCATGGTTTTTGTTGTTAAACCCGTAGCTCTAAAGTAACTCGACACTCTGTTTTTTAGGTTTTTCGCTTTACCAACGTATAAAAGAACACCTTTGCCGTACATACGATATACGCCAGGCCTAGAGGTAAGATTATTAATAAAATGCTTGGGATCAAATTCTTGCGAGCTCAAATGAATACTCTCTTTTAGCCCATACCTAATAAACTGTATCGAACGGCCAATTTAGTTAACTCAACATCACTATTAATATTTAGCTTATCAAACATACGATAACGGTAAGTGTTGACAGTTTTACTACTTAAGTTTAGAGAATCAGCAATTTCCTGAGGTTTTTTACAATCTATAATCATTTGAGCTATTTGAAGTTCTCTATCCGATAATATATCCAAGGGAGAGGCATTGTCTTCAGATGACATTTTAGAAAGTGCCATTTTTTGAGCAACAGATCCAGTAATGTATTTATTACCTAGGGACACTGTATGAATAGCCTCTAGCATTTCCTTCGCTGGAGCTCCTTTTGTTAAATACCCACTTACGCCCGCTTCAATCAACTTAGATGGGTAAGGGTTATCATCAAGAGCGGACAAAGCAATAATTTTCACCTTAGGGAAAAGTCGCTTAATTTCTTTAGTTGCCCCTAGTCCACCGATACCACCAGGCATATGTACATCCATCAAAATAATATCCGGCTCTAATAACTTGGTTTTTTCAATTGCATCTTCACCGCTAGCAGCACTTCCAACGACGATAAGAGTTTTCTCATCTTGTAGCACACGAGAGATTCCTGTGCTTACTAGTTCATGATCATCAACAATTAAAATTTTTAGCACGCATACCACCTTGCTATTAATACGGTAACAATATTTATCCACCTGACTGACCTTACAACCTCAAAAACACAGCTAAGAAGGCAAGTCAATATCAAATCCTAATACGGCAAGTTCTTTCATTGTTTTCATACGATAATTAGCACGAACTGCTGTGCCTTCTGTTTTCTTCGTATAATATAACAATGCAGCAACTTTTGACTCGCTTAATCCCGTTTCCGCAACTAACTTAGGAATGAATGTAATCATCAGGTCTTCTTGCTTATTTTCAATTTGTTGTACTTTAGGTATCGTTAATTGCTTCCCTTCGATTACCTTTTGCACCTGTTCTAGATAAGCTTTGTCGAACTCAGGCCATGTTTTTCTTTCTTCTTCCGTCCTTAGAAAATACCAACCAACTTTCGATCCAGCAAAATAAATTGCGGGATGACTCCATCGGAACTCTAATGGGTTCATGCGACAACGACATGCTTCCATATAGGCACTTCTTGGATTAACCAGACCATATACCTTATAGGCCGTATTAATCAAGTTTAAAAACTCCGAAATTGTCGGAGGCCAAGCATAAGTCTCTTTTGCTCTCTCAACAGCATAAGCCAACAAAGGCTCTTGAAAGCCTCTAATAGCTATTGACCATTCTCTTTTAGCCAATTTAACTTCATCAGGTGTACTGTACGCAGAAGCAAATTTATGCGTGTAGATAGCCTTAAATCTTGCAAAAAGCATGTTAACCAGCATTCTATTTTGCTGGTTCTGCTCATCGCTTTGGTGAGACGATTCTTGTTCGTTACCAGTCTGTGTCGTGGATATTGGTGAGTGCATCGCTAACTTCTTCTTTAGAGGTTCTAGAAGTGTATGAACGGCTTGAGGTTCCTTCATTAGAAGATCTATCCGATTGTTTATACTGCCATTGGCGTTTTACATACTTAAAAAATTCGCTATTCCAAGTACGCACATTTTTTCGTTGCTCTTTTATTCTCAATAAAAATTCTGCTTGTAACTGTAACGCGAATTGTCGAGGAATACCTAGCTGCAGAATTTGCTCAAGAGTCGCTTCCTCTGGAAGCCATTGATCAGGTTGCCTTGTTCGTTCTTTTTGCTCTAAATACAAGTCAAAATCCGTCACACCTCTGCGCCTTTCACTAGAAGTAGGTAAATTACGACCTTTTACAGAAGGAGGCGAATCATAACTAGAGTTCAAACGATTCGAAGAAACCTCAGCGGACTCCGATTTCGCTCCATATTGTTGAGTATTCTTCTTGGAAGAAGACAACCTTTCTACCTTTTCAATCAAAGGGTCTAACGGTGAGCGCCCTTCAATTTTAGAATAATGTTCTTCATTTGAAAGCTTACTTTCAGATTTTTTATTTGTTTTCGGAGGTAAACGAACTTCAATCGTTGTGTTTTTTTCTCAAAGGTCAAGCAGTTATTAAGCTGTAAGCTAGATAATATTCTCAACAACATAGGTTGAGTCCAGAAAGGCAGTTGAGACAATAGATGTCCTATCTCACCATGCAAGACAATTGACTGTGAAAGGTAAGATTGCTGGCGCAAGAAAGCCAATAGCACCGCCTCTTCCAAACCGATTTCAGAAGCTAAAGAAAAAGAAATCGGTAGTGTGAAATCGTATTCAGACATAGGTTACATACTAAATTAATCGTTCTTGAAGTCTAGCAAATAGCGCCTTGCTTCGCACTAAAACAAAGAGTGAAATATAAAATAATCAAACACAACAGAGAGCTAACTTTTTGTCATATATTAAAAAAGCTTGTTGACAATATTTTTCTGCACTCCTATTCTGAATTTGTGCCGCATAACATCGAACAACAAAAAGCGGCTCAACTTTACTAAGGAGAAAGTTGTATGTATACAATCAATATCACAGGTCATCACGTCGACGTCACTCCCGCATTAAAAGATCATATAAACGAAAAATTCGATAAACTATCTCGACTAAGTGACCAAATCACAACAGTTCAAGTAACCTTATTACAAGATAGCAAAGAGCAAAAAGCTGAAGCCACTATACATCTTCCAGGAAAAGATTTATTTGCCGCAGCGGTATCAGAAGATAGGCTATTTCATGCTATCGACTCCATGGTTGATAAGCTCGCCAGACAGATAGACAAACATAAAACAAAACAGTCATCTGGGCACAATAAACCTACTGTTGCTTTATAACCCCCTTCTTTTCTTACTTAAAAAACGCCACTTTGATGTGGCGTTTTTTTTATAATTTCTTTTTCCGCTTGAGTTTCTACAAACTTCCCCCATAATCTTAAAGTAGTAGATCAACTTTCCTAAAAGGAGCGTAAATAATGCGTTACAATGAAGCTATTACCAATCAGCCATCTGAAGCGGTAAATAAAACCCTTAGAAGTACTTACAGTTTGCTCGCAATGACACTTTTCTTTAGTGCATTTACGGCCTTTTTAAGTATTTCATTACAACTGCCTCATCCAGGATTAATCATTACCTTAGTGGGTTTTTATGGTTTATTGTTTTTAACTCATAAATTCCAAAATAGTGGTTTAGGTATTTTATTTGTTTTTGCACTAACTGGTTTTATGGGATTGACTCTTGGACCAATCATTAGCATGTACCTAAATCTTCCTAATGGAGGATCTATGGTAATGACAGCATTTGGGATTACAGGCTTATCGTTTTTAGGTTTGTCGGCTTATGCTATTGCAACAAAAAAAGATTTTAGCTTTTTAAACGGCTTTATGATGGTTGGCTTTTTCGTCCTAATTGGTGCGATGATTGCTAACTTCTTCTTACAAATGCCAGCCATTCAAATATTCCTATCTGCAGGCTTTGCTCTTTTCTCTGCCGCTATGATTTTATGGCAAACAGGTGAGATTGTTCGTGGTGGTGAAACAAATTACATCATTGCTACTGTTAACTTATACGTTTCAATTTATAATATGTTCTTAAGTGTTTTAAGCCTTCTAGGTATGGCAAATGATGATTAACCTTTAATTACAATTACCATACTAATCAAATACCAAAAGGGGCTTAACGCCCCTTTTGTTTGCCTAATATAAGGACTTGATTTACATGCAATACACCTTATTCATTCAAGGGTCCCCCTTCTCATCAAAAGCGTGCCACTCAGCCTACCGTTTCGCTCAAGCCTTACTTAACTCAACACAGCACTCCATTGAAGGCGTCTTTTTCTATGAGGATAGCGTTTTAATCGCCAACGCTCTAATGCAGCCTCCTAGAGATGAAGCCAACATCAGTATTTTATGGCAGGAATTAGCAAAGCAACATTCGATCAATTTATATGTTTGCATTGCTGCGGCCCTTAGAAGAGGCGTCATCAATGAGTCCGAAATGGTCAGACATGAACTCACACAACACTCTCTTGCTGAAGGGTTTCAATTAGAAGGATTAGGGACACTGGTACACCTCATCAACAATAGCCATAAAACCATTACCTTTCGATGATAGGGCAGAACTCTTTATGACATCTCTATTAGTACACATTTCCAGCTCACCTTTTACCAGTTTATCCGCGAAAGAAGGCCTGGATATCGCGTTAGTTATGGCCACGTTTGAACAAGCCGTTGATCTTTATTTAAGCGGTCCAGCACTCTCCATACTACAAGTAAATCAAGCCCCTTCACTACTACATGGGAAAAACCTTTCAAAAGCGTTACCCAGTTTAGAACTTTATGACATCGAAAACGTTTATGTTTGTAAAGAAGACATCTCTCATCTAAACAAGACGCAGCTTAATATATGGGATGGTGTTCACTTTTTAGACTCACAGCAATGGCAACAAAAACTGCAATCCTATCAACATATTCTTAGGTTTTAACATGACATTACACCAGCTAAACCAATCCGCTTACAGCGCCTCAATAGTTAGGGATCTATGCTACTGCTTGCAGAGAGAAGATAAGGTGATATTAATTGAAGATGCGACAATAAGATTTCAACATGATTCAGACGACTTACTGATTTCATTTACAAAAATGGGACTCAAGGTTTACGCACTTGAATCAGATATTCTTGCTTACGGAATTACAGCACCAAACAATATAAATGTTATTAGCGACATTGAATGGGTTGACCTAACAAATGAATGCAATAAACATATCGCCTGGTAAATTCAAACGGCTAAAGGCTAACGAAACATGCTCATTGACATCAATTTAGATAAAGAAGGCTATCTACTGGATTTATCACAGTGGACTCCTGAACTAGCAGAAAAAATAGCGCAACAGGAAGATCTCATTCTTACCGACGACCACTGGGAAATTATTTTATTATTACGGCGTTTTTATAAAAAATACGAGCTTTCACCCGCCATGCGACCGCTAGTAAAAGCCGTAACCAAAGAACTAGGCAGTGAAAAAGGCAGAAGCATTTATCTTATGAAACTTTTTCCAGGCAGCCCTCCTAAGTTAGCGGCAAAGATTGCAGGCCTTCCAAAACCTGCAAACTGCATTTAATATTTCCACTTTCACGGCCATAATAGCAAGTTTGAATTTATTCAATCTATTTAGTTATACCAAGAAAGCGTTTTTTGCAGTAACACTACTTCACCAATAATGAGCAATGCAGGAGATTTCACATCATTGTCAATAGCAACCTGGGAAATGTGCTTTATATCAGAAGTAAAAACTCGCTGCTGTTTAGTTGTTCCTTTTTCTACAATAGCAACAGGCATAGAATGACGCATCCCAAAACGCTGCAAAGAATCGCTAATCTCTGCCAAGCCAGTTAATCCCATATAAATAACAAGAGTTTGTGCAGGATGAACTAATTCATCCCAAGGTAACTCTGTACTGCCATCTTTTAAATGTCCCGTTAGAAAACGTACAGATTGAGCATAATCACGATGAGTCAAAGGAATACCAGCATAAGCAGCACAGCCCGCTGCAGCCGTAACACCTGGTATCACTTCAAAAGTAACACCTTCTTCAACTAATTCTTCAATTTCTTCACCGCCTCGGCCAAAAATAAATGGATCACCACCTTTTAAGCGAACAACACATTTACCTTCTTTTGCTTTTTTAGCTAATAAAGAGTTAATTTCATTTTGTGGCAAGCTGTGAAGGGATTTCGCCTTACCAACATACATTTTTTCAGCCGAATCAGGTATAAGTGAAATAATTTCATCACCAACTAAACGATCATAAAGCACGACATCCGCACTCAACAACAACCGATGAGCTTTTAATGTTAATAATTCTGGATCACCCGGACCAGCACCAACTAGATAGACCTTGCCACTCATATTTCTACTTTCTCAATTTTTTAACTTTAAAAAAAGCTCCTTTACGGAGCTTTTACGTACACAAAATGCACTAAAATAACGCCATATAATTTACTTAGCCAAGCGTAACTCAGTTTTCCCACCCATGTACGACTGTAAAACAGCAGGAATACGAATACTACCATCTTCATTTTGATAGTTTTCTAAAATAGCTACTAATGTACGGCCAACAGCCAGACCTGATCCATTCAATGTATGTGCCAACTCAGGGCGACCTGTTTCTGGATTGCGCCAGCGAGCCTGCATTCTACGAGCTTGGAAGTCCCACATATTTGAGCAAGATGAAATCTCTCTATACTTACCTTGCCCAGGTAACCAAACCTCAATATCATAGGTTTTATGAGCGGAGAAACCTAAATCCCCCCACACAAGATGACAGTACGATAAGGAAGATCGAGTTTTTGTAAAATAACTTCCGCATGGCCAACTAACTCTTCTAATATATCTTCAGATCGATCAGGGCGGCAAATATGCACCAACTCAACTTTTTCAAATTGATGCTGACGAATCATACCGCGAGTATCACGTCCATAACTGCCGGCTTCACTTCGAAAACAAGGTGTATGCGCGACATATTTACGATGCAAATCTTCGTCTCCTAGGATCTCATCTCGAACTAAGTTGGTAACAGGCACTTCTGCAGTAGGTATTAAGTAAAGGTCATTATTTCCGCTGTCTTTATCAACAGGCACCTTAAATAAGTCGGCTTCAAATTTTGGCAACTGTCCAGTACCTTTTAATGAATGTTCATTGACCAAATAAGGCACATATACTTCAGTATAACCATGTTCATCAGCATGCGTATTGATCATAAACTGAATTAACGCTCGGTGTAAGCGAGCTAAATCGCTTGTCATAACAGCAAAACGAGAACCGGTTATTTTTACCGCTGCTTCAAAATCTAGCATCTCCAGCTGCTCACCTAAATCAACATGGTCTTTTGCGTCAAAAGGCAGTTCTATAGGTGATCCCCAACGACGCACTTCAACATTATCATCTTCACTGGTGCCGGCAGGTACAGATGCATGAGGGATATTAGGAATACCGGCTAATAAGATGTCCATTTTATGCTGAACAAGCGCCAAAGACTCTTTAGCTGTTGTTAAATCATCACCTAGCGTAGATGTCTGTGATTTTAGCTGTGCCGCTAATTCCTTATCGCCCGACTTCATCGCCATTCCAATCTCTTTTGAAACAGAGTTACGCGACTGCTGTAATTGCTCGGTTTCAATTTGAATGGACTTACGCTGCTCTTCTAAATCAATAAAAGTAGCTACATCCAAAGTATAGCCCTTGATCAATAGTTGTTTAGCAACCGCTTCTGGGTCAGTTCTCAGTGCTTTAATGTCTAACATTGCGGCAGAATCATCCTCTAATAAAATAGCGTTAATGACTAAAATTTACCTCACAGTCATTAAATTAAAAATAATAACAATCTAATATTTAATTGGGTTTAACAAATTAAAACGTTCGGGTAAGAAAAATGCCAGCAGCCAACCCCAGCACACTTAAAACGCAGCTCAATAATAAATAGCTTATTGCACTTAGCCAAGCCTGCTGATGAATTAGTGAGACAATTTCTAAGGAAAATGTTGAAAATGTGGTAAATGCGCCTAAAAAACCCACCATAACTAATGGTCGGTAAGGTTCTAAGCTAGGAAAACGTTCATTAATCATCACAAAACACACACCCATTAAAATACTTCCCAAGACATTAATGCCTAATGTAGCCAATGGAAAAATCGTTTTTATATGATGATTAACAAAAACAGATAACGCAAAACGGCATACAGCGCCAAAAGCGCCACCAACAGCAACCATAGAATAGGTTAATAGCATGAATTCATACTCACTTTCATTACACCCATTAATTAAGACTCATCATAATCCGTCTGAAAAGGAGCCTCTTCTACTGAATACCGAACATGGTCACTTTCCGCATCCAACTGTTTAAGCCAAGCCATCTTTACACTGATTTTTTTCTCCAGACCACGGTCACTCGGCTGATAAAATGAGCTTTGAGCCATCTCTTCAGGTAAATAAGACTCGCCTGCGGCATAAGCAAATGGTTCCAAATGAGCATAACGATAGTCTTCTCCATGCCCCATGTCTTTTGCAAGTGACGTAGGAGCGTTTCTCAAGTGATTAGGCACTTCATAACTAGGTTGCGTTGAAACCTCATGCATGACCCTCTTAAACGCATCATACACTGCATTACTCTTGGGTGCACAAGCTAAGTAAACGGCCGCCTGTGCAATCGCCCTATTCCCTTCACTGGGACCAACACGCTCAAAAACATCCCAAGCCGTTAACGCTACCTGCATTGCTCTCGGATCAGCATTACCAATGTCCTCAGACGCAATAGCCAATAAACGTCGTGCTATATATAAAGGGTCACAACCACCATCTAACATACGCGCCATCCAATATAAGGCGCCATCCGGAGACGATCCTCTAACAGATTTATGAAATGCCGATATCTGATCGTAAAATACATCCCCCTTATTATCGTAACGCCTAAAAGAACCACCTAGCACGTCTTCAATATTGCTTTCATCAACTTTGTTGTTTTCTGCAAGGTCTGTCACAATTTCCAAAAAGTTTAATGCTCTACGAATATCTCCATCCGCTGCATTTGCAAGCACATCAAGATAATGCTCATCCATTTGAATCAAGCGCTTCCCTAATCCTCTCTCCTCATCCTTCAACGCTCTATGCAACACAGATTTAACATCCTTCACCGTTGGTGTTTTAAGTCGATACACTCTCGCCCGAGAAAGCAGGGCAGAGTTCAATTCAAATGAAGGGTTTTCTGTTGTTGCTCCCACAAACAAAAAGGTGCCATCTTCGATATGAGGCAGAAACGCATCTTGCTGGGATTTATTAAAGCGATGCACTTCATCAATAAACAGAAGCGATTGTTTTCCTGTCAGTAAGGTATTTTGCTTTGCCCTTTCTACGGCGGAGCGAATATCCTTCACGCCTGACATTACAGCTGACAGGGTTAAAAAATGAATATCAAGCTGATGAGATAGTAGTTGCGCAAACGTCGTTTTCCCTATTCCAGGGTTCCCCCACAATATAAAGGAGTGACATCGTCCACTCTCTATCATTTTTCTTAACGGTTTCCCCACACCGGTAAGGTGCTCTTGCCCCACATACTCAGATAAGCTTCTAGGCCTCATGCGCGCCGCTAGAGGCACAGAAGATTGCTCTGTTTCTTGCTCAGTAAACAAATCCATAACGTCTATTCTTCAATAAACACATCAATATTCGATGGCAAATCCACAACAAAGTTTTGTTCGGACACACCATCATGGGGCTCAATTTCCTTAAATTCAATCACGGTTGTCTGACCTAAACTGTCTTCAATACTCATGGCTTTTATAATATCGTTTTGAAAAGACAAAGTCAGACTGCCAAACAACCCTTCTTCCGAGAAGGGCTTAAGACGGAAACGCTGTTGACCTAAAAAATCAACATGATAAAAAGGCAATACTTCCGCCGCTGGGCGACCTAGTAGAGCGGCTGGAGACTGACCTAAAGTACGACCCACTTTTTTCTTTGTCGCCTGCTCTAAATCGACATCCCATATCGTTAACCACTCGCCATCAGAAATAATTCTCTGAGGAAAAGGCTTAATCGTATCCCAAACAAAACGATTAGGGCTAGCGAGCATAAACACGCCCTCACTCAATTGAACTTGATCCCCTGATTCATTATAGGTAACTTGTAAAAACTCTCCCTCAATATTTCGATTCGCTTCTAGTAGTTCCGCGAGTACAGAAGAAGACCCATCTTCAACTGCAACGCCCTGATCAGCCGCAAAAGACACAGCAGACACCATAAAGAAAAAAGTGACTATAATTTGTCGTAACCAACACTTATCATTCATTTATCATTCCCTAGTTTCTTGGCATCAAATTCATACTACAATTTAAGACTCAGGTATTAACACTTCTCGTTGACCATTTGTTCCCATCGGCCCAACAAGACCGGCCGACTCCATCGCTTCGACAAGGTTAGCCGCTCTGTTATACCCTATTTTAAGTCGGCGCTGAATAGAAGAAATCGATGCTTTACGGGTTTCAATCACAATTTTTACAGCTTCATCGTATAACGCATCTTTATCCTCAGCATCGCCTGTGGGAGACATTAAATCCTCAGGATTAACAACTACATCTTCAATATAGTCCGGCTCCCCCTCAACCTCCATTCCTCAACAACCGCATGCACCTCTTCATCAGAAACAAAAGCTCCGTGAACACGAATAGGCGTAGGTAAACCAGCAGGTAAATACAGCATATCACCCATTCCTAATAATTGATCAGCACCACCTTGATCAAGAATCGTCCTAGAGTCAATTTTAGAAGAAACTTGAAACGCCATTCTGGTAGGTATATTCGCCTTAATCAAGCCAGTAATGACATCTACAGACGGTCTCTGCGTCGCCAAAATCAAATGAATACCTGCCGCTCGCGCTTTTTGAGCAATACGAGCAATTAATTCTTCTACCTTCTTACCAACAATCATCATCATGTCAGCAAATTCATCTACCACGATCACAATATAGGGTAATGGTTCTAGCAACGGCACCGTTCTAGGAACACCATCTAATGAAAACATGGCTTCACTATCAGGTTGCCACAAGGGGTCCTCAAGCGGGCTACCAGACTCAATAGCTTCTCTGACTTTCTTGTTATACCCCGCAATATTTCTAACACCTAGCTTAGACATCAGTTTATATCGCCTCTCCATTTCATCTACAGACCAGCGCAAGCCATTGGCTGCGTCTTTCATGTCGGTAATGACCGGTGTCAATAAATGCGGAATGCCTTCATAAATAGATAATTCAAGCATCTTTGGATCAACCATGATCATACGAACTTCATCTGGTGTTGATTTCAACAGCATACTTAATATCATCGCGTTTACACCAACAGATTTACCTGAACCCGTCGTCCCCGCCACTAAAACATGAGGCATTTTGGCAAGATCAACGACAACCGGCTCTCCCGAAATATCATGACCAAGAGACAAGGTTAATGGCGAGCTGGAACGATCATAAGCATCACAATTAATCACTTCACTAAAATACACGGTATCTCTTATCTGGTTAGGGATCTCAATACCGATAGTAGACTTACCAGCAATAACTTCAACAACTCGCACACTCATCACGCTTAATGAACGCGCTAAGTCTTTCGCTAGGTTAGTAATCCTTGACACTTTAACGCCCGGAGCGGGCTGAATTTCAAAACGAGTAATTACTGGGCCTGGGTTCACCTCAACAACCTCGGCCTTGACACCGAAATCAAGCAAGCGAATCTCTAATAATTCTGAGAGGGCGATCAGTTCACCTTCTGTGTACCCCCCTTTTTTTGGCTGTGGCTTAGTAAGAATAGAACGATCGGGTAGAGTATAGGATGATGGAGCAGCTAAGGAAGCAACCGTATCAGTACCACCAAGATGCTCTAGCTGCTTTGCTTCAGACAAAGTCCGCACGGCAGGTTTGTGTCCTGCATTTACGACATCAACCGGATTCGCTTCGCTCTTAACTGGAGGAGTATTATCCAACGAAACATTCGACGGAACTTGAGGTTTAACGTCGCTCCTCCCCTTTTTTTCATCAGGCATTGCAACAGGTGGGCGCGTCGATAACGGCCTATTTACAGGCGATTCACTTTCGACATATAAAGTATCCTCAACATTAAGATCTAAGTCTCCTAAAGAGAATTCTTCAGGGTTCGAGGTAAGAAAATCCGCTTGATCAAACTCCCCTAAATGAATCTCGCCATCTCGAGATAGGTTTGCTCTTTGAGCACTTTCTTCTTTCCTACGAAAACGATTTAACCAACCAGAGAAAATAGAGTCTTTTTCTTCTACATCATGCTCACTCTCACTGGGTGTATTTCCATCTTCTTGGGTGCTTCCATAAGTCTCATTTCTAGATTGTGCTTTACGTTGCTTTCTAAACAGCGCAGGTTCCTCAATATCGTCTACATCCACAAGATTGCTTTCAAGTGCAGCGACATCAACACCCCCATCATCACTTACCGTTTTCTCCTCTTCCCTCTTTAGTGCTTTTCGTTCCTGTAAATACTGGTAACAACGAACGTATAATCCAAACGTCTTTTCTCCAATTCGTTCAGCCAAGAAAAGCCATTGTATTTGCAATAGCAAAGTAAGAGAAATCAACCAGATAGCCAACGAAATAAGTGTTGCTCCATCATAACCTACCCAATGAAATAGCAACTCGCCAAGAGCACTGCCAAGTATCCCTCCCGACCCGTATTGATAATCGCTAACACCTACTGTATGCAAGAAACCTAATACGGCTCCAGACGATAAATATAAAATAGTTCCAACAGTACAAATTAACGCTTGCGTCAAAGGCATTAGTTTATGGGCATTTCTCCATACAACGACTAATGTACAAAGAAAAACAACAGGAAGAGACAAGAAAAGGGAACCAAAAAATGCAGAACTAATATCAGCAATAATAGCGCCTAAAGCGCCCATAGAATTATAAATAGCTCGACTGCTACCAGAATAAAACCAGCCAGGATCCTCGGCATGATAGGTATAAGTCGCCAAACTAAAAAATAAAAAAAACACTAACGCCGCTATAAAGGCGGCCTGCTTAGCAAACAACTCCCACATAGGTGATCGTCCCGACTCACGCAAACTTTCTGACAAAATTGCCTCACATATCGAATTATTTTAAAAGTTAGTATTTTGTAATCGAATTCCTTGCAAAGTTTACCACAAAAAAACCAGCCCGAAGGCTGGTTTTTAGCTTTTACTAAGAAAGGGAAATCTTAGAAGAATGCTTTAACAGCTAGAACGTTTTTCTCAGTTACAAGATCACCATTGTAGTTTTTGAAAGAATAAGTCAAATCACCAACAGTGTATTCAGCAACGAAATAAGTACCGTCGTTTTTAGCGCCTTCTAAATCTTTAGCATACTCAAGAGTAAGAGTTAGGGCATCAGATGCAGCGAATGCTACAGACATACCAGCTTCACTTACATCAGTAGTTGTACCTGTACCTTGCTCACCAGTACCGTAGTTAGCAGAGATAGTTGCTGCACCAGCATCAACTTGGAAACCAAGGTTAACAGAGTTAGCATCACCAATAGAACCAGCAGAGATACCAGCTTTAAAGCCACCAAGATCAGCAACATAAGACGCTGCTACACCTACGTCAGAATCATCTGTTGCAGTAGAAGTAGTTGCTTCAAGAGCAACAGTTAAACCTGGAGCAACCACGTAACGAACACCAGTATTATCTGTATCGCCCGCCGCTGTTCTTAGATCAACACCACCGTGGATCTCATCCATACCCATGAATGCGCCAGTAGCTACTGTTCCGTCAAAACGACCGAAAGAGACAGCACCTTGTTTAACATAAAGTTTTTCCATGCCGATCGTAGTGCCTTCATCTGCACCGTTAGCAGCGATTTCGATTTCAGCGTAAACAACACCAGTATCAACGACAAGTTCAACTTCGCCGTTATCAGTACCGTCAGCTAAATCAGATACACCTTTTGCGTTTCCGTAGTAAGAAGTATATTCGATACCCGCTTCACCTGAAAAAACAGCTTCAGCAGCAAAAGTAGTAGTAGATACAGCAGCCGCAACAGCAGATACTGCAAAGATAGAAGCAAGTTTAATCGCTTTCATTCAAGATTCCCCTTTATATTTTATATTTTGTCTTTTAGACCTATTGAAAGGTTTCTATAACCTAAACAAGAAACGCTGACAAATCAACGACTCAAGTATACTAAAACCTAACAGTTTCACTTTTATGACATATAGATCAAAAAAGTCAACCAGTTTGTTCCCTTGAAACAGCCTTGTCTTAAATTGCTATTCCAAAATGAACTTGGTTTAGAACTGACATGATTAAAACCAAGTTTTCCTATGCTGGTCAAGCCTTCATGTGCTTTTTTTCTTATTTTTTGCTTTTTTGGGCATTTAAATGATTTGACAAGGCAAATTACGCCTTTTCCTTACATTTAAACCTCAAAAAAAGCTCAAAAAACAACCAGCTCATTTTTTTATAAAAGAAAATAAGAACGTTTTTATTTGCGTTTTTTTCACTTCGTAAGCAAAATCACATCGATTAAAAGCATCAAAACGTTAAAAAAGACCTAACGCTTTATCATTTTTTGCTAAAGTGACGCCTCAAGATACTGAAAATATAAATTTTATGGATAAAAAACATACAAAAAAAAGCATCACATTTCTTAATGAGTCGCCTTTTGACATCCCACTTCCAGAAAATGCGCTTGATAACCCAGAGGGGTTATGCGCTGTTGGCGGAGATTTAAGCCAAGTTCGCCTTATTAACATGTATCAAAATGGTTTTTTTCCTTGGTACAGTGATCCAGATCCTATTTTGTGGTGGCATCCTAGAGAGCGGTGCGTACTCTCTCCAGAACACTTCCATTTATCTAAATCCATGAAAAAACACCTAAAAAATACACAATGGGAAATAAAAATCAATTCATCTTTTGATCAAGTCATTCAACATTGCGCTAATTGTAGATTAGAAAAAGAAGGCACTTGGATCTCAGAAGCCATACAAACAGCCTATAAAAGACTCCATCAGTCTGGATTAGCACACTCAATAGAAGTGTGGGAGAACAACAGCCTAATAGGAGGCTTCTATGGCGTCTGTCTTGGCCAAATGTTCTTTGGTGAATCCATGTTCTCATCCAAAGAGAACGCCTCTAAAACAGCCTTGTATGCCTTATGTGGGCATGCAAAAGATCTCGACATTAAGTTGATTGACTGCCAAGTAGAATCAAGCCATTTAATGTCTTTAGGTGCCAGACTCATTAATAGAGAGCATTTTTGCGAGCTATTAACAGAGCATTGCTATAAAGCGATAGAGAATCCCGCCTTAGTTTTGGCTGATACACTATCACTCCAATTACCTATCCGCTAAAATTATAGGCAACATCGACAGTTAAAGGTCAATAATCAAGGTCTAATCATAGAATACTTGCTTTGGTTATTTGCTATTCAGCGTTTTTTTAGGCAAAATACGCGCGACTAAAATTTCAAATAAGACCTTATTCTTAATATTGTGCAATTTGAATTGGGCTTTACACGGCCTTTCACCTTTAAAACCATAGGACATTTATTGTGGCAAAAGAAGACAGCTTAGAAATGGAAGGCACTATCATTGATACACTGCCTAACACCATGTTCCGCGTCGAACTAGAAAACGGACACGTTGTAATTGCGCATATTTCAGGAAAAATGCGTAAAAATTACATTCGTATATTAACTGGCGATAAAGTAAAAGTTGAACTTACACCTTATGACTTAACTAAAGGTCGTATCGTTTATCGTGCACGTTAAGCTTTCTGTTTTTGTGTTCAATTAACACAGAAATAGAAAACAAAACATAAAAAAACCGGACATTGTCCGGTTTTTTTATGTTTATTTAAAATACGAGCTCAGTGATGGAGCACCTTCTCCTCAACAACACTTAAAACAAGCTCATCTTTCACTTCATCAAGCGATACAAGCACGACCCCACCCTTATCGAGTTCTCCAAATAAAATCAGTTCAGCCAAAGGTTTCTTCAAATGCTCTTGTATCACCCTCGCCATAGGTCTTGCTCCCATGGTTTGATCATACCCTTTACTTGCTAACCACCCTCTTGCCGTATCGGCCACCTCTAATAACACAGACTTAGAATCAAGTTGTGCCTGCAGTTCAACTAAGAACTTATCAACAACATTAAATATTACCCGCTCATCCAATTGTTTAAATTGAATTACGGCATCCAGTCGGTTTCTAAATTCTGGTGTAAAAGTACGATTAATCGCCTCCATACCATCCGTTGAATTATCTTGATTTGAAAACCCGATTGAACGCTTAGCAAGCACTTCGGCACCAGCGTTTGATGTCATAATCAAAATAACATTTCTAAAATCGGCTTTACGACCATTATTATCCGTTAGCGTTCCGTGATCCATTACCTGTAATAGAATATTAAACACTTCCGGATGCGCTTTTTCGATTTCATCAAGCAACACAACGCTGTGTGGATTTTTAGTAACCGCTTCGGTGAGTAAACCACCTTGATCAAATCCGACATACCCTGGCGGCGCACCAATCAAACGAGATACAGCATGACGCTCCATATATTCAGACATATCAAAGCGAACTAATTCAACTCCGAGCTGTTTAGCTAACTGGCGCGTCACTTCTGTTTTACCTACACCAGTCGGTCCAGCCATCAGAAACGACCCAATAGGCTTTTGATCGGCCTTCAGTCCAGCCCTTGACAACTTTATTGCCGCAGACAGTGATTCAATAGCTTTATCTTGCCCAAACACAACCATTTTGAGATTACGTTCTAAGTTAGAAAGCACCTGCCTATCATCCGAATTTACTGCTTTTACGGGCACACGAGCTATTTTTGAAACAATGTCTTCAATTTCAGTAACAGTAATCAATTCTTTCCGGACGTCTTTAGGTTGCAAACGCTGGAAAGCTCCGGCCTCATCAATAACATCAATGGCTTTATCCGGCATATTCCTGTCAGTGATATAACGTGAAGCTAATTCTGATGCCGCAAGCAAAGCAGGCTCTTCATATTTAACCTGATGATGTTTTTCAAAAGCACCCGCAATGCCTTTTAGTATTTGATACGTATCGTCAACACTCGGTTCATTCACATCAATTTTTTGAAAGCGTCTTGCTAGAGCATGATCCTTTTCAAATACACTTCTAAACTCTTGAAAAGTGGTCGAGCCTATACAACGTAATCCTCCTGAACTCAGTGCAGGCTTAAGTAGATTGGATGCATCCATAACGCCACCTGAAGCGGCTCCAGCACCTATTATTGTATGTATTTCATCAATAAATAAAATCGCATTAGGCTGTTTCTTTAGATCGCCCAACAATTGCTTTAATCGTTTTTCAAAATCGCCTCGATACTTAGTTCCTGCAAGCAAAGCCCCCATATCAAGCGAGTAAACAACACCATCTTGAATCACATCAGGTACCGCTTTATCAATAATACGCTTGGCTAAACCTTCCGCTATGGCCGTTTTACCAACACCTGACTCCCCAACTAATAAAGGGTTGTTTTTACGACGCCTAGACAGGGTTTGTATGACGCGTTCAACTTCATATTCTCGACCAATTAAAGTGTCGATTTTTCCTTTCGCGGCTTCTTCATTCAAATTCGTAGCGTATTTCTGTAAAGGCGCTACGGTACTGTCATCTTGTTCATCCTCTTCAGATTTACTTTCTAATGAGGGTTGATCTCCTACCTTAGAAATACCATGAGCAACAAAGTTCACTACATCAATACGAGCAACACCATGACGTTTTAGTAGATAAACCCCCTGACTTTCTTGCTCACTAAAAATGGCCACTAAAACGTTCGCCCCAGTAACTTCTCTTTTTCCAGAAGATTGAACATGGAATACAGCACGCTGAAGAACCCGTTGAAATCCAAGAGTCGGTTGCACTTCCCTTTCAGTATCCTCTTCAGGTATCAAAGGAGTCGTGCTATCCACAAACTCTTCCAGTTCTTTTTTTAAGACCTCTAACGTAACACCACAAGCAGATAAAACAGATGATGCTGCATAATTATCAATCAAAGCCAACAAGAGGTGCTCAACCGTCATGAACTCATGGCGCTTGTCTCTAGCCGTTTTAAAAGCGTTATTTAAGGTTTGCTCTAGTTCTTTATCTAGCATGTCAGTAACCTCACTCTCAATCAGTCAACTTGTTGCAAATCACACATTAAAGGATGCTCATTTTGTTGAGCAAATTGTTGCACCATTGCCACTTTGGTTTCTGCAACATCAAAAGTAAACACACCACATATGCCTTTGCCTTTAGTGTGAACTTCCAGCATAACTTGTTTTGCTTTTTCTGCATCCAATGAAAAGAAACGTTGTAGTACAAATACAACAAAATCCATAGGCGTATAATCATCATTAAACAAAACGACCTGATACATAGATGGTGGCTTTAGTTGCGTCTCCTCCTCTGAAATAGTCATTATGGAATGACCTTGTTGGTCATCATCTAACCCTAGTCGAGTTTTTTGCGCTGTAATCATCCTCAGTCTCTAAATAATGTAAACGTATAATAAATTACTTCAATACTATCTATTCATACTTAGTTAATTGGCCTAATTTGTGAAAAATCAATTCTCAATATTAACTAAATTCGTTTATTAACAATCAGTGTAGCACCATGTTAAGACTTAAAGTTTGCATAAATTGAGGTTTTATCATCGACATTTTGTCCTCCAAAAAATCTAAAAAACTTTTTTACAATGCGATTTTTGGTATTTATCTCAAATTACACTATGTTTTAGTGTGACCGTTCTTTTTTTATCTATAAATTGAGTTTGCAACACATTGGAGAGGAATATGCACAGTGGAACAGTAAAGTGGTTTAATAATGCCAAAGGTTATGGGTTTATTGTGTGTGATAGCTTTGATGAAGATTTGTTTAGTCATTATTCAGCCATTAATATAGAGGGGTACAAAACCCTAAAATCAGGCCAACGGGTGGCATTTGATGTAACACCTGGAGAGAGAGGCTTACACGCTATTAATATTTCACCTCTACCAGAAGAAAGTGAGAACGCCGCGAAAACCTAAACAGAACAGAGTAAAAAAGACTTACTAAAACCCCGTTTTAAAGGTGCATATTGAAGTGTTTTTTAACATAATAAGGTTAAAAATACAGACTTCTTATGGAACCTGATGACCGATATAATATTATTTAATAAGCCTTTCCAAGTCTTAAGCCAATTTAGTGCTGATGGTGATAAAACCACATTGGCTAACTTCATACATTTACCTGGAGTATATCCAGCAGGCAGACTGGATTTTGATTCTGAAGGACTGATGTTGTTAACCGACAATGGTGCGCTTCAGCATTTAATTTCATCACCTCAATTCAAAATGCCTAAAACCTATTGGGCTCAAGTTGAAGGTGTTCCCTCTGAATCAGCTTTGTCTCAATTAAGAGCCGGTGTTGAATTAAAAGATGGCATAACTTTACCTGCTCAAGCCAAACAAATTTACCCTGAGACCATTCAGGAGAGAACCCCTCCAGTGCGCTTCCGTCAGTCTATCCCGACATCTTGGATTGAGCTGACAATTCATGAAGGCAAAAATAGACAGGTCAGAAGGATGACAGCGGCAGTAGGCTTCCCTACTCTTAGACTCATTCGGGTTGCCATAGGCCCCTATTCCATTAAAACTGAAAACCTAATCACAGGTGAATGGAAAAAAGTATTAATCCCCACAGAACTTCAGCAACAGGTAAGCCGTTTTGAACAACGTAGAAGTAAAAAACCGTCAAAATTTGCCTCGTCTGACCGTCGCAGCCGTTATAGTTCAACAGGAAAAAAGGCTGTTGGGGGAAATAATCAATCGATATCTGATGGTAAAAGAACGAAAAGGCCCTCTCACCAATCCACTGGTCGTTAATCAACCTGCGGGACATGTTGAAAGCAATGAAACATTAGAACAAGCTATAATCAGAGAAGTACTTGAAGAGACAGGCTGGGAGGTAAAACCGACGCAATTATTGGGTTTATATGCCTTTACCCCCAATAAAGGACATGAAACCTATCATAGAGTTTGTTTCATCTGTGAACCTATTAAAACGGCACACTCTCCACTCGATCCAGATATTGACAGCTGCGCCTGGCTAACTAAAGCAGAGGTCTACTTACATCCACTTAGAAGTCCATTAGTCAAACAATGCATTGAAGATTTTGAAAATGGCCTTACATTTCCTTTAAGCTTACTTAATAACACCTACCTCTCAGCCTGTGATAATTACTCACATGAGGTACAATAAGGTTTAATTAATTATCACCATACACTTTTGAGTCCCAATTATTAAATGAATACCAATACCACACCATCAAAAACATCATTAAATTCCGACAAAAAAGTCATTGTTGGTATGTCTGGAGGTGTCGACTCCTCTGTGTCTGCTCTTCTCTTGATGCAACAAGGCTATCAAGTTGAAGGCTTATTTATGAAGAACTGGGATGAAGATGACGGTACGGAATATTGCACAGCCAAAGACGATCTTGCGGATGCCCAAGCCGTCAGTGATACATTAGGTATTCCACTGCATACAGCTAACTTCGCGGCCGAATATTGGGATAATGTTTTTGAACATTTCCTAGAAGAGTACAAAGCGGGACGCACGCCTAATCCAGACATTCTATGTAATAAAGAAATAAAATTTAAAGCGTTTTTAGAATATGCACTAGAACTCGGCGCAGATTACATAGCCACAGGGCATTATGTACGCCGAGGCAATAGTAATGGCGACGCCATATTACTAAAAGGGTTAGACGCAAATAAAGATCAGAGCTATTTTCTTTATGCCGTTGGCAAGGACGAAATTGCAAAAACCTTATTTCCAGTCGGTGAACTTGAAAAACCAGAAGTACGACGCCTAGCGGAAAAACATAATTTAATTACTCATAATAAAAAGGACAGCACCGGTATCTGTTTCATCGGTGAACGCCGTTTTAAAGACTTTTTAGAGCAGTACCTTCCAGCACAACCTGGAAAAATACAAACTTTGTCAGGTGATACCATAGGCAAACATTCAGGGTTAATGTATCACACCATAGGTCAAAGGCAGGGATTGGGCATAGGTGGTTTAGCCAACTATTCTGATGACCCTTGGTACGTTGTTGAAAAAGATCTAAAAAATAATGTGCTAGTAGTAACTCAAGGGGGCGAACACGCGGCTCTTTATAAAACCCATTTAATTGCAGACAATATGGATTGGGTTGCATTAGAAGCACCAACAATGCCATTACAATGCAAAGCAAAGTGTCGTTACCGTCAAGCAGATCAAGAATGCACAATTAATGCATTAGCCGATGGGCGCTATGAAGTCAGCTTTGTAGAGCCTCAAAGAGCCGTCACCCCAGGTCAGTCCGTTGTATTTTATATTGATAATTTATGTTTAGGCGGCGGAATAATTAATCACGCATTTAACAAATAACACCTTCATAAATAGGTAAACCATTATTGTGAGCAATCGAGAAAAAGATCAAATAATTGCGTTATCGGCCCTATTTCAAGCCGCTGAGTTGGTTACAAAATTAGCCAAAACAGGGCAAGTTGATCAGAGCTTACTGACGCCTATTTTAGATAGCGTTTTTATCATGGATGCCGCTAATACATGCGATATTTACGGTGGCGAATGGGAGTGGTCGACACAACTTAGTCAAGGCAAAAAGTTATGCAAGCAGACTCTAGGAAACGACAGAAGCGCTGTAGACCCTGATATCATTCGCTACGCTCTTAGCTTACTCCACTTAGAGGCAAAACTGTCTAAAGACAAACAAATGCTGTCAACGGTTGGCCAGAAGCTGACTCAGTTAATTCGCCAACGAGAGCACTTTGATGCCAGCACTCATTCCAACATGATTGCGGCTATGTCGGGTTTATATCAAGACACCTTGAGCACGTTAAGCTTTCGAGTTCAGGTCCAGGGAGACAGTCGGTATCTACAACAACAGCCTATTGCAGAGCAAGTTAGAGCCATATTATTAGCGGGCGTACGTGCTGCAATTTTGTGGCGACAATTAGGTGGAAGGCGCTGGCATTTTCTCTTAAAAAGGAAGTCTTTGATAGCCGCTTTTGACAAACGATAGCGCAAATCACTTATAAAAATTGTGAGTATATCGTTAGCCAATGCTCATAACCTTGTTTTTTTAGGTATTATACGCACTCGAAAATGATGGATTTCCAGCTTACTGTTAAAACATCAACTAAAACTAGACTCTATTTGATTAGCAATTATCACTAATTCAATTGGTTAAACCGATCATAATGTTAGGGGAAACACATGTCAGATAATCAAACTATCTATTATACACTTACAGATGAAGCACCGGCTCTTGCAACCGCCTCACTATTACCCATTGTTCGCACCTTCACAAAAGAAGCAGGCGTTGCAGTTGAATTAACTGATATCTCTCTTGCTGCTCGTATCCTTGCCGCATTCCCAGAGTCCTTAACACCAGAACAACGTGTAGTTGATGGTTTACAATTTTTGGGTGAGTTAACATTAGATCCATCAGCTAACATTGTTAAACTACCGAATATCAGTGCATCGATCCCCCAACTCACAGCCGCTATTAAAGAACTTCAATCTCAAGGCTATGCAATCCCAAGTTACCCAGAAGCTCCGGTTACTGATGAAGAAAAAGCCGTTCAAGCTGGCTACTCAAAAATTCTAGGCAGCGCCGTAAACCCAGTACTACGTCAAGGTAACTCTGACCGCCGAGCACCAGCGGCAGTAAAAGCTTTCGCACGAAAAAACCCACATTCAATGGGTAAGTGGAGCAAAGCATCTCAATCACACGCTGACTATATGCGCGATGGTGATTTCTTTTCAAGCGAGCAGTCTGTAACGATTGAAAAAGATCAAGATGTACGCCTTGAATTTGTTTCTCAATCAGGTGAAGTAACGCTTAAAAAGACACTACCAGTAATTGCTGGTGAAGTTCTTGATAGTATGAACATGAGCTGCACAAAATTACGTGCATTCATTGAAGAGTCATTAAACGATGCTAAAGAAAGCAATATCATGTGGTCTTTACACGTTAAAGCAACCATGATGAAAGTCTCTCACCCTATCGTATTTGGCCACGCCGTGACGGTTTTCTATAAAGACGTATTTGAAAAATATGGAGAACTTTTCAAAGAAATCGGTGTAAACCCTAATAATGGTTTGGGTAATGTATACGAAAAGATTAAGACATTACCAGAAGCAAAACAAAAAGAAATTACCGATGCTATCGAAGCTTGTTATGCCACTCGCCCAGAATTAGCAATGGTTGATTCTGACCGCGGCATCACCAACCTACACGTACCAAGTGATGTCATTGTTGACGCATCTATGCCAGCAATGATCCGTGGCTCAGGTAAAATGTGGGGGCGAGATGGCCAACCTAAAGATGCAAAAGCGGTTATGCCTGAATCTACTTATGCCCGCATTTATCAAGAAGCGATTAACTTCTGTAAAACCAATGGTGCCTTTGATCCAACGACTATGGGTACAGTACCAAACGTTGGCTTAATGGCTCAAAAAGCAGAAGAATACGGTTCTCACGACAAAACATTTGAAATGTCTGCAAATGGCATTATGCGTGTTGTTGATGAAAATGGCGTTGTACTAATGCAACACAATGTTGAGAAAGGTGATATTTGGCGTGCATGTCAAACCAAAGATGCGCCAATACGTGACTGGGTGAAATTAGGTGTAACTCGTGCTCGTCAATCAGGTACACCAGCCATCTTCTGGTTAGAAGATGAACGCGCGCATGATATCCAACTTCGTCAGAAAGTGGAACTGTACTTACAAGACCATGATCTTGAAGGTGCCGATGTTCGCATTATGTCTTATAACGAAGCGATTCGTTTCTCTATGGAACGAGCAATGCGCGGCCTAGATACTATTTCGGTCACAGGTAACGTATTGCGTGACTACTTAACCGATTTATTTCCAATCCTTGAACTAGGAACGTCTGCAAAAATGCTTTCAATCGTTCCTATGTTGAATGGTGGTGGCATGTACGAAACTGGCGCCGGTGGATCAGCACCAAAACACGTACAACAATTAGCTCAAGAAAACCACTTACGCTGGGATTCTCTTGGTGAATTCTTAGCCATTGCGGTTTCTTTAGAAGAGTTGGGCATTAAAAATAATAATGAGAAATCGGTAGTATTAGCAAAAACGTTGGATAAAGCGACTGAACGTTTGCTAGATACCAACAAATCTCCATCTCGTAAAACAGGTGAACTTGACAACCGCGGCAGCCATTTCTACCTAGCGCTATACTGGTCTCAAGAACTTGCGACTCAGACAGAAAATGCAGAACTAGCAGAGAAATTTGCGCCATTGGCCGCAAAACTTGGCGAAAATGAAGCTAAAATCGTTGCGGAGTTAAATGGTGTTCAAGGTAACCCTGCCGATCTATCTGGTTATTACCATATTGATCTTGAACAAGTGACTAAAGTAATGCGCCCTAGTGCAACACTTAATGCCGCATTAGAAACACTGTAACTTTTAAATTTACCGTTAAATAGTAAATTTAAAAGCCCAAAAAAGCCCAAACGATATTTTTCGCTTGGGCTTTTTACTCATTAGCGTCGATATAAGTATGAGCTCTCTTAAATACCTAAAGCACTACTCTCAAGAACTACAAGCACAGATAACACAGCTTATTGAGTCAGAAAAGCTCACAAAGCATATTCTCAAGCATTACCCTACCCCCCACCAAGTAAGTAACGACAAAATGTTAAGGGAATTCACTTTAGAGTTTAAAAATCGCTATATCAAAAAATCAGACCCTCTTAGTAAAGTAATTTATGACAATAAAATTCATGTGGTCAATAACGCCCTTGGATTACACAGCTACGCATCACGGGTCCAGGGCAATAAGCTTAAAAGCAAAAATGAAATCCGTATTAGCTCTGTTTTTAAAAAAGCACCTGAAGCCTTCTTACAAATGATAGTCGTACATGAACTAGCGCACTTAAAAGAAAAAGATCATAACAAGGCATTTTATAAACTGTGCTGTCATATGCTACCTAACTATCATCAGTTGGAATTTGATATGAGACTTTATCTGACTCATTTAGAGTTTATTGGAGAAGTATACCTTTCTGAAGAGCAAAGCCGTTAAACTTATAATCATTACTCAGCCACAATAGATTAAAGAATGTTCGTCCTAGAATGGCTTATAAGTCCCCTTTTGCCTATAATAGCCGCTCCCTGAAAATCATGGTCGAGGCTCTCTCTCAATGCAACAACTAGGCTTTACACAACTCTCAAGTTTAAACGCTATCTCTCCAATTGATGGCCGATATGGCGCAAAAACTCAAATTCTGCGTCGTTCTGTAAGTGAATACGGTTTACTAAGAATGCGAGTTTTAGTGGAAGTTAGATGGTTACAAGCTCTGTCTAATCATTCCGAGATTCAAGAAGTTCCTGTATTAAGCGAATCGGCTAACTTATTCTTGAACGAACTCGCTGAAAATTTCAGTGAGGCAGACGCTCAAGCAATTAAAGACATCGAGAAGACCACCAACCACGATGTTAAAGCCGTAGAATATTTCATCAAAGGCAAGATGGAGACAGTCCCTGAGTTAGCGGCCGTTTCTGAGTTTGTTCACTTTGCATGTACATCAGAGGACATCAATAACTTGTCCCATGCCTTGATGCTAAATGAGGCATTAAATGACGGCATTCTTCCTGAATTGAATAACGTCGTAAATGCTATTCAGAAATTAGCCATCGAGCATGCAGAGCAATCTATGCTATCTCGTACCCACGGCCAAACCGCCTCACCAACCACCGTTGGTAAAGAAATGGCGAACGTGGCCGCTCGTTTAGCGCGTCAAGTAAAGCAAATCAAACAAGTTGAGTTTCTTGGCAAAATTAACGGTGCAGTTGGTAACTACAATGCACACCTTTCGGCTTACCCTACTGTTGATTGGCAAGCCCATGCAGAAGCGTTCGTTACCTCTTTAGGTTTAACCTGGAACCCTTACACGACTCAAATCGAACCGCACGATTATATTGCTGAGCTATATGATGCTCTTTGTCGTTTCAATACCATTTTGATCGATTTCGACCGGGATGTTTGGGGTTATATTTCAATGGGCTTCTTTAAGCAAAAAACCATTGCAGGTGAAATTGGTTCTTCAACTATGCCCCACAAAGTGAACCCTATTGACTTTGAAAACTCAGAAGGCAACCTGGGCATTGCGAATGCTATTATGGGTCATCTAAGTGCAAAACTACCGATTTCACGCTGGCAACGAGATCTAACGGATTCCACTGTTTTACGTAACCTTGGGGTAGGCTTAGCTCATTGCTTAATTTCTTACCAAGCCACGTTAAAAGGGATCAGTAAACTAGAAATAAATAAGCCTCGTCTAGAGCAAGACCTTGACTCGGCTTGGGAAGTACTTGCAGAACCCATCCAAACCGTTATGCGCCGTTACGGAATTGAGTCTCCATACGAAAAATTAAAAGAATTGACTCGTGGTCGTACTATTGACCAAGCAACAATCGAAGCATTTGTTGATACGCTTGAATTACCGGAAGAAGCAAAACAACAATTAAAAGCATTAACGCCAAGCAATTATATTGGTAATGCCATTGCACAAGCAAAAAATATTGACGCCGTATAAACTTTTATTCTGCGTTCACATGCTAGACTAAAGCTGATTATTTTTTAAACTTAATTAGCTAATTAAAAAAGAGCCCTCTGAACGGCTCTTTTTTAATTAACTCAACTTTTTTATTTGATAGAGATACAACATGAGTACACTGGATTCTCCTATTTCCATTTTAGGTGGCATGACTATTCGCACTTTTATGGAAGAATACTGGCAGCAAAAACCTTTAGTCATTCGAGGTGGTTTAGTCAACTTTCCATTGCCTTTGGAAGCGGATGAATTAGCCGGGCTCTCGATGGAAGAGGAAGTCGAATCTCGTATTGTTATCGAACATGGCAAAACCCCATGGGAGTTAAAACAAGGACCTTTTAGTGAAGATACTTTTACGAATCTACCTGAGACGGAATGGACTCTACTTGTACAGGCAGTTGACCACTGGGTTCCAGAAGTTCAAGAACTCAAGGAACGGTTTCACTTTTTACCAAGCTGGCGCTTAGATGATGTTATGGTCAGCTATGCAACAGAAGGTGGCAGTGTTGGCCCTCATTTTGATCAATACGATGTGTTTTTAGTGCAGGTTGCTGGCGCTCGTCATTGGCAAGTTTTATCACCTTCCCAATACAAAGACACACCTATAAAAGATATTGAGCTGCATATTTTATCTGAGTTTACTCCAGATGATACACAGGAATACGAATTGCAAGCAGGTGATATTCTCTATTTACCCCCTAACTTTGCTCATAATGGCCGAGCATTAGACAATGATTGCATGACCTATTCTGTTGGCTTCAGAGCACCAAGCATTCAAGATGCCTTAACTGGGATGCATGATCAACTCATTGAAGAAGCCGATGAGAAAAAACGTTTTGCCGCTCCAGGCGTCTTTAAAGATCTACATCATGCCGCCATTGATACCAGCGACATTCACTACCTTCATGCTGAACTCTGTAAACTATTAGATCAACCAGAAAAGCTGTTAGACTGGTTAGGTCAGAATATGAGTGACGTAAAATACCCTGAATTCCAGAAAATCCTCTCGGAAGAAGAAACTAACCAAACCTTAAATCAGGCGAAAAACGGCGCTTCATTTTTTCGCCCAGGTGACGCAAGAATTTGTTACGCTGAATCATTTACAGACAGTCAAAAAATCAAATTATTTTGTAATGGTGATCATTTACTTATTGATAAGTCATTGGAAAGCTTTATTCAAGCACTATGTGATCAAGTAGAATTTGACTTTACTGAATTAGATTTTAATCAACACCCAGATATAGAACCTATGCTGAAGTTTTTATTTCAAGCACAAGGACTAGTTGAGTTGATTGAAAACGAAGACTAAGAAGGATTTTTATGAAAGTTTTAACTACCGATTGGAGCAGTAGTAAAGCACAACTACAATTTGTTCGTAGGCAAGTCTTTATTATTGAACAAGGTATTGATGAGCAAGATGAATGGGATGAACTCGATGAGACATCCGTACATTTTGTTTCTTTTGGCACCACCGCTGTACCAACAGGGGTAGCAAGGCTTACACCAGAAGGAAAGATTGGTCGTATGGCTGTCCTTCCAAGCTATCGTCATCAAGGGTACGCGTCTATGATTTTAGCTAAAGCCATACAAGTGGCCCGCGAAATGGGACATAAAACAGTTTCTCTGCATGCTCAAGCGGATGCTCAAGCCTTCTATGAAAAACAACATTTTAAGACAAATGGAAAAGTTTTTTTAGAGGCAGGAATCTTTCACGTATTAATGGAAAGAGAGATTTAAGCTAACATAGTTATCATAGACAATAAAAACGGGCTTACAAAAGCCCGTTTTTATTGATGACCGCTGTTTTATCGATTAAACAACAGCAATTAGCTCAACATCAAATACCAATACAGAGAAAGGCTTGATCATTGCACCTGCGCCTTGAGCACCGTATGCAAGTTCCGCAGGAATAGTAAGACGGTATTTAGCCCCCTCTTTCATCATTTGCAACGCTTCAGTCCAACCAGCAATAACACCGGTCACAGGGAATTCAATTGGTTCACCACGAGCGATAGAGCTATCAAAAACTTGACCATCAATTAAACGACCTTCGTAATGCACTCGAACCGTAGAAGCGGTAGTAGGTGTTGCACCAGTACCTTCTTCAATCACTTCGTATTGAAGGCCACTTTCAGTTACCTGAACACCATCTTTTGCTTTGTTTTCAGTTAAGAAATCTTCGCCCGCTTTTACCGTTTCTTCTGATGCCGCTTTTTGCTTTTCTTCCATGGTTGCTTGTAAAGAGGCAAATGCCGCTTCCAATTCTTCACCAGGAACACGCATTTCCGCGTCATTCAACGCATCTTCAATAGCCGCAAATAGGTGCTTTAAAGAAATTTCACCTAGGTCGCTTCCACGAAGCTGATCACCAATTTGACGACCAATTCCATAACCAATCTTTGCTTCGTTTGTGTCGAATGACAACTCTGACATAGTCAATACTCTCTTATATAAATGTATTTTGAATTAAGAGCAACATCATAACATAGACGTTTTCCTCTTCCGACCCATGATTTACATCTGATAATGACGAAATGAGGAACAATAAAAAAAAATCGGCTCACTCATCAAATATTGACCTGCATCAGATGAAATTTTAACCATTGGACTAGAATAAAAGCCATTGAATATACTTAGCAGTCGTTCTAAACAATCAATCAGGGGAACACTATGTTAGCAAAAATCAATACTATTATTTATGCCTGCGATCTAGAAGGAAAAACCCAAGAGGCGATGAGCTTTGTAATGAGTATGGCATTGCAAAATCAAGCCAAAGTTATCTTAGTGCATGCTTTAAACCCAACTAGTCCACAAACAGAAGGGATGATTCAGAACTATCTGCCGGCAGAAACACTTCAACGAATTAGAGAAGAGTTTATTAGTACTACCAGTGAAAAAATGCACGCTCAGATCAACGCATTTTTAGAAGAAAATAGCGAGGAGCTTAAAGACCTCAAGCATAAACCTGAGTATGTAGTAGCAGCAGGAGCACCTCATGAAGCCATCCAAAATACCGCTAAAGGCTATAAAGCAGACATCATTGTTATGAATAGTCGTACACACTCTAAATTAGGACAAATGATGCTAGGCTCCACAGCCAATAAAGTCATTCATCAAAGCCATATTCCAGTGCTAGTTGTTCCCATTCGATAATTTAATACTAGCGTCAAATAATAATCATGGTTACACTTTACTGTATATAAAACCAGTAAAGTAAAACCATGATCTTATATATAGCAGAAAAACCTAGCGTTGGGCGCGCTGTAGCCGATGTACTACCGAGACCTCATCAAAAAGGGGACGGTTATATTAAGTTAGCCAATGGCGATATTGTCACTTGGTGCATCGGTCACCTATTGGAACAAGCCGAACCCGAAGCCTATAATAGTGACTATAAAAAATGGCGTAAAGAAGACCTTCCTATTATTCCTGAAAAATGGAAACATCAGGTAAAACCTCAAACAAAAAAACAATTTTCCGTTGTAAAGAAACTCATCAAAGAAGCTGACACTCTTGTAAACATGGGAGATCCAGATAGAGTAGGTCAAATTCTAGTGGATGAGGTGATCAATTATGTCGGCGTCAGCAAAAAAAGCTCGAGTCAACAAAGCGCTGTTTAATTAGCGATATGAACCCCAGTGCTATCAAAAAATCTTTAAGTAATTTACGTAACAATACCGATTTTGTTCCTTTAGCGACGTCAGCTCTTGCCCGCGCTCGCGCTGATTGGCTATACGGAATAAATATGACACGTCTATGTACTTTACAAGGACAAAAGTCAGGCTATAGTGGCGTTCTATCTATTGGTCGGGTTCAAACACCTATTCTAGGATTGGTAGTCCATAGAGATCAAGAAATTGAAAAGTTTATACCCAAGCCTTTCTATGAAGTATTTATCACTTTAGCAACCGCTAAAAAAGAACAATACCAAGCAAAATGGAAACCCAGTGAAGCATGCTCCCCTTATATGGACGAAGATGGCAGAGTGCTATCAAAAAAACTGGCCCAGAATGTTGTCAATAGAGTAACAGGGAAGAAAGGTACGGTTACCTTGGTCAAAACAGAGAATAAAAAGCAGCCCCCCTCTTCCTTATAATTTATCGGCCTTACAAATTGATGCATCAAAACGCTTTAATTTAAATGCACAGCAAACTCTTGATATTTGCCAACAGCTCTATGAACGACATAAACTTGTGACCTACCCTCGCTCTGATTGCCGCTATCTACCAACAGGGCATCTAGATGACAAGTCTACAGTCATACAATCCATTGCAAAAACCTCCCCAAACTTGTCTTTAGCCGCTAAAAATGCCAATTTATCACTCAGAAGTAAAGCTTGGAACGATGACAAAATTAGTGCCCATCATGCAATCATCCCAACCTCTAAATCAATGGATGCCAGTCGCCTCACTAAAAACGAAAACGGTATATATGAACTCATCGCTCGGCAATATTTAATTCAATTTTATCCAAATTTTGAATATGCCGAGAAACAAATTAACCATGATGTCTCAGGAGGTTTATTCATATCAAAGCAAAAAGACACACTACATGAAGGCTGGAAAGCTCTTTTTCCCGTAAAAAATACGCTCGACAAAGAAAATGAGTTTTCTAATACAAACTTACCAAATGTATTAAAAGGGGATCAAGTTCAATGCCTTAATGGAAGACTTGACGAAAAAACAACAAGCCCTCCTAAACATTTTACCGATGCAACTTTGCTTTCAGCTATGACAGGGATCGCTCGTTATGTAACCGATTCTGAGATTAAAAAAGTATTACGCGAGACGGATGGTCTTGGTACAGAAGCCACACGGGCAGGAATCATAGAATTACTCTTTAAACGCCAATTTTTAACGAAAAAAGGCAAAGAGATCCATGCGACAACCATTGGGAGGCAATTAGTAGATAGCTTACCCAAACAAATGGTATTACCTGATATGACGGCCCATTGGGAATCACAACTGGAAGCTATTAGTGAGAAAAGAATCAGTTACCATCATTTCATGACCCCATTAATTACAGGACTTAGTCAACTCATCCATGAGGTTGAACAAGTGAGCTTTTCAGGAATGAATGGAATGGGGAAAAAATTCACAAAAAGAAAAAAGTCTACTAGAAACAAAACACGGAGTAAAAATGCGACTAATTAACACCCCAGTATCGACTAGCATTGTAGCCAATGCTTTAATTTTTAAAGAGTCATCTTACATATTATGTAAATGTCACCGTTTATCCAAGAGCTAACCAGACCCCCACTCCTAACATTAGTGTCCCTGCGATTCTATTCATTAATTTTACGTTACCACTTTTCTGTAGCAAGGTACGCAGTGTTCTGCCGCCGGTTGCATAAATCAATAAACAAACAAATTCTAGTGTTAAAATAATAGCCACTAGAATACTGAGTTGACTGAATAATGATTGTTCAGTTGATAGAAAAGGAGGCAATAAAGCAACAAAAAAAGCCCAACCTTTAGGGTTAGCAATTGCAGTCATAAACCCTTGGCTTGCTAATTCAACCCGAGAAGCGGGGGCGCCATCGGCTGCAGAAGACTTAATCGCCATTTTGCCTTTTGAGCGCCACATTTGAATGCCAATATATGCTAAATAAGCACCACCTACGTATTTAAATACAACAAATGCACTTGGGTAATTAAGTAGCAACGCCGCAACGCCTATAGCAGAAGAAATAGCAACTAAAGCAACGCCACACAGTTCACCGAGCATCATCCACAAGGCTCGACGTACCCCTATCGTCATCCCCATTGTCATGGCTAAGGTCATACACATACCTGGAGTAATAGAGACAAAAAAGAATGTCGGTATAAATACCGAAAGCAATGATAGATTCACAACTGTTCCTATATGAAAAAGTAATTTACAAAATAAAACCGAGAATTAACAACACAGATCAAAAATACTTTTTCTTCTCAAATTCCGAACCTCCGATAAATTTATTCCATTCATCATCCGTGTCGTCCTCTTCATCATCCCCTAAAAGCGCCTGTTCTTGCTGTTGCAACAATAGATCACTTTCGATCTCATCGGCATACCCTTGGAACTTTTTCCTTGCCTCATCCGCTTCAGGAACTTCCTTAATTGGATCTAGCTCATCAACCGCTTGCTTGTATAAACCAATGGCATCATCAAATTTATTCATTAAAAAGGCTTGTCGCGCTAAATAGCCTTTATGATCAGCACTCACTTTATATCTAAAAAAAGCCAGTAACGACCTATATTTAAACGCCGAATCTGAATCAATTTTTTTCTGTTCTTTTGATACATTTAAGAAGTTATCAAACGAATCAAACAAACGCTTTAGCTCTATAACTTGCAATTCATCATTAACCGCCCGAGCTTTCCTTTTTTGTTTGCTATCACGAAATTCTTGCATCTCTTCAGCAGCATGAGCCCGCCTGCGTTTTAGTGATTCATCTGGCTGCAACGATAAAAGTTCATCAAAAACCGAGACAAGACACGAAAAGAGCCAAAGCCTTAAATCCTTTGGTTGGTATTGTGGTGGAAAGTCATCAAGGTATCGACGTATTTGCCTGGCTTGGTTATTCAAAAGAGACGCCTTACGAAGCTTTTCAAGACGAGCCTGCTCTTTCACTTGCAACATGATTACAAAACCAATAAAACCACCAAAAAGTGCAAGTAGAACAATTATGGTAATTGTCGTCATAAATCTGCCCAAAAGTTACATTAATCAAAATATTAAAATAAATATTATTTGAAAGAACCGTGCCTTTGTATTAATTAACGCCTGTTACTCTACTAAAGAGTTTTGATTACTATAAAGCTGTTTTTCTACCAACAGAATAGGAACGCTAATTTTTTCTATTCAGTCATCACAATCAACCAATAAAAATAAAACGATCTCAATACTGGCCGTTAAGCCTTTAAAATAAAACAAAAAGCCAGTGTAGATCGCTACACTGGCTTTAAAAATACAATACTCTACCGTCACTTACAAATTATGATTAATTATTACTAACACTGAAACCTAATAACATATAAAAAATCATAGCCGATAAAATGGCAGAAGTTGGTACAGTAATAATCCAAGCCGCCGCAATTTTAAGCAATGCAGATCGTTTCACCAACTCTTTCTTTGTGGCTTTTTTTAGCCCTTTACGTTCACGCTTAGAAATAGGAGACATATCGGCTAAGTCTTTTAATTCACGCAACAGCGCCCTTTTCCCCTCTACTGACTCTGACTTAAAGCGTGCGACAAATTCACTTGTTTGTACAGCATCATGACCAGCATCTTCAGAATGAGAAATTATTGAAGCAAGCTTTTTGTGATAAGACGCTTTGACGTATTCTCGTAAAAAGCCCACTCCGAAAATACCACCAACAGCAATATGAGTAGAGCTAACTGGAAGCCCTAACTGAGAAGCTATAATTACGGTAATCGCAGCGGCCATTGCAATACAAAAAGCACGAATTTTATCCAACTCGGTAATTTCCGAACCTACCGTTTTTATAAGTTTAGGCCCATATAGAGCTAAACCTACAGCGATGCCTATACCACCAACAAGCATAACCCATAGAGGTATTGCCGCTTTAGATGCAACAGACCCCGTAATCAAAGCATCATTAATCGCCGCAAGAGGTCCAATTGCATTCGCTACGTCATTGGCACCATGGGCAAAACTCAACAGAGCGGCCGATATAATTAATGGGATAGTAAATAAATCATTTACAGAGTTTTTGGTGTTTTTCAAACTGTCAGCGGCTTTTTCAATAAAAGGACGAACAAGAAAATAAGCAACAATGGCAATACCAAACCCCATCATAGCCGCCGTTACGAGATCCGTTTTCCACAGTTTTTTCAAGCCTTTCATTATCAAGTAAGTTGAAAAAGCCCAAACCATTAACGCAATTAAAAGAGGCACAACTTTACGAGCGGCTGTAATCATATCTGTCTGATAAGTCACACTGCGCTTGATATAGATTAGAAAAGAGGCCGCAATAACCCCCCCAAACAAAGGAGAAATCACCCAACTTGCTGCAATGGCCGCCATTTGCCCCCAGTTAGCAATATCCCAACCACCAGCAGCAATACCTGCACCTAAAACACCACCAACAATAGAATGTGTAGTGGATACAGGCGCTCCTACATAAGTAGCCAAATTAAGCCATAATGCGCCAGCAAGTAATGCCGCCATCATAATCCAAATAAAGGTTTCAGCATCCGCTATAGCGTTTGGATTGATAATACCTTTCTTTATCGTTCCAACAACACTGCCCCCAGCAATAAGGGCCCCAGCAGCTTCAAACACAGCCGCGATGAGTATTGCTCCAGTCATTGAAAGAGCTTTGGAACCTACCGCAGGTCCGACATTATTGGCAACATCATTAGCACCAATATTCAATGCCATATAAGCGCCGATAGCCGCCGCAATGGCAAGAATAGAAACATTAGATACGGCCGCACCATTTGAACTGGCATACAGGCCAACGGCTATGACAAAAGCAACAGCAATCATCAGACGCATAATATCTGGAAAGCCAAAGCCTGAAGAGTTCATCTTTTGATTTTTTGAAAGATCCATACGGTCTCTACTATTTTTTGAGGTTTAAATGTATTCAGGCTTGAAACTAATTTGAATTAGCTTCATTTACGGCACGTCCAAGCCACACCTGAAATTCATAAATCTACTACAATTTCGTCATAAAACTGTAAAAACGGCGCCATTCTACTATGCACCAACAGATATAAAAACCCTTTAGAATTTTAACTTTTGTAAATCAATAGTTACTAATCTAGTACCTTCTTCCTTGAAAGCAAAGAATAGTTTGTTTTACAGAACTAACACTCGATTACATTAACCGCTAATCCACCTCTAGAAGTTTCTTTATACTTTTCACTCATATCAAGTCCAGTATCTTTCATCGTTTTAATCACCTTGTCTAGAGAGACATAGTGGGACCCATTACCTCTTAGAGCTAATGAAGCCGAATTAATTGCTTTTACGGATGCCATCGCATTGCGCTCGATACAAGGCACTTGAACTAAACCACCAATTGGGTCGCAAGTTAGTCCTAAATTATGCTCCATTCCTATTTCAGCGGCATTTTCTATTTGTTCAGGCGTACCGCCTGTTGCGGCAGCTAATCCAGCCGCGGCCATAGCACAAGCCGAACCAACTTCACCTTGACAGCCGACCTCGGCACCAGATATAGACGCGTTTTTCTTAAACAGCATGCCAATTGCCGCAGCAGTTAACATGAAGTCAATAATCCCTTGCTCGCTAGAGCGAGGGCAGAAGTCCCAATAGTAATGTAAAACGGCTGGTATAATTCCTGCGGCGCCATTGGTTGGCGCCGTTACGACACGCCCTCCACCAGCATTTTCTTCATTTACAGCGAGTGCATATAAATTTACCCAATCCATAGCGCCTAGAGACGGAGTAATCATATCCATTCTATTTTTATTACTTAAATCCGCAAATAAACTCGCTGCTCTCCGCTTTACTTTTAAACCACCAGGCAATATGCCTTCATTTGCCTTGCCGTTTTCAACGCATTCCTGCATTACACTCCAAATATTAAGAATGCCCGTTTTAATTTCCGCTTCAGAGCGCCATACTTTTTCATTTTCTAGCATGAGTTCAGCCATACTCAAGTCATGCCGTTTGCATAAATCCAGTAGTTCCACCGCACTATTAAACTCATAAGGTAACTCGGTGCTGTCTTCTACCAGCTCAACGTCACCTTTTGAATTCTCTTTAACGATAAAGCCGCCACCTACCGAGTAGTAGGTTTTTTCAACAATTAAATTCAATTCATTATTAAATGCACGCAATGTCATACCGTTAGCATGAAAATCTAAGCGTTTGATTTTATGAAAGATTAGGTCTGTTTCTGGGTGGAAAGTTAACGATTTATGACCAAGCAAGAGCAAAGCATGATTGGTGTGGATTGCTTCAACTCGTACATCAACTGATTTTGGGTCGATACTCTCAGGCCAATCTCCTTCTAACCCCATCAATACCGCCTTTCCAGTACCATGACCCTTACCTGTTGCTCCTAATGAACCATACAATTCACATTCAATTCTAAAAACATCATCCAATATATTCTCATTTGATAAAAACTGAGCAAATTCATTTGCAGCAATCATTGGACCAACTGTATGGGAGCTTGATGGACCAATACCAATTTTAAACAAATCAAATAAACTTATTGCCATGATGTTCTCTCACTTAAATTCATTGAATATGGCAACAAGAGTTGTCATATTCAATTTGCCTAATAATAAAAATCCTTAGGTAGGTCTTAGCCTTCCCTAAAAATGAATTTAATTTCCAATAGGAAACTTATGACATTCTCACATACAATTTTCCGTTTTGACAATGCTTTTTTTAGCGAAATATCAGTGTAATTTCAAAATAGCACCAGCATAGACTTCATTCCATATCATTAATCTAATTTTTAGTCATAGAACAAAACACTTCATAAAAAAAGCCTAGCTCACTTTAAAACTGAGGATTGAAATTAAATTAGGAAAATCAAACAGGATAGTTAAGCAGGCGAAAATCTGTAGAGCATAAAAATCCATTCGATTAGGATTTTTTCTATTGTCATCACCAATTCTGAAAGATGAGATGGTTTCACAAATGAATAAATAGTCGCACTAAGCCAAATAAACACCATGCATGCAGCACATTGAATTGCTTCTAATTCGATTTAGTAAACGCGTTGGGCATGTCGCATAGAGAACAGCTTAATCGTATTCAAGTCCGTACATTTACGCTATTTTATGGTGAATTCTCACTTTATAATGCAAAAAAGCCATAAACAAAATAAGGTAAGCTATGCCGAGAAAAACAAACGGAATGGTTGAGTTTATCTGATATAAAGACGCCATTAAAATGGGTCCCGACGCACCACCTACACCTTGTAGGGAAGCGTTCACGCTCGCTAACCGACTTTGCTCATCATTTTCAGCTAATATCGTTTGTGCAGTAATTACCCCTGGAAATAGGAATCCACAACAAATACCAAATAATCCCATAGCAAGAACAATACCAAAATACGATTGCATAGTAATAAAGCAAACTTGCGCAATTACGGCAAAGAGCACACCTAAATAAATCAACATAGTAGGCCCAAGTTCAAACTTCGGTACCAACACCATCTGCACAAGAATACTCATTAATGACATCACCATCATGGCATAGCCTAATTGAGTCGTCGTTTCTACGGCACTCCAACCAAACCGGTCTTGCAATAAAAATCCCATAATTTGTTGGATACCAGTAATACCTAAAATAACCAGAGTCGACATAATTAAAAAAGGTAAAGCAGGATGTTTGAGCCAATTAATGCTTTTCGGTTTGATCATAACTTTGACGTGTGTCGTATCTTTTACAATAAGAAAGACCAATAAAAATAACAATACAGCGAACGCAGCAATTAAATAAAAGGGAGCAGTTAAACTAATACTACTCGCAAAAGAAGCAAGTGCTGGGCCTAAAATCATCCCAATACTAAAGGAAGCACCTATGGATGCTATGGTAGAACTGCGTTTATTCGGATCACCATGGAGAACTAAATATGTTTGAATGGCTGGAACTATTCCCGAAATACCCAAACCAAATACAATTCTTAAACAGATTAAAAGGTAATAGGTAGTCTCTGCAGGCAAGCTTTTTAATAAAGACTGTTGTAATACAAACCCTGTAAAGCCTAAGGTAATGACATATGAAGACATACCAAAAAGTATGGACTTCATTCTCCCTATACGAGCAATTATCCCTCCCCAAAGAAACGCACCGATAACGAAGAAAATCGCACCGATAGTAATAATGCTACTAATGCGCACATCGGAGAGCCCTATTTCTCGACCAATTGGAGGAAGAGAGGTAAAAATAAATGACTGCCCAATACCAACAGAAGTTAAACATGCAAGCAAGATTATACGTGACGCTTTCCCTGCTATTACGTTTTTTTCATTCAAGCTCGACATTATAATCCCTCTGAAAGTTACTTAAAAATCAATACCTTCAAGAATAATACAATCTTTATTTACAAAACGACACAATATTCGAACTTCGGTTACAAATAAGACTTTAGGCAATACATAGCGTATATTGAAAATAAGCTTTTTTGATTTTTAGTACATTTTCTTTTTAGATTTTAGTATTTACCGCTACAATAGCCACCTTTAAGAGTGCGGTGCTATTCACCGCCAAAGGTGCTGTAAATTGGAGGGTAAAAGATTTGATGTTCTTTGAAGGTTCGGAAAAAAAGGTAGAAGTCGTTGTTGCTGAAAATGCGCCTTCTCTTCGCTCTCTAGGGCAGCCATTTTGGGAAAAAATGGTCGCTACATGTAACGCCACAATTCTTTCAAACATTTCAAACGATAAATGCGATGCTTACTTGCTGTCCGAATCTAGCTTGTTTGTATGGGAACACCACTTTGTTATGCTGACTTGTGGTACAACCACGCTCGTTGAGTCTGTAAAAACCTTTATGGACATTTTTGAAAAAGATCAAATTCTATCTGTTATTTTCCAACGTAAAAATGAGTACCAATCACATCTACAAAAATCCTCCTTTGCCGAAGACATCAGCTCCTTACAAAAAAGGATGTCCGGTGTCGCTTACCAATTAGGTAACCTAGATACACATCATAATTACATTTATCACCTGGATAAACCTTATGTTCCTGATGATAATGATTACACCTATGAACTGCTGATGTATCATATTCAAGGTCCTGTCGCTAACTATTTACGCAGCGAAGGTCAAGATGCTCAAACCATTCGTACCCTAATGAATTTTGAAGACATTCTTCCTGGCTTTGAAATTAACGACTTTGTCTTTGAACCTTTTGGCTATTCTATGAATGCGCTTAAAGATGGTTTCTATGCGACTATGCATATTACACCTCAAGAAGAAAGCTCCTATGTGAGCTTTGAAACCAATCTTGATCTAACACCAACGAACTGCGAAATTTTTAATAAACTTATATCAATTCTTCAACCGAGTAGCTTTGATATTATCAGCTTTAATGGCATTCCTAATGTCGACGCAAAGAATCACCTACTGATGAATCAAATTGAAGAGCCGTTATCATGTGGTTACACCATGAGGTTCTACGAATACATGCAAACTCAAGAGAACCCTCTACGAGCTCACAAATTAAAGTAAATAAAATAGAGCGCCACGATAAAGCCAACAAACATCAACCCAAAGTGTGCGTTGGTTTTTTATTTCTCTCTAATTCATAAAAACGAAACATACTTTTTCTATGCTTCAAACTCACTTTATTCACATAAAAGGTTTGAAAGTAATGAAACAGATGCTATCAAAGAAACACATTGCTCTTTTAATCAGCGCAATTAGTGTATCTACTTTTGCTCAAGCAGATTATTTCCAACGCATTTCATCTTGGTCAACAGCCAATAACCTCCCCTCTGATGCAAAAAAAGACCAAGAAACGTCTGCTGAAATCATTACCGCTTCAAAAGATGGCCTAACCGTTATTTACACTGATAGCCCATTAGGAGGTTTAGGCTTTATTAATATTACAGATGAAAATAACCCTAAAGCGGCAGGGTTTATTTCGCTCGGAGGAGAGCCTACATCCGTTAGCATGACTCAAACACACGCCATTACTGGTGTAAATACATCCGTTAGCTACACAGTACCAAGCGGATACTTAGCGGCAGTGAATTTAGCAGACCAAACAGTGACCTCTCGCTGTGATTTAGGAGGACAACCTGATTCTGTAGCCGTCTCCCCAGACATGTCTTTTGTGGCGACTGCCATTGAGAATGAAAGAGACGAAGACTTAAACGACGGAGCGCTACCACAATACCCTGCAGGAAGCTTGATCATCACGCCAGTCAAAGATGGCGAATTAGCTTGTAATAATCAAAAAATCATTAATTTAACAGGGTTATCTGAAATTGCACCTTCAGATCCTGAACCTGAGTTTGTTGCCATTAATGAACTCAATGAAATCGTAGTAACCTTGCAAGAAAATAATCACATAGCCATCATTGATGGTAATACAGGAAAAACCCTCAACCATTTCTCAGCAGGTAGTGTCGATCTATATAATGTAGATTTAAAAGAGGAAAGAGCACTCACGTTTGACGGAGTACAGCTAAATAGAAAACGTGAGCCAGATTCAGTCAAATGGATTGATAATGACCGTTTCGTCACCGCCAATGAAGGTGATTTTGAAGGAGGGTCTCGTAGCTTTACTATTTTTCACAAAGACGGACGAATCATGTATGAGTCAGGGCTCGATTTTGAATTCCGTGTGGCAATGGCAGGTCATTACCCTGAAAAACGTTCAGGCAACAAAGGTGTAGAACCTGAAGGGTTAGAGGTCGCTACCTTTGGAGAAGACACCTATATATTTGTTCTTGCTGAACGATCCTCTATTATTGGTGTGTATAAAGATACCGGAGGCGAACCGGAATTTATTCAACTATTACCTTCCGGGTTATCACCAGAGTCTGCAATAGCTATTCCAGAGCGTAATTTAATTGTTAGTGCGAATGAAACAGATCTAATTAAAGACGGTGGTGTAAGAGCCCATGTCATGCTTTATAAATTGGCTGATCAAGCGTCTTTATATCCTCAAATAGAATCAATGATGCAAGATAACCGCCCTATTGGTTGGGGGGCTTTATCTGGTTTAGTGGCGGATGATAAAAAAGAAGGTATTTTTTATGCCGTGAATGACAGTTTTTACAGTAGCCAGCCTCAAATTTTTACCATTGACGCCAATCAAACGCCTGCCCGTATCATTAAAGCAACAGCCGTCACTCGTCATGGTATGCCAGCACAGAAATTAGACCAAGAAGGCATTACACTGGACGGGAAAGGAGGATTTTGGATTGCATCAGAAGGTCGTACAGATAAGCTGACTCCACATGCCCTATATAATGTCAATTCGAAGGGTGAGATTAAACAAGAAGTCTCCTTTCCTGGTGAACTCCTTGCCGTCGAAAAGCGCTTTGGTGCTGAAGGTATCACTCGTATAGGTGATACTTTATGGATTGCTATCCAACGTCAATGGAAGGACGATGCGGATAATAGAGTAAAATTAGTTTCTTACAATACTAAAACCAAAGAGTGGGGAGCCGTTGCTTATCCTACCGAAGCCTCCAATAAAGGTTGGATTGGGTTATCTGAAATTACCGCCTACGGTGACTCTGTTTACGTAGTTGAACGTGACAATCAAATAGGCTCTGCCGCAAAAATCAAGCGTCTTTATAAAATCGCCAAATCTGAAATGGTTCCTGCTAAATTAGGTGGTCAATTACCTCTTGTTAAAAAACAAATGGTTCGCGATTTTATTCCTGATTTAGCCTCACTTAATGGCTTTATAACAGATAAGTTAGAAGGGTTTGCCATTGATACCAAAGGTCAAGCGTATGCTATGACAGATAATGATGGCGTAGATGACAGTTCTGGAGAAACCATGTTTTTTAAAGCCGGAAATTACTAAGCTACGATGAAAGTTAGGTGAACTCAGGCTCTAAAATAAAGAACGAAAGATAAGAAGGAAGCCTCCTAGTAAAGTCACTAAGAGGCTTTTTTTATAGCATGAATAAATAGGACGCCGTTTGCATCTCTGTTATTCTACTTAAGGTCCTTCTAAATTCAAACTGTAAAGCACCATTACAATAAAGTGCATCAAGAGGCACATCCGCCTGAAAATACATCACAACTCTTTGGTCATAACATTCATCAACTAAACTAATGAACCGTCGGACAGCGTCATCATTTACTCCCAGAGTTATTTGTCGAGCCCCAGTTACCCCTGAGCCAACAGCACCATCTTCCGTGCCTCTTGCTTTAATCCGTTCATAAGGTTCATTACTTAATTCCGGTATGCCCGATACGACCATATGCCGATAACGTTTTGCCAATTCTATATAGTCATTTGATGATCGAGGCCCTTCACACAGGCCGACAAAGTCAAACCACACGCTTTGTTTTGAGCTAGCTAAGACAAAAATATCACGGCCGTTGACCTGTATCTCTTGCTGCTTACAATCATCTGCTAGAAATAAGCGAGAAATAATCTCTTGTTGCAGTACTTCTTTCTCTACAAAATAAATAGCTTGGTCAAGAGGTAAGCGATAACGGTAATCCACCTCGCCAGATAATTCAAAACTCTGTAAATGCCTATTCAATAATTCAATAGTCGGTTTAAAACGTTCTTTTTGTAGCTGATTTTGAAACAAGTTCACAACCGGAATATTGGATGTCGCGACTAGATACACACCATGTTCAAATAACGCCTCTATCAAACCACCAAGTAACATGGCATCAGCAATATCCGAAACAAAGAACTCATCGAAGCAAATGACCTTTACCTCTTGAGCCATTTTTTTAGCAATGACTTTTAATGGATCACTCACGCCCTGTGTTCGATTCAAATCTTTATGTAAATCCGCCATGAAATGATGAAAGTGCAGACGTTTCCCTAATCCCTCAGGCAACGACTGATAGAACAAATTCATGAGTAATGTCTTACCTCGACCAACTTGCCCCCACATGTATACGCCTAATGCATTAGACGAGGATTGAGCACCAATAGCCATTTCCCTGCCCCGTGTTAGCTGATTAAATAATTGATCTAAGGCACTCAAGGCATCTTGCTGACTTTCATCAAAGTCGATTTTATCTTGTTGAATAAGTTTCTTATAGGCTTGACTGGGAGACGTCATGACAACTCACTAAATAATGTTCATAGAGAATCTAAAAGGACAATTTACGTTGCATCAAAGCCTACCAGATCAAATACAGGAATGTGTCCAGTAGACGTTCAAGAATAGGTTAATTTAAAGCGGCAAGCCTTTGCACATCAACGGATACAGACAAGGTTTGCCCCTCCCCACCATCAAAAATCACGCCTTGTAAAGGGGTCACATCTGAATAATCCCGCCCCCAAGCAGTAACCAAATGCTGTGTCGTAGGCATAACATCATTAGTTGGATCAAATTCAACCCAACCAAGATCCGGCAAAAAAACTGAGAACCAAGCATGGGAGGCATCCGCTCCAATTAATTTTTCCTTACCAGGTGGTGGCAAAGTTTCAAGATACCCACTCATATAGCGAGTCGGGAAACCTAAAGATCTTAAACAACCAATCGCAAGATGCGCAAAATCCTGGCACACGCCGCCTTTTAATTTGAGTACTTGATCAAGGGGAGTCGCAACGGTCGTGACATTGGGATCGAACTTGAATTCCGTAAAAATTTTAGTTGTGAACTTTCTTAACGCTAACAATAATGGTTCATCGTCTTGAAATACCTCACGAGCATAATCCGCTAAAGATGCAGAAGCACGAATCATTGGTGAATCCAACAAAAACTCTCTGGACTCTAGAAAATCTGGGGATTTAGACACCGCTAACAAATCAAGGTACTCCTTACATGTTGGTCCTTGATTTAAGTTAGGCAATACAATATTTGTGGCTATTTTAAGTTCACTAACCACGTCGATTACCAGTTTTTTATGTGCATCTTGCACCGAAAAATAAAATGATTTATTACCAAAGTAATCCGTTCTCTCCTGCTGGCTAATCGGCTCTGGGTGTACTTGAATAGAGCTCTTTAAACAACGTTGAGTCAGGGTGTCACGAGGTAATAAATGAGCAACGTTGTAGCATAAAGACACGGGGGTAACGTATTTATACTCTGTAATATGACGAACTCGATACCTCATACATCATTTCCCCACTCGGTACTCACAAGCTTTTGTGGTCCACTTGTTTTATGATCAAAATATTTATCACTGATTTTTGACGTAAATAACACAAGGTTTTCTTCTAATTCCATCATCAGCTGATTTAATTTTTCTCTTTGATCTGTCACTGGATCAACAACCGATAACGCATCTAGGTTCGCTAATTGGATGTCATTTAATGATTGCATAATAAGACGAACTTCTGCACTCATGTCTCTCAACGCGGTTTTACTTCTAGGTAACTCGTTCACCAAATTTTGTAATTGATTAATTTGATAATATAAAGACCTTGGGTTGGTCTCATCTAACATAAGTAGATCTAATCCATACTCGACTTCTACTTGTGTTCGATACCTTCTTCGAAATGAAATTAGCGCTTCGACACTAAGTAAAACAGACTCGAGTACTTGTTGCTGGTTTAATTGTGATAAGGAAACCGTCAAGGTCGATCTTAATAAAGTCGCGGTCTGAATTGCCCTTTCCGTTCGTCTACCAATTTCCTGAAACTTCCAATCAATACCACGCAACATACTTTCATGATTCAAACCTGAAAGAGCCAATAAGCAAGTAACTAAACTGTCCAACGATTCTTCAGGAGCTTCAGGTAAACCATTGATGTACGCACGATCCAATTCAAACAAGTAATCTCGAAGATTGTTGATGATTTTTCGGGTATCTGCTGAAAGCATCTCTTTTATTTCTTCAGCACAGGTCAATAGTGCTAACAGGTTTGATTTAACCGAACCTATGCGTGTGCCATCAGCAACAATAGCAACAAACTCAGGCTCAGGATTGTTTAATAACGCCTCCGACTCTTCACAAAATCCCGGAATACAACCCGTTTGAACGGATACCGCCTTAAAAAGCACATCACGGCACTCTTTTGGTAACGAGTCCACCCCATTCATTTGAGAAAAGACGGTTCTTAATAAGCGCATTGTCATCTCAGCTCGTTCAGAATAGCGCCCCATCCAAAATAGGTTTTCTACTACTCGACTAGGTAAGTTGGAATGATGTATTCCATGCGGTGCTTCCTGTTTATTAACAAGCGTTAAATCATTTCTGGATTCATCAGACATGACCCAAGTGTCTTTACTCATCGACCCATTATAATTGGTGACAATGGTGTCATTTTCTCCTGCACACACTCTTGTCAAACCGCCCGACATAACACTATAACTGTCCTCATTTGAGACAGTGAAAGTACGAAGGATAGAAGGCCTTGAGCAAATTTCGTCATTTTGCCAAGAAGGTGTATGAGAGGCGGCTAAATAGCTTTGAGCCGTGTATCGATGTGGCGCTTGCTTAATCCGTGCTAATAGCTGACTTTCTTCAAGGTTCGATAACTGTCGACCATATACGCTTGGTGCGGATGCACTTCTAATCGCTGGCTTAATGATTAAATTACGTAAGTTTTCTTTTACAAATTTAAAATCATCTGCATCGCCACACCACCAAGTCTGAACCGATTCCATCGATAAGTCTTGCCCCAAAAAATATTGACTTATTTTTGGTAAGTATTTTAATAAAGCTGGTGTTTCCAATATGCCTGACCCTAACGGGTTTGCCATAACGACATTACCAGAGCGGATTGCCTCTAAAATGCCAGGCACCCCCATAAACGAGTCAGACCTTAATTCAGCCTGATCACAAAAGGCATCGTCCACGCGTCGTAAGATCACATCCACTTTCTCAAGGCCTTGAAGAGACTTTAACCATACATGACCATTACGGACCGTTAAATCTCGCCCCTGAACTAATGAATAGCCTAGATAATTGGCCAATAAAGCCTGTTCAAAATAGGAGCTACTATACGCTCCTGATGTCATGATAACTATGCGAGGGTCGTCCGTTTTATCTGCAACCAACTTCGCCAACATATTCCGTAAAGCTTGAAAGTAATAAGCTAACCGATGCGCATTACTTCCTCTAAAGATACTTGGCATGACTCTGGATAATACGGTTCTATTCTCAAGGGCATAACCAGCACCACTTGGCGCTTGTGTACGATCACCAATGACACAAAAACGACCATTTTGAGTACGTACCATATCAACAGCATGCAAGAGTAGGTTATGGTTTCCAGGGACCGACATACCTTGGCAAGCACGTAAGAACCCAGGATGCCCATAAATAACTTCTGGCGGAATGATGCCATCTTTTATTAAGTTACGAGGCCCATATATGTCTTTTAGAATCAGGTCAAACAAAGACGACCGTTCAATTAAAGACGATTCAATCTGCAACCAATCCTTATCATTTAAAATAAGAGGGATTGGGTCTAACCCCCAAATTTTTGGGGACATGGGTTCAGCGGCTAAATTATAAGTTGCACCATCATCCCTAAGGATTCGCTGAGCTCGACGCTCTCTATCGCTTAAGCCCTCCTTTCCAAGCGTTGAAATACTCTCAAATAGAGATTGCCAATGAGGCCGAGGTGTACGACTTTCAGTAAACGCTTCATCATAAGTACCCTCAGATAGAGGGTACCATGATAATTCGGCCTTAAGTTCATTGGGCTCAGTAAGAGAGCTTGTTTGTGATTGTATTTGCATAGCTTGCATTTGCCAGTATTTGCTCAATAAAAGAAATTAAAGCGCATTATACCGTTTCCTGAGGTCAAGTGTATGTGGGTATTCTCCCGTTGGTTCCTCTGCTGGAGGAGCCATTGGTTTTGAAGCGGTTTTATTTGGGTAAAAATGCCCTAACGCTTCAAACTCTTCCGGTGCGTTAAAACGACCTTGAGTAAAGCCATTATCCCAAAAACGATTCACTCGACGGGCTTCCGCTTCATTTGCATTAACTGGCAAGGTTTCATAACTACGTCCACCTGGATGAGAGATATGATAAGTACACCCGCCAATCGACATACCGTTCCAAGTATCAATCACATCAAATACAAGTGGTGTATCAACACCTAACGTTGGATGAAGAGCCGATGGTGGCGCCCAAGCTTTATAACGCACGGCGCCAACAAATTCACCATGAGTCCCTGTTGATTTAATCGGGACTCTTCGCCCATTACAAGACAAAACATGACGACCTTCTGTTAAGCCTGTCAATTTAACTTGCAGACGTTCAACAGAGGAATCAACATATCGAGAGGTTCCCGTCATAGAGATTTCTTCACCGAGTACATGCCATGGTTCAATAGCCCAACGCAGTTCAAGTTCTATATCATCTACTTGTAAACGACCATAGTGAGGAAAACGAAACTCTTCAAAAGCCGCTAACCACTCCAGTTTAAATGGATAACCATGCTGCTGAAGATCCTTAACCACTTCTTTTATGTCACTCCACACAAAGTGCGGCAACATAAACTTGTCGTGCAAAGAGGTTCCCCAACGAACTAACGGTTTCTTATAAGGTTCTTTCCAAAAACGAGCGACTAGGCAACGTAATAGGAGTATCTGCACCAAAGACATATGTGGATGCGGTGGCATTTCAAAACCACGGAACTCTAAAAGCCCTTGTCGACCACTCGCGGTTCCTGATGCATAGAGTTTATCAATACAAAATTCTGAGCGGTGTGTATTGCCAGTAATATCAATTAACAAATTACGCATTAAGCGATCTGCAAGCCATGGCTCCTTAACAAAGCCATCAGGCATTTCTTGGAAAGCGATTTCCATTTCATACATCATTTCATCACGACCTTCATCAGGACGTGGCGCTTGGCTCGTTGGACCAATAAACATACCAGAGAACAGGTACGATAGCCCAGGATGGTGTTGCCAAAAAGTAACCAAACTGCGTAACAAATCAGGCTTCCTTAAGATAGGACTATCTGCTGGAGATAAGCCACCTAAGGTAATATGGTTACCTCCTCCGGTTCCCGTATGACGACCATCAATCATGAACTTCTCAGTTCCTAAACGACATTGACGCGCTTCTTCATATAAGAGCTCTGTGTTATGCACCATTTCATCCCAGTTTGACGCAGGATGAATATTGACCTCGATAACACCTGGGTCAGGCGTGATTTGAAAGCGTTGTAACCGAGGGTCCCTTGGTGGCTCATAACCTTCAATAATAAGTGGTAAAGATAATTTAGCCGCCACAGTTTCAAGGGCATGCAACAATTCAACATAATGCTCTAACTGTTGAACAGGAGGCAAAAACACATGCAATTTACCTTCACGAGGCTCAATACATAATGCTGTTCGAATAACCTCTCTATGGTTTTTTTCTTTAGCTTGTTTGACTTCATTAACATCAACTTCTTCATTAGATTTTCTCAAAGAAGACATCATAGAACGAGGATCACGAGCAGGAGGAACAGTTGACACCAAGGGTTGTCGAGGCTCAAAAGGATCTCTTTCCGGTTTTATCTCCTCTTCTGTGACGGCAGGTAATGAATTCAAAGGCAAGCGATATCCTAACGGCGAGTCCCCTGGAATCAAGGTCAACACATCACGCCTCATAGGCCAGTCAGAGGTTTCCCAACCTGAGCCCACTTCTAGTGGTTGCAAAGGCAACACAAAACCTGTCGGCGTATTTAAACCACGCGTTAATAATTTTGCCAATCGGCGCCTATCTAAACTGTCGCTTAAATCGGCTTTCGTTGGGTCTACATTTTCAGGCAGTGATTGCTCCATCCATAAGTAATGTAAAGTATCTTCATAAGCCGGCTTTAAATACGCATCATTCAGCTTCAATACTTCACATAATGCTTGGCCGAACCGCTTCGCATCCGCCGCATCGTGTTTATAATCTTTATCCACACGAGCAAGTAAATCAGTATTATGCCAAAGAGGCTTGTCATCAAGACGCCAAAAACACCCTAAGGCCCAACGAGGAACTTCTTCCCCCGGATACCATTTACCCTGCCCGTAATGCAACATGCCTTCTGGCGCGAACCTTTTTTTCAAACGCAATAAAAGGTCTTTCGCCAGCTTCAGTTTATCTTTACCAAGTGCCTCTGTATTCCATTGAGCTGAGTCCATGTCATCAATAGAAACAAACGTTGGTTCCCCCCCATGGTTAAGCGTACATCACCAGCCGTTAGCTCTTCATCAACCGCATCACCTAATGCTTTAATGTCTAGCCAGTCACCATCGGAGTAAGGTTTTGTAACACGAGGATCTTCAAGTATACGAGTCACGACGTTAGAATAACTGAACTCTGTTTCGCACTTATCTGTAAAGCCAGTAATCGGGGCAGCTGACACAGGGTCCGGCGTACAAGCCAAAGGAATGTGTCCTTCTCCAGCAAACAAGCCTGAGGTCGGATCAAGTCCAACCCAGCCGGCACCAGGCAAAAAGACTTCACACCATGCATGTAGATCGGTGAAATCTTCTTCCGGTCCCGATGGGCCATCTAAAGCTTTTACATCAGATGTTAATTGCACTAAATAACCAGAAGCAAAACGGGCCGCCAATCCACAATGTCTAAATAACTGAATTAACAACCAAGAAGTATCACGACAAGACCCTTTAGCCAGCTCAAGGGTTTCGTCGCTGGTTTGTACTCCCGGTTCAAGACGAATACCATAGCCAATATCTTGAGATAACTTAGTATTCACCATAACTAAGAAATCGTTGATTGGCATTTCCTCTCTGGGAATACTTGCAGCATACTCCTTTAGTAATGGTCCCGACTCCGTTATTTCTAAGTAGGGCTTTAGCTCTTTTTGCAACTGTTCATCATATGAGAACGGATAGTTTTCAGCATATTTTTCAACAAAGAAATCAAATGGATTAATCACCGTCATGTCGGCAATCACTTCCACTTCAAAGGTTAATGTGTCCGTTTTTTCTGGGAACACAAGTCTTGATTGAAAATTCCCGAAAGGGTCTTGTTGCCAATTTAAAAAGTGATCTTCAGGTGTTACTTTGAGTGAGTAACTGTGTATATGAGTACGAGAATGAGGTGCTGGTCGTAAACGTAAAATATGGGGTGCTACGTTTACATGGCGGTCAAATTTATACTCAGTCTTGTGCTGTAGAGCAACACGAATGGTCAAGCCGCTTCTCCTTCTTTATCAAATGAAAACCAACTCTCAGTAATATTACTACTGAGCTGAATAATACCAATCTGTAACTCGTTCAAATAATTACGAAACTCTTCGTCAAGGTCGTCAGAGGTCGTCACTTCAAAATCCATTTCTTTGAGTACTTTTAACGAGTCTAGTACAGATTCTCCATGGGGTAGCTTATTAACAGCAACCAACATTTCGCTAAAACAAAAGCTAACACTACGAGGAAAATAAGGATCATTTAGCAGAAATTTAGCTACTTTAGCACCACTGATAGAAGTACGAACGGTGCGACGATAATTTAAGTAAGCCCCTTGAGACTTCAAGACTTTTGACCATAACACTTGAGCTAGCGCTAATCGTTCCTCTTCTTGATGTTGTAGCATTAAAGAAACAGCCGCATCTAATACCCGAGTGGTCATATCAGAACGCTCAACATTTCGACCTAACAGGACAAATTGCCAAGTAGCATCACGGCTCATCGTTCCAGCCAACAAACCATTAATAGTTTGGCAACCTTCAATGATTCGATTCAGAAAAGTATGTCTATCTGAACGATTTATCCCCTTTTTAATATTTTGACGGGCATAAATATCAAGCTCATTAATCAGTTCCCATGTGGCTTCAGGTACAACATCTCGCGTGGTACGTATATTTTCACGTACCATTTTTATCGATGACAACATAGAACTTGAGTTAGTAGCATCTTCTAACATAAATTTCAGAACATTTTTTTCGTCCTGAACCTTATATCTCTCATGAAATAACTCTGTACTACCATTGATCTCGACAAGGTTATACCAACTAATATCGACCCCTTTTGGAAGGTCATATAACATGTTGTCATACACGCTCACTAAGCGAGCAATGTTCTCGACACGCTCAATGTAGCGTGCACTCCAATAAATACGTTCAGCTACTCGTGATAACATCTTATTCAGCCTCCAAGTCAACAATCCAAGTATCTTTACTACCACCGCCTTGAGAAGAATTCACCACAAGGGAGCCTTTTTTCATCGCTACACGAGTTAAGCCACCAGTGGTCACATAAGTGTCTTTACTTTGTAATATAAATGGTCGTAAATCTAAATGCCTTGGTTCAATAACGCCTTTACTTATAAGTGTAGGTGATGTTGATAACTTTAATGTTGGTTGCGCAATATAATTTCGAGGATTCGACTTAATCAAGTCTGCAAATAAAGCTTGATCTTTCTTAGTAGAGTGCGGCCCGACAAGCATGCCATACCCACCAGACTCATTGGCGGGTTTGATAACGAGTTTATCAAGATTATCTAAAACATATTCTCGCTGCTCAGGATCATCACATAAAAACGTTTCTACATTTGCAAGAATTGGTTCTTCATTTAAATAATATTTTATAATTTCAGGGACATAGGCATAAACCACTTTATCGTCAGCAACACCGGCACCAGGTGCATTAGCCAACGCGACATTGCCTTTTTGCCATGCTCTCATTAACCCTGGAACCCCTAATACAGAGTTAGGATCAAACGCTTCCGGATCAATAAAGAGATCATCAATACGTCGATAAATAACATCAACACGCTCTGGACCAGCAATGGTTTTCATATAAACGCAATCATCGTCACCGACAAACAGATCACTACCTTCTACCAACTCTGCACCCATTTGTTGAGCTAAAAAGGCATGTTCGAAATAGGCCGAGTTAAAAATACCGGGAGTCAATACCACTATCTCAGGTACTTCTATATTTCTTGGGGAAAGTGCCGCCAACATATCAAACAACTTAGACGTATAGTCATCGATTGGCAAAATAGTATCGTTTTCAAAAAGCTCTGGTAAGACTCTTTTTGTTATGGCTCTATTTTCTAGCATGTACGACACACCAGATGGAACCCGTAAATTATCCTCTAAGACATAAAACTGGCCTTCACCAGCACGCACTAAATCAGTGCCACAAATATGAGCCCAAACACCAAAAGGAGGCGAGATCCCGACACACTCTGGACGGAAGTTTTTAGAGTCTTTAATAATATGTTCAGGAATGATGCCATCTTTAATGACATTTTGATCATGGTATAGATCGTTTATGAAGAGATTAAGTGCAGTAAGCCTTTGCTTTAAACCTGCTTCAGCTATTTTCCAATCAGCAGCAGAAATTGTTCTTGGTATAATATCAAAAGGCCAAGCCCTATCGATGTTGCCTTCCTCAGTGTAAACCGTAAAACTAACCCCCATTTCTTGAATAGTGGCTTCAGCCATTAATCGCCTTTTTTCTAGTTCATCCACTTCTAGAGACGACAAGTAATTGACTAACTTCTTGGACGGCGCTCTTGGCTCCTGTGATTCAGTAATAAGTTCATCAAAAAAATCATTCGAATCGTACTCTTTCCAATTTACTTTCATACCTCTTAGCCCTCTTATTATGACTGCTCAGGCTTGAGCCTATCCGGCACATCATTTTATATTTATTTACACTATTCATGAGTTTTATATAAGAATAATTACCCCATCCAATGGATTTAATCAACTTAATTATCTCATTGATTTATATAAAGCAATTATCAAGCCATAGAATGAAATCAGAAAAAGATCGCTAACCTGCCAAAAAAGTACGTATTTAAATGGTTTATTTCGCTAAAAACTCGGCTCTAGTTTTATCACTAGACTTAAACAATCCCCCTAAGGCCGTTGTCTGTGTTGATGAGCTCGCATCCATAACACCTCTCGCTTTGACACAATAATGTGTTGCCACAATACTAACCGCCACATTATCCGTTTCAAGCATTGCCTGCAGCGTAACTAAAATTTGCTGAGTAAGACGTTCTTGCACTTGCGGACGTTGAGCAAAAAAACGAACAATACGATTTATCTTAGATAAGCCTATAATTTTATTTTTTGGTAGATACGCAACTTTAGCCAGACCATCAATGGTAACGAAATGATGTTCGCAAGTACTGGTAAAGCTAATATCGCAAACTTTTACCATCTCATCTACTTTCATCTTATTATCGATAACGGTAATTTTAGGGAATTGTCCGTAATCTAATCCTGAGAAAATTTCTTTGACGTACATTTTTGCAATACGATGGGGGGTTTCAGCTAAACTGTCATCAGATAAATCCAGACCTAACGTTGTTACGACATCTTCAAACGCATGCTTAATACGTTGATATTTCTCTTCCGTAGTTAAGCCATTATCAATCATGGGGGTTTCCAACCCATGCTTAATTAAAGCATCTCTAACCTTCAAGGCTTCAGCAGTCGGTACAACAGAAAGGGAGTTCAGAGTGGCTGTCGCTGTTTGCATAATAAATATCCTAACAAAGCTGTAATATGGCACAACGTCAAATCAATAAAATGATCTGAGTCTTTTCCACATTGTACAGTCGAATCCCCTTTGAATTCACCTTATTATGCTCATTGATGGCGTCTAGCCGACAAAAAATATTCTATTCCGTCGTATTAAGAATAAGTCACCTTGCTAGATATAGATAAGAACGTATAACCCTTGCTTTTTTTATGATCAAAATGCGTTAATTTTAAACGGTATTAAGTAGAGGTAACAAATAAATCAAGTTCCTCATAATCAATCCCATCAACTTGAGACCACAGCTCTTTCGCCATGCTAGGTATCGGTTTTTGTGCACCATCAGCTAACCAATCAGCTAAATAACTCGCGGTATCAGGGTAATCTATTTGTATTGGTTTTAATGTTTCCAACCAAGAATGTATAACTTCGGCCGTTAAAACATTCGTCGTTTGTGCTAACCCTAAAACATCTAAAGCAATAGCATTCGAATGCTGTTCAACTTGTCCATGCAAAGGCTTCACCAAAATTCTCCTTCCCAATTTTAATGCTTCTGAGTTTAATTCAAAACCCGCGTTACATAATACGGATTGGCATTGGTGCAAGTTTTTTTGAAATAACTCAAGTCCAAATGGATGCACAGTCACATTATCGTATTGACCAGGTTTAATGTCTTTACAATGCATTAAAAACTCATATTCCTTTACCGCTCTCAATGTATCTATCATTACAGTAGATGATTCAAAAGGTAGATAGACCAGTACTTTTTTAGGGTCAACCGTTTCAGTAGCCGCATGCTTCATTACTATCGGAGGAAGAATAGGGTAATTAAAAGGACTCCAATGAAGCCCAACTTGCTTACTTGCAGGGGCAAACCATTTAAATAGAAATGCCCCAAACAAACTTCTATGCCTTGGAATATCAAACAAAAAGGCATATTGATGCCCTATTCCAATGCACTCTCTCTTATTCACTTTTGCGGCCCATGAAACAATAGGCTCAAAGTCAGAGACCAATAAATCATACTCACTTAAATCTAAAGACGTCACATCTTTCACAAATTGAGCTAACTGAGCTTTGCTTAAGGTATCAAAGAGATTCAATGAACCATTATTAGATTGGAACGTTAACCCCGTCTTAACTTTATAATCACCAAAGATCTCCATGTCAAAAAAGTCTTTCGGCTCTCTGCCTGAGAATAGATAAGTGACGTCTACTCCTAATTTATTCAATAATGGCGCTAACGCTCTCGCCCTTGAAATATGACCATTACCCGTCGCTTGCACACCATACAATATCTTCATCCGATTAAAACTCCAATAGCAATAAATGCGCAACCAGAACCAAGCACCGCGCCCATCACAGTATCGGTAGGAAAATGAACCCCTAAAAAAACTCTAGAAAATGCAATATTTAATGCCCAAAAATACCAGCATACATTCAATTCTGGGATCCATTCAGACAAAAAATACGCAATAAGAAAGGCACCAGAAGTATGTCCTGATGGAAAAGAAAAGTGATCGGATGGGCGAATAAAACTTTTGAAATTATCTAATGCTTCGGCTGGGCGATGGCGCTTAAAACTGTTTTTTGCTAAAAAATACAAACACCTTTCTAATAAGAAGGCACTCAATAAAGCAATCAACCACTGAGATTGATCATAAAAATATAAAAGTGCAGCAATCAGAGCATAAAAAGGCCCGTCCGCTGTAAATGATACTTTACGGCTAACATTGGTAAAAAATACCCTACGTTTACGAGCCATACACCAATAAAAGGCTAAAACATCTAAGTGGTGGATTCGCTTTAATACCGCCATAGCTACTGTCTCATATTCATTCTTTAGTCAGGTTAGAAGAAAATAATGACTAAAAAGAGACAGAAAAATGACCGTTTTATGAAAAACTAAAAAAAGCGTTCATCACAGCCAATCGGTAAGAGTGACACCAATACCTAGGCTTTGCGTTTTGTTATTGTAGTCCAATAAGGATTGCCCATAACCATTAAAATATTGCACGTAACCTCGTATTTTCCCCCAGGCAGGGAAAGTAAAGCCTAACTGTATAGCGCCTTTATTATCCGTACGTAAGTTATTTCTTAACATCAAATCAATACTATAGTCATCGATAACATGAACCAGATTTAACTCACCATACCCCAAGTATTTCTCAATATTAGGATTATCATCATCTTCACGACTTTCAGGTAAACGGTACCAAGGTTTGATCGATAATACCGTATTTTCATGTTCGAAAAGAAACTCTGCAAAAATGCGATTCCAAGACCGAGAAAAAGGCTCTACTCGACCATTTGATTGATGATTAATACCAAAACTAACGTACTTAGGCGTAAAGCCACCCGCTTCCTTCACTTGATAAAGAAGAAATACTTCAGGTTCGTGATTGGTATCTCGGAAGGGAGCTGAAATTTCTGAGTTATATGCTTGCCAATAAGCCTGTTGGGTGTAGGCAAACCACAAACTGGTATTCGTATTTAACACATTGGTCGACACGGGAAACTTTAAACTAATTTGAAATTTAAATTCAAGGCTGTCTAAACTTTCTTCAGAAAGGCTGTCTTCAGATTGGTTACGAGAATTCGGATCATGGGTATAAGCTAAAGGTAAAAAATAGTTGGGTCTATGGGGAGTAATCACAAATGGATTTGATGTCGTTGCGCTCTCTCTACGAACCCTCTGCTCCAATAAACCATCAGATAATTTAGCTCGTTCACTAATCGTAGGAGGCCGTTCAGGCTCATCACCTAAATTATTTAACGCAGGTATTAAACTATCATTCACAAAAGAGCTTTCATTCGGAGTCGTATCATCCTTAAATGGAAGAATCTCAGACTCAGCGTTAGCAAATACTACAAACGAAGACAAAAGAGCAAATACAATTTTTTTAACCATCACGCCTATACTCTTTTTATCAATATCTAGTTAAATATATTTAGTTGGATCGGAAGTAACAGAGAAATTTTTCACAAACTCAACAGCAGGCATCGGTCGACCAAAATAATACCCCTGGAAACGATCGCATCCCATATGTTGTAATTCGCAGTAATGTTCCTCTGTTTCAACACCTTCGGCAATAACTTCTATATCCAGCGCCTTTGCCATGGCAATAATCGCGGCAATTATGGCGGCATCACTGCTATCAATCAATAAATCCCTGACAAAAGACTGATCGATTTTCAATCGATTAATAGGCAGGGTCTTCAGGTATTTTAAGGACGAATAGCCTGTACCGAAATCATCAATTGATAAAAATACTCCCAGCTCCCTTATCTTATTCATCTTTTTACGACTAACTGTTAAGTCTCCTAACAACATACTTTCCGTGATTTCTAAATCAATAAGTTTTGCTGATAGTGCATATTTCGTAAGTAGCATTTCTAGAGCAACAAGAAACTCAGCCTGTTGAAATTGAATGGCGCTCACATTAATTGATAACTTCCAATGAGATTGCCAAAATCCTTCCTTTATCCAAATGGAAAGCTGCCTAAATGATTCCTCCATTACCCAATCACCAATACCCGTTATTAAACCGATTTCTTCTGCTAATGGAATAAACACACCAGGTGGAGTAAAAGAGCCATCGACTCGTGGCCAACGTATTAGCACCTCAGCACCAATACATGAACCATCAAATGAATTTTGAGGTTGAAAATACAATTCGAATTCTTTGTTATCAATGGCATCATGCATAGCCTTATCCATTAACATCCTTTCATCACTCATTGCTTGCATTTCTGGAGAATAGAAACGATACGTATTTCTACCTGCATCTTTAGCTTTATATAAGGCAGTATCCGCTTGTTTTAGTAAGAGAGTGGAATCGTATTCAACATCATTAAACATCGTGATACCGATACTTACGGTAATATGTAACTCATGAAAACCAACTTTCTTAGGCAGAGAACAAACATTAATGATTTCTTGAGCAAAATGCCCCACTTTTTCAGATACAAACTCCTCACTCCCTTCAATATTTGGCCATAACATAACGAACTCATCACCACCAAGGCGAGCTGTTACCATCTCATTGCGAGTCACACCTTCCAAATCAGTGGCAACTAAACGTAATAAATTATCACCCACATTATGGCCAAGAGAATCATTGATATTTTTAAACCTATCCAAATCTAAAAAGAACAATGCCCCAGTTCTCTTAACTTCATTTGTGGACTGATTAAAACTATCTAGTTTATCAAGTAAATACCTTCGGTTAGGCAACTGAGTAAGAGGGTCATAAAAAGCCAAGCGATTGATTCTATTTTCAGCTTCTTTACGAGCAGAAATATCACGTACTAATAGAAGCACTTCCACTTTATGCTGTAATTTATATTTAATTAATCGTATTTCAACGGGTATTTTTATGCCGTTGTCTGAAAGGTAATGTGTTTCCAATGTCAGAGGCTGGTCAAGCCCTAAAGAAAGCAAAAGGTCATTAAAGTACTCCCAGTCTTTTTCTGTATGGAATTCTTCCATATAGCAACCTAGCAACCTTTCTTCTGAACGCCCAATGAGTTTTTCGCTAGCCTTATTCACTAAGCAGATTCGGCCATCCTCTTCCACTAAAAAAATAGCATCACCAGCATGTGAAATTATCGCTTTTGTATGAATAATATTGTATTCAAGTGCAACATGGGTATCTGATAGTTTTTGCCAGACATTAGTAAACACTCGACTTAACTCACCTAACTCATCATTCTCATGGCCAGGAGGAGATAAAGCAGGCAATGTATTCATAGATTTTCGGCTTGAGTCACTCAACGTTGCGGTTAAAATTTGTAACGGGTTGGTAACTAGATAATAGAAAAACAAGGATATGATGGAAGCCAAAAAAATGTCTTTTATTAATGAACTAATCAATAATAAAATGTTTTTTTGTAACACTTCTTCGATTAGAGATTCTCTGTCAGCCGTTAGTATTATTTTACCTAGCATGACACTACGATCTTCAAACCTTAAAACCAGCTCAAATTGATCAATCTCAGGTAGCAACCAATTCGCCATTTCTGTATAAAAACGAGAATGTTGAGCATGTCTTGAGCTGGAAGCAAAAATTTTACCGTCTTCATCTAACATTTCCGCTTTTAATAGGTACTTATTTTGCATTAACCCATCTATTTGTTGTTGAGCAAGCACCTCATCAATCCTGAATGCAGCTTGAACAGCAGGCTTTTCAATAACGGATAACAACGCATTAAATTCTTGCGTAATCGCTTCACGACTTGAGCTTAAGTTTGAAGAAAATGTTATGGCACTTACAACAAGACTGAGTATTACCGCCACAAGAAATGTAGCAATCGCTTGTTTACCAAACAATGAACGAGTGAAAGCGAGTTGCAACCGACTCTCCCTAAAATGTAAAAGTTGTTATTTTTCAGATAAACCTTTCTAAATCAATATACTTAACAGATATAAAGCTAAAATGAAATGTCTTTTATACCCAAAGTAATCTTTTAATCGACACGACTAACACAACGCTTAAGACATATAAACTATACACTATAGTTATAACTCTTGACCATAGTATAAACTCACTAAGCAGGACCCCTTCTGACTTAATACACCTGCATAGAATACAAATACACCGTATAATAAAATAGTCGCTTCTTTTTCTTTTTACCATAAAAAATGCCACTTCTAATTACTCAGAAGTGGCATTTTAAAACAACTATACCGTTATCCAATAACAGAACCGTCATCACGAGAAATCGCTATGACGCTGGAACGAGGGGCTGAGTTACCTCCATCAGGCCAGTTAGAATTGCCTTTCTCACCTGGATGCTGAACGCTGATAAACATTGTCTTTTTATCCGCACTCCAAGCAGAACCGGTAATTTCACATTCTTTTGGTCCCACTAAAAAGCGGCGAATCTCGCCTGTCTCAGTATCCGCAACCAGCATTTGATTGTTGCCTTGACCAGCAAATCCCTCTTTATTTGAATAGTTTCCATCAGTCTGAATCCATAACAAGCCTTTTGAATCGAATTTAAGACCATCTGGAGAATTAAACATATTATCCTGATTGATATTGCTTGAACCAGCATTAGCATCATCATAAACGGCGGGGTTACCTGCTAACAAAAACAAATCCCAATCAAAAGCGTTCGAAGTATGATCTTCATTCGTAGGTTTCCAACGAACGATTTGTCCAAAATTATTTTTCACCCTTGGATTTGGTCCTGTAGGAGGCGTTGCATCACCACCAGCATTAGTCTTCAGTCCACGATTCTTATTATTCGTTAAGCAGCAATAAGCTTCTACCTTGTTAGGATTCGCAGCGACCCACTCAGGGCGATCCATTGTTGTCGCACCAACCTTTGAAGCGGCCAAACGAGTATGGATAGCAATTTCAGCTTCCGTCATGGATGTGGTTTCAGGAGTTAGGGGCAGCCATTCACCTTTATGATTTTCATGGAATTTCGCAACAAATAAAGTACCTTTAGCAAGCAATTCTGAATGATCACCACCCACCGTATACTTACCTTCAGAAACAAAGCGGTATAAAAACTCGCCTCGCTCATCATCGCCTAAATAAACAACCACGTGGCCATTTGCTGCCACTGTCACTTCCGCGTTTTCATGTTTAAAGCGACCTAATGCTGTACGCTTTTTCGGCATAGAATTTGGGTCAGTTGGATCAATTTCAACGATATAACCAAAGCGGTTTGGTTCATTTGGGGTTTTAACCAGATCAAAACGATCATCTGCCATAGCCCATCTATAACCACTGTCCTTCACATTAACACCATAACGGCTTAGTTCTGGACTTACCTTATAATCTTTATCACTTGATGAAAAATAGCCGTTGAAATTTTCTTCACAGGTTAAATACGTGCCCCATGGCGTTTGTCCATTACCACAATTATTCCAAGTCCCTTTTGCGACCTCTCCTTTTGGGTCTGCAGCCGTCTGCATCAATTTATGACCACGAGCAGGGCCGGTTATGGACATTTCTGTCTCAGCAGTAATACGACGATTGTATTTAGAGTCTTTAACAATATGCCATTTACCTTCCGTTTGGCTGACTTCAACAACAGACACGCCATGAGCGGCTTTCGATTTACGAATATCATCCGAAGTTGTTGGAATACCACCTTCACGATTTGCTAATAAAGTATTGTAATTCGTGTATTCATTGTTAACCGCGAGGATAGTTTTACCATTATGTCTAAAGAGTGCCATGCCATCATTGTGATCACCAAAAGCCATCTCTTGGGATTCACCTGTACCACCCGTTGATGTATCAAGACTTGGAGCTTTCGACCAAAGCGGATCCCCCCATGAAGCCACGACTTGCCAACTATACCCTTTTGGCACGGTCACAGTATCAAGCGTATTCGCTTTAACCATTTCAAAAGCTAATCGACTCTGTTTATGATCCGCTGCAACAGCATTAGTGACTGACAAGGCCGTTGACCCCATAACAAATGCACTTGCGCCAAAAGCAACCCCACCACCTAGAAATGAACGGCGTGACATAGCCGCTTCAGTAATCGTATCAAAATCGACAACAGCAGGTGCTGGACGAACCATTTCATCAAACTCGTCAAAACCAATTTCAAAATTGCTTTTTATGGTCATCTCTCATTACTCCAAACAGAATTAAATTAGTAAGTGGCAGCCGCATGCACTTAGGCTGGCAATAAATCTAATTGAAGAATATGTCAAGCTGGTGACAGTTTTATGAAATGAGAATAATGGTTCACTAAACGCACCTATTGCTAGGCAATAAGAGACAAATAGCAGAAGAGAATAAACGGGCTTTTAGACAAAAACCCGTAGTAGGGAAAACAAGCTTACTCTTTTAACAACATATCTAATTGGGTATAACCATGCTTTAACCAAATTTTCATACGTTGCCTTTCAGCAATATTCATTAAACGTCTATCATTTGCCACAGCCCAGAAACTTGAATTATTAAAGTCAATTTTTTGAGTCAGTTTAGTTTGTAATTTAGCCAGTTCGAAGAACTCAGCTTCTCTATCAACGGCTTTTTGATAAGTCGCCGATTTATGAAAGCGAGTAAAATTGTCTCCTCGGCCTAGATTTTGAACCACGACAAAAGCAACACCAGATTTGGTGTATTTATCTAAAAGGATGTCCAATAATGTGACCGAGTCCGCCCCGTCATCCATTACATGCCAAAGATACACTTGACAACCCATCTCATCTAATAACTCAAAGACGTCAGTCTCTTCAATCCATTTTCCTAAAGATTGGGAGGTTTGCGCGGCCAAATCAATGATCAGATCATGCTCTGGATTTTCTTCAATAGCCATTAACATTCCGTCAAGGCTGTCTTCCTCACCGACAATAACGGGAGAAGCAAACTCAGAATAAAAACGAGAAAAAGTACCATGGGAAGAATCACAGTCAAACCCTAAAAATGGAACCTCTTTGTCAATATAATATTGAGCTAGCAATCTTGACGTCATGGACTTACCAACACCGCCTTTTTCGCCACCGATAAAATGCACTTTGCTCATGAAATCCTCAACTTAAATAATCTAGAATGGTTTTTCTCATTAAAATGAGTTTATGAAAACGGTATTTATGCTTCTATTACGGGAGCATCATATTGCTCTGGCTCATCAGAATACACACTAACATTCCAGTCTTCTGCAAGGCCATCCTCAGCAGCACAATACGTTTCAAAGAAATTCATAACCTCTTTTCTCTGACAATGAGCTTCAAAGGCCGCCATATCCGCCCATATTTCGTTAAATACAATAGGAAAACTCTGACCTTCCGCAAATGGACTCAAAATATGGCGAGTAACGATATATTGTAAACAGCCCTCTTCCCGTAATGTATTTGGCTCCAAAGATTGTAATACGGAGAATAACTCTTTTTCCTTTCCAAGCTTTGGCTTAAATTGAGCAATGCAATACACTTTTTTTGACATTTGATATTCCAATAAATCGATATATTATCTTTAAGGGGATCTAATCCATAACAACGACTTGATCACGACCGTTTAATTTTGCTTGATACAACCCCTGATCGGCACGATCAATTATTTGATGTACTGATTGGTCGCTTTCCTTTTGCTGTACTGCACCCGCACTTACTGTGAAATAAATATCGCCTTTATCAGAAGATAACGGGCTTGTACGCGTTTTTTCACAAATTTGGTTCGCGATGCTAATCGCCTCTTCAATACCTAGTTTGGGGAGTAACACTAAAAACTCTTCTCCTCCATAACGACCCACAATACCTAAACTACCGACAACTTCCTTTAAAATAGAAGCAAAGCGTCGTAAAACATCATCACCAATCAAATGACCATAGGTATCATTAATGACTTTAAAGCGGTCAAGGTCTAATAAAATACAAGCGATCATGGATGTATCAGTAGAGGAAAAAAAAGCCTCAAAGGAATCAATTAAAAACCGGTGATTATGCAGTTCTGTTAAACCATCTGTGTTTGCCGTTTCAATTAATTGTTTTTCAAGCAATACCTGTTCAGTAACATCAATTAATACGGTTTGAATCACTTCTTTTTCATCCCAGATAATCACTCTTTCGACCAGTTCAACACAAATCACATCACCATTTTTCTTACGACTAAAATGACGAGTCCTTTGCTTATCTGTTCTGCCATCAAGAATGTTCTTTGCTCTTTTTGAAGCACGATAAACATCCTCACCCACAAAAAATATTTCAATAGAAGGCAAGCTCAGAAGCTCTTCTATCGTATCGTACCCCAGCATATCCACATAAGCCTGATTAACAAAAAGTGGCTTAAAATTACTGTGGATAACCATACCTTGAATTGAGCCTTCTACTAGATCTCGAAACCTTTGCTCACTGGCTCTTAACCGATTTTCAGCCTCTACTTGAGGTGTCATATCAATAATAGACACTTGTAAAGCCGGTTCTCCTTCCCAGTCGACGATATGATCAATGCTCAAAATGTGTTTAACAGCACCGTACCTGTCTAGGTTTTTATAGCTTTGAACTTGAGGTTTCCTCTTTCCAGACATGATTTCTTTATACATCTGTTGCGCTACAGAGCGATCACTTTCGTCAATTAATAATAGCAATGAATCGAATGCTTCAAGTTCTTTCGATGACTCAAAACCATAAAGAAAAGCACATTGCTCATCAACGTACAGCGGTTTAAAGTCACGGTGTACAATTATACCGTAACTTGAACTCATCAAAGAAAGAGGATTTTCAATCATTTAAAAACCTAATAATAATTAAACGCTCGTTTAAAGTAGCAACAAACAACGCGTTTTAACAAATTTTTTTATTTTAAGAGATATTAATTTAAAAGCCATTTTATTTATGGGCAAAAGCCGTTTTATTACAATCTGCTTCAATCTTATCTCTTTCCTCGGCTAAAATTTCCTCTGTGAACTGTCCCATAAAGCAGCAGCAAATGCCTTCACCAATCATGGTTCTTGGTCCTTCTGGATGACCTATATGTTTATAAACACCATGACTGTGCGAATGCTCGTGACTATGAGAGTGATCATGGCTGTGTGAATGCTCGTGACCATGAGAATGATCATGGCTGTGTGAATGCTCGTGACCATGAGAATGATCATGGCTGTGTGAATGCTCGTGATCATGGGCGTGATCGGATGCAGACAAGCCCTGAGTATCGTCTTGCGGGTCCGTAAACTCAGCATGATGGTGATGAACATCCACTTCACCGGCGGCAAGTCGACGCTTAAATGAGCTCATTAACGTCTCGCCCTGCATCGCCAAAGCTCCAGTCATAATTTCATTAACGCGATTTTCAAACGCGTCAATCACTTTACTATGGTCACTCAAGTAAGGGGTTTGAATAAACTCAACACTTGGATTTTCCTGCGCCACTTTTTCAACATACCCTTGAATCCGCTTAATTAAACGACCTGTGAATAAAAAATAAGGAGCAATAACAACGCGCTTATAACCCAACTTCAACAGCTTATCTAAACCCGCCCCTACAGAAGGATAAGTAACTCCCGAATAGACGGTATCAGCCCAGCCAAAACCCATATTTTCATTAACAATACGAGTCAATTTAGCCGCTTCTGCATTCGCATGAGTATCCGATGTCCCACGACCAACTACAACCAATAAAGTATCATACAAGCTCTCCGGTGGATTCGCTGGATCAAGACCCAATGACTCATAAATACGCGCCTGAAATGCAGTGATCATATCTTCTTGAAGACCCAACTCACGCCCATAAGTGACGGTTAAGTTTTTGTTTTTTTCTTCATAAGTTGTCAAAACAGACGGTATATCATTCTTTGCATGAGTAGCCGCAAAAAGCATTCCCGGAACGGCATAAATCTCTTTCACACCTTGCTCAACGAGACGATTTAATCCCATGTGGATATTCGGTGCAGAGAACTCTAAAAAGCCATATTCAACCGGTAAGCTAGGGAAGCGTTTTTTTAATCCCGCCGCGACCAACCCAAATTCTCTTTCCGCATCTTTATCGCGGCTACCGTGGCCACAAATCATAATGCCTTTTTTTATATTGTCTTGATTCATCATATCTGTCTCTTATTATTCACTTCTTTTAGAAGCGTTAATTTTCAAACTATAGAAAGGGTGTTCTTATTAGTCTTGATGAACTTGCTCTTGCTGATGATCAATATCTAATAGCAAATTCTGCAATGCCTCTTGTTTTGCATCACTCTCAGTCCACATCCCCCGCTGACACGCTTCAAGTAAACGCTCTGCCATTTCTTCTAATGCATGAGGATTATTTTTTTCTAAGAAGTTTCGATTTTTCTCATTAAACAGTAGCCTATCGCAGACTTGCTCATATTGATAATTTGCAACCAAATCTGTCGTGGCATCATAAGCAAATAAATAATCTACTGTTGCAGCCATTTCAAACGCCCCCTTATAACCATGCTCTTGCATAGCATCGATCCATTTTGGATTAAGAACCCGGGTCCGTATCACTCGATTCAGCTCTTCTTTTAAGGTGCGAATTTTAGGCACAGACGGATTGGAGTGATCATTATGGAATACGTCCGGAGCGTCTCCTTTTAACACGGTAACCGCATTGGTCATTCCACCTTGGAATTGATAGTAGTCATCTGAATCTAGAATATCATGCTCTCTATTATCTTGATTTTGCATCACTAAATCCAGACGAGACAATCGGTCAGATAAAGCACTTCTAGCTAAAACGCCATCACCCGCTTTACCGTCATAAGCATACCCCCCCAATTCAAATACGCTTCAGCCAAGTCTTCTTTTGAATCCCAGCAACGTTCATCAATTAGACCTTGTAACCCTGCGCCATAAGCACCAGGTTTGCTTCCGAACACTCGATAACTGGCTTGTCGCTGAGCATCAGAATCCCCCATTCCTTGAGTCATCAAAAGGGTTTTACGATCCGCAATATGCTGTTGAATGACATTTCCCGAACCTGGCTCAATAAAATCAGCAATCGCCTGAACAGCAGCATCAAACAATCGCATCACATTAGGAAACGCATCACGAAAGAATCCAGAAACCCTTAAAGTAACGTCAACTCTTGGACGCCCTAATAGCATGCAAGGTAAGACTTCAAAGTCAGACACTCGATTTGACCCAGGCGCCCAAATGGGACGAACGCCCATCAAGGCAAAAGCCTGAGCAATATCATCTCCGCCAGTTCGCATGGTGGCCGTCCCCCAAACCGATAAACCAACTTCAGTTGGGTAATCTCCATGTTCTTGCAAATACCGTTCAATTAGCGCTTGTGCCGATTTTTCCCCTAAAGCCCAAGCTGCAGGAGAAGGTATCGCTCGATTATCAACTGAAAAGAAATTACGTCCCGTCGGTAAAGTATCTAAACGTCCACGGGTGGGAGCCCCACTCGGACCAGGAGGAATAAAGCCGCCACTTAATCCGGTCAATAAAGCCTGTAATTCATCTACAGCGCTTTTGACTAATGAGGGCATCAAACGGCGCTTGGCATGCTCAAGAAGGCGCATGGTCAAAGGCAAAGTTGAAAACCATGATGCATCACTTTCATCTTGAATTAAATACTTAAGGCAAAGCGTTTCCGCAAACCATTCTAACCGCTCTTTAGTGTCCGCACTGGTTCGCCACGCTACGTCACTTAATTCTTGCAAACAATCAGGTCGTTCACCCAACCAAGGGGTCGCCAAAGACGTCATAGGATCAAACACATGTTCTTTTTCCATTAGTCCCAAGTCAGAAACGAGACTATGAAGAATGCCTTGGCTTTCTGAAGTACTTCCACGGGGTAATCGTAATAATGCGACTAGCGTGTCGGCCAGTTTTTCAGCCTCTGGTAGTTGCCCTAAAATATGTAGCCCCTGACGAATTTGTGCTTCTTTGATTTCACATAAGTAAGTATCAAGACTCTCCAACACAAGACACTCATCCGCGCCTTTCTCTAAGGCAATCTCTTCTAATAAATGAGTACTTTCCACCAGCATTAAAATTTGTTCTTTTAACCATTTCTCTCGACGAACATCCATTCCCAGAGCTTGATAATATTCATCAACTAGCCCTTCTAGCTCTAACAACTCGCCATAGGTTTCCGCTCTTGTCATAGGAGGCATAAGATGATCAATAATGACCGCCTGCGCCCGACGCTTTGCCTGAGCCCCCTCTCCCGGATCATTGACAATAAAAGGATAAAAGTGTGGCATTGGACCCAATACGATATCCGGCCAACAGTGATCAGACAGCGCCGCACCTTTACCTGGAAGCCACTCTAGATTCCCGTGCTTACCCACATGCACAATGGCATCAACTTGGTACACATGCCGTAACCAAAAATAATAGGCTAAATAACTGTGAGGTGGTATCAAGTCTGGATCATGATAATTTGCCGCCAGATCCAAATTAAAACCCCGGGCAGGTTGAATCCCCACAAAGGTTTCTCCGAGACGAATCCCCGCCAACATAATTCGCGCTTCACCATTTTGCATACGACATTTATGGTCGTCTTCTGCCTGTCCCCAGCGTTCTAAAACCGCCCGTTGAGATGCAACAGGCAACGCCTCAAAATAACGCTGATAATCCTTTAGTGATAGACTTTGCCAACAGCCTCTTTCATGGAGCGTATTTGGGTTATTAGTAATCGAACCTAACAGCTCTTCTATTAGAGCATTTCCGGTCGCTGGAATATTTTCTATCGGGTAACCCGCACCTTCCAGAGCCGATAGGATATTGATTGTCGAGGCCGGCGTATCTAAGCCCACACCATTACCAATACGGCCGTCTTTTGTAGGATAATTGGCCAATATTAACGCAATGCGTTTTTGTGAATTGTTTTTCTCACTTAATCGGCAATAGGCTTTAGCCAGTTCAGCGACAAATTCAGCCCGCTCTTTATGCATTCCATACTGAACTAGATTAATTTGCCCTTGCTCATGGTAAGCGGCATGTTGCTTAAAACTCACGGCTCGGGTCACAATACGTCCATCCATTTCTGGCAAAACCACCTGCATGGCCATATCACGACTGCGTAATCCCTGAAACTGACTTAACCAATCTTCCTCCGTACTACTGGATAAAATTAATTGCAATACCGGAATAGCACGATCAAAAGAGGATTGAAAGTCCGTCGGTTCTGACGCTAAATCAGGGCTTCCGACTCGATTACTGGCAAAACCGGTTGCGTTTAAAACCACCTTAATAGACAGTCGATTAATCACCTCGTTAACCATAGACAGAGATATGTCATCTTTTAAGGACCGGATTGCTAAGGTAATAACGCTTAGCCCCTGAGAGGCAAAAACAGTCATCAGATCATCAAACATCTGAGTATTACCACTTTGAACATGACTGCGATAAAACAACAATACGCCGTCTGCTTGCCGTAAACCATGATCGGCTTGCCACTCCTGAATACTGCTAGAGTGCGATTTGTGATAGACGAAACAGGCAGGCAGTGGTGCTGGAGAGTCGTAGTGCAATGTAGCATCAGGATTTGATAACTCAATCAACGCCTGCGGATTTAATTGATAGGCAAGAAACAGTAATAAAGAGCGAGTATTCCGCGTGCCACCTTCTCGTAAATAGCGCCATACATCCATTGCTACTTTCGTGGTCACTGTAGAAGCCTCAAAAAGCGAGTTATCTAACGCATCATCACCGGGAACCAAAATCAAACTACGTCCTGGTTTGGCTTTTGACCATGCCACCAAACGCTCAAAACCATAGGGCCAATAGTGCGCCCCACCCAGCAGAGAAACGACAACCAACTTAGCCTGCTCTAATACGCTATCTTCGTACAAATCATAGGCGGCAGGCTTTAATAATTGCATCCAATTGGCTAATCGAATGCTCGGTAAGAGATACTCAGAATCCGCTTGGTTAATGTCGTCCATTGCTAACGCGCAGGCATTCAACACACTGTCCGAAGCTGATAAAAGAACAATATCGCCAGACGTTTGATCTAGGTCGATAATCCCCTCATCATCAACAAAGCCACCTGGTTTCGCTGCCAATAGATGCATTTAGTACAATCCTAGTTTGCGATCGCCGTTGCTAATGCGGCTTCAATTTCTACTTTATTCAGCCCCTTACCAATAAACACCAATTGCGTTTTACGCTCTTCTTCTGGTGTCCATAAACGATCAAAATGGCGCTCTAGACGCTCGCCAACGACCTGAAATACCTGACGCATTGGTTTTCCTGCAACCGCCGCAAAGCCTTTAACTCGATAAATATTGTTCTCTGTTACAAGTTGATTTAATACGGCTTGCAACACATTTGAATCGACCTCCCCTAACGACAAAACAAAAGAATCGAAATGATCATGGGCATGATCGTGCTCTGCACCATGAGCATGATGATGATCGTGATGATTATGGATATGATTAATGTGCGCTTCGGTCGCTGACTCCATACCTAGCAACATATCTAATGGAGCGACACCATGGTCAATGTAAGCCGTTTTCACTTTAGCGGGTACTTTATGGGCAATAATTTCCGCCACGGCCGCTTTTTCAGTGTCCGTAAGTAAGTCATTCTTACTCACAACAACAAGATCCGCCGCACTCAGCTGATCATCGAGTAACTCTTGTAAACTTGGATCATGATCTAAACTTTCATCAGCAAGACGTTGAGCTTGAACTTTATCAGCATCATGAGCGAAACGCCCTGCCGCTACCGCAGGCCCATCCACTACCGTGATGACCGCATCCACAGTGCAATATTCTTTTATACCAGGCCAATTAAATGCTTGCACCAATGGCTTAGGTAAAGCCAAACCACTGGTTTCAATTAAAATATGATCAATATCATCACGACGCTCGACCAGCTGCTTCATAACCGGTAAAAACTCTTCTTCTACGGTGCAACAAATACAACCATTCGCCAGTTCATAAAAGCCTTCTTCCGAGCGCGTCTCAGAACCTTCTTCACAGTCTAATGGGCAAGAGCGTAACAGTTCAGAATCAATGTCCAGTTCACCAAACTCATTCACAATCACGGCAATGCGTTTACCGGCCGCCTGCTTTAATACGTTAGATAATAAAGTGGTTTTACCGCTCCCCAGAAAACCAGTAACAATCGTTGTTGGAATTTTATTTAGTTGCATGCTGTCTACTCTTAAATTTCAATGAATTGAATAGGTTAAATCACACCATTATTGTGTGTTATGTCTGTCTTTAATCTGCCATGCCTGACGAGTTTAGTGTCTTTTAGGCTTTTTTCTTATGTTTCACTTTACGGTATATATGTGCCTGATCCTTATCGTACAAATAGGACTCGTCAAACTCTTCGGTATCCAACACATGCCCAACCAAAATCAAACTCGTCCGAGTGAATTTCTTCTCTCGTACTTTTTGCACTATGTCAGACAAGGTTCCAGTAACATAATCTTGATCTGGCCAACTAGTACGGTAACAAACCGCTACCGGACAATCAGCACCATAATAAGGGATCAATTCATCAACAATCTTATGAATGCGCGTCACCCCTAAATGGATGGCTAACGTCGCTCCACTTTGAGCCAAGGCAGGCAAGCGCTCTCTCTCTGGGAATGGGGTTTTACCTTCATAACGCGTCATGATGACGGTCTGAGAAACTCCTGACAAGGTTAATTCTTTTTTTAACATCGCCGCTGATGCCGCAACCGCACTGACCCCAGGAATAATCTCGTATTCAATTCCCAGTTGGTCTAAACGTCGCATCTGTTCACCTGTTGCCCCATATAAGGAAGGGTCGCCAGAGTGCAATCGGGCAACATTTTTATCTTCTTTAAAGGCCTTTTCGATGACCGCCGTGGTTTCATCGAGATTCATTTGCGCCGTATCCATAATGCTCTCAGCCGATCCTTCAACCCCTTCGACGACTTCTCTAGGAATCAAGGAACCGGCATACAAAACAATAGGACAAAGGTTCAATGTCTTCACAGCTTTGACAGTCATTAAATCTGGATCACCCGGCCCAGCACCGATAAAGTATACTTTCATTTTGTACTTACTCTCTCTGCTTAACGCCGCTTAATTAAACCCTTTTTCTTTTAAAGCCAAGTATTGACTTATAGCTTCTTCGAGTAACCGCGAGGTGTATAGATCCAGTGTTTATCGCCATTCATAATATGTCGAGTCTCACAGTTACCGACACTCACCATGGTAAACATATCAACCTGTGCGGCATCCAGTTCGCCCAAAGTAGTAAAGGTAATTTCTTCTTCTGGGCGAGTCAGCTGTCGGCCAATCATAACGGGGGTTGAGGCCGGTCGATATTGCAATAACACATCACGAGCATGATTTAACTGCCAATTTCTTTTGCGTGACACGGGATTATAAAAAGACACAACAAAATCGCCAGCCCCTGCCGCATGAATGCGCTTATCAATAGTTTCCCAAGGGGTTAATAAATCCGATAAAGAGATAGTGCAAAAATCATGTCCTAACATAGCCCCAACACGACTGGCTCCCGCTTGCATTGCGGATATGCCAGGAACAACCTCTATCTCTACATCCAACCATTCAGGATGCGATTCTTTGCCCTGTAATACTTGATCCAATAATTCAAACACCAATGTTGCCATGGCATAAATACCAATATCACCGCTGGAAATAAGTGCAGTTGTTTTTCCTGAGGCCGCCAAATCCAGAGCCAAACGAGCACGCCCAATCTCTTCCCCTAGAGGCAAGTCATGATGCTGTTTACCTTCACAAATATCCCCTAATAAATCTAAATAATAACCGTAAGCCACCATGTCTGAGCTGGCTTTTAATGCCGATAATGCCTTCGGAGCCACCAAATTTAGATCACCAGGTCCCATACCGATTACAAACAACTTACTCATAGAACAACCGTTTTCAATAAAGAATTCTCGTTATTGTACAGCGCTTTACTCTTGCCGCGAATGAAATGCACTAACACCCACATGAGTAACGCTCACATAACATTTTAATCATTAACCATGAACCAAATAATCAACGAATATTAAACATGCGACGCTTTAAGTCATAATAGGTATCTGTCTGTTTATCGTCTTCTATACACAAGCCCAGCATGTCTTCAATAAAATGCGTCATGGCTCTTTGTTCAATGCGTTGGATACCATGTTGCTGGTATATAGGGAGACAATCGTATTTTGAGGCGGCACCAAAATCACCAAACAGCAAATGACCATCAGGATGAAGCAGCATATTATGAGCATACAGGTCCCCATGGCTAATGCGCTTAGATTTTAAATGAGCCATCACACTGTCCACTTGATTGAGGATATTTTGAATCTGCTCAATGGAAAAAGACTGACCCTGAGTGAACGTATCACGGGTACAGGTTTCAAGGCTGGGTGGTTGACCAAGGTTGCTGTAGTTAGATGGAATCAAAGACATTACCAGGGCTGACATAGAGTTGTCGAATATTTTCGCTAATGGTGTCACTAAGTTTGGATGTTCCCCTGCGGATAAACAGGCATCCAGTTCATCTTCTGGCGAGCCATCGCTCGTCACCTCTCCTTTAAACACTTTTATGGCCACTTCACTGGCCAGCGATTCACTTGGTACTAAATTAATGGCTCGCGAAATCACCCCTGAAGCGCCTTGACCAAGCACTTCTTGCCATTCAAATTGGCTACTTTTAAGAGTTTTAAACTCTGTATGCTCATCTCTTGCATCACAAAACGGGTTATTAGCAAAAGCCAGCCAAGCCAAACGCGGTAAACTGAATAACAGATAGGGAAATTCGGCGAGTTGATTAGACGCTATTCTAAGCAATTCTAAATTTTTACAACGCGCAATAGCGTTCGGTAAGTGCGTTAATTGATTTCCAGACAACGCCAATTTTTGTAAGCGCTCTAAATCGCCTAAGCTTTCAGGCAATGTTTTAATACAATTATCCGTCAAAATTAACCAACGTAAATTTTCAGGTAAGGATGTATCAGGTACCTCATTGATTTGATTGTGTTTAAAACCAACCATTTCTAAAGATTCACACACCCCTAACCCATCAGGTAAGCGGGTAAACTGGTTATTTGAACAAAATAGAATACGTAATTTACTTAAACGCGATAAATCCGCCGGCAATTCTGTTAACTGGTTATTCGATAAATCCAGAACTTCTAGAGTATCTGCTAAGGTAAAAATTTCTCGCGGAAATTGCGTTAAGCTTTCGGCTAATTGAAGGTGAGTAGTACCTGTTAACTCACCTTTTTTGAGTTGTGCTAAAGTTTGCAAACGTCACATCCATTATCAAAATCAAATAGCCGCTATTATGCCTGAATAAGACGTTCTTTTAACGCTTGGTGGGAAGAAACTTCAAAAGTCGGTGTAATGCCTTCAGTATTTTCATATTGATGAGGGTTATACCAACACGTATCCATACCCGCATTCAAGCCACCTAATATATCTGACTTTAATGTATCCCCAACCATAAGCACTTTTTCTTTCGCTGGCCTTCCCATTTTATCAAAGGCATAATCAAAAATTCTTTTACTCGGTTTAGCGGCTCCCACCTGCTCTGAAATCGCTAAAAATTCAAAGGTCGTTTGTAAACCATTTTTTTCTAAACGCACTTTTTGTAGATCCGTAAAGCCATTAGTAATAATGGCTAATTTTGCTTGGTCTTTAAGACAGTCTAGCAAATCAATCACACCATCCAATGGTGTACACACCTCCGCCATTGCGAGTAGAAACGCCGAATTAAGCGCCTTTTCACTGACATTCAAACGCTTGGCCCAAAGTTCAAAGCGACGTTGTTTCAAAGTTTCAGCATCAATTTCATCATTTTGATACTGCACCCAAAGGGGTTTGTTTTTACTTTGGTATTCCTCAAAATCACTTTCAGTAAAATCTACACCATACTCACTAAAGGCTTTCTGCAACCCTGCGAACGCATCAAAATGAAACAAGGTCTCATCCGCATCAAATAGAATCCAATCGTACTGCATGTATTTTCCTAGTGTTAGTAAAGAGGTGTCGTGAATCGTTGTTACTCAAATAAAATGAGCCATTTACCGATATTAAAGCAGACAAGCCAATTATAATTCAATAATGGCTTTACTATGTGTGATGTCATCAAGCTCTTTTCTTGACGATATTTGCAATGAACTTAAGCTTGGTAGTGATCGTTTAAGACTGACTCTAATAAAAAAACAATGTTCCTACATTGAGATGAATGGACCTGTCTCAGCTTCCTCCTCTCTCAATGTCAACACGTCATAACCTGTCGCCGTTACTAAAATCGTGTGCTCCCACTGAGCGGATAACTTTTTGTCTTTAGTTACTACAGTCCAGTTGTCTTTTTTAAGTTTGGTTTTGGCACTTCCTTGGTTCACCATAGGCTCAATGGTAAAAGTCATTCCAGCCTCTAAGACCACGCCTGAATTAGGGCGTCCATAATGCAGAACTTGGGGCTCTTCATGCATTTCTTTCCCAATACCATGGCCGCAATATTCACGAACGATACTAAAACCCGCTAACTCCGCATGTTTTTGAATGGCGTAACCGACATCTCCTAACGTTGCGCCAGGCTTTACCACACGAATCCCTTTCCACATGGCTTCATAGGTTGTTTTAACCAAACGCTTTGCTTGGGCACTCGCATTAGATAACACATACATTTTACTAGAATCACTGATGTAGCCATTTTTCTCCAGAGTAATATCAATATTAACGATATCCCGACTTTTTAAAGGGTGTGAAACATTCGGCACTCCATGGCAAACCACATCATTTACCGACGAATTTAAAGTGTATTCGTACCCATACTGCCCTTTACTCGCAGGACGAGCCGATAATTCATTAATAATAAAATCTTCTACCTTGTTGTTAATGTCCATGGTCGTAACCCCTTCAACAATAAACTCATCTAACATCTGAAAAACCTGTGCTAATAGTTTTCCAGATTGCCTCATCAATTCGATTTCAGACTCCGTCTTAATCCAGTCACTCATTTACCACCTCTAACTTTTTCAATTCTGAGTCAGAATGATCAAAAACGGCTTGCTCTCTTAGTAACTCTTGCTTAAGAATTTCATGAAACGTTAGGGTTGGATTTAGCTCTGCTAAGCGCCCCATTTTCAGCCAAAACTCTGCCTGAGAGTTGATTGATCGAGACATGACGTTACTGTATTTGCGCAATTCATCATGTAAATCATCTGAAATTTTTACTATGCCCATATTGCTTCCTATAGAATACATATAACTACACAATGCTATATATTACTACAAATCAAATACATTAAAAGTCTATTCTACAATTTCAGTAAGTAAAAAATGCTAACCATATTTCATTGACTTTTTTACAGTCGATGAAATATATGAAAAGCGTCGATAATGCTAAACTCATTCTAGTCAGAAAAATAAGAAGGAAAAGGTATGTATTTAGGGGCGTGTTTATGTAAAGCCGTTCAAATTCAAATTAACGGCAAAATCAGTAATATCATTCATTGTCATTGCTCACTCTGTCGTAAAAACAGCGGTACGGCCTTTGCTACTAATGGCTTTATTAATACCGTCGAGTTTAGCGTGATAACAGGGAAGGAAGTGTTAACTCGCTTTTCACCAAAACCAGGAAGGCATCGACACTTTTGCTCCCTGTGCGGTTCTCCTATATATAGCTCAAATGATGACAATCCATCTAAGCTAAGAATACGATTAGGGTTAATAGATTCTGATATAACAGAACGTCCTATGTCCCATAATTTTGTTACATCAAAAGCCAATTGGGAAGATCTAGATGCCGATCTGCCGAGGTATGAAGAGTTTGAACCAAGTAGGCCGTCAGAGCTGAAGCCACGGCAAACATAGAGAATGACGTAGTTCGTTTCGCCGCCTTGCAAATAAAATAGGCGGCAAAAGCAGAACAATACATTTAAAACTCGATATTTAAACCAAGTGATATGTTTTCAGCTGAAACAGAATCGAGTTCAAATCGTTGATACTCTAACGCAACCCCAAGATAGTCACCGAACCTATACACAGCGCCAATTCCAGCACTGACGTCTCGCCCATCTTTTCTCAATACTGTGCCAGCACCGTTATTCAGTGTGGAATCCCAATTAAAGACACCCACTTTACCAAATAAATCCAATCGATCATTTACTGGAATAAAACCGACGACGGAAAGGTTAAATCCCTCAACCTCAAATGTTTGCACACTGGTAAAAACAGTATTTTCTAAAGTACCTAAATCGTGGTAAGAAAGCTCTGCACCGATATATTCGTTATATTTATCAGCGATAGAAACACCGTAAGAGGTATCTTTGTATCCCCAGTTTTCATAGTCAGTTTGCCCCATTGAGCCTCTAAGATAGCTGTCAGCACTGGCTACCGTTGAGAGAGCAATTAGTGACGATGTTATTAATAGTTTCTTAAACATACAAAACTTCCATTTTAGGCAAACGAACAAACGATGAATTGGTCATGTAAAACAAATAAAGTATTTACAGAATTGAGTTAGTATTCTAGATGAGAATGCAGTAACTAATCAAATAATTAAAAACAATCATTATTGTTGATAATAGGAGAGATAATTTTCAATATAGGTTTCCCAGATAGGTGGCGTTCCTATAACTTCCTGTACGGTTTCAATTAATAACTTGACCATTGGCGCAGGATTTCTATGAGGATAGGCAACATAAATACCATCCGCGTCGGCTATTAATTTGTAGTCTGTTAATAGGGGGACGAGACCTTTTTCTTTAATAGGTCCTTCCAGATTTGATAAAGGCACAATGGAATACCCAATACCCTCTTCAATGGCACTAATAAGCGATTTCACATCATTCGCTTTAAATCGAGAAAGCATATTCCTTTTAACAACTTTTTGACTGGATGGTGTTTCACTAATAGTAATTTTATTTAAATTTAACTCATTGTTAGCATAACTAATCGCGGGCAATAATAATAATTCCTCTAGTGTTTCAGGTAAGCCATACTCTTGAATAAAGGTTTCAGATGCCAGAATAACAGGGCTAATAGAGCCAATTTTTTTCACGATAAAACTCGAATCCTTTAAAGGACCAATTCTAAAAGTAACATCAAATTGTTCCCCTATGATATCCAAACGCCTATCATCTAGTACCAATTCCACTGAAGTTTTAGGGTAGCGTTTCATAAAAATATTAATGGCTTTACGAAGGTACAATTGTCCAAATACAGTATAGCTAGTCACTCGAATAACCCCTTTAGGTTCCGAATGAAAAGACTCTGCCACTTTTCTTGTATTTATTAAGGCATCACGCACTATTTCAGCTTGTTTATAAATCTCTTTACCTGCATCAGTAAGAGATAAAGAACGAGTCGAGCGATTTAATAGGCGAACACCTAAATCGGCTTCTAATGCTTTTATTTGCTTTGAAACAATAGAACGCTCCATGTTGTGTAAAGCCGCTCCTTTAGAAAAGTTTCCTTGCTGAACAATATCAATAAAAAGCTCAAGCCTAGCCGCCATATCCATACAAAACCCTATCAACAAATGTAAATTCATTACTCCCACCCCTTTATGGAGTGATTTAAATAGCCATAAAGAGAATAACAAAAAATAGCATTTGAAAATAATGTTTTACTTTTTCCCCACTCACTCTTTTTACTTTCTATAATTTATTAAAATCAAACAGATGATCATTTATTGATCAGCACATTGATTTACAATATTAATCACTTTATTTATAAGGAAGTATAAAAATGAAAAAAGTCACTCCCTACAAAACCTCATTGGATGCAGGCAATGCTTACTGGATGGCAAGACTAGCCAGTGAAGCTTACCTTTCAACCTCTACAGACAATCCAACACCAGATAATGACGCTATTCTAATGAACCTCAAAGCAGACGATCATAAATTCATTTCCGTTTTTGGTGTGAATAAAAAGAGTGCGCAAGCCATTTTGATAGAGCATGAACACTATCTCTGTATGGCGTTTAGAGGCACTGATGAAATGGCCGACTGGTTAGATAATATGAATGCCTTTTCTACCAAAGAGTTATTCGGAGAATTCCACCGAGGCTTTTGGCATTCCCTAGATGATGTCTGGTACCCACTTTACAAAACCTATTGCCTTCTACAGAAAATCAAAAAACGTCCTCTTTTCTTTACCGGTCACAGCTTAGGTGGAGCAATGGCTACCATTGCAGCCGCAAAATTTATCCATTTAGATGAGCCTTTTACCAGTGTTTATACATTTGGCCAACCAAGAGTTGTCTCTCGCCATACCGCTCAGATTTACAACATGGAATGCAAGGACCGTTTTTTCCGCTTTCATAACAATAACGATATCGTGACACGAATCCCATCAAGGATGATGGGCTACAGTCATGTAGGCCGTTATTTTTACATTTCTGAAGAAAAAACCATTCACCAAGAGCCAGGATATTGGTTCCGTTTTATCGATTATTTTGATGGAGCAATAAGCGCAGCTCAGGAAAAAGGCTTTGATGGTATTGAGGATCATGGAATGGAACACTATTTAAACGCTATTACCAAATGGCAACTGGAAAGCGACTAATAGACCTTAGATCACTCTCGTTAATTTGGCTCCTTCGACTATGTACAATAAGAGGAGCCAAAATTGAAAAACCATTTACCTTATTTGATGCAACAAAGGATATATCTGGCAAATTCAAATATCCTTCAATTTCCCTCTTACCTCACTGGCCGAAATAGTGAACAATGAAGACTGACTATTTCTGCGTTATCAAAGGTAATCAATAATACCTATAAAAGGCTCTAAAAAGATGAAGACTCTAAATGTGGTTGTTGGTTCAATGAACCCGGTAAAAGTGAATGCGGTTCAAAAAGCCATGTCTCAACTCTACCCTGAACACAAAATGCATTGCCGAGGAATAAAAGCCCCCTCCGGAGTGGCGGATCAACCAATGACGTCAAAATCAACCCGTGAAGGGGCGTTGAATAGAGCCTTATTTTGTAAACAACAAAGTAAACCAGAAGATCGAATGGATTACTTTATCGCATTTGAAGGCGGTGTAGATTTATTTGAAGATGGCCCAGCTACCTTTGCCTACGTTGCCATTCTTCATCACGAAAAACAAAGCGTTGGATGCAGTGCCCGCTTACCATTACCTAGGTCTATTTATAATGACCTTGCTGATGGTAAAGAGCTGGGCCATGTAATGGATCAACGCTTTCACACCCACAATATAAAGCAACAAGGTGGGGCCATTGGGTTACTCACTAACAACAATGCCACACGAACCAGCACCTATACAGAAGCCCTGATTCTAGCCATGGCGCCCTTCCTGCACCCTGATCAATACTAACGTCTATTAGGTTGGGAGGAGCAAAGCCGTATTTAATATGTCTATTTTAATCGGTACTAGAAACACCATTTCCATCCACAGACAAATAAAAAAGGACAGTGTTATGAAATTATTTCCCTTAATATCTACCTTGTTCCTTAGCGCTCTTTTCCTTGGGCAGGCTTTCGCGGGCCAACCTGTGAGCACAGGACTCTGGTCTAATACGGCCATTGGAGGACACGATGCTACAGCATATTATGAAACCGTAAATGAAGGTCACTCTCCAATAACAAAAGGGCTATCGCGTTATACGGTTGTTTGGGAAGGCGCCGAATGGCATTTTGCCAGTCAGAGTTCCGCGAATAAATTTGCAGACTCGCCCACATCTTATATTCCAAAATACAATGGATATTGCGCTAATGCACTTAGTTTAGGCGAAGGGTTAATAAATACAGATGGCTCTGTATGGGAATTTTTTGGCGATCAACTATACCTTTTCTATGCAGAACCGGGACGTCAGCGCTGGCTACGTGGAGACTGGAAAACATTTCAAAGTCAAGCAAACAAAGCATGGGCTCAAGAAATCAGTTCCGCATTAAACTGACCTACATAGATGCTATCCATTCTTTAGCCATTTTTTCTTTCTTTGCAATCTAATTAAAGTGTGCTTTGATCAATTACACGATAACAAAAAACGAAAAAGGAAGAGTAAAATGGCATTACCTTTAAAAAAGTTAGTCGTTAGCATCAGCTTTACCAGTCTTATGCTAAGTATGTCTTCAGTTTCATTTTCAGCCGCACAGACAGCGGATGCCGTTTCCCCCGAGGCATCGAGCGGAATTATAGAAAAGAATCTTGTTGAATCTGATAAATTCATGGTAGCAGCGGCCAATCCATTAGCCACTCAAGCGGGTTACGATGTATTGAAAGCAGGTGGATCTGCGATTGATGCTCTTGTTGCTGTGCAAATGATGCTTGGTTTAGTTGAGCCACAATCATCAGGACTTGGGGGCGGAGCCTTTGTGGTTTATTACGACGCTAAATCAAAACAGCTAACCACCTTCGACGGTCGTGAAACAGCACCTATCGAAGCCACTCCTGAATTATTCCAAGATGAAAATGGTAAACCCTTAAAATTTTATGATGCTGTTGTTGGTGGTCGTTCAGTTGGTACACCTGGCACAGTAAAACTAATGGGGAGCTTACACGATAAATACGGACGTTTATCATGGCATCAATTATTGCAACCAGCATTAGAAACGGCTCGCAATGGTTTTCCTGTATCTGAACGCCTATCCAGCTCGATAGAAGGAAGTAAAAGTCGCCTTAGCCGCTACCCTGAAACACGAGCCTATTTTTTTGACTCAGATGGTAATGCGCTAAAAGAAGGCCGCTTATTAAAAAATAAAGCATATGCCGATACCTTAGTCACTCTTGCAACCCAAGGCGCCAATGCATTTTATACGGGCTATATTGCCGATGATATAGTAAAAAAAGTCCGTGGTATCGATGATAACCCAGGAGTATTATCAAAAACTGATTTTACTAGCTATACCATAAAAGAAAGAGCGCCAACCTGTCTTGAATATAAGGAATTCGACATTTGCGGCATGGGACCACCAAGTTCTGGAGCACTGACAGTTGGTCAAATATTAGGTATTACCAGTCACTTTGACCTGGCTAGCATGGGAGCCGAATCAACCGAAGCATGGCAAATTATAGGGGATGCCTCTCGTTTAGCCTTTGCTGATCGTGGACGCTACATGGCGGATACCGACTTTGTTCCTATGCCTGCTGGCTTACTAGACGCGGATTACTTAGAAAGTCGCGCCAAGCTAATTACACCAGGAACAGCCCTCGACTCAGTATCGGCCGGCGAACCTGAATGGGCACAACCTATTGCCTTAGCAGATGACATATCCATTGAACTTCCTTCTACCAGCCACATATCCATTGTCGATGCCGAAGGCAATGCCGTATCTGTCACGACGACCATTGAAAATGGTTTTGGCTCAAATGTAATGAGCAACGGCTTTTTATTAAATAATGAGTTAACTGACTTTTCCTTTAAGAGCCATCAAGATGGCTATCCTATTGCGAATCGCATAGAACCGGGTAAACGCCCTCGTTCATCTATGTCTCCTACCATTGTAATGAAAGAAGGACGCCCCTATCTAGTCGTCGGTTCTCCTGGCGGATCACGCATCATTGGTTATGTGTCTAAAACTTTAATCGCTCACATGGAATGGGGTATGGACATACAGTCAGCAATTAGTCTACCAAACATGTTAAATCGCTTTGGTACTTATGATCTAGAGAAAGGCACTTCCGCTGAGTCCTTTGAAGCACCATTAACGGCCATGGGATTCAAAGTCAATGTCCGTGATTTAAATTCAGGCATTCAAGGTATATTAGTACAGGAAGGTAAGCTTTTAGGAGGCGCAGATCCTAGACGTGAAGGAATTGTTCTAGGAGAGTAATCTATCACATAGCTCAAATAAAACCGTGTTTATAACCTCTATAAACACGGTTTTATGGTGTATGGTAAAACCAAAAGCGTTATTTAGCACCCGCTTTCCATTTATATATCAATGGCCAAAGTACCAAAATGAATGTTAGTACAATAAAAAAGAGCGAAATAGGACGAGTAAACAAAGGTGCTAAACTTCCATCATAAAGCATCAAACCGGTTCGCAACTCTTTTTCCGCCAAGGGCGCTAAAATATAACCTAATACAAACGGTCCTACTGGATAGCCTCCCTTACGAAAAAAGTAGCCTAAGATACCAAAACCAACCATTACCCAAACGTCAAACAAGTTATTAGACAAGGAATAAATTCCAATAACACAACAAACAATTATGGCTGGGTACAAATACCCTTTAGGGATACCGGCAATTTTTGCAATAGGCCGAACACCAAGAAACATGACAACAACCATCAACAAATTAGCAACTAAAGCCGCTGCAATCACACCATAAGCAATTTCTGGGCTATTTTGAAATAATAACGGTCCAGGCTGTAAGTCATGAATCACTAGAGCACCAATCAATATAGAATCAATTACACTGCCAGGAATGCCAAGGGTAATGAGTGGAATCAAGGCTCCATTTACTGATGCGTTGTTTGATGACTCCGCCGCCACAATTCCCGCTTCCTCTCCAGTTCCAAATGTCTCAGGCGTTTTCGATATACTGCGAGCGGTACTGTAAGCGACAATGGCCGCAATAGAACTACCTACACCTGGTAAAATACCAATCCAAGTACCAATAAAAGAGGAGCGTATGGTATTTACCCCATGTTTAGAAAGGTCACTTATTTTAGGTAAAAACTCATTAAGCAGACCGTTATATTGAGCGACTTGCTTTTCCCCATTCACTACATCATCAATGATTTGGCTAATGACAAACACACCAAGCAATACAGGTAACAGTTGAAAGCCCGCTGCGAGCTCATCTATCTCAAAGTAAAACCGTGTTTCTCCAGATGTGAAATCCGTCCCCACCATAGCAACGGACATACCAAATAAAGCCACCAATAACCCTTTAATGACCTCTTTTCCTGAAATTGTAGCAATGAGAACCAGTGCCATAAGCACCAAGGTAAATAATTCATAGGGACCAAATTTTAAAGCAAAATCAGCCAATGGCGGAGCTAATAAGGCCAGAAAAAGCCAAGAAATAACCCCCCCAAAAAATGAAGCCATGATGCCTAAACTCAACGCCCTACCAGCACGACCTTGCAGGGTCATTGGATAACCGTCCATAACCGTCATCACGGCAGACGGAGTGCCCGGCATTTTTAACATAATGGCCGTAATTAGCCCGCCGCTAACGGAGCCAACATAGATAGAAACTAGCAACATCAGTGCAAGTAAACTGTCCATGTAGAAGGTGACGGGTAAGAGTAAAGCGATTAGCATCGCACCACCTAAACCTGGGATAGCACCCACCACGATACCTAAGAAAACACCTAGCGTAATAAAGAACAAAGGCACCGGGTTGGCAATAGCAATAAAAGCATTTAGTAATTCCATTCCTTTTCTCCTTTATTAGTCTGGTAATACAACATTCAAAATGTCAGCAAAGATATAGGTAAGTCCAAAACTTAACACCACAGAAACCGCCACAATCAAAGGCAGTTTACTGACATTAAAGTTCATCAAACTAAATCCAGATAAAACCAAGAAAGCAAATGTCACCATAGAAAAAGAGAAGCCGCCGATATTTAGAAGCAGCAAATAAATGAAAAAACTAATAAAAAATACAATTGCAATCGCATATTGCCCCCTCTTTCTAGCCTCTACATTTTGACTCAGAGAAAAGCGTTTCATCGATCTAATCAAGGAGATCAGCTTTAAGCTAGATAAAAACAACATAATATAAGCTATGTACTGGGGCACGCCTGCAGGCCCTAACGGATCATACTCAGGACCAGGAAGCGACATCGAGCCAAGTAGTATCAAGCCTCCGGTCGCCATAAATAACAGCACACATAAAAAATCACTCACGGAGACAGTGTTAACCCTATTCATACTTAACCTCTACGCTCGGTATGTTGGTAATGGTGAACGATCTTGGAGAGCGATGGTTTCTCTCATCATTGACTCTAATAGACGATTTTTTTGATCGTTATAATTAGGATCATTCCACACATTATTTATTTCTAATGGATCATTCGTTAAATCGTACAATTCACTCCAGCTTTCATTATGCCGTATCGACATCCGCCACCCCTCTTCCACATAGGTTCGGATTCGCTGAGGTTTATCAAAGCCAATTATAGATCGCTGACTGTCTTCTTCGATAATCAGGCCTTGCCTTTTAATTGAATTAGAAAATAAATTATACCCTTGAATGCCTATATAAGGCTGAATTCCCGAATGCTCTAGGATGGTTGGGGCAATATCAATACTACTGCGAAGCTGTCTATCGACTTTCCCCTGTGCCTTATCCCTTGGGTCAAACCAAATAAAAGGCGTCCTAATCAGGCCTTGATAATGCATCAATAGCTTTAACATCATTCCATGGTCTCCCATGTAATCACCATGATCTGAAGTAAAACAAATTATCGTATTTTCATCTAATTTCAGCTCTTTTAATTTCTTTAAAACTCGACCAACAGCGTCATCAATCATGGTAATACTGCCATAAGTTAACGCTGTAATTTCTCTCGCTTCGCGTTCAGTAACCGCAAAAGGATCTTGTCGAGAGCGTCCTCCAAGATTTTCTTTCAATGCCTTTCTTAATGCCTGTAAAGGAGGAATATTTCCCAGACCAAATGAGGGCGGTAAAGGAATATCATCAGGGTTATACATGTCCCAATATTTTCCTGGTGGAGTAAAAGGGTGATGAGGATCAGGAAACGACATGGTCAAAAAAAGGGGGTATCTTTATCGCATGCTTCTAGAAAGTCCTCACATTCGGCCGCAATATAAGTCGTCGAATAAAGTTCTTCAGGGATACGAGTACGCCATGCTTGGGGAGCATCATAACGATCATCAGGGATAGCATTCTCTTGACCTCTTAGCAAATCCGCATCAGGGCATTGATTCTTTAACCAAACATAATAATCACCCGTTACTAAATCGGCATGATCATTGGCAATTTTAACGTGATCGAAACCATAAAAAGGGGTCTTGGTGCGAAAAGTTTCATCTTTTTCCCATTGTCGTCTATTTTCTTGTTCATAAGGTTCACCGGTTCTCTGCCTTTTGTTTGCTTCACGTAGATTTTTAGGCGGTTGCACCAAGCCTGCTACCGGTTCATGTTTTATCGATGCCGGTAACCCTGTCATATTTTGTATATGAGACTTACCAATCAATGCGGTTTGATAACCTTTCCATTTAAGCAATTCAACAAATGTGGTCGAATCTTTTGAGAGTGGAATACCATTATGGCGAACACCGTGTAGGCTTGGCATTCTCCCTGTCATAATACTCGCGCGATTACACATACAAATAGGGTTCGCAACATAGAATTTTTCAAAGCGCGTACCCAGGTTCGCAATGCTGTCTATATTCGGTGTTTTGACAATTTTATTACCGTAACAACCTAAATGATCCGCACGATGCTGGTCTGTAATAATAAATAGGTAATTTGGTGCCTGTGCCATGTCAGTCATCCTGTCATAGTCAAATGATAATTGAGAAAGAGGAAAAACAATGACTGATACAAGTAAACAATCAGTCATTGATAAAAAGAATGGTTATTTCTTAACAACATCCGATAAACGAATGTAGGAATCCGCCAATCGGTTCAGCAATTGTTCTCCAGTAAAGAAACCCGCTTCTTGCCCTCTTGAGTGAATATCGCTAATCAGTTGCTCATCTTTCATGACAGTATCAAAGGCATTAGAAAGGGTAGTTACAACCTGTTCAGGCACATTTTTAGGGGCATACCAAACATTATTCAGACAAGAAATAACATCATACCCAAGTTCCATTGCTGTCGGAGTATCAGGCAATTGTGAGTTTCTTTCTGCCCCGTAATAAAGGAGCCCTTTTAGTTTAGGATTTTTTGCAACCGGAGTGGCGACCAATACGGTAGTTTTAGTGTGATTGCCTAAAATAGAAGCGATTCGTTTAGAACCACCACCCGCATTAACATAACCAATTTTTACTCCAGCTTCTTTGGAGAGCATTTCAGTTGTAAAAAATGCAGCACTGCCTATCAAGGTAGCTTCTTTTACACCATTTGGTTGCGCTTTTGCGGCAGATATCCAATCTTCAGCGGAATCAATCCCGCTGCCATCGGCTGTAACCGTTAACAAGCACGTATTATTTGTCTCTGCGATAGGCGTAAAGTCTTGATAATTAAATTTTAACTTGCCATTTATTTCATTGGTCATCAATGTTTGATGAATATACATCAATGAATAACCATCGGCTTTGGCGGAATGAGCCTTCCTGATCCCCACAGTAGCACCACCACCAGGTACGTTAACGACAACCATAGGTTGAGGTAAAAGCTTCAACTCTTCTATTCGATTAATAATCAATCGAGCAAAGACATCACCTTGACCACCAGCAGCAAAAGGAATAATCACTCTTATCGGCTTTGAGGGGTAGTCAGCACTTAAAGCCGCGCCAGAAAAGGCCATAAGAGAAATACTGATTGCACTTAATACTGATTTGGTCATAGATAACATCTTAATTTCCTCAAAGTTAGACCAGATGATTAACTATTCTTGTAATAGATAATGCTAAATCCGACCTGCTAATTATTTTTGTATTTTTAGTATACCCAGACCTTTCATATTGTATAATGATTAATAACATTCAATATATTACAAAATGATATGAATATTGATCCTAGACACCTAATACAACTGGCTACTATTGTTGAAGCTGGATCCTTTCAAGCGGCGGCAGATTTACTCGGTCTGACACAACCAGCCATCAGTCGAAATATCAAAAAACTTGAAGAAAGACTAGGAGAAACCCTTTTTGACCGCTCGGAACGTTCTGCCAAAGTCAACGAACTTGGTTTAAAACTTGCTCGACAAGGGATGATTATCAAATCAGCAGAATCTACAGCTAGCTCTTATGCTGACAGTATATACAAGGGTGAAACAGGGACGATTAATATTGGCACGCCTCCCACCATTGCCCATTCTTTAATTGCAGAAATACTTGGCCGTTTTTTAACTGCGCATCCTGAAGTTAATGCAAAAATACGTATCGGTATGGTGCATGAACTACGCAGTTTACTTATTCAAGGCCAAGTCAATATTGTCATTGGACCTATCAGTCTAGCCGACCAGATAGATCAATTAATCGCAACCGACCTTATCAATGATAGAGTCGGTATTCTTTGCAGCAGTAATCACCCTTTAACCCATTACAAAAATATTACTCCTGAAATTTTAGAAGCGCAAAGATGGGCTCTTCACTCACCTGGAAGCTTATTAAGGTTTCAAACGGAACATGCTTTGGCAAGTTTTGGACTTAGGGAGCTAGATATTGCTTTAGAAACGGATTCGGTCGATGTCGCATTTCAAGTCGCTAGACATTCAAACATTATTACCACCATGCCTATTTTTCTCTCTCAAACTCAACTAGCCATTGGTGGCTTGGCATTTCTAGATATTGATAACCCTCTTTTCACTCGCCCTATTGGGTACATTCGAAGGGTTTCTAAAACGCCTACCAGAGTAGAAACAAAATTCATTGAATTTCTTAAAGCACAATTGGATAAATAAGTGTGTCATTTATCGCTTTCCTTAAGCGACAGCCCTGTAAAATAGCAAAATGTCATTATCCCAGACCTAGCTAGTCTATTAAGACACCAACCGATAACACTCGACCTTAGCAATAAGCTAATTAGCCACTCAGAAAATTCGATCAACAAAAGCAAACTAATTTTACCTTTGAGCTAACGTCAGTAAATCGTCAACATAAATCAATTATATTGAATCAATTAATCAAGTTTAGCTCGGAGTGATGCAAAAGCGTCCAATTTACTTAAACTAGCCATCAGTATTTTTAGATAATCCATTATAAAAATGATTACTTGGTAAGCTATGAATTTAATAAATCATTACAAAAACACGACCACTCAGTTTGGTTGGATAACCATAATTATCCATTGGCTTCTTGCATTCGTCATTATTGGCCTATATTTTTTAGGCGATTATATGATGGGGCTCACCTACTATGATTCTTTTTATTCTCTTGCACCAAAGATACATGAAGCCTTAGGAGTAGCCGTTCTTTTACTTATGCTATTCAGGGTAGTTTGGAAGAAGCTAAATGCCTCGCCTAACCCTCCCACAACAAATTCAAATCTCATCAATAAAACCAGTAAATTAGCGCATTTATCTCTGTATTTAATCACTTTTTTGATTTTAATAACTGGATTATTAATTTCGTTTTCTGGTGGACAAGGGCTTGAAATCTTCGACTGGTTTACCATTCCAGGCCCCGCAGAACTATTTGAAAACCAAGCCACTCTCGCTGGCGAAGTTCATCGCTTAACGGCGTTAGCTTTAATGGTGCTTGTCGCTTTACATACTTTAGCCGCTCTAAAACATCACTTAATAGATAAAGACACCACATTGAAAAACATGTTGGGCGTCAAGGAGAAATAATGAAAACACTACTAAAAAGTACGTTATTAGCCACTATGATAGCTGGTAGCACCATCGCTAGTGCAGCAACCTACGTAATCGACGATTCTAAAGCTGGGGCTCATTCTCAAATTGATGTCAAAGTCTCTCACCTTGGATTTAGCTGGGTTAAAGGTCGTTTTAATAATTTCGAAGGCACATTTGAATACGACAAAAGCAATATAAATGATTCGAGCATCAACGTAACCATTAATACGACAAGCTTCGATTCTAACCAAGCGAAGCGTGACAAGCATGTGATGAGCGCAGATTTTCTAGACGCAGGTAAATACCCAACAGCAACATTTAAAAGTTCAGACATTAAAGGTTTAGGTGATGACAAAGTGTCTGTTACAGGTGATTTAACACTACACGGTGTTACTAAAGCGATTACATTCGATGCCACTTTAATTGGTGAGGGCAAGACACCTTGGGGTGATTATCGTGCAGGTTTTGAAGGTAGCGTAGATCTTAAATTTGCTGATTTCAACATTGATGGCTCTCAGATTGGTACTGAAGACTTCACTGTAAACATGTTTTTTGAAGGGGTAAATAAAGATTAAGATAACCCTAGGAAATTAAAATAAATATTGATAAGCGATGTTTTTTGCTTATCAATATTTTCAATAAGTTACTCAATAACAGTATTAGGCCGCCTCTTCCGAGTGACTAGAGCCTGAGTCTGATAAACGAATCAAGTGATCGAAAGCAGCCAATGATGCGGTTGCGCCAGCTCCCATCGCGATAATAATTTGCTTATAAGGCACTGTAGTTGCATCTCCTGCAGCAAATACACCATCAACAGATGTTGCCCCTCTGGCATCAATTTCAACTTCACCTCGATTACTTAATGCAATGTCACCTTTCAAAAAGTCTGTATTAGGCAATAAACCGATTTGTACAAAAATACCCGCTAATTCAATCTCATGATTATCACCCGTTAAACGATCTTGATAAGTCATGCCTGTTACACGATTCCCATCCCCAATGACTTCCGTTGTCATCGCATTCTTAATAATAGTGACATTCGTCAAAGAATTGGCTTTACGAATCAAGACATCATCGGCTCTTAACGTGTCAGTAAATTCAAACACAGTCACATGTTCTACGAGACCAGCTAGATCAATTGCCGCTTCAATACCTGAATTACCTCCACCAATGACAGAGACTCTTTTCCCTTTAAACAGAGGACCATCACAATGAGGGCAGTACGCCACACCGCGACCACGGTATTCTTGCTCACCAGGAACATTCATTTCTCTCCATCGAGCACCAGTAGCAATAATTATCGAACGACTCTTTAATCTAGCACCGCTTGCTAGTTCAATTTCTATCAGTCCGCTCCGCGATTGATCGGCAGGAATGACTTTTTGTGCTCGCTGATTTTTAACAATATCCACATCGTAATCTAATACATGTTGTTCAAGATTTGCGACCAGTTTAGGGCCCTCAGTAGCCTTAACAGAAATAAAGTTCTCAATGGCCATCGTATCGCTCACTTGCCCACCAAAGCGTTCTGCCACTACACCGGTGCGGATACCTTTACGTGCAGCATAAATCGCAGCGGCCGCACCTGCAGGACCTCCTCCCACGACTAAAACATCATAGGCGTCTTTTTCAGATAAACTGGCCGCTTGTTTTTCACTGGCCTCATCATCAACTTTATTAACAATGTCTTCTAGGCTCATACGACCTTGACCGAGCAATTCACCATTCAAGTAAACCGCGGGTACTGCCAAAATATTTCGCTCTTCCACTTCTTTTTGAAAAAGCGCTCCATCAATCATAGTGTGTTTGATCTTTGGGTTGAGAATTGACATCAAATTCAGTGCTTGAACCACTTCAGGACAATTCTGACAAGATAAAGAAATGTAGGTTTCAAAGGTACATTCTCGGTCCAACGCTTTAACTTGATCTAAAATAGCCTGCGCCTCTTTCGCAGGATGGCCACCGGATTGCAATAATGCCAGAATTAATGAGGTAAATTCATGCCCCATCGGAATACCTGCAAACGTCACTCTTGGCTCACTCCCAGTCGCCCCGACGCTCATAGAAGGTATTTTTTTAGCTCTATCATTTGTTTTTGTTAAGTTAATCTTCTCTGACAAAGAGGCGATATCCTCAGCAAGGCTTAACAACTCTTGAGATTTTGCCTTTTCATCCACATTCACTTTTACATCAATCGGATTAACTAATTTTTCTAAGTAAGCGTTTAATTGAGTTTTAATCGTTGCATCTAACATGTGTTATTCCTCATATTCTGTCGTTTGTCATTTGTCGTTAACGAATTCCGCAAATTCATTTCAATCTGCAGAGTAATTCACGCCTTAATCAATACATTCATATTAATAAAAACAATCTAAATAATGAAATTGATAGTTTTAATGATATGAATACAAAAAACCTATTGCCATTAAAGAGAAGTCGAAAGACAGCCAAATTTAAAACGCAAACCGATTGAAAAAAGTTCTGAACGCAAAAAAGCCAACACGGAATGTTTTCCATGTTGGCTGCTCTGTCACGCATTAACGGTTAGAAACGTTAGATTTTACCGACTAGATCCAAAGAAGGCGCTAGTGTCTCTTCTCCTTCTTTCCATTTAGCTGGGCATACTTCACCTGGGTGAGCAGCAACGTATTGCGCCGCTTTTACTTTACGCAGTAGATCTTCTGCGTCACGGCCAATACCTTCAGCCGTAATTTCCATTGCTTGAATAATTCCATCTGGATCCACTAAGAAAGTGCCTCGATCAGCCAAACCTTGATCTTCACGCATCACTTGGAAGTTACGTGTGATAGCACCAGTAGGGTCCCCAATCATTGTGTATTGAATTTTACCAATGGTATCAGAAGAATCATGCCACGCTTTATGAGTGAAATGCGTATCCGTTGATACAGAATAGATTTCAACTCCGCGCTTTTGGAACTCTTCATAATGATCAGCAATGTCACCTAACTCTGTAGGGCAAACAAAAGTAAAGTCAGCTGGGTAAAAGAAGAATACCGCCCACTTGCCTTTTAAATCAGCTTCAGACACTTCGATGAATTTGCCCGCTTTAAAAGCAGAGGCGTTAAATGGCTTAATTTCAGTATTAATTAAAGACGTTGTCATGATTGTTTCTCCAATTGAGTTAACGATTCTAAAAGAAAGTAACGAGTGTTTTCTTGATCTCGCTTCAACAAGAGACATATTAAATAAAACAATTAAAAAAACAAAATTAATAGTTCATATCACTCTAATAAATCTTTCCTATCAGCTAGAACACACACGTCATAAGAAGTGAAGTTCAAACAACACAGCCTAAAATGAATTCCCTTAAAAAAGTTTTTTAAGAAACATCAGGCAAAAAAAACGAGCTCAAATGAGCCCGTTTTTTTACAATACTGATCAATCCTGTTTTTTCTCTATCCGATAAGCATGCAACAACGGTTCAGTGTAACCCGACGGCTGATCTTTCCCCTTAAAGACCAAATCACATGCCGCTTTAAATGCAATGCCATCAAACGTTGGAGACATTTTTTCGTAATGTGCATCTGCAGCATTTTGTCCATCGACAATTTCAGCCATCCGCCTTAAAGACGTCATGACTTGTTCTTCTGTACACAATCCGTGTTCCAACCAATTAGCCAGATGCTGAGAAGAAATTCTTAAGGTTGCTCTGTCTTCCATCAAACCAACATTATTAATATCTGGAACTTTCGAACAGCCAACGCCTTGATCAATCCAACGCACAACATAGCCTAAAATGCCTTGTGCATTATTATCCAATTCAAATTGAATTTCTTCAGTCGTTAATACATCATCCTTTTTCAGCAACGGAATATGTAAAATATCATCTAAACGTGCTCGTTCTCGGCTCGCCAGTTCGCGCTGCCTCTGTGCAACATTGACGATATGATAGTGTGTGCTATGCAAAACAGCGCCATTTGGAGAAGGAACCCATGCCGTATTCGCACCCGATTTTGGATGACCAATTTTTTGCTCTAGCATCGCCGCCATTTCATCGGGCATCGCCCACATGCCTTTACCAATTTGCGATTTACCAGGTAAGCCACACTCAATACCTACATCAACGTTCCAGTCTTCATAAGCCTGAATCCACGCTTGCTGCTTCATTTTAGACTTCGCTACAAAAGGCCCAGCCATCATAGACGTGTGAATTTCATCACCAGTACGATCTAAAAAACCCGTATTGATAAAGACAACGCGCTCTGACGCAGCCCGAATGCATTCTTTCAAGTTCACGGTTGTGCGTCGTTCTTCATCCATAATACCGACTTTTAACGTGTTTTTAGCCAGGCCCAAAGCGCTTTCAATTCGCTCAAATAACTCGACGGTAAAAGCCACTTCTTCAGGTCCATGCATCTTAGGTTTCACAATATTAACACTGCCTGCACGACTATTTTTGAGCTTACTAAGTCCTTTTAAATCATGCATGGCCGCAAAAGCTGTGATCATGCCATCCATAATGCCTTCAGGAACTTCATTGCCCTCTTTATCTAAAATAGCTGGATTGGTCATCAAATGCCCGACATTACGCACGAACAACAGGCTTCTTCCATGTAAAGATAATTCAGATCCATCCAATGCCGTATAAACACGATCCTCATTTAATGTACGAGTAATGGTCTTATCACCCTTTTTAAAGGATTCAGACAAGGTACCTTGCATAAGCCCAAGCCAATTACGGTACACTTCTACTTTATCTTCCGCATCCACGGCCGCAACAGAGTCTTCACAATCCATAATGGTAGTAACGGCGGCTTCAACTAATAAGTCCTTTACACCTGCGGCATCTGTTTGACCAATCATATGAGTATGATCTATTTGAATTTCAATGTGCAATTCATTATTTTTCAGTAGGATAGATGATGGAGCTAATGGCTCACCTTTGAAACCTAGACATTTCTCAGGTTCCGCCAAAGCCACTTCATCGCCATTTGCTAACATCACAATTAGAGACGCATTTTTAATTTTATAGGCCACGGCATCTTTATGCGAACCTTGTACTAAAGGAGCGGCATTGTCTAAATGCTGACGCGCAAACTCAATGACTTTTGCTCCGCGATCAGGATTATAAAAAGCACTCTTTTCTGCACCCTCTGTTTCTGGAATAGCATCTGTACCATAAAGTGCATCATACAGGCTGCCCCAACGCGCATTCGCGGCATTGAGTGCAAAACGTGCATTTTTTACTGGTACAACTAATTGAGGACCGGCTTGTAAGGCGATCTCAGAATCAACATTCTGAGTACGGATTTTAAAGTCAGCACCTTCTGCAACCAGATAGCCTATTTCTTTTAAGAAGGCTTTATACGTCTCAGAATCGTGTGGCTGACCTTTGCGATCAATATGCCATTGGTCTATTTGCAATTGAAAATCATCACGTTTTTCAAGCAATGCTTTGTTTCTAGGCATGAAATCAGTAATGATGGCTTCAAATTGAAACCAAAAATGAGATGGATCAACACCTGTATTAGGTGCTATTTCTTCATTTACCAGCTTCCACAATGATTCAGAGACTTGTAATCCACCCTCTTGAATACGATCAGACATACACCTCATCCTTTTATTAATTGTTTAAATTTCACAAATGACCATATTGAGATTCTACAGTATCAAATAAGTATAAAGTGAAACATTTGTATCTATAGACTTATATTGTCTGGGTTTGATCAAAAAAACAATAACGCATCTTGCTTAACATGCATAGAAGGGGGCGTTTTCTGCCTTTCTCTAGCAAATGCTAGACTATCGAATATTCATTTAGTGTCTTATAACAACAATCAAGCTAAAGATGAAAGCGCCTTTAGACCCTGTAAAGCGCTATCCGCATCCTTTAAGGCAACAAAAATGTGGTCATGATAATAGGCGGCTACAACGTTGGCACTGATGTTTAGCTCAGTGAGTTTTGTAGCAACGGCCGCCGTTAACCCAACCGCATCAAGACTAGAGTGAACATTTAAAGTAATGCATTTAAACACGCCTTGATAAGTGATATTGAACTCATCAGCGATCGATTTTTCAAGAATAACGGTCAATCCCTCTTCTTCGTGAAAGGTTCCCATAGGCGTTAATTTTGTTAGCAACTCCAATGAAGGCTCAGATAATGTGCCGTAAATAAATTCTTTATCTAACAACACGGGAGTCATAGAAGAGATCAGCTTTTGTAAGTTTTTTTCACCAGACATAACCTATTTTCCTTTTGAAATAGAGAACATTATTTAGACAGTTTCAAACCCACCACACCAACAAATATTAAAAGAAAGCAGCCTATTTGTTGAAGAGATAAGGGTTGATCAAAGAAGTAATGATTAATAACAGAAATACTTGTTGCTCCTACAGCCAACCATACAAGATAAGCATGACTAATAGGGATGGTTTTTAATGCCATTGAAAACAACAGCAGGCTAAATGCCATTGAGATAATCGCAATAAGTACATAGGGGAATTTAGTAAAGGATTCGGATTTCTGTATACCAACTAGCCAGCCAGCTTCAAGGATTCCTGCTATAAATAGAATAAACCAAGACATGACTCTACCCTCTGTCAGTATAGGGTCGTCCCTATAAAAAAAGAGTAGAGCGGTGAGGTCGTCCTCACTTCAGTAACCTTCATTATATTTGAAAGTCTAGCGTTTTAAAACAGGCCCAGTAAAAAACAACTTGCCAATAATCAACAGACCTCAAAGGTTCTATTCCATTAATAGCACCGCCCTACCGATATGTTATTGATACCACCCTATCTAACAGCAGCAGGCAACGATCATTTTAGCGCCCTTATCGGGCAATCTTATTCATCGGCACTTTCCACCAAATTCGCATAGAAACCTCCTTCTTTAATCAAAGATTCATGCGTCCCCTTTTCAATAATTTCACCTTGATCGAGTACGATAATTTGATCCGAATGTTGAATGGTGCTGAGTCTATGGGCAATAGCAATAACGGTTTTTTCAGCAAAAACATGGTCTATTGCACGTTGAATCATATTCTCTGTCACGGAATCCACGGAACTGGTAGCTTCATCTAATAAGACAAGGTCACTGCCACTGGCCATGGCTCGCGCAAATGCGACTAACTGGGATTGACCTGCAGACAAGTTACTACCGTTGGCCGATAAAATAAATTGATAACCATTTGGTAGTTTTTCAATAAACTCATCTGCATAAACATATTTTGCCGCCTCTTTAATTCCTGCGTCAGTGATTCCTTCTCGCTGTAAACCTATATTAAAAGCAATGCTTTCACTAAATAGATACACTTCTTGCTGCATAAGAGAAAAGAAATTATTGACCAACTTTTTAGGTATGTCTCTTAACTCAACACCATTCAATCTAATGCTGCCTTCGTATTCTCTATAGGTTTTTGTGAGCAGGCGCAGAATCGTTGATTTGCCAGATCCAGTACTACCCACTAGGGCAATTTTATCGCCTTTATTTAAGGAGAAAGTGACGCCTTTTAAAACATAAGAGCCTGACTCTGAGTAGCGAAAATGAACATTTTCAAATGCTAAAGAATTAAAGCTCTCAAGCTGTGACTCCATTTCTCTCATATCAGCTTGAGATAAGGACTCTTCTTTATTATCTGTCTCTAATGGCTGATCGTATAAAGATTGAATGTTTTGCAAAGCGGCTAATGCTCTTTGAATAGAAGCAATTTGAGAGGTAAAATCTCTTATTGGCACAAAAATTTTATCCAGGGTTTGTATAAAACCAATTAATACCCCCACAGATAAGGCCGCCGCTAAAATTTCATGGGCACCATACCAAATAATTAACCCCATACTAATCGTAGTAATACCTTCTATGATGGCAAATAACCCAGCATCGATTAGATTTGAGCGAGATTGGAAGCGATAGAAGGCCAAAGTAAAGAGGTTAAAACGTTTCTGAGTTTCTGCTTCTGCATTATACAGCTGTACTGTTTTTATGCCTTGTAAGCTTTCTTGTAGATAGCCCGTACTTTGCGAAAGCACCCGTCGAGACGACAGTTGTGATTCATGTAATAAGCGTCTTAATACAGTCGTTATCCAATAAATTGGCGGTGCGATGATCAAGGTAACTAATGTTAACTGCCAGCTGATTGTCGAGAGAAAAATCAACAGTGCCACAGTAATAAGAACATCCCTCACCATAGCGAGTACACCCGATGCGAGGGATTCATTTATTGCCTCAAGGTCGCTGGTCAAACGAGTCAGAACAGAACCCATTGGGGTCTTATCAAAATAGCTTCTAGGAAAATTAAGAACGCGATCGAACATATTTAATCGCATGTCTCGCATACTAAATAACGCGGCTTTTTGAACAAAGTATAGATAGCTTGAGCTGGCAATATAATTCACAACTAAAACACAAGAAATTAAAAGCAGCCAAAATCCCATGCCTTCCCATTTTTGCCCTACTAACTGTTCGTCAACAATTTGAATGATTAACCAAGGAAAGGCCACGCTGCAAAATACTGAGATGGGGATGGGCAAAAAGCCCAAAAGATAAAGGTTTTTATAAGGTAAAATAAAGGGTGAAAATTGATTCCAATATTCTTTTAATGACAGTGTTGAGATTTTTTTAGACTTAGACATTTTTCTCCTCCTCAAGGGCGCCCGTTTGGAGAAACTGCCAAGTTTCACGGTATAAATTCGATGTTTTTAGTAATTCTTCATGGCTCCCAGTAGCAATAATTTCACCCTTTTCTAATAACAGTATGTTATCTACTCGCTCTAAGACAGCCTGACGGTGAGACACTATCAAACAACTTTTTGCCTGTGCATGGTTAAATATTTGATCTAATAAAAAACGCTCTGTGTCGTTATCTACGGCAGAAAGTACATTATCTAATACCAAAAGATTAGCCGGTGTAAACAGGCCTCTTGCGAGACTAATACGCTGTTTTTGACCTCCAGATAATAAGATCCCTTTTTCACCTACTAAAGTTTGGACCCCATCAGGAAAGGTTTTTACATCTTTTTTCATGGCACTTTGTGCTAATGCCATGTCCATAGTTAAACGAGTTTTCGCCGCTTCCGATCCAAATCGTATATTATTTTCTAACGTATCGGAAAAAAGAAAGGGCTCTTGTGTAATGGTTCTAATAACCGAACGTAGTTCTTTTCGAGACAGTTGGGTAACATCATACCCGTCAATAAAAATACTATTTTCAGGCGTTTCATAAAAACGGTTCAAACAATTAACTAAGGTCGTTTTGCCACTGCCTACTCGTCCCAAAATAGCGACCTTTTCACCCGGTTTAATATCAAAAGAGAGATTTTTCAACGCAAAACCATTATTTTTATCCGCATTATTCTCTGATATTTTGTCAGAGTTTCCATCCATAGATTTAGGATAAGCAAAGTTTAAGTTTCTAACGGACAATCCTTTTGAAAATAACATGTGTTGGTCAAACGATGCCTTTTCAGATGGCGACAATGTGTTTTCATCTATAATCGTTTGATTCAAAATTCTCCCCATACTTTTTAAACTCACCATCCCCATCTGAACAGTAGAAATTAATCGGCCTAACGACATAAATGGCATGGCTAACAAGCTGGCATAAGCAAGGAAGGCGGTAATATCCCCTAGAGAGAGTTCAGATTGAACCAAATACCAACCACCAACGCCTAAGATAATGATCTTTAATACGGACTCAGTGAACTCAAGAATAGGCATAATGAAAGTACGAATGCGTAGCTGCTTTAAGGACACCTCCAAGATATCATCATTACTTCGATTAAACTTAGCTAAGGCCCACGGCTGTATAGCATTGCCTTTAATGACTTCTACGCCATTTAAAAAGGTAACGGTTTGAGTCGATAAGTTTTGTAAATATCGCATTCTTTGGGAAAGCAACTTCCTCATGGTTGCGATGGCGTAATTCACAATTAAAAAAGACACCAACACAGGCGCAAGACAATACAGCATCAGACTCGGGGAAATCTGCCACATTTTTATTGGGGTCATTGAAAGAGTAAAGAAGATGTTAAACACATTCATCATCCCAACACCGGCCATGGCTCTAATACCATTAATATCATTATTAACGATGGAGATTAGGCCTCCAACGGGATGTTTACCATAGAAGTGTTGTTGAGATTGAGTTAATGTTTTAAATGCATCATTTTTAAAGTCTTTTTCTACTAACCGACCCGGATTAAAAAAGAGCATCCTTGACGCCGTTCGACTCAGCATTACACAGAAAGCAAAGCCAATAACCCAGTAGATTTTTTCGATCAAGCTTTCGTAATCACTGGTTTCATTACCATCAAGCAAATCGACACTTTCACCTAAATACACTGGAATGGTAACGGCCAATAAATTGGTAATAAACAAACATATAACCCCCAATAAATAAGAGTATTTATGCTGTAAAGCATAGGAAAAAAACAAACGTAATTCGTTCAAAACAATGAACCTATTAGCTAAAAAAAGAAGAAAAATAAAGTATACACGCTTAGCAACAGTGAAAAATGCATCTAATAATAATTTTCATTATGTGTTTATGAGTGAATGAAGAAAGGCCGTCATACTTTTTAGGCATAAAAAATCTAGGAGAAGCTTGCCTTCATCCTAGAATAGAGAAGACTCATTAATAGTAAGTAATGACTAACTAAATACTATTCTGAGGCAATGATATAGCAGTCAGGCGCTGAAAAGTGTGTATTCCTTCGACATTGATTAATGGCTTTTTTCTGTGCCATCAGTTCCGTTGATGCAATCCCCCCTAGGATACCACTGGCATTACCTGCTATTGCCTTATGCCCTCTTTGTTTTTGATAATAATCAAAATGCGTTACATCAGGAAAACCAATCACTTCTGGAGGGTAAAGTGATAAATCTATAGGCTCTTCTAGACTGGCTTCAAAATGCTCAATGTTACATCCGATTTCTACTTTAGCATAAGCGTGGCATAACCTTAGCGCTTCAGAAAAAGCCAACTCTTTAGTCAGTTTTTCATCAGAGAAACCCGTCGCAAGTAATTTTCCACCTTGTCGATAGGTCGCAAAGGCCTTATTACCGTCTTGATCTTGATACTGGCGAAATTCTCTTGCCGCCCAAGGTATCGTTTGTAACTCTAGCCTAAAGCCATCAGAGAGCTGAATACTTTCTAACTCACTCTCCTGAAATGATAATGGAGTGTCTAAAACACTACACGCTACTAATGAATTTGCCATCAATACATTCACAAACACAATCTTTGTGATTAATGATTTTTTAACCATGATTCTTCCTTGCTTATCCCTAAAACGAACAATTGAGATTCATCTCTCAATAGATTAAATTTACAACGAAATAAAAATAATTAAAAGAATATTAATTAGCAAATAGGGTGTTATTTAAACAAAAAATGAGAGACTTACTATCAATACGCTCTTACTCCAAAACGCCGCGTCAGCACAAGCATGCGTATCATCAATTAGTATTACCGCTACAGGGGTTTATTGAAATTGCCGTAGAGGGGGAAGTGTGCTTGGTTCGTTTAGGAGAGTGTTGTGTCATTAAGCGTGATCAAAATCATTCTTTTAAATCAGATGAAGCGTCTCGTTTTATTGTTGCAGACTTAGAAAATTTACCTTTTCATTTTATAAACAATACTGTCTACGTATTCTCTATTTCATCTCCATTAAAGTCCTACCTCTATTTTTTAGACAGCCAATTACAGCATCGTGTCAATCATGAAGTAGAGCAACACAGCTTAGATTTGTTTAAATTATTACTAGAAAGGCAGAACTTAGACCATCATAAAGACATCCGAATTGAAAAAGTATTACATGCAATACAGCAAAATCTCTCCCATAAATGGACTCTTAACGAGTTTGCAAATCTTGCTTGCTTAAGTTTAAGCCAATTTAAAGCGGTCTTTCAACGTAATCTAGGAATGTCTCCAATGCAATATTTAACGAAAGCACGAATGGAAAAAGCACAGGCACTTTTAGTTCATACAGACACTCCCTTGTCTATCATTGCGGAATTAACAGGCTTTAGCGATGCCTCTACTTTCGGGAGACGTTTTAGTCAATATTTTGGTCAACCGCCACAAACCTACTCTAAAAAACGCAATCTCAGGTAAATAATTGCAGCCTTCAATACCTATACAAATGTCAGTACATTCATTCAAATAAATCCTCAACAATAAATATCGGCTTTATCAACTTCAACATCGGCTTTTGAGACTATTTAATTGATTTTCTATCGATACAATCAATCTATTCATTTTTGAGGATTCTATTGTGTCTACTTTTTTAGGTGTATTGGCTTTGGTACTTTGGGGACTTCTAGCTTTGTTGGGTACCTTAACGCTAGCAATACCTGCTTTTCAGTTATTATCTATGTGTTTTCTGATTTCAGCTTTTATTATGATTTTAAAACGCTTAATTCAAAATAAACCTTTATTCACTTTGCCTTCTCTAACAGCTGAACAATGGCTAATTGGCATCGTTGGCCTCTTTGGTTTTCATTTCTGCTATTTTATGGCATTAAAATTCGCACCGGCTATTGAAGTCAGCCTAATTGTTTATTCTTGGCCATTACTATTAACCTTGTTTGTGGCCACAAAAACCTCACGACTCAGTGCTTTGGTTGGCGGTTTTTTGGGATTCTTCGGTATTGCTTTTATCATTTTAAAAGACAATCAAATCAATATTGAAGATGAGTTCATCTGGGGATATTTATTATCTATTATCTGTGCTTGCATATGGTCGGGATATTCTTGGTTTCTAACAAAATCAAATAATGAAGTAGAAGATGTTGGTTGGCTTTCTTTAGGCGTCGCCCTTCTGGCTCTTGTATCTCACCTTCAGTTTGAGACCGGTCAATGGGATTTAACATGGACACAATGGTTAGGGGTTGTATTACTTGGGCTGGGACCTGTTGGTGGCGCCTTTTATCTTTGGGACATAGGTTTAAAGTATGGTAACCAGACGTTATTGGCCTCATTAAGCTTCAGTACCCCGGTGTTATCGTCCTTTATTCTTTCCGCGGCAGGGTTAAACCCTTGGTCTTTTAATATTGTCATCGCGTTAAGCTTAATTGCTATTGGTGCCATTATCGCCAATAAAAACCTGTTGGGATTTTTACAACGAAAGCAAATACGTTTCTAGATTCATGCTCACCTTTACACTCGATACAACCCTCACGCACTGAACTTATCGAGTAGCAGAAAAGCTCCGAGCAATAGCACAGGTTGCTTTTGAGTTTTTCTGTTTTTTTAACATCAACTCAGGTGTTGTACCCTTTAGTTGTTGAGCACCATATAAAGCCGCCGATTCTGCCACACCATAGACACCCACTACACTAAAAACATAGTCTGACCGACTATCTAGCAAAGGCTCCACCTTTCTTAACGATAAAGCATCCCAAGTGATAAATGGTTTTTGAAGTTTTTCACACAAATGAATTAAGTTCACCTCATTGGCTTTAATTGAAATACTATGGATACTGTCAATTTGATCAATTGTTAAATTAGCTTGAGACAAGCAATCTAAGAACAAGCTTTCTAGATAGTCTAACGGGCAATTACGTTCACATCCCATACCAACAGTGTATACAGGTTTTGTATAAGGCTTAGCCGTAGTAATCACACACTTCGAATGAAGTTTACCGCTGAGAGCCTCGGCCCAGTCATTCGCACCGCCCTCATGTCCAGATAGTAATGGAATAATAAACTCACCTTGTTCGTCCATTACTAGTACAGGTGGATCTCGAAATTTACTCTGCAGGACGGGCGCTAGCGTGCGAACAACAATCCCTGTTGCACAAATAAAGATCAGTCTTTCACCCTTTAAAAAAGCCTCTTGTACTTGCTTTTTAAAGGGTTGGGGCTTAAACCAGACACGGCCATCAACAAGGTCTTCATTAACAAGTTTGTTTGCGAGTAACAAACCTTGTTCTGTTAGAGCAATAATGCGAATCATAAGGGCCCGTTAAAACTAATTATTCACTCTAATTAGATTTTGATCGTTAGGGTTCATCACGCTTAAAAGCGGAGCGAGTAATTACAAATAAGGAAAAGTAAGGGCCTACTTCATCAGATAAGTTAGCCACATCCTTACAAATCAATTCATTTTCACGACCTATATACTCAAGATATTGCGCGTCTTCAATACGATCTGTTATTCGCAGTAAAGACAATATACGAGGCCGCTCACGCCCTGCCTTCATTATCACAACGGAATCATGTTGTGTTAATGCTTGCTCAATTTGAGCATCAGAATGTCGACCACTAACGACAGTAAAAGATTCTTTTTGCATGGTTAACGGGTGTTTTAGGGCTGAGGCCGCCGCATGAATGGACGAGACTCCAGGCACTACTTCACATTCATAAGAGTTTTCAAGCCGTTCCATTAAATACGCAAAAGAACCAAAGAATAAAGGGTCTCCTTCACATAAAAACACCACGTCTTGACCTTTATCCAATGCTTTTCGAATCGCAAATGCCCCGGCATCATAGGCTAAATTGGCGGAATTTCGATCCATCGACATGGGCATCATAATTCCAATATGATCTTGGTCATGATCAACGGACTCAAATGCTTCTACAGCGATGTCTTTTGCTTGAGATGACCCCTTAGCATTCGTTAAATAACTCACCGTCATGGCAGATTGGATACGCCTTAATGCTTTTAAGGTAATCAATTCAGGGTCACCTGGACCCACTCCGACACCAATAAAACGACCTTTAGGTTTTTTCATTTTTTCATGATACCCAACGGAATCCGATAAAGGCATAACTCGCTCAGTTTGTTGCTCCACAGGTTCAACACCTAAACTGGACTGTAGTGATGCGATGTCAGCTTGACTTAATTCAGATAAACACAACTCTGGCACAAAGATTCCTTATCGTTTACTAAACTTAAAAAGAGTCACAGGGAGAGAGGGTCGATAAACCCGTTGATTAGAAAGCTCTTCTTCTTTCGCTATAGAGAACTGTACAGACATTGTCTCCCCATGAGGTAAATTATGATGTCCTTGATAAGAACGTATTCTTTCCGCAAAGTCCAATAAAATGCGCTTAGAGTTTTCTGTAACCGCCGTTGCGACCAATATGCCATCCGAAGGTAATCGTTGCCAAGAAATATTCAGCACCTCATCCAGACGACCATCACTCCCACCAACAAACACCTTATTTGGATCGGGCAATTCGTGTAATCCTTCAGGTGCACTCGCAGGGACAACAGTCATGTTCGATACACCGAAGCGCTCTTTGTTAGCATGCAAACACGTTAGTCGCTCAGGATGATGCTCAATGGAATAAAGTTTAGCGGAGGCATTCCAATAACTAAGTTCAACGGAAACACCACCACACCCCGCGCCAACATCCCAAACAGTATCATTCTCATCCGTTTGCAAATAAGACAAAATCGCCACCCGCACATCACGTTTAGTAATCATGCCCTTCCCTTGGGCTTTATCGGTTATAAACTTGCGGTCTTCAATTCCGATAGAAGAGGGATAGAAGCTAATTTGCGAAGACGTTTCTAACACCACAATGTTTAACGCTGAGAAATCCACATTATCTTGTTTCGACAAAGATTCTGTGTCTTCCTTAGGCGGTAAATCAATTAACTCTTGAACAGAAAAAGATCGTACCCGTTGAGAGAGATAACCAAGATCTTCACACACAGTCAATAAGGATAAATCTAAACCTGAAAGTTGACACTCTTGAGCGATAGCAAGGGGATTACTTAATCCATCCGTCAATATGACTAGAGTCCTATTTGGCTGTAAATAACGCCTTAAATTTGTTAACGGCCGACCATGTAAACTAACTACTGTCACATCCTGGAGTGATAACCCCAAAGCATGACACGTCGCTTGTATACTGGAGATAGCAGGATAGAAGTGCAATTGAGATAAGTGAAACCTTTGACGAAACCAACGCCCAATTCCAAAAAACAAAGGGTCTCCAGAAGCTAATACAACTAGGCTTTGCACGCCCTCTTTTACGAGATCATCCATTACCTCAAGTAAGTTTTTTAAGCTTGGTAGAATCGTTACTTGGGCATCCGCGGTAAAGCGAGCCACGGTTTCTAATTGCCGTTCCGAACCCATAATACAATCAGCATCTAATAGCGCGATTTGCGCTTTCGAATTTAGAACCGCCTCTTGCTGAACACCTAGGCCAATAATATGAATCGTCAAATTGTGACGAGCAAGATCACCATTCACAATAAATGTATTCATCAATAGTACTCCCCTATATTACAACGTAATAAGGCATTACAAGTGGCTGATGTAACGGCACTCCCCCCAACGTCCCAATAAGGTAATGCATTCGATATCCAGTTCTCGATGCCGTTCCCATAAAGCCTCTTTAGATTCTGCTGCACCAACAAATCCAACTGGCATCCCGATAATTAGAGCAGGCTTTGGTGCACCTTGCTGAATCATTTCTAATAATCTGAATAACGCCGTTGGTGCATTCCCAATCACAACAACACTACCACCTAATGCCCCTTCCCAAAGAGTCAAGGCCGCCATAGAGCGTGTCTCGCCACGAGTTTTTGCTAATATAGGGGTACGTATATCATTTAGAAAGCACAATGGTTCTTTCTCTATCATACGCTTGGTAATACCTTGCTTAACCATTTCTACATCACATAAAATAGCGCAATTATTGGCTAATGCGATACGTCCGGACTGACAAGCATTTTGACTAAAACGTACGGCCTCTGACACGTCGGGCAATCCCATACTGTGTACGATACGCATCACTACTTGCTGCTCATCAAGAGAGAATTCAGACAATTTAGTCAGCTCACGTATTTGACGAAAACTCTCTTTCTCAATAGCCTGAGGATTAATTTCATAGGAAAAACTCATTGAGACCTTGCTCCCTCAAAAAAGTTATTAGGCGTACCAAAGGCATCAACGCAAGCTTTTACACAACTTTCCACATCATAAAACTCACGCTCTGCAGGTAATAAAATAGGACGGCGATGCAAAAACACCGGCAGCCCTTTATCTCTTGCGACCACCAACTTGGCATAAGTGGATTCACCACCACTATTTTTAGTAATAATGGCATCAATATTATACTGTTCTATGAGAGACCGTTCTTGCTCATAACTAAATGGACCGATGGCTTTTAACCAGGTTACATTCGCAGGAATATCAAATTTAGGAGCAACGGCTGTTCGCCAAAAAATACGCTCTATATTTGCTTGATCAGCCCAAGACCAAAGCCGCTCCGAGTCCACTTGACCCGCACTCAAAAGTGGCCTGTTAGTATTTTTTAAAATATCGGAGAGCTCTATATCACTCGCGTACTCGGTCCACTTATCCCCAGTTAAAGGCGTCCAAGCAGCCCTATCTAGACGCCAATAGGGAATATTCTGTTTTTTAGCGGCTAACACCGCTTTATTGCTCATATTTTGTGCATAAGGGTGGGTGATATCCACAATCGCGCGAATATTATTTTTTTCAATGTAATGGGATAACCCTCCTCGCTTAGAAAAGCCACCTACTAATAGAGCGCAGTCCACTTTTGGGACTCGAACCAGCCCAGCAATACTGTAAATAATTTTCAGACCGGCTTGATGTAAAGCGTCCGCGGCATAACGAGCATCGGCAGTACCGCCTAATAATAAAATTGTCATTCAATTTCCCGTATAACTTTAGCGGGTGACCCCACACAGACAGTGTTCGATGGCAAGTCTTTCGTAACGACACTACCTGCACCTATCACCACATTATTGCCGATAGTGACTCCAGGGCAAACCGTTACATTGGCTCCAAACCAAACGTCATTACCAATAGTAATGGCTTTTGCAAACTCTAAACCAGACGCCCGCTCAGTCGCATCAAGAGGATGCCCAGCTGTTGAGATCACCACGCCTGGAGCCAATAAACAATTATCTCCAAATGTGATCAATGCGGCATCTAATAAGGTACAGCCGTGATTTATATAAAACCCCTTGCCAAAGCGAATGTTATAACCATAATCACAGTGAAAAGGAGACTCTATCCAAGCCTCATCAGTCATGGAAAAAAGCGCTCTAATAATATCTTGGCGGGCAATTGTTTGAGTTGGAGAGGTTTGGTTAAGTTGAAAGCAGTGTTCTTTAGCCTGAATCCTGTCTTTGGTTAATTCAGCATCCCAAGGCATATACATTTCACCTGCGAGCATTTTTTCTTTTTCAGTTTTCATCATGGTTTGTTTTACCCTCTTTAGAAATACATGCTCTTTCAGGACCTACATAAGCTTGGCTCTGAGCATATCCAACGAATTGGCCTTTTCTGTCTATCGCAAAAACTTCAAGCTCCATATGTAATGGAATCCAACGACGAGCAAAGTCCACCGCATTAGCACAAATAGCATCGCCGAGAGGGATATTGTCTGCGACGCAAAAAGACAAGGCCTCCGTGGAGGTATTCGCTGCTCTCATTCTCTCTAACAGCGCTGTCGGAGCCCCCAAAGTTGACGCTAAATCAGCCAATGTATTGAGATCAATACTCGATGCTCGACTATTTAGATCCATATTGCCTGCCGCCAATTTAGTTATTTTGCCAAAACCACCACAAAAACTTATTTTACTAAGCTGAGGTTGTAAGCTCTCTACTTTTTTCACTTGCTTCAACACAGCACCGACAAAGTCTCCCATTTCAATAAGCGCCATATCAGGGAGTTCGTAATGAGCTTGTATCGCCGCTTCACTGGCATTTCCGGTCGTTGCCGCAATATGCACTATGCCATTTGCTTTCGCCACATCAATGCCTTGATGGATGGACGCAATATAGGCAGCACAAGAAAACGGCCTCACAATACCGGTTGTACCAAGAATGGATAAGCCCCCAAGGATACCTAAACGAGGGTTCATGGTTTTCAAAGCAATACTTTCACCATTCTCCACACCTACCGCCACAGAGAAACCGCCGAGATAGCGGTATTGCTTCGCGAGGGACTCAAGATGCTCTGTCATCATTTTTCTGGGAACGGGGTTAATTGCAGGCTCCCCCACGTCCAGTAACAACCCTGTACGAGTAACTGTACCCACGCCTTTTGCCGCAGAGAAATAGACACCTTGAGTATCTATTAGAGTCAGCTCAACAAAGACGGTTGCTCCATGAGTGGCATCAGGGTCATCTCCCGCATCTTTAATCGTCGCAGCTCTAACTGACTCCGTATTCGCGGCTAACTCGCCCTCAATAATAGAATCAATATTCAATTGAACAATTGACCCTTTTGGTAATAGCACTTCTACTTTCTTTAATGATTTTCCCGTAAATAACTTATTAGCCGCCGCCACACAACACGCCGTCGCACAACATCCCGTGGTTAAACCAGTACGTAAGGCGGCTGGTGTATCACTGCTTTCAGGCCACATTTAATTAATCACCTAACGATCAATCGATGCGGCGGATGAAAAAATCTTCGCAATCGCAGTAAGGTTCGAAGGAAAATATAAATGCAGATAACTGGCGGTTAACCCCTTACGTTGAAAAATAGGTTCACCTGGTGCGGAATGCCGCTGACGTCGCCCGTGGCCTATTGGCTCAGGAGTATTTTCACTTCGAGAACGATGGTGAGCGTGTGCCCTGACCTCCCCTTGCGGTAAACAAGCTGTTTGCATGCCTTGGCAACCACGTTTCCCCCGCATCGCACCTTGCCCCTCTAGAATACCGAGCATAGGGAAGGTTTGGCCCGTTAAGTCTGTTAAACTCTCCAAGCTATAAAGCAAACCACCACACTCAGCTAAAATAGGCTTATTTGCTTGATGGAAGACTCGAATGTCAATCAACATAGATTGGTTCTCAGACAGAGCTCGCGTATGCAATTCAGGATAACCTCCCGGGAGCCATAAAGCATCGACCTCTGGTAAATGCTTATCTTTTAACGGTGAGAAAAACACACAACGAGCGCCCAGAGACTCCAAAGCTAAGATGTTTGTATCGTAAATAAAACTAAACGCCGCATCTCTGGCAATACCAATCACTTTATCCGCTAATAAGGGCTCGGTTTTTTCGGTTTCAAGCATCACAGGATAAAACGCAATCGCCGTTGGCAAAGTTAATAAATCCGTATCTTGCGTGTCTTGTAGCCATTGAATCGCCTTATTAAAACGCGTTTCCAGTTCCTCTTTTACTTCAGCCGCTTGAACTAACCCTAGGTGACGCTCAGGCAAGCTTATCTCTTCATTTCTTTTTAAACTGGCCAGTAATGGCAAATTCTCAGGCAATGCATCCCGTATTAATTGTGCATGTCGTTCACTGCCACAACGATTCGCAATTAGGCCTGCTACGGTAACATCATCACGATAAGTCGCGAGCCCATGAGCAATCGCGGCGGCTGTTTGAGCCATACCTTTCACATCCATTACAATCACTAATGGAATACCAAAACGTGCCGCCAAATCGGCGCTTGAGGGCTCACCATCAAACATCCCCATGGCCCCTTCTACTAAAATCAAATCCGCATTTTTAGCGGCTTCATATAAGCTATTTTGGCAATATTCTTCGCCAGCCATCCACATATCCAATTGCTCAACTGGCTGTCCGGATGCCTGTGCGAGAATTTGTGGATCAAGATAGTCTGGGCCCGTTTTAAATACTCGAACGATTTTTCCCCGTTGAGAAAAGTAGCGGGCGAGTGCCGCTGTAATCGTTGTTTTACCTTGATTTGAGGCCGGCGCAGTTAAAAAGAGAGCGGGACAGTAAATAGGAGCAGCAACCGACATGAATTAAGCCTTTAATAAAAAATACTGGGCCCCAAGACAATGAGCAAGTTGCTCAGCGCGGCCACGTTTAACAGGAATCACTTCCGTGTCTAGGACACTGCAAGGTGAAAGAAAACGAGTCGATATGGACTCAAGTGACGTTCTACCGTCTGTCACTAAATACACATGACTTTGTAGCTCCGGTTGATTTCGTTGCCATCGGATTAGTTGTTCACTGGCTTTTACTAGTGCCATTTTTAAAGGAGTTCCTCCACCAGCTTGGATTTTGCTTAATTGAGCAGAAAGCTCTTTGGGTGCTCTCATTTTTGGCAACAGGGACACTACTTGGTTATTACCAAATCCTAAAATAGCAATTTCTTCACGTCGTAAATACGCGTGTTCGGCAATCGCTAAAATCGCTTCTTTTCCACGTTTTAAAAAAGCCTGTCCTACCGTCGATGCCGAAGTATCCAATAAAATGAAATGCAACATAGCTCGACCTAATTTACGAGATTGATAATGCAATTTCCTAGGAGGCCATTCATAAGGGCTTTTAATCACAGTCGTAAACCAATCAACACTATCCCCCTGACGCATTAAGTTAGGCCTTTGACCTCCGCTTGATAGCCCTTTTTCTTTACCTCCATAGTGCTTATCGCTAAAATTAAAAAACGGAGGCTTAAGCGTCTTCTTTGAAGACACAAATTCATTTTTGCTTGAACACTTTACTAATGTCTCACTTATAAAGCTCTGCACGTTCATTGACCCCCAATCTCCTTCTTTTTGATCCTGATCAGACTCGCCTTTTGGGGCAGTATTCATTGCTTTATGAGAATCCGCTGGACGTCTACTCGAAGCCGCTGAATCATTATGAGGAGGATTATGAGAACGATTTTCTGAAGGGGGTTGAGGTTGACCAGAAGACGGTGGCGTTTGACGCCTATGAGCCAATACCAGCTCTTCTACTTTGTCTACATCTTGAAGGCCCACTTGTGACGAACCACGCCACACACTGTGAGCCATAGCCGCACGAACCCAGACAATATCAGCACGTACACCATCTACTCTAGCCAAATGACAGCGTTGAGCTATTTCCATACGAATAGCATCACTGCATGTCACTTTTTTAAGCTGAGTACGTGCAACTTGAATACTTTGTCTTAAATTTTTCTGTTTAAAACGAAATGCCTCACAAAATACCACGGCATCATTATCAAATTTTTCCCTTAATTGCACGATCTGCATACGCTCATCAAGAGTATATTGATTCGTCAACTGAACCATTAAACCAAATCGGTCTTGCAGCTGTGGCCTAAGCTCGCCTTCATCCGGGTTCATTGTACCCACCAACAAAAAGCGAGCGTCATGCTCATGGCTAATACCATCTCTTTCAACGCGATTAACGCCACTCGCGGCTACATCTAATAACTGATCAACTAGATTGTCCGCCAATAAATTTACTTCATCTACATATAAGACACCACCATGAGCCTTACTTAATAACCCAGGATGAAACGCAACTTTTTTATCATTAAGTACCTGTTGTAGATCTAACGTCCCCAACAAACGCTCTTCACTTGCACCTAAAGGTAAAGTAGTAAACGCGGCATCAACACCACTGTCATCCTGAGGTAAAATACCGGCAATGCCTCTTGCCAAAGTAGATTTAGCGGACCCTCTAGGACCACTGACTAATACACCACCGATTAATGGATTTATAGCGGCTAGAATCAATGCTAATTTAAATTGATCTTGCCCAGCAACGGCGGAGAAAGGGAATTCTTTACGTTCAGAAACAGCCATTATGAACCTTTTACACTGCAGTTTTCATTGTTTGATGCGTTGGGATAACACAGTCAAAACCATCATGAGGTACAGTTTACCTGAGCTTAAGTAAATTGCCGAATAACATTATTCAAGACAAAGTTAATCTACTTCACTCACTTGATAAAAGCCAACAAGACAGTTCAATGAAAACCTCTAGCAACACCTATTGAATTAGCGAAACGTTCCCCCTCTTTTCCAAGGTTCCTTTTTAACCAGATTGCTTTTTAAAGAATCTGGTTTTTTTATTGATATCAAACTCGCTTAAATACTTAATAACCAATCGGCCCTCTCTTTAAATAAGCGAATAACAGAATTGAAAGAACGGTTTTATTATCTAATATAAAAGAACTATTGCTAAAGAATAAATCTGGTTTAATTCTAGACTTTACTATCTCAATGGGATTAGAGTTTAAGTCACTTTTTAAATCAAAGATTTCCATAAACATGCCATTTACAAAACAATTTCAATACGCTTTATCGCTTATGGAGCAAGGGCAACTTGATGCCGCGGAGGAGCTGTTACAATCTCTTACTAAGCAACACCCTAAACATATATTAATTCGTTTATATTTGGCTCAAGTTGCCATTACAAAAGGTGAAGGTGATGGTTATTTAGATGAATTAACGTCCATCATTACCCATTACCCACACATTGCAGATTCCCATTTTGTACTCGCCCAGCACTATCGACAAACAGGTAAATTGATTAAATCGGCTGAGTTTTTCTACAATGCATTGATGGCAAAATGGGCTTCCGAAAATCACGATGTTATTCATGAACAAAAGTTCAAAGAAAAGGATAAGATAAATCCACACTTTGATTCTGGTGCAGCCTTACACCTATTATGGCAAGTATTAGCGGCTTTTTATAAAGCTGGAATCTATGCTTTTCCAACAGCCGGAACCTTACTAGGTCTCGAACGTACAGAGAAGCTATTGCCCAACGATAAAGACATTGATATTGGTATTGACTGGTTACAAATGCCAAAAGCCATTGAACTTATAAAAGAAAACGGTTGGCGAGAAGTATCAAGATCCTATGATTTAATCAATCCGCGCTGCTTTCAGCATTCCTCTGGTATTGTTATCGATTTATGTGGTTTTGGCACAGAAGAAAAAAGCGGCAAAGCGATTTCTGGTTTATGGATGAAAAATGTTCCCTTCGAATGGAACCGAATTACTTACTTCCCAGCAATTCAGTTGGAAACGAGACCCTCCCCCAGCGGCTCAATCTATTATTTAAAAGAACCCAAGCCTTTCTTAGAGTCACTCTATGGTGAAGAGTGGAAAGAAGAAGATCCCTGGTTTGATACTATTATTTGCGCCAAAAATATGCCGGTCTTTTCTCCTCTAGCTCGCTGTTATGCTTACTCTCGTTTATATGCACATTGGGGCAAAAATAACATACAAAAATGCCTACGAATTTTGGAAACCCTAGTTCAAAAACAGCCAAACGATACTTTTTTAAGAAAGTTATTAACGCATTTTCAAAACAAGCTTAACCACACGACACTTACCGATTCCCCCTTAACATCAAAGAAAACTAAGGTTTTGGCTCTGGGCTATTTCGATTTATTTCATATCGGTCATATGAACTATTTGCATTATGCGAAAAAACAGGGAGACCACCTTACTGTCGGTATATCGCCCGATGAATTCAGTAAAATAACCAAGGGCTATCATCCTATTCTGACACAATCTGAACGCCGTCAGTTTATTGAGTCCTTAGATTTTGTCGACCAAACTGTCCTTGTAGCAGCGAGGATGGATGACACAGATAACGCGATAGAATGGATTCAAAGCTTAGAAGTTGATCTGGTTGTTTGTGGCGGTAATTGGAATAACTCCCCCGCTGGAATACATTAGAACCACGCTTAAACGCAATAGGTGTTCATGTTATTTATGCACCTGAAACCAAGGGAATCTCTAGTTCTCAGCTCAAGCAAAGAGTGATTAAGCAGCTCAATAATGAATAATGAATAAAAAATAAACATAACAAACGGCCCTGAATATTTAATACGGTCTAAAAAGAGGTTAACATTACTATGAAAATAGCCATATTAGACGACTATCAAGATGTGGTTCGACAGTTAGATTGCTTTACCCTATTAGCCGACCATGATGTAACCGTACTCACTGCTAGCTACTCCGAAGAAACGCTAATAGAGCAGTTACAACATGTAGAGGCTATCGTTTTAATTCGTGAGAGAACCCTGATAACGGAATCCCTTCTCGCTGGGCTTCCTCAATTAAAACTCATCAGTCAAACGGGCAAAGTCAGTAATCACATTGATGTTGAGCTTTGTAAAAAGTACGGTGTTGACGTAATTGAAGGTATTGGTTCGCCTGTCGCTCCATCAGAATTATGCTGGGCACTCATTATGTCAGCGTCTCGTCATATCCCCTCTTATGCAGACCGATTACAGCAAGGGCAATGGCAGCAATCAGGTATCCTAGGTTTAGGAAGAACACTGAATGGACTCACATTAGGTATTTGGGGGTATGGAAAAATCGGTCAACGCATTGCTCAGTATGCAAAAGCATTTGGGATGGAAGTACTCATATGGGGAAGAGAACCTTCAAGGAAGAAAGCCGTACAAGATGGTTTTTCCTCGGCGGTATCAAAAGACGCGTTTTTTACTGCATCGGATATTGTCACCTTACATTTGCGACTCAATGAAGTAACGAGAAGTTGTGTTACTCAATCCGATCTACGATCTATGAAAGCGGATTCTTTATTGGTAAATACCAGCCGAGCGGAATTAATAGAGAAAAATGCGCTCTTAGAGGAACTGACTCGAGTACAGACAAAGCGAGCCGCCATTGATGTTTATGATATCGAGCCGGCAACGCCAGCAATAGAGCCCCTAATTCAGCTAGAAAATGTCCTTGCCCTCCCCCATTTAGGATATGTGGAACACAATAGCTACCAACTCTATTTTAAGGTCGCCTTTGAGAATATCCTAAAGTATTTACAGGCCCAAAACCAAACTGAATAACAGAACATCTGAAAATTAAAAAGCCGAATAAGTACACATAATACTTATTCGGCTTTTGATTTAACTTGGAAGGACTTAACTTAGCCCGTTGTTCGACGCTTAACCTTTGATTTAGGTTTGGGTTTTCTTTTCACGGTACTTGGCGTACTACTCGAACTCGTATTAGCCGCTCTCCTTCTTTCTTCCGCTTCTTGTTTTCTTTTCGCTCTTTCTCTCGCTTCAATGTTTTCTCGGGTTGGTCGATTACTGGAATGTGACGCACCAGTTTGTTGTCCAGGCTTGGCTTTCACTGGTCGACGCCCCTGACGGTTATCGGCTTCTTCTGCAGGCACTAACTTATCTTTCCCGCTACCAATTAAATCTTCGCGTCCCATTTCTCTTAGGGTTTTACGTAAGGCAGGCCAGTTATTAGAATCATGATAACGTAAAAAGCCTTTTTGCGTTACACGCTGGGCCGCGTCTTTGGTGTTATGCACCATTTCACTTTTATAAGAAACTGGTTTCAATGGGTTTTTATTTGAATGATACATAGCGGTTGCCAATGACATAGGCGATGGATAAAACGTTTGCACTTGATCCGGTTTAAAGTCATTCTTCTTCAGCCACAATGCCAAATTCATCATGTCTTCATCATTACTGCCCGGATGCGCCGCAATAAAGTAAGGAATCAAGTACTGTTTTTTTCCGGCTTCTTTAGAATACTTTTCGAACATGCGTTTAAACGTATCATAAGTTCCCATACCTGGCTTCATCATTTTAGAAAGCGTGTCTTTCTCAGAGTGTTCTGGCGCAATTTTTAACAGGCCACCAACATGATGAGTCACTAACTCTCGTACATACTCAGGATCCTCTACAGCTAGGTCGTAACGTAACCCAGACGCAATAGAAACCGTGTGTACTCCTTCTACCGCACGCGTTTTACGATACAGCTCTGTAGTTGGGCTATGATCCGTATTTAGATTTTCACAAATAACAGGGAAGACACAAGACAACTTACGGCAAGACGCTTGTATTTCATCATCTTTACAGTTCAATGTGTACATATTTGAGGTTGGACCACCAAGATCCGAGATATGACCAGTAAAACCAGGCACTTTTGCTTTGATGTCTTCTATTTCACTCAAGATCGATTCGTGGGAACGACTTTGAATAACGCGACCTTCATGCTCCGTAATAGAACAGAAAGTACAGCCGCCAAAACAACCCCGCATAATATTTATGGAGGTTTTAATCATATCATAGGCTGGAATTCGCGCTTTCCCGTATTTAGGGTGCGGTACTCGGGCATAAGGTAAATCAAACACTCCGTCCATTTCTGGCGTTTCTAGTGGAATTGGCGGTGGATTAACCCAAATCTCTTTTTTCCCGTGCTTTTGAATTAACGCTCGAGCATTATGAGGATTAGACTCTAAATGCAAAATTCGCGATGTATGGGCATATAGAACAGGATCTTTCGAAACTTTTTCAAAAGACGGTAAACGTACATAGGTTTTGGCTGGGTCTAATTTATTACCACGACGCAAAGGAGCTGGAATAACTCGAATAGGCATCACATCCGAATCTTCTTCACCATCTTGGCATTTCCCTTCAGGAATGTATTCATAGGGACTGTAAATTTTTTCAACTTTGCCTGGCCAGTCAACGCGGGTCGAATCTATCTCAGTGTAGCCTCCTGGAGGGGCATTACGGATAATCGTTGTGCCACGGATGTCGGTTAATTCAGACATTTTGCGGCCATTCGCGATGGCGTGCGTGACCTCGACCATGGCTCGCTCAGCATTACCGTATAGTAATATATCCGCTGTTGAGTCAATGAGCACAGAACGACGAACTTCATCACTCCAATAATCATATTGTGCAATACGACGTAAGCTGGCTTCAATACCACCTATCATGACAGGTACTTTATGGAAGGCTTCTTTACAGCGTTGAGAATAAACAATAACAGCACGGTCAGGACGTTTGCCTCCTGCACCATAAGGCGTGTAAGCATCATCGTTACGCACTTTTAAGTCTGCTGTATAACGGTTAATCATGGAGTCCATGTTACCCGCAGTAATACCAAAGAAAAGGTTCGGTTCACCTAAACGCTTAAAGTCTTCTGCACTACGCCAATCCGGCTGATCAATAATACCTACTCGATAACCATGTCGCTCCAATAAACGACCCATTACGGCCATACCGAAGCTTGGATGATCAACATAGGCATCACCCGTTACGATAATTACATCACAGCTGTCCCAACCTAATTGATCCATTTCTTCTCGTGAAGTCGGTAGAAATGGTGACACACCGTAGCACTCAGCCCAGTATTGTGGGTATGAGAATAGATCAGGGGCTGTTTTGTGTTTTTTTATCATGATTTTGCTCTTGATGGGCTTACCAGAATAAGCGGTAACAAATAGATGTTTAGATTAGATGAATACCAAGCATTATCCCAGAAAAACACTCAGGTATACAGCATTCCTCTTAAGATAAGCAAATAACAAGACGTTCTTACTTAGTCGTCTAGAATTTTCGTTTCCCAGAATAGAACCATCTAATTGAGTCGATAAAAACTTGTTTACACATTTAATGACTTATTGAATGCTTCAATAGACACAAAAAGCCCCCATTAACAGAGTAAGTTTCACTATTCTGTACCATACTAGGGTGATTTTTTTATTTGTAAGGCTTTGTGACCTTCTACAACTAACCGTTTTTCAAGGAGTTTATATTCATGAATTTTAGTTATTCTAATAAGACCCAGATCCAATTTGGCGAAAACAGCATTTCGAGCATTGAAACTTTGATTCCCACCGATAAAAAAGTATTGGTTATCTATGGCGGGGGCTCAATTAAAAGTAACGGTGTTTACGACCAAGTAAGTAACGCTTTAAAAAATCATGTCTGGCTTGAGTTTTCTGGCGTTGAATCAAATCCGACTATTGAAACACTTGATAAGGCTGTTGCCTTGGCTCGTAATGAAAATGCCGATTTTATTCTTGCTGTCGGTGGAGGTTCCGTAATTGATGGCAGTAAGTACGTTGCGGCAGCTATTTGTTATGATGGCGAAGGCTGGGATATATTGACAGGGAAACATCAAGTAACAAAAGCCATTCCTCTAGGCACTATCCTAACGCTACCTGCCACTGGGTCTGAATCCAATGCAGCGGCCGTCATTACTAAAAAATCAACTCAAGATAAATTGGCATTTATGAATCCAAACGTCTTACCCGTTTTTGCAGTACTCGATCCAAATGTAATCAAAACGTTACCAGAGAGACAATTAATCAATGGCATAGTGGATGCTTTTGTTCATGTGTGTGAACAATACTTAACCATCAAAACAGACTCATGGGTACAGGAAGGCTATGCGGAAGTTCTGCTTCGTAGTCTAATTAGGTTAGCAAAAGATTACCAACATAGAGATTCATCCAAATGGCGTAATAACCTTATGTGGACAGCAAATCAGGCCTTAAATGGATTAATTGGAACAGGAGGTCCGCAAGATTGGGCTACCCATATGATTGGTCATGAACTCACGGCTCACTATGGTGTAGACCATGCTCGCACCCTTGCTTTAGTACAACCATCACTTCTGCGTAACCAAATTGAAGTAAAGAAAGATAAGTTAGAACAAATGGGAGCAAATGTCTTTGATTTACCTGAGTCTGATACCCTAGCGCTAGATACCGTCGATGCAATTGAAGCCTTATATAACTCATTAGGTGTGGCCACTCATTTAAAAGATGCGAATATCGATGCCGTCGAAGCTATCCCAACCATCCTTAATTCCCTCGAAAAACATGGAGCAGTAGCATTGGGAGAACATCAAGCCATCACATTAAAAGTCACTCAAGCCATTCTGGAAAGCGCCGCTTAAATAACAAAATGCATACGCCTCTTATATTATACAAGAGGCGTTTTCTTAGTTTTTTCACTTACTTCATTCCAATGTATTAATAGAATAATACCTACTGACATCCTTTTGTTGTTACAAATAAGTTCCTGATTATTACTAAACAATAGGACGAGACAATGAAAAATAAAAAAATCCTGATGATTACCGGTGATTTCACTGAAGACTATGAAACTATGGTGCCTTTTCAAGCCCTGCTTGCCAATGGCTATCAAGTGGATGCGGTTTGTCCTGATAAAAAAGCTGGAGAAAGTGTCAAAACAGCCATTCATGACTTTGAAGGTGATCAAACTTATAGCGAAAAAGTAGGTCATAACTTTGCATTGAATGCCACCTTTGATGAAATTGACCCTCAGGATTATGATGCATTAGTGATTCCTGGTGGCAGAGCCCCTGAGTATTTACGACTCAACCCAACCGTCTTATCACACATTCGTCATTTTTTTGATGCCAATAAGCCCGTAGCGGCCGTCTGCCATGGCGCTCAACTACTAAGTGCCGCGGGAGTATTGAAAGGCAGAACCTGCTCTGCTTATCCTGCCTGTCGATATGAAGTCGAAGCAGCACAGGGCAAATACGCAGATATTCCTGTTGATCAAGCCATTACTGATGGCAACTTAGTAACCGCCCCTGCTTGGCCAGCACACCCTGCTTGGCTATCTCAGCTCTACATCCTTTTAGAAGCCTAATATTTGTTAGGGACATAACATCATCTAATTAAGGTAATAGCGTTAATAGACTTTTTATTTAAATTTGTCAAAAGGACGCTATTACCTTTACACTCTTCATAATCCTATAAATAGTTTATAAAACAGCCAAGTAGTCACACTAAAACAATAAGAGGCTTCGATATGTGCAAACTTTTTATTAATGCCGACCCTGAGTTATGGGGAAGTTCAACCAGATCCTTACGTATTGATGGAATGGTGACCAGTATTCGACTTGAAAATTCCTTTTGGACAATTCTCGAAGAAATTGCATCCCGAGACGAAATGAACATTCCCCAAATGGTGACTAGGCTTTATCATGAGTCGATTGACGCAGGCCATGATTTAGGTAACTTCACCTCGTTCTTGCGTGTATGTGCAATGCGCTATCTCTCTTTACAGAAAAATGGCGATATTCCTATGAATGCACATACCCCCATTAATTCTCTTAACGCCGATACCATTTTGAAAAATGAAGCTCAACGTAAGCTAAACTACCACGCCAAACATTAACCTAAATTCCCTGATAGTAGAAAACAATATGTCACTTAAAAAAGCGCCCAAACACATTCAGCTCGCTGTAGATTTAATTGATCTTTTAGAAACGAATCAAATTGAGGCCCATATAGCCGTTCAAGCACTGGAAATCGTTCTTAATGATTTTAAGAAGAAGCAAGTAACCGAGCAAGAGGCTGGCAACGCGAATAAGCAAACATAAAAAAACCACCCTTAACTATAAAAGAGTGGTTTTTCGTGTCTTAATAATGTCAATCCATTAACTAATAAGATTATTTCTTAGTCGTAGCAAAAGGGTTGTCTGAAGACTTGAATTCAAACGAAATCGGCGTCCCCATGATATGCAATACTTGACGAAATTTATTCTCTAAAAACTTTTTATAACTTCCAGGTAATGAGCCTGTTTGGTTTCCATGCACAACAATCCTTGGAGGATTTGAACCACCTTGGTGTGCATAACGAAGTTTAATACGGCGACCTTTAACCATAGGGGGCTGATGTTCTGCAACCGCATCTTCAAGAATACGAGTTAAACGGTTTGTAGACCATTTTGCATAACAAGACTCATAAGTGTCTTCGATGGTGTCATACAGGTCACCAACCGCCGTACCATGCAGCGCAGAGATATAATGCACTTTCGCATAAGGGATAAAGCCTAAACGGCGCTCAACCTCTTTCTTAATATGTTCACGATCATCTTTTGTCATGCCATCCCATTTATTAATAGCGATAACAACCCCACGACCTGCATCCAAGACATAACCAATCATGTGCAAATCTTGTTCTACTAAGTCTTCTTGTGCATCAATAACCACGATAACAACATTAGCATCTTGAATGGCTTTTAGGGTTTTTACGATAGAAAATTTTTCTACCGCTTCTTTTATGTGCTTACGACGACGAACCCCTGCAGTATCAATCAAGGTATATTCTTTATCGTAGCGAGTATAAGGAATATAGACACTGTCTCGTGTGGTACCAGGCATATCAAACACAACGACTCGGTCTTCACCAAGCATGCGGTTTACCAAGGTGGACTTACCGACATTCGGACGGCCAACGACACCTATACGGATACCTTTTGACTCAATATCAATTTGATCTCGCGCTTCTTGTATGCGTTCAGCAAATGGTAACAATACTTTATCAACAAGAACATGCACCCCTTTACCATGAGAAGCGGCAATAGGATGTAGATCGCCAAGCCCCATAGAATAAAAGTCAGCTAACGCTATATCTTCATTTATACCGTCGGTTTTATTTACTACTAAATAAATAGGTTTATTTGAACGACGCAAATGATCCGCAATCATCTCATCTGCTGGGTTTAGACCATGACGACCATCCACTAAAAACAATACGGCATCGGCTTCTTCGATAGCCAACAATGACTGACGCGCCATTTTTTCATCGATACCAACTTCATCACCACTGATACCACCAGTATCAATCACGATAAATTCATGTTCACCCACTTTGCCATCGCCGTATTTACGGTCACGGGTTAAGCCTGGGTAATCTGCTACTAGGGCATCACGAGAGCGAGTCATCTGATTAAACAGAGTAGACTTGCCAACATTGGGTCTACCAACCAATGCAATAACTGGGATCATTCTTTTACCTATAAAATATAAAAAGTGGCCACTGCTTCATTTGTAACGCAGTCGCCACTTAAAAATACCGTTCTATTACCTACTTTTTAGTAAGTAAGTGCGGTTACTTGTTCATTACGTGTAAGTATAAACAATTGCTGTCCATCCGACACCATTCGACTGCCTGGTGGTAAATTTAGATCAGCAAGTTTTACTGCATCAATCTTACCACTCTTGCTGTTTAACAAATGTACATATCCAGCTCTATCTATAACAGCAACATGTTCACGTAAAAACGCAGGAGAACCTAAGTCTCTGTCTTTTAGCGACTCTTGGATCCATAACTCTGAGCCATTTTGTGCATTTAGAGCAACCACTCGGCTGTCTAGATCTACAACGATAAGTACATTATCTTGTATTGCGACACTTAATGCACTAGGAATACTACGTTGCCACAATAATCGGCCATTAGATAAATTAACGGCCGTCACTGTACCATTATAGGCCGTAGCGTACACAATACCATTTACAATAACTAAACGGCCATCAACATCACTCAAACGTTCTATTTCATAACGTCCTGTAGGCTTACCAACTTCGTATTCCCACTGTTGTTCACCATTTAACAAGCCAAATGCTTTAATTTTACCACTAGAAAAACCAGCTACGACCTTTCCATCGGCGATCAATGGAGAGCTTGTACCTCTAACAGTTAATGCAGGCAAGTCCTCTTTAATACGCCAAAGGGTATCGCCAGCATTTGCATTTAATAAGCTTAGCCAACCGTCTGCGGTTTGAACGGCTAGTTTATTCGCCACTTGAGCCGGTTCAGATAGAATTTCAGATGTTAATAGCTTTTTCCATAACACTTTTTTATCCGTCAGAGACACCGCTACTAACTCTGCTTCATAAGTGCCTAAGTAGACAGTTTCCCCATTTAGAGCCACTCCAGTACTTACATCAAGGTCTGTATCAAAAGACTCTATACGCTTACCCGTCTCTTTACTTAACTTATAAACAACCCCAGTTTTAGTCGTAAAGTAAAGGAATTCATCTTGTGGAACGATAGTAAAACGTTCACTCGACTCCCCAAAACCACCATTAACTCCTTTGCGCCAATCAGTTCGTAAGTCTACTTTATTTCGAATAGACTCTGGCTCAGGTAATGGTGGGCGAGTTAATGCGCACCCTTGCAAAAATACAGAAAAGATGGTCATACTAAAGATGAGTTTTTTAAACGTCATTAGCTCTTCACCAAATCCTGCAATTTAATATTAAGTAGAGGGTGAGAACTCCCACTTTCCAAGGCATTATTAGCCGCTTCATAGGCTACTCTTGCTTCTTCTTTCTTACCAGAAGCCAATAGAATATCGCCCTTCAACTCTTGCTTTTGTACAGTAAACTCTTCATAAGTAACTTTTTCAACTTGAGTTAGAGCCGCATCATAATCTTGTTTCTCAAGAAGTAAACGAGCAATACGTAAATTGGCAATAGCATTTAAAGACACATCTTCTGTTTTTTCTTGAGCTTGTTTTAACGAGGATATAGCGTTATCAAACTCACCTTTTTCCGCTTCAATACGTGCAACATAAAGTTGCCCAAAAGCAGCATAGCCAGTATCAGAGTAATCATCTGACAATTGATTAGCGATAAAAGTAACGGTTTTTTGATTGCTTTCAGCACTTAAGTCCGCCGCCGCTTCCATCATATTTTGATATAAAGCAGACGCTTCAGATATATGATTTTCTTGACTCTGAAACCAAGCTTGCGAACCAAAATAACCAGCAACACCGATAGAAACAGCAAGAACTAATGAAGTTCCATTCTTTTTCCACCACTCTTTAAACGCTTCTATTTGTTCTTCTTCTGTTTTTAACTCTGACACAGTTGGCCCCTTTATATAAAATAACCCTCATTAGATATGGGTCACTCACTCTATAGATTAATTACTAAATTGTTGAGAAAGATAATTGGCAACAGAATCTAAACTACATTCTATTTGTTCGCCAGTACTCATGTCTTTAATTTGACAAATACCTTTAACAAGTTCGTCTTCCCCTAGAATCAACGTAAAACGGGCGCCTGACTTATCTGACTTTTTCATTTGACTTTTAAAGCTACCACCACCGCAATGGCGTAATACCGCCCACTGATCATTAGTATCTTTTAATTGCTCTGCTAATTTAAACGATGCTAGCTCAGCCGTTTCTCCTACACTGACTAAAAACACATCGATTTTTTCTTTTGCGACTTCAGGTATTAAGTTCAGAACTTCCAATAATAAAACAAGACGCTCAATCCCCATCGCAAAACCAACACCAGGTGTAGATCGTCCTCCTAGCTGTTCAACCAGTCCATCATAACGACCACCGGCACATACTGTTGCCTGAGCGCCTAGATGAGTTGTAACCCATTCAAATACCGTTTTACCATAATAATCCAATCCACGAACCAGACTAGGGTTGATAGTAAAAGGAACGCCGTTATCTATTAGAATGCTTTTTAGGCGTTCAAAATGTAAACGAGACTCTTCGTCGATAAACTCTTCTAAACTCGGTGCATTTTGTAATACCGATTGTGTACCTTCATCTTTAGAATCTAAAATTCTTAAAGGATTAGTTGTTAAACGACGCTGGCTATCAGCATCTAACTTTTCTTTGTATTCAGATAAGTATTCAACTAATGCTAATTTAAAGGACTCACGAGCAGCGGCGACACCAATCGTATTTAACTGTAATTCAACATGCTCTAATAACCCTAGCTTCTTCCATAACCTAGCAGAAAGAATAATCAGTTCAGCATCAATATCGGGAGTAGATATACCAAATGATTCCACCCCTATTTGATGAAATTGACGGTAACGTCCTTTCTGAGGTCTTTCATAACGGAACATAGGACCGGTATACCATAAACGCTGTACTTGGTTATACAGTAAGCCAGCTTGATCTGCAGCACGAACACAACTCGCGGTGCCTTCTGGTCTCAGCGTTAAAGACTCCCCATTACGATCATCAAAAGTGTACATTTCCTTTTCAACAATGTCGGTTGTCTCCCCAACACCTCGTTTAAACAGATCAGTACTTTCTACAATTGGAAAGCGAATTTGTTGATAGCCGTATCCGTGAACTACTTCTGCAACGGTTTTCTCTAGGTACAACCAAATTGAAGACTGACCAGGCAGAATATCATTCATTCCACGAATAGCTTGTACTTTACGACTCAAAACATTATTCCTTATACTTTTAAAATGAGATTCGCTGCTTCAGCTTCTTTTTTAGCTGCTTTTTCACGAATCATTCTTTCTAATTCATCAACTAATTCGGGATTCTTTACTTTTGTATCAGGCTTACCATCTAGGTAAATTAAATTATTTGGCGTGCCACCAGTTAACCCCAAATCCACTTCTTTTGCTTCTCCAGGACCATTTACAACACAACCAATTACCGCAACATCCATTGGAATAGTAATATCTTCTAACCGTTCTTCCAATTGGTTCATTGTCTTAATAACATCAAAGTTTTGACGAGAGCAACTTGGACAAGCAATAAAGTTAATACCTCTACTACGTAGCTTTAGACTACGCAGCATATCCCAACCGACCTTCACTTCTTGCACAGGGTCAGCGGCTAAAGATACTCGTAACGTATCTCCAATACCATCCATCAATAAAAGTCCAAGACCAATGGATGACTTAACCGTTCCTGAGCGTAAACCACCCGCCTCAGTAATACCTAAATGAAGAGGATTATCTATTTGAGAGGCTATTTTTCGATACGCTTCCACCGTCATAAAAATATCAGAAGCTTTTAGGCTTATTTTAAACTCTTGAAAATCAAATGCATCAAAATAGTCAATTTGTCTAAATGCGGATTCGACTAAGGCATCAGGTGTTGGCTCACCATATTTTTTCTGTAAATCCTTTTCAAGAGAGCCGGCATTAATACCAATGCGAATAGGTATGTTCTTATCACGAGCACTATCCACAACAGCTCGAACACGGTCTTTGTTCCCGATATTACCAGGATTGATACGTAAGCAATCAACACCGTACTCAGCTACTTTAAGGGCAATTTTATAGTCGAAATGAATATCTGCAACCAGAGGTGTGCTAATTTGCTTACGGATATGTTTAAACGCTTCCGCCGCATCCATTGAAGGAATAGAAACCCGGACAATGTCAGCGCCAGCGTTAGCAATGGCCCTAATTTGAGCTACGGTAGCATCAACATCACATGTTTCAGTATTTGTCATGCTTTGTATACTAATAGGCGCATCACCACCAACAGCGACGTTGCCAACCATTATTTGACGAGACTTACGACGTTTAATAGGCGATTCAAAATGCATGCTGTTTCCTATTTGAGCTCAAAGCGAGCCAAATCCTTACGAATAAATGAAGTAAAATCAAATGACTTACCTTTGAAAAGAAGTTCACTCACACCGGGAGCGTAACCCAATACAACACGATAAGACGATGAGCCAGACAAGGTAAGAGTCGATCCACCTTTTTTAATTCCAGAAAATAAAATTTTGCCCGATTGGTTACGAACTTCAGTCCAACAATCTTGTTTAAAGTTAACAACCACATCATCTCTATATGTCACGTCTGTTGTAGGCGATTGTTCCTGAGCAAGTGTGTCTATTTTTGCTTGTTCGGAGTTCTTCGTTATGGACTGAGTCTCTAAAGCGACCGCATCAACGCTCACTCCAGCCTCTTTTAAAAGGGCTTTTGTTTCTGCAGAAAGTCCAGTAACAATATCCGTATCGCTTGCACTTTCTTCGACACTATCACTCGATTTGATCGTTAACTTTTCTGTAATTAATTCCTTTTGTAACTCACTATCTGAAACACTCTCTGTATCAGAAACAGAGGCTGAAGGTGAGAGAATATCCTCATCGACAATGTCATTTTCTATTGTTACGTTTTCCTCTGCCATCGTCATCTCAAGAGCGTCTTCGGCTTCCATTGTTGGCCACCAAAAAACTAAGAACACAAGCACTGAAATTAAAACAACGGATATGAATAAAACAATAGGATCCGTTAAATGAGCTTGTTTTTTAACTTTATCAATAGGCTCTAGAACGGTTTTTTTACTATTCTGGAGAGTGTCAAAATGAGATAACAAATACACTTCATCCAATCCAAGGGCACGGATGTAGTTTTTTAGATAGCCTCGAGCAAACACAGGACTTCGAAACACATCAAAATGATTGTTTTCTAAGGCTTGTATTTGATTTAGAGGAATTTTTAATTGATCGGATATCTGCCCTTGCGTTAAATTTAAATGTAAGCGTCTAATTAGCAGCTCATTACCGATATCAATACCTGCGCCATCACCGTCAGTCAGGGCGTCAGAAGAAAAATTAGTATTCATTATGTTTTGTACCTTGGTACTATGCAGGCAGAAGGCGAATGTAAGAAAGATGAAGTAAGGTCAGTTTCACTGGCGTTAATATGCCGCGACAGACATTCATATTCCTTTTTATACTCGCTAATCTGAGCATAATTGGTGTTAGCCTGGATAATTTTGTTTATTTGGCTCGCCTTAAATTTATTACCTTGTATTAAAACAAGATTGAGCTCTGTCAGCAAACCTATATAGGGTAAATTTCCTAATTCTTTTGCTTGATCTATCAGTATGCTCGCCTTTTTTACATCATCTTTACTTATTAGGCAACGAGAGTAATTTATTAATCCGCTTTGCGAGCGGTTGCGACTTATTTTAAGTGTTTTTTCAAATAGCTCACACGCTTTTGCATAGTCTCCTAAGCGAACTAAAAGCACACCATAATTATTCAATAAAAAAACATCTTGAGGAAATTTTTTAATACTTTTTTTATGGTATTCCTCAGCGTCTTCTAACCGATTAGCTTTCAATAAATATAGTGATCTCAACCGATAAAATTCAGCTGTCTGTTTTTCTGAAGCATCGATTTTATCAAGAAAAGCCGCCGCCTTTTCGATTCTATTTTTTAAAATATATTCCTGGGCTAAAGACAGCACAGCCCTATCTTTTTTTGCAGCTCTTCTACAGGCTGTACGGAGCACGCAAACAAAAAAACACACCCAGCTATCCATAGCGTCTTCTTTATATAAGATTTCATCAGACATCCTTGTCTCTATTTTAAAACGGTTTTCAGATACTCGAATAAATTTAAGAATTTACTTCTCTAAGCTCAATGTATTTTTGGCTACGGCGCGTTTTATCATGAAAATCTCCGACTAATTGACCGCACGCGGCATCAATATCTTCACCTCGAGTCGTCCTAACGGTAACCGTGTAGCCATCATCGGCCAATATTTTTTGAAATCGGCGAGTTTGATTGTTAGACGGTTTTTCATAACCAGAATTTGGAAACGGATTAAATGGAATTAAATTGATTTTGCACTCTAAATTTTTCAGTAATTCAGCGAGCTCATAAGCTTGTTCTTCCTGATCGTTTACCCCGGCCATCATAGTATACTCAATAGTAATATGACGTTTATCCGGTAGGCTGTCTAAGTAATGCTGGCAAGCCTCGAGCAATTCCGATATTGGGTATTTCTTATTAATTGGCACCAAGACATCTCGTAAAGCGTTATTTGGGGCATGTAAAGAAACCGCCAAAGAAACATCTGTTCTTTTCGCTAACTCATACATTTTAGGCACCACACCGGATGTACTCAATGTCACTCGGCGTTTTGATAAACCATAGGCGTTATCATCCATCATCAATGTCATCGCATCCACAACAGGCTCGAAGTTCATCAAAGGCTCACCCATCCCCATCATAACAACATTCGTCACACGTCGAGGCCCATTCGGCTCCATTGGTCCAAACGATTTTATCGCAATCCACACCTGTCCAATAATTTCAGCCGGTGTTAGGTTACGATTAAAACCTTGCTTGCCCGTTGAACAAAAACTGCAATCCAAGGAACAACCAACCTGAGAAGAAACGCACAAAGTCGCTCTATCCCCATCTGGGATCAAAACCGTTTCTACGCAATTATTACCACCACCTTCGGTACGAATAATCCATTTTCGGGTGCCATCTTGAGAAATATTTTGACTGACAATTTCTGGCGCTCTCACCTCCGCAATCTCTTGTAATTTCGCACGCAAAGCTTTACTAACATCCGTCATTTCATCAAAACTCTCAGCACCTTTTTGATGAATCCATTTCAATACTTGTGTCGCCCGAAACTTTTTCTCACCAATAGATTCAAAAAATTCCACTAACTTTCTAGGTGGTAAACCAAGTAGGTTTACCTTATTTGTATCTGTCATAATCAATTCATCGCATGTTCAAAATTACATTAAGTGTAAACGAAAAAAGCTTCTGAAAAGAAATATCTTTTCAGAAGCTTCTAATAAGAAATGAGCATCAGCCCATTTCTTATATGTAGAACTAAAGAAGATTAGCTCAAATCAATTACTTACCGAAGAAATAAGCAATTTCACGAGTTGCAGATTCAACAGAATCAGAACCATGAACCGCATTCGCATCAATAGATGCCGCATAATCTGCACGTAAAGTACCCGCCGCCGCTTCAGCAGGGTTAGTCGCACCCATCAATTCACGGTGACGCAATACAGCACCTTCACCCTCAAGAACAGAAACAACAACAGGACCAGAAGTCATGAATGCAACTAGATCTTTGTAGAAAGGACGTTCTTTATGCTCAGCATAAAAACCACCAGCTAGTTCATCATCTAGTTGAACCATTTTAGCTTCAACAATTTTAAGACCAGAACGCTCAAAACGAGAGTAGATTTCACCGATAACATTTTTAGCAACTGCATCTGGTTTGATGATAGAAAGAGTACGTTCCAACGCCATGTTAAACTCCAAAATAATATATAAAGTAAGCCGCTTTAATGGCTCTTTAACAAAAAAGTCATTAATAAGCCGCTTAGACCAAAAAAAGTTAAGCGCGTGGATTATACGCACCTATTTATTAAAGTTGTATGCTTTTCAGGAGATTCTTTATAGAAAATGTCAAACTTACTGTACATTTTCTTTATTCATTCATTTTTATAGAATCATCCTGCCTATTCTTATCTATTGGCGTAGCGCTGAGACCGCATTAACAATCACTTCTGCCGCACGATCAATATCCTCTTCCGTAGTAAATCGACCTATAGATACCCTCAATGAACCGTGTGCTAACTCATCTGATAAGCCAATTGCTCTTAAAACATAAGAAGGCTCTAAACTCGCCGAAGTACAAGCAGAGCCAGAAGAAACCGCTATATCCGCCAGTGACATCAACAATAATTCCCCCTCCACACCGGCAAACCCTACATTCAAAACCCCAGCAACGCTCTGAGTGGGGTGCCCATTCAGATGAACATCGGGTAATGTTTGTATTTTTTCCCAAAGCCGATGCCGTAACACAGAGATCTTGGCAATATCAGAATCCATTTCTTCTTTAGCAATCGCAAACGACTCCCCCATACCAACAATCTGATGGGTTGCTAAGGTCCCTGAACGCATACCTCGTTCATGACCACCACCATGTATTTGAGCTGCAACTTTCACCTTTGGGGTTCGACGAACATACAAGGCACCGATCCCTTTTGGGCCATACGTTTTATGAGCCGTTAAAGACATTAAATCAACTTGCATGGCTTTCACATCAATAGCCAACTTTCCCGTTGACTGTGCTGCATCCACATGAAAAAAAGTGCCATTAGCCCGCGTCAAGGCACCTATTTTATCAATATCGGTTACAACGCCAATTTCATTATTAGCATGCATTAAGGATACTAAAATCGTATCCTCTCTTAATACGGCTTGCACCGCTTCGACAGAAATCACACCTTGAGAATCCGGTTTTAAATAAGTCACTTCAAAGCCTTCTTTTTCAAGCTGCTTACAAGGGTCTAAAACCGCTTTATGCTCAATTTGAGAAGTAATAATATGCTTCCCTTGCTTAGAATAGGAATGGGCAACCCCTTTCAACGCCAAGTTATTTGCTTCCGTCGCGCCAGACGTCCAAACAATTTCTCTCGCATCAGCCCCAATCAAATCAGCCACCTGCTGACGGGCCTCTTCCACCGCTTCTTCTGCTCGCCAACCAAACGCATGGGAACGAGATGCAGGGTTCGCAAAGTTACCGTCCAGAGTCAAACAGTCAGACATTCTTTTAGCCACACGAGGATCTACCGGCGTAGTTGCAGAGTAATCCAAATATATAGGCATTCCCATTAAGTTTTCTCCGTCAAAATCTATAGATTAGCGTTTTTTGCAATAACTTGTATTTTCGCTACGATGGCTTTCAAACCATTACCACGTGTAGGACTAAGATGGCTTTCTAAATCTAATTCAGCAAAGAAACCATCAATATCAAAGACCACAATCTCTGCAGGCGTTTTCTTGTCAAAAGCCACCATAACTAATGCCAGTAAGCCTTTCACTATAATGGCGTCACTGTCTACTTTAAATAAAAGGGACTCACCCTCTTTATCAAAGTCGATCCAGACATTGCTTTGACAACCTCGAACTAACCTCTCATTTGTCCGTAAACTAGGATCAAAAGGCGTTAGCATTTTCCCAAGATCTATTATGTATTTGTATCTATCTTCCCAATCATCAAAAAACTCTAAATCTTCAATGATCTCTTCTTTCGTTGGTAAAGACATAACACCTCAATATATGAATAGATGCTTCATCCTTATCTAGTTAGAAGCATCAATAAACAAGCAAAAACACGCCCATTAAAAAATAAAAAAGCCTCGATTGAAAACAAGCGAGGCTTAAACATAACCTTCTCTTAACCGTATTTTATAAAATACAATTAGAAAAACAAACCTGCTTCGAGCTGAGCTTCTTCGCTCATCATATCTCGAGACCATGGTGGATCAAAAACCAATTCAACATCAACATCCGCAACATTAGGAACTTTAGTAACACGATACTTTACATCGCTTACTAGGACGGGTCCCATACCACACCCCGGAGCCGTCAATGTCATTTTTACCGACACTTTTTGAGTACCTTGCTCAATACTCACGGCGTAAATCAAGCCAAGGGACACCAAACTGATTGGAATCTCAGGATCGTAAATCGAATCCAACGCTTGCCAAACTTGATCCTCTGAAATCTCACTTGAGCCAGATTGAGTAAAAGTAAGCACTTCAGGTTCTTGACCAATTGCAGCCGCATCCAGCCCATCAATGCGCAGCATATTACCCTGCCAAGTCACAGTATAATTACCACCTAACGCTTGGTTAATGGTAATAAACTGCCCCTCAGGTATAACAGCAGGAATGCCACTAGGCACTCTTCGTGCAGGACATTCAGTTTGGGTAACCACCATTTTTTGCATGCTGTTTTAACTCACACTAAAGCTTTCGCCACAGCCACATTCAGCTACAACGTTAGGGTTATTGAATTTTATAACGTGATTGATACCTTCCTGCACAAGATCTATTTCAGTACCTTTTATTAAGTCCATTGCCTTCATATCAACCGCGACAGTCACATCGCCAAAATGCAATAACTGATCACCGTCTTCGATACTCTCTACCATATCAAGTACATAGGCAAACCCCGTACAACCACTCACTTTAGTACTCACTCTAATGAGTTTATCTGCTTGAGAAGCAAGCTTCTTTGCAAAATACTGCTCTGCGGCCTGAGTTAAGGTAACAGGTTGAGCTAAATCAACCGATGGATCAAATGTCGTTGCAGACATATTTCTCTCCTAAGCCAACATGGCTTTTACTTTACATAACGCATCAAAAAACACATCAATTTCATCTAAGGTATTATAAATAGCAAAGGATGCTCTTGCTGTACCTGGCACGCTAAAACGATTCATTAAAGGTTGAGCACAATGATCACCAGTACGAATAGCGATTCCTTGTTTGTCTAATAAGAAGCCGACATCAGCAGGATGCCCTGCATCTAAAACAAAGCTTAAAACCCCCACTTTATTACTGGCGTCACCAATAATGGTTAACCCTTCAAATTCTTTTGCTCTTTTCGTCGCATAATCTATTAGCGCCTTTTCATGCTTTTGTAGCGATGCTAAATCAAATGACGAAAACCAACGAATGGCTTCCCCGAAAGCAATCGCATCGCCTACATTAGGCGTTCCAGCTTCTAACCGAAAGGGCAAGGTATTCCAAGTTGCATCGGTGAAACTCACCGTTGAAATCATTTCGCCACCCGTTTGCCAGACAGGCCACTCCGCAAGTACGGGTTCTTTACCCCATAAAATCCCAACTCCCATAGGGGCGTAGACCTTATGGCCAGAAAACACATAGAAATCACAGCCAATTTCCTGAACATCAACATCACCATGCGCAATGCCTTGAGCTCCATCAATAAGAACCAGTGCGTCTACTTCTTTCGCTATTTGAGTTAATTCCACAATCGGGTTAACCGTTCCTAACGCGTTAGAGACATGAGGAAAAGCAACCAACTTTGTTTTAGGGCTAACTAATTTTGTATACTCAACAACATCAAGCTCACCCAAATCATTAACAGGAACAATCTTTAACTTTGCACCGTTTTTCGCACAAGCTTGTTGCCAAGTCACTAAATTCGCATGATGTTCCATCGACGTCACAACCACTTCATCGCCAGTTTGTAGCAATTGGGACAAACCATTAGCGACAATGTTAATAGACTCGGTCGTACCGCTCGTCCAGATAACAGAATTACGAGAAGGAGCGTTAATAAATTGAGCAATGATATCTCTTGCTCCTTCAAACCGACGTGTCGCCTCATCGGCAAGCTTATGAGCGCCACGATGTACATTAGAGTTGCATGTAGAATAATAATCCACTAACGCATCAATAACACACTGAGGCTTATGAGTCGTAGCTGCATTATCAAGGTATACCAAAGGCTTCCCATTTACCGTTCTAGTTAAAATAGGAAACTCTTTACGAACAGCTAGAACATCAAAACTCATATTTTTCTCACTAAATCTAAATTGACAACTGTGAATCACTCAATAATTTATCGAGTAACTTCCATTTCAGCAAAACGGTTACGTATTTGAGGACGAATCCACTCTGCCAACACTTGATTTGGCATTTGATCAATCAACTCATTAATAAAACCAAAGTTCAACATTACTTGAGCCTTACTGCGTGAAATTCCGCGTGACTCAAGATAATACAAAGCGTGCTTATCAATCTCTGCTACCGTCGCACCATGGGCACAACGCACATCATCAGCATAAATTTCCAACTCAGGCTTAGTATTTATCTCCGCCTTATCGGATAACAATAAGTTGCGGTTATTCAACTCCGCCAAAGTCTTCTGTGCATGCCTATGAATATGAATTCGGCCATTGAAAACCGCTTTTGCCCGATCGGCAACTATGCCTCGAACATTTTCTAAGGTTGTACAATTTGGTACGGCATGCTCCACCGTCGCATGCAAATCAAATAACTCTTTACCATCCAATAGATAAAATGCATTCAATTTTGCAGTAGCAAACTCACCATCGTAGATAATATCAGTATCAACACGACTTAAATCACTACCAAAGCCTACAAGAGTACTGTTCAGGTCCGCGCGCTCACCCAATTTAAAGTGGCAGCCGCCTAGGCTAATAGCTTTGTCTGTTTGCAGTGCAAAACGATAATGTTCAAGCTTTGCTTCAGCACAGATATCGTATTCTACAAACCCCGTATTTAAGCTCTCAACATTACCCTGATAATGCTCAGAAACGGTTAAACTAGCGCCTTTATTTAACTTTACAAACACTCGCGTATGCGATTCAGAATTAAGCCCTATCAATGACGTAATGCGAATCGCCTGAGATATAGAGACCCCTTCCGCCACTTCTATACGCACAACATGTTGCGCAAGCACATCATTAATTAAGCCAAATAAATGTCGTCCAGGCTTAATCTGGGAAAACTCATCTAAGCTGGCTTGTTTCATTTCCTCTGAGGCCGTAGGTAAATAGCTAATCATTAAACCAGCAGGCAGAGGTTGAGTTAATGAATCAAGATCAAACTCACCATTTCTAAATACAAGATTGAAACTTTCAAAGCCATCAATTTGCTCCGGTGTATCTTGATTTACTGACGGTGAAGGCGAAAGCGTTGCTCTCTCAAGAGATTTTAGCGAAGTATATCTCCAGGCCTCCGTTTTACGTGTTGGCCAAGGAGTATCTTTCAATGCAGCAAGAGAAACAGACCTAATGGGGGATAACCAATCGCTGGTCGAGTTAGCACGAGCGATGGCATTTTCTAGCCATACACTCATAGCAAATCACCTTCCAATTCATCTTTAGGTTCGTTGTGTATCCAAGCATAACCCTCTGCTTCAAGCTCTTTAGCAAGAGATGCATCACCGCTTTTTACAATTTTGCCATCAGACAAAACATGAACAAAATCCGGTTTAATGTAATCTAAAAGGCGCTGATAGTGGGTGACGATAATAAAGCTACGATCAGGAGATCGTTGGCTATTGACACCGTTAGCTACCACTTGCATCGCATCGATATCCAAACCAGAATCCGTTTCATCCAGAATACAAAGTTTTGGTTTCAACAAAATCATTTGCATCAATTCGTTACGTTTTTTCTCACCGCCGGAGAAGCCTTCATTAACACCACGTTTCAAGAAAGCGAGAGGCAAATCAACTTGCTTACAGGCTTCTTTGGCTAACTTAAGGAACTCAGCTGAGGTATAAGCCACTTCACCACGCGCTTCTCTTTGCGCATCTACAGACGCCTTTAGAAATTCAAGATTACTAACGCCTGGTATTTCAACAGGATATTGAAATGCTAAAAACAAACCCGCACGAGCTCTTTCTTCCGCTTCCATTTCAAGAATTTCTACACCATCTAAGACGGCAGAACCTTTTTCGACTGTATAGCCGTCACGGCCAGACAGTACATAACCTGTTGTACTTTTACCCGCGCCATTCGGTCCCATTATTGCGTGAACTTCGCCTGGCTTAACATCTAGGTTTAGGCCCTTCAAAATGTTTTTTTCTTCAACACTTGCATGTAAATCAGTAATCGTAAGCATGCTTTTCTCTGTCGTTGGTGTGATATTAGACATATTGGGGTTCCTCAACCTACTGAGCCTTCAAGGCTGATTTCAAGTAACTTGCCCGCTTCGACGGCAAATTCCATTGGTAATTCTTTGAATACTTCTTTACAGAAGCCATTTACAATCATTGAAACGGCCTTTTCTGGCTCGATTCCGCGCTGACGACACAAAAACATTTGCTCGTCACTTACTTTAGAGGTTGTCGCTTCGTGCTCAACAATCGCTGATGGGTTGCGGCTTTCCACATAAGGAAAAGTGTGCGCACCACATTGGTCACCTATTAACAAGGAATCGCACTGAGTAAAGTTACGTGCCCCTTGAGCGCCAGGATTCATTCGAACCAAGCCTCGATAGCTATTATTACTCCGTCCAGCTGAGATCCCTTTCGAGATGATAGTCGACTTGGTATTTTTACCAATATGAATCATTTTCGTTCCGGTATCCGCTTGTTGAGCACTTCGAGTTAGTGCAACCGAGTAAAACTCACCAACACTATTATCACCTTTCAAAATACAGCTTGGGTACTTCCAAGTAACAGCAGAGCCAGTTTCTACTTGCGTCCAAGAAATTTTTGCGCTCTCATGGCAGATCCCGCGTTTTGTTACAAAGTTGTAAATACCACCTTTGCCATTTTCATCGCCTGGGTACCAGTTTTGTACAGTAGAATATTTGATTTCTGCATTGTCCATGGCAACCAGTTCAACAACCGCCGCATGCAACTGATTTTCATCTCGTTGAGGTGCCGTACAGCCTTCAAGGTAACTAACATGGCTGCCCTCATCTGCAACAATGAGCGTTCTTTCAAATTGACCAGTATTCTGCTCGTTTATACGAAAATATGTAGACAACTCCATTGGGCAACGCGTACCTTTAGGAATATAAACAAATGAGCCATCAGTAAACACAGCACAATTTAAAGCGGCAAAATAGTTATCCTTTGTAGGCACAACGGTACCAAGGTATTTTTTAACCAAATCAGGAAAGCGATGAACCGCTTCAGATATTGGACAGAAAATAACGCCAGCTTCTTCCAACTTCTCTCTAAATGTTGTTACAACTGAGACAGAATCAAACACCGCATCAACGGCAATACCCGCAAGCATTTGTTGCTCTATTAGAGGAATACCTAGCTTTTCATAAGTACGAATCAATTCAGGATCCACTTCATCAAGCGATTTAGGCTTATCCTTCATACTTTTTGGTGCTGAATAATAAGAAATAGATTGAAAGTCTATTTTCGAATACTTTATATGCGCCCAATCAGGCTCTTCCATTTCTAACCAAACGCGAAACGCTTTTAAGCGCCACTCAAGCATCCATTCCGGTTCATTTTTCATAGCTGAAATACGACGAATGATGTCTTCGTTTAACCCAGGTTCAAACGTTTCTGATTCAATATCAGACACAAAACCGGCTTCATATTCCCGTTCAAGCGCTTTGTCAATTTGTTCAGTCATAACATAAAACTCACTTTTTTAAATAGAACAAAAAGGTGTGTTGCCTATTTCATTGCTACTTTTATAAATTCTAATTAATTATTGATGCATCAATTTTGTCTTTTAAGGACTCTTTCGAGTTTTTATACTGCTCATGGTTTTGACGCTCTGCGACAATGCGCACATCTTGCCTCAATACCAATTGCTCTAAACTTATTTGACTTAAGAAATCATGAATTTGATCACTCAGGTCGCACCATAAATGATGCGTCAAGCAGGTAGCACCCGATTGGCAATCACTACGGCCTCTACAACCTGTTGCATCTACTGATTCATTGACAGCATCAACGATTTGAGCAACAAAAATATCTTGATTAGGACGGCTTAATTGATAGCCGCCTCCAGGCCCTCTAACACTCGTCACTAAACTTTGCTTACGCAATTTAGCAAACAATTGCTCTAAATAAGAAAGAGAAATGCCTTGTCGCTGTGAAATATCAGATAAAGAGACTGGACCACTATTGGTATGCAATGCAAGATCTAGCATGGCTGTTACCGCATATCGGCCTTTTGTTGTCAGGCGCATAGTTCATCCGCTAAGCAATTTAATGGTCGCCTATTCAATCAAAACCTACTATTTTAGTCAAGTATATAACCTACTAAAATACTGTGGTATGTACTCAATCATCTAGATGATATTTTCCCATGTATTTTACGAGTTAGAAAACGAAAACAAAACCCCTTCTTAAGAGGAAAGCGATACCGACTCACAATTAAAATTTCATCTAAATTAAGGCCAATAAAAATTCATCACCTATACTTATATTTCTTAGTGATCGTTTTTCAATAAACAACCTACCTTTTACTAAATTAGAAAACACTTTAAAGACATAAGAGAGGGGTATCCAACCATGGTAGATAAAAAAACGAGCGCAAAGCCAGTAGAGGAATCATTAGATATTAAGTCTAAAAAAAGTGTCTTTAAGCGTTTCAAAAAACTATTCTTAATGTTGGCTTTTTTACTTACTATTATAATTTCTGTTGCGGCGTCCGTGAGTACAACTCTATTCTTGATAAAAGGCAGCAGTACCACTCAAACGAAAGAACTTGAATCTCAAGAAAAAATAGCGACGCTTGAAGCAAGAATAACCCAGCAAGATGCCATACTGCAGCAAGTTGCAGGCAATACTGCAGAGCTTAAAACCTACCTAAGACACAGCAGTGCAAACTCCCTGAAAAATATTATGTTAAATCAAGAGAAAAACATTCAATCCTTTTTAGTCGTTCTTAAAGCCAGTATGAGAGATTTGTCCGTCATAGTAGGCCGTGCCGATGACTGGCAACGAGATTATGATAATCAACTTAATATTGCCATTCAACAAAGCCAAAAAAGGGAGCAACTTCTAGTCTTGCTAAAGACAGGAGAACCTACTAAGTAAAAAGTTACGGCATTTCACAACCTAATGAGTTGGAAATACCGTAACTCTAGCCTTTTGAATAGAAGAAAGAATCAAATCTCCAGTGCAAGCGTTGTCCCTTGATGTATCGCTCTTTTTGCATCTAACTCTTTTGCTATGTCCGCACCACCGATCAAGTGATAAGGCTTAGTTAACTCATCAATCAAGGTCGTATTGGCGTTTTGTCCTGCACAAACAACCACGTTATCCACCTTTAATACGGTTTCCTCGCCATTTATTAATAAATGCAATCCATCATCATCAATTTTTTGATATTCACAACCAGAATGCATTTTCACCCCCTTTTTTAATAAATTCGCTCGATGAATCCAACCCGTCGTTTTACCTAATTTCCCACCTACTTTAGATGTTTTGCGCTGCAATAAAAAGATCTCTCTCTTTGGTATTTCACTTCTCTCTACCGAAGTAACACCACCACGGGACGCTAAAGTCATATCCACCCCCCAATCCGACATAAAGCTGGCAATGGTTTGACTCGTTGATGACCCTCGATGCAATAACACTTCACTGATATCAAAACCTATACCACCTGCACCAATTACAGCGACTTTGTTACCTACGTTAGCGCCTTGCATAACCTCTAAATAACTCATTACTTTCTTATGATCGATTCCATCAATGTCCGGAGTATTAGGCAAAATCCCAGTTGCGAGAACGACCTCATCAAAATCACTCTGATTTAGCGTTTCCACCGTCACCTTCGTATTCAATGACAAATGCACACCAGTCAACTCAATTTGTCGAGAATAGTAACGTAAGGTTTCATAGAACTCTTCTTTTCCAGGGATACGTTTTGCAATATTAAACTGCCCCCCAATCTCAGTAGCGGCATCAAATAAAGTAACATCATGACCGCGCTTTGCTGCATTTGTTGCAAAAGCCAATCCTGCAGGCCCAGCCCCAATCACCGCCAGCTTTTTCTTAACTACAGCAGGAATACTCACCATTTTTGTTTCGTGACATGCCCGAGGATTCACTAGGCAACTGGTTAATTTATTCGCAAAAACATGATCTAAGCAAGCTTGATTACAACCAATACAAGTATTAATTTCATCCGCCCTCAGTTCTTCGGCCTTAATAACAAATTCAGGATCGGCTAAGAAAGGTCTAGCCATTGACACCATATCCGCATCACCTCTCGCCAGCACAGCTTCAGCCACTTCAGGCATATTAATTCGATTCGATGTAATCAAAGGTACAGTCAATTCTTTACGCATTCTCGCCGTAACCCAGGTAAAAGCCGCTCTAGGAACACTGGTCGCAATAGTTGGTATACGCGCTTCATGCCAGCCGATTCCCGTATTTATTATAGAGACACCGGCGGCTTCTATCTCTTTACCTAAAGCAATAATTTCCTCAAAAGAGCTTCCATCTTCAACTAGGTCTAACATGGAAAGACGATATATAATGATAAAGTTATTACCTACCACCTCACGGACACGACGCACCACTTCCACAGGAAAACGCATTCGATTTTCATACGTACCTCCCCATGAATCTTGGCGTTGATTGGTGCGTTCCACAATAAATTGATTCAGTAAATAGCCTTCTGACCCCATTATCTCAACACCATCATACCCAGCTTCTTGAGCTAGTTTGGCGCTATTCTCAAAGGCAAGTAGTTGTTTTTCTATATTCTCAGTTGTTAATTCGGTTGGTTCAAATGGATTAATCGGCGCTTTAATGGGAGAAGGGGCAACGGCTTTAGGGTTATAAGCATAGCGTCCGGCGTGCAATATTTGCATACAGATTTTACCACCTTCTGCATGTACAGCCTGAGTAATTTGCTGATGATTTTCGACATCTTTCAAAGAAGACATTTGTGCGGCAGACGCATGTACCCCTCCTTCAGAATTTGGTCCAATACCACCGGTAACAATTAACCCTACTCCACCACGAGCCCTTTCAGCATAAAAAGCGGCCATTCGTTCAAAGCCATTTTTCATTTCCTCCAACCCCAAATGCATAGACCCCATTAACACACGGTTTTTTAGCTGCGTAAAACCAAGATCCAAAGGTTCAAAAAGATGAGGGTACTGGGAATGGGTCATAGGAATAATCTCTTTTTTATTTTATTAGGCGACTTAAACACAAAAAAACAAGTCTTGACACCGTCAAGATTAATATTGAATTTTGACGGCGTCAAGATCAATTGATATATTTAGCAAATGAAAAATACCAAATCGACTTACCATCATGGCGATCTCAAACAATCGCTTGTCCTTACCGCCACTAAAATTTTAAAAGAAGATGGTGTTGATGGACTGTCAATGCGAAAACTAGCAGATCAGGTTGGCGTATCGAGAACAGCACCCTATCATCACTTTAAAGACAAAACGGCACTACTCTGCAACATTGCGGAACAAGGCTTCCTGCTACAAAGCAAAAACCTTTCAACCTACATTATAAATCCCAAAAAGAGTAATTGTCTTACTTTGTTCAAAGAGTATGTTTATTCCTATATTCAGTTTGCTGAAGAACATAGAGAAACTTACGACCTCATGTTTGGCCGTGATATTTGGAAAGCAGAAAACATTACTGACTCATTAAAAAGTGAATCTAAAAATAGCTTTAAACTCTGGGTTCAATGGGTAGAGATATTACAAAAAGAAGAGGTTTTGCCCAAGACAGACCCACCATTAAGGGTAGCTCAAACTACTTGGGCAACATTACACGGTATGTGTCGATTACTGATAGACGGTATTTACCTTGATAATCAAGATCTAGCAATTATGACTCAAAGCGCTATAAACCTACTGACACATAAAAATCAAACAAACGTTTCCTGAGCCAGTAACAAACGCCTTTTACGACTGTCCCTATGACTAATATAGGCTAATGGAGCAATGATAAAGACGGCTCCAATACCCACAAATAGATCAATATTTTCACCAAACAGCAACCATCCAAGAATCATAGCAAAAATCAGTCCAGAGTACTCCGCACTGGCAATTTCGCTAGAAGCAACAAATCGATAAGCTAGCAAACAAGACATACCATACAGAATTGAGCAAATTGATGATATAAGAGCAAAGCCTGCTAAAGACCAATCCCACTCAGCACCTTCAAATAAAGCCAAACCACCAGCAAAAGGTAATGCACATAGATGCGTCAGCAACATTCCATGGAACAAAGACTGACCTTTAGGTAGCTTCCTGATCAATAGACTGCTTACCGCCAATCCTAGAGCAAACAATAATGCACTGGTCATCCCCGTACTGATTACCGTAGGCCTTAAGATAACTAGGATTCCTATAAAACCTAAAATAGCAGCCAAAATGACCATACCAGTAAGCTTTTCTTTATAAAAGACAGCCGCCAATAAGGTTATTAATAAAGGCGCCGTATAAAAAATCGAATTTGCTGTAGCTAAAGGCAATTCCGCTAAAGCAAGTACAAGAAATACAGTCGTAAGCACCCAAATACTGCCACGAATAAAATGAAGCTTTACTCCTTCTAATGGATTAGACAAATTCACCTGACCTAAAAATGGTAAGAGACAAAGCACCATGCAAAGGCATCGCATTAAAGTAAATTGAAAAACGGGGACATCCGCTCCCGCCATTTTAATGAAAGCATCGCAAAGTGTTGCGGCAAAGTTACCAAGTATAAGTAATAAGATTGCACTGCTTGCTGTTTTACCTGACATACGCCCCTCCACACTGTTTGTATCATTATATTGATAGACAGTATAAAGATCGGTTAACATAAAATATAATGATAAAAACACATCTGCCATTAATTATTTCGATACTAAAATAGTATGTCTTTACCGCCATTAAAATCTTTGCCTATCTTTGAAACCGTAGCTCGGTTAAACAGTTTTTCCAAAGCCGCAGAAGAGCTTAATCTCACCCAAAGCGCCGTTTCCCATCAAATTAAACTATTAGAAAACTATTTGGGGGAAAGTCTATTTATTAGGCAAGGAAGAAACTTGAGCATGACTCATGAGGGTAAAGCCTATTTAGACAGCATTAGCACATCACTTGAGCTTATCAGCCGCGCCAGTAATCAAATAAAAGGACAGGAACAAACTCAAATTCGCTTAGCTTTATACAGCTCCTTTGCTATTTCATGGCTGATCCCTAGACTGAATGACTTTAAAAGGCAGTACCCCTTATTAGACGTCTCAATTGAAATGACTCATTTTACACCAGAGCTATCAGATAGGATTGCTGATTGTTTTGTAACAACAGAAGAGCAAAAACGAGGTTTTAGCTTTGAAACCTTATATGAAGAACGCTTATTCCCAGCATGTAGTCCTGCTATGCTTGCTCAAATTCAAATTGACCTAGGAACAAATGACATAAATAAAATAAAAGAGTTATTGATTGCTACACCCTCTTTATTATTAAAATATCCGCTTATCACAACATATAGTATCTACAAGGGTTACGCAATAGAGTGGAAACTTTGGTTTCAAGAACAAGGTGTTGAACTTCCGTCAGAAGTTCGCTTTCAAAAATTCAGTCACTTACTGCTTGCCTATGAAGCAGCCAAATACGATCAAGGTATTACACTAATTAATGACTACATGCTTAAGGAGCAGTCTTCCGAAGGTAATTTAATTACACTCCCGATTCATTCTTTAAAAACTAACGATAAATTTAGTTTTGTCTTTAAAACAAGCCGCCGTAATGAAGCAGGAATAAATCAACTGAAACAATGGATCACACAACAAAGCAGAACACTGGAATGGAAAACTGAAACTGACTAGTTATAAAGTGCATTCAGATAACCCCTTCAATGCTAATTTACGACTAAACTGTGTATTTTTTTTATGTTTAGGAGACCAGCCTAATATAAATCGATGAAAATCGGCCCAGGCGACTGGAAAAAGATGAAACCATTCTTGAGTGACCGCTTCAGCAAAATCAGGTGATTCACCAGTGCTAATGATAGAACGAGATAACTCAGTAAAATACACATCTAAAAGATAATCTAAATGCTCCTGCAATGATTGTTCATCTAAACAACTGCCTAAAAAATACGCTAGATCTTGAACGCCTACTCCCTTTCCAACGTATTGGAAATCGACACCTGACACGCACAAGCCATCATCAGAAAAACAGAAATTAGCCACTTTTGCATCTCCATGCACGAGTGTCTGAAAACGTGCCTGATCTAGTGTATGAGCAATATGTGGAGCGGCCGTCTTAAATACGCCTTCTTGCATACTTTCCCATTCGGGTTGCCGAGTCGATAAATGCCAGTACGTTCCCTTTTCCCATAAACCAGCAGGCCATTCTTTATTAGGACGCTCTCTAATAAAACGAGCATGGAATGCGGCAAGCCAATGCAAGCAAGGCAAACTCTCGGATACACTTAAGCCTGCATGTCTTTTAGAAAAACCAATGGAATCCAAATCCTCCAACAGAATATATACTTCTTTGGTTTTATCTAGATTCAATACACCATAACATTTCGCTATATAACAGCTAGAATCACAAAGTTTTGACCAACTTTCATACCAGTTTTTTTCTACCTGATAGGAATAAATTTTCCGTTGAGTTGCATACTCCGAATCCCACCCCTTAGGATGATAAATATGATCAGGAACCTTTATACGTTTAAGAATCACAGAAGAGACTCCCTCTACTCCTGAAACAGAATATCTCACGATAACACCGCAGCCACTCCAAAGCGCTTGTAAAGTCTCTATATACACAACAGAAGAGGCGGTCAGTTGTCTCTTAATATAAATTTCAGGTGTCATAATATATGGGTCATCAAAAGTATTGAGTATTGTATGAGAATGCAGAATATAGATGTTTTTTGACTGAAACAATATCAATTTAACGAAAGAGAAGCCCTTTAAAAGCCTCTGGCAGAAACACTTACTGGACGGTATGGCTGAATGTGCACAGCAAATAGCTGGAGTAACGGTTTGAAAGGTAGGTCGGCATTGATGCCGACAAAAAGAGGCTCATTAGGATAAGTTGATTGGTAGCTCTTGAAGAACAATACAGGTCGGAGCTTATTACGCACACACATTGTCGGTCTGAAGTTATCACTAATGCCAACCTACAGGAGATGTAAGTCGGGACTCATCCCGACAAAAAGTATCATGTTAGTCGATATAGGTATGCTGTGTGGCATTATTGTTGGCCTAAAGGCCAACCTACAGACGAAAAAAACCCTGACTGCGTGAGCAATCAGGGCTTTCTAAATAAAACTTGACGACGACCTACTCTCACATGGCGAATGCCACACTACCATCGGCGATGACGCTTTTCACTTCTGAGTTCGGGATGGGATCAGGTGGTTCAACGTCTCTATGATCGTCAAGCAAACGGGTTGCGTTCGTTCTGAGTGTCTGTGTTAAGCCGTTAGGCTTAATCCAGCAGGTTCACTCACAACACGCCAATACGTGCTTGAATCTTTAACAATGCTTTTTTTGAAATAGCGATAACCAAGTATCAAACCAGCCACATCATTGCTGATGCTGTCGTAATCTGTGTCTCTATGATCTTTTCATGATGCCGTTTGACCCTTCTCTTTACGAGTTTTCTCAGTCTCTCTTTATCACTCAAAACCACTTTGGTGTTATATGGTCAAGCCTCACGAGCAATTAGTATTGGTTAGCTCAATGCCTCACAGCACTTACACACCCAACCTATCAACGTCGTAGTCTTCAACGGCTCTTTAGGGGACTTATGTCCCAGTGAGATCTCATCTTGAGGGAGGCTTCCCGCTTAGATGCTTTCAGCGGTTATCCCGTCCGAACATAGCTACCCGGCAATGCCACTGGCGTGACAACCGGAACACCAGAGGTTCGTCCACTCCGGTCCTCTCGTACTAGGAGCAGCTCCTCTCAAATCTCAAACGTCCACGGCAGATAGGGACCGAACTGTCTCACGACGTTCTAAACCCAGCTCGCGTACCACTTTAAATGGCGAACAGCCATACCCTTGGGACCGGCTTCAGCCCCAGGATGTGATGAGCCGACATCGAGGTGCCAAACACCGCCGTCGATGTGAACTCTTGGGCGGTATCAGCCTGTTATCCCCGGAGTACCTTTTATCCGTTGAGCGATGGCCCTTCCATACAGAACCACCGGATCACTAAGACCTACTTTCGTACCTGCTCGACGTGTCTGTCTCGCAGTTAAGCGCGCTTTTGCCTTTACACTCTACGCATGATTTCCGACCATGCTGAGCACACCTTCGTGCTCCTCCGTTACTCTTTGGGAGGAGACCGCCCCAGTCAAACTACCCACCACACAGTGTCCTCGATCCCGATAAGGGACCTGAGTTAGAACCTCAAACATACCAGGGTGGTATTTCAAGTTTGGCTCCACTAGAACTGGCGTCCTAGTTTCAAAGCCTCCCACCTATCCTACACAAGTAGGTTCAAAGTTCACTGTGAAGCTATAGTAAAGGTTCACGGGGTCTTTCCGTCTAGCCGCGGATACACAGCATCTTCACTGCGATTTCAATTTCACTGAGTCTCGGGTGGAGACAGTGTGGCCATCGTTACGCCATTCGTGCAGGTCGGAACTTACCCGACAAGGAATTTCGCTACCTTAGGACCGTTATAGTTACGGCCGCCGTTTACTGGGGCTTCGATCAAGAGCTTCGCTTACGCTAACCCCATCAATTAACCTTCCAGCACCGGGCAGGCGTCACACCCTATACGTCCACTTTCGTGTTTGCAGAGTGCTGTGTTTTTAATAAACAGTCGCAGCCACCTGGTATCTTCGACCGATCAATGCTTACGGAGTAAATCCTTCACACTAACCGGCGCACCTTCTCCCGAAGTTACGGTGCCATTTTGCCTAGTTCCTTCACCCGAGTTCTCTCAAGCGCCTTGGTATTCTCTACCTGACCACCTGTGTCGGTTTGGGGTACGGTTCATGTATATCTGAAGCTTAGAAGTTTTTCCTGGAAGCATGGCATCAACTACTTCGTCCAAAAGAGGACTCGTCATCAGTTCTCGGTCTTAAGAGGGCCCGGATTTACCTAAGCTCTCAACCTACCACCTTAAACACGGACAACCATCGCCGTGCTAGCCTAGCCTTCTCCGTCTCTCCATCGCAATATACATAAGTACAGGAATATTAACCTGTTTCCCATCGACTACGCATTTCTGCCTCGCCTTAGGGGCCGACTCACCCTGCCCTGATTAGCATGGGACAGGAAACCTTGGTCTTCCGGCGGGGAAGTT
>NZ_JAPUBN010000019.1 GCF_026966905.1 Marinomonas phaeophyticola | reverse complement strand
GCACCGTCAGTTGAAACGGTGAGTTTTACGGTAACATCTACATCTGATGTATTTCCTAAACTTACGGTAAAATCAGCTAACGAACCTTCACTAACCTCCACATTACTAATAATACTAACTCCAGGTCGATCGTCATCCGGATCATCTATAGGGCCGGAACCATCATCAACAATCGTTATTACCTGCTCACTATCACCAATCGAAGCACTTACAGGATTACTAAGTTGTATGGAGAAGTTTTCAGAAATTTCATATATATCATCATCATTAAGATTAACAACAAAGGTTTTACTGCTCTCACCAACAGAAAAGCTTACCGTTGCAGATTCTGATTTATAATCATTAATCTGTTGCCCTGAATCAGCGATCGCTGATCCATTAACCGTTTTATAATCTACAGAAGAAGCAACAGTAATATCACCAGTTCGTGTCAATGTTATTGTTACTGTCCCTTGCGACTCATCAACAACCAAATCACTCCCTAAAGTAATAATAGGTAGTGGTTGCGGTGTTGGCGTAGGTGTTGGTTCTGGCTCAGGTGTTGGTTCTGGTTCAGGTGTTGGTTCTGGTTCAGGTGTTGGTTCTGGTTCAGGTGTTGGTTCTGGTTCAGGTGTTGGTTCTGGCTCAGGTGTTGGTTCTGGCTCAGGTGTTGGTTCTGGCTCAGGTGTTGGTTCTGGCTCAGGTGTTGGTTCTGGCTCAGGTGTTGGTTCTGGCTCAGGTGTTGGTTCTGGCTCAGGTGTTGGTTCTGGCTCAGGTGTTGGTTCTGGCTCAGGTGTTGGTTCTGGTTCAGGTGTTGGTTCTGGCTCAGCAATTGCAGGTTGATTAGCGCCATTTTCTATTGCTGTTCCATCTTCTACAGACCTTGCTTGTGTATCATAACCATATGCAGGTAAATAAAACTCTCCCGTCCTTTCGATGGATGCACCATCCGCGATACCACCATCATCAGCTACTTGATCACCAGCGGCTGGAGCTTCCTGAACTAACGTCGGGTCAATCCCTGCCAAAATAGCTTGTTGTAAGGCTTCAACATCTGAAGATGAGTCAGCGATAAGTTCTTCTGTTTCACCTACAGAATAAATCTCATCCGTTATCTCTATAAAAGAATCACTCTCAATCGCTATTTGAGAACCATCAACAAATTCAACTACAGCAGCACCCACTTGAGCGGACACTATCGTTTCACCGTAAAATATTGGATCACCAACATTAATAAGACGTTCTTGACCGTCTATTGACTGTACTCGAACCTGGCCGTTAACTTGAATTGCAAAGCCAATGGCGTTACCTAATGTCGAAAATGTAGTTTGGTTATCACTCATGATAGTACCGATTCCTTTATAGAATTTTAATTACCAAATAATTTAGTTCATTTAGTCATCAAAAACTACTGTACTAAGGTACTAGAGTTTATTTCTTAGCAAAAAAAGGAGGCCTCCACTGCCCCCTCTATTCTGCAATACATCAACCACTATCATTTAAGTGATGTCATAACATCCATACAACGATCTAAATTAATACCCATTGACTCAACATATGTTACCAATCGATCAAACATAACATCATCCTTACTCTCTTTCAAAACCCAAAGAACAGACGACCTCGTTCCTGTTCTGCAAAAGGCCAATGTTTTTTTAGATTTACTCGTGAGCTCTTTTTGTAAATCGATCTGACGACTTCCCATATTCGATAACACGATAGGATTTTCTTCGTACAACACTCCAGCAACTTTTAGAGCCGCTCCTAGATCCTCCCCTTTAGGTTGATCGTCAGACTCACCTTCAGGGCGGTTGTTAATCACTAGATCAAACCCCATTGATTCAATTTCATTTAAATCCTTCAACTCAATCTGAGATACAACATAATAATTATCTGATAACTTTATTGGATTAAACATATAAGCTCCTTTATAGATAAACTAAAACCAAAATCAATTACGGTATAAAACTTTAATCAAATGAAAACCAAATTGAGTTTTTATTGGGCCCTGAACGGTGAGTAACGGCCCTTTAAAAACGGCTTGATCAAATGCCTTCACCATATCTCCCTGCCTGAATTCGCCCAAATCCCCCCCTTTTTAGATGAAGGGCAAGTAGAATGCTTCTTTGCCAATTGATAAAAATCCCCACCTGAGTCTAATTTCTTTTTGATTTGATTAGCCTCATCTTTTGTTTTCACTAATATGTGACAGGCGCTAGCCATACCCATTCTGATACCCCTGATAAGTATTTTACAAATTAAAACAATAAACCATACTAACTCACTTTATGATAATCTCAATGAATACAATAGAACACCAATAAGAGAATAGTAATGTCTAATCAAATGTTTACCCAAGATTTATCAGTACTTCTTATTGAACCATCAGATGTTCAAAGAAAGTTAATTTCCAGATCATTATCAGAAGCAGGGATTAACAATATCGAAAATGCAGAAAATATCAGTAAAGCAATGCACTCCCTAACAAGCTTCACACCGGACTTAGTTATTTCTTCAATGTATCTCTCAGATGGCACTGCAGATGATTTACTACAATTAATTAGAAACAACCCAGATACAGAAAACCAAGCCTTCATGCTCATTTCTAGTGAACGCAATAAATCTTATCTTGAAAGCCTTCGTCAATCTGGAGTTTTAGCCATTTTACCAAAACCCTTTAATAGCCAAGACCTTACAAGAGCAATAAAAGCAACGACATCTTACATTAACAGCTCCGATATTGACCTTGAGTTTTTCGATCCAAAAGATTTGAAAGTGTTAGTGGTAGATGACAGCCGCCTATCGAGAAAGCACATATTAAGAACAATGCAAAGCATGGGTATTGAAAACTTTAATGAGGCCGAAAATGGCAAAGAAGCCATTCTACTACTTGAGGACAATAAATTTGACTTGGTTGTAACAGATTACAACATGCCTGAAATGGACGGTCGTGAATTAACAGAGCTTATTAGGATGTCTCCTGAGTTAGCTCATATACCAATATTGATGGTAAGCTCTGAATCAAATGAATCTCATCTATCAAACATTGCCCAGGCAGGTGTTGATGCCATTTGCGACAAACCTTTTGATCCGACAACCGTTAGGGAATTACTTAGCAGCATTTTAAATTAAAAAAAGCGCCGAAGCGCTTTTTTTAATTTAAAAGATCACTCCTTCAAATCATAGAGCCCTGATAAAAAAGCAACAAAACCTTCATTTGCTTTGGGGAAGCTATAGTTTATCAATTTTTTAATTGAAACCCACTGCACCTTTTGCCCTTCAGCACCATGAGGCTCTCCACTAAACTGATCGACAACAAAAAAATGCAGACACACCTTCTTATCACCATAATCATGATCCACTGAAAAAACAGATTGCAAAGATATAACATCAATTCCAACCTCTTCTTTAAGCTCTCTAATTAAAGCCGCATCAGGAAGTTCATACATTTCACACTTACCGCCAGGAAACTCCCAAAGCCCACCTTGGTGCTTTTCACTAGACCTCAATGCTATAAAAATCGAACCATCTCTAATAATCGCACCAGCGGCCACATGAATCATCATTAGGTCCGATACTCAGCATTGATTGTTACATAATCATGGGACAAGTCCGTAGTCCATACGGTATCAAAGGCATCACCAAGACCCAGGTCAATTCTAATATTAATATTTTCTGGAGACATAGCTAACTGCCCTAACTCTTCAGTATAGGAATCAGAACGAGAACCCTCTTTCACGATTTCAACATCATTAATATAAATAGCCACCCTAGACACATCTAATGTTTGCAAACCCACTCTACCAACCACCGCAAGGATTCGCCCCCAATTTGGATCAGAAGCAAAAAGTGCCGTTTTAACCAATGGTGAATGCGCTATTTCAAAAGCCACTTTCGTTGCATCTTCTTTAGCTTCCGCACCCGCCACTTCAATAGAAACAAACTTCGTCGCTCCTTCTCCATCTTTTACGATAGCATGGGCTAATTCTTGCATTATCGAAGTGAGCTGATCCACAAAGTATTTTGCAAACTCGGAATCAAGATCTGTTAGCTTTTTGTTTCCAGCCTTACCTGTAGCAATCAATATGCAGGAGTCATTTGTAGACGTGTCACTATCAATAGTAATACGGTTAAAACTTTTATCGGTAACCTGTTTAAGAAGAGCATGGAGCAGTGTTTCATCGATTGCAATGTCAGTCGCGACAAAACCTAGCATAGTTGCCATATTAGGGCGAATCATACCCGCCCCTTTCGAGATGCCTGCTAAATTAAAAGCTTGCCCCTCAAACTCACAAACGCGAAAAGCCCCTTTAGGCCGAGTATCCGTCGTCATAATCCCTTCACCTGCATCCAGCCAGGTTCCAGTATCAAGACTATCAAAAGCATCAGGTAAAGCAGACAATAACTTATCTACAGGCAGCGGCTCACCAATAACACCTGTAGAAAAAGGCAAAACCTGAGAAGCACTAACACCCGCAATATTTGCTACAGCATCACAGCATTTTTGTGCGTTTTGCATCCCCTTAGCACCTGTTCCCGCATTTGCATTCCCTGTATTTATCAACAAATAACGTGCCGAAGCTCGTGATAAATGCTCACGACACAAAGTGACAGGTGCCGCACAAAATGCATTCATAGTAAAAACACCCGCAACCGAGGCGCCTTCACAAACTTCAAAAAGAACAACATCTTTACGGTTAACTTTCTTTATACCCGCTTTGGTAAAACCAATACGAATACCATTAATCAAAGGGATTTCAGGGAATTTAGATTCACCAACAGCCATCAAACAAACTCCAACCTAAACTAGGCTACCATGACAATGTTTATATTTCTTACCAGAACCGCATGGACAAACTTCATTACGTCCAACCCGAGGAACAGATGACTCATTCGCACCTTCACCAGACAGACCTTCAGCAGTAGCAACTTGCTCACCCATCAGTACTTTTTCTTCAAGCTCCCTACGAGCACGTTCTGCTTGCTGGGACTCTTCAGCAGATTGAACTTTTACTTGAGTAACGATTTGAACCACATCAAATTTGATTTGTTCAAGTAAATTTTGAAACAACTCAAATGATTCACGCTTATACTCTTGTTTTGGGTTCTTCTGAGCATATCCTCTCAAATGAATCCCTTGCCTTAACATATCCATTGTCTGCAAATGCTCTTTCCATAGAGAATCTAAAACCTGTAAAAGCACCTGTTTTTCAAATGCTCGGATGGATTCAGAACCAGCGATGGACTCTTTTTCAGCGTAGCTATCAACAAAACCAGCTAAGATCTTTTCTCTTAACGGCTCTTCATAAAGCTTCTTATCCTCAGCAACCCATTGTTGAATAGGAAGGTCCAAAGAAAAATCTTCACGAAGTTTATCTTCTAAGCCAGCAAGATCCCACTGATCAAACACACTTTGAGGAGGAATAAATTCGTCCACAATACTAGAAACGACTTCTTCACGCATCCCTACAATGACCATAGATAGATCATCAGCTGTCATCATTTCAAAGCGTTGATTATAAATAACTTGACGCTGATCGTTGGCAACATCATCGTATTCAAGCAACTGTTTACGCATATCAAAGTTACGACCTTCAACTTTGCGTTGAGCCTTTTCTATCGCATTTGAAACCATCTTATGTTCGATAGCTTCACCCTTTTCCATACCTAAAGCCTGCATCATTTTTTTAATGCGATCAGACATGAATATACGCATCAGACTATCTTCTAAAGACAAATAGAAACGAGAGGAACCTACATCGCCTTGACGTCCAGCACGACCTCGCAATTGGTTGTCAATTCGGCGAGATTCATGACGCTCTGTACCTATGATATGCAAGCCACCAGATGCAAGCACCGCATCATGCCTAATTTTCCATTCAGCTTTAAGCGCTTCAATTTGTTCTTTCGTTGCCGACTCACCTAACTGAGCAATTTCAACCTGTAAATTACCACCAAGAACAATATCAGTACCACGGCCAGCCATGTTCGTTGCGATTGTCACAGCACCGGGACGACCCGCTTCAGCAATAATTTCAGCTTCGCGATCATGTTGCTTAGCATTCAAAACATTATGCTTAATATTCAGTTTTTCTAAATGTGCAGAAAGAAGTTCTGATGATTCAATCGATGCCGTACCCACCAATATAGGACGACCCAACTCAACATTCTCAAGTGTATCCTTTACAATTGCCCCATACTTCTCTTCAGTCGTCATAAAAATCAAATCATTATAATCTTTACGTTGAACGGCATTATTTGTTGGAATAACAACCACAGTCAAATCATATATTTGCTGAAACTCAAACGCTTCCGTATCTGCCGTCCCAGTCATACCTGATAATTTTTCATATAGACGGAAATAATTTTGAAATGTAGTTGATGCGAGCGTTTGGCTTTCAGCTTGAATTGTTACACCTTCCTTCGCTTCTACGGCTTGATGTATACCTTCAGACCAACGACGACCTGGCATTGTTCGCCCAGTATGCTCATCAACAATCACTATCTGGTCACCCTGAACCACATAGTCAACATTTTTTTGGAAAATAACGTAAGCCTTCAAACAAGCATGGACATGATGTAATAACGTGAGATTAGCGGCAGCATACAAGCTATCGCCTTCCGACAACATTTCTTGCTCAACCAACCACTCTTCCACAAAAGTGTGGCCACTTTCTGTTAACTCAATATTTCGCTGAGACTCATCATAGGTATAATGCCCCTCTTCAGCGTCCTCTCCCTCTTCTTGTTTAGTCAGCAAGGGAGCCAATAAATTAATTTTTCTATATTGCTCAGAGCTATCTTCTACAGCCCCAGAAATAATGAGAGGCGTTCTTGCTTCATCAATTAAAATCGAGTCAACCTCATCTACTACAGCAAAAAATGGGTCTCTCTGAGCACGATCTTCAAGCTTGAAAACCATGTTGTCACGCAAGTAATCAAAGCCGAACTCATTGTTTGTACCGTAAGTAATATCACTCAGGTAGGCCGATCTCTTTTCGTCCCTTGACTGTCCAGAATAAACAACACCAACAGACATATCTAAAAACTCATATAAAGGGCGCATCCAATTCGCATCCCTTTTTGCTAGGTAGTCATTCACAGTGACGACATGAACACCCTTTTGAGCAACGGCATTTAGATAGACAGCAAGAGTAGCTACTAACGTTTTACCCTCACCCGTTCTCATTTCTGCAATTTTGCCTTCGTGGAGAACCATACCACCGATTAACTGAACATCGAAATGGCGCATGCCCATGACACGCTTACTGGCTTCCCTAACGACTGCAAACGCTTCTGGCATCATAGAGTCTAATGTATCACCAGAAGAAAACCGCTCCCTGAACTCCAGTGTCTTTTTAGCAAGAGAATCATCAGACAAGTCCGCTAAAGTGGACTCCAACTGATTAATTTGATTAACAGTTTTTTTAAATCGTTTTACTTCTCGGTCATTCTTAGTACCGATGATTTTTTTTATGACATTTCCTAACATCTTAAATTCAACGCCGCCAATTAATAATTACTAGAGTCTATCAGATCAATATAGACAAAACATGAAATATTCAAGAAAACAGATACAAAAAAGGCCAAGCAAAATGCTTAGCCTTTAAAAAATACGTGAAACCACTAGATTTAGGCTGTTACAGGCTCAGAATAAGAAATAGGTAACAACTGACTTTCGTTTTCAAACACGACATATTCCCAAGCATCTTCCTGAGAAAGGAGCTCTCTAAGAAGAATATTATTTAATGCATGCCCCGACTTATTGGCTTTATATTCACCAATCAAACTATGTCCTAACAAGTACAAATCACCTATCGCATCTAATACTTTATGCCTTACCAACTCGTCATTATAACGTAGTCCTTCATCATTTAAGACTCGATATTCATCAAGAACAACGGCATTTTCCATATTAGCGCCACGCGCAAGGTTATTGTTTTTAAAATACTCAAGATCCTTCATAAAGCCAAATGTTCTAGCCCTACTAATCTCTTTAACAAAAGCTGTTGTAGAAAAATCAACAACAGTAGACTGAACATCCTTACCAATTGCAGGATGATCAAAATCTATAGAGAATGACAATCTAAACCCAGAATAAGGCTCTAAAGAGGCAAATTTATCACCATCCCTTACAACAACTTCTTTTTTAATTCTAATGAATTTTTTGTAAGCATCCTGCTCTTCAAGACCGGCAGACTGCAGCAAGAAAACAAATGGACTAGCACTACCATCCATAAGAGGTAACTCACTCGCACTCACTTCAACATAGGCATTATCAACACCTAAACCAGCCATTGCAGATAATAAATGCTCAACAGTACTAATTGTTACGCCATTACTACAAAGAGCAGTAGCTAAATTGGTCGAACCTACGGCTTCAGCATTAGCATGCACCTCCATAGCCGGCTCCAAATCTGTTCTGACAAAAATAATGCCAGCATTTACTGGAGCAGGTTTAAGAGTTAGGTACACTTTTTCACCAGAATGTAAACCAACTCCTGTAGCGCGAATAATATTTTTAAGGGTTCGCTGACGTATCATTGCTTTCCTACAATTAATAAGTTCTAAAATATAACCACCATAATAACAATTTAACTAATTTTACACAAACTGCATTATGTATTTTGCACATTACTTACTTTATCTAATCTGCTTGACGACGTAGAAAAGCAGGAATGTCAAGATAAGACAACTTTTCATCTGCTGTAGACTTAACCGCTCCATCTACATCCGCCTTATCAGCATCTAAGGTACTAGACTGAGAAACTGACTCAGTAACAATTTTAGGTGTAACAACAGCCTTCACATCACTAACAGGAGCAACAGAAACACTAGATACAGAAGGCGATACAACAGAATCACCAACTACTTTATTTGATGTAACCGCGCCATTCGAAGCAACCGCGTTCGACACCGAACTTTCAGCTCGCTCCAACCCAGTAGCCACAACAGTAACTCGCATTTCATCACCAACACTTGGATCAATAGCACAACCAATAACAACAGTCGCGTCTTCAGATGCATACTCTTCAATAATACCACCGACCTCGGTAAATTCAGAAAGGCCAACTTCTTCATTTGCAGTGATATTCACCAATACACCTCTAGCTCCCTTGAGATTAATATCTTCAAGCAATGGATTATGTATAGCAGACTCTGCAGCGACACGCGCCCTATCTTCACCAGTAGAAGTACCCGTCCCCATCATAGCCATACCCATTTCAGACATAACAGTACGAACATCAGCAAAATCCACGTTAATTAAACCGGGGCGCATAATCAAATCCGTAATGCCTTGAACCGCGTTAAACAAGACATTATTCGCCTCACCAAACGCTTTTAGCAACGTGATATTTTTACCTAAAACAGGCAACAGACGCTCATTAGGAACAATGATTAGAGAATCAACGTTTTCCCTTAATTCCCGCACACCTTCATCGGCTACCTTCGCTCTACGACGACCTTCAAATGGGAATGGACGAGTCACAACAGCAACAGTGAGAATACCCATTTCCCTTGCCACTCTTGCAATAACAGGGGCCGCACCAGTACCCGTTCCACCTCCCATGCCTGCCGTTATAAAAACCATATCGGCACCGGAAATCAGCTGGGCAATTTTTTCTTCATCTTCAAGAGCAGAATCACGACCAACACTTGGATTTGCACCCGCCCCCAATCCTTTAGTGATGGTAGAACCCAGCTGCAACGAAACACTCGCCTCAAGACCAGATAGGGCTTTTGAGTCAGTGTTTGCGCAAATAAACTCCACACCTTCTAAACGGTTTTCCAACATATGGCGCACAGCATTACCACCGCCACCACCAACACCAATAACCTTAATTACAGCATTATCAGAGACATTATCATCAGCTAAATCAAAAACACTCATGGACTTATCGCTCCTCAATTTATTCGTTTGCTACTCTTCCCGACTACAAATTACTTTGAAACCATTGCTTCATATTTCGCCAAATATCAAAAACATTTACAGATGGTTTTGCATTAACATTCACCAGATCGGGAGTTTCACTAATTGTTTTTTGGACCCCAGAAGGAACAATTCCTTTTGAGTCATAATATTTTCCACCAAGCGCTAACAAACCAACACCTGTTGAATAAATAGGACTATTGACTGTATCTGAAACACCACTATCTTCATCTAGATACGAAAGACGAACTGGCATATCAAACACTTTTTCAGCTAAGTCAATAGCCCCTTCAATTTGAGAGGTTCCTCCAGTTAATACAATCCCTGCAGGTATGCGCTCGGCATATCCGCTTCGTCTTAACTCATCAAGAACCAAACTATAAATTTCCTCGTACCTAGCCTCAACAACCTCAGCCAATGCATGTCGTGAGATTGTCCTAGATTGTCTATCACCTACACTTGGAACATCTATTAATTGATCAGCACTGGCCATTGAGGACATAGCGCAAGCATATTTGATTTTAATTTTTTCAGCATGTTGAGTTGGTGTTCTTAATGCCATAGAAATATCATTAGTCACTTGATCACCGGCGACAGGAACAACCGAAGTATGATGAATAGAACCATCAATCCAAATGGCTAAATCTGCCGTACCTGCCCCTATATCAACCAGGCACACTCCGAGATCTTTCTCATCATCACTCAATGACGAGTGACTTGAAGCTAACTGAGATAAAATCACCCCATCAACACCAAGTCCACATTTCTTAATACATTTCTCAACATTCATAACGGCATTAGCTGCGCCAGATATCATGTGTACATTTGCTTCGAGTCGAACACCTGACATGCCTAAAGGGTCTTTAATCCCCTCCTGTGCATCAATGCTAAATTCTTGAGGTAAAATATGAAGCACTCGCTGATCAGAAGGCATTGGTACGGCTTGCGCGGCATCAATAACACGCTCGATATCTGCATCTTGAACTTCACCATCTTTGATGGCCACAATCCCATGAGAATTTAGGGACCGAATATGACTGCCTGTCACACTGACAAAAACAGAATGTATATTACATCCCGCCATAAGTTCAGCCTCTTCTACCGCTCTCTGAATGGATTGAACTGTCGACTCAATATTGACAACCACCCCACGCTTCATGCCTTTGGCTGAATGCGAGCCGATACCAATAATTTCAACACGCCCATCGTCGTTGACTTCACCAACCAAACAAACTACTTTTGACGTGCCTACATCCAAACCGACTATCATTTAGAAATCCCAAACAAACTGTACAATAAACAACCAAATAAAAGCAAAATTCAGACCAACTACAAAACTTCTTTCTTCCACTCCACAGAAACACCGTGCGGATAACGGGCATCAACACCTACAATTTGATCTATTCTACCTGATAAATCACTTTTATACACGGCAATAAACCTCTGAAGTCGCTCTAAAACGTCTTCCCGCCCTAACCTCACTAGCAATCCATTTGACAAGGTTATAGACCAGGCCCCTCGCGCCTCAAGCTCTAACTTTGTTGCACGTAGATCAGTAGAGGACAAAACCTGACTCACCAATTCAAACTGCTCCAATACGGCTTTCTGAGCACCCGCAGGACCATATAAATGCGGCAAAGGAATATTAGGAACCACAGGAGGAGTAATAACGTTCCCATTAGAGGCAATTAAATGCCTTTCACCCCAAAACGCCAAAGGCGTATGCTCAATAACATTCATCTGAATAGCATTAGGCCATATTTTTCTAACTGAAGCCGACTTTATCCATTCAGGCGTAACGGCTAACAACAACAACTCCTGCAAATCAAAAGAGGTTAGACTATGCCCTAATAACTGATCATAATTTCCCAATAATTCGCTCTTGGTTGTATAATGAAGATCTCCCTCAATAGAAATGCGCTCGATAGCAAACCAGTCTTGCTTTTCTACATACCCTTGAAAGACAGAGAGGCAAATTAACAAGCAAGCTCCGAACAACGCCAACATTCTCATAGCGAGTTATCGCGTTCCCAAGCATCAAGAGCAATCTTTTCAACTAGATCGCCATATTCAATACCTAGATGAGCGGCTGCCATAGGAACAAGACTATGAGATGTCATTCCAGGAGACGTGTTTACCTCTAAAACCCAAAAATCTTGATTTTTGTCCTGCATCACATCAACACGCCCCCAACCAGTACAACCGAGAGAACGATAGGCAGTTAAAGCCAAGGATTTAACACGCTCCTCATGCTGCTCACTTAAACCGCATGGCAGCAAATATTGTGTATCATCCGCAATATATTTAGCATTATAATCATACAACCTATGATTCTCAGCTGGCTTCAAACCAATAACAGGGTAGGCTTCATCTGCTATAATCGTCACAGTAAACTCTGGCCCATCGACAAATTGTTCAACTAAAATTTCTGAATCATAATGTAAAGCCTCATTTAGAGCCGACTCTAATTCTGTTCGATCTAATGCCTTATTAATACCAATAGTAGAGCCTTCCCTAGAAGGCTTAACAATAACCGGATAAGAGAGTAGCTGCTCAATTTCTTCTGCGGCAGGAATAGCATCATAAGAAAGGTAATTTGGTGTCGGCACACCTATTCCCTTCCAATACTTTTTACTAAGAACTTTATCCATTGCGAAGCCACAAGCTAAAGGGCGACTTCCAGTATAAGGTTTCTCTAACATTTCCAGTAAGGCCTGAATTCGACCATCCTCACCTTCTCCACCATGTAAAGCAATATACGCTAGGTCAAATTCAACTTCTTGCAATTGAGTTATAGGGTTTAGTAGCCCATCAGAACCATATAAATCAATTTCAGCAATATCATAACCTTTCTTTAACAGAGCTCTAGCAACAAGTCGCCCACTCTGAAGAGACACATCTCTCTCAGAAGAACGACCTCCATAAATAACGGCAATTTTGGATTCTTTTAAGGAGGGCAAATACATATTAAATCCCTTCGACAGACAGTTTTTTAGAAATAGTACCTATATCACCTGCACCCTGAGTAATCATCAAATCATCATCTCTTAACACATTCGCTAAAATAGAACCAAGATCACTAGACTTACCCACGTAAATAGGATCTACACTCCCCCTTTGGCGAATGCTTCCACATAATGAGCGACTATCAGCACCATTAATGGCGACTTCACCAGCGGAATACACTTCCAACAAGAGCAGAACATCTACCTGAGAAAGAACTTGTACAAAATCTTCGTACAAATCTCGGGTCCTAGAATATCTGTGGGGTTGATATACCATAACCAAACGTTTTTCAGGCCACCCCTCACGAATCGCCTTTATTGTCGCTTCAACTTCACGAGGATGATGACCATAGTCATCAATAAACATCACTTTGCCACCCTCTTTAAGCGTTAAAGATGATTGCTCTTGAAAACGCCGACCAACACCTTCAAAGCCCATTAAACCAGCTTGTATAGCAGCACCATCAACCTCAAGATCCGTTGCCACGGCAATCGTTGACAAAGCGTTTAATACATTATGCTTACCAGGCATTGGTAAACGTATTTTTAAAGGCGCTGAGTCTGGACGATGGGCAATAAACTCACAAAAACGACCCGACTGAACAATATCCGTTGCATAAACATCAGCCTCTTGCTCTATTCCGTAAGTCATAATAGGACGACTAATTTGAGGTAGAATATCACGAATATTTTCGTCATCTACACAAAGAACCGCGAGACCATAAAAAGGTAGATTATGAATAAACTCTACGAAAGTTTTTTTCACATTCTCAAAATTACCCTGATAGGTATCCATGTGATCTTCATCAATATTGGTCACAATAACGGTTTGGGGCTGTAAATGTAAAAAAGAGGCATCACTCTCGTCTGCTTCAGCGACTAAATAGGAACTACTCCCTAATTGAGCATTCGTACCTGCACTCGTTAAACGTCCACCAATCACAAAGGTAGGCGCCTCCCCTGTAGCGGCCAAAACAGATGCCATTAAACTTGTCGTTGTGGTTTTTCCATGAGTACCCGCAACGGCTATACCATGACGATAACGCATTAACTCAGCTAACATTTCCGCACGACGCACAATTGGAATTCTATTTTTCTTGGCCCATTGAATCTCTGGGTTATCTTGATTAATAGCCGTTGAAACGACGATTACATGCACATCATGAACATTTTTTTCATAGTGCCCTATTACAACAGATACACCTAAACTCTCAAGTCTTTTGGTTACAGAAGATACATTAAGGTCAGAACCAGAAACTTGATAGCCTTGATTGTGTAACACTTCTGCAATACCACACATACCAACACCTCCAACCCCAATAAAATGGATTTTCTGAATTCGTCTCATTGCAGGTATATTGTATTGCGTTGTTAAATCAATCATTCTTAATTTGTCCTAAACACTGTAAAACAACGTCTGTTGTTGCATTCGGAAAGCTCATCTTCTTTGCATTCTCTCCCATTTGATGCAACCTTGCTCGGTCATTTACAAATTCTTTTAAAAGGGTGGTTATTTTTTCTACTGTTAGCTCTTTTTGCTGAATAACAATCGCCGCATCACATTGCTTTAAACTATTCGCATTCGCCGTTTGGTGATCATCAATTGCATATGGATAGGGCACCAATATAGAAGGCAACCCCATTAGAGCCAATTCACTTATTGTCATAGCACCCGCTCTACAAATCACTAAATCTGCCCAAGCATAGGCCAATTCCATATTTTCAATATAAGGTTCAACTCTAGACTCAAGATTCAAGGATTGATAGACCTTCTCAACTTCATCAAAATTACGCCCTCCTGTTTGATGCCAAACAGTCAATTGAGAAGCATCACACCAATTTGATAAAACCTGAGGAATAACATCATTAATAGCTCTCGCACCTAAACTTCCACCAACAACTAATACCTGTAAAGGTCGAGCATTATTAACACTCCGCTCTTTTTTACCACTTTCAATTAGAGCGGAGCGAATTGGATTGCCAAGGATAATGCCTCTATTTAAGGCACCATTAAAAGCACAAAGAGACACACTACTAATTTTTGACAATAAACGATTCGTTGTGCCTGCAATTGCATTCTGCTCATGAATAACGAGAGGCACACCCAAAATCCTTGCCGCTACACCTCCGGGACCAGAAACAAACCCTCCCATCCCCAGAACAACATCAGGTTTTTCGCGTAATATTATTGATATAGCTTGGCCAATCGAACGAAAAATTCTAAAAGGAGCCAGCAACAAGCCAATAACGCCTTTCCCTCTAACTCCCTTTATGGACAACAAGCACAATGGAATCTCAGTATTAAGACCAATAAGGCGCTCTTCCATCCCCCTTTCGAACCCAGCCATACGGTCTTTATTTTTTGTCGATTAAATTCGTCACTACAAGCCATTGCAGGGTATATATGCCCTCCAGTACCGCCCGCCATAATTAAAACTTTATGCGTCTTTGACAATATTTAACTCCTCACTCTCTGCCGCCACTACTTTAGCAGTACTGGAAACCAAACGTTTATTTTCGATATCCACACGAGCGATTACAAATAAACTCGCCAGAGTAATAATCAAACTACTCCCCCCAAAGCTAATTAAAGGTAACGTAAGGCCTTTAGTAGGGAGCAACCCCGTATTTACACCGATATTAATGACTACCTGAGCAACAATAAGTATCGCAAAACCATAACAAAGATACCCAGCAAAAGGACGATATAAAGTTAGCGCATTTTTGCCAATTTTAAACGCCCGACTCACCATGAGCCCAAACAGCACAATCAGCAACAAGCCACCTAGCATCCCCGTTTCTTCTACCCAAATAGAAAATACAAAGTCAGTGTGGGCTTCTGGCAAATACGAGAGTTTCTGGACACTATTACCAAGGCCCAAGCCAAACCATTCACCGCGACCGTAAGCAATGAGCGCTTGACTCAATTGATAACCATCGTTGAATGGATCTGCCCAGGGATCAATAAAATTCAATAACCGCTTCATTCTATAGCTCTCTGAGATAGCAACTAATCCCAGAGCAACCAGCGCGCCTAATAAGAGCAATAAAAATTGATACACTTTTGCTCCGCCAATAAATAGCATTGCCATTACAGTACCAAGCAATACTACAGAAGCGCCGAAATCCGGCTCAAGTAACAATAAAAAAAGAAAAATGACACTTAAAAATAATGGCAACAGAAAGCCGCTCAACTTTTCTCTTACTTGATCTGAGCGGCGCACTAAATAGCCCGACATGTAAATAACCATACATACTTTAGCGACTTCTGACGCCTGGAGATTAAACACCCCCAAATTGATCCAACGCTGGCTACCATTAACACTTTTACCAATAACTGGCATCAACACCAATATAAGCAATGCAATGGAACTAAACATTACAAAAATACCGCAGCGATGCAGTAATTCTGTTGGTATATTTATAACAACAGAACCAACCACCAACGCCAAAAGAAGATAAATAATTTGTCGAGTCACAAAAAAATATGGGTGCCCATGAATGCTATCCGAAATGGCCACCGAAGCACTCGCCACCATTACTAATCCTAATGCAACTATTGCAAGCGAGGACAACAGAAAGCTCGCATCAATATGTGTGATCTCTTTAAAAGAAACCCTATCAAAAAGATCACGCGTTTTCATAATGAACGTACCAGACGAATAAAGTGTTCCCCTCTTTCCTTGTAGTTACTATACATATCAAGACTGGCACAAGCAGGAGAGAACAGCACGATATCCCCTACTTGCGCATAAGACGAAACCGCCATTATGATAGAGTCAAGATTTTCATGTCTATGACATGTCACTTCTGCCCCTAATATAAACTCTAAGGTGCCTGCATCAGCACCAAATAAATATACATTTTTAACATACTGACTAACAGGCTTCACTAAAGGAGAGAAATCAGCCCCTTTACCATCTCCTCCGAGAATAAGGTGGATATTTGGCTTAGCACTACCAAAACCATCTAAAGCTGCTATAGTTGCTCCGACATTCGTTCCTTTGGAGTCGTTAATATAAACCGCACCCTTAACTTGTTTTACTGTCTGACAACGGTGCGGCAGCCCCTCAAATTCAGACAAATAAGAAGTAATAACATCTTTTTTGAAAGGCACATCCAACATTTTTAAAATAGCCAGTGCAGCCAAGATGTTGGCGTAATTATGCTTACCCTTCAGCTTAATTGAGGATGTATTAATCAATCTTTCAACACCATAACACAGCCACTGCTCCTTACCATCAGGCAACAATCCAAACTCTCTCAAGTCTGGAGCGCCAATTGTAAATGCATTAACAGGTGTATTATCTGGTAACAAAGGAACAGTCAGGATATCTTGTTTATTACACACTGCGGCTCTACAGCGTCTATATATCCGCTGCTTTACTTTCTGATAATCATAAAGGGAGTCATAACGATCCATATGATCTTCACTTACATTAAGAACCGTTGCTACAGCTGCACTTAAAGAGTGAGTCGTCTCTAGCTGGAAACTAGATAGCTCAAGGACATAGTAATCAACTGACGTCGATAATAGATCTAATGCTGTAGCTCCCAAATTACCACCAGCAACGGCATTATATCCCGACACATTTAGCATATCCGCAACTAACGTAGTGACTGTACTTTTTGCATTAGACCCCGTAATAGCAACAATAGGTGCATTCGCATAATCGCAAAAAAGATCAATATCCCCTCTCATTAAAACGCCTTTATCTGAGAGCTGCTTTAATACAGGATGACTAAGCGGTATACCTGGACTGACATATAACTCAGTGACGGGCAAAGTCAGTAAAATATCAAGATTGCCTAAAAAAATCCTATCATGAGGACAAAACGACTTAGCTTCTTCTAACCCAGGAGGCTCATTTCTCGAATCAACAATATAAAAATCTATATTTTCCTGAGAAAGAAAACGTGCACATGAAATACCTGAAACACCTAAACCAACAACAGCTCGGACTCGGTCAGAAGAAATAAGAGACATAAAAAATCCTAACGCACTTTTAGCGTGGCAATACCAACTAACACAAGACAAACCGTTATTATCCAAAATCGAACAATAACTTTAGGCTCAGCCCAACCTTTTAATTCAAAATGGTGGTGTATAGGAGCCATTCTAAAAATTCGACGTTTAGTTAACTTATATGACGCCACTTGCAGAATGACAGAAATCGTCTCCATAACAAAGACCCCTCCCATAACGAACAACACGATTTCTTGCCTAACAATAACGGCAATAACACCTAGTGCAGCACCAAGCGCCAGCGCACCCACATCTCCCATAAATATTTGCGCTGGGTAGGTATTAAACCAAAGAAAACCTAAGCCAGCACCAACTAGAGCAGAACAGAATATAATAATCTCACCCGTTCCATAGACATAAGGAATCAGTAAATAATCTGCAAATTTCACATTACCTGTTAAATATGCAAATAGGCCTAATGCTCCACCGACAAGCACTGTAGGTAAAATCGCTAACCCATCTAGGCCATCGGTCAGGTTTACCGCATTACTGGTTCCGACAATAACAAAATAAGTCAGCACCACATAAAATATTCCCATAGGAATAACAACATCTTTAAATAAGGGCACAATTAGTGACGTTTCAGCAGGCGTCGTTGCCGAATAATACAGATAGAAAGCAACGCATAACCCAACCACACTTTGCCAAAAATACTTCCAACGACTTGGAAGTCCTCTAGGGTTTTTTTCTACTACTTTTCGATAATCGTCTACCCAGCCAATAGCGCCAAAGGCAAGCGTAACCAATAAAACAACCCATACATAGCGATTACTCAAGTCCCCCCACAACAAGGTACTCACAGCAATAGAAAAAATAATCAAAGCCCCACCCATTGTAGGCGTACCCGCCTTGCTTAAATGACTTTGAGGACCATCATTTCGAATAGCCTGCTCCATTTGTAATGTTTGTAGCAAAGCAATTACTTTTCCACCAATTAACAACGAAATAGCCAGTGCAGTTAAGACACTTAAGATCGCTCTTAAAGATAAATAGTTAAAGACCGTAAAAAACGCATCGTATTGACTTAAATAGTCAGCCAGCAAAAGTAGCATAAGGTAAAAAATTCCTAATAGTCGAGATCTTCAATTACTTTTTCCATTTGGGCAGAACGAGAGCCCTTTATCAAAACAGCAGAAGAATCATTTAATTCTTTCAATTTTTGTGAGATTTCCGAGTGAGTGTCAAAAACATAGGCCTTCCCACCAAGGGAAGAAAATACGGAGGATGCGATTCCAGCGACAGGCCCCAAAGCTATCAAACAAGAAACGCCCGACTGAAAAGCATAGCGACCAATCTCTTGATGAACACTTGCCTCAAGAGCACCTAACTCCCCCAGAGCCCCTAGGACCAATACTGTATTCTCGACTTTTTGACACTGAAGCACATCAATCGCGGCGTTGACAGATTTTGGACTGGCATTATAACAATCGTTTAACAAAAGTGGTCGATTTTCAGAATAAATTTTCTGTAAACGTCCTGGAATAACAAGCGAATCTGCCAAAGCTAATACGGCAGATTTAAAAGTCCAACCAATACATAACAATACCTGTACAACAGCCATTCCATTTGCAATTTGATGGCGCCCTGGACTACCTACCCTTCCAAGAACAGATTCACCTTTATAATGAAAACGAGCAACGGAATGATCATCACATAACAAAATATCATCCACCCATAACTGAGCATCATTATCAAAGCCAAAAGACCTGATAACCCTACCCTTTGCAAGGCCTGCCCAATAAACATAGAAAGGATCATCTTTATTCAAAACTACACTGCCACTTCTAGAAGTCGAGGACAATAAGGCCCCTTTTTCTTTAGCAATCGCATCCAAAGTACCAAACCCAGAATAATGACAACCACTAGCATTGGTTAACACGGCAATATCAGGGGTAATTACTCGACCCATTTTTTCAATCTCACCGGGATAACTTGTCCCAGTTTCGATAATAGCTACCTGATGGTCCTCCGATAAATCAAGCAAGGTCTTTGGGACTCCAACTTGGTTATTTTCATTATTCTTCGTTTTGAGCACTCCATTATGCTCAGATACGATGTGTGATAACCATTCTTTAACCGTTGTTTTACCATTACTACCAGTAACTGCAACCACCTTCCCTTTAAAGGAGTGCCTTATGTAACGTGCAATCTCTCCATAGGCCGTCAAAGTATCATTAACAACAATGGCTGGGGACACACCCACATCCTGACTAACCAAAGCCGCTAAAAAGCCATTTTCAAATGCCTGACTGACATAGTCATGACCATCAAAACGATCTCCCTTTAAAGCAACAAAAAGAGAGGAGATTTTCGACTCTTTCGAGTTGGTTTCAACACTTGAAATCAATACATCATCACCTATCAGTTCACCTTGGCAGATCTCGGCTATCTTGCTCAAAAAAAGATCAATTAGCATATTGTACTAACGCTTTTTGCGCCTCCAAAACATCATCAAAGAAATGCTTAGTACCCATAACATCCTGATAGGTCTCGTGACCTTTACCTGCAATCAGAACCACATCCTCAGGACGAGCATAATTAATCGCCGCTTCAATGGCTTGATGCCGGTCTACAGATTGAAAAAGACGTCCTTCATATAACTCTGTAGAGACACCCTCCATAGCATCCGATAAAATATCTAAGGGATTTTCAGTCCTCGGGTTATCTGACGTCAACCAAACAAAATCCGCAGCACCGAGTGCGGCAATAGTCATTAAAGGGCGCTTGCCTTTATCTCTATCACCACCGCAACCAAATACACATATTACCCTCCCTCCTACATGCACCTTTAGTGCAGCCAAAGCATAAGACAAGGCATCCGGTGTATGAGCATAATCAACCACCACTAACGGTGTGTTTTTTACATTAAGTTTTTGCATTCTTCCTGGTGCACCACAAAGCAATTCGAGCGAGTCCAGCAATCGAGCTTTATCTGCGACAAAATCCCACAATGCCGATACAGCCGCTAATGCATTAGACACATTAAACTCTCCTAATAATGGCAACAACACTTCTCGAGAACCTTTTGGGAAATGTAAACGAAAAGCAACACCATCAGCACGATAAGATAGATCACTTGCAAAAAAGTCCGCCGCACTGTCTTTAATGCTATATGAGAAAATGGGTGCAGTTACACCTTCTGACATAAAACGAAAATAGTCATCATCATAATTAAGCACAACACGCTCAAGCTCTGGATAATAAAACAGCTTCCTTTTTGCTTTTGCGTAACATGCCATTGATCCATGATAGTCCAAATGGTCTCTTGATAAATTAGAAAAAACTGCACACTTAAAAGGAACGCCATCTATACGCCTTTGATCCAATGCATGCGAAGAAGCTTCAAAAGCAACACACTGAAGACCAATAGATGAAAAGTCGCCTAGCATGGTATGTAATGACAGTTGATCTGGAGTCGTTTGAGCTGCTTCAACTAATTTGTTCAGAGGCCCCGTCCCAAACGTTCCAATTAGACCGCTACTGAAATCTAACTTTTCCATTAATTGAGCGATATAGTAACTAATAGAAGACTTACCGTTAGTCCCAGTCACCGCAATTAAATACTCCGGATATTGACAAAACTTATACTTCAGACATTTTGATAAACTCCGAATGACATCCTTTGATGGAATCAAAACAATAGAGTCATTAGATAAAGAATCTTTGAGATACGACAAAAGATCTTGAGGGACAACAGCAACCCTACAACCTTTCGCGGCAACAGCTGGCAAATAATCCCAACCCTGACTAGCAATGCCCGGCAACGCGAAAAATAAACTCGAGCTGGTTACCTTACGACTGTCTGTTTGTACATCAGAAATCATTATGTCCTGAAGATTCTGCGGAACAGACAATAAGCTTGATTCAAAAAGCTCAGACAAAGTAAACATTTATCCTCCCAGCACAACTCTCTGAGACGTTTTTTTATCTAGCCTCACTTCTCTCAACCCGTCAGGTAAGTCAGGCGAAATATTCAATATTGTCATAGCACCTTCCATTACACGAGAAAACACAGGTGCTGAAACCTCACCACCGTAATACTCTCGCCCCTTGGCATCGTTAACCATCACTACCATCGCAAGACGAGGGTTTGTAGCAGGAGCAACACCAGCGAATAATGATATGTACTTGTCATACTCATAACCATTAGATCCAACTTTGTGAACGGTCCCTGTTTTTCCTGCAACACGATATCCAGGAATTTTTGCCGCTTTACCAGAGCCTCTTTCAACGACAGCTTCCATCATTTTGATAACATCTTTCGCCACTTGCCTTGGAATAACCTGCTCCCCCTGTGGTCGACCATCTTGTTTAAAGATACTTACCGGCACTTTATAGCCACCATTAGCTAAGACCATATAGGCTTGCGCTAACTGTAAGGTGGAAAGGGACAAACCATAACCATAGGCGAGAGTAGCGGTTTCTGCCGGTCTCCAACGAGTATGAACAGGCAAGACACCAGTTACTTCCCCTGGAAAACCAATGCCGACTAAAGAGCCTATACCTAGCTTATAATACATATTCCAAACGGCATCTTGCGGTAGTGATAAAGCAATTCTTGAGGTAGCCACATTACTCGATTTGACCAATAAGGTTTCTAAATCAATTTTTCCGTAATTCCCAAGATCTCGAATTGTTTGTCTACCAAATCGAATGTACCCTGGAGAAGTATCTATTTTTGATTCAGTTGTATACTGTCCTGAAGAAAGCGCCGCTGATAAGGTCAAAGGCTTAACCGTTGATCCGGGCTCAAATAGATCGATAACCGCTCTATTTCTAAGTTGATCATATTCCAAAGTGGATCGATCATTAGGATTAAATGAAGGCTGATTAACCATAGCCAAAATTTCCCCAGTCTGAACATCAAGGATAACAGCTGAAGCCGATGTTGCTCTATGCTCAGTAACCGCTGCCTTTAACTCCCTATACGCCAAATATTGCAATCTTAAGTCTATACTTAATTCAATATTTTCACCGGATTGCTCAGGCACATCTTCTCCAATTGTGCGGATAACATTACCGCGAAGATCCTTCACAAAACTTCTTTCTCCTGCAGTTCCTTGCAATGCTTGATCATAGGCTAACTCAATCCCTTCTTGGCCCGAATCATCCACATTAGTAAAACCAACTACGTGAGAAGCTACTTCTCCCGCTGGGTAAAAGCGTTTATATTCTTTTCTACGCGTTACACCCACAACCGCCGCATTCATAATAGCATCGGCCTCATGTGGAGGCAGCTGGCGCCTAAGATACATAAATGACTTGCTGCGATTAGTTTCGAAACGCTCTTGTAGCCATGAAGAACCAACCCCCATAACATCCGCCAAACGTTTAATTTCAGTCTCGGCCGTTTTTCCCTCTCCAAACTCTTGAGTCCAAAGCTTTTTAGGATTAGCGATCACAGTCCAAGTCGGAGTACTAACAGCAAGAGGCTCACCTCGGCGATCTAAAATCATCCCCCGAGTAGCAGGGATTGTTTCTGTCCTTTCAGCTCGAATGTCACCTTGGTTTTGCAAAAAGTCTTTATCAACTACCGTCAAGAAGAACAAACGACCACCCACTAAAAGAAACAGCGTGATGGCAATGCCATAAACGATATAAAAGCGCCAATTTTCTGGTATGTATGAACTGTTTTCTGTTTTCATGGTTTTACTATTACCATTTCATTTTGATTAGGGGCACGCATATTCAAATCTTTTACAGCCGCTTGTTCTAAGCGACTCGGTTGAGTTAAGGCGCTTTGCTCTAATAACAACTGCCCCCAAACCACTTCGTAATTGGTTTCCACTTTTTTCATTTTTTGCAAATAGGAAAAGTCTTTTCTGAAGTCATAAACCTGGGACACAAGCCCAATAGAGACCAAAGAAAGGCATATCGCTGCAACAAACACAGTAAATAGCATTGACCTAGTCACCCGTGCGCTCCAGCACTCTCATCACAGCACTTCTCGAACGAACATTTCCAGCCACTTCTTCTTTAGATGGTTTATTCGCTCGCCCAATAGATTTAAACTTCACATTTAAATGTGCATTTTGTATTGGTAAATACCTAGGAATTTCAGGACCTTTGGATTTCAGCTTCATAAACCGTTTAACGATACGGTCCTCTAAGGAATGAAAACTAATAACAACTAAGCGTCCCCCTACTTTTAACGAATTGGCAGCAACCTCAAGCCCGGTTTCTAAATCACCTAATTCATTGTTTATAAAAATCCGGATCCCTTGAAAGGCTCTTGTCGCAGGGTTCTTGCCTTTTTCCCAAGCAGGGTTAGCTTCTGCAATAATCTTAGCAAACTGAAGTGTTGTTGTTATGGGTGTATGAGATCGATACTCACAGATTGCTTTTGCAATTCTTCGAGAAAAACGCTCTTCTCCATATTGATACATAACATCAGCTAGGTCTTTTTCATCCACTCTAGCAACCCATTCTGCTGCACTGATACCTTCATCGGGATTCATTCGCATATCTAATGGGCCATCATTCATAAAGCTGAACCCACGCTGAGCATCATCAAGCTGAGGTGAAGAAACGCCCAAATCCATAAGCACACCATCAACTCTTCCAGCTGAATCTAGCAACCTCTCGATAGGATTGAACATGTTAGCAAAACTTTCTTGTACGATCTGAAAACGACTATCCTCTTTATGAAGGGCTTCCCCATACTCAATGGCCACAGGGTCCTTATCGAAGCCCAGCAGCTTACCGGACTCAAGCCGTGATAAGATCAGCCTAGAATGACCGCCACGACCAAAAGTGCCATCAACATATACACCATTTTTATCAGTAACCAAATAATCTACTGACTCATTTAACATCACACTAATATGCTGCGGTACGGAATCTGTCATAACGAAATATCCATTAAACTTTCAAGTTGTTGTTCATCAATTGAACTCAAATCTAAATATGCTTCTCTTTGAGCCTCCCAATTAGATTGGCTCCAAATTTCTATCTTTTTACCTTGCCCTAATAGAGCGACTTTTTTTTCAAGTTGAGAAAAGTCTCTCAATGGCGCAGGCAACAATATTCTACCTGCCGAATCTATTTCTAAATCTGTCGCGTGCCCAACCAAAAGACGCTGTAACTTCCTAGCTTGTGGTTGAAAAGATGGTAATTTATCTAACTTTTCCTGTATCACTTCCCATTCTGATAATGGGTACATCAATAAGCATCGAGACATGGGATCAATAGTAACAACGACTTTAGCATCATCGTATTGAACCAACTCTTCACGTAATCGTGCAGGCAAGGACATTCGCCCTTTTGCATCCACACTCACATGATGAAGACCTCTAAACATATCCATATTCCACTTATCGACACTTTCACCCACAATTTAACACTTTTCACAAAAAAGAATGAATAAATTACACAATTTTTATCATTTTTTTGTAAAAAAGAGTGAAAACACGAATTTCAGGCGCAGAAAAGCAAAAATCATATAACAGATATAATCAATAATGAGGGATTTATAAAAAGAGAAGTAGTAGAGAGGAAAAGCGCAAGTTGGCCGATAAGCCGGGTTCTGTCGTGGACAGTCATTCATCTCGAACATACATCACTGCATGCCTCTAGCGACCTACCCGAACTCAGCGCGGGTCACGCCAAAGAGTTCCTATTTGGTCTTGCTTCAAGTGGGGTTTACCTTGCCACGAACTGTTACCAGTCGCGCGGTGCGCTCTTACCGCACCATTTCAACCTTACCGGCAGTAAACTGCTTAGGCGGTATATTTTCTGCTGCACTTTCCGTAGGCTCTCGCCCCCCAGGAGTTACCTGGCACTTTACCCTGTGAAGCCCGGACTTTCCTCCATCTCTAACAATAAGAAACAGCGACTGCCTAGCCAACTTGCGGCGGGCATAGTACTTAAATCTCTACAAAATAACAAGACAATTCAATAACATCTAACTCATAGGCAAAGAAAAACGCACCTCCAAACCACCTTCAGGCCGATTACTCGCATCAATTGAGCCATTATGAGCACGAATAATTCGCTGGGCAATCGTTAAACCTACTCCGAACCCCCCACTATTAGACTCTCTCGCGGAAGAAGAACGGTAAAAGGCATGAAATATTTTTTCTAACTTATCATCATCAACACCAGGGCCTTCGTCGCGAATAATAATTTTTGCATAACCAGACACCTCTTTAGTTTCAATCTCCACTCTACCGCCATCTGAAGCATAGAAGCATGCATTTCTTAATACATTTTCGATTGCGTGACGCAACTGCAAAGGATCACCTAAAAGCACCTTAGGAAAAGAACCCACTTTAACAACGTGAATATTTTTTAATTGCGATTCAAAATTTACATCATCAACTATATCGCTCACCCACCTCTGCAGATCAATTTTTTCTTTTTTAAGCGAAGCCGCTTCGAGCCGACTCAAAGTCAACACTTGCCCAATCAGCTCATCAAGCTCATGTAACTCAGTGCGTATGCGATCTAAGTAATTTTGCTGTAGCGGCAAACCCTGCTTATCTTCAGCAATCGTTAACGCAACTTCAATTCTTGATAAAGGCGTTCTTAATTCATGAGAGACATCCCTCATCAACCTTTCCTTAGATGACAAAAGAACCTCGATACGCTCAGCCATCTCATTAAACTCTTGAGCAAGCTTGCCAATTGCATCTGATCTCTGGGCCAGCTTCACATCCACCCGAGCTTCCATATCACCTCGCCCGAATGAACGAGTGGCTTTCTGCAGCTTCAACAGAGGCCCTAACAACCAATAAGCCACCACTGCACTTGATACCAACAAACCTAGGAAGGAGAAAGGCAAAATTAATTCAGGGTTTGAAGACTTAAGGTGAGGACTTGGTCGATAGATAAGCAAATATTGAACATTACTTGTCCCTATCACTTGAATAAACTGACTGTCTAAAAAATCGGCTAAGGGTCGCCCCAAGCGACCTTCACTTTTACCCGGCAGATTACGTGGCAAAGGCCTCAACAAAGAAACGCCATTTTCTTGATACAAAAACAACTTCCCAGACAACTGTTTCTCAAACTTACTCGCTAACTCCTTAATTGACACACCGCCAAGCTTTTCATACACGGTGACAAGCTGAACACCAACATCACCAAGAACATCTGCAGAAACTTGCTGAGGTCTTTGTATTAGCTTTACCACACCAAAGCCAATACTTACAACCACTATATTGGATAGTAAAATAACTAAAAATACTCTAAAAAAAGTATTCTTCATAGCAAGGAAGTACCTTTTCCATGCTCAACAAAAATATACCCCACCCCTCTAACCGTTTTGATCCTAGGTTCACCATCTGGTAGCAAACCTATTTTTTTACGCAAGTTACTAATATGCATATCAAGGCTACGATCATATAAAGTCAACTTCCGACCTAACGCCTTTTCTGATAACTCTTGTTTCGTTAGCACCTGACCAGGCAGAGACAACATACACTCAAGCAAGGTATACTCAGAAGTAGTTAATTCAATCAACTCTCCCTCAAGAAAAACACTTCGGTCTTTTCGCCTCAACAAGAGGCCATCTAACTCCATATCCCCAGTAGAGTCTTCAGCCTTTTCATTAGATGAACGTCGTAAAATCGCCTTAATTCTAGCCAACAACTCTCTAGGGTTAAACGGTTTAGACAGATAATCATCAGCCCCCATTTCCAAACCTAAAATGCGATCTATATCATCCCCTTTAGCGGTCAACATTATGACAGGGATCTTACTCTTAACACGAATTTGCTTTAGTGTTTCAAACCCATCCAACTCAGGCATCATAACATCTAAAATCACTACATCTGGAGAGGACTGATTTAACAGCTCAATTGCTTCACGCCCATTCCACGCATGAATAACATCATAACCCTCTCCGTTAAAATATTCTTTTATCAATTCAGATAAACGAGCATCATCGTCTGCAAGTAGCAACTTAACCATAAAAACCTCTCAAAGGAAGACAGTGCAACTTTTTAATCATTACATTCTATATCACTGAATATAAGACATCCGTTTGATTTTCAAACTTTTTACACTAACAAGCGGACTTAAGCTAACTCAAATCCAGGACAAAAAAAAAGCCGAAAAATCGGCTTTTTTTCCAACATTTAAATTAATGTTTAAATGGGTCTTTTAAAACAATGGTTTCAACTCGATCAGGACCCGTTGAAATAATATCCACAGGAACACCAACTTGCTCCTCTAAAAAGCGAATATAATCTTGCGCATTTTTAGGTAAAGAGGCAAAATCAGGCGCACCAACCGTTGATTCAGACCAACCAGGTAATTCAACATAAACTGGGCGTGCCGCCTCATACCCTTCACTATCAACCAAAGAACCTGCCACTGCATTCCCTTGATCATCAGCATAAGAAACACAAACCTTAATAGTCTTAAAGCCATCCAGTACGTCTAACTTAGTTAAACACATACCCGATACTGAGTTAATTTGCACAGCATGACGTAAAGCCACCGCATCAAACCAACCACAACGACGAGCACGACCAGTAGTCGCTCCAAACTCATGCCCGCGAGCAGCCAACATCTCACCATCGCCATCAAACAATTCTGTAGGGAAAGGTCCGGACCCCACACGCGTCGTATAGGCTTTGGTAATACCCAAAACATAATCGAAATATAACGGACCAAAACCCGTACCTGTTGGAGCGCCACCAGCCGTTGTATTTGAAGACGTCACATAGGGATAAGTGCCATGATCAACATCCAACAAAGACCCCTGAGCACCCTCGAACATAATATTTGCACCAGAGCGACGCAAATCATGCAACAAAGAAATGGTATCTGTTACCATTGGTCGCAAAAATTCAGCCATTTTCAAACCTTCTTCATACACATCATCATAAGATATCTCATCCACATGATAATAATTTTTAAGCATGAAGTTATAGTAAGACAATACTTCTTTTAGCTTTTCTGCAAAACGTACAGGATCTAATAAATCAGCCACCCGTATTGCTCGACGAGCAACTTTATCTTCGTAAGCAGGACCTATGCCTCGTCCCGTTGTGCCAATTTTCTTCGCACCTTTTGCTATTTCGCGCGCCTGATCCATCGCGATATGATAAGGCAGTATCAAAGGACAAGCTGGGCTTATTTTTAAGCGCTCAACAGCAGGAATACCTTGCTCCAATAGTTCATTTACTTCCTTTAATAAGGCCGCAGGAGAAAGTACTACACCATTACCGATAATACATTGAACTTTATCACGTAAAATCCCTGAAGGAATCAAATGCAAGACGGTTTTTTTACCATCAATAACAAGGGTATGCCCTGCATTATGACCACCTTGGAAACGTACAACAGCGGCCACTTCCTCAGTAAGTAAATCAACAACCTTACCTTTACCTTCATCACCCCATTGGGTGCCTAGAATAACTACGTTTTTGCCCATAATTTCAGGTCTCATTTAATTTTTAACAAAATTTTACAGATTAGCAGCAACTGTCTGCCAATCTCCTTTAACACAAACCAATTCAAAATCGACTTCAACCGTAGGAACTTCTCCCTCCAACGCTTGCACAACCTTAAAACCTTCTGACCTCAATTTAGAAACCACATCCCACAAAGAGATATCATTTCCAGCAGGAGCCAATACCACTTTATTTTTTGAAATTGCAAAATCAGACAACATCACCAACGTTTTGAGGTCAGTACTAAAGCCTGTCGCTGGACGAGAACGCCCAAACACTTCACCAATATTATTGTAACGACCACCTCTAGCTATTGCATTACCTTGACCAGGCAGGTAGGCCGCAAAAACCAATCCCGTGTGGTAATTATAAGAAACTAAATCACTTAAATCGAAATGGAACCGGACACTAGGGAAACGCAATGAGATGGTTTTTTTAACTAGTTGCAATTCATTGATAGCCGCATCAATTTTTTTGCTGATACCGCTAAGTGCAAAACGCGCTTTCTCAAGAACAGATTCATCTCCACACAAACGGGGCAATAGATTCAACCAACCGGATTGCTCTTCAGATAAACCCAAAGACGCAACGAATCGATTCAATTCAGGAAGGTCTTTTGTTTTATAAAATTCAGATATTGTTTCTCGTTGTAAATCTGTTAGATCACAAACAGACATAAGATCCCTTACAATATCCACATGACCTAAATCCAAAACAGGCGAACCAATCCCTGCAACGGACAAAGTCTCTATCATTAAAGATAATATCTCAATATCACTTTCAACCCCGCCATGCCCATATAATTCTGCACCCAGCTGAATAGGGCTACGAGTACCATCCAATCCCGATGGCACAGTCCTTAAGACGCTACCGCAATAGCACAATCGTTGTATTGATTCTCCCTTCAAACAATGAGCATCAATCCTTGCTACTTGAGAAGTGAAATCAGCACGAATACCCATCATACGACCCGACAACTGATCTATAACTTTAAATGTCTCGTTTTCTAAATCTGAGCCAGCACCCGTTAAAAGGGAGTCTAAATACTCCAACAAAGGTGGAATGACTAACTGATAACCCCACGAATGATGAAGGTCAAGCAAGGTTCTTCGCAAATTCTCAATTCTCTCTGCCTGAACAGGCAAAGACTCATCAACACCGTCAGGTAATAGCCAGCGATCAGCTAATGTCATTAGTTTTTCCTCTTAGCTTCGTACTATATAAAGCAACAATAACCCTAAGAACATACTTACTGCACCTATGATGCGCACATTAGCATCCGAAGTAGACACTACCTTAAGCATTAACTTTCGCCATGCATCAGGCGCAAGAAAAGGCAAAAAACCTTCAACTATCAACAGAAGGCTTACTCCCACAAGCAATGACAAAAGCAGTTCGTGCATACATTCTCGTTTTTTAAACATGAAAAAACCGGGAAATTACCCGGTTTTTTCTATCATACCATGTTTCCTATTTGAACAAATAGACCTCAATGGCATTCCACCTAAATATACAGAACTACTGCTCTATTTTATTTAAGTATTTAAAGAATTCACTATCTGGTTTAATTACAAAGACATCACCCTGAGAACCAAAGCTTGCTCTATATGCTTGCAAACTACGATAAAACTCATAGAAGTCTGGGTCTTGCGTATATACCTTAGAGTAAATATCCGCTGCCGTTGCATCCCCGTCACCACGAATCATCTCTGAATCACGATAAGCTTCAGACTCAAGCACAACTTGCTGCCTATCCGCATCCGCTCGAATACCTTCCGCAAGCTCTAAACCTTTCGATCTATGCTCTCTTGCTTCACGCTCACGTTCAGTTCTCATACGCTGATAAACAGACTCACTCACATCTGGCGGCAAATCTATTCTCTTCACTCGGATATCAACAATTGTAATACCCAACTCAGATTTAGCTACATCATCTAGACCTACTCGCAATTCATCCATCAGCTGATCACGTTCACCAGAGACGACTTCATGCATAGTACGCTCACCGAATTGATTCCTTAGACCCGTATCAACACGAGAAGACAAAACTCTATTAGCAATAACCTCGTCTCCAGAAGTTGCTGTATAGAATTTTGACACAGACTCAATACGCCATTTTACGTAAGAGTCTACAATAACGGCCTTTTTCTCAAGAGTTAAGTAACGTTGAGGACGCGAATCCATTGTTAAAATACGTGAATCGAATTTTTTAACTTCATTCATAACTGGTATTTTAAAATGCAAACCAGGTTGAACATCATCTTCAACGATTTCACCAAATTTCAAAACAACCGCACGCTCAGTTTCTTTGACAACATATAGTGTTTGAGAAGCCACTAAAACCAAAACCAAAACAATAAACAGTAAAGACACTGATAAATTTTTCATTAGTTTCGGCCCTCTCTACGTGTCACACCTTGTCGCTTACGAATTTCCTCGATTACCTGATCTGTAATATTGCCAATATTAGACGACAAAACAGAACTCGAAGCAGACGAAGCTGGCGTCGCAGCTTTATTACTACCCATTATTTTATCTAACGGTAAATACATCATATTATTCCCGCCATCAACATCAACAACCACTTTACTCGATTTAGAGTAAACTTCCTCGATTGTCTCTATATATAGACGTCGTTTTGTAACCTCAGGCGCCTTTATATACTCTTGATACATGCGATCAAAACGATCAGCCTGACCAGATGCCCTTGCAACAATCTCAGAACGATAAGCTTCAGCTTCTTCTCGTATGCGCTGAGCACGACCACGAGCCTCAGGAATAATACCGTTAGCATATGACTCTGCCTCATTACGTACACGCTGCTCATCTTCCTTCGCTTTAATCACGTCATCAAACGCCTCTTGAACCTGAGTAGGCGCTTGAGTATTTTCAACGTTAACTTTAGAGATCAACAAACCAGTGCCATAAACATTAATATAGTTCTGCAACCTGATTTTAACGTCATCGGCCAGCAACTCTCGGCCTTCCGTTAAAATTTGGTCCATTTGAGAACTACCAACAACATGCCTAAGAGCACTTTCTACAGCCTGAGCCAAACTCTCTTCTGGATTACGCACATTCAGCAGGTAATTTTTGGGTTCTTGAACAGAGTACTGAACAGACACCCCTACTTCAACAATGGCCTCATCAACCGTCAACATTAACGCCTTATGATCATGGGAACGAACTTTAGTTACATTCACTTTACTCACAGTGTCAATCATTGGTGGATTCCAATGCAGACCAGGCATAACAGTTTCATAGTACTTACCAAGCCTTAGAACAACACCTCGCTCCTGCTGATCCACCTGATAAACACCAGACGCCCCCCAAAGACCTAAAATGCCAATTAGAGCGATCGCGACAACACTGCCCCCAAATTTATTGGAGAGATTATTGCCACCACCAGAGCCGCCATTTCCACGCCCCCCTTTTTGACACCCAGCATTTCCATCAACTTACCAAAAGCCTCATCTAAATCAGGAGGCCCTTGTTCATTACGCTTTTGTTTTCCCCACGGGTCATTCCCAGAAGGGTCATTACTCTTATCGGTATCAGACTTACCACTTGTATTTCGATCTTTATCAGAGTTCCAAGGGTCTTTGTCATTATTACCCGGTTCATTCCAGGCCATAAAGCCTCTCCATTATCATTCAAAAAAATTCCACACAAAACTAAGCGGCGTGCAACTGCTCTTCACTTAAACCTGTTTTCGCTAAAATTTGTAAAAAATCTTTTTTCGGCAATCTAACATTTAGAATAGAACGACCATCCTCATCGTATTCTTCAGAAACGACAGCCCCCTGTTCAAACATCATCGCTCTAAAACGGCCAGCATCATTAGGCAGCAACAAACTATCTTGGATGACATCTTCACCAAGAAGTTCAGAAATTGCCATCTTTAGTAAATCGACACCTTCTCCAGTTTTAGCAGACAACCAAACTCGGTAAGGTTTACCACCTTCATCTCGATCAATTCTTGCTTCCACATTAGACAACGCATCAATCTTATTAAACACCACTAATGTTGGAATTTCATAAGCATCAATTTCACGCAATACGTCATTAACATGCTGAATATTTTCATCTCGAGACAAATCACTTGCATCAACAATATGTAACAACAAGTTCGCTTCAGATGATTCTTTCAAAGTAGCCTGAAATGCCTTAACTAGACGATGAGGTAATTGTCGAATAAATCCAACTGTGTCAGCAAGCACAATAGAACCAATCTCTGGCATATCTAAACGCCTTAAAGTCGGATCCAAAGTAGCAAAAAGTTGATCAGCCGCAAAGACATCAGATCCCGTAGCACGATTAAATAACGTCGATTTACCCGCATTCGTATACCCAACCAAAGACACCGTTGGTGTTGATGAGCGAGTACGAGATCGACGACTTTGATCTCGCTGTACATTAACCTTATCCAAACGCTTTTGGATACCCTTAATTCTTTCACGAATCAATCGACGGTCAGTCTCAAGCTGTGTTTCACCGGGTCCGCGGTTGCCCACACTCCCCTGACGCTCCAAGTGTGTCCAACCTCGAATCAGACGAGTGGATAAATGCTGCAATTGAGCCAGCTCCACCTGAAGTTTACCTTCATGCGTACGGGCACGCTGGGCAAAAATATCAAGAATAAGCCCAGTTCTATCAAGAACTCGACATTTAAGAAAACTTTCAAGATTACGTTCTTGAGACGGAGTTAACGAGTGATCAAAAATCACAACTTGCGCATCTTCACGAACAACAATGTCCATGATTTCATCTAGCTTACCAGTACCAACAAAATACCTAGGATCTGGTTTTTGACGCGAACCCGTTACAACAGCAACAGGGTCAGCACCAGCTGAGATCGCAAGTTCAACACACTCTTCTGGGCCATATGAGTTTAACGGATCATTAAAATCCACATGAACCAAAACAGCTAGATCACCACTTTCTGGGCGTTCGAAAAACAAATTAATCTTCCTATACTAGCCCTATACTAAGCAGGCTATTCAATTGCATCTTCTGGAGAGTCAGGAGATGGGATACGAATTGTACGAGATGGAACAACTGTAGAAATAGCATGCTTATATACCATTTGACTGACAGTATTTTTCAACAAGATAACAAACTGATCAAACGATTCAATTTGCCCTTGCAATTTAATTCCATTCACTAAAAAAATAGAAACAGGTACTCTTTCTTTACGTAGAACGTTAAGATAAGGGTCTTGTAATGATTGCCCTTTTGACATTGTAATCTCCTTAAATAAACTAAAATATAGGCAAAAAAAATTATTTACCCATTAAAACAATATTATAGATAGTACACGATTTCTTTTTCTATTTCCCTATATAATCCTGCTTTCGATGTATTTCAAGGCCTTACCTGCAAGATCTTTTGATAAACTATCAAACACCTCTAAGTTTTCCCAGCCTCTTAACCAAGTAATTTGACGTTTTGCCAACTGCCTCGTTGCAATGACCCCTTTATCTATAGCATCAACTAGAGAATCTTGCCCATCTAAATGCTGCCATAATTGACGATAACCAACACAACGAATAGATGGCAGGTCTACATGAAGATCTCCTCTATCATGAAGTGTGGTCACTTCTTCTAAAAAACCTTGCCGCATCATGACATCAAACCGTTCTTTAATACGTTCATGCAAAACAGATCTCTCGGAAGGCATAACCGCGATATCCAACATATGAAAAGGTAACGATTGAGCCGACTGCTGAGACCAAAACTCAGTCATCGTCTTACCACTCACCAAGTACACCTCAAGCGCCCTTTGAAGCCTCTGTGGGTCATTAGGGTGAATTCTTGAAGCCGACACTGGGTCAACCTTAGCCAATTCAGCATGCACAGCTTTCCAACCATTCTCTTCTGCGTTTTTTTCTATTTTAAATCTAATTTCTTGACTTGCTTGAGGCATGACCGCTAAGCCTTTTTTTAAGGCATTAAAATACATCATAGTTCCACCCACAAGCAGCGGAGTTTTCCCCTGCGCAAAAATAGATTCGATTTCCTGCTGCACATCTATTAAAAAATCAGCCGCCGAATAAGATTCAAGCGGATCAATTATATCAATTAAACGATGCGGAGCCATTTTCAACATTTCCGCATCTGGCTTCGCAGTACCAATATCCATCCCCCGGTATACCAAGGCGGAATCGACACTAATAATGGAATAATTATGATTTTGCACCAACTCAACAGCCAGCCCCGTTTTTCCAGAAGCCGTTGGCCCCATCAAGCATACAACACTTGGTTTCTTCACTAACGACCTCGCAAAAACAATTTATCCAAATCAGACATACTTAATTGCGTCCAAGTCGGTCGACCATGATTGCATTGGCCACTTCGCTCCGTAATCTCCATGTCTCGTAACAAGCTGTTCATCTCTGTAATCGTCAACTTCCTATTTGCCCTAATAGAGCCATGACAAGCCATAGACGCCATTAATTCATTCGCTCTAGCCTCTAACAAATCTGAACCGCCATTTTCATTCAAGTCACTAATCACATCACGAACCAAACTCTCCACATTTGACTCAATCAATACCACTGGCACCTCTCGAACCATAACACTTTCTAACCCTGTCCTCTCAACCACAAAGCCAAAACGCCGAAACGTACCACCCTCTCCCTCAACAATGTCCGCCTCACTCTGAGAAACAGAAATATTAATAGGTACTAATAATGGCTGAGAAACGATTGTCTTTTGATAAAATGCATTTTTCATGCGTTCGTAAAGGATTCTTTCATGGGCGGCATGCATATCTACAACAATCAAACCTGATGCACTTTCTGATAAAATATAGACACCATGCAATTGAGCAACAGCAAAACCCAAAGGAGGAACAGTCGATGAGGTAGATTCCTGAACCTGCCATTTTGTCGCATCAGCCTGACTCACCTCACCCGTGTCAGGATTAACGTATTCACGCCCTCCCCCATCACCGACAATACTTGCAAAGCGACTAAAATCAGCCACTGCTGAAAGTTGCTCTTGAATGCCTTCTGGGCGAACAGCTCCCTTCGAATACCCTCCCACCCCATTTGCAAACGAGCCACTAGAGACAACAGGACGAAGAGATAAATTAGATTGCTCTTTAATTTCATCCTTTAAGGAAGACACACCGATATCGCCGCCCGTAAGGTCAGCAGTATCTTGTGATTGCGGGCGAACATCCGCCAGAACCCTGTGGATTTTACTAAACAAAAAGTCATGCACCAAACGACCATCTCTAAAACGCACCTCATGCTTGGTTGGGTGCACATTCACATCCACCGTTGCAGGATCGAGCTCTAAATAAAGCACAAAAGTAGGATGTCGACCATTATATAGCACATCACGATATGCCTGACGTACAGCATGAGCCACCAGTTTATCCTTTACCACTCGCCCATTCACAAAGAAATATTGAAGATCTGCCTGAGATCGAGAAAAGGTGGGTAAACCAATCCAACCCCACAATCTCAACCCAGCCGCCTCTACATCTAGCGTCAACGCATTTTCAATGAATTTCTTACCAAGCAAAGAAGCCAAACGATGCTCGGCACTCATTTGATTAGCAACGGCCCTTAGGTCGTATATTTGCTTACCATTGTGACTCAACCGAAACCCAACATCATAACGACTCAAAGCCAGCCGTTTAACCACTTCCTCTAAATGCGAAAACTCTGTTTTTTCCGTCCTTAAAAACTTACGTCTGGCAGGCGTATTGAAAAATAAATCCCTAACCTCAATCGTCGTACCTGGAAGGTGGGAGGCAGGCTTTACCGCCGTAGCCATATCCTTTCCTTCCGCCTCAACACGCCACGCCTCATCACTCTTATTAAATTTCGACGTCAGCAGTAATCTTGATACAGAGCTAATACTGGCTAATGCTTCCCCTCGAAAACCCAATGTTCTTACAGACTCTAAATCATCAAGGGTAAGTATTTTACTTGTAGCGTGTCGACATAATGCCAGCGCCAAATCTCCTTTTGCGATACCATAGCCGTTGTCACGTATTTTTATTTGTCGTACGCCGCCCTGCTCGACCTCAATATCAAGCTGAGTAGAACCTGCATCCAAACTATTCTCTAAAAGCTCTTTCACTACGGAAGCTGGACGCTCTACAACTTCACCTGCCGCTATTTGGTTGGCAAGCCTTGGACTAAGAAGATGTATTCTTTGCATATATAAACCTATGACAATATTGGTACGTAAAGTTTAACTAGATGGAATACGAAGCTTCTGACCAATCCAAATAACATCATCCTTAAGGCTATTTACGCTTCTTAATCGACTCACAGATACACTATTCTTTTTAGCGATTTCAGATAACGTGTCTCCTTTTGAAACAACATACACCTTAGATCTTGATCGGTTTTGCTTCCATGCCAGCAAAGTACCGTCAGGCGGGTTTTTTAAAAACGAGCTTTCAACACCTTTAGCAATAGCGGCTGCAAGTTTTTTCCGGTATGCATAACTGCCTAAATTTTTCGCTTCTGTTGCATTAGAAACAAATCCAGTCTCGATTAAAATAGAGGGAATATCCGGGGATTTGAGAACAACGAAACCAGCTTGCTGGACGGTATTTTTATGCAATTTAACAACATTATCCATTTTACTTAAAACACTGGTACCTATATCTAAGCTAAACTGGATAGTGGAATTCATAGACATATCAAGGAGAACCTCAGCCAGCAATTGATCTTTATCATCCAGTGAGATCCCCCCAACTAACTCTGCAGATTTTTCTTGCTCTGCTAACCAGCGTCCCATCTCACTCGTTTTACCACTTAAGGAAAGCGCCCAGACAGAGGCTCCTCTAGCACTAGATTTAGTAAAAGCGTCTGCATGTATGGAAATTAGTAAATCTGCATTTGAAGAGCGCGCCACTTGAGACCGCTGTCGCAATGGGAGATACACATCAGAAGAACGAGTCAACACCGGCTTAAAACCCTCAATACTTGCGAGATCTTTAGCCAATTCTTTAGCAATTGACAACACTATATCTTTTTCACGAACTTTATACTTCCCTATAGCACCAGGATCTTTACCTCCATGTCCTGCATCAATAACAACAACAACATCCCTTTTAGAATTTGAAATTGCCGCTAAATTTTTAGGAACTGATACTTCTTTAGCTTTATCGGCCCCATATTCTAGTTCAACTAAAATACGGGGACCAAATTTACCTGATGCAGATAGAGTGGAGCTTTTTGACTTCACCTTTTTCGCCAAATCCAAAACAAAACGAACACCACTATCACGCTGCGCAAAACGAACACGCTGAAGAACACCGGAAGGCAATTTCTTTAAAGCTTCTTGGGATGCAGAAGAGAAAGTAGATCCAGTAACATCTAAGACAACCCGATCAGGGTTAGATAAAGAGAATAAACGGTGTTCCGTTGATTTATCGAGCTCGAAGACTAGGCGAGTTTCCCCCTCCTGTTGAGCGATGCGAATGTCAACCACCTCAACTGCAAACGCTTTCTCTCCAAACAGAAAACCCACAATAAAAACAAAAAAGAAATAAGGCGTAACAAAACTAAAATTTACATTCATATCATACAGCTAGAGTTAATAATGCTTCCACTATAACGATGACTACTATATAGCTCAACCAAAACAGATACAGCCAACATCATTCAGACAACATAATATTCTGCAACTCATTTACTACGCCCTCCCCTGCAGGAGAAATCGACTCTAGAGAAACTCGCCGTCCATCTCCTTCTAACGCAAGACGCACAATCAAATCGGCCATTGGCAATACACCACCGCCTTTTTCCGGCCACTCAATTAGACTCAACGAACCATCTTCAAAGTAATCCCTTATTCCCATGTACTCTAATTCTTCAGGGTTATGCAATCTATATAAATCAAAATGATAAATCTGCAGTTCTTCCATGCTATATGGCTCAACCAAGGTATAAGTAGGGCTTTTTACAGGACCTGTATAGCCGCCCCCTCTTAAAATACCGCGAACAAGCGTTGTTTTCCCCATTCCCAAATCACCATCGAAATGCACAGACTTAAGCGATGAAAACGCTTTATACAAAAGCCCACCAAGACGCTCCATCGCCTCTTCGCCACAAACAACTTGCTCTATTACCATTTAAATAGCACCCACTCTCGACCCATTACACTTTAAAAGATCCTAAATAATACACACAGCACTTGATGTATGAATATCTTATTTACAAAGAATTTTCACGCCTCTCAATGTGCCTTGCAAGAACTAGAACTTAAAGAAAGTTTCTCGATAATACCTTAGCTCTTCTATCGATTCTTTAATGTCATCCATCGCCAAATGCGCCCCTTTCTTTTTGAATGCATCTAACAATTCAGGCTGCCACCGACGCGCTAATTCTTTAATCGTACTCACGTCAAGATAACGGTAATGGAAATACGCCTCTAGCTCGGGCATATATTTCCATAAAAAACGTCTATCTTGGCCAACACTGTTCCCACAAATCGGGGATACCCCTTCAGGAACATAATTAGACAAAAAATCAATCGTTTGCCGTTGCGCCTCCTCCATACTAATCACACTAGATAGCACTCGCTCAGTCAGGCCTGAGTCGCCATGATGTTGAGTACACCACTCGTCCATCGCATCCATCGTAGCTTTAGACTGATAAATAGCCAAACTAGGACCTTCTGCCAACACATTTAAATCTTTATCCGTTACAATCGTTGCTATCTCAATAATTGTATTCGCTTCTGGATCGAGACCTGTCATCTCTAAGTCAATCCAAATAAGGTTATCTTTGTTTAAACTCATTCTTGTCTAATCCTTTATTATAGTTGCTAAGCATTATACTCTATGCCACAAAATAATGGACCAGTGAAATCAATGTCAAAAAGAAAACTTACAAAACATCAAGCATGGCGTATTGAAAAAATACACAAAGAGCGCTCTGAACGCGTCACCAAAAGAGCAGACAAAGCCGAGGAAGTCTTGCAATCATCTGATCTTGGACCAGAAGTGGAAGGGCTAATTCTTTCTCATTTCGGCACCCAAGTAGAAGTAGAAGGCATCACACCACCTTATGAAGGCGCGCTAACAAAATGTAACCTTCGAGCAAACCTAGGGCAACTTGTCACTGGTGATAGAGTTGTGTGGCGCCCTCAAAAAACGGAAGGCGGCGTTGTTGTCGCAACCTTTGATAGAAGTAACTCCCTATCAAGGCCAGACATTCATGGAAGGCTCAAGCCAGTCGCAGCAAATATCGACCACATTATTATTGTTGTCGCAGCTGAACCTTTGGCTCATGCAAATTTAATCGATCGTTACTTAGTCGCGGCTGAGACGGTCGGTATTCCACCGGTTATCCTGCTAAACAAAACTGATTTAATTAATGAAAAAAACGAATCAAGCCTCAACGACCTTCTATCGACTTATGAAGAACTGGGGTACCAAATAATCAAAACATCAACACAAAATCAAAACGGGATGGACAATCTCTACTCATTCTTAAAACAAAAAACGAGTGTGTTTGTCGGCCAATCCGGTGTTGGCAAAAGCTCTTTGATAAATGAACTACTACCAGGCGTCAACATTACGGTAGGAGAACTCTCCACCAAAAGAAGAAAAGGCACTCACACAACCACGACAGCGAGATTATTTCACATACCGAAAGGTGGTGACTTAATTGACTCTCCTGGAATTCGAGAGTTCGGGCTTTGGCACATTACCGAAGAACAACTCCTAAATGGCTTTATTGAATTTAGAGAGCACCTAGGTTACTGCCGCTTCAGAGACTGTTCCCACGAAAAAGAGCCTGGTTGCGCTATTTTAGACGCTCTAGCGCACAAAAAAATAAGCAAAAAACGCTTCTCTAGCTATCTTAGAATTAAACAATCCATACTTGAAAATATTTAATCAACATCGGCTAAATATGAGCATCAGAAAACAGACTCAGGATCCAACTTAATCTGCTGCTCAAACGACTCAAAACCAAAACGCTTACGATTTCTTTCAATTAATTCCTGATAAGAATCATCATTCAAAATAGTAATGGTAATCCTCCTATTTTGAGGGCTTTCTAAATTGAATTGATCGTATGGAATACTGTCAGCTAACCCCACCACCTGAGCAATTCTCAGCCCCTCAACACCACTTTCTTCCATAATTCTTCTCGCAGAATTCGCCCTTCTAGAAGATAAATCCCAATTATTTAATTCACCACCACCAAACGGAGAAGAGTCAGTGTGCCCTGAAATAACAATAGGGTTGTCAATTTCCTTAATGACCGCTCCCATACTTAACATTAAGTTCTCAATATCTGGCAACATCCGATCACTGCCCTTTTCAAACATAGGGTTTTCAGGATCATCCAGAAACGTAACTCGAACTCCCTCAGGTGTAATTTCAAGCTTTACATTTTTTTCAGAGTCTTCTATTTGCTTTAATTTTGTTAACGAATCATCCGCAATGTCGTTTAACTTCTCAAGTTTCTCACCATTATCACCTGAGCCAATTTCAACATCTCGAGTTGGTTCCTTAGTGCTTCCGGGGTCAGTAAGATCCGCCTGCAATTTACGTTCTATACTTTTTGCAGGGCTGCCACCCAAATCAATTGGATTTGCGCTAAATCCCGCCGTAGCTGGCCCCAAAGGATCATTGAAATACCCTTCAATTACAGCCAACTCTTCTGGAGAAGATACATTAATGATCCACAAAACTAGGAAAAATGCCATCATGGCTAAAGCAAAGTCGGCTAACGCAATTTTCCACGCACCACCATGAGCACCATGCTTTTTGACTTTCTTAACACGCCTTATAACCAAGTTTTCTGAATCATTCATGATTAGTTACCAACATCCCCTATAAAGAAACCTAACGATATTGCTTAAGGTAATCTGACAGCTCATTAAAATTCGGCCTTAAATCTGGTGGCAACAGTTTACGTCCAGACTCCACCGAAACTGACGGAGCATAGCCTGCAACCGATGCAACGAGTGACGCTTTAAGACACAGATAAGCCTTTACTTCATGCTGCCCCAAACTCTCTAAATGAGAAGAAACTGGCCCGACAAAACCGTAGGCAAAAAACACTCCCAAGAATGTCCCTACCAATGCAGCCGCGACATGTGCGCCAATTTCTTCCATAGGCCCACCAATAGAACCCATGGTAATGACAATCCCTAGAACAGCCGCTACAATCCCAAAACCCGGCAACGCTTCCGCTACCTTATTAACCGCATGTGATGGAGCAACCAGTTCCTCTTCTATTTGCTCTATTTCCGCATCCATGATGGCATCTATTTCATGGCTTGGCAGACCTGTGAGCGTAAAAATTCGATAGTTATCCGTTAAAAAATGCACCACCTCATGATCTCTTAATACATCAGGAAAATCGACAAACAACTCACTGTTAAATGGATCCTCAATATCATCTTCAATAGAGAGGAAACCATTCTGTCTACTTTTTGAAACAAGCTGTAAGTTAACGACAAAAGCTGCAAATAAAAAATTTTATTATGACGACTACCTAATATAATTTGCGGCAACATTTTAAACACTCTTTTTTGTAAAGATATTGGATTTGCCGTCATAAAGGCACCCAGTGCAGCACCACATATAATCAGAACCTCGAAAGGTTGCCATAACGCAAGCAAGTTGCCATGCGATGCCAAATATCCAGCAATAACACTTCCAATAACAACCAGCATTCCCAAAACTGCAAACATATATTTTAATCCCTAAGCTTTCCAGTGTATGCTCTATCAAGATTATACAGTATGATAAATGACATCGTGATTATAGTTCATGATGTCCAATGTAAACTAACTTTGAGCCGTTAATGTAACTAGCTATGAACGACAAGTCACCCTTTGGCCTAGAAGAATGGCTAACTTTTTTACAACATAAAAAATTACCAGTGAGTTCTGGCAATTTTTCACGCCTTAAAAAACAACTAAAGTCGCCCGATGAAACGCTAGACAAGCTACAGAACAACATTTCTTCAGAACCATTTTTAGCATTCACCATCCTATCTGAAGCAAATAAAGTCGTCTCCAATAAACGCGCCGACATAAAAACACCCAACCACGCGGCCTCCATGGTTGGTATGAACGGCCTATCAAAGGTTCTTAACAAACTAGAGCCTTGCGAGTTTTCTAAAAAGAACGCTGCCCATCAGAACTTTCTAAGGCAAGTTCAAATTAGCTATGAAGCCGCCTCTATTGCCAAAAGATGGGCTATCGAAAAACGAAGCAACACATCTGAAGATATTTTTTGGATTACTTTTTTCAGAGATGCCGCTAGATGGATGATGTGGTTTTATGCAGAATCACAAATGAACCTAATGATATCTCTCATTAAAGAGGGGAAGTCACCAAAAATAGCGGAAGAGTCTGCCATCGGATGTCGCCTCGATGAATTGGCTGTAAAAATATTCCAAGCATGGCAAATTCCAAGTATCATTATCCATTCGTTTCTAACCGATCACATACCCAACCCTAAAGAACTCCAAAAACTGGCCGACTTAGCAAAGGATCCAGACTCAATACCTGGATTTACTGAGGACAAAAGACTTACCATTCTAGCAAATAGCCCTCTACTGCTGGCTTTTTGCGCAACAAAAATAGCACATGGAGCCAATAACACCAACTGGGCCTCTAAAAATTTATCTCTATACTATCAAGTCATTGCTTGTGTACTTCATTGCAAACAAGGGAAAGTAATTCAAGCAACACATTACGCCACAGTAGAAGCGGCTCAACTTTACTCCCATTCAGACAAAATACCCATTGCCTGCCAATTACTTTCTCCGAATTTGTACACAACAAAACAAATAAGAAAAAATTCACCCTCAATTGACAAGCTCCAGCAAGCATCTAATGTTATTAGTCAATTATACAAAAACTTTAAGGGCGATAAGAAACTACTCATTAAGGAGACGCTTAAAACAATTAAAATCGTTATCCCTAACGCTCAACATGCTTTAGTGCTTGTTGCAAAGCACCCTTCAAAAAAAATATCTCCCGTACTGCAATTTGGCTACGACCTTGAGACACTGAAGCAAATTAACTGGAATACGCCATCAGTTGTTTTTTCCCATTTAATACAAAAACAAAGTGTCTCAAATCTACCCAGCCATAAACTCAAAAACACAATAAACAAGTTTCCTTTACCAGCACAACAAATACTAGATGAAAGAGGACACCTTCTTATTGGCTCCTGCCCTCAGAAATTGGGCAGTGCCTTCATCATATGGCTCGACACAAGAGAAAAATTCGAGGACGCTGACTTTACAACATTTAAATCTATTATCCTCACTTTAAGCAAGGCCCTTGCCAAAACTTAATGCAAACACTAACAAACAGGACTCTACCGTGAACAAAGATCAATTTTTTGCATTTGCACAACACATTACACCACAAAAACTGCTCTCTCGATGTATTGGACGTATTGCTGAATGCGAAACTGATTTTATAAAAGATACATTTATTAAGAATTTCGTCAGTAAATACAAAGTTGATATGTCTGAAGCGGTTGAAAGCAACCCTTTCGCCTACAGAAGCTTCAATGATTTTTTTACTAGATCCATAAAACCTGAACTAAGGCCTATCACCGAAATAAACAATGGCATAGCTTGTCCTGCTGACGGGGCAATCAGTCAAATCGGCAATATTGAATACGGCACAATAATGCAAGCCAAAGGCCACTCCTACAGCCTTACGACTCTTTTAGGTGGTGACGCCGAATTATCAAATCAATTTTTGGGTGGCAAATTCGCAACTGTATATTTGTCACCAAAAGATTACCACAGAGTACATATGCCATTAGACGGCAAACTAATCAAAATGATCCACATCCCAGGTAAACTATTTTCAGTTAATAAAGTAACTGCAGAACAAATTCCTTCTGTATTTGCAAAAAACGAAAGAACCGTTTGTTTATTTGAAACCGAAGTGGGGCCAATGGCCGTCATTTTAGTAGGCGCAATGATAGTTGCGAGTATCGAAACAGTTTGGGCCGGTCAAGTCACCCCATTCAGCAAACAAATCGTCACCTGGGATTACAAACAATTGAGCGAGGTTAATCTGAAAAAAGGAGAAGAAATGGGGCGCTTCAAACTCGGGTCGACCGCCATCGTTTTATTTGGTAAAGACGCTATAAAATGGGAAGAAAACCTGAACGCAGAAACACCAACTACAATGGGAATGCTGCTAGGTAAAATAAACACCCAACCTCAATAAACTCCATTTTGGAATCAAAAAAGCCGTATTGGCGATGAACATCAATACGGCTTTTTATTACCTGAGGATCAACAACCTTTAAGGCATTTCATCTTCAAACTCTTCTTTTGGTGTAGGAATAAGATCTTCTTTAGTCAGGTTTTGAGCAATCAAAAGATTAGCAGCAACAAACACCGACGAATATGTCCCAATAACCACCCCAACCAATAAAGCAAAAGCAAAACTGTGAATCGCCTCTCCTCCAAAGAAGAACAACACCAACAAAGTAAACATCGTTGTTAAAGACGTAATCAAGGTGCGACCGAGCGTTTGATTAATCGATTCATTAATCAAGTCAACGGTTTCAATATCCCGCATAATGCGAAAGTTTTCTCGAATACGGTCACATACAACAATGGTATCATTTAGAGAGTAGCCCACTACCGCAAGCAATGCAGCCAATACAGTTAAGTCAAATTCCATACCTAATACGGAAAAAACACCTAACGTAATCACCACATCATGAGCCAACGCAGCAACAGAAGCGACAGAGAACTTATACTGAAAGCGGACAGCAACATAAAGCATTACAATGGCAAGCGCCAATAACATGCCAAGGCCACCCTGCTCCCTCAATTCTTCGCCCACTTGCGCACCAACGAATTCAGAACGCATTAACTCAACACCAGCACTCTCTTGCTGCAGAGCCAATAGCACTTCATCACCCAAAGTTGGCGTGAAAACGTCCGCTAATCTCACCACAACATCGGTCGATGAACCAAAGTTTTGCACAACTACATCGCCATAGCCATTGTCAGCTAATGATTGACGCACCTGATCTAGGTCTGGAGCCACTTCGTAAGCCACCTCAACCAAGGTGCCACCAGTAAAGTCCAAGCCAAACTCTAAGCCTTTCGTCGACAAAGAAACAATCGAAATAACGATAAGCAAAAGAGAAAGGGCTGCAACTACTTTTCTCATTGCCATAAATGGAATATTAGATACTTTCATCTCATCCCCTTAAATGTACAGACGCTTATCTTTGCGCCCACCGTACACTAAATTAATTTGCGCACGAGTAACCACAATAGCGGTAAACATTGACGTCAAAATACCCAACGACAGCGTTACCGCAAACCCTTTAACAGGACCCGTTCCCACAGCAAACAATATAACCGCCACTAATAGTGTTGTGATGTTGGCGTCAAAAATGGTTGTAAAGGCACGGTTAAAGCCCGAATGTATCGCCTGCTGATTCGGCGTTCCAGCGGCCATCTCCTCTTTAATACGAGAGAAAATCAATACATTCGCATCCACCGCCATCCCCATAGTCAACACAATACCTGCAATACCTGGCAAAGTAAGAGTTGCCGACAACAAAGACATACATGCCATCAAAAGGACAATGTTCATCGCCAGAGATATATTGGCAAAAATACCAAACACCTTGTAGTAGACCAACATAAACAACATTACGACCAACAGACCAATTTGAGCCGATACCATACCAAGACGAATATTTTCAGCCCCTAAGCTCGGACCAATCGTTCTTTCTTCGACAAAATATATCGGCGCTGCGAGCGCACCTGCACGCAAAAGCAGCGCTAAGTCAGAGGACTCTCTAGGACCATTTAAGCCAGTAATACGAAACGCATTTCCTAAAGTAGACTGGATAGTGGCCAAAGAAATAATACCCTTCTCACTAAAAGATTGACGCTCTTCAACTAACTTACCATCGACCTCAACAAAACGACTACGCGACTTATGCTCAATAAAGACAACCGCCATACTACGGCCAACCGCAGTACGAGTTACTTTACTCATTTGCTTGCCGCCTTTAGAGTCAAGATTGATATTTACTTGAGGCTGTCCATTTTCATCAAAAGAGGAACTGGCATCTGACACACTTTCCCCAGTAATAATAATATCTCTTTCTAAGCGAGCCGTTCTACCCGTTTCATTTCTAAAGGACATTTCTTCAATATTAGAAGTCGTCTCTTCAAGACCCGCCTCTAGACGAAACTCCAAGTTTGCTGTCGCACCAATGATACGCTTAGCTGCCGCCGTATCTTGCACACCAGGCAATTCAACAACAATACGATTACTGCCTTGACGCTGCACTAAAGGCTCAGCAACACCTAACTCATTAACACGATTACGCAGTGTTGTTAAGTTTTGCTGTAAGGCATAAGCTTCAATTTCTTGCTTAGATATTTCAGAGAATCGAGCCTCTAAATAAAACTCACCATCAAGCTCTTGAGTAGAATACAAATACTCTTCGAACTCATCTTCTAGCATGCTCAGAGCCAAATCCAAATCGTCTTGCTTCAAGAAGCGAATTGACAAAACTCCACCATCAACCTCAACACTGCGGTAACGAATTCGCTGTTGACGCAAGGAGGTTTTCATTTCGCTTGCCGCTACAATAAACCGCTGCTGCAATGCGGCTGGCGTATCAACCTCAAGCAAGAAATGCACACCACCACGCAAATCCAAACCCAACTTCGCTGGTCCAGCACCAAAAGCAGAAAGCCATTCAGGAGTAGTTGGTACCAAATTTAAAGCACTTACGTAAGCATCGCCCAAAACAGAAGAAACAATAGGGTTCGCTGCAAGCTGATCTTCACCATTATTAAAACGAAACGTTGCTCCAGCGGATGTCAATTCAGCCTCTTTTAATGGAACACCTGACGCTTCCAACGCTTTAGTAACTTTATTAATTACACGCTCATCGACGACAGACGTCGCCTTCTGACTTGAAATCTGTAACGCTGGATCATCTGGGTATAAGTTTGGCATGGCATAGAACACACCAAGCGCCAATACAAAAACAATCAGCAAATACTTCCACAAGGGGTATTTGTTAAGCATAAAAATTCCTTTACACCTAAAGAAAGAATAAGAAACATAAAAAAAGCGCCTTCAAATGAAGACGCTTAAAAGGTTAGATAGATTTCAGCGTCCCTTTAGGTAACACTGCAGCAACGGCGGCTTTTTGAAATTTAAGCTCCACACCTTCAGATACTTCAAGAGCAACGTAGTTATCATCAACGCGAGTTACTTTTCCAAGTACACCGCCATTTGTTACTACTTCCGTACCTTTTGCCAATGAAGCTAATAGGCCTTTATGCTCTTTCGCACGTTTTGCTTGCGGACGCCACATTAGGAAATAAAAAATAATAACAAAACCGACTAACAAAACGATATTAAAAATACCAGCATCTGCAGGTGCGCCACCTTCAGCATAAGCTGGTGAGATCAATGCGATCATCTCTATATTCTCCAATTATTTAAACATTATTTACGGTCGCGTAATTGCGACCCTTCACATTACGGAAGTCGTTATTCCGCTAAAGTAGGAGTTATCAATCCTCTTTTAGCATAAAACTCATTAACAAACGCATCAAATCTACCCTCATCAAGTGCCTTTCGCAATCCTGACATAAGGTTTTGATAATAACGTAGGTTATGGATGGTATTCAGTTGAGCACCAACCATCTCCTGACACTTATCTAAATGATGTAGATATGACCTAGAAAAATTTTTACAAGTATAACAGTCACATTCATTATCCAAAGGCGCAGTATCATGACGATGTTTAGCGTTTCGGATCTTCACAACCCCCTCAGAAGTAAATAAGTGGCCATTACGGGCATTACGAGTAGGCATGACACAATCAAACATATCAACCCCCTCCTAACCCCTTCAACTAAATCCTCAGGTTTACCTACCCCCATTAAATACCTTGGCTTATCCTCCGGCATCTTTGGGGTGATATAGTCAAGGACCTTCATCATTTCATCTTTTGGCTCACCCACAGACAAACCACCGATTGCATAACCGTCAAAACCAATACCAACCAAACCTTCGAGAGACTCTTCTCTTAATGTCTCAAACATACTCCCTTGAATAATCCCAAAAAGAGCCGAAGGACTGTCTCCATGCTCTTTTTTAGACCTTTCAGCCCAACGAAGACTCATTCGCATCGATTCAGCGGCTCTTTGCTCTGTCGCCGGGTAAGGCGTGCACTCATCAAAAATCATAACAATATCGGAGCCTAAATCTTTTTGAACCTGCATGGAAATTTCAGGACTTAAAAAAACTTTTGATCCATTAATCGGGGATTGAAAGCTCACACCCTCTTCCGTGATTTTTCGCATGTCCCCAAGAGAGAATACTTGAAACCCACCAGAATCTGTTAAAATAGGTTTTTTCCACTGAGTAAAGTCATGCAAATCGCCATGAGCTTTAATCACTTCAGTACCAGGCCTCAACCATAAATGAAATGTATTGCCAAGAATAATATCAGCCCCAATTTCTTCAATATCCTTAGTCAACATTCCCTTTACTGTGCCGTAGGTTCCTACTGGCATAAACGCAGGTGTTTCAACACTACCTCGCGGAAAACGCAAAGTTGCACGACGCGCTTTACCAGATGTTGCTGACACGTCAAAATCCATAAAACATTCAGGGCGCTTTTCGCTCATTAAACTCATTCCTCACTCTCCGGTCCAGTTGCATTTGGATTCCGGTCAATAAACATGGCGTCGCCATAACTAAAAAATCGATATTGCTCTTCAATTGCTACGCGATAAGCATTCATCACGTTATCATAACCTGCAAAAGCACTGATCAACATGATTAGAGTCGATTCTGGTAGATGAAAATTCGTCACCATGGCATCGACGGTCTTAAACTCATAACCAGGGTAAATAAAAATGCTAGTATCTCCTGTCATTGCCTGCAAACTACCAGATTGACTCGCCGACTCCAAACTACGAACACTGGTTGTTCCAACAGCAATCACGCGACTACCATTAGCCTTAGTTTTTTCTACCAGATCAACAACGTCTTGCTCCACTTCAATATACTCAGCGTGCATTTGGTGATCTTCCACCACCTCAACTTTAACAGGCTGGAACGTTCCTGCGCCCACATGCAGAGTGACAAAAGCAATATTCACACCTTTATCTTTTAACTTTTGCAGTATGCTGTCATCAAAATGAAGACCCGCTGTTGGCGCGGCTACGGCCCCTGGTTTCTTATTGTAAACCGTTTGATAACGTTCTTTATCGCATTCCTCATCTGGCCTTTCAATATAGGGAGGCAGTGGTATATGACCAACTCGTTCTAACACATCAAGAACAGGCTCATCAAATTTAAGATGAAATAAAGATCCCTTACGTGCCAACATTTTAACAGCAACAGATTCATTTCTATCTGTTCCAAGTAAAATATCACTACCTGCTTTAGGCGATTTACTAGAACGCACATGAGCTAATATTTCGTAGGGGGACAACAAACGCTCAACCAAAATCTCTAACTTGCCTCCAGACGCCTTCTGCCCAAAAACACGAGCCGCAATTACTCTCGTATTATTAAACACCATTAAATCGCCGGGATTAACAATATCCAGAATTTGCTCAAACGATCGATGACTCAACTCCCCTGTCATACCATCTAACTGAAGCAGACGACTGGAAGTACGAACTTCCGTTGGGTAGCGTGCAATTAAAGAATCAGGTAAATCGAACCGATAGTCGGAAACTCGCATGATCTAAAAGTACTCATTAAAAAAAGACCCAGCATTCTATCGAAAAATCAGACAAAAAGGTATGAATTGGAGCCTTTCTTAAAAAAATCATAAGACCTAGCAAAAACATTTGACAAAACGCTAGAATTAATCATAATACTGGCACGTTTTCAAGCCAGTGTGGTGGAATTGGTAGACACGACGGATTCAAAATCCGTTGCCTAATAAGCGTGGCGGTTCGAGTCCGCCCACTGGTACCAATTAAAAAACCTGATCGTGAGATCAGGTTTTTTTTTATCTTAATTATGATCAAGCACATTCGAGAACCATATGAATCGTCGCAAAAAAATCAAACAAATTTTGACTAAAAAATCCAAAAAAGCAAACGAAAAAAACCTCCCTAAAAATAAAGAAAAATACATCGCCAAGGCAGATCGTATTAACTTAGACCAAGATTTAACACAAGAAAATGCGGCCGAGGAAGTCGTCACCCAAAAGTAAGAGCGACAATTCTCTAGCCTAATTTTGAAATAACAACATCAAACTTAGGCATCTTCTGTTTTCTTTGAGTCCTTTACGGCACCATTAATTTGCGTCATCTCGTCTTCCGTCAAATCTCGCCACTGCCCAGGCCTCAAAGCCTCCAGACGCACATTCATAATACGCGTCCTCTTAAGCCGAACAACATCATAGCCTAAATATTCACACATACGACGAATCTGACGATTCAAGCCTTGAGTTAAAACAATCTTAAACATATTTCTACTCTGAGGCGTTACTACGCAAGGTTTAGTCACAGTATCTAGAATAGGCACACCCTGGGACATCCTTTTAATAAAACGATCTCCAAAAGGCTTATCAACCGTTACCAGATACTCCTTCTCGTGATTATTACCCGCTCTCAGAATCTTATTAACAATATCTCCATCACTGGTTAAAAAAATCAAACCTTCTGACGGTTTATCTAAACGTCCAATTGGAAATATCCTTTCTTTATGACCAATAGCATCAACAATATTGCCTTTAACATGCCTCTCTGTCGTACAAGTAATACCGACAGGCTTATTATAAGCTATGTAAGTTCGGTCCGATTTATTATTTGAGGTTGGATTAATCCTCTCACCATCAACACTTACAACATCTCCATGGAGAACCTTTGTGCCAAGCTCAGGTATACATCCATTAATTTCCACACGCTTTTGCTCAATCAACTTATCAGCCTCACGACGAGAGCAAAAACCAGACGCACTTATAAACTTATTTAAACGAGTTGCTGTGGTATCAGTCACATTTTCACCTTGCACATTTTTCTACTTTATTCATTTACGTCAGCAGGACGATGCTTCAACTGCAAACCTTGCAAAAACTGCCTTAGCACTTGGTTTTTACATTCCCTGTAATGCTTATGTGTCGACCTTCTGAAAAAAGCGCTCAACTCATGACGACTAATCTTAAAATTAGCCAATTCAATCAGTTCTAAAATATCTTCAGCTTTCAAATTTAAAGCGATTTTTAACTTGGCAAAAACCTGATTATTCGTCAAGCGAGTTTCAGCAACCACCTCAGCCCCATCCTTCGAACCTCTTTTATCCACAATCAAGCCATTTAGAAAGCTTGCCAATACCACATCTTCACAAGTCTTAAAGCTTTCGTGCTCATCCTGCTTCAACCAGTCACTAACCTCTGAACGAGATACCTTCAAACCACCCAGACCAAATAATTTAATCATTTTGTCATCACTGAAATCAAAAATAAAACGCACTTTGCGCAGCACATCATTGTTTGTCATTATATTTTCTCTATCGGAAAAACTACTATTTTATTCATCCACGACATTAAGAGGACGATCGAATTATCAATATTAAAACTATCTTTTACGTGCATGCTTAGACGACTGTATTGCCTTTTCCCTTGCTCGCTTTTTAGCATTACCACTGCGGTGTTTTTTAGATGTAACCTCTTCCGCATTCAGGTCAGGCTCAAACCCTGGGTACCACTGCTGGACCAGAGTCTCCCCCATCACCTCTTCCACATCCTTCAGTAAATACTGCTCTTTTACAGAAACCAAACTAATTGCCAACCCTTTATTACCCGCTCTTCCTGTACGACCAATACGATGAATATAATCTTCGGCATTATAAGGCAACTCAAAATTAATCACCTGCTCAAGGCTTGGTATGTCCAACCCCCGAGCCGCAACGTCTGTCGCGACAAGAGCCCTTAACCGCCCAGACTTAAAATCACTCAACACTCTATCACGAGCCCCTTGAGACTTATCTCCATGAATTGACTGAGCCTCCAGCCCATCTTTAACCATTTCCTTAGCCAAATCATCCGCACCTTGCTTTGTACGTGTAAAAATCAGGACTTGCTGCCAATTCTTTGAACCTATCATATAAGAAATAAGCTCCCTCTTACGCGCACTATCAATGGCATATACTACCTGCTCAACTTTGACCGCCGCTTGGTTTCTTTCTCCGACCTCAATATACACGGGCGATGACATAAGAGATTTGCTTAGCCCATAAACCTCATCATTAAACGTCGCAGAAAAAAGAAGCGTCTGTCTCTGCTGTGGCAACATTTTTAATATTCGATTTACCTCGGTCATAAACCCCATATCTAACATTCGATCCGCTTCATCAAAAACCAAAATTCCCAAAGAACTAAGATCTATTAATTTTTTAAAAGCCAACTCTAGCAAACGACCAGGAGTAGCGACCAATATACTCGCCCCCAACTTCAACTCATTGGTTTGAGTATTAATACTGGCGCCTCCATAAGCCACAACCGATCTCACGGAGGTCTTTGAGCTATAACTTACACAACTTTTATACACTTGCTGAGCCAGCTCACGCGTGGGTGCCAAAATTAACACCTTAATTTTAGGTACGCCAAAATTCCTTACCTCAGAACCCGAAGGATCAATAGTTTCCTGTAACAACCGATGTAAAATAGGTAATACAAATGCGGCCGTTTTGCCTGTTCCCGTTTGCGCACCCGCAACAACATCCTTTCCATTCATAATGGAAGGTATGGCCTGCATTTGTACAGGTGTCGCCAGCGTGTAACCTAAATCTGCCACCGTTTTTTGCAATAACTCATGCAGACCAAGAGATTTAAAACTCATAAATATAATTCACTAAATAATAATTCAAACAAAACAGATCACTTATGACTGCATTTCCAAGGCTATTTGATATAAGGCGTTCTTCTTTTCACCGGTAATTTTTGCCGCCAACTGAGCGGCCTGCTTAACAGGAAGATCCTCCAATAAAACAGCAAGAATTCGGCGGTTTTCAATGTCTTTAGATTCAACATCGGTTTCTTCTCGATAATCAAGCATTACCACAAACTCGCCTTTTAACTGATTTGCATCTACTGAGAATTGCTGCAAAATCTCTTCGGCAGTACCAGATAAAAAAGTTTCGAACGTTTTGGTTATCTCTCTTGCCAATACAAGCTTCGCTTTAGAGCCGAAAACAGTCTCAACATCCTTCATAGAGTCGATAATACGATGCGTAGACTCGTAAAACACGACCGTTCCAGACTGCTGCTTCCAAGAAGACATTACATCTTTTCTAGATTTTGTTTTAGCAGGCAAAAAACCAGCAAAAAAGAACTGATCTGTAGGTAATCCAGATGCGCACAAAGCCGCAATAAGAGCGGATGGACCTGGTACTGGAATAATCAAAAAGCCCTTATTACGCAAATAACTCACCACATGATAACCCGGATCCGAAATGAGTGGCGTACCAGCATCAGAAACCAAAGCAACCGACATACCTTGAGACAACAATTCTCCTATATACGCGGCTTTATCTCTTTCATTATGGTCATGCAAAGAAAATAAACGAGTCTCTATTCCAAAATGATTCAATAACCGTTTAGTATGACGCGTATCTTCGGCAGCAATATACTCAACCGCCTTTAATGTGCTAATTGCACGACTACTAAAATCTTCTAAATTACCAATTGGAGTCGCAACAATATATAGAGCGCCTCTCGCTTCATCTGTACTATGTGATACCATATTGTCTCTTTGTCATTTTACTACAGGATATGAGTTTTAAACCATGCGCATCATAACACTATCTTTATTCGCTGTATTGTTAAGCGCCTGTAACTCTGTTGAAGTACAGCAAAAAACAAACACGAACAACGAAGCGCTATCTAGCATAGAAAGCGCCTCTTTTGAAACATGGATGACGCTCGCTCGCTCTGCTGAGAATGAAGAAATTGCTGCGAGTTATTTTTTAAGCGCAGCAGAAGCAAAAAACCAAGAAAAGGATTATGCTAAAGCTCTTGAAATACTCACAGAAAATGTCATTAATCTAAACACTCAATCCACTTTTAAAGGACTATTATTAGCGGCAAACATTAGCAACCTACAAAACACACCACTTAAAGCGCTAAGCTATTTATCTAAAGCAAAAAGAAACCCTTTATCCAACCATCCAAATAATGCAAATAAAATAAGTATATTAAGAAGCGAATCATTAGAACAGCTAGAAAATTGGCCAGCGGCCGTCAAAGAAAGATTAAAACTTAGCTTGTCATTACCTCTAGAAGAAATTGACTACAACCAACAACAACTTTGGTCTGACATTCAAAATCTTACTGATTCAGAAACACTTTATTTGCAAAATGGTAACGACTCTATTTTAAATGGCTGGCTTTCTATTAGCTCAATATTAAGGCAGAACGCACTAACAACATCAGAACAACTTAATGCATTCACTCAATGGCAGCTACGCAATCAATTTCACCCTGCAGCGACAGCACCACCAAAAGACTTCCTGATTCTTTCTGATATTGACGAACTAACACCAAAAAACATCACCTTATTACTCCCTCTTACGGGTAAACTTCGTGATGCCTCACAAGCAATCTTGGATGGATTCTTATACTCTCATTTCGCACAACCACCGCCTAGAGCGGAAGTACACCTAATCGACACAGACACAACAAACTCAATGGAAGAGGCATTAGTTCAAGCGGCATTCTACACTCCTGACATTATCATAGGCCCACTACAAAAGAGCCACCTTGCAGAGCTCAACCATTTAGATTTAAACACTCCACTTATTGCTCTTAACAGATTAGATAATCAACCAGTATCTCCAAATCTGTTCCATTTTTCCCTTAATGCCAGAGATGAAATTATCGAACTAATACGCCATGCCCAGAGCGAAGGAGCAAAAACAACGGCCGTTATTAGCACGCAGGATACATGGGCCCTTAGACAAGCCGACGAATTTAGATACATAGCAGAAAACAATGATGTCGAGCTACTGACACAACTGGATTATGAGAACACCCCCAAAAGTAGACAGGACACTATTAAGAAATTACTTCTTGTCGACGAAAGTCAAAGGAGAAAAAAATGGCTAGAATCAAAGCTATCAACCGATATCACGTCGGCCGAGCGCTCTAGACAGGATTTGGATTATATATTCTTTGCCGGTCGCTTTGCGGATGCCAAGCAAATAAGGCCTCTTTTAGACTTCTATTTCGCATCAAACATACCTTTACTAGCAACCAGCACTATCAATAACAAACAATTAGATGGACTAACAAAAGAAGAAGACATAGAGAGGATTATTTTCAACGAGCTCCCTTCTATTGTTAGAGCTAAAAATGATGATCTTTTATTCAACCGGAACGATTCTAATTTTATAAAACGCCTAAAGTCTCTCGGCCAAGACGCTCATTTATTAGCCAATAGGTTCCCTATATTTCAACAAGTCAGTAATGCAAAAATGTCAGGTAGCACAGGCATTCTGTCACTTGATAAAAATCAAATTTTCAACAAGCGGACTGAATTAGTTACTTACAAACAAGGAAGACTTATCAATGCAAAGGAAACAAGCCCAAACGAATGATCTACCATTAAAAAAAACCATCGGAAATCAAGCCGAAAAATTAGCAAAACTATTTTTAGAAAACGAAAACTTAACTTTTATTGAAAATAATTTTTTATGTCAGTTTGGAGAGATAGATTTAATTTTTACAGACTCAAATAGCATTATCTTTGTAGAAGTAAGATACCGCTCCTCAAAATCTAGAGGCTCTGCTGCTGAAAGTATTACCCTTTCAAAACAGAGAAAAGTATCAAAATCAGCCCAATACTGGCTAAAAAAACAACAACTAGAGCTATCGCCAATCCGATTTGATGCAATTTTATTCGACGGAGAAGTTAGCATTAATAATTTAAACTGGATAAAGGCAATATTTTAACCACTATGGATTTTCAAGAAACGATCTATACTCAATTTGCCCAAAGCTTCGAAGCACAACAACAAGCTTTTGAAAACCTACCTCCTCACATTGAGCATGCAGCACATGTCATTTTTAGCACCATCGCTGCCGGCAACAAAATTATGTGCTGTGGCAATAGTACGGGTTCCTATTTATCTCAATACTTCAATACACTCTTAATAGATAGGATGGACAGAGAAAGACCTGGATTGCCCTCAATCAACTTAGCCTCCGAAGGCACTGCAATTCTTGCGATCAGCCATAACGATAGCTATCACGATGTTTTTTCAAAACAAATTACAGCTTTAGGCAATGCCGGGGACGTTTTATTCGTCGTGGCCAACAGGGGCAACACATCCCCAATAATACAAGCAATCCAAGCCGCCCATGAACGAAAGCTCCATGTTGTCGCCTTAACAAGTCCAGAAGCAAAAAACATATCATCTTTAACATCTCAGGATGACACCGAGATAAGAATAAACCTATTAGGTGCAGCAAGAGTACACGAATGCCAGACCTTAGTAATTCACACTCTCGTTGAGTTAATTGAACGACAGTTATTCGGCTATGAAGAGTAAAATCACAGCCGAATAATCAAGCACTCATTTAACAACTTGCAACTTAAACCCTTTTTCCCTTTTAGGCTCAGTTGGAGGCGTTGGGTCTGAATCATTCGGAAACTCTTCTTCCGGAAAAAACAGTCCATCGCCATTTTCCTTTGCATATACAGCCTGTGCTGCAGCAATAGGCACATACACATTCATTGATTTACCAGAGAATCGAGCCTCAAAAGAAACACCATGCTGATCCATCAATAGATTTCTCACAGCCCCCATACTTATATTAAGAACAATCTGCCCATCCTGAACGAATTCAACAGGAACAACAGCTGACTCGTTATTTGCATCAACAAGCAAGTAGGGAGTCAAATCATTATCTACAACCCACTCATAAGCCGCTTTCAATAAATAAGATCTTTTCGGTTTCATGTACACTTCCAATTAAAAATCGCATTAAAAAAGGAGCTCAAAAGCTCCTCTTAGATATCCATCTTAAACCTAATCACTTAGATCAATCAAGACGCATTTCCTGCTCAGCTTCAGACAGACTTTCTATGAAAGACTCTCTAGAAAACAAAAGATCCATATATTTATGTAGATGCCTTGCTTGATCTTTAGGAATCTCAACACCCAAAATTGGAAGGCGCCATAAAATAGGAGCCATACAACAATCCACGATAGTAAACTCATCACTCATGAAATACGGTTTTTCTTCAAAAATCGGAGCAACATTCATTAAACCTTCACGTAGCTCTTTCTGCGCTTTAGCAACGGCTTCTGCATCCTTACTTATCAGAATTAAGTCAACCAACTTTGCCCAATCACGCTGAATACGATACATAAACAAACGACTTTCAGCACGTGCCACAGGATATACAGGCAAAAGCGGAGGATGAGGAAAGCGCTCATCCAAATATTCCATCATTACATTTGGCTCATACAAAACCAAATCACGATCAATAAGAGCAGGAAGCTCATTATATGGATTTATATCTGCCAATTCATCTGGCTTATTAAATGGGTCAACATCAATAATATCAACCGTGACTGCTTTTTCAGCCAATACTATTCTAACTCGATGACTATAATGATCTTCCCCATCAGAGAAAAAAGTCATTGAGGAGCGTTTAGCGATAACACCCATGTAAAACCCCTATTATAGAAACAACGAAAACCCCATCCGGGGCCACAAAACAAAAAGCAGCAATTAATCACATCGTAATCAATTGCTGCTGCATTTTTAATGTATTTCTTTCCAATATTCTTTATTAAGAAGGAAAGCAAAAATACCAAACAAAATAATAAATAAGAGAACTTTTAGACCCAAAGATTCACTTTGTAGACGGCTTGGTTCACCCATGTAAACCAAAAAGTTAGTCAAGTCATATACCACTTGCTCAAACTCATCATCACTAAGCTGCCCTTTTGATTTTTGAGCAATTACATCACACTTCTCTTCGGTTAATACATCACCAGTCAAAGTATCAAATAAAGGCTTACCATGCTCATCATGTGCAGGAGCTTGAGCACATGTCATATGACGAACACCCTGTAAAGATTCAAGAACATTCGGCATACCCACATTAGGGAAAACCGTATTATTCACACCCCAAGGACGAGTTTCATCCTCATAAAAGGCTTGTAAATAGCTATAAACCCAATCTTTACCACGAACACGTGCAACCAAAGTCAAATCAGGCGGTGGAGCACCAAACCAACCTTTAGCGTCAGCAGAATCCATTGAGTTAGACATCAAGTCACCGATTTTCTTACCCGCAGGCAACAAGTGCTCCTCAAACAACTCCGCAGGAATACCCAAGTCAGTTGATGCACGCTCAAAACGAGCATACCCCGCATCATGACAGCCCATACAATAGTTAGTAAAGGTCTGAAGACCTCGCTGGAGCGAGGACTTATCATGTAGATCAGCGCTCATATGCTGAAGCTCAACACCAGCGCCACCAGAAGCAAAACCCAAAACAGGTAATACAGCCAGTGCAACTGTTACAAAAAACTTTTTCATTATTACACCCTCTCTGGCACTGGTTTTGTACTTTCCCAACGAGTATACCAAGGCATTAAAATAAAGTAAGCGAAGTATACTACGGAAGCAATTTGAGCAATTGTCGTACGCAATTCAGTCGAAGGTAAAACACCCAACACACCAAGCACTACAAAACTAATACAAAATATAAACAAGAAGATTTTACTAATCCACCCCTTATAAAGCATTGATTTTACAGGACTACGATCCAACCAAGGCAATACGAATAGAATCGCGATAGCACCACCCATTGCCACTACACCCCAGAACTTCGCATCTAGGCCGAACAATGGGAACGTTACTGCTCGCAAAATGGCATAGAAAGGAGTGAAGTACCACACTGGAGCAATATGCTCTGGTGTTTTCAACGGGTTTGCCGCTTCAAAGTTAGGCTTCTCAAGGAAATACCCACCCATTTCAGGGAAGAAGAAGATAACCGAGCAGAATACAAATAAGAATACAGCAATACCCACCAAATCATGAACAGAGTAGAAAGGATGGAATGGAATACCATCTAAAGGAATACCGTTCTCATCTTTATGCTTCTTAATATCCACACCTTTAGGATTATTTGAGCCAACATGATGCAAAGCAAGTAAATGCAGAACCACTAATGCGACCAAAACCAAAGGTAGAGCAATAACATGCAAGGAGAAGAAACGGTTCAAAGTAATACCAGAGATAAGGTAATCACCACGAACCCATTGAGCTAAATCAGGCCCAATAACAGGAATAGCACCAAATAACGAGATGATAACCTGCGCACCCCAGTAAGACATCTGCCCCCATGGAAGCAAATACCCCATAAACGCTTCTGCCATAAGCAACAAATAAATAGCCATACCAAATAACCACACTAATTCACGTGGTTTTTGATAGGAACCGTAAAGCAATCCTCGAAACATATGCAAATAGACCACAACAAAAAAAGCTGAAGCGCCTGTTGAATGCATATAACGAATAAGCCAACCGTACTCGACATCACGCATGATATATTCAACCGAAGCAAAAGCCGCTTCAGCAGAAGGCGTAAAACTCATTGTTAACCATACACCTGTAAGAATCTGGTTAACTAAAACAACCATGGATAACACGCCGAATATATAAAAAACATTAAAGTTTTTTGGCGCGTAATACTTACTCATATGCTTTTCATAAGCCTGAGTAACAGGAAGGCGATCATCAATCCATCCCATTAGATTTTTTAAAGCAGCCATTATGCATTACCTCCATCAACACCAATCTCAATCACAGTATCGGTTAGGTACTGATGAGGTGGAACAGACAAGTTAATTGGCGCAGGAACACCATTATATACACGACCAGCCAAGTCAAACTTAGACCCATGACATGGACAAAAATAACCACCAACCCATTCTGGGCCCAAATCCTCAGGAGCAATCTCTGGTCGGTATGTTGGAGAACAACCAAGATGCGTACAGATTCCTAGAAGAATGGAGATTTCTGGTTTGATAGAACGATAGCTATTTTGAGCATAAGAAGGTTGTTGCTCTTTTATCGACTCAGGATCACTTAATTTTGAAGATATTTTTTCTAAGTTAGACAAGGTTTCAGGTGTTCTATTTACCACCCATACTGGCTGACCTCGCCACTCAACGATCATCTGTTGACCAACTTCTAACTTACTTATGTCGACTTTGACCGGAGCACCAGCTGCCTTAGCTTTTGCACTCGGGTTCCAAGAAGCAACAAAGGGGGTCGCTACACCAACTGCACCAACTGCACCAATAGCACTAGTTGCTCCAATCAGAAATCGACGTCGACCTTTATTTACGCCGCTTTGACTCATTATGGTTCTCTCCCACCAAATTACAAATATCAGCCACTAAGCTGACAATCTTAAAATTATTGCCTTGCGAATAGTAAAAAAAACAAGCGTCTCTGGCAAGGAAACATTCCTTTAACAGATAAATATACTGATATAACGCATAAAAAAAACGCCTGGATAACCAGGCGTTTTAAACAAAATTCCAATATTAACGCTTGGAGAATTGTGGACGACGACGCGCTTTGCGTAGACCAACTTTCTTACGTTCCACTTCGCGAGAGTCACGAGTTACGAAACCAGCTGTACGTAGAGCACGACGAAGAGATTCATCGTATTGCATCAATGCACGAGTAATACCGTGACGAATTGCACCCGCCTGACCAGAGATACCACCACCTTTAACAGTGATATAAACATCAAACTTCTCTGTAGCATCAACCAACTCAAGAGGCTGACGAACTACCATGCGAGCTGTTTCACGACCAAAGTATTGTTCAATTGTGCGATTATTGATAACTAGATTACCAGCACCGGCTTTTAAAAACACACGTGCAGTAGAGGTTTTACGACGACCTGTACCGTAGTATTGATTAGCAGACATAATGATCTTCCGTATTAAAGTTTAAGTTCTAGAGGCTGTTGTGCTGCATGTGGATGCTGAGTTCCAGCATACACTTTCATTTTCTTGTGCATTGCACGACCTAAAGGACCTTTAGGCAACATACCTTTAACGGCAAGTTCAAGAACACGCTCAGGAGCATGATCAATCAACTTTTCAAAACTCATGGAACGAAGGCCGCCTGGATAACCAGTGTGGCGATAGTATTGTTTGTCTTGTGCTTTGTTACCAGAAACGTGTACTTTTTCAGCATTAATAACAACGATGTAATCACCAGTATCAACGTGAGGAGTATATTCTGCTTTATGCTTACCGCGTAAACGGCGAGCGATTTCTGTAGCTAAGCGACCAAGTGTTTTGCCTTCAGCGTCAACGATATACCAATCGCGTGTCACTTCAGCAGGTTTTGCAGTAAAAGTTTTCATCAAAAACCCTTTCAATTTGCACACATTATAGCGTGCTCAATACCTATTATTATTGGTTGCTAAACAAACAGCTCCTAAAAGCTCTTATTTAACAACTTGCATATACCTTAAAAAAGGCGAGCAAATTATACATTAATTAGCCAGCACAATAAAAGCAGTTTTTAAAACTAAATAGTCAGCACCCTGTTCATGGCCTATGTTCAAGGGACAAGTACTCTTCGGATTGCATTTCTAATAATCTACTGACTGTCCTATCATACTCAAAAGCCAATTGGGTTCCCGTATAAATTTCATGGATAGGCACCTCAGCCGAGATTATCAGCTTAACATGCCGATCGTAGAACTCATCAACCAAACTAATAAATCGTCTGGCTATATCGTCTTTAGAGGCATCCATTTGAGGCAAGTCGCTTAACACTATCGTCGTATACAACTTAGCTATTTCGATATAGTCCACCTGACTACGAGGCCCATCACACAATGAAGAAACACTAAACCATGCCACATCCTCACAACTTTCTATTAAAGATATTTTTCGCCCCTCTATCTCAATAGCCCCACCCTGCTTGACTTGATTCAAATCAGGCACTAAGCGAGCAAAACTCTCCGAAAGACTCTTATTTGCACCATCACCAAGAGGCGTATAGTAAAGCTTAGCTTGCTTTAATGCCCTCAAACGGTAGTCTACACCACCATCAATGTTCATTACCTTGGTATGTATTTTCACCAACTCAATGGCAGGCAGGAATCGAGCTCTTTGCAGACCGTTTTTATACAAACCGTCGGGCTCTATATTTGATGTAGCCACTAAGGAAGTACCATTTTCAAACAACACTTTTAGCAAACCAGCCAAAATCATGGCGTCAGTAATGTCTTTTACAAAAAACTCATCAAAACAGATGATTTTTGCTTTTGATGCAATTCGCTTTCCAACAATTTCTAATGGATTTTTGACATCATGCAGTTGTTGTAACTCTTTATGAACCATCTGCATAAATCGATGGAAATGCAACCTTGTCTTTCTTTCAAAAGGTAGACAGTCATAAAAGGTATCCATCAAGTAGGTTTTCCCTCTCCCTACTCCGCCCCAAAAATACAAACCTTTTTCCACGTCGACCGCTTCATGTTTTTTAAAAAGCCCAAAGATCCCTTTCTTTTTAGTCACTTTTACTTCAGTCAATCGCAAAAATAAATCTTGCAACGCCATCACGGCCTCTTCTTGTGCAGGATCGTAATTAAAATCTGGACGCTCTAGGTCCTTCTTATATCGCTCGAGTGGTGTCATTTTTACCTATCACACAGTTAATTAATTTAACAATTCTATCAAAATCATATCAAAACCACATCATTAGGAGTGTCCTAACTTAAGGTCTTTCCGTTATAATAGCGCCATTCATTTTCAGGAGTTAGTCATGAACCTAGAAGTATTTGACATTATCATTTTTATTACCGGCGCGGCATTAGGACTTATTATTGGTCTTATCCTTAAGAAAGGAAACCTTAACGCAACCAAAAAAACAACCAATGGCACTCACATTCCATCAGAAGCAGTCCAATTTGAAGTTGAACGAAAACAAACTGAAATTGATGATTTTTTCACAGAAGCCAACGAAAAACTTATCGTAGCTGAAAAGGCTGTTTTAGAGCTAAAACGCCAATTATCTACCGGTACAAACGCCCTTGCGACAAGCAAAGTTGCTTCAGAATCATTAAACTCACCAGAAACAGGCAGTACCGAAACTGAAGAAAAGACACCTGAAGAGCCACCAAAAGATTATTCAATTGACGCCTCAGGTACGCTCAGCGAAGATTTTGGCCTACAATCTAAGACAAAATGATCCCTGCTTATCGTGAATTGATATTGGTAACTGCTACGCTGGGTTATCAATATCAATAAACTCTACACTCAAACCAAATTCCGCCTTTAAATAATCAGCCAACTGAATAACCCCAAATCTTTCTGTTGCATGATGACCTGCCGCACAGAAATGAATACCCATTTCCCTCGCAACATGAATGGTTCTTTCTGATACTTCTCCTGTAATAAACACATCAGCCCCCATCAATGCAGCCTGCTCTATGTAGTCTTGCGCTCCGCCCGTACACAAAGCAACTTTACTTATTTTTCTATCATTCACTTTTTCAAATAACACATCCCGACCAACCGCCACAGACACTAGACACCTAAATGATTCCACGGACATCACACTCTTTAAATCGCCAATCAGCCCAATTGCATTCTTTAACTCAACACCCGACTGCAATCCTATACGGTTACACAATCCTAACGCGTTTGCTAATCCCGCATTATTACCTAACTCTGGATGTGCATCCAAAGGCAAGTGATAGCCAAACAAATTAATATCATGCTTAATAAGAGATGAAATTCTACGGTATTTCATCCCGGTGATAGGGTACGCCTCACCTTTCCAGAAATATCCATGATGCACAATGATTGCATCTGCATTTACCTTGATTGCTTCATCGATTAGTGCCTGAGATGCCGTCACACCAGTTACGACTTTTTTAATCTCATCAACTCCCTGTATCTGCAAACCATTAGGGGCATAGTCTTTAAACTGGCTCACATTTAATATAGCATCTAGCTCACTAGCTAGTTTATCTCTATTCATTTTTCCACCAAGATTCAATTTATGACAATAAAGTTATTTGGAACTGCATTTATTCTGCTTCTTATCGGCTCAAGCATCGGCTGGGGACTTAAAGCTCTACAAGTAAAGACTAATCCTTCAAACCATTCATTCACAGCCCCCATTAGCAAAACAACACCTTACGTTGTTAGTATCTATACCTATAAAAAAAATCAACATACCAAACCACTAAAAAATGAACACCAAGCAGAAAGCCTAGATAGCCTTGGCTCAGGAGTGATCATTAAGAACGGCTACATTCTTACCAATAAACACTTAATATCCAACACAGATAAAGTAATAGTGGTTCTGAATAACCAACAACGAATTACATCAAAGTTAGTCGGAAGTGACAGCGCAACCGATCTTGCCGTCTTACAAATCCCTCACGAGGATTCACCCAAGCACCCTATAGAAACCTCAAACAACATCCAGGTCGGTGACATTGTACTGGCTATAGGAAGCCCCTACGGACTCAAAAAATCAGTAACGATGGGAATCATAAGCGCCCTTTCAAGAAGCAACATTGGCCTCAATCACTACGAAAATTTTATTCAAACAGATGCAGCCATTAACCCAGGGAACTCTGGAGGCGCCTTAATCAATAATAACGGAGAGTTAATTGGTATTAATTCGGCCATTTTCTCAAATACCGGCGGCTCACAAGGAATAGGATTTGCTATCCCAATTGCAGATGCCCTCTATGTAATGCACGAAATAATTAAATACGGAAAGATAGAACGGGGTTATTTAGGCATTAAAACAGAAGCAATCACACCTGAAATAGCTCAATCATTAGCTCTTCCCATCAACAAAGGCCTATTAATTTCCAAAGTCGACAATATGAGCCCAGCTCAAGAGGCGGGCATACAAATTGGCGACATCATTGTAAAAATAAACGATATGGAAATCCTCACGCCTAAGGACGCACAATCCCTAATTACAAAACTTCCTATCATGTCAAAAATCAGCGTTATTGGAATAAGAGGAAATCAGTCCTATCAAGCCAATATCACCATTGAACGCTTCCAAGAAATGGGGCACTCAAGCCAATATTATTGAAGCGCTTCTTTTAATGTGTCTAAACTTGCCTCTAAATTACTGCCTGCGATATCATTAGCAAAAAGAGCAATGTATGGCCCAATCAAACCAGCGCTTAATTCACCATTAACACTCCAAACCACTCTCACACCTTGACCCTCGCGATACCACCCCAAGCGGTTAGTCACAGGCAAGATTCCTTTTTTGGGAATAACAGAAAAAATGATTTCCTCATCACCAAAAGACAACACATCCAATCGCCCATCTTCAGCATCAAGGTTTTTAATTCTGAGAGACTGTTTTTCGTCCAACAAGAATGCAGGTTCAGTCACAAACACCCCTTCATTGGGCAGGTGCATCCAGCGACTCCAAACCGACAAATCATTCAAATAAAGCGACATTCGTGAAGGAGACGTATTTATAAAAATAGACCTTTCTATATAATACTGACTTGGTAACAACATTCCAATTGCTACCAAAGCCAAAATCACAACAGCCAATACACGCGTAACCCAACGCAATTGATACAAAGCACTAGTCGGCTTTACTTCCATAACTATTTAGACTCTAAAATACGATATTCCGCAGACAAAGCATGCGCTTCTAACGACTCACCCCTTGCTAAAGGAGAAGCTATTTTCGCAAGCTCGCTCGCCCCTTCAGGAGAACAATAAATTAATGAGCTCCGTTTTTGGAAATCATATACACCAAGAGGCGAAGAGAATCTTGCAGTTCCGGACGTTGGTAACACATGATTTGGCCCAGCACAATAATCACCTAAAGCTTCTGGCGTATGACGCCCCATAAAGATAGCACCGGCATGTCGAACTTTACCAACCCACTCCTCAGGATTATCGATAGACAACTCTAAATGCTCTGCCGCTACATGATTAGCCACATCAATCGCTTGCTCCATACTTTCAACATGTATAAATGCACCTCGAGACTCCAACGACGTCAAAATAATGGCTTTCCTAGACTGAGTCTCGATCAGTCTTTCCATCGACTGCTGCACCTTTTCAAGAAACAATGCATCAGGAGATATTAATATAGATTGAGCATCCTCATCGTGTTCCGCTTGCGAAAACAAATCCATTGCAATCCAATCCGGATCAGTCTTGCCATCACAAACGACTAAAATTTCGGACGGACCAGCAATCATATCGATCCCAACCACGCCAAAAACCATTTTTTTCGCTGTAGCAACATAAATATTACCAGGGCCAACAATCTTATCGACTTTTGGAATCGTCTCTGTCCCATAGGCCAATGCAGCAATCGCTTGCGCACCACCGACGGTAAAAACTTTATCAACACCCGCAATATCTGCTGCAGCCAAAACTATATCATTTACAAAGCCATCGGGTGTCGGAACCACCATAATGATTTCTTTTACACCTGCTACCTTCGCAGGCATAACATTCATTAAAACAGACGAAGGATAGGCCGCCTTCCCACCAGGAACATAAACACCAACACGATCTAAAGGCGTAATTTTTTGCCCAAGAATAGTACCGTCCGCCTCTTGATATTGCCAAGATTCCTGCACTTGTTTTTCATGGTAATCATTAACTCTTTTAGCCGCGGCCTCTAAACTAAGAACAATACCAGAATCGACCCTGGCTCTTGCTGCCTGCAATTGTTCCTTGCTAATTTCGAGCTCACTAGGACTTGCTACCTGCCGACGATCAAAACGATTAGTAAATTCAACAAGCGCAGAATCGCCCTCTCGACGAACTGAGTCAACAATGTTCAATACGCTAGCCTGCACATCCAAATCTGATACAGAATCCCAAGCAAGTATTGAATCAAGCTTTGAATAGAAACCTTCATCCTTGGACGAAAAGTTAGTAATATTAATTTTCAAAACGCCTCCTAAGCCTTATTGGCAGCATCTCTAAGCATTTCCAAAATTGGCTCAATTTGCTGATATTTTGTCTTATAGGCCGCTTTATTAACAACCAAACGCGTACTTATATCAGCGATATGATCCCTCGCCTCCAAACCATTAGCCTTGAGTGTATTGCCAGTATCTACAATATCCACAATTAGATCAGCCAACCCCATAATTGGAGCCAACTCCATTGCACCGTAAAGCTTAATGACGTCGGCCTGGATACCTTGTTCAGCAAAGTATGCTTTGGCCGTTTTAACAAACTTAGAGGCAACTTTCAAACGCCGACTAGGTAACTCAACCCCAACAACACCAGCGGTCATCAGTCTGCATTTTGCTATTTTCAAATCAACCAATTCATATAAATTTTTAGTTGATGACTCCATTAGCACATCTTTACCCGCCACACCAAAGTCAGCTACACCGTGTTCAACATAGGTGGGGACATCCGTTGCTCTTAAAATCACCAACTTAATGTTGTCATGATTCGTATCAAAAATCAGTTTCCGGCTTTTCTTAATATCTTCTATAGGTATGATGTTCGCCTTCTCAAAAAGCGGCAAGGTTTCTTCAAGAATTCGCCCTTTAGAGAGCGCAATTGTCAATGTATTTTTCATTTTAATTTAACACCCGAGAAATTTTTGCACCCAGAGACCCTAACTTTTCTTCTATGCATTCGTAGCCACGATCAATGTGATAAATACGATCAATTTTTGTTTCACCTTGAGCAACCAAAGCCGCCAATACAAGGCTGGCTGAAGCCCTAAGATCAGTGGCCATAACAGGCGCACCCGTTAAACTCTCACACCCTCTTACAATGGCCGTATTACCAGTTACTTCAACTTCAGCACCCATACGCATCAATTCATTTACATGCATAAAACGGTTTTCAAATATATTCTCCGTAATACTACCCACGCCCTTAGCAACTGAATTCAATGCCATAAACTGTGCCTGCATGTCTGTCGGAAATGCAGGGTACGGAGCGGTACTTATATTTACTGCCGTTGCTCTTTCCCCTTTCATATCCAGCTCAATCCAATCATCACCCGTTGTAATAATCGCACCCGCCTCTTCCAGCTTTGCAATAACCGCTTCAAGCGAACTCACATCAGTATCAATCACCCTTACCTTGCCACCAGTAATAGCACCGGCAATTAAAAAGGTTCCCGTCTCAATGCGGTCTGGCATCACTGAATAAGTTGTTCCATGCAGCCTATCAACACCGTCAATAATGATTGTGTCTGTACCATGCCCTGAAATTATTGCCCCCATAGAGATCAAGCATTCAGCCAAATCCACTACTTCAGGCTCTCTCGCTGAGTTTTCGAGCACAGTCCTTCCTTCTGCTAGGCAAGCAGCCATCAAAAGGTTTTCTGTTCCTGTTACCGTTACTTTATCAAAGAATATGCGCGCACCTTGTAAACGCCCGTCAACACTTGCAATAATATTTCCATTTTCCACTTCGATTGTGGCACCCATTGCCTCTAAACCACGTAAATGAAGGTCTACCGGACGACTACCAATAGCACAACCACCTGGTAATGAAACAACAGCCTTCCCAAAATGGCTAATCAGCGGGCCAAGGACCAAAATAGAAGCCCTCATAGTTTTCACTAATTCATAAGGGGCTTCATAATTATCAAGAGTTGAAACGTTTAATTCGACCCCCATTTTTTCATCAACAACAACACCACACCCCATAGAGCCTAATAATTCAAGCATGGTGGTAATATCATGTAGATGAGGTAAATTTTTAATCGTTATTAAATCTTTTGTTAGCAAGGTTGCAGCCAAGATAGGTAAGGCGGCATTTTTCGCACCCGAAGCCCTGACAACACCATTTAAAACTCGACCACCACTAATAAGTAGCTTATCCATAATTTTTCTCTTTTTATTAGTATGATTAGTTCTTGGCGTTATTTTGTTCAGGCGTCAACGTTTTCATCGTCACTGCATGAATAGCCCCAGAGGAAATAGCTTCTTGTAAATGAGAGTAAACCAATTGCTGTCTTTTTACGGTCGACAAACCTTCAAAAGCCGTACTTACTACTGACACTTGAAAATTACAGCCTTCACCTTCTGCTGTAACCGTAGAATGAGGTATAGAGGATTCGAGTAACTTTTGTACTTCGTTTGAATTCACAGAGACTCCTAAATTCATGCTTATAAAATAATGCATGAATTCTACATCAGGACAGGAGACTTCTTAACACCATTATTGCATTCTTAAGTAAATTTACTGAAATTTTCTTAGAAAAAACACTTTATATCCAAAAAACAATGCCAGCAGAATTAAACTGACTCAACTGAAAAGAGAATCTCCCCTAAATTTGAAAGTTGTATCAATCCTCTTAGCTGATCACTAAATCCTGTAAAAGAAGTTTTTTTCCAGATTTTATAGATAGTCGAATGCATGCAATCAATACCGCAACCAAACCACTGCCACTACCACTTACCTTTTCTAAATTAATCACACTCTCTTCTGAACTGGCCACAATAAATTCAAAAAGCCTCTTTTGTAGAGACGCTAACTGGTTAGAGTCATATTTTCCCTCTAAATACACAGTACGCCCTTCAACCCTACAACTAATCAAAGCCCTATACCTTTTTACTAGCGAGGGATTGTTGCCAAGCATCTATCCCTTTATCAATGTCGTTTTTATTATTTTGAACCATAATGCCGAATTGCTTTCTGAAAGTCAGCCCAAAATTAATATCATTAATAACGACATTACTGAGAAACCATGACCTTGATTCAGCCCCTGACTCCATATAAAAGTCAATTGCGATAATGGCGCCCGCTTCAGTAGCAAATTCGACATTCACTTTAACTTCTCGACCAGATTGAGGACCTAGCGGCAACACTTTAATTTTGCTACTATCAAACTCTAATAGAGAACCTCCATAGGCTCCTAATAGCGTTTCTTTAGTCACTAAAGCAAAACGCTGACGCTGTTCAGGCGTTGCTCTACGATAATACTTGCCCATCACTTTTTTAGAGAAATCGTCAAAATCAATTACAGGTGTCAGGATATTATCAACTCGCTTTATCAATTCTTCACGATGCCCAGAAAGATACGCTTTATCCTTAACAATTTCGGTATTAAAACGATCTACCACATCAATCACTGCTTGCCTGGCCTGTTCATTAGCATAAGCTTGTGTACACAGTGAAAAAGCAGCCAAAAAGAATGCGCATTTCTGTATTAATTTAAACATCACTCACTTTTCCCCAGAAGTAGAATTAAATAAGAACTGGCTTATAAGGTTCTCTAATACAAGCGCAGATTGGGTATCAAAAATTTCGTCTCCTGACGTTAAAAATGTATCTTCAGCCCCTATTGAAATACCAATGTACTTCTCTCCAAGCAAACCACTGGTTAAAATAGCTGCAGCACTATCAACGGGTAAATTATCAACATCCTTATCAATATTCATCGTCACTAAAGCCATGTATAGCTCTTTATCTAAAGCAATACTCTCAACACTTCCTATAGTGACTCCCGCAACAGATACCTTTGCTCTTTGTGATAGCCCCCCAATATCATCAAATCTAGCTACAATTTGATAGGAATCTTTTTTATCTGAAAACGCCAATCCACTGACTTGAATCGCTAGATAAGCTAAAGCAATAAAACCCAAAACAACAAAAGCGCCAACCAGCAACTCTACTTGCTTATTTCTCATATTAAAAATCCCCAAACATTGCAGCCGTTAGTATAAAATCTAACGCCAAAATAGATAACGAACCCAAAACAACTGTGGTGGTTGTCGCCTTACCAATTCCTTCAGATGTCGGGACACACTCATAGCCTTGGTATACCGCAATCCAAGTGACAGCAATCGCAAAGCAGAATGACTTAATAACACCATTTAAGACATCTTTCCCAAACAAGACCGATTGCTGCATCAAACTCCAGAAACTTCCATCATGAATCCCTAGCCAATCTACAGCAACGAACTCTCCGCCCATAACGCCTACCATAGAAAAAATAAGACTTAATATCGGCAAACAAATAAGCCCTGCAATAAAGCGTGGAGCAATAACTCGCCTATATGGATCCACACCCATCATCTCCAAACTAGACAACTGCTCAGTCGCTTTCATCAAACCGATTTCAGCCGTCAAGGCCGAACAAGCTCGCCCAGCAAACAAAAGGGCTGTTACAACTGGACCAAGCTCTCTTAATAAGGTTAACGCAACTAATTGCCCGACAGACTGTTCAGAACCAAATTTAACTAAAATCGAATACCCTTGTAGAGACAGCACCATACCAATGAATAAACCTGAAACTATAACAATCACAAGCGATAGCACACCTACAGAATATATCTGCTTATTTAATAAGGACAAAGCCCCATAAAAAGATTTAGGTTTATGACAAACAGATTGCATGAGAAGCAACCCTGCTCTACCTATGGATTCGAGCCAGTCAAAAACACGCCCCCCTAGCTTTACAATCGTTTTCATTAGTACTCCAAATCCAGATCCGTTTTATAAGCATTTGCTGGATAATGAAATGGGACTGGACCATCAGGTAAACCGCCCAAAAACTGAACAACCCTTTCATCTTCAGAATTACGAATTTCTTCTGGGGTTCCCTGAGCAACAACACTGGCATTTGAAAGAATAAAAACATAGTCTGCTATTGAAAGAGATTCTTTAACGTCATGAGATACCAAAATGGAAGTAAGGCCGACCGAGTCATTCAAACGCTTAATTAATTCAACCACCACACCCATTGATATAGGGTCTTGACCAGCAAAAGGTTCATCATATAAAACCAACTCAGGATCCAGAGCAATCGCTCTCGCCAAAGCAACCCGCCTTGCCATACCACCAGAAAGCTCTGAAGGCATCAATTGAGCCGCACCGCGAAGCCCCACACTTTCTAATTTCATCAATACGATATCGCGAATAGTTTCTTCACTAAACTCCGTATGCTCCCTTATAGGAAAGGCCACATTTTCAAACACACTTATATCTGAAAATAGGGCGCCACTTTGAAATAACATACCTATTTTTTTACGCAATGAATAAAGCGAGGTTCGAGAAATCAAAGGAATGTCTTTTCCATCAACTAACACACTCCCCGTTGAAGGAAGTAGTTGGCCACCAATCAAACGCAATAGTGTCGTCTTACCGGTGCCACTAGGTCCCATAATGGCCGTGATTTTTCCTTTAGGTATTTGGATTGAAACATCATTATAAATGACCCTATTCCCTCTAGAAAAGCTCATCTCTTGGATATCTACATAGTATTCTGACAAAGACCTTTCCTTCTCTCAAACTCAGTATTGAGATACTACCATCCACATAAGTTAAAGAGAATGCAAATAGAAAGGATTTATCTCGATATAAACCAAGGTCAAGTCTTGAATTTAACTCATAAACTTCATTAAATAACACACCTTACGAAAAACTGAGAGTTAAACACTAAATGCTACTTTTTATTGCTGCACTAATATCTGGCTTAATCATACTTGTTATTAGCTCTGATAAGTTTATTGAACACTCTGCACTGGTTGCTGAGAAGCTCAATATCAGCCCAATCATCATCGGCCTCACCTTAGTTGCATTAGGAACATCTGCACCAGAAATGGTTGTTTCAGCCATTGCCTCATTAGATGATGCACCAGAAATTGCTATTGGAAACGTATTAGGATCAAACATTGCCAATGTGGCCCTTGTCTTTGGTTCAACTTTATTTTTCAGTGCGATTAGCATAAAAAAAGGGCTTGCCACTAAAGAAGTGCCTCTATTAATGTTTATCACCGTTTTTGTTGGTGCCTTGCTTTACGACCTCCATTTGAGCTTTTTTGACGGTGTACTATTGATAATTGCTTTCATCGTAGTATTGACCTTACTTCTGAGAGGCAGTAAAAACCTTGAAGGAGAACTGACTGAAGAGTTACCTGACGCAGAGTCGACTACCCTTGGTCGTTCATTAATCATTGCAATAATTGGGCTTCTCGCCTTAATAGGAAGTTCCAAGCTGCTTGTTTGGGGCGCGATTGGGATAGCACAAATATTTGGTGTCAGTGAGCTGATCATTGGTTTAACCATTGTTGCGATCGGAACGAGCTTACCGGAATTAGCCGCATCAATAACAAGCGTCAAAAAAGGTCTCCATGACATCGCCATTGGTAACATCCTAGGGTCAAACCTATTTAATTTAGCAACCGTCTTGCCATTACCTGCTTTATTGGCCCCAGGTGCAATATCTAGCAGTGTGTTACATCGAGATTATTTATGGGTATTAGGAACAACCACGATGTTTTGCCTACTAATCATAATATTTAATACTAAAAAACGTTCAGCCATTCCTAAATGGGTCGGCCTGCCTCTCATTTCAGGGTATTTCGTATATTTATTTACCCTTTACCAATCTAGCATAAGCTAATTGAACAATAAGGCGAACTAATGAAAAAATGGCAACTCCTCCCATTATTTTTTGGTGGACTATTGTTATTCTTCTTAGCATTTTATATGGGACTGACACCGAAACAATCTCTTATAGAAGCCGAAGCTCTTGACAGTGCTCCTGATTATTTTTTGACCGATGTGGATATCAAAATATTTAATCAAGATGGCACTGCCATAGAAACATTAAGTGCTAAAGAATTAAAACATTACAACGAATCAAATGAGTCTTACCTTACACAACCAAACATGTCAAAATCACAACAAGGAAACAACTGGATTGCAAAAAGTAATTTCGGTCTTATCAATGACTCAAGTAAAGACATCTATTTAAATGGAGATAGTGAGATTATTCACACCAATTATTCTGGCGGCACCATTCATTTAAATGCGGATATAATACTATACAAAGAAACCACACAAGAAATATTTGCCACAGGCAATTCCTATCTATTAACAGAAGCTGGGGAAACCCAAGCTAATGACATTGGCGTAAATATTAATGACGAAACAATTTCATTAAGCGGAGAAGTAAATGGTCAATATAAAACAGCTAAGTAAAAGACTGATAGCCCTCACCATATTAACTTCAAGCTCGCTAACTTTTGCATTGGATAACGATCTCCAAAGCCCCCTTAATATTGCTGCAGATTCAGCACATTTTGATCAAAAAACCGGAACAGCCATATATGAAGGCAATGTCACCGTTAAACAAGGATCCATTTTCATTGAGGCAGACTATCTAAAAGTAACCAGCTCAACCGAAACCAACCAATTTCGTCAGCTTAATGCTAAAGGATCTCCTGCAAAATTCAGCCAAAAAATTGATCTTGAAGGCAATGAAATCATTAGCCATGGAGATAAAATACTCTATCAAACTGTGGACGCAACACTTGAATTAAGTGGCCAAAGCTATGTAAAACTAAAAGGCGATGAGATAAGAGCCGATTTCATTCAATATATGATTGACAAAGGCACCTTTACCGCACGTAAAGACAATACAGGGCGGGTGAACATGACCTTATTACCACAAACACAAGAAGTTCCGTAATGGCCTTACTAGAAGCAAAGAACCTCGCCAAAAGTTATAAAAAAAGACCCGTTGTTATTGACGTATCCATCTCAGTTGAATCAGGTCAAGCGGTTGGCCTGCTGGGACCTAATGGCGCAGGGAAAACCACCTGCTTCTATATGATTGTTGGCATGGTCAAAAACGATCAAGGCGATATTTTTATTGATGGAGAGCCAGTAACTCACTTAGCTATGCACTCTCGTGCCCAAAAAGGCATTGGTTACTTACCTCAAGAGGCTTCAATTTTCCGAAAGATGTCTGTCGAAAACAACATACTTGCCATTTTAGAAACAAGAAAAGACCTAACAAGCAATCAACGCAACGAAGAGCTAGAAAAGTTACTTACTGAATTTCATATTACCCATATTAGAAAAAATTTAGGTATGGCTTTATCTGGGGGAGAGCGCCGCAGAGCAGAAATAGCAAGAGCTTTAGCAACCAATCCCAAATTTATATTACTGGACGAACCCTTCGCTGGGGTTGACCCTATTTCAGTTGGGGATATAAAACAAATCATCAGGCAGTTACAAGAAAGCGGCATTGGCGTTTTAATTACAGATCACAATGTAAGAGAAACACTTGATATATGTGACAAAGCCTACATAGTAGGCGACGGTCATATCATTGCCTCAGGAGATGCCGAGACCATAATTAACAACGAACAAGTCAAAAAGGTTTATTTAGGCGAGAACTTCCGCCTTTAATCTTTTAATTTCCCAATAAAAGGGAGTAATATGCATAACTCGTTCCAATATAATCAAACAAAAAGCGTTTCTCTATGAAGCAGTCTCTACAGTTGAAAATGGGTCAGCAACTGACCATGACGCCACAGTTGCAGCAAGCGATTCGCTTACTACAACTGTCCACGATAGATTTACAACAAGAAATCCATGAATTTCTTGAGTCAAACCCATTGTTAGAAATCGACGACGAACAGAGCACATCAGATCAAAGCTCTAATGAATCAGAAAACCACAATAGTGAATCGATTCAGAAAAAAGCTGAAGAACCCGAAAGTCAGCAAAATGAAGAAGCAACTATAGATTCAGAATGGACAGACAGCATTCCTGAAGAACTCTCTATTGATAGCTCCTGGGAAGACACTTTTCAAAGCTCTGCAGCCGTTTCTGAATCTCAAAGCTTTGAAGGCGATTTTGACTTTGAAAGCCGTAACACTGCTTCGGAAAGCATTCAAGATCATTTGATTTGGCAGCTTAATCTGACCACCATGTCAGACAGAGATATTGAAATTGCCTATTCATTTATAGAAAGTGTTCAGCCTGACGGGTATTTAGGCGTGTCTTTCAATGACATATGGTTATCTCTCCAAGAGACCATTGAAGATCTAGAAGAGGATGAAGTACTTGCAGTTCAACATAGATTGCAACGTTTTGATCCTGTTGGGGTGTGCTCCGTAGATTTAAGAGAATGCCTTTTAGTTCAACTCGAAGCTTACTCTAATCACCCCCTATATAAAAACACCCGTACAGTTGTAGATCAGTATTTAAACTTATTAGGGAACCGAGATTTTACTCAACTTTGCCGTCGAGCAAAACTAAAAGAAGAAACACTAAAAGAAGTCATTCAGTTAATCCAGCAACTAAACCCACGACCTGGAAGCCTGATTGATACTGATGACACAGATTATGTAATTCCAGATGTCTCTGTGAAAAAGAAAAATGGAGACTGGCAAGTAGAACTAAACAATGACGCGTTGCCACCAGTCAAAATAAATAAAACCTATTCCACAATGGCAAATACATTAAAAAATACGGAAGACGCTAACTACATCAAAAACTCACTTCAGGAAGCGAAATGGTTTATAAAGAGCCTACAAAGTCGTAACGAAACCCTTCTTAAAGTAGCAAGCTGTATCGTTGAAAAACAAATAGATTTTTTTGAACTTGGTGAAGAAGCCATGAAACCTATGGTACTTCATGATGTAGCTGAAGAAGTTGGCATGCATGAGTCCACAATTTCTCGTGTAACTACACAAAAATACATGCATACTCCGAAAGGAATATTTGAATTAAAATACTTCTTTTCTAGTCATGTTGCCACAGCCTCTGGAGGAGAATGCTCATCAACAGCCATTAGAGCAATGATTAAAAAACTGGTTGCCGAAGAGCCAGCTAAAAAACCACTTAGTGACAATAAATTAGCCACGATTTTAGAAGAGCAAGGAATTAATGTAGCTAGAAGAACTGTTGCAAAATACAGAGAAGCAATGAACATTCCTCCTTCAAATGAAAGAAAACGATTAGTTTAATATTGGATTAAAGACTCATGTCACTTATCACTATGTTAAAGCCAGAACTTGTCTTGGCAAAACAGAACATTGTAAGCAAAAAAAGAGTACTTGAAAATATCGCAAGCGCTGTCTCAAATAGGTTACACTGTGATGAAAGCGCAATTTATAGCGGCCTCCTTGCTAGAGAAAAGCTTGGTAGCACCGGTATAGGCGAAGGCATTGCAATACCTCATTGTCGATTAGAATCAGCTAACAACGCGGCTATTTTAGTTATGTCGCTAGAAAGTCCTATTGATTTTGATTCAATAGATCGCAAACCAATCGATTTGATTTTTGCGTTAATTGTGCCTCCAAGCGAGTGCGATGCTCATCTTGAAACCCTTGCACAAATAGCACAGCTAGCACAATCACCTAATGGATTAAATGCTTTAAGAGAAGCACAAACCAATGATTCACTATTTGCAGCGTTTGAAAAACTGCTACAAGGATAACTATGCAAGAACAATCTATCACCATAATTAATAAGCTAGGACTGCATGCCAGAGCAGCAGGTAAGCTAGTAGAAACCACATCAAAATTTAGTTGCGATATAACTATTGAGAAAGATGGCCGCAATGTAGATGGCAAAAGCATTATGGCCATGATGATGTTGGCCGCAGGAAAAGGCACTGAAATCACAGTCAAAGCAAACGGTGAAGACGAAGGTTCAGCCTTAAGCGCTATCATTGAGCTTATCAACAATCGTTTTGGTGAAGATGAATAGGTCTTCCTCTTAAGAAAATACATTATGTCAGAGCAAGCGACGTTACAGCATTTAAAAACCGTCACAGCCTCTCTTGAGGCTGGCACGACCTCTCAAATTCGCTACTTACTTAATGGCGCCTTACCTGCTCAAGATGTCGCTCGCTTACTTGAATCCTCCCCACCCCGAGAAAGACAACTTCTCTGGGATCTAATTGACAATACGAACGAAGGTGAGATCCTTCAATACCTAACTGAAGACATTAGTATTCCATTTTTGAAAAAAATGGATACTAAGCAACTCTTAGCCGTGTCAGAGCAATTCGAAACCGATGACCTCGCCGACATGTTACAGCATCTACCTGAAACCATTGTGAAGGAAGTGCTGGCCTCTATGTCAGCACAAAACAGATTAAGAGTAGAAGCCCTATTAAGCTACCCAGAAGACTCGGCTGGTGGCTTAATGAATACAGATACCATCACAATACGCCCCAACATCACTGTAGATATTGTGTTTCGTTTTTTAAGGCGACATAACAAACTTCCCGACATGACAGATAACCTATTAGTTGTCAGTCGCTCAGATCGTTTTTTAGGTACCCTGCCACTAACAAAGCTATTGGTCGCTGATACCAGTTCCACCATACGCGAAATCATGGATACAGAGACCACAGTAATTACAGCCAACACCTCTGCTAGTGAAGTCGCACAACTTTTCGAAAAACTCGATCTTGTATCCGCCCCAGTTATTGATGAAAAAAGCGGCAAACTACTCGGTCGAATTACAATCGATGATGTCGTCGACGTCATTCGAGATGAAGCTGAACACTCTATGCTTAGTATGGCCGGACTAGAGGATGACGAGGATACATTCTCCCCCGTCATGAAAACAACTCGCAGAAGAGCTGTATGGCTAGGCATCAATCTAATCACAGCCTTCATTGCCTCTTACGTCATTGGACTTTTCCAAGGAACGCTCGACCAAGTGGTTGCTTTAGCCATACTAATGCCGATTGTCGCCAGCATGGGAGGCATCGCAGGCTCTCAAGTTCTTACTTTAGTAATTCGAGGGATTGCATTAGGCCAAATAGGTTCAACAAATACGCGATGGCTACTCAACAGAGAGATCATAGTTGGCATTTTAAATGGTATACTGTGGGCAACTGTTGTCGCCATCCTCACTGCATTCTGGTTTGACAACCTTGAGATTGCCTATATCATAGCGGGTGCAATCATGATCAATCTATTGTTTGCTGCTATGACAGGTACACTTTTGCCTATAGCACTAAATCGCCTCGGCATTGACCCAGCCCTTGCGGGAAGCGTAATCCTTACCACGGTAACAGATGTGGTAGGCTTTCTTTCCTTTCTTGGATTAGCAACTATATTTCTTATTTAGGCCAACATGACAGAATTCGAACATTTAGAAGACGACGAGAACTACAAAAGTAAGACTCAAATAAAGCGGGAAATGGAAGATTTGCAAGTACTTGGCAAAAAACTACTCTCGCTAAGTAAACAACAGCAGCAGAAAGTTGAGATGTCGGAAACACTCCGTGCAGCCTTAACGGAAGCGACACGCCTCAATCAAAGAGAAGCGATGCGCCGTCATATGCAATATATTGGGCGCCTTATGAGAAATGAAGACGCTGAAGCCATCGAGGCAAGAGTTGCCTTATTTGATAGCAGTTCAGCCGCTCACAACAAGCTTTTTCATTCACTAGAAGCAGAAAGAGACGCCTTGATCGGTGAAAACAGCAGCATTGAGGTTCAAAACTATTTAGATGAGAATCCAAACATCGATATCCAACACTTCAGACAGCTTGTTAGACAATCAATAAAAGAACTTGCAGAAGGCAAAAAAACAACAGCTCGCAAGAAATTATTTAAATACATTCGCGAAGTAAAGGAAGAGAAGCTAGGCATTAACGTTTAACTTAGAAAGTTTTCTGTAACCTTAGCGTCAACGTCGATAGCTTCACATAAACCGTCTATGCTCTAGAACAGGCATAGACGATTTGCATTCCTGTATATGAGCAGGATTGATAGAAATGTATAGATTTTCAGGATCATCCCCTAACTGCCCCAAATCATCACCCCATGGCGAATAACACACACTGTGACCAAAGGTTCGTCTAGTTTTTGTGTGGTAGCCACATTGATTAACTCCCATCACAAATGCTTGATTTTCAATTGCCCTCGACCTTAGTAACGTATTCCAATGTGCTTGACCAGTGACATACGTAAAGGCGGCTGGCACGAGCAATAACTCAGCTCCTTTGTCAACTAGCGCCCGATAAAGCTCAGGAAAACGCAAATCATAACAAATAGACAAACCTACTTTTAAGCCATCCACATCTAAGACGACAGCATTTAACTCCCCCGGTTCAATAAAGTTCGATTCTTTGTAATGCCCAACAGCGTCAGTAACATTCACATCAAACAAATGTATTTTATCATAACGAACACAGTTATCCCTTGAAGGAGAGAAAACCAAACACGATTGGCGTACTTTACCATTTGGAACAGGATTACCATCAGGTCTATTTATTGATGGATGAGAGCCCACGACAATCCAAACACCCAAACCGCTAGCCAGACTCTTGAGAGTATCCATTATTATTGATTGAGAAACTTCGTCCTCCACTAGCGCTCTCAAGGCTTTCCCGTCAAAAAGAAATGCATTTTCAGGCAGAATAACCAGCCTTGCTCCCTGCTGAGCAGCCCTCTTAATTCGTAGCTCTACATACCTTAAGTTCTGCAACCACTCAGAGCCACTCGTCATTTGAATCGCACACAGTTTCATTTCAAATCATCTCTTGATAGGTTGATACTTTATAGACTTTATTTCTGGGTTATCAAATGACCCCTTCACCTCATACTGAACACTGGTAACCTTCGCTAGCTGATCACCTATTAACTTGTCTGTAATAAATAGTAGACCTGCCACTTGTGGCGCCCCTATTAGCAAACCAGCTATTGGCAAAGTATTCCCTAGAGGAAAGCTCGCTGTTAACTTTTCATCCAATATCTCAGTAACAAGATCCGCCTTACCAGAAAGAATAAACTCAGCTGTAGGGGAAATAATCTCAATAGGGGACGCCGTCTCTACAATACCATTCTGCAAAGAAAGTACCCCCTTAAAACTATCATAAGTCAAACCAGGCTCATAAACATCAGAAAAATCTAAAGATAAACGCCGAGCCAAGGCATTAATATTAAAGATACCTAGTGCTTTTAAAAATTGAGGCAATTGATCGATTTGAGTAAATTGACCATTTTTCGATTCAAACGTTATTCGACCTGACACAGACTCTTTATCAAAATACAAAGGGTGGCCTAGCCAACTAAGGTTAATATCAACATCATAATTTTTGGAGGTTAAAAATGGCGTTGGTGCAAATTTCTTAGTCAACTCATCGGCATTTTCACCAACAATGGAAATAACTAACTCAACATTAGACCTTTCATCTTGATCTTGCCAAAACAAGCTTCCAACAAACTGCCCTTTCGTTAACTTTGTTGTGATCGGCTCAATCCTTAACCGATCACCTTCATTAGCAACAGAAAACATCCAGTCACCATAACTCGATCCGTTATAAATCAATTCATCAATTTGTATATCAATATTAGGAACTTGAGACGCTTTAATGGGAGACTTTTTATCGGTATCAGTGACCTCGGATTTAGGTGAAGACCAATTAATATAGCCAGCATGAAGCAAATACTTACCGTTGTTTCTACTCAATCTAACATTTAATTCATCCGCACCAATTTGAAATGCTTCCGGTGAGACAAACCGATCGTAGGAAACCTTAACATTATGAAATTCATTTGACTCATTCACTGAAACAGAGTCGACAATCAACTGAGCCTTATTAAGCCAACTTGGAATAATTACCTTATCATCAGATACGTTTGAAGAAGCCGTATCTGCATATCGGCCATAGAACGCCAACCAATCAGCAAGATCAAGAAACTCAAGCTGCCCCATAACATTAAACCCAGCTTCAATTTTATTTGCTAGAGGCCTTTCAATACCCAGTAAAAGCTCGCCACCGACCAACTCATTTTCCGCCAACCTAAAGCGAGTTCTAATAAGGTCATCATACTGCATCGATACGGTAAAATTTTCCCCAGATCCATATAAATTAAGAAAAAAACTTTTTGTTTCGTCGCTTACTTTCTTAAACGGCTCAGGAAGATGAATATCACTGCCAACAAGAGAACTTTTAACGTTTAAAAAAATATCTCCCTCTCGAGGGTTATTGATAGAAACATCCGCCTCATATTGGATCGCCCCCTCTGTAGCCTCAAGTAGCAATTCTGGCATCGATCTCCACGCTAAAACCTTATTAAGGTCTGTATCACCGGCTAACGCCACCCCAATAGAAAGCTGCCCTTTTTTACCAAACTTTGATGTTAAAGTCGCTTCTGTATGACCACCGAGCGTGGCGAAATTTATGATCGACTTAGTTAAACCATTATCAGAATGAAAATTTACATTACCCGAAATTTCCTCTAGATCTAAATCTAAACTCGAAATATTAAGCTTAGTATCAGAAAACTGTAATTTAAGGTCTACCTTAGGATCAACGACACCTTCTACCAAAGGAGTAACCACCGAAAAACGCCCTAAAACATTGCCTGAAGCAGTCCAATCTTCAAACGGCGTCAACACCGTTTGAGACAAATTTGTCTCCCTTAACACAGAGAGTAAGTTAGCTACATCATAAGAGATAGGACCAGAAATTAACAAACTCTCAGCCTTTTTTTCAAAAGGCAACGACACTTTAACGTCTCTCACATTCAATCTAGATAACTGAGCACTATCAACATCAATAGCAATACCTTCTTTATCTAATTGAAATTTACCCTTTACATTTTTAGCTTGAGGCCAGTCAGGGGCAAAACGAACATTTACTTGATCCAACTCCATATCGAGTCGTACATGTGGCACAGAATCTTCTGCAAGCTCACTTTGCACAATGAGCTCCAAAGCATCGACCTGCCCTCCCTGAAGCGCCGAAGCAACCCACTCCTTAGTAGAATCGTTCAGAACGCTTTTTGGAATATAGTCCAAACGATCATCAACAGGAATATTCTTACCTTTAATATCCAATAGAATCCAATCAGGACTTTCTTTTCTAATTTCTAATCGAAACTTCCCATCGATATCAGCACCATTTCTCTCTATATGAAGATCCGTACCGTTTATTAAGAAAATATCACTTAACGCCCTCCATTCAACCAATCCAGAAAGAGAAGAAACAGCCCAGCTATTATCATATAAAGTTGGAAAACCTAAATCAGCCGACTTTGCGTCAAATTCTATATACCCATCCGTGTCTGTTAAGTTGAGTATCCCATTTAGTTTATTGATCGCCGGAATACCATTAAAGCCTGCAGCAGATACATTTTTGACATTACTCACGAATTCGAAACTCTGACTGTCATCTAGAGGTATGTGTAACGATCCATTTAATGCTTTACCAGTGAAAGCCATTTCATCCAACAACTGCCGAGCAAACCAATCAGGATTTATATAGGTCGAGGCCCACCGACTCACAAGAGATAAATCCAATTGATTAAAGAGAACATCAAGCGTTCTATTATTCTTTAAATTTAAATCTATCGCGATGTCGGTTGACTTATAATCTGAAAAACCTTCTTCGGTTATTCGCAGGTCAGATACCTCTATACGCGCACTGTCTTGCTTCACATTATAAAAAGCTTTAAATTTTGCTGAACCGGATATATTTTTTTGATCTGCAGACACCACATTCATATCACTCAATAACCCAGTTACCTGCAAGGATTGGTTACTTTGATATCGAGCCCATAACTCAAACTGACTGGCGACAGAGTCAATATTCAATCGATCTAGATCCGTAACTCTATCTCTATTCAATCGAATATTCGGTGAAGTTAAATGAGCATTAACTAAATAATCATCATTTGACTCCAACTGAATTTCTAGCTCCAACGCTAAAGGCTCAATTAAATCGGCATGATTCAAGTCCATCTGAATCCCTACACCGTTCTTTATTCTTTGCATATAGAACGTATTTGTAGAAAAAACGCTGTCTCCATAAGAATTACTGGTTAAATGTATTTCACCATCAAGTAACGTAATTTGTCTTTGGGTTAACAAATAGTCCATTAATCGAGTAGAACCGATATCACTTTTCACACTATTATTATGGGCGACACCGGCAAGAAACCATTTACCAGATGACTCAACCAAATCAATCTTTGGCTTAATAAAACGGATATAAGTAAAGTGAGGTGTAAAATTTAATACAGATTTGATTAAATCGATTCGAACTGAAAGTGCATCTAGCCGTATCGCAGAGGCGGCACTTTCAGTATCCAGTGAAATGCCGCGTACAGTAAAGGTCGGATCAATACCTTCAAGAGAGGCGGTAATTTGCTCTATGCTAACCGGGTAGCCAATTATTTGAGTCAGGTTACTTTCAATCTGATTCTTATATTCATTCGCAAAAGGAAGCGCATGCTTAAAAACAATCAAACAAACAATTAAAACAGTAAAAGCAATCGCCGTTAACCACCAAACAGCGCTAGTAACTAACCCAATTAGCTTCCCTTTTCCATTTGCCATTATCTTAGGACTACATCATATTGGTCTTGCGTATAAACAGGGTCAACCTGAAAATGTATCGCTTTACCTATAAATGCCTCTAACTCCGCCACCGCCGCACTTTCTTCGTCTAGAAAGCGCTCCACAACCAAAGAGGACGCTAGCACAGTGTAGGTTTGAGAATTATAAGCACGATCCGCTCGAAGAATTTCACGAAACACCTCATAACAAACAGTTTCAGGCGTCTTAACAAGGCCACTTCCATTACACGACTTACAAGGCTCACATAAGGTTTGTCCTAAGCTCTCTCTTGTGCGTTTGCGAGTCATCTCTACTAAGCCGAGCTCAGAAACGCCGGTGATTTTTGTTTTAGCATGGTCCGTATCCAATACTTTCTCAAGCATCCTTAATACTTGGCGTTTGTGTTCTTCATCTTCCATGTCGATAAAGTCAATAATAATAATGCCACCAAGGTTGCGTAATTTTAGTTGGCGCCCTATCGAAGTCGCCGCCTCTAAATTCGTTTTATAAATCGTTTCCTCTAGGTTCCTACTACCAACAAAAGCCCCTGTATTAACATCAATCGTCGTCATTGATTCAGTTTGTTCTACAAGTAAGTACCCGCCTGATTTCAACTGAACCTTTCTATCCAATGACTTTTGAATTTCATCTTCGACACTATACATATCAAAAATTGGTCTCTCACCAGGGTAATACTCAATTCTATTACCTAAATCTGGAATAAAGTCCTCAGCAAAGGTTTTCAGCTTGATGTAGTTTTCTTTTGAATCTATCCGAATTCTTTCTGTTTTTAAGCTAACAAGGTCTCTCATGGTTCTAAGGTGTAACGGTAGGTCTTCATAAATCACGGCAGGCGCTTTTACTTGCGTGATTCGCTTTTTAACCGACTGCCATAAACGAGTTAGAAACTTAATATCCGAAAGAATTTCCTCTTCACCGGCCCCCTCAGCAGCCGTTCTTAATATATAACCGCTGGTCTCATCAACATCCGTAAGCGCAGTAGACACTAACTGTTTTAGCCTTTCACGTTCGGCTTCATCCTCAATTCTTTGGCTGACACCGACATGATCTTGATCTGGCATATAAACCAAATAGCGAGAAGGGATAGAAAGATGAGTCGTTAATCGAGCCCCTTTTGAACTAATAGGATCTTTTGTTACTTGTACTACCAGAGACTGCCCCTCTCTCAAGTAATCACCAATTTGATCACTAGGGTTAACCGCATCACGATGAGCGACTTCTGAGACATGGATGAATGCTGCACGTTCAAGTCCGATATCGACAAAGGCCGCTTGCATTCCTGGCAGCACTCTTACCACTTTCCCTTGATAAATATTACCGACTATCCCTTTTCGACTTGAACGCTCAATATAAACTTCCTGCAGTCCACCATTTTCAATCAACGCGACACGAATTTCCATGGGAGTAACATTAATTAATACGTCTTCACTCATGCGACATCTCCTGTAAAGGGTGAATTCCTAATTGCTCAAACAGTTTCGCTGTTTCATATAAGGGTAGTCCCACTACCGCAGAATAAGAGCCTTTTATGGACGAGACAAATATGGAACCTAGACCTTGAATCGCATATGAGCCCGCTTTATCTTGCGGCTCGCCAGTCTTCCAATATTGCTCTATTTCTAAATCGGAAATCACTCTAAACTCAACTTCCGTTATAACATTAACAGAATTAGACTGTTCAAAACGACCATCATATAAACAAACCGCCGTCATCACTTGATGAGAACGTCCAGATAAAGATCTCAACATCAATTTTGCACTAGCTAACGAATCCGGTTTACCCAATACCTTACCATCCACTACAACACTGGTGTCCGAGCCAACAACGATTGGCAGGACATCCATGCTATGGGTGGCACTTTTCCACTTAGCAAAAGCCGCCATTGCCTTTTCATTTGCCATACGTTCAACATAATTTACCGCTGACTCAGAATCACCCACAGATTCATCAATATTGGCGGGCAAGACAGTAAACTTAGCAATAAGTTGCTTAAGCAACTCCTGCCTTCTCGGTGATGCTGAACCTAAAATAACCATAAACAAAACCTTAACGGATAGAGTACATACGACGAACACTTCGCAAAACGATAAAAGACCAAGGCCACAATAAGCCAGTAATAAGCGCAGGCATAAAAATCATTAATGTTGGTTCTGCGTTACCTGCATAGAAATCAATCCAAAAATCAATTAACTGATTTAGACTAATCAGCAGTGCCACAAAGATACCCTGCTGCCAACGGTGGTACATACGCAAGCGCTTATAAAAAACAGCGCAAGAATAAGCAATAATGACATAGGTAAGTGAATGCTGCCCTATTATTCCACCCTGTAATAGATCAACCATGAGACCTAACACCCAAGCAACACCAACGCCTACGCGGAAAGGCAAAGCAATAACCCAATATAAAATCACCAAGAGAGCCCACTCTGGCCGATACCACAGCAATGTTTCAGGAAAGGTTAAGGCTTCAAGCATTAAACCGACAATTAATGTCAATATAAAAACAAAGCTTGATTTCATTCTATGACTCGCTCTGACTTGTCAATCAACATAATATGACGGCTACGGGCTAATTGAGCCAAGGGAACCACATCCACATCAGCATAGGGTTTTCCTGGAACATGCCTAACTGCCCTAACAACACCAACAGGATAATCGCTTGGAAAACGCGTATCTAATCCAGATGTGGTTAAAATGTCACCTTTCTTTACATCAGCAGAATGAGGAACACTTAGTAACTCCATACGCCTTAAGTCACCGACTCCCCTTAAAATACTCCGAAACCCAGTTCTCGAAAGTTGAACTGGAACTTGGTGACTGGCATCGGCTATCAGAAGCACACGGCTATTATAAGCACTTGTTTCAACAACTTGACCTAACACGCCTGTCGCATCAAGCACAGCCTGCCCCACATAAGCACCAGTTGAAAAACCCTTATCGATAAGAATTTTGTGGCTGTAAGCATTTTGATCAAAGCCAATAACTTCTGCCATAATAATTTTTTCTTCTACTTTCTGCGACGCATCCAATAATTCTCTTAAGCGAACATTTTCCGCTCTTAAAGAATCCAGTTTTTGCAATCGACTTCTTAGAACAAGCAGCTCTTGATTAATAGATTGATTCTCTGAAACCAAGTCTTCTCGACTCGCTAAATGTTCAAAGGACCAAGAGATAACCTTTTGAGGCATTGTGACAACTATTTGGATAGGCGTGACTAACCAACTAAGATAAGGTCTGAAAGGAAAAAATACAGAGTGACGAGCGTCACCCCATATCATCATAATAGATAGAAACACTAAAAAGGCAAAACGTAACGCCGATACCTTACCTTCAAAAAACAATGAGCTATTAATAACAAAACTCCTAAGCTCTACTCGTTATCAGCCGTAAATAATTCTGAAGCATGTTTATCCATCATTTCTAACGCCATACCACCACCACGAGCAACACAAGTTAATGGGTCGTCTGCAATAATTACAGGTAAGCCAGTTTCTTCGCTAATCAAACGATCAATTTCTCGGAGTAAAGCACCACCACCCGTAATAACCAAACCAGATTCAGCGATATCACCAGCTAATTCAGGAGGAGATTGCTCCAGCACACCTTTTATAGCCTGAACGATTTGAGCTAATGGTTCCTGTAACGCTTCCAATATTTCCGTACTTCTTAGTGTAAAAGCACGAGGAATCCCTTCTGCTAAATTACGGCCACGAACATCAATTTGCAGTTCATCACCAGTATGATAGGCCATACCAATTTCTGTTTTAATTCTTTCTGCTGTGGCATCACCAATTAAGCTTCCATATTGACGACGTACATAGGTTGTAATCGCTTCATCAAAGCGATCACCGCCCACTCGAATGGATTCCGAGGCAACAATACCGTTTAATGAAATAATCGCGATTTCAGTCGTGCCACCACCAATATCAATAACCATAGAACCTGATGCCTCCGCGACAGGCAAACCAGCACCAATAGCGGCAGCCATAGGTTCTTCTATGATATAAACTTCCCTTGCTCCAGCACCTAGAGCAGATTCTTTAATAGCCCTTCTTTCTACTTGAGTTGACTTACAAGGCACACACACTAGAACTCTAGGACTTGGCTTTAAAATACTATTTTCATGAACTTTCGAGATAAAATATTGCAACATTTTCTCTGTTACATGAAAGTCGGCAATAACGCCATCCTTCAGTGGGCGAATAGCGGTGATGTTACCCGGTGTTCTACCCAACATCCGCTTCGCATCCGTACCAACAGAGGCCACCGTTTTTTGATTTCCGTTATGACGAATAGCAACAACAGATGGTTCATCAAGAACGATCCCGCGATCACGAACATAAATAAGGGTATTAGCCGTCCCTAAATCGATCGATAAATCACTTGAAAACATTCCCCTAATTTTCTTAAACATGAATTTCTACACCCTGATAGATACATTACGATACAGCATGAAAATGTAACAACCATCAGGCTTTTGAGCAAGCCGAAAGGCATTAAATTTGCAAATTGACCCCATCTATTTTCTTGTTTCTTAAAATTATTTTGTTTTTCTTCATTGTAAGGGAGTTTTTAGCCCTAGACGCTTTCTACTCATCTTCTATATAGATACAATAGAAGTTATTTAATTTTCATTCATATTAAATTTATTTAGGTGAAATATGTCACTCAACAAACAAGACGTGCAAAAAATCGCTCACTTAGCTCGACTATCGCTATCTGACAATGAATCAGAACAATACCAAGAATCCATTTCAAGCGTATTAACCTTGGTTGAGCAAATGCAGTCTGTAAACACGGATGGTGTTGAACCTTTATGCAACCCTTTAGAAATGACTCAGAGACTTAGAGAAGATGCGGTAACAGAGTCTAATCAACGGGATTCGTACTTAGCCATTGCCCCTCAATCAGAGAACGGCCTTTATTTAGTTCCGCAAGTTATTGATTAATAGGATTTACTGAAATGCACAGCCAAAACATTACGTTACTTGCACAGAAACTTCGTGCGAAAGAGTTTTCAAGCGTTGAGTTAACCCAACACTTTCTTGATCGCATCAAACAGTTCGACACATCAATTAACAGCTTTATTACCATTACGGAAGAAAAAGCGCTAACGGCCGCAAAAATTGCAGATACTCGCATTAGCAACGGTGAAAAAAATCCTTTAATTGGTATCCCCATTGCTCACAAAGACCTGTTTTGCACGCAGAATACATTAACAACATGCGCCTCAAAAATGCTGAACAATTTTGTACCGCCTTACGAATCAACCGTTACCCAAAGAATGCTAGATTCTGGCAGCATCATGTTAGGTAAAACGAACATGGACGAGTTTGCTATGGGGTCTTCTAACGAAAACAGTTTTTTCGGTAGTGTCAAGAACCCATGGAACCTAGAAGCTGTCCCTGGTGGTTCATCAGGTGGCTCGGCGGCGGCCGTTGCAGCAGGGTTAATTGTTGCCGCAACTGGGACTGATACAGGTGGCTCCATTCGTCAACCCGCTTCGTTTTGCGGTATCACGGGTCTAAAACCCACTTACGGACGAGTATCCCGCTTTGGTATGATCGCCTTTGCTTCCAGTCTAGATCAAGCTGGCCCTATGGCTCGCTCTGCCGAAGACTGTGCTCATATATTAAACAGCATTGCAGGCTTTGATGAAAAAGACTCAACATCCTCTGAGGCTGAAAAAGAAGACTATACGGCTCATCTTAACCAGCCATTAACAGGTTTGAAAATCGGTTTACCTAAAGAATACTTTGGCGATGCTCTAGACCAAGAAGTAGCTAAAGTCACCTTAGATGCTGTAAAAGAGTTTGAGAAATTGGGAGCAACCATCGTTGACATCTCTCTTCCTAACTTAAATCTAAGCATTCCTTCATACTATGTCATTGCGCCATCGGAAGCGTCTTCAAACCTTTCACGCTTCGATGGCGTACGCTTTGGTCACCGCTGTGATGACCCTAAAGACCTGTTAGACATGTACATGAGGTCACGCTCTGAAGGCTTTGGAGCGGAAGTACAAAAACGCATAATGGTCGGCACGTATGCGCTTTCAGAAGGCTATTACGACGCCTATTATTTGAAAGCTCAAAAAATTCGTCGATTAATAAAGCAAGACTTTGTTGACGCATTGTCTCAAGTTGATGTAATCATGGGACCAGTTGCCCCTACCACAGCATTTAAGTTGAATAGTAAAACTCAAGACCCTGTAGCTATGTATTTAGAAGACATTTACACTCTTTCCGTAAATCTTGCAGGCATTCCTGCTATGTCGATACCAGCTGGCTTTATCGATAAGATGCCGGTAGGACTTCAGATAATGGGAAATTATTTTGCAGAAGCAAAACTATTAAATGTCGCTCATCAATTCCAGCAAAACACTGACTGGCATACGCAAACACCTACATTAGCGGAAGGAGTATAAGAATGAATTGGGAAATTGTAATTGGCCTTGAGATTCACGCCCAACTTTCCACAAAATCTAAGCTTTTCTCTGGTGCGGCCGTTGGTTTTGGCGCTGAACCAAACACCCAAACAGCATTAGTTGACCTTGGTATGCCAGGCTCTTTACCTGTTTTAAACAAAGAAGCATTACGAATGGCCGTTATGTTTGGTCACGCAGTGAATGCTGAAATAGGTATGAAGTCGGTATTTGCTCGTAAAAACTACTTCTACCCAGATTTACCAAAAGGTTATCAAACTAGCCAAATGGATGATCCTATTGTTGGTGTTGGACATTTAGATATCACGCTTGAAGACGGCACAGTTAAACGTGTTGGTATTACAAGAGCACACCTTGAGGAAGATGCAGGTAAATCATTACATGAAGATTTCCATGGAATGACAGGAATCGATTTAAACCGTTCTAGCACACCCTTACTTGAAATTGTTTCCGAGCCGGATATTCGCTCCGCCAAAGAAGCCGTTGCTTATGTGAAAATGATTCATTCCATTGTCACATACCTTGGCATTTGCGATGGTAATATGGCCGAAGGCTCAATGCGCTGCGATGTCAACATTTCTTTACGACCTAAAGGCCAACAAGAATATGGTACTCGAACAGAAATTAAGAATGTCAACTCTTTCCGCTTTATCGAAAAAGCCATTCATACTGAAGTAGAAAGGCAGGCCGATATCCTTGAAGATGGTGGCAGAATCATTCAAGAAACACGCCTATATGACCCGGAAAAAGATGAAACCCGCAGCATGCGCTCTAAAGAAGACGCAAACGACTACCGCTACTTCCCTTGTCCCGACTTACTGCCAGTCATTCTTACCCAAGAATACGTAGATGCTATTCGAGCTACTTTGCCGGAATTGCCTGCACAAAAAGCACAGCGATTCATGAGTGAATACAAGTTAAGCGAATATGACGCTAACGTACTGTCTTCTTCTAGAGACATGGCCAATTATTTTGAAGTCGTTACTCAAGCTGCCAAAAATCCAAAACTGTCTGCAAACTGGGTAATGGGTGAACTAAGCAAACTGCTTAATCAAAACCAGATAGATATTATTGATGCACCGGTTTCCGCAGAAAATTTAGGGTTGCTGTTACAACGTATCGAAGACAATACAATAAATGGAAAAACAGCAAAAGATGTCTTCCAAGCCATATGGGATGGAGAAGGCACTGCTGACGAAATCATTGAAAACAAAGGCTTAAAACAGGTTACCGACACTAAAGCCATTGAAGAAATGATTCAAACTATTTTGGATGCCAATCAAGCTCAAGTCGATCAATATCGTGCTGCAGAACCGGACAAACAAAAGAAAATGACCGGGTTCTTCGTTGGGCAAGTAATGAAAGCCTCTCAAGGCAAAGCGAATCCAAGCCTTGTTAACCCTATTCTAATAAAGTTACTAAAAGGCTAAAAAAAAGGCCCTTCACAATAAGTGAGGGGCCTCTTATTTTCAATGTTCACTATTTATTCATACACAAATCTATCTCGACCTGTATTTTTAGCTATATACAGCCTTTCATCCGCTACTTCAATAGCCTGACTTAATGTTGACTGCATTTCACAACACAACCCGCCACTGCAAGTAATACAGATCTCACTCTCCGTAAATGTCATTTCTTTAATATCACTTAAAAAACGCTCTAATCGTTCAACAATTAAACTCATGGATTCAACAGAAATTAATATACAAAATTCCTCACCACCAAATCGACTAATCATTTCCTCAGGAAAACTTTTCTTTAAATGCATTGAAAAATCAGTCAGTAGCGCATCACCAATTAAGTGACCATGGGTATCATTCACACGCTTAAAAAAATCAATATCGAGCATTACAACCGCTAGAGTTCGATCTGATGAAATTGACTTTTGATAAAGAGATTCACCTTCAGTAAATAAGAAGCGTCTATTGTACAATTTCGTTAGAGGATCAATATTCGCAAGATCTCTAATGGTTTGAAGCATTTCCTGTGCTTCAATATTGTGATTGACTCGACAATGAAATTCTTCGTGATAAAAAGGCTTTTTCAAAAAGTCATTGGCACCAGACTTAATAAATTTTGCTGAAAGCGAAGAATCCCCCTCAGCAGATAAACCAATAATAACTAAGTCCTTGAATCGCTCATTATGTCTTAGCATTCGAACCAAATCATACCCATTTATCAAAGGCATATTGTAGTCAGTAATCAGCATACGGATAGCACTATCTTGCTCCAGAATCGCTAATGCCTCTTGACCATCTTCAGCTTCAACTACCTGAAACTGATACTGCTGTAGTAGAATCTTAATAAATAAACGACTTGTTGAGGAATCTTCCGCGACGAGCACTTTAATACGTTTATTTTTTTCTAATCGATCAAGAACCTTCATAACGTGATTAAAAGAATAGCGACTGTCTTTCGTAATGTAATCAACAACACCTTTATTCAGTAGTCTTAAACGTAAATCATCATCAAAATTACCCGTTAAAACAATACAGGGGATCTGCCGATCTAGCACTAAATCAACGATCTCACCATTTTCAGCATCAGGTAAATTTAAATCAACTACAGCCGCAAAGAAATCATCGGAATGCTCTTTTAGACATTCCAGAGCTTCGGCATAACATTTTGCCAACACAGGAATAAACAAATCATTTTGTGATACCAGATATCGAAGAACCTTCAATACTACAGGACTATCTTCAACCAATAATATTTTATTTTTCACGGATCACATCTCTTTGCTTACGTTCATCTAACTACATGATTCTGGTTTCAATACATTTACAGTAAAGAACAGAGTTTTACATAACTTTAATGTTACCATCCTTAGTATAACAATGATTTAAACATTCGCAGTATCTATTAACAAGGACTCATTGTATGGAATGCCGTTCAAATTGTGGCGCTTGCTGCATATCCCCTTCAATCACCAGCTTTATTCCCGGCATGCCCAATGGCAAACCTGCAGGTGTAAAATGCATTCATTTATTAGAAAACATGAACTGTGCACTTTTTAATTCAGAGTCTCGCCCAAAAGTATGCTTTGACTTTAATGCGCACCTAGAAACTTGCGGTAGCAATAAAGAAGAGGCTATTTTACTATTAACCACCATGGAAAAATTCACTCAGTGTTAAAGCCAATCATAAAGGAAGACTTAATGAGGTCGATTACCACAAAAACAGCATGCATTTGCCTTACATCTTTGATTCTTGCGGCATGTTCATCTCCAAAAACTAACAACACCTTTATTCTAACGCCACCAAGCCATAAACAAATTGAAACCAACGTTCAAGCACAAGTGTCCTTAATGTTAACCGCATTTACGCCTGTCGCTGGACAAGCGATCCCAAACAATGCCGTCCTATCCGCTTACGAGCAAAGGGAGTATTCCCCCTTCTGGATCCAGAAAGATAAAATTGATCCAGCCATACACAAATTATTAACCATCCTTGAAGAGTCTTATACACACGGTTTAAACCCCGTACATTATTATACCCAAGAGATTAAAGAATATTTGGCGTTAGCCACACCAAGTCAAAAGCAACTTGCAGAATTAGACGTTATTACTACAATTGCATTTTCCAGCTATGCACACGATTTAAGTATTGGGCGTTATGAACCACAGCTAATTGACCCAAACTGGCAATTAGATGCACCTACAAACGATTGGTCGGAGATCCTTTTCTTAGAAAACACTTCCGATATGATCAACTTTTTACCTCTGCTAGCCCCGAGACATCCAAACTATCAAGTATTGCAAAAGTGGTTAATTTATTACCAGAACCTTAATAATAAAGAACCAGACATTCGCATCAAGGCAGGAGTACCATTAACGTCAGGAGATCAAGGCGAGCGTGTTGCCCAACTAAGAGCAAGATTAATTCAGCTAGGTGACATTCGCTTTTCAACACGAAAAACCAATGAAGATGTCTTTGATGAAAAACTAAAACTTGCCTTGATTCAGTTTCAAAAGCGTCACGACTTAACTGCTGATGGACAAGCGGGTGCTCAAACGATTGAAATGCTCAATATCCCAGTAAAAGTTCGAGCGCAACAAATCGCTTACAATTTAGAGCGCTGGAGATGGCTACCTTCGATACTAGAGTCTGAGCGAATATGGGTGGATTTAACCGATTACAAAGTTCACACCTATCTTAATGATCGACACTCAACAATGAAAGCAGTCATAGGTAAAAATGAGCGTAAAACGCCTGTATTTAAAGGCAACATGACCTATATGGTGACGAATCCAACATGGAGAGTACCCCATAGAATCGCCCAAGAAACCTTGCTACCTAAAATACACCAAGACCCTAACTACTTAACCAAACATGGCTATCAAGTATTTTCGAGCTGGACTGTTGGGGCGAAACAATTGGACCCTTCATCCATTGACTGGTCTAAAGTCGACCACAGTAACTTAAGATATCGGTTTGAGCAGACTCCAGATGATGGTAATGCACTTGGTGCTTATAAGTTCATGTTTCCAAACAAAAACGACATTTATTTACACGATACTCCTGCCAAACATCTTTTTAAAGAAGACATTAGAGCATTTAGTTCTGGGTGCATTAGGCTAGAGCGACCTGAGGAATTTGCACAACTGTTAGTATCCTCAAATACAAAACGAGCGAATGAGCTATCAAAGGCAAAACAGTCCAAAGCAACAAATGTCATTTCCTTACCGAAAGAACTCCCTGTTTATTTGGTTTACTTTACCGTTGTTCCTAATGAAAACGGAATGCCAGAGTTCCGCCAAGATATCTACCAAAGAGATGCGTTAATGGAGGAAGCGATGGGGTATTACCCCTTCAACCCTAAAGACAGCCTCTAAACTATAAAAGCCCGCTTTACACAACATAAAGCGGGCTTTTTATGATCAGGATATTTGGATTAACGCGTAATAATACAGACCGTTATTTCTTCGCGATCATGATACAAATGCTTTGCTTGTAAGCTATACGATATGCCTGCCTGCTTCAATTCTGAATGCATGAACTCAAGACACTGATCCACTTCTTGATAGCGCTTTTTCATTGGTAATTTAAGGTTAAAAATCGTTTTTTTGGTCCACCCTTTAACCAACCACTTTGACATCAATGAAGCCACTTGCATCGGTGTTTCAATCATATCACATACTAACCAATCAACTGGACGTTTAGGTTGATACCTAAAGCCGTCTGACTTCTCATGCTCAACTAAATTCGTTGCCATCAACGCCTTTTGCATTGGTCCATTATCAATTGCAATAACATGAATCCCTCGTTGAGCAAATTGCCAAGTCCACCCTCCAGGAGCCGCACCCAAATCGACAGCCACTAAACCTTCAGACAAATGCTTATCCCACTGATGCGCTGGGATAAATTGATGAAAAGCCTCTTCCAACTTTAACGTTGAGCGACTAGGGGCCGCAGAAGGAAACCGTAATCGACGAATACCCATTAAATGGTCGCTTCTACAAGACGCATAGGACACACCTAAGTAAGCGGACTCGCCATCCAGTAAAAACAAATGATGGCGAACCCCGATAGCTTTAGTACGGATTAAACCAGATTTTTTCCAACCCGCTCTTAAGGGTTTTTCAAACTTCTTAATCAAACTAGATAAAGATTTCGCTTCATTCGTATCCGCTGTTTCTATCCATAAATCTTCAGCAAGGGGCAATGAACGAGCGGCTTCAAGCAAAGACTCCACTCGAGTCCCTTGAGACATTTCCAAAACATCATTAACCGCAATAATTTGGCGAGCAAAAATTAAATTATTAAAATCTAAACCTTCAATTAAACGCTCGCCAGCATCATCTTGATCCATTACATATAAAACAAACCCTGAGTTTTCAGTTACTTTTGCATAACCATAAAACCCTTCTTGATTGGCCAAATCTGAAATTTCTGCAGCGCAATCCTTTTCAAAACCCTGTCGACAATAAAGTAATACGTTCTTCATAAAAATACCTCTGGCGCCCATTTTACATGTTAACAGCCACTCAGAGAGAATAATCTTATTGTTTATTCGATCAAATTTAACTTTTTATCATAAAACTGCTGAATTAGAAGGGTTGACTCACTATTAAAGCTGTCACTTGCTTCTGGCAGAAGAAAATAGGCTTCCATTTCACCTTTCCATAAAAAAGATAAATAACAAGCGTGCAGATAACCTCTGTCTGACTCGGAACCTCCGTAACGAGTATCACCTAAAATTGGCGCACCGATACTTTTCATTGCCACTCTCAATTGATGCGTTTTTCCTGTTTTTGGCTCAAGAAAATACAAACGTTTTCCTGGAGATATTGAAATAGAATAAAACCGCGTTTCAGCCACATTCACATCCGTTTGCGTCAGTTTCCATTGCCCTCTTCTACTAGGAGACATACCACCTTTAATAAGACCTTGCTTTTTCTTGGGCTTTTTATCAGAAATAGCAACATACAGCTTACTCACCCTTCTTTCCTCGAATAAGCGTCCAAACGCTTGGGCGGCAGATTTATTTAAAGCCACCACACACAACCCAGAAGTCATCTTATCTAATCGATGCACAGGAAAGAGCTCTTTATACGATGTGATAGTATAAAGGGACTCAATAAAGCCAATAGATTCAGATTCTGCATGAAAGCTCATTCCATGGGGTTTATGCACAACTAAAAAATCCGCATGTTTATGCAAAATGCGAATCTTTATTATTTCTTTCATAAGGAACTCAAAATTTGATTAGAAGTAAAATGACTTTTGGTGTTAATAGATAGAGTAGGTTTTCACTCTATTACGACCTTCATCTTTTGCAAGATAAAGCGCCTGATCCGCTTCGGACAGAACCTCTTCATACCTCATGGTATTAAAGTTAATAGACGAAATACCAATACTAACCGTGACGGGCACCACAATGCCTTGTTTCGTTTCAATTTGCAGATCTTCAATATTTGCTCTCATTGCTTCCATACTTTGCTCGGCACTTAATACATCCGTGTCTGGCATGACAATCACAAATTCTTCTCCACCATAGCGCCCCAATTTAAAACTAGCATCCATTTTCGTTGCCATCTGTTGTGCTACTTCACGCAATACTAAGTCTCCCGCGTCATGACCATAGGTATCATTAATCTTCTTAAAATGGTCTAAGTCGATGATGGCAAAAGAACATTTTTTTCCATTAAAAGAAGAACCGGCAAAAACATCTACGGCGTCTGCAAGTACTTTTCTTCGATTTGAAATCCCTGTTAATTCATCCACTTCAGCTAAGTGCTTTAAATGCTGGTTAGCTTTAATAAGCCGACTAATCAATAGATTCATAATTAAAGAAGCAAAAATCATACTGATACAAAAAGTATAAGCACTGAGCCATACTTGCTGTTGAGGCGTAACCAATATGGATGTCTCTGGCGCAATAAATTCACACAGAAAAAAGCCAATAGAACCAAGCAAAACAAGGTAAATTCTTTTTAAATAATGTTTTCTTTGAAACACGGTAAAAGAATAAATTGGATATAGGGAAGTAGCCCAATGCAAATCGCTATTAGCACCAATAAAGAAAAATGAACTTATTAAGAGGTAACCAATTAAAAAAAACGGCAAAAAAACAGCCGATTTACTATGAAACCCTTTTAGGTTGAGTCTAAATCCCATAATACCAATAAAAACGGATATCATCTGAAACCAAACAATCGGCCATTGTGATACAAACACAAAAAAAACACACAAAAAAGCAATGCCAGATAAACTTAGGATATAAGATAGATTAATGATTTGTAGATAATACAAGCTATCATCGGATCTATCCGTAATCCCTGAATACAAAATATCGTCTATTTTCTTTGAAAAGTACTTCAAGTGAGCGGCCTATTCAACTTATATCATGAAAAATTAAATGTTTAATAATTGATACTTAGCTAACACTATTATAGACCAACTCTTCACAAGTAGCATTGCTCTAGAGAAACTAGATGCTCACTTAATCATTTTTCTTGCAGCCTAAAGAATGCAATTTTATGAACCTCCCCTACAGCATGCAAAAACTCTGTCTCGGTATCATTTTCAATACGTTTAGCAAAACCGTCTAAAATCGCATACTTGCTCGCACCTTTGACGGCCATAATAAATGGAAAGCCATTTTTTTCCTTGTAGGCTGAGTTCAATTTATGAAAAAGCGCTAATTCATTTTCAGTACAGGTATCCAATCCTGCGCCTGCTTGTTCATTCGTAGAATCCGCCGTTAATGCACCAGCTAATGCGGCTTTACCCGCTAAATCAGGATGAGCATTTAATAGGGCAAGTTTACTTTCTTTACTTGAGTCATCGACAATTTTTTGCATCGTACGAGACAAATATTCAACGTCATCAAAAACAGATCTATCTTCAACTGTACTAATAGCGCGCCAAGTGGCTTCCGCGACCCAGGTCGAGTGCTCATAAATACCTTGAAATACATCCATAAATATTTCGTAGGACAGTTCGCTAGGCTTATTAAGTAGTATCATAAATCATACCCCTTCTTTGTGTTCAGAATCCGATGAGCGACTTTCATATGGAAAATGTTCTCTCCAATGGTGAGCAATATCAATTCGTCTACAGCACCATACATCGTCATGGGACTGAATATATTCAAGGAAACGCTTTAAGCCAGCAACTCTAGCCGGGCGCCCAATCAAACGGCAATGAAGCCCAATTGACAGCATTTTGGGAGCATACGCGCCTTCTTGATACAAGGTATCAAAGGCATCTTTTAAATACTGAAAAAAGTGCTCCCCTGTATTAAACCCTTGCATAGCAGCAAACCGCATATCGTTCGTATCTAAAGTGTATGGGATGATCAATTGAGGTCCATTTGGATCGTCTCGCCAAAAGGGAAGGTCATCACTATAGTCATCAGCGTTATATAAAAACCCACCTTCTTCCGCGACTAGTCGATGAGAGTTGGGCCCCGTCCTACCTGTATACCAACCCAAAGGTCGCTGGCCAGTGACCTTTTTAATAATGTCAATTGCTTTATAGAGATGGTCTCTCTCTGTATCCTCATCAACATACTGATAGTCAATCCATCGGTACCCATGGCTGCATATCTCATGACCCGCCTCAACAAACGCGGCGGCTACCTCGGGGTGTTTCTCTAATGCCATAGCAACGGCAAAGACAGTCAAAGGAATATCATAGTCTTTAAACAGTTTAAGTACTCGCCAAACTCCCGCACGGCTTCCATATTCATATATGGATTCCATGCTCATATGGCGAACCCCCTTGCGAGCATCCGCGCCAACCATTTCTGATAAAAACGCCTCTGAGGCCGCATCACCTTCTAAAATATTATTTTCCCCACCCTCTTCATAATTCAACACAAATTGAACGGCTAAACGAGCATTATTAGGCCATTTTGGATTGGGTGTCTGTTTTCCATAACCAATAAGATTTCTTTCGTAAGTTTTCATAAATGTACTTCACCTTACCTATATGACATTTTTTAACTATTTTTTATGGCATTTAATATTGACCAAGAAGACAATTATTAGAAAGTTACGTATTATCTAACCTTATAAATGCACACAGTAAAAATAAAACTATTGGCACATATATTGAATAACTGAAACCAAAGTTTCAATTGTTTTTTGCATTACCTGTATTAATGATCAATTTGTATCTATATTGATCTGTCAGCGCACCAAAAAGGTCATGTTATTTTTTTACGCACTATAAATAATCATTTTCATTTATAGGTTGCGATACGCTTTTTTGAATTTAACAAAAACTTAGTCATTCTTTAATGACTTATTGTATAGAGAACACATTGTGACAATATCTTCAGATCACACTGACTATCGAATTGAATTACGTAATATAACCAAGCAGTATCCGGGTTGTCTTGCAAATGACGCCATTAATTTGTCTTTACAACCCGGTGAAATTCACGCCTTATTAGGAGAAAATGGAGCGGGTAAAAGCACATTAGTAAAAACGATTTATGGCGTTGTTTCACCAGATAAAGGCGAATTACTTTGGGATGGAGATATAGTACAAATAAAATCCCCCAGTGACGCCCGTGATTTAGGCATCGGAATGGTGTTCCAACACTTTTCTCTTTTTGAAACACTAACGGTTACAGAAAACATTGAGCTGTGCCTAAGTAAAAAGCAATTGTCCTCAATTGATAATTTGGCTGACAAAATTACTGAGCTTTCCAAAATTTATGGATTAGACGTTGACCCTAGCCGTTATATCCATTCCTTATCAATAGGAGAAAGGCAACGAGTTGAAATACTTCGTTGCTTAGTACAATCGGTAAAATTACTGATCTTAGACGAACCCACATCAGTACTCACTCCTCAAGAGGTGTCAAGCTTATTTGTTGTGCTAAAGAAACTTTCAAACGAAGGCTGTAGCATTCTATTTATTAGTCATAAGTTGCATGAAGTAACTGAAATATGCCAAAAAGCCACTATCCTTCGTGGCGGTAAAGTCATCAGTACCTGCTCTCCTCAAGATGAGTCCCCTTCAAGTATCGCTAAAATGATGGTTGGGGATTTGGCAGACCAAGATGCGGGCTACTCCAAAAAAGAAGGCCAACAGATTATTCTGGAAGCTAAAGATTTTACCTTACCCACTAAACAACCTTTTGGCACCTCGCTTAAACAGGTAAATTTTTCCCTTAAAGCCGGTGAAATTCTTGGTATTGCTGGCGTTGCGGGCAATGGACAAGATGAGCTAATGGCAGCAATAAGTGGTGAAGACGGTCGCTCTGTTGACAATATGCTTTTCCTAAATCAACAAGATATTGGGGCATTTGATGCAGGAGAAAGACGCAAATTGGGTATGGCCAATGTGCCAGAAGAACGCCTTGGTCGTGGCGCGGTTCCTGAAATGACCCTTAGTGAAAACACCCTCCTCACCCAAAGCAAAGACTTCGTTAGTAATGGCATGGTGAATTGGAAAAAAGTTCAGACTTATGCTCAAAGTCTCATTAAGGATTACAAAGTCAAATGTCACGGAGAATTCTCTGAAGCAAAAAGTTTAAGTGGGGGTAATTTACAAAAATTCATTATGGGTCGAGAAATCGGACAGAACCCCATCGTGCTCATTTGTGCACACCCTACCTGGGGCGTTGATGTCGGGGCCGCATTATCGATACATCAATCTCTACTTGAACTAAGAGACAAGGGCGCTGCCATATTACTGGTTTCAGAAGATATAGATGAACTGTTTCTACTGGCCGATCGAATCGGATCAATATGTGATGGCTATCTATCTCCTATCGTCAAAACCGATGAAACTGATATTGAACAAATAGGTTTATGGATGGCCGGTAGCTTTATTTCTGACTCACAGGAGACAGTACTATGATCCGCGTGCAAGCAAGAATCGAGCAAAGCACATTAATGAAGATCGCATCACCCCTTTTAGCCATTTTTTTAACGCTTATTTTTGGCTCAGTACTATTTTCAGCCATCGGTAAAGATCCGCTCCAAGCCATGCAGGTACTACTTATTGCCCCCTTATCTGATATGTACAATATCGGAGAAATGTTTGTGAAAATGGGACCTTTACTCTTATGTGCAGTAGGTTTGTCATTATGCTACCGAGCAAATCTATGGAACATTGGAGCAGAAGGTCAATTACTAATGGGAGCATTGGGAGGAAGTACTGCCGCCCTTGCTTTTATCGATTCTTCTTCTGTATTAGCCTTACCCATCACATTGATTTGCGGCGTTGTCTCAGGCATGTTGTGGGCGGCTATTCCAACCTACTTAAAACTGAAATTTAATTCAAACTTAATACTTACGACGATTATGTTTAATTATATTGCCCTTTATCTATTACTTTGGGCAGTACATGGGCCATTAAGAGACCCTGAAGGCTACGGTTTTCCTGAGTCCGCTCTATTTTCAGATATAACAACCTTGCCAATTCTATTCGATGAAGGAAGGATTCATCTTGGTGTCATCTTCGCTATCTTCGCGGCCATCGGTGCATGGGTTTTGTTGAATAAAAGTCATATTGGTTTTCAAATTCGAGTGTTTGGTGAGGATGAACCTGCTGCTCGGTACGCTGGTTTTAATGGTAAGAAAATCAGTTGGATTGTGATGCTCTTTGCTGGCGCATTAGCCGGCCTCGCTGGCGTTGCCGAAGTGACTGGACCAATAGGGCAGCTCATTCCCAGTGTTTCTCCTGGTTACGGGTACTCTGCCATCATAGTCGCCTACCTTGGTCGATTACATCCTTTAGGGGCATTGCTATCAGCCACATTTATGGCGGTTCTCTATATGGGTGGCGATTTAGCACAAATTGAAATTGGCGTACCTACGGCTGTAGTAGGTATGTTCCAAGGCGTCTTGCTATTTTTCCTACTTGCTTGCGACTTTTTTATTCGTTATCGAGTTTCATTCATTACTAACAACAACCCTATTCAGGAGTAACTCGTGGACGCTGAATTATTGTCTCAAGTTCTTTTTGCCGCCATCAAAACCGGTACACCATTACTGCTGATTGCTTTAGGAGAGGTAATTTGTGAAAAATCGGGCGTATTAAATCTAGGTCAAGAAGGAATGATGCTCATGGGGGCCGTCGTTGGTTTTCTGGCGGCGTACTCCTCTGGCTCTGTCGGTTTAGGGGTGATTGGCGCTATTATCATCGGTATGTTTATGAGTCTGATTTTTGCCTTTTTAGTACTGCATCTTGGTGCTAATCAGGTAGCGACAGGCTTAGCACTGACCATCTTTGGTACTGGCTTAAGTGCTTTCGTTGGCTCAGGTGTTGTCGGCCAGACAGTCCAAGGCTTCCAACCTCTTATTATTCCAGTATTATCCGATATCCCTTTTATCGGTCACATTCTTTTTACTCACGATTTATTGGTTTATCTCTCTTTTGTCTTAGCGGCCCTAGTCTCTTATGTGGCCACTAAAACTCGCATAGGTTTGATCATTAAAGCCGTTGGTGAGAATCCTCATGCCGCCAATGCTATCGGTATCAAGGTACTGCGTGTTCGCTATTGTGCCGTCATGTTTGGGGGCGCAATGGCAGGACTGTCAGGCGCTTACATGTCGTTAGTCTATACTCCAATGTGGATTGAAAACATGACCTCTGGGCGAGGCTGGATTGCCTTAGCATTGGTGGTATTTGCCTCATGGCGCGTAGGTCGTATTATGCTTGGCGCTTACCTCTTTGGGTTGGCAAGCATTATGCATTTAGTCCTTCAAGGCATGGGATGGAATATCTCTCCAAACTTACTCGCCATGTTGCCTTATGTTGCGACAGTCGTGGTCATGGTGATTATTAGTGCCGATCACTTTAAAGAAAAATTACTCGCACCGAGATCTCTTGGTAAACCATTCGATCCAAGACAAATGGCGTAAATAATAAAGTTATGTAAACGTAGCAAATCGGTATGGTTAAACATCCGCTGCACTACTTGTCATAAACATAAAATTAAGTGTAATCATGTAGAGCGCTATTAAGCGTATAGGAGTTAAATCAATGAAGTTAAAAAGCTTATTATTAGGCCTAGGTCTTGTCGCTGGTATATCAGCAGCCCAAGCAGAAGACCCATTTAAAGTTGGTTTCGTTTATGTTGGCCCTGTTGGCGATCATGGTTGGAGCTATGAGCATAATCGTGGACGTGAAGAACTCGAAAAACACTTTGAAGGCAAAGTAACAACCTCTTATGTTGAAAACGTTGCGGAAGGTGCTGATGCGGAACGTGTTATTACACAATTAGCAAAATCAGGTAACGATTTAATCTTCACAACCTCTTTTGGTTACATGAACCCTACATTGAAAGTAGCAAAACGTTTCCCTAAAACAACGTTTGAACACGCTACAGGCTATAAGCGCTCTAAAAACCTAGGCACTTATGCTTTACGAACCTATGAAGGTCGTTATGTTTCAGGCATCGCCGCAGGGATGATGACGAAAACAAACAAGGTTGGCTACATTGGATCATTCCCAATTCCTGAAGTATTCCGTGATATCAACTCGGCTTATATGGCTGCAAAAACCGTTAATCCAAACGTTGAATTTAAAATCGTTTGGGTAAACTCTTGGTATGATCCAGGTAAAGAGACCGATGCGGCCAATGCGTTAATGGACCAAGGTGTTGATGTTTTACTGCAACACACTGATAGCCCTGCACCTCTAATTGCCGCAGAAAAACGTGGCATGAGAGCCGTTGGCCAAGCATCCGATATGAGCCATTTTGCACCAGAAGCTCACATCTTCTCAGTCCGTGATGATTGGGCTCCTTACTACATCAAAACAACCGAAGCGGTGATCAATGGTACATACGAACCCGCTGATTTCTGGGGTGGATTTAAAGACGATATGTTAAGTATTGCGTCCATCAACGAAAACTTACCTGCAGACGTTAAAGCAAAAATCAAAGTGACTTACGATGATATTCGCTCAGGTAAAATCAGCCCTTTCACAGGACCGATTACAAATAATGAAGGCAAAGTCGTGGTTGAAGCAGGTCATACGCTCACAGACACAGAACTAGCACAAGTTAACTGGTATGTTGAAGGCATCACTGACGCGATTCCTCACTAAGCCAACCAACCACAGAGCAGTTGCTGGCCTCAGTAGCTGCTCTTTATTACCCACTTTTTTATTCAGATTCCCTCATTTCATAAAAAAACGATTGAATATTTATCAAGAAAAAACTAAAACTAATGTTTCTAGCAAGAAAAAAATGAAAGGAAAGTATCATGGGCTATTTAACGACTCACGTTTTAGACACAATGAGTGGAACACCTGCCTCAGGCATTGCCATCACTCTTTTTAAAATAGAAGATGAGCGCAAAATCAAGATTGCCGCTTCGATGACAAATAGCGATGGGCGTTGCGATAATCCCATTCTTCCTCAAGCCATATTTAGCATTGGTAAATACGAACTTGAATTCGAGATTAAGGATTACTTTAATGCCAAAGGCGTAAAGCAAGAAGAGCCCTATTTTCTTGAGAATATCATCATACGCTTTGGGATAAATGATCCAAATTCACATTACCATGTTCCATTACTGGTATCTCCCTATGGCTATAGCACCTATCGTGGTAGCTAAACAAGATCTTCTAGGTCACTTATCTACACAATATAAAAATAATCGCTTACTTTTAGGACACTTATGAAGCTACATTGGATTCAACACGCCGCACAACTCGAAAAAGCAGGCATAAACTTTGTGATGGTATCTGTTGTGTCTATTAAAGGATCAACTCCTAGAGAAGTCGGTGCTCGCATGTTGATTACCCAAGAAGCCATCTTTAACACTATTGGTGGCGGCCACCTTGAATGGAAAGCCATGGCCTACGCCCGCGAATGCTTAACAAACAAGCAGTCTGTTAATGAAATTAAAGAATATCCTTTAGGGGCGACTCTTGGGCAATGCTGTGGAGGCAAAGTGGCATTATTATTTGAAAGCGTTTTTCAGGCTGATTTTACCGTCGCCATCTTCGGAGCAGGACATGTAGGAAAAGCCATTGTCCATTGCTTAGAACAAATACCATGTAAAGTCTATTGGATCGATAGCCGAGCAGAAGAATTTCCAAATCAAAACCAGCTCGCTGACAATATAATCAAAATACCGTCAGATTACCCAATTGATGAGATTAAAGATCTCCCTAGCCAAAGTTATTACCTAGTATTAACCCATAATCATCAACTTGATCTAGACTTATCGGAAGCCATACTAAAACGCGGAGATTTTGCTTACTTGGGGGTAATAGGATCAAAAACCAAAAGCGCTCGTTTTAAACATAAGCTAAAAGATAAAGGATTTACTCATGATGTGATTGAGCGTATGGAATGCCCTATGGGTGAGCCAGACATTATTAGTAAGCAACCAGGAGAAATTGCTATCTCGACTCTGTCTCAGATATTAAAACGGAGACAGCAACCTATAAAGCAACATACAAAGTTTAAAGAGGTACAAGATGCGAACTCAAACTGAATTGCTTACATTAGCTGAGCGCATGCCAAAAGCAGAATTGCATTTGCATTTAGAAGGTACACTTGAGCCTGAACAAATGTTTCAAATAGCAAAGCGCAACAATATCCTCCTGAAATACCACTCCATAGAAGAGCTACAAGCGGCCTATCAATTTAGCAATCTGCAAGACTTTCTAGACCTTTATTACCAAGGTATGTCAGTACTGCTAAAAGAAGAGGATTTTTACGACCTCACCATGGCTTATCTAGAAAAGGTTCATGCTCAGAATGTCGTCCATGTTGAACTATTTTTTGACCCTCAAGGACACTTAGCGCGAGGTATTGCTTTTGATATTCAAATTAACGGTATCACTAAAGCACTGACTGAAGCAGAACAAAAATGGGGCATGACGTATCAGCTCATCATGTCTTTTCTACGTCACTTAAGTGAAGAAAGTGCATTTGAAACACTTGACTTAGCCAAGCCATTTTTAGATAAGATCACTGGGGTAGGTTTAGACAGCTCAGAGCTAAATCATCCACCTGAAAAATTCAGTCGCGTTTTTCAAAGCTGTAAAGATCTAGGATTAAAAATCACGGTTCATGCAGGTGAAGAAGGACCTCCAGATTACGTTTGGCAAGCGTTAGACATCCTTAATGTTGATCGTATCGACCATGGTAATAGAGCCTTAGAAGATACCCAGCTTACTTCTGAAATTTTAAGGCGTCGACTAACCTTAACCGTTTGCCCACTGTCTAATTTAAAGCTTTGTGTCGTCGACTCTATGGCAAGCCATCCAATTCAAAAAATGCTACAGCTAAATCTAAATGCCACCGTCAATTCTGATGATCCGGCCTATTTTGGTGGTTATATGAATGAAAACTACCGAGCATTGATACAAGAATCGAATTTAACTGAAGATGAGCTATATCGATTAGCAAAAAATTCTTTTGCGGGTGCTTGGCTATCAACAGCTCAAAAGAATCATTATTTAGCATTAGTTGATGACGCCTTCAAAGCAAAAGAGCCTACCTAAACAGAGCATTAATTTTCATATACATTAGGCTGCCAAATTTCCATAAAACTGTTTGGATTGGCTAACTGATTAAAACCAAATTGTTCATATAATCCATGGGCGTCACTGGTTGCCAGAACCATACGCCTTAATCCCTGTAACTCTTTATGTGCCAAAATCGCTTTCATTAACCGCTTGCTTAAACCCAATCCCTGGTAGTCAGGTAAGATGAAAACATCCGCTAAATAGGCAAATGTAGCCCGATCTGTAATCATTCGAGCAAAGCCAACTTGTTGATGCTCCGCATTCATAACGCCGAAACATAAAGAATTATTTAACCCTTTCTCCAAAACAGAGAAAGGGATATTTTTTGCCCAATAAGTGCGGCTTAAAGTCTCATGAATAAGTGCTAAATCCATTTGTTCTACAGTATCGATCATATAAAAATTCATTCATAACTCCTTAAGGCCCCAAATAAGCTAGAAGCTTACCCCGCTACCTCTGGTTTGACAAATGAGGGAAGCTATCAATGAAACGAGAAAACTTATGCTCTCCACAGGTATAAGGGGAATATTTCGACGGATGATCATCACTTTGACAGGTGGGTACAACATCCACCACCGCATCAAAGTCTAAATCCATAAAAAACGGCATGGAATAACGATCTTTGTCTCCAGCATTGATCACTCGATGCATCGTGGATATATATTTATCGTTAGTAAAGGTTTGAACTAGATCGCCAATATTCACAATAAAAGTACCATCAATTGGCGGTGCACTTATCCACTCACCGGCCCTATTGCGTACTTGCAATCCACCAATTGAGTCCTGAGATAATATAGTTAAAAACCCATAATCTGTATGTTCACCAACACCGATCTCTTTCTCTGAGATCATTCCTGTTTGCGGAGGGTAATGCAAGAATCGCTGAATAGTAATAGGATCTTTCTGTAATGCTTCAAAATAGTCTGCAGGCAAATCAAGGCTCAATGCAATCGCTTTCACTAGGTTACGACCAAGTACCATCATATGATCATAATACGCTTCATAGACTTCTTTAAACTCAGGCAACATTTTGGGGTAAGGGTTCGTTCCAAAAAAAGGTTGTTTCCCATTAGAGTCTTTTGCTAAATCTAAGCATTCTTTCAAATCATTGGTTACTGTAGGGTTAACATTCTCTGCGTATGTTTTGATATAACCTCTTAGTGTTTTACCTGAAAGAGCAATATCTAATTCTGATTTTTGCTCTAGTGATAAAGCAAAGAACATCTGACTGAGTTGATACATTCTGTCGATAAGGGATTGAGGCACACCATGATTTTTAATATACATAAAACCCACGTTTTCACACACGTCACCTATATTTTTCGCCACAGCATATTCATTACTGCCATCTAATAGAGAGCTTAAATCTATTACAGGAATTTCCTCAAATAATGGTGTAATGCTGTGCAGGTTATTCTCAATTACGGTAGTCATACTTTTTCCCCTAACCTCTTAATGAAGTTAATTATTAGAAAGCAATTAACCGACCGGATATATCAAAAACACGAACAACATAGGGGTAAAAAACGAACTATGCCGTATTAGAACGAATTTTTTGAGGTGACGAATTGTACCTCTCTTTAAAGCACTGACTAAAATAACTTTGAGAAGAGAACCCTGTTAATTGTGAGATGCCCGTAATACTAATATTCGTATTTTCTAACAAATGTAGAGATTCTTTTAGCCTGATGTCTAGATAATATTTTTTGGGCGTAGTCGATAAATTTCGCTGAAATATTTTTTCTAAATTTCTAGGAGTAGTACCAATCTGATGAGAAATTTCTTCAATTGATATGGTTAAACTCAAGTTCTCATCCATAATCTCAACCGCCGCGGCCAACAAGGGAGATTTTTCTTTTAGCAACAAATAGCGCTGTGATTTCTGAATTTCATCGAATGAGCGAACTCGGTCTTGTAAAAATATTTCTGAAACATCTTGGGCAAAGGCCTTACCGTAATCTTGTGTAATAATATACAGCATCATATCCAGTGCACTGGTGCCACCAGCACAAGATAGTATTTTCCCATCCACTGAGAAGATGGTATTTTGTATATCTATATCAGGATACATTTCTTTGAAAGAAATAGCTTGCTCATTATAAACGGTACATTTCTTACCCTTCAACAACCCACATTTTGCCAATATAAAGCTACCGCTGGACAAACATGCCATCCGCGATTGCTGCCTATACAGAGACTTTATTTGTTTACATGTTTCCACCTGAGAAAAGTTTTCCGCCCCTAAATAAGCACAAATAAATAACGTATCTGTTTGTTTACAGCTCGTTATATCTCCCTCAATTTGAATGGGAATACCATTTGAACTAGTCACAGCCGTTTGTTTAACTAACGATTTTTCTCCATATAAATGAACGTGATAAGCATCGTATGACAGTAAACTGTTTGCTACACTAAGTACTTCAATTGACAAAGAGAAAGAGGTCAGTGCGAATCCAGGTACTAATAAAAACGACATAATGCGAGTATCATCCACAAAATTACCTCTTAAAACATGACGTTAATAAATAACTTATTCATATTTAAAAGATTTAAACTTCTATTTCAAGAAATAGCGATGATGATGTCGCATTCAAGATGGTAAGCGCCTAATGAAGCCTTTTTTAAAGGAATTATGTCGTATTTTAATACCATCAAAAACAAGCCAATAACAATAGTAAAACGCTATCGCGTCAAAAAACGTTACTGGTAACCACTCTATACAATCCGTAATAAAGTAAGGACCATATGCTCCCACGTATAAGCGCCACTATTGTATTTATTCTGTTGATTGCGGTATCAATAACCTACGCTTATCGTCTATCGATAACTCAATGGTATTTAGCGCCAAAGCTTGCTGAACTCAATATCAAACTAGATTGTTTTGATTGGTCTATAACAGAGCGTTTTTCCCTACGAGCAAATAAGATTTGTCTTCAATATCAGGGTCAAACACTAGAACTAAGTGAAATTGACCTTAGTGCCACCGAATTAGTAATAGACAACGCCACTTTAAAGCACTCTTCCATATCAATGGGGCCATTAACTCAAACACCTAGCCCTTCATCTCAAACAAGCACTGACGCACAAAACCCAGTCGATCTTTTAACATTCACTCTCCCAGAATCCCGGCCTTTATTAACAATAAAATCACTACAGATTCAGAGTGATCTATTTCTAAGTACGGTGCATTTAAGCCTTAAAGAAAACGAACTCAATCAATTTTTGATCGCTGGAGATATCAACGCCAACATCCGGCTTTCAAACAATCAAGTATCTGGGAACGCACAGTTATCTAGTGACAGAGTAATAAAAGAATTGTTAAAAGCCCCCTTGGCAAAAGCCCCTGCGTTACTGAATGCGATTCAGCAGAAGAAGGCAAAGTTGAATAGTCGACATACTTTTCTTTTAAATAGCCAATGGCTACAACTGAGTAGTCAAATAGACAGTCAGTTGCCCTATTCGGTTAATCAATGCCAGGTGAATTTTTCGATTCATGGGGCACTAGAATCCAATTTCGATTTATCTAGCCAAGCAATAACAATAGATGCAAGTGATCTCATCACTCAAGCTAAGATACAGCCATCTTGCCTTGCTCAACAAGCTCAATCCGATGCTCAAAAATTTTTAATGAATCAAATGGCATTTGATTGGCAATTAACGGTTTCTGACCCCATCCAGTTATTAAATAATCAGCTGTCCATCCCGTATATGTCTCTGCACAGCATTGATAAGGTTGGAAATAATGCCTATCAGTTAAAAGCGCATACTATTTCAATGTTGTTAGACAACCCCAATACCGCCACAGGCAAATTCACACTCCAAGCAACAACCAAAAAGGTGGATAGCATTCGGATTAGCGCTGACCTTAGTGATGCCACTCTTACAGGAGAGTATCAAATAGCATTAGATGAGTTACCCAGTTTCATCGGCTTAAAAACAGCCGAAACGTTTATAAATGGTGCCTTTTCGTTTACGGATATACTAGACAGAGCGAGTGCGTTTAATGGCGAGTTCAATAGTCAAGTCAAGATTGCATCTGGAAAAATAGGTACCTACCAGTTTCAACATTACAATGGAAAACTGGTTACCAAAATAGATAGTAAGCTGAGAGCAAAGGCGACCTTAAACAGTCAAATAGTCGGTAGCCGCATTCAACTCAACCAGACAGACACCATTAAATTGAGTGGTTTTACTAATACAGTTCAGGCGCAGTTTGACCTAGATGCAGCAGAAGCTGATGTGCAGTTTACTGCCGTTAGCATGTTAAAATCCTTGCAACACCCCCAAATCACACTGTCGAATTTAAAGATGGACTCAGTTGGGCATTATCAAACAAACCTCGTTGCTTCCCACCGCATTGCTACGGAAGGAATCACAGCAATAGCAACACATACCTTATCAAACCAAGGACACCCTTTTACACTGAGTATTCCAAAGCAAACAGCCGATCGATTAAATCCTTTAATTGGAAAATTTGATCCTGAAGTACAGCTCACTAACGGATACTTCTCAGCTATAGTAAAAGGAGATATAGAAGCACAGAGTGCGCATTTCTCTCTCGCCTTAGAGCAAATCTCCGGTCTCTACAAGGATTACCTTATTAACAAATTAAATAGTCGACCGTCGGCCAGCTATCAAGATAAAGTAATCACATTGGACAACTCTCATTTCACCCTTGAAGAGCTACGTGCCGGCGTGATTCTACAACATATTGAAGGTGGGTTTACTTTACAAAACAATCAAATCGCAATACGCGATCTTAAAGGAACCCTATTTGGTGGTGCTTTTTTGATGGATGAATATCAAATTGGCGCCTTAACACAAACCGCGAACCTGAGTTTTAAAGACATTGATGCCAGCCAATTAATGGCTCTTTATAATGATCCTACTATCCAATTGACTGGGCGCTATGCTGGTAATCTGCCAATTTCCTTTGATGGGAATCAGATTGAAATAAAGCAAGGAGAACTAAACAATCAAGATCAAGGTGCTCTCATCATTGAAAACAACGCCGCCTTTAACGCCATAAAATCTCAACAAAAAGAGCTCAATAGCGTACTCAGTTTATTGGAAAATTTAGATATTCAAAAACTGGACAGTCAAGTCAAGCTTGGACCAAGCGGAGAATTAACGCTTAATGTAAACTTAAAAGGTTACAATAAAAAACAAGCTCAAGAAGTCAACTTTAACTACAATCATGAAGAAAATGTGTTTACATTACTTAGAGCATTGCGCTTAAGTGATGAGATCACACAAAAAGTTGAGCAAAAATATCGACATGAATAGCACTGCTTAAAACAGGCTACAAAAAGGACAACACAATGATAAAAGCATTCGGCCTAAAAGCATTGGCCTCAATGGTTGCGATTTTTATATTAAGCGCCTGTACTCACACGGTGGAAGTGGCCACAAAAGAACCGATTACGATAAATTTAAATGTAAAAGTCGACCATGAAATTCGGGTCAAAGTAGACAAAGAATTAGATTCATTATTCAGTGATGACAGTGACTTATTCTAAGGAGATCAAGATGAAAAAAATGAAACTTATTACCTTACTAACCGCTATGTGCGTCTCTTTTTCCGCTTGGGCTCTGTCACTAGACGAAGCAAAGAACCAAGGCTTAGTTGGTGAACGAAACTCAGGCTATCTTGGCCTTGTAGTAGACAATGCCGAAGCTAAAAAAGTAGTGAATGAGATCAATGCTAAGCGAAAAGCACAATACCTAAAATTAGCCGAGAAGAACGGTTTAACGCTACCTCAAGTAGAAGCACTCGCCGCAACGAAAGCGTTTCAAAAAACACAGAATGGCCATTACATTGAATCAAACGGACAATGGATCAAAAAATAGCAGTCAACAGCCATAAAATACAAGAGTCATAAAAAAGCTTATTATAGGAATGTCCTGTAATAAGCTTTTGTCTATTCTGTATCACATAAACTGATCGCTTATGCTTGTGGAACCGCCGCGTAAGCAACAACTTCACATAGCATTTCTTCTCTTGCAAGACCAGCCACAATCATAGCCGCACGATTAGGAAAGGGGGCGGAAAAATACTCAGCATACACTTTATTAAAAACAGGTAACTGAGATCGCTCCGTCACATAAATTAATACCTGCGTCACATGATCCATGGTGAGTTCAGCCGACTCAATCGTATGTTTAAGATTATCCATGGTCTGACGTGCCTGCGCCTCAATCCCTCCTTCAACCACATTACCTTGCGGGTCGATTGGAATCTGCGCCGTCGACAACTGGCCATTAGCGATAATCGCCCATTCTAATGGCGCTTTTGATGCGAATAAATTCGTTTTAACTGGGGCTTTAATGGATGTATTCATCGATTTTTTGTCTCTTAATTACAGAAAATGATCTTACTGGCTATCAGTATTAGAAAAGGCATCTCACCTTTTCTAATACTTCAAGAAATAATTAGATGATTTATAGACCTTGCTCATCGGCCATTTTTTTAGCGATCTGAGGAGCCGTCCAAAGTGACGGTAAAAGCACTAAGGAAACGGGCACGGCGGTGATCACAATGAAAGATTGCAACGCCGAAATACCACCTGCACCAATTGAAATAAGTAATGCGGCGACTAAGCCCATAATAACGCCCCAAAAAACACGAATAGCGCTCTGAGGTTGATCAGTACCCGTCATGACCATGGATATGGCATACGTCATAGAGTCACCCGTTGTTGCCACAAATATCGTCGTCAAAATAAGAAAGAGCACTGACACTAATGACCCCATTGGTAATTGCTCAGTAATCGCCAATAATGCCGCAGGCAGATTAAATCCAGTGAAGGGTTCTGAAATCACACCTGGATTATCCAGCTCAAACGACAGACCACTACCACCTACTATGGTGAACCAGAAAGTAGTGATGATTGGAGCCACTACTGAAATCAATACCACCATTTGACGAATGGTGCGTCCACGCGAAATACGAGCAACAAACATCGCCATCAATGGACCATAACCAAGGAACCAGCCCCAAAAGAACACAGTCCACCAATCTAACCAACCAGGGCTTGCTCGAAAGGTAGCCATCGGAATAAACTGATCAAGATAAATACCAAACGCTTGTAGATAACTATCAATAATGAATGCCGTTGGGCCAAACAATAAAATAAACGCCATGAGTACTACAGCAAGGATGACATTGGCGCGACTTAATATCTGAATACCTTTTGTTACCCCACTTACGGCAGACAAAGTATAGATACCAATCAAGGTTAATAAGATGACTAACTGAGTCGTGTATGTATCTGGAATGCCAAAGAGTTTCTCCAACCCAAAGCTCACTTGCAATCCTAGAAATCCAATCGGTCCAACCGTTCCTGCAACAACCGCCAAGACACAGCTGGCATCCACGATCGCGCCAAAAGGTCCTGTCATTACCTTATCCCCAAAAACAGGATAAAGCAGCGTTCTTGGCTTAAGTGGCAAACCTTTTTCATAATGCAAATACATGAATACCACACCGGTTAAGCTCCCTAAGATAGCCCAGGCTAAAAAGCCCCAATGCATAAAGCTTTGAGCTAAGGCATTATAAGCCGCTTGAGCACCTTCGGCTTTGCCAAACAAAGGGGGTGCAGAAGTAAAATGCGCCATAGGTTCTGCGGCGGCCCAAAAGACACCACCACCAGCCAATAAGGTACACATGATTATTGACATCCACTTAAACGTGGAAATTTCTGGGGCTTTAATACCGCCTAATACAACGTTACCGGTACGTCCCATCGCCATAAACAGACCGATTACAAAAGTGAGTAATAACAGTACTTGCCAATAGGCACCAAATAATTTTGTCGATACAGCAAAAGTGGAATTCACCCATGCGGATACCATATTAATGTCATACAGTGCCGCAATTACAAAAAGAGCTAAGCCACCGCCACTGATAATAAATACAGGCAAATCCACTCCTGCGAGCAACCCTGTATTACTGCTATCTGCTTGATTTGGCCGTAAGCCGTCTTGAGATACTCTACTCATGGTAAGTCTCCTGGGGATAGTTATTTTTTATAGTTATTGAATTTATCCGGTGTTAACGAACACATAAACGCGCTCGTTAACTTGGTTACCTATTAAGAAGCCTGTGGCGCTAATCCTTCATCAAAGAATCTTAACCAGTTTTGCCCCATAATTTTTGCGACCTCAGTGTGGTTAAACCCCCTATCAATAAGGCCTGTTGTCAGATTAGGGAAATCTCGGCTATCCTTAAACCAAGTAAGTGGCTCAGGCCAATCCGAATTGGATTTCGATCCCTCACCATAATCCTTTAACTTCGACCAACGACCATTTCGCATCCATTCCAGAATAGACAAGGGTTGTTGTTGGCATAAGTCAGTGCCTATACCAATATTATCAATTCCCATTAAATCGGCCGTATTAGCAATCATGTCGCAAAATTCACTAAGGCTACAATTTGAACCATTATTCAAGTGAAATGGGTATAAGCTGAAACCTAACAAACCGCCGGATTCTGCCAGTGTTTTCAATACTAAGTCCGATTTATTGCGCTTTGCTTCATGGAAACTAAGCGGGTTTGCATGGGAAATCACAATGGGACGTTCTGATATTTCAATGGCATCAAGCGTGCTACGTTCGCCGCTATGACTCATATCCACTATCATCCCCACTCGATTCATTTCTTTAATGGCCTGTCTGCCAAAGCGAGTAACACCACTATCAACCGCTTCATAACAACCACAGGCTAATAAACTTTGATTGTTATAGGTCAACTGCATGATCATTAAATTCAACTCACGCATTATCGCAATCATGCTGATGTCATCTTCGATTGGAGAACAGTTTTGAGCACCAAACATAATGCCGACTCGGCCAGTGGCTTTCGCAATGCGAATATCATCAGCACAACGAACCGGCATAATGAGATCCGCATTTTGTTCAAAATGCGTATTCCATTCACCAATACGCAACAAGGTTTCACGAATTTGTTCATGATAAACAATGGTCGCATGCACCATAGTGACACCACCTTCTTTTAGTTGTAAGAAGATGTTTCTGTCCCAATTCGAGTATTGCAAACCATCTATGACGATAAGATCCTGATGCATGATTCAGCCCTTTTTAAGCGCGCATATACGTGGTTTTAACCACTGTGTAAAACTCTTTCGCGTATGTACCCTGTTCACGAGGACCAAAACTGGAATCTTTACGCCCACCAAATGGCACATGATAATCCGTACCTGCTGTTGGTAAATTAATCATGGCGCAACCCGTCTTAGCGTTACGTTTAAAGTCATTCGCGTATTTAAGAGAGGTCGTGCAGATACCGCCTGTTAAGCCAAAGTTTGTATCATTTAGTGTCGTCAATGCTTCTGTGTAGTCTTTCACTTTGATAATACAAGCAATAGGGGCAAAGGCTTCTTCACGATTGATTGCCATTTGATTTGTTGTATTCACGAATAAGGCCGGTTGCATATAATAACCATCTGCTTCTTCCGTTAGCACATCACCACCGTAAGCCAATTCAGCCCCTTCTTCCTTAGCAAGCGCAAGGTAAGCCAGGTTTTGTTGCATTTGTCTCGCATCGGCAACCGCGCCAATATGGACTCCTGCTTTTAGAGGGTGGCCAACAACCAGCTTCTGCATGCGCTCGATCATTTTACTAACAAACAGGTCATGGATACCTTCGGTCACAATAAGACGAGAAGACGCTGTGCATTTTTGCCCCGTGCCACCGTAAGCACCACCGACAGCACATTCAACCGCATTGTCTAAATCCGCATCATCTAAAACGATAAGCGCGTTTTTACTGCCCATTTCTAACTGGCACTTTATTAAGTTCGCCGCCGTTGCAACGGCCACCTTACGACCCGTTTCGAGAGATCCAGTAAAAGTTAACGCATTGATATCAGGAGAGTGAATTAAGGTGTCACCTACTTCTGAACCCGGTCCCATAACTAAGTTAACGGTACCTGCAGGAAGGTTCTGACGAGAAATAATTTCCGTTAATGCCCAAGCACTGGCTGGCACTTGATTCGCTGGCTTCCATACAACCGCATTACCATAAGCCAATGCGGGTGCAATTTTCCAAGCACCGGTTGCGGTTGGGAAATTCCATGGCGTGATAATACCCACTACACCCACAGGTTCACGGCGCGTTTCAATCTCTACACCAGGTCTCACTGAATCCGCTGTCTCACCCATTTGACGCAGCACTTCGGCCGCATAGTAATGAAAGAACTGACCAGAACGATAAGTTTCACCCGCCCCTTCCGCTAACGTTTTACCTTCTTCACGAGCAAGTAATTCACCTAATTCATCTTTACGGGCAATCAACTCATCACCAATGGCCATTAAGACAGTGTATCTCTGTTCTAAACCACTTTTTTCCCATTCCAGCTGGCCTTGCTTCGCGGCGGCAATAGCCGCAAGAGTTTGAGATTTGTCGGCTTGAGCATAGGTGCCGATAATATCTTTAGTGTCGGCTGGACTAATGTTATCTATATTCTTACTGTTACCATCAACCCACTCACCGGCGATGTAATTACGAAAAACTGAATCGGACATGTTTTGTTACTCCTATATGGTATTGGCATCATACTAATACTCATGATTTAATAATAAAAATTAATAAATAATATTAACTGATAAGGTTTTTTTATTATGATGCCAGAATTGAAAATTACTCAACTGCGCCATTTTGTCTGGGTAGCCGAGCTGAAAGGCTTTCACGTGGCGGCTGAACGGGCTCACAGAACACAACCCGCCATTTCACTATCAATAAAAGACCTAGAGAATAAATTAGGCGAAGATGTTTTTGAAAAGCGCAATACAAAATCAGCAAAAGCAGAACTGACCCCCTTTGGAGAATTATTCTTACCTAAAGCCAAGGAATTAATCGCCCATCATGATCGTATTACTCAAGACATGATGCTGATGGCCGACCATAAAACAGGACACATACGCTTAGCTTCCGTCCCCTCTATTGCGAGCCAAGTATTACCCGAATTGTTACTGGAATTTGTCGCCGACGCCCCAGACTTAAACGTCAGTTTTTTTGATGATAACTCCGACGCGGTACTCAACATGATAGAAAATCAACAGGTAGACTTTGGCATCGCCAGCCTCTTTCATAAAGATGAGCATCCAGATAAATTGTTTCATCCCATATGGGAGGATCAAATTGGTGTCGTCTGTCCAAACGATCATCCACTGGCAAAACAAAAAGGCATTCACTGGAAAACATTATTGGAGCATCGCTTTATTAGTAATGGTACTTCCCGACTATTAGAAGACAGTGAAGCCAGTCCTTTGCTAGGTCGGTCCCAGTTTTACATTTCCAATATGATCTCTTTAATTGCCATGTTAGAAGCCGGTGTTGGAATCACCACCTTGCCTCGATATGCCTTTCCAAAGGAAAGCAAAAGCTTATGTTTTATCCCTCTCGACACTCCCCATGTGGTTCGACGAATTGGCCTAGTGCAACTCAATAATAAATCGCTGTCACCTGCCGCCAATGCCCTTGCCGACTTTATCCTAGCGAAAGCAAAGCGATAAACAATAAAGATAAATTGATATGAATCAAAGAGTAAAAGTCTCCAATAAGTATCTTAAAAAAGTAAAACTCTAGTAAAAATAATAGTTTTATCTGTTTTGATAAGAATTACTTATTTAATGATAGAGCTTTTTGATTTGATGGTAACGGAACGATAGTCAATCATGGGGCACAACAAAAAATATAAATGCCTATTAACTCAGGCCTGTACTGTCCATTAATTCATAAGAGAGTGTGCTTCATGACGACATCCGCCGCGATTAAATCTTCATTAAGAGGAAGTAATGCGTTACCACTTCGGCCTATTGATCAGGTTATGGATTTAGAGCGTTTAGGCGCCATGCATCAAAGCCGTCTAAGCTTTATGCGCATATTAGTACGCCATGTCATGCGTGAACGTTGGCAAATTGTCATGAGCACAATGTCACTGGATAATGAGGGTTACGGCACCGTTATCTATGAGATTCAAACACCTCATGATCTTTTTAGCTTTGTTATTTTTTCAGACTATTTGTCTCCAGATGAGAGAAACGATCGTGTTATTGCCTCTAAATGGGACCTCACCATGGCATTAGTCGGCGGTAAAGTAAGTCAGGCTTATTTAGAAATGTTACGTAAAAATGTGCCTAAACAAGAGGCCGGACGCGTTGATTCTCGAGTATTTGTTCTATCAAGGGCCAATAGAAGCGCTCGAAACTTTGACTACGTTGTTGATCAATTGGCGGCAGGCGGACAACCAGATATAGATAAAATTGCCAAAGTAGGTTACCTCTACCGTACTACTGCTGTTTATGGAAGTGGTAAGTTAGGCATGGCTGATTGGGAGAAAGTATCTACCCGCTGGCCCGACTTTGCTCGCCCTTTCTCGGCAGAAATGTTTGCTTGCTTTATGCTGAGGAACTTTAGCCTATTCCAAGCGGAACACATTGCGAAAATGCGTTCACCAGCCACATTTAATCCCATGCAAGCGGACATTAAGCGCTACTTTGGCATAGGTAATTCGACAGGGCTAGGTATGGCACCCTATCTAATGAACCATCCAATGTTAATCAATCAATGGGTTGAAATGCGTGAATTGGCCCTAGCAAGAGTAAGACAACTTGGCCTGTATAATGAGGATGCTAAAGAGAAATTAAATCGTTTAATTTATCGTGTACAGCACCACATGAGTGAAACTCACACGGAAGACGAATGGCAAAGCCAAAATAACGTCATCGTATTGAAAGACCTTGCCCTATTAAGTCAACGCCTAGAGTCGAAGTTGGACAACTGGAACAGCTTGATCTTATGGAGTGAAGAGACATGCTCCTTGCAAGGACAAGAACTGCTCGTGTCCTTGCTACTTGAATTGCATCCTGAATTAGTCGATAGCCTAGAAAGCCACCATGGATCAGATGAGTTTTTAGACCTAGATCCGGTTATGCCTGTACAAACTTTAAAGCAGGTCATCGAGAACCGTTATGCTTGGGCATTAAAAATCGACTTTTCAGAGAGTGGCTCCAGAGATATTTTTTGGTATCGGTCGGAGGAAAAAATGGAACCTCGCTTAGGTCAAGCGGCTACAGAAAAAGGTAAAGACAAGCAAATGGCTCTTGGCGTTGGCTATGCGGTTCGTAAATGTTACGACCAACTGTGTGACTACATAAAAATATTTCCTAATCATTCTACTGCACGTTTTATGGTCACCAAGCCGAAATTAAGAGGCATTGTAAGACGAATTCAAAGTATGAACCGTTGTGTTTATGGGGATATTCAAGCGAACCTACTCGATAAAAACGTCTTGCCTATGCATCTACTAAGAGCAAAACTGGCCTTTTTTGGTGTCAGTAAATTCGATCCTCGCTCAAAATTATGGGTTCGTAATACTATGTTCCAAGGTGCACCTTTATTAGAAGACATTGGAGGCAGTTTTAATGATGATTGGTTTATGCCATTGGCACCGAAAAAAGGAGGTAATGTCTAATGCATGTCTCTATGAATGAGTTAAAAGCCGCACTACGTCGTTGTTTTGAAGCCGCCAATTATTATGTTGGCAACTATGAAGATGCCGCTAACATGATCTTATGGCTAGAAAAGCATGGTCTAAATGGATTAAAAGAGTTGGAAAACACACTGCCTTATATCAAGGACGATAAAAATAAAGCCATGAGTACCGTTGTTTATGAAGACAGCACCTCAGCCATCATTGATAGTCATGGTCGAAGTGCTTTAAACTGCATCGCTTCCGCCGTCGACCTAGCTCACGCAAAAGCGCTTGAGTGCGGCATTGCCACCATCAGCGTACATAACTGCCATAATCGTAAATTTATCTTAAAAGCATTAACCGATTGCGGCCGTCGAGGCATCAGTGTAGTAGCCTACTGGAGAAATGGCAGTAACATTGTGACTGAGTATACGGCCGCAATCAAAGCTGGAGCCCGCTATCCGTCATTTAGCCAGGCCATAACTCACCTTGAGAGCAACGATCAAGACAAGCAAGCATTAACCATTATATGCAGTTCTCGAGTCGATCTAGATTCATCACTGCAAAACTCAGGTGATCACCAAACTCGGTTCCATATGAGCGCTGAAGAAATTGCTCGTATAAAAGAGAAAACGATAGATAATGGTATTGAAATCGACACCGGACTGTGGGAAGAAATCAACCAAATAGGCGCCGCTGTTTTGGTCGAAAACTCTGAAGAATCAAGACAAGGTGCAGGAGCGAACTAATATTTTAACCACCACAAGTAGTGCAAAAGGTCGCTGAATGCTGTCTTTTGCACAATTATCCTATTCGGCCATTGATGTGTTATCTTTGGCCATTGTGATTGCTGGTATATTGGTTCAAGCCAGAGTCGGTATTGGTTTTGCACTGTTAAGTGCCCCTGCCTTATTTATCATAAATGAAAATTACATGCCTGGTCCCATTTTGATACTGGGGTTTCTTTTATCTTTATTAATGTATCTCAATGAACAGCGACCTCTTGAAATCAAAACCGTATTACCCGCTATTCTCGCCCGTATACCAGGATCATGGTGTGGTGTTCTCACATTAGCCTATTTACCCCAATGGCTTTTAGGCGTCATTATTGGGATCAGTCTGTTGGCCGCTTCTCTCGTCTCATCGGTACATGCCTCAATTAAATTAACTCGATCAAACCTAGCCATAGCGGGATTCTTGTCTGGCTTTTCTGGCACCATCACCTCGATCGGCGGCCCTATTATGGCACTACTTTACCAAGCACAAACACCTGCCGTCACTCGAAATGCATTACTCTGCTTCTTTCTGGTTGGTACGCCCATTTCTATTTTGCTATTAATGCTAGCTGATGGAATGAACCAAGAAGCCTATGTACTTTGTATGAAAATGCTGCCAGGGGTCATTATCGGTTTTATTTTATCGAAATTTAAACCGCTTGCTTTTATTGCCCCCAGTAAAAAAATTATTATTGCTTTATCTCTCTTTTCCGCTTTTGTGATTCTGTCAAAGAGTTTATCCATGATTCTTTAGTTGCATGTTATAAACGGCTCCCAAGCGACTCGACCATCGATCCAGGTTTTTTGCACCCGGTAATCTTCACTTAAAGCGACCATACTGGCACGATAATCTGTTTTGATATGTCCGAACTGATCGTCTATAGATAAAAACTCAGCTGGCCTAAGCGAGGCCATCTGCAATGCTTCCGCTGGTGTACGACCTGTTAGAAAAATAGTATTACGAACCGCTGTTGCCATATCTAAATCTGATCCAGCTAATGTGCCATCTACTGTCGTGACCTTCCCTTCACTTCGCATCACTTTTTTGCCTAGAAAAGCCATTTCAGTCTCATTCGAACCGACACTTTGAATGGCATCTGTCACCAGCATCATATGCTCACAACCTTTTGCCGCGATCGCAATTCTCATTGATACAGGGTGCACATGATGCCCATCGGCAATCAGGCCACACCAAGTCGCTTTATTGGTTTCTAATGCCGCACCAACGACCCCGGGCTCACGACTAGTAAGCGGCGTCATGGCATTAAATAAATGCGTAAAACCCCGAGCACCGCTGTCGACAGCCGCGATAGCTTGCTCATAAGTCGCTGCAGAATGCCCTATACATACAATGGCTTTTTGGGAGACCAACCATTCAATAAAGCCTTCACGAACTTGTTCTGGGGCCAAGGTTACCATGAGTTTTCCAAATTTACTGACATCAAGCAATGTGGCTAAAATACCCTCATTAGGTTGTCTCAGCTGAAACTCGTTATGCACGCCTTTACGAACAGGGTTCAGGTAAGGTCCTTCATAATGCAAGCCTAATATCCCACCCATGTTTTGCGCAAGAGCCTCACAAACGGCATCGTGAGCTTGCGACATAATACTGTAATCATCAGAAATCAATGTTGGCATCATAGCCACAGTACCAAACTGAGCATGAATCTGAACGATCTTTTCTAACGCCAAGAGCGTCGGGGTATGATTAAAGAGAGTGCCACCCCCATTCACATGGACATCAATAAACCCTGGAGCAAGAATATCAACCACATCCTTTGTCATGGCATTGGATAGTTCAGCCTCCGCAACTGAAGTGATTCGATTATCACTAAAGGTAACCGCTTGATTCGCTAACCATTGCTCACCATCAAAAAGTCGCTTCGCAAAGACAGTCGTCATATTGCTTTTCTCCCTATCTGTTGTTGTGCCATTAAAATGGCTCCTGACATTGCATCCCCTTTCGGTTCACAGAGATAAGCAAGATAACGCTCTGATAAATAAGGCCGAATAACATCCGACACCCCTCCAACGAGTACTATTTGTGAAGCGCCTTTTGCGATTAAACAGTCTAGATATCGACTGACCCAAGCCACTTGTTCTTGTACAATTCTCAAAGCAATAGGATCTTTTTGCTGAGCAAACTCGAATACTTGAATGGCAAAAGCACCATATTCTTTCGGTAACGGGTGTCGATTTTGAAACAAGACATATTCTTCTGGGGACAAAGAAAATTCAGCATTAATACTATCTGTCATAGGAGAGGAAGCCGACGTCCCATCCAATGCGGCCAATGAATACTCTAAAGCCGATAAGCCAATACGAGCGCCACTGCCTTGATCCGATAAGGGAAAGCCCCAGCCTCCCACTATCTGAAAGACTTCATTCTGATAAAACACACCACAACTACCGGTTCCTAGAATCAGTAAGGCGCCTTCTTCACCATTAAAAGCCCCCAAACAAGCAGAATGGGCATCAGTGAGCAAATACCGCCGACCAAATGGAGAGGATTGAGAGATAACCAGTTCTTGTTCCAATGGTTGATTGGCACCGGCAAGACCTAAACCAAGAGTAATCTTCGAGTATTTTTCTGTAGGAATGTTACCTTGATGACAAGCTTCAAGACACGCATTGATTATATTTTGCCATGCGGCTTCAATACCAATTCGTGGATTACCTGAACCTGCAACAGCTTCACCTAAAACGGTCCCCTCCCCATCAACAAGACGAGCACGGCAAAAAGTTCCACCACCATCAACGCCAATATAAAGTGCTGTCATTCACAGTTTCCTTCATGTAATTGCTGACGCTTTAGCTCACACCACAAATAATACTCTTTGAGGGCTAATGAACTTGCCGCCTCTTCATCTAAGACAATGATCGCCTTTTCATGTTGTTGTAAAACGGAGGCCGGACACATAGAGGATAATGGCCCTTCTATCATCTCTTTTACGGCAGATGCTTTTGCTTTGCCTGTCGCCATAAGTAAGATGACTTTACTTTCTAATATCGTCCCAATACCCATGGTAATCGCTAGGTGAGGTTGAAATTCCCCCTCTTTAAAAAAGCGTTTATTGGCCGCAATAGTGGATTTTGACAAGGTTTTGATGCGCGTTCTAGATGAAAAACTAGACGTGGGTTCATTAAAACCAATATGACCATTTTCACCAATTCCAAGAATTTGCAGATCAATACCACCCGAACTGGAGATGCTGAGATCATAGGAAGACGCATCTTGATGCAAAATATCAGGCTCCAAACTCGCCGCTAAAGGAAGGTGAGTATTCGCCTCATCGATGTCAACTAAATGAAACAGATGCTTGTTCATAAAAAAACGGTAGCTTTGCTTATGACTCTCAGTAATGCCTATGTATTCATCTAGATTAAAGGTTGTCGTATGCTTAAAAGAAAGCCATCCAGCTTTATGACGGCTAACGAGTTCATTATAAAGCGCTATAGGAGTTGAACCTGTTGATAACCCAAGTACAGGGTGACTATTTCTTTTCATCACATCCTCCACCCTATTTGCAGCATACAAGGCCACATCTTTTGGTGTTGGAAGAATAATTACTTGCATAAAAATTTACCTTTAAAAACAATCACACTTAAAATAACGACCCCAAAACAACAATACCAATATAGTACCTTTAATCCACTTAGGTCAAAATATTTTCTATTTATTTGCACTTTTTATTTGCCAGAGATCCACATTGGTGCTAATTTCTACAAATCAACAATACCTAAAAGATACCAATTTTCGGTATTTAACAATAAAAATAGATGATAAATCACAAAATACACAAACGGAGAACCACCATGTCTAATGCACATTCCAACCTATCCGTATCCAGATATGCTATCGCTACAGCTGTTCTTTTAAGCAGTGCTAGTATGATCAATGCGGCAGGGACATTAAATATCGAAAGCTGGCGTAGCGATGATGCAAATATATGGTCGGACGTTATTATTCCAGCCTTCAATAAAAGTCACCCAGATACAACAGTATACTTTACACCGACACCCCCGACTCAATACAACTCAGCATTACAAGCCAAATTACAAGCTGGAACGGCGGGGGATCTGATTACTTGCCGCCCCTTTGACACCTCCTTAACCCTTTTCACCAGTGGTTATTTAGACTCGTTAAATGACTTAAAAGGTTTAACTGAGTTCTCTGATGTGGCTAAAAGTGCGTGGGTAACGGATGACGGTAAAGACCAATTTTGTCTGCCGATGGCCTCTGTAATTCATGGGTTTATTTATAACAAAGAAATTTTTAAAGAATTGAACCTTTCTGTTCCTGCAACACGTGATGAATTTTTTAGCGTATTAAAAACCATTAAATCCGAAAGTCGTTATTCGCCGCTCGCAATGGGGACAGCCGATCAATGGGAAAGTGCCACCATGGGCTTTCAAAACATTGGCCCAAATTATTGGAAAGGCGAAGCAGGTCGTAAAGCACTTTTAGAAGGCAAAGCCAAATTAACTGACGAAGCCTATGTCAATACTTGGAAAGAGTTAGCCGAATGGAAACCCTATCTTGGCCGTGGTTTTGAAGCACAGAAATATTCAGATTCACAAAACCTATTTACGCTGGGGCGTGCCGCCATCTACCCAGCAGGTTCATGGGACATCCAAACCTTTAACAATCAGGCGGATTTTGAATTTGGCGCCTTCCCACCACCAGTGACAAAAAGTGGTGACACTTGCTATATCAGCGACCATACGGATATTGGTATCGGCATCAATGCCAATTCTCCCAACAAAGCCGCGGCGGCAGAATTGCTAAATTGGATGGCCAGTCAAGAATTTGCGGAACTGTTTGCGAATGCGGTTCCTGGTTTCTTCCCATTATCGAATCATAAAATAGCCATCAAAGATCCGGTTGCTCAAGAATTCATTAGCTGGAGAGACAGCTGTGAATCGACCATCCGTAACTCTTATCAAATATTGTCTCGCGGCACACCAAACCTGGAAAACCAACTTTGGAATGTCAGCGCACAAGTGATCAACGGCACCATGACACCAGAAGCCGCTGCGCAAGAAACACAGAATGGTTTAGAGCAGTGGTACGCTCCTCAACAATAATTTCCGCAAACCATGGGAGGGCACGGCCTGCCCTCCCTATTTAAATGGTTCCAGATAGCATTATTAGAGACAGCGTTATGACTCAACCTAATCATCCAGATGAAAAAAAGCCCTTTCCCTGGCATCTTGTCATTTTTCTTGCACCAGCATTGCTGATATACGTCACCTTCAGTGTGTATCCCTTGCTCGATACCCTATTCTTAAGCCTATTCAATACGCAAGACGGTAACAGCACCTTTGTGGGATTGCAGAACTTTATCACCTTAATAACTGATGATAATTGGTCCCATGCTTTTTGGAATGCGTTACTGAACAACTTTATGTTTTTTGCTATTCATATGGTATTGCAAAACCCCATAGGGCTCTTACTTGCCGTTCTATTAAGCTCACCAAAACTGCGTTTGTCCGGCACCTATAGAACCCTTATTTTCATGCCAACCATGCTGTCCGTGGTGATCATCGGCTTTGTTTGGCAGTTATTGCTGAGCCCTATTTGGGGGATTTCAGAGGAGTTTCTTTATAATATTGGACTGGGTCACTATTTTGATGCTTGGCTAGGAAAGGAAGGCAGCGCACTCATTACTTTAAGCTTTATTTCTGTTTGGCAGTTTGTGGGCATTCCCATGATGCTGATTTACGCCACGTTACTCAACATCCCTGATGACATTGTTGATGCCGGTACGGTTGATGGGGCCAATCCATTACAGACGTTTTGGTACATTAAGCTTCCATTAATCTTACCCACTATCGCCATGGTTTCAATTTTAACCTTTGTCGCGAATTTCAATGCTTTTGAGCTAATTTATGCCGTTAAAGGCGCACTGGCTGGACCCAACTTCTCTACCGATCTCATGGGCACCTTCTTTTATCGCACCTTCTTTGGTTTTCAATTACAACAAGGCAGTGCCAGCATGGGAGCCGCCGTGGCCACTCTTATGTTCTTAATCATTTTAGTGGGCGTCATGCTGTTTCTGTTTTTCGTTCAACGTCGTATTCAACGATTCCAGTTTTAGGAGGCAAGTATGAAAATAGTAACCGGCTTTTTGCCTTCATCCCCACTCAATGTGTCAAAGAGCGTCACCGTACACGCCATTTTAATGGCCTATACCGTGATCGCTTTGTTCCCTATTATTGTGGTGATCATCAATGCCTTTAAGACCCGTAAGGCCATTTTTAACGACCCATTAGGCTTACCCGACAGCGACTCTTTCACCTTAGCTGGCTTTCAGGAAGTTTTATTACGATCTGATTTTGGCCTGTATTCCTGGAACAGTTTAGTCGTTACCTTACTGGCCGTTGGATTGGTGCTATTACTCGGCGCTATGGCGGCTTGGGCACTGACGGAATACAAGTTTCGCGGTAACTTCTTGATCGCCTTCTTGTTTGCCATGGGCATTATGATCCCCATTCGACTAGGTACGGTGAGTATACTCAGTTTGATGGTCGAACTGGATTTAGCCAATACGCTGACGGCCTTAGTTCTGGTGTACATTGCCCAAGGACTCCCCCTCGCAGTGTATATATTGTCGGAATTTGTTCGCACCATTCCAAAAGAATTAACGGAAGCCGCTCGCTGTGATGCAGTCAGTGAATATAAAATTTTCTTCTGCATTATTTTGCCACTGCTTAAACCTGCAATGGCAACAGTGGCTGTCTTTACCATGATTCCTATTTGGAACGACCTCTGGTTTCCGCTCATTCTAGCCCCAGGGGAAGAAACTCGTACTATCACTCTCGGCGTACAACAATTTGTTGGTCAGTACGTCACCAATTGGAACTCAGTCCTGTCAGCACTTACGTTAGCGATTGTGCCAGTACTGATTCTATACACTATTTTTTCAAGACAACTGATTCGCGGCTTAACAAGCGGAGCGGTCAAATAATCTCATAACCATGACCGCCGGAGACGCATTTTATGGCAAGTGTAAAACTCAATAATATTAAAAAACGTTTTGGTGACGTCGATGTACTGCACGGCATCGATCTCGACATTAAAGACGGCGAATTTGTCGTGCTCATTGGTGAATCAGGCTGTGGTAAGTCCACATTACTGCGTTTACTGTCTGGTTTGGAAGAGATCACAGCAGGCGATTTATACATAGACGATGAACGCGTTAACGGTCGCTCTCCGGCAAAGCGCGGCATTGCAATGGTATTCCAATCTTATGCTTTGTATCCTCACATGAATGTATTCAAAAACATGGCATTCGGGTTAAAAATTGCAGGTAAAGACAAAACCTTCGTTAATAATAAGGTCGTTGAAGCAGCTAAAAAACTAAAGATTGACCACCTGCTTGAACGTCTACCTAGAGAATTATCTGGTGGGCAACGTCAGCGGGTAGCGATTGGACGCGCTATTGTCAGAGACCCTAAAGTCTTCTTATTCGATGAACCCCTTTCAAACCTTGATGCGTCACTACGAGTACAAACTCGGGTTGAACTTGGTAAGCTACACCAAGAACTCAAAGCGACAGTCATTTACGTGACCCATGATCAAGTAGAAGCCATGACATTAGGAGACAAGATCGTGGTCATGAACCAAGGTCGTGTAGAACAAGTCGGCTCGCCATTGCACTTATACCACCACCCACAAACTCAGTTTGTCGCTGGCTTTATTGGGTCGCCTAAAATGAACTTCTTGAACGCAAAAATTTCATCAGTAGGCAAAGAAAATACACAAATCATGCTAGAATCTGGCCGCGTAATTTCAGCGTCTATCGACAGTTCTAATTCAAAAGCCGGTGATCGAGTTCAGATAGGGCTTCGCCCTGAACACATGTCCTTGCCGTGTAAAGAGAACAAGATCGAAGGAAAAGTCACACTCGTTGAACACCTTGGCGAACTGTCTTATTTGTACGTGGACATTCCCAAAGAAGGTGAACTGGTACTAAAAATCGATGGTGATAACCAATATAAAGCCGGTGATCAGGTAGTTTTTGGTATACAACCCAATAACCTGTATCTGTTTGATAGTAAAGGGAATGCCTTAACCAGACTGACGACTAGTCTAGAGGCAGAATAATCAGCATTTTATGAACGACAGCTTGAAATATGGGGCCTCCCCTTTGGAAAATAAGATGAGTCAAAATCGGGTCAACACACTTTTTGGCGAAGCCGATAATTTGCGAGAAAAAGGCATTCCGCTGTACGTACAGGTGAAAAAAGCCATTCAAAATGCGATCGCAGAAGGACGAGTTTTAGGTGGAGACACTCTCCCCCTGAACGAGATCTTGCTAAATATTTAGACGTTTCTCGTGTCACAATTCGACGTGCCATTGATGAACTAATTAAAGACGAGACCTTAACCCAAAGGCAAGGGGCAGGCACCTTTGTGAGCGAGCGAGTTGAGCAGCCTCTAAACCATTTGCGCAGCTTCACTGAGGTGATGGAAGCCCGCGGCAAAACCATTACCTCTAAATGGTTAGATCGCTCTTTAGGCATGCCCCATGAAGATGAATGTAAAGCGCTCAAACTGGCACCTGACCAAGAAGTCGTACGTTTCTATCGCCTACGGTATGCCGATGGAAAACCCATGGCCTTAGAGCTAGCCACCATCCCAAGTTGCTATATTCTCAATCCCTTTGCAATGGAAGGTTCTCTTTATGATCTGTTGGAGCAACAAGGCTGCCGTCCTGTTCGAGCATTGCAACGATTACGCGCCATCAGCATCGACGAACAAAGAGCGAACTTACTTGACATTCCGCAACTCAGCGCCGCCTTGTACATAGAGAGAACGGGGATTAATCATGACGGCACCCATGTGGAATTTACCCGCTCCTGGTTTCCCGGAGACTCCTATGATTTTGTCGCCGAGATTCGTGACACTATTTAAGGAAGCAAAGGGGTCTGACCCCTTTAATTATTACTTTGAGGATTCATAAGCATTATCATACCTAGCCAAGAGAACCATAATATTTGTCCTAAGCCAAATATTTCTGTCAGTATTTCGGCAGGATAAACAGTGAGAATACCAACAAAACCAATGAATAGTCCTAAACAGTTTAACAATTTAGGTAGCTCAATAATTTTTAAGCCTGCAACACTCAATAAAAGAACCCATAGACCTCCTACAATTTCGTTACCTCCCCCTAAACCTTCCACTATTGTGTTAATAACTACCCAAAGAATCATTGCTTGATCTGCATTTTTGGTAGATAAATCGATTACAACGCCTAATCCCATGGTTGCAATCATTCCACTTGCTATGACAAGGCCAACCCAAATAATACCGAAGACCGAAGCCGTTTGTGATAAAACTGGAGCCTTGGTTTTCATCCGTTGATGAGTAGCTAAAACTAATACGGCCAAGAAAAGGCCAAAGGCGACATACATAGTTAAATTAACTATCGATAGAATTGTTTGATTCTGAGTCAGAAAAATAATTTTTTGTGCATCATCAGCACTTACAGGGTAGTCCCAAAACGCCCCAAAAAACACAAAAGCAGATATGTAAATAGCGGCCTCAAAAAGCGCTGCAACGCCACCTATTTTTTGTAAGTTATTCATTACCCAACCTTTAATCAGAAAAAGTTTAAGTTAACACAAAAAAATACTTCAACATGTAACAAAAACTAACACCCAGCAATCCTAAGGTCGATTTAATGTGATTGTTTAGTGCATTCATAAACATCAGAGCGATGATCTGATTTTATGTTCGGTATAACCAGCTCATTTTCTCTAGTTTTATAAATTATTCAATATAAGACTTGTCTGATTCAATACAAAATACTAGACACCCACACAGTTAATCTTACATTTTCAATAAGTTAAGTTTTTCTTTCAGAAAATAATTCCATGATAAAAGTATGAAACCAGCGCATTTTCCGCGCTGCAACGACAGTGGAATACAAAATACCAGACACCCACACAGTTAATCTTACATTTTCAATAAGTTAAGTTTTTCTTTCAGAAAATAATTCCATGATAAAAGTATGAAACCAGCGCCTTTTCCGCGTTGCAACGACAGTGACTCAAACAGAAAAGACGAAGGTTTTTTTGTGTTCCAAGAACGTATTTCGGTGTTAGATGGTTTTGTCGGCCTGAAGGCAGGTATCTACAGAATCACCTCATAGCTCTGGTGATTTGTTCTCTATCTTGGTTGGGCGTATGATTCGTATCCGCTTTTAGATATGCTTAAAAATAAAGTAATGGATCTATGATTACCGACCTGATTTAGATAATTGGTCGTAAACAGCCTCAAAGTTCTCATCATCATATTTTAAGCCGTGCTTCTCAAAGAGATAACCAATCCCTAAAACTTCCACAAGATTGTACATCAATGGCAACTTACGACCATTTTTGTCGCCGTTTGGAAAAGCGGCAAAGCTTGCTCCTGTCCCCAAGATGACAACATGAGGCGAGTTTTTCTTATTTTCTGATACATCGAGTGCTGGTAATGCCATTTTTTACTCCAGACCTCACAATAAATATAACGCTCGGGGAACGCGCCAGCTTGGAACCAATTTTTATGGCCTATTCCTAGTCATTTCAAGAGCTTTTTCTCTGCTTATCAATCCCTTACCGGAACACAAACGACACCTTTCCCGTCCATCACATTCAGGACATTTCAAGTTTTGGTAATCAGAAATATCTATTTCAAGTGGATCTACAACGGTTCCTTTTCCATTACACAACGGACAAAAGTAGTTAACGAACAAACCTTCTCCCTCGCAAACAGGGCATGGGCATATTTTAGGCGTGCTAAGTTTTGCATTTTCCAATATCGTATAATGACTATACAGAGCTTGATACATGCCCTTTTGCCAATGATTCGAGAACTGAGCTGTTTCTATTGCTGGTTGCAGAAGCACACTTTTAATAACGCTGATGTCGAGATCAGCCTGCTCCATAGATCTAATCTGACCAAGCACAATACCCAGTTGCTCAGCGGCTTTCGTTGCATAACGCTTAGCCAAATCAAACCCTTCAAAATGAGCCCTAGCTCTCTGTTTATCGACCTCGGGCCATCCCTCAGGAGGTGAGACGTAATATTTAAATTCTCCCGGCTCACCATCATCAGCTACAACATAATTAGCAACGATCCATTGGTCGATAAAAAATCTTTGATTATCCGAATAAGGTTGAATTATTTGTTTTTCAGCACTAGTGGCAAAGTTTTTCCCTTTTCCATCCATATTGCAATCTCGGCAGGAAGGTACCAGATTGCTGGGCAAAACAGAGAATTGTGGGTAATGAACCTTGGGTAAAAAGTGATCTAAGTTGCGTGGAGTACCTATTCCCCCACAAAACGGACACTTATCTTGTGCAGAATTTAAAATTGAATCATATACTTTTCTAGCCGGCTTTTCAGAAGCCCTAAAATATTGCTCATAAAGTTTTAACAACTCACTTTTTTTAAGAGCATTAATTACTATAGGATCGCCACCGACACTAACCGATTGTATAGCATACAGTTCAGCTGTGTCTGCTGCGCATCTGTATTGCATGCCTACATTAGAAAAATCACCTTTACTCGCGATCAACTTTTTACGTAAAGAGTCATTCCCTGTGACACCAAGAATACACTCATCGATAGTTTGTTCAAAAGTATATAGAGGCTCATCAAGAAGCATCATTAATAAGACTCCCTGTCACGCTTAGCGATAAGAACCTTTAAAATCGCTCTTCCCTCAAAACCAATTTGCTCATCGTACTCTATTAAAATCTCTTCGTAGGCTTTTCCCAATAGAACTGAATTTGCAAGAATGTCGTGAAAACCTGAGCGCTCGACTTCTAAATTGAAAACCTCACTAGTTAATACTCCAACATTCTCAGCGAATGTCTCAATGTTTGGCCTTCTCGCAGTTACATTTGAGCCTTTTCGGTATATCTTCCAAACACATGATTTTGGTATTTCTTGTAAGACTACAGGTGAGTGGGTTGCAATAATGGAAAGTCCGTTTCTATCATGAAGTAAATCAGAAAGAGCGCGTATGAATGCAGATAATAAAGGCGGATGCAAATGGCTCTCAGGTTCGTCAAGTAGTACTAGAGTCTTTTCTTCAACAGTGGCGACTAAACGAGTAATTGTCAGGAGTACGATTGCATGACCAGAGCTCATTCTAGATAGTGTGGGAGCTACAGCATCTCGAAATCTTTCTACAAAAGAGGTTGAGTCAGATTGCTCATCTTCATTATATCTATGACGCATTTCCAGATAAATGGAATTTAGTTCTTCCAGCCTCATAAAAAAAAGTTTTCATCAGACCCTAACTTTTCTATTGCATCTAGCCAGCGCTTGGTTTTATTTGAATCTTGAAAGCAGTTAATCAATGCTTTTATGCAATCATACTGAAGGTCACTAATTGTTCGATGGAGGTCAGAGTTGTTTGAGTCTTTCAAGCCAATATAGAAATAGCACGTACCTTTCGAAGGATCAGGTTGCTCATTAGGTGGCGAGAATGGGTCAAAAGCACTGAATGAAACTGAAACAAGACTACTGAAATAGTCATTAGCAATCTCGGTTTTTTGCCAACTATCTGTATCTATAAATTTTGCAATCGACCCCTTTCTATCTGTGATGGAAGATATCATGCCATTTAGTATGGTGGTTTTTCCTACACCATTCCGACCAATAATTGTATGAATATTTGACCTTAGATTAGAGTTCGAACCAACTTTGACCTCAAAATCAAGGTCAATACTTCCGAATTTTGGCGCTTCAAGCCTTACGAATTTAAATTTAAAACCGGTTAACTCTGCCAAGCCTTCTACCAACCTTGCATATTGTCCTTTTACAACAGAGAGACTAACGTTTCTTAGTAAAGAAGTGCCAAAAACGTCCTCATCTTTGATAGACTCAATAATCGAAGGATTTACTACAATATCTCTCAGCGACGACAATAGTGGCTTCCGAATATTACCTGGCAACGCTGCAATTTTTTTATAGAAATCAGCGCCTTGACCTAGAGAAAAGAACTCTTCCCCTAAATTCGTAAAGCTAGCCTCCAGCTTTGTATAGGTACTTATTTCAGTCGTCTGACTTTTAAAACCAATTTTAATTTCACCAATATCATGTAGCATGCCTCCATCATCATGAAGCGACAGATAAAACATAGTTACAAATGAATAATCATTCCAGTGGTTAACCTTAAGATAAGCAGTATTCTTTCCGTTTTCAGGCACCCAAGTGCTTTTGGATAAAACACGAAACTCCATATTTATTACCCCTACCAAACTTGAACATGAATATCCATAGAGCGCCTAAACAGCGGAAAACCAGTCCGGCAACAGGCGCTTGTTATAAGCACACTACGCCAACACTCGGCGCAGACTTGCTGAAATATTATATATTTGAACTATGCCACCGCTAGTTTTGAATAGTTTTAAATGGCTACTTGACTCTAAAACGTTCAATATGTGGTTGATAATCAAGATAGGTTTAGCAACTTTTTCTTGAATGCTAGTATTTGAATTTATGTTTTCATTGACGATAAGGCTAACGATCTTTTCCAATATTTCTGAATAATCAGGGACATATGATCTAGCGTAGTTATCTAGACCATATGTAGTTACACTGAAATGGCATGAATAATTTTCTCCACCTCCTGCAAGATTTTGAGACACATCAAGGTATCCATTCTGCTCCAACACCTCAATGCAGTCTTTGATTTCAGCTCGGCTGAACCCCAGCTTTTCTCCATCGCCAAATAATGACTCTGGGTTGATCATAACGTCATCATTTTCAATAGCGTATTCACAAGATTCTTTTAAAACCAAATTATCTACCTTGGTTAAGCATCCAATCTCATGATATACAGATGTCGTATGTGCAGGAGCTTTGCCCAGTGCAGGTTTATCTGTAGCGCCAAAAATTGAAGACAAAACTCGCTTGAAGTTTTGATCGTAATCTTTTAAGTCAGGAATTGACTCCCAAAGAGTCGATACTAGCGATTGAGGAACCTCACAATTATCTAAGACTATGGGAATTATCTTTGTACCTTTAGATAGCTTGGCAACGATGCTTGCATTTAACTCTTCACGAACCCACGGCTTTTTTATGCTGTAATTTGAAAGCACTATAATCACGGCTTTAGCTTCTTTTAAGCCTTCTTCAAAGATCTTATCAACTAAGCTATCACCCGGTAGCATTTCCCATTTGTCTAACCAAGCATCTACACCATTTTCACGCAACTTTGTTGCGAAATTTGTTACGAATCTTTCCTTATCCTCACTCGCGTGACTTACAAAAACCTTGGGATGCATAAATACTCCATTTTGTACTGATAACTACTAAGCGGTTATACAGTGGCGAAGCCATGGCTATAACCGTCTGTTGAACGGCCGCTTTATTTATAGGGAATTTGCTTTTTCAAGATTGGCGACGTCCCTGTTTAAATCGCGGTGTTTTTTGTACTCTTCGAAGGTACTCCTAACGAAGGTTACCGTTAAAAATCCTTCGTGTTTTTAGATTTTTTCATATTACTTTCTAATACTTTTACTCGAATTCTAAGTATTAGGCAAGTAAGAGCCTTCAGATATCACTACCTGATATTTTTACCCTTGTCATGACTTGATCCCATTCTTTCCTAACGCCGATTCGCAATATACTACCCATGGACGGCTCATTAAATGACCCAGTGTGCCATCCAATGTTGTTTTTTCAATCGCCACTAACGCTCCTTGTTCGTAGGCTTCGTGCCTCTAAAACGGTTTGTTGGCCTAAAGACTAGTAAAGGGGTCTGACCCCTTTAATTAATAACGTTATGGGTGGCCTGTATTATCTTTTATTCAGGCCTTCTAGCTCTTCATTAAACAATCTAGCCCTATACTCAGATAAACGGCCCCCCCTCCAGCATCGTACATTCATTCAAAACAGAGTCGGGATAAAGTTATGAGTGGCCTTTATTATCTCCTTTATATAATGAAATCCAGTCTATATGTTTACCAAGCCCCAGAAGCGTAGAGTCATCAATATAGCGACCCTTTAATTCTTTTCTACAGCTCTCAACATAAGCCAAGACAACACCATAAATTTCTTCACGAGTCGACTTACGAGAAAAACTTTTTTCAGCGCATAATTTGTGTGTTTGGTAAACAAATTGCTTTTTACGGCTTTTAACAAAACGTTTCTTGTTATCCTGCCAATAAGAGCCAAGAACCTGATTGCCCATAAAGTGTAATTCAATATAACCTATCACTTCATTGTAATCCCAAGCACCACCATAAGAAGTGTCTAAATGCATTTTATATGTCGAATACCAAATAGGATCTTTTTTTGCATACTCTCTTTTAAATTCACCATCATGACCTCCAAAAATTGCTTTTTCCGAAAATTGGTCACGTTTAGCATAGTATTCTTCTCTAGTTAATCTATAAACGGGAAGAGTTGCTATAGGTATTATTTTCAATAGAAAGCCTCACATTGTAATTTAAGGGTTGGTGTATAACGCTCAGCTTAGCCTCAATATTACTAACATACTCGTCTATCTGCTCTTCTCTATCAATTTCTCCAAGGTCTACCATATGCACTGCAATTATAGAGGGAATACGACATAAAGTTGAACAATAGGTACCAATGCAATCCACGATACTCTTCAAAAGGCCTATTTCAATACCTGAAAGTTCTCAGGAAACCTTACTTTCTGGATCAATCCCTTGTCCCACAACATAAACTAACTGTTGAAATGCACTAACATACCGAGCCATTGCAAGAAATACACACTCGGGGCTACCGATATTTGGCTTGAAATCCAGTCATATTTCAAAATGATCGTTCACTTACTCTCTCCTAGATGGACAAATCTTGCAAAGTCTTATATCTACTAAGCTGTTATACAGTGGCGCAGACATAGTTATAACAGTCTGTTGAACAGCCGCTTTATTTATAGGGAATTTTCTTTTTCAAGATTGGCGACGTCCCTGTTTAAATCGCGGAAGCAAAGGGATCTGCCCCTTTATTTTTTTAGTCTAGACGGTGATCAAAGAAACATCAATAAAGTGATGTCTCGTATCGCTCTATAATCGACAAGAAAACAAGATCAGTTAATAAAAAAGTAAAAGATCCCCTTAAAGAGAGTGATACGATTGCGCTCGGCCTTGACTAGCCAGGAGTGTCTATATATATCTGCATTAGTTTTTATTAAAACAATTTTCTATTGAGTTCGTTGTGAATCAAAAGGTGCCTTCAAAGCTTCTTCAATGGCAATTTCCGGTTTGAGAAAGAAGAACTCTCTGCGTGAGTTAACCAGATTAACCTGTTTTTCAGAAAATGTTTTGTGAAGATATTTCTCAAGTGCAGGTGCATCCTCGCAAAAAAAGTAAGCGTGAACATCAAAAGTATCAGGAACAGATGCATCCCCTAACTCGTGGACGCGTTCGTTCGGATCAAGTCGTCTAGTCATACCGATCTTAATTACGCCTTCACCAAAAGACATTGGATTGCTAATAACATAAACGAAACCAGCACGAGTGATTTGCGCCATCGAGGTCGCACGCACCTCCTTTTGTTTAAGTATGTCGAGCTCTTCCTGATGTTCAGCTAATAAAGCCCGTTGCTCTTCGTTCAGATAATCTAGCTTGGTAAGTTCCTGCTCTACCAGCTTCTGCATGCGTTCACGATCAGCAATCGCCTTCTCTGATGAGGCCTTTAATCGAGATTCTTCTCGTTCAGTCTCTCGTTGAATGCGCTGCTCCTCCCTTTCTTCTTCTCGAATATCGTTTTTGAGCTGGGAAACTTCATAAGACAGATTCAGTTCATCTAGTCGTGCTTTTAAGTATTTCTCGCTGAGCTCAATCTTCATCATACGCCCTCGTTGATTGATCTCTTCAAATGCCAAGTTAACTCGTTCATTGAGTCGATTGATATTGTTCCAGTCAGCCAGAGTCATTGCTGAAGATACCTCATTATCAAAACAGCGAAGCCGAAGTTTAATTTCACGATTGACCATTGTTTTCGCGGCCGCTTTACGATCATTTACGGTAAAATCCCCTAATCCACAGATTGCTGCCGTTTTGTTTTTGATCATGCTTTTTGAAGTGCATATAGCCTGCTCTAGCTTTTCCTCCAGTATCGGTAAATCTTGAGGCTTGTGCCTACGCTCGTAAACAACATTATCGACAGTGCCTACGCTGATGTTACTCGCTTTAATTTTAGACTGATATTGCTCAATAGATAATTTTGTAGACTGATAGTTTTTTTGAAGCGCTAAATATTCATTTTCTAACGACACACACGCATTTACCTGATTGTTGATTTTGTCGATTGCAGCGTCAGCTAGTTCCTCTTCAGACTTGCACTTGTGAAGTTCATAGTCGACAAGAGCTTCTTCAGTCTCGATCTTCTCAATTTCGGAACCTAGAACAATCTCTTCCGTTTTGACCTTGTCGATTTCAGAGTCGACAACAACCTCCTCAGTATTAATTTCGTCACTTTCAGCGTCTAGAGCAGCGTAAGCTTGTTCTATGTCTATATACTTTTTTTTAATGCTGGCAAGATAACGATTGCCCGCGATAGCAATAACAGCACCGATCACAACCAATGCAATATCTAAATTTGTCATAAAACCGCTTCCTAGATGTACTCTGGTAGTGTGTCATAAACAGGCTCTTCAGCTTTTTCTGAAGCTCTCACTTGTTTTAACGCTTTACGCATAAGCTCTGATTCTCGATACTCTTTAGCCTCAATATCAAAGAACCAATCTGCAACAATACCCATTTCATCAAAAGCATCCTGAACCTCTTCGGGAGATACTTGAAAAAACTCTTTTCGATGATTTTCAGTATTTACTCGATGTTCATTAAAACGCAGGTGAAGTGCTTTTTCGATTGCTGGCGCATCCTTAACAAATGCCAATGTGTGAACATCGAACTTATAAGGTACTGAGGCGTCTCCAAGCTCTCTCACACGATCCATTGGTTCAAGACGCCGCGTCATTCCAATTTTGACAACCCCTTCACCAAATGAGCCAATATTAGATATGCAGTAGATGTAACCATTCCTGGTGAGTTGCGCTTGCGAAGTCGCTCGTCTGAACTTCTCTTCGAGCGCAGCTTTCTGTAACTCAATTTTTGCAATCTGACGCTCAAGCTTCTTACGCTCTGCTCCAATTAGCTCCTCTGCCTTTTTATGAGCCTTTAGTAGTTCAATCTCGGTAGCAGATATGTCACCTTCAAGGCTTTCAAGGTCGCTTTGACCAGATTGAAATTTATTGTTTCGAAGTAAAGCCCGCTCCTGTTTGCGCTGCTCTTTTTTCGTTTGTTGATCATTCAAATACTCAGCCCAAACCAAAAGTTCTTTTTCCTTCATCCAAAAATAATCCCTGGATACGGCAACATTAGCAGTCTCACCGAGCTTGGTCAGTTGGTTATGAAGCTTTTCAAGTTTATTTTTGGCAGTTTCTATAGTTGAATGGCGCATTTTTCTGACTATCGTTTCAAATTCAGCATTAAAAGCCTTGAGCTGAAGCGACTTATAGTCAGCTACCATGGCATTTCCATCACTTACACTACCAAAGAATGTCCACTGAGAAGACGCGTAGGTCGCGTCCCCATTTTTAATGGTTATGTATTGAGCATCTCGACATGCATCTATTTTAAGTTTGAAAGTTTCTGGGTGATTGTAGCTAAATACTGGAGGAGACAGTCCTAATTCTATTTGGTCAACCTGATCTTTCAGAGTTGACTCTAAGTCTTCTGCTTTTTTTATAACAAGCCTTCCCTCATCAATCTTTGCTTTCAGAGTAGTCTTCCTTGCTTGAACTTCATCTTGCGTCGAATTTAATTCATTAACCTTTTCTTTCTTCTCCTTAACTGTGGCCTTTATCAATTGAAGTTTTCCTTGACCTAATTCGAGCTTATCAGCTCTGTCTTTAATAGGCTTACTTCTGGCTTGAATTTCATCTTTTTTTGATTTGAGTTCATTGACCTTTTCTTTCAAAGCTGTCCTTTTAGCTTGAATTTCGCCTTGCTTTAATCTGAGCTCGTCAAGTAATACTTCAAATGGGCGTTCTGAATAATCCAGGTTATTGAATTTAATATGAGATTTTCTTTTTAAGGCAACAATCACCCAATACAAACTTAATAAAGTAAAAAAACAAAAAGCAACTATTGATACAGTATGAAATTCAATCATGGCAAATAATATTTCCCTATATTTATTAGGAATATTAGACTATTTGATCTGCATTCTGTATTCAATAGCAACATGGTTTCCATTACTAGACTGATTCGATTAGCATCAAAATACCAGCCACCCATAAAGTTCATCCAATATTTTCAATAAGTTAAGTTTTCTCTAACAAAACAATCACATAACAAAAGTAGGAAACCAGCGCCTTTTCCGCGTTGCAACGGCAGTGACGCATGCAGAAAAGACGAAGTGTTTTTGTGTTCCAAGAACGTATTTCGGTGTTAGATGGTTTTGTCGGCCTGAAGGCCGGACCTACAAAATCAATTCACAGCTCTGATGATTTGTTCTCTATCTTGGTTGGGCGTTTGATTCGTGTGGGTTGCTAGCGGTTTTTGTTCCACAATTTAAACAAGTCTGTAACGGTACGCCATTGATTTTCATGCCCTCTAAATTAGAAGCAAAGGAGTCTGACCCCTTTAATTACGCCATAGTTTCTTGTTATATTTTTAGTTTTTCTCTGAGACCTGCTGGTGCCAAATATATAATTGCTTTGTTCTTTTTACTCTTTGATGCTACTAATAGATCGGCTTCAACTAGACCATTTAAGTATGATCTTGCTGTATTTTCATTAATATCAAGTTCCATAGCAACCTGCTTGGAAATAAACATTTTTCCGGGTTGTTTTACGGCTTCTTTTAATAGTTCTAATTGCCCTCTTTTCAGATTTTTTGAAATTGGGCTTTTATCTATCCATTCCATAAATTGATAGAATTCACTTTTCTTTGATTCAATGTGATCATTGAGCGAGTTAACCGCTTTTGACACAATATCAACTTGATGATAGATGAAATAGGTCAAGTCAAACTCATCTGTTTCCGTGTATATAAAAGCGGTATCATAGTCACTTCTTTTTTCTTGAATCAATTTACTAATAGATACGTACTCAAATAACCAATACCCTGAACTTAGCATATACCAATAAAAAAGAGCTCTTGCTGTTCTCCCGTTTCCATCTCCGAAAGGATGTATAAAGCCGATCATAAAATGTAATATAATAGCCTTAACTAATGGATGAATGAATGTATCTGTATTTTGTCCATCATGATTTGAGTTTGCAAAATCACATAATGAATTCAACCTTTCTTTTAGAGACGTGAAGCAAGGGGGATTATGTGATAATTCATTATACAAGTTAGATACAGCAATGTTATTGTTTTCCCGTAAAGCTCCAGGAACGGCATCATTATCAATTGCCTCAAATGTTGCTATTTCATGAAGTTCCAAGATCAATTCAATGCTTAGCGACTCATCTTTTCTTTCTAATGCTTTTTTCATTAAAAGGTAATTATTGAAAATCATTTGTTCTGATTTATCTATAGGTTTCCTTTTTGTTTCTAGCATTTCTTTAGCTACTTTACGTGTTGTGGATGCACCTTCAAGTTGAGATGAAGTAATGGCTTCTTCCATCATCAAGTTTTTCACTAAGTATCTGTCTTTTTCTTTAGTTGAAATAAAAGAGCCATCGCCGATAGCATGGCCACCACCACATAATTTATCTATATGATGTAATTGAGCGTGTAAAGAGTCAGGAATACAATAACTAAAAAATGAATCTTTTTCTGCTTCCAAAGGTATAGTTTTAGAAATTGCTTTTCTTGAAAGTTTGGTGGCAATCCAAGCACCCTGTTCAGAAACCCCTTTTGGTAACCTCCAGATAAACTTATCCCAGTGAAGGTATTTACCCTCTGAGTCAGTAGGAGTGAATTTACCTAATAAGGAAACAAACTCTTCATGAGAAGTATTTTTCAATAATTCTTCAAGAGACTTAGGCGTTCTAATTCTTGCCATGCCAAAACCGTAAACTTAATTTTAATAAATTAAGTTTACACGTTATTTTAGATGCTTCAACGTAAAAATATAAATTTAAGTTTAGAGTGGGCTGTGGCTAAAATATAACGCCGCTGTATAGGGCATTTTTTGTGTGGTGGAGTTTTGGGGTAAAGTGGCGCAGCCATGGCTATAACCGTCTGCTGAACGGCCGCTTCATTTATAGGGGATTTGCTTTTGCAAGATTGGCAACGTCCCTGTTTAAATCGAGGTGTTTTTTATACTCCTCGAAGGTACTATTAACGAAGGTTACCGTTAAAAATCTTTCGTGTTTTTAGATTTTTCCATTTTGTTTTCTAATACTTTTACTCGAATTCTAAGTATTAGGCAAGTAAGAGCCTTCAGACTTTACTACCTGATAGTTTTTACCCTTGTAATGACTCAGTATGCCATCCAACGTTGCCTTTTCAATCGTCGATAACGATCCTTGCTCATACGATTGGCGTAATTCGCTTACCATCGTGCCTCTAAAACGGCTTGTTGGCCTAAAGACCAACCCACGTTTTGTGCGCTCTAAGAGAATTTGGATGACTCAAAAGCGCTTTATCGGCCTGAAGGCAGGACCTACAAAATCATCTCATAGCTCTGGTGATTTTTCTCTATCTTGGTTGGGCGTTTAATTCGTGTGGTTTGCTAGCGGTTTTTGTTCCACGACTTAAACAAGTCTGTAACGAGTACGCCATTGATTTTCATGCCCTCTAAATTGGCATCATCAATCTCAGCATTGGATAAGTTCAAATAACGAAAAGATGAATTTGATAAATTTATATTATGGTATTTTGCGCCACTCAAATTGACATTTTCATAAACGCTTTCTGCTAAATTGACATCGTCAAATACACATTTTTTTAAATTGGATTCATTGAATTTAGCATTTTCAAGTACCGCCCAGAACGTGGCATTACTCATGTCTACACCATTGAAATGTGCTCCGCTCATGTCCGCTTTCTCAAACTCCTGACCTTTGTGCTCTTTATTAGGGAATGGATCGTTTTTCTGCGACATATTATCTTACTCCTAAGCTTTAGTATTTTTTTAAACAGCTAATCTACTCTGAGTTAACCCAGCACGCTTAGTTATCCGCGTAACCACGGCCAATGGCGCTAAAAGGTAATTTTAAACCCAGCTCAGGGACTTGTAAACCAACCCATTCTGGAAAAGTATTGCTATTTGGGCCTGGAAAAACAGTGTATTCATTCACCCAAGGATATCGATTGACCGCTTCCGTGATTTGAGGGATTAAGCGCTCCGCTTTCTCCCCTGTCAGAGACAGTATTTTTTCTGGCTTAGATCCAAACCAATATCGATCAGGGGTGGTTGTTTTATATTGATGCAGTGCGGGTAACCCTCTTTTGACTCGCCACCCCACAACTTCATAAACGGTGTATTCAGCCGCATTGGCCTCTTTTGTTGCGACCCAGGTATGTACGGCAAACCAGCCTCTCCAACTAAACGCATCGGCCGCATAGACTTCAATGACGGCTGACTTTTCTTTTTCAGGCGCTGGAGCAATCCCTGCCGGTTCACGACTTGCAGTCTGCCAATTATTATTGGAGCAAGCACTGAGCACTACAGTAATAAGAAATAATCCTATAACTTTCATTAATTAGACACCCTTTTATCTATCGAAATGCCAATTTATCATAAACTTGGATGCGAAAATAAAGTGTGTATGGATCATCCGTAATTTTTACGTATTACTTAAATTAATCATAGATACCCAATATTGGAAATCAAAAATACACTCTTCGTATTTTGATACTATACATAATGCAAAACGAAGATAAACTCAGCGTTCACCAAGAAGCGGGCTCTTTTTGTTATCTTATTCAACAAAAAGAGCCTTTTTTAGGCGAACAAATTTACTTACGTTTTAGTAGGATAGATTTAGTTAGAGATAAAATACGGGGATTTTTCTAAGCCAGTAACTGGCAACATCGCTTATTTGGCCTTGATCACAACTGGGCGTCCATGATTACGATGATGAAGAAAAGATAAGCGGAGGAGGAATCAGATATCAGCGAACCTTTTCTGTAACCAATCAAGAAAAACACGGACCCTTGCAGAGATGTGTCGATTCTGAGGATAGAGGACAGAAACGGGCATTGTCGGTACAAGAAATTCTTCTAGAATGGATATTAAGTGACCGTCATTTAAGGCTTTTTCAACCCGATAACGTGGAACTTGAACTAATCCTAAACCCGATAAAGCCGCGTCCGTATATAGATCCGCTCCAGTAACAGAGACAGTGGAAGCTAACGTTATTGTCTTTAATTCTCCGGCAATTATGAAGTCAAGAGCCGTATCTAAACCAGTAGACGTCGATAAGTAGGCAACTACCTTATGGTGTTTTAAACATTCCAATGTTGTTGGAACACCATAGTTTTCTAGATAATCTGGACTAGCAACCGTGACCTGCTCCAGATGGGTCAATGGCTTTGCTATTAAATTAGAATCCTGTAAATGACCTGCCCTTAGTACACAGTCAACCCCCTCTTTCACCAAGTCAATCAAACGGTCGTCTTCGGCGATGTGTAAAGTAATATCAGGGTAATGAGAGACAAAGTTTTGAATAGCCGGCATAACAAAAAACTTCGCCAAAGTTCCTTGTAAGTTGACCCTCAACATCCCCTTGGGAGATGAATCTTGAAATGCACTGTCGGCTTCCTCTAAGTCTTCTAAGATCTGTAAACAACGAATATAGTAACGCTTACCTTCTGGGGTCATTTTTACTTGACGCGTTGTTCGTTCCAGTAAACGAACACCCAGTCTCTGCTCTAAGCGCTTTATCAAATTAGATACGGTTGCTCTAGGTATCTGTAAATCTTCCGCGGCTTGTGAAAAACGACCACATTGGGCTATACGGACAAAAACCTGCATTTCTTGAAAACGATCCATAACCGCAATCTCAGCACCTAATTGTTAATGTAATTGGAATTGTTATGTCAAATATACTGAGATTATCTTTTTAATGAAACAAAGTATTCTTTTCCATGCGTTTTATTCAGAAGCTTTTTATTAGAGGAATCAATTATGTCTACACAATCACCAACAAGAGTTGCCTTAATTACTGGTGGATCAAGTGGTATTGGTGCCAGTATTACACGATATTTAGCAGAAGACGGGGTTACCGTAGCCATTAATTACAGATCGAATTCTCATAAAGCCGATTTATTGGTGAGTCAGTTGATAAGCGAAGGGAAAAACGCTTTTGCCGTCAGAGCAGACGTCTCTCAGGTAAATGAGGTCAAAGCCATGTTTGATCAAATAGAAAGCCGATTTGGTCGCATTGATATTCTGGTAAACAGTGCTGGCATCTTAGAGACTCAGGCTTTAGTCGATACGTCTGACGAATTGTTTATAAAACACTTTGCTACCAATACACAAGGTGTCTTCAATACACTTAGAGAAGCAGGAACTCGACTTAATAAAAATGGTCGCATTATTAATTTATCAAGTACCAGCCTAGCACTCAATCTACCAGGCTATGCTATTTACAACGGTACAAAAGCCGCTGTAGAAGCTTTCACTAAAGGGTTTTCCAAAGAATTAAAAGGCACTGGCATCACGGTGAATGCGGTGGCTCCGGGGCCAGTTGCCACAGAACTATTCTTAGAGGGAAAAAGTGAAGCGCTCATTCAACAATTTGCCAATATGCCACCTTTAGAACGCCTGGGACAACCAAATGATATTGCTCAGATTGTTGCTTTCTTAGCTAGCCCAGCCGGCGAGTGGATCAATGGACAAATAATACGTACTAATGGCGGTATTGTGTAATAGCACTGCCATTTATACGCGTTGTTTGACAGTTAAGTTAGACAATTGCTTCTAATAAGCAGGACTCAAGCCAGAATTAAGTGTCATGTTTGTAGTAAAGAGCGTGTTTTTGTAAATGCGTTCTTCTTTAGAAGGCTCACAAGCAATGAGTCATCCTGGAGTTATGCAAAACCCCATGGCTGATTTTATACTATTGCATTTAAAACGAGCAAACACACACTAGAAGTCATATATTTTACGGGCATTAGTTCTTAATATGGCATCCTGTTCAAATTGAGAAAGCGATGACATACTGCCTAGCAAATGATTGAATACATGATCGTACCGACAGAACATTCGATCTGTTGGAAAATTAGATGAGAACATTAATCTCTGCGGGCCAAATGCATTTAGCAATACATCAAAAATATGATTCGATTCTTCCTTTCCCCAATGAGGGATCATGGTTCCTAAACCACCAATTTTACAGGTAACATTTTCCATTTTCGATAAGTTAGCCATACTCCTTTCCCATGCGTTCATAGCCGCATCTTCGTAAGTAGGCATACCTGAATGCTCGAGTACAATTTGAATGTTTGGATACTTCTTTGCTAACAGGATAACGTCTGCGATTTGGTGTGAAAAACACATTAAATCGAAGCGCAGCCCATATTTTTCTAGAAGAGCATAATTAGCCAGCCAGTTTGAGTTATGGAGATACTCTTGATTCGCCCAGCAATACTCAGGGTTGCCGTCGATATAATTCAACATGTGTCGAATACCGCGAACATGAGGGTAATCAGCATGCTGTTCAAGCTGTTTTTCAACCGTTTTCTCACTTAGATTAGCGAAGCCAACGATAGCCATATCAGGCATATCCGTTTTATGTTGAACAAGCTCTTCCAGCCATTGCGTTTCACGTATTGTAGAATTGAGATCAATACTGGCTTGAATATGCACGACGGCTTCAATATCAACCATGCAAGCATCGGCTTGTAAATGCTCAATAAGATATGTTTGCGCTATAGATTCAAGCGCCGGCGATTCCTTCGCGGTTAATTGCTCATTGGACAACCATGGGTAATGATTTTGTTCCAGATCCCACAGGTGGATATGGGCATCGGTGATTTTTATACTCATTCAAAATACCTTACTAGACATGCATTACATTAAACATGAAAGGCCATGCTTAAATAATCACCCTTCCAGGTTATCATTTTATGGTGAGATAGAATTCTCGTGATTTTTTAAAGAAGGATTTTAATGCTTTCTTTACTTCATTTTCGTCATTTAATTTAAAAGCCTGAAAAACCTTATTCCGTGTTTGTAAACTTAATACCATTGCATCAGGCACTCTTAATAGTTTTTCAGAGCTTTCTTTCCTTAAGTCTCCTAATGAAAGTGACAGCGCTTTATATAATGGGTTAAGTGTCATCGAAGCCAAGTACAAATCAAAGTCTTCAAGAGCTTTTATATAATCGGTGTAACTCTTACGGCTAGCATCATTCAGCAAATTGAATTTTTTTTCTAAAACATCAAGATGAGAAACATTACAATTTTTAAAGGCTTTCAAGGCAATTTCCGTTTCAATTAGCTCCCGAACCTCAAATACATCTTCAAAGCTAGCAACCGTATCCTTGAACATAGATATGGCTAGGTTACTTGAACTTTCTTGTTTTCGATCAGCTACATAACTTCCATCACCCGCTTTAATATCAATTAAACCAAGTAAAGCCAATGCTCGAAGCGCCTCCCGAACGCGCCCTCTTGTCACGCCCATTTGAGTCGTTAATGCACGTTCTGTTGGTAATTTATCACCTGGTTTTAGTTCACCAGAATAAATAAGATCAGAAATTTGCTGTATAATTTTTTCAGAGAGCGTTTCTTTTTCTACTTGCTTAATAACTGGCATTTTTCCACCAAATGTCACAACTGAATGTATAAAAACTAATTTGATGAAGGTTATCATTAAAGAATGACAACCTTCATCAATATAATTATTTTTTAATACTATTTAATATTACGGCTAACAAAATAACTAAACCTTTCACAACTTGTTGCATGTAAGGGGATACATCCAAAAGTACCATACCATTACTTAATACCCCAACGAAGATCACCCCTAAAAAAGTACGAGTCAATCTGCCCTGGCCACCAAACATGCTAGTTCCACCAATAATGACGGCTGCAATAACATCTAACTCCCACCCTAAGCCTAGCTCAGGTGAACCAGCCATTAAACGAGAAGAGACAACGATTCCAGCAAAGCCACTTAATGCCGCTATTATAGAGAAAGTAATCACTTTTACTCGCTCAACATTAATACCAGACAAACGCGCGGCCTCTGCGTTTCCCCCAATCGCATATATAGCTCGTCCAAAAGCAGTGCGATGCATAACCAGTATACCGATAGCAAAAATAACTAACATATAAAGGATAGGTAACGGAATTCCAAACAATGATCCACTGCCAATGACTTTAAATGCCTGAGGCATACCACTTACTGTAAACCCCCCTGTCATTGTGTAAGTAATACCTCGAATCAAAGTCATCGTTGCCAATGTAACAAGGAATGCATGTAAATTAAAAAAGGCGGTCACCCAACCATTTAATGTTCCCCAAAGACCACTTAAAAAAACGGCAATAATAACAGAAGGAAATATTGGAATTCCCATTTTCATTAGTAAGGCATTTACAACGGCACCAAAAGCAACAATAGAACCTATACTCAAATCTATCTGAGCAAGTACAATAATCATTGTCATGCCAACTGCGATCATTCCGTGAAAAGAAACCTGCCTTAATACATTTAAGATATTAGGAACGGTTAAAAACTTATCTGACATTATTGTTAAGATGACAACTAATACCACCATAATCATCATCAAAATGTTATCGGCTAGAAAACGAATGATTTTTTGATTATCAGCTACCGAATTAGATAATTTACTCATTTAAATACACCTATGGAACAGTTTGTTTATTGGGTTGCATATTCAAGGATATCTTCTTGAGAGACATCGACATTTTCAATATTCGCAGTTAACTTCCCCGCGGACATAACCAAAATTCGAGAGCATAAATCCAGTATCTCTGGAATTTCTGAGGATATAACAATAACGGCCAACCCCTTTTCAGCAGATTCTTTTATCAAGGTATAAATTTGTGATTTGGCACCAACATCAATACCTCGTGTAGGCTCATCTAAAATCAAGATATTTGGATTTGTCGCCATCCATTTCGCAACAACAATTTTTTGTTGATTACCACCACTGAGCCGACGAACAACTTGATTTGAACCAGAGCACTTAATATCGTAGTTTTGAATGCTACTCGTAGAGTGGTGATCAATTTTTGATTTCGATAGAAATAACTTTCGCTTTAAACGCTCTAGTACAGTCACGGCTAAGTTATCAGAAATACTTGCATCCATAATCAGACCTTCTTCTCGTCGATCTTCGGTTACGAATGCTATTCCGTATTTTTTAGCTATCATAGGACTTGAAATAGTGACCACGTTTTCTTGGATTTTCACCTCTCCAGTGGATTCCTTATCAAGCCCAAACAGTGCTCTTGCCACTTCTGTACGACCTGCCCCAGCCAACCCAGTCAAACCTAAGACCTCTCCGCTTTTCACTTCAAATGAAACGTCTTGAAACTTCCCCGGAGAGCTTAGTTTACTCACCTGAATCGCTATGCTGCCTTGCTTTACACGAATAGGGTCGCTTTTTGAAACACTTTTTCCTACCATATGCTTAATAATGGTTGATTTAGAGGCCTCTTCGATAGGAAGACTGATCACATTTTTACCATCCCTATAGATGGTCACCTCATCGACAATTTGCGGAAATTCTTCTAGTCGATGGGAGACATAAACAACAGCGACGCCGTCATTCTTCAACTTGCGAATTACTTTAAATAAAACCTGCACCTCTTTATCAGACAATGCCGCTGTTGGCTCATCCAAAATCAACACTTTTGCATTGTGTGATAAGGATTTAGCAATTTCCACGACTTGGCGTTGAGATACAGACAGGTCTTGAACCACAGCATCAGGACTTATATCTGATTCAAGAAAAAGAAGAATCTCTTCAACTTTCGCTTTACATTTTTTCCAATTAACGGTGCCTATAGAGGTTTTTTCCAAACGCCCCAAATACACATTTTCAGTTACCGTCAAGGTGTTAACAAGGCTAAACTCCTGATATACAGCACAAATCCCTTTGCTATTTGCAAACATTGGAGTCGACATATTCACTTCAATGTCTTCTAAGAAAATTTCTCCCGAATCCTTAGTATACGCGCCAGTAATAATTTTAATTAATGTGCTCTTCCCTGCTCCATTTGCGCCAATTAGAGCATGGACAGATCCCTTTGCAACATTTAATGAAACGTTTTTTAAGACAGCAACACCTGCAAAAGACTTGCAGATATTTCGTGCACTTAGAGCTAACTCAATGTCTTGCATCTCTATCACCCATAAAATTTAAAGAAAGTCACAGCTTCTAATTAAAGAAGCTGTGATCGAAGACTTTATTTCAAGTAATCTCGACTTTCGTTATATTCTTTTAAGGATTGTTTATCGTTTGAATGGTACGTTTTCAATGGCACGAGAACTTCGGAATCCGTCTGTCCAGCCTTAGCGACATCGACCGCTCGATAAATAGATTGGCGTCCGATTTCATAAGGCTGCTGAGTAGTAACGGCTAATAGAAAAGAGTTATCATTTTCCATGTAACGAGCAACATCTAAACTCATATCCGTTCCCATTAGCATAGGTTTATTATCTTGTTTTGAATCTATAGCGGCATAAGCCCCTAACATAGACGTTAAATTCCACGCCCAGACTAAATTCACATCAGGGTTCGCTTCTAAAATATTCTCAGTTACCGTAAGACCTAACTCAACATATTCAGCGTCTTGATTCGCTACAATTTTCACGCCAGGCAAGGCTTTGACTTGATCTAGAAAACCATTCACTCTTTCCAGACCAACAGAGTATTTATGCGTGCCAATAACGGCTAAGTTTGCTTTTCCGTCCATTTCATTTTTAATGTACTCAACGGCTACTTCACCGGTTTTCTTCCCTAGATCATAATTATTAACGCCCACAAAATACTTAGATTTTGGTGAGTTAACCTTTGAGTTCCATGTTATAACTGGAATACCTGCATCCACAGCCCTTTCAAAAGCCGCAATAGAAGATTCATCATTTAATGGAGATAATGTGATCGCATCAACTTGCCTAGCAATGAAATTATCAATCAAAGACGCTTCTTTACTTAAGTCGCCGTTTGAATCAACAATTCTCACTTTAACATCCAACTCTTCTCCCGCGGCTTCCATTCCATGTATAACTTCAGACATCCATTCACCACGAGTATCAAGAAGAATAGCGCCTACCTCAAGCTTAGCTGCATGAGACAACATCGTTGTCGATGCAAGCGCTGCGGCTAATATTAGTTTAGTAAATTTATATTTTTGCATTTGATTGATTCCTACTTTGTGCAGCACCCATCCGAACAAAACAAATAAAAAACGCTTACTTGTTAAGATATAAAATGGATTCCATTATTTTTATTTTGACCGACACCAGAAAACTGGTAGCACCACAATACCAAGAATCTTTTTTTGATTGCAACCAATTTTTAAAAAAATCATAACCGAAAATAATAAACTCTCAATAAAAAATAAAAAATGTCATTAAAAATCAAATACTTAATGATTAAAGTTAAATTTTAATTACAATAAATGAAAAAATTATAGATTTTTTTATAGAGAAAAATATAAGTTATTGGTATCTTGGTAGTACCAATTTTGATCGGAGTAAATAAACAATGTCTCTAACAAAGTTTTTTGAAGACTATCATTTGAACTATGAGCGCACATCGACAGGCAGAACCATTACCGATGCTGACATCGTTTTACATGCAGGACAAACAGGGGATTTTTACCCTCATCACATGGACGAGGACTGGTGTAAAACACAGCCTTTCGGGTCTCGCATTGCTCATGGAACCTTAACCTTCTCTGTAGGCATAGGGTTAGGAGCAGGTGAACTCAACCCTGAAGCCATGACATATGGATATGAGAGACTGCGCTTCCCAAACCCTGTCTTTATTAATGACACACTCAAAACAACGATCACCATCGTAAATAAATACGACCATGAAAAATCACCTAACACAAAAGGCATCGTGGTAGAACGCGTCATAACACGAAAAGGCAATGGTGATGTCGTCTTAGTGTGCGACCACTTATTACTTGTAAACAAAAACAATCCCCAGGACACATTATGAGCAAACCTCTTGAAGGCATTACTGTTTTAGACTTTAGCCAATTCATGGCTGGCCCTCTTGCCGCATTGCGATTGGCCGATTTAGGCGCTCACGTAATAAAAATTGAACGCCCTGATGGCGGAGATCCAGCACGCAAGCTGGCCATTTCAAACATGTTTCATAATGGCAGCTCGGTAACATTTAACTCTATAAACAGAGGAAAGGACAGCGTAGCTCTAAATTTAAAGAATCCTGATGATTTACAATCGGCGAAGGAACTGATTAAAAATGCGGATGTGTTGATTGAAAATTTTCGACCAGGAATCATGGATCGATTAGGTTTAGATTATCAATCAACACTATCAATTAACCCTGGTATTGTGTATGGGAGCGTTTCTGGATACGGAAACATTGCATCATTAAAAAACAAACCTGGGCAAGATTTACTAGTGCAAGCCATGTCAGGTGTCATGCACCTCTCAGGAAACCGTAACGATCCTCCTATGCCATTCGGGTTGGCTATTGCGGATATGTATACAGCCAATCATTTGGTTCAAGGCATATTAGCGGCATTAATTCAGCGAGGCAGAACAATGAAAGGAAGTAAAGTAGAGGTCAGCTTATTAGAGTCGACTCTAGATTTACAATTTGAAGTGCTAACCGCTTTCTTTAATGATGGACAACAACTTCCTATACGATCCATGGCATACAACGCCCATGCATACTTAGGAGCGCCTTATGGTATTTATGAAACAGAGAATGGTCACTTAGCACTTGCGATGGGGTCCATTATCAAGCTAGGAGAACTCATTGGGTTAAACGCCCTACAAGAGTTCATCTGTGAAGAATCTTGGTTTAATGAACGCGATAAGATCAAAGAATTGATAGGTGCTCATTTAAAGAAACAAAAGACACAATTTTGGTTAGAAAAATTAGAACCAGCTGATTTTTGGTGTGCAGAAGTATTGGATTGGGGAGAGCTAAATAAAAGAGGCGTGTTTGAAGAGCTTGGTATTACTCAGATTGTAGGTGATGACAAGCATGGTTTTTTAACCACGACACGCTGCCCAATTCGTTTTGACGGACAAATATTAACCAATAATAAACCGGCACCAAATCTAGGTGAAACTCAAAAGTAGAGGCAGAAGGTTATGGAAACAACACCATCAGAAAATAAACCTCTATCCGGCATATTAGTTGTAGACCTTAGCCAATTTTTAGCGGGTCCATTAGCAACAAAAATTTTAGCGGATCTCGGGGCCACCGTTATAAAAGTAGAGAGAGCTGGAGTTGGAGACTTAACCCGTCGCCTTTATAGAATAACCAATAACAATACGAATATTTTGTTTGAAGCGATTAATCGAAATAAATATGGAATTGAAATTGATTTAAAATCTGAGGAAGGCAAAACCACACTCAAAAAACTCATAAAAAAGTGTGATGTTCTTATTCAAAATTTCCGCCCAAAAGTACTGGAAAAATTAGGTTTCGGAATCTCTACATTAAAAAAGCTTAACCCCAGCTTAATTTATGGATCAATCAGTGGTTACGGGCCTTTAAAACGCTATGACACTAAGCCAGGACAGGATTTGTTAGTCCAAGCACTATCTGGGTCATGCTTTCATGGCTTACGCAATCAGCGAGGCAAACCCGTTCCAGTAGGGTTAGCTATTGCAGATATGTCCGCAGGAAACTGTCTTGCTCAAGGGGTTTTGGCCGCCTTAATACAAAGGCAAAAAGATTCATCGTTTAGATTGGTTGAAACTAGCTTAATGGAATCTCTTTTAGATGTTTACAACCTTGAAGTGACCGCGGTGCTAAACAATATGATTCCAGAAGAAAATAGAATCTTTAAAGAATATCAGCTTTTTCATAATAACCAGCATTGGGTGGCGGTGTTCAGTGACAATACCATCCATGATCAGTGGTTTGGTGGTCATCCTAAACAGGCTCCGGAAGATATGATGAATAAGGACTTTGAAAGATATTTAAAGGCGAGCCGTACGATTCATTCTGTAACTATCTCTCCAGTTCAAAGCTGGCTCGAGCTAATAGAGCGAGATATTTTTGATGACCTTGACATGCTACACGACGTTCCAAGCAGTTTAGGAGAACATATTACCACTACTCAGCTTCCTATCCGCTTTAATGGACAAAGATTAACATCAAACAAAGGCGCGCCTTCTTTAGGAGAGCATGACGCCAACTATTTTCTCTAAGGAAAAATATATGATTGATATAGATTATCACCCAAAAACACCTAGAGATAAATCTTTAGGAATAGGCATTATTGGCGCTGGCGAAATTGTTTCAGAAGCGCACCTACCTGCATACGAAATGGCTGGTTACAATGTGGTTGGTATCTACAACCGCTCAAAAGAACGCTCACAACAAGTGGCTCAAAGGTTCAATATTCCAACGGTTTACGATTCAATAGATGATTTATTAGCCGATCCCAAGGTAGATGTTGTCGATATAGCATTACCTGTTGAAATGCAATCCGATATAGTTCAAAAAATTGCTATTGCAGGAAAGCACTTTCTCTGCCAAAAACCATTAGGCACGGACCTTAATGACGCAAAAAAAATCGCTGATCTAGCAACATCATACAACATTAAGGGTGCCGTAAACCATCAGATGAGATGGGCTCCTAGTATTCAATATGTTAAACAATTGGTAAAAAGAAACCTTCTAGGCGACTTATTAGACACAAACATTTCCGTTAATGTTTTTACAAACTGGGAAAATTGGCCTTGGATCACTGAAATCCCTCGTCTAGAAGTAATGTATCACAGCATTCATTACCTTGACGCTCTTAGATACATTTGCGGAATGCCAAAGCATGTTTATGCAGAAAGCGCAAAATGGCCTGGTCAAGTTGCAGCAGGAGAAAGCCGGACCATGATTCATTTACGATGGAATGAAGACCATTGGGGTGGTGTTCGAGACAACCACAATAATATTTCACCAGACATGGAAGACTGGTGGGCTACATTTCGATTTGAGGGCTCGAAAGGAACAGCAAAAGGAACAAATGGCGCGCTCTACAATTATCCAAATGGAACCAACGATACCCTTTCTTTCTTTAGTGAAGATATTGATAAAAGCACATGGATTACTCCGTCTCTTCAAGGAACATGGTTTCCGGATGCATTTATAGGAAGTATGGGCGAACTCTTATCTGCGATTGAAGAAGACAGAGAACCGGAAAATAGCGTCCAAGATGGCGTTGAAACCATCCGCCTAGTTGAAGCCGTTTATACTTCTATGCATGAGCAAAGAAAAATACAATTAGTGGGGGATCAGTCATGTCCGAACGAATAAAACTAAAAGGCATCACATGGAACCATCCTCGCGGTCTTGACTGTCTTATAGCGGCATCAAATGAGTACGCTAAGCAAACCGACGTCGATATTGAATGGAAGGTTCGTACGTTACAAGAGTTTGCCGATGCATCTATTTCCGAATTAGCAAAAAAATACGATTTTATTATTTTAGACCACCCCCATGTCGGCCAAGTTGCGCTAAATGGGTGCCTACTCCCCTTACCAGACAATGCAGACTTAGCAAACAACTCGATCGGAGGATCTCACGAGAGTTATATATATAATGGGATATCGTGGGCATATGCGGTTGATGCCGCTTGCCAAGTTGCAGTGTATCGACCGGATCTTAAGCTTCCTATACCCAAACAATGGAAAGATTTTTTTGCATCTGATGCTCGTTCTTATAAGTCCATTACTCCACTAAAACCAGTGGATGCCTTTGATGCACTATTGACCTTATTGGCAAGTTTGAATGAAACCTTTCCTGCGGCTCAAGGTGTCTTCTTTGATCCGCAGAAAACAGCATCATGCTTAAGCCTACTTCGTCGATTATATCAGCTCTCCCCTCCGGAAGCGGTAGACTGGAACCCAATAGATGTATTGGATTTATTGTCAACAACCAATGATTTTGCCTACTCTCCCTGTCTATTTGGGTATGTAAACTACATCAGACCGGGGTTCCGCGATAACACTCTCTCCTATTTGGATCTGCCTACTTTTGATAACAGCAATATTCGCCGGTCCATCTTAGGTGGTGCAGGCGTTGCCGTCTCAGCCCAAACCTCGCATCCTGATGACGCGATAAAATTTGCCACATGGATTTCATCAGAGCCAATCCAATCATCCATTTATTTACAAAATGAAGGTCAGCCAGCGCACTTGGGGTCATGGAATAAATTAAAAACCGACAAGTTATATCATCATTTTTTCAACGGGGTATATAACACCATGAGTAACGCTTGGACTCGCCCTCGTGACGAATGGTTTCTCGGCTTTGTGGATGACGTTTGCCTTATTTTCCCGGATTTTTTTAGGAACAACATTGAATGTGACACCTTTGTTGCTCATTTAAACTCTTTATATTTAAAACATTACAAGTGAGAAGAAAATGCCCAATGTACTCATTACTGGCGGAAATAAAGGCCTAGGTTTTATACAAACAAAAAAATTTCTCGACATGGGGTTTACCGTCTTTGTGGTAGCAAGAACCTTAGGAGATCTAGCCCAGTTGAGTCAAAAAATGGACTCTGGTGATCTGGTTTTTATTGAACATGACTTATCTGGCTGGCAAGACACATCTTATCTCGATAAAGTTTTTGAAAAGACCCAAGATATATCTGCCTTAATCAACAATGCTGGTGTTCACTTAAAGAAACCAGCGTGGGAAATAGAGGACATTGAATTAGATAACATCCTAAATATTAATGTTAAATCCGTAATCAAAGCATGCGGTAGATATGTTGAACTTCAAAAAGACCGTGGCGGATCTATTATTAATATATCGTCAATGGCGGGACTGATCGCGTTACCAAACTCGGCCGCTTACGTCACATCAAAAACGGCTGTTATCGGACTGACAAGAAGTATTGCTGTTGATGCGGCATTATTCGGCATCCGCTGCAATGCCGTTTGCCCAGGATTTATAGCCACAGATATGACCGATGCGATCCTAAAAAAAGATCCAGAAAGACGTGAAAAAATTCTTGGACGCATTCCAACCAGAAAATTTGGAACCGCTCAAAATGTCGCAGATGCCTGTTATTTCTTAGCATCTCCAGAGTCCACTTACATTAACGGAGTAGCTCTTCCTGTTGATGCTGGCTATTCAATCGGTTTTTAAGGATTTATTCAATGACTGCTATCACCTCTAAACTCACTCAAGCTAAAACACTCTCCGTTTCTAAAGCCGAGATTCCTTCAGACATTCCGGAAGGGTATGTACTCATAAAAATTGATGTTGCCGGTATATGCGGAACCGATATGCATTATTTCAATCATTTTGAAAATGCCGGTTTTAAATTAAATCGAGCCTTAACTCTTGGTCACGAAGCTTGTGGACAAATTCAAGACCCTAACGGTTCTTCATTTAAAATGGGACAACTCGTTGCACTAAACCCCATAATCGCATGTGGAGGATGCAGCTATTGCCTAGCAGGAAAAGAGAATTTTTGCTTACAGAAAAAATTCCCAGGATCTGCACTCACACTTCCTCATATAGACGGCTTCTTTCAATCCCATATTGTGTTTCCAGCAAAATGCTGCATCCCGGTAAAAGAAACAACAAAAGCAAAGCATTTGGCTTTTGCCGAACCATTAGGCTGCTCTCTCCACTCGGTCAACCAAGCCAACATAAACGCATCAGACAACGTTCTAGTGACAGGTTGCGGCCCTATGGGGTTACTTGCCATTGTGGCTGCGCTTTCTAAAGGAGCCACTGTCACCTGCCTAGATTTAAAACCCGAGTCGGTCGCATTAGGGGTTAAGTTAGGCGCCAAAAATGGGCTCATCATTGATCAATTTGAATCGTCAGATTACCTAGATAAGTTTGATGCAATCATTGAAGCGAGCGGCTCGATACATGCCTTTAATTTTGCATTAGAGTCAGTAAAAAAAGGGGGGCAATTTCAATTCTATCTAATATGCAGACATCCAATACACCAGCTAACTTAAATAAAATCATGCTTAAAGAAATCCAGGTAATTGGTTCATTTCAATTTAATACTGAATTTACTCAAGCAATCTCAGTCATTGAAAGCAACCTATTTGATTTTGACCTGCTGATCGCTAAACAATATAGCTTAAATAATATTGATGATGCTTTTACACTAGCAACAAGTGGAAAAGCAATCGGAAAGGTTCAAGTAATAATACCTTAAGATTAAAAGGAGGGTTTATGAAAAGATATGGTCAAACCATTCGCATAAAGAAAGAGTATCTTGAACTGTATGTCAAAGAACACGCTGCCGTATGGCCTGGTGTATTAGCACAAATTAAAAAGTCTAATATCCAGAATTACTCAATTTTTTTACATGAAGACATTCTCTTCTCCTATTTTGAGTACACTGGAGACAATTTCACCACAGATATGAAAGCGATGGCACAAGACCCTGAAACCATCAAATGGTGGGAGTATATGAAACCTATGCAGGAGCAATGGCCAGAAACGCCTCAAGAAGAATGGTGGTTAAATATGAAAGAGGTTTTTCATATAGACTAACCAAGTGTCTGCAGATTATTTTAAATTATTTACCTTAATCAGCAAATCTAAAACCGCTACGATCATAAGTGGCGGTTTTGATTTAGCAAGTTATATTGTAGGTCTGAAGTCACTACTGACACATTTTAGTAATCTATTGTTTCAAACATAAGCCAATTTCTAGCATAGTTCATCAAAGGTATTCATAGCTTTCCTTAAACAGTTCAATTTTTCCAATCAAATATTAGGAAAGTCTTGTGACCATCTTATAGTAAGGAATATCGGATTTATAAAAGCGGTCACCTTCGGGGGTTAATCCAAACTTTTGATAAAAGGCTTTCGCACTTTCACGGGCGTCACACCAAAAATGAGTGGCTCCAGATTGCCGTAAAAGCGGCATTATCGATTCCAGCATAAAACGCCCTGCCCCTTGTCCTTGATAGGCTGGCAATGTGGCAAACTTACGCAGGCGGACAGTCGTACCCTCTTGATAAAATGAACCGACACAAATGAGCGACTCTTGCTTCATTACACCGTAATGGCGTGCGCTTGCATCCCCCTTAACTTCAGAGAAAGACATCGGCTTTTGAGGCCAGAGAACTCGCTGTCGAATGGGTAAAACATCCTCAACGGTTAGTTCAACAAGTGTAAACATAATATTCCTAACTAGAGAGATCAGAATTCGTCATCGTTATAATCAAAAAAACCGCCACTATCACTAGAGGCGGTTTTTATCAGTCAATTCATAGAAGCTGTTTTACTGACTTAGCTGAACAATCAACTTATTCATACGACTAACAAAGGTCGCTGGATCTTCAAGTTGACCACCTTCAGACAAGGTCGCTTGTTCAAACAGTAACCAAGCCATATCTGTGAAACGCTCTTCATCAGATTCAACATCCATTTTAACAACAATTGGATGCTCTGGGTTGATCTCTAAGCTAGGCTTAGACTCTGGCAATTGCTGACCCGCTTGCTCAAGCAAACGACGCATTTGCAGACCCATATCGTATTCACCTACAACCAGACACGCTGGAGAAGAGGTTAAGCGATCAGTGGTTTTCACTGCGGTTACTTTCTCTTTTAATACTTCTGTCATGCGATCTAACAGAGGTTTCATTTTCTCAGCTTGTTCTTCTTTTGCCTTTTTCGCTTCTTCAGAACTGTCTTCTTCTAAATCAAGTTTGCCTTTAGTGACATCTTGGAAAGATTTGCCATCAAACTCTTGCAGTGAAGACATCATCCATTCATCAATGCGATCACTTAGCAATAAAACTTCAAAACCTTTCTTACGCAAGATCTCTAAATGAGGGCTGTTTTTCGCTGTATTATGATTTTCAGCATAGATGTAGTAAATCTTATCTTGCCCTTCAGGCATACGTTCAATGTAGTTAGCCAAAGAATGTGTTTGCTCTGGTGCATCGTCTTTCGTTGTACTAAAGCGCAATAGACCAGCAATCTTATCTTTGTTACCCATATCATCTGCTGGGCCTTCTTTGATAACATTACCAAATTCATCCCAAAATGCTTGATACTGCTCAGGCTCATTTTTAGACATTTTAGTTAACATGTCTAAAACACGCTTAGTCAAGGCAGAGCGCATAGAATCAACCGCACTGTCGTTCTGCAGAATTTCACGTGATACGTTCAAAGATAAATCATTTGAATCCACAACACCTTTAACGAAACGCATGTAAGGCGGCAAGAACGCTTCCGCTTCATCCATGATAAAGACACGCTGTACGTACAATTTCAAACCACGCTGCATATCACGATTCCAAAGATCGTAAGGTGCTTTTGAAGGAATGTACAACAGGCTAGTGTATTCTAATTTACCTTCAACCTTGTTATGAGACCATTTCAACGGATCTTGGAAGTCATGGGAAACGTGCTTGTAGAACTCTTTGTATTCTTCTTCAGTCACGTCATTACGACCACGCGTCCAAAGTGCTTTCGCTGAGTTCACCGCTTCGAATTCTGGCGCTTTGTTTTCGTCAACAGGCTTTGGATTGCCTTCTTCATCCATTTCAGGATAAACCACTTTTTCCATTTCAACAGGAATGGAAATATGGTCAGAATACTTAGTGATTAACGTACGTAGACGGTGATTTTCTGCGAATTCAAGTTCTTCCGCTTTCAAATGCAACGTAATGCGAGTACCACGAGTTTCTTTTTCGATGTTTTCAATTGTGAATTCACCAGAACCATCAGAAACCCAGCGAACCGCTTCATTTGTCGCTGCACCAGCATAACGGGTTTCTACTGCGACAGAATCCGCAACGATGAAAGCAGAATAAAAACCTACACCAAATTGACCGATCAATTGGCTGTCTTTTTTCTCATCACCACTTAATTTTTCAAGGAAAGACGCGGTACCAGACTTAGCAATAGTACCTAGGTTGGCAATTGCATCTTCGCGTGTCATACCGATACCATTATCATCAATGACAATGGTCTTAGCTTCTTTATCAAATTCAACACGAATGCGTAAGTTTGGATCTTGAGCAAGCAAATCGGCATTAGATACGGCTTCAAAACGTAATTTATCAACCGCGTCTGATGAGTTGGAAATTAGCTCACGTAGGAAAATTTCTTTATTAGAATACAAAGAATGGATCATCAAATGAAGAAGTTGTTTCACTTCTGTTTGAAAGCCTAACGTTTCTTTTTGTGTATCAGTTGCCATGTTACAAAGTGCTCCTCTAAAATGGCAGATCACTCAAAAAAGTGACCCTTGTAAGTTCTAACGAGTACTCACTAGGTAATGCCATTAAAAGGAATTTCAAGAGAAAGAAACCTAAAAAACACAACAAATACTGAAATTAATACGAAAGAATCACTCTTGATTTTTCGTTTTCGGTATTTTTACCGGCTTCCTTATTTTTTTCTAATGAGAGTTAATCCATCACCAATAGACAATAACGAGACATCTACCTCTTGGTCTTGATGAATTAAGGTATTCAACTGTCGAACAATATGAGTGTCCTTATCATTAAAAGACTCATCCGCCACATTGCCCCACCAGAGGGTGTTGTCTATCGCAATACATCCTCCACTTTTTAGCAACCGTTTACACTGTTGGTAATATTCAATCAAGTTGGCTTTATCTGCATCGATAAAAATAAAATCAAATGTCCCTTTCTCAAATTCAATCAAAGGTACTAAAGACTCGAGTGCTTTCCCACAGATCGTCTGCACTTGATTGTTTAAGCCCGCTTCCTCTATGTATCGATTGGCGATGTCTAGCCACATCTGTTTTTTTCTAACGCAATCAGCTTAGCGTCTGTCGTCATCGCTTGTGCAATAGATAAGGTGCTATAGCCTGTAAAAACCCCAATTTCTAATAATTTCTTCGGAGCTAATAACTTGACCATCAAAGACAAGAATTGCCCCACTTCAGGGGATAGCTGCATTCTGGCCATATGATACTGGGCCGTCTCTTTACGTAATTGCGTCAGTAGATCCGATTCCCTAACAGAATGATCTACTAAATATTGATATAAAGCATCATTCATTTGGACTGTACGATTTTTAGGGGGCAAATCCTCTGGCACCTGAGCAGGAAAATTAGGAAGCATGTTCTTTGATAACCAATCCACGATTTAAAGTTTTAAAAGTCTTCGAGCGAAATTCTCGGCGGTATAATACTAAAACCACACACAAACTGCTCGCCATACAAAAATAAGGTCCAATAAACCAGCCACAAAATGCCATAGCAAAATAGTATGCACGTAACCCGTAATTAAATTGATTGGCCGCTAAAGAGCAGACTTTGGCCATGTGCAAAGCGTAGTACTCCCTTTCTTCATCTGTGGTGCCCACTTCCGATGCCAAAGGTGCGCTACCCACTAAAACGGAGCAAAAGTTGTACTGCCTAACAGACCAAGTAAAGGTAAAAAATGCGTAGGCAAAAATAACCACTAACATAATAATTTTTAATTCCCATTCATGGGAACTGTTCGGAGCCAGTATATAAAATTCAGAAATAACGTCTATGGCCTTTTCGGAATAATTAAACGCCGTAAACAAACCCGCAATTATGATCAACGAGCTTGATGCAAAAAATAAACTACTGCGCTCTAAATTCGCCATAACGGATGTATCTGCAATCCGATTATCTCGTTTTAACAATCGGCTCATCCATGCAATACGATATTGATGCAGCACACTAACCAAGCAAGCTTTTCGACGTGAGTTATATTGAGCGTACCAAGCATATCCCCACCAACATGTGAGAAAGAAAATCAATGTGTATACATTAACCGTATTTAGCATAAATAAATTCGACAACATGATCATATACTAAAGTCCAACATCCCGAGCAGATTAATGATGGATTATTTAAACATGTTCCCCTTTCTATGTCTTATTTTCATTGTTGATTTATATGAATGACATAGACAAATCTATCTAATCTATGAAAAAAACATTTGCTATTAGCTAAAAAACAAGTATTATTTCGCCACCTAATTTTGCGGATGTGGTGGAATTGGTAGACACGCTGGATTTAGGTTCCAGTGCTTCACGGCGTGAGAGTTCGAGTCTCTCCATCCGCACCATACACTAGGTTCTCGATAACCTAAAAAAACCCAGACATACTTTATTATGATAAGGTTGTTTGGTTTTTTATATCTAGAGCTCCCAATAGCCTAACTACAGGGCATACAAGCACAGAAAAAACGGCTATCCACATTACATTAACAGGTTAAAATACCCCTTTATTTTTGCCCCATACTAAGAAAACAACTTGTATTCGAGTGCTATTCATTCAAAATAGTCTTCCTTCTTATTATCTGAGACAATTTGTTAATGATTAAAGAACAAAAGCATTTTAGTATTCTTCTCGCCATTCTATTACTGTCCGGTTTTTTCGTAACAAGCTGGCTTAGCTATCAGGCGGCACACAGCTCTATTGAAGCTCAAATATCAAAAGATTCCCTTCCCTTAACAAGCAATAATATTTACTCCGAGATCCAACACGATTTATTTAAGCCTATTTTTATTTCATCCCTAATGGCTCAAGACACCTTTGTCCGTGACTGGAAACTGAATGGTGAAAATGACCCCCAGCAAGTCATCAAATATTTGAAAGAGATCCAAACTAAATACAACACAGTCACCAGTTATTTTGTCAGTAATGCCAGCCATAATTACTATCACCCCAACGGCAAGCTAAAAGTGGTTACCCGTGATGACCCTTTAGACCGCTGGTACTTTAGTTTCAGAAACACCCCATCCCAACAAACGTATGAAATAAACATAGATCACGATACCGCTAAGCCATCAAAAATGACGGTTTTTGTTAATTATAAAGTGATGGACTATGAAGGCAATTTCATTGGAGTGACCGGTGTCGGGCTAGCGTTGGATATGGTAAAAAACCTAATAACGAGTTATCAAAAACGCTATCAACGCACGGTTTATTTTACGGATATTTCAGGAAACATAACGCTTCACGGTGAAAGCTTTAATAATGATAAGAACCTTAATGAACACATTAATAACCCTGTAATTGTAGAGAAGATTTTATCCACTAAATCCAGTTCAGGTCACTATTTGGACCAGAATAAGAAAGTCTTTTTAAACAGCCGCTTTATTGATGAATTCAATTGGTACCTCATTGTAGAGCAAGATGCTTTGTCAACAGAGAACGATCTAACCAACACATTTAAAGTAAATCTCCTATTAAGCGTATTAGTAACAGTAGCCGTATTATTAATTGCTCATATCACCTTTAATCGCCATCAGAAAAACTTGCTGTATATGGCAAGTACAGACAAACTTTCCGGCCTACTTAATCGACAAGCCTTTGAACCTATTATCAAAAACTATATGGAACAAAGCGACAAACAAAACACCAAGCTATCCTTGATGCTACTAGATATCGATCACTTCAAAAAAGTCAATGACACCTATGGTCACTTAACAGGTGATAAAATCATTCAGCATGTTTCTGAAATATGCACCTCTCATTTAAAAAAGGGCGACACCATTTGTCGTTGGGGAGGTGAAGAGTTTATTATAGCCCTCTCAAACACGTCTATAAATGACGCGGTAGACACTGCATTAAATATACAAAGAAGCTTAAGCAGGAGCTCCATCGAACCAAAAATCACCATGAGTTTTGGTATCACAACGTATCGCCCTAAGGAGCAGCTAGATGACTTTTTACTTAGAACCGATGATGCGTTATATCAAGCAAAAGACAATGGTAGAAATGGCATTCAAACCACTCTCTAATTATTTTTAATTCAGATTCTCTCACTTTACCCATTTACTATGGGGGTAGATCAAATCCAACATATTTATTAGGTTTGCTTAATGCGATTATTAAGATCCTCAACACACAAAGGTATTACCGATTTATCTGGGTCTATGTTTACCCGCAAAGCCGCAAGAGGCATTATCCTTGATGGCGAGAACATTTTACTGTTATACACGCAAAGGTATCACGACTATACCTTACCTGGCGGAGGTATCGATGAGGGTGAAAACCATATCGATGGCTTAGTCAGAGAACTAGAAGAAGAAACAGGTGCGCACAATGTCAGTAACATTCGTGAGTTTGGCTTGTACGAGGAGTATCGACCTTGGCACAAAGAGGATTTCGATATTGTCCATATGATGTCCTACTGCTATGTTTGTGATATAGACAACGACCTAAAAGCCACTAAATTAGAACAATATGAAATACAAAACGGCATGACACCTGTATGGAAAAATATTCATCAAGCCATTGCCCATAACGAAGAAACGCTCTCAAAAAGCCCTAAAAAAGGCCTTTCAATAGAAAGAGAAACGTTTTTACTCAAACGGATTGTTGAAGAACTTTTATAGAGGCGCTTTTGTTGAAAATAATTAAATTAAATGACATTACTGACCCACAGAAGTAGGCCAGTAAGTCTTAGAATCAGGACTCTAATTTCCAGGAAACTGACTGTCCTGCAAAGAAAGGCACGATTAGATCTCCATCGGGCAAGATAATACTCTCTGGTACGACCCAAGATTCTTTTACTAAGGTCACAGTTTCGGTATTACGAGGCAGCCCATAGAAATCCGCACCATGAGTACTCGCAAAACCTTCTAGTTTGTCTAAGGCACCCAATTCATCAAACACTTGCGTGTAGAGCTCTAGAGCAGACCATGCACTGTAACAACCAGCACAACCACAGTCAGACTCTTTTCTATGCTTTGCATGCGGAGCAGAATCGGTACCTAAAAAGAATTTATTAGAACCCGATGCAACAACAGCACGAAGCGCTTCTTGATGAGACTGACGCTTTAAAATAGGCAAGCAATAATTATGAGGACGAATACCACCATCTAACATATCGTTTCGATTAAGCAATAAATGCTGAGGTGTAATTGTTGCCGCCACACCATCTCTTGAGGACAAAACAAACTCAGCGGCATCCGCTGTCGTAATATGTTCAAATACGACTTTCAGTTGAGGCACTCTTTCAACAATTTTAACCATATGTTGATCAATAAATTCTTTTTCACGATCAAATATATCAATGTGCTTTTGAGTAACCTCTCCATGAATTAGCAGCAACATACCCTGTTCAGCCAAGGCCTCAAAGACAGGATACAAGGCGTCTAATGAATTTACTCCAGAGTCAGAGTTTGTAGTGGCGCCAGCAGGGTACATTTTTGCCGCTACCGCTCCTGCGGCTTTCGCTTCTTGAATATCTTTAACTGTTGTTTTATCCGTAAGATAAATCGTCATTAATGGAGTGAATGTAGAACCTTGAGGTATAGCCGATAAGATTCTTTGACGATATTGAGCAACCAACTCACCGGTTGTCACTGGAGGCACCAAATTTGGCATAACGACAGCACGTGCAAAGCAACGAGCCGTAGCCGGTACCGTTTCTTGCAACATACCGCCATCTCTAAAATGTAAATGCCAATCATCTGGTTTTAATATCGTAATTTGTGTCATTCTCTGCCTATTGAGTTGTGTTTGTTAAATGCGGGTAATGGTCATTATCAATTAAACCATTGGTATAAAGTTGAACATATGCATTGATACGCTTCCTTAAAACCTCTTCACTTTGTTTCTTCTTAGAAGCGGATTTTTCCATAAAAGTACTTGGAAGTGTTCCTTCTTGATATATTGGCAATCCATCAAATGTAAGCTTAATATATTGACTATTTAACATTAACCAATAGGCACCTTCCTCCCGAATTATCGCCTCATCATAGGAAGTTGCTCTTAGCAAAGATCGGCCAAAAGGCATTAATTTGTCTCGCTCAGGCAAATCAAGATAATCAATAACCGTGGCAGGTATATCAATTTGTTGCGCGATTTCATTTACCACTTGAGGCTTAACATGACCCTGAGGATGATATAAAACGATAGGGATTTGATGCCTGCCAGTAGGTGTCGCAAAACGTGTGTCAAAATTATCTGAAGTGTGGTCTGCCGTAATAATAAACAAAGTATTATCAAACCAAGCTTTTGTTTTTGCTGTTTCAAAGAATTTTTTTAATGCAATGTCCGTATACTGAACCACCTTATGCATTGGTATTTCACCATCCTTAATAATAGATTCATATTGCTTAGGCAATGTATAAGGAGTATGAGAGCTAATAGTAAACACTCCAGCAAGGAAAGGTGTTTTTATTTCATCTAACTTGTCAGCAGTAAACTGTAAAAACGGCTCATCAAAAATCCCCCACTGACCATCAAAATCACTTGTATTAGGGTATTCATCAACACCGTAATACTGATCAAAACCTAAACGATACGTTGTGTCATCGAAATACATACTTCCGTTATTCGCCCCATGGAAAAATGCCGTTTTATAGCCATGATTTTTTAATATTTCACCCAGCCCGTAAATCTTATTTGATTGGTATGGAGATCGCATAAAGGCTTCAGGCATTAATGATGGTATTCCTGCAAATATTGAAGGGATCGCTTCAATAGAACGCCTCCCATTAGCAACACCGTATGGGAAAAAACGCCCTTGCTCAGACAACGATTCTAAAAATGGGGCATAGCTCTTTGAGCCATATGGAGGTCCAAAATACTCAAGTCCAAAACTCTCAAGTAAAATAACGACTACGTTCTGTGGTGTCTGGTTCGCCACTGTCTCTTTTTTGCCCTCTGATTTCTTTACCACATTATAGGCATCGAGGTTCGACCTATAGAAGGTCATCGGTTGCATATTACTGGTTGTTTCTCTCATCAGAGTAAAGGACGTATTCAACACAAGCGCACCCAACTCAGCTTTCGGCCAGCTATAAGCATTTAAACTTCGAATAGGCTTTGCCTGCAGCCCTCCTCGAGCCAAAAACACAGACCCCATCACCACGATAAGGCATACAAGGAGACAAGAACCTAAGTTTCCATCGATATCTAACATTCTATTTTTCATAGAAACTAGGATCGCTATGAAGGCCGATACAATAGTAACAATAACGAAAGCTAGCCACCAATATTCAATTAATAGCTGTGGTCCTTGCAGAGAAACATCCCTCATCATAGAGATTACTTCTAGACCACTTCGCCGACCTGTAAAGGGAAAGTAAACCGAGTCAATCAAATCGACAATCAATGCGAAAGAGTTCACTATCGCAAAATAGCAAAGCGTGAAATTTAGGGTAAATCGATTCCAATTCTTAAACCAAACAAAAACAAACAACAGTAATGCAAGGGGGGCATTCAGTAATGCGATTGAAGACGCATCGAATCGAACTCCATGAAGAAAGGCATAGATGATTGTTTCCCATTTTTGATTTAAAAAATGCCCATGATTAAGACCCCAAAACAATATTCGAGTTAAAAAATGAAATAACAGCAGCACAAAACTTCCCTTTAATAAAAAAAGAAAGGGAGATAAATTTATTTTATTTATAATTTGATTATCGGTCGTCATGTGTATATCACATCCTTGAAATCATTATTTTTTCTATTTTCCCACAGCTGACAATATTCTGACAGTTTTAAGATCAAAAAAAGACCGCTTAAAGCGGCCTTTTTTGTGTTTTACCTAGATCTAACTATCGCGACGCGGTGGACGAGGGCGTCTTTCACCACCCGCATCACCATTACTACTACGGCGACGACGTTCACCACCAGCCGTATTGCCTCGACCTGCATCACGACGGCCACCGCCATCACGACGACCACCACCCTCACGAGGGCGACGTGGAGCTGAAGGTGCTCGATTATTTAATGCATCAGCATCTTCAAGAACCGCAATATCTGTTTTCTGACCACAAATACGTGTAGAAGCCAGTTTTGGCATTGATTCTTTCGCTACATCAGTTGGTAAATCAACTGTCGCAAAGTCTTCATAAATTTCAATATGTCCAATGTAACGGCTTTCAATGTCCGCTTCATTCGCAATTGCGCCAACGATATTGCCTGGCTTAACACCATCACGATAACCGACTTGAACAACATAACGAGTCATTGCTATGCTTGGATCATCTTTTAATGGCATCGGCTCTTTCGTTACCGGGTTTTGCTTACGAGGTGGACGCTCAGAGCGGTCTCCACGTTCTGGACGGTCACGACGCTCATTACGATCGTTACTACGTTCGCGACGTTCTTGGCGAACTTCCATTTCATTAAGCAAAATCGGTGATTTAACTTGCGCTAAATACGCTAAAGCAGCTGCTGTTTTAATTGGATCTTGATCATTTTCTTTCTGATAACCTTCAACAAGCTCCAAAAAGAAATCCAAGTTAACATTATCAATCGTATCGGTAATGCCTTGCTTAAAACGCTCAACACGCTGCTGATTAATATCAGATGCTGTTGGTAACTGCATTTTCTCAATTGGTTGGCGAGTTGCACGCTCAATGGCTTGCAACATACGACGCTCACGTGGCGCAACAAACAAGATAGCCGTACCTGAACGACCAGCACGACCAGTACGGCCAATACGGTGAACATAAGATTCTGTATCATATGGAATATCGTAGTTTACAACGTGACTTACACGCTCTACATCCAATCCACGAGCTACAACATCTGTTGCAACAAGAATATCAATTTGACCATTCTTAATACGATCAACGGTACGCTCACGTAGGTTTTGACTGATATCACCGTTTAAGGCTTCACAAGCATGACCACGAGCCGTCAATTTTTCAGCGAGCTCAACCGTAGCCGCTTTAGTACGAACAAAAATGATCATACCATCGTGCTCACTCATCTCAAGAATACGAGTCAAGGCGTCAAGTTTATGTAACCCGCTAACCTGCCAGTATTTTTGAGAAATCGTCATCGCAGTCGATGTTTTAGTAACTATTTTCACTTCTTTTGGATTATTCAAGTGACGATTTGCTACTTGACGAATCACATTTGGCATTGTTGCCGAAAATAAAGCGATTTGGCGCTGTGCAGGAATTTGCTCAAGAATCCACTCGACATCGTCGATGAATCCCATACGTAGCATTTCATCCGCTTCATCCAAAACTAAGGCTTTAATGCCATCTAATTTTAGAGTCTTACGACGAATATGGTCCATTACTCGACCTGGAGTACCTACAACAACTTGAACACCACGGCGTAATTGACGTAGCTGAGTGTCATAAGACATGCCGCCATAAATTGGCAACACATGAAAATCAGGTAAATGACGAGCATAACTTTGAAATGCTTCAGAAACTTGAATTGCTAACTCACGAGTTGGTGCAAGTACCAACAGCTGAGTTGTTTTATCTGCTACGTCTATGCGCGATAACAGCGGTAGCGCAAACGCCGCTGTCTTACCAGTACCCGTCTGCGCTTGCCCTAGAAGGTCGTGACCTTCTAATAAAAATGGAATACTTTGCGCTTGGATAGCCGATGGCTGCTCGTAACCGAGATCAGCAACCGCTTTAAGAATAGGGGCAGCAAGGCCCAACGAAACAAATGTAGGCTGAATATCAGCGTCAGACATGTAAATGAATACCTTTTAATTGGTGGGGCAAGGCCCATTCAATTTGAATAGCCTTACAAATACTCGAGGAAAAAACTCGGTGACGAATACTACAATAATTACAATTAATACGCCAGCGAAATCCCCTCCAAATCCAAATTAATTAAAGCTCATCAGCGTAATTTGTCAAGCTACTATAAAAAGTAATCGTACATAACCATAGAAATGACTAACCTGATGCACCATAAAGAACTGAAAATCGCCCTACTCTATCCCTATATACGTATCAATGATCATCCCGTATGTATCTCTCTTAGTTTATCCTTTTTTTCACAACACTTTCTCAATCTTTTTAACCCAGCTCAACTCCCCCACTAACACAATGTTGTTAGTGGGGATTCCCTATACTTCCGCCAGGTCTCACTATACGTCCGTAAAATGGTGCAAATTTAGACAGTCCATGAGCTAGCCAAAGCCATCATAATTCACTCTTACGCTAATCTCTATGGCCATCCAAAATTACCGCCACCCAATGCGTTTTAGGGTTTGCTTCCATGGCAATTTTTACAATAATCGTTAACGGAATAGACAATAACATTCCAACGGGTCCGAATACCCATCCCCATAACAATAATGAAAGAAATACAACCAAAGTCGAAAGCCCTAATCCCTTCCCCATATATCTTGGCTCAATAATATTACCAACAACTAAATTAATGACGATGAAACCAAGCCCGGTCAACCCTGCAGCAAAACCGCCCAACTGAACAAAAGCCAACATTACCGCAGGAATAGCAGCAATAATTGAGCCTATATTGGGAACAAAGTTAAGCAAAAAGGCAGAGACCCCCCATAGAATAGGAAAATCAACCCCCAAAATAAATAACCACAGACTGACAACACAACCAGTTAAAATACTGACACTGGTTTTTATTGCCAAATAACGGTTAACCGCATTGGCAAAATCTTTAAAATTTTTCAATGAAGAGCGCGCATCACCTAAAGCATGAGAAAGTTTCGCAGGAAAGTCCGCCGCTTCAAATAACATAAAGACAACCGTCATAATAACCAAAAAGGTATTCGTTAATACATTTCCTAAACCACTGAGGGTATTTGCCACCATTTGCATCAAAACAGAAGGATCAAAGTAGCCCCTAACTTGCTGCTCTGATACATGTAACCCCAAACTATTACCCAATGTAATAATCCAATCTAACTCTTTTATCATTCTTAATTTGTAGTTAGGCAACTCCTTATTAAACCCATCCAAAGAGGCTCCGACAAATACCCCTAAAGAGCTGACACTCAGTATAATCAAGGTCACAATTAACAAAATAGCAAGCCAAGTAGGCACGCTTTTTTTACGCAAGCCAGACAGCATTGGAGCACAAATAATGGCAATAAAAGCTGACAACATTAAAGGCACCACCACTTCGGAAGCCGCCTTTAGGCCCGCAATAATAATAACCAACGCCGCTAGGCTAACTAGCCAAGAAACGCCTCGACTTAATTCGCTCATTCGTTCACCTTTGTACTATTCGTACTAATAGTCTTCATTTAGGGGATAAATACTTTGGCCATAGTCTGCCAAATCCTGTAACAATATCTGTTTCACATTCGGTAAATCTTCAGACAGAGCAATCCTATTAAGAGTATTAAAATACTCATCCATAGAAATACTTCCACCTCCATCCGCCTCCATTAGGCGTATTCGACGATACTCCTCCCACTCAATCCTTTGAACATCAGACAGCTGATCTGGGTAATTACGTCCAATATAACGCATTAGCATTTCAGGCAAACGGCGATCATCAAAAGATAAAGACAATTCCCCTAAATGCTCACTTGGTGTTTCTCGAATGGTCTTCATGCGCTTTTTATCATCGCTAGAAAAAAAGCCTCCCGAATACAACATATGATCTGGATCTTTATGTATAGGCAAGTTTTCTTGTAAAAACACTTGGGAAATTTTTTCTGACAGCCCAGGAGCGGATTTAATAATCGATAAATTACGACGGCACACATCCCCGTCTAATTTTAGTCGCTCAACAACAGTACTGTCTTTTAAAAATGCGCTGGGAGCCACCGCCGGACATCGATTGTAATGCAATACTTTTAAAGAAATGCGCTTTTCATCCCCTAATTCTTCAACTTTACTAAAAACGCGATGGCGAATTTCTTCAATAGATAGATCAATCAGTTGCTGAGCATCATCCATTAAATTAAATAAAATAACACCGTTTTTATTCTTTGGATGCGGAGCAATTGGCGCCACAAATGCGGCATACTTATTATCTCGACCAAACATTCCAGACACATGTAAAAAAGGGGTTATTTTTAGGGGATTAATGAAATTCTGTAACTCGGATTTTTGACGCATTTTAAAGTAATAGTCAAATAATTTAGGCTGAGTTTTCTGTATAAGCTTAGCCATCGCTATGGTGCCATAAACATCCGATAAGGCATCATGAGCTTGTTCATGACTTATGCCATTTGCTTTCGTCAACGCTTCCAACTTTAAAGACACATTTCCTTCATCATCTGTTGGCCATTTAATACCATCAGGCCGTATAGCATAAGCCATACGAACCAAATCAATAACATCCCAACGAGAGCAATTGTTTTGCCACTCTCGAGCATAAGGGTCTATGAAGTTTCGATAAAACCCAAAGCGCACAACCTCATCATCAAATCTTAAGGTGTTATAACCTAAAGAACAGGTTCCTGGCACTGACATTTCTCTTTCGACCGCTTGCATAAATTCAGCTTCGCAAACCCCATCCCTATTTGCATCTTGTGGAGTAATACCTGTTAGTAAGCACGCTTCAGGGTTCGGCAAAACATCTTCAGATAGACGACAATAAAACATTATAGGATCACCAATAGGGTTAAAATCCAAGTCTGTACGTATTCCTGCAAACTGCATCGGCCTATCTTTAGCAGGGTCAACGCCTGTAGTTTCAAAATCGAACCAAAAAAACGAGGTAGGAGCTGAAGAAGTCACGAATTATTCCTGTTAGACATTTAAATAAAAGGTATTATACGCACCTTGGGAATTTTTTGGCGACAAGAGGAATAGATAATATGCCAACTCCGAATAATTGTCCTTGCGGAACAACACTTCCTTATGAAATGTGTTGCGCAATGTACCATAACAACCCTGGCACAGCACCGACAGCGGAAGCATTAATGCGATCACGCTATTCGGCATTTGCCATGAAAAACTTTGAATACATTCAACAGACCCAAAAACTTGATACGTCACCTGATCAGTCTGTCGAAGATATTTCACAGAGCAATGACAATACTCAATGGATTAAGTTGGAAATCTTAGAAACACAAGATGGCGGAGAAAAAGATAAAACTGGCATAGTTTCATTTTGTGCCCATTTCAAAGAAGGAAAACACATTGGAAGATTATCCGAACGTTCGATCTTTAAAAAAAGTAAGCAAGTTTGGCATTACATTTCAGGGGAGCACGAAGTACAAGGCAATACCCCTTTAATTAAGTCGTCAGAAATGAATATTGGCCGTAATGATCCTTGCCATTGTGGCTCGAACAAAAAATTCAAGAAGTGCTGCGGCTAAGTCGCCCTCCCCTAAATAAACCATACTGGAACTAAGTTATGAACTGGGTTGAAATTCTTGGCTATGTGGCCTCTTTTTTAGTGGCCATCTCCCTTATGATGAGCTCAATTGTACGACTCCGCTGGCTTAATCTTGCGGGGGGCATCACTTTCTCCGTCTATGGTTTTATTATTGGCGCCTACCCAGTCGCCGCCGTGAATGCCTTTATTGCCTGTATCAATGTCTATTTTTTAATCAAAATATACCGTTCACAAGTCATTTTTAATGTTATTAAAAGTGGCTCAGAATCCGGTCAGTCTGGCTACATTGCCTATTTTCTTGACTTTTTCGCGGAGGATATCAAGCAATTTTATCCAGATTTTAGTCGTCGTCTAACACGAGAGAATCGCGAATACTTTCTATTAACCGAGCAAGAAAAAGTGGTGGGCATTGTCTCTGGCATTCGCCATTCAGACGAACACTTCGAGATTGACTTAGACATAGTTACACCAGCCTATCGCGATTATAAGCTTGGACATTACCTATTTGGGGCGAATAATATTTTTGCTAACAAATTTGGCTTTCGAAAAATAACAGCCAATGTCCAAACCAAAGAATACCAGGCTTATTTAGAAAAGGTCGGCTTTACACAACAAGCCACCCATATATGGGAGTATCAGACACCGTCAAATTTTTAATTTAACGCCCCAAAAAAACCTCTAAAGCCGCTTAATCATTACCATCACTTCAGAGGTTTTTATACTTTTCAGGCCTAAATCTATTATTGATGAGACTGAAACCATCTTGCTAGTACATCTCTCTCTTCGTCTAGCATCTTCGTTAAATTCCCAAGAGGCATGGTCTTTTGCAGAACCGCTTGTTGATAAATCTTTAACATTTGAGATTGGATCTGTTCTTTTGTATCAAACATCACTCCCGCTGGAGGTGCAGAGAACATAGTAGAACTCGGTTGAGCACTATGACAAGAAGCACATCTCTCAACCAATATCACATGAGCTCGGCGATCTAAATCACTTCTCAATACCGTAGAGCCTTGCACTACTTCTGAATTAACCTTACTACTCTCTCTTTGTAGACTGTCTTGCTGAATAACAGGCAAGACACTGGGTTGATAGGCTTTAGGCTGAGTCACCCAAGCCAAACTTAATAAACATAAGCATGCAAAAGGCAAAATCCACACGTTTTTTTCAGGTTTATGACGAATATTAAAGTAATGACGAATACCCGCACTCACAACAATAAGTGCAATCAAAATTAGCCAATTCAAATCACTACCATAAGTAGACGGATAGTGATTGCTAATCATAATAAACAATATAGGAAGAGTGAGATAATTGTTATGGCGTGACCTAAGCAACGCTTTAGCGCCATATTTAGGGTCGACAGTTTCCCCTTTCTCTACGGCCGCTAATAACGCCTTTTGTGATGGCATAATCACATGAGCGACATTGGCTACCATCATGGTTCCAATCATTGCTCCCATATTAATAAAAGCTCCACGACCACTGAACACATGCGTTAGACCATACGCCACTAGCATAAATGCACCCAGCCCAATTAAAGACAAAAGCATTGGCTTATTTTCAAGCATATTACTGAGGGTATGATAGGCTACCCATGAAGCCACAATACAAGCTACGCTTATCATCACAGCCACTGTCGGTGTGATATCCATAACGGACGGATCAATGAGATACAAACTGGCATTAAAGTAATACTGCACGATTAACAAGCCCATCCCAGAAAGCCAGGTTGTATAAGCTTCCCATTTAAACCAGTGCAGTGTTTTAGGCATCTTTTCAGGTGCGGTTTTGTATTTCTCTAATCGATAAATCCCCCCGCCATGTATCGCCCATAAATACCCAGAGATCCCGTTTTTCTGAGGTCCTGTGCGCACTAAATTATTCTCTAGCCAATTAAAATAAAAAGACGCACCAATCCATGCAATACCCGCGGTGATATGAAACCAACGCACAAATAAATTGAGCCATTCATGTAAATGACTTTCTAACATAACCCCTCACTTAGTCAGAGAAACAAGCAAAATCTGCTCGCTCTATCCAACGTATTAACGATTTATCAAACTCATATTCATCACAGTTATTACCGGTACCAATACGATCAATGACTAAAAAATCCGAGATGTCATCCAATGCAATTAAAGGATGGTGCCATGTACCTTGGGCATAGTTAACACCTTGAGTCGACGAAGCCCAAAATACTTTTATATTTTCTATGTCTGGCTGATGGCTATCTAAAGCTGGCGCTACTACAACTAAATAAGGTCTTTGATTTAATGGGAAGAAAGCTTGAGACCCCAAGGGATGTCGTTCTAGCATAGAAAGGCTCAGCGGAAAAACTCTAGCCTCTCCACGAAAGATACTAATCCCTGAGCGAACACTAGACGCATCCGTGGCACTCACTTGAACCTTAGCTAAATCATGAAATCGAGTGGTAGTACCGCCATTAATCAAGTATTGCGTTTGGGCGCTTTGGGTATCAATCACATCCCCAAACGCTTGGAAAGCCTCTGATGTAAGTCGATTCACTATCATTTATTCACTACCTTCTTATTAATACACACTTTTATAAAGATAAGCATTGCTTGCTTATAAAAACAATGTTGCTCAGCAAAATACTGTTTTCATCGAATAAAGCGTTACTTAATCAAAAGAAGGCTTGCCAAAAAGGCGTACTCGGCTAATCCCACCATCAGGGAAAATATTTAGTCGGATATGAGTCACTCTACCAACCTTCAATACAGCCTCTTGAAAGAGATGCTCGTTATCGGCTTTTAATGGCTGTTTAGGCAATAACTCTTGCCAATAAAGGCTTTGTGCCGCCAAACTGGAATCGGGTAAATCATCAATATTAGCAAATTGAATAGCACAGGAATCAGGGAAATTGCCTTTGAAAAAGCTGGTTTCAATTTGTATCGAACTAATTTCACCAGGATGACCTAAAGCCATAATAACCCAATCATTACCAGGCTCTCGACGACGCCGAGTTTCCCAACCATCTCCCATATTAAGACTTTTTCCGGGCAAATTTAAATTGTGCATGGAGCCGAAATGCTCATCATTGGTCGCAATGGCCCTCCCCCCGTGAACCAATGCCAAAAGATCGATTTCCTTCGATGTATCCACCGCTTGCCAATCAATATCTGGCTGACCATAGACACGTAAACGAGCTACACCACCATCGGGGAAAATATTTAATTTTACGTGTGTAAATACTTGATCACTTTCTACGTGAACAATGTGCTGCTGATTTCCTTGAAGCGCCACGGTATCTGTGATTTCGATCCAATTTGTGTCTGCATCTGGATCCGTCAGAGAATAGCAGGCTTGCACAAGCGCGGCCGGTGGGTAATTCCCCGTGAAATGACGCGTATCAATATCTAAAGCATTAATCTGCCCAGAAACGCCCAGCTTTACGATACAAAAGTCATAACCTTCTGATCGCTTTCTGCGAGACTCCCACCCATCCATCCATTTACCATTATCATCGTATTTGCCTTCGATAAAAACAGCATCCTGATCTTGTAACATACGTTCTTTTGGAGCAAAAAAATCGTCACTTGCATAGATTGCTTTTGCACCGAGCCGCTCAGACGCTAAATTAACACCGTACCAAGTTGAAGATTTATTAGACATGCACACTCCTTGAGTAATCAAAATACATAAGAATTAAAAACAATAATTTCACAACAAAATAAAAGAAACAATTGTTTCAACCCAAAAACCTGTTATTTTCGCAATCTTTTTCAGACATTTAGCAAACAACAAGGGTTACCTCTTCCATGAACTGCATTTTTCCGTCATTATTCTCTAAACTTTATCCATGAAATCAATGACAACACGATGCAAGATCAATCAATAGAATTACGAATTAAAGAGATTTACGAGCAACTGTCACCGACACAGCAAAAGCTAGCCTCTTGCATTCTCAACCATCAAGGAGATATTGCCACCTACTCTGCGACAGAATTGTCAAAGCTTGCCGGTGTTTCTAAATCCGCCGTTACGCGATTGCTGCAGCGACTTGGGTATCGAGATTTTGGGGAAGTAAAAAAGCAAGTTAGGGCCGCTCGACGATGGGGGGCACCAATCGCACAAAAAATCCCTGAAGGAGAGCCCCTTTCAAATATCTTTCAAGATTATGTAAAATGTGATCAAGCCAATATTCAAAAAACCTTAGAAGCGATTGATCCTAAAAACTATCAGACAGCAGTTCAATGGATAAGCCAAGCTCAAAAAGTGTACATTATTGGTTATCGTAATAACCATGCATTAGGCCTACACCTGCGTCAACAGCTCACCCAGTGCCGTGCTAACGTATCTTTACTGCCTGTACCAGGTCAAACTTTAGGTGAAGAAGTAGCATCTTTCACAAAAGAAGATGTTGTCATTATTATGGGGATTCGACGTCGCCCTGCTTGGTTAAAGAATTTAATGAGTACCCTTAAGCTGAATGGTATTCAATTGATTTACATTACTGATCATGCCGATGTTAATCCCCACGAGGTCAGTGACTTACATTTTTCATGTGTCGTTAGAGGTGTATCGGCCTTCGACTCTTATGCCAGCGTTATGAACCTTATCAGTATGATTGCCAATAGCGTCTATCAAGAATCTTATAACGAAGCTCATGTACGCATACAAAAAATTGAATCTACCTACCAAATCCTCAACGAACTCGACATGGCCGCTTTAAACAACGGCGCGTCTTTGGATGATATGGACGAATAACAGGACAGACTATCATCCCTTTATGCTGTTTATATTTTATAATTAACCAGAGCTCACGCTTACCAATATCAGGAAATACAATGCATTCAATTACTCTTGGTCCTCTCACTTCGGCAAACGGTGAAATTCAAATTCCTGGATCGAAAAGTTTATCCAATAGAATTTTATTACTTGCGGCTTTAGCAAAAGGCACGACTCGTATCACTAACTTATTAGAAAGTGATGATATTAGACATATGCTGAATGCACTGACATCACTTGGTATCAAGTACACCTTAGAAGACGCAAACACCTGTATTGTTGAAGGCAATGGCGGCCCCTTTAACGCATCCAGTGGAGATCTATTTTTAGGTAATGCAGGTACCGCTATGCGACCTTTAACCGCCGCTCTTTGCCTAGGTAAAGGCGAGTTTTTATTGCATGGTGAACCAAGGATGCATGAACGCCCTATTGGTGATTTAGTTGAATCACTAAAAGTGTTAGGGGTGGATATTAACTACCAAGAAAATGATGGCTACCCACCATTACTGATTAAAGCCAATGGTCTATCGGGTGGTGAAGTATCGATAAAAGGCAATATATCCAGCCAATTTTTAACAGCCATTTTAATGTCAGCACCTTTAGCACAATCCGATCTGACTATAAAAGTAGAAGGCGAATTGGTTTCAAAGCCCTACATTGATATTACACTACACGCCATGAAACAGTTTGGTATCACGGTTGAAAATAATCATTACCAATCTTTCTTTGTTAAAGGCCAGCAGACCTACCAAAGCCCTGGCGAAATTATGGTAGAGGGCGATGCGTCTTCTGCGTCTTATTTCCTTGCGGCGGCGGCCATTGCTGGGGGCAAAATAAAAGTTCATGGTGTTGGCTCAGACAGCGTTCAAGGGGATGTGAAATTTGCTGAAGTATTATCCGCAATGGGAGCAAAAATTACTTATGGACCCACTTGGATAGAAGCTGAAAAGGATCAATTAAACGGCGTTGATCTAGATATGAATCACATTCCAGATGCGGCCATGACCATTGCAACAACGGCTTTATTTGCTAACGGACCAACTCGTATTCGTAATATCTACAACTGGCGAGTGAAAGAAACAGATCGCTTAATGGCCATGGCCACGGAGCTAAAGAAGTTAGGTGCTACGGTTGAAGAAGGTGAAGATTATATTTATGTTGAACCGCTTGACAATGTAAAGCATGTAGCTATTGACACTTACGATGATCATAGAATCGCCATGTGCTTTTCTTTAGTCGCTTTTGCTCATTCACAAGTGACAATCAATGACCCTGGTTGCACTTCCAAAACGTTCCCAACTTATTTTGATTTGTTTGCAAAAATTACGGAATAACAAAAAAAGCCCTAACTTATTTAAGTTAGGGCTAACGGTTTGTAAAGGGGCTAGTTTAAACAAACTGATTTTTGCACTGCAACATATGAAGAATAAATGGGGTTAGCCATGATTCTCTTGATCGTGTTTCATGCCTTTACCATGGTGCTTACCTTTCATGCCACGGTGCTTTTCCATCTTTTCCAATTTCTCAGCTTGTTCTGGTGTCAACAAAGCAACGAGCTCTGCTTTATGAGATTCTCTCAAATCTTTCATTTCCGCTGACCGCTTTTCTAGCAATACTGTCACTTTTGCTTTTGTCGCATCATCTAATTCTAAATGCTCGGCTAAACGATCTGCCATTCTTGCAGGATCGCGCATTTCCATTTTATGGTGCTTACCTTTACCTTCCTTATGATCATCCGCTAACGCATTTGTAGCTAAAGATGCCCCCATTAACGCAGTAAAACCAACAGCACTAATTAAACCCATTTTTTTCATATTCATAATGTTTTCCTCTAACTCATTTGTTCGTTTGTTTTGATGAGTCCATTATGAACCACCTTATTGTCAATGTGTGTCAAACACGGGTAACCGGTGGGTAAAGGTTGTCAGCAATTTGTCAAAGCCTAATCTTAATTATCGTTAATTAATTGCGTTCGTTCTTAATTAAGCATTTACGTCAAGTTTCGTAACCAACAATTGCTCTACTCTCACACCTTCTAAATCAATCACTTCAAATTTATAGCCAGAAAAAATCACATGATCTGTCCGCTTTGGTAAACGCTTCAGCATATAAATCATAAAACCGGCAATGGTTTCATATTGAGAGCGGGCAGGAAAATCATCGACATCCAAACAACGGTCCACATCATTAATTGAAGTTAAACCATCAATTAACCAAGAATATTCATCACGACGCACAATTTGCTCTTCCGCTTCATGAGTAATCAATTCTCCCATAAAACTGCTCAATAAATCTTTTACCGTAACAATACCAACAATCAACGCATATTCATTTACCACAACCGCAAAAGGTTGAGACGCGACTTTAAAAGCATTTAAGGACTCCGATAAAGTCAGGGTTTCAGGAAGGTAAAAAATATCTTTATCAATCATATCTGGGGTAATGTTTGCCGGTTCGCCTTTTAAAACCAAGCGCAAAATTTCTTTCGACTCTATAATCCCCTGCAGTTTATCAAGACTGCCATCACAAACTAAAAAATCATTATGAGGGTGTTCAATAATTTTTTGACTGATTTCTTCACTGCTTTCATCCGCATCAAAATAGACAATCTGATCCCGCGGTGTCATCACACTGGATAAACTCCTAGAATCCAGCTCAAAGACATTACCAATAAGTTGATACTCTTGCTGAGGTAAACTGCCATATTCCGCCCCAGCATCCATCATAGCGACTATATCCTCTGTGGTTACGATATCTTCTCTTTCCGTTGGAAACTTAAATACTCGTAACACTATGTTTGTTAATCCGTTAAAAAACATCACAAAAGGAGTTAAAGCAAAGGTAACCCAACGCATTGGTGTCACCACTCTTATGGCAACCGCTTCCGGCATAATCATCGCTAAGCGTTTCGGCAATAAATCAGCAAACAAAATGAATAAGGAGGTTAATGTCAGGAAGGAGACAAAGAAGCTTATCTGATCCAGTAAGTGTCCAGTATAAAAGTACCCGACTAAATCTCGGATATAAGGCGTCAATGCCTGCTCACCAATAATACCACCCAAAATGGCGATGGCATTAAGAGCGATTTGAATCATGGCAAAGAATGCCCCTGGACGTTCTTGCAAATCTAATACCGCCTGAGCATTGTTCGCACCTTCATCCGCCATTACTCGCAATTTTATTTTACGAGAAGCGGCCATCGCTATCTCAGACATAGCAAAGATGGCACTGATCGCAATTAATGCACCAATCCCAAGTAAATCAAACATGTCACACTCCAATCACAGGTCCTAGTAAGACCAAACTAGCCCGTCATTCAAATGAATAACCGACTAACGATAACGAATACCGCGATTGGAAGAGTAGTGAGTCTTATACCACGCTCAAAAACAGGCCGTTTGCGGTATTTTCTAGGCTAGAAAACCCGCGGATTATAATGAGGGTTTCCTCTGAAAAACAATCATTATTTTCACTTTATTATTAAGTAACCACGGCCTTGAAATTATCTTAAAATTCCTGATTGTAGGCTTTGTCCCAATCTTTCCATATCACGTCTAAGCCATGAGACTTGATTAACCTTGTAATCTCGTCAATCGGCCGATCATCTGAAATTTCAAATTGTTCTAACGCCTCTTTTGAACTCTCAGAATAGCCACCTGGCTGAGTCTTAGATTCCGCACTCATACTGGTAAACCCGATAGGCAAAATATGATCACGAAAATCAGCCGATTCCCTGGTAGATAGAGTCAACTCGAGGTCTTCATCAAACAAACGCCAAGCACACACCAATTGAATTAATTGCTTATCCGTAATTTCAGATTTCACTTGGATCCCTCCTTCACAAGGCCGAATCCGAGGAAAAGAAATACTAAAACGAGAACGCCAATAACGTTTTTGCAAATGCCTTAGATGATAAGCCAGAAAAACACTGTCTGTTCGCCAATCATCTAACCCCAACAGCACCCCTAACCCAATTTTATGCATCTGCGATTGACCCAGTCGGTCTGCCGCATCCAAACGAAAATTGAAATCCGCTTTTTTACCTCTAGTATGATGTTTAGCGTAGGTTATTTTATTGTATGTTTCTTGGTATACCAGCACGGCATCTAAACCAAACGACCTTAATTCAACATAGTCATTAACCTCTAAAGGCTGAACCTCCATGGATAAATGGCTAAAATGAGGGGTAATTAAAGGCAGCATTCGTTTAAAATACGGTACTGAAACTTTAGAGGTTTCCCCAGTTACCAATAAAAGATTATCAAACCCTTTTTCCTTCAACGCCCTTACTTCGTCTGAAACGTTGTCCTCATTTAAAGTGAGCCTTTTTATTGGGTTACTCATAGAAAAGCCACAGTAACTACATTCGTTAGCACAAGTATTCGACAAATACAGGGGCGCAAACACCCCCATACCATGCCCAAAACGTTGTCTGGTTAACTGCTGACTTTTGGCTACGATTGCGGGTAAGAACGCCTCAGCGGCAGGCGAAACCAGAGCCATAAAATCTTCAAACTGCAGACGAGATTTTGCTAAAGCTCGACGCACATCCAACTCTGTCTTGGAGGAAACTTGTTGGCTTGTGTGTTGCCAATCTAATGCAGTTAAACCTTCGCTAAATTGATCCTTAATAACAGCCGATTGCTCAATAAAATATAATGGCTTGGAATCGGTCCTTTGCGCTTTTGTTTGCATTAAGATAATCCAACTAAAAAATCCGTCATAGGGCTTGAAGCCATGGCTTGACCTTCAACCTCACCAAGTCCTGAATGATAAGCCACTCGTCCTGCTTCCACCGCGAGTCGAAAAGCATATCCCATTGCCGCAGGTTTACGAGCCACCGCCATCGCCGTATTAACCAGCACACCATCCGCCCCTAACTGCATTGCCAGTGCAGCATCGGCAGGTGAACCAATACCCGCATCAACAATGACAGGCACCCGGCTTTGCTCGATTATAATGTCTAAAAAAGTACGACTTGCTAAGCCCTTATTGGAGCCAATAGGGGCACCTAAAGGCATCACACATTGACAACCCACCTCTTCCAAACGCTTACATAAAACCGGGTCTGCATGCACATAAGGCATTACTATAAACCCCTGTTTTACCAGTATTTCAGCCGCCTCCAAGGTTTCAATTGGATCTGGCATCAGATACCTAGGATCAGGATGAATTTCCAACTTCACCCAATTAGTCGCTAATGCTTCACGAGCGAGATTAGCCGCAAAGACGGCTTCTTTTGCCGACCTAGCACCAGACGTATTTGGCAATAATTTCATTCCATGTTGCTGCAACGGTGACAAAATATTATCACTATGATTCTCCAAATCCACCCTTCTCAGTGACAACGTGACCAATTCACTGCCACTGGCTTTTATAGAATCCATCATAGAATCTGAGGTTGCGTATTTCCCCGTTCCTGTAAAAAGACGAGAGCTAAATGTATGATCTCCAATAATAAGTGGATCATTTTCCAAAAAATTCATCTGAGCTAACCTCCAGCAATGGATTCAAAAATCAACACATTATCGCCCTGTCGTAGTAGGGTTTTGCTCCATTGGCTTTTTGGCACCACCTCTTGGTTAACGGCTAACGCCACACCGTCCTTATTGGTTTTTAGATGATCCAACAAATCCCCGATAGACTCACCAGAAAACTGAAAAGGCGAATCATTTAATTGAATGTCTTTCATGATTTTATCCTTTTGATCGAAACTGATTACTTGCATTAGAAGCGTTAATTTTTCTCATAAAATCGGTAACGATTTGTTCAGGGTTGGCTGATCGAGTAATGGCCGTTACCATGGCAATACCATCTACTCCCGTATCTAGAACGGCATCAAATACCTCTGAGTTTATGCCACCAATAGCAACCGTCGGATACACCCCAGACAACAAGTTCGCGTATTTTTGCAATCGAGTCGTCCCCTGTGGTTGAGATGGCATGTCCTTCGTTTGTGTAGGGAAAATATGGCCTAAAGCAATGTAACTAGGATGGACCTTACCCGCTCTCGCAATCTCAAAATAACCATGAGTACTGACCCCCAACCGCAAGCCCGCATTGGCAACTTTGTCTAGATCAGCCGTAAGCAAATCTTCTTGTCCTAAATGCACCCCATAAGCACCAAACTCAATGGCCTTTTGCCAGTAATCATTGATAAAAACCTGAGCTTGATAGTGTTCACCTAGCGCAATCGCCTTTCGAATATCTTGCTCTAAGGTTGCTGAATTAGGATCCTTCACTCTTAATTGAACAGTTGTAACACCCGCTTTCAATAACCGCTCTATCCATTCAGGAGTGTCCACCACAGGGTAAAGCCCTAGAGATCTAGGCTCCATTTCAGGGAAAAATACTTCGTTAGAGGCACCTTGATTATTGTTTATCTGAAGAATGTCAGGCAGGTATTGTATTTTGCTTGGCCAGCCGCAAGTCGCAAGAGGTCCAGTATTTTTTCCTACTTGATAACTTAATGATAATGCATGATTAATGTAGCTTTTGGTTAAGGTCAGACTGTCCATTTCATCGTAACCTAGCGCCAGAAAACTGCTTAATGCCGTGGCAAAACTACAGCCTGTTCCACGGCTATGGCCATTTTCCTGTCTTTTTGAAGAGAATCCAAAGGGAGACACCAACCCATCCACTTTCACCATCTCAGAAAACAACCAGTCGACACAATGACGGGATGAAGAACCAGTTTGGTTATTCGATTGTTCCTTCGCTTCATTATGAGCATGCCCGCCCTTAATGACCCATTGGCTTTGCCTTAACTCTGGGTATTGAGCCAGTAAATGATCAAACTTTGATACTAGGTCTAACCTGTTAATTGGTTGATCTATTGTAGAGACTGATTGCACGATTTGCTCAAACTCATGAGTATTTGGTGTCACCCAATCAACCAATGGTAGTAGCATTTTTAGCCACGACATCGGTTCCGTTGAATCCGCAGGATCCCCCGATGTGAAGGAGTGCAAACGGTGTCCTGTTGAGGAAACACCGACAGGATCAAACACAATTCGGCATGCTGGATAATCGGTTTTTATTGTGCGCAGCCAAAACGCCGTTGCTGACGCCAATTCAGCATTTGGCAGCAACCCAATTTTCACTACTCCAGGCGTCATATCCGCTAGAATACTCTCCCATTGACGATCAAATTGTTCTTTTTCAACTGGGTACACGGCCAATACTGATTGAGAGTTTTGCGCGGTTAACGCACTCACAACCGTCGTTACATGAACGCCTAAATCTTGGCCTACACGAATGTCAGCTTGTAAGCCAGCGTGTGCGCTGGGGTCTGAACCACCAACACACACGATAACAGGAGGAAATGATGTTGTTGACAACATTAGCCTTCCTCACTGCTTAATAACGCCTCTTTCCCCTGACGTTTTAACAAAGAGCCTTTTTCCTCCAATACATCCGTTGTTAAATAAACATCACTTCCTAACTCTTTAAATTGCTCCGACATGTGTTTCATACCCGTCTGCGCATCCACATGAGTGACATCCGTCGCTTCAATTAATTGCAACTTAGCCGCTTCCAAACCGTCAGCATAATCTCTTACTTCTTGAGTAATCTTCATAGAGCAGAATTTAGGGCCACACATAGAACAAAAATGTGCCACTTTACCAGACGCTTGAGGAATGGTTTCATCGTGGTACGCTCTGGCACGAACCGGATCAAGCGATAAGTTAAACTGGTCCTCCCAACGGAATTCAAAGCGGGCTTTAGAAAGTGCATTATCCCTTACTTGCGCACCTGGGTGACCTTTGGCCAAATCCGCCGCATGAGCGGCAATTTTATACGTAATTAAACCTTCTTTAACGTCTTCTTTATTCGGTAAACCTAGGTGCTCTTTTGGCGTGACATAGCACAACATGGCGCAACCATACCAACCGATTTGAGCCGCACCAATGCCAGAAGTAATATGATCATAAGCAGGTGCAATGTCTTGTGTTAATGGCCCTAAAGTGTAGAAAGGTGCTTCATGACAGGATTTCAATTGTTCCGTCATATTCTCTTCGATCAACTGCATTGGTACATGTCCAGGGCCTTCAATCATCACTTGAACGTCGTATTCCCAAGCCACTTTGGTTAGTTCACCTAGTGTTCTCAGCTCTGACATTTGCGCTTCATCATTTGCATCCATAATAGAACCTGGACGTAAACCATCACCAAGAGATAAGGCCACATCGTATTGAGCGCAAATTTCACAAATTTCACGAAAGCGAGTGTAAGTGAAATTTTCTTCGTGATGGGAAAGGCACCATTTCGCCATAATAGAACCACCCCGTGACACAATGCCTGTTAAACGCTTAGCTGTCATCGGAACGAATCGAAGTAGAACACCGGCATGAATGGTAAAGTAATCCACCCCCTGCTCTGCTTGCTCTAACAAGGTGTCGCGAAAAACTTCCCAATTCAGATCTTCGGCGACGCCATCGACTTTTTCCAAGGCTTGATATATTGGAACGGTTCCAATAGGTACTGGAGAGTTTCGCAATATCCATTCACGAGTTTCATGAATATTTTTGCCGGTTGATAAATCCATTACCGTATCTGCGCCCCAGCGGGTAGACCAAACCAGTTTTTCAACTTCTTCTTCAATGGATGAAGTTACCGCGGAGTTACCTATGTTGGCATTCACCTTCACTAGGAAGTTGCGCCCAATTATCATAGGTTCAGATTCAGGGTGATTGATGTTATTGGGGATAATTGCTCGACCTCGAGCCACTTCGTCTCTGACAAACTCAGGTGTGATGTATTTTTGAATATCCGCACCAAAACTTTTACCCGCATGCTGTCGACGCAGTAACTCGCTTTTTATTGCCGCTAGGTTTTGATTTTCTCTAATGGCAATGAACTCCATTTCTGGGGTGATAATACCCTTGCGTGCATAGTGCATTTGAGTGACATTTTTACCCACTTTTGCTCTAGATCGAGTGGGTAAATCTTTAAAACGCAATTCATCTAAAGCCGCATTCGCCAATCGTTCTTTGGAAAATTCAGAAGACAATTGCGCTAAATTTTCTGTGTCATCTCTTTCCTTGATCCAGTTTTCTCTCAGCCTTGGTAGACCTTTATGCACATCAATATTGGCATCTGGGTCCGCATAGGCGCCAGAACAGTCATAAATATAAATGGGTTCATTCGGTTCGAAAGTGAGCTGCTTTGGATCAGATCCAATCGGCGTATCGGATAAATTGATTTTTCTCATTGGTACGCGAATGGAAGGATTAGAGCCTTCAACATAGATGCGTTCAGATGATGGAAAAGGCGTCGCTTGCAAAGACTCTATAAACTGCTTCGCCGCTTGACGAGAGGCTTCGCGACTTTTTTTATTTGGTTTTTTAACTAATTCGTTTGCCGTGTTTATTAATTCGTTATTTGATGACATAAGCCGTTCTCAATAATGTTAATTGGAGAATTGCTTGTCTGGTGTGTGGCCTTAACGCTTCTCTAAAAAAGAGAATGACGCTTCAAACCTTCTATTGAACATCACAAGGTAACAAAGAATGCAACTTGGATTAACCCAATAGAAGTACATTCGATGCAGAAAAGAAAAGATAACGATTTTCTTGTTTCCTACGCAGGTTTTTAGCCCTGATCAGGTTCTGCGGATCCCGCTTAAAAGCGATCTCAGCCAAATGGCACTCCGACAAGTGCAAGAACAATACCCAGTAATAAAACACTTGTAAAGAGCTAAATAGGGCCTATTTATTCAAAATCATATGTCGGTGTAAAAGGTAAAATGGCCTTCTTGGATTCAAAAGAGAAACACTAATGTATTAAAAACTAACTATTTTTCCCCTTGAGATATGATCCAATCTTGCAATTGTACAACCGGGGAATTTTTAGAATGATTTTTATCAATCGCCACCGCATACCAAGTACAGAGAATCACACGATCATCTAATTTTACCAAGGTACCGGCCTGCAGCTCTCGATGACATATATGCTCATCCGCCAAAATAATCCCCTCTCCATCAACCGCGGCATCAATGGCTAAAGCTAAATCTGAATACACCTTTCCATGTTGCCAATGGGCATCTTTTGGTGCAAATTTCTCATACCATTTACGCCATATTTCTCTGCCATTATCATGAATTAAAGGAAAATCTTGAAAGTTAGCGACACTACTATTTGCCTGTTTTATTTTTTCAAACAACTCAGGAGAACAAGCCGGAAAACCGTTAATAGGTAAGAATTTTTTATAATAACTCTGTCCTAGGTGAGACATTCTCTCCTCAAAATGCACCACCATATTTATCTGTTGCTCTCCTAACGTAGGTGGAGTCCATGCAGGCTTTAAATTAACTTGTATATTGGGTTGATCAGCACAAAACGCCGTCACTCTTTTTCTTAACCAACGGGAAGAAATGGCAGGTTCAACGCTGATATTAACGGTTTTCTGTAAAGCACTTCCTAGAACCCCATCACAAGCATCCCTTAAGGTTTGGAACGCATTCGCAACTTGCGGCAGCAGCATTTGACCTTCTGCAGTAAGCTCAATCCGATTGCCGTAGCGCGTAAATAGTTGAGTTTGCAGGCTGCCCTCAAGCTTTTTTACATGTTGGCTCACAACACTATGACTTACATTCAGTTCAATAGCGGCCTTTGCGAAACTACCATGCCGAGCCGCGGACTCAAATGCTCTCAATGCATTCAAACTTCTTAAAATATCTGCCATTCACCCTTTCCTAATTATTTAGCCATGCTTTAGCGTATAAAAAAGCTTCGCTGAACGCAATTTAAATCTAATTTTCGAGTTTTCTTTTGGAGGCTAATATAGCGATTCAAATATTTTTGATTAAAAAAATGCTTACACAACATGATTGAGGCAGAAGCAATGGAAAACAATAAAAAAAATCTTATCGAAGGCAAAGCAGCATTATTGGTCATCGATATACAAGCCAGTACCTTTATCGATGATAGTGAAGTTCGTTCTATCGCTAACATGGTCGGTTTTAAAGAACGTATGCTGAATTCCAGAATCGCCATAGATAAGGCAAGAGAATCGAATATCCCGATTATTTATATTCAAGAAATCCACCGTTCAAATTTAATTGACTTTGGGCGAGAACTGGATGGAGACGAGGAAATTCATTGCTTAGACAATCACCCAGGAACGGATTTAGCAAAAGACGAGATGGGGTATCAAGACGGTGATTACATCATTCAAAAACGTCGCTATTCTTGTTTTTTTGGCACCGATTTAGAAATTTTATTAAAAGGTCTGAAAGTCGACACCTTGCTTTTAGTTGGCGCCTTAACGGATGTTTGTGTGCATTATACTTTTGTTGATGCACACCAGTCTGACTACTACTGTCGTGTTATTGAAGAGTGTGTCGCGGGTTCATCTGTTGCCGCTCATCAAGCCTCTCTTAATGCGATGGAATATCTTCAAACAGGCGCAATTCGTCCTCTTAACGATGTGTTAAATGCCATGGAAGACGCTCAATCCTAACCTCATATAAAAGCACCTTTATACACGAATAGACTCTGCTTCTTGAGTTATCAAGGTGCGTTTTAAACAAGATAACAACGAAACATCTCATGCTATAAAATAAAAATAGGTTAGAAAGATGAACACAAACTTACCAGTAAATGCTCGTAAGCCCCATTTTTGGGAAGCTTTAATCTCGCTATTTGCGCTTATTTCAGGCGTAACATTCTCCATTGTAAAATACGGCCTCGACCCTCAAGTCCCAATGATTTTAGGCGTAATCGTTGCTTGCTTAATAGCATTACGATGCGGATTCAAATGGAAAACCATTCAAAATGGTATGGTAAAAGGTATATCATCGGCTATTCCCGCTGTCATTATTTTGATCGTTGTTGGCATTATGGTAGGAGTATGGATTTTAGCCGGAGTAGTGCCAGCAATCATTTACTATGGCTTGGAAATTATTTCCCCTACTTTTTTCCTACCTGCTACTTTAATTATCTGCGCACTCACCTCTGTCGCTACGGGAACCAGCTGGGGTACTACTGCAACGGTTGGTGTGGCTTTAATTGGCATCGGCGGAGGGTTAGGGTTTCCTCTACCATTGGTGGCTGGCGCTGTGTTATCAGGGGCCTATTTTGGTGATAAATTATCCCCTCTCTCGGATACCACCAATATTGCGTCGGCAATGGTAGGTATTGATGTGTTTAAACATGTCAAACACATGTCCTACACCACCAGCGTTACTTTTGGGCTTACCCTCCTTATCGAAATAGTCATTGGCTTCACTTATGACACAGGCCCAGGAAACCTAGAGAGAATTGAGCATATCCAATCCGTTTTAGCCGCAAATTTTTCCCTTAATCCCATTATTTTTTCGCCTATCTTACTGATCGTCATCATTTCATATTTTAAAGTTCCAGCGATCCCTGGTATTACGATAGGAGCTCTAGCCGGTGTGGTATGCGCTGTTCTAGTACAGGGAGCAGACTATCAAACCTTAATTCAGGTTTCATCCAGTGGCTTTGAATCTATTACCGGTGACCCAGATGTGGATGCATTGTTAACTCGTGGAGGTTTGGATTCAATGATGTTTGCGATCTCTTTGATTTTTACAGGCATGATGTTTGGTGGTGTTATGGAGCGTACTAGCCAACTATTGGTGGTCGCAGAAAAAATACTCAATTATGCCCGTTCTACTGGCTCATTAGTGGCCACAACAGCCATCACTTGTGTCGCTGCAAACATAATATTATGTGATCAATATATGGCGATTATTATGGGGGCACGTTCATTTTCAACTGCTTATAAGGAGAAAGGGTTAGCGCCTGAAAACCTATCGAGAGCAGTTGAAGATTCAGCCACCGTCACCGCGAATCTAGTACCTTGGAATGCTGGTGGAGCTTATCAAGCAGCGACATTAGGTGTTCCAACCTTTCTCTATTTACCGTTTAATTTTTACTGCTGGTTATCGCCCTTAGTCACTATTTTATTCGCTTATATGGGGTGGACCATGACCAAATTACCCCATGATCATGACGCCGAATCACAGAGGAGCAAAGAGCACAACTAACCCTAGAGAATAACCCTTTGGCGGAGCTAGATGATCTTCTAACTCCGCATTTTTTCATCACTAAATTGCGATCCCCATAGGCTTAATAAATGAATCAAACTCGTATCTTGCAATCCGCTATTTTAGCTATTTTGGCTTCCGCACTTCTAAGCTTTACGGACAATTTTGTTGGCATGGTGTCGAAAGAAGCTGGGTTGTGGCAATTTCAATTATTTCGCACTCTATTTTCTTTGCCTATTATTGTTGCTGGTATTTATTTTTTAAAGATACCTTACCGTGTCAAAAACCTTCGCGTCATTATCATCAGAAGTGTCATTATTTCGATTGGTTTATTAATTTACTTTACATCACTAGGTTTTTTGTCCGTAGCACAAGCTGGAGCGGGATTATTTAGCTCGCCGATTTGGGTGCTATTATTTTCAATAATTTTTTTCAAAAATAAGATAAACTTGATGCAAATTACGGCAATTACCGCTGGCTTTATCGGTGTCCTTATGCTGCTTCAACTCGATACTCAATCCTTGTCTATAGTTTCGTTTTTCCCTCTTATTGCGGGTGCCTTTTATGGTTTTGGGATGCTTATTACTCGACATTGGAGCGCAGATGAATCTGCTGCCACCTTAACGCTTGGGGTGTTTATTTCTATGGGGATTATTGGCGCCATCATGTTGGTGATTTTAACGACATGGCCAGTAGAATCAGATGAATTTATTCTACAAGGCTGGAAAAGTCCCACGCCAGCATTTATCTCACTAACCTTTGGTCAAGCATTAGCCGGCGTTATTTCTGTGGCTCTAATCACTCAAGCATACAAGATTGGTGAACCCTCTTTTACAGCCGTTTTCGAGTATTCTTTTTTAGTCTTTGCTGCGTTTTGGAGCTTATTGCTGTGGGGACAAACGACAAACTCTTTCGCGATAATCGGTATTCTAGTCATTTTCGCATCGGCTATTTCATTATCTTTCTTAAATAATAAAAGCGCTGTCAAGTCAACGTCAGCCTAATAATCTACAAGGATGGAGGTTATTAGTATCAAGTGACACGCCCTAACTAGAAAAGCATAAATAGAGGAATTACTCAGAATAAAAAGGACTATTTCTTTCTCTCTCTTGAACTTTAATCAAAATTTGTCTTTGTTCCTCTGGGGTGCTTCTGCCCCAGATGGTAATTTCAGCTCCACTACGATAGCAGCCGATGCAGATATCCTTGTCATCTAAACTGCATAAATTGATACATGGAGATTTTATTGATTTATTGCCACTCATTTATTTTTCAATACCTTATGACCTATTATTTATTGCAAAAAAAGAGGGAACGCTCCCTCTTTTTTTGCACTAGAGCCTACTCTACCCTATTCTATTTCTTTTTTATTTTTTCGAGAAATAGAATGTAATGTCTTTGATAATTTATCCGACTTTTTATCCAAAGCCCGTTTCATTACATCTGAATCAAAATCACCGTCATCTGATTGAATTTCGCTAATCAGAGAACGGTCTAATTCCCCCAGCTTTATAGCATGTTGAATCGCACAACCAGGCTCAACCGTATGTTTACAGTCGGCAAATCGACATTCTTTTGAAAGACGTTTTAAGTCTAATAAAGCATCATGTAACTTATCTTCTCTTGTTTGAGAGTGACATAATTCTTCTATCGCCGCGGATTCAAAAATAAGCCCAGCATTACTTAATAAATAAAATTGATTTGAAGGAAGCGACTCTTTTTTACCAAAACGACTGCTATCAGGTGTTTGTGTCACTGATAGCAGCGTTTTCACTATTCGGCTTTTGCCTGAATTTTCTTTGCCAATCAAGGCCACCATCTGACCTTTACCACACCAATCAAGCAAACTGTGAATATACTCTTCATCTCGTGCATTGATCGCTTCAATGACAAGATCATGGCGAATCGCTTGCACCTGGTCTTGATAGAAATAATAATCTTCACATTGATCTTTATGCGTTAAAATCACGACCACTTCAATATGGGAGTTTTTTGCTAACGCCACACTGTCTTTAATATAAGATAAATCAAACCCTGAGTTCATTGACGAAACGACAAATAAGGTATCTAAATTAGCAACAAGGGTATGCTGAGAAGTGGTTGAATGGAGCTCTGTAGAACGATCTAGTACTCGATGGAAAAGATGGTCGTCCGTAAGCAGTAACCAATCTCCTGCTACTAATTGATTCATTTCATTTTCAAGCGATAATGAAATTTCACCCTTTTCACACAAACATTCAACTGTATTAGGGTAAACATTCGTCACTCTTGCCGGAAAACAAATTTCCATCTCTTCAAGGGACATTTGTTGGTTAAAGAAGGTACTCCAACCCAATTGGTTTGCTGTGAATTTATTCAAATCTAACATGCTCAATCCAGAAGACTATTCGTCATTCATATAAGGAAAAATTATTTATTCCGATATAAACTACACAGAAGTTTATCAAGAATAAAACCTGAAAATAATTAAACAATAAAAAATTAGTACTAACCATAGATACTAACTTAGGCTGATTTTCAACTGACCTGCGCAATAGAGCAAGCGGTTTTTTGAAATACTCTCATCTTCAGCGAATTGCTATGTTTAACTCAAGTCCATTTAACAGGTTACCCTCTCATAATCCTCTTTCATTCCTATGACAACACATGACAGTCGACACAATAAATCACATTTGCTTAAACAAATAAGTATTATTACGACTAACAGGTAACAATCTATTCATCTCTTTTAAACTTAATGAATAACGACCTTGTTCATCTTTCATCACTTGACTGATTTTTGCTACCTGAACAATAACAGCGCGATGGATGCGCCAAAATCGATCTGGATGCAGTTCTGTGACGAGCTGTTTTATGGATTTTTTTATTAAATACTCTCCTTCTTTAGTAACGACAGTCGTATATTTATCTTCAGAAATAAAACAAAACACATCATCCACATTAATAACTAAAATTCTGTCGCCTATAGAGACATTAATCCAAGATAAATATGAAACAGAGGTCGTATCAGCAGGTAACCAGCGATTAATTTGCTCGGCATCTAGTTCGTATTTGATCAGTGTTTTGTCCTGCTTAATTAGTCTTTCAATACAAGCACTTAAACGAGACTCTTCTACAGGTTTTAATAAGTAATCAACAGCTTCTTGCTCAAATGCCTCGATAGCATGCTCATCATACGCTGTCACAAACACCAGATTACCTTTATATCCCTGGCGACGCATCGCTTTTGCCGCCTCTAAACCACTCATACCAGGCATTTTTATATCCATAAATACCGTATGGATATCTATTTCCTCCATTAACTTTAGTGCATCTATTCCCGAGTTTGCCGTGACAATATGATCCACATCTTCCCATAATTCATTTAGCATTTTTTGCATGTGAAAACGCAATAAAGGCTCATCATCAACAACTAAAATATTCATATCAATTCACTTAACTTTGATTGTAATGGCCACTTTAAATACACATTACAAATAGATTCTTTTTTATCTTGGTCCAATTTTTTCTCTAATACTAAGCTTGCTGCATCACCATAAAGCAAAGCCATTCTTTGTTGTATATTATTCATGGCTATCCCATTGCCTTTAGTATGATTATCTTTAGGTTCTGCTGAGTAAGACGATAAATCATGGTGACTAATGACGCCACCTACATTCTGAATGTGTACGATAAGATGAGTATGATCACTTGAAACAGTAATATTAAGTGTTCCACCCTCTATACTGGGCTCTAATCCATGAACAATCGCATTTTCTACCAAAGGTTGAATAATAAATGGGGCACATTCAGCCTTATCTAGCCCGCTATCTAATGCCAATGTATAATGCAATCTATCTCCCATTCTAACTTTTTGTATAGCAAGATATGCTCTAACGGTATCCAACTCATCTTTTAAGAAAATAAGTTGTTTCTGAACTTTTGTCATGGAAGCTCTTAAAAGATCTGTTAAATTTTCCGTCATTTTCTTTGCAGAATCTGGGTCCAGATCGATCAACACGCGTATATTAGCCAACGTATTAAATAAAAAATGTGGCTCCATTTGCGACTGTAACATTTTATAATTTGACTCAGCGAGTTGCTTATCTTGCATCAATGTTTTCAGTTTTTGCGCCTGCAATTCTTTGTCTTTACTGTTCAAACGGTGAGTACTATAAAAAATATAAGTAATTAAAAAGCTAAAGAAAATTCTCAGTACGATATCGGAAAAAGGAACGTCTAGAACAGAAGACAGCCCACCATAAACTCGGAAAATAAGATGCGTTACGCCTATGGTAGCGCCAACAATATAGCCGATTAACAAAATAATTGTTGTGTGTAATAGACCACTCAGAAAAAAGAGTCCTAACCGGATACTAATTAAACAGGCCGCACCAAACACTAACGATATTTGCAGTGTTAGCCAAAATTCTCCTCCATCACTCCACCAAATAACAATGGCAATGACATAACAAATAACAATGGTTTGGAGGACGTCTTTCGCTAAACAAAATTTATCAAAAGCGTTGTTTTTTCCATTCATCATGTCAATTAACCTCTGGCTATAAAGACTCTAGGCACGGTAATAAGAGCACAAATTTGATTGACACTCGTCTTCCATTCTAAAAAACTGTTCAAGAATAAAACCTTGAACAGTTTAAAGGGAAATAACCGTGATGTTTAATACTCAAGTGCGGTTAACTAAAATTCATAAACCGCACCAACAACAGCCGTCCAAACATTGTCTTTTTTTACAATTGGACTATCAGCAATACCTGAGCCTAGATATTCAACACTGACACTGGAGAACGAACTCCAATTACCTGAAAAATTATATACATGAGCAATTGCTAGCTCCGCGCTTACCGTTTCTTTTCCTTTATAGGACGCTAGGTTCGCAGTAGATTCATTGGACCTAACGCCGTAGTAATAATCAACGAGATCTTCAGATTGCAAACTCACTCCTATACTAGGAATAAGCATACCACCTAGAGCCGAGATATTTCTTGAGTATCCAGCGGTTAATTGATAACCATCGTGGGTATTAGAGACATCCCCAGTAGCGGCCAACAAAAAGTTATCCGCTCCAGATGATTTCATCCAATTTATGGTAAGCTCTGTCGCTGAATCTCTTTTATCAAAATGATTAAGCGTTTTATTATCCTTACGGTCAAAAACTGACTCTCTCTGGCTCAGTGCGGCACTTACGGCATTGGCTTCATCAATCTCATATGTCACCGCTAACCCATTCTCATCTAAGCTAAACATGCCGTATTCAAGAGAAACATAAGGCGCCAATTGAATGTCATTATCTTCTCCAATAATATAATCTTGTGAACTTATCAGTACGCCACCAACCGTTGAAGAAAACTCAGCGGCAGTGGCAGAAGAGAACATACTGGAAACAAACATTAAGCCTGTAGATAGTCCCAAAGTAACAACTTTATTTTTAGTTAACTGCATAAATTAGCCCTCTCAATATTAAGTTTTTGTTAACTGCATAAGATAGAAAGAATTCTACAGACAAAAATAAGAAGGAAACGGTAAATGGATAAGATGCAATATGATGAGATGGTCGGTCAATAGACTATCTAATAGGATTTAATAGGTATTTTTACATAATTACATTATAACATTTCAAGATGAACGGTAATAAGACCATCTAAAAAAGAAATAGGCAGTAAAGCCTACCTATGTCTTCTCACATTATTACGACTCTAGCAAAAGAACAACTCTACCAAAAAGCCTTTGTTTTAGGATAGATAATACACTTAATTAATACATAACGTATTTATTACCGCTTACCACAAAAAATAACGGATTAATGTTCAAAATTCAACAAACGCGATTTATTGAGTTCTCTCATTCTCCCTAGAACATCAACGCCAATTTGGTGGTATACATCCAACAAATCTATTAACACCCAGTTTTCTCGAATATAGCCATTTTCAACCCTCCAAAAATCTAAACTCCGCATCGTAATTTCTTGATTCGCAGGCGCTATACCTAACCAGCCACCTTGGCTAATCGTCATGCTCATTCCCGGCCAAGCCGTAAAGCCTACATAATTAGCATCAGCAAAAAGATAACCTTTATTGGTGTCCCCTACACGATTAGGAAGCGCATTTAAAAAGGGAATCTGATGCCAATTTCGAAAGCCTTTAATACCTCTAGCGGTTCCAATGCCTGCTGGTCCATACCAGCTACAATGAGGATGCCAGTATGTTTCTAGTGCCATAGCATCCACTCCACCTTGAGCAAAATTTCCTAATGACGTACACATATCGGCTACCACGTTCAAACTTGCTTGTGAAGTAATGCCATTGTCATGTGATCTTACAATACCATCTTGAGTTGCCGGGCCTGGTACATGCCATTCTCTCCCCAAACTAACAGACAATGGCCATGCTCCAGCCTGCATCATCACTTCAGGAATATCCCAAACCACTTGCATTTCAACGACAACACCGCCCTTCATTCGGAAAAATTCATGAAACCTCATGCTAACTTGGTGACCAGTAGGCTGTATATCTAACCAAGGTTTTTCAAAAGACCCTGTATAATAACCACAACATCCTACCCACTCACTCTCATGATTTGAATCGCCAGCCATAACAATCGTATCTCGGCGTTCTAAACCAACAAAAGCATCCGATAAAGGTTTATAGACACGGGAAAATAACTCATTCTTCGATCGGATAGTTTCAAATGGAAAAGGAAATTGCAGTAATACGTCTTCAGCAAAAGTTTCATCAATAGCAAGTATCAATGATGCTTCAGTGAAGTCATATAAAGACATTCTAAAATTATGGATTAATGCTTTGTTTTGATCATGACGGGACATTTTTTAACAAACCTCTACAAATAAGACCGTTGCTCTTGTTCACAATAATGAAAAATTGGCCTCAATATTGCCTAAAATAAAAAGGGGTTCAATAACAGCAATAAATAAAAAAATATTGCAAGGAATAAATAATTATGTTTATTTATTGCATACGTATTCAAAAAAATCAATAAGACGGGAACATGTATGGCCAAGATACAGTTAAAAAACATTTGTAAACGTTGGGGCTCCACGACGGGGGTCAGAGATTTCAATTTAGACATTGAAGACAAAGAGTTTATCGTATTCTTAGGTCCATCTGGTTGCGGGAAAACAACAACAATGCGCATGATTGCTGGACTTGAAGACCCAACAGAAGGTGAGATTTACATTGGTGATAACTGTGTTAATGGCCTAGACCCTAAAGACAGGGACATCTCTATGGTATTCCAAAGCTATGGACTTTATCCCAACCTGACCGTTTATGAAAATATTCGATTTCCGTTAAAAATACGTAAAGTAGATCCAACAACCCACGACGCACGAGTTCATAAAGCGTCCGATATGGTTGAGTTAGGAAAGCTACTGGATCGTTATCCAAGAGAACTGTCTGGAGGTCAGCGTCAGCGAGTTGCACTGGCTAGAGCCATTGTCCGCGAGCCTAATGTCTTCTTAATGGACGAACCTCTGTCAAATCTAGATGCTAAACTACGTGTATCCACACGCGCTCAAATTAAGCATTTACAACACTCTCTGCAAACAACCACTATTTATGTAACACATGATCAAATAGAAGCAATGACATTGGCCGATAGAGTCGTTGTTATGAGTATGGGTGAGCTGCAGCAACTAGGAACACCGACAGAAATTTACGATAAACCGGCAAATACCTTTGTTGCCAGTTTCATCGGTTCCCCTGCCATGAATTTATTAGATGGAAAAATCCAAGATGGGAAGTTCACTGCAGATAATACCAGTATCAAAGACCTACCTAATGCGCTCCCAAATACTGTAACCATAGGCTTTAGAGCGGAAGATATTAGCGTCACAACTGAGACGAATGGCGATATTACCGCACCAGTTTACAGTGTCGAATTGCTAGGTGACTCAACTCTTATTTCCATCAAAATTGGGGATGCCCTCTTAATTGCTAAAGCAGATAAAACCTTTAGAGCCAATATAGGACAACAGGTCAGCTTCATTATTCCAGCCGCAGCGAGACACTGGTTTAATCAAGAAAGCGGCGCTCGTATCGACATTTAATATTTAGAAAACAGTAACATTCAAAAAAACCAATAAAAACGACATAAAAAATCACATAGGAAGCCTTATCATGAAAAAACTAACGTTATCTAGCCTAATTGCATTCAGTACCTTAAGCCCTCTAACTTACGCAGATTGTGCAATTGAAAACACTCAAGAAGTAAAAACTATTTCAGCCAGTTTTGCGGCATGGAAAGCGGTTACCCAAGCTATGGCCGAATGTGGTAACGTCAGCTCGACTCTCGATTCAGAATTTAAAACCAAAGTTGGAGCCGCTTTAGCCGCAAAACCATCGTTATATCATGTCAGTGGGGTCGCTAATGGTACCTTTGTACCTTTGCTGAACAGCGGTCTGCTTAGACCTTTAGATGATCTCGTTGTTAAGTATGGGGAAAACCTAAACGCAAATCAGTTCATTCAAATCGATGGTAAAACCATGGCTATCGCCATGATGATCAATACTCAACATTTTATGTATCGCAAAGACATTCTAGATGCGGTAGGTGTAGAGACACCAACAACTTGGGATGAAGTACTTGTTGCCGCAGAAAAAATCCAACAAGCTGATTTAATTCAATACCCCCTAGGCGGTACATATCAAACTGGCTGGAATCTCGCCATGGAATTCATCAATATGTATCTAGGCTATGGAACAGATTTATTTGATGGTGATCAACCCGCTGTCAACAATGAGTCTGGTGTAAAAACCTTAGAAATGATGAAGAAATTAACCGCTTATATGGATCCTGAATATCTTATTGCGGACTCCACCTTTGTTCAGAAACAGCTACAACAAGGCAACGTAGCCATGGCAAATCTTTGGGCTACTCGTGCAACAGCATTGGATAACAAAGAAGAATCGCAAGTTGTCGGTAAGGTTTACATGTCCGCAGCACCTAAATCGATCCCGAATGGACACCCTGCAAGTACAATGTGGTGGGATGGTATAACGATCGCCAAAAATATTACGGATGAAGAAGCGGAAAATGCATTTAAAGTCGCTATGGAGGGACTAGATGAAGAAATGGTGAAAGAAAATGCCGATGCCGCTATCTGGTTAATCAAAGGATATCAACCAACTCGCTTGAGTGATGGCGCTATTCAAAACGCAATCAATAAAACACCTAGTTACCCTCTTACCGCCAACATTGGCTTAATTCACTCCGCATTAGGTAAAAATATTTCCGATTATTTGACTGGACAAAAAACCGCCAAAGAAACGTTACAAGCAACAGAAGAGGATTATATCTCTGCCGCAAAAGAGTCTGGTTTATTGTAAATAACCTATCTTTCGAGTTGGGCTAATCTATGGATTAGCCCTCTTTTATGTTTACTTAATACGGTAACTAGAATGAAAAACAAAACTTTCTTTACCTTCGTAGCGCCCTCTCTAGTGATGATGCTTGTATTTATTGCGATTCCTTTGGTTTCGGTGTTCATACAAAGCTTCTATGTCACTCAGGGGATGTATGAGACAGTGACGGTAGAAACGTGCACGCCAAGCTTCCCGACGTCTATTTGTGAATCTATAGAAAAAACCATCCCTGTTTTAGATGAAAATAACACCCCTGTCACGCAAACTGTTTTTGTGGGACTAGACACCTATAAAGCATTACTTGAACCAGAAAAAGTCTCTCAATTAATTAGTAACGGCCAGTTCTTTGATGTTTTCAGCTCTATAGACTTCTATAAAGCGTTACGCTTCACCTTAATGTTTACCTTAATAACCCTCCCTTTAGTCATTGGGGTAGGTCTTCTTATTGCTCTTGCCGTCAATACTGCATCAAAAAAGGTTAAGGGTCCGATTATTTTCGTTTCATTATTGCCTTTTATCATTACCCCCGTGATTGGAGCCCTGTCCATAAAATGGCTATTCATTGGTGAAGGGTTACTCACCAGAGCATTAGAAAGCATAACAGGCCAAGAAATTTCCATGTTTGCTCAAGGTTGGACCATAGAGCTTTTGATGATGTTTTATCGTGTTTGGCACGTTGCCCCTTTTGCTTTTGTTATTTTTTATGCTGGCTTGCAATCTGTTAACCAAGATACGTTAGAGTCGGCCATTATCGATGGCGCATCCCGTTTTGAGCGTATTCGTTACGTTGTTATTCCTCATCTAATGCCATTAATTTATTTTATTGCACTCATACACCTAATGGACACTTATCGTGTGTTTGAAGAAATTATTGGTTTCTCCAGTGAAGCTCATGTTATTTCATTGCAGTGGTTAACATTTGATTTCTTAGAACCTGATGATACTGGCAATCGCTCGATTTCAAGAGCATCTGCGTCGTCTATGTTAACAATGGTTGGGATTATTATTTTACTCGTCCCAGTATTAAGCCGCACGCTTCGTGATCAGAAAAAGGATAATAAAATGCAAGACGATACTCCTAAAGCATTTAGACAAACGCCTTTACTAAAAATAAGCAGCTATGGATTTCTCACTTTTTGGGCACTCATTGCCGCATTTCCACTGGTGTGGATTTTTATAATGAGTTTTAAATTACCCATTGATGCGTTCGCACAAAGCCCTTTAGATGTCATCATTGGCTCAAATACGGCTCTCAAAGCAAATGCACTTAGTGGGATAGATATTATTTTAGGTGGTGTTTTTGCTTATTATGCTTATCAAATACCAGCAAAATTTTATCGGACAACATTAGAATATTTTATACCTAATCAAAATAAGAATATGGGAGCCTTTGCTCTTGGTCTATCTTATTTCTTTATTTTGATTGGCTGTGCATTTTATATTCTTCCCGCTTTTAGTAACCTTATCAATGCTGTTTTCAGTGCTGTCCCTTTGCTTTCGATATTAGCGGAACCCTTTATTGGTTACACCCTTGAACATTACTATTCAGTTTGGGTTGAAAATGAGTTTTATGTCCAATTTAAAAACTCCTTAATCGTTACTGTTGGCGTGGTTACCATTTCCTTAACCGTTGGAACATTAGCCGCTTATGCACTTTCAAGAACCGCTTCCAACATTGCAATTTGGTTACTGATAACGGCGCTGGTTTTTCGAGCCTTACCTCATTCGGTTCTGGTTACGGGTTATTTACCTTTTTTCATTGAATCTAAGGAGATTTTAGAACCTCTCTGGAATATGCCTATTATTGGCTGGTTTCTTGGACTTTTTGCTGAAGTACCACCAACCCTATATGGCCAACCACTGGCTGTTATTGCCGTACTTGTTGCCATCAACCAACCGTTTACAATCTGGATGTTACGTTCTTTCTTTATGAATGTTCCAAAAGAGCTGGATGAAGCCGCACGAGTCGACGGTTGCACTCACTTCCAAGCGTTTAGAAAAGTGATTCTTCCTGTTATGTGGCCTGGATTAATTACAACTGGGCTCTTCTCTTTCTTACTTGCCTATAATGATTATCTGGTCACCTCATTATTGCTAGATAACCAAAATCAAACCATGGTTCCGGCAATAACCGCTTATTTTAACAGGGAAACAACGGCCACAGATCAAGTAGAAGCCATTGCCGCTGCAACCTCGATCACAGCACCGTTATTTATTCTCGTTATGCTATTCCAAAAACAGATCGTCTCTGGTCTAACTGCAGGCGCTGTCAAAGGCTAATGTGTCTATTTTTTTATAATGAATAATTGGAGTTCTCAAATGAACAAACCTCAAGTACAACAAGCTCCCTTTACATTAAATAATGATGTAACAAAAACAGAGTCTACTAGAGCCGTCATTGATGCCATGGTAAATGGTTTAAATGATCATGATATTTCTGGCATGGGTCGCTTCTTTGATGAAAACTTTCGTTGGATAGGTAATACCGGATGCGGTTTTAAAAACGGTCTTCAAGAATTTCAAGAAAACTGGCAACGCCCTTTTCAAGCCGCTTTTAGCGAAAAAGTATGTACCGATGAAGTAAGAATTGCAGAAGGTGAGTGGATGGCCGCGTTTGGCCGTCAAAACGCTAAACATACTGGGGAGTTTATGGGAATTGCTGCAACCGGTCTGGAGGTTGAAATTCGGTATATGGATTTTTGGAAAGTGGTCGATGGTAAAATCGTAGATAACTGGGTGATGGTCGACTTTCCTTACGTTTTAAAACAATTAGGTAAGGATATCTTCAATGGTGAGGGATGGGAAAAACGAGATTCTCAAGCAGTGCAACACCCCGTTACTCCATTGAAGTAATCTTTTATTCAATACTAAATACAGATACAGATACCACTCTCTATCTGTATTTTTATAAACAGTTTTTGTTTTCGCTATTTTTACTGCCTACCATTGTGAGCGCTTTATAATGAAAAATTTTGACTCTAAGTTTCTTGACTTACCCGATTATATTATCAAAATTACTAAAGAAATTTGGGAAGATCGGGGCTTAAGTACACTGCACCAATATTATGGCAAAGACATTATCGTTCGTGTCCCTGCGACCCTAATTAAGGGAAATGCTGATGTCATTGCTTCAACCATGGCAACACTAAGTGAGTTCCCAGATAGAACCCTGCTGGGTGAGGATGTAATTTGGTCTGGTGACGATACTTCTGGTTACCTGTCTTCGCATCGAATTTTTTCTCAGGCAACCCATCTGAAAGATGGCGTTTTTGGCAAAGCAACAGGCAAAAAGCTCGGATTTAGGATTATTGCAGATTGCTATTGTATCAATAACCAAATTACAGATGAATGGATGATCCGAGATCAAGGCGCCGTCGTGTCGCAACTTGGACTAGACCCTAAAACTTATGCATACAATCAAATTCAAGCTGAAGGTGGTATCGACAAAGCAACTAAACCCTTTAATGCTTCTATGGATATAGTGGGCCCCTATACAGGTAAAGGTAATGAGCACCCTATCGGACAAGCTTATGCCGATACTTTACAACGCCTAATGAAAGCTGATTTTAATGCTATCTTTTCTCTTTTCGATAGAGCCGTGCAAACAGAGTATCCTAACGGAGTATCGGATCATGGCCATCAAAGTGTCGATTCATTTTGGTTAGGCTTACGATCTGCCTTTCCGAATGCTGAATTCACTATCCATCACGTTATTGGACGTGACGATAAAGGCATGGCAGATCGTGCGGCTATACGCTGGTCTCTTGAGGGTAAACATGAGGGCTGGGGGCGTTATGGTCAACCAACCAACGCAGAGGTTTATATCATGGGAATCAGTCACGTTGAGTTTGGTCCTCGTGGAATCATTCGAGAATACGTTACGATTGATGACACCGCCATTTGGAAGCAAATTTTATTACATACAGGGTAACCCTACTTCAATTTAGTTGGCCTAGAATGAGATCACCTACTATTTATAGAGATAAACTATGAGTACCTTTCAAAAAAGCAAGCAACTAGTAAGAGACTATTTTGATGCTCTTGAGAAATCAACATTAGAGACATTAGACTCAGTTATGTCTCAGTATATCGCATCTAATTACCTTTGGCGTGGAGTCTACCCCTGGAGAGAAATGTCTAATTTAAAGGACGTGGTAGAGACCTTTTGGAAACCATTGCGTACTTCTATTAAACACATACAACGACGTCAAGATATTTTCATTGCAGGCAAAAATGAATTCGGCGATGAGCAATGGGTTATGAGTATGGGTAACTTCATGGGCTTATTCGATGAAGACTTTTTAGGAATCAAAGCAACGCGGAAAATTGTAAATATACGCTATGCAGAATTCAACTGTATTGTTGATAACAAAATCACTAAAACAGGTCTATTCATTGATATCATTGGCTTGATGGATCAAGCTGGAGCATACCCATTACCTCCATCAACTGGAGTATATTATAATTATCCCGGCCCAAGAAATCACAACGGTTTATTATTTGAAGATGCTGACGAAAGCGAAGGTCAAAAAACCCTAGATCTAGTGAATGAAATGATCACAGACTTAGATGAGCTGAATAAAAGTGGCTCAATGACTTGCACACCTGAACTATTAGAAAAGACATGGGCAAAAGATATGCTGTGGTATGGTCCTGCAGGCATAGGGGCGACCTATACGATTCCTCGATATCAAGAACAGCATCAACTGCCTTTTCGCTCAAGTTTAGGGGATAAACGTTTTTGCGGTCATGTCTGTCGCTTTTCTGAAGGCAATTTTGCCTGCTTCTTTGGCTGGCCTAATTTATCTAATACACCATTAGGAGGGTGGTTAGGGCTACCCGGTGGGAATGTTAATGCAGAAATGCAAGTGGTTGATATTTATCATCGCGAAGGAGACAAACTGAGTGAAAACTGGATATTTATTGACCTTCCCTATTGGCTTAAACAACAGGGACTTGATGTTTTATCTCGTACCGAAAGTATTCTAAACGCCAAAAGACCTTAAACAGCATCTATTCGCGGTATTGACTAAAAAAGCTTACAATGCATTATGTTAAAGGTTGTAAGCTTTTACCTAATCACTCCATCAAACAACGGTACATTACTCGAATATGAACAAAAAACCCAGCTCAGTTGATGTTGCCAAAGCCGCTGGCGTTAGCCAATCCATGGTAAGCAGAGCCTTCACTCCAGGATCGTCAATCAATCCAGAAAAAAGAGAACTTATTTTTTCCAAGGCGAAAGAGCTTGGGTATAGACCCAATATTATGGCTCGTTCCATGATCACTAAAAAAAGCAAAATTATTGGTTTTGTCTTTGGCTATTTAGAAAATCAATATTATCCACTTGCCCTCGAAAAACTTTCCCGCGAATTTCAATCAAAGGGCTACCATAGCCTCATGTTTTTTTCTGACCATCAAAGTTCCGCAGATGAAATCGTACAAGAGTTTTTACAATATCAAATTGATGCAGTCATTTTGGCTTCCGTTTCTTTATCACCTGATTGGATAGAAGCATGCCACTCCCTTTCCGTACCAGTAGTATTGTTTAACCGTGCAATCGAAGCTGATGATGTTACTTCAGTGACTTCAGCAAACTATGAAGGCGGTAAAAAAGTAGCGAATTACCTCGTTAAAACCGGACATAAAAGAATTAGTTACATTTCCGGTTTTGTAGAATCCTCAACCAATAAAGACCGAGAACGAGGGCTGATTGATGGTTTAAAAGAGCATCAAATGACTCTATTTTCGATTGAAAGTGGTAATTACAACCAAAAACAAGCAAGAGAAGCGACTTTGTCGATGTTTACGGCGGATAAAGTAATCACTCCTGACGCTCTTTTTGTTGCCAGTGATCATATGGCTTTTGCCGTAATTGATACACTAAAATACGAGTTAGGATTAAAAGTCCCAGACGATGTTTCTGTCATTGGTTATGATGATGTGCCTTTAGGTTCGGCTCCGTCATATAACCTAACAACGATGAGTCAACCTATAGATGACATGGTTGCTTTAACCGTTAAAGCCGTCTTAAACCGTATAGAACAACCTAACCACCCTCCGGAAAGAATCGAAATTCCGAGTCATTTAGTCCAACGAAAAACGGTCAAAGATCGTAACCATCCCTAGATAATCACACAAGATTTTTCTCTTATTAGAAAATTGAAAAATCGCTTGCATACGTATTCAAAAACATTCAATATACAAACACAGCCTGATAATTAACAATAAAAAGGACGGTAATAAAAATGCAATTTAGAACCTTTTCACTCGTTGCGGCTCTCAGCCTTTCATCAGCCATGATCCATGCTGAGACAACCATTCGAATCGCTCATGCGACACCTGAAACCTCCCCTATTCATAAGTCTCTTGAATATTTCGAAGAAAACTTGGAGAAACGTTCCAATGGTGATTTCGATGTACAAATTTTTTCCGGTGGCCAAATTGGCAGTGTCAACGAAGTTACGGAATTAGTTCAAATAGGCTCTATTCAAATGACTATGGGGGCCTCTGTTTTACTCTCTTCCGTCGTCCCTGAATTTAATGTCTTAGACACCTTTTTCCTTTTCAATGATAAAGAGCAAGCTCGTCGTGTTCTGGATGGAAAAGGCGGAGATATGATTAAAGATGCTATGGAAGATAAAGGGTTTAAAGGAATTGGCTTTTTTGAAAGGGGATTTAGAAATTTTTCCAACAACCGTGCTCCCTTAGACTCTGTTGAGAGTTTCCAAGGTCTACGAATGAGAGCCGCATCTAATCCGACACAAATCGCCGCATGGAAATCAATTGGCGCCGCGCCTATGCCATTAAATTGGGGAGAAATTTATTCCTCATTACAACAGGGCCTAATTGATGGACAAGAAAGCGCATTATCCTCTATTTACATCGAACGCTTTTTTGAAGTTCAAAAATACGTTTCTTTAACTGGTCATACTTACACAACCGAAGTGTGGTTCGCTAATAAAGAGTTCTGGGATAATTTATCACCTAATCAGCAAGCATTATTAAGCGAAGTAGCAAAAGAAACCGTAGAGTTACAGCGTGAATTAACAGTAAAAGAAAACAACGACACATTAGATACCTTAAGAAAGCAAGGCTTGCTGATAAATGAGGTTCCTGTCGATGTCAAGAAAGCGTTAGGAAACACAATTAACACAACCATCAAAGATGACATTATCAAGCGTGTTGGTCAGTCCTTCTACGATGATTTCATGGATCAATTATAACCCACCCTCGCTATTTGTATTTATTCTACGTTTTTGGCAATGGACTCTTGTCCATTGCCATTATGAAGAGGTCTTTTATGAATTTACTACGTAAATTAGATGAGAACTTTGAACCCGCTTTAATCATTGCTTCCGTGTCTTTAATTGTAGTTTTAATTTTCACTAATGTCATTTTACGATTGTTTGATACTACTTTACCTTGGGCAGGAGAGCTTTCCCGCTATTTATTTGTTTGGATGGTTTATCTTGGTATTAGTTATGGAATCAAGAAAAAACGTCATTTAAAGGTATCTGTTTTATTTGATATCTTGCCTAGAAAGGCCAGCTTAGTTGCTCAAATTTTTTCTGACTTGCTCTTCTTAGCTTATTCATTTGTGGTCCTGTATTACGGCTATGTCATCACAGCTAAAGCGATCAGTAGAAATCAAATAGCACCTGCCATGGAAGTCTCAGTGGGGCTTCTGTATGCCGCATTAGTCATTGGCAGTCTACTCAGTATTATTCGTTTATTGATGAGTATCAATGAGCATTGTGGAAACTGGAACACCTCGGAAGAGGCTCAATAATATGACTATATTAATTTTATTTGGCAGCTTTATTCTGTTGATGTTATTGGGTTTACCGATAGGCATTGCACTTGGCTCAGCGAGTATTTTAACCATTTTATCACTGCCCTTCTTGTCCTTAGAGTTTTTTACTTTAGGACTGATTAGCGGTCTCAACTCCTTTACTCTATTAGCGGTTATTTTATTTACCCTCGCAGGAAATTTAATGAGCCAAGGCGGTATTTCAGATCGACTATTAAAAGTAGCTTACGCTTTTTTTGGCAACACAAAAGGCGGACTAGGAACCGTTACTATTATTGCATGCCTGTTCTTTGCGGCTATTTCCGGTACAGGCTCAGCAACTGTGGCCGCCATAGGTTTAGCTATGATTCCAGCAATGGTAAAAAACGGCTATGACAAACCGTATGCAGGGGCAATGGTTGCTACCGCTGGAGGCTTAGGTGTAATGATACCGCCAAGCGTCGTGATGATTGTTTATGCCGTAACAGCCGGAGTTTCCGTAACATCTATGTTTATAGCTGGAATCGTCCCAGGGTTAGTGGTTGCGGCTATTCTCATTATTTATAACTTATTTCAATCAAAGCAATTTGATTCAAAGAAACAACATTTTGACACCTCTTGGGGAGCAAAATTAACAGCTATCAATGATGCTAAATTATCCTTATTAATGCCTATTTTAGTGTTAGGTGGCATTTACAGTGGTGTGGTTACACCAACAGAATCTGCCGCTGTCGCTGCGGTATTTGGCTTTGTTCTGAGCGTCTTTGTTTATAAAGAATTATCTATCAAACGTGTACCGAAAATCATCCTTGAGTCCGCATTACTTGTCTCTTCAGTACTTATAATTGTTGGGGCTTCTGTTGCTTTTGGGCGCATTATGGCGCTCGAAAATGTGCCAACTATCATTGCAAACTTTGTTATAAATTTAACAGAAAATAAAATTCTTATTTTACTAAGCATTAACTTACTGTTACTGATCGTTGGTACTTTTTTAGAAACCTTAGCCGCTATTGTTATCTTAACACCTATCTTATTGCCTGTTGTTGTGCAGCTTAATGTCGATCCAGTTCACTTTGGCATCGTCATGATAGTTAACCTAGCAATTGGTTTTGTTACCCCACCTCTCGGTGCCAATTTATTTATGGCGGCTCAAGTCGGTAATATCAAATATGAACACCTATCAAGGGCGGTTATTCCTTGGATCATAGCCATGCTATTCGCTCTTATGCTGATAACGTTCATCCCAACTATTTCTTTGCTGTTTCTCAGTTAAACAGTGCCACTTAATTTACATTAACAACAAAAGAGGTCCATCATGGCTATCTATTTAAAAACTGGAAAAGAAGAAAGTGTCGTTGCTGAAATGAACGCCCAAGTAAGGGCTATTGTTGAAGCGGCAATCATTGATGTTGAAACTCGTGGCGATGCAGCGGTTCGTGAAATGTCAAATAAGTTCGATAAATGGGATCGTGACAGTTACCAGCTAACACCTGCAGAAATTCAAGCTTGCTTGGATAGCCTAAGCGACCAAGAACTAAAAGACATTGAATTTGCTCAAACACAAGTACGTCGTTTTGCAGAGCATCAAAAAGCGGCTTTACGCGACATTGAAGTAGAGACCTTACCTGGTGTCATCTTAGGACATAAAAACATTCCTGTTAATTCTGTTGGTTGCTATGTTCCTGGTGGCAAATACCCAATGGTAGCTTCTGCACATATGTCCGTCTTAACAGCCAATGTTGCTGGTGTTAAACGCATCGTATCTTGTGCACCACCTTACAAAGGAAAACCTTCAGCCGCTATTGTGGCCGCCCAACATCTAGCTGGAGCGAATGAAATTTATGCGTTAGGTGGTATTCAAGCTGTTGCCGCTATGGCAATTGGTACGCAAACCATCAAACCAGTCGACATGCTAGTAGGTCCAGGCAACGCCTTTGTTGCTGAAGCAAAACGTCAATTATTCGGTCGCGTTGGTATCGATTTATTTGCCGGCCCAACTGAAACGCTCATCATTGCTGACGAGACCGTAGATGGTGAGCTCTGCGCTGTCGACCTGCTTGGTCAAGCAGAACACGGCATCAATTCCCCTGCCATTCTATTAACAAATTCTGAGCAACTAGCAAAAGACACTATGGCAGAAGTTGAACGTCAATTAACCATTCTTCCTACTGCTGATGCAGCTCGTCAAAGCTGGGAAGAGTATGGACAAGTTATCGTTGCGGAAAGTTATGATGAAATGCTGGCTATTGCAGATGACCTTGCGTCTGAACATGTGCAAATCATGACCGACCGAGACGATTGGTTCAAAGATAACTTAACGAATTATGGCGCACTGTTTTTAGGCCCACGCACTAACGTTTCTTTTGGAGATAAATGCATAGGTACTAACCATACTCTTCCAACCAAAAAAGCAGCACGTTTCACAGGGGGATTATGGGTAGGTAAATTCATTAAAACATGTACTTATCAAAAAGTTCTTACTGACGAAGCATCGGCTCATGTAGGCGAACACTGCTCTCGACTATGTGCTTTAGAAGGTTTTTCGGGGCATGGTGAACAAGCTAATATTCGTGTTCGTCGTTACGGTAACCGAACTGTAGCACCCTATAGTGCAGTACAACCTGAGTAATCATTATGATTTTACCTAAAACACCGTCTTTTAACCTCCAGGGTAAGCGAGCCTTGGTTACCGGTGCAGGTAGAGGAATTGGCCTAGCATCCGCTGTCGCATTAGCGGAAGCTGGTGCCCATGTCACCTTGACTGCACGCAGTAAACACGAAATAGAAAATGCAGCCTTAGCCATGAGAGAACAAGGTTGGCTTGCAGACACACACTCTCTGGATGTGACCGATTTAGAGAAAGTGACTAAATTTATCGATGCGACAGACCCGTTCGACATTTTAATATCCAGTGCTGGAGGTGCTCGCCATAGTCCTGCTTTAGAGGTCACCGAAAGCGACTTTGATTTTACTTTCTCACTAAATACCAAATCCGCTTTTTTTGTTACGCAATGCGTCGCAAAAAAACTGATCCAGCATAAACTACCAGGCAGTTTGATCACTATTTCCAGTCAAATGGGGCATGTTGGTGGACCTAACAGGGCTACTTACTGTGCCAGTAAACATGCTGTAGAAGGATTTACAAAGGCCATGGCCAAGGAACTCGGAGCACATAACATCCGAATTAACACGCTTTGCCCAACCTTTATTAAAACGCCTTTAACCGAACCATTTCTTCAAGATTCAGATTTTAAAGCTTACGTAGAAGACATGATTGCATTAAAACGTGTTGGGGAAGTTGAGGACATTATGGGGCCTGCTGTATTTCTTGCATCCGATGCCAGCGCACTGATTACGGGTAGCGCGCTAATGGTTGATGGTGGTTGGACAGCCTATTAAATTACATTCAAGGGTGAATACATTGAATACTCAAACATTACAACAAAGAATAGTACGCTATGGAGAGCTGATTCCGTGTCGAACCGCATTTATCGACACTCACACCCCAGGCTCAGATCAAAAAGAAAACTTTACTATCATTGGTGCAGGGGTATCTGAAAGTCCAGATCAACATGTCCATATCCATGAGACACCTGGTTTTAACATTGGTGCTGCAGGACAGCCACCTAAATGCACCAACTCATTACACACTCACCGCACAGCTGAAGTGTTCTTTGTCCATAAAGGTACCTGGCGTTTTTTCTGGGGTATCGACGGGACCGATGGTGAATTTATTGCGAAAGAAGGCGATCTATTCAATATCCCTACAGGCATTTTTAGAGGGTTTGAAAATGTGGGAGAAGAGTACGGTATGATTATGGCCGTTCTTGGTGGTGATAATGCTGGTGGTGGCGTAATTTGGGCGCCCCACGTTATAAAAACAGCAGAGCAACACGGTTTAATTTTAGCTGAGACGGGCCGTCTTTATGACTCTAAAAAAGGGGAGAAGTTACCTAATGGTATCAAACCAATGCCATTATTAACGCTTGAAGAGTTAGCTCAGTTTCCTGTTTTAAGCGAAAAAGAAGTTATTCCTCACTATGTTGCTCGTTATCTTGATATCAAAGCAACCGGAAATAAAGAAATCGTTCAAGTGTTAGGCGCGCAAGGAATGTTAAAGGATAGGCCTGGGTTTGAAATTGATTTTTTACAAGCAGGCCAAGCAGGTTTAGGAGACTCCTATACAAGTCATCAACATGAAATTTTTATGGTCCATGAAGGCCATTGGAAAATCACAGTGGATAATGAAACAGCCATTCTTGCGCCAGGAGATACCTGTGCTGTACCGCCCAATACAACCAGAAGCATAAAACCTAATGTAAGTGGTGTTACAGGGTTATTTCTGGTTCGCAGTACCGATGATGATGCAGGTTATACCCAAAGTGTCTAATTCTAAATTACCTCTGGTACTGATACCTGGTATGATGTGTGATCAACGCTTGTTCACACATCAACTATCTGCCTTTCAGAATCATCGGGATATTATTATTGCTAGAACGGATGATGGCTCGAGCATGGAATCAATAGCGGAGGCCATTTTTGCTCAAATCCCATGGTCGCGTTTTGCTCTTGCGGGGCTATCCATGGGAGGCATCATTGCCATGGAAATGGCTCGTCAGCATCCTGAGCTTATCGCCGGTTTAGCTCTGATGGACACCAACCCTTGGGCTGAATCTGCAGAAATACAGGCAAATAGAACACCACAAATTGAAATGGCGTTTGAAGGACGGCACTTAGAGGTCATCCAACATCAAATGGCACCAAAATACGGTGGCTCAGACACAGAACAAGAAGCTCAAGTATCACTTGTTTTAGCCATGGCTCGAGATCTAGGACAAGACGTTTTTATTCAACAATCCTTGGCGCTACGTAATCGACAAGACCAATCTGAATCACTAAAAAACTTTACAGGCAAAAGCATCACTTTATGTGGTGAATTTGACCAGCTCTGTCCATTAGATCGGCATCAGGCTATTGCGGCTATGATGCCAAATTGTCAATTACACGTGATCCCTAATGCGGGTCATTTAATTACTTTGCAAGCACCACAAGCAACCAACACCCATCTTGAAAATTGGCTGGAGACTCTTATATGATTTTTGACAAGGCTTACTTCGATGCTCTACGAGCCGTTGATACTCCTTCTATTGCAAATGCCATCGAAGTGGTATTAGGCAAAAGACAAGGCGACGGTTTTACCCGTAAAACAGTTTTAGCCGCGAACCCCTCACTTGCGCCGATTTGCGGCTATGCACGCACTGCGAAAATTAAAGCCGCGGTACCTACTACTGAAAAAACAGAAGTAATTGCGACTCGCCGTATGGCCTATTATGAATATATGGCTAATTCATCAGAGCACAGCATCGCTGTGATAGAAGACTTAGACTACCCTGATTGCGTTGGAGCTTACTGGGGAGAAGTGAATACCGCTGTCCATAAAGGCTTTGGCCTACAAGGAACACTCACCAATGGCGTTATGCGAGATCTAGATGCTATGGCAGAGGGTTATCAAGTTATTGCGGGGGCTATCGGTCCTTCCCACGCGTTTGTGCGAATTAAAGAAATTGATACACCTGTCTCTCTATTTGGATTAACCATCCATCCAGGAGACATGATACATGCCGATAAACACGGTGCCGTTGTTATTCCAAAAGCGGCTCAAGCAGGTCTAGTTGAAGCCATCAAAAAAATGATTGATCGTGAAAAAATTGTACTCGATGCTGCGAAACAACCTGATTTTAGCTTTGAATCATTTAAACAAGCTTGGTCTGAGTTTGAAGCACAAAGAGAGAAATAGCCATTCAATGCTTTCTTATTGCTTTCTCTAATTACGCTACCTTCTTACCTCTGTTAGAGAAAGCATTACTTCTTAATAAACTCCTTAAATTGATGCCATCGGCTGACTAACATGGCTAAAAAGATAAGGCTACACCCTATTATTTGATTGGCCTTCATGACCTCACTAAACCAAAATGTCGCCAATATAGCGGTCCATACCGGTTCCAAATTTAGCAGAATTGCCGCATGACTCACAGGCGTTAAGCTAAGTCCATAAGTTTGGAGAAAAAACCGTAAGCTGGTGGCAATTACAATACTTAATAACAACCATTTAATCGCTTCATTTGATATAGACTCTGGCATAGTCTCAAATATGAAAGACACTAAAAGTAACACGACTCCAGTGACAATAAGCTGAATGGATGTCAGTACCAATACATGAATATTCAATGAAAATCGAGACAATAGATTCATTTGAAGCGCAACACAAAAAGCACTACCAAGAAAGAATAGATGCGATAACTCAAAGTCTAAGCCATTAGCTAATGATAAAAAACCAAGCCCAATAATAGCAACCAAAGACGCATACCAAACACTATTTGAAGGTGAAGCACCAAATAGAAACTTAGCCATAATCGGGGTTAATATTGCTCCGAGACTCATGATAAAAGCTCCTACCCCCAGATTATTACTGTGATCAAGCCCTGAGACCCAAAGCCCCATAGCCACACTCCCAACCCCCCTACCATCATAGCTTTTTTTATATTGGCGAAATTTAGCCCTCGAAAAAACCGTTTTCCCAACATAACTAAAATAATACCAGCAAGTAAAAAGCGTATTCCCATAAAAAGTAAAGGCGGCATTTCTACTATCGACTCTTTTGCAAATATCCAACCAAACGCAGCTAGAATCGTCACTAGAACCAGTACCAGCTCACCTCGTGATTGCGAATGAATACTCAAATAAGACCCCTAATAGCAATTAGTATATGCATATAAAATAGAATGGTTTATGTGAAAAGTAGAGTTAATCAGTCAGGCATTCAACCATTAAGTCGTGCTTATGTTTAAGCTTGGAGGTAGAAAAATAAGACGTTGAAGCTATCTTGGATGGATGCACCATACTGGAATTCAAAGCAAAAGCTAATGCTTTTGCTCTCCTTGCTATCGCTTCACCAGAATCAATGAGTTGTATTGTTTTACCTAGAGCTTGTTGGATTTCAGCCTTTAAAATAGGGAAATGAGTACAGCCTAATACTAAGCAATCAATATCTGGATGGATATTAAGCTTTTGTAGTGCCTGCTTAACCTTTACTGGAGAAACAGAGCCTTGCCAAAATTTTTCTTCAGCTAGATGAACAAGTTCTGTTGATCCATACAAATACACGGGCTTATTTAAGGCGTATTGAGCTATTAAGCCCTGAATATACGAACTACCAACAGTGGCAGGCGTGGCGAGTAAACCCACACTTTTTTGACTGAGTAAGCAGGCAGGCTTAACTGCAGGCACAACACCAATAATAGGAATATTGATGTGCTGTCGAAGTAAATCCAGACCTTGTGTACTGGCCGTATTACACGCTAATACGATTAAATCAATGGATTTTAACTTCTGAATAGCTGCGTTTACTAATACAATAAGCCGTTCATGCAATAAAGGCAGAGATAAATTCCCATACGGCATATAGAGATTATCCATGAAATACGAAAAATGGGCGTATGGTAAATACTGCTTTAAATGCTCTAACACACTCGTCCCACCAATGCCGGAATCAAATACCGCGATTTGCATAATAATTCATCGTCCTAGAATAGTATTCACTCTGTTTTATGATAGTTCGTAAAAGCGCATGCTATCCCCTAAGATATCATGCGCTCTACATTCACAGTGCGATCGTTTCACTATTCGCCAATGTGCCAGCCATTGGTCATTGGATAACGACGATCTCTCCCAAACCCTCGTGCTGTTATTCTAACGCCCGTTGGTGCCTGACGTCGTTTGTATTCATTAATATCCACCAGCCTTAGTACCCTATAAACTGTCTCACGGTCGAACTGCTGACTTTCAATGATGGCTTCTGCACTCAGATCCTGTTCAATATACATTTGTAATATCTGATCTAAAATATCATAGCTTGGTAAAGAATCCTCGTCCTTTTGATCTGGCGCTAATTCTGCAGAGGGTGGCCGCGTAATCACTCGCTCTGGAATGACATAACCTAAAGTATTACGGTAGCGACATAATTTAAAAACTAATGTTTTAAATACATCTTTTAAAACCGAATAGCCACCAACCATATCCCCATACAAGGTGGCATAACCCACTGCCATCTCACTTTTATTGCCCGTAGTGATAACCATGTAGCCCTTTTTATTAGAAATAGCCATTAAGGTTACGCCACGAGTCCGAGCTTGTAAGTTTTCTTCTGTTGTATCTTTTGGATAACCTTCAAATTCCGGTGCGAGAATATCAGTAAACGCTTTCACCATAGACTCAATAGGTAATACGCTGTATTCAACACCAAGTAAATTCGCTTCCTCTTCTGCATCTTCAAGACTCATAGAAGATGTATAGGTATAAGGCATCATTACCGCTTGTACTCGATCGGCACCAATGGCATCCACAGCAACCGCTAACGTAAGTGCAGAATCAATACCGCCACTTAACCCAAGAACAATGCCTTTAAAGCGGTTTTTCTCAATGTAGTCCCTAAGCCCTAAAACCATTGCCTGATACACACTGGCTTCAGTTGAAAGTACTGGTGCAACCTCTCCCTCACAAACCTGCAAGCGTCCAAGTGGTGAATCTAAATCATCATGAATAATAAAATCGGCCATAAATAAGCCGCTTTCATACCAAGGCGCTTGTATCATTTTCTGGCCGCGACCATTGACCACAAAAGATCCGCCTTCATAAACCAATTCGTCCTGAGCACCCATATAGTTCACATAGACAATAGGCAATTGAGTTTCAACCGCTCTTTTATGCAATAACTGTTCACGCTCACCCATTTTTTCAATGTGGAATGGAGAAGCATTCAAGTTTAATACCAGTTCAGCCCCCGCATCTTTTGCCAACTGAATAGGTTCGGGGTGCCAAATGTCTTCACAAATACTCAACCCTACTTTAACGCCATCCATATCAATAACTAATGGATCAGAGCCTTCTACAAAGTAACGTTTATCATCAAACACTTGATAATTCGGAAGCTTTTGCTTGGCGTACTCACCCAATAAGCAGCCGTTATAAATCACGCCTGCGGAATTGAATAATTCACCATTGACTCTACGCGGATAACCGATGACAACATAAATGTCATGAACTGTTGATAGAATTACCTCTAGCGCTTGTTCAATACGTGGCTCTAAACTCGGCCGTAATAACAGATCCTCTGGTGGATAACCGGTTAATGTTAATTCAGGAAATACAATAACTCGAGCTTGGTGCTCTTTCTTTGCAAGCTCCGCTGCGTCTATTATTTTTTGAGTATTACCTTTAATATCGCCAACCAGCATATCAAGCTGGGCCATTGCTACTCTGAATGTCATACGGTTACTATCTCGTTAACTCTGCTAAAATATAATGCTATTGTCGTGGAATTACCCAACTAAGGTAAAGTATATGATTGTCCGTTTTATTGTTTTTATTATTATTTTCTTATTTCTTTGGTGGTTATATCGCAATATCAAAGTTTTTATTGAGCAAAAGTCAAACTCAAAACCAGATACGTCACCGAAAATGCAACAAGAGGATGACATGGTTCAATGCGCCTACTGCAAAATTTATACACCTAAAAACCACGCAATAAAAGGCACCAAAAACCATTTCTTTTGTAGTATAGAACATAAAAACCAACACTTTAAATAAGATAAACAAGCCAATTCATCATCTCAAGATCATTTAAAACCATCCCTTTTACCTCTAGACCAAATGAAATCATTTTAATCTGCTCTAGAGGTAAAGAAAACTTACTCACTGTATATGAATATGGCTCATTAAGTTATATTGATTTGCTCTTTCTTTTAGCCACCAACAATGGATGTTTTTTAGGTTTTGCCCATCAATAAGGTTTTTCGGCAATAAGGAAGAATGCTTGTAAGCACAAGCACGATACCAGACTACTTCATCCGGCGTAGTTGATAAGAAATCAACAGTCTCAAGATTCCAAAATAACTTAACGTCACGATTTATCTGAAACTCATATGGCCAATTTGTATTTTCGTCAATAGGACAAAATCCATTGCAAGAGCTTAAAACAGCCTTGCTCGTATCTATCTGAGACAAAAGCGCTACGCTAAATTGAGTCCAAACGGCATTTTCACCAACCATTGGTGCTTGTAACGCCTGCCATTTTTTTGAATCGGATACTTTTTCATAAAAGATCATCGTCATGCCCGCTATTGAAAAAGACAGCAGCAAAATTGGCAAACTGACAAAACCTCTTTGGCGGACTTCCGACATACTAAACTGATTTAGAGTAATTATCATAACAAGTCTGCAACCTCCTTGTTAAAAAACACTCAAAGGCACAATAAAGTCTGCCACGAATTCACAGCGTCCATTATATATCCATGTATCTCCACGGAAATTTTTATACTTTATTAAGGGCTCATTAGTCTTAGTTTTACAGTTTTCATAAACTACAAGCGATTCAACCCAAATGGCCTTAAGGCTGCTTGCTGTGTATTTTCCATACTCAGTTGACAGCTCATCGAGTCGACCGTCAAAATCAAGGTCCAATAAAGGATAAATCGCTATCTGTTTAATACCACTCCAAAGCTCTAAAGCGTTTCCAGAAGATAACGGCGCTCTCCAAAAAGACATATGTTCTCCCTTTCCTTGTGCTAAATACCAAACAAACTCTTGCTTGCTTAATAAAAGACCACTCGATGACATTGATGTTTGAGCTGCATCAACGGTTTCATTTAATTGAATACTGACCATTGCACCAGATACAGAATCAACCCAACCTGTTCTTGGTGCAAGACAATGAGAAAATACAATCTCCTGTTTTGCCTTCCATTTACAATCAGATGAGAAAGTAAACGTATTCTTATCGATCGTATGAAAATCCAGACATTCACCTAGCAGGCTTGCTTTCATCCAATCACTTTTACCTTGTATGGCTTTATTCCGAACTCGAGAAGGCAAGTTCGCGGCATCCGAATGCCCAATTTCTATAGTAATATCAGAAAGAGAGTTACAACCGAACCAAGCTAGCTTCTCCCATTGAGCCTTTAGATTATCTTTAAATCCTTCAATCCAAGATTGAGCTTGAAACCTTTGTTGTACAATCTCATTATGCTGTTTGGCCTGATGTAAAATAGGCACCATAAAAGTGAGTAGAAGCATAATAATCAGGGTACTAATCATGACTTCCAATAACACCCAGCCAGTTTGAGATGAATTCCTTTTAGACAGTATTCTCATGCTACTCCTTTAGCGTGACTGCATTACACTTACTAAACTTAAATAGGGATAGAGATAACGCTATAAAAAACGACTTTTAAACCATGCTTCTAAATTCGAGCCATAACAATGCTTGCAGGTAGGCTTTTTAACCACCCCCTGTGAAGGGTGGCTTTTAAGAATGCGAGTATTGGACTCCGAATCAAGCTCTAATAGCCAATTAGGGTCATATAACATGAATCTCATCATGTCTAATTCAGCCGCCATTTGCCTCCTTTCATTAACTTGTTGCTCACTTTTAATCGCTTCCCATTGTGATTTAATTTGTGTTTGGGAAATCATTAAAACAACGCCTAAAAAGAGACAACTACCCATTACTTCAAGCAATACCCAGCCTCGGCTACCGACATAAAATATACAAGTTTTTTTCAACATAATACCGCTTCCCCTGCTTTTTGCTCATCCTCAAAAACCGGAGAGGAATAAAAGCGTCCACTTTGATTCAAACGGATATAGCAATAACGTCCTGACTGGCAAATATAAAAAGTTCCATTTTGATAACTTGACAAACCATTGGGTAAAAATGTGATGTCAGTTTTATGAACCGGAAAACCTTTCCAGACGATAGACACATCCATATCAAACAAATGAGAATCTAGTAAAGTATTACTGACATAAATAGCAACACCTTCTGACCAATCACCATCACACCCATGGCCGCCACATAACTGCACTTCTTTTTGAGTGTTTACCGCAAGCTGTCTTGCACGAATAAGCCACAAACTTAGGCTTTGCTGAGTTTGATACAAGACATTTTGATTATTTTGAGCAGGAAACATATTTCGGTAGGTCGAGACAAAACGACTTATCGTTAAAACCACCGCAATGACGATCAATATTTCAATTAAAGAAAAACCAAGTGTTTTATTCATAAAGAAACATCCTTGTCTCTCACATAAAAATCATTCAATTATCAACAAAAATAGCTCAAAGTCCTATTAACTATTTTTATTGCCTATCACTATGATATTAACTATTTATCTTGTTCTCAGGAGTACCATTATCTGTCACGTTTTCCGAAGCCGTGCTTGAATCGTTTATATCACTATTTTTAGATAACGCATTTGAGAACAGTCTATTTGTAAAGTCAAAAAATTCGGCCATATACTCCTTCTTATCTTCTAACTCAGAACGCATCTCAAAAATTCTAGCTAATGTTTTACTGGCTACTTCTCTCATATTTTCAAATTGAGCCGTTATTTTTTCAGAAATCTCACTCAACTGTTGATTATATTCTGCCAACGGTTTAACGACGGATTGACCCAAGCTATCCAATGCATTTCCTTGCGTTCGACCATATGCAGCGGCCGCCGAAGATTGACGCATTGATTCGGAGTAATTTAATTCCATAGCAAAACCTGAAAGTTCATTGGAGTTATAACCTAACTTCAACCCTTGTTCAAAGGCTGACGCCATATCGCCACTAAAAAAAGTATCAGCGACATCAGCAAGGTCGGTTACTAAAGATTGAATGGCTTCTCTTTCTGCGTCATCAAGCTCACCACTCAAAGAATATTCAAAGGCAAATTCACTTTGACTACTTGTGTAACGTGATACGTTACTTGCACTTCCGGACTCATTCTGGGCCGTCGCAGCTGACACCTGACTTTGATAGGCTTGTAAAGCGGATAACGACAAACTTACTTTGTCTCCATCACGTGTTTCAATCTGAATTTCTGTTGAACTTGTCTGCCGATACTGAGTTTCTGAAGCGATTACGGCTCCACTAGAGGTAGAGTCGATCTCTTGTAAAGGCTCAGGTTCAAAAAAACGATTTGAAAGAGTCTCAAATCCTTTAGTAATCTGAGCTTGAGTCGATTCAATATTGTTATGCACGTCATCGGTTAACCAGTTTAGACCAGACAACTTCTCTGTTGCATCTTCAATGCCTTGGGTAACCGCTGACTGAGCGGATTCAAATACTGTTTTTAATCTCTCTTCACTTGCGCCACCCTCACGTAATTTATCCATGTAGTTACCAACAAAACCAATAATACGTCGACTCACTGCTTCCGGTGAAAAATCATTTTTTGACGCTTGATTCTTACTGGCTTCACTGGTTTTTTCGGTTGTTGCAATACTCTCAGAAGTAGACGAGCGTGAAACATAAGAAAATAGACGTTCTTGAACAACGCCCATAACACGAGCCCCTTGATTTGCTGGATCGTATTTATCAGAAGAGCGAAACGCTTGATTAACAGGTGACTGAATTTCCCTTTCTTTTCTTTGAAAGTCACTTTGTAGATACGATTTCGTTAAATCACTAGCTGTTTTAAAAAAGTCAGACATACCTGCCGCCTTGCTGAGAGCCCTATAAAATTCAGTACTGCATGATCAGTTATCGACCAAAAAAGAACAAACTTTAATCAAGTTTAAACTTTTTTTACACTTTTATACTAAGGAAAAATAAAAGCGATAAAAAACAATCCTCTTGCACTGAGTTTTATTATCCCTCAATCCCCTTCGTTTCGGTCCAGAGCAAACCATTCATTTATGATGTAACCTATTTGCCTAGGTTTTTGAAAGGGCAGTGAGTGATCTGCACCCGCAATCGTAAAGTGCTGCCAACCATCCAATTGCTCTTGCAACACATCATAATGTGCACGTAAAGAGTCATGACTTATGCCACCGGAGAAAATCAAGACCTTTTGGGTGTGTTTTAATAATTCTCCTCTTAAATGAGGCTGAGTTACAAAATCATCCACTAAATCTGTCACACAATCTAATGCATATGCAAAACCAAAGGGCCTATGGGCAAGTCGCGTTTGAGTTGTTTTTTCCGCAATAGGATGCTTTCTTCTGTTAGGTGAGACACCATCCATAAAATTTGCAATACCTAATTCAACATCACCTGTTTCACGAATCGTGCTGGAGGCGGCACGGTATTTATTGCGTACTTGTTGCAGCTCTAACAAATCTTCACGCTCTAATGTTGCGGGCTCTAAAAGTGCTATTTTCTCGATTTTTGGCTGACCTTTTTGTACTCTAATCTGATTTAACAGCAGAATCACCAAACCACCTAAAGAGTAGCCAACCATATCAAAATCAAGCCAATTCAAGTCATCAAGTAAATGATCCACATCTTCGGCTAAAGACCTAGCCGTAAACGCTTCTTCTTCACCCGAATGCGATCGACTTTCTCCCATTCCCTTTAAATCAGGAACAAGAATGGTTTGCCAATTTGTTAAATATGGAATCATGCCTTCCCAAGTTAACTCTCCTCCTACACCAGCACCATGTAATAACAGCAAACAAGATCCTTGTTTTGCCTGAGGGTTATGATATAGACGATACGCTAAATGCGTCACTGTTGATTTGATAAAAAAAACTTCTGACACTTGTAATATACCTGTGAGAATTCCAATTATCTCGATACAATACCGAGCTTTACATTTCTTAGGTTTATTATGACAGACATTAGACTGATAAATCTTCCTTACCAAGAAGAATTACTTGAGCTTTTCGAGTGTTTTAACGATCTTCCATTACCTATATTACTAGACAGTAATCATAAGGATTTCGCTGATACTCGTTTTGATATTTTGGTTGCGGACCCGCTCGCCACTTTAAATGCAGATGCATCCTCCCATTCAATAACATGGAAACATGCACCTTTTTATCAAGTTGAAAAAAGCGATTCTCCGTTTGACACGTTAGACACCTTACTCAATTTAGTTTGCGAGGAGTCTTGGGCAAAAAAAGCCGCGACGAAATTGCCTTTTACCGGTGGTGTGATGGGGTATTTTTCTTATGAGAGCGGACGTTATTTAGAAACGCTGCCGAGCAGCGCAATTCAAGATGTTTCCATACCTCAAATATTAGCAGGGTTATATGGGTGGGCCATTATCAGCTTGCATGAAACCAAGGAAACTGTGCTAATGCTAACACCTTGGTGTAATGCTGAAACAGAGTCATTCATACTCGATCGAATAGCAAATAGAAAACACGTTTCTAAAATGCCATTTTCATTAAACTCACGCTTTTCTTCAAACATGTCTGCTGATACTTACACCGAAAAATTCAATCATGTACAGCACTATATTCGGGCAGGCGACTGTTATCAAGTTAACCTCGCGCAACGCTTTAGTGCAAAATGTCATGGAGACAATTTTGAGGCCTATAGAGCTCTTAGAAAAAGTTGCCCTACCCCCTTTTCGGCTTACATAAATATTAGCCTCAATCAGGCCATCTTAAGTCACTCTCCTGAGCGTTTCTTTTTATGTAATAATGGAAAAGTGGAGTCTAAGCCAATAAAAGGAACTAGACCAAGAGGAAGCTCTCAGGACGAAGACCATAAACTGGCACAAGAACTGCTTGACTCAGAGAAAGATCGCGCTGAAAATTTAATGATAGTGGATCTGCTAAGGAATGATATGGGTCGTAGTTGTGTTACAGGCAGCATTAAAGTACCAACGCTTTTTGCCCTTGAAAGCTATGCCAACGTTCATCATCTAGTCTCTACTATTACAGGGCGCATTTCCTCAGCCCAGGAGCATTTTACCGTTTTCAAAAATGGCTTTCCTGGAGGCTCTATTACAGGAGCACCGAAAATTCGCTCTATGGAAATTATAGATGAGCTTGAACCTCATTCAAGATCGGCCTATTGTGGTTCTATTGCGTATTTCAGTAGTAATGGTCAAATGGATTCAAGCATCACCATTCGCACTCTAGTCGTTGATCAAAATAATATTCACTGCTGGGCTGGCGGTGGTTTAGTATTAGATTCGATAAGCCATGAAGAATATCAAGAAACCTTCACAAAAGTAGGCAAATTAACCCATACTTTGGAAGAAAACTTTCATAGAAGTAAATGAAATATGAGTGATGTTAAGCAGTTTTTAAATTCTCCACCATTATCTCCAGATATTGGGCAGATTCGATCTGCTTTAGATCTATATGAATCTAGCCAAATCATGCTTAATCCAGGCGTTAAACTCAATGCAGAAACCAATTTACTCGACTTTAAAACCGCTGCGGTCCTTATTCCTATTTGGAAAGATCACGAGGGCAATCTGCATATATTGCTTACTCAACGAGCCAAGCACTTACGAAATCATCCAGGACAAATTGCTTTTCCTGGTGGCCAATATGATGACGTTGATACGGACCTTATTCAAACAGCACTAAGAGAAACCCACGAGGAAGTTGGATTACCTCCAAATTGTTTCCAATTAATTGGTGAGCTGGGTGATTATCTCACCATTTCTGGCTTTTGTGTAAAACCAATCATAGCGGAAGTGACCACCTTACAAGATATGACGTTGGCTCTTGATGAAGTAGAGTCAGCTCACTGGGTTCCCTTAGATTACCTATTAACTCCTACCAATTACAAATTTACTCGTAGAAACCTGTCCGATATTCATACTGGTTACTTCGAAATTCAATACCAAGATATTACTATTTGGGGTGTTACTGCAGGCATTCTCTATGAGCTATATCAAGCTTTAGACTCCCATATAGCCGCTTCAATCAAAAAGAAATAATGAAATGCATGAGTGTAACTTTATACTTCCATTATAAGGTTAGTGCGCTTTCTTATTTCCTCTCTTTTCAACATCTTGATAGAGTCACATGATTAACGATTAAACTGGAATTTCTTATTTATGGCTCAATTTGATGTAAACGACTTCATTCAGTCCCATGACGTAACAGCGGCAAAGAAAATCATTCGCAGTGCTTTAGATTCTTTTGATAATATCGCTATTTCTTTTAGTGGTGCAGAAGATGTTGTGCTAATTGATTTAGCGGTGAAAGCAAAAAAAATATACACGTGTTTTCTCTTGATACTGGTCGCTTACACCCAGAAACTTACCAATTTATTGACACGGTACGAAAGCATTACAATATACCGATTTCTATATTATCTCCTGAGAAGAATACTCTTGAAGCTTTTACACAAGAAAAAGGCTTGTTTAGTTTTTATGAAGACGGCCATAAAGAATGCTGTGCCATTCGTAAAGTCGCGCCACTTAGACACAAGCTGCATACTCTAGACGCTTGGATTACAGGACAGAGAAAAGATCAAAGCCACGGTACTCGTAACCAGCTGGAAATTGCTGAGTTAGATACTAGCTTTAGCTTAGATGAAAAACCACTTTATAAATTTAATCCTCTTGCTAATTGGAGCTCTGAAGATGTCTGGAACTATATCAAAATGTTTGATGTACCATATAACCCTCTTCATCAAAAAGGCTTTATAAGCATCGGCTGCGAACCTTGTACCCGTGCCGTTTTGCCTAATCAACATGAACGCGAAGGTAGATGGTGGTGGGAAGAAACAGAAAATAAAGAATGTGGTTTACATATAGGTAATCTAATACCGACCAAAAGCCAATAAGTCAGATCATCTGTGAGCAAGAGAAGATATGGGAGAATAGATACTAGGCAGCATCTACTCTCCCATCATTTGATGGCAACTCATCCCAGCTTTTTCTAAACAACCGATACTCTTTCATAACTTTCTGAATGTATCCATAAAGTTGTTCACCCTCTGGTGTCATCTCAATAGATTTACCTTGCCTTACCACAAGCAACCTCTCTAACTCCCTCTCTAATTTTTGAATGTGTTGTGTCACAGCAGGTTGAGTAAGATTTAGTTCCTTAGCGGCAAGTGTAAAACTCTTACATTCGACCAATGTGTTAAATGTATTCAAATGTTGATTATTAAGCATAAGATTTCCTTATAAGAGAGCGCTATTATCCCTAATCTAAAACGATCAAACATTGACCTATATCCATTTTTCATGAAAGATGATAATTATATTGATATATATTCAGCATCGATCGGAGTATTACGATGACAAGCTCATTTCACTTACCATGGCAGGAGCGTCAATCTGGCGTATCTCAATCAAGAGATAACGATCATAGAACACCTTATCAAAGAGATAGAGCTAGAATCATTCATAGCGCAGCCTTTCGTCGCCTACAATCAAAAACCCAGATTCTTGCCATCAGACAAAATGACTATAGCCGAACAAGACTAACGCACTCTTTAGAGGTGTCTCAAATTGGTAGCGGCATTATCCATCAACTCAAATTCGCTTTTTCAGATAATAGCGAACTACAACAATGGCTAGCCGATGAAGCCCTGATGGAGACCATCTGCTTGAGCCATGATATTGGACACCCCCTTTTGGTCATGGAGGAGAAATTGCACTTAACTTTATGATGACTGACCACGGGGGATTTGAAGGTAATGGCCAGTCTCTTAGAATCCTAGGTAAGAGAGGCTCCTATTCACCTACCTATGGTATGGACATTACCAGGCGATCTTTATTAGGTATTCTAAAATACCCTGTCCTACACGATAACCTTGTGGGAAATTACCCTGAGAAGCCTACTAATTACCGACAAATTAAAGCATCCCAGTGGTATCCTCCTAAGTGTGTCTATCAAGAAGAAAGTCAATTACTCGAGTGGGTGCTGGCACCCTTTTCTGATGCAGATAAAAATAAATTGCAACACATTGTTCAAATAGAAGGCAAACGACACGCTAATGCTACTCACTCTAGTTTTGATACCAGCATAATGGATTTAGCTGATGATATTGCCTATGGAGTTCATGATTTAGAGGATGCCATTGTCTTAGGTATGGTTACTAAAGCAATGTGGGAAGAACACCTTCATCCGATACTTAGCCAACTAGAATGTGACTTTTTAGATTCTCAATTAATCACATTAAAAAATAACTTGTTTAGTAAACAGAGCCATTTGCGTAAAGATGCAATAGGACAGCTTGTCAGCTGGTTTATCACTTCTTGCAGAGTGGAAGAAGATCACCACTTTCAACACCCTCTCTTACGCTTTCAGGTTTCGCTACCAAAAGCACAACAAATTGCCTTAAATGCCTTTAAAGATTTCGAGATGAAGCACATCATTTTAAAACCTGAAGTACAAATGCTCGTGTATAAGGGGCAACAAATGATCATGGAAATTTTTGAGGCATTAAGCTCTGATCCAATGCGGTTATTGCCTAGAGAAATCGCAACAGAATGGCATACGATGGAATCTCAGGGGCAAATCAGCCACAGAATTATTTGTGATTACATGGCATCAATGACGGATGATTATGCTAGCAGGCTATACAATAAATTATTTGTGCCGAGCTTAGGATCCGTTTTCGAACCTATGTAAATGAATAAACTCTAGTGGAAATCACCTAACATTCACCCTATAAAATAACCCTTTATTTAAGCCTAAAGCGCTTTACTCAGATACGTTTACCTAAAATAAGCAGATCGTATTGTTTCGAGTCAATCGAGGCGATTTTAGGTAAACGCCCCCATTGTTGATAACCATTTTTGGAAAATAGATTAATGCTTTCAGTGTTATGCCCATAAATACAAGCCACTATGTGGGACACTGAAATACAATCTAAAAAAGCACTTACAAAAGTCAGTGCTTTTGTCGCAAGGCCCTTTCGCTGGTGAGGTTTAGACACGTAAACACTTACCTCTACCGCCCGATCAAAAGCAGGAAGACCATAAAAGTCTTCTACAGCAAACCACGCAACAACTTCCTTTGATAACTCTGCCACCCACATCGGTCGCTTATCGCGAGAAGATTCGAGCCAGTCAATAACAGTAATAAGTGTCACTTCAGAAGTATGTCCGCAGGATTTTCTAGTATGAACAGCATCATTATAAATTTCTAAAATTTCAGGCGCATCGTCTAATTCTGCCACACGGAAAAAAGGCGCGTTAGCAGCACCCTTTTTAGAAAATGTAGTCACCTTTCTGTCACTTGAAGTAACCATTCTAGCCTTGTTCTAATAATCGCCTTAAATCACTCATTGCCGAGTGGGCTCTTGATATATAAGATGCCATCACTAAAGAGTGATTCGCTAATACACCAAAACCACTACCATTTAAGATAATGGGTGACCAAACTGTGCTTTGAGTCGATTCCAACTCACGAATGATCTGTCGTAAACTAACTAAGGCATTCTTATCTTGTAGCGTAAAAACAAAATCTATTTCAATGGCTTTAAGGATATGAATTAAGGCCCAGCTGGCACCACGAGCTTCATAAAAGACATCATCTATTTTAGACCAAGATGTTTTTACTTTTTGCTGATCACCTGAAAGAGTGGACTGTTGAGCATTTGCTTCCCCAGCCAAATCAGTATTTTCTCTCACATTAACAACGCTTGCCGATAAACGTTGAGACAAGCTACCTAGCCGAGTTTCGACATCGGCAAGCCAATTGCGTAAGTTATCCGCACGAGCATAGAACTGTACGTTTTGATCTTCCTTCTTAGCTAAACGATCAAGATACTCAAGTAATTCTTTATTACCACGGCGATATTCGCCTTCACTTGAAGGTAAAGCCCAACTATTTGCATCAAAATTAAACTGCGGTTCAGCGACTTTTAAGTTCTCATCTTCCGTTGACTGAGATTGAGAACGACTAAAATCTTTACGCAACGCTCTTGCCAAATCACGCACTTGAACTAAAACACCAAATTCCCAATTCGGCATATTATCCATAAAAACACCTGGAGGCATGATATCATTACTGATAAAGCCACCAGGCTTATCGAGTAAGGTTTCAACCATGGTGTTAAGAGTACTCGTGGTTGTGTACCCCACAACCAATTTTTTACTATTATTCAGATAACCTCTCGTCTCTGCTCGTTCTTTTGCCACAGACACGACATCAAATGCTTCTGGCTCAGAGCTCCAGTAGATCCCCAAAACAGACAAAAAACAAATAAGAACCACAAGAAGTGCAGCCACCCCTTTTCCTATCCCTGACAAATTGTCTCGATCACTCCAAAATGCTAACTTGCTCAATATACTCGACATATTGTCTATCCTATTGTTGCTTAACTTCAATCATATAACTTGAACGATGAAAAATCATTCCTCTCACTCGAAAGTCAGGAATGCGACTATTGATTATTTGATACAACAACCTTGCTTCTTTATCATTTATCCAATTAATTTCTATCACGGCTTGCTGCACCGCAACTCTATCAATTATTGGCTGTAGCTGCTCAATAATTTCTTCTTCAGATAAAGAAAAAAGTGTTTTTGGCAAAAAGAACGCATTTGGGCTATGTGTTTTTTTCGATATCGTAGCTTTAGAGCCAGAATTAAAGTGACTCGCTCTCATTAGCTTCTTTCTGAAATCTGAAATACGTTTCTGTGTCTCTTCAATCAAAGGGTCATTTGGATTTACTAGATTCGCCAACTCGATGTTTTTTTGAGCCGAATAAAATTGCTGCTTTTGCGCATCTCTCCAAGCAAAATCCGTATAATAAGTCACTATCTGAGCAAGACCATAAATGGCTTGCGCATTACTAGGCTCACGTCCTAAAGCCGCCTGATAATACATATTGGCATTATCCTCTACTGGTGTAAGTAACTTTAGCTGAGAAAGTGCCTTTTCACCTCTTTTGAGTAAATCGGTTAAAATTGGGTCCGCTTTACGCTTTCTTGACTCCTCAATAGACTTATTAGTCGATATAATGTGCTGATCAACCTGAATTGAGTCACTTGATTGGTTCGAAGTATTATAAATAACATCAGCCTTTGTTGTGCCCATCACACTACAACCACTTATAAAAAGTGCGCAAGTTAGCACGGTAAGATATAAACTCTTCAAAATTATCTCTTTTTATTTGAAACTTTAATGTACTGTCCTAGTCTATGACAAGCGTGATTAAAGTTAAGTTAAACATATTTATAATAAGTTGGAATTCATGCGTTTTATTATTGCCGCGTTTTTATTATGTATTACAACCCTTGTACATGCTATCGACCTAAAGCTACCCTTTAGTTCAAATCAAAATACTTTTCTTAATGTTAATCAAGCTTTTCAATTAAGTGTATCAGCACCTGAAAATGGTAAGATTAAAGCAACATGGATTGTCGCAGATGGTTACTATTTATACCAACACCAATTTAAGCTAAAAGGAAAAGATTCAGACAAACTAACCTTTTCCCCTTTTCCGATAGGGGAAGACAAATACGATGTGTATTTTGGTGACGTCGTAGTATATCGTGACCGGCTCATTGCCGAAATAAATTACGACAAGAATTTGCCTGAAGGCACTCTAATACATGCAACGCTTGGTTATCAAGGTTGTGCAGATAAAGGGCTTTGTTACCCGCCACAACTTGAACCGTTTGAATTCGTTGTACCTTTATCTACAAAGAGTGAACACAGCCTTTCGGCTTTAGATGCCTCCCAGATAAAAGCACAAAAACAAAACTCGTTTCCACAAGATACTACAATTAAATTTGCGCCTTCTGAAACATCAATCGTCATAAATGTATTGGAAAACCATTCTTGGATTACCGCTGCAGTGACTTTATTTGGTTTAGGGTTACTGTTGTCTTTAACGCCTTGTGTACTCCCAATGATACCGATTGTATCCGCTATTGTTGTTGGTCATAAGAAAACACCCTTGATCGCATTCTACTATAGTACTCTTTACGTTATCTCAATGGCCTTAACCTATGCCTTAATTGGAGGCCTCGTAGGCTTCTTTGGCCTACAGCTCAATATTCAAGCCTATTTGCAAAACCCTGTTATTTTATTATCAAGCGCAGCTCTCTTTATTCTTCTTGCTTTTGCTATGTTCGGTGTTTACGAACTTAGATTACCCACTTTTATACAAGCTAAACTACAGCCCTCAAACCCTGACACTCAATCCAATAAAAGCCTTGGCGTTGCATTAAGTGCGGTCTTCGCGACATTAGTCGTTTCCCCATGTGTATCCGCACCTCTTGCTGGTGTTTTGCTATTTATTAGTACCCAAGGAGAAACCGCTTACGGTGCATTAATGTTATTTATTATGGCTCTAGGAATGGGAGTTCCTTTATTACTGGTTGGAATGTTTGGTCCATCCATACTACCTCGATCAGGCGAATGGCTGGATGATATAAAGGTGCTGATGGGATTTGGTCTGATTGCTGTATCAATTTGGTTAGTAACACGTTGGATTTCTTTAGATTATCACCTTTATTTATGGGGGCTGCTATCCCTCTCCATCGCCTCCTATTTCTTAAACGCCATTGCTCAAGGAAAAAAACATCCGCTGCGATTTTTACTAACTACCCTTTCCTTATTAATTGGTATTCTATATTTCCTTGGTGGAGCCAATAATAAAAGCGACCTAGTACACCCCCTAAAAGGCATAACCTCAGCGACAAAAGCCAACGTATCCACAATTCAAAAAGAGCTCCCGTTTGCGACTATCACCTCTCTTGATGAACTAACCCTTTTTATTCAATCAAACAAGAGTAACAACATTATTATGCTGGATTTTTATGCCGACTGGTGCATTAGCTGCAAAGTAATCGAGCATGAAATTTTTTACAATGAAGCAGTCCACCCGATGCTGCGACAGTTAAATTTAGTAAGGGTTGATGTTACAAAAAATGATGCTGGTAATCAAAATATCATGCAACGTTTTAACGTTTTTGGGCCTCCGGCTTTAATTTTCTTAACTTCTGAAGGTAAAGAATTAACACAATTTTCATTAATAGGTGAACCTTCTTTAAAAGAAGTAATTGAGAGACTTTCATTCATCACAAAAGAATTCAGTCAATAACAACCAAATACAACGGTTTACTAATGTTTATTTTTAATCAGCAGCAAACAATAAACAGTCTTTTTTCCAACAAAACTAGACAAGTTCTCGCTTTTTATCGATAATTTCAGGTCAAATCACTAAATCTTGGAAATGGAATGGCAAACTTTTTAGTTCTCAATGGGCCAAACTTAAACCTTCTTGGAACTCGCGAGCCGGAAATCTACGGTTACACTACTTTAGATGATATAGAAAAGACGCTTAGAGCAACAACATCAAAAAGAGGGCATTCTCTTGAATTCCTGCAATCTAATGCAGAACACATACTCATAGATACCATACATGGAGCTCGTAATTCTGTAGATTTCATTATCATTAATCCAGCCGCTTTTACCCATACAAGTGTGGCCATACGAGATGCCTTGCTTGGTGTTGATATTCCATTTGCTGAAGTTCACCTTTCAAATGTACACTCACGAGAAACATTTAGGCACCACTCTTATTTTTCCGATGTCGCAAAAGCAGTCATTTGTGGTATGGGCGTCCTTGGCTATGAATATGCCTTGGATTTCGCTATTCAAGAATATGAAAAATCAAACACAAATTAATTAGAATAAAACCCTGTATCGGCAGATAACAGGATACATTGACAATGACAAAAGAGAGTTATTATGGATATTCGTAAGATTAAAAAGTTAATTGAACTAATTGAAGAATCTGATATTTATGAGATTGAGATTAAAGAAGGTGAAGAGTGCGTTCGCATTAACCGCGGTGGCGCACCGGTTCAATATGCACCAGCACCCGTTGCGGCGCCTGCTCCGGCGGCCGCTCCTGTCACAATAGCAACCTCCTCCGTAGAAGCAAGTGCGCCAGCCGAGATTGCGGGTCATGTCGTACCATCACCTATGGTTGGTACCTATTATCGCTCTTCAGCACCAGGCGCAAAACCTTTTATTGAAGTTGGTCAGAAAGTTAAAGTTGGCGATACTATTTGTATCGTTGAAGCGATGAAAATGATGAATCAAATTGAAGCGGATAAAGCCGGTACAATTGGTGCTATCTTAGTTGAAGATGGTCAGCCAGTTGAGTTTGATCAACCACTTATTACTATTGTTTAATCCATCAAATAGGTTCTATCATGCTTGATAAAGTTTTGATTGCAAACCGAGGCGAGATTGCATTACGTATTTTACGTGCATGCAAAGAACTCGGTATAAAAACAGTAGCGGTTCACTCTAAGATTGACCGTGATTTACTGCATGTACGCTTAGCAGATGAGTCCATTTGTATTGGACCAAACCCTTCAGCTCAGAGTTACTTAAACATTCCAGCAATCATTAGTGCGGCCGAAGTGACTGACAGCTCTGCTATTCACCCTGGTTACGGGTTTCTTGCTGAAAATGCAGACTTTGCAGAACAAGTAGAAAATTCTGGTTTCGCATTTATCGGACCAAAAGCGGAAACAATTCGCCTTATGGGAGATAAAGTCTCTGCGATTAAAGCCATGAAAAAAGCTGGAGTGCCAACGGTCCCCGGCTCAAATGGCCCAGTTCCAGCAGACTCGAATGAATGCATAAAAATTGCTAAAGAGATTGGCTACCCAATCATCATTAAAGCGGCTGCAGGTGGTGGTGGTCGAGGTATGCGAGTCGTCCACAGTGAAGCTAGCTTATTAAAATCCATTAGCATCACACAGTCTGAAGCAGGCTCATATTTTGGCGACAGTACGGTTTATATGGAAAAATTCCTTACAAACCCTAGACACGTAGAAGTACAAGTTCTCGCTGATGGACAAGGGAATGCCATTCATCTGTACGATCGAGACTGCTCACTACAACGTCGTCATCAAAAGGTTCTTGAAGAAGCACCCGCTCCACACTTAGACCCGGAAGCTCGCGCAGCCTGCCTTAAAGCCTGTGTAGATGCCTGTATTCAGATAAACTATCGCGGCGCTGGTACATTTGAGTTTTTATATGAAGACGGTGCGTTCTATTTCATTGAAATGAATACCCGTGTACAAGTAGAACACCCTGTAACGGAAATGGTAACAGGCGTAGATATCGTTAAAGAACAACTTCGAATTGCTAGTGGCCTACCACTCTCCATTAAGCAAGAAGACGTTGTTTTAAATGGACATGCTGTAGAATCGCGAATTAATGCAGAAGATCCCAAAACATTTATGCCATGCCCAGGATTGGTAAATTATTTCCATGCACCTGGCGGTATGGGTGTACGAGTTGATTCTCACTTATATAGTGGCTATAACGTTCCTCCCACATATGATTCAATGATTGCAAAAATTATTTGTCATGCACCAACAAGAACAATGGCACTAAAACGATTATCTGTTGCTTTAGACGAAACTTTTATTGATGGAATAAAAACCAATATACCTCTACAGCAAGATTTAGTAGAAGACGCTAATTTCATTGCTGGTGGTGTTAATATTCACTATCTAGAAAAGAAACTTGGATTGTAAGTAAACTCACAGGCTACTCTATTACTTATGGAGTAGCCTTTTATAATTAATTGGATTTTTTATGCCTTGGCTTCAAATACGCACTCACGCTACTCCTGAATATGTCCCTCAATTGGAGGATACGCTACTAGAATGCGGTGCAATGGTCGTTACCTTTGAAGATGTTAATGATGATCCTGTTTATGAACCAGAGTTGAACACAACACCACTATGGAATCATACAAAAATAACAGGGCTATTCGAAGCCGATGCGGATGTGGATTCAATAAAGCCCATCCTAGAAGAAACAGCGAAACGACTTGGCCTTCATTTAGATTTTAAAATTGAGATTTTAGAAGACAAAGATTGGGAACGAGAATGGATGGATAGCTACCACCCTATTCAGTTTGGTGAACGTCTATGGGTATGCCCTAGCTGGAGAGAAGTCCCCGACCCGAAAGCGGTTACCCTAATGCTAGACCCGGGACTTGCGTTTGGCACTGGGACACACCCGACAACAGCACTATGCTTGCAGTGGTTAGATTCTATTGACTGTAATAATAAAACCATTATCGATTACGGCTGCGGCTCCGGTATATTAGGAATCGCCGGCTTGCTACTTGGAGCAAGCAATATGATAGGTATTGATATTGACCCTCAGGCGGTAGAAGCAACTCAAGCTAACGCGGACAGAAACAACATTGATAGTTCTAGACTTGAAGTAAAGCTACCTCCATATGAAAGTGACCTTCAAGCTGAAATCGTGGTTGCCAATATATTAGCAGGACCTCTTGCACAACTAGCTCCAACCATTTCTGAACTTGTTGCACCCGACGGACAACTTGCTTTGTCGGGGATTTTATCCTCTCAATCTAACGAAGTAATCGATGCATATACTCCATGGTTTACAATTGACTCCATTACAGAGCATGAAGAATGGGTTAGGATAGTAGCAACAAAAAATTAATCCGCTCACGACTTTTTTATTTTTCAGACTGGAATCAAGCGCTCAAGTATGTCAGATAGCCTAATTACTCGTTGCCCAAAATGCTCCACCGCGTTTCGCGTGGGAGCTGATATTCTTAGTATGGCAAAAGGAAAGGTGCGTTGCGGCCAATGCTTTCATATCTTCGAAGCTAAGCCCTTAGAAGACAATAAAACGCATCTAAAAGAAGAAAAAACAGCAGAATTCAATCAAGTATCGCAAGCAGAAGTAGAACAAAAAAACCACCCTACGAAGCCTATTTTTTCGGCGGCTGATGACGACTTACCGGTGAGCCCTGAATGGCTTCACACCCTTTTTGATGATGACGACCTATCCCCAATCGATAAAAACAATCATGAAGCGAACTTAAACGTTAAATCTAAAATCGCTATACGAAAAAGTAATCTCGATGAAGGCATAGAGTCCCAGGAAATCGAACTTAGCGCTAAAAATGAGCTCGCACCTTGGGAAAGAGAGTTTGCAGAACTGGAGTCAGAGCACACTACAGATGAATGGCAAGCCCATTCTTTAAAACACGAAAAAAACGATTTGAGTTCAAAGCATCAAAATATATCTCATTCAGCGCCTGCTCAAGTGTATAATGAAAGCATTACTCGACAATCAAATGTCAGTTCACAATCCACTAAAGATGTCTCTGATTTTAAATCCTATACAGAAGAAGCTCCCGAACCGGATTACATGAAAGCGCTACACAGTTTAGCGCAATCAAGTAACAATAAAACGTCCCTCCATGAAAAACAAAATAAGCATTCAACCAATCAGGCAAAAGAAAGTTTAGCGCCTCTTATAAACCAAGAAGAGGTCATAGCAAACCGCCCTCATACTTTTGCTTGGTTTGTAGGAGTCCTGCTTCTATTAGGAGTTCTGCTCTTCCAAGTAGCTTCTCATTTTTTTGAACATGGCAGTAGATCATCTCAGTTTCGACCATTTTACAAAATATTTTGCACCTATACTGGGTGTACACTACCAAACTTTGAAGATATTTCTGCCATTAGTATTCAACACGTTCGCATTCAAAGCCACCCAACTCAAGAAAACGCCTTGTTAGTAAATGCCATTATGACTAACACCAGTAACTATTCACAGACAATGCCAAAAATCTCATTGGAGTTTTTTGATTTAAATGGAGCCCCCGTAGCCGCCAGACTTTTTTCTCCTAATGATTTTTTACATAAAGACTTTTTAGACATTACTTATATGCCTCCAAATACGCCAATCCATATTGTCATTCCAGTATATGACCCAGGGGCACAGGCCGTTACTCACAAGCTAGAAGTCTACTCATCAGACACACAATCATACTAAATTCGACAATTTAACTAAGAAATATGAAAAAGAACAAAAAATAGTCAATTTTTATGCTTGTCAAGACTTCAAAAACGCTCACGGCATAGGTATTATTCACGCCCGCTCGACACGGTTACAGATCTTTAACATACCGAACCCAATAAACAGGAACAACATGGCATACGCTATCGGTCCCTACTCTCTGGACAACCCATTAATTCTTGCCCCTATGGCTGGTGTGACGGATCTCCCCTTTCGTCAATTATGCCACTCTTTAGGAGCGGGTCTTGCTGTGTCAGAAATGGTGACCTCAGATGTGCGCTTATGGAATTCTAATAAAAGTAAACACCGCCTTGTACATGATCTAGAGATATCTCCAAGATCAATACAAATTGCCGGTGGCGATCCAGAAATGATGAGCGAAGCGGCAAAACTTAATGTCTCATTAGGCGCCCAAATTATTGATATTAATATGGGCTGTCCTGCTAAAAAAGTATGCAATAAAGCCGCTGGATCGGCGCTTTTAAAAGATGAAAAGCTTGTTCGCCGTATATTGGAGTCGGTAGTAAACAGTGTTTCAGTTCCCGTGACCTTGAAAATTCGTACTGGATGGAGCCCTGAATCTAAAAATGGTCTAACTATTGCTAAAATGGCGGAAGATATAGGCATCCAAGCCCTAGCTGTACACGGTAGAACGAAAGAATGTCGATTTAAAGGAGAGGTTGAATACGACACAATTGCACGCATAAAGCAAAGCCTTAATATTCCTGTTTTTGCAAACGGAGATATTACCAATGCACATAAAGCGAAGTTTGTGAAAGATTATACTCAAGTAGACGGCATCATGATTGGTCGCGCTGCTCAAGGTAAACCTTGGATTTTTAGAGAGATAAACCATTTTTTACAAACGAATAAAGAACTGTCACCACCGTCGATTCAGGAAATAGCTCAATTGGTTATAGCACATGTTCGAAAACTGCATGATTTCTACGGAGATTATTCTGGTATTCGTATTGCGCGTAAACATGTGGGCTGGTATTTGCAAACACTTGCTGATGATTCCAGTTTTCGCAGTACGTTTAATCGTATTGAGAATACAGAAGAACAGTTAGAAAAATTACATCAATTTTTTACTCAACAGTATCAATAAGTTGGATAAAACTTGCTCTAAAGCGCCTTTCATAGATAAAAAAGTTTTGCTTTTTAAATCATTAAAAGACGCTAAATTTTGGTTAGCTTTAAACTAGAAGGTTATTCTGTGTTAGAACAAACTCACAATCACACGTTTCAAGCCGCTTCATCTGAAGAGTCACAAACCCTACGTGACAATGTAGATAAAGCGTTAAAAAATTATTTTTCCCACCTTGATGGGCAGCCTATTACAGACCTTTACCAATTGGTTTTAGCAGAGGTTGAGGCACCTCTTTTAGAATCGGTAATGAGTTACACAAAAGACAACCAAACCAAAGCGTCAACTATTCTCGGTCTTAACCGTGGAACGTTGCGCAAAAAACTGAAACAATACGGCATGCTATAGAGTTTAAAAAAGGGCGATTTACGCCCTTTTTTTGTTTTACCCCTCACCGTTTAATCAAATAATTGACAACTACGAGACTACGATGGCTACTCAAGATCAAATTACACCAATCAAAAGAGCATTAATTAGCGTATCTGACAAAACAGGTATTGTTGACTTTGCAAAAGAGCTGACCGCACTTAATGTAGAAATTCTTTCTACTGGTGGCACTTATCGTTTATTGCAAGAATCTGGCGTCGCAGCAACAGAAGTTTCTGACTACACAGGATTTCCTGAAATGATGGATGGGCGAGTAAAAACATTACACCCGAAAATCCATGGCGGTATTCTTGGACGTCGCGACATCGATCAAAACATCATGAAAGAACATCAGATCGATGAAATCGACATGGTTGTTGTCAATCTCTACCCATTTGAAGCGACGATTGAGCGCCCTGATTGTGACCTACCAATGGCGATTGAAAACATCGATATCGGTGGCCCTACCATGGTACGTTCTGCCGCTAAGAATCACAAAGATGTGGCGATTGTCGTTAATCCGAACAATTACCAAGACATCATTAACGCACTTCAGAAAGATAATGGGCTCACCTATGAAACACGCTTTGATTTAGCGGTTCAAGCATTTGAGCACACTTCCTATTATGATGGCGCAATTGCAAACTTCTTAGGTAAAAAAGTCGCTGGCGGTTCAGAAAGCTTCGCCCGCACCTTTAATCTTCAATTCAATAAATCGGAAGAAATGCGTTACGGAGAAAACCCTCATCAGAAAGCGGCTTTCTATGTTGAGACTAATCCAAAAGAAGCGTCTATCAGTACTGCAACCCAACTTCAGGGTAAAGCACTGTCTTATAACAACATAGCCGATACTGATGCGGCTTTAGAATGTGTCAAAAGTTTTGATAAGCCAGCCTGTGTTATCGTGAAACACGCTAACCCATGTGGCGTAGCAACAGCGGCTACACAACTTGAAGCGTATAACCTAGCCTTCCAAACAGACCCAACTTCCGCATTCGGTGGCATCATTGCCTTCAATCAGGAGTTAGATGCAGAAACCGCAGCGGCTATTGTAGAACGTCAATTCGTTGAAGTAATTATTGCGCCAAGCGTTTCACAGGCCGCAATAGATGTTGTAGCTAAAAAACAGAATGTCCGCCTTTTAAGCTGCGGTCAATGGTCACAAACAAGACCTGCCGCTTTAGATTATAAACGAGTGAATGGCGGTTTATTAGTACAAGACCGTGATGATCATGTCATGACTCTTGAGGACCTAACCGTAGTTTCAAAACGCCAGCCAACAGCGGATGAACTAAAAGATTTACTTTTTGCCTGGAAAGTCGCTAAATTTGTAAAATCAAACGCCATAGTATACGCAAAAGCAGAGCAAACAATTGGGGTTGGAGCTGGTCAAATGAGCCGCGTATACAGTGCTAAAATTGCAGGAATAAAAGCCGCTGATGAAAACTTAGAAGTGATTGGCTCCGTAATGGCTTCAGATGCTTTTTTCCCATTTAGGGATGGTATTGATGCGGCTGCCAAAGCCGGTATTAGTGCAGTTATACAACCTGGTGGCTCAATGAGAGACGAAGAAGTGATTGCCGCTGCTGACGAAGCAGGTATGGCAATGGTATTCACTGGTATTCGCCACTTCCGCCACTAATTAGCACCAATAGGAGATCAGAATGAAAATTTTAATTATTGGCAATGGCGGTCGTGAACACGCATTAGCATGGAAAGTTGCGGAAAACACAGCAGTTACTCATGTTTTTGTTGCACCTGGTAACGCAGGTACGGCATTAGAAAATAAAGTAGAAAACATTAATATTGACGTTACAGACATTGATGGTTTAGTCAATTTTGCTAAAAAATCCTCCATTGACCTGACTATTGTTGGGCCAGAAGCACCATTAGTTATTGGTGTTGTAGATGCGTTTGAAGCGGCTGATCTAGCCATTTTTGGGCCATCAAAAAATGCCGCACAACTAGAGGGTTCCAAAGCCTTTACTAAAGACTTCTTAGCACGCCATAAGATCCCTACAGCCGCTTATGGAAACTTTACTGAGATAGCTCCAGCAGTGGCTTACATAAAAGAGCAAGGCGCACCTATTGTTGTCAAAGCAGATGGCCTTGCAGCGGGTAAAGGAGTGATTCTTGCTCAAACTGAAGCCGAAGCAATTGCAGCCGTTGAAGATATGCTTGCAGGCAATGCTTTCGGTGAGGCCGGTAGCCGCGTTGTGATCGAGGAATTCTTAGTTGGTGAAGAAGCTAGTTTCATCTGTATGGTTGACGGTGAAACGGTTCTTCCATTAGCAACAAGCCAAGACCATAAAGCACGAGATAATGGCGATTTAGGACCAAATACTGGAGGCATGGGGGCTTATTCACCTGCACCAGTAGTAACTCCCGAAATTCATGACAGAATCATGCGCGAAGTAATTATGCCAACAGTGACTGGTATGAATGCTGAAGGTAACCGCTATCGTGGCTTTTTATATGCAGGTGTGATGGTAGCAAGTGATGGCACACCAAAAGTTCTGGAATATAACTGCCGCTTTGGTGATCCTGAAACACAACCTATATTAATGCGCTTACGCTCTGATCTCGTTTCTCTTTGCCAAGCCGCCATTATTGGAACATTAGATCAGCAAACTTGCGACTGGGACCCAAGAGCAAGTTTAGGGGTTGTCCTTGCGGCCGGAGGCTACCCAAATAGCTATCCAAAAGGCGATGTTATCTCTGGCTTTGACTCAACGCTTGAGTCTCATCAAAAAGTCTTCCATGCAGGAACCGCATTAAAGAATGGTAATGTCGTTACTAATGGAGGTCGTGTACTTTGTGCTGTATCTCTTGGCAATACAGTTTCTGAAGCTCAATCAGGTGCCTATGAAGTTGTTAAGAAAATACATTGGGACAAAGTTTACTATCGCACTGATATAGGCCATAGAGCCGTGACACGCGAAAAATAGACATACTTTACAAACAAAAAAGCCACTTCACTGAAGTGGCTTTTTTTATACTAATATTAACTCATTAGTTTACGACTATATCTACGCGACGATTTTGAGCTCTGCCTTTTGGCGTTTTGTTGTCCGCTATCGGGGCACTTTCACCATTAGATAGCACATCCGTTCTGGACGGTGATATTCCATTATCAACGACGTAGCTGTCTACACCTGAAGCTCTTTTCAAACCTAAAGCTAAATTATATTCAATACTCCCAGTAGAGTCAGTATTGCCTTCTAATTTCAAACTGGACTCACTAGATTTTAATGTTTTAATCACTTCATCCAAAACATGCTTTGACTCTTTACTTAAGCTCGCTTGGTCAAAACCAAAAAACACTCTTCCTACAATAGCATCAGCTGATGTTTTCTCAGTTGTAATATTACCATGCTTAATCAAGTATTCCGCGCACTCACTTGTAAGACCAGTGTACTCAAGTGTTTTAATAAATACGTTATCAATAGGTTGCTCTATAGAATCACCTACAACATACGACAAAGGATGCTGCCTATTATAAATGGGTATCGCATTGCCGACTGAGACAGTGAAGCTTGAGCTGCCATGATCTTTTGAGCAATATATTTGTAACGCTTCTGTATATCCCCCTGCAAAAGCAGATGAACTTAGAAGAGAAAGTAGAGTCAAAGACATGAATTTATTTTTCATTATTAATTAAACCTTATAATCTTTACTGTAGTTATGACCTACTTCTTCCATAATTAACTCTAAAATGGTATTGAAGATATCATCGTAATCAACCGCTGAATAGACATTATCTGAGCCTGCACATGTCTGTATACCAGGATTGCTACTTATGTTGTACCCAAACCCTATTACCACTATAGCAGATTCCACGTTCTTCCCAGAAATTACCTTACTATTCAAATCCTTCCGAATATTATCGCACAAGCCACCGTTGTATAAATTATTGGCAACATTTTGATAGTTATCCGCACCGTCAGAAAGAATAAAAATTAGTTTCTTTCTATTCACTCCTTCTGAAATGATTCTAGCTGCAGAGATCAACCCCTCATAAGACGACGTACCATAGTTAGGTTGAAAGTTTTTAATATCTGACTTAAATGAAGTAATATCAGACGTTAAAGGTACATTTTTAAATCTTGCCCCTGGGGCACGATAGTTATACATTATTTTTGGTGTTACCGCTGTCGAGACATAATTTATTGTACTTGTTAAGTCTATCAGGTTGTTAAGTCGGGTTGCGCCTAATATATAATTTAGAAGCGAATTCCCTGTATAAGTTAGATTACTATAGTAATTTACGCCATCACTGGTATAACTATTATAACCAATAAACGCAACCTGACTTCTTGATTCACTACCAGACACAGCATCTAATTTGTTAAACTGGTCAAGCTCATCCGAGATATTATTAATAACATTTAAAACTCCTTTGTATTTCCTCTGTCCATTCCAATAAGAGTACATTGACCCAGAAAAGTCACCAACGAATGCAACGTCAACAGTGTCTCCTCGAAACTTTCGTGCAACAGAATTGGCCGACATAGCCTGATTTTCATCAAACCCTTGATGATAATCACTGCCGGGGAAAAAGCTTTGGTATTTGGTATTAATTGCTACCTTATATTCTACAAATTGATTCCCATCTTTGTCGTAAACACCTGGCTTACCACAATTATTGCCATAAATTTGCTTGCAAGTCTTCTCAACAATACTAATGTCGCTAAGAGTAAGCGTCGCATCATCGCTATAAGCATTAACAAAGTCCAAGGCAAATTTTTTATTACTTGCTGCATTACCGTTATTGGCAGCTATCGCTAATGAGGCTGCTTCAGCGGCATCACCTAAACGAGCATGCTCCTGCATGTAGCGACTGCCCTCGACACCGAGTATAAATATCCCAAACATAAAAGGAAACATTATCACAAAAATTATAGCTGCAAGCCCCTTTTGAGAGCTTTTTTGTTTGATATACATAGTATTCCTCACTGTTAACTTATCGTTCTACAGTAATAGATGTTGATCGAACTAATTCATGAGTCTCGCCTATTAGATCCCCATACAAATTATCCGATTGATAGCACAAAGTAACTTGATACAAAGTAACCTTTCTTCCTAACAAACTAACTGGAGCCAAACCTATTCTTTGATCTATCGATTCAGCAGGATCACAATTATAACCACCCAACTTGAAGCTTTCTATATTTGCTCTAACAGGTTCAGGGGATAAATTCGCTTTGAATTTTTGTTGTTCAATAACCAAACCCAACCTGCCCTCTTCAAAATTTCCCATTGTTTCTTTAAGAGATCGAGTAGCCACTTTCAATAAATCATTTGCTTCAGCAAGACTCATTTGATCACTTTTATTGTACAGCTGAGTCCTTTCTCTAACAATGTTTACTAAGGAATAAGACAAGCGATCTAGCTTTCCCTTAATCGATTGTTTAATAACCACATCTTCAGTAAACACCAGTAGAGCCGCAAAAAAGACTCCTACGAGTGCAAATTCAATAGCAAACAACCCTCTCTGAGAAGACTTGCTGCTTTCATTATTGAGTAAACTCATTACGCTCATACTCCTGTAGGTTAATCACTTGCCTAGACAGCTTTACAGTGCCGTCATCATAAAATAAGCTAAAAACAGGAGTATAATCATAGTCAATTTTGTATACTGCGAGAGTTGAAAGTGTGGCATTATCATGCCCAAAATTCTTATCATCTGCGATTGATCCAATATCATCATAATACTTAACGCTTATCGTAAACTTATTCGTGTCTATAAAGTTAGACCATAAATCGTTATTTGTTTTTATTCGCTTAACAAACTCTGCCTTATAATCTTCAGCAGATGTTGTTCTTACCTCTCTAGACGCTTCCGAAACAGAATAGTCCAGTACGGATGAGAAAAAACCCATTACAGCCATTTCTCCCCAGAGAAGAAATAGAGATACAAAAGCAAAAAAACCTAAAGCAAACTCAATTGCTACAACACCTTTTTTATCTTTACGACTTACAAGTAATTTCTTCATACAGAATTCCATTTAACTAATAATGTATTCTTATTCACTGTCAATATCGGAGGTTGTGATGTACTGCTTTTCATTTGAAAGGTAACTCGTGCAAAATCAGGGTATAGACTAAGCTTGGATTGCTCAACCAACTTACTATCAAACACAAAAATACTCTTTTCCGGAGCATTGAAGCGCCCCTTTAGATCTACAATCCATTGGTTGCCAGCCAATAAATCAAAACTATTATAGTCCATAATTGGTTGATCGAATGAAATGGTGAAATTATGGGAATTATCTTTGAGCTGATAATTGATACCTAAGATTTTAATACTGCCATTTACAGATGAAATACGATCAACGTTGTGAACCAGAAACGACTCTAATGGATCGGACTGTTTCATATATACACTCCAGCCCGGCTCTTCCGTATTTTTATTTATTATTCGAGTATTCATTTTACTTGGAAGTATGAGTGTTTCCTCTAATGATGGAAAGGAAACACTTGGAGCATTGTCGTATACAAAGCTATCACTATCGCTTTCTACACCCTTTGTACTCGTATTCCCTATAATTAATTTTTCTTTCAAAAAATTAGCGTCTATGTTAAGTCGCTTTGATTCATTTATTTCTGCACGCTTGTTACTTTCAATTTCCAAATCATGCATCAATTTAAAACGCTCAATAACCTCCTCATCTGAAAAGTTTTTCCCAAGCATAGCGCGAAACTCTTTAAATTTACTTAATTTAGCATAGATAAGAATTAGATTGGCTTTTACCATGTTATCCGATTGACCAGAGTGCAAAATAGGCAACAAAATATTTAACGCAGATTCAAAGTCCCCCTCTAATATATCAAGCATAGCTAAGTTATTTCTTACCGCAATATCATTAAAGGAGTTTTCTCGGGCGATTGTAAAAGATTTTCTGGCATCATAAATCTCGCCCTTCTCTGTAAATAATATACCCTGAAAATTATAGGCGGCGGCGTATTGCTCATCAAAAGAGAACGCTTTATCCAGTGCTTGTTGCGATAGTTCAAATTCTAACTCTTTATATTGAGCTTTTGCTTGCAGTAAATATCGCTCTTTGGTTTGGATGCTATTTTCTGGAAGTAATCTTAATTGAAATAAAGAGGCCTCTGAGTCGCCCGCTTCGTAATAAACCGACGCTAGTTTAAATCGTAAAGCATCACGATCCTCTGGAATTAATGTTGTTAATGACAATTGAGATGTATAGAGGTCAATTAACCCACTGTAATTTTTAGCCTGAATCATTAAAGATTCGCTTTTCTCTTTTTGAAGCATTTCCTGGTCTGAGTTAATAATTTGAGGGGCACAACCTGAAATAATCAAAAATATAATAAAGGTCAATATAGTTTTATTATACATTCCCCATCATCCTCATAACACCAGGAGCGGTAATAAGTATCACTATAGGGAACATAATAAACAATATAAGAGGAATGGACATTTTTGCAGATAACTTCCCGACTTTCTCTTCTAACTCTAATATTTGAACCTCTCGAATATCTTTTGCTAACGTATCCAAAGCATGTTGAATAGACGTGCCGTACTTTATACTTTGAGTCAAACTGAAAACAAAATTACGCATTTCATTTGTAGGCACTCTCACCATTAAATCGCTTAATGCTTTATTTATACCGCTAATTTGAGATCTATCACTCACTTTTTTCAACATAAAGGCCATATCTTTATCAAAATCAATCATCTCTTTTGTTAAATAGAATATTGACGCTTCAATAGTTAGCCCTGTTTGCACACACACACTTAACAGGTCAATTAAATACGGTAGTTGTCGACTTATTTTTGCGGATAAAGCTTTTTTTCTGAACTCTAGATAAGCATCTGGTACGATTATAAAAAATATGAGAATAAACATAGAATACATAATTTTATTTAAAAAGAGCAATTCACTGCCAAAATACCAAAGCAACAGAAGCAACAACAATGCAGATATATATTTAAACGGAAAGTAATAAGGTGCAAATTTCGCTTCGTAAAAGCCGGCAGCAATGAACTTATCTCTTACATCCTCATTACTCATACTAATAAGTGAAAGTAAGAAAAGTCGAATTTTAGTTAAAATATTTTGACTCTTATTATCTCCATCTAAAGCACGAGATAGTGACTTTGTTCGCTGACGCGTTATCGTCAAACTCTGCAAAATAAACATGAAACCTAAGGAGAGAAGAGCAATTAATAAAATAGGATAAAAGTCGCTCATGCTTTTACCCCTTTCATAATCAGGTAAATAATCAGCATACCTATCGCTTCACTTATCAACATGTAATATAGAATTTGTTTACCCGTCTCGTCTTCCATCACAAAAAAATAATTCTCAGGCATTAAAAAGCGCATCACCCCAAATAAAAAAATAAAAGGTATTGCAAAAACAATCTTCGCGGAAGCTCTAGCTTCTGACGTTAAAGCGTATTTCTTCTTATCTATAGCTCTTGCTTCGAACATAATTCGATTCAAATTAGTAATAATTCCTCTTAGTTGACCACCTCGAGCAATATTCGCCCTCATCGTGATGACAAAAAAACGAAATGCAGGATAAGGGAAGCGCGTACATGCCTTCCTAAACACCTCATCTGGAGAATCTCCTATTTTCAAATGCTCTCCCATTCTTTTAAATTCTTTCCCCACTGAACTTTCTATATTTTCTCCCACATAGATAATAGAATGCATTAGACTTTCACCAGCAGAGATGGCACTTGCCAACATATTCAGAGCCTCTGGAAAAGATTCATCAAATCGTTTTTTTGCTTGCCAATTTAAATACTGAGCACCAAAAATAAAGCCGAAAAATAAGGATACAGGCAAGGCTAGCTTTAAACTAAAACCAAAAAAGGTTGAGTTCAAATAATATCCAGCCAGCATACAGCACATAAAATACACTATTAATTTGAATGTAGGAAAAGCGCCCAATTCCTTTGATAAATTCGAGTAAGCCCTTGACGCTCTTCGATACCAGGGAATATAGCTTAATCGCTCTAGATCAATCGCGCTATTTTCCTCAAGGGAAGTTTCATAAAAAAAATCTTTTTGTTCATCTAAAAAGTTTAATCTAGCACGCATCTCTTTTACTCCGAGATACATAAAATATAGACCAAAACTACATACTATTATAAAAATATAAATCATCTTATTTCCTTAAACTAAATAGTTTGTTTAACTCTTCAGCCAACCCATAAGACCGCGCTTTTTCCATTAGTATGGAGCGTTGCATGAGACCAGACGTAACAAATTTCCCTTGAATTTTACCTGAATCTCTTGACTGTTCACCACTTTCAAATTTAAAGATATCTTCCATCACAACATTACTGCCTTCAAGCCCTATAACCTCACTAATATGGGTTACTTTACGACTACCATCATGTAAACGACTTATTTGTACAATAATATCTACGGCACTTACTACCGTTCTACGTATTGCTTCTAGTGGTAGCGAGGCTGTGGCCATCATCACCATACTCTCTACACGTGACATCGCATCTCTTGGGGTATTTGCGTGTAAAGTGGTCATAGAGCCATCATGTCCAGTGTTCATAGCTTGTAACATTTCAAATGCTTCAGGGCCTCGACACTCACCAATTATAATGCGATCAGGCCTCATACGAAGAGAGTTAATGACCAACTCTCTCTGCCCTATAGCACCTGTTCCTTCAATACCAGCAGTCCGAGTCTCCAAACGTACCACATGAGGTTGCAACAACCTAAGTTCGGCGGCATCCTCAATAGTCACTATCCTCTGATTTTCTGCAATATATTGAGACAAGGCATTCATCATGGTTGTTTTACCTGACCCAGTCCCTCCAGATATAACAATATTAACTCGACATCTCGCTGCAATCATTAACACCCGTGCCATTTCAGGAGACATAGCGCCGAATTCGACCAGTTTTTCTAAGTCGATACTGTGTTTTTTAAATTTACGAATTGAAATTGAAGCGCCGTCTATGGCAATTGGAGGTAAAACGATATTGACCCGACTACCATCAGCAAGACGAGCATCACACAAGGGTACAGACTCATCAACTCGCCTCCCTACTCTAGATGCTATTCTTTTACATACTTCTATAAGTTGTTGATTATCAACAAACTCAACATCACTTTTTTCAACTAAACCATTCCGTTCGATATAAACATTATCTGGACCATTAACCATAATATCAGCAATAGTGTCATCCTCCATTAGCACTTGTAATGGACCCAGACCAATAAGTTCGTTACGAAGAGATTTTACATAATCTTGCCTAACTGTAGTGGGAATCAACAACTTATCTTTTTGAATAAGTAAGTCAACAGCACTAAGTAACTGACGTGACAAATCTTCTTTTGTCAGTTTAGAGATTGCTTCCGCATCTAAAGCCTCAAAAATTTCATTACGTAACTTTCTATAAACAGCCTTAGTACCAAGCATTTATAATCCTATTATAATCACTTAAATTTTATTTATTACTTTTTGAAAATAGTCGAGGCAAAAATGATTTCTTCCGCTGAAATGACTTATTCTCACCTACTATTTGAGATGACAGTTTGATAATGTTTTGACTAAACCTTGTTCCACCATCGATTATCCTTTTTCCTTTAGAAATATCTTGTGCAATATTCTCTTCATATGGCAACTCATAATCAACTTTATGGGACAAATATTTCGATATTTCATCAATAGACACTGTCTCCATTTTTTTATGCCTATGATGGTTCACTACAACGATAATTCGTAAAGACTTATTACTCTCGCTGTTATTTTGTATATTTCTAATGCGCTTAATTAGTTTAACCGACTCCCTTAACGAAGAAACACTTGCTTCTAAAACCAAAATAACAATATTAAAATTATCTAAAAGCCACTCTGGTGAGCGATCAAAAGACACAGAAGCAGACAGATCCTCAACAATAAGATTAGCTTCAGAGCTTGTTAAAGAAATCACCATATCAGTAACCTCTCGTACTTCATCTGAATGTAACTCATCTTTGGCAAGCGCTAAATATCTTAATTTTGGGTTTAAAGGTACCATTAAGGACCTAACAGAGGTTTCATCAAGATCCGTTGTTAACCTTCCTTTTGCGACTGATTTCTTATCTAGCTTTACACTGCCTATTTGAATGTCAAGATCACCGCAATCATAGTTATGATTTACTAATAAACTATCCGCACTCTTTTTGGTGGATAACGCTGACGCTAGCTCTGCAGAAATCAAGCTAGTACCTATACCACCTTTTGTGCCAAACACAGCAATTCGTTTTGCGCGGCGATAAATATTACCTAAATTAGCTTCTTGATGTTTTTTATTTATAACGGCAATAAACTCTGACAGCTCTTGCTTATTTATAGGCCAAAACACATAGTAGAAGCCAAGGCCTTTTAACATCCTTACAGTAGAAATAGAATCAGCTAATCCAATAATAATAACTGACACAGAAGATGGAATAAGATGACTTAAGCGCTCAGCATCTTCTGCTAAGGTACTGCTATCCGTTAACTCAAATATTGCGATTTCACATTCATCATCAGTTACTTTACCTGCGACTTCATCAAAATCAAATTTAACCGCTTTTGGTACCATTTTATCATCAAAACGATATGTCTCTTCGACAAGAGAACGACATTCTATTGTCTGATAAAAAAAGGCCGTACTTACCCCATTAACAGACGAATCTTCCTTATCATGAGTTTCACGGGTATTTTTAAGAATATCAACTAAATCAAACATAAGTCACTCCTGTAGAGGTATAGATCGACTATTCTGAGGTAGCATCTTTTCTGGACTAACAATACTAGCCCAACGCAAAGAGTCTACAGTACAACCAAAATCATCCTCACCATAAGCAGACGTTTTTCTGTCCCTACAAACAGGCACTTGAGCCTCATACTTGTTCATTATTAATGAAAAGTCCACCGTCTCAGATATGCTAGATTTGATAACTGTGATTTTTTTAGGAGAAACCCCTAAAGACAACAAAAGTTCACGAGCATTATCCAGAAGAAGCTCGCCTTCCTTAGAGTATGATTTTAACTCAATATCCCTTTTTACTAATTCTGTAATGTTTTTATAGATATACTCTTTAGAATCACGTTGTAACGTTTCAAAATTAGAAGCATCTTTTAAAGTTAAATCATACTGATATTTTACTGGAATCAGATTAATCACACTCCCTTGAGAGTTTATATGCGCATTAGAACAACCAACTACCATTGAAATCAATAAAATATATAATAGATTCTTCATTCTTTAAAACCACCTGTTGATAATACTTCATCTCGCCATTTAATTGCAGCAGGAGACAATTTAGTGTTTTTTTCAGGCTTCAAGCCAACGAAGAAACGGGATAAACTAGATGTTCTTTCGATGCTAGGGTACTGAATACTTGAAGACTCTATAGGCTCAACTAAATTAACGGTCGCAACAATTATCAACTCAGTTTTTACCCTTTTAGTTGTTGCATATCGAAATAAAGATCCTAATATTGGAATATCACCTAAACCTGGTATTTTAGAAAGGGACTCTTGATCATCACTGCTTAGCAAACCACCAAGAACAAAACTTTGACCATCACCTAACTCAACTGTCGTACGCGCTTTCCTCACTTTAAACCCAGGGATACCCAACAACTCATTTGCATACTGCTCATCTATGGAACTTACTTGGGGCTGAATTGAAAGCTTTATCTTATCATCCGTTAGCACTTTTGCAGCGAGATCCAAACCAACCCCAATTTCTTTATATTCAATTTTATAGCCATCATCAACACGGAATACGATTGGAATTTCACCACCAACTAAAAAGCTTGCACTCTCGCCTGAAATAACGGACAAGTTAGGCTCTGCTAATACTTGCCCAACTGTATCATCACTTACCGCTGATATAAAAGCGGCAATATTATCTGCATCAAAACCAATCACAAAATCAGAAAATTGGCCGTTACCGGCAAAACCATCACCTAGAACACTCCCCCAGTTAATACCAATTTCATCAACAAAAGAACTAGACACTTCTGCTACCGTTAGTTTTACATTCACTTGTTTGGTATTTGCCACCTGTATTTGATTTACTAACCCTGTATAGGTACGCCGTGTTAAAAAATCAATTTCTAGCTCTTGATCATCAGACAAATGCCAATTCACCTTGTAATCTGAGAACTCTTTCCCTAGTAGCTCTCCGACCAATCTATACGCATCTTCTTTTTCTTTTTCTGAAGGAACGACCCCAGAAATAACAAACTGTTCGCCAAAGTTTGTTAATGTTAAATCAGAATTTGGAAATCGAAACTTAAGTTGATCGTCTATAAATGTATAGCTTTTATTTACAATCAGCTTTCTCTCTTGGAGAGTTTTTCCTTTTTCTCCAAATACAACTAAGTGAGCCTGTCCAATCACTTTACCATAAACTACCAACTTTCTTTTGTTGATTACTTGATAGTCAGCTACTTCTGAATCGGAAATAAATACTGTAGAAATATCTTCATTAAAAGAAAGTGTTTTTGCCTCACCCTCTCCAATATTTACACTACTTGAGGCAGCAAACATATATGAACACAACAAAAAAAGCCCAAAAAGACTTTCGCTACAGCTTTAAACACTCTAAATTGCATATTAAATCCCTTATTGAGGCGTTTTATTACCACGATATTCAAGCACTGATTGATAGTCAGATAATACATCTTGAGTCTTAGCTCTAGTCGTGTTTGAAAGCTCAACACTAGGAGACGAACGAAACACTTCAACCAAACCTATCTTTGTTGCGATTATCATTTTAGCAATCTCTTCTCGACTTAACTCTATGGTTAATGATAGCTCTTGCCTTGTTTCTGGTAAGGTATCAATATTCAACACTTTAGCCTGGGTAATTAGTGGAGAAACAGCCAAGGTGCGAAATGAATCAATTCGCCCATCTCTCCCCGAGTTACCAATATTTTCTTCATCAGATGTAAGTACAACTATGTCGATTAAATCGCCTACATTAATGCCTGAACCATAAAAATTATCTTTAGCAATCTCAAGTGCATACGGAGACATCCCTTCAGCCAGCTGAGAATCAATATAATTAATATCTCCTGGAGAAAGTAAAAAATGATAAGCAAGATATTCATCTTTATGCATGTCTTTTGCTAATAACATTCCAGGACCAAATTCTATTGTCAAATCCTCAGCGATGCCATTTTCAAGAGCATCACTTTCACTAACGTAGCTGTATCTAAAATACTCTGGCTTCACTGGAGTGCCTTTTATCAGATCTTGATTTGATAAAATCACCCTTATTTTCTTTTCTTCCTCTAGCGCTACAGTATTACTTACAGCAACTGGCGCTTTTTGCATTTGCAAATACAACCCAAATGCGCCTAAAAAAACGCAGATAAAACCAATTAGAAAAATACCACGCTGACCCATTTACAACCCCTAAACTCATCACTACAAACCACTTAACCACATACCGAACAAGCATGCCAACGTTATTGGCACACCATATGGCAAACCGCGTTTTTTCACATCAGTTATTTTATTCATTAGCCACCCGTACATAAGATAGCTCAAGGCAAGAATTCCTCCTAAAATAAACATGAGGTAGAGAGTAAGCCACCAATACTCAGGAGAAATGCCAAGCGAATAAGCCGCTAGCAATTTCACATCACCTGCACCCACAATGGAGAATGAGAACAATACGATACCTACTAAAAGAATGCAGATCATCCTTAATATAGGAACAGAAAAATCCCCATACAAACTTCCAAAAAGCAATGAAAACAATAAAATACAGGCGCAATATAGATTAGAAATTTTTCTATGTCTGACATCGGTATACATACCGATAACAGACACAGAAAAAATCACATACAACAAAGTAAAGTGTTTAACCTGCAGATGAGATGCTGCTTGTAATTTTAGTGAAAGCACCTTCTAAAGCACCCTGAAAATCACCACCAGAACCACTAAATACAGCAGCAACAACAGCCGCTACAGCAACACCTACAATTGCATACTCAATCGCTGTCACACCAGCTGTATCTGCCGCAAACTTTTGCATCAATTTAGTTAGAATCATATATCAAGTCCTTATTTAGTTAATAAAATCCATTCAACTTTCTGCACTTCATATTGATGAATGAAAATTGAATATAATGAATCCTACTCTGCAATTGTATGCTTTTCAATCTTAATCATATTTCAAAAAGTAAAAACTTGTGAAAAAACAGACAAAAAACTTACTTTGTCAGCTTTTGTTTCTAGCTTTGTTTTTAATGTTTGTATCAACATAGTTGCGGTATAAACTTCCTAATTCTATCAACATAAAACCAAGAATAACGCCAGCAATGGACTCGATATCAAGTAAAAAACCAACCGAGGCAACTAAACCATAGAAATACAGCAATTTTGACCTAGTTAGCGGTTTGTGTCGGCGAAGAAAAAAGGTCATTATAAGAAGAGCGATACTCAACTCGACATAGTGTTCAACAAAAAATGTATATAACATTCATCTTCCTAGTTAATGGTTTTGTAACTTTTGGTAAACAGGCTACTTACAAATGAAACCTATCATTGTAATTATTATATTGTTGTTTTCAATAAATTTGCATTCACATCAAGAGCCTGCGATCCTAGATGATCAATTAACTTCAACTAACCTTGGTATATTTTCCAGTGTTTTTATCGACACTAACAACTCGTACACTTTAGAAGGGCTTCTCAATAAAGAGTATTTCACCCCTTTTAAAACCGACTTTTTACAACTCAATAAGGTCATAGGCACTGTTTGGATAAAAACAGAAATTTCCATTCAAAAATCCACAAACAACACATCCTATATCTACATCAAAGCACCACTCATTGATGATATTGAAGTCTACTTCCCCCAATTTAACCAACATACACCCAAGTATTCCGCTAACAAAAATAATGGGGCTTCTTTGTATAGCCCCCAACATACAGACCATATAACCCCTATACCTGACTCCTCTCACAATAGTATCACTGTATATATAAAAATACGCTCCTCATCCCCTATCAACATCCAGCTAATGGCACTTGATAACACTCAATTATTAAAGCTCACTTTTAATAATCTCCTTTTTTCCGGCTTTTTCATCAGCGTAATGTTGATTTTTATAATAGGCAGTATCTTTTTCTTTCTTCACACCAAACACTCTATGTATCTAGCCTATAGTAGCGTACTACTTAGCATGCTTTCTCTACACTTATGCTTCCATGGGTTTATGCACTATATACTGACGAATGGAATGGAGTTTGAGATAATAACATTTAATTTTTCTATTTTATCCTATTTGACTGCTTCTATCCTCTTTTCAAGGTATTACTTGGACACTCAGATTAATTTCCCAAAGATTGACCGAATACTACTTTCTTTGGGAGGAGTGAATATCTTTTTAGTTAGTTTATTTTTAATCAATACAGAGCTTTTTAATAAACAATTCTTATTATTAAATCTTTTAATAACCAGCTCAGTTTTAGTTGCCATTGCCTTTTTCATATACAGTAAAAAGGCGACTTACTCCGGCTATTACATACTCGCTAAAAGCATTGTTTTTCTTGGCATTTATGCATGGGTAATGAGCGTTTATGGTATCTATCCTAGCGCTGCCTTCTACAAATGGGGCTTAACTACCGTATTACTGATAGAAGCCAGTATTTATTTCAGCGGGATAATCACACATCTCTCCCCCTTCAGAGCCACATCATTGAATCAAAAAGCGGTCTCAGTTCAAGATTCCGCCCCCACCAATATTATTTCTGATACTGGAAAAAGACTAAAACGACAAATCAACATACTTGATAATTATATCGCTTATTGGAGAGCAACGCCTTTAAAAGATAATGAGAAACTACTCTCATCTGACGCCGCCATTGCATCGAATAACCTAAAGCTTTTATCAAATAATTTAACCCTATTAAACTCTTTTAATAACAAAAGCTCTGCTCCTATATTACTAGATAAAGTAATTCAAGATACAATTGATGATTTCAACAACATTGATCAAGACAATGCCGACATTACTTTTGAGAATATCAATACCACCAATATTGAGCTATTAAGTGACTCCCATTTATACAAACAACTACTAATAAACTTAGCTCAAGAATACAAACACCTTAATGAAAACTCCCTTACAATTAGGGTACAGCATAAAATTCACTCAAAGCTCGGAATTAACACCATCGAAATTGTCTGCTCCCCTATTTATAATCGAATAAACAATAGTTTCAACTCTAGCAGCTTAGGCTTACACGCAATAAAACACATCGCGCAACGGCTTGAAGGCAACCTAGATCTAAGCAACACAAACAACTTGACTATAAAACTTCCTGCTAATACCAGAACCCGAGATCCTTTACACGGCTCCCCTCAAGCTGAACCTGCGCAGATATTCGTGATTGGTGAAGAGTCTATCTTAGTTGAAAGAGTTCTACGATCATTACAATCATGGCCAAATGACGTAATACAAATAATCAATATTAACGACCTAATAACCAACACAATTATTGATACAAATAACAATACTGTTAACCTTGTCTTGATGTTTGAACATGAGGGTTACATACCCAACCTTGCACTAAAACAGGTTAGAGGCAAACTTCATGCTGGAGATCAATGTATTTTAGTGACTGATAACGCTAAAATGTCTAGAAATTACGCATTAACACTTGGCTTTGACGATTTATTCTCTGACTTAAGCATAGAACTAAACCTAAAAGAAAACCTAGATCGCTTCACATCAAAAGGCTTAAGAATTAAGAAAGCGTCATTACAAACTCAAACAGAACCTAAAAATTAAAATACAAAGGACCTTTTATGGATTGCCTTTTCTGCAAAATCATTAGCAAAGAAATCCCTGCCACTATTTTATTTGAAGATCATGATGTCATTGCATTTGAAGATATAATGCCGCAAGCTCCGACTCATTTTCTAGTCATCCCTAAAAAGCACATAGCAACACTTAATGATATAGAAGATAACGACTCAAACATAATTGGTAAATTACCACTTGTTGCGAGTAAAATTGCCGCGTCTAAAGGCGTCGATCAATCCGGATACAGAGTAACCATGAATTGCAACCAAGACGGAGGTCAAACCGTTTATCATATACATATGCATGTTCTTGCTGGTAGAAAAATGGCTTGGCCACCAGGCTAAAAGGAGTATTTTGCTCATGATTTCATTTATCGACAATTCAATAATGCAAATTGATCGCGCCCTGAGGACCGTTTCACCGAAAGCATCTACGGCTTCACGTCCATCTCCAGCCGATAAACACAAAGAAGCAGCACTAACACCAGAAGACCATAAGCATGTGACAGGGTTAATGAGAATCAATCATACAGGTGAAGTTTGCGCTCAAGCACTTTATGCCGGTCAAGCGTTAACAGCGAAACTTGATCGTATTCGGCTGGAAATGGAACAAGCCGCAGAAGAAGAAGTTGATCATTTAGTGTGGTGTGAACAGCGATTACTAGAACTCAATTGCCAACCCAGCCTGCTCAACCCTCTATTTTATAGTGCATCTTTTCTTATCGGTGCCGGCGCTGGGCTCATCAGCGATAGACTCAGTTTAGGATTTGTGGCCGCCACAGAAGACCAAGTTTGCATACATTTAGACAAACATTTAGACGCTCTACCTGAAGCAGACCTTCGCAGTCAAGCCATCCTCAAACAAATGAGAATAGATGAAGCTCAACATAAGGAAATGGCATTAAAATCAGGCGGGTATACATTTCCACCAGCAGTCATGAACCTTATGACACAAATATCTAAAATCATGACCATGACGACATATAGGGTATAATTATGAATCGAGATATTAGCTCAATTAGAAGAGACTATCAGTTTGAAGATTTATTAGAGGAAAGCACCCCAAGAGATCCAATGGAGGTATTTGATGCTTGGTTGAATAAAGCCATAGAGGATTGCCCTGAAGATCCTACTGCGATGATATTGAGCACGGTAGATCAAGAACATCAACCGCACGCACGAGTGGTGCTATTGAAACAGAGAAACGAGCAAGGTTTTTCATTCTTTACAAACTACTCTAGCGACAAGGGCGAACAACTCACCCATAACAACAGTGCCTGTTTAACTTTTTTCTGGCCCTCTCTAAGCAGGCAAATACGCATTGAAGGAAAAGTCACAAAAGTAACCCGCGACATATCAAAAAACTACTTTGCTAGCCGCCCTAAAGGCAGTCAATTAGCTGCAGCCGCCTCACATCAAAGCCAACCTCTAAATAGTAGAGAAGAGCTTCATGAGGCCTTCGAAGCACTGGAAAAGCAGTATTTTGATTCTGACATTCCTTGTCCTGAAAATTGGGGCGGATACATTCTTGAAGCGAAATACATAGAGTTTTGGCAAGGTCGACCAAGCCGCCTTCATGATAGATTGTCCTACAAACATGAGAACAACATCTGGAAACGAACACGCTTAGCCCCGTAAAACAAAACCACTTTTGCAAAGGTAGATACACTACCTTTGCAAATAATTCTCTTTTGAAAGCATCCGCTTCATGCAAAAGGCCCCATTAAATCTCACCATGTTAAAAAAACGTAATCCCACTTTAGACCTCTACCGAGGGCTCGCGGTTCTCCTTATGATGATTTTCCATTTTTGCTGGGATCTTAGGGAGTTCAACCATATTAGCTATCATTTAACCGATCCGTTTTGGGTTTATTTCAGATCAATTATTCTATTTCTTTTTTTAACTGCGATAGGTTGGTCAGCCTATATAAGCAAAAGCCAGAACTGCAATCAAAGTCAAAGCAATATCCTTAAACGCTTTCTGATGCGCCAAGGAAAGCTTTTATTAGCCGCTGTCAGTATATCGCTAATAACGTACATTACATTCCCTTCCCAATGGATTTACTTTGGTATATTACATTTCATTTTCATCCTCAGTTTTATTCACTACCCTTTTGCCTCACTCCCAATAATAAGTGCCAGCATCGGCTTATTTCTCTTTCTAATTTACCAACTAACCGATTGGCTACTGTTTCCAAACATACACTACCTAATTACCAATGATTTCGGAGCGCCTAAGTACACACTTGATATTATCTATCCATTTCCATGGGTAACCTGTATTTTTATTGGCCCTCTTATTGGAAAAGCACTAAGCAACGTTCACCTACAAACCTCTTTATTGACCAACCTCCTATCGTGGCTTGGACAGCACGCTCTCAACATTTACCTGATACACCAGCTCATACTTTATACTGCGGTAAAACTCACAACAGATCTTCTAAGCCATCTAAATTGAACACTTATTACACACAAAATTAAAAAGCCTTCCGTAAAAAAAATCTTTAAAAATATAGTTTAATTCTATTGCCAATTCCTTAGTTTCGACAAGATGAGCCTGCTGACGTAAGTGATCACTTATTAAGTTAAACATCTTACTAATATCTCTTTTTCAAGTCTTGATTTTACAGCTAATGACCTCTATCTTCTACCGCCATAATCTGTAGAAATTACTATATGTAGTACCTAGTTTAAGAAATAGACACTATATGGGGTATTTTTCAACTCTCTTCTTCAGTACAGCACAGTTGGATAAAACGGCATGACCACTCTCACAGTCTCGAAAAGAAATGGCAAGACAGAAACGATCAACTTAGAAAAAATCCATAAAGTTATTACCTGGGCAGCAGAAGGGTTAGATAACGTTTCAGTCTCTCAAGTTGAATTAAAAGCACAAATACAATTCTTTGACGGCATAAAAACCACAAACATCCATGAAACATTAATCAAATCTGCCGCAGACTTAATTTCAGAAGACACGCCTGATTATCAGTATCTATCTGCCCGCCTCGCCATTTTCCATCTACGGAAAAAAGCGTTTGGTCAGTTTGAACCTCCACACCTACTGGCTCACGTACAAAATTTAGTTGAACAAAACCGATACGATAAACACTTACTAGAAGACTATTCTGCAGAAGACTTTGAAATAATGAATGGCTTTATAGACCATTCACGAGACATGAATTTTTCCTATGCCGCCGTAAAACAACTTGAAGGAAAATATCTAGTTCAAAACCGAGTTACCGGTGAGATATATGAAAGCCCTCAGTTTATTTATATCCTTGTTGCCGCCTGTCTATTTGCGGGTTATGACAAAACAACTCGACTAGATTATATCCATCGTTTTTATGATGCTGTGTCTCAATTTAAATTATCCCTCCCTACCCCTATTATGTCTGGAATTAGAACGCCAACCAGACAATTTAGTAGCTGCGTGCTTATTGAGTGCGGGGATTCCTTAGATTCTATTAACGCAACCTCAAGCGCCATTGTGAAGTACGTAAGTCAAAGGGCAGGCATTGGTGTCAATGCTGGTGCTATTCGCGCATTAGGCAGCCCTATTCGAGGCGGCGAAGCTTTCCATACTGGCTGTATCCCATTTTACAAGCATTTTCAAACAGCTGTTAAAAGCTGTTCTCAAGGGGGGTTCGAGGGGGAGCCGCTACTGTTTATTACCCTATCTGGCATTTAGAAGTTGAAAGTTTGCTCGTACTAAAGAATAACCGTGGAGTTGAAGAGAATCGTGTGCGCCACCTTGATTACGGTGTACAGTTCAACCGACTTATGTACCAACGCCTGATTTCTGGTGGGGACATTTCATTATTTAGCCCATCTGATGTACCAGGGCTATACGACGCATTTTTTGCAGACCAAGAGAAGTTTGAAAAGCTCTATGTTCAGTATGAAAATGACGACAACATTCGCAAGACTCGCATAAAAGCATCGGATCTATTTACTCTATTCGCTTCAGAAAGAGCAAGTACAGGCCGAATTTATTTACAAAATGTTGATCATTGCAACACTCATAGTCCATTTGACCCAATGGTTGCCCCGATAAAACAAAGTAACCTCTGCTTAGAAATTGCATTACCTACAAAGCCGCTCAATAAAATCGATGATCCAGAAGGTGAAATTGCACTTTGCACCTTATCAGCATTCAATTTAGGTGCACTTGAAAGCCTCGACGAGCTAGAAGAGCTGTCTGAACTCATCGTCAGAGCGCTAGATAGCTTACTTGATTATCAAAACTATCCTATTTTAGCGGCACAAAATGCAACAGAATTACGCCGTACCCTAGGCGTAGGTGTTATTAACTATGCTTATTATCTGGCTAAAAATGGCGTTCGATATTCAGATGGCAGCGCTAACGAATTAACCCATAATACATTTGAAGCGATTCAATATTACTTATTGAAAGCATCAAATAAACTGTCTAAAGAATTCGGCCCATGCTTAGCCTTTAATGAAACCACCTACTCAAAAGGTATCCTACCTATTGATACCTATAAAAAGGAACTAGATGCGGTTTGCAACACCAATCTTGTTTACGATTGGGAAACGCTAAGATCTGATATTGTTACTCATGGTTTAAGAAACTCAACATTAACCGCATTAATGCCTTCAGAAACCTCATCACAAATCAGTAATGCAACCAATGGTATTGAACCACCTAGAGGCTTTGTATCTGTCAAAGCAAGTAAAGACGGTATACTAAAACAAGTAGTGCCTGAATTTGAGAAACTCAAAAATAATTATGAATTATTATGGAGCATCCCATCAAACGAAGGCTACTTACAACTCGTTGGTATCATGCAGAAATTTGTCGATCAGGCCATTTCAGCAAACACAAATTATGATCCTCAGCGCTTCGAATCGAATAAGGTCCCGATGAAAGTTCTATTAAAAGATCTTTTAATGGCTTATAAATTAGGTGTGAAAACCTTGTACTATCATAATACACGCGATGGTGCAGAAGATAAGCAAGAAGATATGGACGACTGCGCTGGCGGTGCATGTAAGATATAATTAGCCTTTAGCAATACTGTGCGGAAATAGACCTCATCTAGTTCCGCATTTTACGTTGTAATCGACCTAATACCTTATATTTAATACAAGCTTAAAGGATACAAATCTACTCATGAGCTACTCTACTTTCAACAGAAAGCGTTTTGATAGCATGAAAGAACCCATGTTTTTCGGGGAAAATGTTAATGTTGCTCGTTATGATCAACAAAAACACCCAATATTCGAAAAGCTCATTGAAAAGCAATTGTCTTTCTTTTGGAGACCTGAAGAAGTTGATCTCTCATCAGACCGCAAAGACTTTCAAAGATTAGAAGAACACGAGCAGCACATTTTTTTAAGTAATTTAAAATATCAAACCCTATTAGACAGTGTTCAAGGCCGCTCCCCAAATGTGGCTTTATTGCCAATAGTGTCTCTACCTGAATTAGAAACCTGGATAGAAACTTGGGCTTTCAGTGAAACCATTCATAGTCGCTCCTATACTCATATTATTCGTAATATAGTAAACGATCCAACCGTTGTTTTTGATGATATTACGGTTAATGAAGAAATTACTCGACGTGCAGACAGTGTATCAAAATACTATGACCGCTTAATTGAGATGGTGAACCTATATAACACTCTAGGAGTAGGTACCCACACTATTTCGGGACGTGGCGATATCGTTATCAGCATGAAAGAGCTAAAAAAAGCACTGTATTTAACCATAGCGTCAGTTAATGTACTTGAAGCCATTCGCTTTTATGTCAGTTTTGCTTGCAGCTTTGCTTTTGCAGAGCGGACACTAATGGAAGGCAATGCGAAAATCATTAAATTAATTGCCCGTGATGAAGCTCTGCATTTAACTGGCACTCAACATATGTTGAACATAATGGCGAATGGACGCGATGATCCAGAGATGGCAATTATTGCGAATGAGTGCAAAGACGATGTGATCCATATCTTTAAAGAAGCAGCTGAGCAAGAAAAGGACTGGTCTCGCTATTTATTTAAAGATGGCTCAATGATCGGGCTCAATGCACAAATTTTAAGTCAGTATGTGGATTACATTACCAATATGCGCATGCAAGCGATTGGCTTAGAACCTTGCTTTGAAACAAAAAGTAATCCGATTCCCTGGATTAACTCTTGGTTAGTCAGCGACAATGTTCAGGTAGCTCCCCAAGAAGCAGAAATAAGTTCTTATTTAGTCGGGCAGATTAACAATGATCTAGGCGAGTCAGATTTCGATGACTTTGACCTCTAACTCACAGAGCAATGACGACCAAGAAACCATTCTTCATAGAGTATTATGGGGGGAAAAACAACTTTTGGTCAGTGAACATGAACCGCTACTGCCTCAGCTTGAAAGAGCTGGGGTCTTTGTGGAATATCAATGTAGAGAAGGCTATTGCAGTTCCTGCTCTTTAAAGCTCATAAGAGGTCATGTCATCTATCCAACTGAGCCCTTAGCATGGGTTCAAAGTGGTTATTTACTTGCTTGTTGCGCCATTGTCAAAAGTGATATTGAAATTGCTTTTTTCAACAATTGATAGCTCAAGGACTTATTTCAAGGTTCTATAACCTGCATATAATCGAGTGCAAGTAGTAATCCAACATATTGTTCCAAAGAGCCAAGCGGCAATGGCAAAATGGTTAGGAAACAAGCAGATAAAAATATAGAACCCTATTGTTTCCGCGCCCTCAGCAAGCCCTCCGATATAAAACAGTGATTTGCTACCGTAATCTAATGATCTAATTTCCCTCTTCTCAGCCATAATAGCAAAAGCCAAAAAGCTACTACCAGTTCCCATAAAAGAAAACACTAGAAATGCGGCCGCTACCGCATTATTTACAGGATCAGCCAATGCAAAACCAAAAATGACAGCCGAATAAAAAATAAAATCCAATGTAATGTCAAGATACCCCCCAAATCTGTGGGCTGCTTTAATCTCGCTATTGCACCATCTAAACCATCCATAAAACGATTCAGCAAAATAAATAATAAAGCCAAGGCATAAAATCCATAACTCAATGCAGGTAGCGCTAGCATACCAATTACAAATCCAAACATGGTCGTTTGATTCGCTGTAATACCCACTTGTACAGCAAGTGTGGCAACCTTTGTTAATGGATTTCGTAAATGCCTAATAAAATATTTGTCTAACATGTAAAACAGTCTTTATAGAAAAGGATGAAACTTGATACACTGTGAATTTATTATCCACAGATACACAATTATGATTCATGCAAAACAATACGGTCAAACGGGCAACCATCTAATTATTCTTCATGGGCTCTTTGGTAATAGCGATAACTGGCATTCAATCGCGCAAAAGCTAGGAGAGCACTTTCAAGTACACTGTTTAGACCTTCCCAATCATGGAGAGTCCTCTGCACTTAAAGAAGCCAGCTATTTTAATATGGCAAAAGCCATCATTAGCTGGATGGATCAAAATGCTATTACCCAATCCTATCTGCTTGGACACTCAATGGGCGGAAAAGTTGCAATGCAAATTGCATCTAATTCACCTGAACGCATTATCGGCTTAATCGTGGCGGATATTTCACCAGTTAATTATAAGCCAAGCCACTTAGAGATATTTACCGGGCTTAAATCTATAAATCTAAAGACAATCACCAGTCGCTCAGATGCGGATACACAGCTAGCTAAATACGTTACAGATATAAATATTAGACGCTTCTTAATGAAAAATCTTACCAAAAAAGCAGGACAATTTATTTGGAGAGTAGAACTAGACCCTCTTTATGACAACTATCAAACCATTCTAGAAAAACCAGCTTTAGTCCATCCCTATACAAAGCCAACCTTATTTATTAAGGGCGAGCTATCTGATTATATAGAAGCTGAACATAGAGACGCCATTCTACAGTACTTTCCAGATGCAAACGTAAAAGTTATTCAAGGTACAGGTCATTGGTTACATGCTGAAAAACCAATCCCATTTACCTCATTAATCAAGCGCTTTTGCGCAACCGTATTCGGGGCATAAACCAAAATTGTTCTCTAAATACTTTTCTGATGGCAAAACCAAACCAAAGGAACGTACGAGATAAGGATTAAAGACAATTTTTAAGTTAGGCGGGTATAAAGGAGAAATAATCTTATATGGATTACCCTGAAGTTGTATCAAGATACCTGCAAGCGACTTTATTTGCTCTTCTGCATCTGAGTAGATGGCAAACAAGGCCCCTGCTTTCACAAAGTTATTTGATGGCCCTACCATTATTTTTCGCTGACGAAAAAACAATCGCAGCACATCTTGGATAATTTGAGGCTGATACAATTCTGAATCAATAATAGAAAAAATCACATCTGCATTCATAACCGTATGATTCATTATCTTAATAATAGAATTGCGATCGCTTGGGGTTGGGCTAAACACAAAATTTAAATCATGAAATCTTGCCTGTTCTTGATAATACGCCTCATCTAAATTAAGGCGATTACTATAAACAAGCCCCAAACGACTTATATTTGGCAGAATGTATTTCAACACCTCCAACCTCAAAGACAAATCAGCACCTGAAAACACGGCGGTTGATTTAGAGTTGCAAGCCTTAGAGGTTGATAAGTATTCTTCTTTCCCAATAAGAATCGCAATCAGTATCTTGTCCGGATGTGCATCACACACAACTCTAAATGCACTCAAACCAACCGCGACAACAATCATAGGTAAACTGTTTCTATCACGTTGACGATATTCAATCGTACTGATGGATTCCATACCCGTTAAATCAGAATACACACCAATTTTATTAATAATGACATTCCCTGCATTAAAATTTTCTTCATGGACAAGCACAACACTTGCATTAGCAACTGCAGCAAAAAAGCTAAACACCAATGCCAGAAGAAATTGTTTCACCATTCATCCATAAAGTGACGATTAAAACTTAAAGCTTGCAAACCCATAATAAAATTGATCATTTAGGTATAGGTTGTTTTTGACTAAAAAAGGATTGTCATCCAAACGTTTTTCAACCCCAACACCAAAACTGATCGACTTATAATAGCTTAGAGGAAAATCTCCAGATATCCATAGATTTATATTCTTATAATCATAGCTCCCTAATTCTTTAGCATACAAATACCGGCCATTTAGCCTCATACGAGATGATATCGGAGCACTAACAAGCAAAGATAAGCTTAACGGAGACGTTGTATCAATCAGCTTTTGTTCATCAGTTTGTGTATCTTGATAAGCATAAGTTAAACGCGCTAAGATATCATCTTGAGATCGCCAATCCGCTTCAAACTCCACCCCCTCAATAACAAGATCAACAATATCACCCTCTTCAATCACCGAGTCTCCTATGCCTCCAAACCCTTTATTACTGATCACCAGATCTTTCATTCGGTCTTGGAAGACTCGCAAATCATAGGTTATTCCATATTGTGGTATTGAATGAAAATAGCCTACTTCATAACTGGTTATTGTTTCTTCACTCTCTCCATCTTGAGCATACGTAACACCAGATTGCTCACCTGAGATTAAATGAATATTCCAACGGGCATATTGATCAAAAATATCTGGCGTTCTAATCGCTCGTGATGCATTCACACGAACAGATTGATTTGCATTAAGAAGTTTCGTTATGCCAAACTTAGGAGAAAAATACATATCATCAATTTTACTGGATTCAAGCATCCCTCCCGTATTTATTATCCAGCTGTCACTTAATGTATATTCTAAATTTGAAGAAATTCGACCCAGTTCATCACTTTGCTTGCCCTGAAAATACGATTGAGAATCCACCTTGTCATAACGATAATTAAAGGCCGTAACTATCTTTATATTATCATAAAGCTCTAAACGACTTTGCAACTCAATATCCTGACGAGTTTCAACGAGATCATTATAGTAAGCCGAGCTCACTACTGCTTCAGAGGATCTTGTATTAAAAATAATTTCATAAGGGTTTACTTGATACGTATCTCCCCTGATATCAATTTTCGTTATCGTATTTGGAATAGAAACAAAGCGCTTCTCCATAGAATCCGATTTTTCATAGTAATAATGCATGCTAATTTCATGCTTAAGCGATAATTGCTTTGTCCAATCGACTTTAAAGTACCCCCTCTCCACATCTTCTGAAGGTGGCTTACTTTCAAAAGCTGACTCCTCAAGTTCTTTTTTTGTGGTGCTGTGAGCCTCTCCAAAATCTATCTCAAATTGTTGGTTATGTTGCTCATGCAAAATATAAACATTCGCAATTTGCGTATCATACCCATCATGCCTGTCTGTATTTGAAGCATCTACATCAAAACCGTCAACGTTTTTCGAGGCTATCGATGCCCTGTAGCTCCACGGACCACTTAGATCACTATATTGAGCATAAAGGCTATTATCGCCTCTCTTATCTATATAGGCGCTGACTGTTCCACCTAACGTATCTTGAGGCGCTCTGGTAATAATATTAATAACAGCAAAAAAAGAGTTCGCGCCATAACTTGCCGCATTTGGCCCTCTATTCACCTCAACCCGTTCAACATCTTCAATACTAAGTGGCAAGCTGGCCCACTCTACCCGCGCCAGTCCAGAACTATACACAGAGCGCCCATTGACCAACACTTGAATGCGACGGTATTTGTCCAATTGAGTACCATGATAAGCCACAACCACTTCACCAGAGTCACGATATGGAGCGACAAAGAAACCAGGAACAAACTGCATCAGCTCCTCCACACTTCTGGCTCCAGAACGTTGAATAAAACTACGATCTAAAACCGAGACAGAAGAGGAAATTTCTTTTCTCGATTGATAAATTTTTGAAGGAGTGACAACTTGATTTAGTTCTTCACCAAAAACGCCAATCGCTACTTGATTATCTTGTGCATGCAAATCTGAATAGCCAAGACCTAAAACACAGACTAAAACAAGAGTATTATTTTTTTTCATAGTTTTTTTATACTTCTATAATCGTCAGCTAAATACGTACCTAACATGCGAATGTCTTCCGAAAAAAAACGCAACTCTTCCAATGCAAGCTGCATTTCGGGTGTTTGAAAGTGAGATTCCACATCGATATAAAATTGTGTGGCGGTAAAATGACCATTTACCATATAACTTTCTAACTTCAGCAGGTTGATTCCATTCGTTGCAAAACCTCCCATTGCTTTATATAAAGCAGCTGGCACATTACGAACTCGAAACATAAATGAGGTTATATAGGTTTTTGTTGGGTCAAAAATAGGTAATTTATGCTGCTTTGCGAAAACCAGGAAACGCGTAGTATTGCCCTTTGTATCATTAAATTCTGACTGCAATATCTTTAAATTATATAATTCAGCGGCCAACTCAGAAGAAATAACCCCCAAATTTGCATCTTGAGACTCAGATAAAAACTTAGCCGCTCCGGCCGTATCGTACATAGCCACATTTTTAGCACCTAGCGACTTAATATTATTATCACATTGCGCTAATGCTTGAGGATGACTACCTATCTTTTTAATATCACTCAACTCGCTTCCATGACACCCTATAAGACAATGATTTACGGGTTCAAAGTGCTCTTTTATCACATATAATTGAGTTTTTTTTAACTCTCGGTAAATTTCTTCTACTCGGCCTGCAGTGGAGTTTTCCACTGGAATCATAGCTAGCGTGGCCTCACCTTTTTCAACCATTTGCATGGCATCAACAAAGGTAGCACAATGCACTGAGGTTAAATTTGGGAATGTATGTTTGCAAGCAAGATGGGAATACGCACCAGGCTCTCCCTGGTATGCAACAATACTCGCAGAATTAAGAGAAGAATAAATCGTCGGCATAGTTCATCCTTAAATACAAATCTGCACACCATAACAAAATACCAAAATCAGCACCAGCATAGGGTGAATAAATACGCATAAAGGTTGGCTAAAATAGACTACAATATAGAAAAATAAGGTAACTCGTTTATGTTTAAAAAAGCCACACTCATCTTAGTAAAAGGATATCAATATACAATAAGCCCCTTACTTGGAAATAACTGCCGTTTTTACCCAAGTTGCTCCGAGTATATGATTGATGCAATTGAGATTCATGGATCTGTAAAGGGAATAGGACTGGGATTAAAGCGCTTATCTAAATGCCATCCATTTCATGAGGGAGGATTAGACCCTGTCCCTAAAAAAAACACGTCAAGTGAGCTGTAATTTCAGTTCACTGGCAATGAGAACAGCTTGCGTACGATTATTTATTTCTAACTTCCTAAAGATAGCAGTGATATGCGCTTTGATTGTCGCTTCAGAGATATCTAATTCATAAGCAATTTGCTTATTTAATAATCCTTCATGTAAATAGCACAAAACTCGATACTGCTGAGGCGTCAATTCAGAGACTTTCTGCATAAGAGTCAGGTCAGATTGCGGTAATTCATTAATCTGCTCCATCAGCGGCTCTGGCAACCACACGTCTCCCTGAAGAATACTATTCACAGCATCTGCAATCACATTAGGTTGGCTGGTTTTAGGGATAAACCCTAGAGCACCGGCATCCAAAGCTTTGGCAATAATCCCTATGTCGTCCGTACCAGATATAATAACCACAGGAATATCAGGAAAAGCCTTGCGAATACGAATCAACCCATAAAGGTCATTACTCCCTGGCATATGCAAATCCAGTAGCAATAAATCCAAATCCGAATAAGAGCCTAATAATTGAATTGTTTCTTCTATATCCTGGCTCTCAAAAAGCGTTATTCCTGGAAACTCAATTTGCAGGGCGCTTTTTAAAGCGCCCCTAAACAAAGGGTGATCATCAGCAATCAATAATGAGATCACACAAATACCTCGACATGAATAGACATCATACGTTTAAACGGTTTTCAATAAGTTCATCCACTACAGCTGGATCGGCCAGTGTGCTGGTATCACCTAACTGGTCATGCTCGTTAGCCGCTATTTTTCGCAGGATACGTCGCATAATTTTACCTGAACGGGTCTTCGGCAGCCCTTTAATCGTCCATTGAATTAAATCAGGAGAAGCGATTGCACCAACTTCATCACGAACAAATTGCCTTACTTCTTTAGTCAGCTCATCCGTTACAGTAACACCATCAATTGGAGTAACATAAACGTAAATGCCTTGACCTTTTATATCATGAGGATAGCCAACAATAGCCGCTTCAGCGACAGAAGGATGAGCAACAAGCGCACTTTCGATTTCAGCTGTTCCTAGTCGATGCCCTGAAACATTAAGCACATCATCAACTCGACCAGTAATCCAATAATAGCCATCTGCATCGCGGCGAGCACCGTCTCCGGTAAAATACATACCATCAAAAGTACTAAAGTATGTTTGTTCAAAACGCGCATGATCACCATACACTGAACGAGCTTGTCCTGGCCAAGAGTCTAACAATACTAAACTGCCTTCAGCCTCACCAACACCGTCAATAATATTACCCTCAGTATCGACCAACGCAGGCTGAACACCAAATAATGGACCTGTACATGATCCAGGTTTCATATCTAAGCCGCCGACTCTAGGACTCATCATAATACCGCCAGTTTCAGTCTGCCACCACGTATCAACGATTGGACAGCGCTCTTCACCAACCGTTGAATAATACCACCACCAAGCTTCAGGATTGATCGGCTCACCAACACTTCCAAGCACTCTTAGAGATTGGCGATTAGAACTGGAAACAGGCTCATCGCCTTTTGCCATCAATGCTCTGATTGCAGTAGGAGCTGTATATAATATAGACACTTTATATTTGTCGACGATGCGACCAACACGCCCACAATCAGGATACGTAGGCACACCTTCAAACAGAATACTCGTTACACCATTAGCTAATGGTCCATACACCATATAAGAATGGCCGGTAATCCAGCCAACATCTGCCGCACACCAGTACACATCGTCATTTTTTAAATCAAATACCACTTCATGCGTCAATGAGGCGTATACCATATAACCACCAACAGTGTGCACGACTCCTTTTGGAGTCCCCGTTGAACCTGAAGTATACAGAATAAAAAGAGGGTCCTCAGCGTTCATCGGCTCAGGTGTACATTCTTTACTCTGGGAGGAAACTAAATCAACCCAATTTACATCAACGGATTCATTCCAACCAACATCACGGCCTGTACAAGGAAACACGATCACTTTTTCAACAGAAGGACAAGCGCCCTCTTCAAGCGCATGATCAACGGTCTTTTTCAAAGGAATAACACGACCAGCTCGTTTCCCTTCATCGGCCGTTAAAACAACTTTAACAGTACAATCATTTAGACGACCTGCAATGGCATGAGCAGAAAAGCCACCAAAAATCACGGAGTGAATAGCACCAATACGGGCACAAGCGAGCATCGCATGAACAGCTTGAGGTATCATAGGCATGTAAATAGCAACTCGATCGCCCTTACCTACACCAAGAGACTTTAGACCGTTTGCTAACCTTGCCACATCATCATGTAGCTCCTGATACGTAACAGCATAGCCTTCACCCTCTTCGTCACCTTCCCAATAATAGGCCACTTTCTCAGCCTTCTCTGAAAGGTGTCGGTCGGTGCAATTATAAGACGCATTTAATACTCCATCTTCAAACCAACGTATGTCGACATTGTTTTTATCAAAACGCGTATTTTTGACCGATGTATAAGGTGAAATCCAATCAAGTCTTTTTCCTACCTGTCCCCAAAAAGCGTTTGGGTTTTCCAGAGATTCCTTATAAAGAGCTTGAAATTTTGATTGTTCAATATTGGCCTGACTTTGCACATCGTGCGGTAAAGAAATCGAGGATAGCTCCATTCATAAGCTCCTATTTATTAAATTTATTATTAAGGCGTTTCTCTACTATATATACCTCAGAAAAAGGAGATATTACACTTTAGTCTTAACCCTTATGATGAAAACTCAGCTTCAAAACGGCCAGCTTTAACAAAAAACGGTAATTTTATGGTTTTTTTCTGTAAAGGGTCGCCCCACAACTTAAGCATTTCATTCCATGCATCTTCTATAAATTGATCACCATCCGATTCTATCAAGAGGGTAGTTGCTGACCAAGAACGGATATATTCAAAAACCCGGTACATGCTCCAATTTTGAGTCAACTCAAATTTAGGTACGTCCATCATAGTTAATGGGAAGCGAATGTCCTTATATTCTCGCCATAAACTTTTACTCTCACTTTTCCAATAAGGTTGAAGCTTTTTTAATATATACCGATCCATCACATCATCTTCATGTTCACCAAGGCGAATCCAATTGTAGCCCCAACACGCAAACAACCCTCCTGGCTTCATCACTCTTTCCAGTTCTACCCAAAAGGAATCTAAATCAAACCAATGCAATGCGTGTGCGACACACACGACATCGAAACTGTTGTCTTTAAAGGGCGTAATTTCAGAAGGGCAGACATGGTAATTAATCTTTCTATTTGGCGTCGCTTCAGCCACCTGAGATTCACTAATATCCGATGCTTCTACGCATTCAAAGTAAGCAGCAAGATCCACTGATGCTTGTCCCGTGCCGCAGGCAGAATCCCAGACTAAAGAATGCCCAGGGGCCTGCTTCGACAGCCAAAAATACAACTCGGCAGGATAAGTTGGTCGAGCTTTAGAATACATATCTGAAGCCGTATTAAAATATGATCTCATTCACCTACCCCTCCTCTCAAAAAATGTTTAACCGCAGCACATTACCAGTTGTTCGATAACTATGACAACGCATAGACGATTCTATAAGCTAAAAATACTTCGCAAACTCTTTAACATCGTAAAAATCATACAACATTATATTGCTGTAGTATTCTCTGTGCTTCTTTTATGCCTTTTACTTGATGGGCGACAATGCCTATTTTCTTTGCAGCCTCAACATTGACTAAATTATCATCAACAAAGAGTATATCCCTAGGCTCTACACCTAATGCTGATACGACTTTTAAATAAATTTCTTCATCGGGTTTTACACACCCCATCTGATGAGAGGCAAAATAACTTTGAAAAGCACCGCCTAACTTCATATCAGACATCAATATTGGCCAATGGGCCTCATTCGTATTCGATAAAATGGCTTTATGGTATTTAGGTTTCACACGACTAACCAATGACAAAGCACCGTCAAAGAGCCCTTTTGGCCAGCGAGAAAAGCGTCTCTTGAAATCCTCTCTGCTTCCTAATGAGGGCACTTCAGCTATCATTCCTGTAGCAAATATATCAAAAGAAATCTCCCCAGAATCAAAACGCTTTACTAAAGGAGATTGTAACCACTTAAGCCATATTTCAGCCTCGTCACCAGATGCATTCAGCATAGAATTCAGTTCACTTCTATCACCAAGGTCGACCAATACATTACCTAAATCAAACAAGATGACTTTTATTGCTTCTGAATGGTTCATGTCTATTTCCTAACTGGCAATATTTTGCTTATGAAAAAGTATTTTTTTGATAAAAGACATGTATAAGCAATGAATTCCGTCCTATCTGATAAGCCATTTTTTGCCTACTGATCAATTCGATCTATAAGCAAATTATGACCTAGAATAAGATAACAGTCTCTCACAAAAAAACAAGTCATTGTAAATCAACAACTTAAAAAAATAGGCACAATAATTGTACTGTATTTAAGTGACATTACCTAACTAGGAGAAAAATAAAATGAAATTGGGCTTAGTCGCAAAAACACTTATCACGACAACAACTGCTGCAGCAATCACGCTATCAACAGCACAGTTACAAGCAGCTGACCAACGTAATTACATTATGGCAACGGCTTCAACAGGCGGAACTTACTATCCCGTTGGCGTTGCCATTGCCACTTTAAGTAAGGTTAAACTTGAGCCTAAGCATGGCATATCTATTTCAGCCATCAGCTCAGCAGGTTCTGGCGAAAACATTAAATTGTTACGTGAAAATCAAGCACAATTCGCTATATTACAAGGTTTATATGGTGCTTGGGCTTGGAATGGTGAAGGTCCTCTTGAGTCTTCAGGTAAACAAGAAAACCTTCGCTCTGTAAGCATGCTATGGCAGAACGTTGAACACTTTGTACTTAAAAGTGACTTAGTTAAAACAGGTACCGTTGATGATTTAAAAGCATTACAAAACGGTAACAACAAGTTCTCAATTGGTAAAAAGAATTCTGGCACTGAAGGCTCTGGCCGTCAATTATTGACAGGCCTTGGCATTAATGCCGATGACTTTAGCCTAGCGTACATGGGGTATGGTGCCAGTGCTGATGCCATGCAGAATGGTAATATTGACGGCATGAATACACCCGCTGGCGTTCCTGTAAGTGCAATCACTCGTGCTTACGCATCAATGGGTGATGAAGTAAGGGTATTAGACTTTACTGACGAGCAAATGAAAGCGGCAAACGGTGATTACACCTTGTGGACTCGTTATGTTATTCCTGCGAACACCTATCCAGGACAAACTAAACCTATCAATACGGTTGCTCAGCCTAACTTCTTAGCGGCAAGAGCGGATCTGTCTGATGAAGATATATACCTACTTACTAAATCAATTTATGAAAACTTAGGCTATTTGAGTGCTATTCATAAAGCGACAAGTGTAATGGCAATTGAAAAAGCCATTGATGGACTTCCAATGCCTTTGCACCCTGGTGCAGCACGCTATTACCGCGAGCAAGGTATTCAAATCCCTGATCACCTAATCGCTAAGTAAATCACTCTCGCGTTACTTGCGCCTAGTAATATTAACCACGAGGTATTCAATTTAATTGAATACACCGATTTATTCTTGCTAGGCGCTCTATTTGATTCTCTTTTGTTTATATAGGTAGTTGCTCTATGAACTCGTCAACTAGCCAAACAGATACGTCCCAACCAGATTTAAAAGATTTCGAGACGGCACACCGTTCTCAAGTTGGTGTCACTCGTTTTGTTTTTGCGTTTTCCATTTTTCTTGCTATCGCGCATATTTATATTAATACCATTGGCACTTTGCCAGAATTGTGGGTGTCTGCATTCCACTTTTCAGGCTTTGGTATTTTATGCGCGTTATTGATTCCTGCTCACCCTTCATTATTAAAAAGCAAAACCGCTTTAATCATTGATACTCTAATGATTATTGCTTTAGCGGGCGTGACCCTCTACATCGTTTTCTTTGAAGATGCTCTATATGCACGAGGTGTCACTTTTGATACAGGAGATTGGATTGCCTCAACTGTCGCCATTCTGCTGGCATTAGAGTTAATCCGCCGAACCAGTGGCTGGTTTATACCCACTTTAATCATCGTTGCGTTGACCTATGTCGTTTTATGGGGGCAATGGATTGGTGGAACCTTCTCCTTTCCCGGACTTAGCGTTGAAACGCTACTTTACCGAAGCTATTTCAGCACAGATGGTATGTTTGGCTCCATTTCAAGAATATCTTGGAGCTTTGTTTTCATGTTTATCCTGTTTGGCGCTTTTCTTGTTAAGTCCGGTGCCGGCGACTTTATTATTGATTTATCTCGATCGTTAGCAAGCAAAATGATTGGTGGACCGGGATTTGTTGCAGTACTTGGTTCAGGTTTAATGGGATCAGTCTCTGGCTCTTCTGTTGCTAATACGGTTTCTACTGGAGTTATCACTATTCCGCTTATGAGAAAAGCGGGCTTCCCCGCCCGATTTTCAGCGGGCATTGAAGCCGCCGCATCCACTGGTGGGCAACTCATGCCTCCAGTAATGGGGGCTGGCGCATTCATTATGGCATCCTATACCCAAGTATCTTATGTCACTATTATCAGTGTGGCCGCAATTCCTGCTCTTTTGTATTTCTTAAGCGTGGGCTTCTTTGTACGAGTAGAAGCGAAACGAAGCAAGGTTATTGCTGTTGAAGACGATGGTCCAACAGTGAAGGAGGTCTTTAAGTCAGGTTGGCACCATATTGTTCCTCTTGCTGTTCTGGTGACATTACTCGTTCAAGGATTTACTCCAACGTATGCAGCCGGTATCAGTATTCTAGCCGTGATTTTTTCTTCTTGGCTTTCCAGACATCATCGTATGAATGCCATGGATATTCTTGATGCTATGGTTCAGGGCGCTAAAAACATGTCAACTACGGCGGTTTTGTTGGTTGGTATTGGTCTAGTTGTCAATGTCATTAGTACGACAGGAGTGGGTAATACCTTCTCTCTCATGATTACGGGCTGGGCTGATGGCAGCTTGATCTTTACCTTAATACTGATTGCTCTCGCTTCATTGATTTTAGGAATGGGCTTACCTGTTACCGCGTCTTATATTGTACTCGGCACCTTGTCAGCACCCGCTTTATACAACTTAATCGCGGAAAGCCAGTTGATTGAAATTATGGCAAGCGGAGCATTACCAGAAGCGGCCAAAGCCGTCTTTATGCTTGTTGACCCCGAGTCCCTCTCCAAATTAGCGGTAGGAATGTCAGCGGATGAAGCGGCCCTACTGCTTTCACAGGTCCCATCTGATTTTAAGGGCATGTTATTGGATCAATCTCTTGGCGCTGAAACCATTGCCATGATTCTAGTAACAGCTCATATGATTATCTTCTGGTTATCTCAGGACAGTAATGTCACTCCGCCCGTTTGCTTAACGGCTTTTGCTGCCGCTGCTATTGCAAAAACACCACCAATGAGAACAGGCTTAACCGCATGGAAACTTGCTAAAGGTCTATATATCATTCCTTTATTGATGGCTTATACTCCTCTAGTCGGTGGCAGTTTTGAAGAGATGGTAAGACTGACTATTTTTGGAATCATCGGGCTTTATGCTTTTGTTGCCGTGATGGAAGGGTACCTTGAAGATGAGTTAAATCTTCTATCCAGAGGGTTATTGCTAATTGCCACAATCGCCTTATTATGGCCTGGAATTCACTTTGTTTGGCAACTTATTGGAGCCGCTTTATTCTTTGCTATTTTCCTAAAAGGCTTTAAGAGCTATCCTCAAACGTCCGCATGAACATCCGTATAGTACAAGGTAACTAAACAAAAAAGCGCTAAAGAGTGAAATACGTTTTCCTCTTTAGCGCTTTTTTATAGATCCACCCTCAGTAGTAATAAGGTACTGCACCCAGCAATATTGGCACCTCTTAACGATACCTTCTAATACATAACGACTAGGTTATGTCTTCTGCTAAAAAGCCGCCGGTTTGGTGGTTCCACAATTTTGAATACACTCCACCCAGTTTAACCAGTTCATCATGGGTACCTTGCTCCAGCATTTCTCCTTGATCTAACACAATTAACCTATCCATAGCAGCAATCGTTGATAAGCGATGGGCAATTGCTATTACCGTTTTATTCTCCATCAGTTGATATAGGCTTGCTTGAATCGCGGCTTCCACTTCAGAGTCTAATGCGGAAGTGGCTTCATCCAGAATTAACAGAGGCGCATTTTTAAGCAGCACCCGTGCAATCGCTACTCTCTGGCGTTGCCCCCCAGACAGTTTAACTCCGCGCTCTCCTACCATGGCATCATAACCTTTATTACCAAACGGGTCGGTTAATTCTAAAATAAACTCATGGGCTTCCGCTTGCTTTGCCGCATGAATCATCTCTTCTTCTGTTGCATCAGGCTTACCATATAGAAGGTTCTCCCTGACCGTTCTGTGTAATAATGATGTATCTTGAGTCACCATGCCGATTTGAGCTCTTAAACTGTCTTGAGTAACATCATTAACATTCTGCCCATCAATTAAAATTTGACCCGATTCAACTTCATGAAAGCGCATAAGAAGATTGACTAAAGTAGATTTTCCGGCACCAGAACGACCGACCAGACCGACTTTCTCTCCAGGTTTTATGTTTAAATTAAAACGCTCAATGACCCCAGAGCCTTTACCGTAATGAAAGCCAATATCTCGATATTCAATTCGACCATCATCAACAACCAAATCCGGTGCTTCTACTTTATCTTGAATAGTAAGTGGCTTGGAAAGTGTTTTCATACCATCCGCCACCATTCCAATATTTTCGAACAGGGCACTAATTTCCCACATAATCCATTGGGACATACCGTTTAACCTTAATGCCAAGCTGACTGCGATAGCAATAGAGCCCACACTAATAGCACTACCTAGCCACAACGAAATAGCTAATGCCGCCATTACAAATGCCAAGAGATAATTGCAAATTTGTACACTTACATTTATTCCTGTTACTAAACGCATTTGAGCATAGACCGTTTGCAGGAAGCCATCCATGCTATCTTTAGCGTAATCCGCTTCTCGCGAGGTATGCGCAAACAATTTCACTGTGGCAATATTAGTGTAACTATCAACAATTCGTCCCGCCATGGTTGATCGTGCATCAGCTTGCGCAGTTGATATTTTTTTGAGTTTCGGCACAAAATACATTTGAATTCCAATGTATGCCATCAACCACACCAGCATAGGTAACATCATTCTAAAGTCTGATTGAGCAATCAGAACTAACATAGAAATGAAATACACTAAAATATATACCAATACATCTAATAGTTTCATCACAGTTTCACGGACAGCCAATGATGTTTGCATCACTTTAGTCGACACACGACCTGCAAAATCGTCTTGGAAAAAGGTAATGCTTTGCTTCAGCAAATAACGATGTGCTAGCCAGCGAATACCCATTGGATAATTTCCAAGCAAAGTCTGGTGTACTAACGCAGAATGAAAAAACGTCAACACAGGCATAGCAACCAAGACCATGGCTCCCATTAGAAAAAGACGAGTCCCCTCCTCTTCCAAAAAAGTCTCTGGGTCCTTTGAAATTAACCAATCCACCAGCTGCCCCATGAATCCAAATAAGGTCACTTCCAATATAGCGATCAATGCCGTCAATATTGACATGATTACCAAAGGTAAACCGACTCCTTTAGAGAAGTGCAAACAAAACGCGAATAAACTACTCGGTGCCGCAATGGGGTCTTTATCTGGATAAGCGGGAATGAGTCGCTCAAAAAAGTTAAACATGAATCTACCTTGTTTCAAATGGACCTAAATAGAAGAGTCTGCGTTATCGGCAAGTCTCTTAATAGATAAACTATAAAATGGATATTAATGGATGAAATTCTAACATGAAAAATTAAGCTAAAAGATGTAAATAATTCTTAGTTACTAACTTTTAAGCTCACATCCCCATACTGAATCAGAAAACACTTCTCTCCTTAAAGGGTCATCTGCTGTCTAGGCGCTAGTTTAGTCCATTTCGGTAAATAAAATCACATACTTCATATTTTCTCTTTGATTTCAGCAACATTTGCACATTTCCCTTACACTCAGTAAAGAGAGTTTCTATATAATACACACCACTTAAAAAATCGAGCCGATTATGAAACTGACTCTTCCTACAATTTTGATTTTAGGCATGCTCAGTGGTTTAACACCATTAGCAATAGATACCTACCTTCCATCTATTCCTACTATAGCTAAAAGCTTAGATTCCGATATCAACCTAATTCAGTTAACACTGAGTATTTACTTGATTATTTTTGCGGCATTCCAAATCATATTCGGACCAATCTCTGATGCCTACGGGCGAAAAAAAGTCATCACCTTTGGCTTAATACTCTTTTTTCTTGGTAGCATTCTCTGTGCTGTTTCTAGAGATTATGAATGGTTGTTAGCAGGTAGAGCCCTGCAGGCTTTCGGAGGAGCCGCCGTCGCTGTGTGTGTTTCAGCCTTGGTAAGGGATGCTTTTTCAGCTGAAGATTTCGTAAAAGCCATGTCCTATATCATGCTAGTAATGGCAATTGCACCACTCATCGCCCCAATATTAGGGGGTATCATTTTAATTGCCTTTGATTGGCATTACATCTTTATTTTTTTAGCTCTTATGGCCTGTATCACCTTCATTTTGTTTCATAAAAATATACCGGAAACACTCTCTCAGGAAAAAAGAAAACCTCTTTCTTTTAGAAAAGCATTAACAACATATTGGGAGCTATTAAATAACCCCGGTGTTTTTAGCCACATAGTCTCTGGCTCACTCCATTTTAGTGGCATGATGTGTTTTATCACCGCATCTTCATTTGTTTATATCGAGTTGTACGGCGTTGACGAAGCTAACTATGGTTTCTTATTTGCACTCAATATCATTGGGATGATGTTTTTTACAACCATAAATAGTCAATTAGTTGGGCGAATTGGCATTCGAAAAATGGCATCTTCAGGCATGATCGTACTGCTAATAGCCTCTATCATATTAGCAGTACTCGCTTTCTCAGCGACTCCATCTCTTGTGGTTATCATTGTTGCCTGCATCTTTTATATTGGAACCATAGGGGTTTTGGGAAGCACTTTAGTCGCTGGGGCCCTTAGTCATGCAGAAAATAACAACGGCAGTGTCACAGCGCTAGCAGGGACAACTCGCTTTGCCGCGGGAGCATTGAGTGGCACTTTAGTTAGCGTTTTACATAACGGTACTGTAACGCCAATGCTCGTTATCATGGCGACCGTAGGCATACTGTCCTTTATTTCTTTTTGGTTTATCGCTAGAAATATACCCATGCCGATCACTTCTGGCGACGGCTAGCCCAACACACGCTCAATTTTATTCATCATTTTCATTTATTAAGGTCGAACTATGTTAACAACTGATTCTTTAATTGAATTACTAAAATCCAATCCAGAGCAAGTATCGTTCAATCAATCAATATCAACAATCGATAAAGAGTACGATTTTGTAGAAACTAAATTTGTAAACGGCTCCCAGATAAATGAAGCCGGTAAAAATAACGGATCATGTAAAATACTTGCCTTCGCAATGTTAAATCAATTAAGTCAGCAAGAAACGCTACACTTGTTCGGAGACTACTATCGTAAGGATGTATTAGAGCATCCACTTGAGCAAGATCATCAAAACATACGTCAATTTATTGAAGGTGGTTGGGATGCAGTTCAATTTGAAGCGATTGCATTAACACCAAAACCCTAATATGAATTAGATGTTAGCTTGGCACTCGGGAAAAGGCGAAAGTATTCTTGACGCCTTTCCTCTGTGCGACCTAATGCAGCTTCAATTTCTTCTTTAGAAAACTCATGCCAGTGTAATATTTCATTTAGATTACGAAAGCACCCCATACAAACGTCTTTTTCATCTAAACAGCAACGCCTAACACAAGACGTCTTTTGTATTGCCAAAACAACTCTCCCCATCGTTTTCGAATAATTAACATTAAACGTTCCACCTAGCGATAAGAATAGATCAAAATTGGCCATTAGCTACAAATAAACTCACTATATTAGACTTCTATTTAGCTATATTTGTACGTATTAAAACGGAAAGAACTCTTGTAGACTGAATATCTAGATCTAGACATTTTCAAATAAAAACATATGGGGGTTTTATGGAGTTAGTTGTATTTGATTTGGATGGGACACTTCTCAATCGACAACAATCTTTATCTCCTTTTACTTGCGAAACGCTTAATAAGCTACAAGCAGCGGGTATCGCTTACACTATTGCAACGGGTCGGACTCGCTTAGCCGCGATGCCTTGCATTCAAAATCATGATTTCTCATCCGTTCAAATTTTTAAAAACGGCATAGAAGAATGGAACCCTAAAACACTTTCCTATCGCCATAGAAATCTATTGTCACGTTTAGATATTGAAGAAACATTAGCCTTTTTCGAAGCAGAAGGAGTCACACCGTTTATTTTTTGCGTAGAAGAAGATGGCAATCAAACAGTTTATCACCCTCCTCTTCAAAGTGATCTTTGTAATAATATTTTCGGGGAGCTTGGCCGATATGAAGACTTAATTCTGCACCCTTTGTATAAACTTCATATAGGTACCTCTATCACAAATATCAGCGCTATGGCATCACCTCAGGCCGCGGACAGAATTGTCAAATCAACACATAAGTCAGTACACCTATCAGCCTATTCTGGAGGTGGAATCTATCAAGAAGATGCATTTTGGATTGATATTCATCATAAGGATGCTTGTAAGGGAACCGCAATTCATTCTCTCAAAGAAGAGCTTGGAGCCTCAAAAATCATTTGCTTTGGCGATGGGGATAACGATTTAAGTATGTTTAAAATGGCTGATGAAGCCTATGCCATGAGTAATGCTAGTGATCTGGTAAAAGCCGCCGCAAATAAAGTTATTGGTCATCATGATGAAGATGGAGTGGCAATTTTCCTTAGAGAACGATTTAACTTGTCCTAAGTCGTAAATATTAAGGATAATTTGCAAACATATGAGGTTTCCATTGAAATTCACAGAAGGCCCCTTATATTAAAGTTAGAAGCTTTGTGTCATCTTTACAAAAATGCAACATTGTTTGCTTTACTAAATACTTTAAGTAGGGCATTTTTACATGAACACTCACTCTTTGGAGTAATATTATGATTGAATTTATTTTGTTTGCATTTGTTTGCGTATCTATCACCTGGATAGTTAAAGAACTCAGTGTGTCTTTACACCAGGAAAAGACGGAACTAAAGCCCATTAAAATTAAGGAAGAAGAAAAAACAAAAAGTATAAAAAGAAAAACAAATAAACTTTAAGCATAATTCATTTTTTATATAAGAGGCATTAATTGATCGTCATATCAATCAATGCCCAAAAGATTTATGCCTTTGGTAGCTACCCTTCTTTTCTGCGAGCAGTCGCAGTTTGACCTATTCCATAATCTCTTAATTTATTCGCGACGGCACTGTGACTTAAGCCAATTTTCTTAGCAAGCTGCCTACTACTTGGAAAGCTAGGATACAAATCTTTGAGTAACTTCGCCTCCCAATGTTTCATCGTTTTATCTAAAGAATCATCTATTAATTCGATCGTCTGATGTCTCTCTTCTTGAGCACCATAATTAAGATCGTCTACCTGAATAACATCAGAATGATTAAGCGCCACCGCTTGCAAACAAACATTTCTAAATTCATTCAAGTTACCAGGCCAAGAATACAACTTCATTTTAATGCCAGCACCTTTACTTAACTTTGGCTTTTTCAACTTTAGTCTAGTAGCGACGTCCTGCAAATACAGCTCAGCTAATCCAAGAATATCTTCTCGCCTCTCGGATAAAGCTGGGACTTTTAAAGTAAGTGCAGAAATTAGGTAGAACAGCTCTTCGTTCAAACCACAATCGTTACGTAACTCACTTAAGGGATAGTGAGAAACCGTAATAATCCTCATACCTATATGAGAATTAGATTGTTGTTTCAAATATCTGACTAACTCTTTTTGAGCCACTTCCGGGATGGATTCAGGAGATTGGATAACACACCATCCTGAACCTGTAGAAAACATCTCTATTTTTTCTTTACTGATATCCTCTCCAGACACATACATAATTTTACTATTTTCAGTATGTTGAGCAGCCAACCATTGCTGATACATGGCTTTAATCAAATCTTCTTTGCCAACACCTGTCGCCCCATGAATCAACACAGGCATCTCCAATTTAAGTATGGTTGCGGCCTGTTTCAAACAACATTTCATTGAGTCACTTTCAGCAATGTTATTTGTTAGATAATCTGACAGATTCAATTCAATGTTCGGAGATCGACGTAAGCTTGCAGTTTGTTCATCCAGGCGAGCGGCGGACTTCACATTGATGACTACGCCCGCTGGAATAGCTTGACCCTCTTCATCAGGAACAAAGATAGGTAATATTTCCATTAATATCTTTTGACCGTTTACCCGCACTTGTTTGCTTTGAAGTTGCGTTTTCTGGCTCATCTCCAAAAAATTAAAGCGAACGCCTTTTATAAACTTATTTAAAGGTTGATTAATAATCTGATCGTAACTAATAGATAAACTGCTGACCGCAGACTCTGTCGCCATGGTTACCACCCCATGAAGGTCTACCGCAATCACTCCATCAGGTAAGGCTTCTAATAAAGTCAGTAAGGCGTTTTTTTCCTGTTCAAAGGGGGTAAACATGACTGTTTTAACCCCCTCAACTCCATCAATGCGCCTAATGGCAGCAAGTAAGGTTTGCAACTGATCGAAAGGTATATCAGGAAAAGCGTAATGCATACGCCTTTGATCTGTATCGACTTCAATCCTTTTTATATTGATTTTGTAGGGGATAAATAGATCCAATACTTCTCGGGCCATCCCTATTCGACTTTCACATTCTATTTCTAAACGCATTACACCGCTCTTTCTTATTATTAATGTATAAACCCAGGTGTTTTATTTCGCTATATGATAATTCTCAATAGACATCAAACGCAAAGATTCTTGTCTATGTTTTTTTTAAACATCACATTATCGTATGACAATATCACTTAAAAATGCATTTAAAAGCAAATTAAGTAGCTACATTGTCAACAAAAAACTTACTGGAGTATCATAAAATATGAGCGTTTATTTTTCCTCTCTAACCAGTAACAAGGAACGATAAGGTGCAAAGGTATCATATAACGGCAAAATAGCCGCTCCCAACATACCGGCCGTAACACCCGTTTCAGCAACGGCTAGAGGAGGAATAATCATACCTAAAGGACATAACCGAGTTAACTGCGCAGATAAAACCGAGACCAGTTTATCTTGTAAAAACTGTGGGAGACGTCCACCAAATACTATGCTTTCAGGATCGAACAGAGCGATTACAGAAACAATCCCCGGTACAATTTCCACGCACACTATATCAATCCACTCAGCAGCTAATAACTGAATATCAGTGGCCTCCCATTCTTCTTCGCTTTGAGGGAGCAACTTTCCTTTGGAGGTTAAGAATTGAATAAGAGATGACAGAGAAAGGACTTCCAAAATTTGTGCTCCTAGAACACCGGTCGCTGTAGGAATTAAACCAAAGCTCCCAGCTTTTCCATTCGCGCCAGAATAACATTCTCCATCGGCAACTGCGCCACCACCACAAGCTGCACCCATAAAAATATAAAAGAAATTGCTTCTTTTCTCCTTGGTCGAGAATAAAAGTTCGTTCAACGCGGCTACATTCGCATCATTCTCCGTCACACAAGACAATCCCGTTTGATTTTCTAACCAAACCGAAAATTCATCCGTTTCCCAATATTTCAATGATTGTTGCAATGCTATCGTGTCATCTTTCTGATCTATTTCTAAAACCAAAGAATCAAGCCATAGTGACATTGAGTCAGGTTTAGCCAGACCCACCCCCTGAACTCTAGGCCACTTAGCTCCTAGAATCTGCTTCACTTCATTGATTAGGTTTAATGCTATATTTTGTGCCGTCTCTTGGGTTGGAAATTGAACGGAGTGCTCTTTTAAAAGAATGCATTTACCACTAAAGTCCAACAGAGCGGCACTGATATGATCGCGATCAACATTAATACCTAACCCATAAGCCCCTTCAGCACAAATGGTGAGCATAATAGAAGGTTGACCCCGATTACCTTTGACTTTCCCTGTGACTTGCAACATACCCTTATCCAACAAAGAGGATGTAATTACAGAAATTGTTTGTGCACTTAGGCCCGTTTCAGCGGCAATTTGCACGCGAGAAATACCAGGATATTTTCTTACGATATTTAAAATAACACGTTCATTATAAAGACGACCTTGTTCTGAGGTGCTGCCCAAGCCAACGGTTTTTCTACACTTTGGCGCACCGTTCAATTTTGCCATAACCATTTTTAATACCATCAGAAATTTACTAATAAGAATAGCAAGCTAAGCTACCGATTTGTAATTAATAAATCTAGTTGATTTAATTAAACAAACTTTCTATTATTCATTAAATTTTTCAAAAACTGTTCAATTTGGAGCCTTAACATGGAAAAGCCGACTGATTTTTCTTCTATCGATTTTCTCAATCAACATATTCAGAAGACGATGGCGTTTTATCATCCAAAATGCATCGATAAGCAAGGCGGCTTTTATCAATTTTTCAAAGATGATGGTCAAATTTATGAAACAGAAACCCGTCATCTAGTCAGTAGTACTCGCTTCATTTTTAATTATGCAATGGCTTATCAGGCCTATAAAAAACCTGAATACCTAGACGCTGTAAAGCATGGGCTACGCTATTTACGAGAAAGACATTTAACAGAAAATGGTGGTTATGTTTGGTTACTTAAAGGCAATCAAGACCTAGATGTCACCAACCATTGCTATGGCCTAGCCTTTGTTTTACTTGCTTATTCCGTGGCTTATCAAGCGGGGGCTCTAGAAGCAAAGCCCTGGATTGAAGAGACGTTCGAATTAATGGAAAAGCGCTTTTGGTCAGCAAAAGATGGTCTCTACAAAGATGAAATTTCTGGCGATTGGAGTACTGTAGCAACATACCGAGGACAAAATGCCAATATGCATTCTTGTGAAGCCATGATAATGGCATTTGATGCCACTGGAGATCAAAAATTCCTCACTAGAGCACAACTACTTGCAACCAACATTTGCCAACGTCAAGCTGACCTCTCTAATGGTCAAGTCTGGGAACATTATAATGAAGAGTGGCAAATTGACTGGAATTACAACAAAGACGATCCAAAGAATCTGTTTCGACCTTGGGGTTTCCAACCGGGCCACCAAACTGAATGGTGCAAATTACTGATAATGCTCAATAACAGGCAAACCACAGATTGGATGGTCGAGAAAGCTAAGCAACTATTTGATTTAGCCTGGAAGTATGCATGGGACCATACTCACGGCGGATTATGCTACGGTTATGATACTGAAGGGAAGGTTTGTGACGGAGAAAAGTATTATTGGGTACAAGCTGAGTCCTTTGCTGCCGCGGCGTGGTTAGCTCAAGCAACCAATGACTCGTCCTATTGGGATAAATACAATGCCCTATGGGACTATAGCTGGAATAATATGATTGATCATGAATACGGGGCTTGGTTCCGCATTCTCACCCAAGACAATCAATCCATTGACGACTGTAAAAGCCCAGCGGGGAAAACAGACTACCATACAATGGGCGCTTGCCACGAAGTCATTAAATTACTGAGTACCAAAAACTAGAATAAAATAAGCGCCTAAATCCCCTTTGAAGCGTTATTGCAGATTGATACATCGCAATAATTCTTCAAAGATTCTCTCTGCTCATTTCTCATATACGCTGAAATACAGTATTATGCCACCCATAACAAATGGGGAAAAAAACAATGCAACTTGATAAGGTTGATCTTAATTTATTACGTTACTTAGATTCTTTGTTACGTGAACAAAATGTCACTCACGCCGCAAACCAACTTGGTATCACCCAACCCGCGATGAGTAATGGTTTAAGACGATTAAGAGATTTGTTCCATGATCCATTATTAGTGAGAACAAGTGATGGCATGATGCCAACCGCTTTAGCCACTCAATTACAACCACGAGTTCAAAGCATCCTACAATCTGTTGATGAAGTATTGCATCTCGGTCAAAATTTCGATGCAGCATCCAGCACTAGAGTCTTCCGTATTATGGCCAGTGATTATGCTGAGGCCACACTGATTCCTCCTCTAATGGAACGCATTCAGGCTGGGGCACCAAATGCAATTTTAGATGTAATGAATCCTAGTGACGTGAATTTTCACGATGTCGAAAAAGGTAAAGTTGATTTAGTAATTAACCGCTTTGATGCATTGCCTCAATCCTTTCACCAAAAATCAGTCTGGATAGATCGATTTTCCTGCTTGGTTCCGAAAGACAGTGCTTACGCAGAAAACTTTACTCTTGAAGCCTACCTTGAGGCTCAGCATGTCTGGGTAAGCAAAACAGGATTTGGGGTTGGAGTAGGCATTCAACCTGAAGAAGTTCAAAAACTTGGCTGGGTAGACAGTACTCTTGCAAATTTAGGGTATAAGCGCAACATTCGGCTCTTTACTAGAAACTACAATGTGGCTATGCGAACCTCTCAGCAGCTTGGACTTATTGTAACCCTGCCTTCACTCGCAACACGCTTAATGGAAAACACAGATGATGTGGTTCTATTAGAGCCACCGTTTGAAATCCCTCCAGTAGAGCTAAAAATGCTTTGGAGCCCATTATTACAACATGATCCTGGTCATATGTGGTTAAGATCAACCATCTCTCAATGTGCTAATGTTATCGCAGAAACAAATAAGTTCTAGAAGAAAGCATTCGATTTAAGATCGTCTTCACTCTAACAAACTATGAGTATGTCGCTTATTGTTTGTTAGAGTAAGCTCGTTATTCTCTATTGTCGATATAGGCCAAATTTAATTATTCATGTAAGAGGCTATAAAATAGAGGACATTTCTTCAGCACCCGCAACACTCACATTCAAATCGTCGATAATGCCATTTTCAATGCTGTAGATCCAACCATGGACTTGAACATTTTGTCCTTTACTCCAAGCATTTTGTAAAATACTGGTTTGGCAAACATTAGCCACTTGTTCAATTACATTCAGCTCACACAGGGTATCACAACGTTCCTTATGATCCGTAATTGAATCCATTTTATCCTTATGAAAGCGATAAACATCCTTTACATGTCCGAGCCAGTTATCAATTAAACCATGTTTATCCGATTCTAAAGCCGCTTTAATCCCCCCACAACCATAATGACCTACCACCATAATATGTTTTACTTTTAGTACATCTACGGCAAACTGAATGACAGATAGGCAATTCAAATCAGAATGAACTACTAGGTTCGCGATATTACGATGCACAAAAATTTCACCAGGAAGAAGATTCACTATTTCATTTGCAGGAACTCGGCTATCAGCGCAGCCTATCCATAAGTATTCCGGTTGTTGTTGCTTCGATAAGGTAGAAAAAAACTCAGGATTGGCTTCATTTACTTTCGCCGCCCATTTTCTATTGTTGTTAAACAACTCAACTAACTTAGTCATTAATCATTCTCTGTAATAACGGTATTTTTAACATACCAACGCAATTTCACATCGGCGGTTAACTCTAGACTTTCAACACGTTTCAAGGCTTCTTTACCTTCAAAAGGTGCTTTATGTATGTGAGGTGTCATAGACAATAGAGATTGAATCTCTTGCTGTGACTTTAATGTAAAAGCAAACTGTAAATTTTGCTCATCAAGCAAAGAAAAACCGTCAACTCCTACGGCTAAGCCATCCTCATATAAACGGATTTCAGGATATAAAATTTTTCGTAGCTCAATCAGATGATCCGCTGCCGCATCAACCATGAGTAAGATCCCCTGACTTTTCAACACCCGACTGAATTCTGAAAACATAGGAAAACCGAACAAACAGGTCACTACATCAAAACTCTTACTTAGACTCGGAATGGCCGCATTACTACCTACAACCCAGCGAATAGATGAAGACCCTTTACTCGCAGCCATGATTGCCCATTTGGAAATATCCAGACCAATAAAGTCAACAACATGATCATTCGCAGTACATGCATCATCAAGCCGTTTTAAATAGTATCCATCACCACAACCAGCATCCAACACACTAATTGATTGCTTGGATGAAAATAGGTTTAACACATATGAAGCGATACTGTCGGCGATCGGTTGGTAATGACCCAACGCTAAAAAAGCTATTCGAGACGACACCATTTCTTTACTGTCGCCAGGGTCTTTTGAACGCTTATTTTGAACAGGTAATAAATTGACATAGCCAGACTTTGCTAAATCAAAACTGTGTCCTACAGGGCACACTAAACTTCTCTTTTCTTGAGCCAAAGGCTGCTTATCTAAAGGGCATAACAGAGTATTTAAAACAGACACATTTCTTCCAAAATATTTTTTATATAGTCTAGGGACAAGTCAGATAATTAACAAGGAAATTTGATATTGGTTTACTCCTCACTAAAGACAATTCTCTATGTGTCGCTTACCACCCATTAGGAACAACGAAGACACGTAGGGGGGATTCAGGCATTATCATGCGATTCTCACTAACATCGCGTGATTCTAACGTTTTTTGCTCTACTCTTTCCCAGGCAAAAAACATTTTAGGACGAACATCCATCTTAAAAGATTCTTCTAAACTTAAACGCACTTCGTCAAATGCTAAGATGTCACTAGGTTGGATTAATTTATAAGAAACCCATTTCGCTTTATCTAGTTCACAAAAAACATAACTGTCAAAATAGGTAGCCTTAAATTGCGCCATATTGAGCCAGTAGACCTTACTTCTAGCGTCCATGTCTTCATAATACTGACTGTTTTCGGTACCTTGATCCATAGAAAAAGAGCGCCATTGATCAAAAAGGTAGCCGAAAATGAGCAGCACAGGTTTAACTTTCTGCTTAATATCTAATTGATGAAGTAATGCTTGGCCTGATGGCGTGTCCAATATCGCTAATTGCTTTGTACGAGCCTTATGCGTTTTTTTGCTCAAACTGTCTGTTTTATTTGGTCCTATCCATTCTTTTTTTTGACCCTGCTCAACTTCCAGGAAATATTTCAAAGCAATTTCAAATTGCAAAACATAGCCTTCTGGCGTTCTCACCAACATATCAATTTCTCCGAGTGTCGTACCGTTTGGATTCATGATTTGCTGATGTTCAAAAATAACTTCTAAACTAGAAAATTGGCGAATGGCAAAAGAAAATAACACCTCAAAGTATGCCCCTAGAAAATGTGATTTACACTCCCCCAACGACGCTAACAATGGTGCTGGAAAGCGATCTAATTGATTTAATTGAGATGCAACATCAGTTACCCAATAACGCTGTAGATCGAGGTCAGCCACAATCATAGGGGCCGAAAAAATCCAAGCTAAATCATTAACCTCTTGATGTTTATAGGACACGATTGCAATACTCATACGTTATCAGTAGATGAAAGCAGTTCATCAATGTCTTTAATAGATTGAATGATCGAATTAACTTGCCGATGCTTCCATGTCTCACCCGTGAAATACTCTTCCGCCATTGGTGATATATTACACTGTGTTGGTAATGGTACGGACTGTTCAATCATCATTTTAAAGTTGGGTAATAAAATAAATTTTAACCATTGTAAAAAACTGAGCGTATCAATACAAAATGGTTCTTGGCTTAATAAATCCTCTTTTGTTGGCACTTCCATTTCCCACAAATCCATTTTTCTCAGAACCGTTTCAAGTTCAAGTAATAAGTCGGCAAGTTTATGGTACGTTTCCAACCTGATTTCTCCTTTAAAAAACGGTAAGATTAGCCCAATTTCTTGCACTGGAACAGAGAACACAATGAGATCCATAGAATCTTTATCTGATTTATTTGAATTAGCACAATGTAAAGCAACCTATTTTGATTTAGGTAGGCATATCCGAAAATTAACACCTCAAGAGGTGATGCAGTTTGACAGGAAGCAGTCTGCCTACCCTTTTCCCTTTAGACAGCAAGCAACCTTTGCCATTGTTTTAGAGCCCATCAATAGTAAAGCCCAAGCAGATATGAGCATTTGGTTTATTCGCTTGCCAATAGACGAAAAAGGCAGCATTAACCTAGGAACTCGCGATCATCTAATCAAATCGATTGTCGATAAGATTCTAAATAAAGGCAATAGTACGGATTTATCGGAAGCATTAACGGACAATCCATATGCCTTCCAACCGGATACGGAACGTATGGCAAGCTTCCACGCAATGTTAGCAAAACAGATGAAACAAAGCCCTTCCCACTACTTCAATCAATTAATAGACTATCTCTCTGGAAGCATAACTAGAGAAGATAATCACTGGGAAGAGATTGGACTACAAGGCATCGCTGACCTTGCGGTTAGATCAGCAGAAAACAGCTATCGCCCTTTAATAAAAAAAGCCTTACAACACGCACCAATTACATTAGCAACAGCACTTGCTAAAGCATTAGAGCATCAAGAGCTGGATGAAGATTACCTACAGTTCATTATTGCCGAGTTCCGTCAATCCATTGATATTGATTTCAAAGCCTCATTAATTAGGGCCGCCTCTCGCTCAAATGGCCACCAGCGATTAAGTCAGATTTTACAACTGTCACTTGTCAGTGCGGAAAAAAACGCGACCGACGACCAATTGCACCTTATTGTCGCTTTAGTTGCAAAATGCCCCCATTGGCTAGCAAATGATACTGAACTACTTCACCTTGTCATGGAGAACCTAGCACAACGAGATGATGCTTTTCATGCCTTTAGTAAAATTTCGACGGAATTAACCCATACCCAAAATGTGAAAAAACCTTTATGGGTTTTATTCAAAAGCAATGACATTAGCCCACGCTTAGCTCAAGCTGTCGCCCATTTGTTTAGCAAGACGCCTAGTCAAACACTGCAATAATAAATTTTAAATATCGATAAGTTTACCGTAAATAAACGCCCTACCAAAAAAAGACCTTCGTAAGAGAAGGTCTTTTTTTTAATGGTGCACTTGAGGACTTTTTAATGGTGAACGCATTTGCTTACGATATTCTAGAAAGGCTTCGCTAAGCTCATAATCTCCATCTACCTTATGCTCTAACGCTCCACGATTTACCAAAGCATCTAATGTTTTCGATAGGACTTTTTGCTTACGATCCCCTTTCATAAAATAAAAGTGATCATCAATTTGAACCACTTTAAAGCCAGATTCTAGAAAACCTATACAAAGGTTTTGAGTGGGTGTTAACTTAAGTTTCATAATTCAACCTCCCGGCCAACATTTATAAAATAACTTTCATTAACTATAGACAATATTTTCAATAAACAAAGTCGTCTTACTCTTCTCTGGCTTTAAAGTCTCAATTATTTATGGTGGTATTGCCCCAAAAATGATTAGGCATCAAAAATAACGGTTTTGTTCCCATGAACTAATACTCGGCCTTCAAGATGCAAGCGCAACCCTCGTGAAAGGACGAGTTTCTCAATATCTTTACCTAAACGCACCATATCTTCAGCGGCATGGCTGTGGCGTACCCTAATCACATCCTGCTCAATAATTGGACCCGCATCCAACTCAGCCGTCACATAATGACAAGTCGCGCCTATAAGCTTCACACCTCTAACCGCTGCTTGGTGATAAGGCTTAGCACCTACGAAAGAAGGTAGGAAGCTATGATGTATATTGATGACTTTATGTTTATATTTTTCACATAAATATTCAGGGAATATCTGCATGTATCTAGCCAAGACAATGGTGTCGGCTCCAGACTCATCAATGTATCGCTCCATTTCTTTAAATGCCGGCATTTTATCTTCCCTTGGCACCACAACACAGTGATAAGGGATTTTATACCATTCTACCATTGAACGAAGATCTTCATGATTAGCAATAACGCCTACAATTTCGCAATCCAATTCACCAGTATGCCAACGATGCATTATGTCATTAAGACAATGAGATTCCTTCGTTGCTAACAGTATAACTTTTGGCTTTTCTGTACTATCAGAAACGCACCAATCCATTTGATACTCTTCGGCTATCGAGCCAAATTGAGCTCTAAATTCATCCACATCGATATTTAATGTCGACGCATCTATTTCATGACGCATAAAAAAACGTTTTTGGTCAAGATCTGTGTGATGACTCGCTTCTAGTATAGAACCATTTCTTTCATTTAAAAATTGGCTTACTGCAGCGACAATCCCAACTTGATCAGGACAACTAATAATAAGACGAATCGTTTTTTTCATACTTTTACTTATAAACCTTTAAAACAAATTAACTAAACTGCTGTTTTCAACTCAAAATAGTGTTTATCTGGAATCGTTTAAAAATCTGATGAGAAGAGATCCATATTAGAGATTCGAGATTGCTTTTCCTCACCATGTCGAATAATCCAACATTGATGAATCTTAGTATTACGCTCAAAATCTAAATCAATAGACTCTTTCGTTATATTTTCAACTTCATAACGATTTTCTATTTCTTCTGACAATTGGAAGCGACGATAATTATTCGAAAATATCAACTCGCCTCCTTCAGCCAAACGATCCATTGCAAGATTTACCAAGTCAACATGATCTCTTTGAATGTCTAATACTTCAGCCATTTTTTTAGAGTTTGAAAATGTTGGTGGGTCCATAAAAATAAGATCAAATTTTTCTTCATTGGTTCGTAGCCATTCAAAGCAATCCGCTCTCACCACTTTATGATCTCTTTCTGAGAATTCATTCAATTCAATATTTCTACGGGACCATTCAGTATACGTATTTGACATGTCGACACTTAACGTAGATCGCGCACCACCTTGACCAGCATGAACAGAAGCCGTCGCGGTATAACAGAATAAATTAAGGAAACGTTTTCCATTGGCTTTTTGCTGAATGAGTTTTCGTACTGGGCGATGATCTAAAAACAAACCTGTATCTAAATAATCCTTTAAATTAACAATAAAGTCACAGTCATATTCGGATACCGTCATTTCATGCTTAGACGTATCCAGTTTTTCATACTGCCCTTTACCTGACTGACGTTGGCGATATTTCAACACCACCTGAGACTCAGGAATACCCAATGCTGAAGGTACAGCGGCAATCACATCATACAAGCGTTGCTGAGCTTTGGCTGGGTCAATGCTTTTTGGTGCTTGATATTCTTGTACATGAGCCCAATCGCCATAGATATCAATAGCTACTGCGTATTCAGGCATATCAGCATCATAAACTCGATAACAAGAAATTTTTGCTTTTTTTGCCCATTTTTGCATTTTTTTAGCATTTTTCGCCAAACGATTAGCAAACATTTGGGAGCCTGAACTTAATATCGCTGACGAGACCACATCGTGCTTAATAAACTTATCTTCTACTGGAAAACGATAAGCGCGACACTCAATACCACCGTTGATAACACGGGTATTTTTATCAGGGCGAATCGGGATCTGTTTTGCTAAATTTTCCATGCTCGTTAACATGAAAAATCGCCATCCATTACAATTGTTCACTACCCACTCACCTAATTGGCGATAAAGAGACATCAACGCCATCTCTTCACCAAGACGTTCACCATAAGGGGGATTCGTAATAACTAGCCCAGGAATATCACTTAAATTAAAATTATGATCCTGAAACGGAGACATATTTACATCAATATACCCTGTCAAACCCGCTCGTTTGATATTTTCTCTCGAGGCGGCTATAGCTCGTTGTTCAATGTCTGTACCGGTAAAGGTGATACCGACTTCATCAAATGATTTCTTGCTATTTTTTGCTTCATCATTTAGACGCTGCCACATTCTATGGTCATGCTGCTGCCATCCTTTAAATCCCCAATAACTCCGACGTAAACCGGGAGCCATATTAAGTGAGATCATCGCGGCTTCCACTAAAAAAGTACCTGAACCACACATGGGATCAACAAGCTGTTTAAATGTGTCTTCTGTTCCCCACCCTGCACGTAACAACAAACCTGCGGCAAGATTCTCTTTTAAAGGAGCAAAAGAACCGCTCTGACGATACCCTCGGCGATGTAAGCTATCACCAGATAAATCTAAACTTACGGTCATAACGTCTCGCTTAAGACGTACTGCAATTCTCACATCAGGTTGGGTTTTCTCTACACTAGGTCTATCACCTGTACGTTCAACGAAATAGTCAACTATGGCATCCTTTGCCCTAACAGCACCAAACTGAGTATTCCGGATACTCTCATTCGTACCATGAAAATCAATTGCAATAGTGGCGGATTCATTTAAATGCAAACGCCAATCTATTGATTTAACACCATCATAAAGCTCATCAGCTGATGTCATTGTAAATTGAGCCAATGGCAACATAACTCGGTTACCAACACGAGACCAAAGACACACTTTATAAGCGCCCTCAAGGTCCGTATTTAACTTTACTTGAGCTTCACCCAGTCGCGTATCTACTAGTCCAAGGGCATGTAGTTCTTGTTCTAGAACATTTTCCATACCTAATGGGCAAGTAATCTCCAATTGATAAGGCTGAGAGTTTGTTTCTGTGCTGGTAACTGTATTCATTTTTAATTACTTTTTTGTACAAATTAAAGTTTTTTTAGATCAAAGTATTTTTAGACAAAGACTGAAACCTAAACTATTTGTTAATCGTTCATATAACGATAATACATTGAAAGAGGATTTCTTTTATGAAGAAACAAAAACGTGACATCCACCAAAGAGCTTACACTAGAGGATACCGAGCAGGAATGGCTGGGCGCTCTAAAGGTCTATCTGATCAATTCTCAGAACAGGCTCGTCTTGACTGGCTAGCAGGCTGGAGAGAAGGTCGAGAAGATATGTGGAACGGTTTTTCCTCAGTAGAAGGCACTCACAAAGCAGCAAGCTTTGCCAGTTAACCCTTTTAAAATATTTGTATTATACTCATCTTAACCATGTAAAGTACGATCTTAATACGACACCGACAGCAGTTTACTTGGTTAAGATGACCATAAATTATTACTTATTCGAATTCTCTCTAATATAGCCAGATGTGTTTTCAATAGCTTCACGAATTAGGTCTGGGCCACGATATACAAATCCGGAATAAATTTGGACTAACTTCGCCCCTGCTTCCAACTTTTCAACGGCATCTTTGCCATTCATAATGCCACCAACTCCAATGATAGGAAGACTGTCTAGCAAGTGGTCATGTAATACCCTCACAACTTCTGTCGACGCATCACGTACAGGCGCACCGCTTAACCCACCCGCTTCATCTGCTCGCTTATGCCCTTTTACAGATTCTCTTGATAGAGTTGTATTAGTGGCAATAATGCCATCTACACCTTGAGCATGTAGAGTATCGGCAACAAGGCGGATTTCGTCAGCAGACATATCCGGTGCAATTTTCACAGCTAAAGGCACCTTTTTACCATGTTCATCAAAGTATCTGTTTCTAGCTTCAACTAGTGGAGAGATGAGTTCAGCTAAACTTTCACCGAATTGTAAACTACGTAACCCAGGGGTATTAGGAGAACTGATATTAGCGGTAATGTAATCCGCATAAGGTATCACAGCATGTAAACAAGACAAATAATCGTTTACGGCATCCTCTACTGACGTAGTCAAATTTTTACCAATATTGACACCCAAAATACCATTATAATTATGTTGTTTTATTTGCCCAACCATGTGCTCAACACCTTTATTGTTGAAGCCCATTCGGTTAATGATCGCTTGGTGTTCAGGTAGTCGAAATAATCTTGGTTTAGGGTTTCCTGACTGGCCTTTGGGAGTCACTGTTCCGACTTCCACAAAGCCAAACCCTAACGCCCCCATTGCTTCAAATGCATCGGCATTTTTATCCAGGCCCGCGGCTAAACCAACCGCATTCGGAAAAGTTAATCCCATCGCATCAACCGAAACAGACGGTATAGTATCAACAAAAAGTTTGTTTATGCCTAACCGTTGCCCTGCAGCAAGTAATTCCAAAGAGAGTTCATGAGACACCTCAGCATCTAATTTAAACAGTAGTGAGCGAGCTAGGTTGTACATTTATCTATCCTCTTTTTGGTAATTACAATCAAAAAAACAGTAACTTATTAACAATTTTATATGGTATTGGATTAGCAAATACCCTGTAATATTAACGAACTTTATTAACGCCCACTAGCTTACGATTCTCATCAAACTCAACTTCAAAGGTGCCGTAAATGCCTTGATGAGTTAGAAATGATTTGAATACAGCTAATGGTAACTGAACATTGCGTCCATCCCTGCTCTTAGCAATCAAGTTTTTTGCCGTACCCTTGTACATGTCTTTAAATTTAAATGCTGAAACGCTTATATCAAGTACTATTTTTGCCATCTAAAAACCCTTTCTTACGCTTCTCTTACACTTACTGTATTGTTTTATCTATTTTTAATCTATTAAGATGACTTATTATATTGTGTCTCCCGTTTTAATAACAGAAATATGAGGAATATTGCGTTAATGGATGCTTTAATTCGCACTTTACAGGACGAACTCAACAAAACCATTGTTGGCCAAAGTAACTTAATCAAAAACCTATTAATTTCGTTAATTGCAGATGGACACGTTTTACTTGAAGGCCCTCCGGGAATTGCTAAAACGACTGCAGCAAAAGCGCTGGCTAATAGTATCGATAGCCAATTCCAACGCATTCAATTTACGCCTGACTTACTACCAGGAGACGTAACTGGCTCAGATATATACCAACAAGAAAAAGGTCAATTTGAATTCATCCCTGGCCCGATCATGAATAATATCGTACTAGCAGATGAAATAAATAGGGCTCCAGCCAAAGTTCAATCTGCGCTATTAGAAGCCATGGGAGAAAGGCAAGTCACTGTTGGTAACAAAAGCTACAAACTACCTGAGCTTTTTTTGTTATCGCCACTCAAAACCCAATTGAGCAAGAAGGCACCTATCCTCTTCCTGAAGCACAATTAGATCGCTTCATTATGAAGATCAAAGTTGACTATCCTAACGCTGAAGAAGAGCTAGAAATTCTACGTCGAGTTAGGTCTGTAGAAAGTGCCGAGAAAGCCATAACTCAGCCCGTTTGCAGTACGGACAATATTTTATTACTTCGTAAACAGGCACTTAGTTTATATATGGCTGAATCAGTAGAGCAATATATAGTTCAGTTGATTATGTCAACTCGTCATTCTGAACATTACTTGCATTCAACTAAGCAAAATGAACACCTCAATTTAATCGAGTTTGGCGCTAGTCCTCGAGGAACGCTTGCGCTAGACCGATGTGCCAGAGCTCACGCCTTGCTTCACGGAAAAGACTACGTCACTCCTGATGATGTTAAGGCCGTTGCTCATAGTGTGCTTAGACATCGGGTTTTGCCTTCATTTGAAGCAGAAGCTCAGGGACTAACAACGGATGATATCCTTAACCAACTCCTTGACAGAGTTCCTGTAATATAGGCGGATAGTCATGGATAAGCTTATATCACCGCCCTCTCCGATTCTTAGCAATAAGGATTTAATTGCCTTAGCCCCTTATGCAAAACATTTAGGGAAAGCGGCAAAAAAAGTAAAACGTACGCGAGCAAATGGTCAATACCAAAGACCTATAAAAGGTCATGGAATGGAGATGTTAGAACTTAGACAATACCAAATACATGATGAGTTTCGACACATTGATTGGCGAGTAACCGCTAGAACCGGCACACCTCACACTCGAATTTATGCTCAGGAAAATGAACATAAACGAATGCTAATGCTTGATATTAGTGGCTCAGGATATTTTGGGACGAGACATACATTTATATCTACCCGTATGGTACAGGTCGCGTGTTTAATTGCTTGGAGAACACAAATACAGAATGATAGTTTGGGGTATTGCCTAGGCTTTGGTGATCTCATCCACCAACGAGCTCACATTCATAATAAAAAATCATTCTCTTCTCTAGTCTCTCAATTAGCTGAAGCAACGCAAGTCAAACACAGAGAAAAAAACTCAATAGTAAAGCCTTGGGAAGCCCTTCATCATGATAAATCGATAAAACAACAAACTATTATTATTTTAAGTGACCGCTTAAATGTGTCCGATAAAGATCTAAAACACCTCGCTCAATTAGCAAAACATAATTATGTTTACTGGATAAAAATTGCCGACACCAATGCCAAAAAACTCCCAATCGGTCAGTACTTAATGGAGGATTTTAATGGTTTACAATGGCTATCCATTACAAAGCCAACACAACACCGTATTACTGAAGAACTCGAAAAGCAAGTTAACTTACTCAAACAACAATTACACAATATTGGAATACAACTCCACCAATATGATTTGCCTGAATCCCCTATTACCATTGCACGCCATTTGTTAGCCATAGGAGCTATTCACTAATGGATGAAGCTCTCCAAAACAGCCTCGATTTACCTAACAAAGCTTTTATCTTACCAGAAGCTATCCCCATGTGGCCTCCAGTATGGTGGAGTTGGCTGGTGTTGCTAGCTCTGATTATCCTAGTTACCATAGTCACCTTGAAAACCGTTAAAAAATATCAACATAATGCGTATCGAAGAGAAGCACTGACTTTATTAGGTGACCGTCACAATCTAAATGCACTCAGTGATAAAGAACTACTTACACACTGCCATACAATTATTAAAAGATGTCTAGTCAGCCATGGAAAAGGCTCCCAAGCAGCCATGCTGAATCATGATTTGATACCATTGCTAGATAAAGACATGAGAAAATCGCATTCCTTCAAAAGTCTTGGGGCATGGTTTATTGACGGTCAATATCAAGAACATTTAACACTCAGTGATGCTGAACGACACAACTTATTAAACACTACGAAAAAATGGGTAAAAAAACATAATGCTTGAATTTGTTTGGCCTTGGTTTTTCCTTTTATTACCGCTACCTCTCTTAATGCGTTTTATCACCCCCACCACGCCAAAGAGTGAAATTATCTGGTGGCCTACAGCGAGTCTAATAAGCAAACAATCAACCAGCCAGTCATCTGGAAGAGTGATAAAAAACCCAACTCTAATATTGTTTTTATGTGCCTGGTTAGTGCTTGTGACCGCCATCGCTAGACCCGTTTGGGTCGGCGATCCTATTGAAATAACACCTTCCGGTAGAGATTTATTCATCGCTGTAGATTTATCAGGCAGCATGCAAGTCACCGACATGCAAGTAAATAAAGAAACGGTTGATAGATTAAGTGCAGCAAAACACGTATTAAACGATTTTATTAGCACTCGAAAAGGCGATCGCATTGGTATTATCGTATTTGGAACAAAGGCCTACCTACAAGCGCCCTTAAGTTATGACCTAGAAGCCTTAAATAAATTAATCAATGAGAATCAAATTGGTTTTGCTGGTGAACAAACCGCTATTGGAGACGCTATAGGCTTAGGTATCAAACAGCTGGAAAATAAAGACAGTGATAAAAAAGTCTTGATCCTTATGACAGATGGGGCTAACACAGCAGGTCGAGTTCAACCCGCTCAAGCCGCAAGTTTCGCCGCTTCCCAGAACGTAAAAATACACACTATAGGCATAGGCGCAGATGAAATGGTTGTCCAAGGGTTCTTTGGACCTAAAGTAATTAACCCTTCATCTGATTTAGACGAACCTTTATTACAAGACATTGCCAGCTCTACGGGAGGACACTATTTTAGAGCAAGAAGCACAAGTGAATTAAGCCATATTTATCACCTGATTGACCAACTTGAACCAACACCTAGCGAAGACCTCTGGCAAAGACCTAAAACCACGTTATTGCACTGGCTTGGACTACTAGGACTGATATTAATTGGATTTGGCTTCATTCTGCAAAAAACATTTTTATCAAAGGGGAGTAAATAATGGAACTGCTTCCAGGGCTATATTTTACTAGACCAACTTGGTTATTATTAATCCCCTTTACACTACTGTGCGTGATACTTTTCACTAAGCATGGCTCTCGGGGAACACAACTGAAAAAGTTTATAGACCCAAAATTATTACCATTTTTAACCAAGCCAAGCATAGGAAAAAACACATCTAAATGGTTAGGCCTATTAAGCCTTTGTCTCGCTATTATTGGGCTGTCTGGTATTAGCTGGGAAAAGCAACCTCAACCCACTTATACCTCTAACGCAAAAACCATTTTGTTAATAGATCAATCGATTTCTCTCTATGCTACAGATATAAAACCAAATCGATTAACCCGACTAAAACAAAAATTACAGGACATCATAAATACCATTACTGAAGGTGAAATTGCCATGGTGGCTTTTGCGGGCGATGCTTACACAATTAGTCCATTTAGTGCTGATAAATCAACGCTTACACACTTTCTCTTAGCACTTGATCCTTTAATTATGCCTCTTTATGGCAGCAACCTGCTCGCTGGAGTTCAGACGTCACTCTCCTTGTTAGAAAATAACCCGTCTCCTGCACATCTAATTATTGTTACAGATAGCATCAATAGCAATGAAATAATAGAAATACCAAAATTAACAAAACTCAACTCTTTGCAAGTGAGTATCATTGGGGTTGGAAGCCAACAAGGAGGAGAAATTGTACTTCCTGATGGATCCCATCTAAGAAAAAACAACAAAACCGTTAAACCACCTCTACCTGTATCTTCATTAATTGATCTTGCCAGTACATTAAATGGTCAATACTTCGATAGTCAACTGACGGATAAAGACATACAAAGTATCGTCAACAACCAACAGTCCACCCAAAAAACACTCCGAGAATCAAATGCTCTTAGTAATATTTGGGTTGAAAAAGGACATTGGCTATTGATGCCTTTTTTAATATGGCTTTTAATCCAATTTCGTCCTGGAGCCTATTTACTTCTCATTATCAACTTAAGCAGTTACCCCCTAACAGTATTGCATCACCGCTAGAATGGTTCATGACACAAGATCAACTAGCGCAAAGCAAAGTAGATAATGGTCAGTGGGATGAAGCATCTTCACTTTTCGAGAATAAAAAATGGCAAGCCGCCTCAAATTACGCTGTAGAAAGATATTCAGAAGCGGCAGACGTGCTAAAATCTCAAGCATCGTCTGCTTCAGACTTTTATAATTTAGGTAATAGTCTCGCATTATCAGGTAACCTCGAAGATGCAATTCAAGCATTCAAAAAATCGCTTGAATTAGACCCAAATTCAAAGGCAGCGCAAGAAAACTTAGCGTATTTACAGCAAAAGCAAAAAGAACAGAAGCAAGATCAAGATCAAGATCAAGATCAACAACAAAATCAAAAACCGAATAATGATCCGCAACAATCTAAAGAGAAAAACAATACCGAAAACCAACAAAAGAAATCTCAGAATAAAGATGGCACCAGTGATGAAGAAAAAGAAGACAACAAAACCAGCGATGAACAGAACAACACACCTGATGACGAGAAAAATGCTATAAACAATACCGAATCTGAAAAAAACGATATTACAGATGAAGAAAAAATCGCTTTAGATCAATGGTTAAGACAAATACAAGACGACCCTGGTGGTTTATTAAAACGGAAACTCTGGTATTTACATCAAGAAAAACGAGCAGAAAATCGATTCAAACAAGAGGATGGACTGCCAATATGGTAGTAATTGAAAGAACACATATTTTAACTTCATTACAATTTTTACTTTCTTTGGTAAAGATATATGTCATTGGCCTTTTTTTCTTGATCAGCACCGGCGCATTGTCGGCTACGGTTATCGCATCTCTAAATAAAAATATCGTCGTTGAAAATGAAGTAGTTCAGCTCAGTATACGCACTGATTTTCCTGACACAGGATCAGGTCCTGACCTTTCCTCATTAAAAAGAGACTTCGATATATTAGGGCAGAGCCAAAACAGTCAATTTAGATTCAACCTAGGAACCACTCAAGCATTGAATTTTTGGGTAATAAACTTAATGCCTAAATCTGTTGGCAAAATTGAAATCCCTAAAATTAAAGTAGGTGAATATCAGTCGGAATCATTGATTTTAGAGGTAAAAAACGCCCCCCAACTATTGGATGAAAATGGCAACCCTCCTGTTATGCTAAAGATGCATTCTTCTGAGCCACAGCCCTACCTGCAACAACAAGTTATTTTAACCATGGCGCTGTACACGTCTGTCGCATTACAAAACGCTAATATATCTACACCAAACCATGCAAATTTGGTGATAGAGCGCCTAGTGGATGATCAATCACACAGCGAAATGATCAATGGCACCACATATCAAGTCAGAACCAGGCAATATCTCGCTTTCCCCCAGGTCAGTGGTCAACTTGACCTGCCGCCACAAACCATATCCGCTATGATAAATACAAATGCCGGTCGAAGAATTATTAAAGTACAGAGCCTACCGATATCTTTAAACATTCTACCAATCCCTGCAAGCTACTCAAACGATTACTGGTTACCAGCTGACAATGTTCAGATTTCAAGTAGCCTTACTCCCACTACCAATGCCCATATTGGTGATACGTTAACTTGGAAAATTGAAATTAGAGCGAAAGGGGCACTACCCGAACAAATACCACCGATTGCTTTTTCTAGCACAGCAGATTACAAACTCTATCCGCAACCCGCTAAATTTAGCAGTCAAAAAACCAGTAATGGAATTATAGGCAATCAGTCCCTTGTTATTGAAGTCGTTCCTACTCGAGAAGGTGTAATTACATTACCTTCAATAGAAATTCCTTTCTGGAACGTAGAAGACAGAATATTAGAAGTAGCATCGACAGAAAGCATTGATTTATCAATCTTACCATTGGTCAATCAATCAAATAATCAAACAGCCATACAAAAATCTCACAATGAAAACAACGCAATACAACAAGAAAATAGCCAACCAATCTCACTAGCAAAACCAAAGGTTCAACCAAAAGCAAACACGCAAAATATTGGAGTTGAATTGGAAGTAACAGAACCTAGCAATTCCTCGATCCTAAAAATATTAGCGATCGCTTCTTTATTTGCAGTTACATTAGTAAGCGTCATAACTATCTGGATAAAAAAACGTAAGAAAACGCTTTTAGATGATGAGAAAATTCCAACTATCAAAGATTTTGCACCTGTAACAGCCCTTGATGAAGCATCAGCTTATGCGCAACTAATACACTGCTGTCGTGCAAATCGATTATCTCAACTAAGAGGAAACCTTTTAGAGTGGGCCAGACTTCGTTGGGGAGACGAAAATATTTTGGGGTTGGAAGACATCAAGCGTCTAAGTAATTCACAAGAAATAACACAACTTATTATGGAATCAGAACTCAGTATGTATTCAGATAAAGCAACTAGCCAATGGAACGGACAAGCTTTAGCAGATGCACTAGAAGAGCATATCAGTGGTGTACCTAAAAGCAGCTCTTCTGATAAGCTAAAAACGCTATATCCAAATTTTTAAAAATAGTTGCTCTAGTATTAATAATTTCAATCTGATTATAGGACCCTCACTATGTCACTGTCACCACTCCATCAAACAGGCATTACTGCGGAACAATCAAGTGAAGCCTTATTCATTACATTCAATGTAAAACCGGGTCAACACAAACAAATTCGCCTAGCATTGAAAAGATCACCTGAGGTCATATCCAACACACAAAGTGTATTTAAAAGCGCCAACCTTCATGCCGTTATTGGCATCGGCAATGAATATTGGAGCCAGCTTTCACTGGAAACACCAAAACAACTCACAGGCTTTCAACATACAGATTTAAAACAGGCTCCAGATACCCCTGTAGATTTAATATTACATATTCGATCTGATCGCAGAGATATTACTTCTATACTAGCTCAAAAGCTCTATCAACTATTTTCAGATTCGGTTTCTTTAGTAGAAGAAGTTTCCTGCTTTAAATATTTAGACAGTCGCGATTTAACGGGATTTGTTGATGGTACTGAAAACCCTGAAGGGGAACATAGAAAAGAAGTGGCATTGGTTGGAAATGAAGATCCTTCTTTTTGTGGAGGCTCTTACCTACACCTTCAAAAATTCATACACAGCCTACATAGTTGGGAACAACTTCCTGTAGACCAACAAGAAAGTATTTTTGGAAGAAGTAAGACGGATAACATTGAATTCTCATCAGATAAAAAATCACCTCATGCTCACACAAAACGAACATCTCTTAAGAACGCTCAAGGTGAGTCATTAGAAATTCTGCGCCAAAGCATGCCTTTTGCAACATTAACCGAATCAGGCCTCATGTTTGCGAGTTATTGCCGTACTCCCGACAACTTCAATAAAATGCTAAACAGCATGCTGAAAGGGGACACAGAAGGTCATACAGATCATCTGATGAAGTATACTCAAGCCGTTACAGGACAGGCCTTCTTTGTCCCTAGCCTTCTTTGGTTCACACAGCTATAGAGGCCATATTTGGAAATAAAAAAACCACTAAATACCTTTTATTTAGTGGTTTTTTTTGGCACTGCTATAAAATATCTAGCGTTCTATTGTTGCAGCGTTAGATAATAAACTCTGCTGAGCTTGGGTTGAAAGCGTTGAATTCGTTTGATTTAAATAGCGCTCATAAAGCGAAACTTGCTCATCATCCCCTTCAACATCTTGCGACTCAACCGCCGTTAAACGCATCAATACCAAATTACCATTTGACAGTGGCTTAACCTCTGTTACAGGAGCATCCACAGGATGAGGCAGGGTAAACGCCAGTTCTGAAATAGCACTTTCACCACGAGCGGCTGCCGTTACCGTTTTCCAATCTTGATTATCTAGATCGGAAAACGCTAAATCTGCTTTCGCTTTCAATGAAGCCACCGCTTTTTCTTCAATTAATACCGATGCCACTTGTTCACGTGCATCGTCTAAAGACTGAAGAGACTCAGGGTTATGATCTTTTACCCTAACAACGATAACTTCATTATCATTAATCTCTATTAGATTACTGTTTTGACCATCTTCAAGTACTTGAGCACTGTAGGCCGCTGCCACAATTTGAGGGTTGACGGTTAACTCATCATTTCCCCCACTTCGCCCAAACAATGCCGTCGTTTCTATTTCAACACCATACTCTTTAGCCAATGGCTCTAAACGATCGCTTGCATAAGCTAGATCGGCAATATTTTCATGCTCATCCAACAAGGCATCTTCAATCTTTCTAGACACTATTTGCTCTTCAAGCTGTAATTTCATTTCATCAAAGCTAGCTACATCGACTGTTGCAATATCATTTAGTTGCACTAAATGCAGGCCAAAATCTGTTTGAACCGACTTAACCTCTCCTAACGCCATATTAAATACAGCATCGTCAAAATCGTCACCCATGATACCTTTTTCAATATAACCCAAATTACCACCGGAACTCTTTGAACCAAGGTCATCGGAATACGTTTCAGCAAGTGACGCAAAAGACTTCCCAGAAGCAATTTGCTGCTGAATTTCTGTAACTAAAGCATTAGCCTGATCTTCTGTACGGTCATCACCCAGTTCCAATAAAATATGAGATACCTGACGCTCTTCAGATCGTTCTAGAGCCACTTCAGAATCATAGGCCGCTTTCAGCTCGGCATCGGTAACATCAATTCTGTCACGTAAGTCAGTTGATTTAATAAGAACATAATCTAAAGAAACTTGCTCTTCTTGTTTAAACTCTTCTGGATGTGCCGAAAAATACGTTTCGATTTCAGCATCGGTAACATCCATTTGCTCGGTTTCAGAAGCAAGATCAAATTCAACATAATCAAAAGTACGCGTTTGATTTTGCAATGTCTTAATCATGTCAACCTGATGAGGAACAACAAACTCAGATGCGACGATAGCTGAGCGAGCCTGCTGCAATAATACATCTGTTTTAATACGCTCTTTAAAGGACAGTGGTGTATAACCAAGTGAACGAACAAAATTTACATATTTATTCTGATCAAATCGCCCGTCTGTTTGAAACTCCCCAGCCTGTAATAAATACTGATCTACTTGAGCATCAGAAACACCCAAATTAAGTGATTCAGCATTATTAGTTAAAACAGCTCTTTGGATCAACTCATCCAACGCTCGTCTTTGTAGTAATGTATCTTCAAGCAAAGCAGGGTTAATATTATTTCCCATCATGGAAATCAATTGACGTCTTTGCGTTTCCGCGGCTTGAAGTAAATCAGTGCGAGTGATTTCTGTACCATTAACTTCAGCGACTGTATCTGAGGAATTAAAACCTGTTACTAAAGCATCCACACCAAACAGCGCGAAAGTCACAACAATAAAACCAACGATAATTTTAACAACAATACCGTGCGACTTATCTCTTATATTTTGGAGCATATAGCCTCCATGATGTTTTCCTTCAAGTATGTCTATACAAAAAAAGGTGCACTCCATCTGGAACACACCTCTTTGTCTAATGGCGGAACAGACGGGACTCGAACCCGCGACCCCCTGCGTGACAGGCAGGTATTCTAACCAACTGAACTACTGCTCCGAACTCATCTAAATAACAACAAATTAATTATGCTATTTAGCTATTAATTAACAGCGTCTTTAAGACCTTTACCGGCTTTAAAACCAGGAACTTTAGCTGCTTTAATTTGAATTTCCTCACCAGTCTGAGGGTTACGACCAGTTCTCGCCGCACGCTCTTTAACGGCAAATGTACCAAAACCTACCAATGTAACCTGATCACCTTTTGCTAACGATTCAGTAATTGCTTGTAGAGTTGCATCTAGTGCATTACCAGCAGCCGCTTTAGAAAGATCAGCAGATGCAGCAATTGCATCAATCAATTCAGATTTATTCACGTTGTACCCCTTCAGTATTTTCGTGGTTCCTTAAAAATATTTTTTAGGACTTCTTTTCATTAGAAATAATAAGGATGAGCAGTTATACAAGCCTATCCTACCCTCTGTCAACTCCGAGGTTTCACCTAATGATGACTCACAGCTTCTTGTTCATCAACAATTTTTTCTTTAGAAGCGGTAGTTTTTACCTTTTTTGGTGAAGGAATGTACTCTAAAGCGATATCCAGCACTTCATCAATCCATTTAACTGGATGAATAGAAAGATCAGCTTTAATATTATCTGGAATTTCTTTTAAATCACGCTCATTTTCATGAGGAATAATAACCGTTTTAATACCGCCTCTGTGAGCAGCCAATAGCTTCTCTTTAAGTCCACCTATAGCCAAGACTTCCCCACGCAACGTAATCTCCCCTGTCATTGCAACAGACGCTTTTACAGGCACCTTAGCAAGTACAGACACCATTGCGGTACACATCGCGATACCTGCACTTGGACCATCTTTAGGAGTAGCCCCTTCAGGAACATGGACATGAAGATCAATTTTCTCATGAAAATCTTCATCAATTCCAAGAGCAACGGCACGACTTCGCACAACTGTCAATGCGGCTTGAATCGATTCTTGCATTACATCGCCTAACGAGCCTGTTTTTACATGACGCCCTTTACCAGTAAGAGCCGCCGCTTCAATCGTTAATAATTCACCACCAACGGATGTCCACGCTAATCCTGTCACTTGGCCAATTTGATTTTTTTCTTCTGCTTTACCGTACGAGAAACGCTTTACACCAGAAAACTCTTCTAAATTGTTCTCAGAGACAATAACAGCCGTCTTATTTTTAGATAAAGACTGCTGCTTAACAACTCTACGACATACTTTACTTAATTCACGTTCAAGCCCTCGGACGCCTGCCTCACGAGTGTAATACCGTATTAACCCCATTAAAGCATCATCAGTAACATCAACTTCTGTCTCTTTCAAACCAGAAAGTTTAACTTGCTTCGGTAGTAAATAACGACGTGCAATATTCAACTTCTCATCTTCAGTATAACCAGGTATGCGAATCACCTCCATACGATCAAGCAAAGGTCCTGGGATATTCATACTATTGGAAGTACAAATAAACATAACATCAGACAAATCGTAATCTACTTCAAGATAGTGATCATTAAACGTGTGGTTTTGCTCTGGATCCAACACTTCTAATAATGCGGATGCTGGGTCTCCACGCTGATCCATCCCCATTTTATCAATCTCATCAAGTAAGAAAAGAGGGTTTTTAACTTTCACTTTTGATAGTTTTTGAAGCAGTTTTCCTGGCATAGAACCTATATAAGTACGACGATGACCACGAATTTCAGCCTCATCACGAACACCACCAAGTGACATACGTACGTATTTCCGGTTAACCGCTTTGGCAATCGACTGCCCTAAAGAGGTTTTACCCACACCTGGAGGCCCAACAAGACATAGAACGGGGCCCTTTACTTTCTTAACGCGCTGTTGAACGGCCAAGAATTCAAGAATACGTTCTTTTACATCGTTCAACCCATAATGGTCTTGATTAAGCACTTTTTCAGCATAAGCTAGGTCATTACGAACTTTACTACGCTGCTTCCATGGTAATGACAACAACCAATCAATGTAACCTCTAACAACGGTCGCTTCAGCCGACATTGGAGACATCATTCGTAATTTTTTAAGCTCGCCTTCCGCTTTTTCTATTGCCTCAGAAGACATGCCACTTTCAGTGATTTTTTCTTGCAGGATATCAAGCTCATTACCGCTTTCATCCATATCACCTAGCTCTTTTTGAATCGCTTTCATTTGCTCATTCAAATAATATTCGCGCTGGCTTTTTTCCATTTGTTTTTTAACACGACTACGAATGCTTTTTTCTAGGTGGGCAATATCTAACTCCCCTTCCATCAACGCAATCAAATATTCGCCACGCTCTACTAACGAATGCATTTCAAGAATACTTTGCTTATCTTCCAATTTCAGCGTCATATGACCCGCGATGGTATCAATCAAAACACCTAATTCTTCAATAACTTTAACCGATGTCACTACTTCAGCAGGAATTTTTTTGCTTCCTGCCACATATTCATCCAGTTGTTTTAATAAAGCAGAGCGAATTGCTAAGTATGAACTTTCATCTGAATCCGTTGACACAATTTCTGTTACTTTTGCCTCAACATAGTTTTCAAGGTCAGCCAATTCATCAACACGAGCACGAGCAGCACCCTCTACAAGCACTTTTACTGTACCATCAGGAAGACGTAGCAGTTGCATAACTTTCGCAGTAGTACCAATTGGATATAAGTCCTCAACCATTGGGTTGTCTTTCGAAGCATCTTGTTGAGCAACTAGGAATACATATTTATTATCATCCATCGCTGCCTCGAGTGCGGCAATGGATTTTGCCCGCCCAACAAAAAGAGGCAAAACCATATTTGGGTATACCACCACATCTCTTAATGGCAGCATAGGAAGCGTTATCTGTTCAGACATAAATTTTTCCAATAAGGCGCATTACACGCGCAAAAAATAAAAGAGGTTTGATATAAGAAAACATAAGGGCTATCTATGGAAAAACAAGCGTAACTTATGGAGTATTATCATTATGTTTCATTGATCCTATTATAGATAAAATGAAAAACATACAATTTCCCCAATAAAAAAGGCCAACCCGATATGATTTTTATCAAGCTGACCTTATTTAGGAACCAAAAAAATTATTGATTCGCTACATCATCTTCTTTTTCAAGCACCATCAAAGGTAAACCCTCACCTCGAATAGCCTGACCATCCATAACAATTTTTGTTACATCTGTTCTGGAAGGAAGATCATACATTGAATCCAATAATGCAGATTCTAATATACTTCTCAAACCTCGAGCACCCGTTTTACGCTCCAACGCAAGCCTAGCTGCTTCTTTAAGAGACTCTTCAGTAAATTCTAACTCTACACCCTCAAGCCCAAATAAATGCTGGTACTGCTTAGTCAGCGCATTTTTAGGTTCACTCAAAATAGTAATCAATGCTTCTTCGTCAAGTTCAGATAGCGTTGCAACCACTGGTAAACGACCAACGAACTCAGGAATCAAACCAAATTTAACCAAATCCTCAGTTTCAACTTGATGAACAGATTGAGAGAAAGTCTTGTCTTCTTCTTTACTTTTGACAACTGCAGAGAACCCTATACTGCCTTTCTCTGTACGATCACTAATAACTCGATCCAAGCCAGCAAAAGCACCACCACAGATAAACAAGATATTTGATGTATCAACCTGTAGAAACTCTTGCTGAGGATGCTTACGCCCCCCTTGAGGAGGAACGGAAGCAACAGTACCTTCAATCAATTTTAGCAACGCTTGCTGAACACCTTCACCAGATACATCACGTGTTATCGAAGGATTATCAGACTTGCGAGAAATTTTATCTATTTCATCAATGTAGACAATTCCGCGTTGAGCCTTCTCTACATCGTAATCGCATTTCTGAAGGAGCTTTTGAATAATATTTTCAACATCCTCACCAACATAACCTGCCTCGGTTAATGTTGTTGCATCAGCAATGGTGAATGGTACATCCAATACACGCGCTAACGTTTGAGCTAATAATGTTTTACCACTACCAGTAGGGCCAATAAGTAAAATGTTACTTTTCCCTAACTCAACACTGCTATCTTTAACTTGATGACGAAGACGCTTGTAGTGATTATAAACAGCAACCGCCAATACTCTCTTCGCTTTTTCTTGACCTATCACATATTCATCAAGCGCAGATTTGAGCTTCATAGGTGTAGGTAATTCATCTTGAGACTCTTGATCTTCATTATTAATTTGAGAGAGCTCTTGTGTGATGATATTGCTACACAGGTCCACACATTCATTACAAATATATACAGAAGGACCTGCAATCAATTTCTTCACTTCATCTTGGCTTTTTCCACAAAAAGAACAATACAAAAGTCTATCTGAATGTTCTCCCTTACCAAATTTATCATCCGACATTAAATACTCACCTGTCTTATACTGATCGTTTCATTAATATATCGTCAATTAAGCCATACTCTTTAGCCGTTTCCGGATCCATAAAGTTATCACGATCCGTATCTTTTGCTACATCTTCTATTGGCTTACCGGTATGAAACGAAATAATTTCATTTAATTTTGTTTTAATTTTAATAATTTCACGTGTATGTATTTCAATATCAGAAGCTTGTCCTTGATATCCGCCCAACGGCTGGTGAATCATCACACGAGAATTAGGCAAACAATAACGTTTTCCAGCCGCGCCCGCTGTAAGGAGCAATGCCCCCATACTTGCGGCTTGACCAATACACATAGTACTTACATCCGGTTTAATAAATTGCATGGTGTCATAAATAGACATGCCCGCTGTTACCGAACCACCCGGAGAGTTTATATATAAGTGAATATCTTTATCTGGATTCTCAGACTCTAAAAATAATAATTGAGCCACGACTAAATTAGCCATATGATCTTCTACTTGGCCTACTAAAAAAATCACTCTTTCTTTAAGCAAACGCGAATAAATATCAAAAGAACGTTCGCCACGAGCCGTTTGCTCTATAACCATTGGTACAAGACCAGCACTTGTAATAGCAACTGGTCCAGATGTTGGATTTGTTAAATTCATACTAATTCCTTAAAACAAAAAAGCCGACACAGTATTCACTATGTCGGCCTTAGATAGAAATATAAGAGTAAACTTATGCTTCTGCGCTTTCTTCTACTTCTTCAGCAGCTTCGGCTTTCGGCTTAATAGCATCTTCATATCCCAAAGTTACCTCAGTAACTTGAGCAGATTCAAGCAGTTTATCAACAACTTGCTCTTCAAGTACAGCCGATTGAATCTGAGTCAAACGTTCTTTATCTTTCAGATAGAAGTCAATCACCTGCTGTGGTTCTTGATACGCTTGAGCCATCTCTTCCAAGAAAGACTGCACACGGTCATTTTCAACCGTTAATTCATTTTGCTTGATAACTTCTGAAATTAATAGACCCAACTTAGCACGCTTTGTGGCTTCATCTTGAAACAATTCAGCAGGAAGTTGAGACGCATCAAAACCTTGACCACCAAACTGTTGTGCCGCTTGCTGACGTAAACCATCAACTTCTTGCGAAACTAGCACAGAAGGAACGTCAACTGGGTTATTTTCTAGAAGACCATCAAACAAAGCATTTTTCAACTTAGCTTTAACCGCTTGATTTAGCTCACGTTCCATATTTTTGCGAACTTCAGCTCGAAGCGCTTCAACCGTTGCTTCTTCTAGACCAAATTTTTCAACAAAAGCATCATTCAATTCAGGGATAGATTGCTCAGCAACCTCTGAAGCAGTGATTACAAATTTTGCTTCTTTACCTTTCAATGCTTCTGCTTGATAATCTTCAGGGAAAGTAACCATCACATCACGTGACTCACCTACCTTCATACCAATGATGCCAGCTTCAAAACCAGGAATCATTGTGTTAGAGCCTAAAACCAATTTATGATCTTTAGCTTCACCACCTTCAAATGCTTCACCATCGATATAACCAACAAAATCAATTGTCGCCTGATCACCGTCAGCCGCTTCACGTTCGACAGCAACCCAATCAGCATTTTGTTTACGTAGCGTTTCAAGCATTGTATCAACATCAGCATCCGTCACTTCTGAGATAACACGCTCAACAGAAATGTTTGTTGCATCAACCAATTCAACAACTGGATATACTTCTACTTTCGCTACGAATTCTAAATCCGCACCTTCAGCCATTGATTTAGGCTCGATCGTAGGCATACCCGCTGGTTGCAATTCTTCTTTTTGAACCGCTTCAACATAAGCATCACGCATAATTTGTTCAATCGCGTCTAAACGAATACCCTGGCCATAACGTTTCTTAACAACATTAACTGGCACTTTACCTTTACGAAAACCATCGATACGAACAGTTTTTGCTGTTTTAGCGACTTCAGAACTTACTTTCTCATCAATACGAGCTGCTGGAACTGTGATGGTAAGTACGCGCTCGATAGCAGATGTTGTCTCTACAGAAACTTGCATAAAACTTCCTCTCGGGAATTTGCCTTAATAATGTTGATTTAAAAACATGAAGTAGTAGTGTGCATTCACTCTTATGTAATCAACAAGACTTTGAATTAATTTAAGTAATGTGAGAATGGTGCGCCTGAAGGGATTCGAACCCCTGACCGTCCGCTTAGAAGGCGGATGCTCTATCCGACTGAGCTACAGGCGCTTAACTCATTACTGTTATGTGGTGCGCTATTATATGGAAGGAATTCCATTCGTCAACTAAATGATGTAAAAAAGCCCAGAAAATCTGGGCTAAAATGACTTTTCATCACAAAGGAACCAAAAAAGGGATCGATAAATAACCAATCACCATAAAATGGCTAAAAAATCACAAAAGGAACAAATGAATAATAACAAAATGTAACCATCCCTTCAAGCATTAAGCACTAGAATCATGCATAACAAATAAAAACGCACTGAAGTAAAGCGCACAAACTAAGTTAGAAACTTACAACTTACAACTTAGAAAAGATCAGGTATTATTAACGATAGAAAAAACACACTATCACTGGGGCTATTTTGACGTTTAAATCAGCACTACATTTTACTAAAAACTATATATTTATTGTCTACAAATGTTATAGGGAAAGTAACTCAGGACTTAGGGCGGCACAACTCACTTTGGCAAGCCTTCTTGCCGCCGTTCCAATCATAACGATTATTCTTGGAATTCTTGGGTTCACACCAGCCTTACAAGAAATGCAGTCCACATTATTACAACTCTTAGAGACACATCTCGCTCCAGGGACCAGTGATGTCATACTTCCATACCTAATTACCTTTTCTGATCAAGCAAGGAGTCTCCCTCTAGCCGGTTTAGTCATGTTGATTTTAACGGCCTTACTTTTGCTAAATAGCTTTGAGGTCGCCGTTCAAGAGATATGGAAAATTTCATCACTTAGAAATATAAGAGAACGACTGTTAACGTATTGGGCTATTTTAACGCTTGGCCCCATCCTACTAGCAGCCTCTTTAAGCGTTTACGGCACATTACTTTCTTTTAAATGGCAAGGGGTAGCTATTGGGGAGTTTACTACGTATCTGGTCGAATTTAGCAGCGTAATTCTCTATTTTATAATGATTTTTGCACTTAACTACCTCTCACCCAATGCGACGGTAAAAGCCAAAAAAGCCGCCATTGCCGCCATATTTGCAACAGTAGCTTTATCACTTCTAAACACCCTATTCACTTCATTTGCCCAACTATTCGCTAATTATCAAGTAGTTTATGGTGCATTTGCGGCATTACCAACATTAATTGTATGGCTGCAACTGAGCTGGCATATCATTCTTATCTCTACCTGCTTATGTGCAAGTCTTCACCAACACGACTTCAACTCAAATAAAGAAACAACCTGTTAACTCTTGCTTAAAAATTGGACCTACAAATATGAACGACAAAATAAATGAACTGAATACACTATTGAAAGAAGCTGACTGCCTAATCAACACAGAGCAACTTCATTCAGTGTTAGACATTATGGCTAAGCAAATAACCAATGATTTAAGCGACAAAATACCTCTTGTTATTTGCGTTATGAATGGAGGACTCATTCCTTCTGCCGCCTTACTAGAACGTCTACATTTCCCCTTAGAACTTGATTACATTCATGCAACACGCTACGGCATGAAAACAGAAGGCAACACTCTAAAATGGCTGCACTACCCTCAGTCAGAACTAAATGGTCGTGAAATACTCGTTATTGATGATATTTTTGATCAGGGCCACACTTTAGAAGCGATTAAAGAATGGTTCCATGACCAAGGTGCTAAAGAGGTATATACAGCCACGATTGTGAATAAAGTACATAATAGAAAGGTAGAGAATATGCGACCTGACTACATAGGAATAGACGTTGAAGACCGGTTTTTATTCGGCTATGGCATGGATTACCAAGGTTTTTTCCGAAATCTACCGGGAATTTACGCAGTCAAAGGCAGCTAATAGATAAAAGCATAAATAAAAAAGGCCTATTTAGGATGAGCTAACAAAGCTAAAAATCCAAATAGGCCTTTTCTTATAGAAGAGTTTTAAAAAACTCGATTACAACCATTTAATGCCGCTACTCGATAAGCTTCCGCCATAGTCGGGTAGTTAAACGTTGTATTTAGGAAGTATTTCACCGTATTCAACTCACCAGGCTGCTTCATAATCGCTTGGCCGATGTGAACAATCTCTGACGCTTGGTCACCAAAACAATGGATGCCCAGCAACTCTAATGTCTCACGATGAAACAAAAGCTTCAGCATACCAACTGGCTCACCCGTTATTTGAGCTCGAGCCGTATGCTTAAAGAAAGCCCTACCCACCTCATAAGGTACTTTTTCAGCCGTCAATTCAGCTTCAGTTTTACCAACAGAACTGATTTCTGGAATTGTATAAATACCAGTCGGCACCTCATGAATAAAATGCCCTCCATCCAGTCCATACATATTTGCTGCAACGGCACGACCCTGATCATAGGCCGCACTCGCAAGGCTTGGCCATCCAATGACATCACCGGCCGCATAAACATTTTCAACCGCAGTCTGATACGTCTCTTGTACGGCTAATTGTCCACGACTGTTTGCCTCTAAACCAATTGACTCCAGATTCAAGCTGTCTGTATTACCAGATCGTCCATTACAGAACAAAAACGCATCTGCCCTGATTTTTTTACCCGAGTTCATATGAACAACAACACCACGCTCCGTTGTTTCAACCTTTTCATAAGATTCATTATGACGAATCAATACACCACTATCACGCAGGTGATAACTCAATGCATCCGTAATTTCATCATCCAAAAAGCTTAATAGTTTCTTTCCAGGATTTATAAGCTCAACTCTTACCCCTAATCCACAGAAAATAGAAGCATACTCACAACCAATTACACCAGCGCCATAAATAATCAGAGAACGTGGAGTATGACTTAAACTCAAAATCGTATCTGAGCAATATACTCTTGGATGAGTGAAATCAATATCAGCAGGACGATAAGGTCTTGAGCCAGTAGCAATCACAAATTTATCTGCAACTAATAATTCAGGCCCTTTTTCATAGGTATTTACCTCAACGGTATTGCTGTCTTTAAACTTCCCTTTACCGAAGTAAATATCAATTCGGTTGCGAGCATAGTATTCCGTTCTACCCATAACCTGCTTATCAATTACTTTATTTGCATGCGTAAGCACTTTCGGAAAAGAAAACCAACGAGGCTCGCCGATGTCGCGAAACATAGGGTTAGTATTAAAAGCAATAATTTCTTTAACGGCATGCCTTAACGCTTTTGAAGGGATTGTACCCAAATGTGTACAACTACCACCAACACGCTCACTGGCCTCAATAACGGCTACTTTTTTACCCGCCTTTGCCGCATTCATTGCAGCACCTTCACCTGCAGGTCCTGTACCTAATACTACGACATCATAATGTCTCGTCGTCATAATCGCCCCTCGATGTATATTGTCATTATTTGTTATTTCGATGCGTCGTAAAACTGATCTTCCGCTTTAACACTTGCTGCTGTGGTTGCATTTTCTTCGTCACATTTACCTTTATCACCACCACAAATATCACAAGCAACTTCCATTCCTAAAGCACTCATACCACCGCATGACCCAGATATGGGCTTCCTTCCCATCAATACCCCTACAGCCATTGCTGCCACTAGAAGTAACATTAGCCCGAACGCCAAAACAATTGTTAACATCACAAACTCCTATTAATTAAAATACGTATTCTATTTGATTGATGTTTTTAGATATGGTTCAAAAGCGGTAGAGACTCGCTCTTCATAGCCAAAATCTTTCTTAATCATCAAGTAAGCCGCTATACCATGCTTCTCGGCAAATTCTAACCCTTTATCCGGCCCAAGAACGGTTATCGCAGTAGCCAATCCATCCGCCATAACGGCCGTCTTATCTATAATAGTAACAGATACTAGCTTATGAGTGATTGGTCGCCCGGTCTTTGGATTAATAATATGAGAATATCGAACGCCATTTTTTTCGAAATAATTTCTATAGTCACCAGAAGTTGCAATAGCAAGGTCATCAACATCAATAATCAATTGAGCAACATTATGACCACCTGCAGGACTCTCAATGGCTATTTTCCAAGACCCTCCATCTTCTTTTTTTCCTTTAGAGCGAATTTCACCACCTACCTCGATCAAATAGCTTTCAATGCCATTTTCATCCAATTTATTGGCAATGGCATCAACACCATAACCCTTTGCAATAGAAGATAAATCCACATAGATGTCTTTTTCTTTTGAAAGGACATTGCCAGATAACAACAAATTTTGATAACCCACTTTTTGCTTGGCGTCATTAATTTTCTCATCCGTTGGCGGCTCATCTCTACTCTTATCAGGCCCAAATCCCCATAAGTTTGCCAATGGTCCAACTGTCACATCATAGTAACCATCAGACATAGTACTAATAAGCAATGCTTTATCTACCACATATGCAAATTCACTAGAGACCTCTTGCTTTGAGCCACTCGGCATTTTATTAAATAAGGATAAATCAGATGATGGATCATAAGTCGACATCAACTGATTAATACGAAGCAACACACTGTCCACATCATCTTTTAACGACTGAACATTGCCTCCACTCTCAACAGTATAAAACTTAACTGTGTATGTTGTACCCATAGTTGGTCCAGAAAAACTAACCAACTCAGGTGAAAATGTCATCCCTTTGATAAGCAATAAAAGGACAATAACTGGAGCTAAAATCAATACTATTTTTTTACGCATACACTTTCTTACTATAAAAATAAAACCCCACATAAGTGGGGTTTTATTTAGACAAATAATCTAGCCACCAAAATCATCAAGTAGAATATTTTCATCTTCTACACCAAGATCTTGAAGCATTTTTACAACCGCCTGGTTCATCATTGGAGGTCCACACATGTAGAACTCACAATCCTCTGGAGCAGGATGGTCTTTCAGATAATTCTCATACAACACATTATGAATGAAGCCTGTATAACCCTCCCAGTTATCTTCAGGTTGCGGATCAGAAAGTGCAAGATGCCACTTAAAGTTTTCATTCTCTGCTTGAAGAGTGTCGTACTCATCATCATAGAAAGATTCACGCAAACTACGAGCTCCATACCAAAAACTCATCTTACGCGTTGATTTCAAACGCTTAAGCTGATCAAAGATATGCGATCTCATAGGTGCCATACCAGCACCACCACCAATAAATACCATTTCAGCATCCGTATCTTTAGCGAAAAATTCGCCAAATGGTCCGTATACCTTAATTTTATCACCAGGTTTCAAGCTAAAAACATAAGAAGACATTTGACCTGGAGGAACATCATCTTTGCCAGGAGGTGGTGAAGCAATACGAATATTAAACTTCACAAGACCACGTTCTTCTGGATAGTTAGCCATTGAGTAAGCACGAATAATCGGCTCAGAAACAACAGACGTAAATTTCCAAAGATTGAATTTATCCCAATCCCCACGATATTCTTCTTCAATATCAAAATCTTTGTAATGGACAGTATGAGCTGGTGCCTCGAGCTGAACATAACCACCAGCACGGAAATTGACATTTTCACCTTCTGGTAACTTAAGCGTCAATTCCTTAATAAAGGTAGCTAGGTTTGGATTAGACTCAACAGTACAATCCCACGCTTTTACCCCAAATACTTCTTCAGGCACTTCGACATGCATATCTTGCTTAACAGCAACCTGACAAGATAAACGATAGCCTTCTTTTTCCTCACGACGATTAAAGTGAGATTGCTCCGTTGACAGCATAGAGCCGCCCCCACTACTAACAACACACTTACACTGTGCGCACGTACCGCCACCACCACAAGCAGAAGACAAGAAAACGCCATTTTCTGCTAGTGTTTGTAAAAGCTTGCCGCCAGCCGCCACTTTTATTTCTTTTTCGCCATTGAGATGTATCGTGACATCACCTGTACTTACTAGCTTTGCCCTAGCAGCCAATATAATGGCAACCAAAGCAAGCACTATAACGGTGAACATCACCACACCTAGAATAATTTCTAAGTTAAGCATGTTTAATAAATCCTATTCATGGTTCTTCTTGAGATGTAACTTACAGCTGAACACCAGAGAAAGACATAAATCCTAAGCTCATTAGACCTACCGTGATAAAGGTAATACCTAAACCGCGAAGACCAGCTGGCACATCAGAATATTTAAGTTTTTCACGGATACCCGCAAGCGCAGCAATTGCAAGCGCCCAACCGATACCAGCACCAACCCCATAAACAACACTCTCACTGAAGTTATAATCACGCTCTACCATGAAAAGAGACGCACCCATAATGGCACAGTTCACGGTAATCAGAGGGAGGAAAACCCCCAGTGCGTTATACAAAGCCGGCATGTATTTATCCAGCGTCATCTCAAGAATCTGAACAATTGCGGCAATAACCCCTATATAACTCAGCAAGCCAAGGAAGCTTAGATCAATACCAGGCATCCCCGCCCATTCAAGAGCACCATCTGCTAATAAGTTCTTATAAATCAAGTTATTTAAAGGTACCGTAATTGCCAGTACGACAACAACAGCAATACCAAGGCCAATAGCTGTTTCTACTTTCTTAGACAAAGCTAAGAAAGTACACATACCTAAGAAGAACGCCAACGCCATGTTTTCAACAAACACAGCCTTGATGAACAAACTAATTAAATGTTCCATTAATGAGCCTCCTGTACACGAGAATTGGCAGCGATTTTAAAATCAGGCGCTTCCACTTGATCTGTTTTCCAAGATCTTAGAGCCCAAATCACAAGACCAATTACAAAGAAAGCACTTGGAGGAAGCAGCATTAAACCATTAGGCTGATACCAACCACCGTTTTGAACGGTTTGGAAAATTTCAACACCAAACAATTTACCTGCACCCAAAAGTTCACGGAAGAAACCAACAACTAATAACATGGCACTGTAGCCTAAACCATTACCAATACCGTCAATGAAGCTCATCCCAGGAGGATTTTTCATTGCATAGGCTTCAGCACGCCCCATTACAATACAGTTGGTTATAATCAGACCAACGAACACGGACAATTGCTTACTAATTTCAAATGCATAAGCCTTTAAAATTTGATCGACCACAATTACCAACGATGCAATAACGATCATTTGTACAATGATACGAATACTGCTTGGGATATGATTACGAATAATCGCAATAAAAAAGTTTGAAAAAGCAGTAACTAAAGTTAAAGCAATCGCCATAACCAAACTTACACTTAAACTACTTGTTACGGCCAACGCAGAACAAATACCCAAAATTTGCAGAGCAATTGGGTTGTTATTCATTATAGGTGCAAAAAGCACCTTTCTTACTTCAGACATAATTACTCCCCCTCGCCTTTAAGATTAGACAAGAAAGGACCAAAACCTTGCTCACCTAACCAATAATGAACAAGATTGGTTACACCTCGACTGGTTAATGTTGCACCAGATAAACCATCCACTTTATAAGCGGCTTGTGGATCGGTCGAGTCAACAGAGCCTTTCACCAAACCTAGTACAGCTTCGCCAGATTCGTTGTAAACCATTTTACCTTTCCACAACGCTTTCCAGTTTGGGTTATCCACTTCACCACCTAACCCTGGAGTTTCGGCTTGATCATAAAAGCCAAAACCAATCACAGTGTTAAAGTCACTTTCTAATGCCATAAACCCATACATTGTTGACCACAATCCATAACCTTTAACAGGCAAGATAATACGCTCAATATCATCACCAGACTTAACCAAATACACAGAACTGTATTCAGCACGGCGTTTAATACTTGCAATATCATCTTCCGCTTCTAATGCAATAGATAAAGCAGGATCTTTTGACGCAATATTTTGATCGTATGTAGCCGGGTTAATACCAGCAGAAGTAAGCTCGGCCTCAGTAGCGAACTTACCTGTAGATATGTTTACCAAGCGTGTCTCAATAGACTCAAATATTTCGTCCACTGACTTGTCAGGATCTAGCATATCCGCCGCAGCTAAGATATTTTGCTTCCGATCTAGGTCTTTGTTGGCTTTTTGAATAGGCTTCAAACCAACAGCGGCTGCCGCAACAAATACGGAACAAACCAGACACAAAGATAGAGCAACGACAACCGTCTTTTTAATACTATCGTTACTAGACATTGCGAGCTTTCCTCCGTTTGATATTTGCTTGCACAACAAAGTGGTCAATGAAAGGCGAGAACAAGTTAGCAAACAATATCGCCAACATCATACCTTCAGGATAAGCTGGGTTTACTACTCGAATTAAAACAACCATAATCCCAATTAGCGCACCGTAGAACCACTTACCAGTATTTGTCATAGACGCTGACACTGGATCAGTCGCCATATACATCATACCAAAAGCAAAGCCACCCAAAACAAGGTGCCAGTACCAAGGTGTTGCGAACATTGGGTTTGTATCTGAACCAATTAGGTTAAATAAAACCGAAACGCCCAACATACCTAGGAACACGCCAGCAACAATTCGCCAAGCCGCTATCCTCATCACTAGAAGAGCACCACCACCAATCAAAATAGCAAAGGTAGATGTCTCACCCATTGAACCTTGAACAAAACCAAAGAAAGCATCAGACCAAGCTACAGACAAACCAGCAACACCATCTGCGGCTAACTGACTCAATGCTGTCGCACCGGAAAATCCATCTACGGCTGTCCAAACGGCATCACCTGACATAGAAGCAGGATAAGCGAAGAACAAGAAAGCACGACCAGCAAGCGCTGGATTCAAGAAGTTTTTACCTGTACCACCAAACACCTCTTTCGCAAGCACAACACCAAAGGTAATACCCAGAGCAACTTGCCATAAAGGAATGGTAGCAGGCAGTGACAAAGCAAATAAAATGGAGGTAACAAAGAAACCTTCATTTACTTCATGCTTACGAACCGCCGCAAAAAGCACTTCCCAGAAGCCACCAACAATAAAGGTCACAAGATAAACAGGTAAAAAGTGCAACGCACCATATATCATGTTATCCCACAAACTGGCTGCGCTATATCCGCTCAACGCACCAATTATTGAATGCCTCCAAGTATCTGGGCTTGCTACTCCCATTGCTTCCATTGCGGTATTCGCTTGAAAGCCAATGTTATACATGCCGAAAAACATAGCAGGAAAAGTACACATCCACACCAAAATCATGATGCGCTTCATATCTACCGCGTCACGAACGTGAGAACTTGCTTTTGTAACAGAACTTGGACGATAAAAGATGGTATCTACTGCTTCATATAAAGCATACCAATTTTCGTATTTACCGCCTGTATGGAAATGAGGTTCCATATCGTCGAGAACTTTTCTAAGCCCCATATCTTACCCCTCTCTTTCAATCAGAGTTAAACAATCCCGAAGGATCGGGCCATATTCAAATTTACCAGAACAACTGTATGTACAAAGTGCCAAATCTTCTTCATCTAGCTCTAAGACTCCTAACAATTGAGCTTGTTCAGTATCATTTACTACAAGTGAACGTAACAATTGAGTAGGTAAAATATCCATTGGGACTAAGCGCTCAAAGTGACCTAATGGCAACATTGTACGATCAGAACCATTTGTCGTTGTGCTCATAGCAAAATCCGTCTTTCCAAGCAGTTTTGACATAAAAACATTTAATACTGAATGTTTTTCATGACCTGCTCGTAAATAATGCATCATCTGACGTTCACGACCTTCAAGTAATACTGTCACTTGTTGATGGTAACGACCAAGAAATGCATATGGACCCGCCGCATTGCGACCAGACAAAACAGAACCCGAAATAATACGATTCTCACCTGACTTCAATTGACCCGCCGTCAATTCATCAAGGTGAGCACCGACCTGAGTTCGCAATAAACGAGGCGTTGTAACTTGCGGACCCGCTAATGAAATAACACGCTCTGAGTTCAACTCACCCGTAGTGAACAGTTGACCTATAGCGACTACATCTTGATAGTTAATAGACCAGACCGTTTTTTTATCACTAACAGAGTCTAGGAAGTGTATATGAGTCCCCGCTAATCCAGCAGGATGAGGGCCATCAAATTCTTGAACACTGACTTCAGACGTAGTAGGAATTTTAGTTCCTGGCGCTTTACATACAAAAACAGAACCTTTTGTAAGCTTGGCAATAACCGCCAAACCATCAGCAAAATGCTCTGTATTATCGGACAAGACAATTTCTGCTGAAGCCGCTAATGGATTAGTATCCATAGCTGTTACAAAAATTGAACTTGGCTCACTGTCAAGTGCAGGGACCTTGGAAAACGGACGCGTTCGAAATGACACCCATAACCCAGAGTCATTCAAATTATCAACAACCTGTTGACGCTCTAATGTTTTTAACTCAGAACCAGAGCAAGAGAAAAACGTCTCCGCATCTTGTCCTTGAACATCTATTACAACAGATTGAAGTACTCGTTTTTCACCACGATTAATAGCAGCCACAACACCAGCAGAAGGCGCAGTATACTTTACGCCTTCCGTTTTTTTATCTGTAAAGAGTAATTGACCTTTTTTAACCTTATCTCCAACCTGAACCATCATAGTAGGTTTCATACCATGATAATCGGGTCCGATCACAGCCACTGAGCGTGCGACTGGAGCATCTTCAATCACTTGATTAGGTGCTCCACTGATCGGTAGGTCAAGGCCTTTAGTAATTTTAAACATATGTTCTGCCCAACGAATATTGAACACAAAAGTACTTTATGTTGTATTTGTAGTATTTTAAAAAAAGACCTAACAATAAAAATCACATTTCTTGTAATTTTCAAACATAAAGCGACTTCACCAAAAAACCTTAGCATTATAAAGATCATTGACTGGATTGACTACCGCTTAAGGTGGATTTTACGAGACAGGATTGACTATTTCATAACAAATGATCTTTCCTTGTGAGCGGATAAGTAAGAAAACTACATTTTGGAAGCAAAACAAAAAGTTATAATACACTTTTGATATAAGACAGATTCAACACTGGATATTTACTTCTATCTAATGCAATTTACCAAAAACCTTTCAATTATCGCATTCTAGCGATTGATAAGCGTTTTAATAATCGACACAATAACCACATACAAAAATTTGTCACTTTGATTAAACGGTCATTAACAGATCGTCATGATCTTAAAGCGAACCAATCTGGCACTTTTTATAGGTACAATGCTCATCGCCTATATGGAATGATATCTAATTAAGTTAGGAAAACCTTACTACCAATGCCTTTACTTTCAACAGTTACGATCAATAAAAAGCCCGGCTTTCGCAATATCATATCGGGTATTTCCGGAAGCACACTAACATTGCAACTGCTCGAAATCGCTAAAGAGCAGAACAGCCCTATTGTTTTGCTTGCCAACTCGGTTGCGGAACTGAACGAAGTAGAGGACGAGCTTTCCTTTCTTAATAGCAGCAACTTACCTGTGTTACGTTTTTCAGATTGGGAGACGCTTGCTTATGATGCATTCTCTCCTCACCAAGACATCATTTCACAGCGACTTGAAACCCTTGCACAACTAAAAGACCAAAAAAGTGCCATCATTTTAACCACCATTTCTGCCTCAGCCGTTCGCCTGTGCCCGCGCTCCCACATCGACTCTCAAAGATTTAAATTAAGTGAAGGACAAACCGTTTCACTTGAATCACTTTGCAGTCAACTTATTAGTGGCGGATATAACAACGTACAAAGCGTCCGTGAACACGGTGAATTTTCTATTCGTGGTGCACTTATGGATGTATTCCCTATGGGTGCAGATCAACCCATACGAATAGATTGGTTTGATAATGAGATTGACACTTTACGCTGGTTTGATCCAGAGACTCAATTAAGCTCAGGCAAATTAAGCTCGATACAACTACTACCTGCACGAGAATTCCCTATAACAAAGGAAGGAATCCAGTTATTTCGTCAAAAATGGCGAGAACGCTTTGAAAACGCTCCACTCAGCTCTCCTTTTTATCAAGATATAAGCAATGGCATTATTCCAACAGGCATAGAATACTACCTACCTCTTTTTTTAACGAAACACAAAGCTTCTTTGACTACTTACCTGAAAATACATTACTCGCCCAAACAGGAACCTTGACTGATGGCTACCATGCGGTAAAAGCAGAATATATAAGCCGTCACGAGTCTCTTGGGTACGATATTGAACGCCCTATTCTTGACCCAAATGAAATCAACTTAAGAGAAGAGGAGTACTTTTCAGCCCTAAATCAATTTGCTCATATTGTTTTATCGTCAGAGGGTGAAAATGCGCTTTTTAGTGCTCAACCCTCACTACTTATTGATTCTAAAAACGACAGACCACTGCAAAAACTACAAGATTTCATCAAATCCTGTAAACACAGGGTTTTAATTGTTGCTGAATCTGCCGGCCGAAGAGAAGCGCTGATTGACCTTTTTAAAAAATATAAGATTCATCCCGTCAGCACGGACTCATGGAACGATTTTCTCAATAGTGACACTTTATTAGGCATCACAGCTGGTCGTATTAATCGTGGTTTTCAAATAAGTAATTCTCTTACGCTCATTGCCGAAAATGAAATCATGGGGGAACGGGTTTCCCAATACAGGCGACGTAAGCAAAGCGATATTAATGAAGATGCTATTATTCGTAACCTTACCGAACTCAGAATAGACGCGCCTGTTGTTCATATCGATCACGGCGTCGGTCGATATTTAGGTCTTACCAATTTAGAAATCGACGGTCAAGAGACAGAATTACTCACTCTCGGCTACGCAAACAGCGCGAAGCTGTATGTCCCGGTCTCATCTCTGCAACTTATATCCCGCTATACCGGTGGAGATGAAGACACAGCACCGCTGCATAAATTAGGCACGGAAAAATGGAGCATTGCGAAACAAAAAGCAGCAGAAAAAGCTCGAGATACGGCGGCAGAGCTATTAGAAATCTATGCTAAGAGAGAAGCTCGTGTGGGGCACGCTTTTTCAAAGCCAGACGATCAATACGAGTTATTTTCAGCCGGTTTTCCATTCGAAGAAACACCCGACCAACAGCTTGCCATTGACGCCGTTATAAATGACATGAAAAACCAAAAGCCGATGGATAGACTTGTTTGTGGTGATGTTGGTTTTGGCAAAACAGAAGTGGCAATGAGAGCGGCATTTCTCGCGGTACAAGGTGGAAAGCAAGTGGCGGTATTAGTGCCCACTACATTACTAGCACAACAACATTATGAAAACTTTCGGGATCGCTTTGCCGACTGGCCAATAGAAATTGCTCTCCTCTCCCGTTTTCGTAGTGGCAAACAAACCACAGAGGCATTGGCACAGCTTGCTGAAGGTAAAGCGGACATCGTTGTTGGCACACATAAACTGTTACAGAGCGATATAAAATACGCAGACCTTGGGTTGGTTATTATTGATGAGGAACACCGTTTTGGTGTCAAACAAAAAGATCAATTTAAAGCACTAAGAGCCGAAGTCGATATACTCACGTTGACCGCTACCCCAATACCTAGAACATTAAATATGTCTCTTTCCGGCATACGAGATCTCTCCATAATCGCTACACCGCCAGCGAAACGTTTGTCCGTAAAGACTTTTGTAAAAGATAGGGACAGCAACAATATTAAAGAAGCTATCTTGCGTGAATTGCATCGCGGCGGTCAAGTTTACTTCTTACACAACGACGTACAAACCATACAAAAGGCAGCAGAAGAGCTGATAGAACTTATTCCAGAAGCAAGAGTAATTGTCGGTCACGGGCAAATGCGTGAACGTGAGCTAGAACAAGTCATGTCTGACTTTTATCATAAAAGAGCTAATATTCTGGTCTGCACCACAATCATTGAGACAGGCATTGATATTCCAAACGCAAACACCATTATCATCGAAAGAGCGGATAAGTTTGGTTTAGCTCAACTGCATCAACTTAGAGGTCGAGTGGGCCGCTCCCATCATCAAGCTTATGCCTACCTACTCACGCCCACAGATAGAAAAATCACACCAGATGCCGAAAAACGCTTAGAAGCCATCCAATTAGCAGATACCCTAGGTGCTGGCTTCACTTTAGCCACTCACGATTTAGAAATACGCGGAACCGGTGAGTTGTTAGGCGATGGGCAAAGCGGGCACATTGAACATGTTGGCTTTTCTTTATTTATGGAAATGTTAGACCGGGCCGTTAACTCACTAAAAAAAGGCGAAGCGCCTGATGTTGATATCAGCTCTCCGCAACAAATAGATATCAACTTACGAATACCTGCGCTAATCCCAAGTGATTACCTTGACGATGTTCACAGCCGTTTAATCTTGTATAAACGCATAGCTAATGCAAAAACAGAAGGCGAACTAAAAAACCTTCAAGTAGAAATGATTGATCGTTTCGGCCTACTACCCGAAGCCACCAAAAACCTATTTAGACAAACCAGTCTGAAACTAAAAGCGGAGCAACTTGGCATCACTAAAATTGAAGCGAATAGCAATGAGGGTAAAATTCATTTTGGTCCTTCTACACCAGTGAATCCCATGACTCTGATAAAGCTTATTCAAGCAAAACCGGATTCCTATAAACTCGCTGGATCAGATACACTAAAATACATTGCCGATATGCCATCCGCTGATAGCCGCTTTCAGCATACTTTAAAAACCTTGGAGTTATTACATTGAACACTCAATTAATGTTTTTCTGTGGTATCAGCTTAATCAGCTCGCTACTCTTTGCTGAAGACAGCAACGCGAATACAGATCAACCTAATGCCAAAGCCTACAAAGCCTATTTAATGACCTTTGCTTGGCCAGAAAAAAACACGGTTGAGCACATAGAATACGAAGAATTACTAAGCTTAAAAGCAACTCCAAAGTTCGAAAATCAAGAAGAAGGCAATAAAGCGAATAATCGATCGAATAGCGCCGATATAGCGCCGATTAACAATCCTTTTGGCTCTTATCAGAATAAAATCAAAAGCGGTGTAAAGGTGTTAACTAACAATACCTGGACATTAATCTTTAATGGACGAGGTCATTCCCTAACCCATCAATTTAATAGTAACCCATTGGCCTCTGGATATGCTGAACTACAAGGATCAATAAAGATAAAACTTGGTCGCTATTTAGAATCAGATATCCAGTTAAACCATTATAAATTTAATTTTATAACCGCAGAAAAAGATACGATCAAATCAACAGAAAACGATACTAGCTCGATACCAACTAGCCTACTTACCATTCACCAACGCAACAAAACGGCCAGTAAAAAGCTAAATTATATCGACCATCCCACTATTGGGGCTTTACTGTACTTTGAACCTATGGACATAGAAGAGGCCATTCAACAGCAAGCACTCGAAAACTTAATGTCGAATATTCAAAAAATCAGCAATACGAATACGTTAAATTAAACCAAGATAAACAATAATTAGAAACAACAAACGAAAAACCACTATTTGTTGTTTCTAATGCGATCCTATCTTGACTTATTTAACGAATATCAGCGTGCTCAAATAACATTTAGAAACCTCGATACTGTGACACAGTCGACAACCATTTAGTTAATTTAGTTTCTACCGCAGATAAAACCGATAAACCTAAACGTTCTGCTATTTTTTTGGGTTCTTTATAAACGATAGAAAACACATCTGCATCTTGATACTGACTGACTAGATAACCATCACTTGTTGATATTTCATCTATAAGTCTGTTATCCAAAGCCTTAATTCCATACCAAACATCTCCGGTAGCAATTTTTTCAATATCCACGACATTTCTCTGAGAAGATACAAACTCTTTAAATAAAACATGCGTTTCTTCAAGATCCTGTCGAAATTTCTCACGCCCTTCATCTGTATTTTGGCCTAACATAGTAAGCGTTCTTTTATATTTACCGGCGGTATGTAATTCTACATCAACCAAATTCTTATCTAAAAGTCGGTGTATATTAGGCACCTGAGCCACCACACCAATTGACCCTAAAACAGCAAACGGCGCTGCGACTATTTTATCCGCAACACAAGCCATCATATAACCACCACTTGCGGCCACTTTATCGACACAAACAGTTAAAGGAATGTTAGCCTCTTTAATTCTCATCAATTGGGACGACGCTAAACCGTAGGCATGCACCATACCACCGCCACTTTCTAAACGAATCACCACTTCGTCTTTTGCCGTCGCCACACTTAAAACCGCCGTAATTTCTTCTCGCATACTATCTACCGCAGACGCTTTTATATCCCCATCAAAATCCAGAACAAACACTCTTGATCTCTCTATAGCGTCACCCGATTTATTCGTTTTATCTCGCTCTTTAATAGCTTTCTTTTTCATTTTTTCATTTTTTTCAGCGCCTTTTTATCTAATAGCTCCGCATTAAGTGTGTCTTTCATTTTTTCATATTGATCATTGATCTTACGAATTGAAATCCCACCCTCTTTTGGTTTGCTTTTACCGCTCGCAATACCAGCTATAAATAACCCTAAAATAATGGCGACTGTTACTAATTTTAATAAAAAACCTGCATATTCTGTAAAAAATTCCAATTTCTTTCCCTTCTAATAGATTGAGACAATGAATTAATGAGGCAAATATATAGAAAAACAATGCCACATACTAATATAAACCTATGGTGTAACACGCTTTATTACCTTATGATTCTCAGCATTTTAATTTTCAGTAGAGATTTTCAATTTGAATACGGGAGTATAAAATGCAAGACACGCTCGCAAAAGCGTTTAGCAAGAACTTTTTAGGGTCGTCTCCATTATGGTATAAACAAGTAATCATTGCCTTTCTGGTACTAAACCCTTTACTGCTCGTGGTACTAGGGCCCTTCCTAACAGGCTGGTTACTAATCATTGAGTTTATTTTCACTTTAGCCATGGCACTTAAATGCTACCCACTTCAACCAGGAGGGTTGCTTGCCATTGAAGCGGTTATTCTAGGCCTAACCAATACTAACGGCGTCTATAACGAGGTTGTCCATAATATTGAAGTCATTTTACTGCTCATGTTTATGGTCGCAGGCATTTACTTCATGAAAGACATGCTGCTTTTCATCTTTAATAAGCTACTGGTTAAAGTCAGATCAAAAACAGCCATTTCTTTGATATTCAGCCTTTCCGCTGCTTTCTTGTCCGCCTTTTTAGACGCGCTAACCGTAACGGCAGTACTCATTAGTGTCGGTGTTGGTTTTTACTCCGTTTATCACAAAGTTGCCTCCGATCAATCTTCAAATAAAAGTCATGACCCAGGCAGTGATGCAAAAATTCTCCCCGTCAATGCTGGAGATTTAAACGAGTTCAGATCGTTCTTACGCAGTCTATTGATGCATGGTGCTGTCGGTACTGCTTTAGGTGGTGTAGCAACACTAGTAGGCGAACCCCAAAATCTGCTTATAGCAAAAGTGGCTGGATGGGATTTTATTGAGTTTTTCTTAAAAGTCGCTCCCGTTTCAATGCCTGTTTTAGCTTGTGGCCTACTCACTGTTGTTGCGCTAGAAAAAACCAAATGGTTTGACTATGGCGCCCACCTGCCAGAGAACGTTCGGCAAATATTAAAAAACTTTGAGAGAGAAGAAAGTAAACGCAGTACGAGTACCCACAAAGCCCAACTCATTATTCAAGGTATTGTGGCCGTTATTCTGGTTTTCTCTCTCGCTTTCCATATTGCTGAAGTCGGTCTAGTCGGCTTGATGATTATCGTTCTATTAACTGCATTTAATGGTATTACTGAAGAGCACCGCATTGGCCATGCATTCGAAGAAGCACTTCCTTTTACGGCCTTACTGGTTGTCTTTTTTACCGTCGTCTCTGTAATACATGAGCAACACCTATTTCAACCATTTATCGACGTTGTTCTACATATGCCTGCTGACATTCAGCCGATTATGTTTTTTGTCGCGAATGGTGTTCTGTCTGCTATCAGTGACAACGTCTTTGTTGCGACTGTTTATATAGGTGAAGTAAAGGCCGCTTTAGATGCTGGCACTATCAGTCGTGAACAATTTAACTTATTAGCCGTAGCGATTAATACCGGAACCAACCTGCCTAGTGTAGCAACTCCAAATGGCCAAGCCGCATTTCTATTCCTATTAACATCCGCTATTGCACCATTATTGCGTTTGTCTTATGGAAAAATGGTATGGATGGCATTGCCTTATACAATTGTGCTCAGCACAGTCGGTGGGTTGTGTGTAGTATTTTTACTATAGAGCCCTAAAGAAACAAAAAAGCCTCTAAATAGAACTTGAATGGAAACCAATTCAACATCTTACTTAGAGGCTTTATTTATTCGCTAATCACTTTTTTGTCTAAAAAATTTTACTTTTTATAACAAATTCATTCTCGCCAAAGCACTCGACCTGCGTTTTTTTCAATTAAATTTAAACGCTCATCATGTAACTCAAGTTCATCGTCATTCGCTCTAATCACTTTCAACATCGATCTATCAGGTGCTAAGCGACGAATAGTCCAAGACGATGAATCACCACTCTCTTTTTCGCTAATATCATCATTTGATAACCCTAAAGAGGTTTGGCCGCCGGTCATTAATAAATAGACGTCTGCCAGTATCTCTGAGTCTAACAAGGCCCCATGAAGTTCTCGATGGGAGTTGTCGATACCATAACGACGACAAAGAGCATCCAAGTTATTCTTTTGTCCAGGGTGCTTTTTTCGAGCGAATTTAAGCGTATCAAAAACAGTACAGACATCATTGGTTTTTGGCATATTACCAAGCATGGAAAACTCATGATCCATAAAACCAACATCAAAGGGCGCATTATGAATAATTAACTCTGCGCCTTTAATAAAATCCAAAAAGTCCTGGGCAACATCCCTAAATAAAGGTTTGTCCGCTAAAAACTCATTACTGATACCATGAACGTTAAAAGCCTCAACCTCAACTTCACGCTCAGGATTAATGTAAACATGGAAATGCCTATTAGTAAGTTTGCGGCCGATCATTTCGACACAACCAATCTCAATAATACGGTGACCTTGCTTAGGATCAATACCGGTTGTTTCAGTATCCAAAACAACAAATCTATCCGCCATGCTCTACAAACCTCTTTGAAACAAAAATAATGCTGATTAGGAGAAAATAAACAATGCCATTACTGGCAAATTATTCGTCGTAATTAGCATCCACTAATTTACCCATTACTACATTTGATACAACAGCTTCGGCATTTAACCATGCTTCCATAGCAATCAAGTCTTCCTCTGTTGCCGAACCATAGCGAAGCTCAGAACAAATAAAGCCAGTTAATGAGGTTAAATCACCGCCACTACCCATACACAGTTTTCTTTCTTCAAGCACATCTAAAAAACGCTCAAAAAAAGCATCAAAGTCCGTTTCAGAATTGATATCTAAATCGCACGAATATTCAAATCCTTTTATCGCAAATTCACCTAAATATAGTTTTTTGCGTAATCTTCTATTTCTTTTCTCTTGCATGTTATTTCCTTTGGCGCCACACGCCTAAATTTTAAAGGGTATTAGGCCAGTAATTGAAACACAGTCTAAGTCAATACAATACCTTTAAGTAAAAAAGAACCCATCAATTCCCCACTAAAATTATGGAGTAGACATGATTTTATCAACCCCCTCGTTCGCTAATTGATCAGCAATTTCATTCCCTTCAATACCAGCATGGCCTTTAACCCATTTCCAAGACACATTATGACGTTGACATTGTTCATCCAATTTTTGCCACAAGTCTTGATTTTTAACAGGTTGTTTTGATGCCGTTTTCCAGCCTCTTTTTTCCAACCAGCCAACCACTCAGTGATGCCTTTTTGGACATAAGAAGAATCCGTATAAAGCGTTACATCACACCTTTCTTTTAATGCCGCCAGACCTTCAATTGCACCACTTAACTCCATGCGATTATTAGTCGTTTCCAACTCTCCTCCACAAAGCTTTTTTTCGTGTTCTCCAAAGGTTAACCAAGCCCCCCAACCACCAGGTCCTGGGTTCCCCTTACACGCACCATCCGTATATATCACAACTGTTTTCAATCTTGCATCTCTTTAACAATAGGTTTAGTTATAGAAGGAACTCTTACTTTTGCTCTCTTCCAACGGGGCTTAATAGCGATATGACGACGAACCTGTTTCGTCGCTGAAATAATATAGACACCACCTAAAGGAAGATGAGTCAATTCTAATGCTCGACCAATATGTCTAACGCTTTGATACCAAGACGCTTTCCTAACTGGAGGCCTAAAGCAAATGTATTCCACTGAATCCAATGTTAATCCCGCCACTTTAAGCCAATCCTCCAGTCTCTTAGGAGATATAAATCGACTACACCAAGGTGCATGCAATCGATTAGACGCCATTTTTCTACCTCCCCACAAACTCCATGGATTAAAGCCAATAATAACCACCCTACCACTGGGTAATAAGGTTCGAGCCGCTTCTCGAACATCGTCATGAGGCGCCTCTGACAAATCCAATGAATGATGCATTATGTGTACATCCACACCATCAGAGTCGAGCGGCAATTCATTTGACAAACCAATAATCGTATTTTTTGATGCACCCAGTTCCATAATAGGAGCCAACATTATTTGGTTTCTAATATGGGACTTTGAAAGAGGCAAATCGATTAATGGGCTTTGTATAACTGCAAAATAACCAACACTTCCCTCCGTTTGCTGTTCAATGATGGACAACTCTCGTTCTAGTACACTTCGCCCTAAATCTGACTTGTACCACTCTTGGAATAATTGTCTTACTTGCTTATTCGCCATACAATTAACTCAACTCTGTTTACACTAACGAACAAAATGCCGGTATCAACTCCGACAACGTCATTTACCGGCACCACTTTTATTACTACAGTGAGTTTTTATGACTATTCTACCTTTACCAGCGTTCAATGATAATTATATCTGGGCTATTTTACAGAAAAGCAAGGATTTAGTTTGGGTTGTCGACCCAGGTGACGCTGAGGTAGTGGTGCATTTTTTACAGCAACAACAGAAAAGTTTGGCTGGCATTTTAATTACGCATCACCATTTCGATCATACTGGTGGAGTCAAACAGCTAAAAGCTCAATTTAATTGCCCTGTTTATGGCCCTCACCATTTATCCCCCCTTGTCACTCATCCTGTAGCAGAAGGTGATTCAGTCACCATCTTTGAACGATCATTTACTGTCTTCGAAACCCCAGCCCACACACTCGATCATTTATGTTATTTTTCAATGTCAGATGAGGAACCCATTTTATTTTCTGGTGATACATTATTTAGAGGCGGATGCGGACGATTAATGGAAGGGAATGCACAACAAATGCTGGCCGCTATGAATCGCTTTAAACTTTTGCCAGACCAGACGCTTGTATATTGCACCCATGAATACACATTAAGTAATTATCAATTTGCTCTGAGCGTTGATCCTGACAATCTACAATTAATAAAAGCGAGCGAGCAATGCCAGGTTACTCGTCAACAGGGCAATCCGACTCTCCCAAGCTCAATTGCTTTAGAAAAAGCCTGTAATCCTTTTATGCGAAGCAATCAAAAAAAACTAGTCACATTAGCCGCAAGGCAAATTCAAGAACCAATGGCAATCGAAGAAGATAAACAATTTTCTCAAGTAAGAAGAGCAAAAGATGCTTATTAGTTGACCTATCTTTTAACCTCTATAGAATGTCTGTAATTTTTTTATCATGATAAAGGTTCCAATGCTTAATAATGCTCTTGTGTTACTTATTACAAGCTTTCTTTTAACGGGCTGTCAGACACTTGCTCAAAGTCAAAAAAACGTTGACAATACCGGTCTTGAAATCCAGCAAGAAGCTAATGAATTAGATGATATTGACATCAGTCAAGCGGAATCTGAAGACGATAAGCTTATTGATTTAGTTGTCGCTCAAAAGATAGAAAGTGCCCCTGATACTCACCCTGAATCAGTGATAGACAACGATCTCTGGAATCGAATTAGATCAGGCTATGCTCTTAATCTAGATTACGATAAACCTCGATTATTAAGTCAAATCAAATGGTATAGCTCCCATAAATCCTATCTTGATCGAGTATCTAAAAGAGGTCAAAGATACTTATTTCACATTGTTGACCGCTTAGAACAAGCAGAGTTACCTTTAGAGATCGCCTTCCTACCGATAGTAGAAAGTGGCTTTGACCCTTTCGGTTATAGTCATGGACGAGCATCGGGGCCTTGGCAATTTATTCCATCAACTGGACTTGCTTACGGTTTAACACAAGATTGGTGGTATGATGGACGTCGTGACATTATAGGTTCAACTGATGCGGCTATTGCCTATTTGACTCGATTAAACCGAATGTTCGATGGCAACTGGTTACATGCTTTAGCGGCCTATAATTCCGGTGAAGGTACAGTGTTAAGAGCCATTAAAAAGAACAAAAAAGCAGGTAAACCAACGGATTTTTGGTCTTTAGATCTTCCTAAAGAAACCCGAGCCTATGTACCAAAACTGTTAGCCTTAGCGAAAATATTTAAAAACCCTAAGCAATATCAATACCAACCATATTTTATTGAGAACAAGCCTTATTTTGAAGTGGTTAATATTGGCAGCCAAATTGACCTTGCAGAAGCCGCTAACATGGCAGATACAAGCATAGATGAAATTTATTTGCTAAATCCGGGATTCAATCAATGGGCCACGTCTCCTGATGGCCCTCATAGGCTTTTAATACCGGTTGAAAAAGCACAGAAATTCAGAGCTAAGTTAGTATCCATACCAGAAAACCAAAGAGTCACCTGGGTAAGGTATACTGTAGATGCGGGTGATAACCTGTTGCTAATAGCAAAAAAACACAATACTACTGTCGAAGTATTACAAGACGTTAATAAAATGTCTTCTACCCTGATTCGTGTCGGTCAACAATTAATGATTCCTGTTGCAGGAAGTAAAATTGAACGCTACACACTTAGCTCACATCAAAGATTAATTCGCAAACAATCCTCTTCTTCCAGTCAAAAGAGACTAAAAACAAACTATACAGTGAAATCTGGTGATACTTTATGGGGGATCGCTAAAAAATATAAGACAGATTCTAAATCTTTAGCGAGTTGGAATAACATGGGATTAAATGATTCTTTACGTCCAGGTAAGAAACTTACTATTTGGCATAAAGCAACGAATAAAAGTAACAGCGCTCGCGCAAGCATTGTTAAAAGGATAGTTTACTCACTTCGTGCTGGCGATTCATTAGGGAAAGTAGCACAAAAATTCAATGTAAGTGTTGCCAATATTAAAAAGTGGAACCCTAAGGTTGGTAGTAAGAAATATGTACAGCCTGGGGATCAAGTGACATTATTGGTGAATGTAGTAAGCGGTTAAAGCTCACTTTTCCTCAACCTATAAAAAAGGGGCAAAACTATATTTGGCCCCTTTTTTTATTACTTCAATACTGAGTTACTCATAACGACATAAATAAGCCGTTGTTTCTGAAACAAGAACATCAAAGCTTAAATTTGCCTCAACAATAAATGTGTCACCTTTAGCAAAAGTCTGCCACTCACTTTTATTTGGTAAACGAACGTTAAGTGAACCCGATATCACCGTCATATACTCCCTCATTGAAGTACCAAAGGTGTACTCGCCAACCGCCATTACACCAACGGTCGATGAACCGTCAACATTTTCCAACGCAATCGACTTTACTTGATCATTAAAATAACTGTTTACCGTAAGTGCAGACATATCAACCTCTTTACTCAATTTGAAATTGAGTAATATACGATTTTTAAAAGCAAGCAGCTAATACTTTATTCAACAATCAGTCTAAATGAGGCTGTATCTCTAACATCATCCAGTTTTTAAACGCCTTCATCGCTGGCGTCATAGATCGTCGTTTCTGATAGACCAAATAGAAGGATCGATTGGTTATAAGATGTTGTTCAAATAAAACCACCAACTTCCCCGCTTCTACATCCGGTTTAACCAAATCCGGATCCGCTAAAGCAATACCCAGCCCTTGCACAGCGGCACCTGCTGTCAAAGAACCTGTAGAGAACATTAGCCCACGTCTAAATAGCGTTGGATCTAAACCATTCTGCTCTAACCAGCCATGCCATTCATATTTACGTTTAGTCACATGCAACAATGGGTAAAAGCGCATGTCTTCTGGATTATTAATGGGTAAATCATCTTTAATAATCTTCGGGTTACACACAGGGGCGAGCACAACCGCTTTGAGAAAGTGCTGTTCAACATCTCCCCACTCACCCCACTCACCATTACCAAAATAAACGGCCATATCAATATCAGCGACATCAAAATCAACTAATCCAACTGAAGCACTGATTTCCAACTCTATTTCTGGATATTTGGCATAAAAATCTCCCAGCCGAGGCATCAACCAGCGATTTAAAAAGATTGGTGAAACCGCTAGATGCAAAGAGCCTTGTTTTTGTTTACTCAGTACATCGTTAGTGGCCGACTCTATTAACTCAAACACTCTTTGGATAGGTTGAATGTACTCTTCCCCAGCTTCCGTCAAAACCACTTTGCGCTTTGTGCGACGAAAGAGTTCTATCCCTAAAAATGATTCGAGCGTTTTTATTTGATGGCTGATCGCCGAAGGCGTAACAAACAGCTCCTGTGCTGCTTTATTAAAACTTCCATGCCTTGCGGCAGACTCAAATGATTTAAGTGCATTTAGTGGCGGTAGTCGATTAATGACCTTATCTCCATATAGATAAGAAAAACCTATAATTAGCTTAGAATCAAAGCTTCTGTCAAGACAGCATTACAATTACCCTAAAAGAGGTAGCTTAATACCATCTTGGGTAAAGCTCTTGACTCACTGTAACCAGTTAGTCTTCACTATCATCAATAGGTAAAGTACGTTTGTTTTTTGGTAGGCGAAATGGCTCAAAACCTTCTTGCTGAGACACATCAAAGCGCTTCTTAACTCCCGTGTTTCTTTTCGCCTTAGGTTGCTGTAAATGGTTTTTTTCTTCCTTTTTAACCTTAGTTACTCGTGCGACTTTTTTCGGAGCTAAACCTTTAAATGAAGCCTCTAAGCCTTCAATTATGGCAAAAGAAAACTGACGCTTTAAAAAGACTTCTAATTCTTTAAAGTTATACCAATCTTTTGGGCCAATTAAAGAAATAGCATCGCCTTTAAAACCTGCACGACCCGTACGGCCCGTCCGATGCACATATTCCTCAACTTGTTTCGGAATATCAAAGTTAATTACATGGGATACATTCGCAATGTCTAATCCACGAGAACCAACATCAGTACTCACTAACACTTTAAAATGCCCACGGGAGAAACTGTCCATCGTTTTATTACGTGCGGCTTGAGACAAATCACCGTTTAATGCTTGTGTTGTATGGCCAAGAGCTTGTATTTTTTCTGATAACCGAACTGTATCTGCTTTTGTTGCGGTAAACACAATAGCCTGCTTAATGGTCTCATGGGTCAACAAATGCGTTAATAACGCTTCTTTATGGTCTAAATGATCCGCCAAATAAAACGTTTGCGTGATGTCTTTATGCTCATCAATACCACTACCAATGGCAACTCGAGAGGCTTCACGTAATAGTAGTTGAGCAATCTCATTGACCTCCGTATTATCTAACGTCGCCGAAAAGAATAAGGTCTGACGCAATCGGTGATTCGCAGCATCATCAATATATTTGAGTTGTTCTGCAAAACCCAAATCAAGCATGCGATCCGCTTCATCCAGAATCAGCAGCTCTAGCCCATCTAAAAAGAGATTACGTTGCTTTAAATGGTCAACCAAACGACCGGGTGTAGCAACAATAAAGTGGGGGTCTTTTTGCAACGCCTTAATTTGATCGTTAAAGTTTTCTCCCCCAAAATTAAATTTGATGTAAAGCGTGTCGCGGCAAGCAACAGACGTAATTGAGCAAATACCTGTTTTGCTAATTCACGTGTGGGTACTAGAATCACAACTCTTGGGTCACGCTTTGATAATGGCTTAACTTTAAAGACTCGATGTAACGCAGGTAACAAATACGCCAAAGTTTTGCCTGATCCTGTTTTGGATGACGCTAATAAATCGCGCCCAGCCATTGCTTCAGGAATAGCACGAGCCTGTATCTCGGTTGCTTCATCAAAGCCTAAATGACGTAATGATTGGAGAATACGATTGTCGAAACCAAAATCAGTAAATTGCAAAAAAATAACCTCATAAATAAAAAATACAGCAACTTGCTGTCAATAGATGGAGAATTATACCTTATGAGCTAACAATGGTAATACTCTATTACACATTAAGACCGCCCCAGTAACGATTTTTATCTCCAAGCTAGATATCAAAAATGCCTAATGAAAATTCTTTCCCTGCACTTTCAATACAGACATGCTGTTTTCCCTCGATTTCTTTTTCATACCCATTATTAACCAGATCATAATACACACTTCGATGCAGCATGGCCTTCATTCCGTACCTCATACTAATGTAAGGTCGATCGCCTTCTGGTCCTGTTTCAACCCACAAATCGCAATCCTTTCCGAGTACTAAAACATCATCTACATTAGTTGTAAAAGTCACTAAGCCAGCATTAGAATCACGCTCTATTTTCGATTGTGTTACCAAAAAAGGGGCATCTTCTACCTGAATATGCACTTTCTCATGGGGGGTAACAAGATAATGCTCTCCATCCTCTAACCATAAAATACGACTAAACATTTTTCTCATCGAAGCCCGCTTCATAGGAGCCCCTTCATGAATCCATTCGCCGTTCGACCGAATAACTAAATCCATATCCCCGCATAATTCGGGTTTCCACAAATGCACAGGCGGCATTTTCTCACTCGCTTTGATAGCAGAAAGATCTACATTTTTCATAAGATGTCCTCCATGGATTAACAAACCTCACTTTAGCATTAATAATTTTCAACACCAATATGAAGATCTTGAATTCAATTCACTGTTAAAATGGACTTATCCAATGGGCAACCAATTACCCAGCGATGGATCAGTAGCTGTTTTAAATATGAGTGTGACATTATGAAATCTGAGTTAGCAAATAAATTCCAAGACCCGTCTAGAGGGGTCTATTTTATCGGAACAACACCACCTAAGTCTTCTCTTGAAGAACCAATGCTAATGGAAGTTTCTACAAAATTAATGAATCGCTTAAATCATATTGAATTTGATGGCTTAATTGTTTACGACATTCAGGATGAGAGTAGCCGTACTAATAAGCCTAGACCCTTCCCATTTATGGAAACGCATGACCCAAGAGCTTGGTCAAATAGATTAAGCCAACTTGCGAGGAAACCAGTCATTACCTACAAAAGTGTTTCTGCACGATCTGAACACGAGTTTATAAAATGGCTTGACGAATCATGGAATACCTTTGGAATACGTGACCTTGTTTTGGTCGGCTCCCCTTCTTCAGAAGGCAATATTCAATTGCCATTATCCAAAGCTTATAATTGCTTAAAGAGCCAGACTCAAGAATTTAATTTAGGCGGTGTAACCATTGCTGAACGCCACGCAAAAAAAGGCGATGAACATGAACGACTATTAAAAAAATCGGCTGATGGTTGCGAATTTTTTATCTCCCAAGCTGTTTACAACCCTCAAGCCACTATCGATTTAATAAGTCGTTATGCTCGAGAGTGCCGTGAACAAAATAGTAAGCCTAAGCGTATCATATTGACCTTTACACCTTGTGGCAGTGAGAAAACGCTAGACTTTATGGAGTGGCTGGGCATTTCCGTTCCAGACGCGACAAGACATCGTATTTTGGATGCAAAAGATCCATTAGCTGAGTCAATTAAAATTTGCCGTAACGCATTAGAGCAAATTATTGAGGCAACACTTGATCTGGATGTACCTCTTGGACTTAATATTGAAAGTTTAACCAATAGAAAGGGCGAAATTGACGCTTCAATTCGTTTATTTAAATTATTGAAAGCCACTTTAGATTTAAAACTAGCAGAGCACTCGTTGGAAGTTTAGAGCACAAATGACAATCATCTTCGAGTTGAATAAGTCGATAATCTGCCTATTCAACTCGAAGATAAATATGACGATCATTGGCATAAAAATAACGGCTACCCGCATCACAACTTAACGCTTTCTTGAACTTCCTCAAGAACAATGAAAATCGATTATAAATACATAGTAATCGACGTTTTTTTATTATCTAATCCGCATCCTGTATTTTCTGCAACAATGACTGGATAGTATCAATGACGATTAGAACAATTGCCGCCTTTTTAATATTAGGCATAATATGGGGAAGTAACTTTATCTTCATGAAATGGGCTGCAGATTGGATCACTCCTTTGCAGGTCGTTTTACTACGGGTTATTTTCGGTTTCTTACCCATCGCCCTATATGCGGTATTTACTCAATCCCTTTCTTTTTCTCACGCCAAACATGTCGGCCATTTTTTTGTTATGTCGATCCTAGCAACTAGCCTGTATTATTTTGGTTTCGCAAAAGGTTCCGCCTTACTGCTATCGAGTGTGGCGGGTGTACTAAGTGGCGCAATACCTATCATTTCCTTCCTAACCGCTATGATATTTTTAAGGGAAGAAAAGGCGACGGGGACTCAATGGCTAGGCATTCTAATCGGTTTAGCTGGTGTTGTATTGATAGCATCACCAAGTTCAGATGCCGTTGACCAGAACACCCTGTTAGGCACTGGTTATATGCTACTAGGCGTTGTCAGCGTTGGAGCATCATTTGTTTACGCTAAACGCTTTTTAGGGCCATTAAACATTCCAGGCTCTGCCGCGGTGACTTATCAATTGGCTTTATCAACAATAGGCCTACTGTTAATTACTGATTTAACGGGAATAGAAGATATCGCAAAAGATACTCGTGCATTAACAGGCATGATAATTGGGCTGGGGCTATTAGGAACGGGGGTGGCATTCTTACTTTATTATTACTTAATAAAACAAGTTGGGGCCCTTAAAGCATCCTCTGCTACTTATATTCCACCTGTAGTCGCTTTATTTATCGGCGTTTTCTGGGTCAATGAATCTCTTGAGCTTATGGATTATTTTGCCGCAATTCTGGTATTTATTGGTATGGTATTAGTTAATAAACGTAAAAATATTAAAGCCGTCTTAAAGTAACACCATGATTATGGTACCCATAAGAAGATCGGTTACATATAGCCTTCTTATGGGTTACTTCAAGACGCTTCCCACAACCTTTAGCACATCCTCTAATAGTATATTGTTCATTGCCGCATCATCATGCACTCTCACAGCCCAAGGTAATTCCGATACGGGTTTTGCGTATTCTTTTTCAGCTAATACCTCATATACAGAAACAACCTTATCTAAATCTTGATAAGGCCCTGTTCTTTGTGGGTTTGAATGGGCATATAAGCCTATTACTGGGGTGCCGACGAGAGTACCCATGTGCGCAGGTCCCGTATCAGGTGATACAATTACCTCCGCGGCCCCAATCACACTTAGCATTTGCGATAGACTGGTTTGACCCACTAGATTAATCAATTCTGATGATGGCGTCACACCCTTAAGTATCTCATTAGCGAAAAACACTTCCGATGGCGCGGGACTCCCTGTCAACACAACCGCAATATTTTGATCTAAACAGTATTGGATAAGTCCTTGATATCCTTGAGTAGTCCAATTACGTTCTGCTTTTGATGCACTCGGGTTAATCGCCACAAAACGTTCAGGCAATGGTTCTGCCAGCCTTTCCAATTGAATATCGCAGCGTGAAGGCAGCTTAGTCACACCAATAGCTTGTGCTAATGAAAATAAGGCGTCTAATACATGTGGCCCTTGTGGTTCTGGGGCCAGCTTATTAACAAACCAATGTTGCTTTTCTCTTGAGTGGCTTAAAGCAAATCCAATGCGTTGTTTCGCACTAATCATCCGGCTTAAACAGCTGGCTCTTAAAGACCACTGCATATGTAATAAAACATCAAAATGAAGATGGGAAAGCGCTTTTCTTAGTTCATACATTCCCTTTATTCCCGTTTTTTTATCATACACGTGCACATCTACATCAGATAAATGCCGCACTAAATGTGATTCTAAAGGGCCAGTTATCCAAGTGATTTTTGCATTTGGATAACACTGCTTGATTGCGCATACAACAAACATGGCATGACACACATCACCCAAAGCGGATAATCGAAGAATAGCAATGTGATTAATCTTATCTAAATTCATTTTGCCTCAAGTACTGCGTTCAAACGATGTCTATTATAGAATACCTTGCGACATAAAAGTGAGCTTATGCAGAACAAAACCCATCAAGCCTTATTTACACACAACGAAAAACTGATCTAAAGATGCTTCAAAGACAATTAGTTACTAATAATATTGAGTTACTACTGAGTGATACAATACTTCCTATCACTGAAGATTGGTTTTCTGCTGACTATTGGCAATCGCGTAATGAACTTGTCGGTACCGCTACTGGTCGCGGTACCGTTTGGTTTATAGAAAATAACTATGGTGCTTTTGTATTAAGAAAATACCGCCGAGGAGGTCTCATTGCAAAACTCTTAAAGTTTCGGTTTTTCTTCAAAAACATGGAAAAAACACGAGTCTTTCAAGAGCTAACGTTACTTGAATATATGGTTGAGAAAGGACTGCCCGTTCCAAGAGCCATTGCCGGCAAAGTTAACCAATATAATGGTTTTTATGAAGCCTTTATATTAATAGAAACGCTAAAAGAGGCAAAAGAACTGTTCCATCTATTGAGAGCAAATAAAGCAGTCCATTGGTACAGCATTGGACAAACTATTAAGCGCTTCCATGAAGAAGGCATCTACCATTCCGATTTAAACTGTCACAATATCATGATTGATCAAACTCAAAAAATTTGGCTAATCGATTTTGATAAGTGTGACCAGCGCCCACAAAATGATGAATGGCAAAACAGTAATTTACAACGCCTACTTCGCTCCTTAGAAAAAGAAAACGATTTACATAATGATATTCATTTTAACGAACATCATTGGGCTCAACTATTAGAAGGCTACCATGGCAAAACCGAAAAAAATTAGCACCTTAAATCAAAGTATTTGGCCTTATTTATCTCCTCGCCATTGGCCAACTTGGTTTGGGGTTGGAATAGCATGGCTACTGGCTCACTTACCATGGAAATTACAACGTTTTTTAGGCAAACAAGTTGGCCGCCTCATACATAAGGTAAGTGCCCGTAGACGCAATATTTGTTTAACCAATCTTCAACTGTGTTACCCAACTATGACTCAGAATGAAAGGGAACAACTCACCAAAAAACATTTTGAAAGCATGGGAATGGGTTTTTTTGAAATGCTGATAAGCTGGTTCTTTCCAGTCGAACATACCGCCCCAAGAGTCACTTTTTCTGGTGAAGCACTTTTAAAAGAAACCTTCGAGCAAGGTAAAGGCTGCGTCATTATTGGCGGTCATTTTTCATCTATTGACCTGTGTGGAGGTCAAATGACTCGCTTTGTAAAGGTCCATCCTATTTATAAACTGCAGAGTAATCCTGTACTTAATTGGATTATGGAGCGCCAAAGAGAAAGGACATTTGAAAAGACCATAGAAAGAAGCAATATGCGGGAAGTGGTCAAAACGCTAAAAGACAATTGCGCTGTCTGGTATGCTGTTGATCAAGACTACGGAAGAAAAGCCTCCGTATTTGCGCCTTTTTTTGGCGTAAACTGCGCCACCATTGCGCACATAGGCAAGGTTTCTCGCATTACTGATGCACCAGTTTTACTGTATGACTACTATCGAACCGAAACCGGCTACCACATTTCTTTGCAGGCTACGCCTGATGGGTTTCCTTATCTTGATGATGTGGAGAATGCGGTTGCAATGAACAAAATGATGGAAAAGTTAATTAACTCTAAAAAAGAGCAATACTTTTGGACTCATAGACGCTTCAAAACACAAATTAACGAAGGCGATAAAGACCCGTATTAACGATATTCACCTATGACTCATCAAAAGATTGTACTCGACCCACTTCACCCGAATCCAATCTTACTTTTATTCCATGGGGATGGTTCGGTGACTTGGTTAGCAATCTTTCTACTTTACCTTGAGTTAATTCACCAGAGCCCTGATCTTGCTTTTGAATGATATTTACTTTGGCGCCAATCTTAATTTGCGATCTTGTTGGTACAGACATAATATTTCCTAAACATACGATGAAATTATAAAAAAAACGCCTCAATTTAGAGGCGCATTCTCTTTTTATATAATGAAGAATTAACGTGTTTCTACTTCTTCAAAATCATCGTCTTCATAATCTTCGGATAATTCATAAGCATCATCACCCAAATCTTCATTTACCAATAACAATGCGTCTTCGTATGCGCCACCAAATTCAATACGAGTAATATCATACAAATCGTATTCATAGGTGTCATCGAACCAACGAGCATCCGAACCAATTTCTTCTAGCTCAAAGGTAACCGCATCTACTTTTAAAACTCGACCAATTTCACAGCTATCGCTTTCGGACTCTTCTCGGTGTAAAGTCACTAGGCCATATTCTTCACTGATATCCAGTAACAACTGCCCAAGATCACCCAGTTCAATATTAAGAAACTCTACTTCTTCTCCACGAAGCTCCAACACACGCTTTTGAAAGTCATTAAAAGGTGCTGGATGAACGAAATCACTAATGTCTTCCAAGAACAAAACTTGATAGCCATTTAAGCGAATACTTTCATCTAATAATTGTAGAATCACCATTTCTTCATTAGCGGCTACTACAAAACCATCGCTCCAACCATCTGGACCATCTAAGTCTTCACGAAATATACGTACTAAATTATTTCGAGTACGGGCTTTTTCCAATTCGATGAGCATGTTGGCTCCCTAAAGCAAAAGTAAGTAATTACAAGGTGCTAGTGTAAACCCAGCCAGCTTGACTAACAATCTTATTGAACAACATCGTACCAATTTTCTATGATTCCATTCAAATCTTCTAAACCACACTCCGCTTGAATGCCTTCTTCAGAGGTTTGATAAAAGTCACTTTGGTTATCAAACATGGAAACAATTTCATCACGCGCATCTGACATATCAACTTTACGGCTAACACTTACGCCGCTTTGCTGTATAACAATATCAAAGTTACCTTGAGTAAACTGACTGACTTCTTCTTTATCATCCGCAAAACGAATGCATTGTAACACTTTTTGAATTTCTTCTCGGCTCGTCAAATGTTCACTGATCCAGTCAGCAATAACGGAAAACTCATAACCCATTTGAACGCGATAACCATGATCTTCTTCACTGTATGCTATTTCATAGTCCATGGTACTTACTCACTTATCATCTTGTACATTGTACGTGGAATCATCCTGATGTTTATTTGATCCCTCTGTTAATTCCATTTTAGCTCTATATTCTCTATTTTTCTGCTGCTGTCTTTGAGGTATCGCCGCTTCCAATCGAGCTAATCGAGCGGCTTCTTTAGCCGCTTTCTTTTCTTCGACTATTTGCTCTTCAGCAATAATCATTGCAGGGGTTTCCATAACAAAGGGACAAACGATTCCCGCACGAGCATCGGTTAAGAATACTTCCGCTGCTTTATGCATATCCACCTTACCACCGGCCCTAAGACCTCCGCGTTTTTGCCCAATAATTTTCAGCACGTCATCGGGCGTGGCTGGCATTTCTTTTAACTTATATCGAGTCATCAAGGCGTCAGGATAATGCGCCATAAAAAAAGCCAAACCATCCAACGCCACTAATTCGTAATCCATGGCCGTATTTCTTACCGCTCCAGTCACTGCTAAACGATAGCTAGCTCGGGGATTTTCAATTTTCGGCCACAAAATACCAGGCGTATCCAGAATTTGAAACTCAGGTGTAACTTTCAACTTTTGTTGACCTTTTGTGACAGCAGGTTCATCCCCTACTTTGGCCACACGTTTACCAATCAGAGCATTCATTAAACTGGATTTACCCACATTAGGAATACCCGCAATCATAGCTCGAATAGGTTTTTCAGCCGTACCTCGATGTGGAACTAAGCGCTTTACCCATTGGTTTAAATTATGTAAATCGGTTTTATCCATAGTAGAAAAAGGCTGCGCGGTAATGTCGTCATTATCGCGCCAATGACTCAACCACAAAGCCACCCGTTCAGCATCCGCTAAGTCTTTTTTGTTTAATAAACGTAAAACTGGAACATCGCCACGCAGAGTTGATAACATAGGGTTTTGACTCGAATCAGGAATGCGTGCATCCAGCACCTCAATAACAAGATCCACTTGTGGCATAACATCTTCGATCTCACGCCTAGCCTTGTTCATGTGCCCGGGAAACCACTGAACGCTCACTCTCTCACCTCTTTATATTTCATACTGATAATGCCGCGCATAATAACATAAACACACCACTTTCTTTCTATGAAATAGACGATTCATAAAATATGATACTGAAACAAAGGCGCTAAGACTTGCAATGCCAGTCTGCCGTCGATTCTAAAACGATCATAATGAATAGACGTAAGCACCTATCGCGATCCGTGCTTAAAACAAGATGAGAAAAAAGCAACATGTGTCGAGTAAAGGGCTCGGAAAAGTTAAAAAGCCTTATAAATCCTCCGCTTGCAAACGACGCCATAGAATAGGGGTAGCGGCCAAAATAGGATTGCCATTTAGCAACCCATCATTTTCCAGAAAATCGGAAACCGTTCCGCCCGCTTCTTCTATCAATAGAATGCCGGCTAATGCATCCCAACTATTTAAATGCGCTTCGTAATACCCATGTACTAATCCCGACGCAACATGCGCTAACATAAGCGCCCCAGCACCAAAGCGTCTGTATTCAATATTATTTCTATCTAACATCACCATTAAATCAAGATAGTTTTGTAAAAGGGTTCTATTAGAACGACCCAATCCAAGTATCGCATGACCATCTAATGGCTCTTTCATATTTAATCGCTTTCCATTTAAATAAGCACCTTGCCCACTTCTAGCAATAAAAAACTCATTTCTATCTGGGGCATAGATACAGCCCCACTCAACCTTATTATCCTTAACAAAGGCAACTGAAACACACCAATAATCCATATTTTGTAGATAATTTGTAGTGCCATCAATAGGGTCAATCACCCACACTCCACGGCTTGAGGCCCCATCATGAGACAAGTATTGTGTCGTTAAACCGCTTTCCTCCCCTAGAAAGGCATCATCAGGGTATAGTGACTTAATCACCTCTTTCAGTTCATTTTCAACAAGCACATCGGCTTGAGATACAAAATCCTGACGACCTTTAACAGTAATAGATAAACCGTCTTTACGAAACGCTTGAGCTTTTTCTCCTGCACGTTTTATTGCATTCTCTAAAACGTCATAATTTGCATTAATAGTCATGGTTATTTGTCCTTTAACTGTGTAACGGAATAAGAAGATTCAGGAGAGGTGTTTCTAAGCACTAATGACACGGGAACCACCTCTAATCTTTGTAATAAAGAGGCATCCTGTGCGCGACTTTCTAAGCACCACAAAGCCCGTTTGGCTGTTTCTATTACATCTTGCCGTATGGTAGATAATCGATAACTGTATTGAGCTGTCTGAGGCGTATCATCGAATCCAATGATATGGAAATCGTTAGGTGCATCCATTCCATGCTCTCTCATACCATCTAAGAAACCGCAGGCTAGTAACGCATTAGCGCAATAAATACCATCAACTTTCAGCCCATTTTTATGCATTTCATGAGCCGCTTTTCGCCCGCCTTCATAACCATCCTCTTGAGCACAAATGGTGACTAATTGTTGATAACACCAAGGCTCAGTAGCTTGTAATACCTGTGAAAAAGCCTCTCCTCGAGTAATACCACCCCAAGTTGAATACTGATAATTTAACCAGCCAATAGATTTACAACCACTTTTAATCAGTTGCTGAGCCGCCAGTTGCGCTCCAGTAACATTATCAGAACAAACAAAATCCACATTAGGGATTGCGGCATAGCGATTTATGCCCACGACGGGAATATTAAAATGAATGCACTCTTTTATTAGATCGATGGGGGGTTGCCCCGATGTAACAATGACACCTGACACACGAAACTGGGTAAAACGTCTAATGGTTGCTTCCAACTCCTCGGCGTTTCCCACTTCTGTCACTAGTGCTTGATAGCCCCTCGCTTGAATTTCATTCAATAAGCCTTCCAATAGCTGACTTCGAAAAGGGTCACTCAAACGGGCCACGACAACACCGATCAACATACTCCGCTTACGGTTCAAACCTTGAGCTAAAAAATTAATTTGATAACCTAACTGTGCGGCGGCTTTTTCTACTTTCTCTCGGGTTTCTGTGGACACACTGCCATTCTTTGTAAAGGTTCGAGAAACGGCCGCTCGCGACACTCCAGCTAAATCCGCTACATCTTGCGCGGTAACCGCAGATTGTTTTGTAGACTTCACCAATGTTTTCCTTCTTTCTTTTCATTGATTTATTGGTTTGTTTGATTCTGAGAACACTTTATGTTGTAGCGCCTTTAATTCAGTTAAATCGAGACACAGTCCATCTCTACTTAAAAACAACCCATCCGTATCTGCAATTACACTTTCTATTTTAGGGATGGCACTATCAAAACAATGGTAAATCCCAAGGGCTTGAACACCGGTTTCCACTAATAGCTTGACGCAATCAGGATAATCTCCATGAGAAGAGCTCGATTCGAGGGCCTCAAACGACGCACATTCTTGAAACGCCATATCAGCACCTTGCATAAGCGCTTTTGTCGCCGCGGTTGGTCGACCATCTCCACTATAGAAAAATACTTGATCCTCAAGGGTAATTCGCAGTGAGCAGTTATCCATTTCATGCTGTGTTTTCGCGGTAGCAAGTTGCCAATGTTTCCAGCTGAATGCCATTTGAATATCGTTCCAATGAATCTCGAAGCTTATTTCATTCTCAGGCCAAATAGCTAAAGCCAGCAATTGTTCCAAAGGTTTTCGCTGTTCTAATTGACAAAAAATGTCTAAAGGCTCCGTTCTCTCAAAACTCTTCCACTGATTCAGCAATGCGGCTAATCCAGAGCAATGATCAGGATGAATATGGGTAAAATAAATTACATTAATCTCATTTGGGCCTATTCCTCTTTCCCATATCCCTCTAGGGACCGTTGGACCACAATCTATAAGCCACTGATTTTCATCATTATCTTTGACAATTATTGATGACGTATTATTTATCGTTGAGAACGCACTACCACAACCAATTACATCTATTTTCATCTCAATACACCAAAGTGTCATGTTTATTTAATTAAATTGTCATAAAGATACGACAAAGTAGACATCCATAATGTCAGTAACACGTTGCATTTTTTTTACAAAACAGTGAACACGTGTTCATTTTTAAAAAAAGTAAAAAATATGCTGATTTAATATTTCTACGCAATGGATAAACAATGACACACCTACTTATTGAGAATTTACATGCAAGTTATGGCGACAAAGTCATTTTAAATAATATCAATCTTGCCGTTGCTCAAGGTGAAATGATTGCACTGCTAGGCCCTTCTGGTTGTGGAAAAACCACCCTTCTTAATGCTCTGTGTGGCTTTATGCCGATTCAGAGTGGCTGCATTTCTATTGGTGACCGCAAGATATCTACACTAGCAGCCGAAAAACGTAATATCACTATGGTTTTTCAAAGCTATGCGCTATGGCCGCATATGACAGTATCGCAAAACATTGGCTACGGATTAAAAGTTCAAAAAGTCGAACGAGCTGAAATAGAAACACGAGTCAATGAGTTATTAAGCATCGTAAATTTGGAAGGATTGCAGGATGAGAAGGTCACTGCATTGTCTGGAGGTCAACGTCAACGAGTGGCATTAGCAAGAGCCTTAGCCATTCGCCCCGATGTTTTAGTATTAGACGAACCCTTATCCAACCTAGATGCCAAGGTGAGGCTGAACGTTCGCCATGAGATAAAGGCGCTACAGAAAAAATTGGGATTTACCTCATTGATTGTGACCCACGATCAAGAAGAAGCGCTGGTTATGGCGGATAGAATAGCCGTATTAAATCAAGGTCAAATAGAGCAGCTGGGCACTCCGGAAGAAATTTATCACCAGCCTAAAACCGCTTTTGTTGCGGACTTTATGGGGGCAAACAACAAATTAACCTTTTCTTCTCTTGCATCACTGCAGCAACAGATTTCACTGTCAAGCCTCACACAATCAAAAATGCAACCCTCATTCAGTAATAAGAGTACTCCCTACCAAGTATTCTTCCGCAGTGAAGACGTTGGCTTAACAACACTTTCACAAGACCACCCAAAACTCCATAACGAAACTGACGCCATACGTATTTTAGGAGATGTCCAGCAAAGCGCCTTTTTAGGTGGAAGTTATCAAATTAGTGTGCGCTGCGGGAAGCACACAATTCAAGCAGATCATCATGAAAATCTGCTTGAAGGCACTCCCGTAACCCTATGTGTTCCAGCCGGTGCATTACATATTTTTTAATATGCCCTGTATCGAAATCAACTATCAATTAAATTGCCATTTTGTACATTACACAAATGAGGAAAAACCATGTTAACGAAAACTAAGATCATTGCACTTGCTTCAATCGGCCTTACTCAGTTTTCTGGGTACGTTCATGCAGACACTAGGTTAAATGTTGTCTCTGCAGGTGGCCAGAATATGGTTGATTATGTCAAAACCTATTTAGCACCTAAGTTTGAAGCATCCCATCCAGGGGTTAAAGTCAATATAGTTGGTACTGGTCCTGGTGATGCAGGATCTCATAAGATTCTCGAAAAACTGTCCGCACAAAAAAACAGTGGCTTAGAAAACTGGGATGTCGATGTTGCGGTTGTCCACCAAAAAATCGGTGGTGAAATGGTAACCGATGGTTTACTCGCTAAGTACCGCTCTGATATCAAAACCGGCACTCTGGTTACTCGTGACAGTGCCGAGAATGCTCTTGGCGTCAATGTAAATGGGTATGTAATGCCTATGTTTCATAGCCAAACAGCGATTGCCTACAATAGCGACTTTATTAAAACACCACCAAAGTCTTACGATGAATTAGTAAAATGGACTCAAGACAATCCAAAAGCATTTGGCTATAACGGCATCAAGAACGGCATGTCAGGGGTAAGTTTTGTTACCGGTTGGATTTATGCCTATGGAACTGAAGCGGCAACCCTGTCAAGCACACCTTATAATAAAGATATAGCAACAAGCTGGGATAAGGCTTTTTCAGAACTGAAAGCCTTTAATAAAAACATCACGTTTACTCCAGGAAATGCGGGCACTTTGGATATGCTAAACCGCGGTGAAATTTTTATGGGCCCAGTCTGGGTCGACATGTTCTATAGCTGGAAGGATCAAGGAAAAATCCCACCATCTATGAAACTGTCTCTTATTGCTCCAGGGATGCCTGGTCAACCCATGTATTATGTCACACCAGCAAAAGCAGAAAATGCACAGTTGGCACGAGAGTTTATCGAGATGGCAACCAGCCCAGACGTACAAGCTGAAGGCATTGTAAAGCGCTTTAATTGGTACCCAGGTATCGATGCCCAACATGTTCAAGGTAACTTAGATAAAGCGACGTGGGCAAAACTGTTTGCAGAAATCACCCCTAGTGATTTATCCCAGTATGGTAAAAGCTTTCCTATAGCGCCTTATTTTGATGACATTAAAGAAGGCTACGAGCGTAAAGTGTCTAATTAAAATTAGCTCTTTTAATACTGATTTTACCCCTTCATAGGGTAAAAGTAGGCTCTGAATGCCTTTACTTAATTGAAGGTTTAGGCATTCAGAGAATCTTCTCTGTTAGGATATTCCCATGCGTTCTTCAACATCTTACAACCTATGGTTAATTGCACCCGCCGCACTTATGGTCGGTCTTTTTTTCCTTTATCCATTGTTTTTTTCTCTTTACTCGGCCATTACTACAGACGAGGGTGGTCTCACTCTAGCGCACTTAGAAAAAGCCTTTGAACTCTATTCAAATGACATTCTTTTTACCATCATCATAGTATTGGCTTCCGTTGTACTATTAGCTATTTTGTCTATTAGCATTGCCGCTTTAATTACTTTATCTCCGTTTCGCTCTATCGTTAGCCTTCTTGGCTTTATTTATCGCATCCCCCTTTTTATCCCGTTTATTGTAACGGCACAGATGATGCGAACTTTCCTTGCAAAAAATGGCTTAATGAATAATGCCTTTATTGCTTCTGGAATGCTAACCCCGCTTGAAACCGTATCCTTTCTTGGATGGAGTGGCATTATCATTGTTTTTGTCTGGAAGCAGCTGGCTTTCTGCACATTGCTTATTACTGGTGCGATGGCCGCATTAGATGAGTCTCAGATTCGTGCCGCGAGAAACTTAGGCGCCTCTCGTCTTCGTATTCTTTTTCAAATCATGTTACCGCAAATTACCCCAACGATTGGCGTCGCTATGATTTTGTCGACGGTCACCATTATGTCCGTTCTTTCTGTGCCGTTAATGATAGGCACTGGTACTCCCACTATGATAGCAACGGATATGGCATTTAGGATTAATTCTTATGGGGATTACCATGTCGCCAATGCCCTTGGGCTCGTATCTTATCTAATTTGTGCAGGATTAGCCTGGTTCTACCTGCGCCAAAGCTTAAAAGATAAAGGAGCTATCTAATGAGAAACACAATGAAGCACCAACTATCTCTATTAACATTATGTCAATCAAACAAAATACGCCCAAGTTTTTGGATACAATGCGTCTTTATTTTACTGTTTGCTTTTGCGTTATTTGGCCCTATTACCAACTTATTAATCTGGACTGTGGCGGAAACCTGGTATTTCCCACATGCTTTACCCTCTGAATGGGGGTTAAATATTGGCACCAAGTCTTTAATCCTTACAGTGATGTCTCAAGCGCCTTAATTAGTAGCGTTTTTATTGCTGTACTGACCGTGATTGTCTGTTTATTGGTGTCAGTGCCCGCAGGATATGCCTTGTCAAAGCGAAGCATGCCATTCAGGGCGTTTTGGATGCTGCTTTTTTTAATCCCTCAAGCGTTTCCAAACTTAACGGTTTACATCAATATTGCTCGCATATTCTATGATTTCGGTCTGAATGGAACCTTGTTAGGCGTTGTCTTAGTTCATAGTGTCCATGGATTAATGTTTTCCGTTTGGATCAGTGTGGCGGCATTTTCATCAACAGATCCCATGCTTGAACGGGCTTCCCGTAATTTAGGTGCAGGACCTATTTATACCTTTTTCCATATCGTATTACCGCAAGCCATGCCTGGAATTATAGCCAGTTGTATTTTTGTATTCTTAGAATCATTAGATGAGTTTACCGGGACCTTCTTTGTTGGTGCACCAGACATTACTACCTTACCATTACTGCTTTATACCGCCAGTATGGAAGGCAACTATCAAATCGCCTCTATAACGGCATTAATTCTGCTGGTTCCTTCCATTGGCTTCATGATCATTATTAATAAATTCATGAAACCAGAGATGTTATCTAAACTTGGAAAATAGAATTATCTGTGCTCGAAAAGCCCACATAGATTAAAGTGGGCTTTTCGAGCTTGATTTAAGATCGACTAAAGTTAAAAGAGCTCGCTAAATTACGTAAACTCGTCGCTAGTAACGCTTGTTGTTCCGCGGCTTCAAGTATTTGCGAGCCGGCGTCTGAATTCACCATAGAAAGAGACTCTATACTGCCCACTTTTTCCGCAATCTCACTTGTTGCTGTTACTTGATCTTGAGTAATAGAGGTAACTTGAGAACAGAGATCATTGATTTGAATAACCGAATGTTGGATGTCATTAAGCTGGCGTGATAACAGCTCTGTTTGTTGAACTGAATCATCTACTTCAGACACCGACTTCTCAATCGTACTGGCGACATTATCTGAATCCGCTTGAAAACGAGCCACCATAGATTCAATTTGATTGGTTGATTCTTGTGTTCTTTGAGCCAACGTTCTTACTTCATCTGCGACTACAGCAAAACCCCGCCCCTGTTCTCCCGCTCTAGCTGCTTCGATAGCTGCATTCAACGCCAATAAATTCGTTTGTTCCGCCACAGCTTTAATGACATCTACGATAGAATGAATTTCACTACTGCTGGTTCTTAACTCTGTTACTCTTTCGTTTGCATTAGACATTTCACTTTTTAACTGCTTCATGCTGCTCAAGGTACGAGCAACGCCTTCCACGCCATTCTTAGTGTTTGTACCAACTAAATCCGCTGAGTCTGAAATAGTCAACACACTCGCGGACACCTCTCTAATGGAGGAGGACATTTCTTCTGTTGCCGCGGCCACTTGCGCTGTTTCATTCTTTTGCTGCTCTAAATTATGGGAAGTGGAAGCCGTCACACTAGAGGTTTCTTCCGATGCAGTCGCTAACTGTACGCTATTTAAATCAATCTGACTGAGCGCTTTTTCAAACGTCACCATCATATTATTGAAGTGCGTTCCACAGAGACCTAATTCATCGGTTGATAACACCTGACATCTGACAGAAACGTCTCTTGATGCCGATGCTTGAGAAATAGATTCACTGAGGGTTTTGATTTGACGTCCTAGTTGGCGGGTAAACATGGTGACAATAATGCCAACGAGTATGATCAAGACTAAAGAAACAATACTAGATACCCAAATAGATACGGTTGCACTATTAATTTCTGCTGACGCTTCAATTAGAATGTCTTCGGCTAATTTATCCTCCATTTCTTTCAAAGCATTAATACGGTTAGTGGCCACTGTAAACCATTCTTGCGCGTCAATTCCAAAACCACCCTCTATATATTTACTTGCCGCGGTCGACCTCATCGCTTCAACAACTGCAAAGGCTTCTTTTTTGATTAAAGAGGAAAAGAAACTCAACTGATCTGCAGAGGCTAAAGTTTTAAAATTATCAATATAAGCATTTTGCTCCGCTATAAGTTGATTCGCTTTTTGGAAAGACGACCCCTGAAACGATTGAAGATTAAAAACCGAACTCATAACCGCACGCTCTATACCTGCACGCTCTTTCGCCTGTAAAAAATTAAAATAGGTTCTTAATTGAATAACCAAAATACCATTGCCGCTCAGTAATGCCGATTTAGCACTCACAGATAGTAGGTGAGAATTAAACCCTGTATAATAAGGAATGGCTTGGTCTGTTTGAATGGATCGCTGATCGACTTTTTTACGTATGTCGATCAATTTGTTTACATTATCATTAATCGCATTATTAACACTGATAATAGAAGGTATCAAAGCAGAAGAAGAAAGCGTTATGATGGCCACCTGTTGGTTTAGCAGTGCTTTATCTGTTAATTTTCTTTGATCGTTTAAGCGCGTTTTAAATTTTTCATCACTTTTTTCTGAACTTAAAAAGCCAGCTGTTAAACCTCTCTCCTTTTGAAGTTCATGCACAAGCCGACTACTTACAACCGAATAATTCAATAGCTCTGCTATTTGTGAAATGGAACGACGTTCCTGAATATTTTCGTAAACTCTCTGTCCAGAAAAAAATAAAAGGCCCGCTAATAAGGGAAAAATTAATACAATCAGCTTTTTCCTAAAAGATAAATTCTTATACATAACAGCAACGCTCCATTTTACTTATACCCAATAAATTAGATCAAATTCTTCATTAGAGTCCCACAAAAAACCAATAAAAGTAAGCCTAAAGCCCTTAACAAATCCCAATAATTTCAACCCATTTCTTATTAACGCACCAAAAAAAGCCCCTTAATATAGGTCGCTAAAAAAGCGCACAATTAAGAGGCAAATTATCTATTGATTCAACATTTCTTTCTAAAAATCATTTACACTAATCAAACGTCAATAATTGAACCTGTCCAGTTGCTATAGACTTAACCGCGGCATCCGCCATAATTAATGCTTTTCTGCCATCTTCTCCTATTGGGTAATTTTCTACCCCAACGCTTAATCCTGCAATAAAAGCATCCAGCTCAAGGCGGTAAGCCGCCGCATAACGCTCTAAGAAGAAGGCCATAGGCTTTTGCGAGGTAATCCCCTTCTCCGTAGCCATCGACAAAGTGCTTTCTGGCATATTATTCACGGTCAACATGCCTCCACTAGCATGCACTTCTACTCGCTGATCATAACCATAAGACGCCCTTCGACTGTTGGTAATCACCGCCATTTTTCCACTTTTGCAAGTTAGTGTAATAATGGCCGTATCAACGTCTCCAGCTTCTTTCACATGCTCCGATGTCATCGACGAAGCCGTCGCATACAAAGAAACAGGCTCTTCATTCAACAACCAACGAGCTACATCAAAATCATGGATAGTCATGTCCCGAAATAGCCCTCCTGAGCTTTTAATATAATGGCTTGGGGGCGCTTCTGGATCTCGGGATGATATCGTTACCATCTCTACCGTACCAATGTCACCAGAATCGAGCGTATTTTTCAGGTGAGAAAAGTTTGGGTCATAACGTCGATTAAAGCCCATCATTAAAGGCACTTTTTGTGTTTTTACGACCTCTAAACAGGCATCCACCCTATCAATAGAGAGATCTACTGGTTTTTCGCAAAATATGGCTTTTCCGGCTTTCGCAGAACGCTCAATTAAGTCCGCATGGGTTTCCGTAATAGTACAAATTAATACGGCATGTACATCGGAGTCGGCTAACGCTTCTTCAATAGATACCGCTTGTGCACCGTATTTTTTAGCCGTATTGACGGCGACCTCATGATTCATGTCTACTATGTATTTCAACTGGCAATCGGGGTTCAATGAGACATTACCCGCATGGATTTGACCAATACGGCCAGCACCAAACAAAGCGATATTAAGCATACCGAGCTCCTCTTATCATTATTTTATTATTCATAAGGAAATAGACTCAATAGAGAAAAAATCATCCACTTTCTATTATCTAAGCAGTTGAATAATTCTTTCCGCTTCGGCTCTCACAAATGGCATGGCTTTTTGCATAAAGTACATCTTGTCAAACTTGTCAGGTTCTTCATTCATTAACCGCCTTAAATTTGACCCCATAGCCATTCTTAAAGAAGTGCCAATATTAAATTTTGACACACGTGTTGTTTTTAACCTTAAGATATCTTCGTCTTTAATTCCGGTTGTACCATGAATAACCAATGGCACGTCGGTTACTTTATCGGTTATCGATGCAAGCAAATTATAATCAATCACCGAGTCTGGTGTCGTCAACCGATGCACATTACCAATAGCAATGGCCATCGCATCCAAGCCACTTTCTGTCGCGTAACGATAGGCATCTTCAGGTGAGGTGTTAATTGACTTAATATGATCACGGCCTTCTTTATAAGCCACCGAGCCGATCTCACCCTCAACACTGACACCAAGTGAATGAGCCACTTGAGCCACTTGTTTCGTACGTTGAATGTTCTCTTCTAGAGAAAGTTGGGAACCATCAAACATGACAGAAGAAAAACCATGATGCATTGCTCTGAATACAATGTCTTCTTCATAAGTATGATCTAAATGCACACAGACTTTGGTTGAACTAGACGTGGCTAAAGACACCAGCATTTTTGCCAGCATTTCGACCCCCATAAAGTCAACCATGTCTTTATTAGCCGCAAGAATAATAGGACTCTTTAGTGCTTCTGCCGCTTCAACAATAGCGCGCCCCTCTTCGTACCCAAACACATTACAACAAGGGATGGCGTAATTTGAATTAGCCGCATCCGGTAAAATTTCATTCAGAGTTACTAGCATCACAATCCCTCATTATTTAAATTTATTAATCATGTCCTTGATACCGGGGATGGTATGAACTTGATATTCATGATTCGGATCGAAGAATTGAATTAAGGACTTAGAATGCTCCCCAACAATCACTGTGAAGTAATACATCTCGTAGCCTGGAGCGGCTACACATGGGTGGTACCCTTTATCAATGGCAATAACGCTGCGATTTTTAATATGGTACACAGGACCAATATCATCTTCGTGCTCATACAAAAATTGAGCCCCAAACCCTTGATCCGGATTAAAACGAAACTGATACACTTCTTCATATCGAGTTTCATTTGGAGCGCGTTCAGTATCATGCTTATGAGCCGGAAAGCCCGACCAACCACCAGCACCAACAGTAAAGAGTTCACTGACTAATAAACGTCCTCTTTGGTTGGCATTTTTTTGCCCCAGAATGTGCTTAATTTTACGATGGGTTTTTGTATCATCACTGCCATATTGCACTTGATCACTTTCTTCTGGCTTAATTTCAAATGGCGCTAATGTTTCTTCAAAACGACCACCTGCAATCATGATGTCTGCATTGTCTGAAACACAGGTGATTTTCACTACGGCATTAACTGGAGCATATACAGCCGCAGGGTTGCCATCCCAAACCGTTTTTCTCGTACCAACCTGGTCAAATACTTTTCCATCTACCGTAATAGTGCAAGTACCGCCAGCCATAACAACTGTCGTTTCGTAATCCGCTAATTGGTATTCATGAGTCCCATCCTTTTCAAGAAAAACTTGGTTAAAATAAATCAATGGTGTGGTGTCATCATTTACATCAATAATTGGTTCGTTTTTATTATCATAAGCTGGTATATGCTTACCCATAATATTCATCCTCGAAGTGTGAAAATAGTATAAATCATGTTACAGATGACTGACTTAACGTCAGCGTCAGCCATCTAGTTAGTCGCTAAACTTTGCTATGGAGAGATAGAAAATCAACCAACTCAACAAGAGTCGGCATTGCTTCGGTACAGCTTTTTCTCGACACATTTATGGCCGCCGCCGCCGAGCCCATCTTGACACTTTCCTCTAAGGTATAATCCTGTAATAGCGAGTACATCAAAGCGCCAGCAAAAGAGTCGCCCGCGCCAAATGGCTTTTGAACATCAACGACAAAAATACCTTGTTGGAACTGATGACCATCTCGGGTATACACCTTAGAACCCAACTCCCCCGCTTTAATGATCACTACTTGTGTCGAGTTGTTAAGAAAACGTTCAGCGGTTTTATCATCTCGATCTAATGCATCTACTGAGTCATTCGTTAATTGCTCTTTTCCGACCAATTCCATTACATCAAACTCTTCTCGATTACCGATAACAACATCAGATAAGCCCGCTGCTAATTGATAATATAAAGAAGAATCTTCTGCTGAACGCCAAGAGTAAGCCCGATAATCTACATCGAGTACCACTAGAGTCCCTACGGCTCTGGCATAATGGATGGCCGATAGCGCAGCCTCTCTAGAAGGGCTACTGGATAATGCCGTTCCAGATATCAATAATATTTTTGCGGCTTCGATGTAGTCTTTATCAATCTGATCAATCGATAACGTAAGATCGGCAGCATTATTACGATAAATAACAACCTCACAGTCTGTGGCTTTCATCTCAGTAATGGCTAAACTGGTTCTTGAGCCTGTTATATCAACCTTCATGCCTTTTAAGTCCACGCCTTCTTTTTCAAGATAAGAGCAAACAAAACGACCGAGAGAGTCATCAGAAACACAGCTTATTAAACCCGCTTTGGCACCCAATCGAGCTAGAGCCACAGCAATATTCGCAGGCGAGCCGCCAACATACTTGTCAAAACCAGAAACGTTTCCCATATCCACATTTTCTTCACGTGCATATAGATCTACGCCAGCTCGTCCTAAACAAATCACGTCTAAAGGTCGATCTTGAGGGAAATGTAAGCTATTCATGGTACTTAACCCATTTAGAATCATTATCCGCTGAGTCCACGCAACGCTCTAATAAACGGACACCTTCAATACCGGCATCAATTCCTGGATACCAAGTCGAGTTCACGGTTTCTTGATCTTCTCTGTCGGCCGCTTTCATAACAATGCCAAAACGACTGTATAGATTTGACCAAGATTCAAAGAAACCTTCCGCATGCCCGCCACCAATACGATCACTGCTTACCGCCGAGTCATCATTATTCAGGTATCCCATACCACGTTCTAAAATACGAGCAGGCTCACCTTGCACTTCATAACTCAATTGATTCGGCCTCTCATCCCACCACTCAAGACTGGCTTTTTCTCCAACAATTCGAATCTTTTGTTGATGCATAGATCCGGCATTAACGCCACTGGCCCATAGGGTACCCACAGCCCCATTAGTGAATTGCATAAGTACATGTGCATTATCTTCCAAGGGTGCCCGAGATTTTATGAAGCTTTGTCGAGTACAGCACAAAGTGTCTACGTCTAAATCCGTCATTAATTGCGCTAGATAGAAAGCATGAGTACCAATATCACCAAGAACATAAGTTGGTCCAGAGACCTCAGGATTCATACGCCATTGAGCGCCTGGATTATCTTTTTCCACCTCTTCAGAGTGAAAGCCATGGGCAAATTGCATATTAATTACGCGCACTTCACCTAGGTCTCCACGCTTAATCATCTCTCGTGCTTGATGCACCATTTGAAAGCCGGTATACCCATACATCACACCAAAAATACGATTATGTGCTTTGGCTATTCGCTTAAGATCTTCGGCTTCAACTACAGTGAAAGTAACGGGCTTCTCACATACAACATGCAAGCCAGACTCTAACGCCGCTTTAGAAATCGCGTAATGAGTACCATTTGGCGTCGCAATGGAAACCGCTTGTATACCATCCTCACGTTTCGCCTCTTCCGCAAACATAGTAAGGTAATCAGCATAACAACGGCTGGCATCCAACCCTAAGTTCACGCCAAAATCACGGCCGCGATTAGCATCAATATCAAAGGCCCCTGCGACTAATTGAAAGTGACCATCTCGGGTCGCACTCGAACGGTGTGCATAACCAATTTGGCTACCACGACCACCACCCACCATTGCCCAGCGTATAGGCTTTTCAGAACGCATTTCTTCATTAAACATAATTATTATTCCTTATACACCAGGGCGTTGATGTGTACGCCCTTCACTAAAGTTTTCTATTGCTTGCTCTACTTTTTTCGTACGCGCAATTTCAGGTAAGCCCACTTCCCACCAACAATCACAGCTAGACCACTTGGTAGGATCAATATCAATCACAATAACGGATGTTTTATCAGCCGCTTTCGCTCGTGCAAACGCCGCATCAAACTCAGACATATCACTTACTTTTTCACTAATAGCACCTTGAGCTTCCGCATGCTTAGCAAAATCAACTCGAGCTAACTCGCCATCTGGACGTCGGCAGTCAGCTAATAAGTTATTAAAAGAGTCATTGCCAGTGTTATTTTGCAATTTATTAATCACAGCAAAACCAGCATTGTCACAAACAACAATAATCATCTTATGACCTGTCAACACAGAGCTATAGATATCTGAATTTAAAATCATATATGAGCCATCACCGACTAGAACAATGACATCATTATCCGGGTTAGCTATCTTCGCCCCCCAGCCGCCAGCGATTTCATAGCCCATACAGGAGAAGCCAAATTCGATGTCGAATTTACCGATTTGTTTACTTTGCCAATTCATATTCAATTCGGCAGGAAGACCTCCAGCCGCCGTCAAAACCGTATCCCCCGTTTCGGCAAGTCTATTTACGGCTCCGATAACCTGAGCGTAGGAGGCCATTTCTCTACCTTCAACATGAGCACGCTGTTGACAAAGAGTTTTCCATGCCGCCGCCTTAGAGCTTGCAATATCAGACCACTCTTGAGCACTACGCCAATCACCAAGTCGCTTAGTTAACTGAGATAAAGTCGTTTTTGCATCCGCAATAATCGGCATGGCAAGATGCTTAATGGCATCCGTTCGACCCACATTAATACTGATGATTTTAAGATTTGGGTCACGAAAAACAGACCAAGAGCCTGTTGTAAAATCCTGTAATCGTGTACCAATCGCGACAACAACATCCGCTTGAGCGGCCAGGTAGTTAGCCGAATCTGAACCAGTCGCGCCAACTGGACCACCGTTTAATGGATTTGACTGCAATAGGGTTGCTCGTCCCGCAATTGTCTCAATAACAGGCACGTTATGGGTTTGAACAAAGTCGGCCAGTTCACTGGTCGCATGCGAATAATGCACACCACCACCACTGATAATAAGCGGCCTTTTTGCAGATCTTAGGATAGACACAGCTAAATCTAAATCACAGGATTCAGGTTGAGGACGACGTATGCGATGAATTTTCTCTTCAAAGAAGCGTTCAGGATAATCGTACGCCATCCCTTGCACGTCTTGTGGTAACCCTAAAAAGACAGGACCGCAATCGGCAGGGTCCAATAAGGTATCCATAGCGAGAGGTAAGGTCTGCATTAACTGGGCAGGATGAACTACTCGATCCCAATAACGAGTCACGGCTTTAAAAGCATCATTTGCCGTAATGGATGGTGCGTGAAAGTGCTCTGTTTGTTGCAACACAGGATCAGGTAAGCGACTAATATAAGCATCACCGGACATCATCAAAAGGGGTAATCGATTCGTGTGGGCAATCCCAGCGGCCGTGATCATATTTGTCGCACCAGGACCAATAGAGGTTGCTGCGATGCCAATCCGCTGACGATTATTCGCTTTTGCATAAGCGACAGCCGCCATAGCCATGGACTGCTCATTCTGTCCACGCCATGTAGGCAGTTGCTCTTCAACGTTCTTTAATTGCTGCCCTAAGCAAGTCACATTACCATGGCCAAATATGGCAAACGAACAACCAAATAAAGATTCAACATTGCCGTTTATTTCAATTTTCTGTGCAACCAAATATTTTACCAGCGCTTCCGCTACAGTAAGGCGAACTGTATTCATAACATGTCTCTTCTTATTTAAATGTTAATGATGGAACGGTGAAACTAATCACCTAATAATGAGATTCCCATTAGGCTTTCTTGCGCTTTTGAGCATCCAACAGCACAGCACCAATGATGATCATTCCTTTGATAATTTGCTGCCAATATGGATCGACACCTAACATATTTAGACCTTTGTTCATCACACCTATGATCAAAGCACCCACAATACACATGGGAACAGAACCCACACCACCCGCTAGAGAGGTCCCACCAATAACCGCCGCGGCGATGGCATCTAATTCCCACATATTGCCGAACGTTGGGTTACCCGCATACGCTCTTGAAGTCAGCATTGCTCCTGCGAGTCCTGCTAATGCGCCGGCTAATATGTATACTTTAAGAAGGGTTATTTCGACATTAACACCACAGATTTTTGCCGTATTCACATTACCGCCAATGGCAAAAACATGGCGACCAAAGCTCATGCGACTCATCATGATATGGCAAGTAACCGCGACAAGAACATAGATAATAACTAAACTAGGCACTCCGAAGATGGCGCTGTCACCAATAGAGGTAAACGCATCTGAACTCGCATCCACAGGACGACCGTTACTGACTAACTGAGCAACCCCTCGAGCCATTGTCATCATGCCAAGAGTGGCAATAAAAGGCGGTATCCGCCCGTAGGCAGTAATGGTTCCGTTAATTAAGCCACAAATACTGCCTACAAACATCGCCGCACCGAAAGCAAATATAGTCATTCCATACCCTTCGGTACCCGTGACAATCGACGCTCCCACAACTGAGGCGAGAGCAACAACCGCGCCAGAAGACAAATCAATACCACCGGTTACAATGGCAAAGGTCACTCCTATCGCAATGATTCCAAACATGGAAACTTGCTCTAAAATACTAAAAATATTCCTAAAGGAAGCAAAACCATCAATTTTAAGTGACAATGCAGAAAACAATAGAATCAGAATAAGTAACATACCGTACTTATTTAAAATTTCTGTATAGCTGGTTTTTCTCATTGAGTTATTTGCAGACTTAATCATGATGTCATTCCTTCTGTCTTACATTGAGACGTTGTTTCTTCTTGTATTGTTGAATCATGGGAGGGTACATCGCCACCTGCGGCCATATCCAAGATAATTTCCTGAGTCGCTTCTTCACGATCAATAATGCCGACTTCACGGCCTTCAGACATAACCATAATGCGATCACTTAAAGACAGCAGTTCTAGCATCTCCGAGGACACGATAATGATGGCTTTACCTAAGCGTGCGAGCTCTACAATAAGTTTGTAAATTTCCGCTTTCGCACCTATATCAATGCCTTTTGTTGGCTCATCTAGAATCAAAATTTCTGGTTCCAGTAATAACCATCGTGCAATCAAAACCTTCTGCTGGTTACCACCGGATAAATTGCCAATAATGGTGTCTACTGTGGGCGTTTTTATACGTAATTGATCTTTCATTGAGTTCGCCACATCACTGGCTAGCTCTTCGGATATAAGATGATGTTTTTCATAAGGCAGAAGCTCTGGCATGATCATGTTGTCAGTAACACTCATGTTCAGCATTAATCCAGTCAACTTTCTGTCTTCAGTAACAAAACCAATACGATGCTGAATAGCATCCGCAGGTTTTCGAATATCAATTTTTTCTCCGTGTAAGTAAATATCACCACTTTCAGCGGCTTTATAGCCAAAAATTGCTTCGACCACTTCACTTCGGCCCGCACCGACTAACCCAGCAATACCAAAAATCTCACCTTTTCTGACCGTGAAATTAATATCTTCGAATTTACCTGGCAAACTCAAATGCTTCACTTCAAGCAGGGTTTCACCTATGACAACATCTTCCCTCTGAAACATTTCGTCCATTTCTCGACCAACCATCATATTGATCAACTCTTCCTTGGTAATGTCCGTCGTTTTTTTGGTTCCTATATATTGGCCATCACGAATAACCGAGACTTCATCTGATAATTCAAATACTTCTCCCAATTTGTGAGAGATATAAATAATAGCTATGCCCCGTTCTTGAACTTTTTTTACAATTCGATAGAGTTGATGTACTTCAGATTCAGTCAAGGCCGTTGTAGGTTCATCCATGATAATCAGCTTGGCCTCATAAGAAACGGCCGTAGCAATGGCTAACAACTGAGCTTTGGCGACAGAAACATCTTGCATTAATGTTTCTACCTTCATCGGGATACCTAACTCTTCCAACACCTTGTTGGTTTGTTCATTCATGGCCGCTTGATCAATCAATATGCCTTTTTTAATTTCTCTTCCTAAAAAGAAGTTAGCCGCAACAGATAGGTTAGCGGAAGGACTGATCTCTTGAGGAACCATTGCTAATCCAGTGCGAATGGCGTCTATAGGGGCTTTGGGGGTAAAAGGTTGGCCATTAAAAAAAACGTCTCCACCTTCATCTGGAGTATAAAGCCCATACAATATTTTCATTAATGTAGACTTACCTGCGCCATTTTCTCCCATGAGCGCGTGTATGCTGCCTTTTCGGATAGATAAGTTCACCTGATCCAATGCTTTCACACCAGGAAAGGTTTTACTTACATTTACCATTTCTAAAATGAAATCTGAGTTAGTCATAAGCGTTATTATTTTAATAAATTACGTTGTGATAAATGAAAGATGCGCTGCTGCAACCTTTAAAGTGTCGTTACTTCTCTTACAATATAGAGACCAGTAGCTTTGTTTACAGCAGCACCCTTTACGCTCAATCTAAGAGTGAAAAAACGTTGACCTAATCCTTAATATTTAGATAGGTATTCTGCTTTTTGCTCTTCCGCAACCAATTCAAAATCAATCCAGTTCATCTTCTGAACTTTTTCACCTTTTGCGAGTTTGTACGCAATTTCAGCACCACCATATCCTTGGCCTTTTGCACTTTGGAAAACCGTTGAGTCCAAGCCAGCGCCTAAATATTCCAATGCATCAGGCGTCGCATCTACACCGGAAATAATCAAATCAGCATCTGTTAGGCCTGCTTTTTTGGCCGCCAGTAACGCCCCAATAGCCATTTCATCGTTATTAGCAACAATCACATTAATTTCAGGATGAGCCTGCAACCAATCCTCTGTGATTTGCAATGCTTTCGCCCTATCCCAACGGCCTTCTTGTTCAGCAATAACCTTGATATTGGAATGTTTAGCAAAAACCTGCTTATTGCCTTCTGTACGGTTAATTTGGGCTTCGTGACCAAGCACCCCCATCAAGATAGCCACATTTCCTTGTTTACCATCCAGCATACCAACGATGCTTTCTGCTTGAATAATACCTGCTTGGATAGATTCAGAGCCCACATAGGCGTCTACGTTTTTCATTGTGCTTTCATTTGGTAAACGGTTAACAATAACCAAAGGAATACCTGCGCGACCGGCTTTTTTTGCAATCGGTTTAACAATGGCCACATCAGTTGGAACCACCAAAAGCGCATTAACATTAGCATCAATAAAATTATCGACGTCATTTAACATTTTGCTTGGGTCTTCATTTGCATCCGTAAGCTTGATATCAACATCACTATGTGCGGTATCGAATTCGCTGATACCTTCAAATAAATAGCTTAGCCATTTGTCGGCAAACGATGGCATAGGGGCACCAATCACGAGCGTATCAGCAAATGCAAAATTTGAAGCTGAGCAGAGAATAGATGCGGCCAACAAGGTTTTTTTTATCATTTTTATCCCATCCTTTATTATTTTTGTTTGGTCATCAAAATTTACAAGCAACGCAGCTTTCTTTATGACAACTGGTTACTTGTTATTCAGACTATCAACAAGAAATAATTATTGCAAGCGCTTGCAATAATTATTTCTTAACTTATTATTTATTAGATTGAAATCTAAAAACAAAAAATGAAAAGGACAGACAATGCAATTAAACATAGGCAACGCACCTTGTTCTTGGGGCATAGAAACACCTAATTCAGATACCAATCCTCATTGGAAAACGGTACTAAATGAATGCCAAGAAGCCGGCTTTAAAGGTATAGAACTAGGGCCGGTTGGTTTTTTTCCTGAGAATGCCAAAGTATTAGGAGAAGCGCTTTCTTCTCGTGATCTAACACTAACGGCAGGCGTTGTATTTCGGCCTTTTCATGACCCTGACGCTTGGAAAAATGTTCTTGATGGAGCGCACCGGACCTTTCAATCACTGGTCTCTCATGGAGCAAAGACAGGAGTATTAATTGATTCTATTGCAGCCGAAAGAGCTCTTACAGCAGGCCGCCCAAATGAAGCCAGAAGACTCGGTTCAAGTGATTGGAAAAGTATGATGCAGCGTGTGGAAACCATCGCGAAAATAGGAACAGAAGAGTATGGATTAAACATCGCCTTACATGGTCATGCGGCGGGCTTTATAGAATACCAAGACGAGATTGAAAGCGCTCTCGATTATATTGACGAGAAATACCTAACGTTATGCATTGATACAGGGCATTGCTTATACGCCGGCTTTGACCCAATTCAGTTTTATAATACCCATAAAGAGCGTACAAGCTACTTTCATTTTAAAGATATCGATCCGCTTGTTAAGCGTGTAGTCATTGATCAACGCATCAATTTTTATGAAGCCATTACACAAGGACTCTTTTGCAACCTAGGTAAAGGAATATGCAATTTTCCAGAGTTATTTAAAGCCATGCAAGCGGCAAATTTCCAAGGTTGGTCCACAATAGAACAAGAGTGTGATCCCTTATCAAAAAACACCTTAAAGGATGCGCTTACTAATCATCATTATCTCAAGACCGTACTCTCTACACTTTAAAAAAAGTGCCCTTATGACACAAGATAACGTATTATATAGCCTATAAATTGCACAAATTAAATGAGTTTCTTGCAGTTTATGAACATAGAACTCTATAAGGTTATTCATGCAAAAAGGTCGTTATAAACACATTACACAAAAAGAAGTTGCCGACAAAGCAGGCGTTTCTTTATCTGCCGTTTCAAGAGCATTTACTGTAGGGGCAAGTGTTTCCCCTAAAACCCGAGAAAAAATTGAAGCGGCGGCTTCTGAGCTGGGATACAAACCCAATATTCTAGCGCAATCGTTAATGACAAACCGCACTCGACTCATTGGCATTATTTCAAGTAACTTTGAAAACCCAGCATTTGTTGAAGTACTTGACCTTGTCACTAAGGAACTGCAATCGAGGAATTATCGATCTTTGGTAGAAAATCTTACCACCGAATCACAACCAGAAGATGTCTTAGAAAGGTTACTGCAGTATCGCGTCGATGGCGTACTTTTTCTTTCCTCTGTATTGCCGGTTATTTTTGCTGAAGTCTGCGCAAAAGCTAAACTACCTGCCGCCATTCTGTTTGGCCGTGCAGATTTGAGCGGTCCGATTAATGTTGTAACAGCGGATAACTATCATGGTGGCAAAATGGGCATTGAGTTACTACTAACAAGAGGCTACAAAAAGATTGCCTTTCTGGGAGGACCAATCAATGCCACCACCACCATTGACCGAAAGCAAAGCGCTATCGAAACATTAACCGCAAATGGCTTAGAGTTTATTGCCATTGAACACTGCGATATCTACTCCTATGATGCCGGCCGCGAAAAATCCCTTAAACTACTAACCAACCATCCAGAAATTGATGCCATCTTTTGTGGTGATGACATACTGGCCATAGCCACGTTAGACTCTGCTAGAGAAATAGGTAAACGATGCCCTGAGGATTTTGGAGTGCTTGGATTTAACGACATATCGATGGCCTCTTGGGGGGCTTACAATTTAACAACCATCCAGCAACCAATAAAAGAAATGGTTTTTGCCGCTGTCGACATTATTATTGATCGAATAGAATACCCTCACCTCCCAACGGAAAAACGTTTACTTCCCTGTAAACCCATAGAGAGGGGGACATTAAAAGCCGTAATAAAAGAATAACACTATGTCTGTCGCAGGCTAGCGGCCATTAAATTAAGACAGGCTTACCCAACGGCCATTGTGTTCATTAGATGTCACCGCTGCTTGTACAAACTTGATACCTTCCGCACCTTCTTCAATACTTGGGAAGTATCGAGCCAAAGGATCCTCTTTGGTATTGGTTTTTTGCGCAATAATCACTTCCGCTAAATCCGTATAAAGGTTAGCAAAAGCTTCTCTGTATCCCTCTGGATGCCCTATGGCAATGCGAGAAACACGATTCGCAGCTTTATGTAAACCAACACCGCCTTTTTGTAACACCTTATTTGGTTGATCCAAGCTTCTCACTAGTAGTTGATTCGGCTGCTCTTGGTGCCACTCCAATCCACCTTTACTACCATAAACCCTTAAATAAAGGCCATGGTCAGCTCCTGCCGCAGCTTGAGTAATAAAGAAAGAACCTCGCGCATTATTTTTATAACGAGTCAAAATACCTGTATAGTCATCTGACTCACGCCCAGGCACAACCGTCGTAATATCCGCACTTAACTCATTTGGAACCATACCTGTTACAAACGAGGCCAAATGGTAGCAGTGGGTACCTATATCACCTAGAATCAAAGATGGACCCGCGATATCTGGATCCATATGCCAATTAGAGCCCTGTCTTTCTGATTCAGTTAATTCAGCAAGATGCCCTTGAACGTAATCACACTGAACCATTCGAATATCACCGAGCTCACCGGCCGCAACAATCGCCTTTGCTTCACGAACCATAGGATAGCCAGAATAAGCATAAGCAACGCAGCATTCTACATCACTTTTGTTCACCTTCTGAACCAAGTCCATCGCTTCATCTACGCTATTTGTAAGCGGTTTCTCACACATAATATGAAACCCATGTTTAATGGCTAAACACGCAATGGCATAGTGGCTATTGTTTGGCGTCATGATAGCAATCACATCAACTCTATCTTCTCTATTTGCTTCCGCCAGTATCATCTCTTCAGCAGAACCATAACCTCGCTCAATCCCTAGCTTTGTAGCACTGTTTAATGAACGAACAGGATTTGAAGAAAAAACACCCGCCACTACGTCATAATACTCTTCTAAAACAGCGGCACCACGATGGACGATACCAATAAATGAACCTGGACCACCACCAATAACACCTAACCTTAATTTTCTACCTAATGCGTCTATTACAGGATTTGCTGTCATCTGTTTATCCTCACCAATAACGTTATCGATTTATCTTGATCTGAATGGTTTTCTAATACGAGTTAAGGCATCTATCGATAATATTTATTGATGAATGCCTTACTCGCCCTCCTAAAGCTTCAATGCTTCCATAGTCAAAAAGTCGATCAGACCAGATTGTGTGCTTTAGGTTTTAATCCATTCATTTATTGCATAAAATTTTGATTAATAAACATAAGACTTTCTTGCGCATTCTCTAAAGAACTATTGTCTTTGGACGGGTCAACATCCTGCTCTACTGTAACCCAGCCATTGTAGTTGATTTTTTCTAATGTACTTCTAAGACCGATAAAATCGACACAACCTTGACCTAAAGGACAAAAAACACCATTACCAATGGCCTTATAAAAATCAACATTATTTTCAACAGTATCTTCTAATACGGCCTCATTAATGTCTTTAAAGTGGATGTATTCCACACGATCTTGATACGCCTCAATGAGCTCTGAGGGATTAATTCCAGCATATTTACAATGCCCAGTATCAACACATAACTTGACTAAATCACTGTCTAAATCGGCCATCGCTCGGTCAATTTCATCACGGTATTCTATAAAAGTACCCGCATGAGGATGAATAACAGGGGTGATATTGTATTGACGGCAAATTAAAGACAATTCGGTAATGGTACCCATCATTGCATCCCACAGGTCTGCAGGTAAACGATAGGCCGTCTCAATCTGACCCGCTTGATCGGTTCTTGGAGAAGATACGTGGTCAATAACCACCATATACTTAGCGTTTTGCGCCTGTAGTAGTTTACAGGTAGCTTCGGTGTACTCTAAAATTTCAGCTCGTTTTTCAGGCTTATGTAAGTGCTTAAAAATAGTACCAGCAATTAAGCCCAAACCATTTTCGTCTAATTTAGCCGACAATACCTGAGAGTCCGTCGGCAGATAACCTAAAGGCCCAAGTTCTGTAGCTTTATACCCGGCTAACGAAATTTCTTTTAACACCGTTTCCCAAGATGGATTGCTTGGGTTATCTGCAAACTCAATTCCCCAAGAACAAGGCGCATTAGATAGATGAAGTTTCATTGTTTTTATACTTCCTATTAAGTGTGTTGATGAAAACTCAAAACACATTAATGCAAGCGCTTGCAAAATGTCAATATTTAACCAGCAATTTAGTTTGTTGCGAGGTTATTTTTTAATGTTTAACCTCTACTTTAAGACATGGGTTGGATTAATTTATACCGAAAGAGAGTTAAAAACTCGCCTAGTAGCCAATAATATACTGCAGAGAATTCCTATTATTGGCTTACTTTTTCTTAAATATCTTCTGTATGACAAAGAATGCTTAAAACTGTCCCTGTTTTCTCTCAAAGCCTTTACTTTAGTATTAAACCGAATAACGTTACTCCTCCCTGAAAGCCCACTATAGTTAAACCAACGCTTTCAGTGTTTATTTTTATACGAGAAAATTATGCAAACAGAAACAAAAGGTATGTTGTATGGGTTATTAGGGGTCTGTGTTTTTGGGCTCACTCTTCCCGTCACTCGTATTGTCGTTCCTTATATGGATCCTATTTTTATTGGTATGGGGCGTGCCGTAGTCGCCGCCATATTAGCCATTGCCATGTTGGTCGTCTTTCGACAGCCGCTACCTAATCGAAAGCAGTTCATCCAATTAATTTGGGTGGCGCTCGGTGTTGTGATTGGCTTCCCTGTATTCTCATCTTGGGCAATGCAATATGTACCTGCGGCTCATGGGGGGGTAGTACTGGGTATCTTACCGCTCGCCACTGCCATCGCGGGGGCTATCATTAATCATGAGCGACCAAGTCTTGCGTTCTGGGTCGTCGGTATTGTTGGTAGCATGATAGTCGTTGGCTATTCTTTAATACAAGGCGCAGGTCACATTCATGTGGCTGACTTCGCCCTATTAGCCGCCATCATTTGTGCCGCTCTTGGTTATGCGGTTGGAGGAAAATTATCGAAAGAATTGGGTGGCTGGCAGGTCATTTGTTGGGCGCTTATTGTTGCCCTTCCCGTGGCTATTTATCCCACTTTATCCTACGCCCCGACATCCTTTTCTAATATTCCATTAAGTGGTTATGTGAGCTTTTTCTACTTATCGATTATGAGTCAATTTCTTGGTTTCTTTGTCTGGTACAAAGGACTCGCTCTAGGTGGTATCGCCAGAGTTAGCCAGGTTCAGTTACTGCAACCCTTTATCACCTTAATTGCATCGATTGCATTTCTTCGAGAAGCCATAGACATGCAAACATTTATTTTCGTGTGCTTGGTTGTTGTATCGGTTTGGATAGGCAAAAAAATGCCCATTGAACACAAACTTAAATGACGTAAATCAAAGTAATTATTTCTAGCCTACTTATACTCTAAACATAGCCTGATTTGACGCTTATGGGGTTACCTGAACTAACCCCAGTCAAGTTGGGCTTTTTTAGGTTTAACATAAATAACCGTTTAAAACCCTTATTACCCTCCATGGCTACGATTCTAAATGACTTATCCTCCTATAAGCGTCTAAAAACGCCTTAAAAAGAGCGCTTTAAAAAAGAGAGTTACTGATTTTTTGAATGTCTTTCTGTACCATACTTGCGGTAATTGATTGTCTTGAGTTATGGGAATAGAACCCGATTCAGATGGCTTTTTTTGTATCCGACGTAATGCTCTATTGATCTATTATTATTTCGGTACTGTTTTAATGCAAAAGCCTTCTTTTGATCTAGAAGGAATAATAATGAAAAACATAGCCTTTTTGTTGATCACCTTTAATCTGTGGATCACCTCTTTAGGTGTTCAGGCGGCCTCGTTATCTATGGCGTTTGATGCCGACCCAGTGTCACTTGATCCTCATGAGCAGTTATCTGAAGCGACGTTACAGTTGTCTCATTTGGTGTTTGACCCTTTACTACGTCGTAACCAAAGCGGCATTTTTGAGCCTCGCTTAGCCTCTCATTGGGAGCAGATCAATCCACTTACTTTAAGAGTGTACCTGCGTGAAGGAGTACGCTTTCATTCTGGTAACATGCTTTCTGCTGATGATATTATTTTTACCATTTTACGCCTAAAGCGATCACCAGATTTTAGGGCTATGTTTAATGCCATTGCTGGCGTAAAAAAAATTGATGCCCTTACTGTAGACATTAGCATGCACCAACAAACACCTTTAATTTTGAACATCCTAACTTACGTTTTTCCGATGGACAGTGCCTTTTATAAAGGTCGTGATGCTATCGTAAAGTTTGGAGAAACTTTTGCCTCAAAAAATATGTCAGGCACTGGGCCTTATATTCTGACTCAAAGAGAACCCGGAGTAGAATTGATTTTCAAACGTTTCCATAAATATTGGGACCATGAATCAAAAGGGAATGTCGATACCATCAAATTCACCCCTATTCGCTCTGACTCAACTCGATTGGCCGCGCTTTTATCCGGTGATGTGGATTTCATCCACCCCATTTCCCCAATTGACATCCCTAGAATTAAACGTTCACCAGACATTAAATTTGTGAGTATGCCCAGCACGCGTATTTTACTATTACATATGAACCAAGCAAGAAGAATAGAGTTTCGAGATCAAAGAGTCCGAGAGGCAATCAACCTGGCCATCAATCAATCCCTTATAGTAGAAAAAATATTAAAAGGGTTTGGTAAAGCGGCCGGTCAATTAAGCGTTGAACAGTTTTCAGGACACGTAAAAGAAATAAAACCTAAATATAATTTAGAAAAAGCAAAGCAATTAATGAAGAACGCTGGCTATGGTGAGGGCTTTCGAATATCGATGATGGCGCCAAATAATCGCTATGTAAATGATGAAAAAATTTCTCAAGCTGTTGTGGCTATGCTGGCCAAAATAAATATTTCAGTAGAATTAAAAACGCTACCTAAAGCGCAATATTTTCAAGAGTTTGATAATCGTAGCGCCGACCTCATGATGATTGGTTGGCAGTCCGATACCAATGATTCCAACAATTTGTTTGAATTTTTAATTGCGTGTACAGATCAGAATACTGGCCTAGGTGCCTATAACGCCAGCAGCTATTGTAACGCAAAAATAGACGATAGAATTCGAGCCGCTAATATTGAAATGAATGCAGAACGCCGGACCCAATTATTACAAGAAATAGAAATCATTCTTGAAGAAGAATCAGCCATTGTGCCTTTACTATGGCAAAGTCTCTCTTGGGGTGCTAAGCAAAACTTTAAAATAGAAAATATAGTGAATGAAAGAAACTTCCCTTACCTAGGTGATCTCGTTGTTGAATAGTCCTTTTCAGATAATCAGCTTTATTACGCCATATAAATACATAGGATTTATCTAACCCATGTTTCGGTTTTTAATTAGGCGTTTTATACAAGCGTTAATCGTTATGATAGTAATCAGTATTATCAGCTTTCTAGTTCAAGGTCGATTAGGTGACCCCGTCCATCAAATGGTAGGCCAATCAGTTACCTTAGAAGAAAGAAAGCAAATTAGAGATGAACTGGGGCTCAATGACAGCCTTTTCGATCAATATATTCGGTTTGCCAAAAAGGCCGTTCGGGGGGATTTAGGCGTTTCTTATTACTATAAAGAACCAGCCTTAGATGTTATTTTGAGAAAGTTACCAGCCACATTAGAGCTCTCTTTTTCAGCCATTGTATTAATTATTATAATTGCCATTCCCTGTGGCGTCATTGCCGCTATCAAACCCAAAAGCATTCTTGCTAGAACACTTATGTTTTTTAGTACTATCGGTTTGTCTGTCCCTATATTTATCATTGCTATTTTCTTGGTGTATTTTTTCTCCGTTGAATGGCAGATTGCCCCCAGCTTTGGCAGAGGAGAAACCGAGGTGATTTTTTCCTTCTGGGAAACCGGCTTTACGACATGGGATGGCATAAAACACTTATTTTTGCCTAGTCTCTCTTTAGCGCTTGCATTGATGCCATTATTTGTACGTTTAATACGCTCAGAGATGATGGAGGTTTTACAGTCGGAGTACATTAAATTTGCGTGGGCAAAAGGCTTGTCTCCTATGAGAATATACTTTATTCATGCCCTTAAAAATACACTGTTACCCATTATTACGGTCGCCGGAATTCAAACAGGAACATTAGTCGCCTATACCATACTCACTGAGACGATTTTTCAATGGCCGGGGATGGGGTTTCTATTTTGGGATGCCATTAGCCGAGTAGATACGCCTCTTATTTCGGCTTACCTCATGGTCGTTGGCGCTATGTTTGTCATTACCAACACCCTAGTTGATCTCATTTACGGTTTGGTCAATCCAACTGTACGCTTATCGAGTCATGGATTATGAAACAAACCTCTAAAGAATTTTCTATTACCTCAAGATCAAAGCATTGGGTTCACCTTTGGCACGGTTTTTTAAGCGATAAAATCGCCGTCATGTCGTTATTGATTTTTGCTTTTTATTGCTTAATTTCCCTAGCGGCTCCCCTGATTGCTCCCTTTGATGTTCGTGATCCTAATTTTATGGATTTAGAGAATTCAGAAATTGCGCCTTATTGGATTGACGGTGACAGCCGATTTTTATTAGGCACTGATGGGCAAGGCAGAGATTTACTATCAGTGATCCTATATGGAACCCGTCTATCTCTTACTATTGGCATTTTTGCGGTCTTGATTCAAGGTGTTTTAGGCATTTGTATTGGTTTAATGTCCGGGTATTTTGGCGGCCGTTTGGATAACTTTTTAATGCGTTGTGCTGATGTCCAATTGTCTTTTTCTAATATGATGGTGGCTATCATTGTCATGGCCTTGTTTCAAACCATTTTCGGTATCGCCTCCTACCAGCATCTCGCCATGTACATGCTTATTTTGGTGATAGGCTTGGCTGAATGGCCCTTATTTGCAAGAACCGTACGAGCCTCAGTACTATCCGAGAAACAAAAGGAATACATTGATGCCGCACGGATTATGGGGATTGGATCGGGAAGAATTATGTTTAAACACATTTTACCCAATACGGTATCTCCTTTATTGGTGATCTTTACCATACAAATAGCTAACGCCATTATTGCTGAAGCGGCACTTTCCTTCTTAGGACTAGGGATGCCCGTCACTCAACCCTCTTTAGGGTCCCTAATATCCTCAGGTTTTAATTACATGTTTGCAGGCGCTTGGTGGATTTGTGTCATTCCGAGCATCACTTTAATTGTGCTTATTCTAGTGATGAATCTTTTAGGAGATTGGCTCAGAGACCATCTTAACCCTAAAGTGTATAAGGATTAATATGGACCTGTTAGACGTACGTAATCTCAATGTCAATTTTCAATTAAAGCGAGAAGATCTAGCCGCTTTAATTGATATTAACTTCTCCTTAAAGCATGGAGAACGCATTGCTTTTGTTGGTGAGTCGGGAGCAGGGAAATCCATTCTAGGTTTTTCTATTGTGAACTTAATCAGTCGACCCGGTTATATTAAGTCCGGCTCGATCAAGCTAAATGGTAATGAACTAAGTCATTTATCTAATCGTCAAATGCGTCATATAAGAGGTAAGCGTATTGCTATGATCTTCCAAGATCCTATGATGACGCTGAACCCCGTACTCACTGTTGGTGAACAGATGGTAGAGGCTATTCGCAGCCATACGGATTTAAGAAAAAAAGAAGCAAAAAACTTAGCCATTGCAAAGCTGGCACAAGTCCAAATCGCGTCTCCCGAAAACCGCTTTAACCAATATCCCCATGAACTTTCTGGTGGTATGCGTCAACGGGTAATCATTGCAATCGCTCTTTTACTTAAACCCGATATTATTATTGCTGACGAACCAACAACCGCCCTTGATGTCACCATTCAAGCCGAAATTCTAGAGTTACTAAAACACATTTGTGATGACAATAATGTCGCTCTTATTTTGATTAGCCATGATCTAGGTGTTGTGTCTCGAGTAGCCGAACGTACCATTGTCATGTACGCTGGGCGCATTGTTGAGCAAGGTCCAACACTAGAGATCATCAATGATCCACAACACCCCTACACTCAAGGGTTACTTAATGCGCTACCTCAGATGTCGCTTCCAGGGCATAGGCTTAATCAAATAGAAGGCGCCATGCCGTCTTTAAATGATCGTCCAAAAGGCTGTGCGTTCCATACCCGTTGCCCCTATGTAATGGACAAATGTAAACAGAAGCAACCAGATTCTTTATACAACGGTGTCTCCCATGTAGCCTGCTTCATGGTTGAGGATATGATGAAAGAAATAAGCGATGAAAGCTACGATTTTGATGAAGGCGATGGTCCGGATAACGGTGCCTACTTACTCTCAATCAGTCAGCAAAAGGGGGACGTATGAAACGAATCCCTCTTCTACAAATTAGCGATTTAGAAAAACGTTTTACAGTAAATGAAAAATGGATGTCTCAATGGTCTCTGAATAAAGGGCGCTCTTATAAAAGACAAAATACAGTATATGCATTAAATGGCATCACTCTTACCTTACATCGAGGGGAAACGCTTTGTATTGTGGGGGAAACCGGATGCGGTAAATCCACATTGGCTAGAGCGATTATGGGATTAACTAAACCTGATGCAGGTGAAATTCATTATGGCGATCAACGCATTGATAACTTAAACGATCGTCAAAGACTCATTTTCCGCCGTCGTATGCAGATGGTGTTTCAAAACCCTTATGCATCGCTTAATCCCAGAATGACCATCTATCAAACACTGAGTGAGCCGATTCGATTTCATAACCCCCATTTAACGAGAACAGAAGTTGATGATAAAGTCTCTCAATTAATAAACTCTGTTGGCATTGCTCCATCCTGGGTTGATCGCTACCCTCATGAATTTTCTGGGGGTCAACGCCAAAGAATTAGTATCGCACGAGCATTATCTGTAGAACCTGAATTAATTGTTGCCGATGAGCCATTAGCGGCACTTGATGTTTCTGTTCAAGCGCAAGTACTCAACCTAATGATGGATAAACAAGAGGAATATGATCTCACTTACTTATTCATTACTCATGACTTAGCGGTTGTTGAACATTTTTCTAACCGTGTAGCCGTCATGTATTTAGGGGCTATGTGTGAGTTGTCGCCAACAAAAACCTTATTTGATAGCCCAAAGCATCCGTATACCCAAGCCTTGTTGTCCGCGATCCCAAGATTAGACAATAATACCCAAAAACCCATTAAACTTATTGGCGAAGTACCGACACCCTATGATGCGATTACAGGATGCCCCTTCCACGCTCGTTGCCCTTTTGCTCAAGAGAGATGCATTGCCGAAACACCTGCTATGAAACGACAAGCTGATGGTAGCAGCGTCGCCTGTCACGCGGTTGAGGAGGATCGATTATGAGACTCCAGATTCAATTAGCAAATAGTATACGACTCATGACAGACAGAGCATTCGTCAAGGAACAAGCAGGAGGCATCTTAATATGGAAATAAGATGGCTTGAAGACTTTATTGCACTCGCAAAAACACGGCATTTCTCGCGAGCAGCTGACGAACAAAATGTTACTCAGCCAACATTCAGTCGTCGTATTAAGTTACTTGAAGAAGAAATGAAGGTCACCCTGATCGACCGTAACACCTTGCCTCTGTCGTTAACCCCCGAAGGCGAAGTTTTTCTTCACAGTGCAGAATTAATTACACGTCAATTAAGAGACGCAAAAGAACGCTGCCAAGAAGTAAGAAAACAAGGTGAGTCTCAAATTAGTTTTGCGACAACCCAAACGTTATTCTTAAGCTTTTATAAAGACGTTATTGAACCCTTTTGCCAAGAAATAGACATGGAACTCGACAGCAATTTAAAATCAAGCTCTTGGTCTGGAATGGATTTCGTCAATGCACTGATGGAAAAACAGTGTGACCTTATGCTCTGTTTTTGGCATCCAGCTATTCAGTTTATCCATGCCTTAGATGACGATAATTATGAATACTGTGTTATTGCAGACGAAACCCTCATTCCGTACAGTATTGCAGATGAGTCAGGGTCGGCAAAATATCAGCTACCAGGGGGACGTCGCAAGCCATTACCACATATAGGCTATTATGATAACTCCTTTTTACAACCTGTTATTCTGCACCACTTACAACGGCAAAAGGACGTCGCTCAGTTAAAAACTATTAATGAGAATTACCATTCTGTAAACGTAAAAGCGATGATAAAAGAAGGCTTTGGGATTGGCTGGGTTCCCTCTCGGCTCATGTCTGACACTCTAGAGTATGGGAAAGTTGCACTAGCAGGAAATAAAGAATGGAATATCCCTTTGGAGATTCGTTTATATCGTTCAAAGTTAAACAAGAGTCCTAACCTAAATGCCTTCTGGGATAGCTTACAAGAACGTTTAAAGCATAAAAAACGTTTTTAAAACAGCCCCTTAGTTTATTTTTTCAAATATAAGGTAAGGGGCTGCACTTATTACAACACGCTAAAAGCCGGCAAGAACCACCTTGCCCTTTGCTTTATTTGACGCCACCAAAGCATGGGCTTTCGTCATGTTCTCTGCATTGATTCTCCCATAGTTTTCATTAAGCGTACTCATAACTTTACCGGTTTCAATAAGCTTTGAAACAGAGTTTAGAATGCCTTGTTGTGTTTCAATATCCGCTGTTAAAAACATCGATTTAGTAAACATAAACTCCCAATGAATAGAGACACTCTTACGCTTGAATACGGCAATATCCAACTGTTCAGGGTCATCAATCAAACCAAACTTACCTTGGGGTTCAATTAAATTAGCAATGGCCGCTAAATGTCGATCTGTTTGATTCAAACTGACCACATAATTAATGTTTTTAATGCCTAACGCCGCCACTTCCTCATCCAGAGGATGTTGATGATTTACCACGTAATCCGCACCTAATTCCTTCACCCATGCTTGCGTTTCAGGACGAGAGGCGGATGCAATGACGTTAATATTGGTTCGGGCTTTTAGCAGCTGAATCATAATAGAACCAACGCCACCTGAGGCACCAATAATAAGAATATAGTCCTGACTATGATCCGTCTTTTCATTAATATTTAGACGTTCAAATACCATTTCCCAAGCGGTTAGGCTAGTTAAAGGTAAAGCGGCCGCTTCGGCATAGGATAGATTTTCAGGCATTTTTCCAACAATGCGGGAATCTACAGCATGAAACTCTGCATTGGATCCTGATCGAGTTACATCACCCGCATACCAAACTTTATCACCCACCTTATAAGCCGTAACTTGATCACCTATAGCCGCAACCGTACCTGCGGCATCCCAACCTAGCACCCCCCATTGCCCTGCTGCGGGTATCGCTCGTGCACGTACTTTAGTGTCAACGGGATTGATTGAGACGGCTTCTACAGCAACCAAAATGTCATAACCGCTCACTTGAGGTTTGTCCATTTCAGTATCTAATAAATAATTTGGCTCTGTTAATGTACTCGCTGATTGATAAGCCACTACTTTCATTCTGTATTCTCCAATTTGCTATTCACTCGAGTGAAAATTAACCCTATTCAAGTGTCGATCATACGTCTTAGTAATGATCAGTTTAAACAAGTTAATATTTGAATCTCTATCAAAAAATATTTGATAATGATGCTAATGTATATTTCTAATGAGTATGGCTAACACTTTATTTAGCTTGGTAGCGAAAACGATACAAGGTATAAGGAGGTTGAGCATTTCCCAGACCTTGGCTAAACGCTGGGTGCTGGTGTAATTGATCTTGGGTAACATAAATATACCCATCACTCACTGCAAAGCTATCCGGCCAAGATAAGCGTTTATCTTGCAGTAGTACCTCGTACTTACCTTTGGTCGTTAAACCAACTGCATTATTTTCAAGATCCGATACAATGACCCCCACTCCAGGGGCGTAAGCAATACCGTCACTTGACTTTTTAGGACCAAACACTTCTAGTGAAGTTAAAAGTTGCTTATCAGACATAGTCATATCCGTAAGTGAAGAGGCCTGAATTCTATATATTGTAGATCCGCTAAAAGCACCAAAGTAAATCCACTCTGAGCGATCATCGATGGCAATTGGGTTAAGTCCAAAACGTAACTTAGTTACCTCCCCCTTTTCTGATTTTGACGCTAATAATGACGCCTCTATAACAATATCTCTGTCTTCGGGCATCAAGACTGCAGCACTTTCTAGTACCCGCTTCACCTTGCCTGTTTTAATGTCTACCACAATAAAAGCCGGTTTTGTCGCTCCTAGAAAATTACCAAAGGACATGTCCGCAATAACAATCTTTCCTCGTTTTTCATCAATAATAAAATCTTGTAAGAAAGAGTTAGGTAGAAGAACAGATTTATGCAGCTCAATAGTATTATGTAACTGATTACTGCGCGTGTCCCAAGCAACCAATTTAGCAGGAGAGACATCACTTCCCATATCTAACATCCAAACAATACCGCGACTATCTGAATGAACGCCTATGACCGCCGTTAATCCAACATAACCTATTTCAGGACCATCAGCCCAATCCAGTGTGGGGAAAGGTTGTTTTTGACCATTAGCCATAACTTCAACTACTTTAATTTTTGGCCCATCAAGAGGATGCATACTCACAATCATTCTTCCCGATGGTGTAATAGTAATACCTCCCCCACGGGCATCAGTAAATTCCGTAACCGCTTCTAAAGCACCTATTTGGGTCGCATTTGCCGCTGGTGAACCACTCATAATAATCAAAGCGGTTAATGCTAAGGTTGTTTTTAACTTTTTCATAAAATACTTTTCTCGCTTGTCTAATCTATGTATATGCATTGATATCATCAATTTGATTTAACTCATGTTATTCCTTGACACCCAACCAATAAACAGCGTAATAATTGAATCTTTATCAAATATAATTAGTTAATATGCTTTTAGAAGACTTACAAGTAGTACTTAAAGTGGCGGAATTTCGTAGTATTACGGCCGCTGCCGAACATTTAGATATGCGAACAGCGACAGCCAGTGCCGCACTCAAGCGTGTTGAACACACATTAGGTGTTGAGTTATTTATTCGCACTACCAGACAGCTCAGAATATCCAGCGCTGGCGAAAAATACATACCAAAATGCCAAGAAGCATTATCGGTACTGGATCAAGCCAAACAAAATATTAAAACTGATTTAGGCGTGATTGATGGCGAAATACGTATCGCGTTATCTTCTGATCTTGGTAGAAACTTAGTCATCCCCTGGTTAGATGAGCTAATGAATGAGCACCCTCATGTTCGTTTAAGGTCTCATATCAGTGATAGTAATATTGATTTTTATCGAGATGCCGTTGATATTGCTCTTCGCTATGGCTCCCCTAATGATGCCAACATATACGGCTTCAAGATTTGTAATGTGCCAAGACTGCTGTGTGCTTCTCAGAAGTATGTTGATCAATTTGGTGCACCTCAGCAACCCAAAGAACTTTCATCTCACAACGCGCTTTTATATCAACTCTACGATATTCTCCATGATGTATGGATTTTCACTCATAAAGATACGGAATATAAAATCAGAGTAACAGGGAATAGAGCTTCTAATGACGGGGACCTAGTACGAAGATGGTGTAAGGCAGGACAAGGTATTGCGCTCAAATCTTGTTTAGATATTTCCTCTGAGTTGCTATCAGGAGAAGTGATTAATGTCATGCCTGACTTCAAAACCGCCTCTACTGAACTTTGGCTAATTTTTCCGAGCAGGCAATCCATTACGCCTGCAGCAAGATTACTAAGAGACACATTAAAAATAAAATGCCAGCATATTCTCAATCAACTTGTTGAAAAAGGCATTCTAGATAAAAGTATTCTATGATAAGTCAGCCATCTTCCTATCAAACAAAACCAGTTAAAGAGTCCCTCACTTAGCCTCAAAAATAGTACGCTCGTTAGTGTCGATGAATAAAAAGTGCCCTTTAACACTCAAGCTAAAGGGCTCTTTTATAAATCAATTTTATTGATTTCTTTACTTTTTATCTTTCCCCCAAATGTCTAAATCGATTTTATCTGATATTTCAGGAAATTTATTAGGATCAAATACGGGAGAATCCGTCAATTTACGTTGAGCAAAATAGTCTTTAGTTAACTTCACAACAACACCAGATAAGAAACAAATTGCCACAAGGTTAATGGTTGCCATTAACCCCATCGCTGCATCAGCTAAATTAAACACAGTGGCCACACTTTCATATGCGCCCCAAATCACCATAAGTAAAGCAACCACACGTAATAGAAGAATGCCTACTTTTCCCCCCTTCAAGAAGATAACCGCATTTTCAGCATACGAGTAATTACCAATGATGGAAGTAAATGCAAAAAAGAAAATAGCAATGGCAATAAAGTAAGTTCCTGCGGCACCAATATGAACGCCCATTGCCTCTTGAGTCAGAGGCACACCAGTTAAGCCTGAGCCACTCTCAATAACACCAGATAGTAGAATCATAATCGCGGTGGCTGTACAAACTAGAATGGTATCAATGAAGACGCCTAACCCCTGTACCATGCCTTGAGAAGACGGGTGATGAGGGTTTGGTGTTGCCGCCGCCGCAATATTCGGGGCAGACCCCATGCCAGCCTCATTAGAGAAAAGGCCACGTTTAATCCCATTGAGCATCGCTCCAGCGATACCACCTAACGCTTCCTCATAACCAAAAGCGCTTTTCACAATAAGACTTAAAATATGTGGCACTTCTGTAATATTCACAAGGATGACATAGAGAGCGACTAACAAATACAGTCCGGCCATAATAGGGACCACTAATTCAGACACTTTCGCTATCGTACGAATACCACCAAAAATCACAATTCCAGCCAGTATTGCTATAAATACACCAACACCCATAGGAGGTAAACCAAATGCTCCCTCCATTGCGCCTGCTATCGAGTTCGCTTGTACGGCATTAAATACCAATCCAAATGCAAGAATAAGGGAAACAGAAAAAATAGCCCCTGCCCATGGCGCATTAAGCCCTTTAGAAATGTAAAATGCAGGCCCCCCACGTAACTGACCACTAGCATCTCTTGTTTTAAATAACTGTGCTAATGTGCTTTCAGCATACGCAGTGGCCATCCCCACTAATGCAACCATCCACATCCAAAAAATGGCCCCAGGACCGCCTAACGTAATAGCAACTGCAACACCGGCTAAATTACCGGTGCCAATACGTGACGCTAGACTGGTACATAATGCTTGAAATGGTGAAATACCACCTTTGTCCTTACCTGGAGATTTGATAACCGTGCGGATAAACTCTGGGAAATGCCTGATCTGTAAAAAACCGAGCCTGACTGTAAAATAAATACCTACTGACAGTAATCCATAAATCAGGATATAGCCCCAAAAAATATTATTAAGAAAGTTAATAGTGAAATCCATACAATCAATGCCTTATACACAGAATAATTCGCGCGTATACTAAAGAATTTTGCACCATAACTAAACACTTTACCTACCTAGACTATTGAATCTAAGGGATTTTTCTACTTAGTTATAGAAAATGAAGAAGAATGACTATTTTTCGTACGTGATATCCATTTTGTTTTTATAGATATCTACAGGCACTTTTCTTTTACTTCTCACGTTTTCCTTTTCAATACAGACATCGTGTCATTCGCTTTTTGAGTATGGCGTTTAAACAATAAAATTGGACTGATTTTCATTAAGAGCAAAAATCAGACAGAGAGGAATAGATAATTACTTATGATAGAAGCCTAAACATTGGAGGCTTTATAATGACTTTTTCTATAGTTAGTTAAATATTGGACACCACATGATCCGAATGATAAGCCTTACCAAATAAATACCCTTGCCCAAAGTTACAACCATATTTTCTTAATAAATCTAATTGTGCTTGATTCGTAATTCCTTCAGCGACCACTTTGAGGCCAAAACTATGACTCATCTGTATGATACCCAAAGTCAGAGCAGCATGTTTTTCATTCTCCAAAATATCCCGAATAAACACCTGATCTATTTTTAAGCAATCGAAAGGTAGATCTTTCAAATAGCTTAAGCTCGAATACCCTGTGCCAAAATCATCCAGAGAAATCTTCATTCCTAGCTTACTAACTTCATGTAATAGTTCAGCACACCTCTCTGCATCTTCAATTAGAATAGATTCTGTTACTTCCAATTCAATCGATTGAGTATCGACACCGTACTTATCAATATAACTTGTTAAACGCTCTAAAAAGTCATCTCTTCTAAGTTGTGCTGCAGAGCAATTAATGGCTATAGGAGGAATCAACTCGCCTTTTTCTCGCCACTCAACCATATGAATACACGCTTGTTCAATAACCCATTCACCTAAAGGTAAAATCAATCCTGTATTTTCTGCTATAGGGATAAATTCAGCTGGGGACACTTGACCTAGCTCCTCATCCTCCCATCTAAGTAACGCCTCCAAACCAATACAGTCTAGAGTTAAAAGATCTACTTTCGGTTGGAAATAAAGCTCTAGTTGATTACTTTGCATAGCTAATCGTAAACGGCTTTCAATCAACACATTTCGAGTGAGACGATTTCCCATTTCACTATCATAAAAATGGTAAGTAGACCGCCCTAGCGTTTTTGATTTATGCATTGCCATATCCGCATTTTTCATCAATGTTGGAGCATCAATACCAAACTCAGGATAAATAGATATACCAATACTACACCCAACCGTTAAGTTTCGTTCATCTACACAATAACTTTTGCTAATTTGCTCAATGATATCTAGAACAAGACTAATAATGGAGACTCGATCTAGTACATACACAAGAGGAAGCACAATAAAAAATTCATCCGCTCCGAGACGTCCTATTTCAGCACCTTTAGGAAGAATTTCTTGTAAGCGTTGCGCAATTTTAACTAGTAATTTATCTCCGACAGCATAACCAAATGCATCATTTACAGTTTTAAAATGATCTAGGTCTAACAGAAGTACAGCAAACATGGATCCATTTTTCGCAATAGCAATTTGAGAAGCTACATGTTCATTAATTTCATATCGGCTTTTTAAGCCTGTCAATTCATCGATAGATAAAGAATACTCTACTTTGTCGATTGAGGCTTTATAAGCTCGGCTTAATTTATAAACAAAGAAACTCACTAAAATAGCTAAAAATAAATAAGTAAATAATGGTATAACAAAAATCCCACCGTCAAAGAATGAAGAAAAATCTTCTTCTAAACAAGTTTCAATCAACCAAATACGACCAGCAAACTCAAACTGATTTTTTTCCATTTCCTTCGAAATCAGTAGATGTGAAAAATGATTGCTACTATCAAAAAACCAATCAGGAGACTCGTTTTCCGCTAACTCTGTAATATCTGCAATACGGTAGGCAAAATCATATTCTGAATTAAACTTCACTTGAGCAAGTAAGCCCTCAATTGTAAACGCAATACCGACAATTCCTTTGAACTCATCATTTTCATTAAAAAGAGCATGTCTCAATACAAACGCATTTTTATGATTTTTTCCTTCTATCTTATCTCTTGGTAAGACGATAGGAGGAGTCATAATTGTATTATCGGTTTTCATAGACTCTTCAGCTAACGACTTATAAGGAAATTCATTAGAAAGTAGATCTGCACCATGAACAATAACATCAGGATAACCATACGCTAAAGGTAAGTAAGAGCCTTGTTGATTATCAGTAAGTAACTGAATGCTCTTATTGCCTGTAATTTTTGCCTGATCTAATAAGAATGCATCCACATCATTCTTGTGAATATATTTTGCAAAGTACACGTTAGTAATAGGGTGAGGGTTTTTGGAGAATAAGGCTTCACCAAAACGCATAAATTGATCGTAGGGAACATCAAGATTTTTAGACGAATAAAAAAAAGCGGATACGGATAATGTTTCCAGCGCATAATCGTTTAATGCAATTAATAGTGAGTCTGCAAATTGATTTGCAATCACCTTTTGTTCGTAAACAATGCGTTGTTTTTCTCCTTGAAATAAACCAAACGCAGCAAAAAGTCCACAAAAGGAAATCAAAAAGAAAACCAATAAATAAGACTTATTTAGATAGTCCTTAGAATGCACTCTATTTCCCCTGTTTATATACTTTAACTATAGTGTTTAATTCATCATATGAAAAATAGAAAAATGTAACTTAATGTCTTCTAACGCAAGAAACAGTATACAAAGAGACCTATTAACCAAGGTTATTATCATAAATAACGTCCTTAAATTCATCCTTTTAACTGAATTTTTCAAGAATAATCAGTATATAAAGGAAGACCTACAGAAAATTACAAGTCTGCCCTTCCAACTATCGGACTTTACTCAGCATTAGCAAGATAATCGTGCTAAAATTAAGTCCATTATTAGCTTTCATATATTAGGCCCATCTTGACCACCTTTACTCATAATCTATCTGTAACATTACCTACTGAACTTACATCGCTTTTATCTGATCTAGGTTTTAAAACATTCACTCCCATTCAAGAGCAAAGCTTGCCTTCCATCATCAATGGAATAGATGTACTGGCTCAAGCTCAAACAGGTAGTGGTAAGACATTAGCCTTTGCGATTGGGATGTTAACCAAAATAAATCCGAAGTTTTTTGGGGTTCAAGGTCTCGTCATGTGCCCTACTCGTGAGCTAGCGGATCAAGTCTGTAAAGAGATTCGTAAAGTGGCTCGCTACATGGACAATATAAAAATATTAAGCTTATGTGGTGGTATGCCCTTTGGCCCTCAAATTGGCTCTTTAGAACACGGTGCTCATATTGTTGTTGGAACACCAGGGCGTTTGTTAGAACATTTACGCAAGGGCAGTTTGAAAATAAACCATCTAAACACTCTCGTATTAGATGAAGCGGATAGAATGCTCGACATGGGCTTTGTCGACAGTATTCGCACTGTCATTGAGCACACACCAGACAGAAGGCAAACCTTGCTTTTCTCTGCGACTTATTCAGATACCATAATTGAACTTAGTAAAGCGTTTCAAGATGAGCCTATTTATATCAAAGTGGAGCAAAACACAGAACTGACGCCAGATATAGAGCAATGTTTTGTGCGCGTAAACAAAGACACCAAACTAGAGAGTTTATTAGCTAGCTTTAGACATTATCAACCTCGTCAAGTCATCGTCTTCTGCAATACAAAAATTGAAGCTCAAGCCGTTGCTGATTGGCTAGATGCACACAAAGTCAGCGCAAAAGCCATTCACGGCGATTTAGATCAAAGACAACGAGACCAAGTCCTGGTTCAATTTAGCAATGGTAGTACGTCTATTTTAGTTGCTACTGATGTGGCCGCCCGGGGCATCGACGTTAAAGAAATCGATATGGTTGTCAACTTCGATATGACCCGAGATATTGATGTGCATACTCACCGAATTGGACGTACTGGCCGTGCTGGGGCAAAAGGCATGGCAGTCAATCTCGTGACAAATAAAGATGACTATAAAGTTAAAGGGGTTGAAGAGCGCTTTGGTATTACCGCATCTTTTACAGAAATAGATCCTGAAATGGATTTTAGCTACCGTTTGTTTCCTTCAATGACAACTCTCGCTTTTGATGCTGGCCGCAAGAACAAGTTAAGACCAGGTGATATTGTCGGAGCATTAACGGCAGGCGTTGGTCTTAATAAAGATCAAGTGGGTAAAATTGACGTTTTTGACTTCCAAGCTTATGTTGCCATTCAAAGTGATCTCGTTAAATCTACTGTTAAAGCATTAGAAGACAGTAAGATTAAGGGCAGGAAAATAAAAGTACGCCCTCTTCGCTAAAAGTTTATTGAATTGGTTTTCTACTTAATCTTTAATACTAAATGCCATCAAAATTATAACTATTTTGATGGCATTTTCTTTTCCCAAGAAGTATGGAATGGCACAGTCAATGCTATCACATCCTCATCCTATCCAATTAATATCGTCCATATTCATAATTCACCAACATATCCTCTATAAAACCCCCTATTACTTAATTATTTTTCTAATTCATCCTCTAAATTGCCATAATAGCTCAGTTAAAATTTGACCGATCGGACAAAAATTATCTAAACTCACTTAACAGCCATGTAAATTATTACTAATTGTGCTAAAAATATTTAATGCTCATTAGTAAAACAGTCTAATAAAGGGGATTCGCTTTGATTCAATTTTTACTTAATCAAGAGTTACGCACGGAGCACGACCTTGACCCAAATCTCACGGTTTTGAATTATTTGCGTAATATCCGTAAAAAAACAGGTACTAAGGAAGGTTGTGCTTCTGGAGACTGCGGTGCTTGTACGGTTGTTTTAGCCGAGCCCGATGAGATGGGGAAGAAATTACGCTATCTTAGTATTAACGCCTGTTTAACTTTTGTTAGTGCATTACATGGCAAACAACTCATCACTATAGAAGACCTACAAGACCAACATAATCTTCATTCAACACAACAAGCTATGGTTGAATGCCATGGGTCACAATGCGGCTTTTGTACACCAGGGTTTGTCATGTCTTTATTTGCTTTACAGAAAAGAAGTGAGCCTTACAGTAAAGCCGACACGACAGAAGCACTTTCTGGTAACTTGTGCCGCTGTACCGGATATCGTCCTATCTATGATGCAGCTGAACAAGCGTGCAATAACCGTCAAACAGATACTTTTGATGCATTAGAACAGCCAACACTTACGTTGTTAAAAGCCATTCCAGTCATCAATAAAGCCGGTTTTGGTGGAGTAGGAAATCGATGCTTTTCTCCCTCTAACGTTGACGAACTTGCAGAGTGCTATTTAACACACCCAGAAGCGCACCTACTTGCTGGAGGTACGGATTTAGCATTAGAGGTTACTCAGTTCCATAAACAATTAAATACACTAATCTATTTAGGCAATGTTACGGATATGAAAGTAGTGTCTGTCTTCGAGGATAGAATAGAGATTGGGTCGGCTCTCCCTTTATCAGATTGTTATTCAGTATTGGCAAAAGAATATCCAGATTTTGGGGAATTGCTGCATAGATTTGCCTCCTTACAAATTCGTAATCAAGGGACACTAGGCGGTAACATTGCAAACGCCTCTCCAATTGGTGACTCGCCTCCTTTATTAATTGCTCTTAATGCCAAAATACAACTGCGTTGCGGACAAGAAAGTAGAGAGATAAACATTGAAGATTACTTTTTAGATTATAAAAAAACCGTGAGAAAATCGTCTGAGTTCATTGAAAAAATCATTGTCCCTCGACAAGCTAAATCTCTTTTCAAAGCCTATAAAATATCTAAAAGGCTCGATGATGATATCTCGGCCGTTTGCCTCGGTATTAATGTTACGGTTAAAGAAAATACCATCATTAATGCAAGAGCCGCATTCGGAGGGATGGCTGCGATCCCTAAGCGAGCTACTCACTGTGAAACGGCCTTAATTGGTCACATATTTAATAAAGACACCTTTGAATCGGCATGTCATGCATTAACTCATGACTTTACTCCACTTAGTGATTTTAGAGCGTCTAAAGAATATCGTGTATTAATTGGGCAGAACTTATTACGCAAGTATTTTTTAGAAACCCAAGCTCAACTGACAGAAGGGAATAACCATACTTATTCACAAACGCGAGTAACAGCCCATGTCTAAGCCAGTAGCCCAAACTCTTACTCAAGCCGAATTAGAAACATTGTTTTCTCAATCTATTACAACGGGTGTAGGTCGACCAGTAAAGCATGAAAGTGCATCAAAGCAAGTGTCTGGTGTCGCTCAATATATCGATGATAAATTAGAGTTCCCTAACCAATTACATCTATATGCTCGTACAAGTGATAAGGCGCATGCTCGAATCCTCTCTATAGATACCACTCCCTGCTACCAGATAGAGGGAGTAAGATTAGTTCTCTTAGCCAAGGATATTCCTGGAAACCTAGATATTGGCGCTGTGGCAGCTGGAGACCCACTACTAGCCAAAGATATTGTCGAGTATTTTGGTCAACCCATATTGGCTGTCGCAGCGAACAATCATGAGACCGCTCGTAAAGCCGCACAAGCCGCTATTATAGAATACGAAGAACTAGAAGCTATTTTGGATGTTGAAGAGGCCCTAGCAAAAAAACATTTTGTTTTAGATAGCCACCAACATAAGTATGGTGATTCAACAACCGCACTCAAGAGCGCCCCTTACCGCCTCCAAGGAAAATTACATATTGGCGGTCAAGAGCACTTTTACCTAGAAACACAAATTGCCTCAGTCATGCCTACCGAAGATGGCGGCATGATTGTTTATAGCTCGACTCAAAACCCAACAGAAATTCAAAAATTAGTGGCCGGTGTATTAGACCTACCAATGCATAAAATCGTGGTGGATATGCGCCGTATGGGTGGCGGATTTGGAGGAAAAGAAACTCAAGCAGCAATGCCTGCATGTTTATGCGCTGTTGTTGCTTATCTAACAAAACAACCAACAAAAATGCGTCTACCTAGAATGGAAGACATGATGATTACCGGCAAACGTCATCCATTTTTTGTTACTTATGATATTGGTTATGACGATGATGGTCGCTTACATGGTGTCGAGATTAAACTGGCCGGAAACTGTGGTTTTTCTCCCGATTTATCCGGTTCTATTGTCGATAGAGCCATGTTCCATGCAGATAATGCCTATTATTTAGGTGACGCAACGATTACAGGGTATCGCTGTAAGACAAATACCGCCTCAAATACCGCTTATAGAGGTTTCGGGGGGCCGCAAGGAATGGTCCCCATTGAAAATATTATGGATTCCATTGCCCGTCGTTTAAGAAAAGATCCATTAGATGTTCGCCGTATTAACTACTATGGTACAAACGCACGTAATGTGACACCCTACCACCAAACTGTTGAGCACAACATCATTGCTGAAATGACTCAAGAACTTGTTGAGAGCAGCGACTATTATACTCGAAGAAAAGCGATAATTGAGTTCAATAAACACAGTCCTATTCTCAAAAAAGGCCTGTCAATGACACCCGTTAAATTCGGTATTTCTTTTACGGCTACCTTTTTAAATCAAGCAGGCGCCCTCATCCACATTTACACGGACGGAAGTATCCACTTAAATCATGGTGGCACAGAAATGGGACAAGGCTTAAATACTAAAGTCGCGCAGATTGTTGCAGAAGTCTTGCAGGTCGATTGTGAACGCATCCACATTACAGCAACTAACACGGAGAAAGTCCCCAACACCTCTCCAACAGCCGCATCATCGGGCACCGACTTAAATGGTAAAGCCGCACAAAATGCCGCACTTACTTTAAAGCAACGCCTACTTGAATTTGCGGCGCAACATTATCAAGTCTCAGAACAAGATATCGAATTCAAAAACAGTCATGTGCGCATAGGATCACAATTTTTCTCCTTTGAAGAACTTATTCAATTAGCCTATTTCAACCAAATTTCCCTTTCCAGCACGGGTTATTATAAAACACCCAAAATACATTATGATCGTGAATTAGCTCGTGGTCGCCCCTTCTATTACTACTCTTATGGGGCGGCGTGTTGTGAAGTGCTTATAGACAGTCTTACCGGGGAATATAAAGTATTGAGAACAGATATTCTTCATGATGTTGGAGCCAGCCTAAACCCAGCAATCGATATAGGGCAAATTGAAGGTGGTTTTATTCAAGGAATGGGGTGGTTAACAACGGAAGAGCTTATTTGGAATGATAAGGGTAGACTCATGACCAATTCGCCTGCTAGTTATAAGATTCCAGCCATTGCCGATACGCCTTTAGATCTACGAGTAAAACTCGTCGAAAGTAGAAAAAACCCTGAAGCAACCGTTTATCATTCTAAAGCGGTAGGCGAGCCTCCTTTTATGCTAGGAATCGCCGCGTGGTGTGCCTTAAAAGATGCCGTGTCGTCAGTCAGTGACTATCGTTATCAACCAGAAATTGATGCCCCTGCAACACCCGAGAAAATATTATTCGGTATTCAGGAAATGCAGCAAAAAATCAACCAACAATCACAGTAAGAGTATTCAATGACAGTATCCGTAAAAGCATGGCGTTCAGCCATTCTACACAACTTAGCAGACCCAGCAGAAGTCGGTGTTGAGGCATCCTATCAATATTTTGAAGATGGTTTGCTAGTCGTTGAGAATGATAAAATCATCGCATTAGGAGACAGCTCTGAGCTATTACCAATCTATCAAGATATCGATGATATCACGACGGTCGAAAATGGCCTTATTACCCCTGGCTTTGTTGATACGCATATCCATTACCCTCAAACAGGGATCATAGCCTCATATGGTGAACAACTGTTAGATTGGTTAAATAATTATACCTTCCCTGCGGAAGGAGCCTTTCATGATAAAGAATATGCTCGCTCGGTAGCCGACGTTTTTTTAAATGAGTTGTTACGTAATGGCACTACGACGGCATTAGTTTTTGGCACCGTCCACAAAGAGTCTGTCGACGCTTTCTTTGAAGCATCTGAAAAGCGCAATCTCAGAATGATTGCAGGTAAAGTCATGATGGATAGACACGCCCCCGATTTTTTGGTCGATACCCCTGAAACAAGCTATCAAGATAGCAAAGAGTTGATTCAAAAATGGCACGAAAAAGGCCGCTTACATTACGCCGTTACGCCAAGATTTGCACCGACCAGCACATCAGAACAGCTCACAAAAGCCGGAGAGCTGTTAGCCGAATTTGATAACCTTTATATGCATACTCATTTATCCGAAAATCAACAAGAATGCGAATGGGTAAGCTCACTCTTTCCCGACAGCAAAAATTACTTGGATGTTTATGACCAACATAAACTCTTAAGTGAACGTTCTGTATTTGCTCATGGTATTCATCTATGTGATGACGAGTACCATAGGTTAAATGAAACAGGATCCGCAATCGCGTTCTGTCCAACATCCAATTTATTTTTAGGTAGCGGTTTATTTCGTTTAAATAAAGCAGAAGAACATAATGTAAATGTAGGGTTAGGGACCGATGTTGGTGGTGGTACTAGCTTCTCAATGCTACAAACGCTTAGTGAAGCTTATAAAGTCATTCAATTGCAAGGAGAAAAATTAAGTCCCTTCAAATCATTATATTTAGCAACATTAGGCGGAGCTAAAGCATTGCGACTGGAGGACAAAATAGGGAATCTAGCCGTTGGTACTGAAGCCGATTTTGTGATTCTTGATTATCAAGCAACACCTCTACTGCAATATCGCTTAGAACATTCTAAAAGCCTAGACGAAACGCTCTTCGTACTCATGACCTTGGGTGACGATCGTTCTATTTTAAAAACCTATTCAGCAGGTAAATGTGTTCATTCACGAGACTAAATAAACGTATTTTAAAATTCAGAGACCGTTTCATCAGCCGGTGAAACGGTTTTTTATTATTTGGATTCCGCCGGTGTTGGCACCTGTAAACCACAACCCGTAAGTATGATTTGGCTAATCGTATCGCCAATACTCTCCAAACCCTGCTCATTTAAACTAACTTGGTCAGTTAGCTTAACTATTTGAGATTCAAAATCGGCATAATGCTGCGTTGATGACCAAATCATAAAAATTAAATTCTCTGGATTAACTTGCTTCATTTTACCTTGAGCGATCCAACCTTCAATCACAGCAACCCGCCCCTGAAACCAAGGTTTCAATTCGTCCGTCAAAAAATCATCAATATGATGTGCTCCTTGCATCACTTCCATCGCAAAAATACGTGAGCTTCTTGGTTTCTCTATACTTTGTGCCAGCTTCGTTCGAATAAACTCATCCAATACCACCGCAGGGTCATCCTCAACCGTTGCCTTATCAAACACATCATTCCAAATAGTCGCAATTCTATTTAAAACCGTTTTATATAACTTTAATTTAGATTCAAAATAGTAAACAATATTAGCCTTGGGTAAATTAGCCGTTTCAGCAATGTGCTGTAAACTTGCCCCATTGTATCCTTTCAAACCAAACTCAACTTCCGCGGCTTCAAGAATTCGTAAACATATTTCCTCACGATTAACCTGTCGTTTGCTCACACGAACATTCCTTATAACTAATAATTTTTATAATTCAAACCCGTTGCTACAATTGAGTTCCGTTAGACAAGCGGCTGGGAGAAACATGAACTACCTCTTCACCAGCAAGTGTTCCGCCTAAAATATCATACGCTCTGCCAAAACCTTTTACAAAACGCCCTTTTATTGGGGTCAGTTTAAACAAAACAAAATCACCTAATTGACTAATTTGTTCTACTCTTGATCCTAACCGAGCTTGTAATTGCTGAATTCCGGCATACCATTCATCACTTTGAGCCGCCACAATAGACACTTCAAAATCGTAAGAGACTCTTAAACGAGCAAAAATATCATCACATTGAGTCTCATCTTCTGTAACTAACCCTGATAGCTTAGGGGTACGTAGCAGGTTTTGAGTATGGGCGGCCAATCCACTAATCAGAATCAGCAATACATCATCTTTGATAGCAAAAGGAGCGTAAGAGGCATGGGGTGAACCATCCTGATTTAAGGAGGATAAAAACAGGCTTTTGGTCCTATTTAATAAATCGATGACTTCCGTATTTAATTGTCGTTGCAATACTTTGTTTTTCATTTTTGCTACTTATACTAACACTGAAAAACCGCATTTTATCATAACTTCACTGGCTAAAATGGCTAAATCACTCAATGAAAATCATAAAAAAACACAGATAAACCCATGCTTTTTAACATATTGAAACGACAATAAGTTACTTAGTTCTTATGTCTCTCTAACCCAATAAAGCGATCAATCGATAACTTTCCGGGACCGAAAACAAGTAGCACCATTAGAACCCCAAACCACCAAGACGCAGGATTAACCCAATGACCCCACTCAGGGAAAACTGCCAACTGAATAAATAACGTCATTCCAATCAAGCCAATAGAGGCAAAACGCGACAAGAAACCAACAATTAATAAAATAGGTAATACCACTTCAACAACACCAGCCAATACAGCAAGCAGCTCTATAAAACTGACTATACCAGAACCTGCATCGTAATCTAATGTCTCTGGGTTACACAGTAATAAAGCACCTGGTCTTATCGGATCAGGGCAGAAAAATTCATACAAGAACAAATCGTACTTATCCGCATTAAACTGCAAAAAACCATTCCATTTAGAAAGACCAGACGCAAGAAAGACATTCGCAATTTGTATGCGAAGACCAAGCAATACGATGGGAGTCAACCATTGATTGATAACGGAAAAAAGGGACACATATAAATCAGAGAGCTTTGAAAAAATACCCATAAACACCTCAAGACACCAAAGTTAATAATCGATTTTGTAGCAGTTCTGAAAAATAATCAGAAATATCAAAGTTTTTTTCTATTTGTAGTGCCTGTAAGGTTACCTCTTCCAAGTTCGCTCCTTCCTCTAAATGCTCTAATAAAACTAGATCAAGTTTCTTTAACACCCTCGCTCTGATTTCACCTGAACATCGCCATAACATAATATGCTGCTTTTCTTGAGAAAGGCGGATGGCTTCATTTAACCTTTTTTCTTTTTTTAAAAGCAGCCACATATCCAATAAATCATAGTCGACTTCAATTAAATACGCTGAAGAAACCAGAGAAACGGGAACCAAGCTTAAATCAACCTCCTGAGAAATCATGTCGTTAACTTTCAATAGATCCCAAACCTTACTTTCTTCACTATTCAAAGAGGCTAACCAGGTTAAATCCAGTAAGGCAAAATCTTTCAAATAAGGTAAGTCAGGTTCCATCTTTGCTAAAAAAGTCACAAAAGTATCCCCATACCCAACAAGTGTGGCTTGTCTAGGAGGAAAATCAACAATGTATTTTTTCGCAATTTGAGTAAAGTAATTCTCTCCTAGAAGGTTAACGACACTTGGAAAGTTTGCTTTTAACGCAGAAAGACATGACTTAAGAAAACCATTTCGGTAAATAGACATAAACTGCGTATTTCTATTTCCTTCAAGAAATTTTCTAATATGAGTATCGGAGCCCGTTTTTAAATATAAAGAAAAAGAATCAAAATAGTCAGCTAGTGTATCCATATTGCCTCAAGTACGAAATGAATTCAGCAATGCCTGAGCGATATCTCGTTCGGATCGCAACTCATTAAAAGAAGGAATATTATCATCTCTTTCTAACAAGACAGGAACTGGACCAAAGTGTTTTAATGATAAAGATAAATAATGCCAGACCTGATCATCTACGGCGGCACCATGACTATCAATTAATAATGCATCAGCGAATTGTTCATCTTGCGAAAAGCCAGCAATATGAATTTCGCCTACAACACTGGGATCAATACGTGAAAAGTAATCCTGAATATTCAAACCGCAATTTCTATGACTGATATAAAGGTTATTTACGTCTACCAACAACCCACATCCCGTCCTTTTCACCGCTTCCATTAAAAAATCAGGCTCATCTAACTCAGAGACAAAATCCAAATAATTACTTGGATTTTCTATTAAAATAGGACGTTCAATGGCATTCTGGTAACGATCTATACCATCACATAATTGCTGTAATGCTTGATCGGTTTTAGGGAGGGGTAATAAATCAGCAAAATAACTTTCTTGATGGGCCGACCAAGTCGCATGTTCAGATACTAAAGCAGGATTAAATTGTTTCACCAACTTTCTGACTTCTCGTAAGTGCTCTGAAAAATTATCAAAAACATTTCCCAAAGACGCACCTACGCCATGCAAGCTAATAGGAAATCGTTGAGCAACCTGCTGTAAGTAATCTAAACGAGGACCACCTCCAACAAAAAAGTTTTCGGTATGAAATTCAAACCAATAACTTGAGTCGATTAAATTTAAAGCCTCATCATAATGCTGAGGCTTTAAATTAATACCAGCTAACCCTTTTAAAGGTAATAAGCTCATCGTTACGACAATGAATTAAAATGCACTTTTAGAAGCATTACCATTAGGCGTCATTATAAACTCACAGCTACCTTTAGGTGCGTATGTCCAAGCGTTAGATTGGAAATCTACTGTTGATGTACCTTCACAGCTTGTACCTGCACCCGCTTTACAATCATTGTCACCAGCAAGAGCGATACCGTAGCAACGGTCTTTGCGACCACGAATACTTTCTCCACCAACCCATTCAGAGAACTGAGCTTTAATTGCTTCTGGAGCATTTGACGCAATAGATAATTGATCATTTGGTTTTGCATCCGCAACAGTTGAGAAAGTAGCCGCAGCGGCTGCGCCAGCGATAAGAGCTTTATTTAAATTAAGTTTCATAGTTAGTGCCTCATAATTTCATTTGAAAAATTGTTAATTAATGCGCATGTGAAATAATAGACCCCTATGAAAAAAGTTAGTTCATTTTTTTTGTAATTTTATTTTCCTAATTGTTCAGATAGTTCGGTAGCCGTTAATAGCTTCCCTTCATCTTCAATATTAGGGAAGACTGCAATAGAAACTTCATCCGTGATTAAGCTAGGTAACCAAGTTGATTTAAACGTAGCTAGATCGATTAAGACTGGCTCGCAATCATCCCAATCATCTACAGCCCATTGCGCAGCAAACTCTGCATCAGGCCATACCATAACGCAATCACCTTCGTCCGTCTCAACCATAACGAAGCCTTGTTCGTTACTTAAGCTCCATAGCTGACTTGAGCTCTTAACTTGCTCTAAAAAATACGACAAACGCTCGTCATCAGGAGACGCTAGCAACATAACCCTTTGATCAACAGATAATTCTTGCGACATAAAATGCTCTCTTGTGTATTCACTGTTTGTTTATTCACTGTTTGTTTATTCACTTAAAGATATGATACAGCATATTGCAGAAATTTAACTTAAAGCGTTAATTTCACCTTCTGTGAGTGTTCTAAATTCACCTAATGCGAGCTCCTCACCTAAAGAAAGGCTGCCAATAGATTCTCTATGCAATGTATCAACATGGTTACCAACTGCCGCTAGCATACGCTTAACCTGATGGTATTTTCCTTCTTTTATAGACAAACGAATACACCTTTCTGAAATCAGCTCAACGTCTGCAGGCAAAGTTGGGGCTGATTCTCCATGTAACATGATGCCATTAGAAAGTTCAGTAATTGCATTGGTTGTAATAGGGGTAGATAGATGAACAATATACGTTTTAGAACACTCATGTTTGGGTGAAGTGATTTTATGTAACCACTGACCATCCGTTGTAAGTAATAACAAGCCTGTTGTATCGATATCCAAACGCCCCACTACTTTTAAATCTTTATGTAAATTAGCGGGAATCAGATCCAATACCGTTGCGTGTTCGTCATCTTGCGTTGCACAAACATAATCCACGGGCTTATGTAACATGTAATAACGTTCTGACGGCCACCCTACTGTAACGCCATCGAGAGTGACCTCATCACTTTCTTTAACCTGAGTGTTCGCCTTTTTGACGACAGTACTATTGATTTTAATACGGCCTCTAGTAATGTTTAATTTTGCGTCTTTACGGCTCATGCCTTCAGCATGGGATAGGTAGAAATCTAGTCTCAATTGAGTTCTCTCGTGATCATGAATGGTTAAAAAGTTTCGAATGTAGGCTCGACTTCTTTATAAAAAAAAGTAGTTGCTTCTAAATTTCCATGTGCGCCACGGGCATAATTTGGAATATCCCCAATAGCAATATAACCCATTTTAGTAAACAGGTGAGAAGCGCTGTCTTCTGTTCTTGTTTCCAAGAAAATTAATTGCTTTTGCATCGATGCGGCCACACGTTCAGCCCCCTCAATTAAAGCCTTAGCAAACCCGTTACCTTGAAAGTCATGCAATACGATTAACTTCTCAACCTTACAACGATGTAGTGCATCTGCCTTCGGAGAAGTTTCTATTTGTATTGTCCCGACTAAGCGATCCTCATCTCTTACAGCTAAAACCTGGCGATCATAACTAAGTAACTCTTCTTGAACCTTTAACCAATAATTTCTCGCTTCTTCTTCACTTAATGGTGGCAAAAAACCTATTGATGCCCCATTTTCAACCGCATCCGTCAATAAAAGCACTAAATCATCTAGGTAAGGTTCCAGTTTTTCTAACTTTAATAACACCATCTATCTTTCTCGTAAAATAATAAAATGTCTGTATAGGCTAAGTGAATAAAAGCAATAAGCCATGATAATTAGGTAATATTATATCTACCCGGTTTATGATTCACGGCAATAATAGAATTTAGAGCAATCGCACCTAGAATAGATACAACAATAAGAATCCAGTCTACAGTAAAGACAGACAAGAAAATAACCGCACTATCGACACACATTTGGAATTTCCCCATAGAAACACCACGGGTTTGAGCCAAATATCGAGCCAGAATATTTAACCCACCTAAACTCGCATTATGGCGGAAAAGCATTAAGAAACCCGCTCCAATCAAAAAACCACCAACAATACTGGCATATAAAGAATTCATTGCTTCAAATTGAATAAAATTAGGTGTCATTTCAGAAAAGAACGATACTAGAAAAACAGAGAAGAAGGTTTTTGAGGTGAACTCCCAACCCATTTGTTTGATAGATAACCAATAAAAAGGCAAATTAATAACAAAAAATACCGTTCCAAAACTAAGTGATGTGGAGTATTGCACCAGAAAAGCCAACCCAGCGGTTCCGCCAGTTAACAAACCCACCTCTCCATACATGGTAACACCTAAAGAAATCAGTAAAGTACCAATCACCATAGCCTGAATATCTTCTAAAAAACTGTGTTTTACTACGTCTTTTTTTAAACTCATTTCTCTCTCTACTTAACACATTTTGGCATAAAATCCGGAATCATTATTCTAAAGTAAGGAACATTAGATAAGAAGTATAGATAGAAACCTGTTAGATAAAAAAGACAGTATCTGTACAATTTTATATACAGTTTTATGACGTTATCAGCTCTATATCAATGAACACCAGACGATGATCAGATGCCGTCTCAACAATAGACGACATGCTATCTAACAAGTTAGGCCAGTAAACACCGGAATTTAATACAAGTAAGTCTATAGAAGGCAAAACATAGTCAGCCCTCACTCTCCAATTTGCCGTATGGTATTCAGAATAATCAATATTAGGAGAGTGTTGTCTTGCTCCTTCACTTAAAGGAGTCACATCATTATTAACTCGTGTATGCGCCAATAGACCGCCGATACCACCACTAAAAGAGTCTCCCTCATTAATTGAAGCATTTAAGTCCCCTAAAATAACAAAAGATGCCCTCCTATCTAACCCTCCGTATTGGCCAAGATCATCATAAATATGGTTATTTTGAGACAAATATTCTGTCCAAAATCGTATTTCATCATGATTACGGCACGCGTTTCTTTTTTCTTTACCATCAAACACTGGCGGCGTAGGGTGAGAACATAAACAATGGATTGTCTGTCCTTCTATATCGATAGACAAATCCCAATGAGATTTTGAGCTTAAAGGTAAAATAGCCAGATCTTCTAAATCAAACCAATCACTACCATCTGCATGTTTTGGTAATTTTGCATTAGGCAAATCTTTCCACAAAAACTGTTGAAAAGTCCGAGATAACTTTAAGTCAATAGGAAATCGAGATAATACGGCCATTCCATATTGTCCTGGAAAAAAACCATAACCTAAAGCATCACTTCCTTCGTCGGAAACAAGGCCATCTTTATTCAAGTCTCGGCCAGAAGGTATACCAGTATTTACAGGGGCAATAAATGAGTATGAATAAGGCTCAATAAGAAGAGAAAGATAATTTTTTTGGAATAATTCAAGAGTACGATCGTCCGCATCGTAATCAAATTCATTTAATAAAATAATATCTGGAGATACGGCTGCTATCACTTGGGCAACTTGGCGAGCTTGACTATCCTGTTTCTTAGATAAAGCTCGCTTTAAGTCGCCTCCATTAGTTCGACTTAAAGCCGTATTAAAGGTTGCAATACGAATTACCACTCAATACCCGCTTGAGCCTTTACGCCATTTGCAAAAGCATGTCGCTCATTTTCAATTTTACTGTGTGTATCAACGGTATCTAACAAGCGTCTTGGAGCCGTTCGTCCTGTCATCATCACATTTTGATGAGACGGACGTGATGCCAATGCATCCAGTAACTCTTCAATTTGCAAATACCCATATTTATACATGTAGGTAATTTCATCCAATAGAATAAAATCAATTTCAGGGTCCGCTAGCATTGCCTTGGCAAGTTCCCAAGCCTGATCTGCGGCCTGCTTTTCAAGCTCTGGATTACGGGTTTCCCATGAAAAACCATGCCCCATAACATGAAATGATACTAAAGGATGCGCCCCGAAAAACAGCTGTTCTCCTGTCTCCTTACGCCCTTTAATAAATTGAATAACCGCGCATTTTTGTCCATGCCCAATGGCTCGAGTCATAGTGCCAAAACCACTAGAACTTTTACCTTTACCACTTCCGGTTAAAAGAATGGTTACGCCTCGCTCTTCTGTTGCTGACGCAATGCGCTCATCTACGATGGCTTTCTTTTTTAGTAACCTTGCTTCATTTGCTGAAACCGCGTCCACTTTCTCATTCATTAGTCATGTCTCTTCTTTTGATATAACAACCAATTTGGGTAATACAGGCCTTTTTTCATTGCCAAAACACGTAATACAAAAATAAAAGATACGGCGTAAATAGCATTAAATTCATGATCTGGAATGCTGTATTCTAAGATAACCATTAAAAACGCCCCAAGAAAAGCAGGGGTCGCATAAAATTCCCGTCCAAGTACCAAAGGAGACCTATGACTCAATACGTCTCGAATTATGCCGCCGACTATGCCGGTAATAACCCCCATGGTAATAGCAATCGTTGGAGAAAATCCGTAGAGAAGTACCCTCTCTGTCGCCACCACTGTAAATAAAGCTAATCCAAAAGCATCCGCATAGTTAAATAACCCTTCTCGATTCTCAATAACACGCACTGCGAAAAAAGCAAACATAGATGACATGGCCGCCACCCAGAGATATGAGGTATCTTTTACCCAATAAACGGTTTCCATGGATAAAATCACATCTCGAATCGTCCCCCCTCCAAGAGAAGTCACCATCCCCAAAAAAACAAGACTAAATAAGTCCATGCCCTTCTTGCCTGATGAAATTACCCCTGTAATCGCAAATGCAGCAATCCCAAACATACCCAAAATATATGACGTCATTCTTCTCTCATTATCATATGGATTTTAAATAATCCAAAACTATACAACCCAGTCCCCAGCACCCAATCGCTTTAACGTTATATAATCTCCATTAACTGACAGTTCAGTTACGCTGCAAAAGCCGACATCAATTGTGTATGCTTGATTTAAAGGCCAGTTACATAACATGGATACTAAAACCTTAATGACACCAGAGTGTGTAACCACAACAAGATTTTCTAACCCACAATTTTTCTGTCTCTGCCACCATGTATCCAATCGAGATCGAACATCCATTAATGATTCTCCATTAAAAGGCGTGTTAAATTCGAGATTTTCTCCCCACTTTTGAATCTCTTGCTGAGGAATCATCTTCCAAAGCTTTCCTTCCCAGTCGGCAAAATCTAGTTCAACTAACTCGTCTTCGGCTGTTGACGCTGTATTCAGATGTTGACCAAGTAAAGCCGCTCTCTTTAAAGGGCTATGCTGAAAGTAAACATCGCCTTTTAAGTTCTTATTCAGCCATGACTTTACGTGCCCTGCTTGAGTGCTCCAGCCGTCAGGCAAATCTAGATCAGTACGACCATAACAGGTTCCTACGGCTACATCAGGCTTAGGGTGGCGGATTAAAACCAATTTCAATACATCACCCCCTGTACCAAAGACAGTAATAACAATGACACTAATAGCAACACAATTTCTGCAAGCTGCTCACTAGCCCCTAAGGTATCACCGTTAAAACCTTGTAACTTCTGAGACAAATAAAGACGCATGAGTTTATCTAGCCCAAGAATAGAAACACTAAACACCAGCCCGCCTATTAAGCCAAACGTGACGACAGCCAATAAAAAACCAGGGGAAATAGCAAAACACAATTGCCGCAAAGATAAAGCGTCAATCATTTTAGCGGCTTTACTCTCACCAGAACTCACATAAGGCAGGTTTCTCATAATGAATAACGGCAGCACTCTGGCCGCTGAATGTATCAGCAACCAAATAGTAATAACCCAATAAGTAGAAGCCGATTCACTCAATATTCGAACCAGTAAAAAAAACTTAATCGTTAAGGCAAACCAAATAGCAATGGCCGCATAGCTACCAATGCTAGAGTCCTTCATGATCTGTAAGCGCGTCTCAATAGTCCAACCACCGACAAGACCATCCGCTGCATCCATTAAACCATCTTCGTGAAAAGACCCGGTAATAAGAACCGCAGTGAGTAACATAAATAACACTTGTAACTCATGACCGAGAAAACCAACAGCAAGAGGCCAGGCACTTAAAAGGCCGACAAGTAAACCAATCCATGGCAAAAAAGCCACAGGAGGTAAACTTGGTTTCGGCTTACTCCAATCCACCCATATAGGGAAACGAGTGTAAGTAACCAAAGAGCGTTTGGCACTCTCCCTAAAATCTGCCCATGGGTTCATTTACTAGAGACCTTCGCTAACACCAGCGCTTTCAAAACTGGCCATGTTATTAAGGAATACTGTCGCGCTTTGAATAATAGGTAAAGCAACAATCGCTCCCGACCCTTCACCTAATCGCATAGATAAGGATAAGATAGGCTTAGCCTTAAAATGAGCCAGTAAAGCCAAGTGAGCTTTCTCATGGGATTGATGGGCAAAAATGCCATAATCAACCACATGCGGGTTTAACTTTGACGCCAATAACAATGCCGCAGTACAGATGAAACCATCGATAACATAGGCGATGCCTAATTCTGCTGAGCGCAACATCGCTCCAGCCATAGCAACAACTTCAAATCCGGCCAATTCTTGAGCGATAACCTCAGGCGATAAATCGGTTATCGGTTGTTGATAAAACGCTTCTATTCGAGTAAATGCCGTTTCTATTACGGCTATTTTTTTCTCAATTCCAGCTGTCGTAGAGCCCGCACCAGCCCCTACACACTCTTTAACAGGTTTTGACAACAGCGCACTCATTAACGCGGCACCTATCGTTGTGTTGCCTATCCCCATTTCCCCAAAGAGTAAAATATTTTTACCTTCAGAATGAGCCAAATCGACTTCTTTAACACCCGCACCTAAAGCAAGCAGGAACTCAGCTTCGGTCATCGCAGGTGAGACAGAGAAATCTTTCGTTCCCATCCCCACCTTATGATTAGTTAGTAAAGGCACGGTCGCCAATTCAGCATTAACTCCAACATCGACTACTTGTAAAGGCACATTATGCTGTTGGCAAAACACACTTACCGCCGCGCCCCCTGCCAAAAAATTCAACACCATTTGCTGGGTTACTTCTTGAGGGAAAGGACTCACGCCTTGAACAGCTACGCCATTATCCCCTGCAAATACAAGCATTTTTGGCTTATCTACAGTGGGTGACGGTGAATTTTGAATTAGCCCCAGCTGCAAAGCTAATGTTTCTAGTATCCCAAGAGACCCCAGCGGCTTGGTTTTATTATTAATTTTTTCCATTAATGCAGACTCAAGCGATGTAGCAACCGGCTTAATGTCTGGAAAATTAAATGCTTTCACAAAGGTATTTCCTAGATTAATTCTTTAATGTACGCTGACGAACGATTTCATACAAACAAACACCTGTAGCAACAGAGACATTTAAGCTCGACACCACACCAGCCATAGGTAATTTCACCAAATAATCACATTGCTCACGGGTAAGTCGGCGCATTCCGTCACCTTCGGCTCCCATAACGATGGCACTTGAAATGGTTAAGTCATGTTCGTAAATGGTCTGAGTAGCCTCTCCGGCCGTGCCAAATATCCAAACGCCTTGGTCTTGTAGTTTTTTCATCGTTCTCGCAAGGTTAGTTACAGAGAAGACAGGAAGACTTTCTGCGGCCCCGCAAGCGACTTTGCTTACCGTTGCATTCAAAGGTGCTGATTTATCCTTTGGCATCACCAAGGCATGTGCACCTGCAGCATCAGCACTACGCAAACAAGCCCCTAAATTATGAGGATCCGTTATACCATCTAAAATCACAATTAATGCTGGTTCTTCTAAAGCGCCAACTAGCTTATGAAGCTCAGCTTCGTCTCCCGCTTTAGTGATTTCAGCAAGTGCGGCAGCACCTTGATGAACGACTCGCTCTTTATTGCCAGAAAAAAGTTTATCTATATCCTTTCTAGGAACAATGTTATTAGTCACTTTTTGTTCACGGCATAACTTCGTTAAACGCTGAATTTTTTTATCATCACGGCCTTCTTGAAAACGCACTTCTTTAATTTTCTCTGGCTGTTGCACTAACAAATTCTCAACAGCATGAATGCCGTAAACCCATTCTAAATCTGACATAATTACCTAATATTAAACCTGTAAATGTATTACGCTGTACCGGCTCTCGGCTTAGCATTGCTTTTTTTGCTTTTTTCTTAGCTTTTTTGACGACCGTACCTGTCTCTTTTTTTGTACTTGGTTTTGGTGCATCGCCTTTACTGTCTTTGCTTTTTATAAACGGCTTTTTTTCTTTTTTGGTTTACTTTTCTCTTCACCACTTTTCTTCGAGTCTATTTTCTTCGTTGATTTTTTTCACTTTAGTTCGACTTGGACGTGTATTCTCTCCATTGCCCTTACGATGCTTAGGTTTATTCGTCACTTCATTGGCATTTCCAGTAGCCCTTACCTCACTTTCTCTTGAAGTATCTTCATGACTAGTGTCACCTGTTACGTCAATAAGATCCTTTTTCTTAGCTCGGCCACCCAGTTCTAATGAAGGCAGTTGAGCCAATTGCATTTCTAGTTCTGACACATCATTACGCTTTATGGGTTTTGGTCGACGATTTTTATCATTCAACGAGCCATTATTTTGCAATTCTAAATCAATTTTTCTTTGTTCTAAGTTCACCTTAGCAACCAAAACGTTAAGAACGTCACCTAAACGATAAACACGTCCCGTACGCTCACCAATAATGGCTTGCAAGTCAGGATCATGAATAAAATAGTCTTTTCCTAAAGAAGATATATGAACTAGACCGTCGACAAAGAGATCTTTAAGTTCAACAAAAAGACCAAATGGAGTCACCGCAGTAACAACACCATCGAATGCTTCACCAATGTGCTGCTCTACATACTGGCATTTAAGCCATGATTCAACGTCTCGAGTGGCTTCATCCGCGCGTCGCTCAGTCATGGAGCAATTCGTTCCCAAATCATCCATTTGAGCATCATCATAACTGTAAATTTTGTTCTTTTTGATCTCTGGGCTGTTCGGTACACGATAAGCTTGAGTCACTTTTGGGCGACCTTCACCACGAATTAAGTAGCGAATGGCTCTATGAACAAGTAAATCAGGATAACGACGAATTGGTGAAGTAAAATGCGTATACGCTGTATAATTTAGGCCAAAATGTCCTTGATTATCCGCTTGGTAGGACGCCTGACTCATTGAACGCAACATCATAGTTTGAATACTACGAGCATCAACACGACCTTGAATTTGTTGGGACAACAAAGCATAGTCGTCTGGTGTCGGTTTTAAACCACCGCCTAATTCAAGACCCAAGACAGATAAATACGTTCTTAGTGTTTGTAAACGCTCTTCTTTTGGTCCTTCATGGACTCGAAATAATGCAGGGATATTCGCTTTCAATAAAAATTCTGCTGTGGCAACGTTTGCACACAACATACACTCTTCTATCAACTTGTGCGCATCATTGCGTTCAATAGGGACGATTTGCTCAATTTTGGAATCTTGGTCAAAAACCATGCGTGTCTCAACGGTGTCAAACTCCATTGCGCCACGTTCCGCCCTCGCCGATTTAAGGACATTGTAAAGCCCAAATAAAGCATCAATGTGAGAGACGATAGAAGAATAACGGAGTCTTAACTCTTCACCTTGATCATCTATCTCAGTTGCAATCATTTTAGCGACTTTTGAATAAGTTAGACGAGCATGGGAACAAATAATACCCTCATAAAATTTGTACCCACGCATCTTACCACGGGAAGTCAAAGAAATTTCAGCGACCATAACAAGACGATCAACATCTGGATTTAGGGAACATAAACCGTTCGATAAGACTTCTGGTAACATGGGAACAACGCGACCAGGAAAATAAACCGAGTTACCCCGAATGATCGCCTCTTCATCTAATGCAGTGCCTTTTTTCACATAATGTGAGACATCCGCTATCGCAACAAAAAGCTTCCAACCACCGGGGGTTTTTTCACAATATACAGCATCATCAAAATCGCGCGCGTCTTCACCATCAATCGTAACAAACGGCGTACTACGTAAATCCACTCGATTAACTTTATCTCCTTCTTCTACTTCGAAGCCAAAATGCTTAACTTGTTGTAAAACAGCAGCAGGCCAATCATTAGGGATATCGAACTTATGGATAGCGATATCTATTTCTAAACCAGGAGCCATAAAATCACCCAATACTTGGGTTACTATTCCTGTTGCCGCTTGACCTTTCTCAGGAAACGTTAGCAATTCGATCACTACATACTGTCCGTGCTTCGGCGTTAAACCAGACTCTTTTGATACTAAAATATCTTGTGCTATACGAGGGTTCTCAGGCGTCACAAAAGAAACTTGACTCTCCTCATAGTAACGACCAACCACTCGATGATTCTTTCTTTCTAACACCTCAACAACAATACCATCCAAACGTCCTTTGACGTTGCGTCCAGACAGTCTTACTGTGACTAGATCACCATCCATTGCACTTTGCATTTGACGAGAAGATAAGAAAATATCATCATCATTCTGACGTAATAAAAAGCCATGACCTTCTTTATTTCCTTGAACTCGACCTTCAATAAGGTCCGCCTCTTCAAGTATCGTATACTCATTATTAAGAGAATTAAGCTGATGGTCTCGTGCCATTGCAATTAAACGGCGACGCAATGCTTCTATTTCATCATCATTGCCAAGTTGGAAAATCCCACACATTTCTTCATGCCCAACAGGACGATTTTCACTGGCTAAAAATTCCAGTATAAACTCGCGGCTTGGGACTGGGTTTTCATATTTTGACGCTTCACGTTGTTGAAAGGGGTCATTTATATTTTTCTTACTCAAAGTCATTCTATCCTTCAATTAAGCAAGCTAAGTTTTCAGCTGGCTTTTAATGGTTTGCCTAACCTCTATATCGAACTCAAACAAAAGAGAATTGATAATAACCGTGAGGTGTGACAATTTTTATCCATTATAGAGCATAATCAAAGAATACTCTTTAATAGATGGAATAACGCAGAATTTCATTAATGATTAAACGAGAAGAATTCATCTTAAACACGGGAAAGTGATGGATCTTGATGGTAATACAAACACTATCTTGAGGATGAGACATGTTGAATGTATGAAATTCCACAACAAAGTCGCTAGTTTGATGTTTTTCCAATCATTTTTTTACGCCTGCGGCACAAAATTCAACCCTGTAAATACATGAGAAATTTTTTTCTTATAAAAATACGGTTAATTCAGTAGATAGATCAGTTTTTTCGATATATCTACTGACTAAAGACTAAACCCTATGTCGGTCCAAATTCATATCAGCCATCACTTTGGTGGAAATTTCTTCCACAGATAAACGTGTTGAATTCAAAAATGGAATTCTCTCTTGCCTATATAATGTCTCTACTTCAGATAATTCATAGCGACATTGACGCAAGGAAGCATATTTACTTGAAGCCATTCTACCGGTACGAATTTCATGTAATCTATTCGCATCAATGGTTAACCCATACAGCTTTTTCTTTTGTGCTTTTAATGCGGAAGGAAGCTTCAGGGGATCAAAATCATCCTCCGTTATTGGGTAGTTAGCCGCTTTGATTCCATATTGCATCGCTAGATACAAGCTGGTTGGTGTTTTTCCAGAGCGAGAGACACCTAAAAGAATCACATGAGCTTCATCTAAATTTTTAACGGAGCACCCGTCATCATTAGCTAAGGCGTAGTTTATCGCGTCAATTCGACCATCATAAACCCCCTCTTTAATCCCATGCGCTTTTTGTGCTGTTGGCCTCGCCTTTACCCCTAAGGCATTTTCTATTGGGGACAATAAATCACCAAATAAATTATAGCAATGACTGTCACTTGTTTGAATAATATCGCTAATAACAGGATCAGATATAGTATAAAAAACTAAGGTTTGGTGGCCTAACGCAATTTCATTATTAATTTGTTTACAGAAACCTCTAGCTTTATCTTCTGTTGTCAAAAACGGCACACTGATGGTATCAATTTTCACATCAAAAAAAGACAACATAGCCGACCCAAAGACTTCTGCGGTAATCGCAGTACCATCTGACACAAAGTACACTTTCATTTGTTTTTCCACCATTTTGTTGTTATTTGACAAGATCAATTTTCTTGATTGAAATAAAACTACATCAAATATTCAGGTTTATTCCTTCCTGCGAATCTCCCTACAATAAGTCAGCTTTGTGGGAAGCGTGTGATTGTTATTTTCATTACACCGAAAATAACCTAATCCGTAAATACAAGTTATAAAAATAATATCGCGTAAACATTAGGAGTCATCGTGAGCAAATTTATCAAGTGGTTTAAAGATCTTAAAATGACAGACGTAGATCAAGTAGGCGGTAAAAACGCCTCTCTTGGTGAAATGATCTCCAATTTAACCCGTTTAGGAATTCAAGTCCCAAATGGGTTTGCTACCACAGCTTACGCATATCAAACCTTTATTGTAGAAAGCGGTTTAGACGACAGAATTCATGCTTTATTAGATTCTTTGGACGTCGATGATGTTCATGCCTTAGCTGATGCAGGGTTAAAAATTCGCACCTGGATTGAAGAAGCGTCCTTTTCAGATGAGTTTAATAAAGAAATAGAGTCTGCATTTGCTGTACTCAGCGCAGACAACACAGACGCTTCTTTCGCTGTTCGATCTTCAGCAACCGCAGAAGATTTACCAGATGCCTCCTTTGCAGGACAACAAGAAACCTTCTTAAACGTATGCGGACTAGACAGCATAAAACTGTCCATTAAACGTGTCTTTGCCTCTTTATTCAACGACAGAGCCATCTCTTACCGAGTTCATCAAGGTTTTGAGCACAAAGGGGTTGCCCTTTCTGCCGGCATTCAAAAAATGGTCCGTAGCGATATCGGCGCCGCAGGGGTTCTATTCACGTTAGACACTGAATCAGGATTTGATGAAGTTATCTTCATTACTGCAGCATACGGTCTAGGTGAAATGGTCGTTCAAGGATCAGTGAATCCCGACGAGTTTTATGTCCACAAAAAGACGTTAATGAACAACAAACCTGCAGTCGTCCGAAAAACGTTAGGTAGCAAAGCTCAAAAAATGGAATACGCACCAGAGGGGTCTGACGAGTTTGTACAGATCGTCCCTGTAACACTAGAACAACAGAATGATTTTGCTCTTACTAATGATGAGATCGAAGATCTAGCCCGTCAGGCCTGCATCATTGAAACTCATTATCAAAGACCCATGGACATTGAGTGGGCTAAAGACGGTATTGATGGCAAAATCTACATTGTTCAAGCGCGTCCAGAGACCGTACGTAGTCAATCCAACCTCCAGAGTATGGAACGTTTTGTTCTTAAAGCAGAAAGCGATGTTTTAATCACAGGTCGTGCGATTGGACATAAAATAGGTTCTGGTTCAGTCAAAGTACTTTCATCCATTAACGAAATGGACAAAATCCAAGAAGGCGATGTTTTAGTAACCGACATCACAGACCCTGATTGGGAACCCATTATGAAAAAGGCTTCCGCTATCGTCACCAACCGAGGAGGAAGAACGTGTCATGCGGCGATTATTGCCCGTGAACTTGGTATACCTGCCGTTGTTGGTTGTGGCGATGCCACTAAGGTACTAAAAACAGATCAAGAAGTGACAGTGTCTTGCGCTCAAGGCGACATGGGTATGATTTACCAAGGTACTCTACCTTTTGAAGTTATTACTTCTGAAGTTGGAAACATGCCTGACATACCGGTTAAAGTCATGATGAATGTCGGTAATCCTAATCGAGCCTTCGACTTTGCTATGCTTCCTAATGCTGGAATTGGTTTAGCTCGCTTAGAATTCATCATTAACAGAATGATTGGAATTCACCCTAAAGCATTACTTGAATTCGATTCTCTTGATGCCAGTCTACAAGAAGAGATATCTCAGTGTATTGCTGGCTACAATAGTCCTGTTGAATTCTATGTCGACAAATTAGTAGAAGGTGTTTCTACCCTTGCCTGCTCTTTCTCCGACAAACCGGTCATTGTTAGATTGTCTGATTTTAAGTCCAATGAATACCACAACTTAATTGGCGGACCATTATTTGAGCCTGATGAAGAAAACCCAATGCTTGGTTTTCGTGGCGCCGCTCGCTATATAGACCCTTCATTTAAAGATTGCTTTGCCCTTGAGTGTGAGGCCATTAGAAGAGTTCGAAATGACATGGGATTCACCAACATTCAAATAATGATCCCATTTGTAAGAACCGTAGAAGAAGCACGCCAAGTAACTGAACTACTTAAAGAGCAGGGCTTAGCTCGCGGTGAAAATGACTTAAAAGTGGTCATGATGTGCGAACTTCCTTCTAATGCACTCTTAGCAGATCAGTTCTTAGAATATTTTGACGGCTTCTCTATTGGTTCTAACGATTTAACACAACTAACTCTTGGTTTAGACCGTGATTCAGGCCTTATCGCAGATAAGTTTGATGAGCGTAACGATGCTGTGAAAATTCTATTAAAAATGGCCATTTCAGCTTGTCGAGCAAAAGGAAAATATGTCGGTATTTGTGGTCAAGGCCCTTCCGATCATGCCGATTTCGCTGATTGGTTAGTAGAACAAGGAATTGAAAGCATCTCGTTAAATCCAGATACAGTTGTGGAAACCTGGCTGCATCTTGATGAGGTACTGAAAGGTAACACATCAAATCAGAAGGCTGTTTAATACCAGCCAAGCAGTCTAATTAATTCGGACTTGTACCCCTTTCAAAGCCGGAATAACTTAGACAAAATCTCTCTAGTTTGCCCCACTACAGCTTGTAATGGGGCTTTTTTACCTTTTTATGACAAGTATAAATAGACTTAAGTAATATTATTATCAATAATTCTCTCTAGTTAAACTGGATGATAAAAAAGATTTAAGAGAGCAAAAAAAACAGATGAAAATCGGTATCTTAAAATGCGACTCAGTCGATACAAGGTTAACAAAAGATCATGGTGAATATTCTGATATGTTTATTGATCTTTTAAGCGCTATAAACCCTTCTCTCACTTTTTCTATATATGATATTGAACGCCACCAATTCCCACAAATGCTATCAGAATGCGACGCCTACTTAATTACCGGAAGCCGTCACGGCGCGTACGAAAAACATAGCTGGATCCCCCCTTAGAGCAGTTGATTCGCTCCATAAAAAGTAACCCTACGATAAAATTACTTGGCATTTGCTTCGGTCATCAAATTATTGCACAAGCACTCGGTGGTGAAGTGAAAAAATCATCTAAAGGGTGGGGGTTAGGCGTCTCCACCACCAATGTTAGTACGGACTCTATTCCAGTTTGGGCAAACCTCAATAAAAAGGAACAGTTGAATTTAATTGTTATACACCAAGATCAGGTCATCGAAGCTCCAAAGCATAGCCACGTTATTTTAAAAAACGACTTCTGCCCGAATTACATGCTAAATATTACCCCTAATATTTTAACCATTCAAGGACACCCTGAATTCAATAAAGCGTATCTCCAAAGTCTCATGAACATAAAGCAAGACATTATTCCCAAAACTACATTATTAGAAGCCACAAAATCTTTAGAAAAGCATACCGATGAAAAAATTATCGCCCATTGGTTTAGCGAATTCCTCTCTCAAAAATAACCTACTCTGCCTATAATCTCTCAGATACCATTCAGATAGTACGTCTAATTCTAGTCATAAAACGTATTATCTTGATCTGAAATGAAGTAGCGCCATTACATACAAAAAACCTATTAATTAGATTGAGTTTGAAATTTTTAATTATATGCCTTGTGTCATTTAAAAATTGCTTTATCCTGTTACACCTTCTGTTTCGTCATTTATATTTATACTAGATAACTGGCTTAGCTTACTGCTTACTGCTTACTAGGATTAAATATGTCTTCCCCTCTACGTGTCCGCTATCAAACTATTGAGTTAGGTAGTAGTGATATACATATATGTACTTTACGCGATAATCAAGAATTCAGTGATCCTAAAGGTATTGCCGAAGCCTTAGGGATCTCCTCAGCTTCCTGGCCTCTTTTTGGTATTGTATGGCCATCAGGGTTAGTACTGGCAAACTATTTATTAGATTATAAAACCGAAGGCAAGCGGATTTTAGAAATTGGTTGCGGCATAGCCCTATCTAGCTTACTTCTTAATCATCGAAATGAAGATATTACGGCTACCGACTATCACCCAGAAGTGGAAAGCTTTCTTAATAGAAATACGCTTTTAAATGATGACAAAGACATTACTTTTGAAAGGGTAGATTGGGCTAACGATGAGAGCACACTTGGAAAATTCGACTTGATCGTTGGTAGTGACCTTTTATACGAAGATCAGCACATTCTATTATTAGCGAACTTCATACAAAACCACGCCAATGATAAATGCGAAGTGATATTAGTAGACCCAGGCAGAGGCAGAAAAAGTAAACTGACAACTAAAATGACTGAATTTGGCTTTGAAAACAGACATTTTAAACCTTTGCATACAGACTATTTAACAAACCAATTTAAAGGACACATCCTTAAATTTGACCGATAATGGTCCAGTTATTCATAGGATAACATGATGCCTATTTACGACGAAGTTGACGATACAAGGCCATTACTTCGCTTTAGGAAACCGACGATTCATAATAGAATATTAGACAACATTAAATAACTACATCATCTTCTTCTCTAAACTCAATCAAAGCCTGCTCAAATTTATCTAGGCCATATTCAAAGTCATTTCTTGAATTAAACCCACCTAAAGAGACTCTTATGCCATTCACTTGGGGTAGAGTCGATCGCGGAGAGCAAAACAAATCAGCGGTTCTGACCTTAATTTTCTTTGACGCCAAAAAATTATTAAACTGATTTACATTAATGCCATTTGGTAACTCTAGCCATACATTTAAGCCACCCGAACGCGTATTAAAACCATATTTACCTACAAGCCCCTGAAAAGCGTCCTGCCTATAACGCATTTCATCTTCTAACAATGATTGGTTATGTTGGAAACTATCTCTAATGATAAAACGCGCGGCTAACTCTATATTTAACGTTGAAACCATCCAACATTGACTATGAATACTTAAATTAAATGCCTGCTGCCAAGATTTAGGAACCAAACTATAAGCCACTCTTAACCCGCCAGCGACATACTTAGATAGACTAGATAGGTAAAATACTCTTTCGGGTGCCTGTTGCTGTAACGGTACTCTCCAGTCCTCAGGCAAACAATAATTTACATCATCTTCAATAATATAAAACTGATATTTTCCACTTAACCTAACAATTGCATCTAACTGTTTTTTAGAATATTTGATATTTGTTGGGTTTTGTATATTTGGTGTAACGTACAAAATCTTAGGTTTAAACTGCAAACAGTATTCCTCTAATATGGCGAGATCTAAACCGTCATTCGTCAAAGGAACCCCTAATGGCTTAAGCTTGTTCGCGTCTACCGCTCGAAAGAAACCTGGATATGCCAACGCTTCGTGGAGTACGTAATCTCCTTCACTAGCCAGAACCTGTAAGCAAGTATAAATTCCTTGCTGTGCTCCTTGTGTAAACGCAATATCGCTTAAATCTGCCCTAATGCCCTTTTTGCCTAACCAAGACAAAAATGCTTGTTTATGCTTCAAAATACCCTGTGGCGCATAATTCAAAATACTTTTAATAGAATTTTGATCTTGGGCCAATTCATTTAAAGCACATTTAACTAAAGCCTGCTGACCCAACATCGGTTGCATACTCGATGCAAAATCATATTCACTTTCAGATAGTGTAGATATATGCGGTCTAGAACTACTAACATAAGTCCCTGAGCCGAGTTTTGCTTTTACCAGGCCCATTTCCTCTAGTAGATCATAAGCCCTTGTTACCGTTCCATGAGTGATACTTAATTGATCAGCTAAGTTTCGTTGGGGAGGCAGTTTTTGCTGGTCTGACAACCCTCCAGAAAGAATTTCTTGCTCAATAATAAATGCCAACGCTTTGTATTTTGGGAACTTAGTACAAGCATTGTTAAAGTCGTTTTCATTAATTTCCAAAATTGTACCCATAACAATAAAATAATTGCCTTGAATTTTATAATGTGAGAACTTTAAAATCAAAATGTAATAACAATTGTATTGATACAATATAAAAAGAGATTTATTTTGAGAATGAATTATGAATAATGCTTTAATTGAACTGGTTCCTGCAATAATTTTATTTTGCTTAATTAGCACAATCACCCCAGGACCAAACAATATTTTACTGGCTCATTCAGGAGCTCACTTTGGTTTAAGAAAAACGTTACCCCATGTCATGGGTATACGGTGTGGCATGACAATCCTGCATCTAACAATCCTTCTCGGTTTAAGTGAACTATTTAAACATTGGCCATATATGCATAAAGCATTTACCGTCATTGCTGCAAGCTACATTGTTTATATGTCCATTAAAATAGCGCTATCAAAAATGCAGAGCTCGAATAAAGATCTGCAACCTATAAGCACAATCCAAGCCGCTTGCTTCCAACTAATCAACCCTAAATCATGGGCAACATTAATTACCATCAGCACCGTATTTACTCTAAGTGGGGACTTGTTTTGGCCTTCAGCAATACTCGGAATACTCATTGTTAATGTTGCAACTTTGCCAGGTTCATTTATGTGGATTACGATAGGAAAATTAGTTTCACATAAGCTTCAACAACCAAAGTTCCACCGCTATTTCAATGTCACCATGGGGCTTTTACTTTTATCCACTTTACCCATGATGTTTATATAAGTTAGTGACAATATTTATTTTAACGCTATGTGAAGAGTATCTGCAGGAAACAAAGGCCGGAACTCATCTCGATAGTAGCACGACTCTCTATACGTTTGTCGCTCAATCTTCACAAGCTATTCGGTGCCATCTCCATTAATTTATTCAACCCTTCTGGTTGAGTTATTCATTAATCAATAGCAACTTATATTTGTTGAGGGTGTAGCTTTAAATGATCCATAGTCTCTCTCGTTTTTGTTTGTTTTTGATCGGAAAAAATTAAATTAAACGAAAGAGAGACGCTTTTTTAAAGCCTCTGGCAGACACACTTACTGGACGGCATGGCTGAATGTGCACAGCAAATAGTTGGAGTAACGACTTGAAAGGTAGGTCGGCATTGATGCCGACAAAAAGAGGCTCATCAGGATAAGTTGATTGGTTGCTCTTGAAGAGCAATACAGGTCGGAACTTATTACGCACAAACATTGTCGGTCTGAAGTCGCCATTAATCTCAACAGGAGATGTAAGTCGGGATTCATCCCGACAAAAAGTATCATGTTAGTCAATATAGGTATGCTGTGTGGCATTATTGTTGGCCTAAAGGCCAACCTACGGGAGATGTAAGTCGGGATTCATCCCGACAAAAAGTATCATGTTAGTCGATATAGGTATGCTGTGTGGCATTATTGTTGGCCTAAAGGCCAACCTACAGACGAAAAAAAGCCCTGACAGGATAACCTATCAGGGCTTTCTAAATAAAACTTGACGACGACCTACTCTCACATGGCGAATGCCACACTACCATCGGCGATGACGCTTTTCACTTCTGAGTTCGGGATGGGATCAGGTGGTTCAACGTCTCTATGATCGTCAAGCAAACGGGTTGCGTTCGTTCTGAGTGTCGGTGTTAAGCCGTTAGGCTTAATCCAGCAGGTTCACTCACAACACGCCAATACGTGCTTGAATCTTTAACAATGCTTTTTTTGAAATAGCGATAACCAAGTATCAAACCAGCACACCATTGCTGATGCTGTCGTAATCTGTGTCTCTATGATCTTTTCATGATGCCGTTTGACCCTTCTCTTTACGAGTTTTCTCAGTCTCTCTTTATCACTCAAAACCACTTTGGTGTTATATGGTCAAGCCTCACGAGCAATTAGTATTGGTTAGCTCAATGCCTCACAGCACTTACACACCCAACCTATCAACGTCGTAGTCTTCAACGGCTCTTTAGGGGACTTATGTCCCAGTGAGATCTCATCTTGAGGGAGGCTTCCCGCTTAGATGCTTTCAGCGGTTATCCCGTCCGAACATAGCTACCCGGCAATGCCACTGGCGTGACAACCGGAACACCAGAGGTTCGTCCACTCCGGTCCTCTCGTACTAGGAGCAGCTCCTCTCAAATCTCAAACGTCCACGGCAGATAGGGACCGAACTGTCTCACGACGTTCTAAACCCAGCTCGCGTACCACTTTAAATGGCGAACAGCCATACCCTTGGGACCGGCTTCAGCCCCAGGATGTGATGAGCCGACATCGAGGTGCCAAACACCGCCGTCGATGTGAACTCTTGGGCGGTATCAGCCTGTTATCCCCGGAGTACCTTTTATCCGTTGAGCGATGGCCCTTCCATACAGAACCACCGGATCACTAAGACCTACTTTCGTACCTGCTCGACGTGTCTGTCTCGCAGTTAAGCGCGCTTTTGCCTTTACACTCTACGCATGATTTCCGACCATGCTGAGCACACCTTCGTGCTCCTCCGTTACTCTTTGGGAGGAGACCGCCCCAGTCAAACTACCCACCACACAGTGTCCTCGATCCCGATAAGGGACCTGAGTTAGAACCTCAAACATACCAGGGTGGTATTTCAAGTTTGGCTCCACTAGAACTGGCGTCCTAGTTTCAAAGCCTCCCACCTATCCTACACAAGTAGGTTCAAAGTTCACTGTGAAGCTATAGTAAAGGTTCACGGGGTCTTTCCGTCTAGCCGCGGATACACAGCATCTTCACTGCGATTTCAATTTCACTGAGTCTCGGGTGGAGACAGTGTGGCCATCGTTACGCCATTCGTGCAGGTCGGAACTTACCCGACAAGGAATTTCGCTACCTTAGGACCGTTATAGTTACGGCCGCCGTTTACTGGGGCTTCGATCAAGAGCTTCGCTTACGCTAACCCCATCAATTAACCTTCCAGCACCGGGCAGGCGTCACACCCTATACGTCCACTTTCGTGTTTGCAGAGTGCTGTGTTTTTAATAAACAGTCGCAGCCACCTGGTATCTTCGACCGATCAATGCTTACGGAGTAAATCCTTCACACTAACCGGCGCACCTTCTCCCGAAGTTACGGTGCCATTTTGCCTAGTTCCTTCACCCGAGTTCTCTCAAGCGCCTTGGTATTCTCTACCTGACCACCTGTGTCGGTTTGGGGTACGGTTCATGCATATCTGAAGCTTAGAAGTTTTTCCTGGAAGCATGGCATCAACTACTTCGTCCAAAAGAGGACTCGTCATCAGTTCTCGGTCTTAAGAGGGCCCGGATTTACCTAAGCTCTCAACCTACCACCTTAAACACGGACAACCATCGCCGTGCTAGCCTAGCCTTCTCCGTCTCTCCATCGCAATATACATAAGTACAGGAATATTAACCTGTTTCCCATCGACTACGCATTTCTGCCTCGCCTTAGGGGCCGACTCACCCTGCCCTGATTAGCATGGGACAGGAAACCTTGGTCTTCCGGCGGGGAAG
>NZ_JAPUBN010000018.1 GCF_026966905.1 Marinomonas phaeophyticola | reverse complement strand
CATTATTTAATACGTTTCTATAGGATAATCTAGGTTGACGGCTCTTAAGAATTAAAGGGCACTGCCTTTTCTCTGCATAGAAACACTGATTAATTGTATCGCTATGGCACTAACAATTACGATAAACATTCCTAGTAAGCTTAAGTAGTCGGCATGTGATGAGCTGATGCTGTCACTCCACCATGAATTCGCGACACAGATTTCGGTTAGAATAAAAGCGGCGATAGGAGTAAGGGCAACGGAAGCGCTAACTTGAACGGTTTGCCAGTAGCGCATGGCTTGTGCGAAAGAGCCATAAGCAATTAAGGTATTTATACAGCAAAATAACGCAATCATTGAGTCTTGGGTGGACATGTCCAATAGGCTGCTTGGGCTTGTGAATGGCAGCATAATAAAAGTGGCGTAAAGGTATATAGCGAATAAAATATTAGATGGATCTAAGCGACTAAATAAGGACTTTTGTAATAGCGCATACATAGACCAAGCGGCGGCAGATAACTGCACAATGGCAAAACCAAGCCAAATACTTGCCTGATTTGTTTGTTCAAAAACAGGGTGGAAGAAGATTAAAATACCTAGGGCAATCAAGGCAAAGCATACACATTGCTGCCAATTTATTTTGTCTTTTAAAAAGAATAGTCCACCCAGAGTTAGAAAAATAGGTGCGGTTTGGAAGCTTAATTGTGCGGAGCCAGGAAGTAAAAAACGGAGACTCCAGACGAAGCAAGTATAATTTACGATCAAGAAGCTACCCGCCGCTAAAAGATAAACCCAGTTGCGTCGTGTTAATCCCTTAAACTGCTGCAGTTTGCCTCTCTTCCATTGCCAAGCACCCAATATTAAAGCAGCGACAGCAAATCGCAGCCAAGTTAACGTAATAGGGTCAGAAAAGCCGGTGGAAAGTTTTAACGCAATAGGTAGCATTCCCCAAAAAAGTACGGCAACACTACTGAAAAAAAGACCATACATAAAGAGCGTTCGAGAGGCTGTCATAATGAACCTTATCAAAAAGTAAATAATTTAGATCATGACGTTCCGCTCAAAATTAATCCAATGCATAATGTTTCTAACAATTATGCATAAAGTGGGTTTTTATAGGATGATATCTAATGCGTTACAACAGCTTGATCTTAAATCGTTAACTGGGCTCTTATATCTTCTTGAAGAGCGTCATGTTGGTCGAGCCGCAGAGCGTTTATCTTTGAGTCAGTCCGCAATGAGTCGGTTATTGAATCGCCTGCGAGATGCCTTTGATGATCCATTGTTTATTCGTACCGCTACAGGGATGGAGCCTAGCTATAAGGCGTTGGAGTTAGAGTTACCTATAAAATCTATGCTAGAGCAAATTACCGCTTTATCACAAGTCTCGGAGTTTCAATCACAAACAAGCCAGCGAACATTTAGATTGCAAACAACACATTACCAAGCTCAAGCCTATGTTCCAGCGATTGCTGAGCGTTTTTATCGCGAAGCGCCTTTTGCATCTTTAGAAACCACAACCATTACAGAGACGAGTTTAATGAGTCAGCCAGACCATAAGGTTGATGCCGTGTTATGTAGCGAATACATACAAGTACCTAATAGTTTCCACAAAGCCTTACTTGGTAGAGAAAAGTTCCGCTGTATCATGTCAAAAAATCATCCACTAGCGAATAAAAGACATATAACCTTGGATGACTATCTAGCCTGTTCTCATGTGTTAGTAAATATGGGCGGCTCCGGCCGTATTATGAGTGATATGTTACTTGGTGATAGAGCGCAAGAGCGCCGTTTTGCCTTTCGTACGCCATATTTTTTGGCTGCTCTGGAGACGGTTGGGCAGACGTCATTATTATTAAGTACCAGTGGTTTGTTAGGAGAGCGCTTTCAACAGCAATTTGGCTTGGAGATGAAGGAGTTGCCCTTGGACTTTCCGGATACGCATTATTACTTATGTTGGCTACGAGCGATGGAAAACGACCCTGCGAATGAGTGGTTTCGGAGTATTGCAATGGATGTGGTGCGGGACCTAATTCCTCATCCGGAAGCCTAACATGCAAACAAGTTTGATTACCTTCACTACTTTGGATGTGTTACAAATTAAGAGCATTATTGTGCGGGCGATTGTCTCTCTTACAGAGAAGTGCGGTTTTAGCCTGTAAACTGTTGTTCTACATAAAACTATATTAAAGAGGAGCGTTGTATGTCGACTATTCGTGTTGGACTAATTGGTTTTGGGTTATCGGGTCGTATATTCCATGGTCCTTTTATTTTGGCGAATGCGGATATGACGCTGGAATGTGTTTCTAGCCGTCGACCTGATGAAGTGAAAGCGTTTGTTCCTAATGCGCGTGTGGTGAGCTCTCCTGAAGTATTGATAGCAGATGAAGAAATTGATTTAGTTGTGATCACTTCACCTAATAAAGTGCATTTTTCACTGGCCAAGGCGTCTCTACTCGCAGGTAAACATGTTTTGCTGGAGAAACCATCTGTTACGAATTTATCTGATATAGAGGCGTTGTGTTCACTTGCGAAATCGAAAGGTTTGGTTTTGAGTGTTTATCAGAATCGACGTTATGACAGTGATTTTTTACGTCTACGAGAATTAGTTGAGGGATCCGTTCTTGGGGATGTTAAATACATAGAGTCTCGTTTTGATCGTTTTCGTCCCAATGTGCAGGATAGATGGCGTGAGCTTCCAGGTGAAGGTACTGGGATTTTTTGGGATTTAGGACCTCACTTGCTTGATCAAATGCTGTGTTTACTTGGTGAACCACTATGGCTTCAAGGGAATATGAAAACCCTTAGAGAAGGTAGCGTAACAACGGATTTCTTTAGTGTTGATATGGGTTATAAAGATAAAGTTGTTACGATTGGCTCTTCGCCGTTTGAAGCCGGTGAGGTGCTTAGGTTCAAAGTTAATGCCAGTGCAGGCAGTTGGCATTGTTCTGGTTTAGATCCTCAGGAAGAGGCCCTAAGGGCAGGGCAAATGCCAAGAGATGAGTGTTTTCCTAGTAAAGGTCAACCGCAAGAGGCTTTTTCCTACCAATCTGATGAAAATGGTGTAATCACTAAAATAGAAGATACAATGGCGTTAGGCTTATATTGTGATTTTTATAAAACATTGAGCGATTCTATTCTTGGTAAGGGTGATGCACCAGTGAGTTTAGAGGATGCCTGTAAAGTGATTTATGGCTTATGCTTAGCTGAGCAATCATCCACAGAAGGTAAACGTCTAAATTGGGATTATATTCCCCCTATTGGATAATTTGTCATTTGGGGGCAAGTCAGAAATAATGAAAATGTTTATCATTTCTAAAAAGTAGTTGAGCTCATTCAACTAAGTTCTTATTATCTTGCGCTCTTTTGGTGTTTTTCATCATTTAGAGCGCTGCACTGTCCGATCCTACAATAAAAATACAACATTGGGAGGCTTCGAGCCTTATTCCAATTTCAGATCAATTCCCTATGTTTTGAGATGTACTTCATCGCTTTTCATATTGCCGACAGGCAGTAAATTATCAAATAATTAACCTCCTGAGGGAAAAGAATGCGAAACTTAATGGTATTGAGCAAATTAGCCTTAGCGGCTTTGCTGACGGTGTCTTTGATTGCTTGTGGTGGGTCTGAGTCCGATAAAAAAGTGGCTACAGCCGCGGCAAATGCGGAAGTGATTAATTGGAAAATGGTTACAACTTGGCCTAAAAACTATCCAGGATTAGGTACAGGCGCTCAAACTTTAGCAAAAAATATTTCAAAAATGTCCGGTGGTCGACTTAATGTAAAAGTTTATGCGGCAGGAGAGTTGGTGCCTGCATTGGAGGCTTTTGATGCGGTTTCTCGTGGTACGGCAGAAATGGGGCATGGCGCGTCTTACTATTGGAAAGGGAAAGTTCCTGCAGCACAATTTTTTACAACGGTGCCTTTTGGTCTGACGTCACAGGAGTTTAACTCTTGGATTTATTATGGCGGTGGCTTGCAATTATGGGAAGAAATTTACGTTCCTTTTAATGTGATTCCGATGCCTGCGGGTAATCCTGGTGTGCAAATGGGAGGGTGGTTTAATAAAGAGATTAATTCTTTAGAAGACTTTCAAGGTCTGAAAATGCGTATGCCAGGTATCGGTGGTGAAGTCCTGAAAAAAGTTGGCGCGGTACCTGTTAATTTGCCTGGTAGTGAAATTTTTACAGCCCTACAAACTGGCACGATTGACGCAACAGAATGGGTCGGTCCTTATAACGATCTTGCGTTTGGCTTGTATAAAGCGGCGAAATATTATTATTACCCTGGTTGGCAAGAGCCGGGCTCGGCCATTGAAGCCTTGTTTAATAAAGCGGCATTTGAGGCGTTATCTGAAGATTTACAAGCTATCGTACGTGCGGCGGTTCAACAGGCGAATCAAGATATGTTGAATGAATTTACTGCGAGTAATAACTCCGCTCTGAAAACCTTGGTTAATGAGCACAATGTGATTTTGAAAGAATTTCCAAAAGATCTTTTGGCAGCCTTGAAAAAAGCATCAGATGAAACGTTAGCTGAAATGGCTGCAGAGGATCCAGATAGTCAAAGAGTCTATGATTCCTTTAAAACATTTTTGGATTCGGTCAGTGAATGGCATGATATTTCCGAGAGGTCATACATTAATGCTCGAGCAGGGGAGTAGTGTTTAGTTACTGAAAATGCGATTAAAGCCTCTTAGTTTGAAAGCCCTGTTATGGTATTAGCAGGGCTTTTTCTTTTTTAGAATGAGGCGATAAGGTAAATACTCAAAAAAATCCAAAAAAGGTCTTGAGAGAAGCGGCGGCAATTCATACTATCTAAGCTACTTATTTGTAAGAAATAGGATTATCGAGTTAATTTATCTTCTTGGCTTAGATACTTTCTTTGTGCAATTTAGGTTGCATCAAGGCTTTTCTTGCTCGCTGAGTACTATAAAAATAATTGAAACTGCTTCCTGAGGGATAACGAATGAACAAAATAAAAACGTGGAGTAAGCTGGCATTAGTCAGTTTAACCGCAGCGACATTAGTTGCTTGTGGAGGCTCTGAAAAAGAAGTAGCAAAAGTAGAAGTAGAAAAAAGTTGAGACCATCAATTGGAAAATGGTTACGACCTGGCCGAAAAACTTCCCTGGTTTGGGAACGGGCGCAGAAAACTTAGCGAAAAACATTACTGAAATGTCTGGTGGACGTTTAAATGTAAAAGTCTATGCCGCGGGCGAATTGGTTCCGCCATTAGAAGTATTTGATGCTGTTTCTCGTGGTACCGCTGAAATGGGACACAGTGCCGCTTACTACTGGAAAGGTAAGGCGCCTGCTGCGCAGTTCTTTACTGCCGTTCCATTTGGTTTAACAGCGCAAGAGATTAACTCGTGGATATACCATGGCGGCGGCTTGAAGCTATGGGAAGAAGTATATGAACCATTTAACCTTATCCCGCTTACAGCAGGTAATACTGGTGTGCAAATGGGCGGTTGGTTTAACAAAGAGATCAATTCGGTTGACGACTTTAAAGGCTTAAAAATGCGTATGCCTGGTCTAGGCGGCGAAGTGCTTAAGAAAACCGGTGGTATTCCTGTTAACTTGCCTGGCGGTGAAATCTTCACAGCATTACAAACAGGTACAATTGATGCAACTGAGTGGGTTGGTCCATACAATGACTTAGCATTTGGTTTGTATAAAGCCGCTAAATACTACTACTATCCAGGTTGGCATGAGCCAGGTTCTTCAATGGAAGCAATGGTAAATAAGACGGCGTTTGACGCGTTACCAAAGGACTTACAGTTGATTGTTCGCTCTGCTGCTCGTCAAGCAACTCAAGACATGTTGGACGAATTTACGGCGTTGAACAACGATGCTTTGAAAACCTTGGTTGAAGAACATAATGTACAGCTTAGACCTTTCCCTAAAGATGTCTTAGAAGCATTAAAAGCGGCGTCTGAAGAGACACTGGAAGAAGTTGCCGCTGGAGATGAAATGAGTGCGAAAGTATATGCATCATTTAAAGAGTTCCGTGAAAAAGTAGGTGCTTGGCACGCTGTATCGGAACGTGCATACATCAATGCGCGTGATGGTGAATAATTTAGACACTTTGTTTGTCTGAATGATATCTATAAAAAACCCAAATTCTAATTTTAGAATTTGGGTTTTTTTATGAACAGCTAACCAAGCTTCTAAAGCGCTTTTCAATGTTGGTAATCTTTCTCTTAAAAAATGTCAAGAGGCTTCGGCTATGGACACACTTTGGCGCCACTTTCTTAATATTGAATCTTCTTTTTTGAATTTAAACATCTGAGGAATTAGGTTTTCTAGAGTGATCTACCCGTTTGCTTGTTCATCTTATTTTCTCATTTTGGTATAAAATAAACATACAATACGGTATGGTATGGTATGGTATGGTATGTTTTTGATTTGAGATTTATTTTTATTGCAAAATAAATTCGATTTTTACGCTATTTATTGAGAACAATGGAGAGGGGTATTATGAAGAATTGGGTGGGGAAATGGCTTATGTTTGTCTCTTTTGGACATACTATCGTTGGTCTTATGCTATTTGATCAGGTTTATAAAGCCATGTATTTAGAAGGTGTTCTTAACTCAGTAATTGATGAGAGAACCGCGGCGGCCTCTTGGTTCTTATTATTTGGCTTTCTTTTGTTTATGTTTGCTTTATTAGTCGATGTTATTGAACGGGAGAAAGCAATGTATCTACCTAAAAAAGTAGGTGTATTGCTATTTACATTAACGTCTATCGGTGTTGTTTTGATGCCTTTATCTGGGTTTTGGCTTGTTTACCCCGCTGCTTTTTTTATTATCTTTAATAAGCGCTCTTCTAATGTGAGGGCTATGTGGAAAGTAAAATCTATAAAGGTACCTACGGATGATTATTTAGCGCGTCATCGTGCTCAGGGAGCTTTTCGAGACGCTTTGATTGCGCCTTTAACAAAAGGGAAAATGACTCCATACGAGATATACCTTCAAATCTTTTCTTATTTGCCAAGTTGGGTTAATGGATTAATGTCAATGAGGAATGTCTTGGTAAAAAAACTGGGCTTTGATGTTGCTACAGAGATATACGATCAAAAAAAATCGACAGACATCCAGATCGGAGATAAAGTAGGCTTTATGAACATTATTTTACTGACTGACCATGAAATAGTGGGTATGTCAGAAGATAAACATATGCAGCTTTATATGAGTACTAATGTCCAGGATGGGTACGTCACTCTTTCAACTATGGTAAATTTAAAAACACGGATTGGTCGTATTTATATGTTTATTATTACTCCCTTTCATTGGGTGATTGCTAGGACTGTAATGCGTCAAGCTGTTATTCAAAAGAGAATATAATGACCCCAAATAAAAAAGAGAAATGGTTAGAGTTTGCACTAAAACAACTTGTGAAACACGGTGCTGAGTCATTAAAAATTATGCCTCTATGTGAATCTTTAGGTGTCACGAAGGGCTCTTTTTATCATCATTTTAAAAATCGTTCTGATTTCATTAATTCGTTGATGATTCATTGGTACGAAAAAACGACATTAGCGTTTATTAAACAAGCCAATACAGAAGAAAACGCATTAGAGAGATTGAATAAGCTTGACCAGGTTATTGCTACAAATGATATTGAAGCCGAAATGCATTTAAGAGCTTGGGGGCTAAAAGAGCCTTCAATCGTGATTCATCTTGAAAAAATTGATGATCAAAGACAAAGCTATCTACAGTCCTGTTTTGTTGAGTTGGGAATGGATGTTCATATTGCAAAAGATGTTGCTATGATAGCCTATGCTCAGCTTCTAGGATTATTACAGTTACATCCAAAACCCAGTAAGGAGGAAATTTTACGCTTATCAGGTATCATTTCGCGGCAATTCTTTACGGTCCTTTCTTGAGAGATATCACGTTTTTTTTAATAATTCTCCATGCTAGATAAAAAGGCTGAGAATATAATGTGAAAACAGAGTTGTACTGTATTTTTCCAGTGATTCCAAACTGTAACTCTTGATGATCGTGACCAAATTGTAGCGTCCCAAACAGTCGATCCCAAACGGCAAGAGTGACACCAAAGTTACAGTCAAAATGGATTGGATTGAGAGAGTGATGTAGTTGATGTTGGGCCGGTGAAATAAAAAACGCTTCAATGGTTTTGCCATAAGAAATAGGTAGTGTGCTATGGCGAAGGTTTGCGCCTAAAAGGTTAAAAATATAGGTACTTATTAATACACCGAATACGGTAAAGAGTGATATCTGTTGCGGGAAAAATGCAGCGAATACACCAATAACCGCACCTTGAGCCAAGGCGGACCTTAATGTAAACAATAGTCCTTCCACAGGGTGAGTGCGAAATACTGTAAAGGGTGTCATTGTCACAGCACTGTGGTGAACTTGGTGAAAGCTCCAAAGGATGGAGGATCTATGCATAAGCCAATGGACGATAAAACGAGAAAAGTCGTCTACTATAAAAAAGCTGAGAGTGAAGAGTGCTATGACCCAGGAAGTATCTAACTCAATGGGACTGACAATATAAGTCCAATTAAGACTTTGATAATAGATCCATGTCGCAATAGCCGCTTGAGAAAAGAGAGCCGGAGCGAAAATAGACAGGATACATTTATTAACAATCCACAGAACGTAATCTTGACGTGAAGAAGGATGCCACCAAATATGGGGTGATAGCCATTGAAAAGAACGCTTGAGGCCTTTTTTGCCGTATTTACACGCATAAAAAGTACTGGCGAATGCCATTGCTGACAATAGGTACACAAGGGAGACTCGTTTCTTTGTGTTGAGAAGCTCACTGAAGGCGTCGTTTATTGTTTGTGCTAGCCAATCAAGAAAGAGATCCAAAGTATTAATACGGCCATCTTGTTGAGATGACCGCTCCTAACGTATATTGTTGTTCGATCGATAATTAAAGAATGTATTAAAGGCTAGTCGTTTTCAGCACTACTTGATTCAGCATCTAACTGTTCTAGTACGGTAGCAATTCCCGCTGTTTTATCATGTAATCGCGCTTTCAACGAAAACGCATTAGCGAGTAAGTTTTGTACTTTAAGCATATTTAGTTGGTAGGCTTTCATACTAAGAGAAGAAGATTGAATGTATTCTCCTTGTCCATCCACAGCGATGACCTGAGAGTTACCAAATAAAACAGGGCTAAAGCCTATGAGCCTGTCCAATTGAACTTGAGTGGCTCCTAATTCTTGACCAGCGGCTTCTAGAGACAAAACAAAACCTTTCATTTCACTCCAATGCTTAATGTAGTTGCGGAACGACTTTTTGATGTCACCGCCATTTTCACTTAATAGTTCGATATTTTCTAAATCGTTATATACTTCACCTGCATACTTAAATGCGGCTTCTGCAATGACTTGTTGCCATGTGGTCTTTATGATTTTCGCGTAGGCATGCAGTTGCTTGAGTTCCGCAGGGGAGAGTTTTTCGCCGGCGGCCTTATTGATGAGAGAACGACCATCATAAAACGCTTTTACTATGGTATGGAAATAATGGGTTTTGCCTGAGCTATCAATAGATGCAGCATAGTAAGCATGGGCATAGGCCATTTCTGTGACTAAATCCACTTTCCCATCTTGATTTGCGTCTGCTTTAGAAAGGTACTCTGGGTTCAACTTTACAATCTGTACAATTTCTTTAGGTGTTAGGCTAAGTGAATGAGCTGGGGCACCAAAGTAACCAAAGGCTTCATCCCAAACATGTTCCTTACCAGTATAGGGTGTGCCTTTTTTATAGGGCTGATCGTTCGGGTAAGCCGACTCTTCCAGTTTTTCATCTAAGTAATGGTTAACGGCCTTGTTATAGAAAACCGCTCCCATAGTAAATTTTGAAATCAATTGAGTGTAATCATAACCATTAATAGGATCAAAACCTGAATTTGTATGACTGGCTTTCGCTATCATATCAGACAAAATTTCGGCTCCAGATAGGTTTCCTGGCCAGCCACTTACCGCACCTTTATAGGCACTTGATTTTAAATTTTTTCCCTTTGCAAGTGTATCGATTTGCTTTTGAAGAATAGGGAAGCTTGTTTGACTGACTGGGTCTATGATGACGCGACCTTCATGTTTACCTTCATAGTAAGACAGTAGTTCGGCCTTGACTGCTTCGCTATTGGAACCATCTGCCTTTTTTGTGATTTGTTTTAATGAATTATGTAATGCATGGCGAGCGACTTGACCACCATAGGAGACGGAAGAATCTGCTTCACCGTTATACGTTTTAAGGGTGACATCAAACATATAGTCGGTCGCCATAGAGGGTAAAGCAACCGTTAGCCCAATAAATGATGCAAGTAGATTTTTTTCACCGTGTTCTCCTAGAAATATGATTGACAGCCAGATGCTATCTCTTTTGATATTTCAGGATATTATCATAATGTTAATCTTAATGAAATTAGTTATCATTAGCATTTTTTGGTGTCATCAACAAACCAGTGGGAGAGCAATAATGAAAAACCTGCACTGACATCTTATTAAAAAGAGTCAGAGCAGGCCTTGGGTCGTACTAGACAGTGTGGGTTGAATTATTCTTCCATGCTACCTAGCTCTAATAGTGTTGCGTTGCCACCGATAGCTGTTGTGTTTATGCTCACAGTACGTTCTGTAATAAACCGTAAGATATAACCTGGGTTAGCTATCGTTGGTAGGTCTACAGGGTGGGTCTCTTCGACCAATTGGCATATAACACCGTCTTTTTTGGCTAAACGTTGTGATAGTTCAATCGCCTTTTCAACCGATGTTAATGCGGCTACACCAGCAATAAGTTGTGAGTCAATGATGGTCTCTTCTACCTCCGTTGAAACACCTTGTATCACCCCTTTTGGTAGTACTTTTGCCAGTTGCTCGGCAATAGAGTTACCAAATTTACTGCCAGTAATAACGGTATTACCGGCAATCAAAGCGGCGTAAATTTGACCAATGATTGCTGTTTCGTGCTCTTTTATGTCATCCCCTAAGAACGAAGTGCATAAAAATATACCTCTACCTTGAGTTGATAATTCATTTTTCTCACCTGTTGGTCCAGGTAATAAAACATTTTCTCCTACATGTGATAGAGCATTGCTAAGTTGCCATTGTGCCATTTGCTTTGGTTTATCGCTCAAGCTTGCAATAGAAATATTGAGTAAACGAGCTCTTTCTTCTATACCCAATTGTTCCCATTGATCAAGAGACGTTAATGCTGTTTGAATCTGAGCAGGTTGTTTTAGTGTCATCTTAATTCACTCCTAAAGGGCTTTTTCAATGGCGAAACGATGTAAGTAATGAGGTCCACCCGCTTTTGGTCCAGTTCCTGATAAACCTTGTCCACCAAATGGTTGTACACCAACAACAGCACCGACTTGGTCACGGTTTATATAGAGATTACCAACACGGGCTCGGCTAGCAATACGGGCACACGTAGTTTCGTTACGGCTGTGTACCCCCATTGTTAAACCAAAACCGGAATGGTTAATGGTATCAATGATCTTATCAAGGTCTTTTGCTTTGTAGCGTACTACGTGCAAGATTGGGCCGAATTTTTCATCGGTTAACAAATCAATGCTGCTAATTTCAAACGCCGATGGCGCTACAAAAGTTCCCTTATCAGCCCATTCAGGTAAATCCGTTTGAGCGATAAGAGAACCTTCTTGCTTCATTCTTTCGATATGCTCAAGCAACATGGCTTGTGCTTTCTTATCAATTACGGGTCCAACATCTGTGCTGTGTAGATAAGGCAAACCAACGGATTGTTCTTTCATGGCACCTTTTATCATTGGAATAACACGATCGGCTATGTCTGCTTGGACAAACATAACTCGCAGTGCTGAGCAGCGTTGACCTGCAGAGGCAAAGGCCGATCGGACGCCGTCACGTACTACTTGCTCAGGTAAAGAGGTTGAGTCGATAATCATGGCATTCTGACCACCGGTTTCAGCGATCACAGGTACAGGTGCAACACCGCGGTTCGATAAGGTACGGTTAATTAACTGAGCCGTCCCCGTTGATCCTGTAAACGCGAGTCCTGCAATGCGTTTATCACTGGTTAATGGTGCGCCAACAGTGGCACCATCACCAGGTAATAGATGTATAACGTCTCCAGGAACTCCTGCTTCTAATAGTAGTTCAATCGCTCGAACAGCGATTAAACTTGTTTGTTCTGCGGGTTTAGCGACCACAGTATTCCCGACAGCCAGTGCCGCTGAAACTTGGCCCATAAAGATCGCTAATGGGAAGTTCCAGGGACTAATGCATGCGAACACACCACGACCTTGGCGTTGAACCGTTTGTTCTTGGCCTAAAAAGTCTTGGTAAGTGACGGGGGCATCGAAATTGCTGCGAACCTGTTGAGCATAGTAACGGCAGAAATCAACGGCTTCACGTACTTCATCGATACTGTCTTGGATCGTTTTACCCGCTTCACGATGGCAAAGCGCCATCAGTTCTGGGTAATTCTCTTCCATTAAGTCAGCCATGCGATCAAGGCAGGCTGTCCGTTCGATCGCTGGTCTCTGAGACCAATCAGGGAAAGCCGCTTCAGCTAAATCGATGGCCCTTGTTACTGTTTCTGCATTAGCCCAGTCAATCTGTCCCGCTGTTTCGTTAATATTGTAAGGACTGGTAATGGTATGAGTGTCGCCAGTAAGTACTTTTTCGCCACCAACAAGCGGGTAAGCTCTCCACTGAGTATCTTGCCCCATGAAGGTATCTATTTTTGCTTTGAACGGACCCCATTCAGATTCAATTTCAATATTAGGGCCGTATGAATTTTTACGATCATCAAATAGGTTGATCGGTAAGTTGATGAAAGGGTTTGCTAAGGATTTACGGCTTTCTAGTAAGGTAACCGGATGACCCACTAATTCAGAAATCGGGCATCGAGCATCAACTAAGCGATGCACAAAAGAGCTATTCGCCCCATTTTCTAAAAGGCGACGTACTAAGTAAGGAAGTAAATCTTTATGGTTACCTACTGGCGCATAAATGCGTACGTCGGTACCACTGCTTTTAATTAATGTGTCATAGAGCGCATCTCCCATTCCGTGTAGACGTTGGAATTCAAATTCACGGGTGGTTGCGCCTAATTGTTTGGAGAGGCTAGTGATGGTCGCAATGGTATGAGCATTGTGGCTCGCAAACTGAGGAAAGATATGTTTTCTAGTTTGTGGCTGCAAAAGGAAGTTCGCACAGGCTAAATAAGATACATCTGTTGCTTCTTTACGTGTGTATACAGGATAGCCATTAATGCCACGCTGTTGGCAAAGTTTAATTTCAGAATCCCAATAAGCGCCTTTTACAAGACGTAGAGGAATTTGGTCTCCTTGCTCTTTTGCTAGCGCTGCGATCCAAGTTAATACAGGTAGTGCGCGTTTAGAATACGCCTGAATCACTAAGCCGAATAAGCCCCAGCCTTTAATGTCATCATCACGATAAAGCTTTTCAAATAGCTTCAGTGACATTTCTAGACGATCGGCTTCTTCGGCATCTATGGTAATACCGACATTTACTTCTTTAGCTTTGATGATTAAACCTTTTACACTTGTAAAAAGTTCCGTCATAACTCTTTCTTCGCAACCTACTTCATAACGTGGGTGCAAAGCAGACAGCTTAATGGAAATGGTTGGGCGAGGGCCTTTTTTATAGGTGTCTTGACCAACGACAGCAACGGCTTTTTCATAAGAACGAAGGTATTTAACTGCATCATCTGCTGTAAGAGCGGCTTCACCTAGCATGTCAAATGAGTAGGCATAACCTTTTTCTCGATAGGTTTTACCACGTGATAGGGCTTCTTTAATATCACGTCCTAAAACAAACTGATGTCCCATGATTTTCATGGCTTGATTCATTGCCTTACGAATAACAGGCTCAGAAACACGGTTTACCATACGATTGACTAAGTTCGCAGGTTTACCATCTTTAGATTCATCTAGAGTGACAATTTTACCGGTTAACAGCAGTCCCCAAGTGGAGGCATTAACGAAAAAAGAGTCTGAGTTTTTTGCATGAGATGCCCAGTCGGCAACGCTTAATCTGTCTTTTATAAAGGCGTCAGCGGTTTCTTTATCCGGCACTCGCATCAAGGCTTCAGCTAAACACATTAGCAAGATGCCTTCTTTAGTGTCTAGACTGTATTCCAGTAAAAGAGCATCGATCATTGACATGCTGTCATCGTCTTTACGTACTTGCTCTATTAATTGCGTGGCGGCATCCGTACTGTTTTTTAATTCCCTGTCAGTTGGTCTCGCTAGTGGCAATAACTCTTTTAGCCAAGCGGATTCATCGGCTTTATACAATGGGGAAATGAGCTGCCACAATTCATTAAGAGGTTTCTCAATAAAGGTAGGCTTTAAAACATCAATAGCGTTGAACATAGTGGATTCTCCGTAACGCAATAACCTATCAGAGCTTTTGATATTAAATCCAGCTGACAGAATGAGTTGTAGGACATGGCATGTCACTCTTACTTAAAATGGCCATCTAAGACCTCGTTTAATAAGAGCACCTATTTAGTAAAGCTAATGTACTGATAGAATGCTTGCTACGTCTTTCAGAAAAATCGTTTTTTTTTATAAAAAAATCCGGTTAACGCCACTGTTTCTGAAATTTGATAGGTGTAATGCCTAGCATTTGTGTAAATAGGCTTGTCATGGCGCTTTGACTGGAGAAACCACACATTTCAGCTACCTGAATTGGCGTAAAGCCTTCCACTAGAAGTGTTTGAGCCCGCTCTAGACGTTTCTTCATTAAATATTGGTGTGGAGTAATGCCGGTTTTTTCTTTAAAGCGTTCATGAAACTGGCTAACACTTAAAAAGCAAAAGTTGGCCAATTGATTGATGTGAACTTTACGAGAGAGGTTGAGTTCGATGAATTGATCAAGTTGATCAATATTAAGATGGTTGCCTTTTGGTCTCGCTACGGCGGTGTCACTGAGCTGGTGGCGAATAGCACTTAACAAGGTGTTACCACAGGCACGCGCGAGCATCTTATCATCTGGGTATTGTTGTAATTCGCCACTGAGGGCCGACGCTAAGACTTGTAACCTAGGGTTAAGACGAAAGTAGGCGGCTTGATCAAAAAGCTGGGAAACGGCTTCATACTCTTCATCTGTAATGGCTTTTTGAGAAGGTACAGGAAGGTTAACCAGCATGACACTGTTTTCACCTAAGCCCTGAAAAGCATGGTATTCCGATGAGGGCACAAGACAGCCATGGCCGACTTGCAGCTGTTTATCATTGCCATTGATATCAAAATCAGTATTCCCGTCCAATACGATCACGAGCTGGTGGTAATCATGCTCATGAGTACTGGCTTGGTTGGGTAAACTAACAATATCAGTTGGATTCAAAGTCAATACCAAAAATGATGATGGATGATAAACGCATTCTTTTTAGAATGCGTCTTGTCTTGATAAGGTATCTAAGTACATAACTTTATATGGTTCCAACAGGTATTCTTCGAGATTTTTAAAATGAGGCAATGTAGAAATGGCCTTGCCAAAGCTTTTGTGATCCTCAATACTTTCCCATTTTTCAATTTCGACAATATGGTTCTTTTTTTCTAGACCTTTTAATAATACAACACTCAGCGCGCCGGCTTGAATCATATGTATCTGATTGGACTCAAGTAGTTCAATAAAAGGCTTAACGAGATCCGGTTTTACTTTAAACGTGACAACGACGGTTACACTCATAGGGTATGCTCCTTAAGGGCCATATATCGACATGCCTAGTAAGGTTTTATATATCACCTTAACCATAAATAAAAGAGAAGTTAAAAGTACTTCCCTTTTAAGTGTGTCTATAAAATGAATTAACGCAAACTACAAGTGTTCGCTTAGAGGGTTTTAGTTGATGCTAATGACCAAATTCCCTTGAGCACCCGCTTTTAAAACATCTTCGTGAGCTTCTGCTACAGAAGCAAGCGGATAGACTTTGCGGATGACAGGCTTCAGAAGGCCACAATTTAAAAGAGGGTACAATGATTTAGCGATTAAACTCAGTTCAGAAGGTTTAATATTGGCTAAAGCTACGCCCATAACGGCGGCATCTCGTGCCATTAGATCTCTTGGGTTGATTTCTACGGTACCGCGATTACCTACAACGGCTACCCTTCCTCCGAATGCAAGTGCTTTTAAGTCTTGATCAAGATTATGGTTCGCAAGCATTTCAATGATCACATCGAAGCCTTGTTCTACGGATTGATACGACGCTAAGTGTTCGTCTGCTTTATGGTCTAGTATGGTGTTGACACCTTGTTGCTCAAGTAAGGCTTTGCCTTCAGCTGTGCCTGCACTGGCGATTACTTCCATCCCCATCGCTTTTGCTAGTTGTACGACAGCGATACCAACGGCTCCTGTTGCCCCATGAACTAGTACTTTTTCACCAGTTTTTGCATTAGCTCGGCCTAATAATGCACGATGGGCCGTTGTATACGGAATGCCTAAGCAGGCACCTTCTTCATAGCTTAGGGCGTCGGCCAGAGGAAATGTATGTGTTGGAATACAAACAGCAAATTCAGCCGCTGAGCCCGTCAAATTACGGCTGAAATACACACGCTGGCCTACTGTAAAACCAGTTACATCTTGGCCTATTTCTACTATTTCCCCCGCACCATCTAACCCAGGTGTATGTGGGAAAGTAGCCGTGTAATTGTTTGTTCCTGAACGGCGATAGGTGTCGACTGGGTTTACACCAGCTGCTTTTACAGCCACTAAAATTTGCTCTGAATTGATTGAAGGCGCAGCGACTTCTGCTAAGGCCAATTCGCTGGCAGGGCCATATTGTTGTATTTGAACCGCTTTCATGTGCTTTCCTTTATATCCGTGTTAAGTGTAAAAGAATAAGAGCGACCTAAGCCGCTCTTTTAAAAATTAATCGTATATAACTGATGGTAGCCAGGTTGCTAACTCAGGCCAAACAGTCAGTAAAATCAAGACAAAAATTTGTATTCCTATAAAAGGGATAACGCCTTTATAAATAGAGGAGGTTTTGAGTTCTGGTGGCGCCACACCACGTAAATAGAACAAGGCGAAGCCAAATGGTGGTGTCAAAAAGGATGTTTGTAAGTTAATTGCCATCATAATACCTAACCATACAGGGTCTAATCCCATGGCTAATAACACGGGTGCAACGATTGGTACAACCACAAAAGTGATTTCAATAAAGTCGAGAATGAAGCCAAGCAAGAACATGACTATCATGACAATAATCATGGCACTAAAAACACCACCAGGTAGGCCGTTGAAGAATTCATGAATTAACTCTTCACCGCCGAATCCTCTAAATACTAACGAGAACAAAGACGCGCCCACCAATATTAAGAAAACCATAGAGGTGACTTTTGTGGTGGAGTAAACGACATCTTTCAGTGTTACTAAGTTAAGCTTACCACTAGCAAAAGCGAGGATGGCGGCACCAAGAGCCCCGACACCAGATGCTTCTGTTGGTGTGGCAACACCCGATAGGATAGAACCTAACACAGCGATAATAAGAGCTAATGGAGGCACAAGTCCCTTGATCAGCATAATGGCTACGGATTCTGTTGCCCCTTGACGTAATTCTTCTTTTGATACCGCTGGCGCTTTATGGGGTTGTAACCAAGCCACCATAGAGACATATACAATATACAGAACGACAAGAATGAGGCCTGGAATTAAGGCACCAACAAACAAGTCACCAACAGAAACAGTTTTAGGAGAGAAGATTCCCATTTCTAATTGCGCTTTTTGGAACGCATTTGACATAACATCGCCCAAAAGTACGAGAGCGATAGACGGCGGAATGATTTGACCTAAGGTACCTGTGGCACAAATTGTTCCAGCGGCAAGCGCAGGATCATAACCCCGACGTAACATAGTAGGTAAAGAGATCATCCCCATGGTTACAACCGTTGCACCCACAATCCCCGTACTGGCGGCAAGCAGTGCACCAACAAGAATAACGGAAATACCTAGGCCACCTCGTAAGGTTCCAAACAACATGGCCATACTTTCTAATAGTTTTTCTGCAAGCTTGGATTTTTCCAGTAACACGCCCATTAGGACAAACAGAGGAACCGCGATTAACGTTTCGTTTCGTATAATACCAAAGAGCCGATTCGGCAGAGCTTCTAAAAAGACGCCATCAAAGACCCCCATGAAACTGCCGACACCGGCAAAAATCAGTGCTGTGCCGCCAAGAGAAAAGGCAACAGGGTAACCAAACATTAGGCAAATGCAGACAGCAACAAATAGCCATATAGGAAGCAATTCGATCATTTGATTATCCTTTTACCGTATTTGAATTATCGGAAGCTTGTAAGATCGCGATGTTTTTCCCGATATCGGCTACTCCTTGAATGATTAAACTGATCATCATTAATGGGATAAGCGTTTTCAATAGATAGATAAAGGGCAGTCCTCCAGGTTCTTGTGAGGTTTCGAGTACCCGCCATGATGCACTGACGTATTCGATACTGAGATAGCTAGTGTATATGGTGACAGGTAATAAAAAGAAAATACCACCTAAAATATTCACCCATGCCTTTTTTCGTGCTGAAAAAGTACGGTAGAAAACGTCTACACGAACATGTTCATCATCTTTAAAGGTGTAGGCGGCTCCTAACATAAAAACTAATGCATGCAGATAAAGCACGGATTCTTGTAACGCGATGGAGCCAATATTAAAACCATATCGTAAAAGGACGATGAGGCAAGTTAGCAACATCATGGCGAGTGTAAGCCAAGCAACACATTTTCCAGTTATGGTGGAGAGGGCCTCAGCTTTAGATACTATTGTTAACATGGGAATACTCACATTCAAAGAAAGACGCAAAAAATTTTGTTTAATGGTCTTTAATACTTTTTTATAGTTGGATAGCTAGTGTATTGAATATGAGCAAGTATGCAAATTTTGTTATTACTTTGGTAATCTTTTCTTAAATCTTTCTTAGGTATTTGCCTTAATAGTGGGGCATTTTTTTGGTAACGCTTGTCTCAAGGCTGTTTTTATAAAAAAAGCACTCTTTTTTCTTCTTTAACATAACTGTCACATTTGTCTTTTATAGTATCAATCATCGTAAAGGTAAACGGCTTTTCTCTTTTAATTAGATGTAACCACTGAGGTTGATATGATGATGAAAAATTTAGTTGTAGGTTTAACAATGGCAGCGGCTGTTGGTGTTTCTGCTAACGCAATGGCTGATATTGATCCAATGCTTCCTTCTTACACTAAAGCAAGTGGCGTATCAGGAAATGTATCAAGTGTTGGTTCTGATACGTTGGCTAACTTGATGACATTATGGGCTGAAGATTTTAAACGCCTATATCCAAACGTTAATATTCAAATTCAAGCGGCTGGCTCTTCTACTGCGCCACCAGCTTTAACAGAAGGTACATCTAACTTCGGCCCTATGTCTCGTAAGATGAAAGACAAAGAAGTGGCGGCGTTTGAGAAAAAGTACGGTTATGCTCCTACGGCAATTCCCGTTGCGATCGATGCTCTAGCGGTTTTCGTACATAAAGATAACCCAGTAAAAGGTTTGTCACTGCCTGAAGTTGATGCGATTTTCTCTTCTACTCGTAAAGGCGGTCATAGCGAAGACATTACTAATTGGGGTAAAGCGGGTCTAACCGGTGCATGGGCTAACCGTGATATTCAGCTGTTTGGTCGTAACTCTGTATCTGGTACGTATGGCTACTTTAAAGCGAATGCACTTTTCAAAGGTGATTACAAAAACAGCGTTAATGAGCAGCCAGGTTCCGCTTCTGTTGTTCAATCTGTATCGACTTCTTTGAATGGCATCGGCTATTCAGGTATTGGTTATAAAACGTCTTCTGTACGTGCGGTTGCAATTTCTAAGAAATCTGATGGCAAATACATCGATGCAACTATTGAGAATGCAGCGACAGGCGCCTACCCGTTATCACGTTTCTTATGGGTTTATGTAAACAAAGCACCTAACAAACCACTTGCGCCACTAGAGCGTGAGTTCGTTAAGATGGTGCTTTCTAAAACTGGTCAAGAAGTTGTTGTTAAAGACGGCTATGTTCCTTTACCAGCAAAAGTTGCTAACAAGTACTTGAAAGATCTTGGTATCAACTAATTCGATTTTGAACTAGTGATCTAAGAGGTAAAAAAACAGGAGAGTTTCGACTTCTCCTGTTTTTGTTGCTTTCAACGTTGTCATAATTTTGTAATAAAGATGAGTTCGGATGAGTAAATTAACTGACCGTAATATTCCGGAGTTGGATTTCAATACGCCTGCTTTGCTGCGTCATAGGAAGGTTCGAGCGCTGAAAGATCGATCAGCCACTGTTGGTATTGCCATTGGTGGTTGTAGTGTGATTTTGGCGGTTCTCTTGATCTGTTTCTATTTACTATATGAAGTAATGCCTTTGTTCTCAGGGGCAGAGGTAGATAAAAGAGCGGCCTACGATTTACCAGCTAAAGAGCAAGGTGCAAGTTTGTATTTGACCACAGAAGAGCAGACCGAAGTAGGGATGCGCGTTTCTGAGTCAGGTAATATAATCTTTTTCTCCACCGCTGATGGCTCAGTAATCGAGCAAGTAGAAAACCCAATTGATGCGAAGGTAACGGCTTTTGCGGTTGAATCGGATACCAGCTTTCTTTTAGGTTTTGGTTACGAAGATGGCCGTGTTTTATTAGCTAAACACAAATATATCATTTCCTATCCAGACGGCAATAGACAGATTCGCCCCGTGGTTGAATACCCTTATGGTACAGACGGTATTTCAGCAGGAGATTTTGCTATTCGCAAATTGGCTTTACGTGATAGTGAAGACAAGTTAACGATAGCCAGTTTAGGTGACTCTAAAAGTGCAATTACGAAACTAGACAAAGAAGTTAACTTTATTACGGAAGAAGTTGAGTTAACCGAAACCACACAAGCACTTCCTTTTGTGCCAAACACGGCCGAAATGTTAGTAAGTGGTGACCAACGTTATTTATACGTTGCTTCGGTTCAAGGTTCTTTGACGGAATTTGATTTACGAGATTATGATGACATCAACTTAAAAGCACAATTTGAGTTAACCAAAGGCGATGCTCAAGTTGTCTCCATGACTTATTTGCTAGGTCAGTCTTCCATTATGGTGGCGGATACATCGGGCCGAGTCAGCCAATGGTTTAACGTTCGTAATGCGGACAACGAAGAAATTCTGACCTTTATTCGTGATGTGAAGCAGCCTGTTTCCATTGAGAATATTGCCATGGAGCATCGTCGTAAAGGTTTTGCGACCTTGGATGATCGTGGTGTTATTGCTATATATAATGCCACCTCTGAAAGACAAGTGATTAACGAGCGTTTAAGTGATGAAACGGCGCATTTGATTGCCTTTTCCCCTCGAGCAAATGCGTTGTTAATTGAAGACAGTAGTGGCATTCAAGTGTATCACGTTGATAATGAGCATCCAGAAGTCTCTTGGTCTTCATTATGGAATCAAGTTTGGTATGAAGGCTACCAAGAACCTACTTACACTTGGCAGTCTTCAGCTGCTAATAACGATTTTGAGCCAAAATACAGCTTGATGCCATTGGCATTTGGTACGCTTAAAGCCGCCTTCTATGCAATGTTGATGGCCGTGCCATTAGCTATTTGTGGTGCGATTTATACAGCGTACTTTATGGCGCCGAAATTGCGTCGTAAGGTGAAGCCTGTTATTGAATTAATGGAAGCACTTCCTACGGTAATTTTAGGTTTCTTAGCTGGATTATTTTTTGCTCCTTTCTTAGAAGAAAATTTAGCCGCCGCCTTTAGTATTCTTATTATTCTACCTGTTGGTATTTTAGCCTTTGCTTATATTTGGTCGCGTCTACCCGCTCAAATTCGCTGGTTATTACCAGAAGGATGGCAGCCTCTGATTCTGATTCCAGTAGTGGTCTTACTGGGGTGGTTCTGTGTGGCCATGAGTCCTGTGATCGAGCTTAACTTTTTTGATGGCAATATCCGTTCATGGGTAACCAATGATTTGGGTATCACTTTTGACCAACGTAATGCCTTAGTAGTGGGCTTTGCTATGGGATTTGCGGTTATTCCAACGATCTTCTCGATTACCGAAGACGCTATTTTTAGCGTGCCAAAAGCCTTGACTCAAGGGTCCTTGGCGTTAGGCGCTACCTATTGGCAAACCATGGTTAGAGTCGTGTTGCCCACAGCGAGTCCAGGTATTTTTTCGGCTGTCATGATTGGTATGGGCCGTGCTGTTGGTGAAACCATGATTGTACTGATGGCGACAGGTAACACTCCGATAATGGATTTCAATATCTTTGAGGGAATGCGGACATTGGCCGCCAACTTAGCGGTAGAAGTACCTGAGTCTGAAGTAGATAGCTCCCATTATCGAATTCTATTTTTAGCGGCGTTCGTTCTGTTTATCTTCACCTTTGTGGTGAATACCATTGCAGAAACCGTTCGTCAGCATTTACGTAAAAAATACGGTTCGCTGTAACTTATTCTAAGTGAGAGTAACAATGAAGAAAACATCCGTATCGGGTTGGGTTAAGTCAGGTGAGCCATGGGTTTGGCTTAACGCTGGCGCAGTAGCAATCTCCGTGATCATGGTGGTTGGCTTACTATTGTTAATTGCCGTTCGAGGTCTAGGTCATTTTTGGCCAGCAGACATTGTTGAGGGACGCTATGCGTTGCCAGGCAATGAGTCTTATAAAATCGTTGCTGAGCAAGTTGAGAGTGTTGATGTCCCATCGGCCCAGTTGATTGAAGCTGGGATCGAAGTCGATGAATCCATCACAGTCATGCAACGTACTTTGATGAAAGTAGGTAATCGTGATGTTTATGGTGCTGACTTTCGTTGGGTAATCGATAATTACATGGAGGAGGTAACGCGCCCTGAAATGTTATTTGCGGCGGAGCGTCGTGAATGGGGCAATATGTATGGCTACCTGTTAGCGGTAAAAGAAAATGGCAATATTGTTGCCTCTACAGAGGATAAAGCCCCAACGGATTCCTCATTGGCTACATGGGCAACTTTACAAGAACGTATAGAGCGAGCGTTAGCGATTCATGAAGAAATTTACCAAGTTGAAAAGCATGATATTGGCAAGATCAATTATGGTTTAGAGCGCCTACGTTTGCAGCAACGAGGGTATGTTTTAGAAAACCAATTAACGCCAGAGCGTATGGCCGATCTTGAGTCAGAGCGTGCGGTTTTTGATGAAGAATATAAGGTATTACAGCAAAAGCTGATTGATTTATATACACAAATTAATCGTGATACGATTCTTGTAGAAGCGATGGATGGAACCATTATTGAGCAAAGTGTTGCCAAAATTGTTCGTGCCTATTTGCCTAACTCTATGAGCGTGCTTGACAAGCTTGGTTTCTATGGGTCTAAGTTATGGGAGTTTTTATCTGACGAGCCTCGTGAAGCAAATACGGAAGGTGGTGTTTTTCCGGCAATCTTCGGTACTGTGATGATGGTATTACTGATGACTGTTTTGGTGACACCTTTTGGTGTGGTTGCTGCCGTTTATCTACGTGAGTACGCAACTCAAGGGGTGTTAACACGAGTTATCCGTATTGCCGTAAATAACTTAGCAGGCGTACCTTCCATCGTATACGGTGTGTTTGGTTTAGGTTTTTTTATCTACTTTATGGGATCTTCCATTGACCAAGCGTTCTTTCCAGAAGCGTTACCTTCGCCTACCTTTGGTACTGGCGGTTTAATGTGGGCATCGATTACTTTGGCTTTGTTAACGGTCCCTGTGGTAATTGTTGCAACAGAAGAAGGATTATCACGAATTCCTCGTAATGTACGTGAAGGCAGTTTGGCTCTTGGTGCGACTAAAGCAGAAACGTTATGGAGAGTGGTACTACCTATGGCCAGCCCCGCCATTATGACAGGCGTGATTTTGGCTGTGGCACGCGCGGCAGGTGAAGTGGCTCCTTTGATGTTGGTTGGTGTCGTGAAATTAGCGCCGTCGTTACCACTAGATGGCAATTACCCTTTTATCCATTTAGATCAAAAATTCATGCACCTAGGTTTCCATATCTATGATGTTGGTTTCCAAAGTCCAAATGTTGAAGCAGCACGACCACTGGTTTATGCGACCGCATTATTATTGGTGATTGTGATTGCATTATTGAATTTTTCGGCGGTTACCATTCGTAACCATCTACGTGAAAAATATAAATCGCTAGAAATGTAAGCTGGCGGAGAAGAGACTATTATGAGCGAAACAAAGACACACTCAATTGACATTTCGGCAATGAAACGTAGCCAGCAAGCGCTGAACATTGAAGACGAAAAAATTTGCTTGTCAGTGGATGACTTACATCTTTATTACGGTGAGAAAGAAGCACTGAAAGGGGTAAATATGATTATCCCTGAAAAAAAAGTAACGGCATTTATTGGCCCTTCTGGCTGTGGTAAATCCACTTTATTACGTTGCTTTAACCGTATGAATGACTTAGTGGATGCGTGCCGTATCACGGGCGATATCAACCTGCATGATACGAATATTTATCAAAAGGGTACGGATGTTGCCGAATTGCGCCGTCGTGTCGGTATGGTATTTCAGAAACCAAATCCATTCCCGAAGAGTATCTATGAGAATGTGGCTTATGGCTTGCGTATACAAGGAATTAACAAAAAACGCGTGTTAGATGAAACCGTTGAATGGGCGTTACGTTCCGCAGCTTTATGGGATGAAGTAAAAGACCGTTTGCATGAAAGTGCTCTAGGTATGTCGGGTGGTCAACAGCAGCGTCTCGTAATTGCTCGTACGGTAGCAGTTAAGCCGGAAGTTTTGTTATTAGATGAGCCTGCATCCGCCTTGGATCCTATTTCAACATTGAAAATTGAAGAGCTGATTCATGAGCTAAAAAATGATTTCACCATTGTTATTGTGACACACAATATGCAACAAGCCGCACGAGTCTCTGACTATACGGCCTTTATGTATATGGGGGATTTGATCGAATTTGGTGATACTAATACCTTGTTCACGAATCCTGAGAAGAAACAGACAGAAGACTACATTACAGGTCGTTACGGTTAGGCTTAAGGCAGGGGACGAAGATAATGAAAGAATTAACAACAGATCATATTTCTCAGCAGTTTAACCTTGAGTTGGAAACGTTGCGTCAGCACTTTTTAACGATGGGCGGCGTTGTTGAAAATCAAGTGAGTGATTCAGTACAAGCGTTATTAGACAGCGATGGCAGCTTGGCGGAAGATGTTAAAGATAAAGACGCTACAGTAAATCAGCTGGATGGCTTAATTGACGAAGAATGTACTCGTATCTTAGCCCGTCGTCAGCCAGCGGCATCTGATTTACGTTTAATTATGTCGATTAGCAAAGCCGTTGGTGAGTTGGAGAGAATGGGGGATGAAGCGAAAAAAATTGCATCTCTGACCATCGCTTTAATCGAAGAAGGGGAGTCCCCTCGTGGTTATGTTGAAATTAACCGCATTGGGCAAATGGTTTCTTCCATGGTGCATGACTCGCTTGATGCCTACGCTCGTTTAGATTTAGACGCGGCGATCAAGGTGGCGAAACGTGATCGTAATGTTGATATGGAATATAAGACGGCGATTCGTTCGTTAGTGACTTATATGATGGAAGACCCACGCAGTATTACCCGAGTCCTCAATGTCATTTGGGTATTGCGCTCCCTTGAGCGTATTGGTGATTACGCGCGTCATATTTGCCAGCATTTGGTGTATATGATTAAAGGTGTTGATGTTCGTCATATTCCTATCTCTGAAATTGATAGTGAAGTGAAATAGTGACAACTTAAATAATTGAAGTTCTGATTCAAAGCCGTACGTTTTTTCTAAGTACGGCTTTTTTATTGCTTTTTTTGCCTATTAGTCTCTATTATCACTTTCTTTTTCGTCGCTTCAGGTAAATACAAAATGTTTGAAATTACAGTGGATACCTCTCTCCCTAAAACCGTTTTTTATAAAGAATTAGAGTCTCAACTAGAGGGGCTACTTTATGACGAACGAGACCTAATTTGTAATGCCGCACAATTGGCCGCCTTTATTATGCAAAGTGTTCCTGACTTAAATTGGTCTGGTTTTTATTTTGCGAGAGAAGACGAACTGATTTTAGGCCCTTATGTTGGTAAAGTGGCTTGCACACGTATTCCGTTTTCAAAAGGTGTTTGTGGTGCCGCCGCTAGAACGCAAGCAGTGCAACGAGTGGATGATGTCCATGGTTTTTCTGGGCACATTGCCTGCGATGGCGACACAGCATCTGAATTAGTGATTCCGATCGTTGTCGAAGGCCGATTAGTTGGTGTGTTAGATTTAGACAGTCCAATAAAAAATCGCTTTTCTATAGAGGATCAGCAAGGGATTGAGCGCTTTATTCATGCCTTTATTAAAGCAACCGATTTTAGTTGGTCAATGGGTGTTTAATAGGCAATTTATAAACGGTGTAACGGCCTTATTGATAATAATCCATTAAGGTCTTTCTGAGTGTAAGCTGAGTCAGAGGGAATTCAAACGAAGCCTGAGATAGGTCTTCTGTTTGGGCTTTTTTACATTTATTTGATGATAGGATACAGCACTGGTTATTTAATAATTCGGTTAATTGAAGATAGGATAAATCATCTAAGTAGGAGTCGTCACTGATTATGACTATGTCAACTTGGATGGTTAAAGGACCGGTCAGTCTCTCTGTGGTAAGAGCGGGTACCATTCCCAATGAGCTTACTTGCATACTAATAATATGTGCCGGCTGCTCTTCCTCAATGATGAGTACGGTTTTATGTTCTAGAAGAGCAACCGATTTTTCAATGGCTACCTCTTCTTTGATTTTATTTATGTGTTTATCAAAATAAATGGGAATATCCATCCAAAATTCATCGCCCATGCCGTGCTGAGTTGAGAACTGCAGTTGGCCTCCAATGACTTTCGCCAGTTGGTAACAAATAGAGAGGTTTAATCCCGCCATATATTTTTTAGCATCATCAGACTCCAAATAATAGAAACTGGATGCAATCGCTGTTCGTTGATCTTCGGTGAGAGCGACACCTGCGGCTCTTACAGAAACTTGTACCATAATAACATCCAGATTTTTTGTGAAATCAGGACGCCAACTCGTTGCTCTGATAGGCGACTCTCGAATGACAATACTAATATTATGACCAGTAGAATGAATGAATGCATTTTCTAACAAGGCTGAAAAAATCTGTGTTAAACGGGTGAAATCACTATAAGTATGGCTAGGGAGATTTAGGTCTATAAAGCTATACAAGTTACTGTGTGGGTAACGAGAACTGTTACTTATTTTCTGACAAACGTCTTCGAATTGTTGATGCAAATTCCCATATGAGAAATCCAACTCCAAGCGGTTGGCTTCTAACTTTGATAAATCTGAGAAGGCTTTCAGATTATTAAGCACCGTTTCACCAGAGTTCTTCACGGTTAATAGCATTTCTTTTTGTTCGTTTCGGATTGATTTATTTAGGATATTGGCGATACTCAAGATACTGTTCACAGGTGTTCTTAATTCATGATCGAGTACAGATAGAAAACGCATTCTATTCATGGTGATGGACGTCAGTTTGTTAGACAGTTCAGCGATGCGTTTTAGATTGTCAGTGTTCTTGTATAAAGAGCTTGCTGAAAGAATGATAAAGAAAGATAAAACAAAAAGTAAGAACCACACTAACCATGTAATGGTGTTTAAATTTTCATCCAAATCTCGGCGTTGTTCTGATGCATAGCGAATGGCATTTCGATTGATTAAATGTACAAGTTCATTTATTTTAATTTCTATGCGTTGTAAATTTTCTAATAACGCTTGTTTCTCAAGCGTTGTACTCTTTTCTAACTCATCAATGTCTATTGATAATAAGTTGAGCTCCCCATGAATAAAAAATATCAACTTAATGGGGTTACCTTCTCCAAAAAAGCGGACAATTTTATTAATTTCGCCATTTCTCAATATATCAATACGATTAACCAAGTAAGCGTATTCCGTCTGTAAATTACCGTCTAGAGGAAGGTCCGCTTGGGTTAATAGGGTGATGAAGTTAAAAAATCGATAATATTGCACTTGCAGTTGTTGCGCTTTCCATAAGACCTGATCAAATGTTTCTTCATAGTGATTCTTTTGAGTAGAGCTGGCTACATTGATGGTGATGAAGACCACTAATGTCATAAAAACGAGGATGATAGAGAAAATGCTAGCAAGCCAACTTTTTATATTGGCCTTTTTGTGGCTTAAATTCATGTGTCTAATTAAGTCCTTTTATTTGGTACTTTCATGGGGCTGTACATTAAGGGCTTAATACTGAATTAGATCGAATCTCAGGTAAAGGCTAACTTAATATAAAAAGGGCAAATAAAAAAGCGCCATTCTAAGAACAGCGCAAATAGGAGGGTTCTCTTTTATAGCAAAGAGACAGCTTCAATAATTTGGACGAAAGAGCTAGTCAGTAAACTCTCCTAAACGTAAACAAGAAGCTTCATGTGTTTGGGACACCGTTTGCAGTCTTGGTCGAGTTGACGCACAGCTTTCGATAGCATGTGGGCAACGGGTCCTAAACACGCATCCTGAAGGCGGGTTGATTGGAGAGGGTAAATCTCCTGCCAAGAGTTGAATTGTTTTATTTCTTTCAACTTCAGGATCAGGGACGGGGACGGCCGATAACAGTGCTTTCGTATAAGGATGTTGAGGTGAATCATATAAAGAGCGTTTATCTGCTAGCTCAACCGCATTCCCCAGATACATGACTAATACGCGATCTGATATATGTTTCACAATGCTTAAATCATGGGCAATAAAGACGAGAGCCAATCCCATCTCTTTTTGTAACTCTTTGAGCAGGTTGACAACTTGAGCTTGAATAGAAACATCCAATGCGGAAACAGGCTCGTCACAAACGACTAATTTAGGTTCAAGAATAAGCGCTCTAGCAATACCAATACGCTGGCATTGACCACCAGAAAACTCATGAGGATAACGGTTAATCACATTGGGCAATAGGCCAACTCTATCCATAATACCACGAACCTTTGCTTTGACTTGTTCGTCGGATAAATCTGGCTTAAAGGTACGTAAAGGCTCTGCAATAATATTACCAACCGTCATTCTTGGGTTGAGAGAGGCTAAAGGGTCTTGGAAAATCATCTGCAGTTCTTGGCGCTTATCCCGCATTTGGTCTTTGCTCAAAGAGACGAGGTCTTGACCTAGCCATACAACATTACCTTCAGTGATAGGCAATAACCTTAGGAGAGCGCGAGCAAAAGTAGATTTGCCACAACCAGATTCTCCGACAACACCAAGGGTTTCTCCAGCGTAAATTTTTAAACTGACACCATCGACGGCCTTAAGAGGGCGGCCTTTTTCCCACGGCCAGGCATTCTCACTTTTAATGTTGAAATGAACTTTTAAATTATTGACTTCCATAATGACGTTATTCATTAGGCTACGAGCTCCTTAACCGATTTATGACATGCCCGTTGACAATGGTTGTCAAATTCCGTTAATACTGGAGCTTCTTCAAAGCAGTGATCGGATGCATGGATACAGCGATCTTGGAAAGGACAACCTGGAGGAAGATGAAGCAAATTTGGTGGGTTTCCAGGAATAGTGGATAATATCTCGTCTTCTCCGTCTAGACGAGGAATCGCACTTAATAGACCTTGTGTATAGGGATGGGTAGGACGATAAAATACATCATTAGTTGACCCATATTCCATGGTTCTACCAGCATACATTACGAGCACTTTATCACATAAACCGGCAACGACACCGAGGTCGTGGGTGATCATAATAATAGACGTATTAAAGTCGCTCTTTAATTCGTTTAAAAGCGTTAATATTTGCGCCTGTACCGTCACATCGAGAGCGGTTGTTGGCTCATCGGCAATGAGGAGTTTTGGCTGACAGAGTAAGGACATGGCGATCATCACTCTCTGACGCATTCCACCAGAGAACTCATGAGGGTACATATTCATGCGTTTTCGCGCTTCTGGCATTTTGACCGCATCCAGCATTTTCACAGAAGCTTCAAAAGCATCTTTTTTAGATAAGCCTTTGTGAAGCCTGAGTACTTCCATTAATTGCTTACCGACTTTCATGTAAGGGTTTAATGAGGTCATCGGGTCTTGGAATATCATGGAAATTTTTTCAGAACGAACGCGGTTAAGTTGTGCCTCTGAAAAGGTGAGAATATTTTCACCTTCGAATTCTGCTCGTCCTTCAATCACGCCATTGTTGGCAAGTAGTCCCATAAGAGCAAAGGCCGTTTGACTTTTTCCTGAACCAGATTCTCCTACTATGCCTAAGGTTTCTCCTTGAGCTAGGGTGAAGTTGAGGTCATTGACGGCAGTAACAAAACCATCAGGGGTTCTAAAGTTGACGCGTAGGTCTTTTACTTCTAGCAAAGGTGTTTGGCTTAAGGTTGACATAAATATCTCCTAGCGGTCTTTAGGGTCAAGAGCGTCGCGTAAACCGTCGCCAAGAAAGTTAAAACAAAAGAGGGTTAGCACGAGAAAGGATAAAGGCCATGCCAGCTGCCATACGGCCAGTTCCATCGCGTTTGCGCCTTCTGATATTAACACTCCCCAGCTTGTCATTGGTTCTTGCACCCCTAATCCAAGAAAACTGATAAAAGATTCAAGTAAAATCATATTGGGCACTAAGAGCGTGGCATAGACGACAACTATGCCTAATAGGTTCGGAATAATATGACGCAGAATGATATTGAAGGTAGAGACACCGCAAGCGTGAGCGGCTTCTATATATTCCTTGTTTTTCAAGCTTAAGGTTTGTCCGCGAACAATACGTGCCATGTCGAGCCAAGATATAGCACCGATAGCCACAAATATGAGGAAAATATGGCGTCCAAAAATGGTCATTAAAATGATCACAAAAAACATAAATGGGAAGGAGTTGAGTATCTCTAAGAAGCGCATCATGACGCTGTCCACTTTACCTCCTAAATAGCCAGAGGTCGCACCATAAAGTGTGCCTATTACAATGGCTACAAAACTGCCTAGAACACCCACTAATAAGGAGATTTGACCTCCTTGCATGGTTCTTACAAAGATATCTCGTCCTAAGGTATCTGTTCCAAAATAATGGCCAGATTCAATGGCGGGACGGCCTAATACTGAGATGTCAGAAAGAGCCTCCCAGTCGATATCCTCGTAATGCCATTGGCTAAATAATGGGCCTAAAATTGAAAAGGCGGCAATACAACATAAAATAATCAAACTGATAACAGCCGCTCGATTGGATAGAAATCGTTGACGAGCATCTTGCCATAGACTACGGCCTTCAATTTCAACAGTGCGCTCAGCAAACTGTTCAACGGCCTGTGTTTTATCGGGAGTTAGCATCATAAAGGCCTTTAGTAGCGGATTTTAGGGTCAATGACGGCGTACAAAATATCGACGACCGCATTAAATAGGATGGTTAATGTGCCGATAAGAATGGTGACACCCATTACCATTGAATAATCACGGTTCAAGGCCCCATTAATAAAGTGTTGCCCAATACCACCTGTACCAAAGTACACATCAACAATAACCGAACCGGTAACAATACCCACAAAAGCAGGGCCCAAATAGGATACAACTGGCAGCATAGCGGGTCTCATCGCATGTTCGATAATGATTCGATATTTTGGCAATCCCTTCGCTCTTGCTGTACGGATAAAATTGGAATGCATGGTTTCTATCATACTGCCGCGAGTTATCCGGGCAATTTGAGCAATATAGCTGGTGGACATGGCGATAACCGGCATGACTAAATAGGGCCAAGCTCCACCATTCCAGCCGCCTGCAGGAAGCCATTGCAAATAAATAGAGAAAAATAAAATACACAATGGCGCTAATACAAAATTAGGTAACACGATACCAAGGTTAGCAAAGGACATTACGGCGTAGTCTAGCCAGGAATTTTGTCTTAAGGCGGCGAACACACCGCAGCTGACCCCGATTACTATGGCAACGAAAAATGACCATAAACCAATTTCAGCGGAAACGGGAAAGCTTTGTGCGACCAACTCATTAATAGAGAAGTCTTTGTAGCGAAACGAAGGGCCTAAATCACCTTGTAATAAGCCACCAAGATAATAAAAGTATTGCGATAAAATAGGCTCATCTAAATGATACTTTGCGTTGATGTTGGCTAGCACTTCAGGTGGTAAGCTACGCTCTGAAGAAAAAGGACTTCCTGGAGCGGAATGCATTAAAAAGAAAGAAATGGTTATTAAAACCAAGAGCGTTGGAATGGCTTCCAGGGTGCGTTTAAATATAAATGTGAACATAAAATCATTACCTGATTAGGCGTTAATCGCTGGATATGGCGTACGCTAATACTAGGAAAAATAGGTTAGGAGTAAGCCCAGCACTGTGTACTGGGCTAATGGAGATCGGTTACACCTTAGTGAGCGATAATGTACATATCACGGGTATAAATTGAATCTTCAGGATTCGGTTGGTATCCACCTACATAAGATTTCACTAAACGTTTGATCGTATACTGATAAATTGGCGCGACAGCCATGTCTTGGTTGATCGCAATTTCTTCTGCTTTATTATAATTTACAGAAGGGTTTTGCATGGTTTTCGCTTCCGACAACAATTTGTCGTATTCAGTGTTGCTGTATTTACCGTCATTGTTACCATGGGTACTGGTTAACAAATCCAACATAGTTGAGGCTTCATTGTAGTCACCGATCCAACCGGCACGAGCAACGTCAAAATTTTGCGCTTTTTTGGTTTCTAAATAGGTTTTCCACTCTTGGTTTTCTAGGGTTACTTTTACGCCCAAGGTTTTCTTCCACATGGATGCAACAGCAATCGCAATTTTCTTGTGGTTTTCATTGGTGTTGTACAAAAGATTAAATTCAAGCGGGCTGTCTTTTGTAAAACCGGCATCTTCTAATAATGCGCGTGCTTTTTCATTACGTTCTTTTTGTGTCCAAGTGGCAAATTCTGGCGTGGCGGGATCGAAGCCGTTGACCACTTCTGGAGTGAATGTATAGGCTGGTAGTTCACCAGTACCGGTTACGAATTTTGTGATGATATCTCGGTCAATGGCATAAGATAAGGCTTTACGAACTCGTGGGTCATCGTAAGGCGCTTTAGTTGTATTAAATTGATAGTAGTAGGTACCTAGTTGTGGCGTGATGATAACTTCATCAGGAATATCACGTTTAAGTTGCTTGAAATGGTCATTTGGTAGCTCGTAACTGACATCCATTTCACCTGCTTGGAAGCGCGTTAGCTCAACGGTTGGTGATTCAATGGGTAAGAAGGTGACCTTATCAATGACGGTTTTATCGTTATTCCAATAGTGATCATTACGGCTGAATACCATTTTCTCATTGACTACCCACTCGTCCATTTTGTAGGCACCATTGGATACGATGTTATCTGGCTTGATCCAATCGGAACCAAACTTCTCAATCACTTTTTTAGGCGCTGGGAACATGGTTTGGTGGGCTGTCATTTTTACAAAGTAAGGAACGGGGCGCTCTAGCGTGACTTCAAATGTATAGTCGTCTAATGCTTTAACTCCGAGTTCGGATGGGGCTGTTTTGCCTGCAATGATACTAGATGCGTTGACAATAGAAGGAATTTCAATAAACCAAGCATAAGGGGAGGCGGTTGCAGGGTCGACGGCACGAGTGAAACTGTAAACAAAATCGTGTGCCGTTACTGGGTCACCGTTAGACCATTTTGCATTATTACGAAGTTTGAAAGTATATACTGTGTTATCTGCATTTACCGTATAGCTTTCGGCAACACCAGGAATTAAATCGCCATTGCCATTGAGATTATAAAGGCCTTCAAATAATTCACGTGTTCTGTGTGACCCAGGAGTACCTTCAACTTTTTGTGGATCAAGTGTAGCTGGTTCAGCCCCACCGCCACGAACAAGCTCTTGTTTGTCCGCTAGTTTTACTCCGGCTGGTACATCGGCGGCTTGCACTTGCATTGCGCCCAGTGATGCTGTGATTAATGCTGTGGCTAAAAGTGTTTTGTTCATGATGTTATCGATTCCTTCTGTCGTTTATTTTGACTGTTTTTATAATCGTTAGGAAAACCGTATTACCAATGGCTTTAAATCCTACATTTTCGATAGTCAGTTAAATAAACGAGAGACACAATCGAAATTCTGTATGGGCTGATAGAGTTTATGGAAGATAAAAATAGAAAGACAAACAAAATAGTTTTTATTATTTTTTGATTTTATTAGCAAAGGCGTTGATTTTACTAAAATAAGTAGGGTTCTATAGGGGGGCGAAAACTGGTTGTTATTCGTTAGTCGTGATACTGTTAGCGGGATAATTTATAAGCGGTATTTAATGTGATTTTACATCCTTTTAAAGCAGTGGGCTCCTTTTTAAAAGCACTTCCTTTGCTATTTTCTTCAGATTTACGATTGTTTGTATTGGCTCCATTATTGGCTAACTTTGCCTTAATGGCCATTCTGTATATGTTTGCATTTGGTTTCTTGACGGGAATGACCGACAGTATGATGTCTTGGCTTCCCGGTTGGCTCAGTTTCTTAGATTGGTTATTTTATGCTTTATTTGGTCTAGTCAGTGCGTTATTGATGTTCTATGGTTTTTCTGTTGGTGTGAATATTTTAGCGGCACCTTTTATGGGGATTTTAGCAGAAAAAGTAGAGGAAAAATTGACTGGAAACGTTATCCAAGAACAAATTTCTTTGGCTTTTATTTTGTCAATTGTTGGGCACAGTATCCTTAGAGAATTACAAAAGTTAGCGTATTTTCTACCGCGTGTTATCCTGTTGTTCATCATTTCGTTTATTCCTGTGGTCAATGTTATTGCGCCTATTTTATGGTTATTATTTTCAGCATGGATGTTGTCGATTCAATATTTAGATTATTCATTTGATAATAATAAGCGTAACTTTCGAGACATGCGTGCGAGTTTGAGGCGTAAGCCCATTTTGTGCTGGTCATTTGGCTTTATTGTTATGGTGTTATTAACCATACCTTTAGTAAATCTATTTGTTATGCCATTAGCGGTTGTAGCGGCTACTTGTATCTGGATAGATGCATTTAAACCAGATACCGATGTAACAGGCAATTCAGCAATGGGAGCAAGATAATAATGGCTATTAAAATTCTAGTGGTCGATGATGCCACTTTCACAAGGGATTTGATTCGCCGAACATTACGCAAACAGTTTCCTTCTGCTCAGCTTGAAGAGGCTATTAACGGTCGTAAAGCCCAGCAAATGTTAACTAAAATGACTTTTGACATGGTGCTTTGTGATTGGGAAATGCCCGAAATGACCGGGGTTGAACTATTACAGTGGTGTCGTGAACAGGATAATTACCAAAAAACAGACTTGCCTTTTATTATGATCACGAGTCGAGGTGACAAAGATCATATTGTTGAAGCGGTAAAATCTGGAGTTACGGACTATTTAGGAAAACCTTTTTCCAGCGAGCAATTAATTAACAAGGTTATGTCAGCGGCCAAAAAGCATGATTTAGTTGCTGAATTAACGTCCCAGCCAAGCCGGAACCCTGCGGCCACAGATGCATTGGCCGCAATGGCGGGTAAATCAAAGAAGGGCATGACTAGCCACACCGCTGGTTCTCTAGACGTTTTACTTGGTTCACAAGGAAAACCTGCCCCTAAGGCAAAGCCTGCTAACGTGAAGGACGTAAAAATACCAACAATGGTACGCTTTGAAGAAAAGCAGTTTCGTTGTATGGTCATTCAGTTTGCTAAAAAAGAGGCGACCTTACTCATTAAGAGCGATGACATCATTCCTTCAGTATTAGGTCAGTCGGTTCTGGACTTAGAGTATTTGGGCTCTGTGAATAGATTAAATTATTATGTGCAAAGTGTCGCGACCACAGAAAAAAAGCATGATTCTACCTTCTTAACCGTCACACTTGGCTTGATAGATCAGGATGAAGTAAAAGAAAAATTCATCGACGCTTTATTTCAAAGCCTTTAGCTTGGTATCGAATGGCATTTCTGGTGAATAAGGTCAGGTACTAAATTGCTCTTATTCACTTTTATTAAGTAATGGTTGTTGTATTCGACTTGCTGCAAAGAGGCAGGAGAATGTGCTTCCTTGTCCTGGTTGGCTGGTTATTAAGAGTTTTGCATCGTGGTGTAAAAGCACATGTTTGACTATGGCTAATCCTAATCCCGTGCCTCCAGTACTTGACCCACGGCCTTTATCTACTCTGAAAAAACGTTCAGTTAAACGGGGTATATATCTCGCTTCTATACCTAAACCATTATCTGTTACGGAAAAAATCCCTTCTTGCAAATTATTCTCCCATTTTATGGTGATGTTACCGCCTTCTGGTGAATATTTGATCGCATTTACGACTAAGTTAGAGAAAGCACTGTACAACTCTTGATAAGAGCCATAAAGCTTTGATTCTGAGCTGATAATAACCTGAATGGAATGTTGGTCACCAATTACCTGTATAGAATCGACAATACCATGTATTAACTCACTGAGGTCATGCCATTGGTCCACGTCTCTTTTATCGTTACTTTCTAGCCGAGATAGAAGCAGTAGATCTTCTATTAGCTGCTCCATTCTATTTGACTGGTTGGTCATGTTCACCACACCTTTTTGCATGCTTTTAGGTAGTGAGTCCTTAAACATGTCTAGCGTTTCTAAATACCCTTTAATAACGGTAAGAGGCGTTTTAAGTTCATGGGAAGCATTAGCAACGAAATCTTTACGCATTTGTTCGAGTAAGTGTAAGCGGGTGACGTCTCGAACAAAAATAAGGTGGTCGTTTTGATCATATAATGTGGTTTGAATTTCTAGGTAAACCCCTTCTTGAGCGGGGGATTTGATTACTAAAGGATCAGCAAAACGCTTTTGAGTAAAATAGCGGAAGAATTCAGGGTTACGGACAATGTTGGTGACGGGCTGTCCTCTATCTACAGGCTTCATTAGTCCTAAAAACTGCCCAGCGGAGGCGTTCCACCACTCAAGGTTTCCCAAATTGTCCGCCATAATGACCCCTTCTTTAAGGGCCGAGGTCGAGTTCTCTATGCGTGAGAGTGCGCGTCGCATGCGTTTTTTAGATTTTCGCTGTTTCTTTTGTAGACGATGAACAGCGTCAAACACATCGCCCCAAATTCCTGACGCTTCCGGAGGGGCGGCTTTGCCTGAGCGGCGAACCCAACTGTGGAACTGATATAACTGGTATAAATTTGAGCATAAGCAAAAAAGTACGAAAAGGAACAGGCCGAGAAATAATTGACCAATTAATAGTCCAATGACAAAGCTGCCTATTAGTCCAAGAGCACCGCGAATAAACGCTTGTTGCCAAATAGTCTTCATAGTTTATTGCACAGTTCTTTTACTGGAGAATCGATAACCCGTACCGCGCACGGTCTGAATTAAATAATCATGTGTCTCTCCGATTGCTTTGCGCAAACGTCGAATATGCACGTCAACAGTTCGTTCTTCAACATAGACATTTCCTCCCCACACTTGATCGAGTAATTGCGCCCGAGAATAGGCTCTTTCTTGGTGAGTAATCATAAACTTCAATAGGCGGTATTCTGTTGGCCCCATTTCAAGTGGTGTCGAACCTATGGTGACACGTTGGCTAATAGGGTCTAATAGTAAGCCATCCACTTCAATTGGTTCATCCACTCCTTGAGGGTTTGCCCGGCGCAAAACTGCTTTTAAGCGTGCTACCAGCTCTCTTGGAGAAAATGGTTTCGTTATATAGTCATCAGCTCCAACTTCTAGCCCCTGAATTTTATTATCTTCTTCGCTTTTGGCGGTGAGCATTATGACTGGTATTTCAGCTGTTAAAGCGTCACGTTTTAGGCGGCGAGTGAGCTCTATTCCACTGCCTCCTGGCATCATCCAATCGCATAAAATAAGGTCAGGTCTATGATCAATAATAATTTCGTAAGCTTGTTGGCTACTTTCTGCTTCAAAGTAGTTGTATCCTGCCATTTCTAATGCAACAGCAATCATTTCTCGAATTGATGATTCATCATCAATAATCAGTACAGTTTTTTCAGTCACAGAATCTACCCCCAAATCATAATGCTTCTATTAAAGCCTGCAAATGTGACAGTTAGATGAAAGTGTCACATTTCTGTCTTATGTTTATAAAAGATAGTTCAAAAAAAGGCCTAGGAACACACAGTAGCCAACACGGTTATTATCTAAAAAGATTTGAAGCAAGCTTGGCGTTCTCTATTTTTGGCTTGCTTAAACTGCAAATAGAATAAAGCGGCCGCCACAATAAGACTAATAAAATAGGGCCAGTGGAAAGATTCAAGAATCCCAACCCACATTAATAATGAAAGGGCGAACCCTTGTAATAACGTAATGATAAACAAATCGTATTGCGCGAATAAAATCGCCGTTGATTTAATTCCCACTTTCAAATCATCATCTCGATCCACAATAGCATAGTAGGTATCGTAAGCAATTGTCCAAAAAGCATTAGCCACAAATATCATCCATAAAATAGGGTCACTTAGCGATCCTCCTTGAGCGCTATAGGCCATCGGAATCGCCCACGAAAATGCTAGCCCCAGAAAGAGTTGAGGAAGGTGAGTATAGCGCTTCATAAACGGATACAGTGCCGCTAATCCAAGTCCAATAAAAGACAATAGAACGGTTTGAGTATCCGTCATTAATACTAATGCAAAGCTGCATAGACAAAGTAGGGAAAAAAGGGTTAATGCTTCTTTTTCTGAGACGACTCCTGATGGAATCGGTCGGTTTTTTGTTCTTTCAACACTGCCATCAACATGTCTATCAGCATAATCATTAATAACGCAGCCAGCTGAGCGCATAAAACACACGCCCAGAATAAAAATAATAACGATTTTCCAATCAGGGCTGCCGCTACTTGCTATCCATAATGCCCATAAAGTGGGCCACAGTAGCAACAATGAGCCAATGGGTTTATGAAAACGGGTCAGGTGTAAGTAAGCTTGGAATTTTGTCATGGGAGCAAATGTGTCGCTGGTAATGTTTTGATGGCAGGTAAAAAGGCCTCACAAACTAGCACGCCTTTATTATATTGTTTGAAAACCGAGCGACGAGCCCAAACAATTTCATTTATATTGTGAAAGCAATTAACGGGAAGAAGGGCTATTTCAATGGGGCTGCGGAGGAGGTTTTTATTTTTGAAAAGATAACCTCCTAATGGCTGGTTTTTAAGCTGGCTAAGGTGGCGCCAATGACCAACCAGTGCTCTTGCTGGCACTATAGAGCGCGCGTAGATTACCGCCGTGCCATTCACCTTCAAAATCACTTCTCGAACTCTGGCCGCTTCACGGGGACGTAACCCTAAGGAGATTTGTTCTCTGTGGGTAGGCTGCCCCCACGTATCTTTAATAACATCAATGGATAAGCTCCCCATGCTCTTTAAGCGCGCCGTTAAAGAACCTGGCTCTGCAAGCCAGTACCTTAAATGTTTAGGAATACCTCCCATACGTGCCTGTGACAAAGGTTGCCAATGATAGTCAAATTGTTGGGTCGCACTGAAATTTAGCACAAACATTCTCTTTATTTTAAATAGTCATAGATGTCCAAACCAATGAATAAACCTATTACTTCAGTAGATTTACCATAGTTTGTAACTTACTGGAGGACGATTGTACTTCCTGGTAAACGGAAAGGCACTCCTCTTCTGATAAACCAATAATGTTAAATAGGTCTTTATCTATAGTTTGTTCATGGCATAAGCAATGACAACAGCGCAATAGACTGATGATAGTGTTTAATTCGCCGTCTTTTTTTATCTGTGGCGATTTTGCATAACGAATGGAGTTACAAATATTTTCTGGTAGTCCCCAATGTCGTAGTAACCATGAACCTAGTTGTTCTTTAGTGAATCGCAATAAATGCATTTCTATTAATTCTGTTGGAACATGAGCATTTGCTTCTAAATGGCGAGACAATACAGAAAAATGTGTTGGCATAACGTGACCAATAACGAGATAGCCAAAATTGTGCAGTAGACCCGCTAAATAAGCATGGCCAATTCTAGGTCGTTTCTTGGCAGGCATACGTTTTACTAATGACTCCATTAAACTAGAACGAAATACAGCGTTATACCAAAAATTTTGATAATGTCGAGGTCCATTTTTGGGTAAATCTAAGACATTTTTCATAGAAAGTCCTAGAGCTAAATTCATGACCATATCAAATCCTAATACTCGGATTATCGCGTCTTCTACGGATTCAATATCACCAGGTGCTCCATAGTAAGGCGAGGAGGCCCAACTTACGACTTGAGCGGCAAGGCTGGGATCGAGACTAATAACATCACATAACTCATCGGTGTCTACATTTTTTCGACTGCAGAGAGTAATGATTTTTTTAGCTGATACAGGTAGAGGAGGTAACTCTAATGTTTCTTCTAGTCTCTGCTTTAAGCGAATGGATTGAAAGCGCCCTAAAGCCTCGCTAAGGTACTCTTCATCAGAAGCGTGATGGCTATGTATTGGTGGAATAGTATGAGGTGGAATTGTAAAACTATCATATGAATAGGGTTGTGTTACAAACAGACCTTCAAATTCTTCTGTAGATAACTCGATAAAATCAGATTGCGAGTCATAAAGAATGGATACTTTTTCTTTAGATAGAATATTCCGATCAATTAGTGTGGGTATTTTTATTGAACGAGTAAAAGGATCCCCTTTTTCATTAAAAAGAGAGGTAGGCTCTAAGCGACGCTTTGTTATTCTCGCTATGGCAGAAAGGTCAAGTACATCTGTATCTGCAAAGATAACCTGTAGCTTCCCTGTACTGTCCCCTAAGTGCACTATTCTAACTGCGATAGTATCAGAGACCAATGTTTGCATATAAATTCTAATCTATGTAAAAAATCAAAAACCAATTTAGCAAAAATACACAAATAAAAAAGCCCCAATGAAGGGGCTTTTTTACAAAACTTGTTATTAAGTGTGGATTTAGTGGTTCAAAATCTGACTTAAGAAGTTTTGTGTACGGTCATGCTGAGGATTATTGAAGAATTCATGTGGCTCATTAGCTTCCACAATTTCACCTGCATCCATGAAGACAACTCTATCGGCTACGGTTTTAGCAAAGCCCATTTCGTGAGTTACACAAATCATGGTCATTCCTTCTTCCGCTAATTGAACCATGACATCCAGTACTTCTTTGATCATTTCAGGGTCAAGTGCGGAAGTTGGTTCATCAAATAACATGATGCGAGGCTTCATACAAAGACCACGAGCAATCGCAACACGTTGCTGCTGACCACCAGATAATTGACCTGGAAATTTAGCGGCTTGATTGGCAATCTTAACGCGTTCTAGATAATGCATCGCAATTTCTTCAGCTTCTTTTTTAGGTGTCTTACGAACCCAAATAGGTGCCAAAGTTAAGTTTTCCAAAATGGTAAGGTGTGGAAAAAGGTTAAAGTGTTGAAACACCATACCTACATCCTTACGAATGGCTTCAATGTTTTTCAAGTTATCATTCATGGTAATACCATCAACAATAATCTCGCCTTTTTGATGCTCTTCTAGACGGTTAATACAACGAGTCATGGTTGATTTACCGGAACCAGAAGGACCACAAACAACGATGCGCTCACCTGATTTTACACTGAAATTGATGTTTTTTAAGACGTGAAAATCACCGTACCATTTATTAACATCGTTAAACTCGATAATTGTTTTTTCGCCCTGCTCTAATTGAGCCAGTGCCATATTGTGTTCTGTCATTTTTATAGGCCTCAAATAAATTGTCTAATTCCGTTTGTGTCCGGTTTCTAATTTGCGTTCTATCGCCATAGAATATCGGGACATACCAAAACAGAAAGCCCAATAAACGAAACCAGCAAAGGCATAACCTTCAACTGTTGTACCAAGCCAATTGGCATCGTGGTTTGCTAATTGGATAATACCCAAGAAGTCAAACATACCTACGATATAGACCAGAGTAGTATCCTTAAACAAACCAATGAAGGTGTTTACGATACCTGGAATGACCAATTTCAAAGCTTGAGGTAAAATTACCAGAATCATTGACTGCCAATAGGTTAATCCCATTGCGTCTGCGGCTTCATATTGACCTTTTGGTATCGCTTGTAAACCACCACGAATTACTTCGGCCATGTAAGCTGCAGAGAACAGAGTGATACCAATTAATATGCGCAGTAGTTTATTAAAGTTCAAGCCTTCAGGTAAGAACAAAGGAATCATTACTGATGCCATAAACATGATGGTAATTAATGGAACCGCACGAATTGTCTCGATGAAAACAACACAAACAGATTTAGCAATTGGCATATCTGAGCGTCGACCCAAAGCGAGTAATACGCCCAATGGGAACGAAGCTACAATACCAATAATACCCAGTAGCATGGTTAAGAACAGGCCACCCCAAAGAGAGGTTTCTACGTGTTCAAGGCCAAAAATACCGCCAGAGAACAAAGTAAATGCAACAATTGGGTAAACAAGAACGATAGAAAGTGACACTATCATTTTGTTTAAGCTTTTAACAAAGAATAACCCGGTATTGATTATTAGGAGTACCAATGCAAGGTTTACACGCCAGTATTCTTCAGGTGGATAGAGACCATACATGAATTGGTCAAATCTTACCTTAATGAAGGTCCAGCATGCGCCTCCCCCTGTACACGCTGACTTGGTATCACCAGAGATGGTGGCATCAATGATGCCCCATTGGATCATAGGTGGTAATAACAAATACAAAATGTACGCACTAAACAAGGTTAAGAAAACGTTTAGTGGAGAGGATAATAAATTTTGTTTTATCCAAGCTACGGCACCAACTGAATTAACTGGAGGTGGCAAGCTTGGTGAAGGTTTAAATATAATCGCCATATTCGCCTCTTATCGTTCAGTTAATGACATTTTCTTGTTGTACCAGTTCATAAATAGAGAAATAGATAGACTCAAAGAACCGTACACCAACATACATAAACCAATCGTTTCAATTGCTTGACCTGTTTGGTTCAATGTTGTCCCCATGACGACAGCTACTAGCTCTGGATACGCAATTGCGGCACCTAAAGAAGAGTTTTTCGCTAAATTTAGATACTGACTGGTTAACGGTGGAATAATCACTCGCAATGCTTGCGGAAGTACGATTAAACGTTGAGTTAAGCTGTCTGCTAAACCTAGAGAACGCGCCGCTTCTGTTTGTCCCCAGTTTACTGACAGAATTCCTGCTCGCACAATTTCAGCGATGAAAGAACCCGTGTAAGTGGAAAGAGCAATCAATACAGCAACAAACTCTGGAGGTAACACCATACCACCAGTCACGTTAAAGCGACTTTTTTGTGGTAAATCGAACTCAATTGGCGATCCTGCAATCCAGTAAGCAAGTAAGGTTACAACAATAATGATACCTAGAGAGCCCCAATAGGCAGGAAACCATAGCCCGGTTCTTGTTTGGCGTTTTTTAGCCCACACGATCAGAGAGATCGATGCGATTATAGCAATAATAAAACCAGCGATAACCATACCAAAACCATCTTGAAAAATTGGGTTTGGAGAGTATATGCCACGTTTATTCAGCATGAAGTCGCCAAATAAGATACTGTTTTTTGGTGATGGTAATGTCGCTAATACAGCGAAATACCAGAAGAACATTTGCAGTAGTAAGGGGATGTTTCGTAGGGTTTCTATATACACAGTGGCTAATCTAGCAACTAACCAGTTACGAGATAATCTCGCTAAGCCCATTATGATGCCGATAATAGTAGCGAAGAAAATACCAATAAAAGAAATTACGAAGGTATTTATTAAGGCTACAACAAAGGCACGTCCATAGGTATCGGCTTCTGTGTATTCAATTAAGTGAATTAGAACTGGGAATCCAGCAGGTTGGTTAAAGAAAGTAAAACCTGTAGATATTCCTCGGTTCGCCAAGTTAGCTTGAAGATTGCTGAATAGGTAATAACCTACAAAAACAACCAAGGCTAAAAGTGCTATTTGAAAAATGAGGGCTCGGTTGCCGGCATCATTCAGAAAGCTATTGTTACTAGTCGAAGTTTTATCGCTCATCTCGTTTCAGGCAAAAAGAATTGCTCGTCAGATGGAAAGGAGGGAGATGCACAGCTACTGATTGTAGCTGTGCGGTACCGTGGTTAACTTATATCTTGATATTAACGAACTGGTGGCGCATACAATACACCGCCTTCAGTCCATAGATTGTTTACGCCACGTGGTAGGCCAACTGGCGTGTTAGGACCAACGTTACGTTCAAAGCTTTCACCGTAGTTACCAACTTGAGCAATTACGTCGTAAGCCCAGCTTGCAGTAAGACCTAGCTGCTCGCCCATATTACCTTCAGCACCTAGAAGACGACGGATGCCTGGATCTTTTGTTTCAGATTTGATTTTTGCAACATTTGCAGATGAAATGCCCATTTCTTCAGCGTTAATTTGAACGAAGATCGCCCAAGTTACGATATCTTTCCATTGGTTGTCGCCGTGACGAACAACAGGGCCTAAAGGCTCTTTAGAAATAGTTTCTGGAAGAATCATGTGAGCATTTGGATCAGAAAGTTTTGAACGGTGAGCCGCAAGACCTGATTTATCCGTAGTGAATACATCACAACGACCAGATGCATAAGCCGCTAATGCTTCATCCGCTTTCTGTACAATTACAGGCACATAAGACAAACCGTTTTTACGGAAGAAATCCGCCATGTTTAATTCAGTTGTTGTACCTTGCTCAGTACATACTGTTGCACCGTCAAGATCCTTAGCTGATTCAACACCTAGATCTTTACGAGCCATGAAACCCTGGCCATCATAAAAGTTTACTGTTGTGAAATCTAAACCCAAGGACGAATCACGAGTGTAGGTCCAAGTAGTGTTACGAGATAGAACGTCAATTTCACCTGATTGTAGAGCGGTAAAACGTTCTTTTGCAGAAAGAGGAGTGAATTTAACTTTCGTTGCGTCACCAAAAACAGCGGCAGCAGCGGCACGGCATGAATCAACATCAATACCTGTCCAGTTACCTTTATCGTCTGCGTTGGAGAAACCTGGAACGCCCTGACTTACACCACATTGAATAAAACCTTTAGCTTTAACATCGTCTAGCGTACCTGCAGTTGCTCCTGCACTAACAGTAACGGCAATTGCGGCGGTAGAAAGTAACTTACTTACATTCGATTTCATTTTTTGAGCCTCCCAGGGCATTCTTCCATTGTTAACATTTACGTTATTCTATATTTCGTTTAGATTTATAAAGCAAAGCATGTGCCAACATTTTGTTATTCTTTTTGTTGTATTTATACAGCGGATTATTCTGTGAATGTCTCCACTTGCTATATAGAATGACTGTTCAGGTGCTGTAGTCAAGAGAAAAATACGTTTTTAGGTCAGCATTTGTGTTATTTAAAGTAACTAGAGACTAAAAAACGATCAATTCATTTATAAATATAATCATTTAAAAAATATTCTTTAAAGAAAACTATACCTAAACTTGTAAAAAAATAGTGTACAGTAGGCTCTTATAGTTTAAAAAAAATTGTGATTTTATAGATCAAAAGTGTATTTAACTGCAATTTCTTTAGCGCATTCCTCATAAGGGTTGTTCTATTTTGGTGCAAAAACATCAAATGGAGCGATATTCATTCTAATTATTTGCATTGATTCATTTTAGGCTTTCCATTTCCTATTCTCGCAATATACTTAGAGCCAGTTTAACCTTATTTGCTATAAGGAGATCCATGAACGATGGATAACTCATCAAAGCCGCTTGATCGGCTTGATAAAAAAATTCTTCGAGAGTTACAAATTAATGGGCGACTTTCTAATGTTGAATTAGCCAGTCGAGTTGGTTTGAGTGCGACACCGTGTTTAGAACGTGTTCGAAGATTAGAACGTAACGGTTACATTACGGGTTATTGTGCCCTAGTGAACCCTAGAAAAGTGGAAGCAGGGTTGCTTGTTTTTGTTGAAATTCGACTAAAAACAACGTCTCCCGAAGGCTTTCATGAATTCAAAGATGCGGTCACTAAAATACCGGAGGTATTAGAGTGCCATCTAATAGCGGGTGATTTTGAATACCTATTAAAAGCACGTGTTTCTGATGTAGATGCTTATCGACAGTTATTAGGAGAGACGTTACTTACCCTACCACATGTAAGAGAATCAAGAACGTATGTTGCTATGGAGGAGGTTAAAAATACTACGGTAGTGAATATTCGATAAACCTTTCTCTTCAAACATTTAAATAATCTTGTTGTACGGGTAACCAACGAGACAATAAAGGCTCAATATGTTCGTGATGCGATTGATGTATCAGTAGAGCGGCACTTTGTACTTGCTCTAACATGGCTTTGTCTCGTTGTAGGTCTGCTACTTTAAACTCCATTAACCCGGTTTGCCTTGATCCTAATAATTCTCCAGGCCCTCGTATTTCTAAATCTTTTTCGGCAATTTTAAATCCATCCGATGTTTCTCTTATTATTCCTAAACGTACTTTGCCATGCTGGCTTAAAGGTGTCTTATATAATAAGACACAATGGCTGGCGGCTTGACCTCGACCAACCCGCCCTCTCAGCTGATGTAGCTGCGCAAGACCTAACCGTTCAGGGTTTTCAATAACCATCAAACTGGCGTTTGGCACGTCGACACCGACTTCAATAACGGTAGTTGCCACTAGAAGCTGGATGTTCCCTTGTTTGAATTGCCCCATTATTTCTGCTTTTTCTTGAGGCTTCAGGCGCCCATGAATTAACCCTATGCTTAGCTCGCTTAATGCTTCAGAGAGTCTAATGGCGGTATCCTCAGCCGCCTGACATTGCAGAGCTTCCGACTCTTCAACCAGCGTACACACCCAATAGGCTTGCTTGCCATCGTTGCAGGCCACTTTTACTCTTTCCATGACTTCATGGCGGCGCTGATCAGAAACCGCTATGGTCGTTACCGGTGTTCTTCCAGGTGGCAATTCATCAATGATGGAGCAGTCTAAGTCAGCATAAGCAGACATAGCTAAGGTTCTAGGGATGGGGGTGGCTGTCATTATTAGCTGATGGGGCTGCAGTTTCCCATCGATACCTTTTGCTCGTAATGCCATTCGTTGATGCACCCCAAATCGATGTTGTTCATCAATAATAGCGAGAGACAAATTCTTAAAGTGAACACTGTCCTGAAAAAGTGCATGAGTGCCAACAACAATTAATGCTGAGCCATTAGCGATACTTTCTAATTGTGATGCCCGTGCGTTGCCTTTTAATTTGCCAACTAACCAAGCAACCTCAACCCCTAAAGGTTCAAACCATTGTTTGAAATTATTGAAATGCTGCTCGGCTAAAATTTCAGTAGGGGCCATGATGGCCACTTGACGTTTTTTTTCAATAAAGGTGGCGGCAGACATCGCTGCCACAAGTGTTTTTCCTGATCCAACATCCCCTTGTACCAGTCGAAGCATTGGGTGTCCAGAAGATAAATCTAGCATGATCTCTTGAAAAACACGCTGTTGAGCTTTCGTCGGCTGAAAAGGTAATGATGCGATGAGTTTTTCTAGAAAGGCGCCTTCTTCTTCAATGATGGGTGCACGCTCGAGTTTGGCTTTCTGCTTTTTACTGATCAAACTTAATTGATGGGCAAGCAGCTCTTCAAATGATAGGCGAAACTGTGCAGGATGCTTCCCTGATGCAAGTAATTCCGTGTCGGCTTCGGCTGGCGGCTTATGTAAATAATGAATGGAGTCTACTAAGGGAGGCAATTGAAACTGATGACGAATGGATTCAGGTAACCATTCTATTACATTGTATGGCGTGACTCGCTCTAATGCTTGCTCGCAGAAAGATCGCATTTTAATTTGAGTTAACCCTTCCGTTAACGGATAGGTTGGTGTTAATTGAGCACTTTCTGTGGTTGTCGTGAATTCATCGGCTAAGGAGTATTCTGGATGAAACATTTCATAACCAAAGCTACCGCGTTTAACTTCGCCAAAACAGCGTATGGATTTTCCAGACTCAAGTTGTTTTTTTTGTCCTGCCGTAAAATGAAAAAAACGTAAAATAAGGGTGCCAGAATGATCTTTAACTCGGCATAAGAGGCTTCTTCTTTTCCCCATTACCACTTCACAGCCAATAACGTCTCCTTCTATAACCACTTCATCCCCTAGGCGAAGTCGCCCGATAGGCACCACTTTGGTTCTATCCTGGTAACGTATAGGCAAATGAAAAATAAGGTCCTGCAGACTATAAATGTTTAGCTTTGCGAGTTTCTCCGCAACGGCACTACCAACCCCTTTCAGTTCAGTAACGGGTATGGTTTCTAAGCCTGACATAGGACCTCCCTATTTCAATATGGTTATCAATTTGACTGGCATTATAAAGACAGCTTTTGACAAGCGTACTTGATCGATTGACTCAGTGCTTCAATGGCCTTTGGTCTAGGAAAGCTCACCCGCCAAGCTAATGCAACGGTTCTCCTTGGGACTGGCGCCGTGAAAGGACGAACTTCCAGTAACGTGTTATCAATATGTGTTACAGCTGACTTTGGTAATACCGTAACGCCTAAACCTGATGCAACCATGTAGCGTATCGTTTCTAAGGAGCTGCCATTAACGATGGTACGAGCATTACCGTACTCATCTTCGTTTAAAATTGGACACGCTTCCATAACTTGGTCGCTAAAACAGTGTCCTTTCCCTAAGACTAATAAGTTGTCTGTACTTAATTGATCTGTATGGATAGCCTCTAGCTTTGTCCAAGGGTGATCTTTTGGCATTAAGACCACAAACTCTTCTTCGTAAATAGATTGAGTAACGACATCAGGTTCTTTAAAAGGGAGTGCGACAATAATGGCATCAAGTTCGCCGTTACGAAGCTTTGGTCTCAGGTTTTCGGTTAAGTTTTCCTCTATCATTAATGGCATTCCTTCTGTCAAGGAGTGCAAGGAAGGGATAAGGTGAGGAAAAAGGTAGGGTGCAATAGTGTAAATCGCTCCGACTTTTAACGGGCTGGTCAGTTGATTTTTACCTGAAGCCGCCAATTCTTTGATCACATTTGCTTGCTCTAAAACTCTTTTCGCCTGTTGGATAATTTGACTGCCAAGAGGTGTAATATAAACCGAGTTTTTGCTTCTTTCAAAAATAGCAGCGCCCAGTTCCTCCTCTAACTTTTTTACAGCAACACTTAATGTTGGTTGAGAAACGTTGCAATTGTTTGCGGCACGACCAAAGTGCTGTTCATCCGCAAGCATGACTATGTATTTCAATTCCGTTAATGTCATGGTGATTGTGCCCTTTATTAGTTCATTACTAATAACTATGATAATACATATTTTGATAAAGTATACTCTAAAAAAAGGAGTAAACTAGGAGGTTTCATGGCAAGAATACTAATCGCTGGTTGTGGTGATATTGGCTCACGACTTGCGTCCAATTTTATTAAAATGGGGCACTCTGTTACAGGAATTCGCTATCAGGGCAGAGAATTTCCCGCAGGCGTGCTTGGTATTACGGGGGATCTAGTCTCCATGGATGTAGCACTTTTACCAGATACCGATATGGTGTTTTTAATTATGACGCCAAAAGGTAGGACGACGGAGGGCTATCGAGACGCTTACCTGAAGACTGCACAACGTTTACTTGACCGTTATAGGAATAAGAACAAATCTAACCTTAAAGTTTTTTTTGTTTCTAGTACCAGTGTCTATGGACAGAATGCTGGCGAGTCACTAGATGAGACAATCCTAGCGTTGCCGAGTCGTGCTACGGCCCAGATCTTGCTGAATGCTGAGTCGCTATTATCAGAACAATTTTCAACAACCAGTATTCGTTTTTCCGGTATCTATGGACCTGGGCGCTTGAGATTGATCGAATCGGTAGCGAATAGGGAATGTTGGGCCGTCAATCAATGGACCAATCGAATACACAGAGACGATTGCGTTCATATTCTGGCTTTCTTAGCGAATAAACATTTGAGCGGGGTGGCGTTGGACGCTATTTATATTGGCACCGATCATAATCCGGTCAGTCAATGGGAAGTGAAACTGTGGTTGGCTAATCAGTTAAAAGTAGAGCCTAATTTGCCAACAGAGCTTGGTGTAGCGGCATTTTTACCTGTATCAGGTAAACAGTTATCTAACCTCAGAATAGTGGATTTGGGGTATCAATTTATGTATCCGAATTATATGGCGGGTTATAGAGGGCTATTAGAAGAATATCAAAATCGAATTTCACACTAAAGTTAGCGGATAGTACTTAGCTTTAGTGTGAAATTGCAAAGCCGTCAGAAGAATTAGTCTTCTAAGACCATTACCCCTTCAATTTCAACAGCAACGTCTTTTGGTAAAGCTCGTACACCAAGAGCCGCTCGTGCAGGGTAAGGTTCTTGGAAGAATTCCATCATGACTTCATTTACGGTAGTAAAATTACCCAAATCAGTCATGTAGATATTCAGTTTTACGATGTCTTTTAAAGAGCCGCCAGCGGCTTCACAAACAGCCTGTAGGTTAGTAAATACCTGAGTCGTTTGCTCTTTTACATCATCGCTGATGATTTCCATTGTTTCTGGAACAAGAGGGATTTGACCTGAAAGGTACACAGTATTGCCTGCGCGAACCGCTTGTGAATACGGTCCAATGGCTTTTGGTGCTTTGTCAGTGAAAATAACTTCTTTAGACATCTTAAAACTCCCTAATATAACGGTTGATTATTAATTCAATAACCATCATTTCGCAATAATGGTTTCTCGGATAACTTTATCGACACAACGAACAGATTTAATACGACGCATCACATCCGCTAATCCTATGCGACTGGAAACAGTAATGTTTAATCGTAAACGGCTAATTCGACCTCGCTCTATGATGACGATATTAGAGACTTGATAGTCCGTGTCTCCTATGGAGCTTGCGATCTTAGAAACCGCACCTCTTTCATTATGGAAGCTAACTATCAGGCTAATGTTTAGATCTTCCTCTATCTCTTTACCCCAGGACATACGAATATAGCGTTCAGGGTTTTCGAGATGATCTTGGATATTAGGACAGTTCAGGTGATGGATGACTATGCCCTTGTCAACCTGCACATAGCCTGCAATTGGATCTCCAGGGATAGGGGAGCAGCATTTCGCGTAAGAAACCAGCATACCCTCAGACCCATTCAGTTTGAACGATGTCGGAGTGATTAACTCCTCTTCGTTAAAATTAGGAAATAATTGTCGAGCCACTAGGTAACCAACATGGCGCCCTTTACCAATAGACTCTAATAACTCATCGAGTGAAGACAGTTGATAAAACTCTAGAACTTGATTGATTTGTTCATCAACTAAATCATCGATATTGGTTTTAAAGGCGTTTAATGAACGAGTTAATAAACGACGGCCAACGGCAATGGCATTTTCTGTCTGTTTATCTTTAAGGTAGTGACGTATGTTTGTGCGTGCTTTACCCGTAATGGCAAAGCTTAGCCAGGCCACATTTGGTTGGGCATTTTTAGCGGTAATGATCTCTACCGTTTGGCCACTTTCTAACTGAGTACTTAATGGTGCAAGTCGTCGGTTAATACGGCAGGATATGCAGTTATTTCCTATTTCAGTATGGACACCGTAAGCAAAGTCAACAGGGGTCGCGCCCGTAGGCAACTCAACAATTTCCCCTTTTGGAGTAAAGACATAGACTTCTCCGGGGAATAAATCATTTTTAACATTATCAACAAAATCAACGGCATTACCTGCTTTTTGTTGAATTTCTATCAAACCTTGTGCCCATTTCATGGCTCTATCATGGCTAAATGAAACATTTGCCTGAGGATTGCTTGCTTTATATGCCCAATGGGCGGCAATACCATTGCTGGCGACCATTTCCATTTCTGTGGTCCGAATTTGCACTTCCATAGGCAATCCATTCGCCACCACCGTTGTATGCAAAGATTGGTAACCATTTGACTTTGGTACGGCAATATAGTCTTTAAAGCGACCTTCGACAGGTTTAAACAGAGAATGTACTATCCCTAAAATTCGATAACAGTTGTCCGATTTATCAGTAACAATTCTGACACCGAGGACATCCATAATTTCGCCCAGTGAACGACGTTTTTTCTGCATTTTTTGATAAATGCTGTAGATATGCTTTTCTCTGACACTAATACTAGCTTCGATATAATCTGCCGCTAGCTCCCCGTGAATATACTGCTCTAATGTTTCTTTGTCTTGAGCTCGTTGACCATAGCGTTTGTGGATGGCTCTTTGTAGCATACGAGAACGCATTGGGTAATAAGCATCAAAAGCGAGACTTTCTAAGTCAACTCGAAAATTATACATGCCTAAGCGGTTAGCTATGGGGGCGTAAATATCGAGCGTTTCTTTCGCTATACGACGTTTTTTGTGTGCTGGCATAGAATCTAGAGTACGCATATTGTGTAATCTATCCGCCAGTTTCACAAGGATCACTCGAATATCTTCCGCCATGGCCATGGCCATTTTCTGAAAGTTATGGGCTTGTTTTTCGACTTGATTATTGAATTCTAAATGGGTTAATTTGCTAACGCCATCTACTAGGCTCGCAACACTTTCTCCAAATTGTTCGGTAAGCGCCTCGCGACTGATGCCTGTATCTTCTATTACATCGTGTAGCAGTGCGGCGGTAAGTCCATCGCAATCCATACGTAGATCGGCAAGAATTTGAGCGACAGCTAAAGGATGAATGACATAAGGTTCGCCACTTTTTCGGCGTTGACCATCATGTGCTTGCTCAGCGTAGTAATACGCACGCTTTATGGTGGAAACTTGTTCGTAGGGGAGGTATTGACTTAGTGTGACCGCTAGGTCTTCAATGCGATACATCGCTCACTCCATTAATTAATTCAAACAGTATTTTGAAATGAGCGACCATCATGAACTTTTAAAACTCGTGAATAGGCTGTTTTTTGATATCAACATTTCCTGCATTTACTAGGTTTTCTGCAATTTCACGTAGTGCTACGACAGTCACTTTATCATTCTCAACATCGACTTTTGCTTCTTCACCACCAGTAGCTAGTTGGCGAGCACGTTTGGATGCAATCATTACAAGTTGAAAGCGGTTTTCTACATTTTCTAAGCAATCTTCTACTGTTACGCGAGCCATTCTAATTCCTATTTTTACAGATGATATAAATAATGTTCAATTCTACTTAACCGCTCATTATAATGACAAGAGATCATTGATAAGTTTGCTATGTTTTTGTTCAATTATGCGTTTTTGAGTGCGCATTGCTTTAAATATGGCACTCATTTCGACTAAAGCGGTCTGAAAATCGTCATTTACAATGACATAGTCATATTCGTTGTAATGTGACATCTCACTGACCGCCTTTGCCATGCGTCGATTAATCACGTCTTCAGAATCGGTTCCTCTATCTCGTAAACGATGTTCGAGTGCTTCTGTTGACGGAGGCAAAATAAAAATACTGATTGCATGTGGGTATTGCTGACGTACTTGTTTCGCGCCTTGCCAGTCTATTTCAAGGATGACATCTAGGCCTTGATCTAACATATCAAAGATGGCTTTTTTGGACGTGCCATAGTAGTTATCAAATACTTGGGCATGCTCGAAAAAGGCATCATCAGCAATCATGTCTAAAAAGTCGTCTACCTCAACAAAATAATACTCTCTTCCATTTTCTTCTCCAGCTCGGGGCTCTCGTGTGGTATGAGAAACTGAAATTTTCACTTGGGCATCATCAGCAATTAATGCCTTGTATAAGGAAGATTTTCCAGCACCCGACGGCGCTGAAAGAATAAAAAGGTTTCCTTTTGATTGATTCATTTGATTATGAGTTCTCTATGCAATCAGTGAATTTATTACCACGGAAAGAGAATAATAGCATAATAAATACAGAGTAAAAAAAGCTTATCTAATTTGTTTTCGAGCGCTATGTAGAAGTAATAGGCAGAAGCTTGAGGTGTCGTAGTAGAGAGTAATGTAAGGGAAGCTTCTAATGTAATTAAAGAAGCCTCCCTTACGGAAGACCTTATTGATTTTATTCAGTAGAATTATGTTTTAAATACATTTGATCAATTTCAGGTAAAGGTTGATCTTCAATGGCCGCCTCAAACGCTTTCAGACGTTTATAGATAGATTGTAGTTCAACAATAGTTGTCCAAGAATTTACTAAGAATTGAAAAGAGGATTCAACTTGATTAAATGCATTGGTTACACGTTGCATCACGCCAAGAGTAAAGGCCCCTGCAATGATGGATGGGGCTAAAATGACTAATGGCATAAAATTCCCTGCCTGCAAGTACCCATAGCGTACGATATTAAAGTACAGGTAATTTTTATAAAGTCTAAAGTAATTTTGGCGAATATTACTAAATAATTCTTTTAGTTCAGGCGGTTGCGCTCTATTCTCATAGTCTTCGCCATACACCAACTCTTTACGAAAAGCCGCTTCGACGCGTTGATTCTTAAATTCTAACCCTGGCAGTTTAAGACCCGCTAGGGCTAATAAAAAGGTACCAAAAATAGACCAAGTGATAGCAACAAACACCAATGCTTGTGGTACTTCTCCTATTAGAGGTAAAGAAGTTACATAAGACGATAGACCCCATAGTATGGGGAGGAAGGCAATGAGTGTCATAATGGAATCGAGGAAGCGAACACCAAGTCCTTCCATAATAGAGGCAAAGCGCATGGTATCTTCTTGAATCCGCTGCGATGCCCCTTCAATATGACGTACTTGCTCCCATTTACTGGTGTAATAGTCATTCATGGCCGTACGCCAGCGGAAAACATAGTGACTGACAAAAAAGCTATTGAGTACGGCAACCGTCACCGCAATCATAAGTAATACCACTACCGAAGATAGCTGGCCATAATATTCTTCTGCCGTAATACTTTGTGGTTCTGATAAGGCGCGTTGAATTAAATCGTAAAAGCTTCCATACCATTCATTTAACATGACACTGACTTGGACTTGAAACCAAGTAATGAAAACAATGATGCCAGACCCAATAACGGACCAACGTCCCCACTTTTGCCCTCCATAAACCATCCAACCACCGACAAAAAGACCATAGCAGAGCAGCATATATTGATATAACCACAGGTCGAGGGCACTCGCAAAGGCGGTGTTATACAGCGCTTGTGCAGCGGCATCGGCTTCTTCTGCTAAAGCCTCAGGAAACCCATGCCCAAAGAGGCTTCCTAGACTGAGCGTTGGCCCCCAATCTTGAACAAATAGATACCAAGAAACAACAGACAGTAATGCCCAGACGGCAAAGCTGAGGAAAAATAATTTTGGCTTTGGAAAGAAAGAAAAGAACACCTTAGTTATACTCACATCAGATGACAGATGAAATTCGACCTAAATAAATAAGATAGTTTATTTAGACAACCGCTCGTCAGCTTACACTAGGCCTATAAGAAGGACAATTAAGGCATGGCATCTTGACGAATTGTTTATAAAAATCAGAGGAAGGAGGAGGAAATAAGAATCTATCTCCTAATCAGATAAAATGTATGGAATTAAATAGAGGCAAGCATCAATTTGTAAGTTTACTCGTTTGCAGTGTCTAGAATTCAATATTAGTCCCTAGCTTACAAAGGGTTGAAGTAAAAAAAATCTTGGAATGAGCAACTTTGGTCAGGAGAGGATTAGGCTATCGCGTTAATCTTTTGTCTTCAGTGGGTGTTTGAAGTAACGATTTTAAATGGCCCTAGTTAAATATGATTGTTTTCAGTGCTGACTACTGGATATAGGAAGAGACAATTGACATCACAAAACCACTCTTATGATCAACGGATGCAAGCCGTTTGTGAATACATTTATCAACATCTCGATGATGATTTAACGATAGAGCAATTGAGTGTCGTTGCTTGTTTTTCAAAGCATCACTTTCATAGGCAGTTTTCACACTACATGGGGATGAGTACGGCGAAATTTATCCAGCAATTACGGTTAAAAAAGCGTCTTATGAATTGGTCTTTCAAGAGGACAAATCCATTATTAATATTGCGATGACGGCTCGTTTTGAATACCCGGAATCTTTTTCTAGAGCGTTCAAAAAGCGTTTTTTTCAATCTCCCACTGAATTTCGTAATCAACCTAATTGGCTATTATGGCATCAAGCGTATCAGCCTATAGAAAATCGAATGGAGCAAATGATGGATGTAAAAATAACGCAGCTGGAAACCATAAATGTAGCGGTTTTAGAGCATCATGGTGCCGCCGAAAAAGTGATGGAAACGGCGGGTAAATTTATTCAATGGCGTAAGCAGACAGGGCTATCTCCTGTACTGACAAGTAGAACCTTTGGCATTATTTACCATGATCCTGATGAGGTGCCCGCAGACGCATTTCGTTTTGATATTGCCGGTGAAGTCAATGAGCCCATAGAGCAAAACGACTTCTCGGTGGTGAACAAACAGATTGCGGGTGGACGTTATGCGGTGATACGTCACTTAGGGTCCCATGACCATCTAGGTAAAGCCGTTTATTACCTATATGGAACCTGGTTACCGCAAAGTGGGGAAGAGTTAAGAGATGAACCTTGTTTCTTTCATTACCAAAACTTCTTCCCAGAAGTAGAAGAACATCAGTTAATTACCGATGTTTACCTGCCAATTAATTAATTACCTGTAGGCAAAGGAATGCCAACCTATAATTGCTGTAGGAGCGAATGGATAAAATGCAGTTTCTCTCTCACACTGGGCACCAATACAAAGGGATACAAATCCGGTTGTCCCATGCCTCTGTTTAAGCTATTTACCGCAAAGGTTAAAGGCATGTATTGCGCTAAGATATCGTCAAAATTGTTGTGCTCATAGGGTGTAATGTTAGACACGACGTTAAGGCTACTCAACTTCTCCGAAGGAGGGCACAAGCTCACCCCAAGTTGCGTTGTCGTTTCCAATGTATCGACAATATGTAGATAGTGCGCCCAAGTTTCTGCCCAATCCTCCCATGGATGAGAAGAAGCGTAAACACTGATATAGTTTTCTTTCCAGTTCTCATTTGGGGTTTCATAATGTACTTTTAAAGAGTCAGCATAACTGACTCGTTCGTCCCCAAACAGTTGTCTAAATGCTCTTAACCCTTTTCTGTTTTTCAGAATTAAACGATCCCAATAATAATGACCCACTTCATGGCGGAAGTGACCAATAAGGGTACGATAAGACTCATTTAAATCTTCGCGCATTTGCTCTCTTTCTGAGCTATTCGCTTCGGACGCATTAATCGTAACTTGGCCAAGGGCGTGGCCGGTTGTGGATTGGGCGTCTTCAGGAATGACGTTATTTTCTGAAATAAAATCAAATGACAAACCGGTTTCTGGTTCATCCTGCTTACTGATTAAGGGTAATTTTAGTCGCAGTAGAGAATACACTAAGCGGTGCTTGGCAAATTCTAATCGCTGCCAAGCGGTACGTTCTTCGATTTTCCCTAAATTAGGGATGTGACGATTTAATTCGCAAGCTTCACAAAAGGTATCGTCACTTGCGATATCTACTAACCAATTACACACGTTATGCTGGTGGTTTTCGCAATATTTCCAACGCCTTTCATTGTTCGTATCGGCGAGTGCAACATAGGCATCACCATCCAATTCTAGGGCGCTTAATTCAAGTTGGTCCGCAAGAAAGCCTAATTCAGATTTGCATTGTTCACAGTGCGTATTTTCGAATAACAAGATTTGAGCGCATTTCTGGCAATTAAATAATTTCATGCTGTTCCTACCACTTCTAAAGTGTGTATAAAGGAATTAAATAGACTGTCAGTATCGGCTTTTTATACGAAATCGCAATGTATATTTTGCCTAAAAAGTAAGTTTTTAAAGGCCTACTTTTCTGACACTTACGTTAGTAAAACTAACGCTTATTAACCAAGGTACTAACGACTTTCGGTGCGTTATGTAATGTTTTATGGACGGGGCATTTATCAGCAATCTCCAACAAACGAAGACGTTGCTCATCCGTTAAGTCCCCAATAAGAGTAATGTTACGTGTAATGGCTTCAATCTTTCCCGTTTGCTCGCTGTCATCACAGTCCTGATGGTAATCTCGAGTGTGTGCCAGTTCTACTTTGATATGATCTAAAGGCAGGTTTTTACGTTCAGCATACATGCGTAACGTCATGGAAGTACAAGCTCCTACACTGGCTAGCAGATGATCATAAGGATCTGGACCTAAATTACGACCACCTACTTTTAAAGGTTCATCGGCGAGCCAGGTGTGATCTTTGGTACTGACAAATTGGGTAAATGCATGGTCTTTTTCTTCTACTAAGACAGAGCCATCTGTGAGTATGGGTTGGTAGGCCGTGCTGTCATTGTCCACATAACGGGTTGACCATGAAGCAATGACTTCAGCAACATAATCAGAGTCCGCTTTGTTTGTTAACAAGTGATCGGCGTTATCAAGGCTAATAAAGCTTTTAGGGTGTTTGGCTGTTGAGTAAATTTTTTCCGCTTCCCGGATATTCACTACTTCATCAATAGGAGAGTGCATAATTAACACGGCTTTTTTTAAGAGACTGATATGGTTGCGATCATAGTGAGCCAGATCCTCTATGAATTGCTTTTTAATGGTAAATTGTCGTCCTGCCAAACGGACAGAGGCTTTGCCTGATGTGTTTATTTCCTCTAAATGGGCGGCAAAATTATGGACTACATGCTGAGCATCTGAAGGCGCACCAATGGTTGCAATCGCCATGGCCTCTGGAATATGTTCGGCCGCGGCTAAAACCGCTGCACCGCCCAAGCTATGACCAATTAATAATTGCGGGGCATTAAAGTGGCTTCGTAAATGGTTGGCCGCGGCAATTAAATCTTGGATATTCGATGAGAAGTTGCTGTTTGCAAAATCACCGTCACTGTTGCCTAACCCGGTAAAATCAAAACGTAAAACGGCAATACCCTGCTGGGTTAACGCACGACTGATACGACTTGCCGCCGCAATGTCTTTGCCACAAGTAAAACAATGGGCAAATAAGGCGAAGAATTTAATGGGACTATCTGGAAGTTCGAGTTGACCTGCTAGTTCGATGTCCCCACTTTTGAATGAGATTTTTTGACGCATATTGTTGCCTTCTTTGTTAGATTACACAAAAGGGTAATCGCAGTTTATATTGTCTTACTGCAATACTAGGACAGTTTTGGGCGTTTAACCTAGGCGAGAACGCGCAATGAATAAGTAACTAATCAGGATTTAATCTCTTTAATGGTTGGTATGACTGGATAGGATGTACCGTAATGATTGAACAATATGATCCTCTAGCAAAAACCTTGTTTATCGATGGCTGCCAGCTAGAAAAAATCAGCCATGGTGCTGTTTGGAATGAAGGTCCTGTGTGGTTGCCTGAATCACAAACGCTTTTATGGAGTGATATACCAAACAACCGAATAGTAAGCTGGAACCAACAGACCGGGTCTTCTGTGTGGCGCTCGCCCGCTAATTTTACCAATGGCCACTACCTTGATTTGGAGGGGAATCTACTGCATTGCTGTCACGGCGGTCGTTGTATTCTAAAAACCAATTTAAGGACGAATCAGGTAACCACGCTGGTTAGTCATTATCGAGGCAAACCCTTAAACTCCCCGAATGACCTAGTGGTGAAAGCGGATGGCAGTATTTGGTTTACCGATCCCCCTTATGGCATCTTATCTGATTACGAAGGCTATAAAGCGGATGTGGAACAAGCGGGTAATTTTGTCTATTGCTATTATCCAAAAACCAATCGATTGACGCTTGTCTGCGATAGTATGGAAGGGCCGAATGGGTTAGCATTTTCAGTAGACGAGTCGCAACTCTACATTTCAGATACCTCCATTACTTTACCTGATCAGACCATTGGTCATCATCATATTATGAGGTATGACGTTAGTTCGAATACCTTAGGGGAGTATCAGTTAACCAACGGTGAGGTGTTTATTGAGATCCATCCTGGTGTTGCTGATGGCTTTCGTTTGGATCGAAACGGTTGGATTTTCTCTTCTTCAGCGGAAGGCATTCATGTCTATCACCCTGATAGAAGGCTGCTTGCTAAAATTTTAGTGCCTGAAATTGTATCAAACTGTACCTTTGGTGGTATGGAAGGTGACACTTTATTTATTACGGCATCAAGCTCGGTGTATCGTATTCGACTCAATACGGTTGGAATACAAGCGTACCAATGTGGATCTACTGTGAGCAAATAAGTAAAGAAACAGGATTTAGGCGAGAGGTTTTGTCTTTTAGTTTGTAATAGGTTTAAAATGAGAACAATTCTTATTCGTCTTAATTCGGAGTTACTATGAAAAAGCCAAGAAATTTGAGTGTTGTACGGAAGTCGTTTGTTACACCTCATATGATACGGGTCACATTAGGAGGGGAGGACGTTCAAACTTTGCCTCAGGATCAAGAAAGTGCCTATGTAAAGTTGATTTTTCAGGAGCAAGACAAACGCCTGATGAGAACGTACACCATTCGTTCTCAAAGAGCTGAAGAAATTGATATTGACTTTATGCTGCATGAAGACGGAGGCCCAGCGTCTACATGGGCGAAAGAGGCTAACGTAGGTGATACCATTTTAGTCGGCGGGCCAGGCCCTAGAAAGATGATTGAGACCAATGCGGACTGGTATCTGTTGGTTGGTGACATGACGGCGTTACCGGCAATCAGTGTGAATTTAGAGTTTTTACCGGATAATGCTAAAGGCTATGCTGTCATAGAAGTGGTTTCAGAAGCCGATATTCAAACGTTAAAGCACCCTGAAGGTATGGATATTAAATGGGTGATTAACGCTTCCCCCGGTGAAAATGATCAAGCTTTATTAGAGCAAGTTAAATCCCTTACATGGTTAAATGGTCAAGCCTCTGTTTGGGCCGCTTGTGAATTTAATAGCATGAAAGCTCTACGTCCTTTCTTTAAGGTGGAAAAAGAGATCGCTAAAGAAAACCTCTATATTTCGAGTTATTGGAAATTAGGTAATAACGAAGATCAACATAAAGTGATTAAACAGCAAGATATTGAGTAACGGGGTTGTTAACCAGGTGAAATGTCCCACAAAACGCCATCCTAAGTGACTGTGACTGGGGTTCTGTGGGCTCTTGTCTAAGGCAAGTAGAAGGAGCTTAGCCTGGCATAAAATGCGAAATATCTTCAATTACCCCTAAATGCTTCCCTTCATAACCCGCTAATGTATGTATTTTTTCATGGAAGGCGTTGCTTTCAATGGTTCTAATGAATTCGACCATAGCGGCTTTGTTTAAGCTTTTTTGATGACAAACGAAGACATAATCTTCTGTGCAAATAGGGATAAAGCGGAGGCCAAACTTATGTGCGGCTTGCTCGACACCAAATCCCGCATCGGCCATATTAGACGCAACATAGGCGGCGACGGCCGAATGGGTAAATTCTCGGTTGTTGTAACCAATAATATGCTTGCTGGAAAGCGTATTTTCTAAGAGTAATTGATCAAACAAGGCTCGGGTTCCTGAGTCTTCTTGGCGATTAATGAAGCGTACACCATTCGTCGTGAGATCTTCTAAGCAATTGATCTCTAAAGGGCAATCTTGACGTACCATTAAACCCTGTCGGCGAGTGATGAAGCGAATGATTTTATGGGCCCTTGGTTTGAGCAATTGTTGATACTGTTTAAGCAGCTTCTTAATGACGATGCCACTTGGCACATGAAATCCCGCAAGGTCACAAGCATCACGATTTAACGCCGATAATGCTTCTAAAGGGCTACTGTATTGTAGGTCTAATTGTAGCTCAGTACAGGCATCAGGTAATAAAGCAACGGCATAACCATGGCTGGCTTGGATGCGCAGTAGCGGGGTTAAATTGACCAAGGCTTTTTGAATCTCAATATTTAATTCTGAGGCTAAGCTTTCCATTTGTGGTTGAAAGCGAGCGGATACCCTTTGTTCTGCCCACAAGAGCTTTTCCCCTAGCGCCGTTAAATAAGCCCCACGCCCCTTTTCTAATGAAACTAATGGCGTGCCAAAAAAATCAGCCCATTTATTGAGTAAATTCCAACTGTGACGATAAGAAATGCCTGCGCTTTTTGATGCCGCGGTGAGCTTTTTATGATGGTAAATTTCGGCAAGCAAGCGAAATAATTGAGGGTCTAGCGTGTTACCCGCTTCATCTCGGAAGAGCCACGCGGGGTCAATATGGATGCGTTTTGACGTCATATTTATCCGATCTATTTGAGAGTGATTATCCTTTCGTAGAAGGTATAGACAGGCCTTCTTAAATAGGATGTTTTGTGCATATATAAATTAGAATATAGCACTTTATCCATTAAGAATAGCAGCTTATAAGTATTAAACGTATATATGCACATATTTTCATATTTGTAGAGTGAGTCGACAGTGGTAACTTAGGTCGATAACTCAAACCTTACGCTTCCGACGACTGCTGGATAGGTAATAAAAATGACAAACCGCACCCAATGGAATTTAGAACAGGTGACGCAAATAATTGCTTCGCTGAAAGACACGCCTGGAGCCATGCTTCCTATATTGCATGGCATTCAAGACACCCAAGGCTATGTGCCGCCTGATGCGGTTCCCATGATAGCGGAAGCCTTAAACCAAACACGTGCAGAAGTGCATGGAGTGATCTCTTTTTACCATCTTTTTCGCACCACACCGCCAGGTAAACATGTCGTACAAATTTGTCGTGCTGAAGCGTGTCAAGCTCGAGGTGCTCGAGCGCTAGAGGCGCATGTAAAAGCAAAATTACACATAGACTATAACAACACAACATTAGATCAAGAGTTCACCCTAGAGCCGATTTACTGTTTAGGTAACTGCGCTTGTGGCCCTTCTATTCGAGTGGATGATGACATCGTGGGTCGAGTAACAACGGATAAATTTGATTTGATAGTGGATGAATTAACAACAGTAGCGTTGGATTTAGCCCCGTTAAACCCTGTTAGACAGGAGAAAAAAGCATGAGTATTAAGGTTTATGTACCTCGTGATACCACAACCCTTTCTTTAGATGGCAACAGAGTGGCCTTGGAAATTATTAAAGAAGCGGAATCTCGTGGTGAAGACATCCAGCTGATTCGCAATGGCTCCCGTGGTGTGTTTTGGTTAGAGCCTATGGTGGAAGTGGAAACGAATCAAGGTCGAGTCGCCTATGGACCCGTTGAAGTGCGTGATGTTACCCGCTTATTTGATGCTGGTTTTTTAGCTGGAAGCGATAGCCATAAATTGTCTTTGGGGAAACCAGAAGAACTGCCTTACCTTAAAAAGCAGCAGCGCTTAACCTTTGCCCGTGCAGGTATTATTGATCCGGTTTCCATAGACGATTATAAAGCATTAGAGGGTTTTAAAGGGTTAGCAAGAAGCTTACAGCTGACCGGTCAAGAAATTGTTGATGAAGTGAAAGCGTCAGGTCTACGAGGACGTGGAGGCGCCGCTTTTCCAACAGGCATTAAATGGCAAACCGTGCATGACTGTCCACCGGATCAAAAATACATTGTGTGTAATGCCGATGAAGGGGATTCAGGCACCTTTGCCGATCGTATGGTAATGGAAGCCGATCCTTTTATGTTGATTGAGGGCATGACCATTGCTGGCTTAGCGGTTGGAGCGACTCAGGGTTATATTTATCTACGTTCAGAATACCCAGTCGCTTATGACATTCTTAAAGAAGCCATCGACAATGCTTATGCGGCAGGGTATTTAGGTAGCGATTTATTAGGCAGTGGTAAAACGTTTGATTTAGAAGTGCGTTTAGGCGCCGCCGCCTATATCTGTGGTGAAGAAACCTCCTTACTTGAAAGCCTGGAAGGCAAGCGTGGTTTAGTCCGCTTTAAGCCTCCATTGCCAGCGATTGAGGGATTATTTGGTAAACCGACGATCGTGAACAACGTTTTATCCTTAGCCGCCGTGCCTTATATCATGTCAGAAGGTGGTCAGGCATATGCAGATTACGGCATGGGTCGTTCTCGTGGCACCTTGCCTTTCCAACTCGCCGGGAATGTGCAGCAGGGTGGCTTGATTGAGTTAGCTTTTGGTCCAACATTACGTCAATTGATCGATGACTTTGGTGGCGGTACGGCATCAGGTCGTCCAATGAAGGCGATTCAAGTCGGTGGGCCATTAGGGGCTTATTTACCTGAGAGTCAATGGGATACGCCATTAGACTATGAAGCCTTTGCTGCCATTGAAGCCGTGTTAGGTCATGGTGGTATTGTGATTTTTGATGATACGGTCGACATGACAGAGCAAGCACGTTTTTCCATGGAATTTTGTGTAGAAGAGTCCTGTGGTAAATGCACACCTTGTCGAATTGGCTCAACTCGCGGAGTCGAAGTGATTGATAAAATTCGTTCTGGCGTCAATGTGGAGGCGAATCTAACACTCTTAGATGATTTGTGTGACACCATGATCCACGGCTCTCTCTGTGCCATGGGCGGCATGACGCCTTTTCCGGTACAAAGCGCCTTTAAACACTTCCCAGAAGATATAGACAAAGCCATCGCCCACTCTACGTCAGCCGAGGTACATTGATATGTTGCATTATTTTGAACCGACAAAAAGTGATCCAAATAAAGATTACGGAACGGCCGCTAGCCTTTCTAAAGAATTAGTAACATTAGAAATTGATGGCATTGAGGTAACGGTTCCTGAAGGCACATCCGTGATGCGAGCGGCCGCGATTGCCGATATTACGATTCCAAAGCTGTGTGCGACGGACAATCTGGAAGCCTTTGGTTCTTGTCGTTTATGTACAGTACAAATAGAAGGTCGACGAGGTTTCCCTGCATCCTGTACCACGCCTGTTAACGCGGGCATGAAAGTCGTAACGCAAAATGAAAAAATTGCCAAACTGCGTCGTAATGTCATGGAGCTGTATATTTCTGATCATCCGCTGGACTGCTTAACCTGCCCGGCTAATGGCGACTGTGAACTGCAAGATATGGCCGGTGCAGTGGGTCTGCGTGAAGTGCGTTATGGTTTTGATGGACATAATCATCTGGATGCGGAAAAAGACACATCGAATCCGTATTTTACCTTTGACCCAAGTAAATGCATTGTATGCTCTCGTTGTGTACGTGCCTGCGAAGAGGTTCAAGGCACCTTTGCCTTGACCATTGATGGGCGTGGATTCGACTCGAAAGTGGCCGCGGGACAGGATGAAAGCTTTTTAGATTCCGACTGCGTTTCCTGTGGTGCTTGTGTGCAAGCTTGCCCAACATCAACGCTGGTCGAAAATAGCATCATTGATATGGGACAACCAGAACACAGTGTGGTAACAACCTGTGCTTACTGTGGTGTGGGTTGTTCATTCAAAGCGGAAATGAAAGGCGATCAAGTGGTACGTATGGTGCCTTTCAAAGGAGGGGATGCCAACCAGGGTCATTCCTGTGTGAAAGGGCGCTTTGCCTTTGGTTATGCCACTCATAAAGACCGCATCAAAGAACCTATGATTCGCGACACGATTGATGAACCTTGGCGTGCGGTGAGTTGGGAAGAAGCCTTGACGTTTGCCGCGACTCGTCTAAAAGGCATTCAAGCGAAATATGGTCGCGAAAGCATCGGCGGTATCACGTCATCTCGTTGTACGAATGAAGAAACTTATTTAGTTCAAAAACTGATTCGAGCGGCGTTTGGTAATAATAATACCGATACCTGTGCTCGTGTTTGCCATAGCCCAACGGGGTACGGGTTAAAAACAACGCTAGGCGAATCGGCGGGAACACAAACCTTTGATTCCATTCGTCAAACGGATGTGATGTTGGTTATTGGCGCGAACCCAACAGATGCACACCCTGTGTTTGGTTCTATGATGCGTCGTCGTTTACGTGAAGGTGCAAAGCTTATTGTTGCGGACCCTCGTAAAATTGATCTTTTGAAAACTCCTCATTTAAAAGGCGCTTTGCATTTACCATTGCGTCCTGGTACGAACGTTGCGCTAGTGAATTCCATCGCGCACGTTATTATTGAGGAAGGCTTAGAGGATACGGACTTTATTCATGAACGCTGTGAAGATAAGGCGTATCAAGCCTGGCGCTCTTTTATTAGCGAGCCGATTAACTCTCCTGAAACGATGGAAAGCATCACTGGTGTAGCGGCTGAAGACGTTCGACGTGCGGCACGGGTGTATGCTGAAGGTAAGAATGGCGCCATTTTTTATGGCTTAGGTGTGACGGAGCACAGTCAAGGCTCAACCATGGTAATGGGGATTGCCAACCTTGCGTTAGCTACGGGTAATATTGGCCGCGAAGGCGTTGGTGTGAATCCATTGCGCGGACAAAATAATGTCCAAGGTTCCTGTGATATGGGCTCTTTCCCGCATGAATTACCGGGTTACCAACACGTTTCAGACGATGTGGCGCGTGGTAATTTTGAAGCGGTTTGGGGTGTTAAGTTAGACAATGAACCTGGGCTACGTATTCCTAATATGTTTGATTCTGCCATCGCAGGTCAATTTAAAGGCATGTACGTTCAAGGAGAAGACATTGCTCAGTCTGACCCAAATACGCATCATGTCGAAGCGGCTCTAAAATCATTAGAATGCTTGGTTGTACAAGATATTTTCCTAAATGAAACGGCGAAATTTGCCCACGTTCTTCTACCGGGTTCAACCTTCTTGGAGAAAAACGGCACCTTCACCAATGCGGAACGTCGTATTAATCGTGTCCGTAAAGTAATGCCACCGTTGGCAGGCAAAGAAGATTGGGAAGTCACAGTGGCGCTATCGAATGCGCTTGGTTACCCAATGGATTACCAGCATCCTTCTGAAATCATGGATGAAATTGCGCAGCTTACTCCTTCGTTTACGGGGGTCAGCTATCAACTATTGGAAGAACAAGGCAGTATTCAATGGCCTTGTAATGAAGAGCATCCATTGGGCACGCCTATTATGCATGAAGTGGACTTCCCTATTGGAAAAGGCAATTTTGCGGTCACGGAATACGTTGCGACTGAAGAGCGTGCGAGTCGTCGTTTCCCATTATTACTGACAACGGGACGTATTTTGTCGCAGTACAATGTGGGTGCTCAAACTCGTCGAACAGACAATCAAGTATGGCACGATGAAGATGTGCTTGAAGTGCATCCTCATGATGCAGAAGAGCGAGGCATTAAAGATGGCGATTGGTTAGGTATTAGTAGCCGAGCGGGTCATACCGTATTGCGTGCTGTTGTGAGTGAGCGCATGCAAGCGGGTGTGGTCTACACAACTTTTCACCACCCTGGCAGCGGTGCAAACGTCATTACTACCGATAACTCGGATTGGGCGACCAACTGTCCTGAATATAAGGTAACGGCCGTGCAAGTCGAAAAAGTCAGCCAGCCATCCCAGTGGCAGCGAGATTTTGTTGCCTTTGATAAAAAGCAGCAAGCGTTCCTTAAAAAACAGAGTCAAGTAGGCGCTTAAAACGGCATAATCAATTGATTGTGTCTTCTTAACAACCTATTGAGGACGCGCAAGGCCGCTGCCTCAATAGATTGTTTTTATCATAGAAAAGTTCAAGGTGAAGGAGAATAGCGTTATGGGTCATTCTCAGCTAGATCAATTAGTCAGCATGGCAAATCAAATAGCGGATAATAATGAGCACCAAGGCGATGAGAATGTAGTGGCCGCTTTTGTTGCGTTGCACTTAAAGCGCTTTTGGGCCCGTTCTATGAAGCAGCAGATCATTGACTACAGTAAAACAGAAAATAATCAGCTAAAGCCGATGGCGGCTAAGGCCATCGCGTTATTGGCAAAAGAATACGCTTAAAAAGGGCTGACGAACAAGATGACGGTAATCATACCCAGTGGATACATAGACGTACGAAATCCATTGGGTTGCTACTCCGTCTTCCAAAGGGCATGTAGGTCGCGTCTTTAGACCGACAACGCTATCTAGCGGCTCAAAATACCCTTTAAATACAAAAGCCTACGTCTTTTCTGCTTGCGTCACTGTCGTCGTCAGCGCAGAAAAGTCGTAGGTTTTTTTATGTATATAGTTCAAATTGTGGACTATCTATCACACCCACTTGGTTGTTCATTTTCTAAAGGGCAAGGTCGCGTCTTTAGACCGACAAACGCTATCTAGCGGCTCAAAATACCATTGAAATACAAAAGCCTACGTCTTTTCTGCTTGCGTCACTGTCGTCGTCAGCGCAGAAAAGTCGTAGGTTTTTTTATGTATATAGTTCAAATTGTGGACTATCTATCACACCCACTGGGTTGTTCACCTTTTAAAGGGCATGTAGGTCGCGTCTTTAGACCGACAACGCTATCTAGCGGCTCAAAATACCCTTGAAATACAAAAGCCTACGCCTTTTCTGCTTGCGTCACTGTCGTCGTCCGCGCAGAAAAGACGTAGTTTTTTTATGTATATAGTGCTAATAGCATCAACTTAGAGGTATGTGGACAATTTTAAATAAACTGTGTGCCTATAATTTTTTTTAATCTGACCGAATCTTGCTCGTTTTTCCACTTTTGAACTTTGTGGGTGATTTTATAAAAATATTAATTTTCAATGATTTATAAGGATATTAATGAGGTTTTAGATCCTATCTAAGCTGATGGCGATTCCTGTCGGTAATATCAGGCTGAAAGAGTGTAGATCAAAACTCTTTTTCTGTGATGCGGTCAAACTGCCAGGCTTCGTTCTCAGTAATGTTGAGCATAATTGTCTTCATTAAGTCACGGATGGCTTGTCGTGGTGAATCTGTCATTAGGCGTTTGCTTTCACACAGACAGATCTTACGTTGTACAGGTGGATTCTCGATGGCCACGCTAGAAAGTAGGTTATGTTCTATATAATTACGAATTGGTGCGTGAGAGAGAATGGAGTAGGCATGGCCCTCTAACGCCATTGTTAATAGGCCATAGGGTGTATCCATCTCATATACAACATTGAGATTAATGCCGGCATCGTTAGCCCAACGATCCAGAACCAGACGCAAACCATGAGGAGAGCGAGTCGAGGCAATGGGTAGTTGAGTCAGTTGTTTGGCTTCAATACTGCCGCTTTGCAGTAGGGGGTCATTGAGCTGTCCAACTAAGTGTAAGTTTTCACTTAAAAGACTCTCTGCATAATAATCGTCGGTTTCACTGACGTTAAATAATACGGCCAAATCTAGCCGTCCTTCTCGCAGTAAGCCGGCTAAATCACCACTCATTAATTCGGAAACGATTAACTTGATATCTGGGTATTTTTTCTTTGCTGTGACGATTAGCTCTGGCACAAAGATAGGACAGATCGACCCCGGTAGACCTATTTTAACCTCTCCGTATAAGGTGTCAGATGACGCACTGAACTCCCGTTGTGTCTGATTGGTTAGCTCTACAATCTGTCGAGCACGAATGGAAAATTTTTGTCCGGCAGGTGTCGCGTTTACCCCTCTGGGACTTCTTTTTAGTAGTTTGATTCCTAAGCGATCCTCTAGGATACGAACATGCTGACTCAATGCGGGTTGGGCGATGTTAAGTGAGCGTGCCGCACGGGAAAAACTACCCAGATCCAGTACCCGCAAAAAGCTCTTGATATGTTTTAGTTCCATTCTACTTCCCCTTAGTCTCTGGTTAATTTATTCAAATTACCAGATCGATCTATTATTTCAAATTAAAATAATTAGTATTTTAATATTGTATTTCTTTATATCTAGATGACTCTATATAGTTTAGAAGTGAGGTGCTGAGCTAATGCATCGTTCCCATTAGATAGAAGGATAATAAAAATGAAACTAATGACATTGATGAAGGGTGTACTGGGTACCTCTTTAATTCTTGGTATGACTGCCCCTGCGTTGGCTGAGTTTCCAGAAAAGCCGATCACTATGGTCGTAGGTTTTAAAGCCGGTGGCGGAAGTGACACGGCAGCCCGTTTAATGGCCTCTGAGTTAGAAAAATCCCTAGGCCAGAAAATTATTGTTACCAACCGAGGCGGTGCTGGTGGCGGTGTCGCAGCGGCCTATATTCGCCAGCAACCCAAAGATGGTTACACTATAGGTTTTGCCGTCGCGACGACCTTTGCCTTTGACCCTCTACTGGGGAATGTGGCTCACGGTTTAAACGATTTTAGCTATATTGCGGCTCCCCATGGTTATCGTAGTGTGTTTGTCAGTCCGATTGATGCCCCTTACAAGGACTTTAAAGGAATGATCAGCTACGCAAAAGAGCGCGGATGGCTGAACTATGCTTCTATTATTCCTCTGGATCGTATGATCATGAATTATATCGGCAAGCAAGAGGGGCTGAAGGTTAATATCGTACCGACCCGAGGTGGCGCTGGTGCCCGTCAGGCAGTACTGGGTGGACATGTGGATGTTAGCTTCTCAGGTTCAAATGCATTGCCAATGCACGAGCAAGGCGCAGTAAGAATTGTCGCATCTGCTTTACCGACAGGGATGCCTGATTATCCTGATATCCCTTCTCTAAAATCCCTGGGTTATGACATTTACTCTCGTAACTATGCGGTATTTTTTGGTCCAAAAGATATCGATGAACAGGCCCGTAAAAAGCTAGAGATGGCTATGGCTCGTGCCGTGCGTTCCCCGGTTTACTCTGATTATGTGCGTAATAAATTCCGTGGCCGTGAGATCTTTCTTTCCGGAGGTGAGTTAAAGGCAGAGCTTGAGATGCAAGCAAAGGACTTCCGTCATCTGCTTAAAGCGACGGAGGAGTAAGTTGTGAATAACGATTCCGCATCATTACCACCTGATAGCCCCCGTAGGGAGCTATCAGGATCAAAAAGAGATGCTTGGATTGGTCTCGTTATGATTTTGTTTTCTGGCTTAATGCTGTTATGGGGGATACCGGCACAGATTTCAGATCGAGGTAGCTTTGGCGTACCACCCAGCTTTGCTCCACGGGTACTCAGTGGCTTGATCCTTATTCTGGGTAGTTATTTAGTGCTGAGTAACTTCTGGGCTCTGATACCACAGCGCTCGAGACAGCAGCCAGCGCTGCAACAAACACCAAACCAGATATCTGATAAAACAGGAAAGGCACAGGAGCTGACTCTGGCCAACCTAGCACATCTAGCATTGTGTATCGGTTCGGGGGTTGGAATGTTACTGCTGATGAAGGTGATTGGAGATATATCAGGGCAAGCCAACTGGGGCTTTTTGATAGCAGCTCCTTTGGGTTTGATCGCTTTCACCGCAATTCACCGTGGCGCACCACTGAAAGCCTATCTGTTTAACTCGGTTGTGATGCCCTTGGTGATCTTTTCTGTTTTCTGGTTGGGCTTAAGCCTGCCATTACCATAGGAGCTGCCTGATGGACGTTATGATTAATGCGATTTTAGACTCCCTATCTCTGGCAACCTTACTATCCGTGGCATTGGGTGTAGTGCTGGGCATTATAATTGGTGCCATTCCTGGTTTGAATGCTCCTATGGCGATTGCTATTGCGATCCCTTTGACTTTTACCATGTCACCACTGTCTGCTATTGGTATGTTGATCGGGGTGATGAAAGGCGGCGGTTTTGGTGGTGCGGTAGGGGCTATCTTATTAAATACCCCCGGTGAGCCTCATTCGGCAGCCACCACCTTGGATGGTTATCCATTGGCTAGATCTGGTAAGCCACGTAAAGCGTTGCAAACTGCGCTTTACTCCTCGGTGATTGGTGATAGCTGCTCAGATATTGTGCTGATTTTATTGGCACCTACCCTAGCTATTTTTGCTTTGAAAGCGGGTCCGGTTGAGTTAGCGGCGATTCTAATACTGTCACTGACCTTAATCGCCTCGCTGTCGGGAAACTCCCTGGCAAAAGGTTTTTTTGCGACCGCTTTTGGTGCATTGCTGGCTACAGTGGGGATGGATCCTGAGACGGCGACACCGCGTTTCACCTTTGGTTATGTTGAGCTGTTTGATGGCTTACCATTGGCTGCCATTGCGATTGGTGTTTTAGCCGTACCTGAAATTATTATGCGCCTAGAAGAGGGTCGACATTACGGCAAACATAAGCCAACTCTACATGATCAACATAAAGGTGATGATCAATTAAAAACGAAAGAGTTTTTCGGCTTACGTAAAACTATTTTTCGCGGTGCTGCCATAGGTACAGTAATTGGTGCATTACCTGGACTAGGCACTACGCTGGCCGCCTTTTTAAGTTACGCCTCGGCCAAACGTTTCTCTAAAACGCCGGAACAGTTTGGTAAAGGCTCACTGGAAGGCATTGCTTCTACAGAGAGTGCCAACTCAGCAGTGTCAGGAGCTAACCTGATCCCTCTGTTAACCCTGGGAATTCCTGGCAATTTAACCGCGGCTTTGTTGGTGGGGGCTTTTCTGATTCACGGTGTGACCCCGGGACCAATGATTTTTGAGCGGGATGCGGATCTGATCTACGGCCTGTTTGCCGCCATGATTATGGCTAATGTGATGGTGCTGTTGATCGGTCGTACCGGGCTACAGTTTTTTGCTCTGATTACTAAGGTACCGCCTTACGTGATTTACCCAGTTGTTTTATTGCTCTGTGTGGTGGGTATCTATGTCTCTCAGGGCGGTTTTTTTGCAGTATGGCTGATGCTGGGCTTTGCCGTGTTAGGTTATCTGATGATCAAGCTGGATATCTCGGTGGTGTGTTTTCTTATCGGTCTGGTTTTGGGACCCATGATTGAGCTGTCGATTCGTCAGTCCGTGGTGCTGTTAAGTCAGAGCCCATCTTCCATTTTTGACTATGTTTTTGCGCTATCCCTACTATGTGCCACACCTATGGTGGCCTGGATTCTTATTCGAGACCGTAAGCGCGCGGGAAGCAACCAAAAGGAGTAGAAAACATGATAACGCCTTATCAACCTGACACTAAAGGTCCTCTGGAGGGCATTCGAGTGCTGGATATGACACGCCTGGCGGCAGGTAACATGATGACCCATATGCTGGCAGATTTTGGTGCTGATGTGATCAAAATTGAGCGCCCTGGCAAGGGTGACGACCTACGTTACTTTGGTGCGGGGGGGACCTGGTGGAAAGTTTATGCTCGCTCGAAAAAGAGTCTGACCCTGAATATCCGCAGTGATGAGGGTAAAGCTTTATTGCTTAAACTGGTGGAAACCGCCGATGTACTGGTGGAAAACTTCGTACCAGGCACTTTGGAAAAGTGGGGCCTGAGCCCGGAAAAGCTTTGGCAGCATCAGGAGAATCTGGTGATTGCCCGTATCTCCGGTTGGGGGCAAACAGGTCCTTATGCCCATAAACCGGGTTTTGGTACCCTGATTGAAGGTATGTCGGGCTTTGCTTCTATGACCGGCTGGGAAGATCGTGATCCTCTGCTACCGCCATTGGCACTGGCAGATATGGTCTCCGGCATGACAGGCTTTGGTGGCACCTTGGCGGCATTGTTGGCGATCAAGTCGGGTCAAGCTAAGGGACAGGTTGTCGATCTGTCATTGTTTGAACCGCTATTTGGCATTCTGGGGCCGTGGGCAGCGACCTATCAGGTTACAGGAGAAGTGCCCAAGCGCCAGGGTAACCGCAGTGATGTGGCAGCCCCACGTAATGTTTACCCCTGTAAAGACGGTAAACATCTGGCGATGTCAGCGTCGATGCAATCCATGTGGGAGAAACTAGCTCAGGCGATAAATCGGCCTGATCTGTTGGATGATCCTCGTTTTGCCACCCCTGGAGCTCGTATCGACAACGCCGAAGTGCTGGATGAGATTATCTCGGCGGTTATGGCAACCCGGACTCTGGAAGAGAACCTGAACTACTACGAGCAAGCAGGCGTCACCGTGGGGCCTATTTGTGATATTTCGGATCTGATGAACCATGAATATGTGCGGGGTCGAGGGGTATTACAGGACTTCGCCGATGTTGATATGGGGCAGGTGTCCATGCATAACGTTTTTCCTCGCTTGAGTGAAACACCTGGTGCTGTACGGGCTCCTGCTCCATCTCTGGGGCAGCATAATCGTGAGATTTTATCCGAGCTGGGCTTTAGTACAGCTCAGCAGTCTGAGTTAGTGGATCAAGGTGTTATCTGATGTGGAATTCTCTGCTTTTTATTCCTGTGCTTGAGGAACGTTTTATAGCCAAAGCCCCTGAGCGGGGTGCCAGTGCCATCGTTTTGGATCTGGAAGCCAGTATCGCACATGAGCGCAAAGATGAGGCCAGAGCCGCTCTATTTGCTGCGGTGGAGCATTTACGACCCCATACTCAAGTGACAGTGCGTATAAATTCTTGTTGGTTGGATGCCTATAAAGACTTAGAGGCATGCATAATTGAAGGGGTTTCTGCCGTACATCTGGCTAACTGCCAGTCCCCTGCTGAGATTGAGGCCATTGATGGCCTGATCTCTGAGTTGGAACAGGTCAGAGGACTTAAACCCGGAGCCATTCAGGTTGTGGCGATGTTGGAAAGTCCGGTTGGAGTACGACAAGCTTATGAGATCGCTACAGCTTCCGAGCGAGTTGTCGCCCTGACTCTGGGTGTTGAAGATTACGCCACTGAAATGGGTACTAAGGCCACCGAAAGCCTGTTAAGGCCTGCCGCTTATAACGTGATCCAAGCGGCGAGAGCGGCAGGGGTATCACCCTTGGTCGTACCGGCTTCAATGGCGAATTTTAGTGACTTTGAGGCACTGGAACGAGCGGCTGAATATGGTAAATCCTTGGGATCGGTGGGCGGTTATGCTGTACATCCAGGTCAGGTAGTAGTGCTCAATAAAGTGTTTACCCCTACTGAGCAGGAGATTAGCCAAGCAAAGCGTATTCTTGAGGCTGCCGAGCAAGCCGCTATTGAGGGTAAAGGTGTGTTTAAAGTGGATGGTTGTATGATTGATTTGCCTCTGATTAAGCGGGCGGAAGCCTTATTAAAGTCGGTACCGAAAGCATTTTGCTAGGGCATGTAGGTCGCGTCTTTAGACCGACAACGCTATCTAGCGGCTCAAAATCCGCTTGGAATACAAAAGCCTACGCCTTTTCAGCTTGCGTCACTGTCGTCGTCCGCGCAGAAAAGGTGTAGGTTTTTTTATGTATATAGTTCAAATTGCGGACTATCTATCACACCCACTGGGTTGTTCATCTTCTAAAGGGCATGTAGGTCGCGTCTTTAGACCGACAACGCAATCCAGCGGCTAAAAATACCCTTGGAATACAAAAGCCTACGTCTTCTCGGCTTGCGTCACTGTCGTCGTCCGCGCAGAAAAAACGTAGGATTTTTATGTATCTAGTTTAAATTGTGGACTATCTATCACACCCACTGGGTTGTTCATTTTCTAAAGGGTATGTAGGTCGCGTCTTTAGACCGACAGAGCCATCTAGCATCTCAAAATACCCTTGGAATACAAAAGCCTACGCCTTTTCAGCTTGCGTCATTGTCGTCGTCCGCGCAGAAAAAACGTAGGATTTTTATGTATCTAGTTTAATTGTGGACTATCTATCACACCCACTGGGTTGTTCACCTTTTAAAGGACATGTAGGTCGCGTCTTTAGACCGACAACGCTATCTAGCGGCTCAAAATATCCTTGGAATACAAAAGCCTACGCCTTCTCGGCTTGCGTCACTGTCGTCGTCAGCGCAGAAAAGACGTAGGATTTTTATGTATCTAGTTTAAATTTTGGACTATCTATCACGCCAAGCGTATGAGCAAGGAGCGTTATCGACGATTGAAAAGGCAACGTTGGATGGCACACTGAGTCACTAACAGGGTGCCGATGCCCATCCTGTGGTGAATCAAAGGGAGTTTATCTAGGAGATAACAACCATGATACTCAGTTGAGGTTAAATAGCAGTTAGAAAAGAATGGATTAAGTCATGACAAGGGAAAAAATATCAGGTAGTGAGACCTGAGGGCTCTTACTTGCCTAATACTTAGAATTCGAGTAAAAGTATTAGGCAGCAATATGAAAAAATCTAAAAACACGAAGGGTTTTTAAAAGAAACCTTTGAAGAGTACAAAAAAACACCGCGATTTAAACAGGGACGTCGCCAATCTTGAAAAAGCAAATTCCCTATAAATAAAGCGGCCGTTCAACAGACGGTTATAGCCATGGCTTCGCCACTGTATAACCGCTTAGTAGTTAGGTGCAAGGATAGGTATGCAGAACACTCTTATAACTCTGGCTCAATTTCATTATGAGCTTGGATATATTGGACACGACGAATACCGAGAGCGTGTTGATGTTGCGCTCTGGTTATCAGGCGAGATTGATGACGAAGATCCAAGGTCAGAACATCAAGAAGAGGAGCTCGATAATAATCGAGAACGCTGTGATACGATGAACGACGCTTTCGTAGTTAAGAGTGATTCGGGGGAAAAATTCCCTACGGGAAATGAAGATAATTGGCTAAAGTTTCTCTGTCTAAACATATGGGTCTTTACAAAGGCAGATCCAGACTCTTACCCGTCTGTGCCTCACGGGCATTACAAAAGTCAAAATAAAGCGTGGCCTAAACTAAACCCTTATACAGGTCGTGTTTTTAGCTCAAAACACCAGGAAGATAAAAGTCTGCGACTGTCTCAAAAAGAAATGAAGCTCATTTGGAATGATGAAAAGTTTAAAAGTTTTTGTCGTGAAATGATTGTTTGGTATCAAGAGCAGTTTCCATACTATGGGTTTCATGTACGGCACACGCTGAGATTTCCTCGGTGGTGATTCCGCCTAACAAGCGCATGTTGCCGGATTGGTTTTCCGCTGCGCTCCAAACCAGCCGCAAATGCGGGCGTTATACCTCTCAAAAGGATAGTTGATGTTTCGACGAAAAAAACATGAAGACTCTGTTAGTAGTGATACTAAAGAATTCATTGAACCACAGGAGCAAGTTATTCATGATTCCCCTCAAATATGCTTGTTTGATTTTGAAGATGATATTACCGAAACGTTAAAGGGGGCTTCATATAGCTGTAGCGAAGGAACTTTAGGGAAGTTAGTAAGGGTTCCAAATAATCAAAGAAATCAACAGCATTTTTTAAGCTTAAATTCATCATCCCCAGTAAATATCCATGAGTACGATATTCTTGCTTTTAATATGTCTTATTTCGAAGAGGCTGATTATGAAGATAACCAAGTTTCTTTGGATAACGTAACTGGTAAGGCCACATACGCTTTGCTGAGTGCTTTTCCGGAAAAGGTATTTAACCCAAGACCTTACGCTACTAGTATTTTATCCAAAGACATAAACGAGATCTTAAAAAAAGAATCTATTATCATCATTTTTGCAGACAAAAATGAGAGTGTTCATTATCAAGAAGTTGAGATAGGTTCTTATGAAAATAGAATCACTAAACAGCATGAATTAACTAACACATGTTTTTATGATGGATTTCCATACTGTTATAATAAATCTGGCCTAAAAATGAAAGCACCAGAAAAGGAAACTAAGCTAACTCCTCTTCTGTTAAAGTATTCTAAAGATGCAGCATATGAAATCGCTTTTCATCACCCGACTCATTGGGATAACCGTAAACAAGAAAAAGATAATAATTTCATTCCACTATTGGTAAACAATGATGATGAAATAATTTCCTTTTATCATGCACACTCCAAAGGAGCTGTTCTTGTATTTCCTGATATTAAAGATAAAAAAGGCTTTTTATTAGAGCTCTTTAATAATCACTTATCCGAAATGTTTCCAAATATATTTCCTTTTCATGGTCAATTTGGTTGGCTTGATAATGGTGACTATTTATTGCCAGGAGAAGCTAAATTAATTGAAGAAAGAACGGAAATTGAAAAGCAATATAGCAAGGCAGTCCTCAATAATGAAAATGCTATTTTAGAGCTAAAGGATGAATTTAAGTTTTTAAGAGACTTGATTTCCGAATCAGGAGATAACTTAGTTTCTGCTGTAGAACATTATTTGAAATGGCTAGGCTTCCCTAGTGTTATAAATTTTGATGATACTAACCCTGAAATACTCGAAGAGGATATTCAAGTAGATTGTGGTGATAGATTTTTGGTTGTGGAAATAAAAGGAATTGGTGGTACTTCGACAGATAAAGATTGCTCCCAAATTAGTAAAATACGTTATCGACGAGCAGAGCAAAGAGGTAAGTTTGATGTTTTTGGGTTATACATTGTAAATCATCAACGATACACGCCACCAGAATCACGATGTAACCCTCCCTTCACGGAAAATCAAATAAATGACGCACGATTAGATAAGCGCGGATTAATAACGACATACAGTTTATATAAAGCTTATGAACAGATCGAAAATGGCGTTCTTACCAAAGAAGAGGTACGTGAAAATTTATTTGAGCATGGTCTAATTGAACCTAAACCGACTAATTTAATTTCCCTAGGTAAACCAGCTGAATTCTTTATGTCAGGCCAAGTGGCTATTGTAAATTTACAGGAAACAAAGTTGACTAAAGGAATGGATGTATTTATAAACAAAAATGGTGTTTTCAATAAAATACAAATATCGTCGCTAAAAGTTGATGATAAAAATGTTGATGAAATTTCTGATGGGGAAGTAGGTATTAAGTTTAATGGAGTTGTTAAGAAGAACTCTGAACTCTTAATAAAAGAGGTATAACAAGTGACTATGGTGTCAATTCCTAATGTTAAACCATTTTAGGATCCCACATGACACCATCTCTCACCATCGAATTTATGATCACTACGAGCTTTCTGATACAGGCAATAATAGCGACCTTTTTAGGTTTTCCAGCCGCGACCATTCGATGATAAAACTCTTTGAATTTCGGGTTACATTGAATCGCTGACATCATTGCCATATACATTGCTGTTCTGATTTTAGGTCTTCCTCCACGTAGCATTCGTTTGCCTTGATAAGCTCCACTCTCTCGATTAAATGGCGCTACGCCAACTAAGGGTGCAGCTTCTTTATTGTTTACATAGCCGAGCTCTGGCATGTCGCTGAGTAGGTTAAACGCAACCACATTTCCAACACCGGGCACACTTTGAATAATGTCATTCTTGGCTTTGTGTTCATCACATTCTTCAATCAGTTTTTGTAGTTTTGAATCTACTTTTTCTATCTGATTCTTCAATGCCGTTAATTTTCAGCTCTACAACACCCGCCCCAACACTATTTAAATGCTCAATTGTCAGCGCTGGATCTTGTCCATACTGGATTCGCCTTAAGTCCTTTCCGAACTCATCCTGGATATCTTCAGGTAACGCCTTGTATTCGCGTTCAGCCGCATCGCTCACGAAGGCAAATCTTTTCACTTTTAATCCTTTGCATAAATAAAAAAGCATTGTACCTTGTAGCGAATATAAAATATCACAAAGCAAGCAACCGGACGGTTTCACCGCCGGTTCTTTAGGCGCCCCCACTCAATCAAGGAGTCCATATGATTAGCACCGAATTTTTAATTACCTCCCTAATCGTTGTTTTACTTCCTGGTACAGGCGTTATTTATACCATTTCAATAGGCCTTTTGCAGAACGCGCGTGCAAGTACATTTGCCGCGTTTGGGTGTACCGCTGGCATCATTCCTTCACTACTGGCCTGTATCTTGGGATTGGCGGCGGTGATCCATACCAGTGCATTACTATTCCAAATCATAAAATTTATAGGTGTTGCGTATTTACTCTATCTAGCGTGGGGTATGTGGAAAGAAACTGGCGGATTAGTTCTAGACGATAACGGTGATAAAGCCAGTATGCTCGCGGTTGGCACCAAAGGGTTCCTTATCAACATTCTAAACCCAAAATTGTCGGTATTTTTCTTGGCTTTTCTTCCTCAGTTTGTCCCTGCACAAGCCGAATCGCCTTTAATAAATATGCTTGTTTTAGGTGTCGTTTTCATGGCTATGACTTTGTTTGTTTTCATTTTTTATGGCTTGTTAGCTAACAGTGTCAGCACATATGTTGTACGTTCTCCCAAGATAATGAAATATGTACAACGTGCTTTTTCAGCAACATTTGCCATGTTAGCGGCAAAGCTAGCCTTTGCTGAGCGTTAAGTCATGGTCAAAAGGTATAATAAGTGCAGGTTGTCGGAGCCAATAATAGAAGCCATGGGTCATACGATCGAGGCGAGTAATCGAGGAATCATTAAGTTATTTTGACTTCATAGTGGAGATTTTTGCTGTGTGCACGGCTAATACTGTATTCCACTAAGCGACCATCCAGTGCGGTGGCAACTCGTGCGACTTCTAGCAAAGGTTGGCCAACCTCAATATTGAGCAATTTGGCGTCAGTTGCATTACTTAGGTCTGCCGTGATGGAGTCTACAGCGTTATGAATCGTAATATTAAACGTATTTTGATAAAAATTATAAAGAGCATGGGGCAGTGCCGCTTCTAGATGTAAATCCCCAAAATAATGATGGGGTAAATAAATCAGCTCTCTAATACAAGGGTCGCCATTAATGATTCTCACCCTATGTAAACGTATGACTTTATCATCACTTGCTAGGTTTAAGGCCAGTGCTACTTTTGGTTCTGCCCCCATAATTTGTAGGTCGATTATATCTGCTGTTGGTAGGTCGGCACTTTCTCCGAGATGGTGCTTAAAACGGAAAAAGTGAAAAAGCATTTCTTGTAAGGTATGTTTAGAGACAAAGGTTCCAACGCCTTGACGCCGAAAGACAACGTTTTCTTCGGTGAGTGTATTGAGTGCCTTTCTGACAGTGCCTTGGCTGACGTTCAGCATATCCGCTAATTGAAACTCACTTGGTAATACTTCTCCCGGTTTCCATACTCCTCCGACAATACGCTCAATAATGAGCTCTTTAACTTGCTCGTAAAGAGGTTTGAATTGTGGTGATGGTCGGTTTTCTTGAGTCATGGAACGCCTTATAAGAAAGAGAGGTAACCTATTGTTTTAGAATACAGAAAACACAGTAACAATTCTGCAATTATATGCAATTGCTTATTTGACAGAAAGGAGAGTATTGCAGACGTTCGCCCTAAAGGGCAATGTTATTGTAATGTAACGAGCTTACTTGTTACGGCAGTATGATTTTATTCGCGTGCTCATGGCTTATGGTAAGCATGTATGTTTGAATCGCTGAGTAAACGGGTTATGACCTCACTTGGCATGGGCTTATAAAAATAATAGCCTTGGAATATTTGGCATCCAAGCGATTTTAACGTGTCTACTTGCTGGCTGGTTTCCACCCCTTCAGCCACGGCCGTTAAATCTAAATTTTGGGCTAAATTTAATATGGTGCCACAAATTTTTGCGTCTTCAGCATGACTGGCGCATTCTTCCACAAAAGATTGATCAATTTTCAAAACATCAAGAGGGAGGCGTTTTAAATAACTGAGAGAGGAGTATCCCGTGCCAAAATCATCCACTGAAATTTGTATGTTTAGGGCTTTTAAGTCCCTCATAACCTCGATACAGCGTTCAATATCGTGTAGTAGCACACCTTCCGTTATTTCAATTTCTAAAAAATGCCCCTCCAGGTTATAAAACTTTAACCATTCCGAAATAAAGGGGACCAGTGAGTCGGACACGAGATGTCGTCCAGAGAGGTTAATGGCAACAGGTACAATATCTACGCCCTGTTGACGCCATTCAAATAGCTGCTTTAGCGCTTGAGTGATAACCCATTCATCAATTTTAATAATGAGACGAGACTCTTCTGCGACAGGAATAAAGTCGGAAGGCAAAATAAAGCCTTTAATTGGGTGCTGCCAACGAATTAAGGCCTCTAGCCCTAATATATTGTCTTTAGTCATAAAGACTTTTGGTTGGAACACCAGGTAAAATTGATCAGAAGACAGTGCTTCTTTGATTTCTTTATCAAGTTCGAACTTGGTATTCACTGTATTCGCCATAGAAGAGGTAAAAAATTGTGCATTATCTCGGCCTTTGTCTTTGGCGCAATACATGGCGATATCGGCCTGTTGAATCAGTTTCTCGGCATCAATCTCCTGGTTGTTTGACAGTGAGACGCCAATACTCGTTGGTATGGTTAATGACTGATTATTAAGAGTGACAGGCTTTCTCATGGCATCTAAAACTTGCTGGGATCGATACTTTAATTGGTGATCTGTTACTTCTTCCTGCATCATGATGACAAATTCATCACCTCCCCAGCGAGCAATAATATCGGATTCTTTTGATACCGAGATGAGTCTGTTTGCGACTTCACATAGGAGCTCATCACCCGCTTTATGACCCAATGTGTCATTGATGATTTTGAAGTTATCTAAGTCTAAAAAGAGTAAACCGACGTTGCTTTTTTTCTTAGATGCAAGAAGTAGCGTATTGACTAGCTTGTCCATTAAATAGGTACGATTATACAAATGAGTAAGTGGATCCCTATAAGCTAAAAACTTGAGTCTTTCTTGTAATTTTATCGGTTGAGACATATCTCGAATATGTAACGTGTATTCATTTCTTAGTGATGATTCATAGTTGGCTTTAGTAATGGTAATTTCGGCTGGGAAATGATGATTTGGGTCTCTTTGTAAGTGGAACGGGTTTCGTCGATTTAGAATCAACCCTCCAGAGGTAGAAAATCCAGACTTGAGGCTGGCAAGAATGACAGCTTGGTCTTCTTGTAAAATAAACAGTTCAATAAAGCTTTTACCTTCAACTTGTTTTTTGAGACACCCAAAAGTGCGTTCTGCCGCCGGGTTGAACTCAATAATCATACCAAGGTGATCGATTGAGACAATTGAATCCATAGACGAGTTTAAGATGGCCGATTTACGCGTTTCACTTTCTTGAAAACGGGTTAGAGCTTCATCTCGTTGGGTAATTTCAGAGCTGACTCTATTTATGACTTGATTATATTGGCGCGCAATTTGGCCCACTTCGGTAAAAGGTTCTTCCGGTACTGGGCTTGAAAAGTCAGCATTACTTTGTTGGTGTTGCATAGAAGAAAGTAAATTAAATAATTCCGTTGAAGCGCGGTGTTCCGCTACATTTAACCCTTGTTCTTCTTGCTCTTTAGTGGCGCGTAATGGAATAACGCGATCTATTAACTTGATCGCCACATAGCCTACTAGGAAGCAGTACAAGCCGATGCTGATGACCGCGAGAGATTGCACTCCCAATTGCTCAACAAAGCTGAGGCCATTATTAATTTTTTCTGTTTGGCCGAACAATGCAACGCTTAAGGTACCCCATATACCGGCAAATAAGTGGACAGGGACGACATCTAGAGCATCGTCTATTCTCCATTTCTCTAGTAATAAACTACCGTAATACATGATAGCGCCAGAAATCGCACCAATAATGATGGCATCACCAGGAGAAACAATATGACAAGCGGCGGTAATTCCCACTAAGCCTGCGATAGAGCCATTCATAATAAACCCAACTTCCATATAGCCATCTCGGAAGTAATGAATACCTGCGGCAATAAGCCCCCCCACGCGGCGGAAATAAAGGTGTTTAGAATGATCATTGGCACATCATTATTGAGCGTTAACGTGCTGCCTCCATTAAAACCAAACCAACCAAACCAAATCAGTAGGGTACCTAACGCGGATAGAGGTAAGTTGTTTCCTGGTGGTAATCGTATCCCTTCTTCAAACCGCCCTAATCTGGGGCCGATAATAATCACTGAAACTAAAGCGATCCAGCCGCCAACCGAGTGCACCACGGTTGCACCAGCAAAGTCGATAAAACCAAGAGATTCAAGCCAACCAGGGGAATTTTGAGCGCTATACGCACTTGCCCAGGACCAATGTCCCACTACAGGGTAAATGATTGAGCTCAATACGAGGGTAATGGCGATGTAACCTAAAAAGGTCATGCGTTCGGCTACCGCTCCCGAAGTGAGGGTCGCGGCTGTGCCACAAAACATCATTTGGAAAAGAAAAAAGCTTACCTCCCAAGCAGAATGATGTTCACTAAAGAAGAAATCAGTACCACCAAATAGGCCGGCAACAGAATCCCCAAACATGATACCAAAGCCAAAAAGCCAAAATAACGTTGTGGAAAGAATAAAGTCTGAAATGTTTTTGGCAGCGACATTGATACTATTTTTGCTACGAATACGACCACTTTCTAAACATAAAAAGCCGGCTTGCATCATAAATACAAGGGAAGATGTGATAAGTAACCAATAAAAATCAGACATAGACTCCTTTGGTGAGCAAGTGCACCATAATGGCGACCATGAAAAAAGCTTGCTCTATAATTGGGCGTATTGGTGAAAAATGGCTTCCCAGGCATCTAAAGGTAGTGCTTAAACCTTACTGGTGGAGAGATTAATTCAATTGTTGTGCCAACTAATGGTGAGGGCTAAATTGCTTACATGAAGACTAAACCATCCTATTATTTTTAACTTTATCTGCATAAAAATGTTTTATGAGCTAAATTTAGAGTAAATAAAATCGCTTAATAAAAGGCGAGATATGTAAAAAAGTGAAAAAAATGTGACTCTTTGGTTGTGTTTCAGGTCTTATGTAAGATATAAAATACATATGAAATCATCATGAGTATTGGTAAATACACATGAAACCAGTTGAAAAAGAATGATTAGATGCACTTATGCTACTTTGTTCAGCTTGTATAAGTTCAGATTAGCGTTACAAAATAATAACGGAGCTTCATAATAATGAAAAAAAACAATCTCTTAAAAACCACGTTAACGACGTTAGCACCGACTCTATTAGCAGCAGGTATTGCGGCTGCTTCTTTACCAGCAATGGCGGCTGACTTTAATATCAATGTTGTCCATTTATCAAATACAAGTGATGAAGATTATGATGGTGCTTTGGTTTTAAAGGACTATGTTGAAGCTCAATCAAATGGTCGTATTGAGGTGACTATTTATTCTGGTGGTCAGTTGTGTGGTAACGGTACTGAATGTATTGAAGCGCTACAAGCGAACCTAATTCAAGTGTTCAATACGACAACGGGAGGACTTTCTAGTGTTTTCCCTGAAATCCAAGCCCTTGATATTCCTTATATGTTCCCAAGTGATCGTATTGCTGAATGTGCGTTAGACAGCGAATTACTTGCTGGCTCCATTCGTAAAGAATTGCTAGACCGTACAGGCTCTATGCGCCTTATGACCATTGGTAATACGGGTGGCTGGCGTAACTTTGCGACAACGGATCGTCAAATTAAAACACCTGCAGACGTTAAAGGTGCCAAAATTCGTACGATTAATTCTCCGATTCAAATGGAGCTAGTTCGTGCAATGGGTGGTAGCCCAACGGCCGTGCCATGGCCTGAGGTGTACACATCGTTAGCGACAGGTCTGGTGGCGGGTACTAAAAATGGTATCACGGATATCATGGGCATGAAGTTTAACGAACACATCAAATACATGACATTGGATGGCCATGCTTACATGGGATCTATGTGGTGGATGAACGATGACGCCTTCAGTGAAATGCCTGAAGACTTACAAAAAATCATGTCAGATGGTTTTGACTCTTTGAGAATGGTGACCACGGTTATGCCTAAACGTCGTCAAATCGAAGCTTATAATGCGTTTAAAGCTGGCGGTGGTACCATTTACGCACCAACAGCAGCTGAAAAGAAACTCTTCCAAGAAGCCGCGCTACCTGTACGTGACTGGTTCAAAAACGAATACGGTGCGAAATGGATGGACATCACTCAAAGCGCCGTTGATGCCTGTGAAGCGTCTTTAGACGAAAGATACATGGCCGCTAAATAGCGTTCTATCGAAAGAGCCACGAATGGTATTTTTGTGGTTCACTCAATGCCCGCTGACTCCTTGAGTGAGCGGGCATTTTTATATCTAATGTCGCTCGTTTACATGCTCTAGCATGTGCTCCATAAAACGCAGCATTAACGGTGTTTCCCTTTCCGCTTTCCAAACCATGTGTATTTCAAGGTCAGGTAACTTGTCTGTAATCGGTCGATAAACGAGTCCCTCACGTTGATCGTACTGGGTTGATTCAGGCACAATGGCAATCCCAACGCCCGCGGCGACTAAGGTCCGTGTTGTTTGTGTCACCTTCGCAATTTGCACAATATTCGGCTGTACACTGGCCGCATGTAAGCTATTCATTATTTGATCGTAGAGAGAAGGGTGAGATGATCTAGCGAACATAATAAAAGATTCTCCCTTTAAGTCAGATAATGAGACTTCGGTTTTATTCGAGAGGGGGTGGTCTTCATGTAATGCTAAGAGGTTATCTTGGTGTTCGTAGTGACAATTTTTAAAGAGAGAAACGTCAACACTGGGATTTAAAAAGACAAAGGCGAGATCGATTTTATCTAAGGCTAATCCCTGTAACGCATCGACGGTACTCATACTCTCTAAATTAAGCGTTGCTTTAGCGTATTTCTTTTTAAAGTCACCAATACCTTTTGAAAAGTGCGGCGTTCCTGTTGCCCAAATAAATCCAACGGACAAATTACCTTCTTCGCCTTTAGAGACGGCTTTTACTTGCTCTTGAGTATTTTGCCACATTTGCAGCAAACTTTTTGCTTGGGGTAACAGGGCCTCACCAGCTTTAGTGAGGGTGACTCGCTGGCTCGTTCGATCAAATAATGTGGCTTCAAGTTCGTCTTCTAAACTTTTGATTTGCTGAGACAGCGGGGGTTGAGAAATATGTAAACGCTGAGCGGCTCTACCAAAATGGAGCTCTTCAGCGACGGTAACAAAATAATGAAGTTTTCTAAATCGCATGCTTTTATCTTTAATATGTTTTTTGTATTAAGCTATATTAAAAGATAGGTGAATTTAACTCGTTAGTCGAGTTTACTCTGTAGTAGGTAAGACGTTTGCTGTGTCTTTTTCAGGCTATTCAAGGCCAAGTTTTGGCTTCCGCTTCTTCCATGATGGATACCAACCACTTTCGAAAACATTCAACGCCCTTCTTTTGTCTAAAAATTTGCGGTGGTTGCAACATATAAAACTGTGATTGTGTCTTCATGGTTAAATCGACAGGGCACACTAATAATCCACTGGCAAGATAATCATCGACTAAGTTTGACCAGCCTAAAGCGAGCCCTTGACCATTCAACGCCGCCTGAATCACTAAAAGATAATTGTTGATATTCAATTTTCGCCCTGTACCGGCCGTTGGCGTAATATTGGTTTGTCTAAACCAGTCAGACCAGGTGACCCAATCTTCGCTTATATCCAAAGACAACAAAGTACCATGACTGATCTTATTTGGATCGGCTATCTCAGGGTGCTGTTGTAAATAGCGAGGACTACAAACAGGAAAGACGGTTTCACTAAACAAAGGCGTTGCATCTAAACCTTGGGGAGGAGTACGACAATAGAATAGTGCAATATCAAACTCACTGTTGCGAATACCTCTAATAGAGTCGACGGCAAGAATGCGTAGATCAATCTCTGGGTGAGCGGCCTGAAATTCACTGAATCTAGGTAATAACCAAAAAGACGCCATGGCATTGGTTGTCATTACAGTAACCTGCTGCTCTCCTTGCCATTGGATAATATTGCTTGTGGTTGCCGATATGCTTAATAATGCGGGCTCGATGCTTTGATAATACTCATTGCCCGTAGGCGTTAAAATTAAACTGCGCTTATCTCTAATAAACAGGGCTCGACCCAGGTAATCTTCAAGATGCTTGATTTGCCTACTAATAGCGCCTTGGGTGACGTTAAGTTCTGCTGCCGCTTGAGTAAAGCTCAAGTAACGGGCGGCGGCTTCAAAAGCAACCAGACTATTTAATGGTGGTAAGGGCTTCATGCGCATAAGATAGTACTCAAATTAAATGTAAAGAAACAAGAGCAAAAAGAACGCTAAGTCATCCTTAGCGTTCTTTTTTTGTTCATATGAACGACATGGATATGTTATGAGTTTATAGCATGTACTACTTCCTTGCGTAATGCTTTATGTATTGCAAGTGCCATCATAATAACAAGGAACGCAGCTGGTAACGCCGCACAAATAGTCGCCGTTTGGACCGTTTTTAGACCCCCAGCCCATAATAATCCTGCGGCAATAATACCAACCGTCAGCCCCCAAATAATTCTACTGGCTCTAGGTGGTTCTAAGCTTCCATGAGAGCTTAATGTGCAAAGAACTAAAGTACCTGAATCGGCAGAAGTAACAAAGTATGTGACCAACAAAAAGGTCGCTAATGCACTGAATATAGTCGCAATATTAACACCTGAATCGATTTCTATTTTTTCGAAGAGGGTGAAAATAGCTTGAGTAGAGTCGGCTTTTGTTGCTGTTAGTATATCGCCTCCAGTAAAAGCGGCCGCCTCTCCCGTGAGTTGTTGTTCAGTGACTTGAGTTTGATGGTTTTGCTTATCTTCATTCTCGTAATGCATAGCGGCGCCACCAAGTGTGGCTATCCATAAGAAGCCAAATAAGGTGGGAACGATAAGGGCACCGCCAATCAGTTCACGAATGGTTCTACCACGAGAAATTCGAGCAATAAACATACCGACAAATGGAGCCCAAGTAAGCCACCACGCCCAATAGAATGCGGTCCACCAGTTCTGCCATTGCGAATCTTCTTGAGTATCACTCCATAGACTTAAGCCAATAACATTTTGCACGTAGTCTGCTGTCCCTTCTAAGTAAATATGCAAAATATAGCGTGTAGGACCAAATAAAAGTACGCCTGCTAGAATGACAGCAGAAAGAATCATATTCCAAACGGAGAGAATTTTTATCCCTTTGCCAACACCTGAAATGACCGAGAGGATGGCAATAAAAGAAATGATGGCAATCATAATAATTTGATTGGCGATGGTGATTTTAACACCAAAGAGTAACTCCATACCGGTACTCATTTGTATTACGCCTAGTCCAAACGAGGTAGCAATACCAAAGGCGGTAATGGTGACAATGAGAATATCGATGGTGTTGCCTAACCATCCGTCAAGTCGCTTTTCTCCAAATAAAGGAATGAGTGCCGAGCGAATAGTAAGCGGTTTCCCTTTACGATAAGAAAAATAAGCGAGCCCAAGAGCGGTCATAATATAGAGAGCCCAAGGGTGCAGTCCCCAATGGAAAAAACTTAATCTTATGGCTGTCTGCGCGGATTCATTACTTAAAGGGGTTTCAGAGAAGGGGTTGCCTGCATAATGCCACATAGGTTCGGCAACAGACCAAAAGAGTAGCCCAATTCCCATGCCTGCACTGAACAACATGGATAACCAAGAACCTAAACTAAACTCTGGCTTTTCATCATCGGTTCCTAATTTAATATTGCCATATCGACTGACCATTAAATACAGCAAGAAAACCAGTATGGCTGAGGCCGTAATAAGATAAAACCATTTAAAGTTATACAATATGGCGGCTGAGACCTGAGTAAATAAGGCTCCAGCTTCTTCTGCAAGTATGGCGCAAACTATGACAAAGCCAATAATTAGCACTTTTGAGATCAAGGTCACGGTAGGGTCAATACCGCGAAACATCCCACTATTAATTTTCATTATGTGTCTCCATTGTTGTTATTTTAGATCGACTTAAGCTTTAGAGGCGTGTCAATGACGCTTTAAATGATTTCTAGCTCCTTTTGTTAGGGTTGAGTTCGTTAAAAAGAGCAAACAATATTGTTGAAAAGCCTGATCTGTATCAAACGACTTTTTGGTTAGATGCTTATGAGTAAATGTAATGAATTCTATAATAGAGGTTTTGAGTAGAGGTAGAACAGGCTCTTCGAGAATAGGGGATTAGCTGAACAAGAGGGCTGATAATGAAGAATTTTAATGATCAGAAGGTGAAGGTTGTCATCAATCTAGCCTATGAAGCATGATGCAAAATTTGGCCAAAAGTATCATGCCTACCTAACGGCAATGTTTAGGTAGGCATGAGTTTTACAACCAGTTCTCTTCCCATGGATAGGTCGACAATTCAATAATACCGTCTTTTGTTATTAAAACTTGTTGCTCTAACTTGATGCCTTCCCGTCCATCTTTGGCGCCAATGTAACTTTCGACACAAACTACCATATTTTCTTCGAATAGGCCGTCGTAACCAGAGCTGTTCCAATCGTTGCCTTGATGAGCAATGGCCGGATACTCATCCGCCAAGCCGATACCATGAGCAAGGCAGCAATATCGGTTTGGATAATATTCAGCTGGAATTTTCCATGCTTTCTGGGAAAACTCTTTATAAGAAAGCCCTGCTTTTAATAGGCTCATATTATATTGAACCTGCTCATAGGCTAACTGATAAATGTGACGCTGTTCTGGTGTCGGTGGCACGTGACCAACCGTCCATGCTCGAGAAATATCAGCACAATACCCATAAGGCCCTATGAGATCTGTGTCGAATGACAGGATTTCACCTGTTTGCATGATGCGATTGCTCGATTCTTGCATCCAGGGATTGGTTCTTGGTCCACTTGATAACAGCCGGGTTTCTATCCATTCACCTCCATGACGAATGTTCTCGTAATGTAACCAAGCCCATAATGCATTTTCTGTCATACCTGGCTTCAGTTCATCGTACATTCGCTGAATGCCTTTCTCACAGACTTGAATAGTCCACTGCATTAGTGCAATCTCAGCCGCGGATTTAATTTTGCGAGCCTGCTCCATTAAGCTATGACCTTCCACGACACGAAGGCCTTTTTCTCTAAGGCAATCAATACCTTCAATATCGGCTTTATCTAAAGCTAAGCGACGATTATCAGGGCTGTGCTGGGTTATAAGATGCGCAATTTCCTCGGCCCATAGCTTTACTCTTTCGTCAATGCGTGAGCCCGCGCCAAAAAAACTCCAATTGATGGCTGTACGAATTTCATCAATTTGTTGGTTGCCGGAGAGTAAATGTTCACAATTATGAAACTCCCAATGAATCACTGGCCCTTCCGCAAAGACTAGGGTGTAGCGAGCAAAATTGTGCAAAGTCCACACTTGCATATTGGAACTGTCTGTTGCATAGCGAATATTGACAGGATCGTACAACAAGATCGCGCCGCAATCATGCTCCACAAGTTGTTGTTTTACTCTGGCTAAACGGTATTTTTGAGCCGCCTGTAATGTTTCTTCTGCAACAGGGTTCACCAATGCGGCACTTCCAAAGGAGTCACGAGATATTTGGGTCATAAAGCCTTCCTTTAAGATGATTATGATGAGCGTATTAAGTGAGTAGTTCATCGTTAAGTAAAACGATAAAAACTCACGAGCTCATTATGAAAGCTCATCGATTGTTGACATTATCGACGACGGCTTTATTGACGAACGCTTTTACTTACCCTTTTTAATATCAATAGAAATTTTATCGTGTGCTGTGCCTATTCATCGAATAAAAAAGTTGATGAGTTTTTGTCATGGGTTTCTAGCGTAAAAGTCGTTTGTTGAGGATGCTTTTTCGTCAGTAATATTTACCTCGTAAACAGACCTGTAAAACAATAACAAACGCGCTCTTGCAAAGCGCCTATTTACTCGAGGTGTCAAGGTGAAAACAATTCAGCAAAACCGTATTTCAGTTGCCGATCTAAATGCTGTCCATCAACCCATTCATCAAGCCAAAGGCATGCCCAACGCAGCGTACGATGATCCTCAATTATTTGAGTTTGAGAGAGATCAAGTACTTGGAAAGACTTGGGCAGGTTTGGTATTTGCCAGTGAGCTTCCAAAAAATGGTTTTGCTAAACCTGTCGATTTTATGGGATTGCCTTTGGCTGTTATGCGCAATCGATCCGGTGAACTAAAAGTATTTCATAATATTTGTAGCCACCGCGGTATGGTGTTATTGAGAGAAGAAACAGAAGTAGAAGGTATGGTTCGTTGTCCTTACCATTCTTGGACATATGATCTCGACGGTAACCTTAAAGGAACGCCTCATATTGGCGGCGTAGGTAAGCATAAAGCGGAAGGTTTTGTATGTGAAAAACATGGATTAAAAGAAATCCGTGCTGCGGTTTGGAATGGTATTGTTTTTATTAATCTATCTGGTGATGCCGTTGATTTTGAAGACTTTATTCAACCGCTTGTAAGCCGTTGGGAGGCATTTACTGGGGCGGGTGGATTTGATCAAGTAAGAGTTGCTCCAACAGGAAGCACTATGGCATTAACGGTGAATTCAAATTGGAAATTAGCCGTTGAAAACTATTGTGAGTCATACCACTTGCCATGGGTACACCCAAGTTTGAACTCATATTCTCCTTTAGATCAGCATTATAATTTGATTGTTAATGATGATGCATCAGGGCAGGGCAGCTACACCTACAGTTTGTCTGATGTGGCTGGCACCAGTCTGCCTCAGTTTAAAGATTGGCCGCAGGATAAAATTCGTCAAGCTGAGTACGTGTCTCTGTATCCAAATATCCTACTGGGAGTGCAAGCTGACCACGTATTTTCAATTATCTTGCACCCTCAAGCGCACAATAAAACACTGGAAAAACTGGAGCTAGCTTATGTTGGTGATGAGGCTATTGGAGACAAGTATGCGGCTTGTCGAACCGCTGTCTTAGAAAGTTGGAAAGTCGTCTTCCAAGAAGATATTTTTGCTGTAGAAGGTATGCAAAATGGGCGTAAATCACCCGCTTTCCAAGGGGGCGTTTTTTCTCCTGTGCTAGATGGGCCTACCCACCACTTCCATCAATGGATCTCTAATCAATATTTGAACAGCAGCGAAAAATCTTCTTAACAATTCAGAGCGTATTGGGGTGATGTTCACCCCAAAATCCCTAGGGGTGAACATATTATGACGACTACAAATACACATTGGCATAACTTTATCGCCGGCGAATGGGTGGATGCGAAAGAAAGCACTCAAATCTATAATCCGGCCACAGGGGAAGTATTCGCTACGATAGCGTGTGCGACAAAAAGCGATGTTGAACGTGCTATTTCCGCCGCGAGAGCGTGTGTGGAATCTGGCGTATTGACGGACTGCCGACCGGCTCAACGGGCTGAATTAATGTACCGGATTGCGACAGAGATTCGTCTAATTGCAGAAGAAGCCGCACCATTGCTGTGTCAAGAGAATGGAAAGTCTTTGAGTGATGCAAAAGAAGAGTTTTTGATTGCTGCTCGTTACTTTGAGTATTACGCGGGAATGGCGGACAAAATTGAAGGTAAGTCGATTCCCTTAGGTAAAGATTATGTTGATTTTACCTACTATGAGCCTGTTGGCATCTCGGCTCAAATTGTTCCATGGAATTTCCCCGTGGATATTTGTGCTCGTTCATTGGCTCCTGCGTTAGCGGCTGGTAATGCGGTGATTGTAAAATCGCCTGAAATTACGCCTTTAGCGATGACTTGGCTGGCAACAGCGTGCACTCGTGCTGGATTACCGAATGGCGCGTTAAGTATTTTGAGTGGTCCGGGAAGGGAAATTGGAGCTGCCTTGGTAGCGCATCCGCAAGTCAATCAAATTGTCTTTACTGGTTCAGTGGCAACAGGGCAGAGTATTTTAAAAGCGGCTGCGGAACATGCCACTCCGAGTGTTATGGAGTTAGGTGGAAAATCGGCGGCTGTCGTCTTTCAAGATGCGGACATTGATGAAGTGCTGGAAAGTGTTCGTTGGGGCATCTTTTTTAATGCCGGACAAGTGTGTTCTGCTATGTCGCGTTTATTGGTGCATAAAGACCGTTACGCTGAAGTGGTAGAGAAAGTAGCCGCATTGGCACAAGATTTATCTGTCGGTGCCGGCATGGATAATGCCGATTTAACGCCTGTAGTGTCATTACAACAGCAGCAGCAAATACTGGACATATGTCAGCAGGCTGAAACTCAAGGTGCTCGCCTTGTTTGCGGTGGTAAGGCTCCTGACCGTGCGGGTTATTTTGTAGAAGCCACCGTGTTTGCTGATGTGACGCCTGATATGAGCCTGTTTACAGACGAAGTATTTGGTCCAGTATTGGCTATTACTCCTTTTGAAAGTGAAGAAGAGGCATGGCAGCTCGCAAATGCAACTCAATTTGGATTGGTTGCCGGTGTGTTTACGCATGACTTAACTCGTGCGATACGCGCTAGTCGAGCATTAAAAGCGGGTCAGGTATTCGTTAATGAATGGTATGCCGGAGGTATTGAAACACCATTTGGAGGCATTGGTTTATCTGGATTTGGCCGTGAAAAGGGTCAGGAAGCGCTTTATAGCTATGTAAATACAAAAAATGTGGCGATACGAGTCACGGCTGAGAATCGATAACGACGCTGTGAGTTGTTCTTGCTGAGCATTAGGAGAGAGACATGAAAAAGTGGCTATGTATTATTTGTGGTTGGATCTATGACGAAGCCAAAGGTTGGCCATCGGATGGAATTGCACCAGGTACTCGCTGGCAGGATATTCCTGATGATTGGTTGTGCCCAGAATGCGGTGTAGGTAAAGCCGATTTTGAGATGATAGAAGTAAGTCATACGCAGGCTGAGTCATCAATACCGGTGAATTTGCCTCTAGCGACACCTCCTATCGTAATTATTGGTACGGGTTATGCCGGTTATAACTTGGCTCAAGCCATTCGTGAACGCTCTCCAGATGCGAATATTGTTTTATTTACAACGGATGACGGCAGCAATTATTCGAAACCTGGGCTTTCAAACGCTTTTGCACGTGGGCTTGATGCAAAAGGGCTGATAACAGAAACTCTGTTGCAAGTAGAAGCGCGTTTAAATGTACGTATTTATGGTCACTGTCAGATTACCCATATCGATACTCAGAAGAAGTTGGTGACCAGTCGTTATGGAGAGCAAACCTACAGCAAGCTAGTGTTAGCTCAAGGTGCTCAACCCATACAGCTCTCTTTTCAAGGTGATGCCAGTGGTGATGTGATGAGTGTTAATAACTTGCTTGATTACCATCACTTTAGAGAAGCCATTGCAGATAAAAAACACATTACTGTTATTGGAAATGGCCTAATTGGATGTGAATTTGCGAATGACCTGTGCGCAAATGGCTACAAGGTGTCGGTAGTGGGGTTATCAGACTGGCCTATGGATCGACTGATTCCAAAGGACATTGGGGAACAACTACAAGCAAATTTAAGCGAAATTGGAACCGATTGGTACCTGAACACCAGCGTTGAAAGAATTGAGAGGAAGGGGCAAGGCTACCTATTAACCTTGACTAATGGTGAAACCCTGACAACGGATTTTATTATGTCGGCGGTGGGTTTAAAAGCACGGACTCAATTGGCGCAAAGTGCTGGTATTGATTGTAATCTGGGGATTATTGTCAATGGCGGCTTGAGAACAAGTGTTCCAGATGTTTATGCGATTGGTGATTGTGCCGAGATACAAGGGCAAGTACTCCCTTATATTGCACCTATCAACTATGGCATCCGTGCATTGGCAAATTGTTTATTGGCTAAGCCAACTATGGCTCAGTATCCACTGATGCCAGTAATGGTGAAAACGCCGGTTTTGCCACTAACCTTATTGACGCCTCCGATACATACTCAAGGTCACTGGCAAGTAACAAAAGAGGGTAATGGTATACGTGCTTTGTATCTTGTTGATGACAAAGTGATGGGGTTCGCCTTAGCTGGAAACGTAACCTCTGAGCGGCAGCAATGGTTAGATAGAGTCGCTGAAAATAGATCGTCGTCGGTTTCTTAATATAGAGCAATAAAGAGAGTTTTTATGAGTAAAGTGACCTTAATCAAAGGAGAAAACATTCAGTTTAACCATCGAGGAGGGCCTCCTGGGATGGCTCAAGTCGGACGTGCTGTGTCAACAGAAATGAGTTCGAGTATGGGGGCTGGAATCGCGCATTTTGATGCTTGCTCTGTTGCTTGGACTGTTTTATACGATGAAGTAGTTTATGTCATCGATGGCGTTTTTAGGTTGCAAACAAACGCTGGCCCAGTGGAAGGAAAGGCAGGGGATGTCCTCTGGATTCCAAATGGAACTGAGCTCTGTTATGAAGGCGAAAAAGCGAGTATTTTTTACGCTGTCTACCCGGGTAACTGGAAAGAGCTGTTAGCAGAAAAGTAGTAATTAGACTCAATTTGATCGGCTTATACTGTGGTTTAATCTCGTTCAAATTGAGTCATTTTTCAGTATCTCCCTAGTTGTCTAGTTGTCCTGATTTTATTCCTCCCTTTCCTTATTACTTTCCCATCGTTTTATTCTGTGTTGTGTGTACGTGGCTTAACATAATGGGTTACATCAAGTGTGCTTTGATTGTTATATATAGAAGGGCAAAAAAGCAGGCTAGTTGACTAACCTACTTTTTTGTAACAAAGAGGAAATGGGCGGTTTTAAAACTCGGAGCGACTGATGAAACGTTCATACTCTAATCGTGCTGGTACGCCAATTCTCATTAACGCTTTTGGTGGCAACTTAGATGGGTTTCCTGACACCTTTTCTATAATGGCCAAATCTGGGCTGTTAGTCGCCGCTACTTTTTCCGCTAGCATAAGACCTGAGACAGTGCCTCTTGCTGCTCCCACGCTCTGGTCGCAATTTGCACTAAAAATACCATCCTGTAGCTCGCCAAAGAAGGTTTCAAAATTACGAGATAGAGCACTGGCTCCACCCCAAGTATAGGCGAAAGCAACCTCCTTTAGATGAGGGTAACGAGCATCGAAACTTTTTCTATGACGTTGTTTTACTGTCGGTAAAATATCTTGAGGTGTATTGTAGTCATGAGCATATCGGTATGAATTACGAATAATAATGCGCTTGTCTTGAGTCATGCGTAATGTGGTTCCCCCATGATCGGCAGGCGTAATTCCCCAGTCTAACTGGCCGCCGTAGGCTTGCATCTGGGTATCTGTTAAAGGTGCTGTCATACTAGCGAACGTCATAATAGGTAAAATGCGATCTTTCAGGAAACCAAATTCTTGCGCAAAAATATTATTCGCGAGGATTACTTTCTGACAACGAACACGACCGTTTGGGGTGATCAGTATATAGCCAGATGCTTCCTTATTTATTTCTGACACCGGTGTATGCTCAGCTAAACGAACATTTTCTGGTAGATTTTTCGCTAAGCCCCGCATTAAGGCTGCCGGCTGCATTAAGGTCCCACCCGGTGTGTAGATGGCTTCGGAATAATAGCTTGTGCCAAAGGTGGATTCTCTTTCCTGCTTACTTAAACGGGAATAATTCTCTCCAAAGCCTTTTAACAGTGTTTCATAATGATCTAAAAAGGCTTCCCCTCGAGGTCCGACGGCACCTTGATATTTTCCAGCCCTTGACCATTGGCAATCAATTTGGAATGCGGCAATTTTTTGCTCTAAAAACTGAATCGCAAGACGGTTTAAATGCAGCAGGTGACGCTTATTTTCATCTGATGATAATTCAAGGTCACGTTTATGTGGTTGGTCAATGACAAAGCCCGAGTTCCGGCCAGATGCACCTTGTCCTATTCTAAGAGCATCAAGTAAAACGAATTGCTTATCAGGTAAGAGTTCCGCCAATCTGTGGGCGGCAGCCATACCGACAAATCCCCCACCAATTATTGCGGTATGCACGGTCAAATCCGAAGTGAGTGGGGTGACTTCTTCTGGTTTTGGTAATACTTCGTACCAGCCACAGCCACCATCATATTGTGGAAAAATCATATCTGCCTCGCCTGCGCGTTAAAAGTTACGCTGTTTAGTGTTGTTAAATGACGCTATCAAGGATTTTCTAGGTTTTTATAAAAAATTCTATTTTTTTGTTTATAATTAAGTGAATTTAATTATTTTCATAAGATTAATTTATGACTAGCCATGCCCTTTTAGATACGAACCAGTTACATACTTTTGTGATTTTAGCGGAGTCAAATTCCATTACTGAAGCTGCGCAGAAGTTAAAAGTGACTCAACCAGCGATTTCCCAGTGTCTGCGCCAGCTGGAGAGTCAACTTGGTACTGAGCTTATTGTTAGACGTAAAAAGCCGGTGCAACTGACCATGGCGGGAAGAGCATTGAAGCAAAAGGCGGATGTCATTATTGGCGAGTTAACACGACTGAATGGCTTAGTGCGTGATGCATCCAATCAAAGAGCACTTCAGTGTCGTCTGGGACTGGTGACCTCATGCTCAGAAGTGTTCGGTAGTTTGCTGATAACAGAGTTGTGTGAAACCACAGAGCAAATCATGTTGAAAAGTGGCAATACATCTACTTTGGTCGAACAATTGTTGAATCGAGATATCGATATTCTAGTTTCAGATGATCCGTTATTGGAATTGGATGCCTATAGTCAATGGGAGCTGTTTCGTGACCCTTTAGTTATTGCGGTTCCTGAAAATTATCTAAAAACCTTAGCGTTTGATGCTAAGGGGCGAGTGAATGTACACACATTGGCTAAAAATAAGCCACTTATTAAGTTTGGTAAAAATACCAGTATTGGGACGTTAAGTGAGCTCGCTCTTAGACGGATGAACTTGATGACAGACGTTCGGTTTGAAACGGATGACACTCACACCTTAATGAATTTCGTTAGAGATGGTCATGGATGGGGGATTTTAAGTTCATTGTGTGTCGCACAAAGTATTCATAGTCTCGATCAAGTGCACCTTTTTGAACTGGATTCCAGTCGACATGCTCGTACCCTCTATCTCGTTTACCGAGGTTCTGAAATGGGATCGATTCCAGCTAAAATTGAAGCCAGTATCAAGCAAATATTGACAGAATCTGTTGTCCCTAGCATTCAAAAAAATCCCCTTGGTTTTCTTGTCATGCTTTTGATGTTGTGGCGTAGGTGTGTAATGGTCTAATGATTCTAGGTGCTTATCAACGACGGCCAAAAGCCGTGCTTTTATGGGGAAAGAGACGTGGTTTAGTAAGCTTAGATAATAGTAGGCAAGTGGATGCGCGCTTAATATGTTTTTTATATTAAGCTATGCTGAAAGATATATTAGACATAATGAGAGACTTTTCCTATTGTTAGCCCATTAATACGATCCATTATTTATGTTAATCAGGAATCATCATGAGCAAAGAAAAAATCAACGGCCAATTATTCAGTTACTCAGGCCCTGCATTTCATTACTTAAACGAAGAAGAGCGTCATTTTTTTGCCAAAGCACCGGCTGATTTTCGAGTAAGTTTAATTGGTTGTGGCATGATTGGAATGGAACACATGCGAGTCGCCACTCGCGTGGGTCGTACCTCAATACACGGTGTCTTTGATACCAATGAACGCAGTATTAAAGTGGCGCGAGAGGAGTTTGCTAAAGTCACTGATGAAGATTTTATTGTGTATGATAGCTTGGAAGCCGCTTGTAATGATCCTGAAATTGATGGAATTATGATTTGTACTCCAAATTATACCCATTTAGATATTTTGAAAGTGGCGATTAAATCGGGTAAGCCCATTTTCATGGAAAAGCCAATGGCGACTAAGCTAGAAGACGCTTATGAAATCACCAAAATGGCGAAAGAATACGATTCTGTTCTGCAAATTGGTCTGCAATATCGTTACAAATCCATTTATGCTGAAGCCATTCATGAAGTATTAGAACGTCGTGCTGTGGGTGATGTAAAAATGATTAACATCATGGAGCATCGCATTCCATTCTTGGATAAAGTGAACCAATGGAATAAATTTTCTAAATATTCTGGCGGTACCTTGGTCGAGAAGTGCTGTCATTATTTTGATTTATTGAATTTATTTGCCCAGTCGCGTCCAGTACGTGTTCATGCAACGGGTTCTCAGTCTACTAATTTCATTGGGTTTGAATTTAAAGGTGAGAAGTCTGATATTTTGGATAGCGCTTTTGTGACTGTTGAATATGAAAACGGTGTGCGCGCCGGTTTTAATCTATGCATGTTTGCACCTATGTTTCATGAAGAAGTAGTGATTTGTGGTGATGAAGGTCGCGTGAAGGCGGCAGAAATGGAAGATTTCGGCGAGAGCGAACGCTTAAGAACAGAAATGGAAGTGTTCTGTGGTCAATATCGCCCATCTAAGACATCTAAGCCAAGTTACCCTAAACTGATCGAAGATTCAGGTCATAACGGTGCAACTTGGTTTGAACATATCGCCTTTGCGGATCAAATGGCAGGTAAGAAAACCAATAGTGCAACGGTTGAGGAAGGTTTCTGGTCAATTGTTGTGGGTAGCGCGGCGGAAGAGTCTGTGAATACGGGTAAAATCATTGAGATTAATGAATTCTTGCAATCGAAAGGTATCGATCTGTAATTTATTTCAAGAAGAAAAAAGGGGCTTAACGGCCCCTTTTTTGTGATCGTTACTTTTTTCAGCTTGGTTAGATAACACCTAATTCGACTAAACGTTCATGCAAATAGGAGCCAGCCGTATGGCGTTCTGAAAGCACGACTTCAGGTTTAGGGTGTAAAAATAAAGGTAAGGAAATACGAGATTTGGTTTTGTCCGCTCCATCAGGGTTGATGACGCGATGGGAGGTTGATGGAAAGTAGCCACCAGAGGCTTCTTGCAACATATCACCGATATTCACTATGAGTGTCCCGAAATCACAAGGAACGTCCATCCAACTGCCATCTTTGGCTTTTACCTGTAAACCAGGCTCATTCGCTGAAGGTAAAATTGTCAATAAATTGATGTCTTCGTGGGCTCCTGCTCGTATTGCGCCCAATTCTTCATCGCCTTTCAAAGGTGGATAGTGCAATACTCTTAATAGGGTCTGGTCTGATTGTTCTATCATGCTAGATAACGGTTGAGAATAAAGTGATGCCACTTTTGGTGGTGTACACTGCTCTACCCATGCAAGCAGTTCAGCGGCTAGAGAGTTAGACTCTTGATAATATTGCGCCAGCAAGGCTTTATGTTGATCAGGACACTGTCCCCAAGGATAGTAGTGAAAATATTCTTTTATGTCTTTTTTGGTGCTGCCTTTCGCGGTTTCGGAAACGGTTGGAGGAAAGTAACCGTCTTGTTTGTCTTTGTTATAAAGGTAGTTGTGTTTCTCTGGTGAATCGAAAAATGTTTGCCAATCGGTATAGATTTGGCTGACGAGATGTTTAGAAATAGGGTGGTTTTTTAGTACGCCGAACCCCGTTTCATGTAGGGAGCGAACAAAATCTTCTTTTGCGGTAGCAGATGTGTAGTCAACAGCAATAAGTTTCATATAAAAATAGTCTCTAAAATGTGAGTGTATACTCAATTAAATACGTTATGGATCGTCGTGTTTTGTATTAATCATTTTTGAGACTAAGATGACCAGCCGCTATGGAAAAAGTAACGTAAATCAACCGTCTCTGCAATGTAGTGATCTTGCCATTGAGATAAGCGTAGACGATCAACTCGATTGGCCGTCGTTTGCTGCTCTTGGTAAAATTCAAATTTGGTTAATATCATTTTTTTACTTTTAATTATGAAAAAAAGAATGCTAAGTTAATAACCTCACTTTAGTAAGGAGAAACAAATTAGTACAGATTGTATCGTTTGAAACCAGTGTTTTAAAGTTACTTATTCAGTAATTTTTTATTTGCACTAGTTTAATGTTCAATTTTATCTATACTGATAATGCTGGTGAACTTGATCTTTATAGAATTAATGTCGTTATTTCATTGATTTTATAAATATTCGACACTCTATCTTGCCAGACAATCTAACGTAATTATTATTACGAACACTATTGCACAAGCACAGCTCATTTATTTCACGATTAAAACTTCTATCTTTTAGCCCAGCACACTGCGGCTTAACATTTTTTGTCTAAGAGAGGGTACTAGTCTATGAAAACTGCGTTTGAGTCCTTAAAAAATCATTTTCTTATCTCTATGCCTCAGTTGAGCGATCCACAGTTTCAACAGACGGTGATTTATTTATGCGAACATACCCCTGAGGGCGCTTTAGGTATTACTATTAATAGACCTTCTGAGGTTTTATTTTCCGAACTCGCTGCCCATTTAGAGTTAGCGGTATGTGACCCTACCATTGCCCATACCTCTGTTTACCATGGTGGTCCTGTTGAATCAGAAAAAGGTTTTATTCTGCATTCGAGAGAGATACCTTGTCCTAATGAATTACCTGTTACCGCAGAAGTGGCCTTGTCGGCGTCATTTTCTGTGATTGAAGATTTAGCAAATGGGCATGGCCCTGAGTCGTTTCTTATTGCTTTGGGCTGTTCCGGATGGGATGCGGGTCAATTAGAAGCCGAGATAACTCAAAATCAATGGCTGGTATGTGAGGCCGATTTAGACGTATTATTTAACACTCCAAGCGACTTACAATTTTCAGCCGCCACGCGAGTGTTGGGTTTTGATATGTGTCGTTTATCACCTGATGTAGGACATGGTTAATGGTTCATTCTGAAACAGAGAATACGGGTATATCTGTTGAGTCAAAAACACTTTTAGGATTTGATTTTGGCACCACTCGTATTGGTGTTGCTGTTGGTCAAACATGGCTTGGTACAGCGACGCCTTTAGATCCAATTAAGGCGAAAGAAGGCATCCCTAATTGGGATGTCATCGAAGCACTGGTTGCCGAATGGCAGCCAGATGGCTTTGTTGTCGGTTTACCATTAAATATGGACGGCAGCGAGAATGAAATGTGTCTTCGGGCAAAAAAATTCGCTAATCGCCTGCAGGGACGATTTGGTAAACCACGCTATTTGATGGATGAAAGGTTATCCTCTTATGAAGCGAAAGGAATGGTTATTGAGTCTGGCGGTTCGCGTAACTTTAAAGAGAACTCTGTCGATGGTATTGCGGCTCAAATGATCCTAACCTCTTGGTTTGGTGAGTCTGCAAATACCCTATAACGAAATGAGTCGCGTCACTGATTAGATATTTTATTTGATATAAAGGTAGACCAATACATGAATTTGGATGTTGATAGTGCCTTATCCGTACTAGCCGATAACTTAGTAAAGCATTGCCAAAAAAATCAATCACCAATCCTATCGTGGTAGGTATTCATAGTGGAGGGGTGTGGGTTGCTGAAAAAATACTTGCACACATTCCAACGGATGAGCCTTTGTCTACGCTAGATATTACGTTCTACAGAGATGATTTTTCTCGTATGGGCCTACACCCGAAAGTGAAACAAACGGTATTACCATCAACGGAAGATCGACATGTTATTTTAGTCGACGATGTGTTGATGTCTGGTCGCACGATTCGTGCAGCGATGAACGAAATATTTGATTTTGGGAGACCTGCCAGTATTTCGTTAGCTATTCTGTATGATTTGCAGCAAACCGAATTACCCATTCACGCGGATGCTGTAGGAGAAGTCATCCGTTTAAGCTCAACACAAAGAATTAAATTGTCAGGGCCTCATCCTTTAACAGGGAGTGTGGTGGAATCTAGCTAATTTTGTTACATGCACCTGGCAGTAATCACGCTAGAGACGTAATTTTTGATGCCGTTACTTTCTTTTTATGAAGACAAGTAAGACAATAAGGCATGGAATAACATAGGGTAATAGGAGGCCTACTTCTGTTGCTTATTAATCGGTGCCCAGTTCGTATTTGATACCTCTGGGCATTTTCCTATCTTACATAATGATAGGCGACATTAATGACGCCTTACTGTTTGAGGAAAGCAAATAATGATGCAGTCCGAACCACGAGCATTGCAATTGAATGAACAGGGTCAGCTGAAGCACTTCTTAACCTTAGACGGTTTAGATAAAACGATTTTAACGGAAATACTGGATCGAGCCGATTCTTTCCTCAGTATGGGAGAGCAATCGGTAAAAAAAGTCCCCCTCCTACGCGGTAAAACCGTTGTTAACCTCTTCTTTGAAAACTCCACTCGAACCCGTACTACTTTTGAACTTGCCGCTAAACGCCTTTCCGCTGATGTTATTAATTTAGACATTGCTACTTCTGCTACCTCTAAGGGCGAATCTCTTCTGGATACGTTAAAAAATTTAGAAGCCATGCAAAGTGATATGTTTGTTGTTCGACATGGGGACAGTGGTGCGGCGCATTTTATTGCACAGCACTGCACTCCAAATGTGGCGATCATTAATGCCGGTGATGGTCGACACGCTCACCCAACGCAAGCGATGCTGGATATGCTGACGATTAGACGTCATAAAGGGCGTTTTGAAGGGTTGAAAGTCGCGATTGTTGGGGACATTTTACATTCTCGAGTTGCTCGTTCACAAATACATGCGCTGACAATTCTAGGCGTCGATGAAATTCGCCTCGTTGGTCCGAAAACACTGGTACCAGATTACTTTGAAGAAACGGGAGTCACCATTTGTCATGATCTACAAGCCGGGTTGACGGATGTGGATGTGATTGTCATGTTGCGTTTACAAAAAGAAAGAATGCAAGGTGCATTACTACCAAGTGAAAGTGAGTTTTATCGTTTGTATGGTTTGACCACAGAAAGCATGGCATGGGCGAAATCGGATGTCATTGTGATGCACCCTGGTCCAATAAATCGAGGGGTAGAAATTGCGTCCGAGGTGGCTGATGGAGAGCATTCGGTGATTCTTAATCAAGTTACCAATGGGATTGCTGTGCGTATGGCGGTGATGTCGATGGCAATGAGTGGGCAATTACAAAGCCAAGAAACAGCGGCAAGTAAAGTCGCTGAAACCGCTTCAGGAGAACACATCTAATATGAAATTATGTATCAAAAATGGTCGTATTATTGATCCTAGCCAAGGGCTGGATGCCGTTACCGACTTGTTTATTGAAGATGAAAAAGTGCTGGCTATTGGGGAGAACCCTCAAGGCTTTGTGGCTGACGAAGTGGTAGATGCGACTGGTTTGTGGGTGATTCCTGGCATGGTGGATCTTGGGGTCGCATTAAGAGAACCTGGGTTAACTCAAAAAGGTTCAATTGCATCAGAAACACGTGCTGCCGTGTCTGGTGGAGTAACAACGGTTGTGTGCTCTCCTGAAACCAGCCCTATTGTTGATACACCCGCCGTGGCCGCGCTTATTCAAGATAAAGCCTTAATGGCCGGGCAAGCGAATGTATTTCCTTTAGGGGCATTGACTCAAGGACTAAAGGGCAAAACCTTAAGTAACATGGTGTCTTTAACCGAGGCGGGCTGTGTTGCCTTGTCGAACCATAGACACCCCTTAGAAAGTACAAAAGTGTTATCAAGAGCCTTAGAGTATGCGGCTACTCATGATTTATTGGTGGTTTTCCATCCAAATGAAGAAAGTCTAGCGGATGGTGGCTGTGCTCATGAGGGCGTGATTTCTATTACTCATGGTTTAGCTGGTATTCCCGATATAGCCGAAACGGTTGCCCTAGCTCGAGATCTGATATTGGTAGAACGGACGGGTGTGAAAGCGCATTTTGCTCGTTTGTCTAGCGCCAAATCCATTGAGATGATCGCCGATGCAAGAATGTCGGGTTTAGATGTTACGGCGGATGTGGCCTTGCATAATTTGCTATTAACGGATCAGGTATTGAATGCGTTCGATGGCCATTACCATGTATTACCTCCTTTACGTTCAGAAGATGATCGCTTAACTCTAATTGAAGGCATTAAAAGTGGCGTTATTTCGGCGATTTGTTCTGATCATCAGCCCCATGAAAAAATGGCGAAAATTGCGCCTTTTGCGGCAACAGAGCCTGGGATGGCCAATATTGAAGTGTTATTACCTTTGGCAATGAAATTAGTCGATGATGGCATGATTGACCTAAGCGTGCTTTTGTCTTGTTTAACAATAGGGCCTGCGAGCTGCTTTGGCATTGATGCGGGTTCATTAAGTAAAGGCAGTTTTGCGGACTTCTTCTTGTTTGATAGTACTTGTCATTGGCAGTGGCGGCCTGAAAACAGAAGAACAAAGGGCCATAATTCACCCTTTTTCGGGGATGAAATGATCGGAAAAGTGCAAGCAACGTATGTTTCCGGTAACAAAGTGTTGTAAACTGAATAAATACACTAATTTATAACTTATTGATCTACGACTTTAATATGTATTATTAATAAGTTTTTTAGAACAAGGGCTATATAAGCTGACGGCATTTTTTATCTCAAGAAATACTCTCAGCTTATATAGATAATGTGGATATATAAAGCATAGACTATAGTATTTTGGATAATCTACACGAAAGAATTTCTACTTTAGAAACAGAGCTCACTCTGCTAAAGAAGCAAAAATCGGATTTTGAAGAAATTCAAGCTCATTGCCAAAAAATGATGATGCAGTTAACCCAAGGTGCTTCACAAATAAGCCTTTTAAATGAAATGGTAGAATGCTTTCAAAAAGCGGGGCAACCAAGTCATTTTTGTTTTGTCTCTTGCGATAAAGGTGGTGGTAATTGGCGAATTGATGCTGGAAGTGACTTAGTGAATGAATTGGCAACGCCATCTAAGATGATGGTCAGTGTCCCTGCTGAGCTTTGTTACCTTCAATCGGAGGCAAGCTTTGACATTCATGAAGTAGATTTACTTGAAAATAATAGTTGGACAGTATGGCAGCCGTGGTTAAGTCAGCATAATCTAGATAGTTGCTTACTAAAACCCATTATAAATACGAATAATCATGTGGTTGGGTTCGCCATTATTTTCACCCATTCATCTTATTTAAATGAGCAGCGTTATACTCTTGAGCTCATGTTAAACTCAGTTTGTAGCTTGATCCTGATGACATTTTCTCGAGATAAAATGGAAGAGGAATTACTAAACTCAACGTATGAAGATGAGTTAACGGGTTTAATGCAACCTAAACGCTTTAATTCTAATTTCTCCATAATGATGAAAGATGCTCGTAGATACTTTCAACGATTGGCATTGATTTCCGTTAATATTCACAGTGGTCAAGTCAGTTGGCGGAATCACGATATTGATGATTCTGATATTTTAGAATTAGCTAAAGTGATGAGAAGTTCCATACGAGAGAATGATCTTATCGGTCGATTTTCTCAAAGTGAGTTTGTCATGGGGATTCGGATTCGAAATTTAGAGGATGCAGAAACGGTTGCGGTGAAGTTATTGAGTCAGATTAATTTAATTCGTTCAAAGCTCTCGGAAAACACGCGCGTATCATTAGGCATCAGTTTTTATCCAGAGCATTCTAACTATGAGCCCATGTTTTTAGCCGCGACCAATGCCGCCAAAAATAACGGTAATGAAGACGGTTTTAAAATTGAATATCATGGTCGTTATTGTGGGTCCACTGCAGACTTATACGACTTTTAATATTAGTGCTATCATACCGACTTATAAATAAAGCCTAGACATTCAAACTAGGCTTTATTTTTGTGAAATACTTTATATATCAGTCATTTAAAACGGAGTTACTCAATATGGGAATCGCAACCAATTTAGAGCAAGTTCGTAAACAAATAGAAGATGTAAACTCTCAATACCAAAGGGAGTTAGGGGCGGTCCGTTTATTGGCTGTCAGTAAAACCAAACCAATTGCCGATATTATTACCGCCTATGAGTCGGGGCAGCGCTTATTTGGTGAGAATTATGTACAAGAAGCCATTGATAAATGTGCTGCCTTATCTCACTTAGAACACATTGAGTGGCATTTTATCGGGCCAATACAGTCAAATAAATCTCGTTTAGTCGCTGAAAATCTTGATTGGGTACACACCCTTGATCGAGAGAAAATTGCCATCAGGTTAAGCGAGCAAAGACCTGAGAGCCTTGCTCCACTTAATGTTTGTATTCAAGTAAACATAAGTGGTGAAGAGACAAAATCGGGAGTGCATTTAGAGGAACTACAAGCACTGGTTGATCTGGTGATTTCTTTGCCAAATTTACAATTGAGAGGGTTAATGGCCATCCCTGCGCCACAATCTTCTGAAGATGAGCAAATAAGAGTGTATCAACCCTTGCTGCAAGCGTATAAAAGCTTACAAGCGCAACTTCCTAATATCGATACACTTTCTATTGGTATGTCTGGTGACATGGAGGCGGCCATCGCTTCTGGTAGTACCATGGTAAGAATTGGAACCGCTATTTTTGGTTCACGTTAACAACGAATTTAATATAGGAGCATTGCATGCAAAAAACGTTAGGATCCGCTGTAAAAATTGCCTTTATTGGTATGGGAAATATGGCCAGTGCTATCATGCAAGGTCTTTTAAATAGTGGTGTTTCTGCAGACAATATAACAGGAACGGCTCGTACTGACTCAAAACGGGCTTATTTCTCTGACACTTTCGGTATTAACATGATTGCCGATAATAAAGTCGCCGTAGCAACCGCTAATATTGTTGTTTTATGTGTTAAGCCTATTCAAATGCAGGCGGTTATAGAGGATTTTTCCTCGGTAATTCAACCAAATCAATTATTTATTTCTGTTGCTGCCGGGCTTGAAGTAGCGAGCTTACAAGCTTGGTTAGGTGACGTTGGTATTGTACGTAGTATGCCAAATACACCGGCACAGTTGGGCGCGGGTGTGGCTGGGTTAATCGGCAATGATTTGATCACAAAACAACATAAAGAATGGACTGATATACTCTTTTCTAGTGTTGGTCGCTCTTTATGGGTGAATGATGAGCGTCATATGCATACTGTAACGGCGCTTGCTGGTAGTTCTCCCGCTTATTTCTTCCGTTTTATTGAGTCTATGGTGCGTTATGGTGTTGAAGACGGACTCACTGAGGAGGAAAGCCGATTCTTAGCGGCCCACTCAATGCTGGGTGCGGCAAGAATGGCGACCGAGTTGACTAACATCAGTGTGGAGCAGTTGCGTATTAATATAACCTCTCCAAAAGGCTCCACAGAGCAGGCGCTATTGTCGTTTGAAGCAAATGGTATTGAAAAAATGATGAGCGATGCTCTTTCTGCCTGTGCCAAACGTTCTCAAGAGTTTGCCGATCAACTTTCTGCTAAAGACCATGATTAAAGGAATGCACCAATGACTTCTGATCCGATTATATTTTTATTTAAAACACTGGCTAACTTGTATTTATTTGTGGTGTTGTTGCGTTTGATCTTGCAATTAACAAAAGCGGATTTTTACAACCCAATTAGTCAAGGTGTCGTAAAAGCCACAAATCCTTTATTACTGCCTATTCGTAAGCTAATTCCTTCTATTGGTCGTGTTGATACGTCCTCTATTGTATTGGCCTTAGCTGTCCAGTTCGCTACGATTGCGGTAATTTTGCTGATAAAAGGTTATCAGTTAGGGGCGGCTCAGTATGTGGTTTTTACCCTTGCAGGGACCGTATATCATTTGCTTGATTTATATTTCTGGGCGATGTTGATTTCTGTTATCTTAAGTTGGGTTGCTCCGGGAGCTAATCATCCAGGTGCTATGCTGGTTCATCAGATCACGGAGCCTTTATACAGCCAAGTTCGTAAAGTAATTCCTAATTTAGGTGGTTTGGATATTTCACCTATCTTTATCTTCTTGGCGATTAGTGTATTAAAGCAATTCATTGCACCTTTTGTAATCTAGTCCAGAGACCTCAGTTTAGATATTTTCATCTACACTGTTTTATTGAAAGGCATGATGGGTACGTGCTTATTAAATAGACAATATTCACAGGTGTTAATTGAGAACATGGGCATTATTCGATATGATGCGTGCCTTTGTTAGAAATTAGAGCGTAAAAGTAGGGGTATTCTCTGCTGTTATCGCCTTCTTTAATTACAGTTCGGGTGAGAGCTATGAGTACAATTGCGGTTTATCCAGGGACATTCGATCCTATAACGAATGGTCACACCGACTTAGTAGAGCGTGCAGCAAAGCTGTTTAGTAACGTGGTTGTTGCGGTTGCAGCAAGCCCAAAAAAGCGACCTGTATTGTCTCACGACGTTCGAATAGCTTTGGCGCAACAAGTATTAAGTCACTTACCCAATGTTGAAGTTGTTGGGTTTGATAATTTATTAACTGAATTTACCCGTTCCGTAAATGGTAAAGTAATCGTGCGTGGTCTAAGAGCGGTGTCTGATTTTGAATATGAATTTCAGTTAGCCAATATGAATCGTGTGATTGCGCCTGATGTAGAAAGTTTATTTTTAACGCCATCGGAAAAACATTCTTATATTTCTTCAACGTTAGTGAGAGAAATTGCCTCTTTAAATGGTGATTTCGGGCAATTTGTAAACCCTGAAGTTGAACGGGTGTTACGTGAACACTATAACGTTAAACAGAAATAATATTGAGCGGATCACTCAAGCGTAATGAGTTTGTGAGGAGGTAATATATGTCGTTGATTATTACAGATGAATGCATCAATTGTGATGTCTGTGAACCTGAGTGTCCAAATGAAGCGATTTCTCAAGGTGAAGAAATTTATGTGATTGAGCCTTCAAAATGCACAGAATGTATTGGGCATTATGATGAGCCACAATGCCAGCAAGTCTGTCCTGTTGATTGTATTCCGCTAGACCCTAGTCGTCGTGAAACGGAAGAACAGTTAATGGAGAAGTACTTAGTCTTAACGGGACAGTTATAGCAATACGCATTTATGTAGCTTAAAGTCTATCTACAAAAAAGCCATGTCATGCATGGCTTTTTTGTATCTTCTTAACAGGTTCCCAAATGAAGGGCTAGGCAAAATAGTTTTTAATGATTTGCTTGCTGGGGATAACCTGGTCATCGTTTACTAAAATAATAAGAGAATGAACGGTAACTATCTCTGATGTTTTTGGGTGAGTCGTCACCATTCCATTTTCCCCAACATAACCAAGTGCTGTACCAACATCGTATTGAATGAGAGTGGTAACAATATTAGCCCATGTTTTCCCTTTGATTTCAACGTCTAGACGAATCGTGTGATCCCCTTGGTAGCGAAATAAATCCTCTAATACCTGTTCTGTACCGGGAGCAATTAAGGAGCGTACAAGCATTTCTGGATAAGCTCTGATCGGTCGAATCACCGCATCGGCCCTAGCGTTTCTAAAACGGTCACGATTAGCGTCTTCTACCGATTCGGCTAAAACAAAAGCACTTACTTGTAGCTCCTTAAGGCGATGTAGTATGTCAAACACTTTGCTATCACTGGTACTTTCTTGGCTGTCAGGGCTGAGTACGATAATGTATTTCGCTCGCTGGGCTCCAGCCGATTCTAGCATTCCCGTTGCCGTAGCATCTCCAGTATGATGAACCACTCCATGGGCTCTTAATGACATTGGCAGGCCTTCAGGAAAGTGAGGGGTTAAAATTTGTATTGGTGTCTGTTGTAATTCTGGAGAGTCGCAGATCTGAGAAATTAACCGCTCTAGATAACGTTCAGTATAATGTTTTGGTGTATTTACAATTAATAAATGATCTTGCATTTGATCCCACTCCATGTTGCCTTTGATGCGCATTTCTTTCTTTTGTAGGCGCAATTCGATGTAATCACTGGCGATTTGGGCGAGTAACGCTATTCCCATGCCATAGATAAGTATGATGGTGGCCGCTTGTCCCCAAAAGGTAGCGGCAGAAATATCACCATAACCTGTAGTACTGGCAGACGTCATTGATAACCAGAATGCTTGCCACCAGTCCATTTCTTCAAACAGCACCATCGCTAAACTGTGTAATAAGATAATGCCAGCGAGCAGCACAAACCTAAATTTCAAATCGTTTGAGGCGTGCAGGTAGACACTGTTTTTAAAATCTTGTCGTCTCTTTCTGTGATTTTTTTTAATAGTCCAATGAGAGGCATCATACTGTCCACCGTTCATAAATCTTGATCTGGCATAGCATAATCGAGCTGCCTCCATGATTCGTATACCATTACAGCGACGGTATTAGATAAGTTTAAGCTACGGCTATTTGGCTGCATGGGCAATCGTAAGCGCTGTTCCGGCGGTAAAGCCTGGATAAAGTCCGAGGGCAGTCCTCGAGTCTCAGGGCCGAAGACAAGCACATCATTTGGCTGAAAGCTTGCTTCAGAATGGGGGCGGCTGCCTTTAGTTGTTAAAGCATAGATGGTTTCAAAGGACTGTGAGTCCACAAAAGCCTGCCAATTTTTATGGCGTTTGACCTTGGCGACTTCATGATAATCTAAACCCGCACGACGAAGTTTCTTGTCTTCTAATTCAAAACCAAGCGGTTCAATTAGATGCAGTTGGAAACCAGTATTCGCACAAAGACGAATGACGTTACCTGTGTTCGGTGGTATTTCTGGTTCGAATAAAACGATGTGCAGCATATTTTTTCTTCTATATTGATCAATAGGTTGTCCAATAATAGCAGATAAGAACTTTTTTCTAACTTATTGTAAAAAAAATTAAAAAAACTATTGACCCTTAAATAGATTCCTATACAATGCACCGCACTTGCCCAGATAGCTCAGTCGGTAGAGCAGAGGATTGAAAATCCTCGTGTCGGCGGTTCGATTCCGTCTCTGGGCACCATGATTAAAAAGGCCAGCTTTTAAAGCTGGCCTTTTTTCGTTTAGACTTCTGCAAATAGAGCAATTTGAAGAAGTGGAACCCCCATAAGGTCTATCCTTATGGGGGTTTTTTTATGCCTGTAATAAACTGAAATATTTATATGAAGAGATGGTTTGTGAAAAGAAAGGCTTTAATTGCTTCCTTTTCAAATAGGTAAGGCGGATTGTTTTTGTCTAGGCGCCTAGGATGGCCATAGGAATGGCTAAGGCGTTATTTCCGGTTGTGCCCAGGATGTAGATGATAGAACACAGTAGCCCAACAGTGACAACGTACCATACGGCCGAGACAGCTTGACCATATCTATCTAGTGGTAGCAACTGACTGCGATGACGGTCGCGCCATTCGAACAGGATTTCAAAGGTACCGATAAATAAAATAAAACCTAAAAGCGCAAAGCCAAAGTAATAACAGGCGGCGATGCCGAGTAATGCGCCTAGTACACAGACAATTAAACCAAGCACGGAATTCATGGAGAAAGCGACGCTTTTTAAGATATGTCCTCCGTCTAATGGCAATACTGGTAATAGATTAAATAAATTTAGCAGTGCGTTAAAGGAGGCGATACCGGCGAATAGCTCAATGTCTGTGATCCAATAGATAATAAGACTGACGATGGAAAGCAATAAGCCAAAGAATGGCCCCATAATGGCTATGACGACATCTTGCCAGCGGGTGTTGATTTTACTTTCAGAGAGCGCTAGACCGCCAATAAAAGGAATTAAGTAGATGCCCTTGGTTTTCATACCGAAGTATTTCATGGCACGAATGTGTCCGTATTCATGGAATACTAAACAAGCAATCAGTGCGAGTGCGAACTCGATAGAGAATAGCCAAGAGTAGGCCGCAAGCGAACCTGCAGCAAATAAGACCTTAATGGCTTTTGCGCTTTTGAGCATTTTAAGCGCGAACGAACCGAGACCAATGAAGCTGAATTTTTTCTTTTCAGGCGGACGGTTGATCACTTCTTGTGTTTCTATGTCCTTGGTGGTGATTTGACCTTCTGATATCGGCGTATCATTGACCGTTAAAGCGTATTTTAACAGAAAGGGTTGCCATTCAAGGTCGACATCTAAATGGCATTCAATAGTGCCTTGGTTAGACTGAAGAGTAAAACTGTGTCTTTGCAATGGCAGTGCATCGGCATTCGCATTAATTTGAGAAACCAAGTGACCATCCCAAAATAGTCCTTGCCAACCTGACATGGCCGCTTCTAAGCGAAGTTCTTTTCCAAGACATTCTATTCGTAATAATTGCAAAATAATCTCATTCTTAGCGTTTAAGTTAGCGGTGATTATGGCTAAATTTACTCTGTAATCAAAGGGGGGATCGTCTGTATGGAATCAAATTAGGCGTTAATTAACACTCAGTTTCATGATATTTGGGGTGTTTCCAGACAAGTCGCACTCTTGCCACACGTGGTGTTATTAAATCTTGAGTGAAAGAATCGCCGCAGTAGCCTCGATCCCTAAATTTACTAGCTCGTTTCTTTGGAATTTATTTCCCGCTAAACTGCCTTCAATCCAAAGACCGTCAATGATGGCGTTTACTTGTATCGCATAATTCTTCACTTTTTTGTCGTCTAAAGCGATGCCATTATCTAAAAATGAATCTCTAATAAGAGGCTCTAGTATATTTGTTGTCTCAACGTAGGCCTCGTTACGAATAATAGACATTTCAGTGTCGATGTAAGTCACTGGAAGAAAATTCGCCCAGAGCAATACAGTACGTGGTGCCACAATAGGATAAGAGAGCGTTGCACTAATAAAGTTACGCAGTCTAACTTGTGGCTTGACAGTATCGTCATCTACAGCAATGCGAGCATGGGAATAAATCTGATCCAAAAGAGCGGCATAGGCCGCCCTCATGAGTTCGTCTTTTCCAGAGAAGTAAAAGCGAATTAATCCATTAGTGACGCCTGCATAATCAGCCACTTTTCGGACAGTGGTTCCTTGGAGACCTTCGTTTTCAATGCAATTTAAGGTTGCATCAATCAGCTCCTGACGACGGTTATTGCCTTCTCTTCTGTTGGTAGACATTCCTAAAAAATTAGCCTCGTAATATAGGGTTCGTTAAGCAAGTAGGACCGCCCTCGCAAGCAATACACAATGCATCACCTTCAAAAACCTGGACCTTACAGCCAGCGTCTTCCATCAGTTGTTTTGTTAATGGAAAACCGTCAATCATGATACATTCTTTGGGCTTTACTGGTAATACATTTAGGTTTAAGCCGCCACTGGCTAGATATTCTTCGGGGTTACAATCCAGTAGAGTAAAGCCTTTTTCTAATAATAAGCTATAGAATGCTGTTGGCATCAGTGGAGAATAAATGAGAGCCAGTTTTTCATCCAGAGGAGAAATCATAGACATAAGATGTAGGCAAGCTTCCGCGCCTTGCCAAACAGGTAAATCAAAGCCGATGACTTGGATGTCGAAAGGGTTTAAAAGCGCGTTAAGTTGATCAATTCCTTCTCGGTTTGAACGAAAACCACACCCGACTACAATTGTTTTTTCGTCCAGCCAAATAAAATCGCCACCTTCAATTTTTGCGTTACCTGTTAGCGCGCCTAAAACCGGTATATCAAGAGCTTCATAAGCTTTGCCATGAAGTTCCGGCTCTGGTATACGAAGTGTTTTTCCCATATTCAGTAGCACAGCACCATGATCGGTTACCAAAGAGGCGTCTTGCGTGAACATAGCGTCACACAAGCCATCATTATTATCATCGATCCATGTTATTTCAGCGCCAGAGTCACTAATTAAATCAGCAAAAGCACCGTATTGGGTAATGGCTTTTTCAGCATCAAACATACTACCGTAATGCCATTTATTGGCATCGGCGGCTAATAGGCTTTTTCCTGGGCGGCGCATCAAAACGCGTTTAATAGGGTGTACCATAGATTGGCTGCCAAATAATTTCATCATCTTTTCCTTCATTAAATTTACGTGACTATTTCAGAACGAGAATAACCTTATTGACATCATTATTATGCAAGTGTATAAAATTATGCAAGCGCATAATTTTATATTTTTAAAAAATGTCTATAACCGCGTAGTTAGAAACACGCTCATGAAAAGAGCTGAGGTAAGTTATGGATCGAAATAAGCCGCTAAAAACAAAGTACATACTTGAAGTAAGTGATTTGAAGAAAACCTTCAATGACATTGACGTTCTTAAAGGTATTAATTTCACGGCTCAAAAGGGAGATGTGATTGCGCTTATTGGTGGCAGTGGCTCAGGTAAATCGACGACACTACGTTGCATTAATATGTTGGAAACGCCAACAGCAGGCGAAATAGCCATTTTTGGACAACATATCGATTTAATTCCTGATCATGCGAATGGGCTGAAAGTAAAAAGCAAAGAACAGCTTAGAAGTATCCGTCAAAGAATTGGTATGGTGTTTCAAGGGTTCCACTTATGGAGCCATTTAACTATCGAACAAAACATCATAGAAGTGCCAACTCAAGTATTGAAAATCCCTAGGGATCTGGCTATTGAGGAAGCACATGAGTTGTTAAAGAGGGTTAATTTATTTGATAAACGGCACCAGTATCCATCGTGTTTATCGGGTGGCCAGCAGCAACGAGCGGCGATTGCCCGAGCGTTAGCCATTAATCCTGATCTCATGTTATTCGATGAACCGACTTCCGCATTGGACCCTGAATTAGTAAGCGAAGTATTAGCGGTCATGAAAGATCTGGCGAGTGAAGGGCGCAGTATGATTATTGTGACTCATGAAATGAAATTTGCGGCTGAAGTGGCAAACAAGGTTCTATTCTTAAATCAAGGTGTTGTTGAAGAAGCCGGTACGCCTAACGATATATTTTATGCACCAAGGTCTGAGAAATTAAAACAATTTATTCGTTCAATAAAATAAAAAAACCAAGTGTTTAAATCACAAAAACATAATATTACAAAGGAAAATCACATGATTAAAAAACGCTTTTCTATGATGCTAGTTGCGTCAAGTATGGCCATCTGTTCAACATTGTCTTTCGCTGAAACACTTCGTATCGGCATCGCAACCGAACCGTATCCACCGTTTTCAGTGCCCGATGCGTCAGGCCAATACACTGGTTGGGAAATTGATATTACCAAAGCAATTTGTGCTGAAGCGAAACTAGACTGTGAAATAGTAGCCACCGCATGGGATGGTATTATCCCCGCGCTACTCTCTCGAAAAATCGATGTGGCGGCCGCCTCACTTTCTATTACCGAAGAGAGAAAAAGGGTTATTGATTTTTCTGATAAATACTATCAAACCGGTGCTGCAGTGATTGGACCTAAAAATAAGCCGTTTGGAAGTACGCCATCAGAGTTAGATGACAAGATCATTGGCGTGCAAGGGGCGAGTATTCATGCCAAGTTTGTTAAAAAACATTATAAAAATGCCACGATTAAAGAATACCAAACTCAAGATGAAGCCAATCAAGACCTTTACTCCGGTAGAATTGATGCAACTCAAGCCGATGCATTAACGTTAGAAAGCTTTTTGGCTTCTGCTGACGGTATGAAATGCTGTGAGCTAAAGGGAATGGCTATTAATGATGAAGCCTTATTGGGTGCTGGTATTGGTTTTGGATTACGCAAAGGAAATATTGAATTAAAAGAAAAGCTTAATGATGCCATTCAAGCTATTCGAGACAATGGCCAATACGATACGATTTCTAAATCGTACTTCTCTTTTAATATTTATGGAGAATAATTAGGGTATCTGAGTTTTAGATAGCGCTTAAGAAGGCGCCATTTTACTCGCTTAACCTTAATATTGGCGTTGACAGTAAGCATTTCCACAATGCATGGGTTGAATATGAAATAAACCAATGAATGTCTCTTAGTGTTTTCTCTGAGAGTCATTCTTTCTAATTAGGTAGTGTATGTTAATTGATTATCAATCTATGTCTTTGTGGGAGTTGCTTGCATTTAATTCTCCTGGTTGGGGCGGGGCTTTATTATCGGGTTTAGCGCTTTCTCTTCAAATTGCTGTGCTGGGTTACTTTTTTGGTCTCATAATCGGGCTTTTTGGTGCAATAGGTAAATTGAGTCAAAACCTTTTGTTAACAGATTTGTTGTATTGTTATACAACCGCTGTGCGAGCCATTCCTGAACTTGTCTTGATCCTGTTAATTTACTTTGCCTTACCTAATGTGATTAATGACGTTCTTTACTCATTTGGTTTTGATGGTGTAGAAATTAATGGCTTTTTTGCTGGTGTGTTGGTCATCGCCTTTGTTCAAGGTGCTTATGCCACCGAAGTTATTAGAGCCTCCATTGCGGCCATTCCAAAAGGTCAAATTGAAGCCGCGCACGCATTTGCTATTCCAAAATATAAGATCCTATATCGGATTATGATTCCCTCAATGATTCCTCATGCCTTGCCGGGTTTATCGAATTTGTGGCTTATTGCAACTAAAGATACCGCCTTGTTAGCGGTAGTCGGTCTGACTGAATTGACTCTGGCAGCAAAGCAGGCCGCTGGTGCGAGTAAGCAGCAACTGACTTTTTTATTGGCCGCTGGTGCACTGTATCTCCTTGTTTCTTTATTGTCAGAAGTCTTGTTTAAGTATCTTATTAAGCGAACGGAAAAAGGACAAACTCATGGGTCATGAAACCGCTAGAAAAACCAGGTATCTATTTGGAATACGTTGGCTTTTTCCCCATAGGATGATATTGCTGGTGCTCTTATGTTTGCTCGTTTTTTCTTTAGTCACTAAATTAGATTGGTATTGGATTGCTGAATATAAAAGTGCCATTTTATCGGCCGTATGGAAGACCATACTATTGCTGGTTTCTACGTTTATTGTTGGCTTTATCCTCGCTGTCCCCATTGGTTTAGTTCAAGTGACAGGCCCACGCCCTTTAGCCATGGTGGCACATTCGTTTTGTAGTATTATTCGAGGCACACCTTTATTGCTGCAGATATGGATTTTCTATTATGGCTTTGGATCCGTTTTTCCTGAAATTGAAGGCATTCGAGAATCCTTTATTTGGCCTTTTTTAACCAGTGCCTGGCCTTATGCCTTTTTTGCATTAACCTTGTCTGTGATGGCTTATGAGGGTGAAGTATTACGTGGCGCGTTGTCGGGTGTACCAAAAGGTGAGCTAGAAGCGGCTAAAGCAATGGGGATGAAACCGTTCAAGATTTTAACTAGAATTTGGTTGCCTAGGGCGATTCAAAGGACATTACCTATTATTGGGGGAGAGGTGATTATTCAGCTGAAAGCCACTCCTTTAGTCGCGACAATAACGATTATTGATACCTATGCCATTTTCTCCAACATTCGGTTGGAAACATACATAGTGTATGAGCCTCTGTTATTAATGACTCTGATTTATTTGATTTTAGCCGGTGCCGTTACACTTATATTTACTTTTTTAGAAAGGCAGTATAAAAATCGTTAGAGGGTGACACCCTATATAGCGCGTTAATGAGAAAATAAAGCGTACAATTTCAGAAAAATGAGAGATTAAAACAGTTCTATCTATTAAGAATATCCATTTTGAATAAAGTGAGTAACTGAGCATTCTGAAAATAATACTTATGCTATTCTTATAGCGGAATGTAAAAGGTTATTTGTTACTTCATTTATTAAAAATGGATTTCTCGCATGTACAAATTGTTTTTTCCGGCGTTCTTCACGGCCGTTCTTTATTTTTTGTTAGGGTTTATTAGCCAAAAAATTGCTATTCCTCCCGGTTATTCTACTATTTTATGGCCTTCTTCCGGTCTGGCTTTAGGTGCGGTTCTTGGTTGGTCGTGGCGGGCATTACCAGGAGTATTTATTGGTAGCGCACTGATTAATCTATACATCACCTATGTAACTGTCGGTGAGCCGAATTACCCTTTAGTGACATTAATTGCCCTAGGGGCAACCATTCAAGCGTTATTAGGCTATTTTTTGATTTCGGCATTTCTAAATACGCCATTCGATTTTTATAAATCAAAAAACGTGCTCTTATTTCTTTTTCTTGGTGGGGTGGTTAGCACCTTAGTCGCACCCACTATCGGCAGTATCGGTCTCTTGTATTTTGGTGCTATTGGGATCATCGAATTTTCTGCAAATTGGTTTAGTTGGTGGATTGGTGACTCTATTGGAGTGATTGCTGTTACTCCTTGGATATTGGCGGCGTTTCCTAAGCTGGCTAAGAGTGAGTTGCCTCATATAAAGCAGTTTTCTGCTATTTTGTTTTCTATAACAGTAATAACGGCTGGTATTTCTTTAGTAGCGTTTAATTTTGATCATGCAAAGCAAAAGCAAGAGTTTGACAAAAACTCAAGTATGCTAGCGTTTCACTTTGAATCTAGGTTAAAAAATTCAATCGATTCTTTATATGGCTTAGCGGGCTTTGTTCAAGGCGTTGATCATTTGACTGCGGACAATTTTCGATCATATGCGAGCAAGGTAATGGCTAATGATGCGGCGATTTTAGGACTATCTTGGAATAAAAACGTACCTGCAGAAGAGTTAACATCATGGAACGAGTTTTTACAGCATACCTATTCCGATCCAAGTTTATTTATTTATGAGAGAAATGCACAGCTGAACAGAGTGCCCGTTCAAGCGAGGGATAAACATATTGTTGTCAGTTTTATAGAACCTTTAGATCAAAATAGTAGGGCTCTTGGATACGATGTGTATTCTCAACTCACTCGCAAAGAGGCTTTAGATATCGCCTTTAACACAAATAAAATTGCGTCTACATTGCCCATTAAGTTAGTACAAAAAGAAGGAAAGCAAGAAAATATAGGAGAACTTATTTTCTTGCCCGTTTTTGAAGAGTCCATTGGGTCATCAAAACCAAAGAAATTACAAGGATACGCTACGGCGATTTTATCGGTAACTGAGCTCTCCACTATCTTGCTAGGAGAAGATACGTTGTTGCCTCATACTGGATTATATTTATTACATCATGATACCAAGCTAGATAAATCCCATGTATTAGCACGTTTTGACCCTCAAAAGACATCATTAGAGGGTGTACTTTCTAAACTATCATCGAATGATTTCCCTATGATTAGTCGGCATGATATTACGATTGGAGAATCGCGGTGGGAGCTGGTACAAGTCAGTTATGAGTACAATATATACCACCCTTGGAGTACTCATTTTGTATTTGCAGGCGGTTTTCTTTTAACTGGCTTATTTGGTTGGTTTCTAATCTTAATTGCCAGTAAAACGAGTTATATGGAAAAGGAGGTTTTGAAAAGGACGAAAGACCTCTCATTGTTGAATCAATCTTTAGTTGAAGCAGAAACTGAAAACAGTCGGGCGAAACTCGCTGCTGAGGCGGCAAATAGAGCCAAAAGTGAATTTTTAGCAAATATGAGCCATGAAATTCGAACGCCGTTAAATGGAGTACTTGGCTCTTTGTCGTTGTTAGATCAGGCGTTGTTACAACAAGACCAAAGAAAAATAGTACAGCTCTCTTACAGTAGTGCGGAATCTCTATTGGATATTATTAATGATATTTTAGATCTCTCAAAAATCGAAATGGGTGATATTGATTTTGAGGAGAATGAATTTGATTTAGTTGAACTCATCGAAGGCGTTGGGCAAACATTAGCGATTAAAGCTCATGAAAAAGGCATTGAATTGCATTGTCCATTAACAGTACCTCAACAAACTAAAGTCATCGGAGATAGTTTACGTATTCGTCAAATTTTGATCAACTTAATCAGTAACGCAATCAAGTTTACTCCTAAAGGAAGTGTGAGTGTTGCGGTTTACCTCAAGAGATTGAAAGGAGGCGGTTCACTGGTAGAGCTTTCTATTAAAGATACAGGCATTGGTATATCGTATGCGGACCAACAAAATTTATTTACGCGCTTTAAGCAGGCAGACAGCTCGACAACACGTAAGTATGGTGGAACTGGATTAGGACTAGCTATCACAAAAGAGTTAGTCGATATGATGGGTGGAAATATGGGCATGACCAGCGAAGTTGGCCAGGGCTCAACGTTTTGGGTTAAGTTACGATTAAAAGAGGCATTGTCATTGCCAAATGAAGCCGATCGCCCTCTTGTAGCCGTGACATCATTATTGTTAATTACGAGCAGCCATAAAACGGGTCAATATCTTTCTGAGCTATTGTCGAGTTGGAATATCGATTGTTTAGTTTTAGATAACTTTAGTGCTGCGATCGAGCATTATCAAAATAAAGATATGCCATTTCAAATTGTCATTGAAGACCAAAAGTTGTGTAATAAAACCAATGTTAAACTATTAGAAATTTGGTACTTTTTATGTAAACGTCAAAGTGTAAAACGTGTTTTATTGACTAACGCTTTACCGGCACCGCTGAATACAAAAATGGACTATGACACATACTCATCCGAAATAATGAAACCCGTTCGTAAAGCCGATTTATTGAGTGCTTTGACTGACAATTTAAATAATGAACACGGCGAGTCATCAAATATGAAAAGTAGTACTCATAAGGAACTGGCTCAGTTTAATCATCATGTTTTGCTTGTAGAAGACAATATAACAAATCAAATAGTGGGGCGCGGCTTACTTGAAATGAAAGGTTTGCGTGTTACGGTGGCGAATAATGGTGAAGAGGCGTTACGTTTCGTAAAGGATAATCATTTTGACCTGATTTTTATGGATTGTCAGATGCCGGTTATGGATGGATATGAAGCAACAAAACACATTCGAAAATTAACCGCGTCGTTAACGGAAACCTCTCCACAGGTGCCGATTATTGCATTGAGTGCAAATGCTATGAAAGGTGAAGACTTTGTCTGTCTGGAGGCAGGAATGGATGATTTTATGTCGAAACCGATAGATCAGATGGTTTTGGTTGAAAAGTTATCTCATTGGTTAAATAATAACGAGTAATCGACTCACTTTACTATTCAGGACAATACAATGGAAGAACATGAAAATGTCATATTTGATAAAGAGAGTTTTTATCGCAGAATGGGACACAATGCCCAGTTAATCTCAATTGTCTCTAAAGAATTTATCAAAGAAGCCTCGTCTCAAGTCGAGGAGCTAAAAGCCATCGCGGCGACAGGTAATCGATTAGAACTATCAAGGCAAGCTCATAAGCTTAAGGGGTCATCAGCTGAAGTGGCGGGTAACAGAATGCAACGTATCTCTTTTAGTTTGGAGAAAGCTGCAAAGTTGGATGAGTCAGTCGTTTCTCAAGCTGTACTATTGGAAAAAGTGATCTTGTTAGAAAAAGAATTTCTTGATTTAAAAAAGGAATTAGAATTGTCAGCTTAAATTTTTCCGTAGATATTTATATGAACCCCATTAATAGTAAGCATGGCATTAATGGGGTGTTAGAAAATGGACGATGCTTTTCCTTTCCTTTTTTTCTCCGATTTTGTAAATCATGGACCACATCCTACTCGTCAAATGAAAATATAATAAGTATTTTTTGATTCTATTTGATCAAATATCGAACATTTTTATGTTTTTTGGTTTCATTTGAACTTTATGTATTGTATTTTTAGGTGCGAATGAAATTTTACTTTCATATAATTGAAATATTTCATTGTTATTCTTTGCCTCGATCAAACTAATAATAAAGCTCAAACGAGGAGCCTGAACATGCGTAAACGTAATCTTTCTGCTTTAATACTTGGTGCAACTCTTGCTAGCTCTGGTTATGCGGCTACTGAAATTCAGTGGTGGCATGCAATGGGGGGAGCCTTAGGTGAAAAACTGAATTCAATTGTGGCTGACTATAATGCGTCACAAGATTTATATGAGGTGAAAGCTTCGTATAAAGGTAACTACACAGAAACCATGACGGCGGCGATTGCGGCATTTCGTGCGAAACAACAACCTCACCTAGTTCAAGTATTTGAAGTAGGTACGGCAAGCATGATGTCTGCAAAAGGCGCAATCTATCCCGTTCATAAGTTAATGAAAGAATCTGGCCAATCATTCAATGGCGACGCGTTTTTAAGTGCCGTTACGGGTTATTACACTGATGGCGATGGCAATATGTTGTCCATGCCGTTTAACAGTTCTACACCCGTTCTTTATTTCAATAAAGAGCTGATGGCAAAAGCCGGTGTTCAGGCTCCAACGACTTGGAATGAAATGGACATGGTTGGTAAAAAACTGCAAGACGCAGGTATCAATTGTGGCTTTACAACGGCTTGGCAATCTTGGGTGCATTTAGAAAACCTGAGTGCACGTCATAACGCACCATTTGCCACAAAAGCAAATGGCTTTGGCGGCTTCGATACTGAGCTTGTTTTCAATGGACCGCTTCAAGTGGCTCATGTTAATAAAATGGGTGAATGGCAGAAAAATGGGATTTTCAGCTATTCTGGCCGTACCAATGATGGCGCCGCGAAGTTTTATAGTGGTGAATGTGCTATGTACACAGAGTCATCAGCAGGTTATTCAGGTATCAAACGTAATGCACCATTCGAATTTGGTGTCGCACAACTTCCATACTGGAAAGATCAAGTAACTGAGCCATCCAATACTATTATTGGTGGTGCGTCTTTGTGGGCTCTTCAAGGTAAGCCAGCTGATGATTATAAAGGTGTTGCGTCTTTCTTGAGCTATTTATCAAGAGCAGATGTGCAAGCGGATTGGCATCAGTTTAGTGGTTATCTACCAATCACCAAAGCGGCGTTCGACCTAACGAAAGGACAAGGTTTCTATGAGAAGAACGTGGGAACTGAAGTTGCAGTAAATCAAATGCTGACGGGTACACCAACTGAAAATACGAAAGGTCTACGCCTAGGTAATTTCGTACAAATTCGTGGCGTAATTGATGAAGCTTTAGAATCTGTATGGAACGGTGATGCAGATGCTCAAGCCGCATTAGATAATGCAGTAAAACGTGGTAACGTCTTATTGCGTAAATTTGAGAAAGCAAACTAAGGTTGCTTTTTTAAAACGGTACCAAAAAGGCTTAAGTTACCTGATTTAGGAACTTAAGCCTTTGTGTTTATATCCATTTCCAATAGATCAAAGTATGCGTTTGATCTGTTTTTACTAGGTAACACGCATGAACGTTACTTTCCCTCATAGAGCATTACCCTGGCTGTTGTTACTTCCGCAATTAGCCGTCACTGCCATTTTCTTTTTATGGCCAGCAGAGAAAGCGGTTGAACAAGCTTTCTATCAAGAAGACGCTTTTGGCTTAAGTCGAGAATTTGTTGGCTTAGAAAATTTTATCGATTTACTTACCGACCCTTATTATTACGAATCGATCGTCGTTACGCTTATATTTAGTTTCTCGGTGGCATTTTTAGGCATTGCCGTTGCGTTAGCATTAGCCATCATGGCTAACCGTGTGATTAAAGCACAACTTTTCTACCAAACATTATTGATTTGGCCCTATGCAGTGGCGCCTGCTTTGGCTGGGGTTATTTGGTGGATTATGTTTGACCCCAGTATTGGCCCTGTTGCGCAATGGCTAAAATTTTGGGGTATTCAGTGGAACCATTATTTGAATTCTACTGATGCCATGATTCTCGTCGTCATCGCGGCTACTTGGAAACAAATCAGTTATAACTTCTTGTTTTTTCTCGCAGGATTGCAAGCTGTGCCTAAATCTCTTATTGAAGCGGCCGCGATCGATGGTGCCAGCCCGATTAAGCGTTTCTGGACCATAGTGTTTCCTTTATTATCACCAACGACGTTTTTCTTATTAGTCGTTAACCTAGTTTATGCATTCTTTGACACATTCGGCATTATTGATGCCACTACCGGTGGTGGGCCAGGTCAAAGCACTAAGATCATGGTTTATAAAGTATTTGATGATGGCTTTATTGGATTAGATTTAGGTAGCTCAGCGGCTCAGTCGGTTATTTTGATGGGAATCGTCGGTATCATGACTGTGATTCAATTCCGATTTATTGAACGTAAGGTGCAATACTAATGATTGAAAATCGTCCATGGCTGACGGTACTCAGCCACATTATATTATTGTTAGGTGTATGCGCCGTAGCCCTACCAATTTGGATTGCTTTAGTGGCGTCAACTCATACACCTGAAGCATTTGTGCAGGGTGTTATTCCTTTATGGTTTGGCGACCATGGTGCCGAAACATGGGGTAAAGTGCTATTTAGTGCTGCGGGTAATGGGGTCGATGTCCCTGTTTGGTTTATGATGATGAACTCCTTGATTATGGCGCTTGCTATTGCTTTTGGGAAAATTGCTATCTCTATTATCTCCGCTTACGCCATTGTCTTTTTTCGTTTTCCTATGCGTTCTCTTTGCTTCTGGATCATTTTTATGACCTTGATGTTGCCTGTAGAAGTGCGAATTATGCCGACCTATCAGGTCATTTCAGATTTAAGTTTGTTAAATAGTTACACCGGCTTGGCATTACCGCTAATTGCTAGTGCAACGGCGACGTTCTTATTTAGACAAAGTTTTCTTACCATTCCTGGTGAATTGGTTGAAGCGGCGCGTATTGATGGTGCTGGCCCTTGGCGGTTCTTCTTCGACATTTTGTTACCTATGTCGAGAACTAACATTGCTGCACTGTTTGTAATCTTATTTATTTATGGTTGGAACCAGTATCTATGGCCTTTGCTTATTACAACGGACGATGCTTATTTCACCTTGGTGATGAGTATCAAGCGAATGGTATCCGTCGCAGATGGGGCGATTGAATGGAACAGTGTCATGGCAACAACGATGTTAGCGATGCTGCCCCCCGTTATTGTGGTAGTAGGTATGCAAAAACTATTTGTTAAAGGCTTAGTGGATTCGGAGAAATAAAAATGGCTGAGGTAATTCTTAAAGAGGTCGGAAAGACCTACCCAAATGGCTTTAATGCCATTCCTGCAGTCGATCTGCACATTGCAGACGGTGAGTTTATTGTTTTAGTTGGTCCATCTGGTTGTGGTAAATCCACCTTATTACGCATGGTAGCGGGACTGGAAAGCATTACTTCTGGTGAGCTTACGATTAACGGCACTGTGATGAATAAGAAAGAACCGGCAGATCGTGATATTGCCATGGTTTTTCAAAATTACGCTTTATACCCACATATGACGGTTTTTAATAATATGGCTTATGGGTTAAAAAATCGCGGTGTAGATAAAGCGACTATCTTGAAAAAAGTAAACTCAGTAGGAGACATGCTGGGCTTAGAAGAGTTATTAGATCGTAAACCGAAGCAGTTATCTGGTGGGCAGCGTCAACGTGTCGCAATGGGACGAGCTATGGTGCGTGATCCACAAGTCTTCTTATTTGACGAACCTCTGTCTAATTTAGACGCTAAGTTACGAGTGCAAATGCGTGTAGAGATCCGTCAATTACAACGCAAGTTGGGTACAACCACTTTATATGTAACCCATGATCAAGTGGAAGCCATGACGTTGGCGGATAGATTGGTTGTACTTAATAAGGGGAACGCTGAGCAAATAGGCACACCGCTAGAACTTTATGAACGCCCAGCGACGCCTTTTGTCGCCGCCTTTATTGGTTCTCCGTCAATGAACTTATTAGATGCAAAAGTCGCGGATGGCGTTCTTTCAATTGGTGCGAATATTCGTTTAGCAACGGATCTGTCATTCAATAAAAATGTTGTTTGGGGAATTCGTCCTGAACATTTAGAATGCCTTCCTGAATCAGCGCCAAATGAGGACGCCGATTTTATATTGACAGTGCAAGCTGTGGAATCATTAGGCGCGGAAACGCTTATCTATGGAACTTTAGAAGGCGTTGAAACCATTGTGGTAGTACGTCTTTCAGGTCCCCATAGCCCGGAGCTTGGAAGCCAGATGAAACTGAAAGCACCGTCTGCAAAGTGGCATTTATTTGATGCCTCAACTCAACAACGTTTATGAGTAGATTATGTTAGATGTGAAGGTCGTTGGTCATCGAGGTGCGGCGTTATTAGCACCTGAAAATACGTTGGCAGCCATTAAAGCGGGGGCCGATGCCGGTGTTAAATGGGTTGAAATTGATGTGTACTTGGTGGCGGATGACGGCTTAGTCATTTTCCATGATGAGACGCTTGATCGTTGTACTACGGGTGAAGGAACAACGTCCCAGGCTACCTTATCTTATATTCAAAGTTTAGATGCGGGTAGCTGGTTCGGCGATGAGTTTATTGGTGAAAAAGTCCCCACTTTGGTTGAAGCGTTAACTTATATTCAATCATTAGGCTTAGGCTTGAATCTAGAAATAAAATTCGATCAAGATAATGTGGATGCAATTGTCCCAGGTGTATTAGCTGAATTAGATACGCATTGGCAAGACAATGAAAAGTTGATTATTTCAAGCTTTAATAAATCGGCCTTAGAAATGTGTTATCAATTGTCCCCAACGAGGCATTTAGCGCAATTATATGAAGCCATACCGGATTCCTGGCAAGAAGATTTAGCCTACATAAAAGCGTATAGCTTACATTGTGATTATTCTTTATTGACAGAATCTCAAGCAAAAGCGGTAAAGGCGGCGGGTTATAAGTTGCTTTGCTATACCGCTAATACAATCGATCAGGTTGCTGATCATTGGCATTGGGGCATGGATGCAATAATTACGGACGATCCTAATGTGTTTTTAACGCAGGAATTAATACTCGACTAAATTATAGGAATCGAAATGAGCCTATCGGAGCGTCAGAATCAAATATTAAACTGGGTGCAGCAGGTTGATAATTTGTCGATTGAAGTACTTGTCGATAAGTTCGATGTTTCGGCTCAGACGATACGTAAAGATGTGAATCAGTTAGCTGATTTGCATCTTGTTCGCCGGCAACATGGCGGAATTACACAAATGTCGACGGCTGAAAACTTACCTTTTGATAATCGTCAGTATTTAAATGGGACGGCAAAACAAAAGATCGCACATATGTTAGCTCGTGATATTCCAGATGGCGCTTCCGTGTTCTTAGGAATTGGTACGACAGTAGAGTACGTAGCAAAAGAGCTAATACATCATAAGGATTTGCAAGTCTTTACGAATAACCTCATGGTGGCGGCCATTTTTAGTGGCTCGCCACATATTTGTGTGAAGATGACTGGCGGACGTTTGCGTCATTTGCATCGAGATCTTGTTGGTGCGGATGCGTTAGAGTCCATACGGCAATACTATTTTGATTACGGCATTATTGGTTGCGGTGGTTTGGATATGTCTCTTGGATTGTTGGATTTTGATCCCGACGAAGCGATTTTAAGCCGAGTCATTCTTGAGTCAAGCCGTTGCACTGTGCTCGTCGCCGATCAATTCAAATGGGGTCGTAAGGCGATGGCGAGAGTGAAAGCCTTTTCTCATCTTGATAAATTGTACACCGATTACGTTACTCCTGAGCAATCGGCCCTAATGGCTGAACATAAAGTACATTTAAAAGTAAGTGAGGCTTCCGTTGTTAGTAACAATGCATGAAACTGGCCTGCCGCAGTTGAGTGCGGCGTCCCCTTTGTTGTTTTCTAAGGTGAAATACATTCTGACTGATATAGATGACACACTTACGTGGGAATCTAGTTTACCGACAAAAACCTTTCAAGCGTTAGGGCGACTACAGGGCGCGGGTTACAAGATTATTCCTGTGACGGGGGGATGTGCGGGATGGTCTGATTTAATCGCCCGTTTATGGCCTGTTGCGGGCGTCATTACAGAGGGCGGTGCCTGCTTTTTAAGTAAAGAGCAGGATGGTCGATTAAGGTATCGTTACTGGGATGACCCGGAGCAAATGCAGACCAATAAAATTCATCTTTTGCATACTGTAAATGAAGTATTGAAAGATTTTCCGATGTTAAAACTTGCTCAAGACCAAGCCTATCGATTAACCGATGTGGCGGTCGATTATGCTCAGGACGTCATTCCTAAAGAGGTCACCGCACGAGATCAACTGTTAACACGTTTACATTCACTGGGTGTTCAGGCAAAAGCGAGTTCTATTCATGTCAATATTTGGCAGGGTCAATACGACAAATATGCAATGGCACATAGAGTGCTGACTGAACACTACGGTTTGACGGAAGACGAATTCCAAGACAGTGTTATGTATGTCGGTGATGCACCGAACGATGAAAGTATGTTTGCGAAATTTCCCTTGAGTATTGGGGTGGCGAATATTTCTCAACATTTAGATTCTATGGTGCATCGTCCAGCGATGATCACCTCTCTTTCTGGTGGTTACGGTTTTGCTGAACTAGCGGATTATTTGCTAGGACAATAATAGATTGTTGCTGTAAAGGGAGATAGTTACCAATAAAAAAGCCTCTCTACTAGGTTAGTTGAGAGGCTTTGCTGCTTAGTTAATCTTGGGAGAAATATAGGCAGGCAGTAATCTGTGTTCTATGCAAGCGCTTTAAGCGTATTGATTAGTTCACTTGGCTCTTGACGTGCCGTGTAATCCGCATCAACAAAAGCACTGGCAATGGTTCCATCTTTAGCAACAACAAAGGTGGCCGCTAGTGGCAAATCAAATTGACCTTCACCATTGTGTTTTTCTACGTCGATACCAAAGGACAAGTATATTGAACGTAGCTCTTCTGGCAATGAAAATACCAATCCTAGGCTTTTTGCATATTCTGAATTCACATCGGATAAGACTTCAAATTCAAGTGCGTTCTTCTCTGTTGTTGATAAAGAGGCATCTGGTAACTCTGGTGTAATCGCAATAAGAGTCGCGCCTTGAGCTTTGATGTTCGCTAACTCTTTTTGATAAGCTTGTAATTCGAAGTTACAGTATGGGCACCAACCACCACGATAGAATGTGATGATAACGGGGCCTGATGCCAACAAGTCTTCCAAACTAACGGTCTCTCCTTTTTGATTGGGTAAGGAGAATGCAGGTAATACTTCTGATACTTTTGGTGAGGTACTTTCGATACCAGAGTCTGCCAGTGTTTGAGTGGCTAATTTCATCAGTTCCTGAACATTTTCTGGCGCTTTTTGTTTGAATGCTTCTTTATAATCGGCAATTTTTTCTTGTAAAGACATAGTAAAAACCTTGTTTAAAAATTAACTTGTATGTTCATTCAAGCAAAATTTGAACAATCATTCAACTAAATTGTAGTTTTTCCTTAATATCGCTATAGTTAGGCCGATAAAGCAAATAATGTGATTCACTTGTGAGGCTAAGGTAGGCGCATGGCTAGGGCTCAGTTTGAAAAAAACAAGTATTAAAGAATAGTTCTGACGCTTTTTGGCGTTTGGGATATAACGCAACGTCAATGCAAGTCATCTTTGAAAAAACCGGATTAAAGCCAGGGAGCATCTATCTCGCGTTCGGAAATAAAGAAGGTTTGTTTAAAGAGTCTTTAAATTACTACGCTCAGCAATCAATTTCCAAAGCGACTTCTTTAATGGAAGGCGCGGATTCGATAGGAGAAAGTATCTGTCTTATTTTAGCTGGTTTTGTTGATGATGCGTTCCAAAAAGATTACTGCAGCTGTTTTCTCGTGAAAAGTCAGTTAGAGCTCAGTGGTACACCTGATTTGCAGGCGCATGCGATTGGGCATTTGCGTGATATTGAAGGGGTATATGCCCACTTTCTTGAAAGAGAGTACTCAACGGAAGAGGCCAAAATTAAAGCCACTAGCCTGATGATGCATATTTTTGGGATACGGGTTTATGGTTATCATCAAACTACGAAAGCGCAGATGTTGGCAAGTCTAAAGCTGGGCTTGCCTTGGCTGCCGTGGGACACGCTGCCACAAGTCGCCCTGTTAGAGAGTGTTCAGTAAATAAAAAAGGATAAAAGGGCTGGTGATGTTTTTCAGTAGCCCTTTTATCCATGAAATGATGACATGAGAGGATTAGATTAAGCGCTTACGAATTTGTACCACCACGATTTCTGCAACAATAACCACCGCAAAAATGGCCAGTAACGCAATAGACACTTGTTGCCATTCAAACAAATTCATTGAATCACTGAGTACCACACCAATACCACCGGCACCAACCAAGCCTAAAACGGCAGACTCACGTACATTAATGTCCCAACGGAACAGAATGATGCTAAAAAAGGCGGGTAAGACCTGTGGCCAGTATCCCTTTAATAAAATAGACATCCACGAAGCACCTGTGGCTTTCAAGGCTTCTATTGAACCCATATGAACTTCGTCTATTGCCTCTCCTAATAACTTGCCCACAAAGCCAACAGAGCGTAATGCAATGGCCAACACGCCGGCAATCACCCCTGGCCCGAAAATGGACACAAACAACAGTGCCCATACAAGAGAGTTGACAGAGCGGGATGATACGAGGAAAAACTTCGCTATCCAATGACCCCAACGGGAAGAAGAGATGTTGTGAGAGCTCATCAATGCTAATGGAACCGCAAAGATAAGCGTTACTAGAGTCCCTAAGGTAGCAATATTGAGGGTTTCTATCATGGCATCATGAACGGCTACTTGATAGTAAGCGAAATCAATGGGCCACATGCGGTTAAACATGTCCGCCATTTGTTCCGGTGCATCATAGAAGAATTCTGGGATTACCTCGACAGATTGTATTGATTGCACCATCGCCATAATAAGAACGAGGTAAACGGCATAACGTGACAGCTTTTGTTTTAACGTAAAACGCTGCCAATGGTGATCTATTGTTGTCATTACATATTCTCCTAGACCGAATTATTTGAAAATGCGTCGAACGATATTAGATAAATACTCACCAATCATAATGATCGAAATAATGGTGATGAGGATGGCGGCAACGAAGTCGTAATCAAAGCGTTGGAACGCTGAGAATAAGGTTCCACCAAGGCCACCGGCGCCAACAATACCAACCATGGTTGAGTTACGAAGGTTTGAATCTAACTGATACACTGAGAAACCAATAAAGCGCGAGAACACTTGGGGCATTACTGAGAAAATAATGACACTAATAAAGCTGGCGCCAGTGGCTCTAATCGCTTCAATTTGTTTGAGTGAAATTTCCTCAATGGCTTCGGCAAAGAGCTTGGCGATAAAGCCAATAGAAGCGACAATCAAGGTTAAAATACCGGCTAACGCACCAAAGCCCACGCTCTTGACGAATAGGATGGCGATGATTACCGGATGAAAAGTACGGCATAAGGCGATCAAACCTCGAATGGGAATACTTATCCAGTTTGGCATAAGGTTCCTAGCGGCAAACAAACCTAAGAACAAAGAGAGGATAATGCCCACAAAGCTCGCAATGATTGCAATTTCTAAGCTTTCAGCGAGACCGCTGAGTAACAGTTCCCAACGCTCAAAATTGGGTGGAAACATGCGGCCCATGAGTTTATCCGCATGACCTAAGCCTTCGGCAAAGCGTTCCCAAGTTAGCCCCATCGCATTGAAAGAATATACAACGTAGCCAACAATTAATGTCCAGATCGCGGCTGAAAACCAATTAAACTTAAATGGATTTTCATGGTTTTTTTGAGGATCTATACTAACCATGATTCACCTCCATAAATGGTTTTAAGATGCTCATCAGTGATGCCTTCTGGTGGGCCGTCATACACAACGACGCCATTACTCATACCTATCATGCGTTTCGCAAAGCGGCTTGCTAGTTTCACATCATGAATGTTGACTAATGCGGGAATGTTTTTTTCTGCAGAAAAACGTTCTAAGAGTTCCATTATCTCAACAGCGGTTTTGGGATCAAGCGATGATGTTGGTTCATCTGCGAGCAATATTTTTGGATCTTGCATTACCGCTCTGGCGATACCGACACGTTGACGTTGGCCACCAGATAAACTGTCCGCTCGTTTTTTGGCATGTTCAGTTAACCCAACGGACTCTAGTAGATTAAAGGCGGTGTTAATGTTCTCTTGGCTAAAGTTACGACGCCAAGCGTTCCAGGCGGACATATAGCCTAAGCGTCCAGTGAGCACATTTTCAATAACGGTTAAACGTTCGACTAAATTGTATTCTTGAAAAACCATACCAACTTGGCGACGTAATTTTCTGAGTTGGCTGCCTTTTGCCTGGCAAAGATCGGCGTCATTAAATATGATTTGTCCCGCTGTTGGATCAATTAAGCGGTTAATACAGCGTAGAAGTGTGCTTTTACCTGTACCAGAAGGGCCGATGATAGCGATAATTCCGGGTTCGTTAATATTAATGTCGATTCCCTTAAGAATAGGGTTGCCAGCGGTATATTCTTTTTTTAAACCTTTAATTGCTAGCAAGCTAGGGTTTGTTTGAGCGGCATTGTGTGAGGGCATAGTCGATTTCCTACAAGCAAAGAGATGCCTGCGGCCTAAACGAGTCAGGTCGCAGGTGGTTGTGAGTCTATAAATGAATGGTTGTTTTAAGAATGAAACTTAGTTTGCTGCCGCGGCTTCTTTTGCTCGCTTTTTCGCGGCTTTCGCGGCATCCGCTTCTGCTAAACGTTTAAGACCTGTTTTTGTGTAGGCTGTACCGGATGCATGAGCAATATCTCGAATGACTTTCCAGTCTTCTTTATAAGTAACTGGATAAAAGCGATCGGCGCCACCAAAGGTTTTTTGCATTTCTTCAGGGAAGCGGAAATCTGAGAAGGCCTGTTTGATTTTAGCAACAAGATCTGGATGCAAATCATGGGCATAGCCAAATGAAGAGGTTGGGAAGCGAGGACTCGTATAAATAATACGGAAGTCGGATTCATTAACACGACCGGCTGACACCATACGCTTGTAGACATCGGATGCCACTGGCGCCGCATCATAGTCTCCAGAAAGAACACCCATAATGGATTGATCATGCTTACCAGAATACTTTACTTTGTAATCTTCATCTGGAGTGATGCCTAAAGCAGGAAACAATGCGCGAGGGGCTAAATTCCCTGAATTTGAGGACGCCGAAGTGTGGGCGACTACTTTTCCTTTCAGGTCATTCATTTCATGGATGGCGCTGTCAGCGCGAGCAATGGTAATTAGATTATAGCCTTGGAAAGATTCTGCTGTACCCTTGACGGCAATCGGTACTAATCCACCTAAGTTTACGGCATAGCCTGTTGGGCCTGTTGAAAAGCCAGCAATGTGTAATCTACCAGAACGAAGGGCTTCAACTTCCGCTGCATTTGAATGGACAGTGTAATAGACAACTTTTTTACCGGTTGCCTCACTTAGGTATTTCTGAAAATCGCTAAATGCATCTTTATAGACAGCAGGATCTTCAACGGGAGTATAAGTAAATACTAAGGTACTTGGGTCTCTCCATTTACTGGAATCTTTTGGTGTGTCAGCGACTAAATCCATATTCTCATCACAAAACTTTTCATCTAAAACACCGCGATGATCACAGTCAGCGGCTTGAACCATAGTGGCTCCCATCAGAACTGTACTTGTAAGAAGTAGCTTGTTTAGTAATTTATTAGGCATCTATTTTTCCTCAATATCTATTTTTATTATTATCGCCAATTGGAGTTATCGTCGCAGTTGGGGATGAGTTCGCCTTACATTTTTTGTAGGTCTGATGTGACTAGAGCAAAACTAATACCAATTAAAAAATTCTTTTATAAAACAATGGATTATTTGTATTTCTAGAGATGGGTGTCTTGTTTCTGGACTGATAAGTCCCATTGAAATTCATCTAATGGGACAATTTTGTCTACTTTACTCTGTGATTTTAAAATTCTGTTTGTCTAGTTGGTATTTTTTCATTTTCCGGTACAAGGTTTTTCGTGATAGATCGAGCAGCTCTGCCGCTTGGTTGATTTGACCATCAGAATGCCGTAGCCCTTCTTCAATTATTTTACGTTCAAACTGCTCCATACGTTCTTCATAGCTTCCATTTGAGTCAGGTTCTTGCTTTAACATAGTGAGCGAAGACTCAGTGATGCCAATAACGAATCGATCGACCGCATTTTTTAACTCTCGTACATTGCCTGGCCATGGGTGTTGTAATAGATAGTTGAGGTAATCTTGGGTAAGCGTTGGTAACGGGCGGTTATAATGCTCCGCGGCTTTACGAGCATAATGATGGAATAACGGCAGTATATCTTCCGGTCTATCTTTTAATGGAGGAATAATGAGACTGGCGACATTGAGTCGATAGAATAGGTCTTTACGAAACTTTCCTTCTTCGCCAAGTTGTTCAAGATCGGCTTTACTGGCCGCGATCACAGTTAACTCAACAGCAATAGGGGTTGTGCTGCCAACACGCTCAATAGTTCTATCTTGTAATACTCGTAAGAGTTTGATCTGGACATGCATGGGCATTGTCTCTATTTCATCTAAAAAGAGAGTGCCTCCGTTCGCTGCTTCAATTTTACCTATATGGCGCTTATTGGCTCCAGTAAAAGACCCTGCTTCATGACCAAATAACTCACTTTCAATGAGGCTTTCACTAATCCCTCCGCAATTGATGGCGATAAAGCGGGCTTTATGGCGGTTACTGTATTGATGTAACGCGCGAGCAACAACATCTTTGCCACAGCCTGTGTCGCCATAAATAATCGTGTCGATATTGGCCTTGGCTAATGTGAGAACATGCTGACGAATGCTTTTCATCGCCGCTGATTCTCCAATAATAAAGGTATCTAGATCAGTTTGTTGGGCAAGGTCTTCTTTTAACTTTCGGTTTTCCAGAACCAACCAACGTTTTTCCACGGCTCTTTCTAATTGACTCATTAGATGGGATGGTTGTAGCGGCTTTTCAATAAAATCGTAAGCGCCACATTTGATCGCGTCGAGTGCCATCGGAATATCTCCATGCCCACTCATGAGAAGTACAGGAATCGCTTCATCCAGTGCTTGTATTCGAGATAGAAAGCTGAACCCATCCATCTTGGGCATTTTGACATCGCTGAGAATAATGACAGGGCTGCTTTTATCTAAAGACAATAGAGCCTTGCTCGCTTGATTAAAGGTATTAACTTGGAAGCCTTCTAGTTCTAACATTTCGGTTAGTGCGTCAAGAATTGATTCATCATCGTCAATAATGAGCACTTTAATACCATTATTCATATATTATTTGCCTTTTGTAACACTAATTTAAAACAGCTACCTTGACCCAGAATAGACGTTGCTTGAATGTGTCCGTTAAAATCTTGAATGATATTGTAACTAATGGATAACCCCAATCCTAACCCTTGACCCACTTCTTTTTGAGTGAAAAAGGGGTCAAAAATTTGTCGTATTTTATCGGGCTCTATACCAATACCTGTATCGGACACCTCGATAATCACATGTTTATCTTGCTCCTCTACTCGAATATTGATTTGTTTATAGAGGGTACTTGACATGGCATCAATCGCATTACTGATGAGATTGACCAGTACTTGCTCTAATCGAATCGGCTCCGCTAATACTTTTAGTTCTTGTTGATTAGGCGGAGAACAATAGCGGTAGTCTAGGTGACATCCCTGATCGTTTATTTGGCTCGACATCAATTCAATAGAATCTTGGATAACGTTATGAAGAATAACAGGAGCGAGCTCTGTACCAGCCTCACGAGCAAAGGCTTTTAGGTGTCGCGTAATACTGGCAATTTTATCGAGTAAGGATTTGATTTTTATAATATTTAATTTTGCATTATCGGGCTCATTTCTATCCAAGTAACGTCCCACCGTATGCAAATGGCTAGCGATTGCAGTTAATGGTTGGTTTATTTCGTGAGTAATGCCAACGCTAAGCTGACCTAATGCAGCGAGTTTTCCCGCTTGGATTAATTCGGTTTGAGTGTTTTTGAGTTGCATTTCAGCCATGACTCTTTCTTCTATTTCGGTAGCCAATTTTTGGTTTGTCCGTTCCACTTCGATGGCGGTTTGTTGAAAATATTGCAGATCTCTTGCCATAGCGGAAACTTCATCATTGCCAACCAAGCGAATTTGAGTGTCTAAGTGGGAACTGGCAATCGCCCGCATATTTTGCTGTAACTCAAGAATGCGATGTAATACATTCCTACGGACATAAAACCAAGAGATAGCACAGGCGATCGCAAGGCTAATAAGTGAGAGTAGCAATATACTCTGGGTACTTTGGTTGATGGATTTTATGGCTCTTTCTAAAGAGCTACTGATACTGGCGTTAGTTGTATTGGTGTATTGAATGATTTGGGCGGCTAATTGTTGTATGTGACGTTGGCTATTTTCAAGAAAGAAATCTTGTTGGTAAACCAGGTCTAGTTCTTCATTTTTTAACTGATATAAGGAGCCTTTACGAGAGCTTATGTCTAATAAAAAACGGATAGAGTGTCTTTGTTCTGTAGTGATTTGATTGAGTAGAGGCAATTGTGCTTGTATTTCCTCTCCTAGAGACTCAAGTCGTAAGAAGGTGTAGTCCAACTCGTTAAAGGTCGCATCATTTGCTACCTTTTCTAGCATCCCGGCAAAATAATATAAACGACTGGTGACCTGCTCTAATGGAGGCGATCTTTCCATTTTATCCAAACTACTAATTAGGTTTTGAAATAATGGAAAAATACGTTTTGATTGTTGAGTGATCTTATAACGGGCAATTTCATGACGCTCTACATTCTGATTTAAAAGGACGAGGTTATTTTGAATCTGCCGAATCAGTTCTAAGAAGTAGTGGTTATATTCCGGTAAGTTTCTCATCAAGGCGTCCATATCCTTAATAGCCTCATTTAACGTTGCCATCGCTTTTAAACGGACAATATTGGCATCATTGGTGACGAGTAGTGGGGCCGTGGCCACAATTAAACGGCTTTTATCATTTAACCTAGCCGCGGCATCAAGGCCAGGAATATCTTGTTGTTTGAGTAAGAGTAAGCGATCACTTAGCTGTAAGTAGGTGTTAGTTGCGAGCCCACTAGCAATAATGGTAATGGAAGATATTAAGAAAAAAGCCAAAAAAAGACGGCCTCCAATGCCTAAATGGCGGAGACTAAACATGGTCCGGAGAGTCATTTTGCTATCCCTATTTTTATTATTAGAACACAACCAGAATATTGATTATCTATTTAGACATTAAAATTAATAGATAATCTATTCATCCTAATATATTAAAGGCAGTGTTTGCTATCGCATAATGCAATATAGGCTATTTTCTTAGTAGTAGAACGTAACCGTTGGTAAGCCCCTTCTGTACGTTTACATACTAGATATTTTTTAGGGGAAATCCCCATTTTATCCTTGAAGCGCTTTCTAATAGTAATGTATCTTCTGTGGTTTTAGAGGATCAGCTTTACAGGCCGTACAGCTTAAAAGGAAATATTATTTCGTGACCGCTGAAGACGATGGCACTGAGGATGAGCATTCCTTGCGCTGGTTACCATATTTATGGAGCCATTCGCCTCCATGTAGCATTAAATAACCAAAAATCGCACCAATAAATAAGGCCAAAAACGTCATTTCCCAAGACGCCTCCGTTGCAAAAATAGCCGCTGAGCCAATAAAGGTTCCTGGTATAAATTTGAGCACAGGTAGTTTAGCTTGCATACACATCATAAAAGCGATCACGCCAGTGGTTAAGTAAGCACTCAAGTTACCTGTAAAAAAGTCAGATAAAAACAAAATAGCGATTGCCCATAATGCCCCTGATGCGTTGGCTAACCATACTTGTATGAGTCCTTTTCCACCTTTTTCCTGGGAGGCAAAATAGCTGGTGGCACCTAAAAAAACCAGCCAACTTTCGATTCCCATTGCACTGGTTAACCACACAATAAGAGTCGATAGAATACCTGTCGCGAAGGAAGTATAGAAAAGAGAGTTCATAGAAAATACGGCCTATAGATAAAGGTCAATATAAAATTTTTAGATGATTCAGTCGGCATGAGAATCTAGCTGCCTTTCGAAGGGCGGCATTGTAACAGCTTTTTATTGGTGCTGACTATTTGGTCAAGAATAAAAATAAATTAATTTATAGGAAGGGTAAAAGCAGGGCTGTGTTAGTCAAAAAGGTGAATTTTTATAATGATTAAAGAGTCATGATATTTAAAAAGAACGTTATCACTCAATACAAAATTTGACAGTATTGAGCAATAACGCTAAAGGTGATTCGGGTTTATTCAGACAGTTTTGCTTTCATTGTGTCACAATACCAATCAACAAATTGGCAGACACCGTTTTCAGCAATGTCAGAGAAAGGTCCTGGGATGTAAGAAGGAGAGCTCACTCCTCTAAAGGTTTCTTCAACCAACTCTCTATCTTGATTATTGGTATCAACCCAGACCTTGGTCAGTGTTTCTAGGTCGTAATCTACTCCTTCTACGGCGTCTTTGTGTACTAGCCATTTTGTGGTGACGAGCGTTTCACCCGAGCTTAATGGAAGAACTCGGAAGCTGAGAGCGTAATCGCCCAAAAAGTGATTCCAAGTGGATGGGTAGTGGAAGTAAAGCAAGGCTCCTATGTCTTCTACACCAGATTTATCCAATCGGTGGTTCACTGCAGGCTGTCCTGACATTGTGTAGCTGACGGCTTTTGCCGATAGCGGAATACGAGTCATACGGTATTGACCCTTTTCATCCATAACCAAACGGCTCGGTAAACCTGCGGCTTCACACTTGTCCCAATGGGCAACCAACTCCGGATCGTCATCACCGCCGACACCCGCTACGGACAGGTTCTCAACAAATGAGTTGAGTAGTTCAGGATGGTTACTATCGCAGTGATAACATTCACGGTTGTTTTCAAAAACCAACTTCCAGTTACCTTTTTCAAGCAAATCCGCTTCAAAGGCCACTTTACAGTCTTCTAAACGGTGTGGCTCGATAAAGGGAGAAACATCTTTACGGAAAGCGTCAAAATCAGGCGCTTCTTCAGCGACGCAAATATAAATATAAGTATTCACAACTTCGCAGTGAACTGGCATTAAGTTGTGATCAGACGCAATAAAGTTATCTCCCATATTGCCAGCAAACAACAATTTTCCATCGAGGCCAAATGTCCACTTGTGGTAAGGGCAAACCAACTTGGCAGACTTTCCTTTGGATTTGCTACACAGACGGGAGCCACGATGGCGGCAGGCATTATGGAAGGCTCGGATATTACCTTTATCATCACGAATGATCACCACAGGGTAATCTCCCACCTGTAGGGTCATGTATTCCCCAGACTTGGCTAGCTCGAAGCTATGACCGGCAAAGATCCATTCCTTATGCCATATCTGTTGAAGATCTTGTTGAAAAACGTCTTCATCACGATACAGCTCTCTTGTTAATGCGTGACGAGGTTCACGCAAATGGAGAAATTCTAGTGTTTTGGATTTGCTTGTCATTGTATTTCACTCCCATGGCACTACACTGTGGTAGGTTTTCATTATTATTGTGACATTCATTTGATCCGCATTCTGGTTCTGTCACAGGTGAGGGGAAACGGATCCTGTTTGATGTGTTGTGCTGACCCCCCTAAATAAACTATTTTAGTTAAGGTTCGTCTTTTCTATTCGTTAGTAATTCAGTGTATTGATCGTATTGAAATGGGTAAAGCGACTTTTTATTCGATAAATTGAGTACTTGCAGTTATGGCTAAACATGTAGAACCCGACCAGATTCTGGTTAGAATGCCTTCGTTACGAGCGGTAAAATCTTTTGTTGCCGCGGCTAAATACCAAAATTTTACCCGTGCGGCTGAAGCGCTTTGTGTTACACAAGCTGCCATAAGCCGCCAAATCAGGGAGTTAGAAGCGCATCTTGGCGTCGCTTTATTTAAACGCACAGGTAGAACCGTTGAATTAACCGAAGCCGGAGTCATCTTCTATGACGCCGCTCATCTTTCCTTTGTAAACATTGCGCAGGCGGCCCAAAGGATACAAAACAGTGGCGTAAAAAAACAGGAGTTAGTAATCTGTTGCTCTCCTGCTTTCTCTGCTTTTTGGTTATCTCATAGATTATGGCGCTTTTTCTCCGCCAATCCTGATATTAACGTTAATGTTGTTGCAACGAATAATTTTTTACAAATGGAACCGGGGGTGCGCCCCGATATTTTTATTAATAAAATCAGTGATCCGCGAGAAGGTTATCACTCTGAACCTTTATTTTCTGATCTTATTTATCCTGTATGTTCACCACAATATTTAGAGCAAAACCCAGAGATTAATACATTAGCTGGATTACAACACTCTACGTTATTGAATTTAAGCCCATATGGCCGTTCTCAAATTGCTGAGCATGTTGATTGGCGAGTCTGGTTTAACAGTCAGGAAGCGCAATCTGATTTTGAATTTGAAAGCGACAGTCATATGTTTAACGCAAATGATTACAATATGCTGATACAGATGGCCCTAAATCATCAAGGGGTAAGTCTTGGGTGGAATCATTTAATTTTACCCATGATAGAGCAAGGACGGTTGGTTAAAGTTGGAGACAGTGAAATTTCGTTTAAAGAAAAGAAACACTTTTTAACTTACTCAGAAAGCAAGCAAGACAGTGAGGCTTTTTCTATCTTTAAGGCGTGGTTTTTGAGTGAAATTAAAGATGAGAAAACCTGGTTAGGAGAAGTCGAATAACTAACAAAGTCTGCAAACCGACTTTTATAGTGATGTCGGTTTTTAGCCTTTGTTAGTGATGAATGATCAGTCTGTTGTATATAACGGACTATCTATTGATAAACATGGCCTTGGCAAGAGAGATGCACATTAACACCATGATGAAGGTAAAAGGTAAGGCACCAATGATCATAGCACTTTTTATGGCTTCTAAACCGCCACCGCCAGCAATCAATAATGTTGCGATAACCAATGTTAATAAGACCCCCCAGATGATTCTATGCAAAACCCCCGTTTCTTGAGCACCACCTGACATAATGGTATTCATGACTAAAATACCCGAGTCGGCAGAGGTCACAAGGAAGGTCATAATTAACACAATACACATGATGGAAATGGCCGCCAGTAGATCACCAGAAATCATATGCTGTAAGGTGACAAAGAGCTTTGCTGTAAAGGATGCTCCGGCAATAGCGCCTTCTGCGGTGCCATTTAATTCTAGATCAATGGCTGTACCACCTAATAGTGTCATCCAAGCAAAGCAGACTAAAGAAGGTGCAATCACAGCGCCAATAATGAATTCGCGAACAGAGCGACCTTTTGATATACGTGCTAAAAATAGCCCCACAAATGGAGAGAAGGCAATCCACCAAGCCCAATAAAAGGTCGTCCAACCTGACTGCCAACCAAATAAGCGTCCCGTTGTTCCTGCATCATACACCGCTGAAAGCGTTGCCTCATCTAATAAAGCGACTTCAGCGGGTAAAGCACTTTTAAAGCTGTCAAAAGATCCCCAAGCATTCGTTGCACCACTATACAATTCTGACGCAAAAGGCCGTGCGGCAGACGGTAGGTTAGCAATAAATGCGGATTCACTTTGAGGACTGTAGGCATTAAACCCGAGAGATAGGAAATGGAGAATATAATCGACAAATGCGGTGGCATAAGTGGTCATTGCAAAGGTAAATGACCCAAAGACAATGAAGGTTAATAAGAGCACACAAGACAAAACGAGGTTAAGGTTGGATAGGTATTTTACACCTCGGCCAACACCGGAAACGGCGGAAAGAATAGACATGGCCATAATGGTGACAAGTGCTGTAATCAAGCCAACAGTAGACGGTGCAGGGGCTTCGGTACTGCCATTCATCAACCACCCTATACCTGTAATGGCATATACGCCTTCTACAAATTGACTAATACCAAAACCAATCGTTACGGACACGCCCAGAATAGTCGCAACCACACCTAATACATCAATTAAATGGCCAATAATACCATTAGAAAAACGCCCTAGAAGAGGCGTAAGAGCGGATCGTATTGTGAGCGGCATGTCTTTTGTGTAGGCGTAATAGGCCAAGCATAACCCCGTTACTACGTAGATAGCCCATGCATGAAAACCGTAATGGAGGAAAGTAAAGCGAAATGCGGACTCAATGGTCTCAGTCGCACTCCCAGTGATATTTCGGGCGACGACTTCAGGGTTTGATCCCCATAAACTCAGAGGTTCGGCGGTAGCGTAAACCATAAGGCCTACCCCTAACCCTGCCCCAAACATCATAGAAAACCATGAAAAGTTGGAGAACTCAGGTTTTTCTCCCTCCGGCCCTAAAATCTGTTTTCCAGTACTTGGTAAGACAGCTAGTACCAGCAGAAACATGGCGAAGGCACCCACAGTGATAATATAAAAAGCATTGAAGCCACTTAAAATAGACCACTTCCAGGCGCCTAATTGACCATCCGCTGAGGCTGGCCAAATGAGAGCCCATAAAACCAAAAGAGTCATAGACACTTTGCTAATTAAAGCAATCGGGAGGCTGTATCCTTTGTAAAATCCTGATTTTTCAACCGGGATATCAACATCCGTAAATGTTTCATTAATAGACATGTAATCTCCTTCCATACTGTATAGATATAGATAAAAAAAGAAATAATGAATAAGTTTTTCTCTTGTCTATATTTATTTTTCAGCACGGTTTTTTAGTTATTTTTTTAAAACGCTATATTAATATGCATTATATAAAGTAAAAAACCAACGCTACATAATTGATTGGGATTTAGAATAATATGCGTTTTTTTATACTTGTTTAGATTTTTTATATTTGCTTTTTATTTTTTATAGAATGAGAGAAATATATTAATAATAATTTAATATATTGATTTATATATAATTTATTTTTTTAATAACTTATTTTATTTTTGTTTTTTTATTTTGGTATTTATTTTTTTTCATTAAGAAAGAAAAGCATTGATAACCTGAGGTTATGTTTTGATATCTGAAAAAGTTGATTGTGGAAGACTCTTCACCATCGTTACTATTTTATAAAATTCGGATAGAACATTAATGGTTGTTTCCGGTCAAAATAACAATGATGGCGAGGGTAAGTTCAATGAACTTCGAAGGTATCTATACACCGGTAATTACTCCATTCAAGAGTGACTACACTATTGATTACGATGCATATGCAATTCATGTGAAATATTTACTGGATTCAGGTGTAAACGGCTTAATGATTGGTGGTACAACAGGTGAGTATTATGTTGAAAGCCATGAGGAGCGAGTCGAATTATTAAAAATTGCTCGCCAGATTTGCCAAGATAAAATACAGATCATTTTTGGAACCGGTTCCATTAATCCTGATGCCTCTATTAAGTTGGCGGAAGACGCGGCTAAATATGAAGCGGATGTGATTTTGGTGGCAACGCCTCCTTATTCTCTACCGACTCAGAGAGAGTTAGCCTTGCATGCATTGACCGTTGATAGAGCGGCGAACTTACCTATCATGCTATACAACTACCCAGACCGTATGGGCGTAAACATGGAAGCAGAGTTTCTTGATCGTGTTGGCCGTTCTGCGAATTTTTGCGGCATTAAAGAAAGCTCTGGAGACATCAATCGCTTGCATTTATTGGCTCGTGATTACCCTCATATTCAAGTCGCCTGCGGCATGGATGATCAAGCGCTCGAATTTTTTGCCTGGGGTGCTCGTAGTTGGGTATGTGCGGGTTCTAACTTCTTACCGAAAGAACACATTGCTTTGTATAAAGCGACCGTCTTAGAAAATGACTTCCAAAAGGGGCGCCGTATTATGTCTGCGATGATGCCGCTAATGCGTGTGTTAGAGCAAGGCGGTAAATTTATTCAAAGTGTTAAATATGGAGTGACTTTAGACGGCCGTTTCTCTGGAGAAATGCGTAAACCATTAAGAGGTTTAAACAAAGAAGAGAAATGTGCCATGTCTCAGGTGGTGAAAACATTAAAAACAGCGATCGCCAGTATTGAGTCAGAAGCCCCTAAGCAACTGGTTGGTACGCTGAAGGAAAGCATCAATAACTTACAGACTAAGGCAGGAGAATAAATTATGTCAGATTTATTAACACTTGAAGAGTATCAAGCGATTGCGGCAGAAATGAATCCACCTGCGATGAGTTTTATTGATGGTGCTTTTCGTCCTTCTGTTAGCGGCAACACTTTTGATACAACTAACCCTGCCACAGGGGAAGTGCTGGCGGCTGTTGCTGCCTGTAATGAAGAAGATGTGAACTTTGCTGTTAGTTGTGCTCGTACCGCTTTTGAAGACGGTCGCTGGAGTAAGTTACATCCAAGCGAGCGTAAAGAAGTGCTACGTCGACTATGTAAACTGGTTGCTTTAAATAGCCGCGAACTGGCTGTTCTGGAAAGTTTGGACTCTGGTAAACCGATAGCCGATTGTGAATCGATCGATATTCCTGAGTTTATCCATACATTAACTTGGCATGCCGAGTTTGCCGATAAAATTTATGATCAAACGGCTCCTGTTGGTTCTGAAGCGATTGCTATGGTGGTGCGCGAGCCAATCGGTGTGGTCGGTGCTGTATTGCCTTGGAACTTCCCGTTATTAATGTTGGCGTGGAAAATAGCGCCCGCCTTATCAGCCGGTTGCACCATGGTAGTAAAGCCGGCCGAGCAAACTTCGTTAACGGCTCTGCGTATTGCTGAATTAGCCGCCGAAGCTGGGTTGCCACGTGGAGTGCTAAATATTGTTACTGGCTCTGGAGCGGAAGTTGGTGAGCCTTTAGGTAAACATATGGATGTTGATATGGTGACCTTCACGGGTTCCACTGTCACCGGACGCCGTTTCTTACGTTACTCAGCGGATTCTAATTTGAAAAAAGTGGTCTTGGAGTTGGGCGGAAAAAACCCATGTATTGTACTGGATGATGCAGAAAATTTGGACCAAGTGGCGGAACAAGTCTGTGCTGCCGCGTTCTGGAATATGGGCGAAAACTGTTCAGCGGGTTCTCGTCTAATTGTGCAAAGTGGAATAAAAGACGAACTATTAGAGCGTATTAAAGCCCATGCAAGAAACTGGAAAATGGGGGATCCTCTTGATCCGACAAATCAACTCGGCGCCATGATCGATGGTGGGCATTTCGCCAAAGTGGCAGGTTATTTAGATCATGGTAAAAAATCAGGTCATGGTCTGGTTGTGGGTGGTGAAACCCAGGACGGTGTCTTTATTCAGCCAACGGTTTTTGATGGTATTTTGAATAGCGATAAAATGGCGCAGGAAGAAATTTTTGGTCCAATCTTATCTGTGATTACCGTGAAGAGCTATGACGAAGCCATTCAGGTAGCGAATGATACTGACTATGGTTTAGCCGCCTCTGTGTTTACGGCCAATGGTAAGAAGGCTCTGCGTGCTGCCCAAGCTATCCGCGCTGGCACGGTGACCGTTAACTGCTTTGGTGAAGGCGATATTTCGACGCCATTTGGTGGTTATAAACAGTCTGGTTTTGGTGGTCGTGATAACTCTATTCATGCTCATGACCAGTACACTGAGCTAAAAACCATTTGGGTCGATCTTAGTGATGACGCCGTTGATGGCTGTATAGAATAATTTCCCTTTTTTATCAAGACAGTACCGTTATTTAGAGTGTTTTTAATTAGCGGTACTGCTTCCCAGTGACCATCGGATCTAGCTGAGAAACACAATGACAAAAATAATAAAGGCAAAGAAATTACCGAAAGATCCCGGTCCTGCTGCGTGGAACGAAATCTTAGAACCCGTATCAGGCTATCCAGAATTAAATGAAAATATTCAAGCGGATTGGGTGATTGTTGGCGGGGGGTTTGCTGGTTTAGCGGCTGCACGCAGACTCAGTCAATTAGTTGGAGAGGACGAAACTATCGTGGTTCTGGAAGCGCGTCGTTTAGCTTCTGGACCCGCTGGTAGAAACAGCGGTTTTATGATTGATCTACCCCATGATCTCAATTCAGAAACGTATGCTGGAACACACTCTGCGGATCTTCAACAAATTCGGTTAAACCGTGCGGCTATTAAGTTTGCGGGTGAGATGGCGACGGAATACGGCATGGATAAACATGTCTTTGATCCATGTGGTAAGGTGACGGCGGCGGCATCAGAGAAAGGTATGGCTCATATACAGAGTTACCAAAACCATTTGGATGTATTGGGCGAGAAGTATGACTTTAAAAATACCGCCGACATGAAAGATTGGACTGGTAGTGAGTTTTATCAAGCAGGATTATTTACTCCTGGAACCGTCATGATTCAACCAGCCGCATTTATTCGCTATGCTGCTCAAGGGTTGAGTAATCGAGTCTCATTCTATGAAAATAGTCCGGTTGTTCAGCTGGAAGTGGGTGAAACGCATACATTAAAAACACCAAAAGCCAAGATTACAGCGAAGAATATTATCATGGCCGTTAATGGTCATATTCAGTCTTTTGGTTTCTTTCCCCGCCAGTTATTGCATGTATTTACTTATGCCTCCATGACTCGTGCCTTAAATGAGCGTGAAATTAAGCAATTGGGTGGTGCGTCAGATTGGGGAATATTACCCGCTGATCCTATGGGGACAACGGTCCGACGTTGCTCTAGCTTTAATGGCAGTGGTGATCGAATTGTGATTCGTAACCATGCGACGTTGAATCAGTCTATGGAAGCGAGTGAAAACAATATGAAAAAGGCGGCGGCGCTGCAGGATAGGTCATTTGCCGCTAGATTTCCTATGCTTAACGAGGTTGCTATGGAACATCGTTGGGGGGGAGATTATGTCTTTCTTGGAATTCAATGCCCGCATTTGGAGAGCTTGATAAGCGAGTTTGGTCGGCCTGTTGTCAGAATGGCTTAGGTACAGTGAAAGGAACATTATCTGGCATGATGGCTGCAGAACAGGCGGTGTTAGGCTCATCCGCATTACTAGAGACGTTTTTAAACCATAATGCGCCGAGAGTACTTCCTCCTGAACCATTTTTATCCATTGGCGCCAATGTAACCATGCGCTGGAAAGAGTGGCAAGCTGGCATTGAGCTGTAAACCCTATTAGGCATAAACTTTGATCTTAACAGCACCGAAAGACGGTTTTTTTATAGGAAAAGACAATGAGTGAATTTAATACTTCTGATTTTTTGAATCCCATGGTTTCCCAAACTTGGACTAATGGCCGTCACATGGTGCGGTGTGCAAAGGTGATTGCAGAAACTCATGATGTTACTACCTTTACCTTTAATATGAATCACCCCGTCTTATTCTTATTTAAGCCAGGTCAGTTCGTCACATTAGAGCTTGAAATTAATGGTGAAAGAGTGATGCGTTCTTACACGATATCCAGTTCACCCTCTATCCCTTACAGTTTCTCTATTACCGTTAAACGTGTTCCCGGTGGCTTAGTGTCAAACTGGCTGCACGACAATTTGAAATCCGGTGATCAATTAGCGATTCATGGTCCTGTCGGTCAGTTTAACTGTATGGATTTTCCTGCAGAAAAAGTGCTGCTCTTGTCCGGTGGTGTTGGCATTACGCCTGTTATGTCTATGGCTCGCTGGTGGTTCGATACCGATTCTGAAGTTGATTATGTGTTTGCCCACAGTGCTCGCACACCAAAAGACATTATTTATCGTCATGAATTATCGTATATGTCTTCGCGTATTGATAATTTCAAATCGCATTTAATTTGTGAAAAAACTGAGATAGGACAGGCATGGGATGGTTATCGCGGATACTTAAATATTCACATGTTGAATTTAATTGCCCCTGATTTCCGTGAAAGAGAAGTCTTTTGTTGCGGTCCTACACCTTATATGTCGGCTGTAAAATCCATGTTGGAATCGAATGGTTTTGACATGAGTCATTACCATGAAGAGTCTTTTGGGGCGACGCCGGTGGCGGATGTTGCGCAAGCAGAAAAGCACGCTGAAATGGCGGAAATTCAAGATCAGCAGCCGAAAGACTTAGTCTCTCTACGTTTTGCCGACTCTGATCAAGTGATTGAAGTGGACCGTGGTTCAAACATTAATGAAGCGGCTGCCGAGGCTGGTGTTAATATTTCTAAAGCCTGCGGTATTGGAATTTGTGGTGCCTGTCGAGTGAAAGTCATTTCTGGTGAGTTCGAGATGCTTCAAGGTGGTGGTATTAGTGATGAAGAAATCGCAGAAGGTTATATCTTGACCTGTTGCAGTAGTATTCAAAGTGACTTAGTTATCGAGTCCTAGCCGTGATGGAATGACATCATAAAACCTTAATACAGGCTTATTCATAGGAGAGGCGCGTTATCATGGTCAAACACGTAGAACCGGATCAGATTCTGGTAAAAATGCCTTCTCTTCGAGCCGTTAGGTCTTTCGTCGCGGCGGCTAAATACCAAAACTTCACTCGAGCAGCGGAGGCTCTTTGCGTTACGCAAGCGGCGATTAGTCGGCAAATCAGAGAACTGGAGGCGTCTTTAGGTGTGGCTTTGTTTAAGCGTTCTGGGAGAGCGGTTGAATTGACGGAAGCTGGAGTAACTTTTTATGATGCGGCGTATTTATCGTTTGTTAATATTGCTCAAGTATCGCAGCGAATACAAAATCATAAACAGGGAAAGCAAGAGTTAGTGATTTGCTGTTCCCCAGCTTTTTCCGCGTTTTGGTTATCGACTCGTTTGCCGCAGTTTTTTGCTGAAAACCCTGATATTGATGTGACTGTCGTAACAACCAGTAACTTTCTTCAAATGGAGCCTGGTATTCATCCTGATATCTTTATTAATAAAGTCAGTGATCCGAGGGAGGGGTATCATTCTATTCCTCTCTTTTTCGATTCCATTTATCCTGTCTGTTCCCCGCTTTATTTAAAGCAACATCCAGAAATAACCACATTAGAAGGGCTTAAAAACACCACACTACTGAACTTGAGCCCATACGGACGCTCGCAAATTGCAGAGCATGTTGATTGGGAGGTGTGGCTTGATCGTCAAGCCGGTGGTGGTGAAATCCGCTTTAATCGAGACCGTCATACCTTTAATGCTAATGATTACAATATGTTGATCCAAATGGTTTTAAATCATCAAGGTGTGAGTTTAGGCTGGCATCATTTGGTGATGCCTATGATTGAACAAGGGTGGTTAGTCAGAGTGGGTACTTCAGAAGCCATTTATAAGGAAAAATTGCATTACTTAACTTATGCAGAAAGCAAGCAGGAGCATGAAGTGTTTGGGGTATTTAAGAAATGGTTTTTGGCTGTAATCCAAGAAGAAAAAACCTGGGTTGGACGAGGGACTTTAGAGACATAGTGAACCCAGTTTGTCGTGTCGAATAGGTTTAAGAATATTTACGCCCCATGTCGTTTTCTGCAAATTCATGATAGATCCTTTTGTTTTATTTTTTTGTTACGGTTCAAAAAGCGCTATTACTTGTGTCATGGGCCATAGCCGCTGATTTCATGGAAGCAAGGTAGCTGTCAAAATAAGAGACTTCGGTTATGAATAAAAGAGTTGTTGTCGTTTTCAAAACACGCATTTTTGTCGTATCTGCGCAATAGGGAGTCGTATGCAAGCATAGGGAGGTGAGAGGTAAGCGCTATATTAGGTGAAATCTACTAAGAGATTTTTATCAGTATCCGCTTTGCCTCAGTATGAAAAATCACTGAAATAAGCGTAGCTTTCACGATCACGGTCTTGTCCCTTAAGTGAGGCCTGACATAGAGAATAAGAGGTGAGTATGTTCAATAAAAAAGATCAAATTCAGGGATATGATGATGTTCTATGGAATGCGATGGGTAAAGAAGAGATTCGCCAGGAAGAGCATATCGAATTGATCGCCTCGGAAAACTATACTAGCCCAAGAGTGATGCAAGCTCAAGGGTCAGTGCTGACCAATAAATACGCTGAAGGGTATCCAGAAAAACGCTATTACGGCGGTTGTGAATACGTAGACGTGGTTGAACAGTTAGCGTTAGATCGTGCGAAGGAATTATTCGGTGCGGAATACGCGAACGTACAACCTCACTCTGGCTCACAAGCTAATGCGGCTGTTTATATGGCCCTGTGTGAACCAGGAGATACCGTGTTGGGGATGAGCTTGGCACATGGTGGTCATTTGACTCATGGTTCACACGTTAATTTCTCTGGGAAAATATACAATGCGATTCAATATGGCTTGAATGAAGCAACGGGTGAAATTGATTATGCGGAAGTAGAGCGTTTAGCCGTTGAACATAAACCTAAAATGATTGTGGCTGGCTTCTCAGCGTATTCACGTATTGTTGATTGGGCTAAATTTCGCGAAATCGCAGACAAGGTAGGCGCTTTCTTATTTGTGGATATGGCTCATGTGGCCGGTCTGGTGGCGGCAGGTTTATACCCAAATCCAGTGCCATTTGCTGATGTTGTAACGACCACCACCCACAAAACCTTACGAGGACCGCGTGGTGGCTTGATTTTGTCTCGTGACAGCGTTTTAGAAAAGAAATTGAACTCAGCAGTCTTTCCTGGAGGACAAGGTGGGCCGTTAATGCATGTTATTGCCGCTAAAGCGGTTGCATTTAAGGAAGCATTAGATCCAGAGTTTACGGCCTATCAGACGCAAGTTGTGAAAAATGCGAAGGCGATGGCAGAAGTATTGATTGAGCGTGGCTTTGAAATCGTCTCTGGTGGTACAGACAATCACCTATTTCTATTAAGTTTGATTAAGCAGGGGTTAACTGGTAAAGCAGCTGATGCCGCTCTAGGTAAAGCCAATATCACAGTTAACAAGAATGCGGTTCCAGGTGATCCTCAATCACCGTTTGTGACGTCTGGTCTGCGCATCGGCTCTCCTGTGGTAACAACCCGCGGCTTCAAAGAAGCGGAGTGTCGACAGTTATCAGGTTGGATTGCTGATTTACTGGATGTACTTGATCAACCTGACGCGCTTGAAAGTAAAATAGTTGAAGTAAAAGAGTGTGTAAAAGCCTTGTGTGCTGATTACCCAGTGTATCGATAAACAGCAACACTTATTTATATAAAAGAATCTTAGCCGCTTTACTTTTGCAGTAAGCGGCTGAAATGCATAGGAGCTGACGATATGCAGCATTATTCAGGTTTCGGGTTACTAAAACACAGTTTTTCACACCATGAAAATTGGCAGCGTACATGGCGTAATCCAACGCCAAAGAAAAAATACGATGTGATTATTATTGGCGGCGGTGGTCATGGTTTAGCGACGGCTTATTATCTTGCGAAAGAGCATGGTATTACCAATGTTGCCGTGATCGAGAAAGGGTATTTAGGTGGCGGTAATACGGCTCGTAATACGACAATTGTGCGTTCTAACTATCTGTGGGATGAAGCGGCTCACCTCTATGAACATGCAATGAAATTGTGGGAAGGCTTGTCTCAAGATTTAAATTATAACGTGATGTTTTCGCAACGTGGTGTATTGAACTTAGGTCACACCTTGCAAGACATGCGTGATATCGAACGTCGAGTAAATGCCAATCGCTTAAATGGCATTGACGGTGAAGTTCTGGACCCCCAGCAAATCAAAGAAATTGTGCCGCACATGGATTGTTCGCAGAATACACGTTACCCGGTTATGGGGGCTTCATGGCAGCCGCGTGGGGGCGTTGCTCGTCATGATGCTGTTGCTTGGGGATTTGCTCGGGGTGCAGACTCTTATGGTGTTGATCTTATTCAACAAACGGAAGTAACGGACCTTATTATTGAAGATGGCACGATTACCGGCGTAAAAACCAATCGTTATGGTGACATCATGGCGGATCGAGTGGGCTCTGTAGTGGCGGGTAACTCAAGTGTTATCGCTAAAATGGCGGGTTTTGAATTACCGTTAGAATCGCATCCGTTACAAGCTTTGGTATCAGAACCCATTAAGCCGATCTTGGATACTGTCGTTATGTCTAATCATGTACATGGTTATGTCAGTCAATCCGATAAAGGTGATCTAGTTATCGGTGCTGGTATTGATGGCTACAATGGATATGGTCAACGAGGCTCTTATCAAACGATAGAACACACGGTACAAGCGATTGTTGAGCTATTCCCTATTTTCAGCCGAGTACGAATGAACCGTCAATGGGGCGGCATTGTTGATACGTGTCCAGATGCGTGTCCAATTATTAGTAAGACGCCGGTTAAAAATTTATTCTTTAATTGCGGTTGGGGAACGGGTGGCTTTAAAGCAACGCCTGGTTCTGGCAACGTCTTTGCCGCTTCATTAGCGAAAGGTGAAATGCACCCAATGGCTGAGCCTTTCTCTATGTTCCGTTTCCATAACGGAGCCTTGATCGATGAACATGGCGCCGCTGGCGTAGCGCATTAATAGGAGCTGATAAATATGTATCATATCTATTGTCCGCATTGCGCGGAATACCGTGAAGAAGAAGAATTTCATGCAGCAGGACAGGCGCATCTTCCTCGTCCTCTTGATCCCGATTCCTGTACTGATGAAGAGTGGGGAACGTATTTGTTCTTCCGTAAAAATCCACGTGGTATTCATCATGAGTTGTGGGTACATGCGGCTGGGTGTCGTAAATTTTTCAATATGACACGTGACACCCAAACGTATGAAATAAAAGAAGTTTATAAGATTGGCGAAAAGCCATCTATTGTCGCTGAATCATAGGAGCGGAACCATGACACAGAAAAACCGCCTTCAAAATGGAGGCCGAATCGACCGCTCTCAATCGCTTACTTTTTCTTATAACGGTAAAGAATATCAAGGCTTTAAGGGTGATACATTAGCGTCTGCCATGTTAGCCAACGGTATTGATCTGGTTGGTCGTAGTTTTAAATACAGTCGACCACGAGGCATTGTTGCCGCCGGTGCTGAAGAACCGAATGCGGTTTTGCAGTTGGGGGCAACAGAAGCAACCCAAGTGCCTAATGTGCGAGCAACCCAACAAGAATTGTTTAATGGTCTAGTATCCGCTTCCACAAACGGTTGGCCAAGTGTTGAAACCGATATCATGGGGATGGTTGGTAAACTTGGCGGGAATCTAATGCCACCAGGGTTTTATTATAAAACCTTTATGTTTCCCCAATCCCTATGGGAAAACTACGAAACCATGATTCGTAAAGCGGCTGGTCTTGGTCGTTCGCCTAAGAAAAATGATCCAGATAGCTATGATCACATTAACCATCATTGTGATGTGTTAATTGTGGGGGCTGGCCCTGCTGGTTTAGCGGCGGCATTAACGGCAGCAAGAAGTGGTGCCCGCGTGATGATAGCGGACGAGCAAAACGAATTCGGTGGTTGTTTACTTAGCACCAAAGAAACGCTTGATGGAAAACCGGCGGCTGAGTGGGTTGCGTCTGTCGTTGCAGAGTTGAGTGCTTTTGAAAATGTGATCTTGTTACCTCGCTCAACGGTGAATGGATATCACGACCATAATTTTGTCACTATTCATGAGCGTTGCACGGATCATTTAGCGGATATAGCGCCAGCGCTTCAGGCTCGTCAACGTATGCATAAGGTACGTGCGAAATGGGTCGTACTGGCTACGGGTGCCCATGATCGTCCTCTAGTGTATGGTAACAATGATGTTCCAGGTTGTATGGTGGCGAGTGCCGTCTCAACCTACATCAATCGCTATGGTGTGGTTCCAGGCAATGAACTGGTACTTATGACAACCAATGACTATGGCTATCAAGCGGCGTTAGATTGGCATGAGGCTGGTCGACGCGTAGCGGCTATTGTGGATACACGTACTGCTGCGAATGGTAGTCGTGCACAAGCGGCGCGTGCAAAAGGCATTAATATCATTCTTGGCTCTGCTGTTATTGAAGTACAAGGTGGTAAACGAGTCACAGGTGTATCGATAGCGCCTATCAGCCAAGATGGTAATAAAGTGACTGGTGCGATTAAAGCATTAAGTGCTGATACCGTGGCATCAACAGGAGGTTGGAGCCCTGTTATTCATTTATCTTGCCATACTGGCAGCCGTCCAATTTGGAACGATGAAATTGTTGGTTTCTTACCTGGTAAAACGCTACAAAAGCAATTAACCGCAGGTGGTATTAACGGTCAATATGAACTAGCCGCCGCGTTAAGCGAAGGCTTTGCGGCGGGTCAAAAGGCATTGAGCGAATTAGGTTTGCCAGCGGTTGAACTTGTTTTACCAAAAGCTAAGGTTGCTGTGCAAGATGCACCTATGTCTTTATTCCATATCCCTCATATTAAACCAACGTCACAAGCGCCAAAGCAATTTGTTGATTATCAGAATGACGTGACGGCGGCTGGCATTGAGTTGGCGTGTCGTGAAGGTTTTGAATCCATTGAGCACGTGAAACGTTATACCGCAATGGGATTTGGTACGGATCAAGGTAAGCTAGGTAATATCAATGGCATGGCTGTTGCCGCGAAGATATTGAATAAAACGATTCCTGAAACCGGAACGACAATCTTCCGTCCAAACTATACACCGATTACTTTTGGAGCGGTTGCGGGCCGTCATCGTGGTGAGTTATTTGATCCTAAGCGTTATTCTGCTATGCATCAGTGGCATATTAAACGTGGTGCAAAATTTGAGGATGTGGGTCAATGGAAACGTCCATGGTACTTCCCTCAAGGTGCCGAATCTATGCAAGACGCTTTGAACAGAGAGTGCCTTGCCGTCCGTAATAGCGTTGGTATTTTGGATGCGTCTACCTTGGGTAAAATTGATATTCAAGGCAAAGATGCTCGTGAATTTTTAGGTCGAGTGTATACCAATGCTTGGGCCAAGCTAGCTGTTGGCAAGTGCCGTTATGGCTTGATGTGTGGTGAAGACGGTATGGTCTTTGATGACGGTGTAACCGCTTGTCTGGGCGATCAACACTTCTTAATGACCACAACAACTGGTGGTGCGGCACGAGTGCTTGAATGGCTAGAAATCTACCATCAGACTGAATGGCCGGAGCTGGAAGTTTATTTCAATACGGTAACGGACCATTGGTCAACCTTAACCGTGACAGGCCCAAATAGTCGCAAACTGCTATCCGAATTAGTGGATTATGATATTACCAATGAAAACTTCCCTTACATGGATTGGAAACAAATTACCGTGGCTGGTGTGCCCGCGCGTGTTTTCCGTATTTCCTTTACAGGTGAGTTGTCTTTTGAAATTAACGTCCAAGCAAATTATGGCATGCACGTTTGGGAAAAACTGTTTGAGGTTGGCGCAAAATACAGTTTAACCCCTTATGGTACCGAAACCATGCACATATTACGTGCTGAGAAAGGCTTTATCATTGCCGGACAGGATACGGATGGCTCTGTACATCCACATGATTTAGGCATGAGTTGGTGTGTTGCGGCTAAAAAGCCATTTAGTTTTATTGGTAAACGCGGTATGGCCCGTCAAGATTGTATGCGTGAAGATCGTAAGCAATTAGTCGGCTTGAAAACCAAAGACCCTAAGCAAGTCATTCCTGAAGGTGCTCAAGGTGTATTTGATCGTACCGCGCAGATCCCAATGCCAATGGTTGGTCATGTTACATCAAGCTATTGGAGTGAAAATTTAGGCCACAGTATTGCTATGGGATTTGTTAAAGGCGGACTTAGCAAAATGGGAGAAAGTGTTTTTTACCCGTTGGCTGATGGTTCCGTAATTGAAGCGGAAATTTGCAGTCCTATCTTCTTAGATCCTAAAGGGGAGCGTCAAAATGTCTGATAACACAACAGCTCAAGAGACTGTTACACCAATTAAAGCCGCTGTAATGGACCAATTGCCATCAGCTGCCATTCAAGGACAGTCACCGTTACACCATGCGGATTTAGACTCTTTAGCGCAACAAGGCCCTAAAACAGGAGGCGTTCATTTACGTGAGCATAAATTGTTATGCCATTTAACCTTGCGTTGTAATCAAGGTGACGAAGCGCAAAAAGCGGCGGTTGAACGTGTACTGGGTCTTGCTTTGCCTTTATCTCCTCTGACATCGGTAGAAAAAGGGGACTATTCGATTCGTTGGTTGTCGCCTGACGAATGGCTTATTTTAGCTCCTGGGTTAGAAGCATTTGATATCGAAACCAAGTTTAGAACTGAAATGCCTGGTCACTATTCTTTGGTTAATAGCAGTGGCGGTTCAACGGTTTTAGAGCTGTCTGGCGAAAATGCTATTGATGTATTGAAGCGCTCGGTGTCTGTTGATTTGCATGCCAGTGTTTTTCCTATCGGGAAGGTTGTATCTACGACATTTGCGAAGAGTACGGCCATTCTTCGTCGTAAGGGTGATCACACTTTTGAGTTGATTATTCGTCGTAGTTTTGCTGATTATATTTGGCTGTGGTTGCAAGACACCAGCCGTGAATTTGGTTTAGTTATCGACGCTTAAACCCTGTCTATTGATGCGGTTTGTTCTGATATAGAGCAAGCCGCATATCGTTTTCAGCGTGTCATTCTCTGATTGAAATGAATGAGTCTCGCTCACTTTTAGGAGTAATATATGGTTCATATTAAGAAACCTTGGATATTTACCGCCAGCTGCCCAAGTAAATTAGGGACAGTGGATGTGGTCACTCGTTTTATGGCTGAAGCGGGCAATTATGTGGATGAAATTCACTCTTTTGATGATCATGTTTCCAAACGTTTTTTTATTCGTATTGAATTTCAACCACAAAACGAAGCATTTAGTGCCAAGCAGTTTGGTGAGGAGTTTGAGCCACGGGCCACTGAGTTTGGTATGACATGGGAATTGACAAAACCCGAGCACAAACCACGTGTTGCCATTCTCGTGTCTAAATACGACCATTGTTTAAATGATTTACTTTATCGTCACCGTACGGGTCAATTGAACATTGAAGTGCCGGTTATTATATCCAATCATCCAGATCTGAAAGCATTAGCTGAATGGCATGATATTCCTTATTACCATTTGCCAATTACGGCAGAGACTAAGCCTCAGCAAGAAAAACAAATTATAGAATTATTAGATCAATACGATGCTGAATTAGTGGTATTAGCCCGTTATATGCAGGTGCTATCGCCTTGGATGTGTGACCAGCTTAACGGTAAAGCCATTAATATTCACCATTCTTTACTTCCAGGATTTAAAGGCGCGCGACCTTATCATCAAGCATGGGAAAAAGGCGTGAAAATGGTAGGAGCCACAGCGCATTACGTTAATAATGACCTAGATGAAGGGCCAATTATTACTCAAGGAATTCAAACGGTTGATCATGCCTTTTATCCAGAGGACCTAATCTCTAAAGGACAAGATGTGGAGCGTATTACGCTATTTAATGCGATTCGTTACCATATTGAGAAACGCGTGTTTTTAAACGGTAGCCGTACGGTTGTGTTTAGTAGCTAAGGATGGCGAAAGAAACCGTAAGCCGTAGATGGGAATCCCTATACAAGACCGTTCTAGGTAGTCAGTTTATGGCCACCTAGAACGGTTTGATTGGTGTTTATGATAGTGTTTGAAACCTTACTTATATCTTGCATGCAGCACTGTAGGGTGAGTTCTGAACCTCACTTGGTTTATAAACCGTGACCCTATTACGGCCACTTTCTTTTGAGGTATACAGGGCTTCATCAGCCGATTGTAATGTACTATCAATACTATTTTTGAAGAGCGAGCAACCTAGGGATATCGACACTTTGCCGTATAACTCCGTATAGCCATCCACCACAGTGGCTGCCACCGATTCTCTTAACTTGTTGGCATAATCTGTTATATTAGACTGTGGTTTTCTGATGGCTAAAACAGCAAATTCTTCTCCTCCTAATCGACAGACAAGATCCTCTTTTTCTATGGACTGACTTAGGGTTTGAGCCACTTGAATTAACACTTGATCACCTACCGCATGGCCTGCGCTGTCGTTTACTTTCTTGAAGTGATCTATATCGATCATTAATACCCATAAATCTGAATCGTCTTCAATACATTGTTGGAGCAATTGTTCAGCGCGCTCCATAAAGCGGCGCCTATTTGGGAGTGTCGTCAGGTAATCGGTAAAAGACGCAGCTATCAAGGCATGTTCAACGGCCCGTCGCTGGAAGTCTACGCGTTCTTGAAATATCGCGCTGGCCACAACTAGGAGAATAATAAACCAACTGATGGCCACAACATAAATACCGAAAGCGCCGATTTGATTAGAATTTACAACGGATAAAATAACCATATACCCAATAATTAGAGGGACTGTATACCCTAGTACAACTTGTACACGGGCTATCCTACCGCCAATATAAGGGGATAGTATGGCCTTAATGCCACCAATATTTGCGGTAATGGAGAGGGCGGTTAAGCAGATAAATACCCCGAATGTGGTAGATAATAACGACATGTCCCCATAAAAAGATTCAAGTCCATAGGCATACCCTGTAATGGATACCATAGGGAAAGACAACGCTAGGAATGCGCACAGTTGCGAAAAGATAAGGTAGCGACTAAAAAAAGACAGATAAGATAGGGTAACTAATAACAACATAAGGGTAGTGTTGAGTCCCATCGTATTGCTTTTATTATCTAGGGTATCTTGCTCTACAACACTGAGAAAAGGCGTAATATGCACCGATAGGTTTGTATCAGAGGACAAATCGATTAACTTACTGATCAGAATAGCCAGTGGAATGAGTACAAAAGTCAGCGGCCATTTACGTGAGTGAGATAAGTAGCTTAGTAAATTGCTAATGGTGAGTAAAATAATTAATGTGGCGGTTAAAGGGTGTGTTGCTGGGCCTCCAGTGATAGGGCGATAAAGGGATTCAATATTAAAGGCATACCCTATAATAGCCAACAAGCTAAGTATAAGAGTGATGATATTGATTGGTTTCCCAAAAGATTGCGCATTATAATTCATATTAGTTAAATCAGAGTTATCTGAGTATCGCTCCTAGAGATGAGTATGGCTGTGTTCATGTGTGCAGCTAAATGAACCTTGAACTAATCTTCTTACAAAGAGATTGTTAGTAGTAATGATGGTGATAATTATACCCAGATCTGCTTTTACATGTTGGGAGATAGGCGCTTTTTTAATAATTTTGTTTATCTTTTACTCTTTTCTTATCTGCGCTAAACCGTCACTTTGAGTTGCTTCCACCTTATGTAACTGAGAGAGCCATATTCGTTGATTAAGGTCAATATAAGATCCATAAAAGCGGAGGCGTAGCTTAGTCGGTAAAAGCTAGCATTAGTTATGTGTATCTGTTCTCTAATGCTAGCGAGTAGTGGGATGTCGTGCTAAGCGCCTTATAATTTGAAATAGCTGACTTGCGCTTTTAGCTCTGCAGACAGGTTTTCCAACGAAGTTGCAGCGGTGGCATTATTTTGTAAAGAGGTATTGGTTTGTTTAGACATGTCGGCAATTTCTTCCATACTATGGCTAATATCGGCAATAGTAGTTACCTGTATGTTGGTTGCATTCACCACTTCTCTAATTTTTGTTAAAGAGTCTTTTGCTTGCGCTTGGATATTATCCAATAGATCATTCGCCTCTTTTGTGAGCGTTAGACCTGTTTCAACTTGGGGTACTGTGGTTTCCATGGCCAGTACGGTGGCTTGAGTATCCTCTTGCACCTTATTAATCATGTCTTCGATCTCCCCTGTTGCCGTGCCTGTTCTTTGGGCAAGTTGACGTACTTCATCGGCAACAACGGCAAAACCACGACCGGTTTCACCCGCACGGGCGGCTTCAATCGCTGCGTTTAGTGCTAATAAGTTGGTTTGATCGGCTATTTCACGAATAACGTTAACTATGTTGCCGATAGCTAAAACTCGTTCTTGAAGAATCGAGACTTGCCCTGCGGATGCCTTTACTGTCTCGGAAATTTTTTCAATCTCTTTGGCTACTTCAATAACGGAGGCACTACCTTGTTCTGATAAATTAAAGGTGAGCGTTGAGTTTTCGTCTGTTTGTTTCACGATTTCTGCAATGGAATTAATACTTTCGTCCATTTGAGTCAGACTATGAGAGGCATTAATCGTGATTTCAGTTTGTTTTTCAGAGGCCGACAGAGCCTTTTGTGAACCCATGCAGACCATCATGGCTTTTTCAGACAGCTCCATGGAGGCATTGGTAATCCCTGTGACGGTTTGTTTTAATTTTCCCTGCATAAGTGCGACGGACGACATCATGCTATCTTGATAATGACTATCGATACTTCCAGATAAATCACCCCTTGCAATATGGGCGACAACATCACTTGCGGCTTGAGGTTCGCCACCGAGTGATTTCTTTAAGTTGTGGCTGATTAAATAAGCGACGGCCGTACTAATGATGACCGCAATGGCGGTTAGAGACATCATCCATAATTGGAAGCTGCTAGCGACAGCACGAGCCTTAGGCGTTGCTATTTGATTCTCAGCTTCTTCATAGTCAATAAACTCATTAATGACTTCTAGCCATTCAGCGATGGCAGGGCTTACGTCGTTTAGCAAGATGTCAGTGGCTTTCTCAATGTCATTACTTTTTTTATATTGAATCACTTGGGTAATAAGAGGGAGAGAAGCGGCTTCCACTTCCTTGATCGCATCAAAAATAGCGATCTCAGTGGAAGACATTTCCATATTGTCGGATAGGGACAGTGTCATCTGTTTGGCGGATTTTTGATAAGAAGCATCTAAATTATTGATTAAATTAACTAATTCATCTACTTCATCAGAGCTACGAGCAAGTACGACGTCTCGAATAGCGATTCCTCGGTCATGGACACTGCCTCTAAAATCAATAGCATAACGTTGTTTAACGGAGTTTACGTCTGTTATCTCGGTGAGCGTCTCGTTAATAAAATTCATCCTGTGTACACTGATTACAGTCAGAATGAGCATCATTAAGAGGGCAATGCCAAACCCTAAGGTGAGTTTCATGCTAACGGTAAGAGGCTGCTTGGGTGTCATAGGGTATTCCTTAAACGTGAGCATATTGATTATGTCGTGGTAATGTTAAATTTGTCTGTTTGTTGTGGAGATCGATCTGTTTTACATCATGAACAAACATTCAATATAGATATTTTATATTAGCGAGTATTTCTGAAAATACTACCCTTAACCTAATTGTTTGTTCAAACAGTATTGGTAGCTTGGAACTATTGGTTAGCCACGATGTCTTTATAACAGATGTTGTCATTGAGTTGGTTAGACATCCTCTTTATGTCTCAAGGATGCGGATTAAATAATCAGTCGCGTTTTTTAATCGGCTTAGATAAGGTGAAACGATATGAAAATACACAATGTACTCGGCGGTATTTTAGGTGCTGCTCTTCTTGCTCATTCTGCTGTGGCGAATGCGGAAACGCAGACCATGATCGTGGCTGGCGGTTGCTTTTGGTGTGTTGAGTCAGACTTTGAAGCGGTTGAAGGTGTTCTTAAGGTAGAATCAGGCTATACAGGAGGACATACAAAGAATCCTAGCTATCGACAAGTATCCTCCAAAACAACGGGTCATTTTGAAGCCGCTAAAATTACTTTTGATGATGAGTTGGTCTCTTTGGCTGAGTTGTCAGCGTATTTCTGGAAAACCATTGATCCAACGGATGCGACAGGTCAGTTTTGTGACAAAGGCAGCCCGTACTATACGGCGATGTTTTATCAAGATGATGTGCAAAAGGCTGTTTTTGAAGCATCACTAGCTGATGTAGAACACACTAAACCTTTTGACGAAGAGATTGTCACTCCTCTTATTAAAGCATCTGATTTCTATTTGGCTGAAGACTACCATCAAGATTATTACCAAAAAAATCCTATTCGCTATCGGTACTATCGCTCTAGCTGTGGTCGTGATAGTCAGATAGAAAAATTATGGGGAGACGTCGCAAGTAGTCACTATCACTAACAGGACGACGTTTTTTCTTATCAAGAGGTTTTATATTTGAGTTTTTGATTCGCAACCAAATTATAAAGCTCTATTGCTGGAACCGGTTTGGCATACAAGTAGCCTTGTGCGAGTGTGCCTCCGATATGTTTTAGCTTTATCGCTTGTTGCTCGGTTTCTATCCCCTCAATAATAAATTCTAGATTCAACTGATCAACAAGAGATTTGATACTACGGACGATATTGAGATCCCTCGATGAATTCTCAATGTTATCGATAAAGCTATGGTCGAGTTTAATAATATCCGCTGGGATTTTTTGTAGTGAGGCAAATGAAGAATGCCCAACCCCAAAATCATCAATAGCAATACGGTAGCCGCAGGCTCTTAATGCTTCTATGGTTTCAATATTCCCTTCATAGCCGAGTACCATTTCACGTTCTGTAATCTCAATAATAATTTGCTTAGCTAACTCGGTATGTCCACCAAGCGCTAGACGTAATTCATTTTGTAAGTTGGGTTCTTGAAACTTCTTACCGGAAAAATTTACTGAAAAGAGTAAATCTCCAATTGGTTTCAGCTCTTCTTTCCAGCGAAGAATATCTCCAACAACATGCTCAAAAACCCATTTATCAACAGCGGAGGCCAAACCATTTTTTTCCGCTAGAGGTAAAAATGAGTCTGGAAATATCAGACCTTTGGTGGGATGACTCCATCGTACAAGTGCTTCAGCACCGACAATGATGCCGGTTTGTATATCTACAATAGGCTGATAAAAGACCACCAATTCATTCTCTTTAATCGCATGATGTAGGTCATTATTCAGTAGGATAACTTCGTCTGCGGCGAGCGTCATTGAGCTGTTGTAGTCTACGGTGCAGTCTCGGCCATTACGCTTGGCTTGGTACATTGCTGTATCAGCGTTTCTTATTAAGGTTTCTGCATCTTGGCCATGTTGGGGGAAGTGACATAAGCCAATACTAGCAGACACTAGTGTCGTATGTTCTTGAATTTTATAGGGGCGTCTTAGCTCCGCATTGATTTTCTCTGCCAGTTCGTAGCTTTTTTCTGTTGAATGGATGTTATTCAGAATAATCATAAATTCATCCCCACCCATTCGAGATACTATGCCATAGTGAGACACGATATTAGTTAATGAGTGCGCCACATTTTTGAGCAGTTCGTCTCCTGTCGAATGACCTAATGAGTCATTAATAATTTTAAATTGATCCACATCTAGATACAGTACTGTAAATACGCGTTTTGAACGGTCGTGCTCTGTAATCGTCTCTCGTAATATTGTAGTGCCTAATAATCGGTTAATTAATCCTGTTAAAGGATCATGATGAGCGAGAAAGTTAAACTTCTGTCGCTCATCATTTAGCTCTGTATAGGTGGTTTGTAGTCTTGAGGCCATACGATTGAAAGCAGTTTCAATTTTTTTCCATTCACCTGCTTTACCTAAATAAAGCCGTTCGTAGAACTCATTTGATTCCATGTTATGTAAGCCTATACTGAGCTTTCTTAGAGGCTGGTGAATGTGAGTACTGACCATTTTTAACGTTAATAGCAGGCCGGTTATTAGTACGGTAATGCCAACAAGTGCGATTAATACTCTTGTATTGCTGATGTCTTGTTTCAGTCTCATTTTCAGTAATAAAGCACTTTGCTGAACGTTTTGTTCTGTATTTTCAACAAACTCTAACAAATTATTCTGAGAATCTGTTAGCGCTGTAATGATTGACCATCTCTGGTCTAAATTTGCTTTCATTTGTCTTAGTGAGGCGTTGTAGCGCTTAATATGATGTTCAAGTAAGTTTTTCTGAGTTTGAATTTGCGGAGTAAAGACTGGAATATTATTGAGGTGTAATAAAAACACGCCGAGTTCTTTTTGAATTTCTAACAGGACGACTTTTTCCGTCTCTGGAGTGATACGGCTTCGAATGGTTCCTACTAATTTACCGATCTCTAAATAGGATTCTCGCATCATAGTTAAGGTGCCCAAACCGTTCTTTTTTTGGGCTTTGTTCATTAGCAACCGATCGAGTTTCGCACTGGCTAAATGAAAATCTAATAAATCCAACTCTTGATTAAGGCTACTATCAGCTTCATTAATGCTTTTAAGTATACGATTTAATGAAAGAGAACCGCCTAGAAAACGATGAAATGCGCCAATAAATGCGTCCATTTTTTCGGTCAGTGCATCATTATTAGAAAGATCTCTCAGTTGTTGTAACTGCTGATCTATGTAAAAACCTTCCTCAGAAAGCGCTGTTTCACTGTACAAAAAAGCTTGCTCTAACAGCTGTACTCTTGATGATAACTCAAAAACTTGACGACTGACCGTCGAGTTTACCGTTAATACGGAAATATGCTCGGTTGATTCAGATTGCAAAATGGCTTCGACATTACTTAACGAGCGGACTACAACGCCGAAGCCAACGCCAATAATTGTGACAATAAAACAAACCGTTAAAACAAGGCGAAGAGCGACAGATGGGGATTTCATCATTTACTCTCTCGCCCAGATGTTGAGATAAGCGTCACGGTAGCCATTATCTGGGTCATAAACTTGTTTGTTTTCTAATAATTCGGCCACATTTTCTTTTATTACCAAATGGACAGGAGAAGAATAACCGCTTGGAGGAACATTTTGAAAAGCCCGATTGAACTCATCAACAATTTGCCAGCCTTGCAATAATAATGGTTCAGAGACGGTTGCCGCTTGGAAATAGCCTTTACTAATGCGTAAGTAAGCGGCTTGACTACCATCCCCAGCGGAAATGCTGGTGGGCAATACATCCCGTTTATCTAAGTACTTTTCAAGTGAAGGTATGGCGTAGTCTATGTATAAATCATTAATCGTGAGTATGTGAGTTATTACTTCTTTTTCATTGAGTAATGAGTTCATCAGACTCGGCATTTCGTCAGCTGTTTGAGAGAGAGGAAGATTGATCAGACTTACCACTTTGCAGCCTTCGCACTGATCAATAACTTTAAACATGGTATCGGATTTTAGTAATGCAATACTGTAATTTGGGTCTGTTAGAATAGCGACCCTCGCTTCACCATTAGATTGAAGTATAGCGAGTAGGGCAGCTACTTCGGCCACTTTTGAAGAGTCTGTCGTGATATTTGTGAATAGTTCTAGATCTTGCTCTTTACCAACCGTATCAACAGAATGCCAGCCAATAACGGGAATGCTTAATCTTTTAGCCATTTTTAATGTGTCTTGATGACGAGACGCGTCTATGCCACCTAAAACAATACCATCAGGTTGATAGCTAATGGCTTTTTTTAGAAGTGCACCTTGGAGTACTTCTGAACCACGAGCATCGGCAAAGTATAAGCTCCAATCAGTATGTGTAATGGCCTCAGATACCCCCTGAGCAAGATAGTGTACTCCATCATTTCGTAGATCTGATGCAATAAAGACAAGGTGTTTTTGTTTCGCAAGGGAAGGCCCTGTTGTAGGACCGTCCCAATAATCTAAGCTACTTATTGCTTTTTCCACTGTTGCTTTTGCGGACTCGAGAAAAGTGTTGCCATTTGCAAAACTTAATGTGGCATAGCAAAGTATGTAGATTGAAATGAAAACGTGATTTTTCGACATATAGGTCGCTTTAAGTTGGGAAAATAGTTGGCTTATCGACTAGTATTGTTGCTAATAGTATAGTTATACGCTGTGAGAAAGTTATGATTTTACAAAAAAATACTAATTTTTTACCGAGACTATTTTTATTTGTAAGTGTCTTCTTCTCTGCTGTCGTTATGGCTAGTGAACGGGATAAGTTCGTAAATGAAGGTAATATATCAAGAAAATTTCAAAAAACGGTGAGTTCAATTAGCACTCCCGTTGCTTTTTCTCTTAATCGTACTATCCATATTGCTTTAATTTATCCAAGTGCGGATATTTCAGATTTTTGGGTGAAAAGCTATCAGGCTATGGTTAGCAGGTTAGAAGAACTGCACATTCCCTATGTAATAGATGAGTTCTCTACTCGACAAATTGAGCATGCTTTGCAATCACGGTATGTGAAACAGGTGATTAACTCAGAGGAAGACTATGATTTTGTTATTTTTGGGCCGTCAGAATTAACCATTCAAGCTGAAAATATTCAAGCCTTATCCGCCGAGAACCGTTTTAAAACCTTTATTTGGGCATTTCATACCCCTAACCCAAGTTGGGAATCGAAACCCGATGCATGGTTCGACTTTTCCAGTAGTTTAGGGGCTATTGCTCTGTGTGAGTTTGTCATTGAGGAGTTGGGAAAAGGCATTGCTTTTGCGATGAATCGAGGTATTCCAGGCATCACAGATAATCAACGGTCTCAGGATTTTTCTGATTGTGTCGAAAGCAAAGGTTATTGGGTCAAAATGTACGAGCATTTTGGGCAGTACCAAAAGCTAGGAGGAATCGATGGTGCTCATTTAATAGAGAAAAACTTCCCAGAAGTCACTTTATTGCATAATGCGAATACAGCGATGACCATGGGTGCTATCGAGGCACTAACTGACCCTCAAACATTAATGGTAACGGGCTGGGGAGGAACGGAAAAAGAAATAGAGCAAATAAAAGCTGATACACTGTATGCAACTCCGATGAGGATGAACGATGATCTAGGCGTAGCAACAGCTGAAGCGATTAAGTACTACTTAGAAGGGAGAGAGTCGGAAGTGCCTGATATTTATCTTGGTCGAATTACTATAGTGAATCGTACTATGTTGGATGAAGAGATAGATGACCTGTCGAGAGAGGCCTTTCGCTATTCAGGGAAAGATTAATAGGGATACATGGGTTAAAGTTAGCGGTAATTAAGTAATGTCTGATGTTCCGATTGAAAAATAGCTCAGTCATACCAAAGTATGTGTAAGTAGCTATTTATTAAGTCACAAAATCACTGATTAAAAGGAAAGAAACTATTATGTCAAATACAGTACCTAGTGTTGTTTTTAAAACGCGAGTTCGTAATGAAGAATTGGGCGGCCCCAACCCATTTGAATGGAAGGACGTCTCTAGTGATGATCTGTTCAAAGGTAAAAATGTCGTCGTCTTTTCTTTGCCTGGTGCTTTCACCCCAACGTGTTCTACATCTCATTTACCGCGTTTTGAAGAACTTTACAGTGAGTTCACCGCTCAAGGTATCGATGCGGTCATTTGTATTTCTGTTAACGATGCCTTTGTTATGTATCAATGGGGTAAAAGCCAGAATGCACAGAATGTATTCCTGCTTCCGGATGGTAATGGTGACTTTACTCGTCAAATGGGCATGTTGGTTAAGAAAGACAACTTAGGTTTTGGAATGCGTAGTTGGCGTTATGCTATGCATGTTGAAAACGGCAACATTGTAAAAATGTTCTCAGAAGCGGGTTATCAAGACAATGCGCCTGCTGATCCATTTGAAGTATCTGATGCGGATACTATGTTGAACTACTTAAAATCACGTGCTTAAGATTTGAACGTAGGGTAGACAAAACAGATGGTATGTCCATAAGCTACCATCTGTTTTCTACTATTGGGAATGAAGACAAAGAATCGACTATTTTATCAACAGCCTGTCTGTTCGAAAAAAATGTGGATAAAAACAGAGATATCACCAGACTTATGCGCATATTCTTAGCCATTCAAGCTGTTTTTGAGCAGGCTAATACGTAAAGTCACTTTTCTAACCTTAGCCGCTGATTATGAATCTATTTAGAGAACCTGTAGAAAATCCTGAAAACCTTTTAAGCGATGGCAGTATAGTTAAGTACTATGGTGCCCTAATGTCATTAGACGACGCGGATTACTATTTTAAATGCTTACTTAACAATATTGACTGGAAGCATGATGAAGCGATTATTCTTGGCAAGCACTTGATTACAAAACGTAAAGTCGCTTTATATGCAGATAGGGCGTTTACCTACACCTATTCTAATATCACTAAGCAAGCTTTGCCTTGGACAAAAGAGTTATTAGCCATAAAAGCCATTGTAGAAGCGAGGTTAGGCGAAACGTTTAATACTTGTTTATTGAATTTATACCATGATGGTAGTGAAGGGATGGCCTGGCACAGTGATGGCGAAAGAGATCTGCAAAAGCACGGTGTTATTGCGTCGGTTAGTCTTGGTGCTGAGCGGAAATTTTCCTTTAAAAATAAAATAACAAGCGACACTGTCTCGTTACTTTTAGAGCATGGGAGCTTATTAATTATGGCGGGTACGACGCAAGACTGTTGGCAACACAGGCTGCCGCCAACAACAAAGGTCCATGAGCCAAGAGTCAATTTAACCTTTAGAAATATTGTAAGCGAGTGACTGCCTATAAAACCCCTTTCATTTTTAATCGGCAAATTAAGGTGTATTCATTAAGGTCTAAATGTCATCAACAAGATGTCTTTTATTTTTACATCGGCTTTCACATCGGCCGTTGCAAAGTCAGGTTTAGTCACATCTTGTAGGAATGGATGCCGCTCACGTAATTTCTTAATAGCTTGAGGATCATCGGCTAATAATACAGCCACATAAGAAAAGGCATCGTAGTAACTAAACGCTTTTTCTTGTAAGACATTTAGATACTCGTCGACACACTCATCACCGAATACTTGTCTAAGCGCAACGACGGCTCCATAAATCGCCGCCCCTTCGCATAATACGGTTGTCTTACGTTCATTGTTACCTTGATAACCAAGAGGGTATAGACCATGGCAGAGTTCATGCATCACATCCGCCAATAGTAGCACCTCGTTTGTTAAGCTTTTCTGTGGCATTTGGATCTTATATGAAAAGGGCTTACTTTCATCCTCAAACAAAGTAACAGGGGTTTGAGTATGTTCATTGAGTTCGAATCCAATAAACTCCGCTTCAGTGACCGGCTTGCCGAATAAAAACTCAACCGCTGGTAACCAAGATGTACGTATTTTCTCAAGTTTAGTGATAGTAACGGATTGAGATACTGACATAAGCTGTCCTATATACGAGTTTTGAAAATACTGGCTACTATAAAGGCTGTGTTTGAAATGTCTATATAAGAGCTTAAAGAAATCTGTCCCTATCTCTGCGAGTGAGCTTTATTGGTTTACTAGTCTCACTCTGGAACCCATACGATGTGTTGTGACTTTATTTTCTATGTGTATAGACATGGTTGATCTTTTTTATTTAATAAAATCAAAGCGTCAGTAGAAAAACTGAAATAACAAGCCCTGAGTTGCTAGGTAGCGAGTATCAGGGCTTTATCTCTCTAGCCTAAAGTGGCGATTTAAATAATAAGATCCACATGCTGCATACTGTCAACGGATCCGTCTGACTTAAGATACAAACCTGTTTCTTGTATTATGCCTGCTCGCTCTCCATTTGAGTTGAATAGGCTAAACTGTGTATCTTGAGAGGCCAGTAAAAAGGCTTCGATACCGACCTCTTTTAAAGAGATCACGTTTTCATTTCCCGCCTCATCTCGCTGAGTTAAGACAAGCTTTTCAAAGATGCTATCGTCTTTATCAATGACACCATCCTGATTTTCATCGTATTGGGCTAAATCGGTAAAACCACTACCAGACTGCGGACCAAAGAGCTCCCCTCCATCATCAATACGGCCATTCCCGTTCTTATCTATAGCGAGGAAAGCCGAGTCGCCACTGGCGTAATGTACGTTATCCATTTCTCCATCATTATTGATATCAAACTGCACTTTATTTTGACTAAGTTGAGCCATATTGCCGTTTAAATTAATGGTAAGTGGGTCGACCTGCTTGCCTGAGATGATCATTTCACCATAGAAGGATTCTTCTCTTGCGCGCGCCATATCTAAAGAAAATTCAATATCAAACCGACGTCCATCCTTAAGTACGATTTCGCCATTAGCTTGAAAACGGGTTGTCTCGGTCTCTTTTATCTGATGGAATCGTTGACTCACCTGTTCCAGAGGCTGTCCATTTATATCCATTCGTTCTTCTGTATTTTCTACGTTAGCAATACGCTCAGGATTATTAGGAGGAGGGTGATCACTTTCTGAGCGTACACTTTTATAGAGAGAAAAAGAGACACCGAACATCATTTCAAGCAGTTTTTTGGTTTTCATTAGCTCGGGGTCTTGATTTAGGTCGTCAAATTCTTGAGTTGATGTATTACTTGTGGATTCTAGTGTTCGTTCTTGGGATACAGAACTACTTTCTGAAAATTGCTGTAAGCTCTGCTGATAGACCAAACGAATACTGTCATTAGGGTTACCTGATGAAGCTGATTGCGTTTGATTATTGTCGGTCTCAGCTTGTGGCCGCCAAACCGTTCGCTGAGTGACTATCTCAGACCTTTGATAAGATCGCTGAGAGGCCATGTTTAGATTTAAGTCCATCGTTATCTCTCCTTCTTGCCATTATCTAAGTACGTACTCCTGACCTATTAATCAACGTACTACGCCATCTTAGTTATCGAACTAATTAGTAAGATGTTTAATGGTAAAAAGATCTAAGAAAGCGTTTTTTTAGAGATGTTTTTTTAACCCGCTGAAATAAAAGAAAAATATGATGCTTCGTTATTATCTTGATATACCGTGTTCACTAGCACACCATGGAATGAAGGCCGAGCTAGTGGGATGCTATTATTCGCTTAAAAAGAAGACTCTGGCTGCTCTAAAAAGATGATTTCAGCCTTAGTAGATAGGCGCCCTAAAATGGCATTTCTGTGGGGGTAGCGCCCAAATTTTTTAATAATCTCTCGATGCTTTTGTTCAAACTCTATATTGGACTGAAGGCCATTTTGGGCAAATAATATTGCGGCTACATCATGCACTACTAATGATTCACTATGCATAAATGGCATATATAGAAAATTTCTTTCTATGTCTGTGAGTCGCTTATCTTCCCCTAATGCGATGGCTTCTTGAGCTAAGGCTAAAGCTAATGCATCTGAGGCAAAAGACGCTGGAGTACCGCGAAATATATTGCGCGAGAATTGATCTAAAATAATGATTTCAGCGAGTCGTCCTTTAGCGGATTGACGCCATTTAAATAGCTCACAGCGGTTCGCAGATTCATGCAACTTAAGAAATCGGTGTTTAATTAAACTGTCGAGTTCGGTGTCTTTTTTCCACCATTGGGCTGGTGTGAGCTCATTAAACCAAAAAGATAAAATGGTATTGGGTGTCATGGTCATTCTCCTCGAACATATAAATCAAAGCTAACAGTAAATCCTAATAACCTCTTGATTGAACCTCTTTAAGCAAAGTGAATAAAGAGTGTAAACCTGCCGTTAATGCATCAGAGCTCAAACCCGCGTAACCTAATCTCACATAACGGTTCTCATCTTTTGTAGGGTCTAGATGAAAATGATGTTCGGCTGCGAGGTAAATATCGTTTTCATGGCAGACTTGTTCTAACTCATGCGCGTGGGATTTTATGTCTAACCAGAGCGACATGCCCCCTGCTGGTAAATCATAGTCTAATGCTATTCCTTGTGCTTTATACATGTTTAATAGTTGGATTAAGTGATCTCGGCGTTGGTGATACCGCTTTGACATCCGGCGAAGATGACGTTCAAACCCACCGTCTTGCATCCAGCGACCAATCGCATCCTGCATTAATACATTGGGTTTATGATTCATGACACTTCGATAACGCATAATGGCAGGAACAAGGGCTTTATCTACGGCAATAAATCCGATTCTTCCTCCTGGAAACATAATTTTAGAGAAAGTAGATAAATAGATCACCAAGCCTAGTGGATCTTCGGCTGCCAATGGAATGAGGGGCTGACAGTCGTAGTGGAATTCATGGTCATAGTCGTCTTCAAGAATCGCCACATTGTATTTAGTGGCTAACTGATAAATAGCCATGCGTTCGTGAATCGGTAAGGTCACAGTAGTGGGATATTGATGCAAAGGGGTGAGATACAGCAACTTTATATCAGTGGTCGAAAATACCTTTTCAAGCTGCTTAATATCAATGCCATTATCGTGTTGTTGTATCGGGACAAGGTCCGCTCCCGTCGTTTTAAAAGCATTCCAAGCGGGTTGATAGCCTAATGATTCCACTGCCACCTTATCCCCTGATTTGAGTAGCAGGCGAGCAATAAGATAGATGGCTTCTTGAGAGCCATTGACGGCAATAATTTCTTTATCTGTAATGGATCGAACGCGTCTTAAATAAGTTTTAACTTGATGAATAAAATTGTTATTCCCAGCGTTGTTGCCATAGTTAAGGTCATCAAAATTAGGACGACTCAAGCTTTCGTTCATGTAAGATTTAAAGTCTTTAAAAGGGAATAAAGACACATCTGGCGAGCCTCCTGCAAAATTATAGCGATACTTATGCGCGGGTTTATCTAGACTACTCTCACTAATGTCTGTGTTGATGTCCCAGTTGAATGCCTTTTCTACCAAAGGGTGGTATGAAAGTGAGTGATTACTTTCTTCTATTGGTAATGATTGCGCAACGCGATATCCTTTTCTCTCTATAGACTCAACCCAGCCTTGAGCAATAAGCTCTTGATAAGCGGCCATAATGGTGTGTCTATTGGTTCCAAGTTGTTCAGCCAATTTGCGAGCTGAGGGTAGAGGTTCGTTTGCTGTCAGTTTGCCTGTTTGTATCGCATGACGTAAGCCGTATGCAATTCGTAAAAATACGGGCTTAAGTTGCTTGTCTAATAGCAGGGTTAAGGTTTTCATTGATTCTGGTCTATCTTCTAAATTAAAACTGGTTGTTTTATTTATACCAGTTTTGATGACAATGGTCTTAATGAATTTGTTACAAAGCGTTAAATAAGACGTTTACATAGTACTCAAAGGAGCGATTAAAATGTTAGCCAATTTACCTGAATTTAACCCTCAACCAGTTACTCTATGCTCAGATAAAGTCACTTTAAGGCCACTGGCCTTAGAAGATACAGTAAGCTTTTATGAAGCGGGAAATGACCCACAGTTATGGGAGTGGGTGATACCGAATCAGTGTGAATCCTTAACCACCACTCGTCAGTGGATTGAGTCCTCTCTTGAGTCTCTGAAGCAAGGTGAGCATATTCCCTTTGTTATTATTGATAATTCGTCCAATCGGATTATAGGGTCGACGCGTTATTGTTCTATTGTGTCGGCAGATCGAGGTATTGAAATTGGTTTCACCTTTATTGCGGCCGATTTCCAGCGGAGCTATGTAAATACCCATGCTAAATTCTTGTTATTACAACATGCCTTTGAACAGCTAGGTGCTATTCGAGTGCAATTGAAAACCCATGAAAATAATCAACGCTCAAGGAAGGCGATTGCTCGTATTGGCGGTGTGTTTGAAGGCATAGTTCGCCATCAAAGAATTCAAAGTGATGGCTCTATCCGAAATACCGCCTTATTTAGCATCACGCATCTAGAGTGGCCGCAAGTAAAGGCGACTCTAGAAAAAGCCATGAAGAGGTAGTTATGTACATTCCCAGTAAATTTCAAGTTACGGATCTAGAGGAAGTTCATCGCTTTATTGAGAGGTATGGTTTTGGGATAATTTTGAGTGATTCATTAGAAGGTACTCATTTACCCTTTATTCTAGAGAAAAACGAAGGTGAATTTGGCACCTTATATTGTCATTTTGCACGGGCGAATCCCCATTGGCAGATCTTAGCAGAGAAAATGACTCTGGTGGTGTTTCATGGTCCTCATGCTTATATTTCTCCGACCTGGTACCAAGGTAAACCGAACGTACCCACATGGAACTATACGGCTGTACATGTGTATGGAAGGTTGAGTGTTTTAGCTGAAGCGGATGTGGTTGGTGTGATGGAAAAAACCGTTAAAAAATACGAACCGGAAGTATGGAGTGATCAAGCGGTGATGCCTGAGGAATATCGAGAAAAGTTACAAAAAGCCATTGTCGCCTGTAAGATCACTTTAACGAAGGTAGAGGCGCAATATAAACTTGGTCAACATAGAAAGACAGAAGATCAGCAAGGCGTGACTGATGCATTAAGCCGCCTAAGCGACATAGATTCAATCGCTTTATATGGATTTATGCAGCAACAACAGATCGGATTGGGAAAATGAATACCTGTAAAAAGCTCGAAACAGCAGCCACCTTTTATAACGGTTAGTAACTGTTTCGAGCTTGCTATTGACTCAATAACCTACTTCACAATCGCATCGATATCTGATGCGTCGTGGCGTTCTGCTAGGTGCTCACCTTCCCCCCAGACACGGTTAACAACAAGGCCGCGCTGTACGGCAGGGCGTTGTTGAATTTGCTTCGCCCAACGCTGTATATGAGTGTACTCTTCAACTTGCAGGAATTCCGCTGCGCTATATAACTTACCTAACACCAAATTACCGTACCAAGGCCAAATTGCGATATCGGCAATAGAATATTCATCACCTGCCATATAGGTATTGTTAGCAAGGTGTTTGTCTAGTACATCCAACTGACGTTTTGTTTCCATAGTAAAACGGTCGATCGGATACTCCAGTTTCACGGGAGCATAGGCATAGAAATGACCGAAACCACCACCTAAGTATGGAGCGGAGCCCATTTGCCAAAAAAGCCAAGATCGACATTCTGTTTTTCCAAGATGATCTTTTGGAACAAGGGCGTCAAATTTCTCCGCCAGATATTGCAGAATGGCACCGGATTCAAATACACGTGTTGCCGGTGTGGTTGAATGGTCCATGAGAGCGGGGATTTTGGAGTTAGGATTCGCGGCGACAAAACCTGAAGAGAATTGATCACCTTCGTTTATTTTAATTAAAAACGCATCGTATTCGGCTTCAGATAGGCCCATAGCCAGTAGCTCTTCAAGCATAATCGCTACTTTTTGGCCATTTGGTGTCGCGAGTGAATACAGTTGTAATGGGTGCTTGCCGATAGGTAGTTCTTTGTCGTGAGTGGATCCTGAAATTGGGCGGTTAATACTGGCCCATTCGCCACCGTTTTTGGCATCCCAATGCCAGACTTTTGGTGGTTGGTAATTTGTATCAGTGCTCATGCTCTCTCCTAAAATGCTAATAAAAAGGGTGGTGGATTCGTTCAAGTGAATCCTGACTTACCTCATATGTGTAGCTAATTTGTAGCAAAAAAAGGCATCATAGGTATTATTCGCCTCGAAAATCATCATGTTCCCTATTTGCTTCACAATCCCCTACCTAGAAATTAAAGACTAAATTAATGAATAATCAAGATAAAACTGTATCGAATCAATTGCTTAAATCTGCTCACTCTCATATGCCTATGGGGGTCGCGGACAGTTACCGCTATTGGGGCGAAGAGAAAACTGTATTTGTAAAAAGTACTCAAGGCTGCACAATCACCGATTGTGACGATCAAGAGTTTGTTGATTTTCGATTGGCTTATGGACCTATTATTTTGGGTTATAGAGATCATAGAGTGGACCGAGAGGTCATTAAAACGATCACTGAATGCGGCACTATTTCGGGTTTTTCTACAGCACTCGATTCTGAAGTGGTGTCTTTGATAAAAGATCTGTGCCCACAAATTGAAAAAGTACGCTTTGCTAATTCTGGCACTGAAGCGGTATTAGGTGCAGTAAGAACAGCTAGAGGCTATACCGGCCGCAATAAAATCGTGGTTGTCGAAGGGGGGTTCCATGGTCTTTACGATGAAATGATGTGGAAGTCGGATGTTGATAATTGGGATAATGAGCAACAAGACGCACCTGAAATAGCAGCCTTTGGTATTGGTATTCCAGAAAGCAGTCGTGAGCATTTAGAAACGGTACCATTAAATGATTTGAATGCTCTGCAGCAGGTTTTTGAGCGTGTCGGTGATGATATTGCGGCCGTCGTGATAGAACCGATAATGGGCAACTGTGGCAGCATAGCCGCGACACAGAATTATATTCAAGCGCTAAGAGAGGTTTGTGATCAAAACAACACGCTGCTGATTATGGATGAAGTGAAAACGGGGTTTCGCGTAGCAAAAGGGGGTGCAAGAGCTGTATGGTGTGTATGCCGATTTAACCACTTTCGCTAAAGCCATGGGCAATGGGTATCCTGTGGCGGCGTTTGGCGGAAAAGCGTCTATCATGGACAAAATTCGTTTTGGTAAAGACGGTGTAACCCATGGCGGTACCTATACAGCGAATATGATTGCGTTAAGTGCAGCCAAAGCAACGTTAACATTGCTTCGTGATACCAATGCCTTAGAAACAGTGAATGGAGTAGGCAGAGCCATTCAAGAGCGTTTAAGTCGAGTATTTAGTCACCATGGTATTGCTCATAAATTTGCTGGACCAGACGCGATGTTTGGCATTCACTTTGGAGAGCACGTACCGCAAAACTATCGTGATTGGAAGCAAACCGATTCAGCTCTGTATACTGAATTCGCGTTTAATCTGATCAATAAAGGCATTATGTTAGAGCCTGATTCTCGTGAGCCTTGGTTTATTTGTGAAGCACATCAAACGGTGGATTTAGACTGGCTGGAGTCCATAGCTATGTTAGCGATGGCAGAAGCCTTGGATACGGTGGAACTACAACAGAAATAAACGTATCACTTTAAGCCGTTACATTAGATCATACATGACGCCACTTTATTTGCAGATTAGGTGAATGCAGTGGCGGTGTTGTTTTTAGTGATTCCACTTTTGCGACTCTTATTGCTTTTGGATGCCCAGTGTCATGGTGATATTGTTAATATTGATGCGGATTTTCTTTGACGCAGACGCGATAAACACCGCTGATTCGTCGGCCTTGTTACGAATGCTTTCAATGGAGTGATTTAAGTCGGTCATCTCTTGTTTCTGTTGGGCGGCATAGCCAGTTGCTTTTTGCGTTAATACGGAGGACTTTGATGCTTGTTCTAGAACTTGTCCCGCCGATTTTCCGAGCTCATTGGTTAATTCATATTGATTTTTAGTGGAATACTCGATGGACTCCAAATGAGCTTTAAGGGCGTCTTCAGCGTTATTTAACCCACTGAAAATTGTGGTGATTTCTTCTAAAGAACCTTGTGTTTTTTTAGATAATGACCGGACTTCATCGGCAACTACCGCAAACCCACGACCATATTCACCGGCTCTTGCGGCTTCAATTGCTGCATTTAGTGCGAGTAAATTCGTCTGCTCGGCAATGCTACGAATACTGTCGACTATGGTAAAAGCATTGCTGACAGAGTGGCTTAACTGGATCAAGGCGTCTTTACTTTGATTAAGCGTCGCGACGGTTTGATTGTTTGCCAGATTTAAGTCTTTAGTTTGTTCTACGCTGGTCTCCATAGAAGCACTAATGTCCCCCGCGTAGGTGGCAACCTCTTTTGCTCTTACCTCGGCTTTATGAGCCAGAACGTCGACTTTATTGGCTAAGTCTAAGGTTTCCGCTAAGGCATCATTAGATGCAGTGCTTAATCCATTTATTTGTTCAAATGCGGCTAAGGTATCGTTAAGAGAAGAGGATATATCCGCGAGCTCTGTATCTCTTTGCTGTTTTTGTTTTTCAACAAAATCTAAATATTGGTTGAGGTGTCTGGCAATGTCGGCAAGTTCATTTTTTTTATTACCAATGTGGATATGAGATGCACTTTGGTTTTGTGCCAATTCTAAAACGGCTTGTAATAGCTGTTTAGCGCCTTTTACAACGATATTGTGTTGGAAGAGATGAGTGATGAAGGTAACGATAAACATCAGTAAAACAACGGCGGCAAAACCAATTCCTATGGTTTTTTCCGTCGCTTCTGCACTGCGTTGAAGGGCGTGAGTTCCGCGTTCAAGCTCTTGTTCTAAATCAGCTACTCTTACTCTAATTTGACCCTGTGCTTGTAAGACTTGCGACATCATGGATTGGGTTGATTTTACATCTTTTAAATAGCGTCCGACCCAGGACTTTAGCTCGCTTTGGATATCGTCAATAGGATCTTCTACGGTGGTTTCTTCAGCGGTTGCCCATCCCATTAAAGAAGAAAGGTCATCGTCGTTACTGGTATTTTTTTCAATCGTCCTGCTAATTTTAGGTAACTTACTTAATGCGGCAATTGAGCTCTGTAACGTGCTAATGATATTCGTCAGTTGCTCCAGATTATGTTGATCGGCCATATCTAGGTATTGTCCACTGACGACTTTTAACGCGAATATTTGTTGGTACATATTGGTGATGAGTTGATAGTAAGCTTGTAATGTCTCTGAGCTTAAGGTGCTACTTTGTGAACTGACCATCTCTTGTAAGGTTTCTATTTCCGCGACAATTTGGGCCTCATTGTTATGAATAAGTGCATTGGGTGTCGCTGAAAGCTTACCGGCAGCACGTACATCTGTTGCTAGGCTTTGTTGGATAATGACAAGCTTTTCATTAATTGGATTAGCGAGATGATCGGGAAGCTTAGCAAGTTTGGGTTGAATCGTGTCATCGATGTAAGTAATGGCATTCTGTAAGGTATTACTGTCACCGGAAAATAAATACGCTTCTATTTGATCTTTTAATCCTACGCTGGAGGATGACCAAACCTCGTTGTAATAGTAGTTTTCTTGGAAGGTATTACGGAACTTAGTGATGCCCCACAACATCATTCCAGCTAACACAAGAGCGATTGCAATATAGGCTAGTGTGGTAAGTCTGGTGACACTTGAAATAGTCATGGGGGAGTCCTTAAAAAAACAGTACGATCAAATAGTTAATGACCTTTAGAGCAACAATATATAAAACAAATAAGACAGTTTGGTTACAGTCAACTCGAAGCGATCGGAAAAAGAATGCGAATGTTTTATTTAATGTCATTTGAGTGAGTAGCTGAAAGTGTTTTGAAAAGTAACACACAGTAATTTGGCAGGAGTGTACGAAAATGTCGGACAGTATGTAATAAAAAGGAACTTTTTTATATGCAGCCCTTCTTGATGTGGCTATCTCATTAGAGCAGCGTTAAATGTTAATTAACGTTAATAGGACTTTATTCTGTCATCCCTAATACGTTAAATTGTATAAATGGCATCATAAAATCAACTATTATTAATGAGAACAGTACCTAAATGGTTTTTATTAAATTGAAAGTGTGTTTTTAAATATAAATCACATCGGTGCTTCATGTTTCTCATTAAGGATAAACAAATGAAATTTTCAAGCTTTAGGTCCGTCTCCATTAATACTCGCTTAACTGGTTTATTAACCTGTGTATTTCTAAGCATGTTGATCATTTTATCTTTAGCCCTTAAGTCAAATAAAGAGGGTATGCAAGAGGAGCGATTTTTAAAAACACAGAATGTTGTTGAAGTCGCCTATGATGTTGTAACGCATTTTTATGATTTGTCTCAGTCAGGTGAACTGACGACAGAAGTTGCTCAAGATCTAGCGAAAAGTACACTTCAAAATATGCGTTATAGTGGCGATGAATATTACTTCCTTCAGGATTATTCTGCTTCGATTATAATGCATCCAATTTCGCCTTCTCTCATTGGTAAAGATTTAACCAAAACAACAGATGCAAACGGCAAAAGGATCTTTGCAGATATTGTAAGTGTTGCAAAAAAAGAAGGTGAAGGTTTTATTGAATACGTTTGGCCTAAACCAGGTAGCGAAACACCAGTTGCAAAAGTGGCCTATGTTAAAGGGTTTGATGGTTGGGGCTGGATTGTAGGTTCTGGAGTGTACTTAGATGATTTAGATGCACACTTCTACGAAGCGGCTAAGTTCTTTGTGAGTGTTTGTATTCTCTTATTAATGAGTGCACTTATCTTATCTTACTTTGTATTACGGTCTATTGTAGTGCCATTAACTCAGATTCAGGAGACCATGAGAGGCATAGCGGATGGTGAAGGTGATTTAACCATCCAGTTATCAGAAGCAGGTAATGATCGGATTACCTCAATAGCTCGTGCTTATAATCGTTTTACCCAAAGGCTTTCTACGACATTGTCCCATGCCACTAGTTTATTTATCGAAGTGGATAAAAAAAGTGCCGACTTAAGAGAAAGTGCGGATGTATCATTGGGTGTGGTTGAAGAAAGAGCAAAAGCATTTGAAAGTATCAGCGAAATTATTATGAGAATAAAAGAGATTGAGGCGGATGTTAAATCACACTCTTCAGCGTCACTGGCACTAGCGAATGAAGCAAAAGAAAAAGCCCAAGATAGTCAAGCATCTATTGAGCGTACCATGGCGTCAACCCAGGAGTTATCAAAAGAGCTAGAGGTCAGTGTTCAATCTGTTGTGCAATTGGAAAGTGAATCTCAAAATATTGGTGCTGTGCTAGATGTCATTAGCGGTATTGCCGAACAGACTAATTTGTTGGCGTTAAATGCGGCCATTGAGGCGGCTCGAGCAGGAGAACATGGTCGTGGTTTTGCGGTCGTTGCTGATGAGGTTCGAGGGTTGGCTAGCCGAACGCAATCGTCTACAGAAGAGATTCAAGCTATGATTAGCAAGCTTCAAAAGGGAGCTAGTGAAGCGGAGTCTCGAATTACCTCTGGTCATGAAAAATTCAAATCGGCATCAGAGGAAATATCTGAAACCGCAGAGGCGCTATATAGCATCATCAATTCAGTTAATGATATATCTAAAGCGGGTGAGTTGATTTCGGAATCGGTTGCATCACAAGGTCGATCAGTCGAAGAGTTAGATGCCATGAATGAGAAAGTAGCTTCTTTGTCTTTAGTTGCAGCACAGCAAACTCAGTCAAATGTTCGCCATTGCGAAGACTTAGTCGTATTAGCTGATCAGGCTCGAGAGGTCATTTCTACCTTTAAACTCAACGAAAAATAGACGCCAATTTGTTGCGTTTTATGGGGCCTATATATGCGAGTTACCCATTGGAAGGACTCGCGTTGGAGAAGGCGGCTAAGGATAAACAGTTTGCTTCAATTCTGACTAATGTTGGATAAGGTGATAAGTCAAAATTAAAACGTCGAGCGTTGAATAGTTGTGGAACTAGGCAGATATCCGCCAAGGTAGGTTGCTCTCCACAGCAGAACGGTGTGCGGACGGTAGAGAGTTTACCCTCTAAGGCGTCGAACCCCTTTGTTAACCAATGGAAATACCAGTTCATTTTTTCTGATTCAGAATGTGCGAGATCATTTGTAAGGTACTTGAGTACTCTAAGGTTATTTAATGGATGAATATCACAGGCAATATCTAAGGCAATCGATCGACACAGCGCCTTTTCTAAGGGCGAGCTGGGCAGTACTGGAGACTCTGGAAAGGCATCATCTAGGTATTCTATGATCGCTAGAGATTGCGCCAACACGTGATGATCGATCACAAGCGTTGGCACTAACCCTGAAGCGTTTACGGACTTATAGCTGTCGTCATTCTGTTCATCTTCCAGTAAAGAAACGGGAATAGATTGATAATCGAGGCCTTTCAGATTCAGAGCAATTCTTACTCGATAAGCCGCGGTTGAGCGAATGTAGTCGTAAAGCTTCATGATTCTTCCTATTGATGTTTGGGTTACTTTTTCGCGTAAGGCACAACGGTTTGCTCTATCTTTCCAAAAATGGAAGTTCCATTGGTATCAAACATTTCAATAGCTACTCTGTCTCCATAGGTCATAAAGGGAGTGGAGGCAGCGCCATTTTCAATGATTTCCAACATACGCTTTTCAGCCAAGCAACAGGAGCCTTTACTGCGATCTACATTGGATACAGTACCGGAACCAATGATGGTGCCTGCGGATACATGACGACTGCGGGCAACATGAGCAACCAGCTGATGAAAGTTAAATGTCATATCAACGCCAGCATCAGGAGCACCAAAGGTTTCATCATTAAGATGCACGGTTAAAGGTAGGTGAACCTTGCCGTCTTTCCAGTTGTCTGTTAATTCATCTGGTGTGATGGCGACAGGGGAGAACGCGGAGGCAGGTTTAGATTGGAAGAACCCAAAGCCTTTCGCCAGTTCTGCAGGGATAAGGTTTCTCAACGAGACATCATTGACCAACATCATTAATTTAATATGAGATGAGGCTTCTTCAGGTGTTGTTCCCATAGGCATGTCATCTGTAATCACCGCAATTTCGGCTTCAAAATCGCATCCCCAGCTAGGATCCGCCAGTTCAATGTCATCTTTAGGTCCAATGAAACCATCTGACATGCCTTGATACATCAATGGGTCTGTCCAAAACGTTTCTGGCATCGTGGCGTTACGGGCTTTTCGTACAAGTTCTACATGATTGACATAAGCACTGCCATCAACCCATTGATAGGCTCTTGGTAGAGGCGATGCACAATCAGCCGGATCGAAAGCAAAGTGGTTGTCTAGATTTTTTTCATTCAGTGCTTGGTAACGGGCTTCCAGTTGAGGCGCAAGGGAATCCCAGTTATCTAACGCCGTTTGCAATGTCGGAGCGATGTCCGTGGCATCTACGGCAAAGCTAAGGTCGCGTGACACTATAATAAGTTTTCCGTCGCGACCGTGTTTTAATGAGGCAAGTTTCATTAGTGTATCTCCAATTCGTTAGGCTTTAGCAGGTGTTTTCCAAGAATAAACATAATCTTGGTTTTCGACAGAGCAGGCGGTGTCTGTCATAGTCAAAGGTTGGCGCGTATCAATCATGACAGCCACTTCATCGGTTTCTTTTAATGCATGCTTCTTACCCGCTTGCATGGCTTTTGGATGAGGTCCATGGGGGAAGCCGCAAGGATGCAAGGTCATCATGCCTTCTTCGATATTATCTCGGCTGAAGAAATTGCCTTTATGATAAAAAAGCACTTCATCGTAATCGTCATTATTATGATAAAACGGCACTTTCAGTGCACCAGGATCGGATTCAATTGGGCGTGGTACAAAAGTGCAGATGACAAAATCTTTGGCGACAAAGGTAGTGTGCGCAGAAGGGGCTAAATGGTAGCGATGACTCATTAAGGGCCTAATATCTCGCCAATTCAGGCGAAAAACGGTGAGGTTGCCTTTCCAGCCAACGGCATCCAATGGGTTAAAAGGGTAGGTCACCTTGTTTAATTCATCGTGCCTTTTGATATGTACTTTCCATTCGGTTGTGCTGCTACGCTGAGCATCGAATGTGTCGTCTAATGTAGGGTATTCTAAAACACCGGGATCAAATATAGCGTGATCGCCGACCATGCCTCTTTCAGCACTCATGTAGGAGCTATTAGTTGCTTCTATCATCAACATGATAACCGACGTATCGGTTTCAATTCGCCAGCTGGTGGATCTTGGTAATACTAGGTAATCCCCTTCACTAAAAGTAATGTGTCCATAATCACAGAAAAGAGCGCCTTCTCCGCGATGAATAAATAAGCAATCGTCACCGTCAGCGTTGCGAACAAGGTGCGTCATGTTTTTATTGGTTTTCCAAATACGCACGCGGACATTGGCGTTTTTTAGTAAGCAAGGTGCTTGTAGAGGGCAGTTTTCATCCGCTGCAACTAAATTAGTGTCAAAGGCATGAGGTCGAAGTTTACCTTCCCATTCACTCCATCCGGTAGGCGCATGAGCGTGATACATGTGAGTAGCGGGACCAAAAAAACCTTCTTTACCGATTTCCCTTTCATAGGTGTTTTCAGGTAAGTCACAATGTGCCTGTTTAGAAATTCTCCCTTCTTTTAAGGGAAACGAAAACCACTTCTTCATACTCAGCGCCTCTGATGTAATAAGTCGTTGTTAAAAGATTAATTTGTTTCATATGTAACTATATTTTATTAGTTATAGTTTTTTGCAGGCATTAAATCAAGAAAATATTTCAATTTTTATGTTTAAATCTATAGTTTTCTTTTTTGTTTTGTTTCATTTGAAATTATTTTTCGGGATTTTCGTTAAGGTTGAACTGACTGGAAAACGGTGTTGTCTCGCCATTTTTATTGAAAGATCTATTCAAATAGTAAGAATAAATGCGAAACTGAGTGTGTTTGAACCTAGAGTGAATGAATCGACAAAGTGATGTCTATGGAAAATTTTTTATTGGAAGAATTTCTTCCCTATAAACTTGTACGAACCGCTGAGCATATAGCAAACAGCTTTGCCGAACTTTATGAGACTGAGTTTGGCATTACTCGACCCGAGTGGCAAATTATCGCGAACCTAGGGGTTCAAAAAAATATTATCGCGCGTGAATTGTCTGAGCTAATTCGCTTAGATAAGGTGAAAATATCTCGAACATTAGCGGTTTTAGAAGAAAAAAAGTTAATTATAAAATCTCCTGTAGAAGGGGATTTAAGAGCCACCCAGTTGTCTCTTTCAGCAAGTGGACATGAGCTGTATCAACGCTTAGTACCAAAAGCATTGGAGTGGGAAAACCATATGTTAGATGGCTTAACGGGGACTCAATATCGGGATTTATGTCGTATATTAGATATTCTCTATAAGCGCACGCCTAATCAAAAATAAGGTAACCAGTATGCAACAACATAACGCACTGTCTGTGCAAGTAACTCGTGGTGGCATTACCGAAAGTGAGCACCAAATAAAAGCCGTTATCGTCTCTAGCGACGGGAGGGTAGTGGAGTCCTGGGGAGAGGTTGATAGCTTAGTTTATCCTCGCAGTGCGATTAAAGCGATGCAAGCTCTGGCCTTTATAGAAATGGGCGGAGCCGAAAAATTTGCTTTCACTCCAGAGGAAATTTCGATCTGTTGCGCGTCTCATAATGGTGAAAGTGGCCATGTAGACACGGTTCAAAGTATGTTAGATAAACTGGCTTTATCGAAAGAAGACCTAGAGTGTGGCTGCCATTGGCCAATGAGAGCTCAAACCAGTTATGAATTAGCCGCAAGTGCAGAAACCCCCAATCCATTACATAACAATTGTTCTGGCAAACATGCCGGTATGCTGGGGTTAGCAAAAGTATTAGAGGTTGATCCGAAAAATTACATTCAAATTGACCATGCTGTACAGAAATCCATTGCAAGAACGATGGAAGAAATGTGTGAGTATGATTATAGCTCGACACCATGGTCTCCAGATGGTTGCTCGGCACCAACATGGGCTATGCCATTAACCAATTTAGCGCTAGCTTTTGCAAAATTCGCCGACCCATCGGGCTTAACGCCTGAACGCCAAAAAGCCTGCCATACACTTTATAATTCTGTCGTTAAACATCCTTTTATGGTGGCGGGAACCGAACGTTATTGTACTGAAATGATGACGATTTTAGGCGATAAAGTCTTTTTGAAATTAGGGGCTGAAGGTGTTTATATCGCATCTATTCCGGAATTGAAAATTGGTATTGCGCTGAAATGTGATGATGGTGCAATCCGTGCGGCGGAATCGGTTATGACGGCCTTGCTCGATCATGTGGGCGTGACTCAAAATATTTCGAACGAACAGCTAAATCCATTTCGTTCTGTGGTGTTAAAAAATTGGAATGGCCTTCTTACAGGGTCAATGGAATGCCAAATTGAAGTTAAGTGACGTGCTGTAGTATGGTCGCCAGAGGAAGAAGTTCAATGGGTCGTATCGAGTGGCGGAAGCATAAGAATAAGTAAGCGTGTTCATACATTTAATAAAGGAAGGGTTATGTATATTGATCATATTAATATCAGTGCACCAAAAGACGTAATTGAGCAGGAAAAAGTATTTCTGATGGATGTATTCGATTTGTTGGATGGTAAAAAAAGCAGTACGGCACAGGCCGGCTACTGGCTATACTATGGAGAGCAGGCTGTTGTACATTTAACATTCAGTGATCAACATGCAGCAAACGAAATACCTCGATATTTAGATCATGTGGCCTTTCGTTTAACGAACTTTGATGCATTTGTGCAAAAGTTAGTTGATAGACAGGTACAACACCAAATTTTTTCAACCCCTGAAACGGGTGAAAGGCAGGTGTTCTTCCATACGCCTTCAGGTATCAGACTGGAAGCCAATTTCTCTCGTCAAGCGTCTTAGAAAGCGATGTTAACGGCAAGATTTTACGTTTATTAGAAGCGCCGCCATCATGAACTTATGGTATTCAATAGTAAAAGCTCAAATACCATAAGAGCATGATGCATAGGGTGCATTATAGGCTAGAGGTTGCCACCGCTGGCACAGGCGTTTTGAGTTCTTTTATGCGTAGACCAATATTTCCAGCAATGAGTAGTGTCGCACCCACTATTTGAAATGTTGATAAACTCATATCTAAAAATACCCAATTAATGGCGGCGGCGAAAACCGGAAAAGAGAGCTCAACGAGTGTTGCGGTTTGAGCCCGTACTCGATTTAATCCCCGATAATAAAACCACATGCCTATTAGACCACTTAATAATGCCATGACCACAATCAATCCGATATCCGTTGCAGGAATGGCCTTTAAGCTAGGTGTGATGAGGAGAACCATAGGCAAGAGGACAATTAACCCAGATAAAAAGCGACCAGATAAAATCGCATTTTCGGGCACATTTTTATAAGACAAGTATTTACCGCATACGGTCGCTGCTCCCCAAGAAAAGACCGCAATTAAGGTGTACCCATAGCCTTTAATAATGGACAACTGATCGCTAGAGTAGTGCCATTGAGCGTCACGTAATGTCATTATGTCGGGCCATATCATCACCAGACTGCCTAATAAAATAATGGCAGCCCACTGAATAAAATGACTTTCAATGCGTTCTTTTAAAAAATAATAGGCCAGCAAAATAGCGACTAAAGGCTGTAGCTTCTGCAGTAAAATAACCACGGTTGGGTTTAAATAACTGAATGCTTCGGTAAAAGCCAGAGTACCTACTGCGGAGCCTATTCCTCCAATAAAAAATAAACAAGCTAGTGATGTCTTGCTCATGTGGCGGTAGATTCTACGATAATGCCAAAGTAAAGGGCTGACGCATAAAACTAAGGTGATGTGTTCAATAAAAACAATTTGTACAGCGGAATAACCGGAATTTAACAAGGGGTAACGAATAAGGGTATCCAGTGCCCATGTGAAGCATGCGATCATTATAAAAAGTGTTCCTGCCATCTTGAATGTCTCCTATTCAGTAAGATGTACAGGGGTGATGAGAAATATACCAAGATAGTTATACAGTAATCGCTATACGCAATAAAGTTGCATACAACTAGAGAGGCTTACTTTAAAACAGTCAAATATAGAGGCAGCCAATGCTTCTATAAAATACAGAGTAAAGTACGCCATATATAGGTTTCTTGGTCGATCTTCTATCATCCGGACTGTAACCGTCGGCTCTGGAATCACACCAGATCTGCTGACCCTCCGCTATTCTCATTCAGAAACGTGGAAGCGCTCGCGGGCTGATTTGTTTTGTTATGGGCAAAACAACATTACCGCCGGTGGGGAATTTCACCCCGCCCCGAAGTTCGATTAATGTAAAAACGCGATATTAATATTTAGGAGGTTACTTTAATTGGAGGACGGGCTGGAGGCAAGAGGCATTTTGACCATTTTGATAAGAGGCTTTAAATCTTTTATCAAAAGTGAGTAGCGCTAGTTTTTGTAGGTGTTTTCTAGAGAGAAAGATAAGTCATCGTTAGAGCGAGTAACTGGGCTTTCTTCAATTCCGCGCTCGCGATTGTAGTCTTCGTAGGATCGCTGATTCACACCTTTTAAACACGCCTGCTCTTGTTGATACGTGAGGTTTCGACATTCATTGACTCTATTGTCTTGAATCGCTTCGTATAACGATTGATTTGAGCAAGCGGTTAACAGAAATAAGAACGTAGAAATAGTTAAGCAATAGAGGTATTTCATAGTTGTCTCCGAAGAATCATGACGAAATGAATTTATTAGAACATTCCATCGATATTAAAGCTGTAACAGCTTGTATCTATTGACGCTGTGCATGCTATAAACATACAGACGTTAACAAGGCGTATACAGTATGTTGGGGTTTTGAGGTAAATTACGGTACAAATAGAGTGAGTGTTGGGAGACAAGACGCCTAAATAGGAATTATCATAAAGAAATATAAAGGAAATAAACCGTAAGTCAGAGTCTAGATCCCATGTCTGTATGTAAATACGTTACTATGATTTGAGCGAAATGGAGTTCATAAAGTTTTAATATTTTAATTAGGTTTAAACTATGGGCTACAAATACATATTAGGATTGGCGTTGATGGTTTTATTGTCAGCCTGTACAAACCAACCAGTGAAGCAAGGTTATGTGAGTCTGCCTGTCTTTGAAGCTTGGTTCGATGATAAAATTGTTTTTTATGTTACAACCGATATCTCTGATCGTAAGATGGCGAAAGAAATGAATGCGAACTATGTACCTCGTTTAAGAAATACGATCCCTAAGTATCCTAAACCACCTAGTGTACGAACCGCTTTAGAACGAGTGTATGCTTTTCCTAATAGTCATCAAACTCGTAATGTGTTTCCTTCAGCGCCAGACCCTGTTGGAGCAGAGAACAGAGACAAACAGTATTCACCACTTTGGCTGATGTACAATGTTGTGTGGTTAGATTCAAGTAAAGCTTATACTCTGAAATCCGAAGGGGCTATTTATGATGCCGAAGAAAAAGGTCTAGTGAGTATTGAACGGACTAACATTGTGGTTAATTGTCCTGTCGTCCATCCGCCTATTTGATGCTAATGAATGGCCAGGGGTATAGAGAAAGATAAACGTTAGCAGGCAAAAGGGGATGTTTACTAACGTTTAGTGGATTCACTTGATAATAACAAAAGCTCGATTCGCTTTTGTTATTATCTAATGCAAAGTTAACTCACCATTTTATGAGGATCGATAACGAATTTCTTCGCGGCGCCACCATCAAAATCAGCGTAACCTTGAGGCGCTTGATCTAAAGAAATCATTTGCACATTAACAGCCTTGGCAATTTCAATACGGTTGAATAAGATCGCTTGCATGAGTTGGCGGTGGTATTTCATTACAGGGCATTGTCCCGTATGTAATGAATGGGATTTCGCCCAGCCTAAACCAAAACGCATACTTAAACTGCCTTGTTGAGCCGCCGCATCGGCCGCACCCGGGTCTTCTGTCACATATAAACCAGGAATGCCTATTTGTCCGCCGGCTCGAGTCATTTGCATCGCCGAATTTAAGACAACAGCGGGCGACTCTTGATGATGGTTACAGCCGCAAGCATGGGCCTCAAAACCCACACAGTCTACAAATGCGTCCACTTCTCGCTCACCCAATATGGCTTCAACTTTATCTTGAATATCACCATCTTGTTTTAAGTCGATTGTTTCGCAGCCGAATGAGCGTGCTTGCTCTAACCTGTCTTCGATCATATCGCCCACAATGACACAAGCGGCGCCTAACAATTTAGCGGAGGCCGCCGCCGCAAGGCCTACAGGGCCAGCACCAGCAATGTAAACGGTTGAACCAGGGCCAACACCAGCTGTAACGCAGCCATGGAAGCCAGTAGGCAAAATATCAGACAATAATGTTAAGTCTTGAATTTTTTCACGCGCTTGGTCGGCATCTGGGAATTTCAGCAAGTTGAAGTCAGCATAAGGTACCATAACATAGTCAGCTTGACCGCCTACCCAGCCCCCCATGTCCACGTAACCGTATGCGGCACCGGGGCGAGCAGGGTTTACGTTTAAACAGATTCCTGTTAATCCTTCTTTACAGTTACGACAGCGTCCGCAAGCGATGTTAAATGGTACAGAAACCAAGTCACCTACTTTAATGAATTCAACGTCGCGTCCACATTCAATGACTTCACCGGTAATCTCATGACCCAGAACCAAACCGCTTGGTGCAGTAGTTCTTCCTCGAACCATATGTTGATCACTACCACAAATATTCGTCGTCACTACTTTTAAAATGACGCCGTGGTCACATCGACGGCGACCAATGGCAAGTTCAGGAAAAGGGATTGCTTCGACTTTGACAGTGCCGTCGCCTTGATAGACAACACCACGATTTGAATGGTTATTCATATAAATTGCCTCTGTTTTTTTATATTATTTGAGGGTGCATATTAATGATCCCTCCACAAAGGTAGTCTTCTATTTATAGGTTTTCAATGGCTTAACGGGTCAAATTTTTGAAAAAATCGATTTTATTTTCTGCACGTTTAAATCAATAACTAGAGCGGTAATGAAAAGTGTTACATTAGGTTATTAATGGTCTTTATTAGGCAAGTTTTATTTTTTAATCTGTGTTTTCCGATGAGATTTTTATCATAAAATTTTATTTATAAAGAATATTATTTTCCCCTTATTCGACTAAAGTAATATCAATATTTAATTTTTAGAAAGGAATATCGTGTGGCAGAACCCGTATTGAATTCATCTTTGACTCAGATTTCTTTTCAGGTTGATGGCTTGAAATTGTCTTTTAGAAAGGGTCTGACTCGAACGATTGCATGGAGGGTTCACCAACTGCAGCAAGTGAAGAAAATGCTACAAGAGCAACAGTCGCAATTTTATAAAGCACTCGCATTAGATTTGCATAAAAGCGAGCAAGAGGCATGGGTGTCAGAAATAGGTTTTGTGATAAGCGAAGTGGATCATACTCTTAAATATCTTAACCAATGGAGCCAACCTCGCAAGGTATCTACCCCTCTTATTGCTCAACCGGCAAAAAGCTATTCACTCGCTGAGCCCTTAGGTACCGTATTAATTATCAGTGCTTGGAATTATCCGATTCAACTAGTATTAGCGCCCTTAGTAGCAGCGATTGCAGCGGGTAATTGCGTTGTTATTAAACCCTCCGAAGTCGCTGAATACAGTGGGTCCTTATTAGCTGAGTTATTACCTCAATATCTTGATGTCGATTGTATTCAAGTCATTTCTGGCGCAATTGAAGAAACGACAGAGTTATTGAAACAGTCCTTTGATCATATCTTCTATACGGGCGGGGAAGCGGTCGCGAAGATTATTATGCGAGCGGCGGCGGAGCATTTAACACCTGTGACGTTAGAACTAGGTGGAAAAAGCCCCTGTATTGTAGACAGTCAAACGAATGTAGAGATGAGTGCGGCAAGAATCGTTTGGAGTAAATGGATGAATGCGGGTCAAACTTGTGTGGCTCCTGACTATGTGCTGGTCGAAGCGTCTTTTGCAGAGAATCTTATTCGTGCCATTACTTCTAAGATTGAGTCTTTCTACGGACAAAATCCAGAATCGAGTCAGGATTATGGCCGTATCATCAACACACGGCATTTTGATCGATTGGTACACTATCTTGAAGGTGAAAATGTTGTCTATGGTGGCCAATTTAATCGTCAAAATCAGTATCTAGCACCGACTATTATTCTTTCATCAAATAACCAGAGTCCTATCATGCAGGAAGAAATCTTTGGACCGATTCTCGTTATTAAAACGGTAAAAGTACTTGATGATGCGATAGACTTTATTAACAGTAAGCCGAAGCCATTGGCTTTGTACCTATATACCAATGATAGGTCGTTTGAAGCAAAGGTTGTGCAGCAAACAAGTTCTGGCAATGTTGGTATTAATGACGGCATGATGTTTATGGCGAATCCAAACTTACCTTTTGGCGGTGTTGGTGGCAGTGGTATGGGGCGTTATCATGGTCAAGCAGGATTCAATACCTTTAGTCATTTAAAAACCATTATGAAACGCCGGTTTTTATTTGATGTGGCTTTAAGATACCCACCTTTTAGTTATTTAAAGCTACGCATTTTAAAAAAACTGCTTTAATTTTTACTCACATTGATATCAGAACTGTCTATTGAGGTAATGATGGAACCACAAGTAAAACAAAAGTTTGATCGTTATCCTGAGGGGGTTGTACTGTCCTTAATGAAGCTGAGAGATGAAATTTTCACTGTGGTAAAAGAAGAGTCGATCGAGGGCTTTAAGGAAACCATTAAATGGGGAGAGCCCAGTTATATCGCTAAGTATGGCAGTACTTTAAGGTTTGACTGGAAGCCAAAACAGCCAGATCAGTATTGCCTATATTTTAACTGCAATACGAGGTTGGTAAAAACCTTTAAAGAGGTGTATTCCAATGAGCTTACTTTTGCCGGTAATCGAGCCATTATTTTACGTTTTAATGACGCGATACCATGGCCAGTGTTAAGGCATTGTATTTCTATGTCTTTGCGTTACCACCAGTTAAAGCATTTACCATTGCTAGGCGCGTAAGATGTATTTATAAAATGTATCAACATAAACTTAAACCGTTCGCCTAGAAGAATTATTGACTCAAAGAGATTAGATATATGCACCAATCCCTTATTCACATTGCTATTGTGGTTGACGATTATGATGACGCTTTAGATTTTTATATTAACAAGTTGAAATTTGAATTAGTAGAAGACACTTATCAAGCAGAACAAGATAAGCGTTGGGTCGTGGTTTCCCCTCCTGGATCTCAAGGTACAACATTACTATTAGCAAAAGCGTCTAAACCTGAACAGGAATGTTTCGTGGGTAATCAAGCTGGCGGAAGAGTGTTTTTGTTTTTAACTACCGATGACTTCTGGAGAGACTATCAACGAATGCTCTCTGAAGGGATTCAGTTTGTGCGTGAACCACAGGAACAAGATTATGGGACCGTGGCAGTATTTCAGGACCTATATGGCAATTTATGGGATCTTTTAGAGTTATCCCCAACTCATCCTATGGCCAGCAGGCAAGTCTAGTGTCAATAACGAAATGGTAAAAAGGTGGCTGATGATTCAGTAAAAGGTGGCTGATGATTCAGTAAAAAGAGCCAATACAAAAGTGTATCGCTCTTTTTATTGATATAGACTGTTATAAATTACTGAGTATTTCTTGATATCGGCCAGATGCTTTTAATTTCATAAGTCCTGAATTAAAGACTTGTATTATTTCAGAACCATTAGGTATTTTTTTAGAAACCAAAAGGAACATATTATCAATCGTCATAGGAATATTGTGGGAGGTGAATTTAGCGGCATCTTCTGCCGAGAAAATAGAGTCGATTGTTTGTGCACCAACAATGGCTGATGCTGGGTATACATCGGCTTCACCCGATAGTACTTTGCGAAAGCTGTCTTCCTCAACTTCTGAGATAATGGTGTCAATACCATTTTTTTGTAATTCTTGAACGTGTGAGTAGGCTTTTGTGCCTGCTACTTTATAGTTAGCAAGATCACCGTAACCAAACCAATTAAAATCGGTAGACTTTAAATAAAAGAATACTTGTTTGTCTTCAATAACTGGGTCGCTAAATAAAAAATCGGCGGTACGCTCTTCTGATATATACCAAGGAAAAGTACCATCACTATTACCGTTTTTTACCTGTTCATAACTTTCAGACCATTTGTCATAAGTAAAATTAACTTTTACTCCTTCTTGATTAAAAGATTCAATAATAATCGTTTCAGCAATTTTTCCATCAGGATTCTTTTCTGAGGTATAAGGTGCCCACTCTCCAATGGCAAAAGTGACTTCTTCAAGTGCATACGCCTGATTAAACATAAAGAAAGTTAAAACTAATACTAGGATTCTATTCATTTTATTTCCTCATTTCAATGTTGTGTATAAAAAATTAGTTATTGATTCTATGAATGTAAAGGATTTTAAATTGTTTGTGATATTAAAATTTATTTAAATTTTTCATTGTAAAAAATAGTTTTAATTAAATTGACACTTAAAATAACTATTATGGAAATAATCGTAATTAATAATATAGGGTTATTAAAAGAATATGTTTAATTCTTATCGGTGAAGCTGTTGAGCCTATGTCATTGCCCTGAAAAAGCGCACAACGATAGAAATACAAGAAGTTGTGAAAAATGTAGATCAAATGTACTGATAAACAAGTTAATATTATCAATAACTCAGATAGCTGTTATATTTAATCAAACACCACATTAAAAATGAGCAATGAATGAACTCTTTACTTTCGGTCCCTGCTTCAGATTTGCCCAAAACCCTCCATAAATGGTTGAGTGGTTTGGTTTGCGGACTGCATTGCTTTTATTTTGTGTTAAATATGATTTTCATGCAGCAAATGAACCTTGGTGCTGTGCAATTGTTAGTGGCTTGTTGTAGTTTCTACTTCTTTTGGGTCGCATTGAAAAATCGCCATTATGCTTGGCATAGATACATGTTAATGCTGCTTTTAACCTGTAATATTTTAGCCTCCGCTTTAATTATGGGGCTAAAAGCAGGCTCTATTTTTTGGAGTTTTGCTCTGCCATTATGGTATTACTTATTGTTTGGCATGAAGCAGGGTGCTGTTTTTACCGCTATAGTGGCCATTCTTTTTATGGTGGTTTTGCTTGTTAACCCGGATGCCGAAATGATTCGACCCTATCGGACTGTATTGAATTTTGTATTAGCTTACCTGTCTATTTGGCTAGTATGCCACATGTACGAAATACAACGGAAAAAAAGCCATGATATTTTACAGCGGATGGCTCTTCAAGATGGGTTAACGGGAGTTCAAAACCGGCATGCGCTAAAAGCCGATTTTAATAGAATTAATAAGCAAATAGGTTCCACTTTTATGCTTCTTATCGATATAGACCACTTTAAGAGAATTAACGATACATTCGGTCATGATGTCGGAGACAATGTACTAATTGAAGTGTCTAATTTAATTAGAAATCATGTGCCTTCTAACAATATATATCGTTTAGGAGGAGAGGAGTTTGTTGTTTTAATGGAAAATAGTCATAAGGATGATGCTTATCGTTGTGCAGAATCAGTAAGAGCGTTGATAGAGAACTATTCTTTTTATCAAAAAGAAACGAATATTGATTTAACGATCAGTATTGGAATTGCACCGCTTTCTGTTGGTCAGGATTTTACCGATTTTCTACGTGCTGCCGATGAAAAACTGTATCAGGCCAAAAATGAAGGTCGGAATTTGGTTTGTAAATAAGAGTATTCCCGAAGGGAAATTCATTGCTTTTATAAAAGGTGGCTGATGTCAGATTGTCGGTGATAATCTGACATCATTACAAAACGATTAAAGGTGTAGAGTCTAGATCAACCGTTGATTAGTTCGAGAAGTGTGACGCATTGAAGATAGTTTGCAGTTCTTCATATTTGTCATTATAAGCTTCAGCCTTCTTGGTAAAGGTATTTGCGCCTTCTAAATTTACCTCCGCATTATATTGAATGCCTTCTTTGTCTAGCGTGTTAGATAAAGCTTCAACACTGGAAATGCTGTTACGATAGGTTTCATAAGCAGAATCATCTGATGATCCTGTTTCAGCAAAAGCGGCAGCAGCAAAAGCGGAAGAAGTTAATAGTGCTAATGTAGCGCGAGTAAATGTTTTCATAGTAGCTCTCCAAAAATGATTTTATGAATAAAGGTTGAATCGCTGTTGCGTTTCGATGGAGAAATTATTAACTATGTTTTTGAATAAAAATAGCTGTAGAGAAACGCTTCCCAGTTTATTACTTTGTTTGTTGTCTATTGTTATCAATTTGGCCTTTAAAGGAAAAAATGTGTAGATTTGATCGAAATCTAAGCATGTTTTTTACAATCAATGATTTTATATTTTCTCTTTATAATTAATTTACTGGCTTATTTTTACGCCTGTTTAAGGGGCTAAGACTCTGTTCATTTTAGAACGAGCGTGTCGGGTGTAACTCATTCAAAATTAATGAAAATTACATACTTATCTTATGCTTATGTTGATTAAAGAGGAATGATGCGGCTCTTTCCTTTTAGTGCCATTAGAGACAGGCTTGCTTGATATTTAGTAGGGTGGGGAAGAAGAGAAGACTCTGCTTACGAGTCTTCTCGTGGTTATTGTGATCAGCTATGTCTATCATTCAAAAACTTCTGATAGGCTTTACCACTACGTTTCATCGTTCTTTTTTGTGTTTGGTAATCAACATAGACCAATCCAAAGCGTTTACTGTAACCTTCCGCCCATTCAAAGTTGTCCATAAGACTCCAAGCAAAATAACCTCGTATATCGACGCCTGCTGTGATGGCATTATGAACCGCGTTTAAATGATCGTTAAGGTAATGAACACGTTGTTCATCATTTACTTCTCCGTTACTCAATACGTCAGCACAGGCGGCTCCATTTTCAGTGATAAAAATAGGGGGAGACGGTATTGCTGATTGAGGTTAATCAGCAACTCCTCAAAAGCGTGAGGTGCCACTTCCCAACCAATGTCGGTGTACTCTACTGTTTTTTTATTGCGAACATTTTTAAATAAATACTTGGCATCGAATGCGTTGTGGTTACAGGTGTAATAATTAAGACCTAAAAAATCTATGGGTTGAGAGATAATTTGCATATCTTCTTCTAGGATCATAGCGGGTAAATATTCTGGAGCGATCAGTTTTAAAACCTGAGGGTATTGTCCTGTCATTAAAGGCTCAATAAAAAACTGGTTATCAAGTGTTTCTCTCATTAATCCAGCAAATTGATCTTCGGACTTCTCACTTGCTGCATAGGAGCGATTCATATTGAGGACTATGCCAATTTGGGCATGGGGGGCATTCTTGCGTAACACGGGTAATGCTAATCCATGAGCGAGTAGAATGTGGTGGGCGGCTTGTCGTCCATATCTCGGATGATTTAAACCAGGAGCGTGTATTCCTAATTCGTATCCTAAAATGGCCGCGCAAAAGGGTTCATTAAAGGTAGCCCAAGAGTCGACATAATCAGACAGTTCTTGTGATATCAAGTCTGCATAATCACGAAACCTATAACAGGTGTCTCTATTTAGCCAGCCTCCATTATCTTCTAGGTGCTGTGGTAGGTCCCAATGATAAAGTGTCACAAAGGTTTTTATACCGACGTCTCTTAATGCGTTAAGTAGGAGTTTATAGAAGCGCACGCCGAGAGGGTTAATTGTCCCGTCTTGCTGAATCACTCTAGGCCAAGCGATCGAAAGTCGATACGCGTCAACGCCTAAGGATTGAATTAATTTTACATCTTCTTCCCATAGGTGATAATGGTCGCAAGCTACACTGCCATTGTCTTGATTCTTGACTTTATTGGGTTGCTGGCAGAACCTATCCCAGATGGATTCTAAACGTCCGTCTTCGGTATTAGCTCCTTCAATTTGAAAGGCCGCAGTGGCTACTCCGTATGTAAAAGAAGAAGTGAGCATGGGTGAATCTTTTGGTAATTTAATGGACACAACTGAATCCTTTAAGATAGAAAATGAAGTTGTTACCAAGAGTAGAAGAGGTTGTAAAAAAGAGTCAAGGTGAAGCATTCCGAAGACGACTAATTAAGATGATTAAGTTGATTTTAAGTATGTGCTTTGTGTGAATCTCATAGGAACCAGTTTTTTACCTGATAATGTATAGCGAATAAAGCGCTCAAGTAGTTCATCTGGTAATGCTTCTTTGGGGAGGGTCAGAAAGCCATTGGCGATATAGAAAGGCTCTAGATGTTCGAAAGCAAAACAGTAGGTGGGTCTAGACAGTAGAGCCTTTTGGGTTTGTTGTAATAGGAGACTTCCCAAACCTTGTTTTCGATGTGAGGGCCTGGTAACCATTGCGGTTAATAACTGACAATGAGAGAGCTGCTTTAATCGATAGGCGCACACAATGGTATTTTCTTTTAACAGCCAAATAGGGTCGGCTTTATTGGGTTTACCTGCGGGGTAATACGCCTGATAAAACTTTTTTGTGAGAGGAAAGAGCAATCGAGATGATTGCTCTACGGTATACAAGTGAGAATTTAAGGCGTCCATTGATATAGGCTCAATATCGATTAGCCCCCAATAATGGCTTCAGCTTCTAAAAGTACGTCTTCAATGGAGACAAAACTGTGTCTTTTATTGATCAGGGTTTTTCCGAGTGCAATAGCATTCGCTTCAGCAACCGCTCTTGCATTAGTGTCATCGATGCTCTCTAGATCACTAACATGGGCTAAACCTATCGTACGTCGAATTAACTCACAACCCGCATAGCCAATGGTATCTAAAAATACAGAGCGTAGAAAACGTGCTTGATATGTCGGGTTTTGGAGTGCTAAATCTTGAGTATGTCCTTCCATAAGTTGCGTTATTTCTTTAGCGAAAACATTCCATGTATCTCTGGTAATGTCCTTGAGCATGTTGAGGTGGCCTTCTTTTTGAACTCCATCCCATTTGGCCGCACTGCCACAGTAGTTGAGTAGATAGTTACCTATCGGTGAACCAACATCAAACCCCATGGGGCCATAAAAGCCAAATTCTGCATCAATCACTTTCATTGTCGTGTTATCAACAAAAAGACTGCCACTGTGAATATCTCCGTGTAGTAAGGCTTGGGTATTATTTAAGAATTTTGCTTTAAGTTCAGCCACTTCAGCCAATAAGTTATCATCGGTACGTAATTCTAGTGACAATTTTTCTGATGTTGGAAAGATATTGTTACGTTCGTTTTCTCGGTACGGGTCAGTAAAAAAGAGATCTTCAGTGATTTGGCATAAGTCAGGATTGATAAAACGAGCCACTTGGGCTTTTTTATCTTTCGCTGAGAGGTAAAAGTCGCTGGTGTAAAATAAGGTTTTTGCTAGGTGGCTACCTAATTGTTTGCCCACATGTGGGAACCCTTTTCCAGCGACTAGTTCTGCTCTCATTATTTCGAAGGCTTTTAGGTCTTCCATCACAATAGTTGCGAGTTCAGGATCATAATGAAGCACATTTACTGTGTGCTCTGTACTAATCTTAGCGTGTTCAAGTAAAACTTCCGCTTCAATACGGGCTCTATCCAAGGTAAGAGGCCAGCTCTCACCAACACAACGTGCATAAGGTAGGGCCTGCTTGACAATTAAGCTGACATTATTGGTGTCGCTAACTCGAAAAACTAAATTGAGGTTGCCGTCTCCCATTTCCGCACAATCAAGGTTATTACTCTTTTTAAAGTAACCCAATTTTTGTACGTATTTGATGACGTCTTTTTCGGAAAATGTTTTATAAGCTGTCATAAGGCCTCTATTGGTTGTAATGGGTCGGTAGGACTAGCATAATTTCGGTTATTGTAACCTTATTTGAGATTTTTCTGCATGAACGATTTACATGCCCTAAGTATTTTTGTCGATGACAATCAATTATCCATATTAGACCAAACCCAGTTACCTAACAAAAAACAGTGGCTGGTGTGCGATTCTATTGATTCAATGGTGTTGATGATACAGAAATTACAGATTCGAGGCGCACCTGCCATTGGTATTGCTGCGTGTTTATTATTAGCGATAAAAGCTGAAAAAGGCCTTGCGGAAGAGGACTTTATTCGAAATGCAAATAGGCTTCGAGCCGCGCGACCAACGGCCGTGAACTTGATGAATAATATAGATAGTCTGCTACAGGCATCCAAGACGGGTTACCCTAAGTCTGTTGTGGATGAGGCCGAGCGTTTATTTTATGAAGACATTGAGCTTTGTAATAAGTTGTCTGAATTAGGAAACAGTCTCATCTCCCCAAACAGTAACATCTTAACCCATTGTAATACGGGTGGGTTAGCCACAGTTGGTGTAGGTACGGCCATTGGAGTCATTCGTAAAGCGCATGGATCGGGGAAAAACGTGAAAGTCTGGGTGGGTGAAACTCGTCCGTTGTTACAAGGGGGACGACTAACCGCCTGGGAAATGGGGGAATTAGGTGTGCCTTATCGATTGATTTGTGACTCTATGGCGGCCATGCTCATGGCTCGAGGAGAGGTAGATTGTATTTTTGTTGGTGCTGACCGGATAGCGGCCAATGGTGATTTCGCCAATAAAATAGGGACTTATAATCTAGCTGTGTTGGCGAGCTATCATGAGATTCCTTTTTATGTTGTTGCTCCCCATACCACAGTCGACCTAGCATGTGAAAATGGAAACTTAATACCGATTGAAGAACGTAACGCTTCAGAAGTAAAAGGTGTTAGCGGTGGATTTGGGGATTGTATATGGGCTCCAGAAGGGGCGCCAGTGTATAATCCTGCCTTTGATGTCACACCAGCCCATTTGGTTTCGGCGTGGATCTTAGACACCGGAATTTATCGTGTGGAAGATGTTCAAACGGGTAAATTAGCAAGACGCTAGCGATGCATGAGTCCATCCCTTGAGGTTTTATATCACCTAATGGGATGGACGTTATTAGACTAGTCTAATAATGGAAACTGGTCAGCAATAGGGCTGCCAGTAAAATGTGCAACCCACCCTTCTTGATTGTTGAATAAGCGGATGGCTGTGAATGCAGGTTCTGACCCCATATCAAACCAATGAGGCATGTTCGCTGGGACGCTGATTAAGTCTTCTTTTTCGCATAGTACTTGGTAAATGTACTCTCCAATATGCAAGCAAAACAGTCCTTTACCACTCACAAAAAAACGAATTTCATCTTCAGTATGAATGTGCTCACTTAAAAACTTTTCTCTAAAGGCGGCTTTATCTGGGTGGGCAGCATGCATGCTCACTACATCCACCGTTTGATATCCGCCAGCGTCTTTCAATGTTTGAATGTCTTTTGAATAGGCTTCTAAAATCTGTTCGTTAGAGGTGGATGCTTCAATTGGAAAGCTTGCATGCCAGCGATAAAAATTAACGCCTTCTTTATTAAGAATGGCCGTTATTTCATCCGCGTTATTTGTTTGTAATAGACAAACTTCAGGTGTGTCCTGTTGGTATTTTGATAATTGGCTCATATCCGCTGCGGCTCCTATAATAAATAGATAAATAATCTACGGCTGAATGGTGATTTGATCAAACGAGTTGGCATTTGGGTGTTGACTCTTCGGTTGGGATTCCCTGATGAGTTGATAGGTCTGCATGCCAGCATTGGCGGCCGCATTAAGCTCGGCTACTACATCAGAAAGAAACAGTATCTCAGTGGCGTGATAAGGTAATGCCTCAATAATATTTTCATAAGATTGCGCTTCTTGTTTCAAGCCTATCTTGGTATCAAAATATCCTGTAAATAACGCGGTCATATCGCCGAAATCAGAATAGCCAAAAATCAACTTTTGAGCGGCAACGGAACCCGAGCTATAAACATAGAGTGCTAGCCCGTTGTGTTGCCATTTTGTAAGGTTATCAAATGCATCTTGGTACACATGGCCAGTAAACTCTTTGGCCTCATATCCATGCTTCCAGATCATGCCTTGTAATGCTTTTAAAGGTGTTATTTTCTTATCGGTATCAATCCAGTGCTCGAGTGTTTGGATTATGGTTTCGAGAGAGGCTGTTGGATCGCCTATCTGTGTTTTTATCGCCTCAATTTGTTCTGTAACGGCTTCGTTTTGATATTGGCTTTTAATAAATTCAGCCATATGTTGGCGAGCGTAAGGAAACAGTACTTCATGAACAAAGCTGATTTTACTTGTGGTGCCTTCTATGTCGGTTAAAATAGCTTTAATCATGCGCCATTTCCTTGTTTTATATGGTCTGTTAGTAAAGGTAATAGTTGGATACGTTTTAACTCACATTCAATTAAGAATTCCCATCCCTCGAGGTGGTGTTTTGCTGTTTCTATTGAATCACCCCAAGCATACATTCCATGGCCTTTAACTAAAAATGCATAAGGCATAGGATTGTCTTGCCAACGAGTTTTAACCTCCGCAGCCAATAAACGCATATCTTGGCTGTTGTTGACTATGGGGAGTCGCACATCGTCTGCATGACTTGTGTTCCCAGTAATGGATTTTTGCATTTCATAGCCATTAAAACGATAGCTTGGCGCATCGATTAAGCGGCTAAAGACGGTAGCTTGTACTGAATGTGTATGAAATACCGCTTGTGCCGACTCATCAAGGTCATAAATTTGTGTGTGTAATAGGGTTTCGGCCGAAGGTTTACCATCGCAAATGAGTTCTTGGTCTGTCCATGAAGTGGTAAGTAAATCGTCGCTGCACAGATGCCCTTTATGTTTTCCTGAGGCGGTTACAAGGCATTGCTTTTTATCAAGGCGAGCGGAAAAGTTGCCTCCTGTTGCCGGTACCCATTGTCTTCCACTAATCCATTTTCCCGCTAAAATAATGGCCTGAGATAACGCTAGAGTCTGGTTGTCTAATTCTGTAGTCATAAAGGGATATCCAAACAATAAATTTGGCTACATATTAACATTGGATGAAAGGACTGGTAGAGAGAATTCTTGAATAATGTAAGCGTGGCTAGATTGGATTTGATAGGATGGGCTATCAATACATAAAAAGGTGGAAATAGGGCTGTGCTTAGACTCAAACAAGCAATAAATGTCTTTTACGTAATGTTATCGTTTCTTTTTGCCTCTTTATCTTATGCTGGTATTGGCGTTATTCCGCAGACAGATGAAGCATTCGAAGAGTATCTCTTGAGGGTTGACACGTTTTTGCAGCAGAATAAACAGATCTTGATGGTAGGCAATAAACAACAAGAAATTCAAGCTGTTATGCCCTTTGAATATTTCCCCGCAGCTCATTGTAAGGGAGAAACAAAAGGCTTACTGCTATCTCATGGGTTATCAGACTCTCCATATGGCATGCGCTCGGTAGCGCAACGTTTAAGTGAAAATTGTGTTCATGTAAGAGTCATTTTATTGCCTGGGCATGGGACACGTGCCGAAGATTTAATTGATGTGACACGGGAAGACTGGAGGCAAACATTTAATCGCAGTGCCCTCACTTTCAAAGGCGAAGTCGATTCATTTTTTGTTGGTGGCTTCTCGACTGGCGGTGCTTTGGCGTTAAATTTTGCTGTAGACCACTCTGATGACGTGGAAGGCGTAGTGCTTTTCTCTCCTTTGCTAAAGATTAACAGTGGAATAGATTGGCTATCTCCTTTTCTTTCACCTGTACTGACTTGGTTAGACCACGAAGAAACGGATGATTATGCTAAATATGCCTCTATACCTGTGCCAGCTATCGCTGAAGCTTATAAGACAGCAAAGGAGTTACGTAGCCGCTTACATGAAAAGCCGCTTTCGAGTGTACCAGTTTTCATTGCATTAGCGGATCAGGATGCAACGGTCGATAGTGCGGTTACACAATCTATTTTCTCAAAATCACTCGTGAATAAAAAAAGCCAAATGTTGATTTATTCAAGTGAAATGGAAAACCAAACACAATCAAGAACTCGGGTAATCAATGCCTATTTACCACATCAAAAGATAACGGGTCTGTCGCATATGTCGATTCATGGTAGTCCAAAAGACCCTCATTATGGTTCTGAAGGGGATTATCGTATCTGTGACTTTCTATCCGATGAGGAAAGTTTTCAGCGTTGTAAAACGGAGCCCAGTATTTGGTTTGGTGAAAAAGGCGAATTGTTAAGTTCAAAAAGTGCCTATGGGGCGAGAATTACCTGGAATCCCTATTTCAATTTACTGGTAGAAGATATTATTCAATTCATAAAATCCAACTCTTAATCATTTTTGTCGGGTTAAGGTGTATAGCGTTGCAGGAGTTTGATTGTGCGAGACTTGTTGTTGTTATTAAGTGATAGTCAGTTCCATTCTGGTGAAGAGCTTGGTCAAAAGCTTGGCGTGACTCGGGCGGCTATCTGGAAAAAGTTAAAAAAATTACAGTCTATTGGTGTGCTGGTGCATTCAGTCAAGGGTAAAGGTTATCGGCTCCCTTCTGCTTTGGAGCTCTTAGATAAAGAAAAGATTCAGCAAACCGTTTCCTCAAATGACATTGCTATCCAAATTTGTTTTGAAACCGACTCCACTAATACTGAACTCAAGCGTCAAATAGAGCAAGGTCAAAGTTTACCTTTATTGGTTGTATCTGAAAAACAAACTCAAGGTAAAGGGCGTCGTGGGCGTCAATGGGAAGGCGGGGTTGCGCAAAATGTCATGCTCTCTTTTGGTTGGTGCTTTGAATCTGGAACAGGAGCGATAGAAGGGCTGAGCTTAGCGGTTGGGGTGGCTGTTGCGAGAGTTTTAGATACGTTAGGCGTTGCTGATATTGGTTTGAAATGGCCAAATGATATTCATATCAATAATCAAAAAATTTGTGGAATTCTGTTAGAAATGATTACTGACAGCGATGTTTGTCAGGTCATTATTGGCATTGGGTTAAATGTAAAAATGGCCCCTCAAGAGATGGCTTCTGTAGATCAACCTTGGACAGACTTACATTCATTGCTTGGGAGATCACCTAGTCGAAATTCAATCGTTGGATTGTTAGTGAATGAGCTGACGGCTATTTGTCAGTCTTTTGATCAGGGCAAAGGTCTGTCAGAGTTGGTTGATGAGTGGATCAAATACGATATTTTGATTGGGACTGAGGTTATGCTTCAATCCGCCAGCAAGAAAGAATTTGGCTTGGTAAAGGGGATTACTGAAAAAGGGGCACTGATTTTTGATGATGGGATAGAGGTTCGTCATATATATGGAGGTGAGGTTAGTGTTCGTAAACAATAATCATCCTACTGAGCGATGTGTATTAGTAATGGATGTTGGCAATACGTCAATAAAATGGGCGCTGTTTTTAAAAAATGACATAATTTGGCGGGGACGTGATCACGAGATTGATGATCATGCTTTTGAAGTTCATGCTGTTTATTTTGCTAGTGTGCGAGATGATTCAAATAATTTATTGTTGTTGGAAGAGGTTGGGAAGCGCTATCCGAATGCGAATGTGCTTGATCTGAAGGTAAGTGCGGTGGCTTGTGGTGTTGAAAATGCTTACAGTGAGCCACATCGTTTAGGTATTGATCGCTGGTTGGGGGTTCTGTATGTACATTCTCAGTATCAAGGAACGGTTGTCGTTGTAGATGCGGGAACGGCAGTGAAAATCGATGTGGTTAATAGTGATGGACGACATTTGGGAGGCTACATAGCACCCAGTAGTGACATGATGGAAAAAATCGTTGGTCTCGAATACCGGGCGGATCCGATATTCAGAAGCGGATATGACAAATACGTCTGAACTGCCTAGGAATACAGGGCAAGCGGTGCGTTTTGGTTGTAATGAAATGGTATTGGGCTTTATTGAGCGTATTGTTAGTCGTTACCCCTCCGCTAAATATGTATTTACAGGCGGGAATGGTGAAAGGATCATGGAGCAGTTAATGATTAATGAAACATTTGACCCTGATCTTGTATTGAAAGGTGCAAAGCTTCTTGGGGATGAACGGATATTAATGTCATGAAATGGTTATTCTTTTTTATATTTTTAGGTAATGTTGGTTTTTTTGCTTGGCATCAACTAGAGAATAGGAATGTGTCTGTTGTGAAAAAATCTATTTATGCGCCTCCGGTAAGTCAGAAGGTGGTTACTTTAAGTGAGTCGCTTCAGGAATTAAATGGTGAGGGTGACACTGCTCAGGCGCCTCAAGTTGAGATTAAGGATGATCTTGAAACACAGTTAGAGGCAATTGTGGAAGACGCTAATAACAAGCGCACTATTCGAGCCGCGGTGATGTCTGAATCATTTTGTCCTATTTTTGAGGTTGAAAAAGATCAAGATAGACAGTTGTTACTTGCAAAAATAAGAGAGTCTGGTTGGCGCTATCGCGATGTTGAGTTAAAGAAAAATAGTATTAAATATTGGTTGTATATATCGGCCCCAGAGACGAAAGAAGAGGCAACTGCGATTATTGCGGATTTAAAGCAGAAAAATATAGATAGTTTTAGAATTACACGAGGAGAAATGAAGAATCGGATCTCTTTAGGTTTATATTCGGTTGAAGGGACGGCGAAAGGCGAAGAAGCTCGCATTGAATCTTTGGTCGACTATCCTGTTGAAACATTTCAACATGAGAGGGTCGTTAGTCTATTAAAAATACAGTTTGTTGATAAAATAACCAGAGAGCAGTTGGAGTCGCTTAAAAATTGGTCAGAATTGAACAAGATGATGATAAAGTTAGAAAAAAATCCGTGTTAGCTATTGCATTTGATTTTTCTCCTCCTATAATTGCACTCACCTTTTGGGGTGCTGCAAATTTGCTGCGGTAGTGGAGGGGTTCCCGAGTGGCCAAAGGGAGCAGACTGTAAATCTGCCACGAAAGTTTCGGTGGTTCGAATCCACCTCCCTCCACCAATTAATGCGGGTATGGTATAGTGGCTATTACCTCAGCCTTCCAAGCTGAAGAGGCGGGTTCGATTCCCGCTACCCGCTCCAATTGCTCATGTAGCTCAGTTGGTAGAGCACACCCTTGGTAAGGGTGAGGTCGGCAGTTCAAATCTGCTCATGAGCTCCAGCTCTCAATTAGCAAACACGCAATATTTTTCAAATATTTGTTGTCTTTCTGGGTAGTTAATCTTGATTTACTTCTGGTAAGCGAGTATTATCTTTCGCCCATACGAATGTAGGCCAGTAGTTCAGCTGGTAGAGCGTCGGTCTCCAAAACCGAATGTCGGGGGTTCGAATCCCTCCTGGCCTGCCATTTTCGTACCTATATCTTAGCTAGGAATATCTTAAGTATGAGTTCAAATGCTGAAGCTCCAGAATCTCGTGGAGATGTATTTAAGTGGTTTTTTGTACTGCTATTGGTGACGGTAGGTATTGTTGGTAATAACTACTTTTCCGCAGAGTCGTTGCTTTACAGATTAATTGCTATATTGGCGTTAGCGGGTGTGGCTGGTTTTGTTGCGCTAAGCACCGTTAAAGGTAAGGCGTTTTCGGTAATGGCTCGAGAAGCTAAAACTGAAATTCGTCGAGTTGTTTGGCCAACCCGCCAAGAAACAATTCAAACGACTTTGATTGTTTTGGCAGTTGTTATTTTTATGTCTCTTGTGCTGTGGGGCATCGATTCCTTTTTGGGATGGGTTGTTTCTGCAGTAATAAGTTAGGAGTTGCACGTGGCGAAGCGTTGGTATGTTGTACATGCTTACTCAGGTTATGAAAAGCACGTAATGCGCTCTTTAACTGAGCGCATTGAAATAATGGGTATGCAAGAGCATTTTGGTGATATCTTGGTCCCAACCGAAGAAGTGGTTGAGATGCGAGATGGTAAAAAGCGCAAGAGTGAGCGTAAATTCTATCCTGGCTATGTTTTGGTTCAGATGGATATGAATGATGACTCTTGGCATTTGGTTAAAGGTACTGGCCGAGTTCTTGGTTTTATTGGTGGTACTGCTGACAAGCCTTCTCCTATTACAGAGAGAGAAGCGGATGCTATCTTGCAAAGAGTAAGTGATCGAGTTGATAATCCTCGTCCTAAGACTCTGTTTGAAGTGGGTGAGGTTGTTCGTGTTAATGAAGGGCCGTTTGCTGACTTTAATGGTGTTGTTGAAGAGGTGGATTACGATAAAAGCCGAATCAAAGTGGCGGTGCTTATATTTGGGCGCTCTACACCAGTTGATTTGGAATTTAGTCAGGTTGAGAAGGCCTGATTGTATTAACGGGTAGCCGTAAGGCAGAGACCCAATTGGAGTTAGAAAATGGCTAAGAAAGTCCAAGCTTATATCAAGCTACAAGTTAAAGCGGGTCAAGCGAACCCAAGTCCACCAGTTGGTCCAGCATTGGGTCAGCATGGTGTTAATATCATGGAGTTTTGTAAAGCTTTCAACGCGAAAACTCAAGGTGTTGAAGCCGGCTTACCAACCCCTGTTATTATTACAGTGTACAGTGACCGTAGTTTTACATTTGAAACCAAGTCTACTCCAGCGGCTGTGTTGCTTAAAAAAGCAGCCGGTTTGAAGAGTGGTTCACCACGTCCAAATACTCAGAAAGTAGGAACAGTTACTCGAGCTCAGCTTGAAGAGATTGCTACTGCTAAAGCGGCTGATTTGACAGCTTCTGATATGGATGCTGCTGTTCGTACTATCGCAGGTAGTGCGCGCGCTATGGGTCTTGATGTTGAGGGTGTGAACTAATGGCTAAGTTAACTAAGCGCGCTCGTTTGATCGCAGAAAAAGTAGAGTCTACTAAGCAGTATTCAATGGAAGAGGCTGTTGCTCTTCTAGCTGAACTTTCTACTGTTAAGTTCAAAGAATCAATTGATGTGTCAGTAAACTTGGGTGTTGATCCTCGTAAATCTGATCAGGTTGTTCGTGGTTCTACTGTTTTGCCAAATGGTACTGGTAAAGATGTTCGTGTGGCTGTGTTTGCGCAAGGTGCAAATGCTGAAGCTGCTACGGCTGCTGGTGCAGATGTTGTTGGTTTTGAAGATTTAGCTGAACAAGTTAAAGCGGGTAATTTGGATTTTGATGTGGTTATCGCATCTCCAGATGCTATGCGTATTGTTGGTCAGCTAGGTCAAATCTTAGGCCCTCGTGGTCTTATGCCTAACCCAAAAGTAGGTACTGTAACGCCTGATGTTGCCACAGCAGTTAAAAATGCTAAAGCAGGTCAAGCTCGTTACCGTACAGATAAAAACGGTATCATTCATGCAGGCGTTGGTTCTATCGACTTCTCTGCAGGTGCTGTTAAGGGTAATGTTGAAGCGTTGTTAGCTGACTTGCGTCGTGCGAAACCGGCTTCATCTAAAGGTGTTTACATGAAAAAAGTTACCTTGTCTTCTACAATGGGACCAGGTATACAGATTGATTTAGGTTCTTTAGAATTCTAAATCAAAACTTTGGGGTCTGGGTTGCGCTTAATTGTGTGGCTCAGGTCGTCAAAGACCGTAGGAATCTTTGGGTTTAATAGGGTATTGAAAAATATTCATCCTGCGCAGATGGTGTGGCCCGATTCAGATTAACTGGATCCAACTCACCAGTGAGTACTTCGAAATTTTTTCGGAGGGTTGGTAAATTAGGGGAGAGATCCCTGTTAATCCAGGAGAAAACCAGTGGCATTAGGTCTAGAAGACAAAAAAGCCATTGTCGCCGAAGTTAGCGAAGCTGCTAAAGTTGCGTTGTCTGCTGTTGTTGCTGATTCCCGCGGTGTTACCGTTGGAAACATGACAGCTCTACGTAAAGAAGCACGTGAAGCTGGTGTATATGTACGTGTAGTGCGTAATACATTAGCTCGCCGCGCGGTTGACGGTACTGACTTCGAATGCTTGAAAGACAGTTTTGTTGGTCCTACTCTTATTGCTTTTTCAAATGAACATCCAGGTGCGGCTGCTCGTTTGTTAAAGAAATTTGCGAAAGACAATGATGCGTTTGAAGTTAAAGCATTAGCCTTCAACGGTGAGTTGATGGCTGCTGGCGACATTGATCGTTTGGCTACTCTGCCTACGTACGACGAAGCTATTTCACGCTTGATGAGTGTTATTCAAGGTGCAACTAGTAAGTTTGTCCGTACTCTTGCAGCAGTTCGCGATCTAAAAGAGCAAGAAGCAGCGTAATATAAACGCTTCTATCTTGAATTTATTTGTTACATTGCCTTAAGGCAATATTGTTAAAATGCTAGGAATCTGAGTCATGGCTCTAACTAAAGAAGATATCATCAATGCAGTAGCAGAAATGTCTGTGATGGACGTTGTTGAACTAATTTCAGCAATGGAAGAAAAATTTGGCGTATCTGCAGCAGCGGCTACTGTTGCTGGTCCTGCAGGTGATGCAGGCGCTGCCGCTGAAGAACAAACTGAATTTGACGTTATTCTTACTGCTGCTGGCGATAAGAAAGTTAACGTGATTAAAGCTGTTCGTGCTGCTACAGGTTTAGGCCTTAAAGAAGCGAAAGGCTTAGTTGATAGCGCTCCTGGTGCTGTTAAAGAAGGCGTTTCTAAAGAAGATGCTGAAGCACTTAAAGCTGCTCTTGAAGAAGCTGGTGCATCTGTCGAAATCAAGTAATGATACTTGTATTTCCAGATTTCGACCAATAGTCGAAATGGCTGGTGACATGATTGTCACCGGCCTTTTTGGGTTTCTACAACCTAAATAAACATACAAAAGAATTTTCAAATGGAAGATTATGCTTCCATATTTGGTAAGGCCTGATTTGGGCCTTTTGCGTCAATGTGCACAATCTGGGGAATGCTGATGGCTTACTCATACACTGAGAGAAAACGTATCCGTAAGGATTTCGGTAAACTGCCGCCCGTTTTGGATGTGCCATACTTGCTGGCAATTCAGCTTGAATCCTACCGTAATTTTTTGCAAGAAGGTAAAGATCTTGCTGAGCGTGGGGAATTAGGTCTGCATGGGGCCTTTAAATCTGTCTTTCCAATGGTTAGCTTTTCGGGTAATGCGGCTCTTGAATATGTCGATTATCGTTTAGGTAAACCAGTGTTTGATGTTAAAGAGTGTCAATTGCGTGGTGTTACTTACGCAGCACCTTTACGTGTCCGTGTTCGACTCATTATTTATGATAAAGAGTCTTCTAACAAGGCAATCAAAGACATTCGCGAGCAAGAAGTCTACATGGGTGAAATTCCACTCATGACAGAAAATGGTACCTTTGTAATTAACGGCACTGAACGTGTAATCGTTTCTCAATTACACCGTTCACCAGGTGTTTTCTTCGACCATGACCGTGGCAAGACTCACTCATCTGGTAAATTGCTACATTCTGCTCGTGTTATTCCTTATCGTGGTTCATGGTTGGACTTCGAGTTTGATCCAAAGGATTGTGTTTTTGTTCGTATTGACCGTCGTCGTAAGTTACCAGTAACAATCTTACTGCGTGCTTTAGGGTTCAGTACAGAGCAAATCCTAGAGCAATTTTTTGAAACAACATCTTTCTATGTAAGTCGTGATGGCTTCGAGATGGAGTTGATTGCAAACCGCCTGCGTGGTGAAACGGCTTTATTTAATATTGCTGATGCAAATGGTGAGTTAATTGTAGAAGAAGGTCGTCGTATTACGGCTAAGCATATTCGTTTGATAGAAAAAGCGGGCTTAGAGCGATTGACGGTTCCTTTGGAATACTTGCTGGGTAAGGTTTCAGCGAAAAACTTAGTTCATCCTGCAACGGGTGAGTTAATCGCAGAGGCAAATACTGAGCTGTCTGTTGAGTTGTTGGAAGTGTTGGTTTCTGCTGGAATTACAGAAGTTGCAACATTGTTTACGAACGATCTGGATAATGGTCCATTTATTTCGGATACATTACGTATTGACCCAACAAACAATCAGCTTGAGGCATTGGTTGAAATATACCGTATGATGCGCCCAGGAGAGCCGCCAACAAAAGAGTCGGCAGAGAGCTTGTTCCAAGGGTTGTTCTTCACTGAAGATCGCTATGATCTTTCGGGTGTTGGTCGTATGAAATTTAACCGCCGTTTAGGGCGTGATGAAGATACTGGTTTGGGTATCTTGGATAATGACGACATCATCGCAGTGTTAAGAACCTTGCTAGACATTCGTAACGGTAATGGCATGGTCGATGATATCGATCATTTAGGTAACCGTCGCGTACGTTCTGTAGGTGAAATGGCTGAAAACCAATTCCGTGTTGGTTTGGTTCGTGTTGAAAGAGCTGTAAAAGAGCGTTTGTCAATGGCAGAGGCTGATGGCTTAATGCCACAGGATTTGTTAAATGCGAAGCCTGTTGCTGCTGCAATCAAAGAATTCTTTGGTTCTAGTCAGTTATCACAGTTTATGGACCAGAATAACCCGCTTTCTGAGATTACGCACAAACGTCGTGTTTCAGCATTAGGGCCTGGTGGTTTGACTCGTGAAAGAGCGGGCTTTGAGGTTCGAGATGTGCATGCGACTCACTATGGTCGTGTTTGCCCAATCGAAACGCCTGAGGGACCGAATATCGGTTTGATTAACTCTTTATCGACGTATGCTCGTACAAACAGTTATGGCTTCTTAGAGACTCCATACCGTAAGATTGTTGATGGCAAGATGACAGATGATACTGTTTATGTATCTGCTATTGATGAAGCGAAATACGTCATTGCCCAAGCATCTGCAAATGTGGATGGTGAAGGGCGTTTGGTTGATGAGTTGGTGCAGGTGCGTCACATGCATGAAACCACTTTGCTACCAAAAGAGAAAGTAAACTTGATGGACGTATCTCCACGTCAGGTTGTTTCTGTTGCGGCGTCATTGATTCCATTCCTTGAGCATGATGATGCGAACAGGGCCTTGATGGGATCAAACATGCAACGCCAAGCGGTTCCAACGTTGAAGGCAGATAAGCCTGTAGTTGGTACTGGTATGGAGCGTAATGTAGCAAAAGACTCTGGCGTTTGTATCGTTGCTCGTCGTGGTGGTGTTATTGAGTCTGTTGATGCAAGTCGTATTGTTGTACGTGTAAATACAGAAGAGACGGTCGCTGGTGAAGCGGGTGTGGATATTTACAATCTAACAAAATACGTTCGATCAAACCAAAATACCTGTATTAACCAGCGTACCTTGGTAATGAAGGGTGAGTCTGTTGCCTCTGGCGATATTATGGCCGATGGTCCTTCAGTTGATATGGGTGAGTTGGCATTAGGCCAAAACATGCGTATTGCTTTCATGCCTTGGAATGGTTTCAACTTCGAAGACTCGATTCTTGTGTCTGAGCGCGTAGTTGAAGAAGATCGCTTTACATCGATCCATATTCAAGAGCTTACTTGTGTCGCTCGTGATACTAAGCTTGGGCCTGAAGAAATTACCGCCGATATTCCTAATGTTGGTGAAGGTGCTTTGTCTAAATTGGATCAATCGGGCATTGTGTATATCGGTGCTGAAGTTGAGCCAGGTGATATTCTTGTTGGTAAAGTAACACCGAAAGGTGAGACTCAGTTGACTCCTGAAGAGAAGCTTTTGCGAGCTATCTTTGGTGAAAAGGCGTCTGATGTTAAAGATACCTCTCAGCGTGTTAAAACGGGTACTCGCGGTACAGTTATTGATGTGCAGGTGTTTACTCGTGACGGAATTGATAAAGATGAACGTGCGAAATCAATTGAGAAATCTCAGTTAGATCAAGTCCGTAAAGATTTAAATGAAGAATTCCGTATTGTTGAGCAAGCCACATTTGAGCGTTTGGCTGAAGCGTTAATTGGTCAGGTGGCTGATGGTGGTCCGGGCTTGGCGAAAAATGCTGTTATTGCTCAAGACTATCTTGATGCGTTGGATCACCCTGATTGGTTTAAGATCCGTGTTGCTGATGAAAGTGCAAGTGAGCAATTAGAAAAAGCTCAAGCCGCATTAGTAGAGCGTCGTAAAGAACTGGATGCGAAATTTGAAGATAAGAAACGTAAGCTTCAATCTGGTGATGATTTAGCTCCAGGTGTTCTTAAGATTGTTAAGGTCTACGTAGCAATTAAGCGCCGAATTCAGCCGGGTGATAAAATGGCCGGTCGTCATGGTAATAAGGGTGTAATCTCAAAAATTATGCCAGTTGAAGATATGCCATACGATGAGAACGGTGATCCAGTTGATATCGTGCTTAACCCATTAGGTGTTCCGTCTCGAATGAACGTTGGTCAGGTGCTAGAAACTCACTTAGGTGCAGCTTCTAAGGGCTTGGGTCGTAAAATAAACGAAATGCTTGCTGTAGAGCGTGAGAAGGCTGAAAAAGTAGCTGAAGTGCGTGCTTTCCTTGATGAAGTTTATAACGGACATGAAGGTAGTGTGCCTCGTTGTGCTCGTTCTGAAGAGCTAGACACTTTTTCTGATGAGGAAATTCTTCATCTTGCTGAGAACTTGAAAGGCGGTGTGCCGATGGCTTCTGGTGCGTTTGATGGCGCCAAAGAGATCGAAATTAAGCGTATGCTTCGCCTTGCTGGTATCAATGAAAGTGGCCAAATCACTTTGTTTAACGGACGTACGGGCGTAGCTTTCCAGCGACCTGTAACCGTAGGCTACATGTATATTTTGAAATTGAACCATTTGGTTGATGATAAAATGCATGCTCGTTCTACTGGTTCTTATAGTCTTGTTACGCAGCAGCCATTGGGCGGTAAAGCTCAATTCGGTGGTCAGCGTTTTGGTGAGATGGAAGTATGGGCGCTTGAAGCTTATGGTGCGGCTTATACTTTACAAGAAATGCTAACAGTTAAGTCTGATGACGTTAATGGTCGTACTAAGATGTATAAAAACATCGTAGATGGCGATCATAGAATGGAGCCAGGCATGCCAGAATCCTTCAACGTATTGGTGAAGGAAATTCGTTCTTTAGGTATCGACATCGAGCTTGAAAACGAATAAGAGCAATCACATTTGACCTGCTGGGGAAGGTGAACCTTCCTCAGCATTACGACGGGGCGAATATCCATGAAAGACTTATTAGGTCTTCTAAAGTCACAGGGGCAGTCAGACGAGTTCGAAGCGATTCGTATCGGTCTTGCGTCTCCAGACATGATACGTTCATGGTCTTTTGGCGAAGTTAAAAAGCCAGAGACTATTAACTATCGTACTTTCAAGCCAGAGCGTGATGGTTTGTTCTGTGCAAAAATCTTTGGTCCTATTAAGGATTATGAGTGCTTGTGCGGTAAATACAAGCGCTTGAAACACCGTGGTGTTATTTGTGAAAAATGTGGTGTAGAGGTAGCTCTGTCTAAAGTGCGTCGTGAACGTATGGGACATATTGAGCTTGCTTCACCAGTTGCTCACATTTGGTTTTTGAAATCGTTACCATCTCGTATTGGTCTTATCTTAGATATGACTTTGCGTGATATTGAACGAGTTTTGTACTTCGAATCTTTTATCGTTATTGATCCTGGTATGACAACCCTTGATAAAGGTCAGTTGTTAAACGATGAGCAATATTTTGAAGCGTTAGAAGAATTTGGTGATGAGTTTGATGCTCGCATGGGTGCTGAAGCAATTCAGATGCTATTGCGAGATCTTGACATGGGTGAAGAAATCACGCAAATGCGTGAAGAACTGAATTCGACTAATTCAGAAACTCGTATCAAAAAACTTTCTAAACGCCTTAAGTTGATTGAGGCATTTAATGCGTCTGGTAACAATCCTGAGTGGATGGTTCTAGAAGTATTGCCAGTACTACCGCCAGACCTTCGTCCGTTGGTTCCTCTTGAAGGTGGTCGATTCGCAACGTCTGATCTTAATGATCTTTATCGTCGTGTAATTAACCGTAATAACCGATTGAAGCGTCTACTTGAGTTGTCAGCTCCAGATATTATCGTACGTAATGAAAAACGTATGTTACAAGAATCTGTTGATGCTTTGCTTGATAATGGTCGTCGCGGTCGTGCAATTACAGGTTCGAATAAGCGTCCTTTGAAATCTCTCGCCGATATGATCAAAGGTAAGCAGGGTCGTTTCCGTCAAAACTTGTTGGGTAAACGTGTTGATTATTCTGGTCGTTCTGTAATTACAGTGGGTCCTTCTTTACGTTTGCATCAATGTGGTTTGCCTAAAAAAATGGCTCTAGAGCTATTTAAACCATTTATTTTCTCTAAATTAGAGCTTCGCGGAATGGCAACAACCATTAAGGCGGCGAAGAAAATGGTTGAGCGTGAAACGCCAGAAGTTTGGGATATTTTAGATGAAGTGATTCGTGAGCATCCGGTTATGTTAAACCGTGCACCAACACTTCACCGTTTAGGTATCCAAGCATTTGAGCCGATGTTGATTGAAGGTAAAGCGATTCAATTACACCCATTGGTATGTGCGGCTTATAACGCCGATTTCGATGGAGACCAAATGGCGGTTCACGTACCGTTAACAATTGAGGCTCAATTGGAAGCGCGTGCGCTAATGATGTCGACTAATAACATTTTGTCTCCTGCGAATGGTGAGCCGATCATTGTTCCTTCTCAGGATGTTGTATTAGGTTTGTACTACATGACTCGTGAGCGCATTAATGCTCGCGGTGAAGGCATGATGTTTGCAGATATTAAAGAAGTTCATCGTGCATATGGCGCTGGTCAAGTAGAACTTCATGCAACATGTAAAGTTCGTATCAGTCAAGTAGATACCACGTTGGAAGGTGAAAAAATACCATCCACATTTGTTGCGGACACAACAGTTGGTCGTGCATTATTGTTTGATATTGTTCCTGATGGCCTACCGTTCTCCGTTGTTAACCAAACAATGAAGAAAAAGGCGATTTCTAACCTAATTAACGAATGTTATCGTAAGGTTGGTTTGAAAGAGTCTTGTGTATTTGCGGATCAGTTGATGTATACCGGATTCCAGTATGCAACTGAATCTGGCTCATCTGTTGGTGTTGACGACTTCGTTATTCCACCAGAAAAGGCCGGTATCATTGATCAGGCCGAGGCTGAAGTTAAAGAAATCGAATATCAATATGCTGATGGTTTGGTAACACAGGGTGAAAAATACAACAAAGTAATTGATTTATGGTCTCGTACCAATGAGAAAGTTACTGAAGCCATGATGAAAAACTTGGCGAAAGAGTATGTTGTAAATAAAGCTGGAGAAACTGTTGAGCAACAATCGTTCAACTCAGTATATATGATGGCTGATTCCGGCGCCCGTGGTAGTGTTGCTCAGATGCGTCAGTTGGGTGGTATGCGTGGTTTGATGGCGAAACCAGATGGTTCTATCATCGAGACACCAATTACCGCTAACTTCCGTGAAGGCTTGTCGGTTCTTCAGTACTTTACGTCTACTCATGGTGCACGTAAAGGTTTGGCCGATACGGCGTTGAAAACGGCTAACTCAGGTTATTTGACGCGTCGTTTGGTTGATGTGGCGCAGGATCTTGTTGTTACTCAGGTTGACTGTGGTTCTCAAAATGGCTTAACCGTAAGTGCTATGATTGAGGGTGGTGATGTTGTTGTTCCTCTTGGTCAGCGTGTTCTAGGGCGTACGACATCTATCGATGTACTTGATTCTAAAGGCGATCTGATATTGCCGGCTGGCACACTAATTGACGAACACAATGTTCGTACAATTGAAGCGGCGGGTGTAGATGAAATGTTGGTTCGTTCTGTTATTACTTGTGATACTAAGCACGGAGTTTGTGCTAAGTGTTATGGTCGTGACTTGGCGCGCGGACATTTGGTCAATATCGGTGAAGCGATTGGTGTAGTTGCAGCCCAGTCTATCGGTGAGCCAGGGACACAGTTAACAATGCGTACCTTCCACATCGGTGGTGCGGCGTCTCGAGCGTCTGCAGTTGATAGTGTTCAAGTTAAAAACGGCGGTACAGTTCGTTTCCATAAGATGAAGATCATCCCTCGTGGAACGGGTCACTTAGTGGTTGCGTCTCGTTCTTCTGAATTGGCTATTGCGGATGACGCAGGTCGTGAAAAAGAGCGTTATAAACTGCCTTACGGTGCTGTATTAACTGTTAAAGAAGGTGATGAGGTTGTTGCAGGACAAGTAATTGCTAACTGGGACCCTCATACACACCCAATTGTTTCGGAGATGGAAGGTCGTCTAGAATTTAGCGGCATGCAGGAGGGCGTTACAATACGTCGTCAATCTGATGAAATGACTGGTTTGACAACAATTGAAGTATTGGAGCTGAAAGATCGACCTGCTGCGGGTAAGGATTTACGTCCAATGATTGCGGTTGTTGATGTTGAAGGTAATCCAGTTCTGATTCCGGGAACAGAATCTCCTGTACAATATTTGCTACCTGAGAAAGCACTATTAAGTCTTGATCATGGTGCAACCATCAAATCTGGTGAAGTACTTGCGCGTATTCCACAAGAATCGATTGGTAACAAAGATATTACCGGTGGTTTGCCGCGAGTAGCGGATTTATTTGAAGCCCGTCGCCCGAAAGATCCTGCTATAATGGCAGAAGCATCGGGTGTTGTGAGTTTCGGTAAAGAAACTAAAGGTAAGATTCGATTGATCATTATTCCACAAGATGGATCAGATCCAATTGAAACCTTGATCCCTAAATGGCGCCAAATCAACATCTTTGATGGTGAAGAAGTGTCACGTGGTGAGATTATTGCTGATGGCCCTTTAAACCCGCATGACATATTGCGTCTGCAGGGTGTTGAGGCTTTATCAGATTATATCGCTCTTGAGATTCAAGAGGTATACCGCTTACAAGGCGTTGTGATTAACGATAAGCATATTGAAGTTATTGTGAATCAGATGTTGCGTAAAGTTGATATCGTTGAGCCTGGAGATACTACGCTTATTCAGGGTGACCAAGTGGAGCTTACTCAAGTGCTTGAGGCAAATGAGAGGGCTGAAGCTGAGTCTCAATTCCCTGCTAAGTATGAACGAGTATTGCTTGGTATTACGAAAGCCTCTTTGGCTACTGAGTCATTTATTTCTGCAGCTTCTTTCCAAGAAACTACACGAGTATTGACGGAAGGTGCTGTCACGGGTAAGAAAGATTACCTAAGAGGTTTGAAAGAAAACGTTGTGGTTGGTCGACTTATTCCTGCAGGAACGGGCTTGGCTTATCACAGTGAACGCAAGCGTAAAAAAGAGCTTGCGGCAGCAGCGAAAGATGGTGGTAGTGTGACAGTTAGTGCTTCAGATGTTGAAGAAGCGCTAAGTGCAGCACTAAAAGACTAACTTTTCGTTCTTTATTGGTCAAGGAGGCGATTTTTTAGTCGCCTCCCTATTGACTGTTTTATAGGCGCAAATTAAACTTGCGCCTCCTTAATGTTGGCGATTTCCGCCAAGTGTATTGGATTCAGTGGAGCTTGTTTAATGGCAACCATTAACCAGTTGGTTCGTAAACCACGTAAACGTAAAGTGGCAAAGAGTGACGTACCTGCGTTACAGGCTTGTCCGCAACGCCGCGGTGTCTGCACACGCGTATATACTACTACACCTAAAAAGCCTAACTCGGCTTTGCGTAAAGTATGTCGTGTTCGCTTGACTAACGGCTTTGAAGTAACATCATACATCGGTGGTGAAGGTCACAACCTACAAGAACACAGCGTAGTGCTGATTCGTGGCGGTCGTGTAAAAGATTTACCAGGTGTTCGTTATCACACAGTTCGTGGTAGCTTAGATACTTCAGGCGTACAAAATCGTAAGCAAGGTCGTTCTAAGTACGGTACTAAACGTCCTAAGAAATAAGTATTTATTACTGTCTTAGAAAAGTACGTTTAGAAATAAATTAAATCGAGTAAGGCCAAGCCAGATATTCTTGTCTTGGGCTAACCTGAAGAGGATATAAATATGCCTAGAAGACGCGTCGTCGCTAAGCGTGAGATACTTCCTGATCCTAAGCACGGAAGTCAAGTTCTTGCAAAATTCATTAACCATGTAATGGTTAGTGGCAAGAAATCAGTTGCTGAGACAATTGTTTACACAGCTTTAGAAAAAGTTTCTGAGCGCGCAAAAACAGAAGAGCCAATGGCTATTTTTGAAAAAGCTTTAGAAGCGATCCAGCCTATGGTTGAGGTTAAATCTCGCCGTGTAGGTGGAGCAACATACCAAGTTCCTGTTGAAGTACGCCCTGCGCGTCGCTCAGCATTGGCTATGCGTTGGTTGGTTGATGCATCACGTAAGCGTGGTGAAAAATCAATGGCTTTGCGTTTGGCTGGCGAAATCGTAGATGCGGCTGAAAATAAAGGCTCTGCGGTTAAGAAACGTGAAGACGTTCATCGCATGGCTGAAGCAAACAAAGCATTCTCACACTACCGTTTCTAAGCGATCGGAGAGTATATCGTGGCACGTAAAACACCTATCAATCTATATCGCAATATTGGTATTTGTGCGCACGTGGATGCTGGTAAAACGACTACTACTGAGCGTGTTTTGTTCTATACAGGTCTATCTCATAAAATTGGTGAAGTGCATGATGGTGCAGCAACAATGGATTGGATGGAGCAAGAGCAAGAACGTGGTATTACCATAACTTCAGCGGCAACAACTTGCTTCTGGAGTGGTATGAGTAAGCAGTTTGAGCAACACCGCATTAATATCATTGATACGCCTGGGCATGTTGACTTTACTATTGAAGTTGAACGTTCTTTGCGGGTTCTTGATGGTGCGGTTGTTGTCTTGTGTGGTTCTTCAGGTGTTCAGCCTCAAACTGAAACTGTTTGGCGTCAAGCTAATAAGTATGAAGTTCCGCGCATGGTTTTTGTCAATAAAATGGACAGGACTGGCGCTGATTTCTTTATGGTTGTTGATCAACTGAAAAGTCGTTTAGGTGCGAATCCTGTACCAATTCAAATTAACATTGGCTCCGAAGATAATTTTCAAGGCGTTGTGGATTTGGTTTTGATGAAAGCCATTAAATGGAATGAAGAAGATCAAGGTATGACCTTTGTCTATGAAGATATTCCATCTGATTTGATTGATGAGGCGACTGAGTGGCATGAAAATATGGTGGAGGCGGCAGCTGAAGCTAATGATGAACTGATGGATAGGTACCTAGAAGAAGGGGATTTATCTGTTGATGATATTAAGGCAGGGCTTAGGGCTCGAACGCTTGCGAATGAGGTGGTCTTAGTAACATGCGGTTCTGCATTTAAGAATAAAGGTGTTCAGGCTGTTTTGGATGCGGTTGTTGAATATATGCCTTCACCGTTAGAGGTGAAACCTATTGATGGTTTATTAGAGGATGGAGAAACTCCTGTTCATCGCGAAGCCGATGATGATGCTCCGTTTTCTGCTCTGGCATTTAAAATTGCAACTGACCCATTTGTTGGGACATTAACTTTTATTCGTGTGTACTCAGGTGTTTTGGTGACAGGTGATGCAGTATATAACTCGACTAAATCTAAGCGAGAGCGTGTGGGCCGAATGGTGCAAATGCATGCAAATGATCGCGAAGAGATAAAAGAGGTGCGTGCTGGTGATATCGCAGCGGCAATTGGTATGAAAGACGTGACTACGGGAGATACTTTGTGTCATCCGGGGCATGTTGTGGTCTTGGAGCGTATGGAGTTTCCAGAGCCAGTGATATCTGTTGCTGTTGAACCTAGATCTCAAGCAGATCAGGATAAGATGGCGATTGCTTTGGGTAAATTGTCCCAAGAAGACCCATCTTTCCGAGTGGAGACTCATGCAGAGACTGGTCAAACTATTATTTCTGGAATGGGCGAGCTGCATTTAGATATTCTTGTTGAGCGAATGAAGCGCGAATTTAAAGTTGAGGCAAACATTGGTAACCCTCAAGTTTCTTATCGTGAAAAAATTCGTAAAGAAGTTGAAGTAAATCATAAATTTGTTCGTCAATCTGGTGGTAAAGGTCAGTACGGTCACGTTATTATGAAACTTATTCCGACTGATGGTGAGGGATTGGAGTTTATTAACGAGATTGTAGGTGGTGCTATTCCTAAGGAATATATCCCCGCAGTACAAAAAGGCATTGAAGAGCAAATGAAGAACGGCGTTATTGGAGGTTTTCCTTTATTGGGGCTGAAAGTGGTGTTGTTTGATGGTTCATTCCATGATGTTGACTCTAATGAGATGGCCTTTAAAATAGCAGCTTCTCAGGGTTTAAAAAAGGGTGCGGCGGAAGCTGATGCCTGTATTTTAGAGCCAGTTATGAAGGTAGAAGTTGTTACTCCTGAAGAATACATGGGTGATGTGATGGGTGACTTGAATCGTCGTCGAGGTATTGTTCAGGGAATGGAAGATTCCCCATCAGGGAAAATAATCCGAGCTGAGGTGCCTCTAGGCGAAATGTTCGGCTATGCAACTGATGTGCGTAGCTTGTCGCAAGGGCGTGCAAGTTATGCAATGGAATTTGAAAAATACGCTGAAGCACCGGCTAGTGTGGCAGATGCGATTATCAAATATGAATATTAATCATCATACTTACTAATTCATTAAGGTGTATGTATCATGGCAAAGGCTAAATTCGAACGTAATAAACCACACGTTAACGTTGGTACTATCGGTCACGTCGACCACGGTAAAACTACTCTAACTGCTGCTCTTACTCGCGTATGTGCAGAAGTATTTGGTGGAACTGCTGTTGCATTTGATGGTATCGATAACGCTCCTGAAGAGCGTGAGCGTGGTATCACAATCTCTACTTCTCACGTAGAGTATGATTCTACAGATCGTCATTATGCACACGTAGACTGCCCAGGACACGCCGATTATGTTAAAAACATGATCACTGGTGCTGCTCAAATGGATGGCGCTATCCTTGTATGTGGTGCGACTGACGGTCCTATGCCACAAACTCGTGAGCACATCTTGTTGTCTCGCCAAGTAGGTGTTCCATACATCGTAGTTTTCTTAAACAAAGCTGATTTGTTGGCTGAAGACTGTGGTGGTGCGGATTCTGAAGAATACGCTGAAATGCTAGAGTTGGTTGAAATGGAATTGCGTGACCTGTTGTCTGAATATGACTTCCCAGGTGATGACACTCCAATTATTGCTGGTTCTGCTTTGATGGCGTTGAATGGTCAAGACGAAAATGGCATGGGTACTACTGCTGTTAAAACTCTTGTTGAAACTCTGGATTCTTATATTCCTGAGCCTGTTCGTGTTATTGACAAGCCATTCATCATGCCAATTGAAGATGTTTTCTCTATCCAGGGTCGTGGTACTGTTGTAACTGGTCGTGTAGAGCAAGGTATTATCAAAGTTGGTGAAGAAGTAGAGATTGTTGGTGTTAAAGACACTACTAAAACTACTTGTACTGGTGTTGAGATGTTCCGTAAGCTTCTCGATGAAGGTCGTGCTGGTGAGAACGTTGGTGTACTACTACGTGGTACTAAGCGTGATGATGTTGAGCGTGGTCAAGTTTTGGCTAAGCCTGGTTCTATCACTCCTCACACAGATTTCGAATCTGAAGTTTATGTATTGTCTAAAGATGAAGGTGGTCGTCATACTCCATTCTTCAAAGGTTACCGTCCACAGTTCTACTTCCGTACAACTGACGTAACTGGTGCTTGTGAGCTTCCAGAAGGCGTAGAAATGGTAATGCCTGGTGATAACGTACAGATGGTTGTATCTCTAATTCACCCAATCGCGATGGACGAAGGTCTACGTTTCGCGATTCGTGAAGGTGGTCGTACAGTTGGTGCTGGTGTTGTTGCTAAAGTCATCAAATAATAAGTTTTATACTTATTGTTGAATTGGTTTTTAAAAAGGCCGCTTGAATAACAAGCGGCTTTTTTTGTCACTATTAAAAACGCATTAGTTTTTATTGGTTACTTGACAACCAGTTTTAGGCTCGCTATTATTCGCCGTCCTTAAAAAAAGGATGGTGCCTTAATTAAATTACGATTAAGTCATCAAAACATTGTATTTGGAGTTGGAAATGCAAAGCCAAAAAATCCGTATTCGTCTGAAAGCATTTGATCACCGTCTGATTGATGCTTCGACACAAGAGATTGTGGACACAGCGAAGCGTACTGGTGCGCAAGTGCGTGGTCCTATTCCGCTTCCTACTCGTAAAGAGCGTTATACAGTATTGATTTCTCCACACGTAAATAAAGATGCGCGTGACCAATATGAAATCCGTACACACAAACGTGTTCTAGATATTGTTGAGCCAACTGAAAAAACAGTTGATGCTTTAATGAAGCTAGATCTTGCGGCAGGCGTGGAAGTTCAAATTTCTTTAGGTTAATTTCTAAAGATTGGGGTGCGAGAATCGGCTGGTTATCAGTCGACTTATGCACAATAGTGGAATGATCTGGAATGATCAGCCGTAGCGGGTGATAGCCCCTTACACAACTGGCAAATGAGGTATAAAATGGCTATTCAATTAGTCGGACGTAAAGCCGGTATGACAAGAGTCTTCACTGAAGATGGTCAATCCGTGCCAGTAACCGTCATCGAGGTAGAACCGAATCGCGTTACACAAGTGAAAACTGCAGAGGTTGATGGCTATCAAGCTATTCAAGTTACTGTTGGTTCTCGCCGTGCGAGCCGTGTAAACAAAGCAGCAGCAGGTCATTTTGCTAAAGCGAATGTTGAAGCTGGTCGTGGTTTGTGGGAGTTCCGCCTGACAGGTGACGAAAAAGAAATTAGTGTTGGTGATGAGCTAACAGTTGCTGATTTCGAAGCCGTATCTATGGTTGATGTAACTGGTCAATCAAAAGGTAAAGGTTTTCAAGGTGCCATTAAACGTCACAACTTCTCTATGCAAGATGCGACTCATGGTAACTCATTGTCTCACCGTGCTCCTGGTTCTATTGGCCAATGTCAAACACCTGGTCGTGTTTGGAAAGGCAAAAAGATGGCAGGTCACATGGGCGCTGAACAAGTAACTACACAATCTCTAGAAGTTGTTCGCGTAGATTCAGAACGCAACTTGATTCTAGTTAAGGGTGCGGTTCCTGGCGCTGTTGATGGTGACGTCATTCTTCAAACAGCAGTTAAATCTCGCTAAGAGAGGGGTAGACAATGAACTTGAATCTTACAGGCTCTGAAGGAACGATTGACGTTTCTGAAAGTACCTTTGCACGTGAGTATAACGAAGCGCTAGTACATCAGGTAGTTACAGCTTACCTAGCTGGTGCTCGTCAAGGTACTCGTGCTCAAAAAACTCGCTCTGAAGTGGCAGGCGGCGGACGCAAACCTTGGAAACAAAAAGGTTCTGGTCGTGCTCGTGCAGGAACTATTCGTAGTCCTATCTGGCGTTCAGGTGGCGTAACATTCGCTGCTAAACCGCAAGATCACTCACATAAAGTGAACAAGAAGATGTATCGTGCAGCAATGCGCACCATCTGGTCTGAACTTGTACGTCAAGACCGTCTTGTTGTAGTAGAAGAATTGTCTTTGGAAGCTCCAAAAACAAAACTCTTCAAAGCAAAAATGGCAGAATTGAATATTGAGAATGCATTAGTTATTACACAAGATTTTGTGGATAATGTTTTCTTGGCAGCTCGCAATATTCCTAACGTAGATGTACGCGATGCGGCGTCTATTGACCCTGTTAGCTTGATTGCTTACGACAAAGTGTTGGTGACAGTTGGTGCTCTTAAGCAAATTGAGGAGTCACTGGCATGATCGGCGAACGCATTTATAAAGTTTTGTTGGGACCACACATTTCTGAGAAAGCAACAATTGTTGCAGAAGGTAATGGTCAATACGTTTTTCGTGTTGTAAGTGATGCAACGAAACCTGAAATTAAACAGGCAATCGAAGCACTATTTGAAGTTAAAGTTGAAGATGTACGCACCTTGAATCAAAAAGGTAAAACTAAGCGTACAGCTCGTGGCCTAGGTAAGCGTAGCGACGTTAAAAAAGCGTACGTTCGTTTAGCTGAAGGTCAAGAAATTGATTTCATAGACGCTGAATAAGGGGAGATAGGTCAATGGCTGTTGTAAAATGTAAGCCAACGTCTGCAGGCCGTCGTCACGTTGTTAAAGTTGTAAACGATGAGTTGCACAAAGGCGCACCTTATGCACCTCTTCTTGATAAGAAGAGTAAGTCAGGTGGTCGTAACAACAACGGACGCATCACTACGCGTCACGTAGGTGGTGGTCATAAGCAGCATTACCGTATGGTTGATTTTCGTCGTAATAAAGATGGGATTCAAGCGGTAGTTGAGCGTTTGGAATATGATCCAAACCGTTCTGCAAACATTGCATTAGTATTGTATGCTGATGGTGAACGTCGTTACATCATTGCCTCTAAAGGCATGGTAGCAGGTACTGTAGTTTTTAATGGTGCAGATTCACCTATTAAACCAGGTAATAGCTTGCCTTTGCAAAATATTCCTGTAGGTAGTCTTGTACACTGTGTAGAGTTGAAGCCAGGTAAAGGTGCGCAGGTTGCGCGTTCTGCCGGTGCATCAGCTCAGCTTGTTGCTCGTGAAGGTCGCTACGTTACACTTCGCCTACGTTCAGGTGAAATGCGTAAGGTTTTGACTGAATGTCGCGCAACTTTAGGTGAAGTATCTAATTCTGAGCATAGCTTGCGCGTGCTTGGTAAAGCAGGTGCTAACCGCTGGCGCGGTATCCGTCCTACTGTACGTGGTGCGGCTATGAACCCGGTTGATCACCCGCATGGTGGTGGTGAAGGTCGTAGTAAAGGTGGTCGTCACCCTGTTACACCTTGGGGTGTGCCTACTAAAGGCTACAAAACACGCAGTAACAAGCGTACTGACAAACTTATTGTACGTCGTCGTACTAAGTAACAAGAGGAAACGACTGTGCCACGTTCACTAAAAAAAGGTCCTTTCATCGACCTTCATTTGTTGAAAAAGGTAGAGGCTGCGGTAGAGAAAAACGATCGTCGACCAATAAAGACTTGGTCACGCCGTTCTACTGTCTTCCCTGAATTTGTAGGGTTGACTATCGCGGTCCATAATGGTCGCCAACATGTACCAGTTATTGTAACTGAAGACATGGTCGGTCATAAATTGGGTGAGTTCGCTCCAACCCGCACGTATCGCGGCCATGCTGCGGATAAGAAAGCCAAACGCTAAATAGGGGATTATTATGAGTGAAGTAAGCGCTTCATTAAAAGGTGCTCGCCTCTCAGCACAGAAAGCCCGTTTGGTTGCTGATCAAATCCGTGGTAAGTCTGTGAGCGAAGCACTGAACATCTTGGCGTTCAGTCCTAAAAAGGCGGCAGCTATTGTCAAAAAAGTACTAGAGTCTGCTGTTGCAAATGCTGAGCATAACGATGGTGCTGATATAGATGACTTGCGTGTTTCTACGATCTTCGTTGATGAGGCTATGACTCTGAAACGTATTAAGCCACGTGCGAAAGGACGTGCAGATCGTGTATTCAAACGCAGTTGCCATATTACAGTCAAAGTCGCTGACTAATTAGGAGAAACCCAATGGGTCAGAAGGTTCATCCAACTGGAATACGCTTAGGAATAGTTAAAGATCATACTTCAACTTGGTATGCTAATAATCAAAACTACTCCAAGCTGCTATTAAACGATCTTCAAGTGCGTAAGTTCTTGGAGAAAAAATTAGTACAGGCTTCTGTTTCTCGTATTGAGATCCAGCGTCCTGCTCAAACTGCTCGTATTACTATTCATACGGCTCGTCCGGGTATTGTGATTGGTAAGAAAGGCGAAGATGTTGAGAAATTGCGTAATGCTATTTCTACAATGATGGGCGTGCCAGTCCACATCAACATTGAAGAAATTCGTAAGCCTGAATTAGATGCTAAATTGGTTGCGCAAAATATCGCGGGTCAATTGGAGCGTCGTGTAATGTTCCGTCGTGCCATGAAGCGTGCTGTGCAAAATGCAATGCGTGGTGGAGCGAAAGGTATTAAGGTTCAGGTTAGTGGGCGTTTAGGTGGTGCTGAGATAGCACGTGCTGAATGGTACCGCGAAGGCCGTGTGCCGCTACACACTCTGCGTGCTGACATTGACTACGCTACTTATGAAGCAAACACTACTTACGGCATTATTGGCGTAAAAACGTGGATCTTCAAAGGCGAAATCTTGGGCGGTATTGAACAAGTGCGAGCTAATAAAGGCGCACAAAAGAAGAAGTCTAAGTAGGGGGTGAGTCATGTTACAACCGAAACGTACTAAGTTCCGTAAGATGATGAAAGGCCGTAATCGTGGTCTAGCTATTCGCGGCTCTCAAGTTAGCTTTGGTGAATACGGATTGAAGTCGACCCAGCGTGGTCGAATTACTGCTCGTCAAATTGAGGCGGCGCGTCGTGCAATGACTCGTCACATCAAGCGTGGTGGTAAAATCTGGATTCGTGTATTCCCTGATAAGCCGATTACCCAAAAACCTCTTGAGGTTCGTCAGGGTAAAGGTAAGGGTAACGTAGAATATTGGGTTGCACAAATTCAACCTGGTAAGATGCTTTATGAGGTTGAGGGTGTTTCTGAGCAACTTGCACGCGAAGCATTCGCGCTAGCAGCTGCTAAGCTTCCTTTGTCCACAACTTTCGTAACGCGTACGGTGATGTAGATGAAAGCAAAAGAACTACAAACAAAGACTGTAACTGAGTTGCAGCAAACTTTGATTGAATTGCTTAAAGAGCAGTTCACTCTGCGTATGCAGAAGGCAACTGGCCAGCTAACGCAAACTCATTTGCTTCCTCAGGTTCGCCGCAATATCGCACGAGTTAAGACCGTGCTAAACGATAAGGCAGGTAACTAAGATGGCAAGTGCAGAAACAAAACCTCGTATTGCTACTGGTAAAGTAGTAAGCGATAAGATGGATAAAACCATTACAGTACTGGTTGAACACACGGAAAAACATGCTCTTTATGGTAAGTTTATTCGTCGTTCTACTAAATTACACGCTCACGATGAAAACAACGAATGCCAAATTGGCGACACTGTAAAGGTCGTGGAAGCGCGTCCTTATTCTAAGTCCAAGACTTGGAAGCTAGTGCAAGTTGTTAACAAAGCAGCAGCTATTTAAGCTGCTCCTTCGTGAGACTTGTTATCTAATTTGATTGGAGAGCAGTTATGATTCAAACAGAATCGATGCTTGATATTGCAGATAACAGCGGTGCAAAGCGTGTTCAGTGTATAAAAGTACTGGGTGGCTCACATCGTCGTTACGCTGGTATCGGTGACATTATTAAAGTCACAGTGAAAGAAGCGATTCCTCGTGGTCGTGTTAAGAAAGGGCAAGTTCTAAACGCAGTTGTTGTTAGAACTAAAAAAGGTGTTCGTCGTCCAGATGGCTCCGTGATCCGTTTTGATGTAAACTCTGCGGTTCTATTAAATGCGTCTGGTCAACCAATTGGTACTCGTATCTTTGGCCCAGTTACCCGTGAGTTGCGCTCTGAGCAGTTCATGAAAATTATTTCTCTTGCACCTGAAGTGTTGTAAGAGGGAGGGGGCTAAATATGCGTAAGATCAAAAGTAATGACGAAGTTGTTGTAATTGCTGGTAAAGATAAAGGCAAGCGCGGCAAAGTTGTTAAAGTTGTTGACGAAAACCGTGTTCTTGTTTCTGGTATCAATTTGATGAAGAAACACGAAAAGCCAAACCCTATGAAGGGTACGACTGGCGGTATCGTTGAGAAAGAAGCACCTATCCAGGTTTCGAATGTAGCTATATTTAATGCAGCTACAGGAAAAGCGGATCGCGTCGGCTTTAAAGTGACTGAAGATGGTACTAAAGTACGTATCTTTAAATCAAACAGTGAAGCGATCGACGCCTAAGAGCGAGAATTATAGCCATGGCGAGACTTAAGCAAGTTTATAAAGATCAAGTAGTAACTCAACTGTCTGAACAGTTTGGTTACGAAAATGTAATGCAAGTGCCGAAAATCACTAAAATTACATTGAATATGGGTGTGGGTGAAGCAATCGCTGACAAGAAACTTCTTGAAAATGCGGTTAATGATCTACAAGCACTTAGCGGCCAGAAAGTAGTCGTAACTAAAGCGCGTAAATCAGTAGCAGGCTTTAAGATCCGTGACGGTTATCCGATCGGTTGTAAAGTTACTCTACGTGGTGAGCGTATGTGGGATTTCTTTGACCGTTTGGTTGATGTTGCTATCCCTCGTATCCGTGACTTCCGTGGTTTAAACCCGAAGTCATTTGACGGACGTGGTAACTACAGCATGGGTGTTAAAGAGCAGATCATCTTCCCTGAAATCGATTACGATAAAGTAGATCGTGTACGTGGTATGGATATTACCATTACGACTACAGCTCGTACCGACGAAGAAGGTCGTGCTTTGCTAGCCGCCTTTAGTTTCCCTTTCAAGAAATAAGAGGTAAGGAATCATGGCTAAAATATCAATGATTCAGCGCGAAGCAAAACGCACAAAATTAGTAGCTAAGTATGCTGAAAAGCGTGCGGCTCTAAAAGCAATTATTAGCGATGTGAATGCATCTGATGATGAAAAGTGGGAAGCAACGCTTAAATTGCAAGCTCTTCCACGTGATTCATCTTCTTCTCGCCAGCGTAACCGTTGTCAAATAACGGGTCGCCCACATGGTGTTTATCGTAAATTTGGTTTGTCAAGAATCAAATTGCGTGAAGCAGCTATGCGTGGTGATGTACCTGGCTTGAAGAAAGCTAGTTGGTAAGCAAGTAGAGCGCGATCATACTACATTGCAGTGAAGAGATGTTCAGTTCTTCTGGACATTTCGTTCGCTGCTGTGTACTATGCGCGAGCTCTATTTGCTGCACAATGGTTTTAATTTAGGAGCTCTTAAATGAGTATGCAAGATACACTTGCGGATATGTTTACACGTATTCGTAATGCGCAGATGGCTTCAAAAACCTCTGTTAGCATGCCTTCATCTAAAATGAAGGTTTCAGTTGCTTCTGTTCTACGCGAAGAAGGTTATGTAACTGACTTCTCTGTAACTGAAGAAGCAAAACCGACTCTTACAATCGATCTTAAGTATTTCGAAGGTAAGCCGGTAATTGAAGTAATTAAACGCGCTTCTCGTCCAAGTTTGCGTCAATACAAGACAGCTACAAACCTTCCAAAGGTTGAAGCTGGTCTAGGTGTTGCTATCATCTCAACTTCTAAAGGTGTGATGACAGACCGTGCGGCCCGTGCCGCTGGTATTGGTGGCGAAGTAATCTGCACTGTATTCTAGGAGTTAGTATGTCTCGTGTTGCTAAAAGTCCCGTGACGCTTCCTACTGGTGTAGATGTAACTCTAAATGGTCAACACTTAGTCGTTAAAGGCGGCAAAGGTTCATTAGAGTTAAATGCCCACCAGAATGTTGAAGTTGCTCAACAAGATAATGTAATCACTTTTGCTCCTCGTGATGGAGCAAAACAAAGTCGCGCTTTGGCTGGTACAATGCGTTCTTTGGTGAATAACATGGTTATCGGCGTAAGCCAAGGTTTTGAGAAGAGATTATTGTTGCAAGGTGTTGGTTATCGTGCGGCAGTAAAAGGCAATGTTTTAAACTTAAGCCTTGGTTTCTCACACCCTGTTGAATATGAATTACCTGCTGGCGTTACTGCTGAGTGTGCTTCTCAAACAGAAGTTGTTCTTCGTGGCATTGACAAGCAAGTGATTGGTCAAGTTGCTGCTGAAGTTCGTGGTTTTCGTCCTCCTGAGCCTTATAAGGGTAAAGGTGTTCGCTATGCTGACGAAGTTGTTCGTCGTAAAGAAGCTAAGAAGAAGTAGGTAAGTATTCATGAACACTAAAAAACAATCTCGAATTCGTCGCGCACGTCGCGCACGTTTGCATATTCGTGAGTTAGGTGCGCATCGTCTTACTGTACATCGCACACCACGTCACATGTATGCACAAGTTATTTCTCCATGTGGTAGTCAAGTGCTAGTAAGCGCCTCTACTTTAGATGGGGACCTGCGTTCAGAAGCGACTGGTAACAAAGATGCTGCACAAAAAGTTGGCACTTTAATCGCTACTCGCGCGAAAGAAGCAGGTATCACAGCGGTCGCGTTTGATCGTTCTGGTTTTAAATACCACGGTCGTGTTCAAGCTTTGGCTGACGCAGCTCGTGAAGCCGGTCTAGAGTTCTAAGGGGCAGCAAATGGCAGTTAATGATCAACAAACTAGCGACCTCCAAGAGAAGCTAGTTCAAGTCAACCGTGTTGCAAAAGTTGTTAAGGGTGGTCGTATCTTCTCTTTCACAGCTTTAACAGTGGTTGGTGATGGTAATGGTAAAGTTGGCTTCGGTCGTGGTAAAGCGCGTGAAGTTCCACAAGCTATTCAAAAAGCTATGGAACAAGCTCGTCGTAACATGATCTCTGTTCAACTTAATGGTGATACTCTTCAGTACCCAGTAAAAGCGGCTCATGGTGCATCTAAAGTTTATATGCAGCCAGCGTCACAAGGTACAGGTATCATTGCAGGTGGTGCAATGCGTGCAGTTCTTGAAATTGCAGGTATTCACAACGTTTTGGCTAAGTGTTACGGCTCTACAAACCCAGTTAATGTTGTTCGTGCAACTATTAAAGGTTTGCAAGATATGCAAGCTCCTGAGCAAATTGCAGCTAAACGCGGAAAGTCAGTCGATCAAATTTTGGGGTAATGTGTTATGGCAAATAAAACCATCACAGTTGAACTAACCCGCAGTCCGATCGGTCGTCTTCCTAAGCACCGTGCGACTGTTCAGGGCTTAGGTTTACGTAAAGTCGGCCAGCGCCGTGAATTAGAAGATACACCTTCTGTTCGTGGTATGGTTAATAAAGTTTATTACATGGTTAAAGTGGTAGGGGAATAAAATGTTCTTAAATACTATTAAACCTGCTGAGGGCAGCAAGTCTGCTCCTAAACGCCGTGGCCGTGGTATTGGTAGTGGTTTAGGTAAGACAGGTGGACGTGGCCATAAAGGTCTTAAATCTCGTTCAGGTAGCTCTGTTAAACCAGGTTTCGAAGGTGGTCAAATGCCTTTACAGAAACGTCTACCTAAATTCGGTTTTACATCTCGTCAAGCAAAATATGTTGCTGAAGTTCGTTTAAACGAATTGGCGTCTGTAAATGCTGAAGTTATTGATTTAGCTGCTTTGATTAGCGCAAATGTTTTTGGTCATCAAATTAAGACTGCACGTGTAATCTTGTCTGGTTCTATCGACAAAGCAATTACCGTTCGAGGTCTTAAAGTGACTAAAGGTGCTCGTGCTGCTATTGAAGCGGCTGGCGGAAAAGTCGAGGAATAAATGGCAAAGCGTGGCTCACTACCTGCAAATGCACAAAAAGGCTTAGGGGAACTTTGGTCTCGTATTCGTTTTGTGTTTTTAGCAATTATTGTATATAGAATAGGTGCACACATTCCGGTTCCAGGTATAAATCCTGATCGCTTGTCTGCTTTGTTTGATCAAAATGAAGGCACAATCCTGAGTCTATTTAATGTATTCTCTGGTGGGGCACTTGAGCGCATGAGTATTTTTGCGCTGGGCATACTCCCTTATATTTCTGCCTCTATTATTATGCAGTTATTAACGGTAGTTAGTCCGCAGCTAGAACAACTCAAGAAGGAAGGTGAAGCTGGGAGACGTAAAATCACTCAGTATACTCGTTATGGCACAGTCCTTCTTGCGTTAGTTCAGTCTGCTAGTATGGCAGTTGGTCTGGCTAGTCAAGGTATCTCGTTTACTAGTGGTATAGAGTTTTATGCAGTTGCTGTCATAACTCTTGTTTCTGGTACGGTGTTCTTGATGTGGCTGGGAGAACAGGTTACTGAAAAAGGTATTGGCAATGGTATTTCTATACTTATTTTTGCTGGTATTGTTGCAGGCCTGCCTTCTGCGCTTGGCAGATCTTTTGAGTCGGCTCGTCAAGGCGATATAAATATTCTAGCGTTGTTGTTGATTGGCATAATGGCTGTAGCCACTGTAGCGTTTGTTGTCTTTATTGAAAGAGGGCAGCGTCGCATTACAGTTAATTATGCTAAGCGTCAGCAAGGTAAGAAAGTGTTTGCTGCACAAAAGAGTCATCTACCGCTTAAAGTGAATATGGCTGGTGTTATACCTCCAATATTTGCTTCAAGTATTTTGTTATTTCCTGCATCGATTGGCCAATGGTTCGGCCAAGGTGAAGGTATGGAATGGCTGCAGGATGTATCTTTGGCTCTTGCCCCTGGGCAACCGCTCTATGTGTTGTTATTCTCGATAGCGATTGTTTTCTTTTGCTTCTTTTATACGGCACTTGTGTTTAATCCTAAGGATGTGGCAGATAACTTAAAGAAATCCGGCGCTTTTTTACCGGGAATTCGTCCAGGCGATCATACCGCTCGATACATTGACGGTGTAATGACCCGTTTGACGCTTTTTGGTGCTTTATATATCACCTTGGTGTCTTTGATGCCTCAGTTCTTTGTAGTTGCATGGAATGTACCTTTCTACTTCGGTGGAACATCTATGTTAATCGTAGTTGTAGTGGTTATGGATTTCATGACGCAAGTGCAAAGTCATTTAATGAGCCATCAGTACGAGTCATTAATGAAGAAATCTAATCTGACTGGTTATGGTCCAAATGGCCTGATGCGTTAAGCATAGGTTTGGAGTTGAACATGAAAGTACGTGCATCTGTTAAAAAAATCTGTCGTAACTGTAAAATCGTTCGTCGTAACGGTTCAGTTCGAGTGATTTGTATTGAACCAAGACATAAACAACGTCAAGGTTAATACTTATTAACTCTTTGATGGGGAAGGGTGGTTGATTTTTCGTCTGAAAGACGGCATAATCGCCGCCCTAATGAAAGCAAAGTGGTGATATGTATCACCCTAACAACGGAGTAAAGTGAATGGCCCGTATAGCCGGTGTCAATATTCCTGACAATAAACATGCGGTCATTTCTCTGACTTACATCTTCGGAATCGGTCGCACCCGTTCACGCGCAATTTGTGCGACTACTGGGGTTCAGGAGACAGCAAAAATTGGTTCATTGAGCGATGAAGTTCTTGACCAATTACGCGGAGAAGTTGGTAAGTACACGGTTGAAGGTGATCTTCGACGTGAACTAAGCATGTCTATCAAACGTCTGATGGATATGGGTTGTCATCGCGGTATTCGTCACCGCCGCAGCCTACCTGTTCGTGGTCAACGTACCAAAACGAACGCTCGTACACGTAAAGGCCCTCGTAAGCCTATTCGTAAGTAATATAAACGCGTTTCGCTCTAGCCACAATGTCGCTAGAGCTGAGCATTTAAAATAGGAAAAGTGCAATATGGCTAAGCCAGCTACGCGCAATACCAAGAAAAAGTCAAAAAGTCAGTTGTTGACGGTGTTGCTCATGTACACGCGTCTTTTAACAACACTATTGTGACTATCACCGATCGCCAAGGCAATGCTTTGTCTTGGGCTACTGCAGGTGGTTCTGGTTTTCGCGGATCTCGTAAAAGTACGCCTTTCGCAGCTCAAGTTGCTGCCGAACGTGCCGGTGCTGTTGCTCAAGAATTTGGTTTAAAAAACGTAGACGTTATGATTAAGGGTCCTGGCCCTGGTCGTGAGTCCGCAGTTCGTGCATTGAATGCATTAGGATTGCGTATCAATAACATTACAGATGTGACGCCGATACCACACAATGGTTGTCGTCCACCTAAGAAACGTCGCGTTTAATTGAGGAGACAGATACATGGCTCGTTATATAGGTCCAACTTGTAAGTTGTCTCGTCGTGAAGGTACGGACTTGCAATTAAAGAGCGGCTCACGTGCTCTAGAATCAAAATGTAAATTAGAAGCAGCTCCAGGTGTTCATGGCGCACGCCGTGGTCGTTTGTCTGATTATGGTTTGCAGTTACGTGAAAAACAGAAAGTTCGTCGTACATACGGCATTCTTGAAAAACAGTTCCGTAATTATTATAAAAGTGCTGCTCGCTTGAAGGGTGCTACAGGTGAAAACTTGTTACAACTTCTTGAGTCTCGCTTGGATAATGTTGTTTACCGCGCTGGTTTTGGCTCTACACGTGCTGAAGCTCGTCAATTGGTCGGACATAAAGGTGTTCTGGTCAACGGTGCAACAGTTAATATCGCGTCTTACCAAGTTAAATCTGGTGACGTTGTATCTATTCGTGAAAAAGCTAAGAAGCAACTTCGTGTACAAAATGCACTTGAACTTGCTAAGAATCGTACAGCTGTTCATTGGATTGAAACTGACTCTACTAAATTGGAAGCAGTTTATAAATCAGTTCCTGAGCGTGGCGATTTGTCAGCTGAAATTAATGAGAACCTAATTGTTGAGCTTTACTCTAAGTAAGGTTGAGCAGTTGGGAGAAGAAATAGGTGGATCTATGCAGCGTTCAGTGAGCGAATTGTTAACCCCACGCAACATTGAAGTGCAAGAGTTGGGCAAAACACGCGCTAAAGTTACTCTGCAACCACTAGAACGTGGTTTTGGACATACTTTAGGTAATGCTTTGCGTCGTATACTATTGTCTTCAATGCCTGGTTGTGCGATTGTTGAAGTTGAAATCGACGGTGTATTGCATGAATACAGCGCAATTGAAGGGGTGAAAGAAGACGTAATTGAAATTCTTCTTAACCTTAAAGGAGTTGCAATCGCTCTACACGGGCAAGATGAAGCAACTCTTACTTTAAGTAAAAAAGGTCCTTGTGTTGTTACTGCTGGAGATATTCAGTTAGTAACTGACGCTGAGATCGCTAACCCTGACCATATAATTGCACATTTGGATGAGTCTGCAGAGCTTAATATGCAGATCCGAGTTGCACGTGGTCGTGGTTATGAGCCTGCTGATGCTCGTATTGCAAGTGATGATGAGACTCGTCCTATCGGTCGCTTGCAGCTGGATGCTTCATTCAGCCCTGTACGAAGAGTAGCTTACAGTGTTGAAAATGCTCGTGTAGAGCAACGTACTGACCTAGATAAACTTGTCCTAGACATTGAATCTAACGGTACTATTGACCCTGAAGAAGCGATTCGACGTGCAGCTACTATTCTGCAACAACAAATTGCTGTGTTTGTCGCCCTTGAAAGCGAAAGCGAAGCGCCTGTTGTGGAAGAAGAGGATGAAATCGATCCAATTTTGCTACGCCCGGTTGATGATCTTGAATTGACCGTTCGAAGTGCTAACTGTTTAAAAGCAGAGAACATTTATTACATCGGTGATTTGATACAACGTACTGAAGTTGAGCTTCTTAAGACGCCTAACTTAGGTAAAAAGTCGTTAACTGAAATCAAAGATGTTTTAGCACAGCGTGGTTTGTCTTTGGGAATGCGTTTGGAAAACTGGCCTCCAGCTAGTTTGAAAGACGATAGCAAGGTACTAGCTCGCTAGGTCATTGTTCCCTGACCACCGTAGTTTGGTAAGGAATTTATAATGCGTCATCGTAAGAGTGGACGTCACTTAAACCGTACTAGCTCGCATCGTAAAGCGATGTTCAAAAATATGGCTGCTTCTTTATTCGAGCACGAAGTTATTAAAACTACGTTGCCGAAAGCCAAAGAACTTCGTCGCGTTGCTGAGCCATTGATCACATTGGCTAAAAATGATTCCGTAGCGAATCGTCGTTTAGCTTTTGCTCGTACTCGTAGCAAAGATGCTGTTGGTAAATTATTCACTGAACTTGGTCCTCGTTACCAAGCTCGCCCAGGTGGTTATGTTCGCATTCTTAAATGTGGCTTCCGTGCTGGTGATAATGCCCCTATGGCTTACGTTGAATTGGTCGATAGACCTGTTGCTGACGTTGAAGATGCTGCTGAATAAGCAAAGTCTTATAAAAAAACCAGACTTTATGTCTGGTTTTTTTATGTCTAAAGTTTGGTAGTTACATTAAAAAACCTAAACAGTACAATGTGGCGTTCCACTTTATGGGGTTACTTCCAGTCCATTTAGGTTTTAATTATGCTAGCATTTACCTTACACTTTGTTTAATAAAGGCTTTAAGAATCTCGCGGTATGTGACGTCTCGACTTCTGCAATTTCTTCAGGCGTACCTTGCGCTAGGATATAGCCACCGCCACTGCCGCCCTCTGGGCCTAAGTCAATAATCCAATCTGCTGTTTTAATGACATCGAGATTATGTTCTATTACGACAACTGTATTTCCGTGATCTCGCAATCTATGCAATACTTTTAGTAGTTGTTCAATATCGGCAAAGTGTAAACCTGTCGTAGGTTCATCTAATATATAGAGAGTTTGTCCTGTATCTCTTTTAGACAGCTCTTTCGATAGTTTCACGCGCTGAGCCTCACCACCAGACAATGTCGTTGCAGACTGCCCCAATCGGATATAACCTAGGCCTACGTCCATTAATGTCTGAAGTTTGCGAGCTATAGATGGTACTGGATCAAAAAACTCTCTGGCGTCTTCAATTGTCATTTCAAGACAGTCATGAATGTTCTTTCCTTTATATTGTATCTCTAATGTTTCACGGTTGTAGCGTTTACCTTTACATACATCACATGGAACATAAACATCGGGTAAAAAGTGCATTTCTACTTTAATAACTCCATCACCTTGACATGCTTCACAACGTCCGCCTTTCACATTGAAACTGAATCGACCTGGCTTATAACCACGAGATCTTGCTTCTTGAGTCGCTGAAAACAGCTCTCTCATTGGAGTGAATATGCCTGTGTAGGTTGCTGGGTTTGATCTTGGTGTTCTACCTATTGGACTTTGATCGATATCAACACACTTATCAAAATGTTCAAAACCTTCAATTCTGTCATATGGTGATGCTTTTAAAGTTGTAGCATTATTAAGTGCTGTGGCAGCTAATGGGTACAATGTGCTGTTGATTAGAGTTGATTTTCCTGAGCCAGAGACACCTGTAACACAGGTCATGACACCAATTGGTATATGTAGATCAACGTCATTTAAATTATTCCCACAAGCCCCATAAAGCGACAAATGTAGACCATCCTTAGCCATTATTCTCTTATCTGGTAATTCTATTCGACGAGTACCATTCAAAAATTGGCCGGTAATGGAGTTAGGGTTGTTCATGACGTCTTCAGGTGTACCACTCGCAATCACTTGTCCACCGTGAACACCGGCTCCTGGACCAATATCGACAACAAAATCCGCTACTCGAATCGCATCTTCATCATGTTCTACAACGATAACTGTATTGCCGAGGTCTCTTAGTCGGGTCAATGTTGAGATCAATCGTTCATTATCTCTTTGATGTAATCCAATAGAAGGCTCATCCAGTATGTACATTACACCAACTAGCCCTGCACCTATTTGACTTGCAAGGCGAATGCGTTGAGCTTCACCACCTGATAATGAGTCTGCTTTACGATTAAGGGTGAGATATTCTAGCCCAACATTAGCTAAAAAGGTTAGGCGATCTCTAATTTCCTTTAGTATTTTTGAGGCGATTTCGCCCTTAGCTCCAGGTAGTGAAAGGGCGCTAAAATAGTCTAAACAATCAGCAATAGGTTTTGCCGTAATTTCAGGAATAGTAAGCTCTTCAATAAAGACGTTTCGAGCGGCTTTATTTAGTCGTGCACCATCACATTCGGGGCAAGCTTGAACACTTATGTATTGTGATAAATCATCACGAACGGAGTCTGACTCGGTTTCATGATAGCGACGTTGCAAATTAGGAATTACTCCCTCGAATGCATGGGAGCGAGTCATTTTATCTCCACGTTCATTGATATAAACAAAGGATATTTTGTCTTTACCTGATCCGTTTAGAATATGATTTTTGTGGTTGTCTGGGATGTCTTTGAAAGGGAGCTCAATATCAAACCCATAGTGTGTTGCTAGTGCTTGTAGCTGTTGGAAATAGAAGATGCTACGCCTTCCCCAGCCTCGAATTGCCCCTTCTGCAAGTGTTAATGTGTCATCAACGACAATTAAACTTGAATCAAACAGTTGGTGCGTACCTAAACCATCACAAGTCGGACAAGCGCCGTTAGGATTATTAAATGAAAACAATCTGGGTTCCAGCTCGGTAATACTATAGCCACAGACAGGGCACGCAAATTTACTGGAAAAAATATGGATTTCATCTGGAGCGTCCATATTAATGACTTTAGCGATGCCATCTGAAAGTGCTAAGCAGGTTTCAAAAGATTCGGCCAGTCGTAATTGTAAATCGTCTCTGACTTTGAATCGGTCAATAACCACTTCAATAGTGTGTTTTTTGTTTTTTTCTAGCGTAGGCGCATCATCTAGGTCAACAACTAAACCGTCAATGCGAGCACGTATAAATCCTTTAGATAAAAGATCGCTAATGGTGTGTAGGTGCTCGCCTTTCCGGTCCTTCACTACAGGGGCTAATAGCATCATTTTTGTTTCAGTCGGCAGAGAAAGAACTTTATCGACCATTTGAGAAATCGTCTGCGCTTCTAAAGGCTCTCCATGATCAGGACAACGAGGCTGTCCTGCACGAGCGAAAAGAAGACGTAAGTAGTCATAGATCTCGGTAATAGTACCAACGGTAGATCTAGGATTATGAGATGTAGATTTTTGCTCTATAGAAATAGCGGGAGACAAGCCTTCAATATGATCAATGTCTGGTTTTTCCATCATGGATAAAAATTGACGAGCATAGGTTGAAAGTGATTCCACATAACGTCTTTGTCCTTCGGCATAGAGAGTATCAAAGGCTAAAGACGATTTTCCTGAGCCAGATAACCCAGTAATGACAATTAACTTGTCTCTTGGGATATCTAGGTCGATATTTTTGAGGTTATGGGTACGTGCCCCTCGAATGGTGATATTATCCATTTGTCTCCGGCCCTGTAGTAAAACAAAAAATCATTATACGTATTTGTTAAAATAACTGTCTATTTTTACAGTAGTTAAGATAGAGCTTCAACGCTATTTTTTGTAAAATACCATTTTATAAACTTTTCATTTTTAAATTTGCGCGGTTATAACCTTTTTATGGATGCATTTGAGCGTCGTTCAGTTGTTGCTTTAGCTTCGGTTTATTTATTTCGTATGCTGGGACTGTTCCTTATTATGCCTGTCATCAGCCTTTCAGCGGTTGATTTAAACGGTTCCAGTGCTGCGTTAATTGGGACAGCAATTGGTATTTATGGGTTAACGCAAGCTTTGTTTCAAATTCCTATGGGGATGTTGTCAGACAAAGTGGGACGTAAACGTATTATTGTCATTGGTCTTATTTTATTTGCTTTGGGCAGTGTTATTTGTGCGAATGCAGATGACATTATAAATTTAATTATTGGTCGTGCCGTACAAGGTGCGGGAGCGATTGCTAGCACATTAATGGCATTGTTGAGCGACGTTACACGAGAGCAAAATAGAACCAAAGCTATGGCAACGGTTGGGATTAGCATTGGTGTCTCTTTTATGTTGTCTTTGGTATTAGGTCCTTGGCTATATTCGCTTGTTGGTTTATCTGGCTTATTTTATCTGTCTTTTATTTCTTCCTTGATCGGCATTTGTTTGATTGTTTGGATGGTACCGAGTGTTAAACAACATACTTTTAGGAGAGATACGACACCAAGTTTATCGGCCTTACGGAGTGTCCTTCAAAATGAACATTTACGTTCGCTAAATATCAGTGTGCTACTATTGCATGCTAGCTTAACCGCGTTATTTGTTTGTATTCCTAGTTTGTTGGTAAACCAGTTTGATTTTGCAATAGTCAATCATAGTTGGCTTTACTTATTTGTCATGGGATTGGCCTTTGTTGGTATGATACCATTAGTCATTATTGCGGAAGCAAAAGGTAAAATGAAACAAGTCATGACCAGCGTAATGCTGCTGTTATCGGTTTCAACGGTATTTATGGGTGTTGTACAGAGCCTCTGGCTGTTTGCTGTATTGCTCTGGGCTTACTTTGTTGCTTTTAATACATTAGAAGCGACCTTACCTTCCGTTGTGAGTAAATTAGCTCCTGTAGGCTATCGTGGTACCGCAATGGGGGCGTTTTCTACTCATCAGTTTTTCGGTGCTTTTATTGGTGGTGTAGGCGGTGGTTGGCTATTACAGAATACGTCCATAGAAACCTTATTTATTACTGTGGGGGGGGTTATTTATTTGGGCCTTGCTTTTTTTACGTCAACCTGCACCACCTCAGTTAACCAGCTTGGCTTTTAGTCTCGGCGGCTTAAGTCAACATGATATAAAAGAGTTATCATCAAGATTAATGACAATCCAGGGAGTGGAAGATATGCAATTATTTGAAGATGAACAAACAGCGTATTTAAAAATTAATAAGAAACAACTAGATAGAGATGGTTTGCTGCGTGTTGTACCGCAAGTAACGCTTTAAAGAACATAAATAGACAGAATCGGAGAACGTCATGGCACGTGGAATAAATAAAGTTATCTTAATAGGTAACGCTGGTAATGATGCAGAAGTACGCTTTATGCCGAATGGTGGTGCAGTTGCTAATGTAAGTTTAGCGACTTCTGAAAGCTGGAGAGACAAGCAAACCGGTCAGATGCAAGAACGTACAGAGTGGCATCGTGTTTCTTTTATGGATCGTGGTAATTTTCGCTTAGGACAGATTGCTGGAGATTTTATCAAGAAAGGTTCCAAAGTTTACGTAGAAGGTTCATTGAGAACTCGCGAATGGGAAAAAGATGGCGTTAAACGTTATACAACGGAAATCATTGCCAACGAAATGCAATTGTTAGATGGCCGAAATGATCAAGGTGGCCAAGGGGGTTACGATAACAACAATAACCAAGGTGGTTATCAACAACGTCCTGCTGCACAGCCTCAAGGTGGCTACGGTAATCAACAGCCTAATCAAGGTTATGGTCAACCAGCCGCAGGCGGATACGGACAATCGCCACAACAGCCTCCGCAGCAATCAGCACCAGCACAACCACAGTCTTTTGGCAGTTGGGGTGATGCACCACAACAAGCCGCACCACAGCAGCCAGCTCAACGTCCTGCGGCACCAACTCCTCAGCCTGCAGCAGCACCAAAGCCACAAGCGGCGCCACAACCCGCTCCAAACTTTGATGACTTTGATGACGATATCCCTTTCTAGCCCATACATAAATCAAATATGTCTAATTAAGCTGATAAAGTCCCTTTAATAGGGACTTTTTTATTTATATGATTGTCTTGTCCTGAAATGTGTTTACACATTTAGGACTTATTTGTAATCGTGCTATCTGATTGTTCACATCGTTTAAATAACCTGTTTTTAGCCATACTTTCGCGCCTTGATTTCCAGCTTTAGCGTTAATCTTTGAATTGACGGGAAGTCTTAACCAGCTGTGCTTTTTCAGTAAGTCATTGTTTTCTGTTAGTGAGCCTTCTATTACCAATAGTTCTGCGCCTTGCGGAAGATCCCAGTCTATGGTGGTATGAGGCTGGAGATGTAGTAGGCTGACGTCTTCAATATGGTCTTTATACAGAGGGGTGATTGAAACACCAGTATGATTTGCCAGTTCAATCGAGCCCATTTTATTCGTTTGAAGACGGATGTGGGTGCGGTCTTCTGGCTGGAATTGCCAAAGCTTTACAAGCATCATACAACCTTTTTCAGAGCTCGGTGTATGGCTTGATTGAGGTGGGTTGCGAATATAGGAACCAGCAGGAAAATCGCCATGTTCATCTTGGAAGGTTCCTTCTAATACGAAAAATTCTTCACCGCCTGTATGGACATGAGGAGAAAAAGCACTTCCTGGAGCATAGCGAACTATCGTTGTTGCTCTTGCTACTTCCTCACCTACTCGATCAAGTGGACGACGGTCGACTCCTTTCATTGGTGATGCCTTCCATGGTAGAGCCTCACTGTGAACAATGATGCGTTTAGAAAAATCTGCGGCAATTTTCATGTCTGATTCCTATTGGTTCTGATCGTTAAATACTTGTAAATGGTTATAGCTTGATACTTGGGCGCTCAGCAACCAATGATAACCAGCGATGAATGTGAGTTAAGTCAGCAGGGATGTCGATTTTAGCAAAGCCTGCAAAACCAATCCCTGCATAAAGGGTGATATCTGCAATTGTAAAGTGATCTCCAGCAAGATAGGTATTATCCGCTAATACTGTATCAAAATAGGATAGGCCCTTTAATGATATTTCTTTTTGTTTCTGGCCCCATTCTTTATTTTGATAGATTTCAAGCGCAGGGCCTAAACCATCGGTCGCGTGGTGGAAGTAGGTACCGACAGGTTCTAAAACCATAGATTCAGCACGTTTTTGCAACATATTTATCACGGCTCTTTCTTTTGCAGTGGAGCCTGTTAATGATGGCCCTTCAAATAAATGGTCAATATATTCTGTAATAGCAGTGCACTCAGAAATATAAGTACCATCATCTAGCTCTAAGACAGGTACACTTGCCGCTGGGTTTTTTGCAATAAAAGCGGCAGTTCTATGTTCTCCATTCATGAGATCAACAGGGATAAACTGTACGTTATTCGTTGCATTTTTTTCGGCTAAAGCAATACGAACGCGTAAAGGATTTGGGAAATTAGCAACATCATATATTTTCATAATGGTCTCTTTTATCTATCGATAGATAGTTTTTAGGAGGTAAATAAAACGACTTTCGCCGTTTGATTCTAGTAAGTGAAGATTTTAAACACATCTAAGTCATAGTTGTTATGAGAATGTGGTTATCTATCTTCCGGTAGGTAGTTACCTTAATGTGCAATTTCTTGCTTGTCAATATCTATCTACTGATTGATAATTTAGTTAACTGGATTTGAGTAAAGACATAATGACCAAAAAAGAAGCGCTACTAATGATTGCGGAAAATAAAGTTCGTCAAGGAGGCTACAGTAATTTTAGTTTTCGTGAATTGGCTAAAGAGGTGGGCATCAAGAGTGCCAGTGTGCATTATCATTTTCCAACTAAGGCGGATTTAGGGGCAGAGTTGGCCCGTCGTTATGCGGATAGCTTTTTATCTGCTTTAGGCGATCCAGATGTGATTAAAGTTTCTGGGAAACACCCTATCGATGTCTTTATAGGTCTTTTTCAGAACGCCTTAATTACCGATAAACAAATGTGTTTATGTGGTTTATTAGGCGCTGAGAGTGATAGTTTACCGGAATCAGTACGCCTTGAAACCAAGCATTTTTTTGAGCGTAATTTAGTGTGGTTAAAAACCGCATATCTGTCCCTTGGGTATTCTGAGAACAGTGCTCGCTACAGTGCTATTAAAGCAATCTCTTTGTTAGAAGGCGCTATGATGGTAAGTAAAGCCGTTCAAGATGATGCACTTTTTCTTGAAATGGTGACTTCAGTTGATCGATAAATTAATTTTATAATCAGGCTGTTGAAGCTTCAAATAAGCTAAAAAAACATGTGTACATAGCGTATACTCTGCGATTTTTTGAACATGAAAGTGGTAATAGAAAGTGAGGAATTTCTGTGGTTGATGACGATGATTTCTCTTTATTCTCCCAAGAAGTGGAAGGCATTAAAAAGCTAGAAACCAATGCTATGTATTTAGGGAAGAAAGGGTCAACTGTTGATTATTCCGTAAGGAAAGAAGCCGCGACTCATGCTCCAGTAAAAGATACGAATCACCTTACAGCCGACTATGTCGAAAGGGTGGCCGCATTAGATATTTTGCAATACAAAAAAGACGGTGTACAAGACGGGGTTTTTAAGCGGTTGCGACAAGGTAAATATGGCATTGAGTCACGTTTAGACTTACATCGTCGTACAGTGGAACAAGCCCGGCAGCAAGTTTATCAGTTTGTGCAGGACTGTATGAATAATGATATTCGAGTCGCTATTATTGTGCATGGTCGAGGCGATCGAACTCCGGATAGTGAAGCTACATTGAAAAGTTATTTAAATAAATGGTTAAGAGATTTAGACGATGTGCTGGCGTTTCATAGTGCCCAAAAATACCATGGTGGTGGTGGCGCTGTGTATGTTTTATTTAAGAAAAGTGAAAAAGCCAGATTAGAAAACTGGGAAAAGCATCAAAAACGTTAATAATGATGTAATAAGCCGGTGTTTCTTGGTATATGTGGTCATTGTTCGTGCAGTAAAACTGCGTCGTTTGCTATAATTCATTAACTTTGTCTTCTATATATCGAGACATAACATTATTGCCAAAGCAAGGCATAGTCTGATCTAGCTAACTCGGACTACACCATATTTATAGAGGTAAAGAATGACAAATAATACCGAACACCATTCGGCATTTTCTTTTGTGCGAAGTGAATTTATTGAAGCACTAAATGTTGAAGTTTTTGAATACGAACATAAAGTCACTGGGGCGAAACATATACATATAGCCTCTGAGAATGATGAAAATGTATTTCTTGTTGGATTAAAGACGGTTCCTACTGATTCCTGTGGTGTTGCACATATTCTGGAGCACACGGTTTTGTGTGGTTCTGAGCGCTTTCCTGTGCGAGACCCTTTCTTCATGATGATTCGACGCTCTCTGAATACCTTTATGAACGCATTTACGTCATCGGATTGGACGGCCTACCCCTTTGCAAGTAAAAATAAAAAGGACTTTCGTAACCTGTTAGACGTGTATTTAGATGCTGTTTTCTTTTCTCGTCTTGATCCTTTGGATTTCTCACAAGAAGGACATCGTCTTGAATTCGCAGAACCGACAAATCCTGAATCTGATTTGACCTTTAAAGGCGTGGTCTTTAATGAAATGAAAGGCGCGATGAGTTCTACCAATTCAGTCTTATGGCAAACCATTACTAAATATTTATGTCCAAATAACACCTACCATTTTAATTCCGGTGGTGAGCCAACGGACATCCCTGATTTGTCCTACGATGACTTGATGGCGTTTTATCGAACGCATTATCATCCTTCGAATGCTGTTTTTATGACGTTTGGTGATTTATCTGCCATCGAGTTGCAGACAGAATTTGAAGAAAAAGTACTCAGCCGCTTTGAGCGTTTAGATAAAAAAATTATTGTACCAAATGCGAAACGTTATTTTTCACCTGTTAGAGTAGAGGAAGCTTACGCGGCTGATGAGGCAAAAGAAGATGCTTGTCATGTTGTGGTTGCTTGGTTACTTGGGGAGAGTACGGATTTATCGCAACAATTTGAAGCTGAATTGTTATCCAACGTATTGCTTGATAATAGTGCATCCCCATTACGTCGAGTATTGGAAGGCTCAAAACTAGGTAATGCACCTTCTCCAATGTGCGGGTTAGAGGATAGCAATAAAGAAATGAGCTTTATGTGCGGCCTTGAAGGGGTTGCCCGTACCGATGCGGAGAAAGTGGAAGCCTTAATTATCGACACCTTGACGCAAGTTGTTGAGGAAGGTGTGCCTCAAGATATGGTTGAGGCAATGCTACATCAACTTGAATTAAGTCAGAGAGAGATCGGTGGTGACAGCTACCCATTTGGTTTGCAATTAATTTTAGGTGGTTTATCAACCGCGATGCATTCTGGTGATGTCATTGCGCAACTGGATCTAGATCCGGTTATTGCTGATTTACGTGAGCGTATACAAGATCCTAAATATATTCCTAACCTTATTCAAAGCTTGATTTTGGACAATGCTCATCGTGTTACCGTGACGCTACGACCTGATACGGAACTCGAAGGTCGCCGTAATCAGGCAGAAAAAGATCGCTTGGCAGAAGTTAAAGCCCGCTTATCAGGTGTAGAAACACAGCAAATCATTGAGCGCAGTGAGGCGTTGAAAGTGCGACAATCACAGGTTGATGACATGAGTATCTTGCCTAAAGTTGGGTTAGAAGATGTACCTGCTGAATTGCCTACTTATATTCGTGAACAGTTAGAACAGACATTGCCAGTAACCTTTTATCCACAGGGCACGAATGGCTTGGTATATCAACAATTGGTTATTGATTTACCAGAGCTTGATAAAGAAGAAACGGAGTACTTACCTTTATTTTCTTATGCGCTAACAGAATTGGGGGCCGGTGATTTTGATTATTTGGCGATGCAAGAGCGTCAGGCTCAAGTTTGTGGTGGCATTGGTGCATCCACTTCCTTAAGAGCGACAGCTGATGATCGTCAAAAACTAGGCGCGTACTTTGTTATATCTTCAAAGGCATTGGTATCAAACTTTGCGGGCATGAGCGAATTAATGTGCGACAGTATTTGCCAGCCTCGTTTTGATGAGGTTGAGAGATTAAAAGAATTAGTGTCTCAGCGTCGATCTCGTAGAGAGCAATCTATTACTGGTCAAGGGCATGTCTTGGCGATGGCGGTTGCATCAAGTGGAATATGCGGCTTATCAAATCAGCAAGAGGCTTGGGGTGGCATGACTGGCATCCAGTCACTGAAGGCCTTGGATGATGTGTTAAAATCTGATGAACAAAAAGCCATTGATTTAATGACTGTGTTTGCTCGTATACATGACAAACTGTTAAAAGCGAACAAACAACTACTGATTGTTGGAGAAGAGCAGCAGCAAGCAACACTGCTGGAGCAGGTTGATAAAGTTTGGTCTTGCCTTGAGAAAGGGTCCATTGAGAATAAGTTTGTCTTAGATGCCGTTGATAAAACAGTGAAACAGGCTTGGTTAACGTCTACACAAGTGAGTTTCTGTGCCAAATCTTATCGAACTGTGATGGGAATGCACCCGGATGTTGCACCGTTAACCGTATTAGGTGGCTTTTTGCGAAATGGCTTCTTACATAGAGCTATTCGTGAACAAGGTGGAGCATATGGCGGTGGTGCAACATTTGACTCAAGCATTGGTGCATTCCGCTTTTATTCATATCGTGATCCTCGACTTGCCGAAACATTGAATGATTTTGATGCATCGTTGGAATGGCTAGCGACATTTGAACATACAGAGGAAGCACTTGAAGAGGCCATTTTAGGTGTAATTGGGTCTATGGATAAACCAGGCTCTCCTGCTGGTGAAGCGCAAGGTGATTTCTTTATTCAGCTTCATGGTAGAACTAAAGAACAGCGAGAGCAATTCAGGGCACAGATTTTAGCGGTCACAATTGAACAGTTACAAAGTGTTGCGAAACGCTATTTAACATCTGCAAATGAAAGTGTTGCAGTTATTAGTTCTTCGAGTCAGAAAGAGACGCTAGCTACGTTAGGTTTTGATATCACGACATTATAAAAATAATACAAAGCCTTGCTATTTTAATTGTAGTGAGGCTTTTGATAAATAGCGGAAAATTGAATGGATCAGTTTCATGATATACGCCCTTACAATGATAACGAAGTTGTAGAGGTATTAGAGCGTTTAATAAACACCCCTGATTTTATTAATACAATCATTAGTTTTCGTTTTCCTTCGTGGCCTCAATTTATGCATAAGCCGTTAGTAATGGCTGTGAAGTGGCAACTCAGGAGACAACTATCCAATATTAGTGATGTGTACGATTTCCAGAGACGTATCGCTGGTTATATGGAACGTATGATTAAAACGACAACAACCAGTGTTGAGTATCGTGGGGTAGATAAATTAGAAAAGGGTAAAGGGTATCTGTTTATATCAAATCACCGTGATATAGCTATGGATCCAGCATTTATTAATTATGGCCTCTATTTATCAGATTTTGACACGGTGCGTGTTGCGATTGGTGATAATTTATTACGTCGACCTTTTGTTTCAGACTTAATGAGATTGAATAAAAGCTTTATTGTTAAGCGTTCTGTTGCCGGTGTGAGGGAGATGATGGCGGCGTTTGGTCAGCTCTCTAATTACATAAACCATTCCATCACAGAGGAACGTTGTAATATTTGGATTGCTCAGAAAGAAGGTCGAGCTAAAGATGGCTTAGATAAAACCGATCCTGCCATTGTAAAAATGTTTTATATGAGCAAAAAGAAAATGGCTTCTTTTCCTGATGCCATGAAAGATTTGAATATTGTTCCGGTTTCAATCTCCTATGAATATGACCCTTGTGCTTTAGATAAAGCCGCGGAATTAGTGGAAAAGTCGACAACAGGTGAGTATGAAAAAGCCGAGTTTGAAGACATTGATAGTATTAAGAATGGTATTGTAGGTCAGAAAGGAAAAGTAATTGTTACCTTCGGAGATGTGTTGACAAATGGTTATGATACACCGGATGAACTAGTTACTGAGATTGATCGTCAGATTATTGGTAATTATGCGATTCATTCTACGAATAAATCGGCCATGTCGATGTTGGAAGGCGCAGGGGAGGTTGACCCTGAATTTGATGCCTATATGGCCTTATGTCCTGAACCTTTACGTGAGACTGTGTTGAAAATGTATGCCAATCCTTTAATTCAGCAATTAAGCCAAAGTATAAATAAAGAGTGAAAATAAAAGGAGAGAGTTAGATGAGTGGACTTCGGTCTTTAAGAGGGTTTGTTGGCTCTATTCTATTTGGTATTTGTTATGTGGTGTTAACGATAGTGTCTGGGGTTATATCTCCACCAATTGCCCTATTGTTTAAGCCTAAAAATAGACAGCTAGTGCTGAATGTACATAACGCTATTTTGTTGGCGTTATTTAAGATCTTCTGTGGAGTGACAGTTAGAGTAAAAGGGCGAGAGCATTTGGTGAAAGGCAAGCCTGTGATTTTAGTGGCCAATCATCAATGTGAATGGGAAACGTATTTTTTGCAGGTGTTAGTGACCCCGTTATCAACCGTACTAAAGAAAGAGTTACTTTCTGTACCTTTTTTTGGTTGGGGTTTGCGTATGGTGCAACCAATTGCCATTGATCGGAGTCAAAAAAGTAATGCTTTAAAGCAAATTTTGAGACAAGGGAAAGAACGCATTGAAGATGGACGATCTGTTTTGATCTTTCCTGAGGGAACGCGAGTTAAAGTAGGTGAAAGAAAGGAGTTTAATAAAGGGGCTGCCATGCTTGCGACCTCTGCAAATGCGCCTATCTTACCTATGGTTCATAATGCCGGTTATCTTTGGACAAGTAAGTCATGGCGTAAATATTCAGGTGTCATTGATGTTGTTATTGGTCCTGAAATTTCTTCTGAAGGTAAAAAAACGGGTGAGCTGCATGAAGAGATGCAAAATTGGATGAGAGAAGAAATGGCCAAACTTCCTGTGGGAAGGTAGATGTCAGTTCTTGATATGGCGGATGTTAGTGCTGTAAATTTAAGACATAAAAAAACCCAACATTGAGTTGGGTTTTTTTATGTCTTAATAAGTGCTTAGGTTAGGCTTGGTATTTTTTGAATATCAAGCTGGCGTTAGTGCCTCCAAAGCCGAAGCTGTTTGACATGATGTGCTGTAAATCAGCATTGTCTTTTCGAGTAACAACGACTGGTATGTCTCCTGCAGCTGGATCAAGATCGTCGACGTTTGCTGATGCTGCAATAAAGTTGTTTTCCATCATTAGCAAGCAATAGATAGCTTCATGAACACCTGCTGCACCCAGAGAGTGCCCTGATAAAGACTTAGTGGAGCTGATTAAAGGGATATCAGAACCAAAAGTCTCGTTAACAGCTTGTAGTTCTTTCATATCACCTGCAGGTGTACTGGTTCCATGAGTGTTGATGTAATCAATCTTACCATCTACAGTACTCATGGCCATTTTCATGCAGCGAACAGCACCTTCTCCTGATGGTGCTACCATATCGTAGCCATCAGAAGTTGCGCCATATCCAACAAGCTCCGCGTAAATTTTGGCGCCACGAGCTTTCGCATGTTCTAATTCTTCAATCACTAGCATGCCGCCGCCTCCAGCGATAACGAAACCATCTCGGTTTGCATCGTATGCACGAGAGGCTTTTTCTGGTGTGTCGTTATACTTAGAAGATAGCGCACCCATAGCATCAAACATACAGGTTTGAGTCCAGCTTTCTTCTTCGCCGCCGCCAGCAAAAACAACGTCTTGTTTACCTAGCTGAATGAGTTCCATTGCGTTACCGATACAGTGAGCACTGGTAGAACAAGCTGATGTAATGGAATAGTTCACACCTTTTATTTTAAATGGTGTGGCTAAACACGCTGATACCGTACTCCCCATGGTTTGGGTCACACGGTATGGACCAACACGCTTAACACCCTTTGCTCGTAATGTATCTGCTGAGTCAACTAAATTTTGTGCTGAAGCGCCACCAGAGCCAGCAATTAAGCCTGTTCGGATATTTGAAACTTGTTCTTCAGTAAGGCCTGAATCCGTAATGGCTTGTTGCATAGAAACATAAGCATAAGTTGCTGCAGGCCCCATGAAACGACGTGTTTTACGATCAATTAAGTCGTCAGACTCTAAATCGATACGACCACAAACATGGCTGCGAAAGCCCATTTCTTTATAGTCATCAGCAAAGCGAATACCAGATTTGCCTTCCAATAGTGAATTTAGGACGCTGCTCTTGTCGTTACCAAGACAGCTCACAATACCAAGACCAGTTACAACTACGCGACGCATAGAAAGTGCCTCTCTATTCTTAATCTTTTTAGAAGTTTTCAGTTGAGGTAAATAAACCTACACGTAAGTCAGTCGCGGTATAAATCACACGACCATCAACAGCAACCGTTCCGTCAGCAATACCCATAACCAATTTGCGTTCAATGACGCGTTTTAGCTGAATATTAAAAGTTACTTTTTTTGCGGTTGGAAGAATTTGACCTGTAAATTTCACTTCTCCGCACCCTAAAGCACGACCTCTACCTTTGTTGCCTTTCCAGCCAAGGAAAAAGCCAACTAATTGCCACATTGCATCTAGGCCTAGGCAGCCAGGCATAACGGGGTCGCTTGGAAAATGACAATCAAAGAACCAAAGATCTGGAGTGATATCAAGTTCTGCGATAATTTCTCCTTTTCCATGTTCACCGCCTTCAGCAGTAATTTTGGTAATGCGATCCATCATAAGCATGTTGCCAACTGGTAATCTTGCATTACCTTCGCCAAACATTTCTCCGTAACCGCACTTTAATAATTCGTCTTTTTCAAACGATGAAGCTGTAGTCATTGTAATCCTATTCCCCTAGCTTAATGGCGCTTATTTATTTGCACCGCTATGGTCCAATTTACGTTTTTAAAATTTGCCAGATTATATCGCTTCAAGCTACTAATATGAATGTTTGTATGGAAAAAAACCAACTTAGCACATAAAAAGCCCCAAAAAAACCAAGAAAAATGGCTCCTTGTGTGAATTTTTGCCTGTCTTCATGATGTCTCTAGGTTGTCATATTACTTTTGCTTATAGCATTCTCTGAGCTTATGTAGGTTGTGTCGTTGGCTAATCAATGGATGAAATGCTGATAATTCATTCCTATTTGTATTCCATCCATGTCAGGATTTGCGTTTTACCGATGCGTTAGCCAGTGCAATCAGAGCCTCTTTATAGCTACTGTTTGGTAAACTTGAGATAGCGCTACAGGCCAGTTTGGCTTGTTCTTCCGCTTTCTCTTGGGTGTAGTTGATGGCCCCACATTCAGAAACATCGTGCATTATTTGCTCTATGTTGTCCAAGCCACCATTTATGATAGCTTCTCTTACACGTTGTTTGGCTTCATCAGAACCGTATTTCATAGTATAAATTAATGGCAATGTTGGTTTGCCTTCAGCAAGGTCGTCCCCCACACTTTTCCCCATTTCTTCTGCTGTACTGGTATAATCCATCACATCATCAATGAGCTGAAAGGCTGTGCCGACATGCATTCCGTATTTTGCCATTGCTTGATTTTGCTGCTCACTGGCCTTAGCTATGACCGATCCACAAAGAGCGGCGCCTTCAAAAAGCTTGGCCGTTTTGTACTGAATGACTTTTAAGTAACTTTCTTCCGTTGTATCTGGATCACCACAGTTTATTAGCTGCTGCACTTCGCCTTCAGATATTATGTTGGTGGTCTCTGACAAAATCTGCATACAGCGCATACTGCCTACTTCAACCATAATTTGAAACGCACGAGAGTATAGGAAATCTCCTACTAAAACGCTCGGTGCATTGCCCCACTCCTCATTTGCAGTTTTTTTGCCGCGCCTCATGTCAGACTCGTCAACCACATCATCGTGTAACAGGGTAGCCGTGTGAATGAACTCAATAATGGTCGCAAGGCGAACCATATTGCTCTCTTCTATTAACTCCTCGGATTCTTCTTTATAGCCGCATGCTCTTGCTGATAACAGCACCATAAGCGGCCTTAAGCGCTTTCCGCCATTACTGATAATGTAATAGCCGATTTGCTCGATAAGGGGAATGTCACTTTTTAATTGCGACATTATATGTGAGTTTACGTTGGCAAATTCATTAGCCACAACATTATGAATAGGGTTGGATTGCATGCAATTTCCGAAATTAAAATAGTCTCAAGCTGACCCGTAGGTTGACTCATGCTAGGTAAGTGAAGGCTTTTGGTCAACCCATAGATGAAAAATCCTACATCATTCAGCTTTTTACTTGTCAAACATGGTTCGATTTTGTACAATCCTGCGTCCGATTTATCCACATTTTGCTCCCTATCATATGGTAATCTGACATTGGTTATATGGAATACCATTTAACTGGTGTTGGGCCACTAGAAGTAGGTCAAATTATCCTAGTAGCCGGATAAATCTTATTGGAGAGAATACATGTTTGCAGTTATTAAAACTGGTGGTAAACAATACCGCGTTCAAGAAGGCCAAGTCCTTAAAATTGAAAAATTGAATGTTGAAGCAGGTAACGCTGTTGATTTCAACGATGTATTGCTAGTTAGCAATGGCGACGACGTAAAAGTTGGCGCTCCAGTTGTTGATGGTGCATTAGTAACAGCAGAAGTTGTTTCTCATGGCCGTGGCGATAAAGTTAAGATCCTTAAGTTCCGTCGTCGTAAGCATTCGATGAAGCGTATGGGTCACCGTCAATGGTTCACAGAAGTTAAAATTACTGCTATCAAATAAGCGTAATTGATTCAATATTAAGGGGTGTAAATTATGGCTCATAAGAAAGCCGGTGGTAGTACTCGTAACGGTCGCGACTCCGAGTCGAAACGATTAGGTGTCAAGCGTTTTGGTGGTCAAGTTGTTATCCCAGGTAACATCTTAGTTCGTCAACGTGGTACACAGTTCCATCCAGGTGAAGGCGTTCGTTGTGGTAAAGACCACACATTGTTCGCTGTTGCTGAAGGTCAAGTTAAGTTTGAAGTTAAAGGTAAATTTAAGCGTCGTACAGTTTCTGTAGTTGCTGCTTAATTCTCTTTGAATTCAGAAAAGAGCTCCGCAGCGGCGGGGCTTTTTTTTGGAAAAATTCTATAGACTAGGTAATACTAGTCATTTGTTATACACCTAAGAGGGTGACTCTGTGAAATTCGTTGATGAAGCCAGTATCTATGTTCGAGCAGGCAAGGGCGGTAATGGCTGTTTAAGTTTTTGGCGCGAAAAATTTGTTGCAAAAGGCGGCCCAGATGGCGGTGATGGCGGTGATGGCGGAAGTGTCATTTTACAAGCAGATGCCGCACTGAACACGCTAATCGATTATCGTTATACACGTAGCTATCAAGCCGAGACTGGTGAAGGTGGTAAAGGGCGTGATATGACTGGTTCGAAGGGCGAGGACTTGATATTAACTGTCCCTGTTGGTACGACTGTTATTGACGAAGATACAGGGGAGACCTTAGGTGATCTGACTCGTGATGGTGAGCAGCTGAAAGTGGCTCAAGGTGGTGATAAAGGTTTGGGTAATACTCGTTTTAAGTCGAGTACCAATAGAGCACCTAGACAGACAACTAAAGGCACCGAAGGTGAGGAGCGCTCATTGAAATTGGAAATGAAGCTACTTGCTGATGTCGGTTTGTTAGGTTTACCTAACGCGGGTAAATCTACTTTTATTCGCTCGGTGTCTTCGGCGAAGCCAAAAGTGGCTGATTACCCATTTACTACTCTAGTGCCAAATTTGGGTGTGGTAAAAGTTAAGAAGCATCAGAGCTTTGTTATTGCTGATATACCAGGAATTATAGAAGGTGCAGCGGACGGTGCTGGTTTAGGTATTCGCTTTTTGAAGCATTTGGTTCGTAATCGTATTTTATTGCATTTAGTAGACTTGGCTCCTTGGGATGATGTTACTCCGGCTCAAGCGGCAAAAATTGCAGTTAATGAATTGCATCAATTTAGTCCAACGCTAGGTGGGCGTGAGCGCTGGTTAGTATTGAATAAAATTGACATGGTGCCCTCTGATGAGCTGGAAGAGCGTTGTCAATCAGTCATTGACGCTTTGGGTTGGGAAGGTCCGACATATCGAGTAGCGGCTATTTCTGGAGAGGGGACTCAGGTTCTTTGTTTGGATTTGATGACTGCCTTAGATGAAAGGCGTTTATTGCTAAAAGAAAGCCCAGAAGCTCGTGAAGCGGAAGAGGAAATGCGTCGTCAGATTGACGAAGAAGGTCGTGATCGTATTCAGTCCTATCGTGCCGCGAAAAGAGCGGAAGCGAGAGGTGATGATGGAGATGATGATTATGATGACGACGATTATGATGTAGAAGTAGAATACGTTAAATAGTGTTTTTTTGTCTGAATGAGAAAGTGAGAAAACCAACACCATGGAAATGCGAGAGAAAATAGCAAAAGCTCAGAGAGTTGTCGTGAAGATAGGGAGTGCTTTACTGACAAATGATGGACAGGGCTTAGATGTAGAGAGTATAGCGAAATGGGTGGAGCAGATTGCTCGTTTACGTGAATCAGGGAAGGAGGTGGTGTTGGTGTCATCGGGTTCTATTGCAGCAGGTATGACTCGTTTAGGTTTTTCCTCTCGTCCTAAGCAGGTGAATGAGTTGCAGGCCGCGGCAGCGTTAGGGCAAATGAAGTTGATTGGTCTATATGAGTCTTATTTTGTCAATCATGGATTGTATACGGCGCAAATTTTATTGACCAATGATGATTTGTCCAATCGCCGCCGTTACCTTAATGCTCGCTCCACATTGAGAACCTTGTTGTCTTTTGGTGTTGTTCCTATTGTGAATGAAAATGACACCGTAGTGACGGATGAAATTCGTTTTGGAGACAACGATACTTTAGGGGCGTTAGTTGCTAACTTGGTGGAAGCGGATGTGCTTATTATTCTGACTGATCAATTAGGACTATATGACAAAAATCCTAGAAACCATGATGATGCTCAATTGATCCCCCGTGCATTTGCTTCCGATGATCGTTTAGAAGCGATGGCGAGTGGTGGTGCGGGTGCGCTTGGTAGTGGTGGTATGTTGACTAAGATTCGCGCGGCTAGATTGGCAGCCCGTTCTGGGGCGGATACCGTTATTGTTTCTGGTCGAGAAAATGAGGTGATTTCTCGTGTAGTGGCGGGTGAGGCTATGGGAACTTGGTTGCAGCCAGAGCATGGTCGATTAGCCGCACGTAAACAGTGGTTGGCTGGACACTTAAAGAGTCGAGGGTCGCTTGTCTTGGATGATGGTGCTGTTAAGGCGTTACGCTCTGGGGGGAAAAGTCTTTTGCCTGTGGGAGTGCTTGATGCGGAAGGTGCTTTTTCGCGAGGTGATATGGTTCGATGTACTGATGAGCGAGGTCTGCTTGTTGCCAGGGGCTTGGTTAACTACGGTGTGGCAGAGGCGTTAAAGTTGATGGGGCATGCATCTTCAGAGATAGGGTCTATCTTGGGTTATGAAGGTGAGCCTGAGTTGATTCATTGTGATGATTTGGTGATAGTGTAAGTGTTATTTCATCTGAGGGTTGTAGTGTATGGCTAAGCCAGGTAAATCAGGAATGGCTAGAATATTGGCAGCGATGAAGTATTCTCATCAAGGTTTGATGGCTCAGTGGAAGTATGAGGCGGCATTTCGTCAAGAGGTGGTATTGTTTATTGTGGCTGTGCCATTGGCTTTTTGGTTGGGAGAATCTCGATTAGAGCAGGCGTTTATGATTTTTTCAGTTGCGTTGATTGTTGTTGTCGAAACATTAAACTCAAGTGTTGAGGCTGTGGTCGATCGTATTAGTAATGAGCATCATGAATTATCTGGGCGAGCAAAAGATCTTGGTTCGGCAGCGGTAATGCTGTCTCTGTTTTTAGCTGCGTTTGTTTGGGGAATGTTGCTGTTTTAGGTTTGAAGAAGAATGATGTGTTTGGCTGATGCCAAGTATTAGTCATAAAAAAACCGGCTGAGGCCGGTTTTTTTTGCGTTCAAATTAAGCGATTGCTTTGATTTGAGCGTTTAGGCGGCTCTTATGACGAGCTGCTTTGTTTTTGTGATAAAGGCCTTTAGTAGTCGCTTTATCCAATTTAGAAGTTGCTACAACATAAGCTGCTTGAGCTTCTTCTTTGTTACCTGCTTCGATAGCTGCATCTACTTTTTTCAAGTAAGTGCGCACCATTGAGCGTAGGCCACCATTGTGAGCGCGACGTTTGATCGCCTGGCGCGCACGTTTTTTTGAACCGGCGGAATTTGCCACGGTTGGCTCCTTAAATTCGAAAATGAAACGATACAACACTGCGTTGTTTCGTGAAATCAATGTCAAGTGTAACTTGAAAATCTCGCGGCAAATTTTACCAGCTTTTGATCACACCACAACCCCAAACGGTGAATTATTCGAACAATCAGAGGCGTTTTTTCTTATTCTAGTAGGATAATGGGTGTTATTCTTTCGATTTTACAAAAGTAAGCGAGCTTTTTTCATGCGGCATGAGTCAAAATCGATAAAGAAACCGTCTTTCTCATTATTGCGGTCTGGTGTCATTGTTTCTATTTGTACTTTTTTATCTCGGATTCTTGGTCTAGTGAGGGATGCCTCTTTGGCCTTTGTGTTGGGGGCGAGTGGTGGTGCTGATGCGTTTTATGTGGCATTCAAAATCCCTAACTTCTTTCGTCGCTTATTTGCGGAAGGCGCTTTCTCCCAAGCATTTGTTCCTGTCTTGAGTGATTATAAAGTGAATAAAAGCTATGAAGAAGTGCGGGGCTTAGTTGCGGCGGTAACGGGATCTTTAGGGTTGATTCTTTTGCTGATGACGGTCTTTTTCATGTTAGGGGCTCCTTGGATGATTAAGCTTTTTGCTCCAGGATTTTCTGAGAATGAATCTCAAATGGTTTTGGGTGCCGAGTTACTTACAATTACATTCCCTTATTTAATGTTTATTTCTTTAACGGCTCTAGCTGCCGGTATTTTGAATAGTCATGGGGAGTATGCCGTTCCCGCTATAACGCCAATTTTTTTGAATTTGTCGTTAATTGTTGCGACTTTGGTCTTTGCTGTAGAGGCCAGTGAAAAGGAAATTATTATTGCTTGGGGCGTTTTTTTCGCAGGAATTATTCAGCTGTTATTTCAAGTGCCTTTCCTTGCTAAATTGAAGTTGCTACCAATGCCTAGCGTGGGTTTCTCCCATCCTGGAGTGAGGCGCATTTTAACCCTTATGTTGCCCGCTTTGTTTGGGGTGTCTGTAAGTCAAATTAATTTGCTTTTAGATACAGTACTGGCTTCATTTTTAGAAACTGGCAGCATTACCTGGCTGTATTTATCTGACCGTTTATATGAGCTACCTCTTGGTGTATTTGCTATTGCGATTAGTACGGTTGTATTGCCATCTTTGTCTCGCAGTTTTTCTGGAGGAGAGGACGGGAAATTTATAAAAACATTAGATTGGGGGATGCAGATTATCTTTTTCATTGCTTTGCCGTCCTCGCTGGCTTTGTTTTTATTAGCTGAACCTCTGATAGCCACTATTTTTTTTCGCGGATTGTTGACCGTTAATGATGTTTCGATGGCATCCCAAAGTTTGCAAGCTTATTCGTTGGGTTTGCTATTTATGATGTCGATTAAGGTTTTGGCGCCAGGGTATTATGCTCGCCAAGATACTAAAACGCCGGTGAGGATTGGAATAATTGCAATGGTAGCTAATATGGTGCTTAACCTTATTTTAGTAGGGCCGTTCGGTCACGTAGGTTTAGCGTTAGCAACATCCATAGCCTCTGCTTTAAATGCTTTTTTACTTTGGAAAGGGCTGTCTAAGGCGGGATATTATCAATTTTCAATCGCTTGGTTGAAAATGCTAAGGGTGTCTGCCGCTGGTTTATTTTGTCTTGGGCTAGGACTTTTTTGGGTTCATCAACAGGGGCTGATTTGGACTTCATTGGCCGACCTAGAAAGGGTGATGTATCTGTTGGTTGTGGTTGTTGGAGGTGTGATTACTTATACTGCAGGCGCATTTAGTCTTGGGTTTCGCCTGAAAATGCTGAGACTCTAGCTTTGCAGCCTACCGTATAAAGTGGAACTGCTATATAATCCCAGTATTTTTCGGTAGAAAATAATTTTAGCTTAGATGGGGCTCTATGGAGTTAATTAGAGGTATTCATAATATACGGTTACACCACCAAAAGTGTGTCTTAACAATTGGCAATTTTGATGGTGTTCACCGTGGACATCAAGCTATTTTGTCACGAGTTAGATTTTTGGCATGTAAGTATAAGGTGCCTTCTTGCATTATGATCTTTGAGCCTCAGCCGCGGGAGTTTTTTTCGTCAGAAAAAGCCCCTGGTAGAATCTCACGATTAAGGGATAAAGTAAGACTCTTAGAGGGCCAGGGCATCGATTATGTATTAATCATGCCTTTCAATAAAAAATTGCAACAATTAACCGCACAATCATTTTGTCGCTCAATTTTAACGGATGGATTAAAAGTTCGGCACCTGGTCGTCGGGGATGATTTTCGTTTTGGGTGTGACCGACAAGGCGATTTCAACTATCTAAATCAGTTCGGAATGGAGCATGGTTTTGTTGTGGAAAATACAATGTCTGTGGTTACTCGAAACCAAGAGCGTGTTAGTAGCTCTTTAATAAGGGAATTGCTGCAAAAGGGGGATATAGATCAAGCTGAGGCGGCATTAGGCCATCCTGTAGAGTTGTCTGGACGGGTTGTACATGGTAAGCAATTGGGAAGAACATTAGGCTTTCCAACGGCCAATGTGCATTTGAAAATGACAAAACCAGCTCTAAATGGTGTCTATGCAGTCGTGTTTGTTCATAATGGTATCGAATACCCATCTGTAGCGAATATAGGAACACGACCAACGGTTAATGGTGTGTTAACCATTTTAGAGGTCAATATATTTGATTTTAATGGCGACTTGTATGATGAGTACGTCAAAGTTCGATTCTGCGAGTTTATACGAGAAGAGCGTAAAATGTCTGGTCTAGAAGAGCTAGAGAGTCAAATTCAATTAGATAAAGAAAAAGCACAACATTATTTTATTAATCAGTGAACGATGATCTTTGAGGATAAATCGAAAAACCATGAGTGATTATAAACCAACACTGAACTTGCCAGAAACGAGCTTCCCTATGAGAGGGGATCTGGCAAAACGTGAGCCTGTTATGCTAAAACATTGGCAGGACATTGATCTATACAGCAAAATCCGTGAAGTGAGTAAAGGTCGAACGCCATTTATTTTGCACGATGGTCCTCCGTATGCAAATGGCGATATTCATATTGGTCACGCAGTAAATAAAATCCTCAAAGATATTATTGTGAAATCAAAAACCGTTAGTGGTTTTGATGCCCCTTATATACCAGGGTGGGACTGTCATGGCTTACCTATTGAGCATAAAGTTGAGCAACTAATAGGGAAGGCTGGAACTAAGGTTTCTTATAAAGACTTTCGTGCTAAATGTCGAGAATATGCGTTAACTCAAGTAGCGGGTCAGAAGAAAGATTTTATTCGTCTAGGTATTTCTGGTGATTGGGAAAACCCCTACCTAACGATGAATTTCAAAACTGAAGCTAATATTGTGCGTGCTCTTGGTAAAATCGCTGAAAATGGACATTTAGTTAAAGGTTTTAAACCTGTTTATTGGAGTGTGGTTGGTGGATCGGCTTTAGCAGAAGCGGAAGTTGAATATCAAGACAAAACATCGCTTTCTTTAGATGTACGTTATGCGGCAGTCAACCAAGAAGAAATGCTTGCGAAGTTTGATGCGGTGCAAGGTGGAGGTCCTGTCGCTGTTGTTATTTGGACAACAACTCCTTGGACATTACCAGCCAGTCAAGCGGTATCTGTACATGCTGAGTTTAACTATGCTCTTGTTGAATTAGATGTCGGTGCTGGCAAAGAGCGTTTGGTTGTAGCTGAAGATATGGTTGAATCTATTATGTCTCGCTACGATGTCGCCGATTATAAGTTAGTGGGTCGCTGTGTTGGCGCCGATTTAAATGGTCTTCAATTACAGCATCCATTCCTAGAAAAACACTTACCTATTATCTTAGGTGAGCATGTTACTACGGATGCAGGTACTGGTGCGGTTCATACAGCGCCAGATCATGGTGTAGACGACTTTAATGTTGGCCGTGAAAATGGTTTGGGTACGTTAAACCTTGTTCAAGATAATGGGGTTTACAGTGATGCGGCGGGCGAGTTTGCTGGACAACATGTTTATAAAGTCGACGCCTCAATTTTGGCGGCTCTAGAGAAGCATCAAACACTGGTTAAACAAGATAAAATCTTCCATAGCTATCCTCATTGCTGGAGAACGAAAACACCTTTGATCTATCGTGCTACCCCTCAGTGGTTTATTAGCATGACAGAAAAAGGCTTGTTAGATGCCGCAAAGCATGCTGTTGAAGGTGTGAAATGGGTGCCTAGCTGGGGTAAAAATCGCATGGAAGGGATGTTAAACAACAGCCCTGACTGGTGTGTCTCCCGTCAGCGCACGTGGGGTGTACCAATAGCCTTGTTCATTAACAAAGAAACTCAAGAGCTTCATCCTGAAACGCCTCGCTTGATTGAAGAAGTGGCGAAGCGTATAGAGGTTGAAGGTATTGATGCGTGGTTTGATCTAGATGCCGCCGATTTATTGGGTGATGAATCCGAAAAATACAGTAAGGTGACTGACACGCTGGATGTGTGGTTTGATTCTGGCGTCACACATTATTCTGTTATTGATCAACGAGAAGAGTTAAGTTTTCCTGCTGACCTTTATTTAGAAGGATCGGATCAACATCGTGGTTGGTTTCAGTCTTCATTAAAAACATCCATTGCCATTCGTGGAGTGCCTCCATATAAGCAAGTGCTTACTCATGGTTTCACTGTTGATGGTGATGGTCGTAAAATGTCGAAGTCCTTGGGTAACGTATTATCTCCACAAAAGGTAATGGATACATTGGGGGCTGACATCATTCGTTTATGGGTGGCCGCAACAGACTACACTACAGAAATGACAGTGTCTGATGAAATTCTAAAACGGGTGGCGGATTCATATCGTCGAATTCGTAATACGGCTCGTTTTATGTTGTCTAACCTTAATGGTTTTGACCCAGCATTACATACAGTTGCTCCTGAGAATATGATTGCTTTGGATCGTTGGATTGTAGATAAAGCGGCAAAATTGCAGAAAGAGTTGGATACGGCTTACAACGAATATCAGTTCCACGCAGTGAACCAGAAAATTCAGAATTTCTGTTCTGTAGAGCTTGGTGGTTTTTATCTTGATATTGTAAAAGATCGTCAATATACAACTCAAGAAAATAGCTTGGCGCGTCGTTCAGCTCAAACTGCTCTGTATCATATTGTAGAAGCGTTCACTCGCTGGATTGCACCTGTATTAAGTTTTACCGCTGATGAACTTTGGCAGTCATTACCAGGAGAAAGAGGAGAGTCTGTCTTCCTTGAAACTTGGTATGAAGGTTTAACTGAATTGCCGGAAGATGCTGAGTACGGTAATGCATTCTGGTCAACTATTCAGTTGGCAAAAGAGTCGGTTAATAAAGTGCTTGAGCAAAGTCGTAGTGAAGGCAAGATTAAGGCATCACTAGGGACTGAGTTAGGCCTCTATTGTGACGGATCTCTTCATGATACGTTAGAGTCTTTATCTGATGAATTACGTTTTATACTTATTGCATCTAAAGTGACTGTATTACCTTTATCCGAAGCCCCTGATAATTCAGTATCTACTGAATTGGATGGCCTAAAAGTGACCGTAACATTAAGTGAGAATGCTAAATGTGTTCGTTGCTGGCATCACCGAGAAGAAGTAGGTACACGTGAAGCGCACCCTGAGTTGTGTGATCGCTGTATTTCTAATCTCCCTGATGGAGAAGGTGAGAGTCGCCTTTACGCATAATGATTTCAATGAGTGCGTTTAAACAAGTTCAGCGCTGGTGGGCGCTGGCTTGTATTATTATTATTTTGGATTGGCTTACTAAGCAGTGGGCTAATACAAGCTTATTTTATGGGCAAGAAATTCCTCTCTTGCCTTTTTTTGATCTAACTTTACGGTACAACACGGGAGCCGCTTTTAGCTTTTTAGCTCAGGAAGGAGGTTGGCAACGTTGGTTTTTTACTGTTATTGCTCTAGCCGTGAGCGTTGGTATTAGTTGGCGTTTGTTGAAAATTGGCAATGCTAACCCTTGGGAATCCTTATCACTATCGTTAATACTTGGTGGGGCTCTAGGTAATTTATATGATCGTTTAGCCTATGGTCATGTGATTGATTTTATCCAGCTTCATTGGCAGCAGTCTTGGTATTTTCCCGCATTCAATATAGCAGACAGCGCTATATCGATAGGTGTTGTTGTAATGTTGTTAGAAGGCTTTTTCAATAAAAAAGCAGTGAGTGATTAGCATGAACAGTATTACAGAAAAAAGTAGCATTACATTGCATTTCGAATTGTCATTGAATGACGGTCAGATTATTGATTCAACCTTTGATAAAGCGCCAGCGCAATTTAATTATGGGGATGGTAGTTTATTGCCATCTTTTGAAGAAATGCTATTGGGATTAGAGCCGGGACAAGAAGCCACATTTAATATGTCGCCAGAAAACGCCTTTGGAATGAGAAACCCAAATAATATCCAAAACATGCCTCGCAGTCAGTTCTCGATTGATATAGAAGAAGGGATGATTGTTTCTTTTGCCGATGTGGGAAAAAACGAACTTCCTGGGGTGATATCTAACATAGGGGAAAACGAAGTCGAAGTAGACTTTAATCATCCTTTATCAGGGCGTGACCTTGTGTTTAGAGTGCAAGTGATAGCTGTAGGAGTAATTGAATGAGCTTCTTGATTCAGCTTGCTAATCCTAGGGGGTTCTGTGCTGGTGTTGATAGAGCTATTGAGATAGTAAATCGTTGCTTGGATTTATTTGAAGCTCCTATCTATGTACGCCATGAAGTTGTTCATAATAAGTTTGTCGTAGAAACATTAAAGTCTCGAGGCGCTGTCTTTGTTGAAGAGCTAGATCAGGTGCCAGACAATAATATTGTTATTTTCAGTGCTCATGGGGTTTCTCAAGCGGTTCGATCTGAAGCCGAGCGTCGTGGGTTAAAAGTTTTTGATGCGACCTGTCCTTTAGTTACAAAAGTACATCTTGAAGTTGTACGCTTTTCAAGGGATGGAATGGAGTGTGTGTTAATCGGCCATGATGGTCACCCTGAAGTAGAGGGAACTATGGGGCAGTACGACTCAAGCAATGGCGGCGCTATCTATTTAGTAGAAAGTCCGGATGATGTATCAAAGTTGAAAGTTAAGAACCCTGATGCATTGGCTTTTGTGACTCAGACTACGTTGTCAATGGATGATACATCAGTGGTTATCGATGCGCTAAGAAGTGAGTTCCCTAATATACAGGGTCCAAAAAAAGACGACATCTGCTATGCGACGCAAAACCGACAAGATGCAGTAAAAACACTAGCACAAGATTCGGAGTTGGTTTTGGTTGTTGGCTCTATTAATAGTTCTAACTCTAATAGGCTAAAAGAGTTGGCGGAAAGAATGGGTTCAACCGCCTATTTAATCGATAATGCTGAAGAAATACAGGTGGATTGGTTGAATGATGTTAACAGTGTTGGGGTAACTGCGGGAGCTTCAGCGCCAGAGGTCTTGGTTAATCAGGTAATTGAGCGATTAAGGCAAGAAGGTGGTGAGCCTCCTTCAGAGTTAGCCGGTAGAGAAGAAAATGTGTCTTTTTCTATGCCAAAAGAGCTGAAAGTGATTAACCTATAAAATGATCTACTTTTTTTGTGTATATATTAGAGTGCTGGGTTTGTTTGTATGATTTTTGTTCGCTTATTGCTTTTCTATGTGTAAAAAATAATCAAAAAAGCTTCTTTATCATTTTAATTACCCTTTTTTACAATAAATACCAAAAAAAGGTTGCACTAAATCTGTAGATCCTTAATATACGCCCTCGCTGACACGGACAACCACTCAGAACAACGAGTAAGCGTCCAACAAGAAAAACAACACAGTTTGTTCTTCTTGTCTTATTTTAGTTAGCACGCTCTTTAAAATAGTTAATCAGATAATTTGTGTGGGCGCTCGCTGGAGACTTCGAAAATATTTTGAAGTCTTACGAGAGTCCAAACACTTTCAATTCGTTCATGTTTGTTTGATTTATCAAACAAACATGTAAGTTTAGTTAGAGTTAAATTTGAGTAAGCAAGCTGATTTATCAGCAAAAGATCTTAAACTGAAGAGTTTGATCATGGCTCAGATTGAACGCTGGCGGCAGGCTTAACACATGCAAGTCGAGCGGAAACGATGTAGCTTGCTACAGGCGTCGAGCGGCGGACGGGTGAGTAACGCGTAGGAATCTGCCTAGTAGTGGGGGACAACATGTGGAAACGCATGCTAATACCGCATAATCCCTACGGGGGAAAGGAGGGGATCTTCGGACCTTTCGCTATTAGATGAGCCTGCGTGAGATTAGCTAGTTGGTAGGGTAAAGGCCTACCAAGGCGACGATCTCTAGCTGGTCTGAGAGGATGACCAGCCACACTGGGACTGAGACACGGCCCAGACTCCTACGGGAGGCAGCAGTGGGGAATATTGGACAATGGGCGCAAGCCTGATCCAGCCATGCCGCGTGTGTGAAGAAGGCCTTAGGGTTGTAAAGCACTTTCAGAGGGGAGGAAAGGTAATTGATTAATACTCGATTGCTGTGACGTTACCCTCAGAAGAAGCACCGGCTAACTCTGTGCCAGCAGCCGCGGTAATACAGAGGGTGCAAGCGTTAATCGGAATTACTGGGCGTAAAGCGCGCGTAGGTGGTTTGTTAAGTCGGATGTGAAAGCCCAGGGCTCAACCTTGGAATGGCACCCGATACTGGCAGGCTAGAGTACGATAGAGGAGTGTGGAATTTCCTGTGTAGCGGTGAAATGCGTAGATATAGGAAGGAACATCAGTGGCGAAGGCGACACTCTGGATTGATACTGACACTGAGGTGCGAAAGCGTGGGGAGCAAACAGGATTAGATACCCTGGTAGTCCACGCCGTAAACGATGTCTACTAGCCGTTGGGTTGTAATGACTTAGTGGCGAAGCTAACGCGATAAGTAGACCGCCTGGGGAGTACGGCCGCAAGGTTAAAACTCAAATGAATTGACGGGGGCCCGCACAAGCGGTGGAGCATGTGGTTTAATTCGACGCAACGCGAAGAACCTTACCTACTCTTGACATCCAGTGAATCCGAAAGAGATTTTGGAGTGCCTTCGGGAACACTGAGACAGGTGCTGCATGGCTGTCGTCAGCTCGTGTTGTGAAATGTTGGGTTAAGTCCCGTAACGAGCGCAACCCTTATCCTTATTTGCCAGCACTTCGGGTGGGAACTTTAAGGAGACTGCCGGTGACAAACCGGAGGAAGGTGGGGACGACGTCAAGTCATCATGGCCCTTACGAGTAGGGCTACACACGTGCTACAATGGCGCATACAGAGGGCTGCGAACTAGCGATAGTAAGCGAATCCCACAAAGTGCGTCGTAGTCCGGATTGGAGTCTGCAACTCGACTCCATGAAGTCGGAATCGCTAGTAATCGTGAATCAGAATGTCACGGTGAATACGTTCCCGGGCCTTGTACACACCGCCCGTCACACCATGGGAGTTGATTGCTCCAGAAGTAGCTAGCTTAACCTTTCGAGGAGGGCGGTTACCACGGAGTGGTCAATGACTGGGGTGAAGTCGTAACAAGGTAGCCCTAGGGGAACCTGGGGCTGGATCACCTCCTTAAACGATACGAAGCTCTGGTGAGCGTTCACACAAATTATCTGATGACTACTTTATAGCAGCAATTGTTCTAGGATAGAGTCCTAAGCAAGGGGTTGATGAAAGCGATTATGTGATGACCAGTCATCATAATGTTCGCGTTATTCATGAATGTCTGACTTAGTGCTTTGCACTAAACTTGCTCTTTAACAATGTGACTTTTTGAAATAGACGATAATCAAGCGTCAAACCGGTGGAAAGCATCTTTCTCTTTATTGAGAATAACCTGGATGACTTTCTAAATCGTAAAATCCAGTGATGACACAAAAGCATCGTTGGTATGTGATCTGAGTGTTGTTTTGATACTGACTTTTCTTTTAGAAAAGTGAGGGATTAAAAAACTACTTTGGGTTATATGGTCAAGTGACCAAGCGTGCACGGTGGATGCCTTGGCAGTCAGAGGCGATGAAGGACGTGGTAATCTGCGATAAGGTTCGGGGAGTTGATAAACAAACTTTGATCCGAACATTTCCGAATGGGGAAACCCACCCGCTTGCGGGTATCATTAAGTGAATACATAGCTTAATGAGGCGAACTCGGGGAACTGAAACATCTAAGTACCCGAAGGAAAAGAAATCAACCGAGATTCCCTAAGTAGCGGCGAGCGAAAGGGGATTAGCCCTTAAGTTGATTTGGTGTTAGTAGAACAAGCTGGAAAGCTTGGCCGTAGAGAGTGAAAGCCTCGTATACGAAAACACCTTTTCAATGAAAACGAGTAGGACGGGACACGTGGTATCCTGTCTGAACATGGGGGGACCATCCTCCAAGGCTAAATACTCCTGACTGACCGATAGTGTACCAGTACCGTGAGGGAAAGGCGAAAAGAACCCCGGCGAGGGGAGTGAAATAGAACCTGAAACCGTGTACGTACAAGCAGTGGGAGCGGACTTAGTTCCGTGACTGCGTACCTTTTGTATAATGGGTCAACGACTTATTTTCAGTAGCAAGGTTAACCATTTAGGGGAGCCGTAGAGAAATCGAGTCTTAATAGGGCGTTTAGTTGCTGGGAATAGACCCGAAACCGGGCGATCTATCCATGAGCAGGTTG
>NZ_JAPUBN010000017.1 GCF_026966905.1 Marinomonas phaeophyticola | reverse complement strand
TTTACGGTGAGCTTGGATAAAGCGGCAGAGACGGATGTGACGGTGAAATTGACGTCTTCTACTGACGGTACGAACAGCGCGGAAGCGGATGATATTGGCGCGATGACGGCGACTTACGACGATAACGGTACGCCAGCCGTGTTAACGATTGATAGCAATGGCAACGTGGTGATTCCAGCGGGTGTGAAAGACATCACCGTCAGTGTCGCGACGACAGACGACAGTAATTACGAAGGCGATGAAACCTTCAGTGTGACGGTGGCAGGCGTGACGGGCGCGACGGGCACGGATACCGGCATCGCGACGATTAAAGACGATGGCACGGGTCCAGATCCAGAAGGTCCAGACACCCCAGATGACGATCGCCCAGCGGTGAGCATCACAGAAACCGTGAGCGTGAGCGAAGGGTCACCAGCGGCCTTTACGGTGAGCTTGGATAAAGCGGCAGAGACGGATGTGACGGTGAAATTGACGTCTTCTACTGACGGTACGAACAGCGCGGAAGCGGATGATATTGGCGCGATGACGGCGACTTACGACGATAACGGTACGCCAGCCGTGTTAACGATTGATAGCAATGGCAACGTGGTGATTCCAGCGGGTGTGAAAGACATCACCGTCAGTGTCGCGACGACAGACGACAGTAATTACGAAGGCGATGAAACCTTCAGTGTGACGGTGGCAGGCGTGACGGGCGCGACGGGCACGGATACCGGCATCGCGACGATTAAAGACGATGGCACGGGTCCAGATCCAGAAGGTCCAGACACCCCAGATGACGATCGCCCAGCGGTGAGCATCACAGAAACCGTGAGCGTGAGCGAAGGGTCACCAGCGGCCTTTACGGTGAGCTTGGATAAAGCGGCAGAGACGGATGTGACGGTGAAATTGACGTCTTCTACTGACGGTACGAACAGCGCGGAAGCGGATGATATTGGCGCGATGACGGCGACTTACGACGATAACGGTACGCCAGCCGTGTTAACGATTGATAGCAATGGCAACGTGGTGATTCCAGCGGGTGTGAAAGACATCACCGTCAGTGTCGCGACGACAGACGACAGTAATTACGAAGGCGATGAAACCTTCAGTGTGACGGTGGCAGGCGTGACGGGCGCGACGGGCACGGATACCGGCATCGCGACGATTAAAGACGATGGCACGGGTCCAGATCCAGAAGGTCCAGACACCCCAGATGACGATCGCCCAGCGGTGAGCATCACAGAAACCGTGAGCGTGAGCGAAGGGTCACCAGCGGCCTTTACGGTGAGCTTGGATAAAGCGGCAGAGACGGATGTGACGGTGAAATTGACGTCTTCTACTGACGGTACGAACAGCGCGGAAGCGGATGATATTGGCGCGATGACGGCGACTTACGACGATAACGGTACGCCAGCCGTGTTAACGATTGATAGCAATGGCAACGTGGTGATTCCAGCGGGTGTGAAAGACATCACCGTCAGTGTCGCGACGACAGACGACAGTAATTACGAAGGCGATGAAACCTTCAGTGTGACGGTGGCAGGCGTGACGGGCGCGACGGGCACGGATACCGGCATCGCGACGATTAAAGACGATGGCACGGGTCCAGATCCAGAAGGTCCAGACACCCCAGATGACGATCGCCCAGCGGTGAGCATCACAGAAACCGTGAGCGTGAGCGAAGGGTCACCAGCGGCCTTTACGGTGAGCTTGGATAAAGCGGCAGAGACGGATGTGACGGTGAAATTGACGTCTTCTACTGACGGTACGAACAGCGCGGAAGCGGATGATATTGGCGCGATGACGGCGACTTACGACGATAACGGTACGCCAGCCGTGTTAACGATTGATAGCAATGGCAACGTGGTGATTCCAGCGGGTGTGAAAGACATCACCGTCAGTGTCGCGACGACAGACGACAGTAATTACGAAGGCGATGAAACCTTCAGTGTGACGGTGGCAGGCGTGACGGGCGCGACGGGCACGGATACCGGCATCGCGACGATTAAAGACGATGGCACGGGTCCAGATCCAGAAGGTCCAGACACCCCAGATGACGATCGCCCAGCGGTGAGCATCACAGAAACCGTGAGCGTGAGCGAAGGGTCACCAGCGGCCTTTACGGTGAGCTTGGATAAAGCGGCAGAGACGGATGTGACGGTGAAATTGACGTCTTCTACTGACGGTACGAACAGCGCGGAAGCGGATGATATTGGCGCGATGACGGCGACTTACGACGATAACGGTACGCCAGCCGTGTTAACGATTGATAGCAATGGCAACGTGGTGATTCCAGCGGGTGTGAAAGACATCACCGTCAGTGTCGCGACGACAGACGACAGTAATTACGAAGGCGATGAAACCTTCAGTGTGACGGTGGCAGGCGTGACGGGCGCGACGGGCACGGATACCGGCATCGCGACGATTAAAGACGATGGCACGGGTCCAGATCCAGAAGGTCCAGACACCCCAGATGACGATCGCCCAGCGGTGAGCATCACAGAAACCGTGAGCGTGAGCGAAGGGTCACCAGCGGCCTTTACGGTGAGCTTGGATAAAGCGGCAGAGACGGATGTGACGGTGAAATTGACGTCTTCTACTGACGGTACGAACAGCGCGGAAGCGGATGATATTGGCGCGATGACGGCGACTTACGACGATAACGGTACGCCAGCCGTGTTAACGATTGATAGCAATGGCAACGTGGTGATTCCAGCGGGTGTGAAAGACATCACCGTCAGTGTCGCGACGACAGACGACAGTAATTACGAAGGCGATGAAACCTTCAGTGTGACGGTGGCAGGCGTGACGGGCGCGACGGGCACGGATACCGGCATCGCGACGATTAAAGACGATGGCACGGGTCCAGATCCAGAAGGTCCAGACACCCCAGATGACGATCGCCCAGCGGTGAGCATCACAGAAACCGTGAGCGTGAGCGAAGGGTCACCAGCGGCCTTTACGGTGAGCTTGGATAAAGCGGCAGAGACGGATGTGACGGTGAAATTGACGTCTTCTACTGACGGTACGAACAGCGCGGAAGCGGATGATATTGGCGCGATGACGGCGACTTACGACGATAACGGTACGCCAGCCGTGTTAACGATTGATAGCAATGGCAACGTGGTGATTCCAGCGGGAGTGAAAGACATCACAGTCAGTGTCGCGACGACAGACGACAGTAATTACGAAGGCGATGAAACCTTCAGCGTGACGGTGGCGGGCGTGACGGGAGCGACGGGCACGGATACGGGCATCGCGACGATTAAAGACAACGACACTGTTCCAACCATTGGTGATGGTTCCGCTAGAGTTTCAGAAGAGGGACTTACTGGAGGTATTCAAGATTCGGATGCTCTTTCAGGTTTCGATGATCAAACGAATGCGAATGCTGTTCAGGGTAGTTTAGTGCTAACAGCTTCAGGTACTTCTGCTTTAGTTGGAGAAATTGAGATAGGCAGTTTGCCTGGCGATCTTTCTTCAGGTGGGGCTCCTGTTACCTGGTCATACGATGCTTCCTCTGGTTCAGAGAATAAAGCCATCGTGATTGGTGCTTTAGCCGATGGTACAGAGGTCGTTCGTATTGCACTTAATGATGGTGATACTTCTGTAAATGTGGCCGGACAAATTCCAGCTGCATCTGTCGGTTATTTGGTTACTTTAAGTAATCCGTTAGATCATTCTGACATTACAGGTGAGGACACGCTTCACTTCGATTTTAATGTGAGTATATCTGATGGAGTGAATGATGCAGATAAAGCTAAAGTCTCTATAGCAGTGGAAGATGATGCACCAGTGATAACATCTCCCAATGCCATTATCGAAGTTGTTGATACAGGCATCCCTGAGGTTTTCACTGGTACTGTTAGCTTTAAAGGTAATGGTGGCGGTAAAGATTCCTTTAGTTTTGCTGAAGATGCCATTTCTGTGACAGCTAAAGGTTTTACCTCGACTGGCGACTTAGCTTTAATTGACCGAGATGTTTTCCAAACTAGTGAAGGTTTAGGTGTTAAAAGTTTGCCTGACGACACAAAAGTTCAAGGAACGGATTTCGAATTTAATGGACAGATTGATTTCAGAGAGATTAACGGTACAAGCCAATCTGAAGAACTCACTTTCAAACTTGCGGATGGCAAAGTTGCTTACGGCGTTAAAATTGAATTTGAGAGACTGTTCGGCAGTGAGGCTGATGGAGAGACTGGTGTTGCAAAATTTTATAGGGATGGTGAGTTAGTTTCAACTGAAGTCTTTACTGGTGCTGCAAACAGTAGTGATTATGCGGCTAATTTCGATGTTCATGACGGTGGCTTTGACACTATCGTTATCACGGCAACGGATAATGGCGCTTCAGGATTTGATAATAGTGACTTCTCGGTTACTAGCATGACATTTAGTGGTGAGTCCAGTACTCCGGAAGCTATAGGCTATGCAGAAATCGATTCCATAAATTATCAGTTTGGTGCTGATGGCCCTGGTAAAGCGGCGTTTAATGGCCTTGCTGAATCAATAACACTCGCAGATGGTAGTCTTGTTTCTGTAGTGGTTACTGATAACTCCATTATCGCGAAAGACATATCTGGTGAATTGGTTTTTGAAGCTCAATTCACCCCTGCAACAGGCAAAATTGAATTCTTCCAGTATCAATCTTTTGTTACTGATAACTCAAATGGACCATCACAATTAGATTTCTCATTAAAAGTAATTGATGGCGATGGTGATTATTCAATAGCCACAGTGTCGATAGGCTCTAAATCAAACCATGTTCCTGTTATTGATGATGTCAACTTAGTGGTTGATGAGGCTAATCTTGCTGATGGAACCGCACCAGACTCAAGTGGTCTTGTTAAATCAGGTTCCTTTACTATTGAATCACTCGATGATGTATACGGTTTGACGATTGGTAACTCTGATATTATTTCGAATGGTGTTTACACTAATAATGTTGAAGTTGAAATCGGTTCCGGTACCTTTAAAGTAACGGGTTATGATGTTGATACTGGTGTTCTCCAATATGAGTTTACTTTAGATGATAGCTTTGAATCGGTAGTCGATGAAGCTCAGCACAAATTTGATCTTGATATGGTTATTACGGATAAGGATGGTGATTCAGCTTCATCTAAATTAAATCTTACTATTCTTGATGATGAACCTATTATAAATACATCGACGATTGATAACCCTAGTATTGATATTATTGTCAGTGATACCAGTGTAAGTAATTTTAAAGCTGGTTTTGTTAATGCACTGGGCAGCAATAGTATTGTCTTGTCTAATCATGACTCAGATTCTTATGATGATGAAGTGACTTGGGGGACTGGTGTCGAAGCAAATAAGACTTCAGGTTATACGTTCGTGGATAATGAAGATCTTCGTTCTAACATTATTGAGCCTCTAGATCAGCAGTTTAAATTGGGCACTTTCTCTCACAATAATTTCACTCTAACAAGTTCAAGCCAACCGATAGAGAGTGTCTCTTTGAAACTTGAGTTTGATATTGTAATTGATGGTGTTACAGAGACAGTGACCCACCTAATAAATCTAAATCATACTGAGACACCGAATTCAGGTGACGCTAATCAAAATCGTGACATTGTGACCATTTCTGATTCAACGTTGACTAAAGCGATCACAGTCGGTGGCCGTAGCTTTGAGTTAGTTATTGAGGGCTTTAAAGATGCTGATGGTAATCTTGTTAGTGAAATAAAGACTCTTGAAAACCAAAGCAATCCGTTTGAATTGTTTGCGACCATCAAATCAACAGATGATCTTCCTGATGTATCAGGAAGTGTTAAGGAAAATGTTGATTTTCTAGTAGGGGCCGATGGTTCTGATACGGGGGTTGTATGGGAAGGAGGAACGCTTGTTGATGGCAAATATGTTATTGAAACGGCGGATGGCGTTTTCGTTGGGGAACCAGATGGTTCTTACACATTTACACCAAGTAGAGAAGTCAGAGCTGCTCTTGAAATTGGCAGCGTTAAAGAGGTTACTCAACACTTTAGTGTAACTGACAATGATGGTGATAAAGCGGAAAGTAACGTAACGATCACCTTGAATGGTGTGGCGAATGGCATTGTCCCGATTATAGAAGACAAACAAGATGGCATTGAAGATCAGACACTTAATGTTGCTGCTATCAATGGCGTTTTGGCAAATGACGGTGATCCTTCTTTAGAAGTGACTGGCTTCCATGTTGGCGGAAAATCTGCATTGGCAGGAGAGAGCATTTCAATTGATGAAGGTGTTCTTACTGTTCAACCTGATGGTGCTTACACATTCGCTCCTACTTTTAATTGGTCTGGTTCAGTTCCAGAAATAACCTATATTACGAATAAAGGAGCTAGTACAACTCTTGATATTTCAATTGAGGCCGTTGCGGATAAACCTACATTAGAAGTAAATGCCAAGATTGATGTAGTAGAAAGTCAATCAATTGTTGTTGATAATGTTAATGATAGAGACAGTGGTTTCTCAGTAGAAGCATTCAACTCGTCAGGCAATTCAACCACCATTAGTAAGCATGGTAGTCCAGTAGGTTTTGGTGTTTCTGGTGTTAACGATAATAATGAATCTGGTAGTGGGCATGCGGATGAAATTGGTGGTTCAGAGTTATTGAAAGTGACTTTCGATAACTCCGTAGCATCCGTTGACGTTTCATTCTCTTGGAAGCATCCAGGGGAAAACGCGAAATACACTTTTTATAATGGTGATGACGTTGTAGGAATGGGTATTAGTGTCGGCGGTAGTGATGGCATTGACCCAGCTGTTGAGCTGAAACCAGAAAGTGGCGCTCTTTTTGATAGAATAGAATTTAGTGCTCCTCGTGCTGGTGATGATTACCTTATTCACTCTATCACTTTTGATAAAGTTGAGAGTCAGGACGTTACAGGCGCAATTGTGGTTGATGAAGAAGCTTCAATTAAGCTTGATATAGCCTCTAGCTTAACGGATAAAGATGGTTCTGAATCCCTTGTTGTAATGGTAGAAAGTATCCCAGTTGGTTTTACTTTGACTGATGGTAACCATACCTTTACGGCCGATGCTTCTACAACGAACGTCAACATTACAGACTGGGTGATGAGTAATTTATCATTACAAACAATTGATATTGTGGATACAACGTCTTATACGTTGGACGTTGTTGCTACGTCTACAGAAGCGTCAAATAATGATGCAAAGAGCACATCTTTACCAATCAATATTACAGTGAATTCCCTAAGTACTGTTCTTCAAAAGGATACGGCTCAAATTGATGAGGATAGAACTCTAATTGTAGAGTCATCAAAAGGTGTTTTATCTAATGATACCGATGATAATACAGCCGTTTCTAAATTTGTCGTTGATGGTAATTCGAAAGATGCTGATGAGACGATGAGAATAGATGGAAAAGGGGAGCTTACTATCAATAAAGATGGTTCTTATTCCTTTACTCCAACGCCAAATTGGTCCGGTGTTGTACCTGAGATAACTTATTATACAAACACGGGCCAGAGTTCAACGTTAAACCTAACGATTACTCCTATCGCTGATGATCCTGAGCTGATTGTTAAAATAGAGAAGTCTACGGATTTGTCACCGGTTATCGTTGAGGGTGAATCTATAGAGAACCTTGGCTCGAAATTTGGTGATAGTGTCATTAATAATACTGAGGACTTTACCGAAACTAAAATCCAGACACTTGACTTCGGTAAAGAAAATGCAGGAAAAATGGTTACTTTAAGCTTTACCGCTTTATTTGAAGGCTCTTGGAATGTAGACACATCATCAACCAGAAAAGATTCGTTTATTGCTGAAGCTAATGATCAAAAATTGGGGGATTATGCATATAACGATACTATACCTTCCGGTTTCACGGTTGCTTTGGATGATGACGGTAAATTGGAGCTAGTATTTAAAGTAGATAGTACTGAAAAAGCTGAGACAGTGGATGTTACAAATATTCAAGCGACATTAATTAACTCGGTGTTTGAATACTCTTTAACTATTGATGCTAATCTGACAGACAAAGATAACAGTGAGACACTTGCTGTTACATTATCTAATTTACCTGCTGGTGTTGTATTAGATATTGATGCCAGTAAGTATGATTCTGATACTAAGGTTTGGACTTTAACGCAAGAGGACATTAAAGAACCTATTAAGTTGACGAGTCCTTTAGAGCTAAATTCTAAAGATTCGCTCACCGTTACGGCTATATCTACTGAAGGCTTGAATTCAGTAACCTCTTCTACTGTTCAAACAGTGCTCTTCACTTCAGATATTATTGATACGGTTGTAAGAACTGGTGGTAATACTTCAAATATATTATCTACCAGAGCCTTTTCTGTTGATGAAGAAGAGCAAGAAACGGCATTAGCAGAAAGTTCGGGTTCTGAAAAAGTGGCTGTACAAATTGAACCTGAATTAATGGCAGATTCGTTAGAGGATACCTCTCAACAAGCCGACGTTTCTAATAAAGAAGATAAGTCTGATAAAGAAGATAAGTCTGATAAAGAAGATAAGTCTGATAAAGAAGATAAGTCTGATAAAGAAGATAAGTCTGATAAAGAAGATAAGTCTGATAAAGAAGATAAGTCTGATAAAGAAGATAAATCTGATAAAGAAGATAAATCTGATAAAGAAGATAAATCTGATAAAGAAGATAAGTCTGATAAAGAAGATAAGTCTGACGGCGATAATGTCTCAGAAGAGTCTTCATTTATGGGTGAAAGTGATGAGTTGTTTACCGAGTCTGATGACAATTCAGTAGGTGAGGCGCTCTTTATAATGAGTGAAGAGGATCAAAGTGATGTTCTTCAATTTAATAATGAAGAGGAAGCATTGGATGTTACTGAATTACTTGTTGGTGCAGAAGATGAACCTCAGGATTCTGATGATGTGGATGCCATTAAAGAGTTCTTGGATTCTCATGTTTCAGCTGAAGATGGTGAAGTACAGGTTGATGGTGAGCCTGTAGCTAGATATGAATCTGATGTTTCAGGAGGTTCTGTTACTGTTGTCTTTAATGATCAAGCTCACGACATTAATCCAGACGGATAGTTTGTTGGTTTTATATACAAAAGACTCGCGTTAGCGGGTCTTTTTTTTGGAAAAAACTATAAAATCATCGTTGTTTTGTAGGTTATTAGATCTTCTTTTAGTAAACTCAGTAGTAAGGAAAGTCAATTTGACTTTGGTTACATGTCATTGAGGTTAAAATATTATGGTGAGTCGACCGTCTCTTGAAACCGCTCAAGCCTCAGAACCGGATCGCTTTGTTGAACCTTTAGATTTAGGAAAAAGGGTTAAAGAAATTCGTTTAACAAAAGGGTGGACTCTTGAAGAAGTCAGTAAACGGACTGGTATCGCGCGTTCAACCCTTTCTAAAATTGAGAATGATCAAGTTTCACCAAGCTTTACAATTGTTCAAAAATTGATAAATGGTCTAGAAATGGATCTGCCACAGTTATTTGTTGAAACGAGTGAACACTCGATTGCTGGCAGAAGAGACGTTACCAAAAGAGGTAAAGGGGTTCCACATCCAACGGCTACTTATGAACATGAATTATTAAATTCGTCCATTAGCCGCAAGAAAATGGTGCCTTTTAAAACAATTGTTCGTGCGCGCTCATTTTCTGAATTTAAAGAATGGGTTAGACACGATGGTGAAGAGTTTTTATTGGTTTTGTCTGGGACAGTTCATTTTTTCTCTGAATTCTATGAACCAATTGAATTACATGAAGGCGATAGCGTGTACTATGATGCTGCTATGGGGCATGCTGTTGTTTCAAGCTCCATACAAGATGCTGAAATATTGTGGGTTGTTGCGCGCTAAAACTAAAAATAGAGAGGTAGTTAACATTTTATGAAAACGTGGGATATTGCAAGTTGGAGAAATAAAGAGGCATTACAACAACCAAATTATCCAGATATGGATAAATTGAATCAAGTTGAAAACATGCTAACGGATGTTCCTCCACTTGTATTTGCTGGAGAAGCTCGCCAATTAAAAACGGCTTTAGCTTCAGTATCTAAGGGTGAGTCATTTCTGTTGCAAGGTGGGGATTGTGCAGAGAGTTTTGCGGAGTTTCATGCAAATAACATTCGAGATACTTTTAAAGTTATGCTGCAAATGGCGGCTGTGCTTACCTATGCTGGCAAATGCCCTGTGGTTAAAGTAGGACGAATGGCGGGCCAATTTGCTAAGCCTCGCTCAGCTGACACCGAAGTAATCAATGGGATTGAACTACCTAGCTATCGTGGCGATATCATTAATGGCATAGAGTTTACTAAAGAAGCTCGTATTCCTGACCCTGAAAGATTGTTACAAGTATACAATCAAAGTGCTTCTACGATGAATCTTCTGCGAGCCTTTTCTCAAGGTGGTTTTGCTGATTTACATCAGGTTCATAGATGGAATCTTGATTTTATTGCTAATAGCCCTGCAGGTGAACGCTATGAAGACATTGCGGCTAAAATTGATGATGCCCTGCAGTTTATGGACGCATGTGGTGTAGGCTCTGGTGCTAACCAGTTAAAAGAAACAGAATTTTATACTTCTCATGAGGCCTTATTGCTACCTTATGAACAAAGCTTGACACGTCAAGACAGTTTAACAGGTGATTGGTATGATTGTTCAGCCCATATGTTATGGATTGGTGATCGTACTCGCCAATTAGATGGTGCTCATGTTGAGTTTTTACGTGGTGTTAAAAACCCAATAGGCGTGAAAGCCGGACCAAGTATGAACCCAGATGATTTAGTTCGTCTTGCGGATACTTTAAATCCAGAAAATGAACCTGGTCGTTTGAATATTATTGTTCGAATGGGTGCAGATAAAGTGGCGGATGGCATGCCAAAACTTATCCAGGCAATTAAAAAAGAAGGGAAAAATGTTGTCTGGAGCAGTGACCCAATGCACGGTAATACAACGAAAGCATCAAGTGGTTATAAAACGAGAAGTGTTACCAGTGTATTACGTGAAGTTGAGCAGTTTTTTCAAGTCCATAAGTCAGAAGGTACCTATGCCGGTGGTGTCCATTTTGAAATGACGGGCCAGAACGTTACAGAGTGTGTCGGTGGTGCATTTGAAGTAACAGAAGATGACTTAGGCAATCGTTATCATACCCATTGCGATCCACGCTTAAATGCGGATCAATCTTTAGAGTTAGCGTTTATGATCTCTGAGTCTTTAAAAAGAGCAAGAGCATAATAATAGATGATGAAAGCATTCTAGTATTATATCTAGTATGAGAAAAAGAAAAACCTCTCTTGTGTATTGAATACATTCAATTGAAGAGAGGTTTTTTTATCTTTAGAAAAAATAATTAACAGACTTACATTTGAGATTGAAGGTAGTTTTCCAAACCAATCATCTTAATTAAACGTAATTGCTGTTCTAACCAATACGTATGGTCTACTTCTGTATCCTCAAGCAGTTTTTCTAAGATCTCACGAGATTGATAATCTTGTTCTTCTTCGCAAATTTTAATGACTTTTTTGAGTTGATCGCCAACCTCATATTCAATACGTAGGTCGCTTTCGATCATTTCTATAACATTTTTACCAATTTCAAGCCCTACACGTGTCACCATATCGGGTGTGCCTTCAAGAAAAAGCATTCTTTCTATTAATAGTGCGGCATGGCCCTTTTCATCTTCTACTTCGTGATCGATACGTTCAAAAAGTTTGCTTAATCCCCAATCATCATACATACGGGAATGGATAAAATATTGATCCATTGCGGCCAATTCCATAGCTAACAATGAATTAAGTCCGTCAATAACTCGTTGGTTACCTTTCATGCCTGTCTCCACTCATTTTATAGTTTACTTTGTAAGTAATTTTCTACACCGACTTGACTGATTAAGTGTTGTTGCGCTTCGATCCAATCTAAGTGTGATTCTTCGGCTTCAAGTATTTCTTCTAGCAGATCTCGGCTTACATAATCTGAACGTTGCTCACATAGAGCAATGGCCTCACGTAAAACAAGTAATTGATCGGTTTCAAAATCGAGATCACATTGTAGCATTTCTGGAGCACTCTCACCGATTCGTAATCGATCAAGATGTTGCAGATTAGGCAGACCTTCTAAAAATAAAATACGTTCAATTAGTTCGTCAGATTGTTTCATATCTTTGATGGATTTTTTATATGACTTGTCATTCAGTTCTTGCAGTCCCCAATTTTTATACATACGGGCATGTAAAAAGAATTGGTTAATGGAAGTCAATTCCGCTGTTAATACTTTATTGAGTATTTTAAGTACCTGTGGATCGCCTTTCATAATCTTCTCCTAATAGATTTAAGGAAAACCATATAGGAGAAAAGAGCATATTTCAAAGAGAAATAGGAGAAGTCTGATTTATTTTAGAATTCTCTGTGAAAATGGTTGAAATCCAAGAGGATGAGAATTATTATCAATTCATATGATAATCATTATTAACTACACTATCATGTGAGTCTTTCAATATGTTCATTTGTATTTGTAATGCCGTAACGGATAATCAGATTAAGTCCGCTCTTGATAGCGGAGCAAAAAGTATGTCAGATCTAAATAAAACCCTTGCCGTTGGTAGTTGTTGTGGTAAATGTGTGCGTCCAGCAAGAGAAATTATGAAGCAGCATCAGCTAGATAAAAAATTGGAACTATTGACTTACAATGCCGCCTAATTTCATGGCTTTAGATTACCAGGGAATATCTTCTCCTTTCCAATCGATGAAGGCTGGCTCGCGATTAGATTGATGAGTGAATTTCTTTTGTTGGATTTCTAATAATTGTCTGGCCACGAATTCAGTTGAAAAGAGTTGACCATTGATTACGCTCTTATGGAAAGGCTTGGACAACTCTGTGTCGGTCGTTCCTGGATGAAATAAAATCAATTTTGTCAGCTTTGCTTTTCTTTCTATTTCTATCGCAGCTGATTTAAAGAGCATATTAAGGGCGGCTTTTGATGCTCTGTAACTGTACCACCCACCTAGTTTATTATCTTCAATACTACCTACCCGAGCACTAAAGGCGACAATTGTACAAGGGGTTTTATGGTTCAAAAGAGGCCATAAACTTGAGACACATTGTATAGGAATCAAAGCATTGGCTGTCATGATATCTTGGAAATAATCAACATCAAGCTCGGATAATTTCTTCTCAGGCATTTTGCTTTTTACATGAAGTTGACCATTAAAAATAATTGCCTGCGTTAATATTGTGTTTTTTTTAAGATTCGCGATGATATTGGTTAAACTGTCTTTTGAATAGTCGCTTTGAAAATAAGCCAGTTTTACCGTGTCGCTCTTGATTTGATCCGTGCTGGATCGACTAATACAAATAAGCTGAATGCTTCTATTCAGTGTTTCTAGTTGTGAGATATAGGCCCTCGCAATAGCGCTGTTGGCACCAAATAAAATTACGGTTTCTTTCATGATAGAACCTATTGCTGAATGACAGTTAAGTGATATACGTTCTAATATCCAAAATGGATGCCTATATTTCTTCTTTGCTGCCTATATTTGCAGTTTATAGTATGAATAAGTTGGTTTATCGTGATTTAATGAACAGAATTTCATGCTGTATTTCTTTTATTGTGCTCGTCATTAATAATAAAAAATGCATGTTATTCAGCTCAAAATAGATTTAATTGTTAGGTGATAATGTGGAAAGAGCGAAAAATTCTTATGGGTTGAAAGTGCATCCAATGAGGGATCAGCTTTATGCCGAATTACACTCAAGACCGTTTCAAGTATTGATGAGTCCCGCTAGAGTGAGCTATGTAGCCGTTCTTTCTAGCCCTGAGGAAAAAAGTCAAGATTTTGAACACTTCTGTGGCTTGTACCAGATTAACGGTGAGACGCCTCCAAAGGAAGATGGTGTTTGTATCGAAGTAGATTTGGGGTATCTGAGAATAAGACGAGAAAAGCATGTTGAGTTTATCTCTTATACTTTTATTCGACTTGCTACAAATGCTGATGATGATCCATTTAAAGATAATGCGTTTAATTTTTTACCCGATAACTGGCTGTCAGGTCTACCAGGGACGGTCATCGCGGCATTTCATATCGCGGTAGAAGATGCTAGAAATCAAATTGATCCCGATTTGAGTATCGCAAAGGGCTTATTTGAGAATATGAGGTTAATTGGGAGTCGCCCTCAACATGGAGATGCTCAAGTATGGACGAGTTTTCAAGTTCATAGTGATGGATGTGGGCGTTTTTTAATTTACAATAAAAATATGAGTGATAGTCAGCTTGGTCGAATGGTTCAACGGATAGTTGAAATAGAAACTTATCGACTAATGGCGCTTTTATCCCTTGGCTTAGCTCGTCAATACAGTGCTCAGTTAGCAAAAATGGATGATAAATTAGCGGAAGCAACAGGTCGATTATCTGAATCGAAAGAAAAATTAGATGAGTCTGCCTTGCTTCGTGAGTTAATTGATATGGCGGCTTGGGTGGAAGCGGCCAGAGCTAGGACGACATTTCGATTTAGTGCCACCATGGCGTATCAAGAACTGGTAATGACTCGACTGTCAGAATTAAAAGAGGACGAAGTTTCAGGGCATTTGACCATGACAGAGTTTATGGGGCGTCGACTTGAACCCGCTGTAAGAACGTGTAAGACAACGGGTGAGCATTTAGAAAATCTGTCCAGACGAATAGATCGAGTATCCGATATGATGAGAACTCGAGTGGAAATGTCAATTGAGGTTCAGAATCAAGACGTACTTGCATCGATGGACCGCCGTTCAGAGATACAGCTTGCAATGCAACATACAGTCGAAGGACTTTCTGTTGCGGCTATCAGTTATTACAGTGTGGGCTTAATTAAATTTTTAATTGAAGCGGTTTATGATAAAGGTATCAAATTTGATAAAAGCCTTGTTGTAGGCATTACTGTGCCACTAGTTATCGGTGGAGTTTGGTTTGCAACTCGTCAGATCCACAAACGCTTTTTACGATTAGCAGAAGAGAAAGCCAATTCCAAGTAATGCCATGCTTTAGTGCTTTTTTTATGAGGAGCTAGTAGATAGGTTGAAAATTCGGGGGGAGTCTTTCCGAGGTAAGTGAATGAGTGTTAAGTTGCTTTGCTTTGCCAATGCAACCGCTAAGGTGCTGGGTGATGCCAAATGGATTAGTCGAGAAAGCCCAGCTCGAACTGCTTTTTGAATCAATTCAGTACTGCAACGGCTAGACATGACGACACTGTGATTATGCAATTTGATATTATTCATGAGTGCATAACCAATGACTTTATCCAGTGCATTATGACGCCCTATGTCTTCCATACAGATAATGGCTTTTCCTTGAGGTGAGAGCAGTAAAGCGGCGTGAATTGCGCCGGTTTCCTGTCCTAATGTTTGCTGAGAGAAGAGTAACTCTCTTAAGTGAGCTAATTCTTTTTCTGTTATTGGATCACTTGCAGGTAAAATAGAGAGAGTAGGTAAGGCATGACTAATAGATTCAACCCCACACAAGCCACAGCCCGTTGCTCCTAAACGCGCTTGTTTTGTTTGCTTGAATTCTGATAACTTTCTAGGGCTTAATTCTATATCTATGGTTAAGCTTAATAGGCTAGATTGAGTATCGTGATGTTCTAGTGTTCGTAGGTTTAAATCTCTAATTTCATTTTTATGATTAATTAGTCCTTCACTTAATGCGAAGCCGATCACAAAGGCATCTAAGTGAATCGGTGTTGTCATCATTACAGCATGGGCAATACCATTGACGGTAATAGCCAAAGGCATTTCTTCAACTAAAGAGGCTACACCTGATATGGATGCATTGAGTCCGTACAAGTAAGTAATTTCTTTGGCACTTTGAAAAGAAAAAGACATATATTGACCTAGCTAATAGTATAGATCTGACATACTACTGAAGCGGATTTTATGCGTCTATAGGTTATTGACCAGACCTGTATGATTCAAGTGTTTAGTTGATTGTGTCTGTGTTTATGTGTTTGGATAATAATTGATTTATCCTTTAATTTGATTTTATAAGAGTTGTTGTATGTCGAAAGAAATGTCAATAGAGCATTTAGGGAAAGCATCTGAAGAATGGGTGGACTACTTTTTAAGTAAACTTGGCGCTGTGTATGAGTTTCCTTTTGGCATCGAAGTCATGGTATTTAAAGTGCGTAACAAAATGTTTGGCTTTCTTATGAGGTATCAAGGGCAGTTGGCAATGAACATCAAATGTGAGCCAAACCATGCTTTAGAGTTAAGAGAGGTGTTTAGCTGTGTAATGCCAGGCTATCATATGAATAAGAAGCATTGGAATACGATACTCATTGATGGCAGTTTACCTGAAGGAGAGTTGCAGCGACAAATTGATCATTCTTATGATTTGGTCGTATCTTCTTTGCCCAAAAAATTGCGTCAGTTATTATCCGTAGAACACAGCACTGGAGCCTAGATTAACACCGAATTAGGCTTGATGCTTTGGTTAGATAGCCAGCGGAGGAACAGAGCGAATACGAGTGTTATTTTCAATGGTATTCTTTGAATTGGCTGTCCACCGTCCTTGGTAAGATTTATTCCCTCTAACAAGAGAAGTTTAGGTAAAATTACTTACTGCCCTGTTAAATCACCAGTCACAAAGTATGAACTTAGCGGCCTGTCTTGTTCATATTCTTTAGTCTCTTACTTAACGCGGGTTGAGAAATGCCAAGCATCTGAGAAGCAGTTGATTGGTTGTTGTTAGAACGATTCATGGCTTCTTTTACTAGTTGATCCGCTAATGCCGAAAGAGTCGGTAACCTAGTATTGTTCGGAAAAATTGCAACCGGCTCTTGTTGTTCTAAAAGGCTATCTTGAACAAATAAATGTTTGAAGGCCGATTTATTAAGCTGTCCATTTTGAGAACGACTTACAGCATCAAATATCAAGGATTTTAATTCTCTTGTATTTCCTGGAAATGCATAATGTGACAGTTGTGATGGGAGTGAATTATCATATGACAAGGTATCAATGGACATATCTTCACAGGCTTGTTTGATAAAATGTTCGATCAATATAGGTAAATCTGAGAGGCGATGTCTCAGTGGAGGAATGGTGACCATGTGTATTTTTAATCGATAATAGAGGTCCTTTCGAAATTTACCTTCTATTTGCAAGTGTTCAAGGTTTTGATGAGTGGCGACGATAATTCGAGCTTGAGAACGTTTTGGTTTATCACTGCCCAAAGGATAATATTCGCCTTCTTGTAAAAGTCTTAATAATTTGACCTGTGATGAAGCGCTTAAATCGCCTATCTCATCCAAAAATAATGTGCCTTCACTGGCTTTCTCTATCAGTCCAGAACGGTCTTTATCCGCCCCAGTAAAAGCGCCTTTATTATGACCGAAAAGAGTGTCGGCAAAAATATTATCGTCTAATCCTGCGATATTTACCGTGATGAGAGGCCCTTTTCTTTGGCTTAAATCATGCGTTGCTTGGGCGATTAATTCTTTTCCTACACCGCTTTCACCCATGATCAAAACCGGATGACGGGTGGTAGCAATGGATTCTAAATACTGAAAAATGGACCACATATTGGCATCCGCTGTGACAAAGCGGGTAAATGCTTCCGGTGAAAATACGTCATTGGAGAGTACTTTGCGGCGTAATGCTTGGTTTTCAATAGAAAGCTCTTGAGTTCGTATAGCCCTTTTTAAACCTTCTAAAATTTCACTAGGATCGGAGGTTTTAACAAAATAGTCAAAAGCACCCAGTTTCACGCATTCTACTGCAGTATCTAGCTGATTTATGCCACTTAAAATAATGACACAAACGTCAGGGTATTCTTCATTAAGCCAAGTCAGTAACTCTTTTCCTGAGACGTTAGGCATGGTTAGATCAAGCAAAACTAAGCCGATATTGTGCTCATTCATTAAAGAGGGGACTTGCTCAGGTTGAGAACAAGAAACCAAGTTGGTAAAACCATGTCGTTCAAAACTGAGTAATGTACTGCGTAAAAAAGGAATTTCATCATCCACTAATAAAATTTTAAATTGTGGGTAGATGTGAGCGGCTATGGTCATAATGTTGCTCTCATAATGGCGAGTTTGTTGTCTTTGTAATTAATGGCTAGGGTGAGTATCCGCTTCTATAATAGATCAAGTAATGGTTTGTACTACTGGCAAGGTCACCGTTACTGTTGTGCCTATGCCTATAGCTGAATTAAAACTGATCGAACCATGATGAGACGCGATAATACCTGATGAAACAGAGAGCCCAAGCCCGGTACCACCAATGTCTCTTTTTGTTGTAAAAAAGGGTTCACTTAACCGAGATAAATGCTCTTCTTTAATGCCATGGCCCTGATCTTCAAATTTCATAATAACGCTTTGTTGGTCTTCGTAGTAGGATGTGGTGAGCCGAATGCGTTTCGTTGTATCCTCAAGTGCATCACAGGCATTGATTAGAAGGTTAATGATGACTTGCTCAATACGTTGGGCATTAGCATAAATATGAGGATTCTTTGGATCTAGGCTGAGCTCGAACTGAGTTGTGGCATTGCGTATAGAGGTATCGACCAATCTCACCGCGGTAGAGACCAAGTGATTTAGTGAAACATGGCTTTTGTTGTCCTCAGATTCTATACGAGCAAAATCTTTAAGATCATTAACAATGTCTCTGATTTTGATTGTACTGTGGTTCATCTCATCAATTATATATGGCATTTCTGTTTTTATTCTTTCGAACGACAACCCAGCAAGAGAAATGGGTTCATTTTCCTGCAGGCGTTCTAAATAGGGTAAAGCATCTTCCCAAGCGGATTTTAGTAAAGGTAAGTTGACAATCAAAAGACCTGTCGGGTTATTGATTTCATGAGCCACTCCTGAAACTAAAACACCTAAAGACGCCATTTTATCCGCTTGAATTAATTGTTGTTGTTGGGCTTTGAGTTGTTGAGAACGCTTTTCAACTTCTTTTCTAAGCATACTGTTCCAGACAATGATGCCAATAAAAATTAACCCTAAAAAGCCCAGTATGTAGATAGCAACGGGCCCAATAGTTTTAAGTAAAGATTTTTTATTTTCAAGTGCACCTAGCCACTTATCGTATATTTTTTGTTGCACGCCCGTGTTTTTTAAAATCGCGAGGCCTTCACTGAAACGAGCGATTAAATCTTCGTTTCCTGCTAAAGCCCCATAACTTAAGCGTTGCCCATCAACTGGGTTAAAGATGGGTTGAATGTTATTCAAATTAAACTCTTTACTTAAATAGAGACTAGGTAGATTTGCGACAAGTGCAAAATCATATTTGCCAGCGGACAATTGCCTTAATGCATCAGTATGCGTTTTTGTCGGGACGATAACCGCGTCAATGTTTTTTGCTATAAGGTACTCATGCATAATACTGGCATTTTGCACGAGCACAGTCTTATTCTTTAAGGCTTCAAGGGAGTGAATTTTTGGATCCTCAGTACGAGCAAAAATGGCTTGGTTGGCAATGGAGTGAGGAGGGGAAAAAATAATGCTTTTCGCTCTTTCATCAGAGTAGGCGATGTTCTGAAGTGCATCAAATTCACCACTATATAAACCGCGTAACGCATTTTGCCAATCGGTCATAACAATGTTGACTTTAAATCCCATCACCTGAGCGATCGCTTTGGTTAATTCCACACTGTAGCCAGCAGGTTCTCCTTGATCGTTAAGAAATTCGTAGGGAGGATAGTTACTGTCGGCGGCAATATTAATGGTTAAGCCTTGTGATAACGCGTTTTCTGCTATCAAAAGGCCACTTTCTTTTAAGGAAACTTGGGGTGCGGGCTCAATAGTATTCGCTAGAGTTGAAGTTGAAAAGATCAATATGATGAGAAAAAAACAGTAAGGATAAAAGCCGGATTCTGAAAGTTTTTTGATCATATAGCAGCCTAACATGATAATTGAATTGTGCTTTGTTGAAGAAAACAGCGCCGTACCTTAGCACTTAACGTGAATGATTCAAATATTTGGGGCAAACCGATTAGGCGTATAACTTATATTATAGTTGTTGTTATTAATATAGCTTTGGTTATGAACTGGTTTTCTTCAGTAATATCAATGCGATTTTCACTAGTCATGTCTTGAACAAGGTTATGTAAAGTTACTTGCTATAACTAAAGTTATAAAAAATCTGGAGCAATTTTTAAGATACTAAATAAAATTGTTATTTTTCATTAGGTTAAGGTTATTTCGGTGCTTGGCACACCCCTTGCTATGTCAGTTAACTGTAAGCATTAATATTAAAATGTAAAAGAGGGTGATATGACCATTAAAAAAACAATTCTTAAATCATTAATTGTACCTGCATTTGTAGGAGCATCGACTCTGGTAACCGCGGCAGGCACACAGTTTGTTTCTATTGGAACTGGTGGTGTAACGGGTGTGTATTATCCTGCCGGTGGTTCCATTTGCCGAATGCTAAATAAAGAGCGTAAAACAACGGGTATTCGCTGTTCGGTAGAATCGACAGGTGGTTCTGGCTATAACGTCAACAGTATTCGTGCTGGAGAATTAGAGTTTGGTATCGCTCAATCAGATGTTCAAGCTGCTGCTCTTGCTGGTATCGGACAATTTGAGGGCAAACCTTATCCTAAATTGCGTTCGGTCTTCTCATTGCACCCAGAGCCCATTCATATGATGGCTAGGGCAGATTCTGGTATTAAAACCTTTGATGATTTACAAGGTAAACGAGTAAATATTGGTAATCCTGGTTCAGGTAACCGTTCAATGATGGATCTTTTGATGGCTGAAAAAGGTTGGACAAAAGATACTTTTGCGATTGCGGCTGAATTGAAGTCATCTGAACAGGCGCAAGCCTTATGCGATGATAAGTTTGATGTGACAATTTGGCTGTCAGGCTTACCTAATGGATCCGCGCAAGAGGCAACCACTACCTGTGACATTAACATGATTCCGATGAATGATAATGCGGCCAAAAGCATTATGTTGACACGCAATGAATTTTCATCCGCTATTATTCCAGGTGGTATGTATTCAGGTAATGAAAATGATGTACCAACATTTGGTCCAAAAGCTACCTTGGTTACCTCCTCAGATGTGTCTGAAAAGGTTGTGTATGAATTAACGAAAGCCGTCTTCGAGAATTTTTCTTCTTTCAAACGTTTACACCCTGCATTCGCTAACCTTGACCCTGTAGAAATGGCCAGTTCTTCATTGGTTGCACCTTTACATCCAGGTGCTGAGAAGTACTACCGTGAAAAAGGGTATTTGAAATAAGTTTGTGTTGATCCTAAATCAATAGCTATAAAGCGGACGGCCATTTAGGTCGTTCGTTGATTCTAAATAACACTCCCTACCTTTTTATTCTAATTACTTAGTGTTCGATTGCTTAGTATTCAATTTCGTAGTGCTTGCTAAAATAAGCATTAGGTTGAGTACATAAACTAGAATGCTTTGTTTCTGGAGCTTGTATGTCTATGAATACAAACGGGTCCCCAACAGCAGAAGATTTAGACGATCTTATTGCTGAAGCGGATACAGGAAACCGCCAACCCAAAAGCCGTTTTGCGATTGCTTTGTTGCTAACATTACCGCTTATTTGGTCATTGTTTCAATTGTGGATTGGTTCTCCTTTGCCTTCTCAATTTGGCATTGGCTTTTTAAATGATACTGAGTCTCGAGCTTTGCATTTAGCATTTGCTGTCTCGTTGGCCTTTTTTGCCTTTCCTGCTTTTAAATCAAGTCCAAGAAGTCGTATTCCGTATATTGACTACATTCTGGCATTCATTGCGGCTTTCTGTGCTGCCTACTTATTTTTGTTTTATGAAGATTTGGCGATGCGTCCAGGTTTACCAACGACAGTAGATCTGATTGTGGCGGCGATAGGTATCGTATTGACACTTGAAGCCGCTCGTCGAAGTCTTGGCCCCCCATTAGTGGTGGTGGCTTTATTCTTTTTAGCTTATGTATTTTTTGGTGATAGCGAATATGTGCCTGAAATTTTACGTTGGAAAGGCGCTTCAATAGAAAAAGCCATGACTCATATGTGGTTAACTACTGAAGGTGTTTTTGGTATTGCTCTAGGGGTTTCTTCCGGTTTTGTCTTTTTGTTCGTTCTGTTTGGTGCGCTATTAAATCAGGCTGGTGCTGGCAATTACTTTATTCAAGTGGCTTTTTCGTTACTTGGACACATGCGAGGAGGACCAGCAAAGGCGGCCGTTTTATCGTCCGCAATGACGGGTTTGATTTCTGGTTCCTCTATAGCGAATGTCGTTACAACTGGCACTTTTACGATTCCACTAATGAAAAAAGTAGGTTTTAGTGCAGAAAAAGCCGGCGCGGTAGAGGTCTCATCTTCCGTAAATGGTGTCATTATGCCGCCAGTAATGGGGGCTGTTGCTTTCTTGATGGTGGAATACGTTGGTATCTCTTATATTGAAGTGGTTAAACATGCTTTTCTGCCCGCGACGATTTCCTACATTGCCTTATTATACATCGTTCATTTAGAAGCACTAAAAAGCAATATGCAAGGCCTGCCTAGAGTGACACCTGCTCGTGGTTGGAAAATGCAAGTGCTGAGAAGTGGCATTATTACCGCCAGTTTACTTATTCTTGCCGGGGCTTTGTATTACGTGGTTATGGCAATTCGTTGGCTGTTAGGTGATATTGCAAATATCGGGTTATTAATGCTGGTGGTTTTTGGCTACATTGGATTGTTGTATTTGTCTGCAAAATCAGATGATTTACATATGGATCACCCGGATACAGAAATTGTACGTTTGCCTCTATTTAGTGACATTTATAAGGCCGGTTTATATTACTTAGTGCCTTTAGTCTTGTTGATCTGGTTTCTAATGGTAGAGCGTAAATCCCCTGGTTTGTCTGCTTTTTGGGCTAGTATGTTAATGGCGTTTATTCTCATTACGCAAAAGCCGCTAAAAGCGTGGTTTAGACAGCAAGACAATATCAAAAGTCATGTTATTGCAGGATTGTTAGACTTGGTTGATGGGCTCAACACTGGGGCTCGTAATATGATTGGCATCGGTGTTGCGACAGCGACCGCTGGTATCATTGTAGGTACAGTTACATTAACTGGAATTGGTCAGGTGATGGCTGAATTTGTTGAACTCGTTTCCGGTGGTGTATTAATCATCATGTTATTAATGGTGGCTTTGATTTCACTGGTACTTGGAATGGGGCTGCCAACAACTGCAAACTATATCGTCGTTTCTTCTTTGATGGCCAGTGTGGTGGTGGAGCTAGGTTCACAAAATGGTTTGATTGTTCCTTTAGTGGCTATTCACATGTTCGTTTTCTATTTTGGTATCATGGCGGATGTGACGCCACCTGTAGGGTTGGCTTCCTTCGCTGCTGCTGCCGTATCGGGTGGTGACCCCATTAAGACCGGTTTTACTGCCTTTTTCTATTCCATGAGAACTGCATTACTACCCTTTCTGTTTATCTTTAATACGGACTTATTGCTGATAGATGTGACCTTTATTCAAGGTGTCATCGTGTTTTTTGTGTCTTTAGCGGCCATGTTGATCTTTGCCGCAGCGACACAGGGGTATTTTATGGTCCGTAGTCGATGGTATGAGAGCGCGTTGTTGATCTTGGTTGCGTTTACCTTGTTCCGCCCAGGATTTTGGTTGGATCAAATAATGGAACCTTATGAGGTTTATCAGGCGAATCAAATGCTAACTTATATAGAAAACCATGATGACCTTCATTTCATGAGAGTGTCGGTTGAAGGAGAAAATATAGATGGTCGTTGGATTGAAAAAACAGTCATTATGCCATTAGACCTTCAAGGTGATGCTCAAGACCGGTTGGCAGCAGGTGCAGGTTTAGAAATCAGAGAGGAAGACGATCGTATATTTATCGATAACCTGATGTTTGGTCAATTTGCAGAACAGCAGGGGCTAGATTTTGATTGGGAAATCACTCAATTTCAAGTAGAGGCAACAAGACCAAATAAAGAATGGTTTTTTGTACCTGCTTTCTTGCTCGTTATGTTGATTGTCTATATTCAGAAGAAGCGCTTGCGTAAAGAGCTTTTTACTGCGGGGACATCCGTATAAGAAATACAAAAAGACAAGCGGCTACTTAGTGGCTTGTCTTTTTATAAATTAAGTAAAAAATTTGCTACGGCTTTTGCTTTACGAGAGCATAATACTAACGTTGTCATTAAATACGAGTGTCTCGACCCCTACGATTTCGGCTGCAAAGTTCTCTCCTAAAAGAGTGTAACCGTTGTTTGATTGAACGTAATTGACGGCGGATGAAGATTCATCTACATAGACAGTATCAATACCATCACCACCGTTCACTATATCGTAACCACCATCATATAGTTGGATAATATCATTACCTGATCCCGTATTAATCACGTTGTTTACAGCATTGTCACGGACGATATCATTACCTGATCCCGTTAATACGTTTTCTATCCAAACGCCAAATGCAATTGAAAGATTATTTTGACCTGTATAAATTGAGTCCGCGTTATCGTTATAAACATCATGTATCCAATCTGAAAAGTCTGGCGCCTGTTGATCATCAAGCCACGTTAATGTATCTGCTATTTGCTGGTCAATATCTCTTATATCGACAGAAGAATGCTGTCCAGCCCTTAAGTCAATATGGCTATTTCCTTTTGTGTTCGATACATTGATTGTATCTGTTCCACCAGCATCCCAAATTGTTAGGTATTTTTTATCTGCAAATGACAGTGAATAGGTATTGTCTTCTGTTGCATAAGTGGTATTAACACCATAGATAGCTTGTAGTGCGGCGACATCAAGTAGACTAAAGGCGTCTCTTAGCGCATCTTGACTGTATACGACGTTTATTCCTAAGGTTGATGGATTATAGTCAAAAATCGGTATAACTTCTCTGACATCTGTATAAGACATGATTGAGTAATCTGAATTTTCAAAGTTACTGGCTAACGAGTTTGGTTTTTCAAAAGAATGCTTCAAACCTAAGGCATGTCCTAATTCATGAGCTAAGGTATTCAGCGCTGTACCACCTGCCTTATAGTCATCAGTTGTTTGGTAGACGTTGTTAAGAAAAACCTCTCCTCCAATAGGAGAAACCGACGGATAATAGGCAAATCCATCTGTGCTGCCTGAAAATGTTAATGTATTAAAATTAATGTCTCCTTGGGTTGATGCTACTTCTGAAAAGCTAAGTAAAGTCAAGTTGGAGGTGTCTTGTAATACATCTTTTACGGCCATTTGCGCTGCTAAACTCAATTCTTGCCATCCGCCCTGAGGTCCCGTTGATAGATAGCTGCTTGATAGTGCGGAATAATAGTATTCTGGGAAAGATGTATTAAAACTATAAGTAAGGGTGTTGTTTGACCAATAATCTCCAGACGCTAGTGCATTTATATTAGTACTATTTAATGGCTGTATTGAGTCTGTATTAAGGTCTAAATCTTGGTGGCTAAATATTTCAACATTGCTTACTACTAAATCGAGTACTCGACTGTTTAACCCGGCTTGGTCAAAAAAATTAATCACCTCTTGTAAGCTCACACCTCCATAAATTTCAGCGAGCATGCGATTGGTTACACCATACTCGGCTGAAGTTTGTAAAATAACGCTGGGAGTATTTATGTTCGCTAATATAAAGTCTCTAGCCTCAGTAAGGGTGATGCCAAACCCCTTTAAATAATCCACTGTTGTCATCTGAAATTACCTTATTGAAATGAATAAAGACGTGATTAAATTCCTAACTTGCATGTAGTTTTCCATTAATTCTAGCCTAATGCTAGGAGAACCCTGTAGGTAAATGTACTTTTAAGGAACTACAATGTGTAATAAAGAAAGATTATCTAATTTTATTTGATAATGTTTCAATTATTAAGTGGTTTATTTGGGTTAAATATGAGCTTATCATCACTCAATCAAATCAACATAAACCATCACTAAGTGAGGAATTTAAAATGGCTCAACTTACTATCGTTGCTAATATCGTTGCTAATGAAGACAAAATTGAATTAGTTAAAGCAGAACTTATTAAGCTAATCGATATTACTCGTGCAGAAGACGGTTGCATTAACTACGACCTTCATCAAGATAATACAAACCCTGCACATTTTATGTTTTATGAAAACTGGGAAACGCGTGAACTTTGGCAGACTCACATGGGCAACACTCATTTAGCTGAATACATGGCGGCAACAGAGGGTGCTGTGACATCTTTTACATTAAATGAGATGACAAAAATCGGCTAACCAAACTTAGAACGTTCGTTTCTTTAGCGTAATAATGGGTTAATCATATTTGCGGTTAACTCATTAATTTTTGAACTATATCGAATAGTATTGTTGCACCTATCTCTGTCTTTATTAGATAAATGAACAAGTCCTTATTTTCCTAAGTGATCCAGATTGTAGGCTGTCTTATGTATAGGTTGTCGCATTATGAAATTAGTAATAATGGAGCTGACACCTTCAATGGAGGCTAGGTGGTCTAGCAAGAGCTGTTGATAGTGATCTAAATCACGAGTGACAACTTTTAAAATATAATCAGACTGACTTCCTGTTACTAGATAACACTCCATTACTTCTGGAATGTTTATTACCGCGTCTTCAAATATTTTCAACTTATCCTTACTTTGTTTCTCGAGTGATATTTGAACTAAAATAGTCATTGGTAGGCCAATTTTCTTCGGGTCTAAAACAACGATTTGCCTAGCAATTAGCCCTTGCTTTTCGAGTTGCTTAATACGTCTTCCGCAAGGCGTTTGAGACAAACCAACTAACTCCGCAATCTCAGCAACACTTATTCGAGCATCTTCCTGAAGAATGTCTAAAATCTTTCGATCGATGCGATCCAACGGGTGCATATGTTCTCTCCTAAAGTTTGAATATTTATGAAGTACGATTAGTTACAGCTCATCATAGTAGCATTGCTTAGTTTTTTATTGATGTGTTTTTTTTAGATAATTAAGTCAAATTATAATTAAATATTGACGTTATAAATCAATTATATGTTTATTAACATTGTTTTTTAGCCATTTTCACTCATTACGTCGTGCTACTATTTTTAAAACAATAAAAGCGGGTAGTGAGGGGTTGGTGATGAATGATACAAAGGCTAAGTACACTTATAATAGAGATGAGCTGACACTTGAAAACAGTGATTGGTTAGAGGCAATTGAGTACATTCGTTGCGAGCAAGGAGAAGAGCGAAGCCGTGAAATATTACGTTTACTACAAGATCATTTGCTTAAAAAAGGGGTGGCTTTAACGGAGGCAACACTGAATACCCCCTATCGAAATACCATTCCTTCTTATTTGCAACCTAGCTATCCTGGTGATCTTGCGATAGAACAAAAAATTGAAAATATTATCCGTTGGAATGCGATGGCGATGGTATTAAAAGCCAATGATAATGGTTCGGGTGTTGGTGGCCATATTACTACATATCAGTCTGCAGCTACTATGTTGGAAGTCGGGTTTAACCATTGGTTTCGCAATCGATCAGATTCTTATGGTGGTGATATTTTGATGGTACAAGCTCATTCATCACCAGGCGTTTATGCAAGAGCCTATCTTGAAAACCGCCTTACTACACAGCAAATGGAAAATTTTAGACGAGAATTACAAACGGGGGAGGCCTGCCTTCATACCCTCATCCACGACGATTACCGGATTTCTGGCAGTTACCGACGGCTTCTATGGGACTTTCAACACCGTCTGCAATTTATCAAGCTCGATTTATGAAATATTTAGAGAATCGAGGGTTGAAGCCTCAAAACGGCGGTAAGGTATGGTGCTTTATTGGTGATGGTGAGTCCGATGAACCCGAAGTACTTGGAACCATTAATATGGCTACAAGGGATAATCTTGATAATTTAGTGATGGTCGTAAATTGTAATTTGCAGCGTTTAGATGGACCTGTTAGAGGCAATGGAAAAATTATTCAGGAATTAGAACGCAGTTATCGTGGTGCTGGTTGGAATGTTATTAAAGTCATCTGGGGCAGTGAATGGGATGAATTATTTTCTCGAGATCAGGACGGTTTATTGCAAGCTCGCATGGATAGAGCCGTAGATGGTGATTATCAATTTTATACTGTCTCTGATGGTAAAACAGTACGTGATCATTGGGTAGAAGGTGATGACCGTCTTGCACAATTAATGAACATACTAAATGATGATGAAATTCGAATGATTCGTCGTGGAGGGCATGATCGAAAGAAAGTCTATGCCGCGTTTGAAAAAGCCTCTAAGAATACAGGTAAACCAACAGTAATCTTAATGAAAACCGTTAAAGGTGACGGTATGGGGGCGTCGGCAGAAGGGCAGAATACCGCGCATCAGAAAAAGCAGTTTACCCCGCAAGAACGAATTGATATTGGTAAGCGTTTTGGGATTCCGTTATCGGATGAGCAAATGGCTAAAGCAGAATTGTATAAACCAGCGGCAGATAGTCTCGAAGCTCAGTACCTTCATAGACATAGACGAAAATTGGGAGGGTATTTACCTTCCCGTGATACCACTCAGCCCAACTTAACGGCGCCACCATTAAGTTTATTTAAATCTGCAATAGAGGGGTCATCAAGAGAGCAATCTACAACCATGGCTTTTGTCCGAATGTTGGCGTCTATTTTAAAAGATAAAGCATTGGGGCGATTTGTTGTTCCTATTGTCCCTGATGAAGCGAGAACGTTTGGGATGGAATCCTTATTTAAGCAGTTTGGTATTTATTCAAGTGAAGGTCAAAAATACAATCCTGTCGACGCATCATCATTATTACCTTACAAAGAATCTAAAGACGGTCAGCTTTTACAAGAGGGCATCTGTGAGGCAGGGGCAATGGCATCATTTCTAGCGGCTGGTACGGCCTATTCAAATTTTTCGGTACCTATGATCCCGTTTTATATCTTCTATTCTATCTTCGGTTTTCAGAGAGTTGGAGACATGATCTGGGCCTGTTCAGACTCAATGACTAAAGGTTTCTTATTAGGGGCGACAGCAGGGCGAACCACACTAAATGGCGAAGGTTTACAACATCAAGATGGGCATTCTCATGTACTCTCCTCCACTGTTCCCAATTTGAGAAGTTATGATCCTGCTTTTGCCTATGAATTAGCAGTAATTGTGCAAGCGGGCATAAAGAGCATGTATCAAGAGGGTGAAAATGTATTTTATTACCTTACATTATACAACCAGAATTACCCGATGCCAGCCATGCCAGAAGACGTTGAAGAAGGCATTATTAAAGGCATGTATTGTTATCAAAGAAGTGAACTCACTGGACATAAAGTACACCTTTTAGGCAGTGGCAGTTTAATGCAAGAAGTGATGCAAGCCGCAAAAATACTTGAAAGTTATGCTTGTAGTACAGATGTTTGGAGTGTGACCAGTTACAACGAATTGCTGCGACAGGCCCATCAAGTTGAACGTCAGAATAGATTGACACCAGAAAATACACAGAAGAATTACATCGAACAACTAATGCTTGATGAAGGAGGTGTCGTTGTAGCATGCAGTGACTTTATGAAGTCTTTACCAAGTAGTGTGTCTAATTGGTTTCCTCAGTCTTTTACCGCTCTAGGTACGGATGGTTTTGGGCTTAGTGAAGCAAGGCCTGAGCTAAGAGATTATTTCGAGGTTGATGCACGTTATATTGCTTGGTCTGCGCTGGTAAGCCTGTACGAATGCGGGCAGTTGGATGATGATACTTTGAAAACAGCACGAGTTCAATTACAGGTTCCAACCATGAAACCGGACCCAACGACTTTTTAATTTGGCTGTCTATAGCATGTGCGTCCTAGGCCGCATGTGTTATAAGACGATTGCGCCCAGCTTCCTTGGCTTTATAAAGTGCTTTATCAGCGAGTTGTAGGGAATCTTCAATATTAAGCATCGTCTCACTATGTTCAGTTATACCGATACTGATGCTTATGTTAATGGCATGACCATCTTTAATTAATGGTGTGCTTGATAGTGAGGCAAGCAGGTCTTGGGCTAAACGTTCGGCCTCAGCTAGCGTTGTATTAGGAAGTGCAATGCAAAACTCTTCTCCTCCAAGACGACCAAAAAGAGACGTTTCATCTAGCTGGGTTTGAATAAAGTCAGTGGTGAAGGCTAAGGCGGTATCACCCATTTGATGTCCGTATGTATCGTTGATTTTTTTGAAATGATCGATGTCTATCATCATGACGGAAATAGGGTACTGATGAGTATCTGCTTTACTTCTAATGAGCGCCAGGAAGGCGCCACGATTTAATATGCCAGTAAGGTTGTCGGTTTCGCTAATGTGCCTTAGTTTTGCCTGTAATTCGGTATTCAGTAAAAAACTCAAGCCGAAAGTGATTAATATGGAAAAAATAAAAACGTCTAAAAAGGAAAGCGCGTGTAAGGTATTTGCATCCATGAAATTTGATAGGGGAGTATCAGAGTAAGTGAAGGTGGCCCGCAAGATGAGGTAGCAAGAATGGAGAATAAAAATCCAAGCCAGTATATTTTCTAAAAAACGATAGTCTTCTCTTTTATCCATAAAAAACAGCCACGCACTAGCAAAACCAAGTGCGGATACCGTTAGTGAAATTATTATGATTCGCGCCGTGAGGTTAGGCATAAAATCAGTAAAGAAAAGGAAGGAAAGAAATAACGTCAGGCATACGAGGGTTAATGATCGAGTGGGGATTTTTCGTCCAACAAACACACTAATGCCTGCCAAAATATAGCAATACCCGATTGTAATGAAGGTATTGCTTACTGGAATGGAGAGAAAATCAGGAATGTGATTTCTAAGCCCTAGAAGCAATAATCCCGCCGCAATAAAGCTGTTGCCGATCGCCCAAAAACGCGTACTGCCGTTTTTAGGATAGATAAGAGCAAGTAGTAGCATTACGACGGACATCATTAGGCATACAAGCATTGTTACTAATGATAATGTTCTAATATCAAATATAATAATCTGGACCCTGCATTACTTTAGCGATAATCTAATATAAATACAGATTATAATCTACCGATGACATATCTTTATGTGTTAAATAATGTAAATTCGGTTTTTGATATTCTATTTTGGAAATAAATAGACGTTAACGGCCGGCTGCTTGCTTTATTGTGCTGCGATTTATCTGTGTATTTTCTCGATTAGCGCTAATGTATCTTTATAGCGTAGGTTATGGCATAGCCCAAATCCTTCCAGTTCACGAGCTTTTATTTTACTAAAAAGGGGTTGAGTAAGCCCTAATAGAAAACGACACTGCACTTTTGGTGTGATCCATTCGCTTGCCTCTGGGAATTTTTTATTTACACCTTCAGAAAGTGACGCTAATGCTTCTTGAATAGAATTCATTGATGGCAAGGAAGGGGGATTTGAGTAAGATAACGTTATTGGTTTTCCTAGACAGGCAGAACAATGCTGGCAATTCTCAGGCGCTTTTTTATCATCAAAGTAATGTGCGAGGCTTTTATTCAGGCAACTTTCAAGTTCGAAAAATTGTATAAGGGATTCGATGCGTTTAATTTCACTTTGTTCTTTTTCAAAAAAGTATTGCTCTAGGTGCAAGGGTAAGGAGACTTGATCTAGCTTGTTGAGATGAACATCGTAAACATCAGTCATTCCTTTTGCCGTTAACTCAATCAGTCCTTTTTCAGATAAATACTCTAATGCGGTCATTACCCTTGAGCGCTCAGCGCCATAGTGCTGAAATAACGCGTCGAAGTCTATGTCTCCCCAAACCCTTTTAAAGTGAGTATGGTTAAATATCGCTTCTAGAAAATGCTGCCGTTCACCCGAAAATGAACCAAGAATAGCGCTTCTATCTGCAATAAAGTGATACCGGATTTCTGCAAAATAGCTGTATTTTGGCTGAATAACGTGTAAAAGTTCAAGTTGTACTAAAATGGTTTTAAAGGGTAATTGTCGAATGTTGCATTGGTTCGCTACCTTTAGCAGTTGCATTGACCACTCGCCTTGCTGCTGATTTTTCTTGATGATATCAATGAGAGCGTCAATATTGTGGCGTTCAGGCGTATCAGAATAAATAAAGTTTTCAATGGTATGTAGACCATCTAAGTTGGCCAACAATATACAGTTGGATTTTTTTCCATCCCGGCCCGCTCGTCCAATTTCTTGACTGTAACTTTCTATGGATTTAGGGAGGTCATAATGGATAACAAAACGAATATCGGATTTGTCTATTCCCATTCCAAAGGCAATGGTTGCCACTATGAGGTCGACCTTATTATGCATAAAGTCCTGTTGAACTTGTTGACGAAATTCACTCTCCATACCCGCATGGTAAGGTACGACGTTGAACCCTTGCTGACGCAGTGTATGCGCTAAGCTTTCTGTCGTTTGCTGTTGGGTGACATATATGATACCGCAGCCTGATTGTACTTTAAGAGTCTCAATCAAGATGTGGTTTTTGTCCTCTTCATTAACGCTTTTAATATCGATATTAAGATTTGGTCTATAAAACCCTGTTTGAACAATGTGTTCTTTTTTTATATTAAACTTTTCCGCCATATCCTGTTTTACTTTAGCGGTTGACGTCGCGGTTAGTAATAGTACTAATGGAATCTGTAATTCATGGCGGTAAAATGGCAGCTTTAAATAATCTGGACGAAAGTTGTGCCCCCATTCTGACAAGCAATGCGCTTCATCTACCACTAACATTGATATGGGAATGTCTTTGATGAAGCGCCGAAAGCGCTCATTTTTGAAACGTTCAACCGATACCATTAAAATTTTAATCTTGCCCTGTCTAATTTGCTGCAATCGTGATTGGTATTCGTCTGCGGTGACACTTGAGTCGAGGCTGGTGGCCGCAATGCCGTATTTTTCAAGAAACGCAAGTTGGTCTTTCATTAACGCTAATAGAGGAGACACAACGAGGGTTAAATTAGGTAAATGCAATGCGGTAAACTGATAACATAATGATTTACCAGATCCCGTCGGGAAAATGGCCAATGATGAGTCGCCATTCAATAATTGCTGAATGGTTTCCTGTTGGCCTGAACGGAAATGATCAAAACCAAAAACCTCTTTAAGGGATTGGGTTACGTCCATGTGAAAAACTCCTCTACGTCGATCATCGAATTCTCATATAATGTTATAAATTATCTGGCCTATCTATTGATAAGAACCTTATCATAGGAAAGAAAATAGGCATAGTTGAGATGTAACTGTGTTTAAAAGACATCAATGTAGGTATTTGTTTTACAGTAAGTACCCGGATTTTCGCTTGATAACATATCCATTGAGAAGGTTGTAAATGAGATTATTAGTCATTGAAGATGATGCTGTTTTAGGCAACGCTATCTGTGATCATTACCGTAAACTGGGGCATGGAATCGATCATGTTGTTCGAGGTGATGAGGCAAATAGCATATTAAGGCATCAAAATTATGACTTAATTATTCTTGATTTAAATTTGCCTGAAATGAGTGGCTCTCGAATATTACAAAATCTACGTATTAGGAAAGACAATACTCCTGTCCTTATTTTAACCGCTCGAGCACAAATAGAAGACTGCATTAATCTATTGGATTTAGGGGCTGATGACTATCTCACGAAACCATTTGATTTTGGTGAGCTTGATGCCCGTTGTCGTGCCTTACTAAGACGTTATCAGGGTAATGCTCAAACGGCGCTTATGTTTGGACGGCTGGCAATTGATTTCAATGCGTGCAGTGTTTCACTCGATGGCGAAGAAATACAATTTAAGCGACGTGAATACCGCTTATTAGAAATTTTTTCAAAGCACCTTGGGAGAGTGCTCAGTAAAGAAGAGTTGATTAATCACTTATACGGGTTTGATGAGTTTCCTTCTGAAAATGCGATTGAAACCTATGTTGCCCGGGTAAGAAAAAAATAGAAGGCGGAAGTGTTGAAATTAAAACCATTCGAGGTTTAGGCTATTTGCTTGAGGAGCGTGAAAAAGTAGAGGACAGCAAGGATGATTGGTCTACTTTGTAACGTATAGAAAATGATTAAAATAAGTAATTGGTCAATACGAGAACAACTGATTATTGGAGCCAGTTTATTGTTGATTACTCTGGCGGGGGTGACTTTTTTATAGCTAACGCCTATGGAAAAAGTGCGGCACAATTGTCTTATGATCGAGTGTTATTTGGATCGGCTTTGCAAGTCGTTGAAAATATAAAATTGATTAATAATATCATTGTGGTGGATTTGCCTGTGTCTGCTTTTCAAGGGTTAAGTCTTTCCCCTGATGATAGAGCGTTTTATCAAGTGATTGCGGATAATCAGCATTTGACAGGGTATGAAGATTTATCGAGCGCATTTCGACCTAAAAAACGCATCCGTAGAGTGGATGGACCTTATGAAGCCGAATACTTTGATGGCGTTTACAGTGCTGAAAAAGTGCGTTTTATAAAATTGTCGAGAAAATTAATAGAGGGCGAATTACAGGTGGGTGTGGTTGTTTACCTAGCCCAGACACTGCAATCCAGAAATGAAATGGCGCATGATATTAGTGTCAAAGCACTGCAGCTCGTCAGCGTTATATTTACCATTGCGTTGTCCGTTTGTTATGTCTTTATTTGGTTTATCGTTAGACCGATAAGACGATTAAATACCGTACTTTCTGAGCGTGCGCCTACGGATTTAACGCCGATCGATACCGATGCACCAAAAGAAATTAGCGAGTTATTGCGGACAATTAATCACTTCATGATGCAATTGCAAAATACCTTGGATCGATTAAAGCACTTTACCAGTGAAACGGCACATCAGGTGCGCACTCCCTTAGCAGGTATTCTAGCTCAATCTCAAAATGCCCTGATGGAAAATGATAAACCCAAACGTCACTCTCAAATCACTCAGGTCATTGACTCCTGTGAATCCCTTAGTCGAACCGTAGATCAATTGTTAAATCAGGCGTTGTTAGCCCATCGATTTAAAAGCAAGGCGCTTGAGAAGGTATGGTTAGGTGCGTTAATAAAAGAAGTGTCACGGGATCAGGTGTTAACGGCTTTGCAGCAAAAAGTGGAGTTAGCGTATATCGGCCCTAATGATGATTGCCAGATTGTTGGGGATACAGTAGCACTGAAAAAAATGCTTCAGAATATTATTGAAAATGCCATCAAATACAGCCCTAAACAAGGTGTTGTGGAAATCACTCTCATTATTGAAAAAAATCGCGAAATTAACGATATCAGACCAAGGTATGGGCATTCCTGATTCAGAGAAACAATCTGTGTTTGATCGTTTTTATCGCGTTAGCAACAATCTTCAATCCGGGAGCGGATTAGGTCTCTCTATTTCAAAAGAGGTCGCCGATCATCATGGGGCTCAGTTGATGCTAAAGAATAATCATCCAAATGGACTTCTAGTGGAAGTGGTATTTCTAACCTTAGTGGATGCGTCTTTATGAACAAACCTGTCTTTATTTTGTTGTTGCTTTTGATTCCGTCTATTGAGGCGGCGAGTGTTAAATTTAGTTTTGAAAGTGACGTGTTTGAACGTTCTGTATTAGCGATTTATGGCGCGGCTGATTATCCAGAAATTGCACCAATTATTAACGCCTTTCAGAGAAAATACCCCACAATAAAGGTGGTTTATACAGAATGGAGTACCAATGCGTTATACGATGCCTTTTTAGAAAATGAGGTGGCTCACCCTGATATCATGTTAAGTTCTGCTATGGATTTACAGTTTAAACTGGTGAACGATGGCCATGCAATTAGCCACACTTCAACAGAAACAGAACGTTTACCGAATGGGGCATCATGGCGCAATCAAATTTTTGGTTTCACCTCTGAGCCAGCCGTGTTTGCCTTTAATACCGATGTGTTAGGTGATCAAGATATCCCTCATACTAGAACTCAGTTGGTGCAGTTTATCCAGCAAAATAGTCATCAATTAAACAATAAAATCGGCAATTTTGATATTGAAAATACTGGCATTGGTTATTTAGTATTAGGTCACGATCGTCTACAAACAAACAGTTACTATCGATTATTAGAAGTGCTAGGAAAAACCAATGCCCGCAGTTTTACCAGCAGCTCTTCTATGTTGAAAGCACTGTCTACAGGGGAGTTATTATTGGCTTATAATATCAATGGGTCTTATGCAAATACCTGGTCAAAATCGTACCCTAAAATAAAAGTGGTGATTCCAAAAGACTACACAACCGTTTTTATGCGGAGTGCCTTCATCCCCAAAAAGGCTCAAAATGTATTCGACGCAAAACGTTTTATCGATTTTATTTTGTCTGACGAAGGGCAATTAGCTCTTTCTAGTGAAACCAGCTTTAATCCAATTCGACAGGAATTAATTACGGAAGAAAAACGTGTTTTTATCGGTAGCTCAAGCAGTCTTCGGCCAATTCCTCTGGATCTGTCGTTATTAATATTTACCGATAAAATGAAGCGAGAAGTCATTCTCAATGAGTGGGAATATTTTATGAAAGATTTTGATTAGCCCTCGAACCTTCCCTATTTCAGCGTGTGTTCTTTGATATACCTATTAATTCTGCCTTTGAATACCAGCGCTAAGTCAGCTTGTTGACAGCTTTCCTCTCTACATTTGAACCTCCCAAGGGAGTTTTGGTTGTATTGATAATAGTATATGTCTGAATATTCAGTGGTAACTATAGGATTCTTATTAACTATTATTTGATTTCCCATACTCCCTTTTTATTTCATTTATAGCGTTTGCTATAGCAGAAAAGAAAAGAGGTTGTCATGACTGATCAAATTAAGGTCCCTTGTACCATCATGCGCGGGGGATCATCGAGAGGACCTTACTTCCTAGCAAATGATTTACCTGATGATTGGCCTTCCCAGGAAAAAATAGTGTTAGCTGTGATGGGCTCTGGTGATTCACAGCAAATTAATGGTGTGGGTGGTGGTACGAGTCTGACCAGTAAATCCGCCATAGTATCTAAGTCCAATCATCCAAATGCCGACATAGATTATCTTTTTATGCAGGTGTCTATTAAAGATCAAAAAATCGATATTGGACCTTCCTGCGGGAATATTTTATCTGGTGCTGTGCCATTCGCGATTGAATCCGGTTTAGTGGCGGCTGAAAATGGCGAAACATTAGTAAGAGTTCGTAATGTGAATACGGATTCTTTTATAGAGGTGACCGTGCAAACGCCAAATGGTGTGGTGGAATACGAAGGTGATGCCAGTATTGATGGTGTGCCAGGCACAGCCGCGCCTATTGTTTTGAATTTTTTAGATGTTTGTGGTACCAAAACAGGAAAACTCTTCCCAACAGGTAATGCGCGTGATGTATACGAAGGTATAGAGGTGAGCTGCGTTGATGCCTCCATGCCAATGGTATTAATTAAGGCGGAGTCTCTGCAGAAAACGGGTTATGAAAGCAAGGATGAACTTGATACTGATGCCGCGTTATTGGCTAAGATTGAGCGTATTCGATTAGCGGCCGCACTGGATATGGGGTTTGGTGATGTCACTGGCAAGGTCATACCTAAAGTCGGTTTGCTATCAAAGCCACAATCTGATGGCACGATTACCTCCCGTTATTTTGTCCCACAGAATTGTCATGCTAGCCATTCTGTTACCGGCGCTATTTGTATCAGTGTTGCTGCTGTGCATAAAAAAACCATTATCGGTGACTTAATTGATACGCCCTCCAATGAGACAAACTCGATCCGTATAGAACACCCTAGTGGAAAAATTGATCTGATTTTAAAAATGAAACAAGACGCCGAGACAATTGATATCTTGAGTGTTGGTTTGATTAGAACGGCGAAAAAAATCATGCAAGGTACGGTATCTATTTCAAAAAAGTCATTCTTTAGGTGTTTTGTCAGCTTCCTGACAGGATCACCCCCTAAAGTTTAACCGTACTTGCTATTAAGTAAATGATTACTTGATTCTCTAAATTATAAAAAATCTAAAATAAGAGAGTGAAACATGAATAATAATAAATTGTTTTTAAAACGAAAATTACTAACCTTATTTTCTTCGACCGTTATACTTTCGAGCGCCTTGCTTGTTTCGAACCAGGCCGCCGCCGAAGTCAGTTTTGAAGATAAAAGAGTCGAATGGATTGTCCCTTTTAAAGAGGGTGGTGGCTCCGATACTTGGGCTAGGTTCTATGGTCCACATCTTTCAAAAGCATTACCAGGTAATCCAACTGTGGTTATAAAGAACATTCCTGGTGGTGGCTCTACAAAAGGCGCTAACCAATTTCAGCGTCGTGGGAAAAATAACGGCTTAAATGTATTAGGAACATCTGGCTCTACACAGTTCCCTTATTTACTTGGTGATATTCGCGTTAAGTACGAATACAAGGATTGGGATGTGGTGCTGGCATCGCCAACAGGTGGGGTGTTTTATGTAAGCTCTGACCTTGGCATTAACTCCGCTAAAGATTTATTGCAGCTAAAAAATCATCAATTAAAGTACGGCAGCCAAGGGGCGACTTCTCTTGATCTTGTGCCTTTATTGGCGATGGATTTATTGGATATTGATGTTCAGGCCATTTTTGGAATGAAAGGTCGAGGTGCTGGTCGCCTTGCTTTTGAGCGTGGTGAAGTAAATGTTGATTATCAAACCAGTTCGGCTTACTTGAAAAAAGTCATACCGCTTGTGGAAGAGGGGCGTGCTATCCCCATTATGTCCTGGGGTATGTTGGATGAAAATGGAGATATTCAACGAGATCCGACTTTTCCAGATTTGCCTCATTTCTTTGAAGTGTATGAAATGCTTCATGGTAAAAAGCCTGAAGGACAAGGGTTTAAGGTTTGGAAATCCTTCTTTGTAGCTGGTTTTGCTGCTCAAAAAGGCATTTTTCTTCCACAAGGAACGGCCCCAGAGGTTGTAGAAACCTGGAGAAATGCGGTTGAAAAAGCCACACAATCAGCTGATTTTAAAGCGCAATCTTCTGCTGTATTAGGTGAATATCCGCAACTGGTTCACGAAGAGGCTCAAAAAGCATTTAAGGCGGCCTTAGATATTTCTGAAGAAGATAAAGCATGGGTTGTAAACTGGTTATTTGATAAATACAAAGTGAAATTGTAATTCTCTTTTCTTTTTAATTCTTGTGTTAGATCCATTCAGTCACTTATGGCGTTTATAGGTGGCTGAACTTCTCTAGGTAAATCTTATGATTGATGCTCTTCTTATTGCCTTACAAACCATTTTGTCAGGTACTCATCTGTTGTACTTAACGGGAGGTGTGTTACTGGGTCTTGCTATCGGAATCTTTCCAGGTTTGGGTGGTATTGCCGGTTTGTCTTTGCTCTTACCTTTCTTATACGGAATGGATCCTATTTCCGCTCTGGCTATGTTGATCGGGTTAGTTGCTGTTATACCAACATCCGATACTTTTACGTCGGTATTGATGGGGATCCCAGGGTCAAGTGGTTCCCAGGCGACCGTGTTAGATGGCTTCCCAATGGCGAAGAAAGGACAGGCTGCACGAGCCCTGTCAGCCGCATTTTCTGCTTCGCTGTTTGGCGGCTTATTCGGTGCCTTAGTACTTACTGTCTTTGTATTAATTGCTCGTCCTGTCATCTTGGCTTTTGGCTCAGCAGAGCTTTTTATGTTGACGGTACTCGGTTTGAGTATGGTTGGGGTATTGGCCGGTAGTAGTTTAATTAAGGGATTGGTGGGATGTGGTATTGGGATTCTATTCGGTAGCATTGGTGGTGCACCTGCGACTGGTGAAAACCGTATGACCTTTGAAAACTTCTATCTAATGGATGGTATCCCGTTAGTGGTTGTGGGCTTGGGGATTTTTGCCTTACCGGAAATTATCGATCTATTAAGACAAAACAGGGCTATATCGGATGCCTCAAAATTAGGATCTGGTTGGTTAACCGGTGTAAAAGATTTAGTCGAGCATAAGTGGTTAGCCGTACGTTGCTCCATTATTGGCTGTATTGTTGGCGCTTTGCCGGGACTTGGTGGCAGTGTTGTTGATTGGATTGCTTATGGGCATGCGGTGCAGACAACAAAAGATCAATCGGGTTTCGGAAAAGGGGATGTAAGGGGGTGATTGCACCGGAATCGGCTAACAATGCTAAAGAAGGAGGCGGACTTATTCCGACACTCTTATTTGGTATTCCAGGTTCAGGGAGTATGGCGGTTTTCCTTGGTGGTATGGTGCTGATTGGTTTAGAGCCTGGCCCTGCTATGGTTAGCACGGATTTAGACATTACTTATACTATTGTTTGGTCGTTAGCGGTTGCCAATGTTTTGGGCGCCGGTTTATGTTTGATGCTATCTAAATCGGTATCGCGATTAACGACGATTCCGTATAACTTAATGGCTCCTTTTATGATTATGGTGATTTGCTTTGCCGCCTTTCAAGCGACCCGTGATCTAGGTGATCTTATTACGCTATTGGGTATTGGTGTATTAGGTGTATTAATGAAGCGCTTTGGTTGGCCTCGACCTGCTTTTCTAATTGGGTTTGTATTGGCTAATGGGATGGAAACCTACCTTTACCAAGCGGTTCAATTTGATGGTGTAGGATTTTTGATGAAACCGGGTGTGATTATTATCAGCATTTTAACCGCGACGTCTATCTTTTATGCAGCACGCCATGCCGCTAAAACAACGAAGGCGGAAAAAGCAAAGCCAGCGTCTTTGAAAGAAGAGCGTGCCACGAACTTAGGGCCTCAAACTTTATTTGCTGGATTTGTGTGTGCCTTATTCGCCTATGGTATTTATGATGCAACGACTCAATCCTTTTTAGGTGGCATCTTTACAGGAAGTGTATCGGCTTTGATGTTGGTCTTGTCTCTTATTGTCTTTTATAAGCTATTAACCAATCAAGTGGATGATGCGGTCAATTTTGATAATGAAATATTCTCTGGTTACCGTGGTGATCCTAAAGTTGAGAAGTTAATGCATTATATTTATTGGTTAACAGCGTTAGTAATCGGATATGCCTTAGTGGGTTATATTATTGCGATTACGCTTTTCTTTGTGGTGTTCTTGTCTATTAAAGCAAGGTGCACACCTCAAAAAACACTGTTGCTAACGACCTGTGCAATTGGTTTTTTAGTCACACTATCTCATTTGATGGTGCTCGATCTACCTCAAGGCTTATTGCAGGATATGGTTGAATTGCCGTGGCCATTAGGGTTCTAAAACAATCATAGATACTGTATTGGGTTGATATATCGAATTTTAACGTGTTTTTTCGTTTTGCATGATTATGAGCTTCTCTTTGTAATCATGCTTTTTTTTGCCTGCCGTTTAAGGAGAAAGTAAGTTTGCTGCCTTTTTCTTCTTTTCAGATATTCATCTCTATTGAAAAAGATTAATCTACCTTTGTATTCATGACTTTTACAGGTAGATTGCATGGAAAAATATATTTTAAAAAAAGACGAAATTGATGGCTATGAAGGGATTCAAAAAACACATTTTTTAAACTCAAATGCAAAGCGACTAAATAAATCCCTAGGTGATTTAACGGGATTAACAGGTTTTGGTTTTCATATTATTGAAATACTGCCAGGACATGAATCTACTGAAACTCATGTTCATTATCATGAGGATGAGTGTGTTTATATCCTTGAAGGTGAGGCAGAAGCCACTATAGGTAACGAGGTCTATCACGTCAGTACGGGAGATTTTATTGGTTATAGGGCAGGAGGGTCTGCGCATAATTTGCGAAATATTGGCTCATCGGTACTTAAGTGTATTGTTGTGGGGCAGCGCCTAGAGCATGATGTGGCGGATTACCCTAAGTTAGAGAAACGTATTTACCGTCAACAGGGGATGCCTTGGAACTTGGTGGATATGGATTCGATACAGGAGCCGGTAGCGGGTAAGAAAGTTTGATTTCTCACTTACCAGGAATCGATGACTATTACGGGGGGATGCGGTAGCAAGCCGTCATGATTCGGATTGCTACCGCTTATGAAGTTATTTTGTAACCGGTGTTTGATAGGCTTCTGTTCCCCATAAAGGCACAGTAGATAGGCTGTGTTTAAAGCTGCCGGAGGTTTCTTTAGTTGAATAGGATACATACATCAGTGTTTGTGAGTCTTCATCAAAAATGCGGCGGACCTTCATATTTTTAAAGAAAATACTTTTCGACTTATTAAAAATAACTTCTCCTGACTTCGAACGATCGATGTTTTTTATCATGTCTGATGTGATTTTACCGGTTTGGCGACAAGCGATTGAGGAGTCACTAGGATCAGAAAAATCTAAGTCAGCCTCAATACTGGCGACATGGCAAGTTACACCAGTCACGATGGGATCGACTAAGGTGTTGAGTTTGATGTCTTTCGTTGTTAAAAGGCCTAGGCTGACGTCTCCTACTTCATTCTTGTCGCAGGCTATTAATAGGCTTGTCAGGGCGGTGATGACGAATAATTTAACCATGAGATTATTTATCCTTTTGATCTAATAATTGGCTCAGAGCCGCAATTTGCTTTTCTAAGGCTTTTACTTGCCCTTGAGTGGCAGGAAGAGCGTCGTTGCCTGCTTCTTTTTCTCGGGCACTCTGATGTTCTTGCGTCATGATTTCTAAAATCGTACCAACCATCATATTTAAAAATACAAAAGCGGTTAGAAAAATGAAAGTTATATAGTATATCCAGCTTGTTTTGTACACCGCCATTGTCTCATACATTATGTCTGTCCAATCTTCAAACGTGGCAATCCTAAAGAGTGTAAGCATAGATATGGATACATCATCCCATAATACTGGGTTTATATGGGCAAATAACATACTGCCAATAGCGGCATAAATATAGAAGATGACAAACATTAATAAGGCAATATAACCCATCTGAGGAATGGCTTTTAGTAACGAATTTACTAAAAGTCTTAGTTCAGGAATCATGGATACCAGTCGTAGCACTCGAAATATACGCAATAGACGTGCAATCAGCATGGTTGATCCCGCGGCAGGGTATAGGCTGCCGAGAACAATAATGGTGTCAAAAATATTCCAGCCTTTTGAAAAAAAGTGCTTAATTCCTTTGCTGGCGAAATAGCGAATAATTAATTCAACTAAGAAGAATAGAGTAATGAACGAATCCATCCAGTCAAGTGCTAGCTCAACCGAAGGGTGCAGTGCATATGTATGGGCTCCAACGGTTAATGCGGAAATGATAATGACCGCAATGACGAAGGATTGGAAAAATTTACTCTGATCGATACGTTGGAACCGCTTTTGTAGCTGCGATAGCATCATATTGGGACCTTACCTATGTGACTGAATAAAAAATAAGAGAGCATTATAGGGAAAGTACGGAAGAAGAATAGCGTTATTACTGATACTTTACCTAGAGTTAAGAGAAACAATCCAGTAAGACTATGGAGAAAGTAAAAATGTAAATGGCTGAGGAAACGCAATAAAAAAACCCCAGAGATCATATCGATGATGTTCACTGAGGTTTATTGTAACGAGCGAGCCTTTTATTAACCTTTACGACGACGGAAGGCCGAAGTGGAAGCTTTAGAGGTTAAATCAATCTTAGCCATGATTTGCGCCATCTCATCAGCTTGAGCTTGTTGAGCTGATTTCAAACGCTCTTCACGTTCTAGCTTTGATTGTTTTTCCGCTTCTCTCAGAAGCTTTTGAATCGCGGCTTTACTTTTAGGTCTGGTAATAGTGGGAGTCGATGTTTTTTTCTCACTATTTTTTTGTGCAGGGCCATCTAAGCGGTCTTCGCCAATAAGTTCGCCAAAGAACGAAGTAGAAGTCGGCTTAGGTTGGTCCTTTTTTGGAAGTGCTACCGTTTTTTTTGCCGCCGTTTTACGAGTGGCTTTCTTGACGGGGGCTGTTGTTGAGACACCATTCGCATCAAACATCGCTTTCTTACCAAAATTAGCCAGCGTCGGTTTTGCTGCCGATTGGCCTATTTTGTATCCACGAAGACTGACACCGTTATAGATAGCAACATAGTCTTGCTCTAATTCGTATAGTTCTTCTTTGTCATCCGTTTCATATAATTCTTCAACGGAAAATGCATCTGCACCAAACTCACGAATTTCATCGTATAGCGGGAAGTCCAAGCCTTCATTTGCTGCTTCAACGTATTGCTCAAAGCGTTGAAAACCGCTGTTAAAGGATGTGCCGATATAGTGCTTGTTTGTTTCGTTATTAGTGATTTTAAAAACGACCAAAATCGCTGCCTCTTTGAATTTTTTGAATAGCATAAGACACAAGATACTAAAAAGGATTACTTCTTAATATCCATGTGTCTCTTGTAAATGTATTAGTGTTTAATAACTAAGTTTAGACCATCACGAATATTTAGATGGACATTTTCAACGCGACTATCTTGAAAAATACGTTGATTTAATGAATCAACAGCTATATCGCTGTTTTCATTGGGATTGAGTACTCGTCCTTGCCATAAAGAGTTATCTATGACAATCAAGCCTCCTGATCTAACTAATGGAACAACCGCTTCATAATAATTTAGATAATTACGCTTATCGGCATCAATGAAGACAAAATCCAAACCTGCCGGAATGGTTTTAATTGTTTCTAAAGCTTGACCAAAAATAGGTGTGATTTTATGCCCGTATGCACTACGGTCAAAAAATGATTGAGCAAAATCAATTGCTTTTGGATTGGTTTCACAACAGATTAGTTGTCCATCTTCAGGCATGCCTTCTGCGATAGAAAGTGCTGAATACCCCGTAAACATACCAATTTCTAGTGCACGTTTAGGTTGAGACATTGTTGCAAGCAACTTTAAGGTTCGACCAATAGTTTTACCTGACAGCTTATTTGGATACCCCATTTCAGAATAAGTCCTATCTACTAATTCAAGTAATAGTTCTGGTTCTGCTTGAGTAGTATCAATGCAGTAGTTATCAAGTGCGTTATGAGTCATAAAACCTTGTGGAGTTGATTTGCTGTGAAACAGTCGGTAATTTTACCCTGCTGAGCTAGAAAGTCCAAGGGTAATTACAGAAAAAAAATCTCTGTTGATAAAAAAGTCAATTTTTATGAGGTTCTGCTTTTTGCAAGGCTTTTCGCAAGAAAAAACAGTAAATAAATTAGCATCATAGGTGAGTAAATGTTAATTTACTTGCCTTACTTTACATGTGCTCTTTGGTATGGAGCACCACTGACTCCGAATAGGGGAAAAAAATGCCTGAAATTACTTTGCCTGATGGCAGCAAACGTTCGTTTCCAAATCCTGTTACAGTGATGCAAGTTGCTGAGGATATTGGCCCTGGATTAGCAAAAGCAACGGTTGCAGGACGTGTAAATGGCGTTCTGGTTGATGCTTGTGAACTCATCGAAACAGACTCAGAGTTGAGTTTGGTAACGGGTAAAGATGAAGATGGTTTAGAAATCATCCGTCATTCTTTTGCTCATTTGATAGGTCATGCAGTAAAACAATTGTATCCAACTGCTAAAATGGCTATCGGTCCGACTATTGATAACGGTTTTTATTACGATGTTGCCTATGAACGTCCTTTTACAAATGAGGATATGGCGGCGATCGAAAAACGTATGCAAGAGCTTGTGAAGAAAGATTATGATGTCGTTAAGGTAATGACACCTATTCAAGACGCACGAACTCAATTCGTAGAGCGCGAAGAAGACTATAAAGTTGCACTCATTGATGGAATGGATGAATCGGTCACTCATGTAGGGCTTTATAATCACGAAGAATACATGGATATGTGTCGTGGCCCTCATGTGCCAAATACAAAAGTGTTACGCCATTTCAAATTGATGAAATTGGCCGGAGCCTATTGGCGTGGCGATTCAAACAATGAAATGCTTCAACGTATTTATGGAACAGCGTGGAACGATAAGAAAGAACTAAAAGCGTATCTTACTCGTCTGGAAGAAGCGGAAAAGAGAGACCATCGTAAATTAGGTAAAAAACTGGATTTATTCCATGTGCAAGAAGAAGCACCGGGAATGGTATTTTGGCACCCTAAAGGTTGGACTTTATATCAAGTGATTGAGCAGTATCTTCGAGTTAAACAAAGAGAAAATGCTTATCATGAGATTAAAACACCCCAGATAGTTGATCGTGTTTTATGGGAAAAATCCGGACATTGGGGTAAGTTTAATAGTGGCATGTTCACGACTCATTCGGAGAATCGTGATTACGCTATTAAACCAATGAACTGTCCTTGTCATATACAGGTCTTTAATCAAGGCCTTAAGAGTTACCGTGATTTGCCGTTAAGATTTGCGGAGTTTGGCTCGTGCCATCGTAATGAGCCTTCAGGTTCTCTTCATGGCATAATGCGTGTGCGTAACTTTGTGCAAGATGATGGCCATATTTTTGTAATGGAAGATCAATTACAAGAAGAGGTTTCTGAATTTATACGCTTGTTGCATGAAGTATATGAGGACTTCGGTTTTACAGATATTATCTATCGTCTATCAACTCGTCCTGAGCAACGCGTTGGATCAGACGAAGTGTGGGATAAGTCGGAGAAAGCGTTAGCGGATGCCTTAAATGCAGCAAATTTGGATTGGCAAGAATTACCTGGTGAAGGTGCTTTTTATGGTCCAAAAATAGAATTCTCTTTAAAGGATGCTATTGGTAGGGTCTGGCAATGTGGTACTATTCAAGCCGATTTCTCAATGCCGGGCCGTCTGAGCGCTCAATTTGTATCGGAAGATGGATCTAGGCAAACGCCTGTGATGTTGCACCGAGCAATTGTTGGCTCTTTGGAACGCTTTATTGGTATTTTGATAGAAGAGACAGAAGGGAGTTTTCCAGCTTGGTTGGCTCCTGAACAAGTTGTAATTATGAATATTACCGATCGACAAGCGGATTTTTGCGAAGATTTAGCAAAAAGATTCAATTCTAATGGCTTTAGGGCCAAACTAGACTTGAGAAACGAAAAGATCGGGTTTAAAATTCGTGAGCATACAATACAACGTGTGCCTTACCTAATCGTGGTAGGGGATAAAGAAGTTGAGCAACAGCAAGTTGCTGTAAGAACCCGTACCGGCGAAGACCTCGGCGTCATGAGTGTTACTGATTTTGAGGAATTGCTTCGAAAAGAAGTCGCTCGCCGTAGTCGTAAACAAGAATTGGAGATTTCACTATAAAAGGTAATATGAACCGCGGACGTCAATCAAGTAAGCAACGTCCGCTAATCAACGAAAACATACAAGCCACCGAAGTACGTTTAATTGCGGAAAATGGTGATCAAGTAGGTGTTGTTTCGATTGAAGAAGCACTAAAAGCAGCTGAAGAGTCTAAACTAGATTTAGTGCAAATTGCAGATTCTGATCCTATTGTTTGTAAAATAATGGATTACGGTAAGCATATTTTTGAGCAAAAGAAAGCGAAAGCTGCTCAGAAGAAAAATGCTAAGCAAATTCAAGTGAAAGAAATGAAATTCCGTCCAGGGACGGAGGAAGGGGATTATCAGGTAAAACTCCGCAACCTGATACGTTTCCTTGAAGGTGGGGATAAGGCTAAAGTGTCGTTAAGATACCGCGGCCGTGAAATGGCACATCAGGAGCTTGGTATGCAACTTATGAATCGAGTCGCTTTAGACTTAGAGGAATATGGTGCAGTAGAGCAAGCTGCGAAAATGGAAGGTCGTCAATTGACTATGGTGCTAGGCCCCAAAAAGAAGAAGTGATTTTGGTTATCTAAATAGATAGCAGGAAATTACGCTAACATTAACGAATGCGAAGTGGTTTTTAATAATGAACAAAATTAAGTCACACAGTGGCGCAGCTAAGCGTTTTAGACGTACTGCGAATGGTTTTAAGCATAAACAGTCTCATACTAGTCATATCTTGACTAAGAAATCGACTAAGCGTAAGCGTCAACTTCGTGCATTGCACCAAGTTGCACAGAGCGACAAAGCGTTAATTGTACGCATGTTGCCTTACATTTAAGTATTTGGTCATTTTTTAGTTAATTAATTAGTATAAGGTTTATATTATGCCTCGCGTAAAACGTGGTGTTCAGGCTCGTCGCCGACACAAAAAGATTTTAAAGCAAGCTAAAGGTTATTACGGTGCTCGTAGCCGTGTGTTTCGTGTAGCGAAACAAGCGGTTATCAAAGCAGGTCAATATGCGTATCGTGACCGTCGTCAACGGAAGCGTCAATTCCGCGCATTGTGGATTACACGTATTAACGCTGCGGCTCGTATCAATGGTATGTCTTACAGCCGTTTCATTGCTGGTTTGAAGAAAGTAGCAATTGAGATTGACCGTAAAGTATTGGCTGACCTAGCTGTGTACGAGAAAGAAGTTTTTGCTGCAATCGTTGAAAAAGCGAAAGCAAGCTTGGCTTAATTTCTGACGTAGCATTAAAGGTTTCCTTGTTTTTGCATTGTAAAAATAAAGAAATCTGAAGCAGTCTTTAATAGGGGAAGAGCTATGCTCTTCCCCTATTTTATTTTTGGGAGTAATGAATGGAAAACCTGAAGCAAATTCTTTCGGATGCGTTGGGCGCTGTGTCTTCCTCTGAAAGTGAATCTTCCTTAGATGAGATTCGAGTTAAATATCTTGGTAAAAAAGGCGAGTTGACGGCCGTACTTAAGCAGCTTGGTAATGTTTCAGCAGAAGATAGACCTAAAATTGGTCAACTTGTGAATGAGGCAAAAGCACAGGTTCAGTTAGAAATTACAAACAAAAAAAACATACTTGCCGCCGCTGCATTGAATGCGAAGCTAGCAGGTGAGGCGATTGACGTTACCTTATCTGGTCGTGGTCAAGATGTGGGTGGTTTGCATCCAGTAACCAGAACTCAAGAAAGAATTGAGGGCTTTTTTAAAGGTATCGGTTTTGATGTTGTTGGTGGGCCTGAGATAGAAGATGACTATCATAATTTTGAGGCGCTAAATATTCCAGCTCATCACCCAGCTAGGGCGATGCAGGATACATTTTACTTTAATGCCAATACCGTATTGCGAACTCATACCTCTCCTGTTCAGGTAAGAACAATGGAGACATCGCAACCACCTATTCGGATCATATGTCCTGGTAGAGTATATCGTTGTGATTCCGATCAAACTCACACACCAATGTTTCATCAGGTGGAAGGGCTTTTGATCGATGAGAATATTTCCTTTGCTGATCTTAAGGGCACGTTACAGCAGTTTTTAAACGTCTTTTTTGAAGACGATGTGAAGACACGCTTCCGTCCAAGTTATTTCCCATTTACTGAACCGTCAATTGAAGTTGATATTTGGCGTATTAACAGCAAAGGCGAGGGGTCTTGGTTAGAGGTTCTAGGCTGCGGTATGGTGCATCCAAAAGTACTAGAAATGTCGGGTATAGATTCAGAAAGGTACACGGGTTTTGCTTTTGGAATGGGTGTTGAGCGTTTTGCAATGTTGCGCTATCGCGTAGATGATTTGCGTATGTTTTTCGAGAATGACTTGCGATTCCTTAAACAATTTAATTAATTTATAACGGCTCAAGGTACTTTCTATGAAATTTAGTGAGAATTGGCTAAGAGAGTGGGTCAATCCTGCTATTAGCAGTGAAGAGTTAATGGCTCAAATTACAATGGCTGGACTGGAAGTCGATGAAGTTTCTGGTGTGGCAAGTGAGTTTTCAGGTGTTGTGGTTGGTGAAATTACCGAGGCGGAGAAGCATCCAAATGCAGATAAATTACGTGTTTGTAAGGTGTCGGATGGTGTTGATGTTTTTCAAGTAGTATGCGGTGCGCCAAACGCACGAGCAGGGATAAAGGTTGCTTTCGCAAAAATTGGTGCTGTTTTGGGTGCTGATTTTAAAATCAAAAAAGCGAAATTACGTCAAGTAGAGTCAATGGGTATGCTTTGCTCTGCTTCTGAACTTGGCTTGAGCGATGAAAATGATGGTATTATTGAACTCTCGTTGGACGCACCTCTAGGGGAAGACTTGCGTCAGTATTTAGATCTAAATGACGTGATCATTGATGTAGATCTAACACCTAACCGCAGTGATTGCTTAAGCATCGCAGGTTTGGCGCGCGAAGTGGGTGTGTTAAATGAACTGGATACAACGCCCGTCAGCATTTCAGAAAATGCGCTCGATATTGATACCATGTTTCCAGTCAAAGTAATGGATACTGCAGCTTGCCCTCGTTATTTAGGTCGGGTAATACAAGGAGTAGATTTATCTGCAACGACACCGCTTTGGATGGTGGAAAAATTACGTCGTAGCGGTATTCGTTCTATCGATCCTATTGTTGATATTACTAATTATGTAATGATCGAGCTCGGTCAACCTATGCATGCTTTTGATTTGGATCAGTTGTCTGGATCTGTTGTGGTTCGCATGGCATCTGAATCAGAAAAAATTATTTTATTAGATGGTCAAGAAATCGCGCTTAGGCAAGATACGTTAGTGATCGCAGATGAGTCTCGACCGTTAGCTGTTGCTGGTATAATGGGTGGTGAAGGCTCAGGCGTGTCAACAACAACAACAAATGTTTTCTTGGAAAGTGCTTTTTTTGCGCCACTGGCTCTGGCGGGTAAGGCTAGATCTTATGGTCTGCATACCGACAGCTCTCATCGCTTTGAACGAGGGGTGGACTCTCAATTGCAGCGTGATGCAATGGAGCGTGCTACCGCTTTAATTGTTAGCATTGCCGGTGGTCAAGTTGGTCCTGTTGTTAATATGACCGATGAATCAAGCTTGCCAGAGTTAAATACGGTTACACTTCGTAGAAAAAAATTGGATCAGTATCTGGCTGTTACAGTAGATTCTGCTTTAGTAACTACTATTTTGCAGCGTTTAGGTTTGGACGTGGTTGACGTCACAGATGAGCATTGGACGGTTAAATCAGCCAGCCACCGTTTTGATATAGCGATCGAAGCCGACTTGATTGAAGAAATCGCCCGAATTTATGGTTATGATAATTTACCTTCGTCTATGCCGGCAGCGGCTATTGATTTTAGTCCTGTTCAAGAAGCAAAAACTCCTCTTCAGACTTTAAGGTCAACCTTGGTGGCTTATGGATATCAAGAAGCGGTAACTTACAGTTTTATCGATCCTGTCGTTTCTCAGCAGTTCTATCCTGATATTGAGGCGATTAAATTAGAAAACCCCATTTCAGTTGATATGGGTGTCATGCGCCCGGGGATCATTCCTGGTTTGGTAAAAGCGTATTTGCATAACCAAAATAGACAGCAGTCACGTGTTCGTATTTTTGAAACTGGTCGCCGCTTTATTGGGACTGTCGATGCGTTGTCCGACATGGATCAGCAAGAGCGTTTGTCTGGTCTGATAGCGGGTTCTAAGTTACCTGAATCATGGTCACAGGCAAGTGAAAAAGTTGACTTCTATGATATTAAAGCGCACTTGGATGCTCTTTTTGCTTTAAATTCAGGTGAAGTGCTGGAGTATCGCAAAGCAAATGAAGTGTACTTGCACCCAGGCCGTTCTGCAGAAGTTCTGATTGATGGTCATGTGGTTGGTGTTATTGGTGAGTTGCACCCTCAGCTGTCGAAGTCATTAGGTTGTAATCAAAGCGTTTATGTTTTTGATGTTTCCTTAGAGGCGGTACTGAAAGGGAAGTTACCTCGTTATCAGCCAATATCAAAATTCCCTGAAGTAAGGCGAGATTTGGCTTTATTGGTTGATAGAGATACAGCCGCAAGATCTTTGCAAGATGTGATTGAGTCTGTGGCTGGGGATGGCTTCAAAGCGGTTCACATTTTTGATGTGTATCAAGGTCAAGGTGTTGATGAATCGAAAAAAAGTATCGCCTTGGGCTTGACGTGGCAGCATCCTTCACACACTCTTAGTGATGAAGAGATAAACAATTCGTTAGATATTATCGTCAATGAGCTGAATTTGAAGCTAGGAGCGATGATTAGGGGGTAATTTATGGGTGCGTTGACAAAAGCAGATATTGCGGAAAATTTAGTTGACCAGCTTAGTGTCAGTAAGAAAGATGCAAAAGACTTGGTTGAGGGCTTTTTTGATGTGATTAGAGAAACTCTGGTTGCCCGGGAACAGGTTAAGTTATCTGGCTTCGGTAATTTTGAGGTTCGGGAGAAAAGTCAGCGCCCTGGTCGTAACCCGAAGACAGGTGAAGAAATACCAATAACAGCTAGAACCGTTGTGACCTTCAGGCCAGGACAGAAGCTTAAGAGCAAAGTCGATGTTTATATGAAGGATAGGTAAATCATCCCCTAACAGGTAATCCCAAAAGCCACGTAAGCCTACTTTAGATTTTCGTGGCTTTTTTCTTATTATCTTATATTTTTGGTTGTTAAATGAACGATAGCTTACTTATGGCTAACTTCTTGATGGCTATAGAAAGATTGGAAGGGTTATTTTTTAAATTAATCTAAAAAAGTTAAAAAAACTCTTCCCTTTTCAGATTGTTATAGTAATATACGCACCCGCTGGCAACGACAACGTTCGTTTCAGTAGTTATCAGGCGGGGCGTAGCGCAGTCTGGTAGCGCACTAGCATGGGGTGTTAGTGGTCGCAGGTTCAAATCCTGCCGTCCCGACCAAATAGTGTTTTTGCCGCTATAGCTCAGTTGGTAGAGCATCTGACTTGTAATCAGAGGGTCCCGAGTTCGACTCTTGGTGGCGGCACCATTATTTGTGTAGACCATTGAAATGTTTTTTTTGAATGTTTCTATGAAGCCGATATAGCTCAGTTGGTAGAGCATCTGACTTGTAATCAGAGGGTCCCGAGTTCGACTCTTGGTGTCGGCACCACTTAGGTGTAAGCGTAGAAATAAAGAAATGCCGCTATAGCTCAGTTGGTAGAGCATCTGACTTGTAATCAGAGGGTCCCGAGTTCGACTCTTGGTGGCGGCACCATTCAAGAAAACAGTAAGATTTATGAAATGCCGCTATAGCTCAGTTGGTAGAGCATCTGACTTGTAATCAGAGGGTCCCGAGTTCGACTCTTGGTGGCGGCACCATTAAATCAAATAGAAAATTAAGAAATGCCGCTATAGCTCAGTTGGTAGAGCATCTGACTTGTAATCAGAGGGTCCCGAGTTCGACTCTTGGTGGCGGCACCACTTAGTTCTAGGGTGTGTAGCTCAGTTGGGAGAGCGTCGCCCTTACAAGGCGAATGTCGGGAGTTCGAACCTCTCCACACCCACCATCTAAAGCGATGTAAAGGCTTCGTCGTCAGACGCAAAATCGACAAATGGAGCGGTAGTTCAGTTGGTTAGAATACCTGCCTGTCACGCAGGGGGTCGCGGGTTCGAGTCCCGTCCGTTCCGCCATTTATCCTAATGTGATAATTTGGCAAACTGTTTGAATGCGAAAGCATGAAAATGGGTGTGTAGCTCAGTTGGGAGAGCGTCGCCCTTACAAGGCGAATGTCGGGAGTTCGAACCTCTCCACACCCACCATCTAAAGCGATGTAAAGGCTTCGTCGTCAGACGCAAAATCGATAAATGGAGCGGTAGTTCAGTTGGTTAGAATACCTGCCTGTCACGCAGGGGGTCGCGGGTTCGAGTCCCGTCCGTTCCGCCATTTATCCTAATGTGATAATTTGGCAAACTGTTTGAATGCGAAAGCATAAAAATGGGTGTGTAGCTCAGTTGGGAGAGCGTCGCCCTTACAAGGCGAATGTCGGGAGTTCGAACCTCTCCACACCCACCATCTAAAGCGATGTAAAGGCTTCGTCGTCAGACGCAAAATCGATAAATGGAGCGGTAGTTCAGTTGGTTAGAATACCTGCCTGTCACGCAGGGGGTCGCGGGTTCGAGTCCCGTCCGTTCCGCCATTTATCCTAATGTGATAATTTGGCAAACTGTTTGAATGCGAAAGCATAAAAATGGGTGTGTAGCTCAGTTGGGAGAGCGTCGCCCTTACAAGGCGAATGTCGGGAGTTCGAACCTCTCCACACCCACCATCATTTTATCCTCAGTAATTTTCTCATAATCATCTGATTTACAAGATTTTTTCTTACCTTTATGTCACATGATATTTGTGACCAATCTGTGACCATATTTATTTTAAATATGTTGTGTGACTTCAGTGTGACCAATCTGTGCCATAAATGGCAATTTCTATTTTTTAATGCCACATTTCAAAAGCATTTCTTGTATGTTTTTGAGATTCGTACTAATGAGTCACAGATCCTCTAGTTCTGTTTTTCGAGTACCTTATTTCACCTTATTGACTCTTACTATCTCTCTGCTAATTTGTAATCTTTGTTGCTTTTTGTGTTCGCTAGGTTTTGTGTGAATGGATTTATAGTTGATGCTAGTGTGACTAGGGTTTTTGTTAGTCGGTGCTTAAAGTGTCGCTGAAGATGGGCTGTACTCGGTTTTTTCGAGAAGTGTGGGCTTATATAAACGAGAGCTATTGGGTTTTAAGGGAATATCTAACTAACAATCAAGGTACTCTCTAGGATAGAATTTATTTTAAATACGTTATGAGTATATAAAATGGACCATATCATTCGATATATCTGCATACTGGAGCAAATGCCGATTGCGCCTAAGCCTAGTATTTCAACAAAAGATATGCTCGAAAAGCTGGAAGAAAAAGGCTTTTCGGTAACCCTTCGTAGTTTGCAGAGAGATCTTGCTGCTTTAGCAAAATACTACCCTATAATCTGCAACAATAAGGTTCGCCCGAACAGGTGGTGCTTTACTGAAGACTATCAGGGGAGTTTTGCATCAATGGATGTGCCATCTGCTGTAAATACAATTTTAGTTAATGAATATCTGCAAAGCATCATGCCTGCACCGCTTCTGGCGCAATTGAATCCTCAATTAAATAGAGCGAAAAGCTTCTTAAAATCACAATCTGATAAGACGTATGCTAGTTGGATGGATAAGGTAAGAATTATTCCGGATGGTAAGTCTCTCGTTCCTGCCTCTATAGACCCCGATGTCTGGGAATTAATTTGTGATGCAATTATGTCTAATAAGGCTTTAGACGTTGCTTACTGTAGTCATAAGAAGAATGAGCTAAAATCTTTTACTCTGCATCCGTATGGGTTAATGGTTCGTAAAAGTGCCACCTATGTTCTAGGTTCTTATAATGATTATAAGGACGTTCGACAGTATGCTCTTCAGAGGTTTAGGTCTTTAGAATTTTCTCGTGAAAGCTTCCGACCCAACCCAAACTTCTCTGTTAAAAAATATATTGATAGTGGAGAATCTGGTTTTAAATACTCTGATGAGCCAATCCATTTAAGTGCTCTTATTTCTAAGGATCTGGCAAAAAGGCTTGAGGAAACCAAGCTAAGTGATTCTCAACTGATTTTGAATACTCCTAACGTTGAATGGTTTCTCTTACGTGCCGTTGTTCCTGATGACTGTGATACTCGTGTTTGGTTGCGTGGTCAGGGGGCTAGTGTTGTTGTGCATGAGCCAGCATTTTTGAGAGAGGAGATGATGAGTGAAGCAGCGAAATTATTGAAGCTTTCTGATGAATTATTAAGAAGGGGTGTTTGTATTTCATAAATGTTACTTTTAGTGAAAATTGTTAATTTATGTAAATAGGCGTCATTTTATTGTGTTTTAATTTTTATTTTTCCCCAAATCTGTGTAAATTCCAAACAATATTAATGATTTATTGTTCGAATGAAGTGGATGCCGCTTGGAGGTTTAATGATACAAACCGTTTGCAGAATTAACATAAAACTTAAAGATGTCACGTTTGATAAGAAACTGAATGCGATTGTATTTAGCAATATCAGTACGAGCGGGAATAAATCTATAGATCTGATAGGCAGCCTAGTAACTTTACTTGCAAAAGTTGCTAATGGTAAAGGCTCTCCAATAGAAGGTCGTAAGAAGGATGCTGGCTTTAAACTTGATGCGAGAAAGTTTTCAGTCGCCGCGCTTGAGGAGCATATTCAGATAAATTATGACTTTTCAGATAGCTCTCCTGATCTCCTTAATTCTGTAAATGAAATTGTTTGTGATGTGTTGAATCTACATTTCAAGGGTATGACAAAGTCCATCGAACAGCTTAATGAAGTTGACCAACCTGCGTCAGAGTCATATGAAGCATCTGGCTTTTCAAAAGTTCAAGATGCGTTTGAGGCTATTAAAATTCTTCACGAAATTGCATGCAATCAAAGAGTTAAAGAGTTTGGTATTCAAGTAGAGGGGCACGAAGAGCCTCATCAAATAGAGATCCTTAGTCCGCCTGAAAAACCCGATTTTAAACTTGATGCTAAAGAAATTTCATTTCTGAATTATGAAATAAGTGATGTGCACAAGAAAGGACCGAGTATTGAAATTATCCCTAAAAGTGGTAAAGGTAAAAAAGAAGTGCTTGTTAGTGCTGAACAATATTCAGCATTGGAGAAAAGTAAGGGTTTTTCAATTGATACTTATGTGCTGTATGACTTTGTAGTTAAACCGTTGGCTGAGAAAAAATTTGAATTGATTCATTTTTCGTTTAGTAGTACTCAGATGGAAATTACGCATTGAACCGGCATCCGCTACTAAAAAAAGCTCTTGAGAATAGTCTGCCAGAATTTGCAACTGTAAAACTTCAACGGATTGGTGGGGATTTGCTTAGCTACTATCTCGTTAAGTCCGGGAGTTCTGATGCTGAAGCCAATATTACTTTGGATGAATCATGTATCTTAAGTGAAGTTGACTTTGAGGCCACGTTGGATGAAGCCGGAAAAACATGTAAGGGCAGGATCAATCAATATCAGCTTCTTTCTCTGTTGTCTCTAAATTTAAAAATACTCTCTAACGACATTGATCCAATTATTGTTCATAAGTTAATGGCATCTATTTACTATGCTTTACTTTCTCGTGAGGCAAAGTTAAGTTTTGTTACGATTGCTGAAGCGGCTGATAATATTCGGTTAATTTTGTCACATAGGGCTAATAGTTCAAAGATAAAGCAAATCCCTAATCAGTTGACAGTAATTGAAACACTCGAGTATTTCTGTACTGAAATAACCGACCAATATGTGGTTTCGCAGGCTTATTTAAAAATGGTTCGAGATGGCTGGAACCTATGCTCAAATCATAAAGAAGAGACACCTTCAAAGGTAAAAAAAGGATACGTTCAAGACGGCCTGAACTAGGAGTGGAAGAGCCAGTCAGCGTCGAGCCATTTCCTTTTTCTGGGAATGACTTAGATATCGAAGATACCCCTGATGTTGGCAACATCGAGCTAGACCAAAATTCAATTAATCCATCAGCAAAAGCTGAACGTGACTTATTTAGAAATCAAATTCTATCGGCTAAAGAACAATTTGGCCTCACATTTGTTACTTACCGTTTAACGTCTTATGAGCTTAGCAAAGCAATTCAATGGATTAATAGTGCACAACCGACTGTTAGTTCAACACTCGCATTTTTATCTATCTTAACGTCTTTGAAATTGCATGAGGTGCTTGGTTTGCATCTTTCTGTATCAGAGGGGGATACTGATAGCTTCAAAAAAACTGATAGATCTTATGGCATTGTTGACATCGCATCAGGGATATATTGGCGCAAAGAGCTTGATATCGCTGATCGTTACGAGCCTAGTGAGAGAGATTTTAAATGGTTGTTACCGCATACTGAATGGTTGGCTTTACCAATACCAAATCCATTTCTGAAGTTGTTTCGAACTTTCTTTGCCGGATACCAAGCAGATTTAATTGAACAAATTTTACCGGATGAAATTTTACAGAAAGCGAATGATTTGTTAACGAGAGCATGTGCTGAAATAGTTCACTATGGTTGCTTAAATAGACGCCTTAGCCCAAAAGTACTTCGTTATTTGCTTTATGGTTGTGTGGTTTCCAAGTACGGTCGCCATAGAGCGGCACTTATATTCGCGAATAATGAATTTGGTTTGTCTACTTGGCATTACTACATGTCGGACACAGTCCAAAATTCTCAGCTAGCATTTATGAACACCTGTAGCGAGTCATTAGGTTTTGGTTTTGATCATCAAGTGGACCTTGCCGGAGGCAATTCCGTAATCGGTTCTAAGTTGGCGATCAATAAAGCAGCTTTTTCAGAACATTTGGCTGAAAAAGTGTCGGCTTTAAATGCATCTCTCAGAAATGTAAGAGCGAACAACTCTCTTGTTACTTTGCGAGAAATCTATAATCAGCTCGTCTCATACACTGTTTTGATGTTTTGTTCGGTTACGAGTCACCGCCGTAATAAAAGCATTTTTATTGAGCATTATTGCTGGAACGATGATTACACAAGCGTACTGGTAGCCGATAAAATTCATTTTGGTGAGAGCGCGACTCGAATTATCCCAATTCCTGAATTAATGACTAAGCAGATCAATAACACTCTTGGGTGGATTGAACAGATCATTAAAAGGGTTCGCTTACTCGATAAAAAAATGGCTGTGGTGCTGAAGGCGTCTATTCATCGTGATAGTAATGCCTCTTTTCTGGGGTTGTGGTTGGATAATGGTGTATTAGCGGCACCAAGCACTTCGCAAATTGAAGCGTTTATGGGAGGTGAGTGGACTCTACCGCAGAATGCAATGCGTCACCTTTCCTATCATACGCTATTTACTTTCGAAGAAGCCGTTCCATTCTTGGACCATCAAATGGGGCATATTTCTACTGATATGCATTCGTTTCAAAATACTTCTTTGATGCGGTACGGCGGCGCTGAGGTTGAAATACACCGAAAAGTTATTTCAAAATGCCTTGATGGACTCGGTTTTAGCTTACTTGGACGAACAAGTTTTTCTCATTCGAAGATGCACAACAAAGGGCAATTTGTCCCAAGGTCTATTCAGAAAAAGTCTCGCAATCAATCGAAAAATTCTAAGCAAAAAATACAGTCTGACTTGAAGTCTTTATTGGATAAAGCAATTAAGATAAATCAAGACTTTTACGAGCTGCTATCTGAGTATTACAGGGACGACCCATACCTGCATGAACAAGCATTGATATTACTTAAAAAGCTGGAGTTGAGCGATGGTGAGCAGATTGAAATCGACAGTGATGAATTACATTCCGCACTAGGTCACAACTTTAAAAAGTCCCCAGTAGCTAATGCTGTCTTGCCTTACGATGTGATGTTCAATGAGCGAAACTATAGTCAAATTAGCTCGACATTTTATGACTTTGCACAAGCGTTAATAACTCAGCACAAACATGTTTCTCTTGAAACTCTGAGTAACCTTTTATTTTTCTCCATGATACTAGACTGCACGGGATATCTTCGCCCACAAATGCTTCGTTCAACAGTGATCATCAAGTCAGTAAAGTATATGAGCGGTCACCTGACTGCGGTGGTAGGCAAAGAGGAGCTGATTTTCTTTGGTGGGTTATCTGCGTTGCTCCTAGCAATGTTGGTTAAGAGAGCTGACTCACAGAGTGTTTACCTTAATCCACAGAAATTAGAGCTACTAATGAATGGCAATTGCCCTGAATCCAAAGTTGATAAATCAATAGCTAATGGGTTTACAAAGCTGTTAGCTCTGTTTCGACAGATGCATGATAAAAAAATGACTCTTAGTAAGCTTTATCAACTTATTGATCATGCACCTAGGTGGTCAGAGACGGGCGCTCTTTACGGGCTACGCCAAGGAACCCTCAGAGTAAAAGGATTTTCAGAGCATACTCTATTAAGAATGCTAGATCGTAAGCATCGTTACATCATGCCATCAAATGGAGAAGCCACAATGAACGTTATTGCAGAGCGTTCATTTTTTAAGGCAAAGTCACGTACGAACGATTACTTTAAGCAGTTTATGGCAGACTTCCGTAACAAACTCAGTAAGTACCCTGGCACATCAAAAGAGAAAATCATCTGTTTTTGGCAAGAACAAATTTCGTCAAATACATTAGAAAAACTTTCTGATCTCGTAAAGGCTTCCAAGGAATTACCAGAAATTATTGTACTTGTTTTAACATGGTTGTACGTAATTTCTGGGCGAAGAGGGCAGCGTTATGGCGGTTTAGCTCCTTCAACCATTCTAACTTACTTCTCAAAAGTTGTTCCGCGTCTTTTTGAGTTTGCTGCAAACCAATCTTTGACGACATTTGACTACGAAGATTTTTCAGATCTTTATCAAGATATTATTGATGCGGGAGATATTGAAAACCGCGCTGAAAGAGCAAAGATATTGGTTCGTTTTCATTCTGTTATTCATGAGTATTTTGGTGTCGCTAAATTTGATTTTCGTGATTTGGATGTCGAGGAAGATGAAGAGAGTTCGACTGGCAGAATTATCATGCCATGGGAATACGGGCAAGCACTCTCGCTTTTGCTATTAGATAAAGATCTGAACGCAGAAGAGCGGTTTACGAATGCAGCAATTTTGATCTTATGTTGCCGTCTAGGATTGAGGCGAGAAGAAATACGGAGATTAAAGTTAAGAGATTTCTCATGTGAGGAGCAAGTGCTTTATGTGAGGACGCACCGCATATCAAAAGAAACTGTTCGGGTAAAATCGAAAAGCGGAAATCGTCGGATTCCATATTCATTGTTTTTGAACGAGGAAGAGTTGGAAATACTAGGTTCCTGTATCGAGAAAGCAAAAGGGCAGAAAAATAAGTCTGTCCCGCTTTTCTTTGACTCAGTCAACCCGAAAGAAATACGCCATATGGACAGTCAGTTTAGCCGCGTTATTGAGACACTAAAGCTCGTGACGGGTGAGCCAGATATGCGATTGCACGATGGGAGACATACTTTTATCAGCTTTACTGCCTCATCACTCGTTCTCGAGGATCGCCAACAAGATCCGATTTCAAAGGTCGTTAAAGAATGGGTGCGCACTGATACATTTTCTGGTTTTCAAAAACGTTTCATGGAAAGAGCTATCTCCATACCTTCAACGCGCCATGCTTTGTTTCCAGCATTGGCTCTCATGGTCGGCCATTCGAATGCTACAACAACATTATCATCTTATACTCATCTGATGGAGTATTGGAGGTGGCTGTCCGTTGAACTGGAATTTAAAAGAGTTAAATTATTGGATGGTACACTTTCTAAGCTTATTCGTGTTGATCGGAAGCGCTTCACAGAGATGAAGAGTGAACAAGGGCTGTCTACAAGTTATGTCGTACTAAAAAAAACGCAAAAAGAAAGTCCTCTTGAAGAGGAAGCCTATCAAATTGAGTCGTTCGATCAAAAGCCGGCATTAAGCTCTAGGTGCAAAGACGATGTGACTACTCAAGTCCTCCAGATTCAGAAAATTGAAAGAGCGCTAAGATATCTAGAGGACTCAGAAAGACAGTCTAATGAGACGCCTGATGTAGATCCTGTGGGACCGTCCGACCTGCATTACGAGTTAACACATTATTATGTTGAAACTGTAAGGCATGCTTATCAGACTGTTTTAACCAATGATGTTTCATATAGAGCATATCAAATAACATCAAATGAAGAGGGTGTAGAATTTATTGGGCAATCTCGCCTCTATGAAGCAAGAAATTACTTTAAGGATCCTGCTTTTTATAATCTACTAACCCATTTAATTAGTTTTCAACAATCAAATGAACAAGCATTTTCTGAGCTCAGAAAAGTCTGGGCACAATCATGGTATGACGCCAAAAAGAAGATGTATATTCCGCTTTCACAGGTTTGCAATGCAAAAAGTATTTTCTCTACGTGCCTACTGAGCTTTGATTTAGGGAGTGAAAGAGTAAACCGCCGTGTTGCGGGTGTTGTATATGATTCATTACCAATAATAAGGCTTAAGTTAATCGATGAACCTGTTTCAATTCAACAGTTTAGTCACTCGATGTTTCTATTGATGGTTTTGTCAAACCTTATCAACATTGGCTTGCATTTCCAAAATGAACTTCCAAATAAAAGCTAAAATCAGTGCTGACATTGCATGATTGTTGTCTGAAACAGCAGTATGTTACAGCAAATAATTACGCCCACAAATTACAAGGAGTGATTTTGGTTTGAAATTGCAGTACCAGATGATCGGCAAGCTTTATGGTGGGATCAAGGTTATGGCGTGGTTATCGATGTTTGTGAGCCAAAGTATTGGATAGAACTGGTTTAAAAGTGCATCAACCATCGCTGATGATTACCTTGAGATGGTAGAGGTCGGCGATTCGAATTCGCCTAGTCCTACCAAAATTTATACTTACTACTCAGTAAGTTACGAAAGCCGAACCCATTCATCAACTATTGTCAGTGAAAGATCGGCATTCTCTCTACCATCATAAGCCAACATAAAGCTGTATGCTATCCATCACCTACTGTCAGTGAAAGAGGTGGTGGGGAGTAACCGAAGCGGCAATGGGCTTCAAATCCGAGTCAGTAAAGGAGCCATCAAAAAGTTACATAAACAACGCTCAACTCAGCATTCACTTTACAGCCTGACAAGGTTCTTGCTCACCCGTTACCAAGAAGCACAGATCTCGGTAGAGAAGCGGGACGATTGGCTCTCACGTTCCTTCGAAGAATACAGCGTCGATAATGCTACCGTGAGAGAAATCGATGAAGTCATCAATGTGCCAAATATTGGGCCTGTCGTGGTGACTCGTCACGCGCTTGAAACGGCTTTCAGATGGTGCACCTAAGCATCCTTGGAAGGCTTTGTGCTCAAAGTTGCTATGCTCAGAGCTAACTAAAACCCAGTTGCCAGAAAAAGTTGCTACCCAAAAGGCAAAAAAGTATGCACGAGAGGCCGAGTTCTGGCAACATGTGGGAAGCAAGATGTACTTTGTTATGGTTACGGGTGACTCAATTAAAACGTTGGTTACGGTTTTTGCAGTAAAGTGAGCTAATATAGCATTCGAAATTTCTGAATATTACTTACGTGCCAAAAGTAGACCCTCCCGCATAACACGTTTCTGCGCCTTTTTTGTTTAGAGTTGTTACTCATAACATTTCTGAACAATCCCATTTGAACAAAGATTGCTAATGTCGATATAGTGCAACTAAATACATAAAGATGGTTACGTACGGATTATGAGTAACAGAAAAATCGCGGTATTAATTGATTCAGAAAATACTCCACACTCAAAGTTAAACCTGATTATTGAAGAACTGTCTAGTTTTGGGCAGATCATCGTTAAACGTGCATATGGCGATTTTTCTACTGAACAACTTAAAAACTGGAAGCAGCCTTTAAATGAGTTAGCGATTCAAGCTAAACAGCAATTTGCCTATACATCTGGAAAAAACTCGACAGACTCTTTAATGATTATTGATGCAATGGATCTCTTGTATAGCCAAAGGTTTGATGCTTTTGCTTTGATATCCAGTGATAGTGACTTTACAAGTCTTGCGACGAGATTAAGAGAGTCGGAGATACATGTCATTGGAGTAGGAAAAGCGATGACTCCGACTTCGTTTAAAAACGCTTGTGATGATTTTGTAGCGATAGAGAACTTAAACGCTGATGTTGACCTTGGGGAGTCGCAACCAAGCTCTAATCAAGACACAGAACGCGAGTTATGGCGATTAATGCATCAGGCTTGGCAGAACTATCGTGATGAATCAGGGTGGGCAAAACTAGGTGAAATAGGTAAGTACTTAAAGAGACTAAAGCCAGACTTTGACCCTCGAAACTTCGGGCTGAAGAAGTTATCTGACTTTTTTGACAAATATCCAACGCGTTATAGAACCCGTAATACTAAACGTTCTGGCATGGAGTTTCAGCTGATAACAAAGGCAAGCAAGCAAAAATGATGTGCTGCCTTCGTGCATTCGGTAACTCAAAATTGCCCCAAAACGAGTTTAGTCGAGCGCTGCAAATGAGCGAGGAGCAGATCTTCAATGATAGTAAATTTTTTTATTTGAGAGTCTCCTACCTTTCTTAAAATAGACACTGAACTTCTACTCTCTACAAACACCACTGATTGTTAGAAAGTACCCAGATTATTTGAGTCAATTAAGACCAAACTGATGCAACTGACAGCTCTGTAAGTTATTTAAAATTATCATTAAGGGATTAAGCTAATTGAACAAGATCGAAAACAGGTTGAGTTAAGTTCTTTTATAATGCATATTTATTAGCGACTTACGATAGACCGTTATTATAATTTGTCTCCGTTATTAGTGATATTATTAGATTACAAAATTGGCATATAAATCAAATGTTATAAAAAGGAATTGAACATGTGTTTTACAACCAAAATATTGCAAGCTGAACATGGGGATTGCATCCTAATACAAGGCAAATTTGACAGTGGTATCTCGAGAAATATATTAGTTGATGGTGGTACAACTAATACTTACCGTAGATCAAATCGCCCAGGGCCATTAAAAAATGAGTTAGTTAAAATTAAATCAAAAGGACATAAAATTGACTTACTGATTTTAACTCATGTTGATGATGATCACATTGCTGGCATATTAGCTGGATTCAAGCAAAATGAGTTACTAAACGAGCTAACACAGGAAGTTTGGTTTAATTCTGGAAAATTAATTTTTGAACATTTTGGTAAACAACCAGATAACTCTAATTTTGTAGAAGCATCCCAGATCAGAGATGACGTTTCTGGCTTAACTAGTATTGGCCAAGGTGTTACTTTTGAATCTATTTTAGAAAATAAAGCAATATGGCATCAAGAGCTAATATTGGCAGGTCAACAAATAGAACGGTTTGGAGCTACATTTTCCATATTATCACCCACTAAAGACAAATTAGAAAAATTACTCGTAAAATGGAAGAAAGAAACCAGTTCTAATTTGACTTCTGCCGGAAATACGGATTATTCAAAAGGTTTTGCCGAGCTATTAGAAAACGATGAATTTAAAGAAGATAAATCTATTAACAACGGTAGTTCAATTGCTTTTATTTTTGAATATCAGGGGCAAAAAATTATGCTATTAGGTGATGCGCATGATTATGTTGTCGTTGATAGTTTGAAACAGTTATTTGCAAAAGGTTTTACTAATCAATTTGATTTTGTAAAACTATCGCATCATGGCAGTCAATATAACACCAGCAGCGAATTTTTAAATTTAATTAATTGTGATAATTTTGTTGTGTCAACCAACTCATCCAAGCATGGTTTGCCAAATAAATTAACTTTAGCGCGAATTTATCAAGCGAAGCCAAACGTAACTATTTATTTTAACTACCCTGAGTTAGTTATTCCTAAAATATTCAATAATCCACAAGAAAAAATAGACCTAGAAGCTCAAGGCTTTAAGTTATCTAATCAAGGTGCAATTTTTTAATTATGGCTAACCCGCAAGATATAATAAGAAAAAATACTGTAGTAGTTGATGATGGCAGCGGTGTTATTTTGCAGCCGATGACTCAAGAATATAGTTATGTGGTTACAGCAAAGCATGTAATTCAAGTTGATAAAAATGATATTTCTAAAGGTTTTAAATCAAAGAATGATATTGAGATCTATTCGACAGATGATATTAAAATAACTCTTATTGATTTCTACTATCATAGCGATTTTGATCTAGCGTTATTGAAAATTGAATATTTAGGCTCGGATATATTAACAAAACATAATACTTGTCAGTTTGACGAAAGGTTACAATTATGGGGTTTCCCTAAATTTTCAGCAAATCATAGGAATGAAGAAAAGCCTCGTAAAGACTGGATTGAAAATTATGCAGCTACTGTCTGTAGCGTAAGTCCTGATAAACTTGAATGTAGACCTGATGGGAACGTTGAAATAACTGGGCTAGAAGGTTTTTCTGGAGGTGGGCTGTTTGATGTCGCAGATAATAAAATTTATTTGGCTGCTATAGAATATCGGGTTCACAATCCCGATACCTATGTAAATCGTATTTGCTCTGTACCAATTCAAAATTTACAGAAAATTCTAGATGAAAATAATTTATTACCCATTTGTCCTCCATATCTTGGTTCTTTGAGCGAATTAAAATCAGAAGCTTTCCAATCTCTATCTTTTTTTAACCCAAAAACCAAAGAAAAGTTAGCAAAACTATTTACTCACTTATCAAAAGATAAAATTGAACAAGCCTCGTTTACTCCTTATAGTTTAATTAACACAAATAAAAAGTTAATTAATGAGTTAAATAACGAGCCAAAATCAATTGAAGACGAAGAGTTATGGGTTTCTATTTTAGAGTTTTTACAAGTACACGAATTACTTAATCCGCAATTTCAGTGGGATGAAAACTTTGTAAATTACTTAACTCAAAACTTTAAATTTTTATATTTTATTGATGAAAGTTGGAAAAATAAATTAAAGGACATCGTCCTGTTCGATTGTGGCGATTTAGTTAATCAAGGCTACTTAATACTTATACATAATGGGGCAGAAAGACCCGATGAGCCTGATCAGTTAAATCAATATCGAGATCATGAAAAATTGCCACGTTTTATAAGCGATGGATTAGACGATCCAGATTCAATAGCTCATATTCACTCAAAAAAATCGAAAAATATATCAATTTTACACATGGCTAAATTGAATAGATATAGCTTGAGTGACAAGGAAGCTGACTTTGACAATTTAACTTTTGCACATCTAGATCAAATGAAAAATCAACTTATTGATAGTTATTCAAAGTATTTAAGCTGTGGGGAGAAAAAATGATTTCATCATTTGTACCTGAAAATTTAGAAATAAACAGCAAGTTTTTATACTCTAACCAATTTGATTTATCTAGTTTTGTATATTCAATTACACCCCAATCTAGGCTTTCATGTATTTGTATAAAGTTAAACGAAGAAGCAACATTAGATAAACACTGGGAAAGAATTACTAATGAAATCGCGATTGAATTTATTAGCAATTTAAATGACAGTTTTTCTAAATGGAACTGTTATTTAATTTTTATTTGTCCGAAACCAGTAAGTAAAGAAATTAAGTACAAAATTGAAAATGATAAGTTTGCCATTCGTAAAATTGTGATTGACGATGTTAAAGAACAATTAACGGAAGATGGAATTAGTAAGTTACTGAATGAACGAATTTTATCGAGTAATATCCGATTGGCTCAAAACATGACATCCAATAGTAAAGGTGACGTTAGCTTATCGGATGTAGCAAATCGAGTTTTAAATGTAGATATACCTTTAGATGCTAGTGATAATTCAATTAAACAACGAAAATCTTGGATCGGCGAAGAAATAGAAAGGATTCGTATAAATGAAAATCAAACAAGTTAAAATCCAAGCGTTTAAATCTTATCTTGAAGAAAAAGATGGGATATTTGATTTCTCTCATGGCAATGAAAACGATGTTGCTAATATAGTTTCCATTTATGCCCCCAATGGTTTTGGTAAAACATCCTTTTATGATGCTGTCGATTTTTGCATTACTAATAATGTCACGCGTTATATAAGAGATGACAAAGTTCAAAAGAAAAATGATAAGTTGTCTAAAAAACACCCAAACATTTTAAGAAACTCTAAAGCACCTAGTGGATTAGACACAAAGGTTGATGTTGTTACCAGCGATAATCAAGTTTTTAATAAGGTCTTAAAGCATAAAAATGGTAATCAGAGAGATTATTTATTTAGAGATTCAGACACGCCAGAAAATAAAAAGTACTTTCGTGATTTAATGTTATCACAAGAAGCCATAGACGCTTTTTTGCGTGAAACCGATCCTGCTACAAGATATGAAAAATTTGCTGAAAACCATGTAAATGAACTTTCTGAATTAAACAATAAACGTAAACAAATCCAAAAAATATTAGATGATATTAATACTTCGGTTAAAACGGATAACAAAACAAAGCAGGATAAAAATATTGCATCATTAATAGTTAATGTAGATGAAGCTATTTTAACCAAGTTGGACGCACTAATTTCTGAATGTGACAAGCTAGATTTAAATATAACAGCTATTCAAAATAGTTTTGATGAGGCTAAATATAAACTATTGAAGTTGGAAATTAGAAGTTTATTAGACACTTTAGCCCAAGACACTATAAAGAAAAACCTACTTAAAAACGCATATTTAGATTTTACTTGCAATGTTGAATTTGTTAAATCAACAATTGATAGAATCCACAATGCTAAAAAATCTATTCATTTATTTAGGATAAAACAGCAGGTTACTGTCCAAAAAGATGATTTTACAAAGCTTGAGTTCAATTTATCGACATTGGGCAAGCGTTATGAACAGTTATCGGAAATTTGCAATGATGATAATAGCTTTTATAAAACGTTATCGGATAAAAATGACTTATTAGCGAATAATAAAAAATTTAAAAAAGATATAGAGCTAAAAGAAAATGAAAAAAATTGCTTACAGTACAAGTTGAGGAAAGCGAGAAATTACTTCATCAGGCAAAACTTGAATGCAATTCATTTCTTGAAAAAGAAAAAAATAGTCAATCTCTTTTTGCTCAAAAAACGGAACTAGAAAAACGTTTGCAAAAGCTTAAAATTAAAAATGAAGAACTTGTAAAAGAATTAAATAATAAAAATCTCGCTTTTGACAAGCATAATAGCCAACGCAAGTATTTACATGATTTCGATATCAAATCCCCAATTGCAGAAATAGATAGTATTGATGTAAAAATATTAAATCAATTACATGTAGAATTTAAAGAAAATGCTCTTCGAATTGATAAGTTAAAACTAGACCTCTCGACTAAACAAAAAGAAATAGCATCTATTGAACAACACTCAAGTTCTATTGCTGAGTTGATTAAACTGGGTAGTCAAATAATAGAACATACACAAACGAATGATTGCCCTTTATGTAGTCATTCATATGAAAATTTTGAATCACTCAAATCTGTGGTTAAAAATAATAAAGCGCTTGATTCTATTACCAGCACGCTCATTCAATCCCTGTCAGAAATAAAGAATAAAATTAAAGAATTAGATAAAGATAATGAAGTCATCTCGTCTAAGTATGATGAACACAAAAATCAACAGATTCAACCGTGCTTGGATTCAATTGCTAAGTTACAAGCTAATATCGAATTATTGAATAATGATAAATATCAGCTAGATAGCGAGATTAGGTATTGTAATGATGAGTATGAGTTGTTACTAAAAAATAGCTTGTCTATGAATCATACTGATTATAGTGCTTATTTGCGTAAATCAATTAAAGATAGCGAGCGCACTATTGCAGCAACAACCGGCAAAATACAGCAAAAATTAGATGCTATTCAACAAGTAAATGATTCCTTTAAATTGCTACGTGATGAAGATCTCGTAATTTATCAAAGGATAAAAGGTATTGAAGGCTCTGAGTTATATAGACAATTTGTTGATATATGCCGCATTGAAAACATAGATTTATCTTTAAATATTGATATTTTAAGAGACAAATTTAACCAACTGAAAATAAATTATGCAATTAATGTTCAAACAGTAAAAAATAATATTAAGCAATTGGGTGAAGAAATAAAAATCAATGAAGAAAAATTGCCGGATGATTTAAAAAAATTAACAGACGAAGAGCAGCAAAAAATAATTAGTCAGGCAGAACAAATAGTAAAGTCTGAATCTGAAAAACTTAATAAGTATTCTAATATATTTCCTGAAATAGTTGAGAGTTCCGTTTTTGATGTAGAGCAACGATTTATTTATGCAAAAGCACAAAACCAATTAATTGATCAGGATATTCATAAGATTAACGAACAACTTAATTTTTTGAAAGTGTTGGAGAGCTCTGCTGATGAAGCATTAAAGTTAAGTGAATCGGTCAAATTGGAAAATGAAATAGAGCTATTATCTCTAAGAATTAGCTTATTAGAAAAATTACAAACAACTTTGAAAGCAGATATAAAGTTAATTGACAATAAAATCTCAGCTTACATAAATGACTATTTTTATTTAGATGTTATCAACGAAATATACAAGACAATAGATCCTCACCCTGAATTCAAAAAAATTGAATTTAGCTATGAGGCTTCAAATTCTAAACCCGAACTCCATATAAAAGTTAAAGATCAGGACGATAATGAAATTATTGCCCCGTCACTTTATTTTAGCTCAGCTCAAATCAACGTTCTTAGTTTGAGTATATTTTTAGCTAAGGCTTTGAATACTAAAGATTACGATGGCAATGATACACACTGTATTTTTATTGATGATCCCGTCCAGTCTATGGATTCGATTAATGTTTTAAGTGTGATTGATTTATTCAGAAATATTGCATTTAAATTTGATAAACAACTTATTATTTCAACGCATAATGAGAATTTTCATGGGTTATTAAAAAAGAAAATACCGCCTCATTTATTTAAGTCGAAGTTTTTAAAACTTGAATCATTTGGTAAAGTCGCAGTCGAACAATAAATGAAATTAGAGTCTGGTATAGTTTCTTGTTCGCCACAAAATCCGCTTATTATTCAAGTCGGATACAGGAATATTAATATTCCCAGAGTCTGCAATTGGCACTGAGCCGTCCTTCGGCTCTAAATTATTTTTGTCCAAAAACGAGCTATAACGGTGGCCGTCTGCTCTAGCTCAAAGTGGTCCAATTATAAATTTGGCTCGTTAAAGTTAGCTGTTGTTACTGGTCAAAACAGCTAGTCAGAAACACACACGATTTCTGCATCTATCTGTCCAATCGCTCTAACTGTTATCTTTATCATGTTAGCTCTATGAAATTTTCTGGAGCTGACAATGAGAACCCCTTTGTTCCCTTGGTTTATCTTATGGGTGACTATCCCAATCATTATTTTCTTTCTATTCATCTTGCCCGCCCATGCCAGCGAGGGGCCATTCTATCAACAAGGTCATGAAGGCTTCTGCTATATCTAAAGTCTGGTGTATGACTGCGGACAAAGCGTTGAAGTGCAAAACGCTCGAATGGAAACTCAATACAACTGTGAGGGGCCAGTTCGATGTATGGGCACAGATTGTATAGAGCCAGATTCAATCAAGCAGTCTAACTTTGCAGAGGCCGCTGCGATGCTTAATGCGGCGCAGTTTATGACCAATGATATGTCATGTACGGAAGCTGGTGGCCATGAATCCGTCTTCGGCAATCTATGGTTTGTGGAATACGCTTAGGGAACCGATAACGAGTACCTGGAGTGCGGTTAAAGAGCCTTTTATGTCTGCATGGGACTTCTAATGGGGGCTGGGTCATCAACGGCTGCGGCCGCGGTTCTGAGTACGGTTATGACGGCCTACATGATTTATTCATTCACCATGATCCTCATTCAGCTTATCTGGAAATGTGAGCAGAGTGAGTCAGTTAAAGCAGGTAGATTGGAGACAAGTCAATCTGGATGAATGGATAGGTATCTTGTCGATAACAGGCAACTTACCCGAAGTACCGTCACTGGATCTGGAACGACTCACAAGCTCAGGAAGTACGCTAAACGTTGATGGAAACCGTCAAAGTGCCGCAGACAGAGCAATTGAACGGCTAAACGGAATGGATGCCCAGAAACTGCGTCGGGATGCGACGGAAGAAATTTCGGGGAATAATTGATTTGATAATTCATCGTATCCGTGTGTGCTAAATTGTTGTTTGGTTCGGGATGGCCTGAAATAAGAGGCCATCCTTTTTGCTCACAGGAATAGTTACTTTACTGCTAACTAAATATCTAGCCGCAAGTTTTCTTGTATTTCATCTATCAATGTTTTTGGTACATTCCATTCCTCAGCAAGCTGACGCCAAGTTGATACGTGCTCAATCGTTGCATAAATAATATCGTCGATCTTTTTCTTGTTAAAAACAGGGCTAAGTTTCTCTAAACTATAGAAATCACTGCGTGTAAAGTTATCTCTTTTACCATTCAAGCTCATCCAATGGCTGTTCACCCATTTACTGCCTGGTTTATAGCTATAAGCTAAATCATAAGCTGGTGCGAGAGACCATTTGTCTTTTTTCAGAATAAAGGCAAAGTTCTTTGAGTGGTCGTCATGATTTCGAGCAATGATATTAAATGTCATGCGCTTGAATAGCTGCTCAGCTTCAACAGCAGAAAGCTTCAACTGTCTGGCAATGCCAAATAACTCTTCGTAAGAAAATGCCCCCGGCTTTTTATAATCAACGTGGGCAAGCCCGTTTAGCGTTTGTACGTGTACCTTGCTGTTTTTAATTCGATCAAACCGTTGTGTAATAAAGTGGCGTCGATTGCCTTCATGGAGTAAGCGGCATGGCATCATATCGACACCGCATTTGTTAGCCATTAGATGATAAACAAACTCCATTGCTCCATAGCCTAATGGGTCACCGAAGGTTTCTTGATTTTTGTTATGCTCACTAACGCCGTCAAATTTCATCAAATAATGAGTAAAACCAACTGGCACTTTGGTTTGGCCGGAGCGGACTTGAGTAAAATCTTCATTAAATGCCAATACGGCTTTCGGCCGTGCTCCTCCCGCACTCATGCCAACAGATAATAAAGACATCATTGCTTCTTTATCGTCTTGGTCATTTTGTTTGAGTTCTACTTCAAAATGACCTCGTGAATCTAAGATTTCTTGTGCAATTGAAACGAGCGATTGGATTTCTACTTGTTGTGAAGCATTTAAACTTCGTAACTTTGTAGCTGGCGCATACTCAAGAGCTCCCATGCCTCGCTTTCCCGTATATTGGAGGCGTTGAAGTGGTGTAATGTCACTCGGTGAACGACCTTGACCTGCAACCCATGCGTTGAGAACTGCGTTACCAAAATCATCCGGTAAGGAGTCAGCTATTAAACCCGGTAGTCCTTTAAAGGTATTGAAATCCAGTTCGGGAAAGCTATAAATGCGATTCGATAATGGCATTTTGATCGGGGACAGCTCTATCCCTTTTTTTATGAAGCCTGGATCATATTCAAATGACCCAAGTCCCTTTTCAGTGTCAAAACTCACCGCACCAACAACATCGTCTTGGTATGTTATTTTAATGACTTCCATTACCATTCTAGTGTTTCCTCATCTTTGTTACTGCGCTGGCCAGAGGCTCTCTGCCTTTTCTTTCCTTGCAGTTTGGCTAACTGTAAGGGAGAAATTTCTTGTTTAGGGAGAAATAGATCAATCTGTTGCGTGAGGTCTAATGCCATTAATATAGCAATCATGATGTCGAGCTGAACTTTTCCCTTTTCTGCATTTAAAACCGTTTTGCGGGCAATGCCAGCAAGCTCCGCCACTTCAGATTGTGTTAGGTCTCGATTTAGTCGAGCTTGCTTCAATCTGTCGCCGATCTCTTCTGCTAATGCTGTAGCTGTCGCGCCTTTCATTATAAAGTCCTTATTTGGTTACACTATGCGATATATTCCTACCTAATGTTCTTAATCTAGAACTTTAAAATAATATTGTCAAATTGTTCTTTAGTGTTCTTTTTTGGTGACATTAAGTGACTTTTAATCTATTAGAGTAACCATTTTGGGACTTTATGTGGTTTGTAGGAAGCCCCTTCGAGAGGGGCTCGTTGATGGGAGCCTAGTTGGCGGGGTTATCTGTTTCCTCTTCAGTGATATCGTCATCGGTTGAAGGCACCGCTTGCTCAACTTCTGCTTCTTTACCTTTACCTTTAGTTTGAGCTGATTTTCGTGCTCGAATTTCGATATCAATAATGCGTCGTGCAGGTTTGATAATGCGCTGTTGCCATGCGTAGTTGCCACCAACACGTTGCTTGTTGCTAAGCACACTAGATAACCAGAGTGTGTCCCTTGAGATCTGGTATGGACCCACTTTTGTAGGCATCTCATAGCTATATAATAATAGATAAAAATGAGGTGTTTTTTCCGATTGCGTGAGGAATCAGCTCTTTTCACCTGTCATCTTAACGATAGCTTGCAACTTTTCTCCACTAACACCGGAACGAACAATAGATAGATAATCTGTTGAAGACATGATGTCTAAGCTCGGAAATAGACTGTTGATGAGGTCAAGTTGTGATTGAGATGCTAGCGTTTTTATTTTGAACTCCAAAATCATATTCCTTTTTTTGTTAAGTTTAGGAAGTCGTAGAACAGACAGTCATAGACTCCGTTTTTACTGAGCGAGCAAATACCGAGTACTGCGTCCGCCAGATGCAGACCGAACCAAACAACCTTGTTCAACTAAAATCGCTAAATGGCGCGTTGCTGTCGGCTTACTGACTTTGGGAACATGCGATTAAGTCGGTAACATGAGATAATCTCGCCGACTTAAGACAACTACGACGCCTATCGATCATGAACCAGCTTTCCTTCGCCGACACCGAATTTACCAGCAAACGCCGCAAGACTCGCAAAGAACTCTTTCTTGGTCGCATGGATGAATTGATTCCTTGGCAGCAGCTTGAAGCCCAAATGGAACCCTTCTATCCAAAAGCAGGTAACGGACGTCGCCCATATCCTTTGTCTACCATGTTGCGCATTCACTTTATGCAGAACTGGTACAACATGGGAGACCCTGCAATGGAAGACGCTCTTTATGAGATTACCTCTATGCGGCTTTTTGCTGGATTATCCTTAGAAGGTGCGATACCTGATCACACAACTATTATGAATTTCAGGCACTTACTGGAAAAGCATAAGCTTGGACGAAAACTATTTAAAGAAGTCCACAAGTGGCTATCAGACTCAGGTATTTACTTCAAAGAAGGCACCATCGTTGACGCGACTATTATTGAAGCCGCTAGCTCGACCAAAAATAAAGCCAAATCACGTGATCCAGAAATGCACCAAACTAAGAAGGGAAACCAATGGTTCTTTGGATTAAAAGCACATATTGGAGTCGATGCTAAACGTGGCTTGGTGCATAGATTCACCACCACTTCTGCCAATGAACATGACCTAAACCAGATCACTGAGCTCATGCATGGCGATGAGACGTTTGTCTCTGCTGACTCAGGCTACCGTGGCGTAGAAAAACGTGAGGAAACCAAGAATAAGACGTTGGACTGGTTGATTGCGGAGATGCCAAGCAAGGTTCGGGAATGGAAGAAGCATCCCCGTATTAATAAAAAGTCCATTAACACTGAGTACATAAAAGCGAGCATCAGAGCAAAAGTAGAGCATCCGTTTCGGATACTGAAGTGCCAGTTTGGCTTCCGCAAAGTGGTCTATAAAGGTCTATCAAAAAATGATAATAAGCTCGCGGTGCTGTTTGCACTGGGAAACATATTGCGAGTGGATCAGATGATCAGGTCTGCACGGGGTTAATCCGTCTTGATGACGGCAGTTGGAGCTTTTAAGCCTCCAACTAGGGAATAGACACACTAAAAACCGAGGTTTTTAGTGAATTAAAGAGCGAATCAGGCCAGCTGCGACTTAGTGCTAATAATCTGACTTAATCGCACATTCCCTAAGACTTTGGCTAAGTTGGCCAACCATGCGGCGAAGAAGTATCCGGCAACCGGTTCGGTGGTGGATTTGATGGACCCTGATAGACAAAAGCGCTTGCTGGCTTTGGCGGAAGTGGGTGATGTGTGGGGTGTCGGTCGTCGAACTACAGCAAAGCTAAAGGCGAGGGGGATCCATACGGCATTGGATCTTGCTAACGCGGATGCAAAGGCGATGCGGAGCGAGTTTTCTGTGGTGTTGGAGCGAACGATTCGTGAGTTAAATGGTGTGTCTTGTTTAGACCTGGAGTGCATAAGACCAACAAAGCAGCAGATTATTTGTAGTCGATCGTTTGGGCATAAGGTGACAGAGAAACAAGAATTAAGAGAAGCGATTGCTAAATACACAACCCGCGCGGCAGAGAAGTTACGAGGGGAAAAACGCCTTTGTAGAGTCGTGAGTGTGTTTATCCGTACTAGCCCACATATTAAAAACGAACCTTTCTATTCGAAAACTTTATCAGTCGAACTGCCCAACCCAACGGATGATACGCGAGATTTATTGGAAGTTACCAACGTGATATTTAGACGTATTTGGCGTGCTGGCTATCGATACATGAAAGCCGGTGTCATGCTGGCTGATTTCTACGAACACGGTGTGTTTCAACAAGACTTATTCCGAGTCGACAATAATAAGGTCAATTCAAAAGCCTTAATGTCTGTAGTGGATAACATCAACCAAAGCGGCCTCGGCAACGTCTTCTTCGCCTCGCAAGGTGTATCGCCGCAATGGTCCATGAAGCGAGACCATCTATCGCCAGCGTATACGACGAAGTGGGAGGACTTACCCAACGTGTATTAATTGTTATGCTTCCTCTTAGCTTTTTTCATTTGGATCAATACCAGTGCCAGTGCTGCATGGAGGTATAAGTAATTTGGAACACCACTATTTAACTAGGTTCTAACGTTAATAGGTCTAGTAACATCTGGGAAGTCCAGAATGTTATATCTATAGTTTCTGACTTCTTGGGTACTTCACAACAGAAATAGTCAAATGAAGGCGAAGTAGGCTGGCTGGGTATACAAAACTTGAATAGTTAAAGCAGATCTGTATCAAAAAAATTAACTAGGATTATAATTTTTTCTAGCTTAAATTAATTATTTCAAGTTGCATTGCGCTATTTACTTGCATATAGTCTGGTGTATTCAAAGTTGAGTACATTGTACATGCCTGCATTATTTTTAAATAAAGTTAGTATTTCAGCGAGAAAACACGGTTTCGTGTGTTTGTTGCTGTTTTTGCTATCGTTATTTTCGATGGCAATGGCAACGAACAGTATGATGTCACCTTCCTCGAATATGATGTCTATGGAAATGCATGACACGTCAGAATTATCGGATCATGATATGTCTCCTGATAAGGGGGTCTCTTGTATGTCCGCTTCGATGGACGAATGTTCTAGTCTGACATCAGAGCACAATCACCAAAATTGTATGGACAATCATTGCAGTAGCTTTTCAGGCTTACTGGTCAGCTATCATTCTGATTCCGACAATATTTCTTCTGTTCACACGACTCTGTTGTCTGAATTCTACGTTTCTACCCACCCAAATACACCTTATTTCCCTCCTATAGTCATTTCTTAAATTCGCAGTTTCACTCATCGCTTTCATTTGCGTTGAGATTTTATGAATTTAAAAAATGAGTACCTTAGCCAATGTCCAAAAACAACTTTTTGGCATTCTGTTATGTATTACAGAGTGTCTATTGCCGTCAATTTTTAATCGGTAAAACGAATCGTATTGCCTCCGTTTTCCTATTGTCGTTACTGCCCTTTGTTGCGAGCGCAGAAGTGTTAAGCCTGCAACAAGCGGTGGAAAAAGCCATCAATCAAGATGATTGGTTGACTTCCAATCAACAAAAAGAGAATGCCATTCGTGCCTTAAGCCAAGGCGTGACGGCATTGCCTGATCCAAAAATCAATGTTGGTTTATTGAATATGCCAACTGACAGCTTTGATTTTAACCAAGAAGCGATGACGCAACTTAGCGTGTCGGTATCTCAGATGTTTCCGGCGGGAGATACCTTACGTTTAACAGGGGAAAAGTACGCCGTTCAAGGCGATCAAATGCCCTTGATGCGAGGTAATCGTCGTGCAATGCTGGCAATGGAAGTGTCAAATCTTTGGCTAACAGCCTACAGCTACGAAGAAAGTTTCAAACTCGTGAAGCAAAATAGAACCTTGTTCGAACAACTTCATGAGGTAGTGGAAAGTAGTTATAGCTCGGCGTACGGGCGAGCTAAACAGCAAGATTTAGTTCGCTCTGAACTGGAGTTGATTAAGTTAGATCATCGCCTTACGCAGCTTCGCCAAGCGAAAGAAAATGCACTGAAAAAATTGTCCCAATATATTCTTCCTACCATGGTTGATCAGAACACAGCTGATCAAGATATCACCCTGAAAACAACGGGTGAACCCATTAAGGTAACCCCGTCTAATATCCTTTCGTCGCTTTCATCGAATTCATTGGCATTGGCGGCTCGCCTGAGCCTGCATCCGTTGGTTCGAATTGTCGATGTTCAATCCAATACCGCGCAGATAGATAAATCGATTGCCGAGCAAAAGTACAAACCAGAATGGGGCGTTACCTTGGGTTACGGTTATCGCGGCGATGATCTAAGCGGCAAAGATCGAGCCGATCTGGCGTCGATTGCGGTGAGTGTCAGCGTGCCAATCTTTTCGTCTAGTCGACAGGATGCTCAGGTGAAAGCCGCGACCTTACAAGTCGAGTCTTTTCTTTCTGAAAAGCAGCTTGTGCTGAATGAACTCATGGCGAAATATCGTGTTCTGACATCTGATATTAACTTGCTAGATCAACGAATTCGTCTTTATCAAACCAAGTTACTTCCTAGTTACAGAGAAAGTGCGCAAGCCATGTTGAATGCTTATACCAGCAATGATGGTGTTTTCTCGGATGTAGTTCAGGCGCGCATCGCTACATTAAATGCACATATTGAATTATTAAATATTCGTATCGAGCGCTTCAAGCGCTTAGCCGAATTGAATTATGTAATGGCACAAAGTGAAGAGGTGAAACTCAAATGAAAGTAATCGGGTATATCGGTGTATTTGTACTAGGTGGCGTTCTTTCGGCTACGGGTTATCACTTTGGTATTCAAGCATTTAATACTATGAACGGGGAAATGAATGCTGGTGCATCAGTCACGAAAGATGAAAAAGCACCTTTATATTGGGTGGCGCCAATGGACCCAAATTACCGTCGTGACAAGCCGGGACAATCTCCTATGGGAATGGATTTAATCCCTTTTTATGGTGATGACCAAGGTTCCAATAATCAGGGCGCTGGTACTGTAAGCATCTCGCCTGAAGTCGTCAATAACCTTGGCGTGCGAACAGGAAAAGTGTTTGAAGGCGTGCTGAAACCAGACATTCGTACGGTGGGCTATTTGGCTTACAACGAAGACAAGATTGTTCATATTCACCCTCGTGTCGAAGGTTGGATCGAAAAGAGCTTTATTAAATTCAATGGTGATTCAGTTGAAAAAGGTCAGCCTTTGTTCGATTTGTATTCACCAACCTTAGTGAATGCGCAGGAAGAATTTGTCTTTGCGTTAGCGCGCAAAGACCAGCGCATGATCAACGCGGGTGAAGAAAGGCTAAAAGCTCTGCAAGTGTCGAGCAGTTTTATCCAAGCGTTAAAGACAAAGCGCAAAGTGTCTCAAACAGTGCGATTTTTTGCGCCACAAAGCGGCGTTATTGACAACCTTGGAATTCAAGATGGTTTCTACATTAAGCCAGGCACAACTTTGATGTCGATCGCGGATTTGAGTGAGGTGTGGTTGGATGCTGAAGTGTTTGAACGACAAGCGCATCTTGTCGCGGTGGGGCAACCGGTTGAGGCTGTTATGGACTCTCTACCGGGGGAAAACTTTGCCAGTAATGTGGATTTTATTTATCCGACTCTAAATGCGAAAAACCGCACTTTGCGTGTTCGCATTCGTTTAGATAACACTGAGCAACTTTTGAAGCCAGATATGTTTGCCCATGTTCGTATTGAAACCACGGAGCCAGGTAAAAAACGATTGATTCCAAAAGAAGCTCTAATTCGCGGCGGTGAGCAAAACCGCGTGGTACTGGCATTGGGAGAAGGGCGTTATAAATCGATTGCAGTCGAAACCGGTGCGTTCGGCGATGACTACGTGGAAATTTTAGATGGCTTGGTGCTGGGTGATGAGGTCGTTACATCGGCGCAGTTTTTGTTGGATTCTGAATCCAGCAAAAGCTCGGATTTCAAACGCTTGAATATAGGCAGTAAGCAGGTGTCAATGCCTGCCAGCAGCACTGAAACGACTAAGACATCAATGTCTAGTAATGCAATGTCAGCAGCAGAACCTACCAACAATGTTTGGGTAGCTGCACGCATTAATCGTATTGATGCGACAACGCGGATGGTGAATGTGAATCATGATGCTATTACTGATTGGAAATGGCCAAAGATGACGATGGACTTTGAGTTAGCTGATTGGTTGACGCTGGATGAATTGCCAATTGGTAGAGATATTCAGCTTGAGATTACGCGGGAAAGCAGTGTGAAATTCATGGTCACTGACTATTTTGACGCTGACACGGAGTAGGGGAATATCATGATTGAAGCGATCATTCGTTGGTCCATAAACAACCGATTCATGGTGTTATTGGCTACTTTTATTTTAGTGGGCGCTGGCTTGTATTCGTTAAAGAATACACCCGTTGATGCCATTCCTGACTTGTCTGATGTGCAGGTCATCATTAAAACCAGTTATCCAGGACAAGCGCCACAAGTTGTGGAAGATCAGGTTACGTACCCGTTGACCACGGCGATGTTGTCTGTGCCCGGTGCTCAAACAGTGCGTGGTTATTCGTTCTTTGGGGATTCGTATGTGTACGTAATTTTTGATGAAGATACCGATATGTACTGGGCGCGAAGCCGAGTGCTGGAATATTTAAGTCAGGTTGCGCCATCCTTGCCTGGTAACGCAAGGGCGCAATTGGGGCCAGATGCAACGGGTGTTGGCTGGGTGTATTTGTACGCTTTGGTCGATAGAACTGGTCAAAACGACTTGAGTCAATTGCGATCATTGCAAGACTGGTTCTTGAAGTATGAATTACAAACCGTGCCTGGCGTATCGGAAGTGGCACCCATTGGCGGTATGGTGAAGCAGTATCAGGTAAGTGTGAATCCAGATAAGTTACGCGCGTTAAACATGCCATTGAACCACATTCAAAATGCTATCAAACGCGGTAATCAGGAGGTCGGCGCGTCGGTCATTGAAATGGCTGAAGCTGAATACATGGTTCGAGCGTCTGGTTATATACAGAGCGTCGAAGATATTGAAATGATTCCGCTTGGCGTCAGTGAAAGTGGCACACCGTTGACGATCAAAGATGTTGCAGACGTTGGTATTGGCCCACAAATGCGTCGAGGGTTAGCAGATCTCAATGGTGAAGGCGAAACTGTCGGCGGCGTGGTGGTGATGCGTTTTGGTGAAAACGCACAGAAAACCATCGAAGGCGTAAAAGCGAAATTGGAAACTTTGAAATCCAGTTTGCCAAAAGGCGTTGAGGTGGTGACGGTTTATGACCGTTCTGGTTTGATTGATCGTGCCGTGGAGAATTTATGGACCAAACTGCTGGAAGAGTTCTTTGTGGTTGCATTGGTTTGTATGGTGTTTCTTTTTCATGTGCGTTCCTCTTTGGTGGCCATTATCAGTCTGCCAGTCGGTATTTTGACTGCTTTCATCGTCATGCATTTGCAGGGAATTAATGCCAATATCATGTCGCTTGGCGGTATTGCGATTGCCATCGGTGCCATGATCGATGGCGCAATCGTTATGATAGAAAACCTCCATAAGCATATGGAGAAAGTCGAAATGACCAAGGAAAACCGCTGGCAGATTGTGACCGCCGCGGCTACCGAAGTTGGCCCCGCATTATTTTTTAGCCTGTTGATTATCACCGTCAGTTTTGTGCCTGTGTTTACCTTGGAATCCCAAGAAGGGCGAATGTTTGGCCCGTTGGCCTATACCAAAACCTATGCAATGGCTGCATCGGCGGCATTAGCCATCACCCTCGTCCCTGTTTTGATGGGGTACTTTGTGCGAGGTAAGGTTTTGCCTGAGCATAAAAACCCTGTTAATCGGGCTTTGATTGCGGTGTATATGCCGGCGTTAAAAGCTGTGTTGAACTTTCCGAAAACGACCATTTTGGTAGCGATTGCTATATTCGCCATTGGTATGTGGCCGTTAAATAAGTTGGGAAGTGAGTTTATTCCTAACTTAGACGAAGGTGATTTGATGTATATGCCAACAGCGTATCCGGGGATCTCCATCGGACAAGCACGTCAGGTATTACAGCAAACCAATAAACTGATTGCGACCTTGCCAGAAGTGAAAACTGTCTTTGGGAAGGTTGGCCGTGCAGAAACCGCGACAGACCCAGCACCTTTGACGATGATCGAAACCTTTATTCAACTCAAGCCTCACTCTGAATGGCGAGACGGCATGACCAGCGACAAGATCAAGCAAGAGCTTGATCAGCTGGTCAAGATCCCTGGCATTACTAACGCTTGGGTAATGCCGATCAAAACACGAATCGACATGCTGGCAACGGGCATCAAAACCCCTGTGGGTATAAAGGTTGCAGGTCCTGATCTGAAAGTGATTCAAGAAATTGGTTTGCAGCTAGAGAAAATCTTGAAACCAGTTGAAGGCACGGCATCGGTTTATTCTGAGCGTGTGGCCGGTGGTCGTTACGTCAATATAGACATTAATCGCGCGAAGGCATCGCGTTATGGGTTGAACATTCAAGATGTTCAAGAGCTTATCTCTTCGGCGGTGGGTGGCATGAATGTCACTAATACTATTGAGGGGCTTGAGCGCTATCCCATTAATGTTCGCTATCCACAGGAATATCGTGATTCACCAGAGCAATTAGCCCTTTTGCCAATCGTGACTCCGAATGGTTTACGAATTGCTTTAGGGGATATTGCTGATGTTTATGTGGAAGAAGGTCCGCCAGGATTAAAAAGTGAAAACGCGCGTTTAAACGGTTGGACCTTTGTGGACATTGAGGGTGTAGATATTGGCCGTTATGTCGAAAACGCACAAAAAATCGTAGCAGACCAAGTGCAATTACCAGCAGGTTATTCATTAAATTGGTCTGGTCAATATGAGTATATGCAACGGGCAAAAGAAAAGCTGACCTATGTCGTGCCGCTTACATTGGCCATCATTGTTGTCCTCTTGTATATCAACTTCCGTAATTTCTTCGAGGTGGCGATCATTATGGGCACCTTGCCATTTGCTATGGTGGGCAGTATCTGGCTGATGTATTTGTCTGGCTTCAATTTCTCGGTTGCGGTGGGGGTTGGCTTCATTGCGCTGGCTGGCGTGGCCGTGGAAATCGGCGTCATTATGCTGATGTATTTGAATCAAGCTTGGACTGAGACACAAAGTAAATGCGCTGAAAAAGGCGTCTTACCTCGCGCGGACACGCTTTATCATGCGGTGCTTCACGGCGCTGGCATGCGAGTTCGTCCGGTGATGATGACGGCGGTATCTATCATTATCGGCTTGCTGCCAATTTTATATGGTACTGGAACGGGATCGGAGGTGATGAGTCGAATCGCTGCACCTATGGTTGGCGGTATGGTGAGCGCGGTCGTACTGACGTTATTAGTTTTGCCTGCGGTGTACTTTATATGGAAAAAATCTTCATTGAAATGAGTGTTTGTTTCAATCGATGTAAAACGCGGTTTTTCAGAGCCGCACAAAATGCTGGTACAGGTGGGCTCCTCTTTGTGCCAGTGCAAACAAATATTAAGCTCAAAGCAATTAAACTTTAAAGGATCATAGTATGAACAAAATCAAATTAGCGCTTTCTGTATTCGCAATGACAGCTGCTGTAAACGTATATGCACACGGCATGATGAAAATGACATACCCAGAAGATGGTTCCATGCTAATGGCACAAGCTGAGCGCGTAGAAATGCATTTTCAACAGCCCATGCAAGTAGTGAGTTTGAAAGTGATTGGGTCGGATAATAAGCCCGTGGCGATTAAATATGACCGTAAAGCCGCAGCAACGGAGCATTTTAAAGCCATGCTGCCGAAACTGACGCCAGATACGTATTCTGTTCAGTGGAAAGCCATGGGGGAAGATGGGCACATGATGAAAGGGTCGTATAGCTTTATGCAGCATTAATGGTTCGCGGCAGTTCATTTGAGTAATAGAGCAAAAAATAACGGGAGGCGGTATGGCGTTAACGAGTTGGGAGGTCGCGCAATTATTGGCACGTTGGATGTTGTACTTTGGTGTATCCAGTGTTGTTGGTGGTTTGTTTGCGTTCAATTTGCTGCGCCATCAGCCTGTTTTATTGCTCTGTATAAAAGGGTATATAAAAGTCGGCGTGCTGGTGGGAAGTGCGGCTACGGTGGCGTATTTCTTTATTCTGGTTGGCGCTGCAATGGAGGAAGGTCTTTGGTCTATGTTTGATCCAGAGATGGTTTCTATCTATTGGGATTCCGCTGCTGGCAGCATTGTGATGGTTAATTTGTCCGGCTACGTTATTGTGGCGCTGGCTCTGATTTTATTGGGGCAGGCAAGTAGCGAGAATGTTTGGCCGTATTCCCCTTTATCATTGCTGGTCGCTTCTTTTGGTATTGCTAGCTTAGTGTATTCGTTTTCTCTTTCTGGGCACTCGATGAGCCAAGCTTGGTATTATCAAGTGATATTTTTCATTCACATCTTAATCGCTGCATGGTGGTTGGGATTGTTGTTTCCATTGTGGCTAACGGTGCGCCACGCAACAGTTGAAGAGTCCAATATAGTATTAGAGAACTTTGGTAAGCTGGCGGTTATTACCGTGTCGATTTTATTACTTTGTGGCGTCTGGATGAGCTATGAATTGACAGGATGGCAAGGTTTACTGTCATCAGACTATGGCTTTTGGTTGATGGTCAAGCTTGCTCTGGTTGCCGTTATTCTTGCGATGGCAGCGTATCATAAATTGTATCTTGTGCCGCTCATTTTAGAGCGTGGCAATGCGAATGTTATTCAAAAATCCATTTTAACCGAAAAAATTGTCGCGGCTGCGATCTTGGCGGTCACTGCCATGTTTACCACCTTCGTTGGGCTTCCAATGCATTGATTGGAGTTCTATTAATTTTCGTTGTTTTAGTTGGTGAAATGGTAGAGGAAGAGTCAGACAAGAGCAGATATTAACGCCTTTTTATTGATAAGACATTTATTTCATTAGGCAGTCTAATGGCGTGACAGCTTGGATTTAAGCTTTTTTACAAGAAATAAAGGATGAGCGGTGAGGCGAAAAATAAAAGCTTCACTCGCATCACCATTAATTTCAACAATATAAAAGAAAGGACAATACCATGATGAACGAAAGTATGTTTGGTAGCACAATGTGGGCAGGACACTGGTTATGGATGTTAGTGATTGCGACCTTAGTCGTTATACCTGTCTATAGAATATGCAAGCGAGCTGGATATTCTGGCTGGCTGGGACTGCTGATACTGGTCCCAATGGTCAATCTGATTTTGTTGTATTTCATTGCTTTTTCTGACTGGCCCGCGAGTAAAAAAGGAGCACAATATGAGTGAACACACGAATCATCATGAACATAAAAGCCATGGGGTGCATGACCCTGTGTGCAAAATGTCGGTAGATACTCGAACTGCAAAATATAGTAGTCAGCATGTCGATAAGACTTGGTATTTCTGTTCTTCTGGTTGTCAGTTGAAGTTCGATAATAATCCAGAGAAGTATCTCAACGAAGAAAATGAGCAAACAGAGCCGGTTGCGGCCGGAACCATGTTTACCTGTCCTATGCATCCAGAAGTCCGTCAACATGGCCCCGGTGACTGCCCGATTTGTGGCATGTCGCTGGAACCTGAGGAAGTAAGCCTCGACGACGGCCCTTCAGTAGAGCTCGCCGACATGACTCGTCGATTCTGGATTGGTCTGGCTCTGACACTTCCGGTTTTTTTGATCGAAATGGGAGGCCATCTCTTTAAGGTTGACCATATTGTGTCGCCACAAATATCCAATTGGATTCAGTTGGCTTTAGCTACTCCAGTGGTCGTTTGGTGTGGTGGACCATTCTTTGTACGCGGTTGGAAATCTGTACTTAATAGTAATCTTAATATGTTCACACTTATTGCCATCGGTACGGGTGTTTCTCTGTTGTACAGTTTTGTCGCAACCTTGACTCCGCAGATATTTCCTGACGCTTTTCACGCTGACGATGGCTCAGTCGCAGTGTATTTCGAAGCGGCCGCTGTCATTGTTGTGCTGGTATTGTTGGGTCAGGTACTTGAACTTCGAGCTCGAGAAAAAACCTCTGGCGCTATCAAAGCTCTATTGGATCTAGCTCCGGCTACGGCAAGAAAACTGGACGATGACGGCAGTGAGTCTGATGTGGCGCTCGATCAAGTTAAGGTTGGCGATCGATTGCGAGTTAGACCTGGCGATAAGGTGCCTCTAGATGGCGAAGTGCTTGAAGGCCGTTCCAATGTTGATGAATCCATGGTCACTGGTGAACCCCTGGCAGTTAGTAAAAAGACTGGAGATCAAGTAGTTGGTGGTAGCATTAATCAGCAAGGCAGTTTTATTTTACGGGCTGACAAAGTAGGTCGTGACACAATGTTGTCCCAGATCGTCCAGATGGTTGCCAGTGCACAGCGAAGTCGTGCGCCTATTCAGGGAATGGCTGACAAAGTGGCTAGTTGGTTCGTTCCGGTGGTTCTGTTGGTCTCTATCATTGTATTCGGAGTCTGGTCTATCGTCGGTCCAACGCCACCCATGGCCTTTGGTCTGATCGCAGCTGTGAGTGTGCTGATTATTGCTTGTCCCTGTGCCTTGGGTCTGGCGACTCCTATGTCGATCATGGTCGGTGTTGGTCGTGGGGCTCAGATCGGTGTCTTGATCCGAGATGCTGAAGCATTGGAGTGGATGGAAAAAGTAGACACAGTGGTAGTGGATAAAACCGGGACCTTGACCGAAGGTAAGCCTCAGGTGACAAAACTGGTCTTGGCAAACGGTTTCAGCGATGAGGATTTGATGCGTTATTCCGGTAGTCTTGAAAAAGGCAGCGAGCATCCGTTAGCTCATGCCATTTTAGATAAAGCTAAGACCATGAATCTAACTCTGCCAGACGCCATAGATTTCGACTCACCGAACGGCAAAGGCGTTACCGGTGAAGTCGATGGAAAAAGGGTTCTGCTTGGTAATCGACTGTTAATGCAGTCAGAAAATGTTAATACTTCAACTTTTGAGGAAGAAGCTAACCAACTTCGAGAAGACGGTGCCACAGTAATCTTTGCCGCGGTTGACGGGAAGGTTTGTGGTTTGCTGGCAATTGCAGACCCTGTCAAGGATACCTCCAAAGCGGCAATAATCGCTCTGCAGAAGGAAGGAATTCGGGTGGTGATGCTGACTGGAGATAACCTTACTTCCGCTGAAGCCGTAGCCCGCAAGCTCCACATTGATGAAGTGAAAGCAGAAGTGTTGCCGGAAGATAAAGGCAAGGTTATTCAACAACTTAAGAATGAGGGGCGTGTTGTTGTTATGGCTGGAGATGGTGTAAATGATGCGTTAGCCTTGGCAACTGCTGATGTAGGTATTGCGATGGGCACAGGAACCGACGTGGCCATAGAAAGTGCGGGCATTACTTTGTTGCGTGGCGATCTGATGGGCATAGTGGAAGCGCGACGATTATCCCGAGCAACCATGCATAATATTCGGCAGAACCTGTTCTTTGCATTCATTTATAACATGGCAGGAGTACCGATTGCTGCAGGAGTACTTTATCCGTTTACAGGTATTCTCTTATCGCCTATTTTTGCCGCTGCAGCTATGTCGTTGTCCTCGGTGAGTGTCATATTAAATGCTTTAAGGCTGCGGGCGGTAAAATTATCAGATAGCCAAATTAATAGTAAATAGCTAATTTTGAAAGAGGTGAATATATGAAGGTAATAAATAAAAGCATTGCAGCTTCAATCTTAACGTTAGTCAGTGCAAGCGTGTTTGCACAACCTATAATAGATCTCTACAAGTCTCCGACATGTGGTTGTTGTGTTAAATGGGGTGAGCTAATGAAGGCAGAGGGATATACCGTTAATTATCATCACACAGAAGACTGGTCCTCTTTAAAGAAAGATGCGGGTATGCCCATGCAACTACAATCGTGTCACACCGCTGTAATCGACGGTTACTTAATTGAAGGGCATGTGCCAGAACAAGATGTGGCACGTTTAATACTTGAGAAACCTGAAAATGTATCAGGGTTGGCTGTGCCTGGAATGCCAAGGTATTCTCCTGGCATGGCTGCAAAAGGTCAGCGATACAAAGGTTTTAATGTGGTTCAGTTTAGCCAACAAGGAACGATGACTGTCTATCAACAGTATTGATAAACGATAAATCCATCAAATCCAACAGGTTATCAAGCTGAAAGGAAAAAGCCGAGCTAGTAGCTCGGCTTTTTCCTTTATTCTTTCGAGCCTGATCCAGTAAGAACTTAGGGAGGAATTTTTACTGCTAGAGTTTGAGCGCCTCAATTGCGCTTGAGTTCACGATGTTAGCCAAAAGTGTATTGAGCTTGTTTTGCTTTTTATCATGGGATTGACTGGCCATCTTACCCAATAGTATTCCTTGGTTAAGACGGGCTTCTCTTAACATTGGTTCTACAACGTTTTTATCCCATATAAAGTTAGGCAAATTTTCTTGCTGCCATATCCACATAACACACCCTATGATTTGAATAACATGATTAATCTAATCATAATTTGATGTGAATGTTGTAGGCAATCACATTCTAGTCGTTGTGAAGAGTAATTAAATGGAAGTGGCTAAGGGGAAATTGAGAGTGAATAGGCTAGTTTCCAGAAAATTATTCTGTAAATTGGTCTACAAAATAATACATTATAGGTTATTTTTTGTAGACCTTTTGTGGTGATGGGAAGATTGTAATCTCACGAAAACTCACGTTTACTACGAATCAAAGTAACAAAAATGTCCAAAATCATGCTTTGATTCAAAGAAATCAAAACCATGTATTTATGGGTGTTTTTGCCTTTAAGTCATGAACTATTTGAAATGCTTTGATTCGAAGGGTAGAGGTCATGGGCCAAGATGGGATCAAAATGGGCCAAAATCCTAGTAAATAGAGCTTTCTTGCTTAAAGTTGCTTTGATTCAAAGGGGAGGTATTTACTAAGGCATTGAATATGTTATATAAAGTCGTTGCACACCATGTAGGGGAATATTCATCATAACCTTGAGATGATAAAGATCAACTCTAAATACTTAATGGGAGTAGTAGACCGCATCAAGCACAGCCGCTTTGGTAGCTAATTCTTCGCCGCTCAAGGTACAACGCCGTAATGGTCTATGAAACGAGAGCGTTTATCATCAGCGTACACGACAAGGTGGAAAGACCTACCGAGAGTATGGTGAACTGATGTTTAAAGTAACTGAACATAAAAAACCTGTAGAGAGAAATTATTGCAGTGTTAATTTAGAAATAATTGTTAAGCGTGTTTATCAAGAGAATATTTTGATTTTCTATGGATGAATTACCACATAAAAAATACAAGAGTTTGTCACTACAAACCACCATTTAACAAGCATAAAGACGTTATACCTTCTAATAAAGTTTTATGCATTTGTTATCGACAGTGATTAGTTGACTTCAATTCAGGTATTTAGTTAAAGTAGATGAATCCAAGTTATCCTGATAGGGTTACCGAAAGACTTCTCAATCTTTCGAAACAAAAAGGCCGCAACTAAAGCGGCTTTTTTTATCTCTGCTTTTTATCATGGGATTGACTTGCCATCTTTTTGCAGGCCTCTGGTAATGCTGAGAGGTTTTTAATCCCACGAAAACTCACGTTTGCTTCGAATCAAAGTAACAAAAATGTCCAAAAGCATGCTTTGATGCAATTGAAATCATGCATTTGAGGGTGTTTTTGCCTTTAAAGCATGGGCTAATTTGAGATGCTTTGATTCGAAGAGTAGGGGGCATGGGCCAAGACGCTATCAAAATTAGCCAAAATCTTCTGTTATAGAGCTTTATTGCCTTATATTACTTTGATTCAAAGGATAAGACGTCACTAAGGCTTTGAAAATAATAGATAAAGTAATAGTTCACCATTTACAGGAATATTCGTCATAACCATGATATGGTAGCGGTCAGCAGTTCAAATCCCCCTAGTCTTACCAGATTTTACTTACTACTTTTTTGTATCTGAAATTGGCCCATTTTGCCCCATGTTATTTAATACTGGTAAAAATTCTGCTCTTTACGCTATTTTTCTAATGATGTACTTTACGGCAAACTGTAGTAGTCTCTGTTCTTATTAAGCAACTGTGTTTATTAGGGATGTGTTTATGGTTGAAAAAGTGTTGGTGTCATGGATAGGCGAAACAGATTTAAAAGCGGCTATTTCTGATGCGCCATTAGATGCTCCGATATCATCTACGTTATCTGATTTTTCCTTTGATCGCGTTATTCTTCTTTGTTCATACCCAAAAGTCAGGAGTACTCCCTACATCGAGTGGCTGAAAGGCCAAACTGTTGATCCAATAGAGAGCCATCAAGAAACATTAGTTTCTCCTGTTGATTTTGAATCCATATTTCATGCCGCCGATAAGCACCTGAGTGCTTTTAAAAAAGCAAACGCTGAGATCTCTATTTTACTGAGTCCTGGTACACCTGCCATGCAAGCCATTTGGATTTTGCTTGGGAAGACGAAGTACTCTGCTCGCTTTTATCAATCCAGCAAAGAGCAAGGAGTGCAAGAGGTACAGATACCTTTTGAAATTTCTGCTGAATACACACCGCCAGCCACCAAGTTAACCACTACACAATTCACAGAGCTTACTAATGATGGCGTAAGTTCCAATGCTGCATTTGAAAACATCATTACTCAAAATCCCGTGATGCAGCGTTTAAAGTATCAAGCTGAAATTCTTGCAAAGCGTGAAGTACCTGTATTAATTCAAGGTGAAACAGGGACGGGGAAAGAACTTTTTGCAAGAGCGATTCATAACGCAAGCTCACGATCAGACAAACCGTTTGTAGCTGTTAATTGTGGTGCGTTTCCATCAGAACTGGTGGACTCTATTTTGTTTGGTCATAAAAAAGGCGCGTTTACGGGCGCATCAGCTGATCGACGAGGGTATTTCCAGCAAGCCAATGGTGGAACACTTTTCTTAGACGAATTTGGTGAGCTAGAGCCCAGTGTGCAGGTAAGATTGCTACGGGTTCTACAAGAGGGCGTTATTACGCCTGTGGGCGCGATCAAAGAGGAAAATGTGAACGTTCGTATTATTACGGCCACACACAGAAACTTGATGCAAGCTATCCATGACGGACGTTTTCGAGAAGATCTTTTTTATCGTGTTGCTGTTGGGGTTCTTTCATTGCCACCACTTCGAGAACGACAGGGAGATATTACTTTATTAGCTGATGCATTATTAGTGGATATGGCAAAGCAAGATATTGCTCTGAGAGGTAAAGAAATTTCTGTGAATGCAAAAAATATTATCCTTTCACAATTGTGGCCGGGTAATATACGTGAGTTACGATCGACTTTATTGCGAGCTTCTCTATGGAGTAGTGAAGACGCAATATCGGCTGATGACATCAAACAAGCCATGTTTGATAGACCTCAGGATAATACCAGTTTATTAGATAAGGATATTTCACAAGGTATTGATGTTCAAAATATTATTTCTGATTTGGTAAGGCATTACATTCCTAAAGCATTAGCTCATTCAAATGGCAGTAAGTCCAAAGCGGCTGAGTTATTAGGACTTAAAAATTACCAAACACTCACCAACTGGATGGATAAATACGACGTGAAATAGAAGTTGGCACAGCTTTCGCTATAACACGAGTATGAGAACAATATTATTTATGAAATCACAAAACTTTGAGTTTCTTCGTCCTGAAAACGAGGTATTAGCCAACCTAGCAGGTTTGGCTGAGGCTGTGTTGCATATTGATCCAGGTAGTGCCTTGACTCGTCTTCGTGCCTTTGCTGAAGAGCTAACCAAGGCCATTTATAAAGAAGAGTGCCTGCCTCGTTTACCTGAATCAACCTTGAACACCATGGTACGTGACACTGTGTTCCAAAACTGTGTGACAAAACCACTGGTTCATCAGTTGAATTATCTACGTGCCCAAGGCAATGAAACGGCACATGGCGGGGAAGGGGACTTACGAACCGCGCTTATGGCACTGGGGACGGCGCATCAGCTCGCCTGCTACCTTGCCATCAAATACTACATGAAGAAAAAGGCAAGCATCCCTGCGTTTATTGACATAAAAGACAATCGTGCCGATGCCATTGCTTTGTCTGGATCCATCAATAAATACAAAGAAGAACTGGATAAGCAGAAACAGCTCAATGACGAACTGCTCGAACAGATTGAAAAAGAACGCACTAAAAACCTAAAGTACCTCGATGCGCCAGCGTTTCCTGATCAACAGAAGCGTAAGCAAGAAAGCGAAGCCGTTGCCGATAGCCTGCAATGGAACGAAGCGAAAACCCGCAAGCTGTTAATTGATGCCATGCTGGTGCAAGCTGGCTGGAACGTTTCTGATCCAGACAGTGTCGGTATTGAAGTGGAAGTCGCTTTTCCAAATAACCCATCCGGTAAGGGCTACGTCGATTATGTGTTGTGGGGCAGCGATGGCAAGCCTCTTGCTGTCGTCGAAGCGAAGCGCTCTAGCAGTAGCTCGGATCAAGAGGGACGTGAACAAGCTCGCCTGTATGCCAATTCACTTGAGCAGCAATTCGGTCAGCGCCCAGTGATTTTCTACACCAATGGCTATGAGACCTTTATTTGGGACGACGCCCAATACAATTCGCCGCGAATCGTCTATGGCTTTTACAGTAAAGACAGTCTGGATTATCTGATTTACCAACGCCAATACCGTGATAACCAGCTTGAGCAAAATAACCCAAACCTAAAGATCGCCGATCGTTTATATCAGATCAACGCCATTAAATCGGTAGCCCATACTTTCCAAGAACAGCGCCGCAAAGCCTTGATTATCCAAGCGACAGGCACAGGCAAAACCCGTGTTTCCATCGCGTTGGCGGATTTGATGTTAAACGCCGGTTGGGCCAAGCGCGTACTCTTTCTATGTGACCGCAAAGAGCTGCGTACCCAAGCGAGTGAAGCGTTCAAAACCAATTTGCCCAGCGAGCCCCGCTGTGAAATCGGCGAAACCAATAAAATCGACGAAAACGCGCGTATTTACGTGTCCACTTATCCTGGCATGATGAACCGCTTTGCTCAGCTCGATGTGGGCTTCTTTGACCTCATCATTGCCGATGAAAGTCACCGCAGTATCTACAACCGCTATCGTGATATTTTTGATTATTTTGATGCGTTACAGGTGGGTTTAACCGCCACGCCAGTAACGTTTATCAGTCGTAATACCTTTGATATGTTTGGCTGTGAAACCACGGACCCAACGTATCAGTTTGGCTTAAAAGAAGCCATCGAACATGAGCCACCTTATTTAGTGGATTTCAAAGTCAAAGACGTCACCACAGAGTTTCTTCGTGATGGTATTCACTACAACGACTTAACCGATGCTCAAAAGCGCCAGCTAGAAGACGACCTGGGTTCTGACGAAGCGCAAAATGCCTCGTACCAAGGCAAAGACATAGGTCGTAAAATCTTCAGTGAAAAAACCGACCAAGAGATTCTTGAAAACTTGATGAATTATGGCATCAAGGATGAAACTAACTCCCTAGTGGGCAAAACGATTGTCTTTGCGAATAACCAAAAACATGCAGAACATTTAGAGAAATTATTCTGCAAGCTCTACCCACAATATGGCAATAAAGTCTGCAAAGTCATTCACAACAAGGTTTCCCACGTCGAGAGCTTGATAAAAGAGTTTAAAAAAGGCGACAACGATTTTCGTATCGCCATTTCGGTCGACATGCTGGATACGGGTATCGACGTGCCTGAAGTGGTAAACCTGGTCTTTGCGAAAACCGTTAAATCATCGGTCAAATTCTGGCAGATGATTGGCCGAGGAACACGTTTATGTAAAAACTTGTTTGGTAAAGGCAAAGACAAAACGGAATTTTTGATTTTTGATCACTACGGTAATTTTGACTTTTTTGAACAAGAATACAAAGAACCTCAAGATGTGGGTGGCAAGCCCTTACTGCAAACCTGTTTCGAGGCTCGTGTCAATCTCGCGATTCAAGCCCTTAAGCATAACCACCGAGAAGGCTTTGATAGCGCGATTGAACTCATTAAAGCGGATATTGCTGACTTACCAAGAGACAGTGTGGCGGTTCGTAAAGCGTTGCGACAAGTAGATACGCTTCTGCAAACCGATAGCTTGCAGAAGCTGAATGCCACTACGCAGCATGTATTGTCTGACACCATAGCGCCACTAATGGCGGTTCGCCCCCTGAAAGATAAGCATGCAACGCAATTGGATCGTTTGATGGCGGCGGTGGAAACCAGCTTTATTGAGCAGTCGGCAAGCTTTGAAGATGGCCGCGACACCTTAATCGAGCAAATATCTACCTTAGCGGTAAATATCCAAGCGGTTCGCCAAAAGCAAGCCATCATCGACGAAGTGAACAGCGCTGAATTTTGGCAAACTCCTAGTGTCGCTAAGCTAGAAAACGCACGGACTCAGTTACGCAGTATTATGAAGTTCCGCCAAAGCGAATCCACAGCGGGCAAAGATCCACTGAAAACCCGCACTCAAGATGGCAAAGTGGTGACAGAAGTGCGCGAGCATAAACTGTACAACAAAGACGAAGTCAGTGTTTACCGTCGCCGAGCCAAAGAGCTGCTAGACAATTTAGTCGCGACGAATCCGATTTTACAAAAAATCAAAGCCCATGAGGCTGTTTCGGAAGATGACCTAAAAAATCTAACCTCAACCATTTTAACCACGCACCCGACCGTCAGTTTGGATACCCTGAACGCGTTTTATGGTCGTACAGCGGATCAACTGCACATCACTTTGCAAGAGTTGGTGGGACTTGAGCCAGAAAAAGTCAGTGAACACTTCACCGACTTTGTGCATCGCCACCCGAATCTTACCTCGCAGCAAGTGCGGTTTATGGACTTGCTCAAAACCTACATCACCAACTACGGCTTCATCGACATAGCCAAACTCTACGAAGCACCGTTTACCAGCGTTAATCCCAATGGCGTCGATGGCGTATTTAAAGACACCGACGTAGACGACCTTGTATCCGTACTACGACCCTTTATCAAACAGGATGTTCAGCATGACCGATAAAGAGCTTCTCCCCGGTAATCTTTACCAAGCTATCACCACCGTTATTCAGCTGGCGCGTCAACACGTCAAGCAAGTCGTTAACCACCAAATGGTGTCGACCTATTGGGAAATTGGTCGTTTGATAGTGGAACATGAGCAACAAGGCCAAGCGCGGGCGGTATATGGCAAACAGCAACTGCAACAGCTTTCCAAACGATTGACAGACGAGTTTGGTAAAGGTTTTGATGCTCGTAATTTAAGAAATATGCGTATGTTTTATCAGCAAAACCCAATTTGGAACGCAGTGCGTTCCAAATTGAGCTGGACGCATTGCAACGTGCTGATACGCATTGAAAATTCATCAGCGCGTATGTGGTATGCATAGACCTTACCCACTGAAGAAGAATTGCAACAAGAGCTTGAACGAGAGCGCGAGCTTGTACTACGAATCCAAGAGCAACGCGCGTCGTATCAATCGACTTCCGCTTAAAACACGATATACAAGAGAGACCTTATGTTAACTGGACCAATCCGTAACGACATCGACAAACTATGGGAAAAATTCTGGACAGGGGGCATTACTAACCCCTTGACCGTGATTGAACAGATCAGTTACCTCATGTTTGCCCGTATGCTCGATATGCAAGAAGAAGCGGAAGAACGCAAAGCCAACCGCACTGGCAAAGCCTTTGTCCGTCTTTTTCCGGATACCAAGGAAGGTCAATTACTGCGTTGGAAAAACTTCAAAAACTTATCCGGCAAAGCGCTGCACAAACACCTGAAAAACGAAGTCTACCCGTACTTTTCCAAACTGGGCGACGTGGCCGACATAGACCAAGCCGAAGAGAACTCCCCAGTCAAAGCCATGGGCCACATCAGTGACTACATGGAAGACGCTGATCTAGAAATCAAAAACGAATCCGTGCTGGTGGCCGCATTGGAAATGGTCGATTCCTTACCGCTTAACCAAAGCGACGTAAAAGGCGACATTTACGAATACCTACTTAGCAAGCTCACCACAGCGGGCATTAATGGCCAGTTTCGTACCCCGCGCCACATCATCGACGCCATGATCGAAATCATCGATCCGCAACCCTGGGACACCATTTGTGATCCGTCATGTGGTACGGCCGGGTTTTTAGCGCGCACCATGGAATACCTCAATCGCCAGCACACCAGCCCAGAAAGCATCTGGACCGACGAAGAAGGTAATAAACATTACCCAGGCGACAAGCTAGAAAATTATCGAGAACACATCAGTGATGACATGTTCTGGGGGTTTGACTTCGACACCACCATGCTGCGCGTTTCCAGCATGAACATGATGTTACACGGGGTAAACGGCTCTAATGTGGTGTATCAAGACACTTTGAATAAATCCATCCGTGAGAACTTCCCCAAACAGGAAGAAAACTACTTTGATATCATCTTAGCGAACCCGCCCTTTAAAGGCAGCCTAGATGAAACCAACACCAACCCCGAACTGCTCAGTATGGTGAAAACCAAAAAGACCGAGCTGCTGTTCGTCGCACACATTTTACGTTCCCTAAAACTTGGTGGCCGCGCCGCCGTCATCGTACCCGATGGCGTATTATTTGGCTCCTCCAAAGCCCACCAACAGCTACGCCAAGAACTGATTGAAAACAACCAACTCGAAGGCATCATCAGCTTACCCAGCGGCGTATTTAAACCCTACGCCGGCGTCAGCACCGCCATTCTACTTTTTACCAAAGGCGGCACCACCGAACGCGTCTGGTTCTACGACTTACAAGCCGACGGCTATTCCCTAGATGATAAACGCGCCCCATTAAAAGGCGAAGGCAGCAACGACCTGCCAGACGCCATCGAGAAATGGAAATCCTATCGTCAGCTGGTACTCGACAATGCCACCGTAGAACAAATAAACGAGCAATTTGGTACTAAAACAGAAAAAGCCTTCGTGGTCGATGCTGCTGACATTGCTAGCAACAAATACGACCTCTCCATCAACCGCTATAAAGAAGTGGTGTATGAAGAAGAGCAATACGAAGACCCGAAAGTCATCCTCGGCAAACTCATGGCGTTAGAAAACGACATCATGGCAGACCTGAAAGAACTGGAGGAGATGTTATGACATGGCCGATGGTGAAGTTGGGGGGGCTAGTTATCGCCCATTATGGTAAAGCTTTAAAAAAAGAAAATAGAAACGAATCCGGAATATTTGACGTATACGGAAGTTCCGGTCTGGTGGGGAAGCATGATGGTGCTCTTACTTATGAAAGCACCCTCATTGTTGGTCGTAAGGGCTCTGTAGGTAAAATAGTATGGGCTGAAAATGGTGGATGGGTAATTGATACAGCATATTATTTGCAGGTTTTACAACCTGAGAAACTGGATTTGCGCTACTTATTTTATGCATTAAAAAAAGCAGATCTAAGAAGTAGAACCATTACAACATCTATACCTGGGCTCAATCGTGATGACTTTTATGGAGCCGTAATCCCACTCCCTCCACTGGAAGAGCAAAAACGCATCGCCGCCATCCTCGACAAAGCCGACGCCATCCGCCGCAAGCGCCAGCAAGCCATCCAACTCGCCGACGACTTCCTACGCTCCGTGTTTTTAGACATGTTTGGTGATCCCGTCACCAACCCAAAGGGCTGGGAAGTTAAAAATATTGTTGAATTAGCATCAAGCGATAAATATTCACTGAAAAGAGGTCCTTTTGGTGGAGCCTTAAAGAAGGAGGCTTTCGTTGATAGCGGTTATTTAGTATATGAGCAGTACCATGCGCTAAATAATGACTTTACATTTGCTAGATACTTTATTGATGAGGAAAAATATCAAGAACTCAAGGCATTTGATGTAGGCGAGGGTGACATTATTATTAGTTGTTCAGGTGTTAATTTAGGTCGATTGGCAATTGTTCCAAAAGGAAGCCCGAAAGGAATAATAAATCAAGCATTACTTAAAGTTAAATTGGATGAGTCTAAAATGTTAAACGAAATGTTTGTCAGCATTTTTACCCATCCTAATTTTAAAAGAGAATTTTTTGGTGACAACAGAGGAAGTGGTGTACCAAACTTTCCACCAATGAGCACCTTCAAGGAGTTTGGTTTCATTGTTCCTCCATTAGAAATGCAGCAACAGTATATTTCGTTGGTACACAAAGTAGAACAATTAAAAGTTAAAGTTAAAAACTCGTGTGAGTTAAGCGACACAGAATTCAACTCACTAAGCCAAAAAGCCTTTGCAGGCGAGTTATAACGCTATTTATAAAAATAATAACAAGGACGTTTAAATGAATGTTAGTGGTTTCTCAGTTAATGAAGATTTGTGGCAAAGTCTTAGGCACTGCCAGCAAGAAAGTATTCAAACGGCGCTAAGTTACTTAAAAAAACCGCTAAATGAAAAAGCGAACTCTTGCCTGATTAGCTTACCAACAGGTGCAGGGAAATCAGGTGTAATAAGTATTGTAGCTCACAAAGCAACACAAAAACGGGTGTTGGTTTTATGTCACCGACGTGCTGTGTGTGATCAACTTTTTAAAGAAATAGACGGAAAGTTCTGCAGTGATCGTGTTGAAGGCGAGGTAATAAAACGTAAGACTGTTTACAGCGATGTGAACGATACATCTAAAAATGGTGTTTACGTTTCTACATTCCAAAAATTGCAAACCTTTGATAGCAATCAACTTGAGCGATTAAAGCAAGATATTGACCTTATTATTGATGAGGGACACGCTGAACCTTCTCCAGTATGGAGCACATTGGTGCGTGGAATTGATGCTCATAAAGTTGTTATAACAGCTACTCCTTACAGGAATGATTTATACCAATTCGATGTTACCGAAGACGCGAGTTATATTTATACCTTTGAAAGAGCACTTACAGATGGTGTTTTAAAAGAACCAACTTTTGAATCGATAGCCTTAGCTGAATTAAGCCAAAAAATCACACAGTTCTTAAAAGAGAATGACGGCACAAAGTGCATTATCAAGTGTGAAAAGTTCGAAGCTATTAATAGCTTTTACGATTTGCTAAACGACGACTTTTCAGTTTTAGCAATACATGAACAATTCACTAAAGATGAACGAGACAATGTAAGAGTTTCCGTACCAGCGAACCTTAAAGGTTCAGATTATCAAGTCATTATTCACCAGCGTAAATTGGACGAAGGAGTCGATATTCCTGAAGCTAAATTATTGGTTTTGGCTTATGCCGTGAATAGTGGAAGGGAGCTAGTTCAAACAATCGGAAGAGTAGTTCGTCTATATGGTGATATTGAGCCTATAATTTTGGAAATTGAGAGTGATGCAAATAGCCAAATGTGGCAAAACTACCGAAAGTTTGATCGCTCACTAGATAGTGCTGATTCAGTTAAAAAATTCATAGCATCACTAGACAGTAATAAATTGATTGAGCGTTATTTAGAAGCATTTCCTGATGTTAGTTATTACGGTAACCGCTTTGTAAGTAAGTTTAATCTGAATACCTTCGAGCCGGAAAGCTCTCTGAATATTCCAACGGCATCAATTTGTTTCTTGAATCAGTCTCAGGGATTCAGCATTAAGCTTTTATCAGATCATTTATATTGGCGATGTAATAATGCTGGTGAACTCGCGAGAGTGTTTTCTACAGAATCAGGTATTCATGGTGTTATATCAATCGCATTCAACAAGTCTCGGTTTTTAACCGACCAGTTTTTCTTTGAACCTTCACTTGAAATAACATTGTATAAACAGCTCTCGAACAGCGTTGTTGCAATTTATGATAGCCGAGGCCGAAGATTTAATGGTGAGAAAAAATTAAAATTCGGTTCTGCGGTGTCTCTCGATAAACTGCTTAACGTAATGTCATTAGGTGAATCATCTTCGACTAAAGAAGCGAGTAGTAAATCGATTAGCTCTGCTAGAAAACGTCCAGAAAGCATTGCAGTAAAAGGACGAAATTTAGAGCAAATGGCTGACATGCAAGCTAATGCCTCATATCGGTCAGCCACAATGCGTTGTGATACCTATGACCAATATAATAAACCGAAAGGTAGTTATTATGTAGGCGCGGATTCTGGGCGAATTTCAGATCAAAAGGAGTCATCGTTTACTTTGGATGAACTTAATGATTGGCTTACAGAAATGGATAGCGCTATATCTGCGAATATTAATATAAATAACGCCTTGGTACATTCATATGCAAAGCCAATATCTGTTGATGAAAACTTTGAAGCTCAAAGTTTGATTTTTGATTTAACAGAGTTTGAGTCTCCGATAAGTATTTTGATAAACGAAGAGCTATATACAATCGATAACTCGTTTTTGTATTTAAATTATGAAAACGGCGCTTTACTTGTTGGTGGTATTGAAGAAAGTAGAGTCTTAGTTAACTTTAAGCAAGATGAACCTTGTCTAGAAATTACACCAGAAACGGAAATACTATACTTACTTGAAGGTGAGGAATACCAAGACATAACTGACTTTCTTAACGAGCATTTACATAAAGCTCTTTTAGCCAATGGTATAAGTTTTTCAAACGGTAAGTTCTATCAATTAACGCTTCCTGTGGCTGATAGTTTTGAATTAGGTACTTCCAACCTTGCCAATGTTGTTATCGGGCTAGAGTCTCTTATTGGTGAAGGTTTAGATGAGAAAGGATATCAAAATGGTGCCCATCAAGTTGTTAATGGAGACTTTAGTCCGGACTCAATTTTCTATTTAGTGGACCAAATAAAAGCTAATGGCTTAGCCAACCCAACAAAAAATCAATTAGGTCCATTTGCTTCCTACATACCCGAAGCCGATTTATTGATTAACACGGATATGGGAACTGAGCCTGCTGACTTCATAGTTTCGTCAAAAAATAAATTGGCTTTCGTTCACGCTAAATGTGGCAAAGCTACAAAAAAACCAGAATCTTCGGCAGGTGCACTTGCAGAGGTTGGCTCCCAAGCCATTAAAAACATTGAAATGCTAATCAGTGGGAATACTGAACTGAAGCCTTCAAATTGGAGTAGGCTCCATACACCATGGCCTAGTCCAAATGATCCCCTAAATATTCCGGAAAGAATTAGAATTTTCCAAGGTGCTACGTTTACGGCTCAAAATGGGCAGGAAAGGCTAGAAAAACTAAATGACCTATGGGATACAGTTGCTGCAAGAAGGCGCTCAACAGCAGTAAAAAAAGAAATTTGGATCGTCGCTGCAAATAGCTTTTCTGCGAGTCATTTTGAGCGGCAATTAAGATTGGGCGCGCAGGCAAATGGTGAAACTTTACAAGCTTTTCAATTATTAAATAGTTGGTTGGCGACGGCACATAATAATGATGTTGAACTGAAAGTTTTCGTTTCAACGTAGCGTTAATAATTGTAAGACCCGCAGCATTTTTAATTTAAAAAATGCCGAATTAAGTCACTAAAAATAGAAACTGGAGTGAAGAACTTAATGGCTGTACAACATGGAATTTGGAAAATAGGGCAGCAACCAGAAGCATTACAGTCAGTGATACTTGAGTCGGAGGCGCTTCTAGAAGAGTTGATTGCTAAAGATATGTCCATTTTAAATACTGGCTGGCTGTTAATTGGTAAGCAGGTGTATACAGACTTTGGTAAGTACATTGATTTATTGGCAATAGATTCGTCGGGGTCTGTCATTATTATTGAATTAAAGAAACACAAAACACCACGAGATGTGGTGGCACAAACCATTGATTATGCTTCGTGGATAGAAGCATTACCTGTAGAAAAAATTGCTCAAATCTATGCGAAATTTGCAGCAGATAACGTCCTACCTCTATCTACCTTTGATCAAGCTTTTGAAGCTAAATTCGGCGTATTACCCATAGAAGAAGAGATTAATAGTTCTCACCAAATGGTTATTGTAGCAGGTGAACTAGATGCCAGTACGGAACGCATCATCAACTACCTGAACGACAAAGCGAGTGTCGCCGTTAATGCGGTGTTCTTCTCCGTCTTTCAGGATGGGGCGAACCAATACCTGAGCCGCTCATGGATGATCGACCCCCATGAAACCGAAGATCATGCCGTAAACGCCAACCAGAAAAATGACTGGAATGGCGAGTTTTATGCCAGTTTTGGTGTTTATCCAGATCGTCGTCATTGGGAGGACGCGTATAAATACGGCTTTCTATCGGCTGGCGATGGACGTTGGTATAGTCAAAAATTGTTTCAGCTTGGTTTAGGGGATCGTGTTTGGGTGAATATTCCAGGTATGGGTTATGTTGGCGTGGCTGAAGTGACAGGTAGAGCGACGATAGCGGATGAATTTATCACCGCTGAAATGCAATTATCTGGTCGTTACCCATTGGCGGAGCAGGTGGGTGAAGATGATGCGGAATATTTTGTTCCAGTGAAGTGGTTACATAAAGTGCCACTGTCTGATGCATTTGGTGAAGTCGGTTTGTTTGGGAATCAAAATATAGTTGCTCGACCTAGAACCGCAAAGTGGGAACACACAATAAAACGCTTAAAAGACGTTTGGAGAATACTTGAATAGAGGTGTAATTTTCTACGTAAATTAATTGGGTTAAGGAGAATCTAGTGGCATTTGATTTAAGTAATACCTTGGTAGTGGGAATTTCTGCTACGGCGCTTTTTGATATGAGCGAGTCAGATCGAATTTTTACAGAGGCTCGTAATGCTGATCCTGCTACCGCCATAGAGGTCTATCAACAGTACATGTTAGAACGCGAAGATGAGCCTTTAGCCCCAGGTACTGGCTATCACTTAGTCAAAGCACTATTAGCATTAAATGAACATAAGCAAAAAGGAGATGCATCGCCTTTAGTTGAAGTGGTGGTTATGTCCCGTAATAGCCCTGATACTGGCTTACGAGTACTGCAGACCATTAGACATGACAAGTTAAACATTACACGATCAGCCTTTACGGCTGGAGAATCTGTACCGGATTATTTGGATGCGTACGACGTAGATTTATTCCTAACCACCAATGTAGAAGATGCTCAAAAAGTTATCGATTCACGCCAATGTGCCGCCGCTATTTTAAGGGAACCACCTAAAGATGCGCCAAAAATTCCAGAAGGGCAGGTTCGTATCGCCTTCGATGGTGATGCCGTGCTTTTTTCCGACGAAAGTGAATTGGTTTATAAAACTAAAGGAATGGAAGAGTTCCACGCACAGGAAGATGCAAAGCAAGATATTCCAATGGAGGAAGGCCCTTACGCTAGCCTTCTAAAAAAATTATCTAAACTGCAAGACCGTCTTCCTATTCGTGTTGAATCTTCTCCTGTTCGAATCGCCATAGTGACTGCTAGAAACAGCCCTTCAGAAATGCGCGTTATTAAAACACTTCGAGCGTGGGGCGTTTATGTTGATGAGGCATTTTTTCTAGGAGGCGTTGGCAAAGGTAAGGTATTAAAAGCCTTTAACCCACATATCTTTTTTGACGATCAAGATATTCATTTGGATGCTGCTTCTCAGTTAGTACCTTCTGCAAAAGTACCTTATTTAAGCTCGTCCAAATTGAGTGAAAAGGGTAATGAAACGAAGGGCAAGAAAAAGAGAAAAGCATAATAAATTTTATAAAAGATAAAAAAAATATAAATAATAAAATAATGTTTTTTTAAGTTATTGAATTTAAAGGGTAAAATAATTGGCACGCTCTTCGCAATTCCTCCTTTAACTTATTATTAAAGAGGAGATCGATATGGGTTACGAAATAGATTTTATGGGCGTTGGTGAAGAGTCTAAAAGTGGAGATGCTATCGCTCTAAGGTTTGGTAATCTTTATGGCAGTAGAGAAGAGCAGACGGTAGTTATCATTGATGGTGGCTTTAAAAGTACTGGTGCCGAATTAGTTAATCATATTCGAAGTCATTACGGTACGGATGTGGTTGATATACTTATTAACACTCATCCAGATCAGGACCACATTAATGGCCTAGAAACAGTAATGAATGAATTAGTTGTTAAAGAACTATGGATTCATAAACCTTGGGATCATAACCAAGGTTTAGCCAGTAAATTCAAGGATGGACGAATGACAGATAACAGTGTCAGTGAACGCTTAAAGCAGAACTTGGAAAAAGCTTGGTTCCTTGTGAAGTTAGCTGAATCTAAGGGAATCGTTATTCGAGAGCCATTTACTAATCTTGTCGACTCTACTCATTCGCTTAAAGTTCTTGGCCCCTCTGTTGAGTATTATGAGTCATTGGTTCCTGATTTCGATGGCATGCCAAAGCGAGTTTCTGCTGTCGATTCTCTTGAAAATCTTTTTGAAAAGGCATCTTCAGCGATTAAGCGCTTTTTTGCCACATGGGGTGATGATCAGATTGGCGATGAGGGAGTGACATCGGCTAGGAATAATTCTAGCGTCATTACCCAATTAGTTATCGATGGAAGACGTCTATTGTTTACAGGTGATGCTGGAATAGGTGGCCTGTCGTTAGCAGCAGATCAAGTAGAGTGTTGTTCAAGTAGTGCAGAGCTTAGATTCATTCAAATCCCACACCATGGTAGCAAGAGAAATATCGGTAAAACGGTACTTAATCGTTTGGTTGGTGAGCCAGTGGATGAAGGTATATCTCGTGGTATTACCGCAATTGCTTCAACAGCGAAAGCAGGTGAGCCTAAACATCCGAGAAAGGCTGTGATGAATGCTTTTACTCATAGAGGTGTTAACGCTATAGCAACTCGAGGGGGCAATATTTGCCATCATCATGATGCTCCCGTAAGAGATGGATGGAATAGTCTCAATCCAGAACCCTATCATTATGAATATGATGAGGCTGTTTAAAATGACAACAATATCCTTAAAAACTCAAAATATAGTGCCTTTATCAATACTTATAGGGATACAGCTTATAGTTGTCTGGCTAGTTAACCAAAAAGAGCTAGATCTTAGCCAATTAAGCTCTCTAAAAGAAACCGGTATTTTAATGGGTGTTATTGGTGTGTTAGCGGGGTTCCTGAGTAGTCTTCTTCCAACAGGTCTAAAAAATACTTTGGTGTTTCTTCGGTGGCGCCATGCCTTGCCAGGACATCGTTTTATACAGCTAGCTGAAAAAGACTCCCGTATTGATAATGCCGCCCTTAAGACCGCTGTTGCAGACTACGAATTTCTTAAAACAGATCATGAGACTCAGAATGGCTATTGGTATCGGAAAATTTATAAGCCGTTATCAGACCAGAAAGATATTGCGTCGACACATAAATCTTATTTGCTATATCGAGATGCAGTAGCCATTTCATTTCTAAGCACAATAATTTTTATTATAGCTAAAATCCTGATACCAAATCTTATGGTTGATATTAACTTTGACTCCGTTTTTGTATTTTTTGTTGGAGGTGGTGGCTTTATTGTAGCGGCAAATAATTTAGGTAGAAGATTAGTAACAACTTCAATAGCTGTCTATATAAGCATGCTTTAAATGTACTCTTAAGATTAATATATTTACAATATAAGCATGCTTTAAATGTACTCTTAAGATTAATATATTTACAATATTAGAATGATTAATAAGGAATTTATCAATGTCAGAACTTAAAAAGTTTCAGGTTCAAACAGCTCGTCCACTTCCAGTTATCGTATTAACAGATACGAGTGGCAGTATGTCGGTTGATGGAAAAATCGAGGCAGTAAATAAAGCATTGAAAGATATGCTCAGTACCTTTTCAGAAGAGAGTCGATTAAGAGCAGAAATACAACTTAGTATTATTACTTTTGGTGGTGTTGCAAATTTACATTTCCCATTAACCGCTGCATATAAAGTTGAAAGTATTACTCCTTTACTTGCAAGCGGAGGTACTCCAATGGGAGCCGCATTTAAAATGGCAGCGGAAATGATCGAAGATAAAGAAGTTATTTCTTCTAGAGCTTATAAACCTGTAGTTGTTTTAGTGTCGGATGGGTACCCAACAGACGATATAACAGGATCTCTTAAACAATTAATGAATGGTGAGCGCTCTAGTAAAGTCACTCGTTTTGCTATGGGTATTGGGGCTGATGCAGATTTATCACTGTTAAATGATTTTGCTAATGATTTAGAAGCGCCAGTTTTTAGTGCTGAAAATGCGCGAGATATACATCGATTTTTTAAAGCAGTAACCATGAGCGTGACTACTCGTAGTCGTTCTACTACACCAAATCAATCAACGCCTTTGGAGCTTCCAAAGGTAAGTGATTCTGATGATGAATTTGAAGAGATTGGTTTTTAATGAAAATGACAGCAACAGGCTGCTCTGTAAAAGGACCTGCACACTTTCAAGATAATACCCCAAATCAGGATGCGGTTTTAGTTCATGGTGTTCGTAAAGGATGGTGTGTTGCGGTGTGTGATGGCTTGGGTAGCCGAGCGTTAAGTCATCAAGGCGCTCAGTTAGCCGCAAAAATTGTTCGCTTAATAATCAGAGAGCAGAAAGATAAAAATTTATACGCACCTTTATTAATTAGCCAAAAAATTCAACAGAAATGGATAAATAAAGTAGGTAAAGATTATTCATCTTATGAAACTACTTGTGTTTGGGCTTGGATTAATGAACGGGGTCAAGTTCAAGCTGCTCAAGCTGGTGATGGTTTGTTACTTATTCGAAGTAAGGGTGTATTTTCCGTTATCACACCTCAGCGAGATGGCTTTGGTAATCAAACACAAACATTAGCTAAAGCTGAGGAAGGTGATTGGTCAACTATTGAATGTACGCTGACAATGGCTGGTGATGGTGTGTTATTAATGACTGATGGCATTTCTGATGACTTGCTACCAGAGCATTTGGAGGCTTTCTTTGAGACTATTTATCAGAAGCTAAAGAATAGTAATAAACGTCATTGTAAGCGTTGGTTGACTAAAGAGTTAATCGATTGGAGCACGCCAAAACATGGCGATGACAAAAGTATTGCAGGCATATTCAAGGTTGAATAAATAATGACTACAACACAGAAAAAAAGAAAAAGCTACCTATTCTCGAAGACATTCATGGTGCGAAATACTCGCTCATTGATGAATTGGCTCGCGGTGGTCAAGGTGTTGTGTACAAAACAGAACACCCTACGGTATTGGTGAAAGGGTTTACCAACAAGGACCTCGTAGCGAAAAAAAATGGCGAGATCATATTGAATGGCTAATTCGTCAAGATATTGCGGATTTGAAGCTGGCACGACCTTTAACTTTGTTAAAAGAACCTCGTATGGGTTATGTCATGGAATTGATGGATGGTTTAGTTCCACTGCAAAGCTTAATGGATAGCTTTATTGAGGCAACGGACAATCAGTCAGAAGAAAATGAAACACCACATATTAAAGATTACATTAAACAAGGTGGTTTGCGTCGTCGTATTCGCATTCTGTGCCAACTAGCTCGTACGTTAAATCAGTTGCATAGTCGTGGTTTGCTGTATGGGGATATTTCACCGGATAATATTTTTGTGTCTGATGACTCCAACTATTCAGAAGCTTGGTTGATTGACTGCGATAATATCAGTATCGAATCTCATTGTGGTCTGACAGTACATACTCCTGACTATGGCGCTCCTGAAGTGGTTCGAGGGGAAGCAATGCTTTCCAGCTTAACGGATTGCTGGAGCTTTGCTGTTATTGCTTATCAACTACTGACTCATAACCACCCATTAAAAGGCGGTTTTGTTAATGACTCTGAGCCAGAAGTAGAGGATGAAGCGTTGTGCGGTGAACACCCTTGGATCAATGACTCTGACAACTCAGATAATGAATGTTTTACCAACTTACCAATACAGCTTATTGAGAACAGCAAATTACCTAGTTTATTTCAACAGACATTCGGTTTGGGAAAGGTGTCGGCTGTTGCTCGACCTAGTATGTCGGAATGGCTTGAAGCGTTAACAGAAGTAGATGAAAGGTTATTTGTTTGTCATGAATGTAATGGGCAAACAATATTATCACTCAGTAATTCTGATTTAGAAGGTGCTAGTTGCTTTTTCTGTGATTCCGCTATTGATGAGAACCTGGTTATATTTGAAGAATATATCAAGGTTTCAGAGCAGGAGAAACAAGACAAATATCCTGAACTTGATGGCAATATAATTTCCACAGAACGTAAGATTTGCCTTCAAATTGGCGATCAAAAGGAACTGAAACGTCTTATGCCCTCTTTTAGTTATGACAAAATACCAACAGATCATATTCAGGTTGAATATACGGACACTATGTTGATTATTACGCCTGTTGAGCCGTTAAATATTTCGCGTGGGGAAGACAAGATTAAAGAATTCAAAAAGAAAATACCTCTAAAAATTACAAATCGTGGGAATAATAATGAGCCTTACCGTATTCATTTGGGCGATCCACAGCTGACTCATACTTTTTGGCAATTTCGGTGGTGATTTATGCAGTTTAATGAATTTCCTTATTTTACAGACGATCTAATCAATCTGACATCAAATGATAGTCTGTCTCAGTTGCAAACAGACCAGCCTGTGCAAATGATGGAATACAATGGCTTGTGGTTATTACAACAAGCAGATCTACGGATTACAGTTGCTTGCGCTAAGATTGACGAGCCGCAATTAACCAGCTTAATGCGAGGTGAGCAAACGCGTTGGTTATTGACGAAAGTGCATAATAAAACCTTGCAGTTGCAATATATGTCTCCAGTTGAGGCATTGAAATTGGATTTAACACTGAGCGTAGATGCACTTATTGCGGATGATTTGTTTACTAAGAATGAAATCCGTGAAAACAGTATTGATTTGGCACGGACGTGGCTTTATGAGCACTTTGTTGTTGAGGTGATTTCTGCTAATGGAACTAATCCGAATGAAACGAAGGAAAATTGGCTGACAATTTCACGTTTTAGCAATGCTGCAGTTGGGAAGAGCTTCCAATTATTAGGCAAAGGCTGGCGCGTAGATGTTGAGCCACAGCCTGATAAAGGTTATTTGATTAAGCGCATTACTCGCCACCCTCGGCGTGACAGCAATTTCTCTCTTTTGATTGGCTCGTTTTTATTTGCTGATATAAGTGTGGCTGCGGTACTGGATAGTGGTGCTCATCGAGCGATATTGGATGCAGCGTTACGCAATAATGGTAGCTACTTAGAATTGTGGAATCTCTATAATGATAAGGAATGGGGAAATGCATTGAAGACAGCTGAAATGCTAAAGGCATTGCGCTTTACTCATGCGGAACCCTTTGAAGATGGGCGTGTTAATCGTTGGCGTATCTGGCCTAAATCAACAGAGGCGTATAAAGAATTTCGGGATCGTTGGGTGTCCCAAGAAATACCACAATCCGATCAAGTTGATTTGGCTAACCAACCGCCAGACTGGTCGGAAGAGCTGAGTACCGAGGCTGAAAAACAGCAGCAAGGATCCCGTGGTAATATTCGTTTCGAAGACGATTATCTTGTTTTTACATCTTCTTCTGATAAGAAAAGTGCGATACCTCGTTTTGATGAAAATGGCAAAGGAGGATGGCTCTATTTATCGTTGGCGGGCCAGCGTGTTGCAGGGAACAGACGGGTGACTGCGCGTCAAACGATAGACTCAGGCAAGCGCATGCCGCAATTAAAATGGCTATTGGAAGGTAGCTCTGTTCCATTTGAACGCCGCCGTACAATAAAAGGTATAACGCCTTACGCAAAAGAAACCTTTAAAGGTGGTAAGCCAACGGATAAGCAGTTACTGGCGTTGGAAACCGCTCTCAATACACCTGATATTGCTCTAATTATCGGTCCACCCGGTACAGGCAAGACTCAAGTCATTGCGGCGTTGCAGCGACGTTTAGCCGAAGAGTTTGAAAACCAAAACATCAGTGGCCAAGTATTGGTCAGCAGCTTTCAGCATGATGCGGTTGACAATGCACTTGACCGCAGTCAGGTTTTTGATCTGCCTGCTACACGTGTGGGTGGCAAAAAGGGCGCGGCCACAGAAGATGGTTTTAGCCGTTGGATAGACGATCAAGCAACGCATTTGAAAGAACAAGTCCAGTTGCAATACGAAGAGCAACCAGTATTGCAGCAACTTGATGAGGTGGTTGAAACAATGACTCTGTTACGGATGAGTCAATATTCAAGTGCCCAGCATCGTGATCAATTACAACACTTGTTAAAACAGTTACGTGCTCTTGACTCTAGTATGCGAGTGCCTGCACGTTTAATCAGCGATTTGGAGGATTATGTAAAAGAGCAGTGTGTGACAGCCGTCAGAAATGACATGGTTAATACTGTTTCTACTTTACGCGGCATTAGAGCCTTGCGTACGACCAAAATCAGTTTTTTTGACGATGGTGGTGTCAGAGCAGAGGAATTGTTAAGGCAATTGCGACGTGGGTTACACCAGTTTACAGGTAAGAGTAAAGCCTTATTGCAACAGGCCTCGAAGACGACTCTGGCAGAGGATGAGTTATTAACTGCCTTAGTTGAGCTGAAAAACCAATTGTTAGATGAGTATTTACCCGATTATCGACCACCCGAACTAAAACAGGCACTTGATGAAACGGGAATATGCTTGTTAAACAAGCTTGATCGTTCGTTGGCGCAATACAGACAAGAGCATAAGCAAGGTGTCGCTTGGGCTCTTCAAGAGCTTGCTAACAGTATAGATATGGATCGTCAGGCGGCGCTATCCACCACTGAAGAATACGCCATGGTGGTTGGCGCCACCTGCCAACAAGCTGCAGGCAATAAAATGGCCAGTTTAAAGTCAGTCGTTGGTTTGGGTAGTTCAGATATCGATTTTGATACTGTCATTATTGATGAAGCGGCTCGGGCGAACCCGCTGGATTTGTTTATTCCTATGTCGATGGCGAAACGCCGTGTGATTCTAGTAGGTGACGACCGTCAGTTACCTCATATGCTAGAACCAGATATAGAAAACCAATTGCAAGAGGAGCATTTACTTACTGAGCAGCAGTTAGCTGCGTTTAAATTGAGTCTTTTTGAACGTTTGCGATTACAACTAGAAGCACTGCGCAGTGAGGATAATAATCCACGAATCGTGATGCTGGATACACAATTCCGTATGCATCCGATTCTTGGGGATTTTATCAGCCAACAGTTTTACGAAGCTAAGGGAATGGACAAATTAAAAACCACTCGCCCAGCAAGTGACTTTGCTTTTTCTTCCGACTTTATTCAGGCACTTGGAAGTGAAGGGCAGTATTACTCTGGCAAGGTATGTCAGTGGGTTGATGTGCCCTTGTCTGAAGGGAAAAGTAGTAAACGTGGTCCTAGCCCTATTCGTAATGCAGAAGCAAAACGCATAGCCACAGAAGTTCAGCGTTTACTTGAGGCTGATGGAAAGAGTTTGTCCGTTGGGGTGATTACCTTTTATGCTGCGCAACGAGATTTGATTATGGAAGAGCTCGCCACGAGAACGGTAAAGGGGATTCCTTTGATGGTAAAACGGGAAGGGCAATACGAGCCAAGTGATGAGTTTAAATGGGCGAGTAAACAAAAGGGAGATGGCAGTACCGAACGCGAAGAAGGGTTGCGAGTTGGTACGGTTGATGCATTTCAAGGTAAGGAATTTGATATTGTGCTTTTATCTTGCGTACGAACGTGGCATCAGCCAAAGCGAAAATCTTTAGGATCAGAAAGTAAGAATATTTCGTCTAATGACCTCAAAGAAGCATCGCTTAATCGCATGTTTGGTTTTTTACGTTTACCCAATCGTATGAATGTTGCCATGAGTCGGCAAAAGCAAATGTTGATTTGTGTTGGTGATGCCGCATTAGCCACCAACAAGTATGCAAAAGAAGGCGTTCCTGCTCTGAATGCTTTTCATGCACTGTGTGGAGGTGAGCATGGCGAAGTTCGTTGATACTGGTGTGTATTTGCAATATGGCGATAAACCAAGAGACAAAGCAAGCGCGGTTCTTTGGCCTGTGTGGGTTCATCGAATAGTTTACCCAGAGGTTCAGCAAGCAAAGATGAACTTGTTTCAAAAAGCCGTGATGCGTTTGATTCGAGCCCAAACCCATGAAGCTGATGCCATTGCTAAATTAACTGGGCTGCATATCAATTTGGTTAAACTGGTACAGGCACAGCTAGTGAGTCAAGGCTGGATTAATAACAAGGCCACGGAGCTAACAAATAAAGGTGTCACGATTATTGATGAAGAAAGTGAGCAAAGTGAAAAATTAGCCGTAGGCTACCTTTTTCAAGATGGGCTTACTGGTCAGCTGTGGCCTAGAATAGACAACAGCTTAAAGGTCATAGAGCCGAGTAATCCTGAAGAAAAATTTCCGCAGTTTGTTCTCAATCGGGGCACAGGAAAGTCAATGAAGCCGTTTAAACCTTCATTTAACGCGTCGAGCTTTTCTATCCCGAGTAAGACCGATACTTTACGTGCTTGGCAAGATTACCGCAGTGATTATAGGGCTGCGCAGCAGTTGTATGGCTCTAATGAATTGTCGGAAAAGGTAGCATTATCTAGTTTACTTTATCAGTCAAAAGAGCCAGATTGTGCCTGGATGTTGGTGTGGATTACAGCCAGCCATAATGACAAATTATGGCGTATTACAGACCCTTTTGATATTCGTGATGAAGCGTGGTGGCTCACCAAATGTTTACCGACGTTACTTGAGCATAATAAAAACTTAACCAAAAGCCTTTCTACCTTAATTGGTGAGCCAGAACCTGATAATCAAACGGTTACAGAGTGGTTGGCTAGTTTGCAGGAGAACGCTAACTTACAGATTTTACTTGAATACCCTTGGGTACAAAAAGATCCGGATATAACCTCGGCGTTGACCGTAGTATTAAAGCGTCATGAGTTAATAAATCAAAGACAAAATGATAAAAACGATAAAAACGATTTAGACAATGCCATTACAGAATGTCAGAAACTATTAGAAGTAATCATGCAATGGCTGATTAAAACTTTTCCATCAGCTCAAGGGGCGTTGCCTAAAGTAGATAAAAATAATGTTGAGTTGAATAAAAAAGTGTTAGTTGCTCTGAAACTTCCAGCTTTTACAGATCATGTCATAGCCGTTTTATCAAGGCAGAGCTTGAAATCGGCAATTAAATTACAGAACAGGCCTTCAAGCTCATTAAAAGGCTTGGTGTTTGCTGCAGCGTTAGGGTCCATTGGAAATGATAGTCATCCTTTGAAGTTACTTAATAGTGATCAACTTCGACTCGATGAGTTGTTATCACTAGCTAATCTTCGTAATCAAACCAGTCATGGCGAAAGCCAACATACTGGGAATAAATACACAGAAATGACAGTGGAAATAGCGCAGCACTATATTACCTACACATTGAAATTCACGGAACAGTTTAAGGAATGGATAAATGGCGAAGCCTAAAAAAAACATTGGTAAGCAACCGCAAGGACGCAATAACACTGTGAATCATCCAAAAGACAAGGCTGAGTTAGAAAAACAAATTCCAACTTGGTCAGCTTCTTTTGAGAATGCGAGCAAAATTTATAAGGCGTTCGGTCAAGAGTTAGAGATCAATATTGAGCAGAGTCAGCTTGAAAATGTTGTAAAACACATTAGTGAAGAAGGAGCCAAAACAGTCTCTGATTGGGTGAGTCAGTTTGCCAAACTTTGTTCAGACTTGTCAAAGTATTACGATAGCCTTAATGGTGAATACGAAGAACGTTGGGATATATGTAATTTGCAAGGGCAAGTGCAAGAGGAAGAAAGATCCAAAATTAGTGCTGAACAATTAAGCCTTAAAAGCCAATCAGAAGACATGATTCAACAAAAAGAGGAGCTGGAACAGCAAGAGAAAAAACTGGGCCAGTTACAATGTGAGCTGACAGATCGGGAGAGTGACATCCGTCAGCGAGAGTTAAACGCTGAGTCGGGTTTTGAAAAAGAAAAGCGTAATAACTTGGAACAGCTTATATCTGAGCAGGATGCAGAACGTCATCAATATCGTGAAGATATCAGCAATTTGAGCCAACAGAAAGCTGAGCTTGAGCGAGCGGTGGGCGTTGCTAAGATCAAACTGACGGAGGCGGAACAGCAATGTAAAGCGGAGCTAGAGGAAAAGAACATTACGTTAATGCAGCAGGAGGCTGAGCTTAACTCTCAAAGGTCTGACCTTGAAAAAGAGCAGGAACGTCTTGAATTAGAAAAAAAGAATTTAGAAGAAGAGAAGCGTGTTTATACAAGCAATCTTGATTTGAAAAACCATTATGAACAAGAGCGAATAAAGAAACAGCACGCAGATATTCTGGAAGGCTTGAATATTGAGAAAAAACGACTTGATGACGATTGGGAAGATTTATCTCATGCCAGAAAAAATCACGACGCTTTGCTGGATGAGTCTATGGAGCAGGAGCGAGAATCTCATTGTAATCAAGTTAGTCGACTGGAGAAAAAGTGTGATACAGCTTGGGCGGAAGTGGATGTATTAAAAGAGAAGCTTGAAGATATTCGGGAGCTAGAAGCTTCTTTAGGTGACCTTTCTGTATCTGATTTCTTACAAAAATTAAAAGATCTAGAACAAGAAAATCGTGGTTTGAAGCGACAGTATTCAGAATCGGATACCGCTGGAATGGAAGAAGAAAATGCCTCGCTACGTGGCAAAGTAGATTCGTTAGAGCAAATGCTTCGAGAAATGGGTCCAGAACTGGAGCATGCTCAAGCAGAAAACAGACATAAGCGTATAGCCGCTACTGAGTTACAAGCTAGCCAACAGGAAAATAGGGTTTTAGTGCAACATAAAAATACCTTGAGCGTACATATTGATGACTTAGAAAGTCGTATCAATCAACTTACAGATGCTCATAAAACGCAAACGCCATTTCCAGCCATGTCAAAAATGGATAATGACAAAAACTTTGTTGCCTCGATTGAATTGGAATTTGTGCCAGATTTGGCTGAATTCGCCAAAGAACTCCAACAGCGAATTGCTCAAGCTGAAGATAATGTAAGACTTTACTACCCATTAGAAGATATACGGGTGTTGTTAGGCGGTTTAGCTATGAGTCAACTTCACGTATTCCAAGGTATTAGTGGAACAGGTAAAACAAGTCTTGCTAAAGCTTTCGCAAAAGCTATGGGCGGCTTTTGTACTGATATAGCTGTTCAGGCTGGTTGGCGTGATCGTGATGACTTGCTGGGTCATTACAATGCATTTGAGCGTCGTTATTATGAAAAAGATTGTCTGCAAGCATTGTATCAAGCGCAAACACCGAGGTGGAATGACACTTGTAACGTCATTCTATTAGATGAGATGAACTTATCTCGTCCTGAGCAATATTTTTCTGAGTTTTTATCCGCGTTAGAGAAAAATGATGCTAAGGAACGCTTAATTAGTCTTTCAGAAACGGCGTTACCCAATGCACCTAAAGGGCTGAAAGAAGAGCGAAAAATTCTTGTGCCTAATAATGTTTGGTTTATTGGTACGGCCAACCACGATGAAACGACAAACGAACTGGCCGATAAAACCTATGATCGCTCGCATGTGATGACGTTACCAAAGCAAGAAGAAAGCTTTGAGATTAAAGACCTAGATAAAACAAGTTATTCTTATGAGTCTCTTCAAAAAGCATTTCAACACGCGGTTAAAAAACATGAGGAAGAGGTGGAAAAGCTACTTTACATGTTTGCCGAGCATGATATATGCAAACAACTTTCGGAAAACTTTGGGCTAGGTCTCGGTAATCGTTTTGATCGCCAAGCCAAACGTTTTATTCCTGTTATGTTGGCTACCGGGGCTACAAATGGCGAGGCATTAGATCATTTACTTTCTACAAGAGTCATGCGTAATGGCAAGGTGACAGGACGTTACGATGTTAGCTCTAATGATATTAATCAGCTTTCTATTGCATTAAAAGATTTTTGGGAAACGTCAGAACTTCAAGGTGAACCTATAAAATCGTTAGAATTATTAGAGGTAGATATTAAACGGATGGAGCATGGCTAATGTGGTTTGATCGACTGAACCAAAAAAATTATTGGAGTTGCCTAACTCCATAGAGCCTTCCCGTTATCAATGGGTAGGAAATTTTAATCATAATTTAAATGGGCATACGGAAATTAGTAAAGATGGATTGCTTTTGTGTGATGGTAGCGAACGCTGTCAATTAAATGAAAAAAATCATTCTTTTATAGTACCTATTAATTCTGAAATAGATTTATTTAATAGATCCATTGAAACGATAGGTGAGGAAGCAATTGACTCTTGTAGTTCGACATTATCACCAATGCTTCCTGCTGTAGTTATAGACTCGGAAAGTAAGTTATTACCTTTTGAAGAACTATTACTTGAGGTTCTTGATAGAGGTCATTTGCATCAAATATCTATCCGGCCAAGAATAGATATTCGCTACGATGATGAAGTTGTTGATATAGCACGAGCTAAACGTTTAGGAAAAGGCGCTTTAGTTCATTTAGCATCACACTCTGAGGATTGGCAACGCCAGACTCTTAGTGGTGTAGTTCCTAAAAAAGTATTGGCTCGGTTTAGTGAAGATGACCATAATATTTATGAAAATCGCATTTATGCGCGCTTATTAGATAAAATTGATGAGCATCTGAAAAGACGTTTATCCTCGCTCAAATCGTTACAGGTGACTCTGGATCATGCTAAAGAATTTTATCAGTCAGAGAATATTGATTATAGGTTGGCGAATGAAATATGTCGTTTATGGGGAATAACTTTTAGTGAAAGTAGTACTTCAAAAGCATCAGAATTACTAGATGGAGTACTTACTTCACTTCAGTTTTTACATAAGTCAATTCGTGGACTGAAGCAAAGCGGTTTATACCTGTTGATTAGCCGCAATACAAAAGTTGGCAATACATTATATCGAACAAATATTCTTAATCATGACGCTCATTATAGAAATTTATTAATACTTTGGGAGCAGTTAAATAAAGTGTCATTGAAAGTTTCACCTAAAGAACAGTTTGAACATAATGAAATGCTAGCTAACGCTTATTCAAATTATGTAGGACTTGTTTTAAAACATGCGTTACAGCCATATTTAAATCATGAAAATGAAAAAGAGTGGGCAGGTAGAAAAATTAAACTTCAGAAAAATAATTTAGAATGGGAATTGTTGAGCGAGTCGGATAATGGTTTAGAAAGTGAAATTTTATTTACATTAATCCCTTGGTTAGCTTATGTACCTAAGCCTGAAAATCTTATTAAAATCCCGCAAAACATATTTATTGCTTGGCCTGGTTTAGAGCAAAATATTAAAGAGGCTGCATATCATGAAAATTGGATCCCAGTCTCTCCTTTAGATATGTATTGTATAGAACGCTTGGGCTTACTGGTAGATAAAATAATGTGTGGAAAAGTAATTTCTACTTTTTCAAAACCTATCACTAAAATACCCAAGCAGTCATTAGCTTTATCGAGACGTCTATCTCATATAGCTGTTGATAGTGAATCATATCAAGTGGAAGTTCAGGGTGAAGTTCTTAAGGAAGATTTAGACAAGCTGCAGAGTACTTTAATGAGAGAAAACGCTAGCAGTCAAGCATATGATTTAATCTTAAGATCTGAGGAAATATTATTTCTTATAAAATGTCCCGTTTGTAATTCTAGAACAAAATTATATTTTCAAGAAACTGGGTTTAAAATAAATTGCAATAATTGTAAGACAGGCCGCTATTTCCGAAAAGAAAGAGAGTTCTATGAATTTGAACAGGTTTATATGAATTTATCTGAAAAAAATGATTTTTTTAAATACGGTAGGAATTCTTATTCCTTTAAATATATTGATAATGGCTTATACTTTTAGTGCTGTGTTCTGTAGTAAGAAGGCACAGTCTATTTAACTCTAAGTAGTTTGCATATTTTTTAATTCCCTCGTATTGATTAGATCTGGATTTTTAACAGAATATTACATATTAGACTGGTACGGGCGTACCACTCATCAAGTATTTTAGCTAATGATACTCAAGCGAGGTAAATATTGATTAGCTTTGACAAAAACTATCTGAAGGTGGTTGGAATACATCTAACTTTGTATTGCTGAATTATGATAGATAGCCGTTTCTTTGAGCTTCAAAGAAGCGGCTGATCTGATTACTCTCCTAATAGCTGTTGCTCCCATATTTGATAAAGCTTCGTGTTATGCAATTGGCTTAACAATATTCCAATAGAACTAATATCGTGGCTATGTATTTCGGCTAGATTGACTAGTTCAATGATCAGCTGATTGTCGTTTAAGCTAGGCAGTTTTTGCCATAATGCTTGAATGCTATAGGTTGATAGCGCATTACTGAGTTTATTGAGAATACCTAAGCACAAAGATTGTTCTGAGTTTGAAGGCAAATTTAATATTCGATTCTTTAATGTCTGTAAGTATGAATCTCGGTTGATTTGGCTGACAACAGTTCGATTCTTAGTCTTTGTACTTGATAGTTTCAATAAGCGTGTGACAGGCTCATACCAAGCAAGGTAATAAAAGTAACCATTTCTGTAGCGCTTGATAGCGGCTTCCAGTTGAACGTAGTCACCAAGGAACTGATTGAGGGATTTGAAATTATTGCCAAGTAGGCGAAGTTCTATTAAGTCATGTCCTTCTACATCTCTAATTGTCGCTACATGAATTGGCCAGCCAGTCGAACTAATCTTCTCTTCTACGGATTCTAATAAGTAACAACCTTTAAAGCGCTTTAGATTTCTTGCTTCTTCTAAATTTGGTTGAACATTTAAACTATGCATATTTCACCCCTAATTTTTTTTGTAATAATTTCTCGATTGCTGAACCGTCCATACGAGTTAAATTCGGAACATACCGTGAGTAAACTCGGAATAACATCGAGGTGTTTGCGTGCCCCATTTGACGAGCAATCCACTCTGGTGATTCGCCTGAAGCAAGCCATAAAGTTGCGGCTGTGTGACGTGTCTGATAGGGGCGTCTCTTTTCTAGGTTTAGCCGCTTTAACAGTGGATACCAAACTCGCTGAGTGACATTGTTGTGATTGATTGCTTCACCATTACGATTGCAGAAAACAAATTTACTCAAATGTGCGGAGTGCTGCTTTTGACGAATAAGAGCATGATAGACAGGCGTGCTCATGTGTATGTCGCGAACTGAAGATTCGGTTTTGGTTATATCTTCTTCACCAGCGACTATAGTTTCACGGATTTTTATCACTTTATGGTCAAAATCTACGTACTTCCACTTTAGTCCGTCAATTTCACCAGTACGCATACCTGTAAAAAATCGGATTAGGAAGTAATCACGGTAATCTATACGCATGGTATCGAGGATCAAATTTACTTCTTCGATAGTAAAGGGATTTGCATCTGTTTTTGGGCTTTTAAGTGGTTTGATACGGATGTATGGCGTGGTAAAGTTATATTCATCGGCGGCGTCCTCGAAAATACGTTTCAAAGGGTTTATTACTTTATTGATACGTGTGTTTGCTAGGCTTTCTTTGCCATTTCGACCTGGGACTTTGGCGAGTACAGTGCGAAATTTTAAGATGTCATTACGGGTGATGTCGTCGACTTTTACCTTTCCAAAAAATGGTAAGTAGTGTTTGGACACAATGCTTTCGATATTAATGAGGTGAGATCGGCGCCAAGCAACTTTATTACGCTCAATCCAGCCTGCGACGAATTCTGCAAAAGTTGGCACTTCAATATGCGCCTCTTGGCTTTTCCATTCATCCGGCTGATGCAATTGCAACTCTAAATCGGTAAATTGCTCAACAGATTTACTGTCTGGGAAATGTGATTTATAACGAAAAGTTCCTGCTATTATTTCTGATTCAATGAGAACAAGTGCTCGTTCTAATTTTTTTCGATTCGCTGAAGTTGGCTTTAAGGTTGTTTGCTCACGACAGCGTTTACCCATGTAGCGAAAATCTAGATACAGGGTGTTGGTTTCTTTACGAATATTGATACTAGCCATAATTATGCCTCCTCTGTATAAGCCATAGCTAAGTTGTCATCTTGAACCAGCATGTCTTCTTCAATTGCTTCCCAAATGAATAGAATTTTTCTTCTATTGAACGGGCGAATATAGTGGCGCCCTTCTAATAGGCATGAGTCCAATAGCTCATTTCGAATAGTGCGAGCTGTGTAATGTATTCTCTCTGATAACTGTTCTGTGCTAAGGTATGTGTTCATGTCATTGTCCTTTTATTTAGTGATTCAACTATATTGTTAAATATGTTTAACAATATACACATACTAAAATGTAGGTTGATGTCTGTCAATGTCTTTTTGTTAAACATATTTAACGTTTGAGTGGTGGTGGGTTTGCTTAGGTTTAAAATTAAAGACTTAATTTCTAAAAAGTCGTTTGACGAAGATAGAAGAATTACAATTGGAGAAGTTGCTGAAGAGACTGGAGTGAGTAGGGTCACTCTCTCTAAAATGGCAAATCAGAAAGGCTATAATACAGTTACCGATAATTTGGATAAGCTTTGTATTTATTTCGAGTGTGATATTTCAAGTTTGGTTGAATTTATTCAGATAGAGCATGAATAGTTATATAAGATGTAAACACGTTCTTCTCATGAGAAAATTCACTTTTAATCTTCGGGGTTGACCATGCCGCATCTGAGAATAAATAAGCAGCCCATCCGAATACCTAAAAGCTTGGGATAATGCGAACAAGTCATTTCAATAAGAAATCACTTGATTTATCTAATTGAAAATACAAGAAATTTTATATCCACAACTGTTGAATAGCTGACTTATTCGCACCTTCCCTAAGCTAAATACAATAGTTTAGTATGTCGCAGGATGGGGTAGTCTACTAGCTCATTGACCTTCATAAGCTGAAAACCGTTGGCTCCCTATTTATTCAAGAAAAGTGGCTCCCGCAACAAATTAAAATCAGTATAGTTTGCTCACAGTGTCGTGTTCATAGAGTCGATAAAAACCCAGTTGGGCAATGTTATCGCCTCCATCAATTAATCCAAGCGAAAGCAAAGCCAGTTGATGTGCGCCTATTGCTGCTCCCGCTAACGACGCGTTATCCGGAGCCTGACTTAATTGAATGTTTATGTTTGGTAGAGCCTTGTTAAGTTGTGCGACAATGGCAAAATAACTTGTAGGATCAGCGGCAATTGGCCCACCTAATATCAACGTTTCGGGGTGTGTTATTTGGCACGTTAAACGAATTGCCTCATTTATTTCTTCAACCAGTTGCCTGTCTAAATTTCCCGATTTTAATAGGGCGTTATTGATTGTCATCCCCTGATAGCGGCTTTCCAATAAATGCTTACCGCTTTTTAGCGTTACATAGCCAATTTCTCCTGCCATGCCGTTGTCTCCTCGAATTAGAGTGCGCTCAAAAAACAGTCCGCAGCCAATGCCTCGTCCAAGAAATACGTAGATGAAATTGTCCAATTGGGTCATCTCTCGTTCAGATAGGGTTGCCCAATTTACATCGTTGTCGATTACAACCGAACAATGAAATGCATTTTCAAGTTGCTGGATAAAATTGATATCTTGGGCAACTGGAAACGGAGAGTTGGGCATTTTCACGACACTGCCATCTTTTGGGTGAATAGGGTCGGCAACAGATAGGCCAATAGATAATAAAGGCGGTGTTGTATTTGTCATTATTCCTTTGATGGCGGTCAGTAAATCCCTTGTATATTCGGCTGAAGTTCGTCCTTCAGAGTAGGTTAAGTGGCGTGACTGACATTCATTTCCTTGCAAGTCGGACAGTGCCAATTGTATGGAAACATCGTCGAGCACAATGGCGAGTGATGCACCACGTTGTTTGTTTATTTCGTACAACACCGAGGGTCTTTTGGATGATTTGGTGTCCTTTTTGTGGCATTCGACAATCACTTGGCGTGCCAGAAGCCGTTGTGCTGACTCTGAAATGGTGGGCTTAGATATTCCTGTTTGACTAGCAATTGCGGCTCTGGACAGTATGCCTTGATGGCGAAGACAGTCAATAAAGGCGCGGTCGGTATTTATCGCTAAACTGCTAGGTTTATGTGCAATTGTCTTTGGCAATGAGGTTGTCCTTGATGTTGATAAAAAGATTTTACTTTACTTGAAGGTTACTCAAGGTTAATCTGAATTAACAAGTTAGGAAACTTTACTTATTTATTCTGAGGTTTGTCATGACAACAATAAAAAAGCTCCCATATTCCTCGCATAGCGTATTACCAAGTGATGTGCAGCAGTCCATACGAGAAATGAAAGTCAAATGGCGAGAGTCAATCGGAGATGTGCCTGCGTTGATGGCGAAAATTATGGCGGACTTAGAAAATGAGATTGAAGACATCGAACGCAGTCAGGCTCAAGGAAAGAGTGTTTGGCCAGAAATAACCTACGAACAAATTCATCGGCAAACGGTGCCAGAGTCAATAACAGCGTTGATCAAAAAACGGGGATGCGCTGTTATTCGAGGGCATTTTTCACCTGAACAAGCTAAGCAGTGGGACGAGGCTTTGGTGGAGTACGTAGAGATAAATGATTTCGACAACCAATATCGTGGCCCAGGCGATGATTTTTTTGGAACATTGAGTGCGTCGAGACCAGAGATTTTTCCCATTTATTGGTCACCTTCGCAAATGGAGGCTCGACAAAGTCCTCGCATGCATGAAGTGCAATGCTTTTTGAATGGATTTTGGAAAGTTGAATCCGAAGGGCGGCGATGGTTCGATCCAGCGGTGAGCTATATTTACCCTGACCGTGTACGTCGCCGTCCACCGGGGACAACGTCAAATGGTCTTGGGCCTCATACCGATTCTGGAGCATTGGAACGTTGGTTATTGCCCGCTTATCAGCGGGTATTTCGTCACATTCTGGCTGGTCAATACGAATTGTATGACCCTTGGGATGCAGCGTATCGTCCTGATGTTAACGAGTACGAAGGGGGGACAACTAAGTGTTCTGCGTTCCGCACCTTTCAAGGTTGGACAGCATTGTGTGACATAAAACATGATCAAGGAGTTTTGTTTACCATTCCATTGCCTGCCGCGATGGCGTATTTACTGATACGCCCTTTGCTGGATGACGTAGCAAAAGATGAATTATGTGGTGTTTCGCCACATCGAGTTCTCCCTATTGATGAAAAATGGCACAGTTTACTGTTGCGCGCTAAAGCGTTAATTCCGGATCTGACAGCGGGAGATTCAGTGTGGTGGCATTGTGACTTGATTCATGGTGTTGCCCCTGTCAAGGATCAACAAGATTGGGGGAATGTTATGTACATACCTGCAGCACCAGGTTGCGAAAAAAATCGTCGCTACGCTCAGCAGTGTGCGGAAAATTTTAAACAAGGGTATTCACCGGATGATTTTCCAGAAGAACATTACGAGGCGAATTGGCAAGGTCGTTTTCAATGGGGGAGTTGAGTGAGTTCGGTAAAGAGGGTTTTGGGTATTAAATGAAAGCAGAGGTATGAATATTTATGATGTTATATCTTCCAGTAGCTTTAGTAGTTGTTTGCCTTTTGTTGTCAGTTTTATTCGTCGGTTGCGGCCTGTGTCTGCATACTCTACTAATCCTAGGCCATCATTAGAGCGATATTTACTACCTGAAGAAAGCTTTCGAAATTGTCCTAAAGCAAATTTATATTCAGCTGAGGTTGCATCGTCAGTAGAGGCTAGGTCGAGAACGGAAAGAGCCGCTTCTTTTTCCTTGGCTATTACTAGAAAGAAAATTATCTGATTTATACTAGTAATACCGAATTCTTGGGCTATATGCAGAGCTTTTATGAGTTCCTGGTGTTCATTCATTTCTATCTAGACTCTTTCGCTTTATGAGTATTTGGATTGTCGATTGTAATAGTTTCCATTACAAAGGTTATTTCGTAAAGTTATCAATTGAGCTTAACAAATATTCAAGTTATTCAACCGGCTAATATCAGCATAATCAATAGCCCTGATGGACTGCCTGCCCCTAACTCTGGGGTATCCTGGCAGTTTTCCTAGAGCTGTTTCCCTAATTTTTCTCTTAGAGTTTGGGATTTATCTTTTTGCGAGAATTAACTTGGCTATTCGTACTCTCTAAACGTATACTGTATATATATACAGTATTTTGGTGGATTATGCGTGTAACTTATTTAGGTGTATCTGAATCGTCGGAGTTTATCGCAGCAAATAGTCTGCGAATTCCGCTTTATGTTGATTCTGTGTCAGCTGGGTTTCCTTCTCCGGCGCAAGATTTTGTTGAGCGAACGCTGGACCTTAATGACTTTTGTGTCTCTCACCCTGCATCCACGTTCTATGTTCGTGCACAAGGTGACTCCATGATTGAAGCTGGTATCTTATCGGGTGATGTTCTGCTGGTAGATAAGTCATTAACCGCTCGTCATGGTGATATCGTAATTGCCTGTATTCATGGAGAAATGACAGTAAAGACCTTGGAGTTACAGCCTAATGTACTTCTTCGTCCTAGAAATCAGGCTTATAAAGCCATTGTGATAACAGAAGAGTCAGAGTTCGAGGTTTTTGGTGTAGTAACCAGTGTGATTCGTAAGTATGAGCGTGGCTGATGCAAACAGTTTTTGCTTTGGTGGATTGCAATAACTTCTATGCGAGTTGCGAGAAACTGTTCAGACCAGATTTAAAACATACGCCTGTTGTTGTGTTGTCGAATAACGACGGTTGCGTGGTGGCGCGTTCAAAGGAGGCAAAGGTGCTGGGACTGAAAATGGGCGTGCCGATGTTTCAAGTTAAAGATGAGATAAGGCAGCACGGTATTGTGTGTTTTTCGTCGAATTATGTTTTGTATGCGGATTTGTCGAATCGGGTGATGACGATACTAGAAGAAGAGGCGCCACGGGTTGAGGTGTATTCCATTGATGAAGCGTTTATGGATTTAACCGGCGTTGATCATGTAACGGATCTGCTGGCGTTTGGTAAAAAGGTGAAAGCGAAGGTCGATCAATGGACAGGTATTACGGTCGGTATTGGTATTGCACCAACTAAGACTTTGGCTAAGTTGGCCAACCATGCGGCGAAGAAGTATCCGGCAACCGGTTCGGTGGTGGATTTGATGGAACCTGATAGACAAAAGCGCTTGTTGTCTTTGGTGGAAGTGGGCGATGTGTGGGGAGTTGGTCGTCGAACTATGGCAAAGCTAAAGGCGAGGGGGATCCATACGGCGTTGGATCTTGCTAACGCGGATGCAAAGGCGATGCGGAGCGAGTTTTCTGTGGTGTTGGAGCGAACGATTCGTGAGTTAAATGGTGTGTCTTGTTTAGACCTGGAGTGTGTACGACCAACAAAGCAGCAGATTATTTGTAGTCGATCGTTTGGGCATAAGGTGACAGAAAAACAAGAACTAAGAGAAGCAATTGCTAAATACACAACCCGCGCGGCCGAGAAATTACGAGGGGAGAAACGCCTTTGCAGAGTCGTGAGTGTGTTTATACGTACCAGTCCACATGTTAAAAACGAACCTTTCTATTCAAAAACTTTATCAGTCGAACTGCCAAACCCAACGGACGACACTCGAGATTTATTGGAAGTCACCAACGTGATATTTAGACGTATTTGGCGTGCTGGTTATCGATATATGAAAGCCGGTGTCATGTTGGCTGATTTCTACGAACATGGAGTATTTCAGCAAGACTTATTCCGAGTCGAAAATAATAAGGTTAATTCAAAAGCCTTAATGGCTGTAGTGGATCACATCAACCAAAGCGGCCTCGGCAATATCTTTTTCGCCTCGCAAGGTGTATCTCCGCAATGGTCCATGAAACGAGAACATCTATCGCCAGCTTATACGACGAAGTGGGGAGAGTTACCAAAGGTTTTTTGATTCAAGGTGTAGAAAATAGAAATCATCGATTAATTAAAAATTCAAACGACAGTGACTGAGAGGTGCTTCATGAACGATGAAGGTATCAAAGAAAATGCCAGTAATTTGCCAGCAGACAAGATAATAGCAGCGGTTGTATTGTGGCTAGATGAGCAATGTCCACAGGAGCGTTGGGACTTATCAGATGAACAGATGTGCGTTCTTCTAGGTGGTATTACGGTTTCAACTTGGAAGCAATGGAAAGAGATCGCACAGACTAATGACAGTCTTCAAGTAGACCAAGAAACTATTGATACACTGGCGATGCTGGTAAGTATATACAAGATGATTCACCTAAGTTCACCACCTGGATTTAAGTATGATTTTTTCAAAAGGTCAATAAATCATCCGACATTTAATGGCAAATCAGCTAGAGAATTTATGTTGGAAAACCCTTCACTTGACGATTTTCTCAAGGTAAGAAATCATTTTCGGAGTAAGGTTCTCATATAAAAATAACTTATCCTTAATTACGCTTTTAATGTTAGTTATACTTAACAAATATGTTGGGAGAGAAGTATGAGCACTAAACAAAAAAATCATACTGAAAAAAGTATTGATATTAATGATATCGAGAAAAATCTTGATCTCGTTATGAGTGAGTCTAAAGATGCCTCGGTTGCCGTATTGAAGAACGGCGATTCGGTATTTTACTGTGTTCCAGCTGACACCTATGCCGAAATCTTAGAGTTAGTTGAAGCATCTGAAATGAGAGAGTTGAATGAAAAGGTTCATCAAACGGGTTTAGGGCTGTTTGGTGATGAAGACAAATGGAAATCATGGATTAAAGCACCTGCATTAGCGCTAGATGGTAAGTCTCCAGAATCGATTATGTTTACCAACGAGGGAATAAATCGGGTAAGCGATCTTTTGGGCCAAATTAGCCACGGAATTGTTGTTTAAGTGAGCAGTGTTGTTGTCTGACTTAAAGGGTTGATATTTAGTTCTTAAATATTGACTAGACATCCGCTCAATCAATTTGTATCAAACCGCCCAATGTCTTCAACGATACCTTTTCGGTCTGTCATAAAGTTGGGGGCTGCTTTTGCCTAGAGCGGTTTGCTCCGCTTTCAGTGTGCCTCTTAAGTGCCTTTACGAGATCGAACAATAAAAGGTAGCTCTAATTCATTGAGTTAGTCGATTAAAGCTTCAGCGAGTTCGTAATCCACATTGAGGAATAGTTCATCTGCGTGAGCAGTGTAAGAGTCTAGCCCTTCAAGTAGTTCTGCTTCACTTAGTCGATTGTCATTTACTTGGCTTTTCGCTTGCTTAATCATAATTCTGTTTCCCTCGGCACAGACCTTGATATTTGACCAACCATTTTTAGCCGCCATATCACGGATCACACCAACTATTTCTGCTTGAGCCTTTAGGCTCTCGTTTGCAGCCATCACTTCAAATATGTTTGAAAACTTGATCGAGTTCATAATGTACTACCTTAAAATATTATTGATTTGCAGTATAGCTTAGATCTGTCTGGGATGTTGATAGCAGTCGAAAGTCGGCTTTATCAGAGTTCTCTAATTTTCTAAACCCTGTTGTTTTAGAGGACATAGTTTTATGGTCAAAGTATTAGGTTGGTATATATGTGCCAAAAATCAGCTTTTCCCTTATAAAAATCTGTATAAATCAATTATACATGCAGTTTTTAGGAGGCGTGGCTATGTTGTTGTATGCTGCTCATATAGAGGAAAGTAGCCAATTATAAGAAAAAATATAAATAACTATAGACATAGGGAATCATTGCTGTATTATCTGCGCCCGTTGTCGAGCGAAGATCATCTAGTTCGTAAAGATCTTGTTGTTCTCGCAAAGTAATTTTGTGACCATTTTTTTTCAAAAATTGGTTCAATGAAGCTATGCGAAAGCATTTAACTTTTATTTTTATTCAATAAATTTTTCACTAAGCTATTGATTTTTAATGAGAGTTGGTTAGAATCGTCATCGTGGTTAGTTGAAGTAAGTTAAAGTTCTTTTGATTTATCGCCCTTACAAGGCGAATGTCGGGAGTTCGAACCTCTCCACACCCACCATCTAAAGCGATGTAAAGGCTTCGTCGTCAGACGCAAAATCGATAAATGGAGCGGTAGTTCAGTTGGTTAGAATACCTGCCTGTCACGCAGGGGGTCGCGGGTTCGAGTCCCGTCCGTTCCGCCATTTATCCTAATGTGATAATTTGGCAAACTGTTTGAATGCGAAAGCATGAAAATGGGTGTGTAGCTCAGTTGGGAGAGCGTCGCCCTTACAAGGCGAATGTCGGGAGTTCGAACCTCTCCACACCCACCATCATTTTATCCTCAGTAATTTTCTCTTAGTCATCTGATTTACAAGGTTTTTTCTTACCTTTATATCACATGATATCTGTGACCAATCTGTGACCATATTTATTTTGAATATGTTGTGTGACTTCAGTGTGACCAATCTGTGCCATAAATGACAATTTCTTTTTTTAATGCCACTGTTTAAAATCATTTCTTATGTGTTTTTGAGATTCGTACTAATAAGTCACAAATCCTCTAGTTCTGTTTTTTCGGGTACCTTATTTCACCTTATTGACTCTTACTATCTCTCTGCTAATTTGTAATCTTTGTTGCTTTTTGTGTTCGCTAGGTTTTGTGTGTGTGGATTTATAGTTGATGCTAGTTAAGAATTGCCAATATCCTCAAATAACATTTGTAAACGCAAAATCTCTAATTCCATTTTGTTCAAGTAAGACCGTTTCAACACCATAAACTTTTTGTAATATTTGATAGCCAATTTGGTTGCTATGACCAGAGTAAGCGATTTCACCATCATGAAGTAGCAGAATGGTATCGACATGCTGCACCGCAAGATTAATTTCATGCATGGTACTAATGATGATCATACCTTCAAGTTCCTTCATACGATTAATGAAGATAAGTTGGTTGCGGACATCAAGGTGAGTACATGGTTCATCGAGCAGTAACACTTTAGGTTGTTTTATTAAGCACTGAGCAAGCAAAACTAATTGACGTTGGCCACCACTTAGCTCATTAAGTTTTTTTTGTGCTAAATTTTTAATATCTAGCTGTTTTTCAAGCTCATAAATTGTGTCTTTAACACGTAAATTCTGCTCTTTACTTATTCGCCATTTTAGTTCGTTATATAACCCAATCAATAATGTCTGTTCTACTGTTAACGCTGAATCAGCCCCTTGATTTTGGGGAAGATAGCTAAGGTTGTCCTTTATAAACTGCGCATTCAGCTGTTTTTGGTTAAAGAAGGATTCACCTTGCCAATTTAAGTCATGTTTATTACGAAGTGCATTTAGTAATGTGGATTTTCCTGCCCCGTTTTTTCCTAGGAGCCCGTAAATTCCTGGCGTGAAACTATAAGTTATTGACTTTAATATTTCTTTACCATCAAACTTAACTTTAATATCTTTTATTGTCAGTTCCATAGCTCCCCCCGGTTACGCACTAATACTACAAACATCAATGGGATGCCAACTAATGCCGTCACTATGCCGATCGGGAATATTGCTCCCGGGTTTATAATTTTGCTTAATATTGATGCAGCAAGCATCATGCTAGCACCTAATAACATAGAACCTGGGATTAAATAACGATGATCTTCTCCAAAGGTACTACGAGCAATGTGTGGAGAAATTAGTCCTATAAAGCCAATCACTCCAACGAATGCAATCGCTGTTGATGCTAACAAAGAAGTAATTAGAAAAATTGTAATCTGATTTTTTTTAGTGGTATCCCGTTAGCTTCAGCTCTTTCATCTCCTTGCCTCAACCCTGTAAGTGCCCAAACTCGTGTAATGGTAAAAATTAAGCAAAATATGATTACAGTGGATACAATTATTACTTTGCTATAGTTAGCTCTTTCTAATGAGCCAAACATCCAAAACGTAATTTGGGCTAAATCCTCTGGAGAAGCATAAAATTGAACTGCCGATAATCCAGATTGAAAAGCGAAGTTAATTAGGATTCCCACGAGTATTAAGGTTGCCCCACTGGCTCGAGTTTTAGATACAAACCAGAATAAGAGTAACGAAGATATGCAAGCCGTGATAAAAGCGCTGCTTGCAACTGTTAAATTTGCAGATAACCATGGGAGTGAAAGTGAACACAATATTGCTATTGCAGCACCAAAAGCGGCAGCAGAAGATATACCTAAGCTGAAAGGGCTAGCCATCGGGTTATTCAGTAACGTTTGTAGCAAACAGCCGGCCATTCAATTGCCATGAGAGCTTTTGGTAGCCTAATCTGATGAAGAACTAATGCTTTCTGAGCATTATCTTCGCTGCCTGTAATTGTACTCAATATATCTGACAATGAAATATCAAACGTCCCTATCTGGAGGTCCAATGAAAAGAGTACAAATAGAAGGGCGGATAAAAATAAGAGCCCATATATTGGACTGTTTATAGTTCTACTTTTGAGCATATTTTATAACTTAGAATTGAGCTTTAAACAACCAAGTACCTTGGTAGTTTACAGGTAAGAATTTTTCATGGAATTCGATGAGGTTAGCCTCTGGGTTGATTCCTTGCATTTCATCAGGATAAAACTTAGTTGCCATAAATTGAATTGCAGAGAAATCCATCAAACTGCGCGCTAGACCATGATGCATTCCATAAATTTGACCTGATTTTAATGCACTAATATCTGACCACCCTAAACGCTTTTTGTATGAAATAAGGACATTATTAACGTCATACTGGTTGATGCCATACCCCATAGATAGAGCTTCAGGATTTTTAACCCAGTGTGAACCAGTAATGAATATATACTCAGGATTACTATAGAGGACTTTCTCGACCGTTAGAGTCCCATTCTTGCCAGCTTTAATCACTCCATCCGCGATATTTTTTCCTCCGGCAGTATCTCCTATTTGTCCCCAAACAACTTTTGACCAAGTTTCATCTTGATGTAAAGCTCCTTTTTGTCCTTTTTCTATGTAGTAACTTGGTTTAGGGTGTTTGTTGTTTAATCTTGATGTAACGTCTTCGATTTGTTTTTGATAAAAAGCTACTATTTCTTGGGCTCGTTCTACTTTTCCAAGGGTATATCCGATGGCAAGTGTACTTTTAATGTGACTATCTAGATTTTGGCTAGCGTAGTCAGTGACAACGAGTTGAATGCCTAAATCATTTAGTTGTTTTTTTGTACATCACTGACAGCTTCGTATTGCCACATTGGAAGTATTATCACTTCTGGTGCAAGAGCTATTGCTTGTTCCATGTAAAAGTCACCATAACGAAATATGCCAATATCAGCAATTTTCTCTATTTCTGGACAAGCTTCGACATAGTGATTCCAAATCCCATTGCGCCATCCATGCCAGGCTTTCTTACCAATACCAACAACTCGCTCAAAACACTCATTCCCAGCAACAGCAGCGTAATCTGTATAATTGTATAAAATGGCAATTTTTTCTGCTGGCTTGCTTAAAGTGATCTCCCTATTTGCAGCATCTGTAAACATAATTGAATTTGCATTACAATTAAGACTTAGTGAGACTACAAGTAGTAGTGTTTTCTGAAACATTAAAATTCCTTCTAATTATCATTATTAATTTAGTGTCGATTACTGCTTGTTTACAAAATCTATATTTCTCTTAATTCCAGTAGAACTACTCGAATAATTTCGCTATTTCTTCCTGGAAAAAATAATAGATGAGAATATCATATCTTTAACAGTCGTAGAACAGACAGTCATATACTCCGTTTTTACTGAGCGAGCAAATACCGAGTACTGCGTCCGCCAGATTCAGATCGAACCAAACAACCTTGTTCAACTAGATTCGCTAAATGGCGCGTCGCTGTCGGCTTACTGACTTTGGCAACTCTATGATACTGAGTCGTGTTAATACCTTGTTCAAAATCTCCATCGAGCATACGATTCAAGACTTTGACCTGCTCCGACGTTAGCTTTGTTTGGTCGATTTTTCGCCAGTAGTTTGATTTCAAAATGGTCTGATCTATTTCTCTTAGCACGTCATTAAAGGTTTCGTTTAGTGTGCTAAGAAACCACTCTAACCATGCGGTGATGTTCACGCTTCCCTTTTGTGTCTGTTCAAGTATTTCATAGTAGCTTTTACGCTTTGCCAATATGCTCACTGACATGGCGTAAAATCGAACCGATTGGCTCTCAGCTTGAGCTAATGCTAGGTCTGTAAGCAATCGAGTTATACGACCGTTTCCATCATCGAGTGGGTGTATAGTGACAAACCAAATATGAGTGATGGCGGCTCTTAGTAATGGATCTAGTGAAGCGTCTTTTTTTGAGTCATTAAACCATCGGATAAAATGGTCTAATTCTGTATTAAGCACTTCTCGTGGAGGGGCTTCAAAGTGAACGGTAGGACGGTCAATACGACCAGAAACAACCTGCATTGGTTCATTTCCTCGTAATTGGCCTCCCATGATAGGGCTGATCATGCCATAGCCTTTAGGAAGTAGTTTTTCATGCCAATTTAGAACTCTCTTTAGACTTAATGCTGAATCAAGGTTCTCAATGGCATCGATCATTATCTCAGCGATTCCATCGGTTTGCTCGGTAGTAGGAAACGAGTTTTCTTCTGTCAGTCCGAGTTTATTTGCTAGTGACGAGCGTACAGAAAAGGCATTCAGTTTTTCACCTTCAATGGCGCTTGAGTTCACGATATTGGCCAAAAGTGTATCCAGCATACTTTGCTTTTTATCACGGGATTGACTGGCCATTTTACCCAATAGAACCCCTTGGTTAAGGCGTGCTTCTCTTAACATGGGCTCTATAACGTTTTTATCCCATGTGAAGTTAGGCCAATTTTCTTGCTGCCATATCCACATAACACACCCTATAATTTGAATAACATGATTAATCTACTCACACTTTAATGTGAATAGTGTGGTTAATCAAATCAAAGTTTAAGTTGAATGATGTCGATAATCATGTCATAGGTGTTGTGAAGAGTGAGTAAATGGAAGTCGCTATAAGGAAAAATTGAGCGTGAATAGGGTCGTTTCCAACAAACTTTTTTGTAGACTTTTGTGGTGATGGGAAGATTGTAATCCCACGAAAATTCAATTTTACTACGAATCAAAGCAACAAAAATGTTCAAAAGTATGCTTTGATTCAAAGCAATTGAAATCATGTATTTATGGGTGTTTTTGCCTTTAAGGTATGTGCTAATTCGAGATGCTTTGATTCGAAGGGTAGAGGTCATGGGCCAAGATGGGATCAAAATGGGCCAAAATCCCCTGCTATAGAGCTTTATTGCCTTATATTGCTTTGATTCAAAGGATGTGTGTTTACTAAGGCATTGAATACGTTATATAAAGTCGTTGCTCGCAATGTAAGGGAATATTCAAAGTAACCTTGACATGGTAGAGGTCAAAAAGAAGAAGTAAGCCTGATTTAAGGGCTAAAAATAGCAAAAGCAACGCTCATTGAGGCCAATATGAGTGTATTAGACGATTGTTGTGATATATTGACCTAAAGTTCCGGTCAAGTGGTTTTTTACAAGCTAGGTCGAGATTTCAATAAAAGTGTCACTGTAAGGAAACGTGTTGGCTTCAAAGTTAATTTTTCTACAGTCTGATTAGTTAACCTTGGGGGCTCAGGTAGTATAGATGAAATATACGAAGACGTTGTTGAACTTGAGACGTTTGATGACAATATTTTTGCTGTTCTGCACAATCCAAAAAAGTGGCCAAACTGAGGCTGGATATCGATTACCTTGGGCTAGAACTTACCTCAAAATTTCATTTGCTAATAACAAAGTTTGTGGTGCGGGTTAGTGTCGCACACAAAATAGATGACAAAGGATCTGTTCTATGAAAAAGGATTTAACCCAAATCAACCTTAAGCTTTGGCTTGCCTTAATTGTTAGTGGTTTTATCCCGCTTATTTATACAACTACACGCATTCATTTTATTGGGAGTATGCCGGATAGCTGGTCACTTAGCATTGCTGCGCAGGTTGCTTGGTTAAATATTGGCTTTGAGGTTATTAGTGAAGCTCTCATGCTCCCCTTGGCCTTTATACTTGGGCAAGCTATCCTAAACCCCATAGAGTTTAGAAAGAGGGCCGTTTCATCTTTAGTTATTATTGTTTTTATTTATGCCATCATGACGGCTTTTGTCGTTCAATTTACTCCTCAGCTCGTCACAGCCATGAAGCAAAACAATGTACTGTTGCAGGACACTATTGTTTATATCCGCTTAGAAGCACTCGCCATTTTTATTTCTAGTGGGTATATATTTATGAACTTGCTTCTAGTACTTCATAGTAATTACAAAGCACTTTATACGCTTTTGCTCATCCAAACAGTGCTTACCGTGATTTGCGATAGTTTTCTGGTTAGTCAACTACCGTTCTCTTATCAGCTTGGTGTAAATGGCATTGCGGTGACAAATATTTTGGTGAACTCAATATTAATTATTGTTGCTCTGCAGTTGCTTAAACGTAGTAGTATTAATCTGTCTTACAAAGACATACGTTTTAAAAAACAAGCCTGGTTAAGGTTGTGGTTCAACGTAGGGAGCAAATCAGGTGTAGAGTCTTTTGTTAGAAACACCGCATTTGTGGTTATGATTCTTCAGTTGATGAATCAACTTCAGCAGGCAGGGACATTTTGGGTTGCGAATGGATTTATTTGGGGGTGGTTGCTATTGCCTATATTGACCCTAGGGCAAGTAGTGAAGAGAGACACAGCAACGAACAATGGGCTTAGTGAAGAGCGTATTAATAGCTATTTAATGATTACTCTAGGTGTTGTTGCGCTGTGGTTACTGACAATACCGTTTTGGGAAATCTTTATTCATGACGTCATGGGCGTAAGCAATGCTTCCGAAGTGACTCATTTAGTGATGGTTATGATTGGTTTCTATGTTGTCTTTGCCTTCAACAATGTCATCGATAGCTACTTTTATGGTATTGGTCGAACGGACTTAATGCTCTATCAATCGTTGATCGTAAATACTCTGTTTTATGGTGCTGCATTTATCAGCTACCAGCAAGGACTGTTTATGCCTTCTTTGAACAAAATCGCGATTATGTTTGGACTAGGCATCACTCTAGATGCAGCTATAACTTGGTTTTTATATCGTATGGTAAGAAAGCAGATGAAAACAATGGATAACGCCAATGACCTTTCAGTATCTTAAGATTAACTATATATAATAGAGATACAGAATACTGTAATGGTCAATTAAAACTGGAAAGATCTTAAGCCATTTTTTTCAATTCATTATATTTCTGATGTGGTGTCATATACTCAATTCCTGAATGACGACGTTTATAATTATAAAATCGAATATGATTTTCAACTTCATTGACTACTGATTTGTTATTGATAAAACTAAGCGGGTTAAGCCTTTCCGTTTTTAAACTTCTAAAGAAACGATCCATTACGGCATTGTCCCAACAATTTCCTCGTCGGCTCATACTTTGCGTAATATTGAGTTGGGTTAATTTATCCCTAAATACTCTGGCTGAATATTGAACGCCTTGATCTGAATGAAACATTAATTTGTTCGTATTTGGTTTTTGCCTACTTATAGCATTAAGTAATGCTTTATTTACTAAGGCTGCGTCAGGTGTTTGAGATAATGCATAGCCAATTATTTCTTTGGTTGATAAATCCAATACGCAAGCAAGATAGCTCCAACCTTGATGGGTTTTTAAATAAGTAATGTCACCCACCCAATGGGTATTCACTGAAGCAGGGTTGAATTGTCGTGTGAGTAAATTAGGTGCGTATTTATGTTTTTTACCAGGCGTTGGATAATGATGACGCTTTTTAGGGCGAATAGCCTTTATATTCAATTTCTCCATCAGAGAATCTGTTTTGTGTACATCAATGACATGTCCTTGCTCAGTTAATTCAACATGCACCCGACGTCTACTGTAAGTATTACCAGAATCAACAGAAATCGATTTGATTAATGTCATCAGGTTTACCTCCTCCAAACTAGCAATAACAGGTTTGTAATAATAACTGCTGAGACTAATACCAAAGACTCTGCATAGTTCATTCACTTTATATTTAGGTACTTTCGCTTTATGAGTATTTGGACTGTGGATTGTAATAGTTTCTATTACAAAGGCTATTTCTAAACCTATCAATAGAGCTTAACGAATGCCAATCGAAGTTGTTCAAACGGCTAATATCAGCCTAATCAGTCGCCCTGATGGACTGCCTGCCTCTAACTCTGGAGTATGCTGGCAGTTTGCCTAGAGCAGATTCCCTAATTTTCCTCTTAGCGTTTGGGATTTGTCTTCTTGAAAGAATTCATTTGGCGATTCGTACCCTCTAAATATATACTGTATATGCATACAGTATTTTGGTGAATTATGCGTGTAACTTATTTAGGTGTATCTGAGTCGTCGGAGTTTATCGCGGCAAATAGTCTGCGAATTCCGCTTTATGTTGATTCTGTGTCAGCTGGGTTTCCTTCTCCGGCGCAAGATTTTGTTGAGCGAACGCTGGACCTTAATGAGTTTTGTGTCTCCCACCCTGCATCTACGTTCTATGTTCGTGCCCAAGGTGACTCCATGATTGAAGCTGGTATCTTATCGGGTGATGTTCTGCTGGTAGATAAGTCATTAACCGCTCGTCATGGTGATATCGTAATTGCCTGTATTCATGGAGAAATGACAGTAAAGACCTTGGAGTTACAACCTAATGTGCTTCTTCGTCCTAAAAATCAGGCTTATAAAGCCATTGTGATAACAGAAGAGTCAGAGTTTGAGGTGTTTGGTGTAGTAACCAGTGTGATTCGTAAGTATGAGCGTGGCTGATGCAAACAGTGTTTTCTTTAGTCGATTGCAATAACTTTTACGCAAGTTGCGAGAAGTTGTTCCGGCCAGATTTAAAACACACGCCTGTTGTAGTGTTGTCGAATAATGATGGCTGCGTTGTGGCTCGATCCAAGGAGGCAAAAGTGCTGGGACTAAAAATGGGCGTGCCGTTATTTCAGGTTCAGGACGAGATAAGAAAGCACGGTATTGTGTGTTTTTCATCGAATTACGCTTTGTATGCGGATATGTCGAATAGGGTAATGACAATCTTAGAAGAGGTAGCACCTCATCTGGAGGTGTATTCCATCGATGAAGCCTTTATGGATTTAACCGGTGTTAATCATGTGACGGATTTGCTGGAGTTTGGTAAACGAGTAAAAGCTAAGGTTGATCAGTGGACAGGCATTACAGTGGGGATTGGTATAGCTCCCACCAAAACATTGGCTAAGTTGGCCAATCACGCTGCAAAGAAATATCCCGCGACGGGCTCGGTGGTGGATTTGATGGATTCAGATAGACAAAAGCGTTTGCTTGCATTGGTCGACGTGAGTGATGTATGGGGCGTTGGCCGTCGTACTACAGCAAAGCTAAAGGCGAAGGGGGTTCATACCGCGTTGGATCTGGCGAATGCTAACCCAAAAGCCATTCGACGTGAGTTTTCTGTGGTGTTGGAAAGAACCATTCAAGAATTGAATGGGGTGTCCTGTTTGGATTTAGAATTGGTTAGGCCAACTAAACAGCAGATCATTTGTAGTCGGTCATTTGGTCATAAAGTCACTGACAAGCGAGAACTACGGGAAGCGATCGCCAAGTACACAACCAGAGCGGCCGAAAAACTACGAGGGGAAAAGCGCCTCTGCCGTGTGGTGAGCGTGTTTATTCGCACTAGCCCATTTATCCCCAACGAACCTCAATACTCGAAGACGCTCTCCGCTGAACTTCCCCATCCCACAGACGATACGCGGGATTTACTAGAAGTCGCCATTGTGCTGTTCTGTAGTATCTATCGTGCAGGCTACCGCTACGCTAAAGGCGGTGTCATGCTTACGGATTTCTATGAGCGTGGCGCTTTTCAACAAGATTTATTTCGAGCAGACAATACGAACATTAACTCAAAAGCCTTAATGAATGTCATAGATAAAATTAACCACAGCGGACTAGGTAATGTTTTTTTCGCATCACAGGGTGTATCTCCTCACTGGTCAATGAAGCGTGAGCATCTATCTCCAGCGTATACGACTAGATGGGAGGAGCTGCCCAAGGTATATTAGTTATTGGTGTAATCGCCTCGTTCTCTAAATGTAGATTACCAATGTTAAAGAGCACAAGTAAGTTGGAAGTTACAATATTTTCTATATTATATTGGTGGTAGGAGTTACTGATAATATAAGGAGATGTATTTTATGACTGCAATTGCAAAGGCTGTTGAAGTGGTTGGGAGCCAGACTGCTCTGGCAAAAGTCCTAGGAGTGAAACAAGCGTATGTATGGAATTGGCTGAAGCTACATAAGCGAGCCCCAGCAAAATATATCCGTAGAATTGCTCAAGCAACAGACTATCAAGTAACTGAAAGTGACTTATTGATAGATCACGAAGTTAAATAAAGAGTGTGCTGTGTATAGGGTTTGGCTTATCTTTATTTAGTATCACAATTAGAGAGAAATCAGTATCAAATAGCTTAGTAAGTGAGTTTGTACTTTAAAGCAATTCTCTTGATGACTTTTATAAGGCTAGGAATCACTTTCGAAGCAGAGCATCATTGAGCACAATTTTTTATGTTGGTTATAATTACACTTAATGGACGGATTAAGGAGCGATATGGGCACTGAACAAGATAAATGCATAGAAAAAAGCATCGATGTTAATGATGTTGAACAAAATCTTGAGCGAGTCTTGAAGGAATCTAAAGGTGCACCTATTGCGGTCTTGAAAGACTGTAGTCCGTTGTATTACTGTGTTCCTGCTGACACCTATGCAGCTATGTTAGAAGCAATTGAAGTATCTGAGATGGAAAAGTTGAGAGCAAGGATTCATCAATTAGGCCTGGAGGTGTTTGGTGATGAAGAAACATTCAAGTCATGGATGAAAAAACCTGCAATAGCTTTAGAAGGCAAATCGCCAGAATTAATGATGGCGACTAAAGAAGGAATTCAGCAGGTAAGTGACCTTTTAGGGAAAATTGACCACGGCTTTATATTCTAAATTGTACTAGCTCAAGCCTGATCTGTATCTGCTATCCCTGATCTAACAAGACTTTTAGTTTTGCGGTCACCGGGTTTATATCGGCCTGTCGTTTATTGAAAGCATCAAACTCCTTTGCCTCATCATCATATCTTGCAATGACATTGCTTAAAGCCTCAATAGTAATCAGGTTTTCGTCATAATTCTCTAACAAACCTTCTAAAAGTATTAGAGCTTGTTGGTGCTCATCAGAGTTTTCTATACCATTCAGAATAGGTAACTGGGCTAGGATTGCTCTGGCCATTTGTATTATCTCATTGGTAACTAGCATTTCATTTGCCTATTGAGATTGAATGAGTTGGAGTAGTATTTAAATTTAGCATCCTCGTGAGCAGTAACGCCATACAAGATACAATTAGTAACGTGTAAGGAGTTATTCTTCAGCAGTTACTGCGAGTAACTCATAGAACGATACTCATTAGAGCTTTGCGGTTTCTTTCATAGTAGACTTTCCAGCGTTGGTTATAATTGTACTTAATAGCCATGATCGGGGGGATATGAGTACATTCCAACTTGAGGTTAGATAATCAAATAAGCTAACATTAGGTTTCATACACTTTGCCCTTCTTTTTACACAAGGGCTTAATTATTTTATATTGATAAAAACTAAATATGGATATTTTACAAGAAGTTACCCAATCTAAAACTCTCATTGATGAGTTATTACACAACCTAAACTTATTAAGTTCTGACGGTGAGGGAAAAATATCTGAAGCATTGCCAGATGAAATGTGCTTAAAGCGAAATTATGTTGAAGAAACCCATAAAAAACTACTAGAAAATGATGACTTCTCGCTGTCAGAAAAAGGGTTAAATACCTTTAGAGAAGAGTCTCAATCACTTCTATATTATCTTAGAGATCAACACCAAAAACGTGAGTTATCCGATGTTGCTTCTAAAAAAAATAACAGATTATTTAATTATAAGAATCATGTTTTAACTTGGGAAGAGCCTATTGGATGGACGGCTTTACTTTTTCACGGTATATTTTTGATTGTTGCAATACTATTATCAGCTGCGTGGACGTTACTAGCTTTTGATATATCGGACAAAAATAGTTTGATATTAGTATCAAGCCTTGTTCCAATAATTTTTATATTATCTCCAAATCCTCCTGCAATTAAAGAATTAGGCATCAAGAAAAAATTCACATTGATATCTGCTAATTTTTTGTTTTGGAAATCACTTTTTCGAACTATCCCAATAATGATCATATGCATAGCAATCGCTATAAAAAACCACTATTGGAAAGACGATGCGCTAATTATTTTCTCTGTAGTGCTCTCTATCTCAATTTTATTCACTCGAAACAGAAGTCAATACTGGCTAGCTACTCCCAAAAATATTGACTTAATAGATAACCCCACTAACTCGGGTGATAGAGATGCTTAAGTTTTTTATTGCAGTTTTATTTGGGATGTCATCGAGTGTATATGCATTAAACATTGATAAAGCATGTGAAGAACACCAGGAACAAAAACAAGCATTGCTATCAAATCTGAGCACTTCGTATATCGAAGCCAATATGGCTGGACAATGCATAGGATACAGAGAAATTCAAAAGGGAAACGGAATCAAACTAAAGGAATACTGTTCTGAATTTATCGAACAGAAGGAGAACTTATTAGGCCGTATGAGCACATCTTTAACAGAAGCAAATATGGCTGGACAATGCATAGGAGCAATTTATGCAGTGTGCAAAGATATCAATTATACAAGAGCCGCAAAAAACATAATAAGTAACTCCAATGACTCACTCACAATGTCTCGCTCTAATATACAAAGCTATTTAAGATGCTATGACTAAGAGCATAAGAAAAGAAACAGCCATTGCTCTTGGGATTGACCATTCGTTAATACCTGAACGACTTAGGAACCGCTTAAATGGTTATTTAAAAAATGGGACTATTCCCAAGTCCATGATTAATGATGTGCCTGAAACATCCGAAAGCCATCAATATACACCTAGACCAATAGCCAATGGTAATCAGGTATTCCTCAGAAATCTTGTGTTTTTAGACACTCTTTTCGATGATACTAAAGCAGTAAAATGCTTCATCCATAATAGCTATACGCCTTCTCAGCGTGCTGACTTTTTGAATATCTTTCAACGGGAAAGCATTGCCAAACTAGAGCTCTTTAAATCATTAATTCCAATGTTGGACACTGTATTGGAATTTCTAAAGCAGGATAGTATCGACTGGAATGTAGATGAATTACCCTGTCCATACAAAGACTCCAAGTTGATGGTAGCCAATCTATCCCTTAGGCATGACCTCAGTATTTATGACCAAGCCTTGAAGTTTTTATTGAACCAAGACCTAAGAAATGCATACCAACTTCTTCATGACAACCCTGAGCAATTTTCAAATGCCGATGCTATGCATCTGAAGGTATTGATAGAGCAACGTTATGCCGAATATTCAGAATATGCGGAATATCTGAAAAATTTTGAGTGATTTGCCTTTTTTGTGAAATTCACAGTTTCACACTAGCTCCTGTTGCCACAATTCGTGGCTTTAAAAGGAGCAGACTATGTCATTCAATACAAACGCCAATATAAGAAATATAGAAGCATTGCTTCTGCAGCAGTATCTACGCTCAAGCAAGCTTACTCAGTCTCAAAAAAAACTCAAGCAAGAGTTAATAGGACGCATTTCACCAACATTCTATCGCAGCACCCACCACGTAACTGCCTCAAGTGCTGGAGGTATGGAATGAAAAAGCTGAGAAGAGAAATAAGGCTTGGCGAACACCAGGTACGATCGTCCATATCTCTATCAGATAAACACCTGAGTCGCCTGAAAGTATTACTTCACGCCATATCTACTGGGCAATGTAGCGCAGGTCACAAAATAAAACGATTGAACAGTGACTCAGATTGGCTTTTAGTTCGAATGGGGATAGCAATACGAGTCTTAATACTTCTGAATAGTCAGCCGCGTGAGGTTTGGGTCATTCGCAGACAAGAACTTGACCGTACTGCTAAAGCAGTAAAGCTCCACTCAAAACAAAAAGGGGGTACTCATGCATTCATTAACAAAAGCAGTTATGGTCACTTTCGACTACAGTCAGCGTGGAAAGAGCGGAACAGGTCTTGCTGCTGCTAGTTTATTAGCTGCATGTAAGCATCATAAAAGCTATAAAAGTGAATTTTCCATTAAGCACCTCGCAATCCAAATGCCGAATGAAAATATACAGCCGTTGACTTCAGAAGGTGTTTTCCAGCAACTTGATGCCGCATACAGTGTGAAGGACATAGATCGACTGATTTTAGCCTGTTATGTATGGAGCACACACTTGATTGAGCCTCTTATTAAACTCTGCAAAGAGAGTGGTTTTCGAGGTAAAACAATTCTTGGAGGCTATCAAGTTGTAGAAGAGACGTGTAAGGAGTTATACCCTAGTGCTGACTATTATATATCCAGCTACGCAGAACTAGCATTGCCCTTAGCTATATTACACAAAGAAAAAAATACCATATTAAGTACCGGTAAGGTTATAAATAAAAATATGGATAAAGATGAAGATTTTCAGAATCTACCATCGCCTTATCTTGACGGCACTTACCCATTGGGCCAAAACCAGGAAATGATCCATTGGGAAACTCATAGAGGCTGCATATTCAAGTGCAACTTCTGTCTTCATCGAGATATCAAAACCAATCGGGTTTTTGATTTAGAACAAAGCCGAATCATGCGTGAATTAGAGCTATTTAAAAAGCTGAGTATACAGAAAATCAATATACTTGACCCTGTTTTTAATCGTGGTCCACACCATAAAGAAGTATTAAAAAAAGCGATTAGCATAAAACTTAGCACTCTACTTTGCTTGCAGGTCCGTTTTGAACTTATTGATGAAGAGTTTCTCTCACTGTGTTCTCAGCTTAATGTTCATATGGAGTTCGGCTTACAAACTGCGATCAAAGAAGAGTATGTCACGATCGAACGTCCGAATAATCTGAAAAAAGTCAGCGCAGCTATCAAAATGCTCAACGAGTACAATCAATCATTCGAAGTCAGTCTTATCTATGGATTACCGAACCAGACGCTAGATAGCTTTAGAGAAAGTATTAATTTCCTGACACACCAAGGCATTACAAATATAAAAGCCTTCCCTTTGATGTTACTGGAAGGTACGGAGCTGAAAGAAAAGAAGGCTAAATTTGGTTTAAAAGAAGGTTTCATCGATAAGAGTGGTATCCCTCATGTAATCGAAAGCAACACATTTAGTCATGAGGACTGGCGCTCGATGCACCGCATCGCAACAAACCTAGGTAAACAACAAACACAAGGAGGGTCAGCGTAATGCTTATTGTCATTGAAGGTCTGGACGGCGTAGGTAAATCAACAATTGCGAAAGCTTTATCAACTCGCCTGAATGCTGAGCTTTTAAGCACACCAGACCCTGCCTTAAAAAAAGCTCGTCAAATTATTGATGAAGGGTACAGCGGCACTCCTCTTGCTAGGCAGTTGTTTTATGCATCTAGCGTAGTGCATGCATCTGAAAAAATAAAACATTTAAAGGAGCAAAGAAAGATTGTAGTAGTAGATCGCTACTGGCTATCTACTCAGGTCTATCATAACTGGAAATGCGGCGGCTCGCATTTTCAATTGCCCGAGGTTGTAAATCTGATACAACTCCCTGACTTTACTATTTATCTCTCTCTACCTTTATCTATAAGAAACGCTAGATTACGGTTACGAAAAGACAATACTATAGAGGACGATTTAACGTTATCAGATGATACAGACTGCTGGTTAGATAGCATTTATCGATCATTTAAATCAACGAAAATCGTAGGACATTGGGTAGATATTAATGCGTTTGGCGATGTTAACCAGATAGTCGATACGATAATTGAAAACTTACAAATTCAAAAATAAATAATTCACGCATTAAACTAACCGTCACGTCAGTCTTAGAAAGAGAGCCTGACCGGCTCTCTGAATCGACCAGACTTCTAAGAACACTTTATTGGTATACAGTTAAGTGTTCTTAGAAGGAACAATGGTAATCAACAATTTACTGAATAATTTAAAATCCAAGCTGTTAAGCAAGTGACTGATCTGCTAATTAAGCTGAATTATTTGAAAACCGTTTACATACTGTTCAATAGCACCATATGATTCATTGAGTCTCTATTATGATCTACCCAAATGCGTTTAGTTTTGTAACCCGGAGCAGAAACTTCAACATCATATTGACCTTGTGTCAGAGGCATTTTTTTGATAAACAGGGGCAATGTTCATGATTCTCACACTTGCATTCTCAACATTAGTTGTAATTGTAAATGGATAAAGAATGCTGCCATTCTCATCGAGAATATATGGAATTCTTGGGGGATTGCCACTCCATTTAGCTGCTATTAATGTATAGTAGCGATTATCAAAATCTTCTAGGGCATCCTTTAACTTGTCTTCAAATTGAGTTGATATACTCGTTTTACGATCAATAAACATACCAATAGGCTGTATAATCGGCTGAGTATTAAGAACCCACTGAATTGCAAGTGCTTCAGCTTTCGAGAAATGGCCATTCTCTGTATTAATAAGCTGATGAAGTGATGAGTTCTGTTGCGTAAATTTAGATGATAAAAATTGAATTGGTAGATAAAAGATTACTGTAATAAAACATAAAGAAAGCAAAACACTCATTGCTTTGCGCTTTAAAGAAGAGTGCATATGCTTGTCATAATTCAGTAGTACAAAGAACTTGAATGGTAATTTCAAGACCGTTAGTAGCACTAGAAACAAAGAAATAGCCATTGAAATAGGTGGTACTAGTATCGATCTTAAAGCCTTTTTTCCTTCCTGCTCAAGAGTCCCACCATCAGCAAATTGTACTTGCGAAGCATGTATATAATTTAACCAGTATTCACGCTCACGAATAACATTAGGTTTTATAATATAGTCATAAAACTCTTTATTGTTCCAGGTCGCTAATACAGGCTTCACATAGTAGTTGTCGCCCATTTGAGTACGTATTTTTTTTTGTATCATGGCTGATTCCTGAAAATTACTCCAAGAAAGATTAGGAGCAATATCGTACCCATTCATACGAGCATTTTTCTGCCAACTAGCATCCGCTTCATGTCTTACCTTTTTCTGAACGGCTTCTTTGAAGGAACTGATTTGATCTATTCGCCAGCTCGGAGGCAATTCGATGCCTTGTTTAGCTTTAATGTCTTGTCTCACCTTTTCTGCTGTATATGGGTGCGCTCGAAACTCTCTCACATTTGAAATGTCTGTTTCATATCCTGTTTCTTTCTTAAAATCATCAGTCATTAACGTGAAAACTTTAGTTGTGTAAAAGTTGACGTTCTTCACTCGAATATAGTGTTTCTCTATTTCGCCTGACTCCCCTGCAAGAACTTCAAGGCCTGCTACTAATGCAGAAGTACCTAAAGTAAGAGCCGTCTCTAAAATACTTGTCTTGCCTTTCTCTCTCTCTCGGACTTCTGCGAAATAAGTCATCGGAACATATGAAATACTGCTTTTTTCTAATAATCTTGCATAACGTTTATCGACGTTACGAATACAACTATTGTGACGTTCAGCGTTATTGTGATAGCGTTTGTCGCAGGAGCTGTAGTCACCCCAGTAGTCATAGATTGGTTGAGCTATTACTTGTGCTCTTGCCTCAGCCCTTGCCAAATAGTTAAGCTCAGCATTTCGGTAATCGTGATACCCTTTAGCAATGATGGACTCCACGGATTCCCATGCTTTATCAGAACGTTGCTGACTTGATGATATTAGAGAGTTATAGCTAGATACCTTCTTTTGATATGTTTTCCATGAATTTTGAACGCTATCACGAACTTTTTTATAGCGAAGATAGTGCTCTTCAAAATTCTCATTCGCTTTACTTGTAATATAGCTATCTAGAATTTTTGTTTTCTGACTCTCTAAACTGGTTAAAAAATCGCTATTTGCGTAAGCTAATCCACCAAGCATGGTTAAAAATGTCATATCAGAGGGATTTTCTGAATCATTGACATTGTAAGATAGCCCTTCAATATTAATGACATCAGACGCAAGGCTAGATTTTAATAAAGAGCTGAAAAATGCCTCTTGACGTTGACTGGGAGAACTCTGATCAATCAACAGCTTATCAACTAGTAGTTTTTGTCCAAAAAATACCAAAGGCCAGACTATCAGTGTAATAACGACCAGGCTTAACAAAGCTTTAAGCCTACTTTTTGCGATGCGTCCTTTTAGTAGGGCATCGGCAATGAGCAGGCTAAAACCGACTCCAGAAACTGAGCGACCAAACAATTCAATGAGATGCATGTTCTCGGGCGTGCTATTTGGACTGCCTGCTAACGCTACTAACCTTGCATTGAATACCGCTTCCGGAAATAGATAGATTACAGAAGCTATAAAGAAGAAAACTGCTAACCATTTTGGCTGGCTGTGTGATGTTTTGGCCCTAACTTGATGTCGAGAGTTTTCCGTTGACTTTGTCATTGCGACGTTCCTTTAGGTATTGAAATTAAGATAGGGGGTGTATTGATATAAAACTCTTCATCTTTAATATCAAATTTTACAGGTGTTGCTTTAGCTGTCTTATTTGTAACAGGGTTAATGTTAGAGGCTTTAATACTTTGAATATTACCTAGATAATTTATATACATATGATTACTGAAATAGAGTTTTTGATCCTCTAAACGATCGAAGTCAGCATCATTAGGTAATGAAGAAACTAGCTTTCCTATTGATGTGGAGGGTGTATAGCTCTGATTGGGAATATGTACTAAATCCGGATTAAGCTGACGACAAAGCTGAAATTTGGAATTATCCATAATTGCTTCATCCGGCAACGAACGATCTTGTTTGAATAAGTTCACTAGCTCCTTTTGGTGATACTCTGAGCCATTGATTGTGTAAGTGGCGACTCTAAGTCCTAGGTTATTAGCTCTACTGTATATTGTTGGATATTTAACAAAGCTCCGGATATCAACATGTAATCCACTATTCCAACCAAGCTCTTTTTTAACTGTCGCTGCCGATAGCTTGCTGTCTTTATAACGTCGTCTATAGCGGGTTTCTATGCGGTAAGCATCTTCTATACGGTCTTTATTCTTTTGATAATATAGATCCGAACTCAAACCGCGATCAACGTCTTGTTTCAGAATGTTTATTGACTTCTGATCAGGGGCCCAGACATAACCCAGATAAACATCTTTATTTAATTCCCTGATCTTCTTCAAGGAATCCATCGACATTGAACTAAAAAAGAAATTTTCTGATGGTATGTAATGCTTTGCTAAAGCATTCAATTTATATAAATCTTGAACATCAGTTTCAGACTTAACTTCGATATTCAACATTTTCTCTGGGGAACTATAACGCCCCCACATTTGAAATACTTGCCAAGCATAATTGGCATGAGTGGAGGTCAATTCACCATTGGGGCTACGAAGGTACAGCGTATTCCATTCTGATGATTTCATGTGACTGACACGATATCGTTTACTAGTTGAAGTGGCTACTGTTCGACCAGTTTGACGATCGTGGTGAATGACCCATTTTCCATCACGCAGCATCATGACATCGATTTCAACACCATCGAACTGCCCCATACCTGCGAGGATAACTGCAGGAAGTGAGTTTTCAGTGAATCGGCTACTGCCACGGTGGGCAACAACGTTTACCGGACAGGAGCCTTTGTCGTAAGCAATACTTTGATCAAAGTCTTGTTTTAAATTCCGGACTGCTAATGCAGCACTAATATTTTTTTCTTCTTCAGTTAATTCAGTTGTTTTTTTGGAGTTATTATCATTTTTTGACAGTGAGGAGCATCCAGATACAGTCAAAATTAAAAAGCCTACTAAAGCTATCTTGTTAAGCTCTTTCATATTCATGGTTATTCGACCTTACAACTACTACCATAAGTAGGTAGTCTTAGGGAGCGCTACTTTAGCGTGAGCAATTCTATTGATTTATGTGTGTGGACTTGTGGTAGGTGTAAGCTTTCTAAAAGCCAGAAACGTCCATGTCCTCATAATAAGATCACCAAAACGTGAGACCATCATTACTTTTTGGTAACAGAAAAGTAGTGACTGCCAAAGTTAATTTTTATGGTTTAAAAAAGGGTATCGCGTAAAGCTTTTGTAAGCAATAGCGTAGTCACATATTGACTCTGGGGCAGGTGGTGAGGAGAGATGCTGCATCGACAAACGGGCTTAGTGAGGAACGTGTTAATTGTTATTTAATTATTACGCTAGGTGTAGTAGTGCTTTGGTTACTTACAATCCCCCTTTGGGAAAGCTTTGTTCACAACATTTTAGGTATAAATAACGCTTCAGAAGTGATTCATTTAGTGATGATCATGATTGGTTTCTATGTTGTTTTTACTTTAAACAACGTCATCGACACCTATTTTTATGGCATCGGGCGAACTGACTTGATGCTCTACTAGTCTTTGATTGTAAATACTTTTTTTATGGTGCTGCTTTTGTTAGTTATCAGCAAGGCTTGTTTGTCCCTTCCTTAAATAAGGTGGCGATCATGTTTGGGTTAGGTATTGCACTTGATGCAGCGATAACTTGGCTTTTATATCGATTGATAAGGAAGCAGTCGAAGACGGTAATAGCGAACAGAGCTGATCATAACCCTAACCCAATTTTGCAATAAACTGTCTGGTTGGAGCGGTTCAGTGGAATGAGTTTTAAAAAAACTTATTCAGTACTAGACATATAAAATAAATAAGGTATTATCTGCGTCCGTTGTAGAGCGAAGCTCAAAAGTTGGTGTCAGCGCTAATGGGTCAAGCAAATAGAAATGTGACCGTATTTTTTTAAAAAATTGGTTGTTAGTCTAGATGCCTATATCCAGCTTCACTAAAATAAACCAATAAATTTTTTCTAAGTTATTGATTTATATTCTGATTAAGTTAAAATTCTCTGCAATGTTGGTTGAGGTGAGTTAAAGTTTTTTTGATTTTTCGCGCCTTACAAGGCGAATGTCGGGAGTTCGAACCTCTCCACACCCACCATCTAAAGCGATGTAAAGGCTTCGTCGTCAGACGCAAAATCGATAAATGGAGCGGTAGTTCAGTTGGTTAGAATACCTGCCTGTCACGCAGGGGGTCGCGGGTTCGAGTCCCGTCCGTTCCGCCATTTATCCTAATGTGATAATTTGGCAAACTGTTTGAATGCGAAAGCATGAAAATGGGTGTGTAGCTCAGTTGGGAGAGCGTCGCCCTTACAAGGCGAATGTCGGGAGTTCGAACCTCTCCACACCCACCATTCATATTGTCAAATTTGTTATTCTGTTAATTATTGTAACTCATTGATACATATGCATTTGACTGTTCTAGTCATTATTTATTCTACTAAATTCAATTCTTATTACCTACGCATTAATGTCTTAAATTATCATGTGGCGAATCTGTGACCATATGATGACCATCTTGAATATCCCATATTTTTGTTCATGCATTAAAATATCATTTAAAGCTCCTATCTCTTCATTTTTTGACCTTCGGTCTTTTTACTTATACGATAAAAATCGATATTTCTGGTCACGAAATTTTTGTGACCACATGTGATGTGCTGAAAGATATGTCATAGATATATTAAAGCGGGATTAGATGGTTTTAAGTAGGATATATCGGGAAGGATCTGTGAAACACTGATAAATAAAAGGCTGGAGCATGATCTCTGGCTTTTTTGCGTTTTGGGGGATGGAAAAATAGCGCTTCGCCTATTTAGCGCTGAAACTGGGTATTTACCGAATCGTTTGTCATAGTGTTAAAAGGATCTAACGCTCTAAGTTGCAAATTTCTAACGCTTGTAACGTCCGACCCTAATTAATGAAATCGGACGTCATGTACTAAACGTTTTTACCAATCCAAACAACTTTTCCAATCACTGCTAAATCAAGGGCTTCGTTGGGTTCTCAAGTAATACGAGACACCCATTATTTTATTGATTTATAGATGAAGGTGTCTGGCAAAATGGGTATGAAGATAAGTACCAATCGTTGGTCTCCTCTATGGTGCTGGGGGAGAAAATTGCCATTAAGTCGGCTTATAGTGTAAGTACAACTGCCGTCAAGGTACATGACATTACAGAAACAGCACACTTGCTTCATGGTGAGTTTTGGTAACTGGATTGGATTCAAAAAATGGTCAATTGGTTCAAGAGAGTGCAGTAAAGTTAAAATTTTGTTATAACAGTCTGTAAGTTACTTAATGTATTGCCGTTACGCGTTAATTTTATTCAAAGATCGAGGCTATCATTTCGTCTACTACAAAGGTGCTATGCATAATCAAACAGGTGATGAATGATTGATTCATACGAATTCCTGAAAGCTGTTATCGATACAATTACAGAGCACATTGTCGTTATAGATGATAAAGGGGACATCTTATTTGTAAATAAAACCTGGAAATCATTTGGCCAAAACAATGCTTGCCTAATTGACGAGGCGTGGAGTGTCAATTATTTAAGTGAATGCGATAAAGCGGCTAACATGGGAGATGATTTTGGTAGCAAAGCGGCCATTGGCATTAGGGCCGTAATAAGTGGCAGTAAAGAAAATTTTTATCTTGAATATCCTTGTCATAGTTTAGATAAAAAACGCTGGTTTATGATGCGTGTTACTCCTTTCACGGCATTGGGAGGTCGGTGCTTTGTTATATCCCACCAAAACATTACAGAGAGGAAACTCGCTGAAGAAGAAGTTCTCAATTTATCCCGTATTGACGGACTGACGGATATACCAAATCGTCGATATTTTAATGAGTTTTTAGATAGCGAGTGGAAACGTTGCCATCGTCTTAGAATACCAATCACTCTTGTTATTCTTGACCTTGATTATTTTAAGTTTTTAAACGATACCTATGGGCATCAGGTAGGAGATGATTGCTTAAAATTGGTTGGCAAAATTCTAAAAAAGTATATTCGAAGACCAAGTGATATCTGTGCTCGATATGGTGGAGAGGAGTTTGCTATAGTTTATGGTAATACTAGTCTAGAGCAGGCGAGTATTTTATCTGAAAAAGTATTAAATGAAATCCGTTTGCTCAATATTCCTAATGAAAATTCACCAACACTTCCTATTTTAACGGCAAGTATAGGATTGGCTACTATGCAGCCTGACAATAGAAACAATAAGGTTGATTTGATTAAAAGATCCGATGAAGCACTTTATTTAGCAAAAGAAAATGGCAGAAATAGACTGTTTTTTTGAGTTTTTGACTCCGCAATTAAGATGGAACCCTCATTATTTTATTGATGTTTTTTGTAAGTTAGCATAATCTCCAGAATAGGTTGAGGTAAGTTAAAGTTCTATCTTTTACAAGGCGAATTTCGAACCTCTCCACACCCCATCCATTTGATTTTATTTATTCATAAAATTTCTTCATTCATTACCGATTACAATGCCTCGATTATTTTAGGTCAATATTAACATAATGGTCGTACAAGGGTGTTAATCCAGCAATACACCTTTAGTAAGCGTCAGTGTCTGGGTTTTGTACTTGAGGATTTTGGGCGAGCACGACTTAAAAACGGCGAGAGGCATCAATTAGGCTTTTTTGATTAATGATGGATAAGAGGCAAACACAACCAATCTATCTTCAAGGGTCTTAAAGATCCTTATCGTATTTTAGGTAAGAGCCTGTATAGTTTATTTAGCGCTCATTAAGCTCGAGGTACCCACCATCGTCTCGGGCTTAATGATCTAAAAACGTTTACGGTAGATCTTGGAATGATCATATATCAAGACTGAGATCCGTGTTTTTAACCTGATCAACTTCGTCTAACAGCCAGGCTCGAAATAATTCGGCATGGGGATGCTCAAGCTCTCGGTTAGAGCTTACTAGATAGAACGCCTCATTAGTTGGAAGTTTTTGTTCAAATGGTGCGACTAATTGACCTGAGGCGATCATTTCTTTAATCAAAGAGCTTCTTCCTAATACGATACCTTCTCCTGATTTCGCGACTTCGAGTGCTGAAATTAATGTATCAAAATGAATGCCCTGAGAAGAGTCGATATGTTGGAGACCTGTTTTGTTTAGCCAGTAAGCCCATCCTTCGTTATAGCCATCTACATGTAGAAGAGTATGCTCGGAAAGTTGATTGGGTGAAATGAGTGGTACCGGAGCACTTAAAAGAGCAGGGCTACACACTGGAATTAGGTTGTCCCATGTGAGTCTGTGGCAATTTGCACCGGGGCGGTCATTTATTCCGTAACGAATTTCCATATCAGACTCTTTGTCTAGCTCTTCCACCCAAATATTAGTAGGTAATCGTAGCTTTACATGAGGATGCATTCGTCGAAAGTGTCCGAGCCGAGGTGCTAGCCAATTTGTAAAAAAAATCAAGCTAGAGCGAACGGTTAACGGCCGAGTCTGCCCTTGACCAAATAGTTCATCTGTCACCTCAACAAGTCGTTCAATAGATTCGTGAACTATAGGGATGTAAGCACGCCCTGATTTAGTCAGTTCTAAGCCTCTTGGTAAGCGTTTAAAAAGTACTGTGCCTAACTGGGATTCTAGCCCTTTTATTTGTTGGCTGACGGCCGCCTGGGTCATGTTAAGCTCTTGAGCCGCTTGTGTGAAGTTTAGACAGCGAGCTGAAACTTCAAATGATCTTAGCCAATTAAGGGGAGGAAGTTTTTTTTTCATTTTTATTCTTCTTAAGTTCAATAGTCTAGAGCGCCGAATGATGCTCATTACAGATCGTTTTTACCTTTAAAAAGGGTCCTTATTACCGCTTTTATTATCTTGTTCCTTGCTAAGTGATTTGAGCAATAATACTTATTTAAAGCGTCTGGTAAACCCCCGAATCAGCCATTTATTCAAGTGAGTTAAAACAAGAAATAGGTCAGTACAAATACTGACCTATTGAGCTCTAGCGAATAGGTTTCCTAGCTAGGGAAAGCAAAAGACACACCTTCACGCACACCACTAGAAGGCCAGCGTTGTGTGATCGTTTTGCGTTTAGTATAGAAGCGAACGCCATCAGGTCCATAAGCATGAAGGTCACCAAACAGAGAGCGTTTCCAACCACCAAAGCTATGGTAAGCAACCGGAACCGGGAGAGGCACATTAATACCGACCATGCCCACTTGAATATGTGTCGAGAAATAACGTGCCGCTTCTCCGTCACGAGTGAAGATACAAGTCCCGTTACCGTACTCATGATCATTAATTAGTTGCATCGCCTCTTCCATCGTTCCGACACGAACGACTTGTAGAACGGGACCGAAAATCTCTTCCTGGTAACTTTGCATAGAAGGGGTTACACCGTCTATAAGTGTTGCTCCCACAAAGAATCCATTCTCATAGCCAGAGACGGTTGGTTCTCGACCATCAACCACCACTTTAGCACCATCTTTTTCAGCACTGTTAATATAACCTACAACCTTTTGCTGATGTTCACGAGTAATCACGGGACCAAAATCATTATTTTTGTCACTGTATTCACCCACAGTTAGATTCTGCATAGCCGTTTGCATTTTGGCTACCAAAGTATCGGCTGCTTCGTCTCCTACTGCGACCGCAACGGACAAAGCCATGCATCGCTCACCTGAGGAACCAAAGGCGGCACCTAGAAGCTGGTTAACGGCATTGTCCATATCAGCATCAGGCATCACAATCGCATGGTTTTTAGCTCCTCCTAATGCCTGGCAACGCTTACCATTGGCACAGGCCGTAGAATAAATATATTCGGCAATCGGCGTTGAACCTACAAAACTAACGGCCTTAACTCGGTCATCAGTCAGTAAGACATCAACAGCTTCTTTATCCCCGTTAACAAGGTTTAGTACGCCATCTGGCAAGCCTGCTTCCTTTAACAACTGAGCAAGAAATAGAGTTGAACTAGGATCTCGTTCTGAAGGCTTTAGAATGAAAGTGTTACCACAAGCAATGGCAAGCGGAAACATCCACATAGGAACCATAGCGGGGAAATTAAAAGGGGTAATTCCGGCAACGACACCCAGAGGTTGAAACTCACTCCAAGCATCAATATTTGGTCCCACATTTTTACTAAACTCACCTTTTAGTAGTTCTGGCACGCCACAGGCAAATTCCACATTCTCAATACCTCGTTGCAGTTCACCGGCCGCATCGTGGCAAATTTTACCGTGTTCTTGACCAATCATTTTGCAAATTTTATCCGCGTTTTGTTCCAGCAATTCTTTATAGCGGAACATGACTCTGGCTCTCTTAATCGGTGGCGTATCTCGCCACGCAGGGAAGGCTGCTTGTGCGGCGGCAATGGCTTCTTCTACCGTCTCTTTAGGTGCTAAGGCAACCTGCTTTGAGACTTCGCCAGTCGCTGGATTATAAACATCTTGCATACGCTGAGCAGTCATGACTAATTGACCATTAATTAGGTGTCCGATGGTGTTCATTGTTATTCCTCAAATATAGTTGGCATTTCACTGAGTGATTCAGATGATCAAGTTATCCTGTGACAACTCACCAAAGTTGTTTATAAATGTAGATGATTTGCTCTGGAGTTGGCACGATGGGGTTATTGTTCGGAGAGCCAGACGCGAGAGCTTGCTCTGCCATAGTTGGCATTAGATCAAAGAACTGTTGTTTATCAATACCAAAGTGCGATGGTGTCGGCACCTTTAATTCTTCATTTAGCGCACGCAGTTCCGCCATCAGTTTATGATTGGACTCTTCATCTGTATCGGCTTGAGTCGCAACGCCAATCGCTCGTGCACAATCTGCGTATCGTTCAACTGCACTAGGAATGGAAAAGTCGGTAACAGCAGGTAATAACATGGCGTTAGAAAGCCCATGAGGAACATGAAAAGCGGCACCAATAGGCCGACTCATACCATGTACTAAAGCAACGGACGCGTTAGAAAAGGCGACCCCCGCTAATGTAGAGCCTAACATCATAGCTTCTCGAGCTTTGCTATCACTACCATCATGATATGCGCGACGTAGATTAGGTCCGATTAACTTCATAGCGGCAATGGCTTGACTATCACTGTATGGATTAGCTTTTTTGCTGACATAGGCTTCCATGGCATGTGTCAATGCATCAATACCTGTATCAGCGGTAATGCGCGCAGGCAAACTTAGAGTCAGTTTGTAATCGACAACAGCCGCTACGGGCATAAAACCAACCCCGACACATAGCATTTTTTCATCATTCGTTTCGTCTGTAATGATAGTGAAACGTGTCACTTCTGTGCCTGTACCCGCAGTGGTTGGCACTGCAATGATTGGTAACCCTTCTTCATTTACTATTCGAGGGAATTTATAATCGCGCATCACGCCACCAAATTTCCCTAAGATACTAATGGCCTTTGCACTATCGATTGGGCTACCGCCCCCTAGTGCGATAATACTGTCATAGTTGCCATTACGAACGGTTTCAACTCCGGCTTGAATCGAGCTAACCGTCGGTTCCGGCACAGTATCATAGAAGACTTCTGAGTTGATTTGATGATCTTGTAAGCAAGATTGAACCTGTTGAGCATAGCCAAGTTCAACCATCATTTTATCTGTGATGATGAGAGGGCGAATACACCCTAAACTTTCCAGAATGGTAGGAATCTCTAAACTGGCATTTTCTCCTACTTGTAGAATACGAGGCAGGATGATTTGGTTAGACATGTCGGCTCCACTTATTGTTATTTTCAATTTGTCCTTGATGATCTCCTAACACTTTTAATGCGGATATTTATCGTGTTAGGACACACCCTCAATTACCGCAACCTAAGGCCACGAAACTACGCCATTGTTATTAATAAGTTGCCGCCTTTAAAGCAATAAAAAACCACCCTCAGGGTTTGATTTTTTTATAGGTGTTGTCTTGGGATTTTAGGATTTATTTAATATAGTCATATATATCAATTGGTTATGGTAAAAATTTTTCTTGCTAACTTAAAGGTATAAAAAAAATTCACCCATTGGTCTTGTTTTTATTGCTAGTAGCGGACTAGGGGCAATTTTAGTATTCACCACGTGCTGATCTTTGCAGTACCTACGAAGTGGTTTTGCCCTAAAAAAATAAACATAAACATTATTCGTGCTGGTTTTCTTTATTCCGTTAGACGAAGCTTTTTACACAGGATCAATAGAGATGAATAATAATAATCAACTACCTCTTGTCGGTGTTCGGGTCGTGGACTTTGGACAACAAATTGCAGGTCCCGCTGTGGCCATGACGTTAGCTGATCTGGGGGCAACAGTGATTCATGTTGACCCACCACAAGGCCCCCAGTGGGTTAGTCCTGCAAATGCGGTTTTAAATCGTAACAAACAATGTATCAGTTTAGATCTCAAAACCTTGAAAGGACTCACTCAAGCAATGCAATTGATTGATCAAGCCGACATTGTTATAGAAAACTTTCGTCCTGGCGTTCTAGCTAGACTAGGTATTGATTTTGATAAACTTCGAGCTCAACGCCCTGAACTGATTACGTTGTCGATACCAGGTTTTGCGAGTAACGATATGCTAAGGCGTGAATGGAAGGCGACTGAAGCCATCATAGCCGCCACTTCAGGCTCTTTTACGGATATGGGGTTTAACCGTGTTCTTATGGGTATTGAACCCAGTTTTTCCCCCGTTCCATTAGGCTCATCCTATGCAATATCGCTTGCCACAAGCTCGCTTATAATGGCCCTATATGAACGCGCTCATAATGGACAGGGGGATCATATAGAAGTTCCTGTGGCCGCGGCTTTAATGGAAGGACTATCTTACAACTCTTTTGTTATTGAAGGGCTGCCTGAGCGTTATAAAACTATGCGTGAGCATGAAATTGAATATCGCCATGAAAACGACATAGAAATGGATCTGACGTATGAAGAATTGCAGGAATACTTAGACCCATTCTTTCGTACATATGATTGTGCTGACGGCAGAAAATTCTATTGTGTTTGCCCATCACATCGAAACCATGCCAAGCGAGCTCTAAAAGTCCTAGGTGTTTATGATGAGTTAATGGCCGAGGGGTTTCCTGAAGTCGAAGACCTACATGCACCTATTCATGAATGGGATGGCGAGACGTCTCTCGGTGTTTATCCACTACCGCCAAAATGGGCCAAGGTGATTTCAGGGAAAATGAAGCAAGCCTTTCTCACCAAGCCTGCCAGTGAATGGGATCGTATTTTTGGTGAAACAGGTATTCCCGGTGCTTCACAACGTACAACGAAAGAATGGTTGAATGACGAGCATACGAATAAAGCTGGACTCATTATTGAAGTATACGATCCAGAATACGGTTTGATGAAGCAGCCTGGACCATTGGTTTGGTTTGAGCACAATGCGTCTGCCTTTATGCAAGCAAAGGGTAGAGAGTTTGTTGATTTTGACACCGCATTGGATCGATTATGCGGGGCGATATCGCCACTTACACAAGACTTACCTCGAAGAAATCAAACAACGAGTCAAGAAGCGAAAGGCTGGTTAGATGGTAAAAAAGTGCTTGATCTGACCAATGTGATTGCTGGCCCACACTCAGCCGCTTTTTTAGGCAGATTCGGTGCAGAGGTTATTAAGCTTGATCCAGTTAAACCGCTTTATGATCCTCTTATTGGATGTTTTTACAGCTTTCAAACAGATATGGGCAAAAAGAAGGCACTGGTTAATATCATGACAGAGAAAGGTCGAGAGGTGTTTAATCGACTCGTTCAATCCGTAGATTTGGTCCTTATTAATGCCCCTGAACGTCAGCTTGAAACACTCGGTCTTGATTCAAAAAGTCTACTCGAGGTCAATCCGAATGTGCTCTTTTGTCGTTTGGATTGTTTTGGCGGCCCATTGAAAGGACCTAAGTCTGATTATATTGGCTATGATGATATTATTCAGGCAAATAGCGGCATCATGATGCGTTTTGGTGGAAGTGACACGCCTGAGGAGCATGCCCATGTAGGCACTCTAGACGTCAACTGTGGATTTGCAGCGGGTATGGGAATGGCACTTTCTATGTACCATCAATTAGTTACGGGTCAAGTCAGCCGGGTTAGAACGTCTCTTTCTGCCGTGACAAATATGGCGCAAATCCCCTTCATGTTTGATTATGAAGGAAGGGAACCATTTAACGAGGCATCTGGTCGCGACGCATTAGGTAATCATCCTTTGTCGCATTTTTACGAAACCATGGATGGTTGGATCTTTTTGGATTCTGATCAAAATGAGTTTGATAAATTAAAATCACTAGAGGGCTTAACGGGACTTGGTGATACAGTGGACCGGCATGAATTCTTAAAACATGCGTTTAAGCAAGCCGCTACGTCTCATTGGCTAAACCTACTGAGGATGGCCGATATTGCTGTGGCTGAGCCAAATTCGATTGAGACTTTGCGTCATGATTACAGTCGTATATATGATGGTGAAGTAGGAACGCATTTCGGTAGCTACGCATTCTCAATATATCCGGATCACCCTAGTGGACATTGTTTCACCCAAATTGATCACTACTCCATTCGGCCCAGTAGAGCGGTAATTCGAGCGATAGCCCCAACTGAAAAATTCGGTCATTCAACCAAAAAAATCTTAGCGAGTGTCGGTTACAGTGAGTCTGAAATAGCCACGATGATTGAGTCTAATGTTGCAAGCTTAGGTTGGGCCAAGGAATATTTACCCAGCTAGTCAAACAAAGATTAAAAAAGGGTATTAGTAGGGTGGATTCGATAGTCCATAATTGGTGAGCCATTAATATCATTATGAAAAGACCCTATTTTTCTAGTTTGTTATCTCTATTTTAGATTCATAGAATGACATTAAGACAATAAAAAAAATAAAGAGGTTACTAATGCTTAAAGATAAAGAGATCGATGCCCTCATTGCGCAGCGGGGAGTACTAAAAGGGCTTAATGCCACTTTGGGGATAACAGCCTTAGTTATGGTTGTTGTGTTTATTCTCTATACCGTATTGCTCGGTGAGACGGCTAGTCAGCAATTTATTGGTTTGAAAAGCTGGATAGAAGAAACGTTGGGATGGTATTACATTCTTGTTATGCTGCTTGCGTTCCTTGTTTGTACGATGTTAATGGTTAGTAAAGTGGGTGCCATTCGATTAGGGAGAGATGACGAAAGGCCAGAGTTTTCAAATTTCGCTTGGTTTTCGATGCTTTTCGGTTGTGGCACGGGTGCAGGTATGCTGTTTTTCTCCATGTCGGAACCCATGATACATTTTGCCAGTGGCTGGAGTGGTGGTAACCCTTTCATGAGTACCGAAGTGAAAGCCGCAGTGAGCAGTTTTTTCGAAGCAAAACAGGCCGCACTTGCCGCTGGCGTGCAGCCAGGGGATGCGGGTTTTCCTGTACCTAATGATTTAGTGGCTGAAGCAGCGGTGGGGGGTTAACGTTAACTGTGTTCCATTGGGGCGCTGTTGCTTGGTCCATGTATGCTATTGTTGGTCTGTCCTTGGCTTATTTTTCTTTTCGTAAAGGTCTTCCTCTTTCGATTCGTTCTGCACTGTACCCATTAATTGGTAATAGGATTTATGGCCCGATTGGTCATGCTGTTGATATATTGGCCGTTTTTGGAACCATCTTTGGTATTGCCACCACACTCGGATTGGGGGTGGAACAGATTAGCTCCGGACTCATTTCGCTAAATGTGTTAGCAGAAAAATCCACCATGGTAACGGTTCTTTCTATTGTCTTTATTACCTTAATTGCGACCTTGTCTGCCACCAGTGGTGTTGCGAAGGGTATTAATATGCTGTCTCAATTTAATAGTTACATCTGTATCGCTATTATCTTGTATTTTCTTTTTGCCACTAACGCGAATTACTTGATTGCAAGCAGTTTGACGACATTAGGAGACTATGTTTCTCAATCGCTTTCAATGACGCTTTGGACGGCTCGAAGCAGTGACGAGCAAACGTGGCAGGGTGGCTGGACTATCTTTTATTGGGGCTGGTGGATTGCGTGGTCTGCATTCGTAGGTATGTTCATCGCACGCATTTCTCGTGGCCGTACTATCCGAGAATTTGTTATGGGTGTGGTGTTTATTCCAACGCTAGTCTCCTTGGTATGGTTTAGTGTGATTGGTTCAGCGGGCATCCATGCATCCATATATGGATCAGACATGTCCATTTATAACACCTCTGTCAATAATTGGGATTATGCGGGAACCTTGTTTACCGCTTTTGAAGTACTGACTCCTGGTGTTGCCGCGACGATTGCTAAAGTCTGTGCGCTAGTGGTTGTTGTGGTCTTTTTTGTTACCGCCGCAGACTCAGGCACACTGGTATTAGGTCGACTGTTGTCATTTGGTCGTCGTCCTCCAATCCAGCAACGTATTCTTTGGGGTAGCTTACTTGGAGTTGTCACTCTGATGATTCTGTTAATGGGCGGAAATGAGGCATTAAAAGCGTTGCAAGCTGCTTCAATAGCCGGTGCATTACCTTTTACCTTTGTCATCATTGCAATGATATTTGGCTTAATTAAATCGTTACATAAAGACAGCGAAAGCTTTGTTGCGGATGAAGAGCAAGTGAGGAAAATAGTGGAAAGAGAAATAGCGGATCTTTCTTAGAAAGGATCATTACACACCTAATATTTCTGCTAGATATTTATTACATAGTTTACGTGATATTAAAGGACTACAGGAGGCCTAAAAATATTGTTTACATTCCAAGGACGGAATATAAACAATATTTTTATTTTAGTGGCATAAATTAGGTACAAAATCATTTAACACTTTTAAAAAAGAGGAACGCTATATGAAAATGTTTGCGAAATTTTTTTCGGCTCTAGTGATTGTTTTACCTTTAACGGCTCAAGCGCAAACAGTTCAACTGACAACAATGAACTGGCCTCCATTCTTCGGTGAAAGCCTAGACAAAGGGGGATTCATCACGGCCATTGTTGATGAAGCTCTGGCTCAATCTGGATACGATAGTACGATTGAGTTTACGGCCTGGCAAACCGCACTATCCACAGTTAAAATAGGTGATAAAGATGCCGTGGTCGGTGGTTACTATTCAGAAGAGCGTACTAAAGAATATTACTACTCTATTCCAATCTATACAGTACTAACTGGTCTGATTAAAAAGCCCGATTTCCCTTTAAACAACTACAGCTCATTTGAATCTATAGATCAATACAATATAGGTAAGCTAAAAGGATTTGTGGTCGGCGGGTCCTTTGATAGTTTCACCTTTTCTACGATAAAAGAGTATCAAGAAGTGTCTGATGCCGTTAAAGCATTAAATACCGGTGAAATACAACTTTACGCAGACAACCTCGCGGTAGCTAAAGAGGCGGCTAAAGCGGAAGGTATTGATGCATCTCAATTTCAAATCCTAACTCCACCACTTGAGGAAAACGATTTATTCCTTTTGATCTCTAAATCTATCCCAAATGCTGAAAAGCTTCGTGATGCATTTAACGACGGTTTGATTGAACTTCAAACATCCGGTCGTTACAACGAGATTCTTACTGAATTTAACCAGCAATAATTAAAGGGGTTTATGATTGAATCGGTTTTGAATTGTGGATGAGCCCTTTGCGGGTGAGTGAGATAGCTTAATTGTGCCCATAAATTTAAGTGAAGGTGTATTTTGTCGAATATAATTACCTCAAGGAGATAAGTTTAACAATATCCGTACAGCCATAAAAAAGCCCCTTTTGGATCAAAAAGGGGTGTTCTTTAATGGAAAGCGGCTTTATTTAACAAGGATAATGGTGGCGCAGCGCTGTATCTACCGTGCGTGATGTTAAAAATTATCTTGTTTGGTTATTCTCGTAGACTGTTGTGCAGGGCGATGACAATACAGTAAATAGCTCGGAACTATTGAACCGGTGTTTGCAAAGAGCCTATATGGTTAAACCATACCTACGACAAAGTAGGATTTTAAGCATTTTAAAAGGGTGCGACATCGTCATAATTTTCAGGGGGCAAGCTCCATCGTACATTTGGACTCACTCTCTTTAGCTGGTTTTGTGAGCTCGGTATTTGCATTCGATCTCCATATAACCAAAGTACAAAATTCGAACGTTTACCGCTTGTTATTGGTTGTGCTGCGTGTGCCACATTACCTCGATGCAGCATTGCCATGCCAGGTTTGAATGTTAGCCTATTTACTTCACCTTTATGCGGGTCGTAAAAATCAACTTCTGAGCCAGTAAACGCTTCATCCGGAAGGTTTATGTTTACGTTTAGTGTTGCGGCTGAAGCATCAGTATGAAGTCTAAGTGAGGTGTCCATTTCTGCTTGATATTGAATAGAGAAACCGAATGTTTGTGTATCATAGCCTACTATTTCTGGAAATAGGAGACGTGCAATAGGGCGCATATATTTGTTTAGCAATACACGATAGAAGGTCTGAAAGTTTGGTGCGGCAAGGTACCCCTCAGATCGAGGATCAAGCATGGCACCATGGCGATTTAATACAATTCCATAGGGTGGGCGAAGAGGTATTTCAGCATTCGCTACGTTATCTAAGTAATGGCGCAAATCCGCTAGTCGTTCAGGATCAAAAAACGGACACTGGAAAACGCCTGGGGAGACTTCCTGCCATAAATCTTGTACCGTCAACTCTTTAGATGGATCTTCCCATGCTTGTTCAACGGCATTACGCAAACGCTCATCAAGCAACGAATCATCAGGAATAAAGAAAGGATCATTGTTGCTCTCTTCCCACTCTTTCCATGCCTCTTGTAATAAAAGCTTATTGCCATCCCAAAATTGTTTTACTGAAGGAGAACGCTGTAACATGGCTTCTCTTGAAGGAAGCGTTAAGTCACGTGCACGTTGCAGCATCAAGGGAGGTTTTTCAGTTTCTGTATGTTTCATAGTGTCGTCTTCTAAGGTTGATGTAATTTGAGCCGTAAGCTTAATAGGGAGATTAATTTATTACATATCTTATTGTTAATAAACGAGGTGAATGAAGAATCAGAATCAATATTATCTATATAATGGCTCGAGATTACTCGGATAAGAAAATAGTATGGGTACGGGCTAGTATCGAAGGGGATTTGATTTCTCTTAATACACACACTTAGAGACTAAGCTTGGCTAGGTAACGCAGAGTGTTAAACAACGGGGCTCTTCCTGTTCGATATAATGGAAAAATCATAGCGCACGGGAACTCCATACCAGAGACTCCAAGTGAGTTTAAAAAATGGCCATGCTATGTATTCAAACGGTCCTATTGTTTCCTTAGAGTATCTGTTTCCGCCTACTAATAAGAAGGTGTTCACCTCTTGAATTAGTCCCAGTAAGGGGTATCCCCAAAGTGCTCGGTGAAGTAATCAATAAATGCTCTCACTTTTGGAGCCAATAGCCTAGAGCTAGGGTAAACCGCCCAAATAGCGGTGTTCGTAGCGATGGGGTATTCGCTGAGTATTTGAATAAGCTCACCACTTTCAAGATGTTTATAAACACTCCATTTAGAGCTTATGGTAATGCCTAAGCCATTAATACAAGCATCTCTTACTGCTTCTCCATTATCGATCCTTAACGGACCTTTAACTTTAATGTTTACCTGTCCTGTAGGGGTATGGAATGCCCAGTCATCTAAACCTAATAAGGTAATGCATTGATGAGAGTTCAGTGCGTCTGGAGAGTTTGGCTCGCCATGTGTGGCTAAATAGGCTGGAGATGAACATAATATTCTCGTGTCTGGTGCTAATTTTCGTGCAATTAAACTCGAGTCCTTCAATGCTGAATTACGAATGGCAATATCAAATCCCCCTTCAACCAGGTCAATAATGGTATCAGAGAGTTTTAAATCCACTTTTAAATCAGGGTATAACGCAAGAAAATCGGTTAATGCCGGCAGTATATGCATTCGGCCAAAAGAAGCCGGGGCAGCAATACGTAATGTTCCTCGGGGAAATGCGTTACCCGCACCAACTGAAGCACGCGCGGCTTCAATACTAGAGAGCACATCTTCGGCATAAGGAAGAAATGCTTTCCCCTCTTCCGTAAGCGAGACTTTTCGAGTCGTTCGATGAATTAGTCTCACTCCTAATTCTGCTTCTAATTTATTGATATGTGAACTCGCCACCGCTGGAGACAGCCTTAACTCACTTCCCGCCAAGCTAATGTTGTGAGTCCCTGCAATTCTAATAAAAAGTTTAATATGTTCAATATTCATAATTATCAATAAAAACCATAAAGTCATTCTTCTTTAAAGTCTATTATCAAAATATTAAGTAGTAAATATACTGAATGAAGATAATCAAGTGCCGCATATACATTACAAGGGAGAGGGTAAAGCTCATGACCGTCTTGCAAGTGCCCAAGACATGAGGACAGTCGTCGTAGAAATTTAAGGTTAATGAATATTCGATAGAGGAAGTTAAAACAAGTCCCTCATTCACTTAAACATTAAAAAGACGGTTATTTTTATAGTATAGCTTATTACGATTTTAAGGAGAAAGAACATGAAAAAAACAATTCTAATCACTGGAGCAACTGACGGTATTGGCTTAGAGACCGCGAAACTTTTAGCAGCCGAAGGGCATGATGTATTAATACATGGCCGTAGTATTGAAAAACTAACCTCTGTTAAAAACCTATTAGCTGCACTACCTAATTCAGGTCGTATCGAAGGCTACTTAGCGGATTTATCGATTTTTTCTGATGTGAAAAAACTGGTCGAGTGTATTAAGAGTGATAATAAAACGCTTGATATCCTCATCAATAACGCAGGCGTATTTAAGACAAGTAACTCAATCACATCTGAAGGGTTAGATGTACGCTTTGTCGTAAATACTATTTCGCCATATATATTGGCTCAAGCGTTTTTGCCTTTACTTGGTCATTCAGGGCGAATGATCAACCTTTCTTCAGCGGCTCAAGCGCCAGTTAATCTCCAAGCACTGCTGGGAAAAACACGATTGAATGACATGGACGCTTATGCTCAAAGTAAATTAGCCATTACTATGTGGAGCAAAGTGCTTGCCGACAAACTTGATGAAAAAGGGCCAACCATTATTGCCGTAAACCCTGGGTCTTTACTGGCTTCAAAAATGGTAAAAGAAGGGTTTGGTTTTGAAGGGCATGATTTAAGTATAGGCGCTAAAGTAATAGCACGCATGGCATTAGAAGAAGGTATTTCTGAATATTCAGGTCAGTACTTTGATAACGATATTGGGCAGTTTTCTCAGCCACATGTTGATGGGGTAAATCTAAAAAAATCTGCAGAGGTTGTAGAAGTGATAGAGTTTATTATAGATAAATATAGCGGTTAGTTTCTGGTCGTTAGCGGAGATGTTGCGCCCTCTCCTGATTAAGGGGAGGGCGAGAAGAGGTTAACATAGGTTATAGATGGCGAAAATTCTTTATAACCCAGAGGCATTGTTTCTTTCGGGATTAATGATTTTAACCTCACGTTGAGGGAAGGGTATTTCAATGCCATTTTCTTTCAGTGTTTCCAGAATAATAAGCATGAGATCTCCACCAACTCGGTTTTTTCCATCATCCACGCCTATCATCCAAAACTCGACAAACATATTGATACCTGAATCACCAAAGCTGTCTATTTCACAATCAGGTCTTTCTTCAAAAGGGACATCAGGGCCGCTGATAACTTGTTCATGTTCAGACACGGCGACTTTAATAAATTCCACCATACTGCGAACATCTGTTGAATATGGAACAGAGAAATCAACACGATAACGCTGCTTTGGGTCTTTATGGGTCCAGTTGATCATTAATGATGAGATGAACTTTTCATTCGGAACGAGAATGTCTTTGCCATCGTAGGTTTCTAATACCGCATAGCGCATCTTAAATTCTCGTACAAACCCCTTTTGGCCGTCATCAAGCTCAACAAAGTCACCAACGGTAAGGGATCGATCCAGTAAGATAATGATGCCAGAGATAAAGTTAGAAGCAATCGACTGTAGTCCTAAACCCAGCCCGACACCGAGTGCACCACCAAATACGGCTAAGGTAGTTAAGTTAATTCCCATCACATTTAATAATAATAAAACGATGATGCAGAATAAGCTTACTTCAAATAGCTTGCTGAACACTTCTTTCGTGGGAATATCTAAAGAGGTTTGTTTTCTGATAACGGCTTTACCAAAGTTGTTTGAAGTGCGACCTAGCCAAAATAAAAAACTTCCAAAGATAATGACTCTGGCGACGCCGTAGGCTGAAATACTGACATTTCCTACATCGAGCGAAATCTCTTCTAGTGCACCAATAACAGTCGGTAAAAAATTTAATAAGTGGAGCAATAAAATAGGTAAACCGATCCAGCGGAATAAAGAAGCGGCAAAAGCATGTTGCACAAAGGCTCGTATTAATGAGTTGAAGAATAATAAGACGGCAATGGCTAAGGCGGTTTCGATGAGCCAAGGGGTATATTCTAATGTCTCACCTGCTTTTTTTGAGACTTGCAATAGCAAGATAGCCAATAGAGGAAATAATATTCCGCCAATTCTAAAGACAAGTTTTCTTAATGGATGGGCACTGTCTAAAGGTTCATTATGAGTGAGATCAATGCTATGACGTATTTTATAAGAAACGGCAAAGGCAACTAGGTAGATAATGGCGATCGCTAAAAGTTGCAGGTAGGTACTAGGGTCGCTTAAAAGCGATTGAATTGGCGGTAAATAACCAGTTACAAAAGTGTCTGTTTGTTCTGTGTCCATAACGGCTCTCGTTCTTTTAAAATAACTATTAAATAAAAGGTGTATTTATGGGTGTGACGTTGTGGTGTTACTCGTCGCTTTGTTTTTTTTATATTGGGTAATAATAACTAAGAAAGGCGCTCTACTTAGGTTGTGTCGGCGTTGCTTTTCAATATTGTTACTTCTGTCCGATTAACTGCGTTCTATTATTAATGTCGTACTGAGAGTAGAGGTGGCGCTGCCTCGTAATCCACCAGAAACGGGCATGGTGTTTTCGGGAGTGGCACCGGAAGCAACCGAAAAGTGCGTATTTCCAGTCAAAATGCCATGGCTTGGATCAAAACCTAACCAGCCTATACCAGGTATAAAGACTTCAACCCATGCGTGTAATTCATAAATAGGCCTCTCTGTTTCAAAATAAAAATAGCCACTGACAAAGCGGCTTGCAATACCATAATGGCGAAGCATGCTAATTTGCATCCAAGATAAATCTCGGCAAGAGCCTTTCTTGATATCAAATGTTGCGTCCGGCGTCAGTGGTGGGCCATTTTCTCTGTATTCTACGATAAAGTCATTGTGTATCTGTGATGTTAAATGAGTCACAAATTCAATGGTATTGTAATGGACGTTATTTAGAATCTTTTCAGCATAATTTATTAGGTCTGGTGTAAGTGCTACTTTTTGTAAATAAGCATAGAGTATTTGATACTGGGAGTCAGAGTAGATAAAAGGAGTACGGCTGAAGGAGTCTGGGTAAATAATAAAATCAAAAGGGTTGTAGTCGCTTGTTTGTAAGTGACTTTCTACTGTTAGGGTAAGGTGAGAGGTTAATTTTTCAAACCAGCAGAAATCTACGATATTGTGTTCTTCATCTTCTATGACCTTATGACCAGCTGCTTCAGGGGTTAAATGAATAGAAAAATGGGTAAGGTTGATAAATGGTGTTTTCTTAGGACGAAACCTTAAATGATGCGGCTCTAGAAAGACTTTGTCACTGAACAAGTAGGTTGTCTCATGGACTATCTTGAAATTCATAGGGCTCTCATCATTAAAATACATGTCTGTTTCATTCATATGGCATGGTTGGCAGGGGCGAATATTGACATGATTATAGGATTGTTAGCCGCCCGCACCGTGAGTAATGCCTTAAGTCTAATGGTGATTTGCTAAAAAACAAATTAAATAAGAGTGGAATGTATGAATGTTATTGAAACAGTGGCGTGTTTAGATGTTTTGTTTTTAAGTATTGCAGTCGACACCCTAGATCATCAATATTTCTAATGATGTCGACCTTGTTTTATATTTTATCGAAGCGTCCAGTTAATCCCATTCAACATTAAAGGTCCTGACAATATTTTTTATTTGTGTTTCATCCAGCATTTTCGGATTCATGCCCCGTAACATCATAGCAAGCTTAGCGGTTTCTTCTAATTCTTCAATTGCATACACAGCGGCTTCTAGCTCTTTCGCGGCGACAACAGGGCCGTGATTCGCTAACATAATGGCACTTCGTTTTCCTGCAAGGCCTCGAATAGCGTCACCGGTGGCTGGGTCTCCTGGCTGAAAGTAAGGCAATAATTTTACTTTTCCAAGCTTCATTATTGAATACGGTGTCAGTGGTGGAAGCATGTTCTCAGGATCTACTTCGGGCAACATGGACATAGCAACAGAGCAGGTTCCATGTAGATGCACGACGGCACCGGCGGTAGAACGAGTTTCATAAAATGCTTGATGCAATGACATTTCTTTTGTTGGCTGGTGGCCGCTAATTAATAGGCCCTGTTTATCAAAGCGACTTAATGTGCCTGGATCGAGACGACCAAAGCAGCTCCCAGTAGGGGTCACTAGTAAGCCTCCGTCTTCAGTTCTTGCGGAAATATTGCCAGAAGAGCCACATGTTAGGCCTCGATCGAACATGGATTTGGCCATTAAACAGATTTGCTCTCTAAGTTGTATTTCTTCAGATGTCATGATTCTTTCCTGCATGGATACAATGGGTTTTAAGCGGGAGATGATTTTACTTTTAAATAGTAGTGTATTTTCTATGTATACGTAAATGAATAACTTATTTTTTTTGCCTATTAGGTCATTTTGTATATTAGTCTTGATGTGAATAGAAAAAAACAAGGGATATTGTTGGGTGAATTTCTTTTATTTGATTTTTTTGAAGACGCATGATTTAAAATAAACTCTTTATAATACAGTAATATAGATAGATTTTAGAAAAAATCTAATAAAATTATTGAACGTCCGAAACGTTTTGGGTAGTATTTATCCAAATCGTTTCGGATCAATTTAGAAACGTAAGAGGCCATGATGAATAAGAAGAAGAAAACAACGTTAAAATCCATTGCAGAGTATTTGAATATCTCAGTAACAACGGTATCTAGGGCCTTGTCTGGATACAACGACGTGAATGCTGAAACGCGTTTACAGATTCAAGAAGCGGCAAAAACATTGGGATACGTTCCAAATTTAGCGGCGCGTCGGTTAGTTACAGGAAAAAGTGATGCTATAGGGATTTTGTTACCTGTTCCATACGGTGATATGAGAGATCATTTTTTAAGTCATTTCTTACTGCATTTTGGTCGTTCTTTGCATGCGCATAACCCTAATTTAGATTTGATTGTTTCCTATGCGCCAGAGGGTGAAGAAGAGCTATCGACCTATCAGCGTTTTATTGATGGTCAGAGGGTAGATGCATTTGTTGTGATGAGAACAAGAAGAAATGATGTTCGTGTTGATCTTTTGCAAGAACAAAATATTCCTTTTGTCACTCATGGTCGTACCGAAACCTGCGAAAATCATAACTGGATAGATACGGATGCTGTCGCTGGTTTTGATTTGGCCACACAAAGCTTAATTGATAAAGGGCATAAGGACATTGTGTTATTAAATTTGCCTGAAAGAATGTACACCTCTCAAATGAGAACGGAAGGGTACAGTAATGCGATGGCGCGTTCCGGCTTAATTCCTGATATTCATACCACGGAAGTCATTGATGACATTCCATATAAAATTTCCTTAGATCTTTTACAGCAAAAAAATCCCCGACGGGCTTTATTTGTGCTTCTGATGTGATTGCGCACCAAGTCGTTAAAGCCGCAAAACACCTAGGAATTAATCCCTGTACAGACATTAATATTATTGGCTGTGATGACCTTCCTGTTTCCTATCTAGGTGATCCAACAATCTCTACTTTACGATCCTCATTTGAAGCCCATAGCCAGTCCATTATTAGCATTTTGCAATCTCAGTTAAATGGGCAAGTTTTTGTGCCTAGAAATAAGTTAATTGATTACGAACTCGTTGAAAGACAAACCAGTAACCAAGATTGTTTTATGCCATGAAAAAGTTTTAAAGCGCAAGCATCGCACTAATGCTTGTAATAACGAATCGTATCATTGCGATTTAAAAATAAGATAGTAGGACGTTAAACATGATAAAAAAAATAATATTGCCAATCTTATTAGGCTCTTCCATTGCTTCTGCAAGTGAAGTTGTTTTTTATTCGACTCAAGCAAACCCTCTGAAAGAAGCGGATGCGATGAGAAATGATGTGCTTATAAACTTTGACGGGGAAGTTAAATTTCTTCCTCAAGAAGCGGGCCCGTTTTTTTCTCGGATTGAGGCAGAATCAAGAGCGGGTTCGGTTACGCTCGGTGTATTAGGGGCATTGCATGGCCAATTTCCTCAAATACAAGATTCATTGGATTCCATCGATGATGTATTGGGCTCAGTGCCTGAAATTAAATCAAATAAGACCATGAGTGAATTGGGTAAGTTGGGGTCTCAAAATCAAAAGTACATTCCTTGGATGCAGGCAACTTATATCATGGCGGCAAATAAAAAAGCCTTACCATATTTGCCAGCAGGGGCCGATGTTAATGCTCTGACTTATGATGAATTAGCCGTTTGGGCCGCCAATCTTAAGGAAGCCACAGGAGATGCTAAATTGGGTTTCCCCGCAGGTGAAAAAGGCTTAATGCATCGATTCTTACAAGGATATTTATATCCCTCTTTCACTCATTCCGTGGTAACCGATTTTCGTGGCGATGATGCAAAAGCCATGTGGGCGTGGTTTCGAGATCTTTGGCAAGATGTTAACCCAAGATCGACCGCTTATAGCCTGATGCAAGAACCTCTTTTAACAGAAGAAGTATGGGTGGCATTTGATCATACAGCTCGTCTTAAAGATGCATTTGATCAAAGGCCTGATGACTTTATTGCCTTTCCAGCACCATCAGCGAAAGCCGGTCGTGGTTTTATGCCCGTTATTGCGGGGCTAGCGATTCCTGCAGGAACACCAGATAGGGCAGCGTCTGTTGAGTTGATTAAATACCTTTCTCAGCCAGAGGTGCAAGTGAAAACATTAAAAGCAACAGGCTTCTATCCTATTGCCAATGTTGAATTGCCTGCCGACCTACCAGCCAATGTGCGTATCGCAGGGAAGGCGATTTCCATGCAAGCGAATGCGGCTGATGCATTGCCATCTATGCTGCCTGTTGGTTTGGGTGATATGAGTGGGCAATTTAGCAAGGCATATAAAGATACCTTCCAACAAATTGTGTTACGCAATGCTGATATCGATCAAATTTTAGATCGACAAGCAATGGTGCTGAAAACTATTATGGTCAGTGCGAACGCGCCTTGTTGGGCTCCTGACAAGCCAAGTGATGGTGTTTGTCCAGTAAACTGATATTCGATAATGGCCTGTAACAGAGTTGCAGGCCATACGTATAATTTTTTCAGCAGTTTCAGGACGCTATATGAATATTAAATCTTACCCATATATCTTGATCGCTCCCAGTATTTTATTCCTGTTAGCGTTTTTTGTTTACCCTTTTATCGAGGTTTTCTCTCAGGCTTTCACCACTTCTAATGGTGAAATCACGTTGAAAAATTTCGATACCATTTTTAATGATTTTAATTTTTTACCTTCTTTGAAGAATACCTTGCTGCTTGCTTTGGTTGTTGTGCCTGTGCAGTTGTGCATGGCTATTGGCATGTCATTGATGATTTCCAAAATGAAGAAAGGTCGTGACACCGTTCTCTATATTTGGACTATTCCTCTTGGTATTTCAGATCTCGCGGCTGGTATTATTTGGTTAGCCTTGCTTGATCAGAATGGATTTTTAAACAGTTTTTTATTTTCGGTGGGCATTATTGATGGACCGGAGAGTTGGTTAAATTACAATAATCCCGTCGCTATTTTTGCGGCTATTGTATTTGCTGAGATTTGGCGTGCTACGGCTATTTTGTTGGTTATTTTGGTTTCTGGTATTGGCTTGATTCCCAAAGAATATTATGAAGCCGCTGAAATTTTTGGAGCCAACGCTTGGGTTCGCCTTTGGAAAGTAACACTACCCTTATTACGTCCTAGTCTGCAAACCGCCCTTATTTTACGAACCTTGTTAGCATTTGAAGTGTTCGCTGTAGTGATGATTTTAGGTGGCACCAATATGCCGGTATTAATGGGCGAAGCGTTTAACTGGGCTTTCTCCTATCGAGATGCGGGTGCTGCAGCCGCTTATGCTGTGGTTATTTTAGGCCTGTCTGTTGCTTTCACTTTATTTTATCTCAAAGTATTGCACGTACCTAAAGAGGCACAAATATGAGTAATTTAAATCAAGATGTTTCTTTAGAACAAGAAATTCAAGCGGCGGACAATAAAAACAAAGTCTGGAAATGGCTATTCATAAGCAGTGCTGCGTTCATGATTTCATGGATTCTATTTCCCATTTATTTATTGATTGTGAGCGCATTGAGCTCTGCAGAAGTGGTGAACGGTTGGCCAAAAGCATTTGTTCCTGAATTTGATATGGAAACACTGCAGTTCTTTATGAATTATTACGGTGTATTGGGGGCGTTAAAAAACTCCTTGATCGCCGCTGTCTTTACTATGGTAATTTCGATTGGCCTTGGAACGCCAGCTGGCTATGCTTTGGCTCGTTTTGAGTTTCGCGGTAAGGAAACCTTCAGAATGATGATCCTGCTGACTCGAGCCTTTCCAATGCCTTTATTGGCGCTGCCACTGGCGGTGATATTTATTAATGTTGGGTTAGACGATACTTTATTTGGCCTGTCTCTTGTGCATGCGGCTCTGGCGCTTCCTTTTGCGGTTTTAATCACTTCTAGTCTGTTTCTTGGTATCCCTGTGGAGCTGGAAGAAGCGGCTTGGGTGCTTGGCTGTAATCGTTGGCAAGCATTTATGAAAGTGGTTATGCCTTTGGCTTTACCTGGTTTAACCGCATCTGCCGTATTCGCTTTTGTTATTTCATGGAATGAAGTATTTGCCGCTGCGGTGTTGACCATCAATAACCAAACATTAACCGCTTTCTTAGTGCAGAGTCTTTCATCTTCGCCTGCAGAAGTGAAATTTGCTGGCGGTTTGATCTTAATTATGCCTGCGATTTTGTTCTTGTTTGTGGTGAGAAAATATCTATTCAGTATGTGGGGGATTGCAAACCGTTAATTTGGAAAAGTGTAAACCTACATTGATATTTATTTTTAGGAATTATTTATGACAACTATTTCAATTGAAAATGTTAAAAAATCTTTCGGTGATGCCCACATACTAAAATCGGTTTCTTTAGACATTAAACATCAAGAATTTACCGTACTTTTAGGCCCATCTGGTTGCGGTAAATCGACTCTGTTAAGAATTATTGCTGGTTTAGAAACTCAAGATACGGGAGTGATTAAAATAGGTGATAGGACAGTGTCTCACTTGCCGCCAAAAGAACGCAATGTGGCAATGGTGTTTCAAAACTATGCGGTGTTCCCTCATATGACCGTATTTGAAAACATTGCTTTTGGCTTACGAATGAAAAAAGCGCCAGAGCAAAAAATAAAAGAAAATGTTGAGCGTACAGCGACCTTGATGCATATAGATCATTTGTTACATCGTTATTCAGGGCAACTGTCCGGCGGTCAAAGACAGCGTGTAGCGGTGGCTCGTGCTTTAGCGGTAGAACCAGATGTATTGTTAATGGATGAACCCTTGTCTAATTTGGATGCGCTCTTACGTTTGCAGATGAGGGCTGAGCTGAAAGCGGTCCTGGAAGCCTCGAAAACAACCACTGTGTATGTGACCCATGATCAAGTTGAGGCGATGAGTTTAGCTGACCGAATAGCTGTGATGAATGCAGGTCGAATTGATCAATACGATTTACCGGATGAAATTTACAATAATCCTGCTACTGAGTATGTGGGCAGTTTTATTGGAAACCCTCCAATGAACTTTATTTCTCCTACCTTTCAGAGAGGCGATATTCCTGAAGGAGCCACTCAGTTAGGGATTCGCCCAGAAGACTTCGATGTGTCTACTGAGGCTAGAGAGGATTACTGGCCAATTACTATATTGACCAGAGAAAGGTTGGGTTCTCATCAACAGCTTTCTGCTGAATTAAATGGTCAATTATTTCGTGTAAACATAGCAAACGAAATTGATGTAAGCAGCGGTAATACCCTTTATTTAAAACCTAAAGACGATAAAAAGCGTTGGTATAGTGAAAGTGGGAAAATTATTTTATGAGTCAGTCTGAGCGTTTAATTACAGAAGCTAAAAAAGTTCTGCGGGACAATGATCTAGGAGGATATACGGTACCAACAAAAGGTTTATACCCTTTTCAATGGAATTGGGATGCCGGCATTACGGCACTGGGGTGGTTGTATATAGATGAATTGAGGGCTTGGACTGAGTTTGACACCTTATTTAAAGGGCAGTGGGAAAATGGCATGGTACCTCATGTGGTTTTTCATCAGAATTCAGATGATTATTTTCCTGGTCCGGATCAATGGGGGGTTACAGGCACACCGCCGACGACCTCTATATCTCAGCCGCCCTTATTGGCAACCATGATTAGAATTATTTATGAGCAATGTCAAAACAAAGCATTGGCTCAAGATAAATTGGATGAGTTGTTTCCAAAGTTGGTAGCCTACCATGAATGGTGGTATCGAGAGCGAGATCCAGAAGCAACTGGTTTGGTATCAAGTTACCACCCTTGGGAGTCTGGCATGGATAATAGTCCAGCTTGGGATGACATTTTAGCTAGAGTTCCTCAAGTTACGAGAGCCTATCAGAGACGTGACTTGAATCATGTGGATAGTGATCAACGCCCTTTAAAAGAGCAATATGATCGTTATATCTATTTGGTGGACTTTTTCGTAGTAACGAATTTGATTATCAAAAAATTTATGAAAATTGTCCTTTCCATACGCAGGACATTAGTTTAAATGCCGTCTTGCAACGAGCCACTAAAGATTTGATTTATCTGAATACCTTAGTGTCGCAGCCAATGGATCTAGGGTCATTAGACGCATCTGTAATTAACGCCGAGTCCGCCTTTACAGGGCAGTGGGATCAGAATTTAAAGGTGTTCTTGAATCGAGATCATGCTCTGGCAAAAAATATTCCTGTAAAAATTTCAGGTGGACTGATGCCTCTGTATAGCCATTCAGCGACTGTTGAGCAGGCCAAAATCATGGCTGATGAAATTGTGGAGTGGATAAGGTTGGGGCCAAAAGGTTTAGCATCAACACATCCATTAGAAGATCGTTTTGATGCAAAACGTTATTGGAGAGGACCTTCCTGGCTGCATATTAACTGGATGATAGCCGATGGGTTAAGTCACTATGGTCATGACGATGTAGCAGAACTATTAAGGCAGACATCTCGTTCAATTGTTGATCAATCGGGTTATTGGGAGTATTTTGATCCCATAACGGGTGAAGGTTGTGGTGGCCCACATTTCTCTTGGACGGCGGCGATTGCATTGCATTGGTTGCTTTAAACGTAAAAAAAACGCCATTTAAAAGACCAAATGGCGTTTTTCTTTTAATACAAACTTGAAGGTAGAACGTGTTGAACCCAGAAAATTTTTTAAAAGAATTATTTAATGTGGCCGTGCAGAAGGCGCATCCAGATGATGGGTTACTGACGGCTCTATCAGTTGTGGCTAAGAAAATTAATGGGCGGACCATTATTCTTGGCGCGGGTAAAGGGGCGGCGGCAATGGCAGCCGTGGCTGAAAGCTATTTTGAAGGGGACATTGAAGGAGTTGTGGTGACGCCTTATAAACATGGGTGTCCCACAAAAACGATTGAGGTCATCGAAGCCGCTCATCCGGTTCCTGATCATGCTGGGCAAGTTGTGGCCAGAAAAATGCTTGCTATGGTAGAAGATTTAACGGCGAATGATAGGGTGATTTTCTTAGTGTCAGGAGGCGGCTCTTCATTATTGGTGCTACCTCCAGAGGTGATCGAATTGTCTGAAAAGCAATTCATTAATAAGCAACTGCTGCGATCTGGCGCTAGCATAGATGAAATTAACTGTGTTCGTAAAAAACTCTCTCAAATTAAAGGTGGGCGTTTGGCTTTACGTTGCGCTCCTGCAACAGTTCATACCTTTGCGATTTCTGATGTGCCAGGAGATTCTCCGAGTGTTATTGCGTCGGGCCCAACGGTTCCTGATGATACCCGCATTGATGATGCCCGCGAAATTTTAGCCCGTTACAATATTCAAGTGTCTGATTCGGTAGATTTGTATTTGGACGAACAAAGCTGCCGTCAACCGGATTGGGCGACGCTACCTGAAACAAATACATTCACCACGATTAGAACACCACAGATGTCATTGGATGCGGCGGCGGAGTATGCACTATCAAAAGGCATTAGGCCGATTATTTTGGGTGACCTTGAGGGAGAGTCTCGGGAAGTGGCAAAAGTACATGCCGGTATTACTCGACAAATAATCAAATATGATCAACCCTGCAAAGCGCCTTGTGTGATTCTATCAGGAGGGGAAACGACCGTGACAGTCAAAGGGAATGGTCGAGGTGGTAGGAATGTAGAGTTCTTACTTAGTCTGACCTTAGAACTTAAAGGGTTGAAGGGCGTTTCCGCCATAGCTTGTGATACAGATGGCATTGATGGAACCGAAGATAATGCTGGGGCCATTATGCTGGAAAATACCTATCAAAGAGCATTGCTGAAACAGATGAATCCAAGAGACTACCTAGAGAATAATGATGGATACTGTTTTTTTAATGGATTAGACGCTTTGATTTTTACCGGCCCAACACGAACTAATGTGAACGATTTTAGAGCGATTTTCATTCAGGTATGAATTTGCTTAGTTGAAAAAAGCGAATCTGATAAATATTAGATTAGAGATGAATATAGAAAAGAATCGAATAAATGCTGTTTAATTTTGTAAAAAGGTTGCGTCGATGAAAGGGATTCTATAGAATGCCTTTCATCGAGTGAGGGCGGTCGTTTGTTAACGCAAGTGATTGATCTTGTTGATAAATGGAGCGGTAGTTCAGTTGGTTAGAATACCTGCCTGTCACGCAGGGGGTCGCGGGTTCGAGTCCCGTCCGTTCCGCCATTTTTCACTTTGAAGTATTCTCTTCTAGTTCAAATATATGATTTATATATCATCATGTGATGAATGTTATTCATCGTATTCTCTAATACTTTTTCAGCATTTCAGCATTTCAGCATTTCAGCATTTCAGCATTTCAGCATTTCAGCATTTCAGCATTTCAGCATTTCAGCATTTCAGCATTTCATTGCTCAAGTTACAACAAATGACATGAATGCTACACTCATTGCAGCCTGATTTAAATTAATGCGTATTTAGGGATAGAGATGAGTGTAAGATGATGAAAGACAAGATGGCATCGGTTCTGAAAGTATTAAATTATACTAAGGCGGATGAAGTGGGGGTTGATGAAGCAAGCTTTGTTGCAGATTATAATGCCGCTTGTATTCAAGACGAGACCTTTTTATGGCATCGAAGCCCACAAGTAGACTTGCTGCCGATACGCTATGACTTTTCAGGTAAGAGGGCTTTAGATCTCGGCTGCTTAAATGGAGACTTGTTGCATAGGTTAACCCATACATTATCGTTCGGTGTTGGCGTTGATGCTAATTCACGTCGTATAAATGCCGCGAATGCATTGAAAGCGGTTAGTCAAGCTGAAAATATTCATTTTTATACTTTTGATCTAAATACCGAAGACTTATCAATGTTAACTTCCTTTGCATTAGGTGAGTCGTTTGATATTTGTCTTTGTGCCAATGTGCTGCTAGATGTAAATCGTTGGAAGGAATTGTTGCTGTTTTGTTCTACTAATTCGGCGGCATTGTTTGTTGAAACGTATGGAAACGCAGATGAACAAGAAAAACAATTTAATTTTATTGAATCTCTTTACCAAAATATTAAATTGATTGCTTATTTCCAGAATAGTGAGTCAATGGATCTGGATCGCAAAATGTACTTTTGTGAGGATCCTGTTGAAAGTCATCTCATTCCTATAAAGTTTGATTGTGAAAAGTTCTTTGATGCACAGGATGAACTGTCTATCAAAAATGTATATGAAAATACTTTTCTTGATTTAATCGTTAGTCCCATTCTTTTTTTATCTCATAATAAAGATCATATTGTTGTAGAGATTAATAATAAATACATCCTCAAAATGCCTAGATCAAGTAAAGGGTCTAAAGCTTTAGCATCAGAGCGGGCTATTACTGATCTTATGCGTGATCAGGTGGCGCTAACTTTGCCAAAATTCGATATTAAAACGCATCCAGCGTTAATTGGACGTTATCAAAAAATATCAGGTGGTGGCTTTAATTTAGAGCGTTTTGAGGCGCTTTCGACTCAGGATAGAGTGTCTTTTGTTACCCAGATAGTCGATTTTTATTTTGCATTTCATTCTATCAATCTTAATGAGCTGGCAATAAAAACAATACCCCTCGTTTCTACATCTTCTATTGCAGTGGACTTAATTAAAGAACGGCTTTCACATGAGCGTAGCACCAGTGTTGTCTCTTTATTAAATGAACTGTCTTCTATTTCTTTTGCTCTATCGGTTCCAGAAAAAAATAAGGTCTTTGGGCATTTTGATCTTCAGGGTGATAACTTTATCCTCAGTTCCGATCATAAAAATATTATCTCAGTCATCAGTTTTGGCAAATGTAAGCTGGGTGATATTCATCAAGACTTTTCAGTGCTGAATTTGAGCTCTACAGATCTCGCTGAGGAAGTGTTTTTAAAGTATGAAGTTAAGACAGGTCGACCTTTAAACCGTCACTTGATTCGACAATATACTACATTGCATTATCTGAATTTATTGGTAGAGCTAAAGCAGAGTAATTCGAATCATTACGACGATGTGCTAACGAGAATTGAGAGTTGGTATTATTATGCTTTACGTGAGGATGCAAGAGAGGATTTATTGTCAAGCAAGGGTGAGTCTTTGCTTCCTGATGTTTGGAGGCGTTGGTTGGCGTCGAACCTTATCAAGGGCGTTAAGGCGGGTGATTTACAACGAATACTCATTGAGCAGGGTTTTCCACCAAAAGAAAGTGCAATGGATGTATTGGTTGCAGAGAATCATCCTTATATTCTTGCTGGAAAAGATATTTTTCATTCTCTAAATAAGAGGAATTGGTTGTTACAGGTATGTGATGAACTCGCTTCATTGGATCATCGTTATAATGCTTTGATAGAAAGGCGTCATGTCCCTGAGTTTAGTGTGTTTATAAGAGAATATTATAGTAAACATTTACCTGTAATATTAACTGGGGGAATAGATCATTGGCCTGCTTTAGGTAAATGGTCGCCAGAGTTTTTCCTAGAGAGCCTTGGTGATGAGGCAATTGAAATACAGCAAAATCGTGAGCAGGACCCTTTATTTGAAAGAAACTCTGTGAGGCACAAGAAAAAAATTCTCATGAGAGAGTTTATTCAACTTATTAATAAAGGGGAAAGTAATGATCATTATATGACAGCAAATAATATGAAAAGCAGTTTTTCTAGTCTTGCTCCCTTATTTAAAGATATCGCTGATTTTGGTAAGGGTTATCGTCAAACACATTCAATTGAGTCAGGAAATTTACTTTGGTTTGGGCCAAAAGGCACTTTTACACCTCTGCATCATGACTTAACAAATAATATGTTGGTGCAGATATATGGGAGAAAAAAGGTGACTCTTATTCCCGCAATGCAAGTCCCTAATTTATATAACGATAGAGGTGTATATAGCAAAGCAGATTATCCTCATTTTGACCCTTTGCGCTATCCTGAAATGAAGAAAATCACACCAGTTGATCTTATTTTAAATCCAGGGGACGCTCTTTTTATCCCATTAGGTTGGTGGCATTGTGTGGAAAGTTTGGATGTCTCTATTAGTGTCAGTTTTACTAATTTCAATGCACCTAATATGTTCTTTAAACGATTCCCACGAAACTAAATATAGAGTCTTAATCCTATTGGGGTAAGTGATACTAAAGTTGGTTTTGATTTTATTCTATGAGTTTTTTATCTAGTGCGTATTTGATCAGTCCAGCGGAAGTGTGAATCTCTAGCTTATTTTTTATGTTTTGTCTGTGGGTTTCAACAGTGCGCACGCTAATATTGAGGGACTGGGCAATTTCTTTATTGGATAATCCTGTGGCCACTTCTTTTAAAACGGCGGTTTCTCTTTTTGTAAGAGGCTCTTTTTGATTCGCCGCGGGCATGTTTCCTGTGAAAAGAGAGGCCGATGCTCCCGAACTGAAATAGGTGCCTCCTTGGTGGACGGTTGAGATAGCGTGAATTAATTCTTCTGACGACACATCTTTTAACACATACCCATTGGCTCCTGATTGAATTAAAGACAGAATATACTCTTTTTCATTGTGCATGCTTAACATGAGAATCTTTACTAAAGGTTGCTCATCACGAAAGCGTTTTGTTGCTTCTAACCCATTCAGGATTGGCATAGAGACATCCATCAGAACGACATCGGGTGACAGCGCTTTGGCTTTGTTTAATGCTTCAAGACCGTTGCAAGCCGTTCCTATGACTTCTATATGATCTTCTAGCTCTAGGCGGGCTTGTAGGCCGTCTAACACTAATACATGATCATCAACGAGTAACAGTTTTATGGTATTGGCTAGATTAGACATAGATGGCCTTTTATTGTTGTTATTTGATTAAAGGGTTTGCTCAAGAGGAAGCTTTGCATAGATTTTTGTGCCGGCCCCTTTGTGAGACTCTAGGGTAAAATCGCCTCCTATCAGTTCCATTCTTTCTCTCATATTGATAAGGCCAATGCCTGGTAACAGCTCTGTGTTTTGAGAGAATCCTTTGCCGTTATCAAGGCATTCCAGTTTGACGGTAGTTTTGTCTTGCCAGATATTAATGGTGACTTTATTGGCCTGTGCGTGTTTTTCGATATTGCTAAGGGCTTCTTGAATCAATCGATAAATGGTAATTTCGATCTCATCTGGTAAGTCATTGATCAGTTTCCCTGAATAAAAAATTTCTATACCAGTACGCTCGCTAAATTGACTGGTTAGGGATTGAATAGCGGCATCCAAACCTAAGTCATCTAACAGTGTAGGGCGTAAGTTATGGGAGATTTGTCTGACCTCATTAATGGTTTGATTAATCAGTTCTTCAGCTTTATCTAGCTCTCCTTCGATAACCTTAACGTCATGGTTACGCTTTAGCTTATTTGTTGCCAGCTCAACCCGAAATTTACAAGAAACTAACAGTTGATTGATGCCATCGTGTAGCTCTCTAGAGAAGCGACGGCGTTCGTTTACCTGAATACGCATAAAGCGCTGAACTAATTCTTTTAGTCGTGAGTCGGCTAGTCTGTGTTCATGGAGGTTAATGGCTAAGCCCAGTAATATCACCAAAATAACGGTGACAATGACAATAACAATCACGCTAAAGAAGCTTTTTTGAATATTAGAGTTCATTATTGCTTGGGTTTTGGCTAGCTCATCGTATATGTCATCTAAATACAGGCCCGTCCCAAGCATCCAGTCCCAGCGTTCAATCATAATGGAATAGCCAATTTTGTCTTCTTGAATCATATAAGGTGGCTTTTCCCAGATGTAGCGATGAAAGCCGCCACCTTGTCGTGCAGCCGATATAAGGTGCTGTATTAAGTAATTACCTGATCTATCTTGAAAGTTCCAGAGATTTTGGCCAACAAAAATTGGTTGGGTAGGGTGAACAAGGTTAACACCATCCATGGTATAAACAAAAAAGTAGCCATCATCGTCATAGGTTAAGCGAGTCAGAATTTTTTTTACTTGTTCTTGAGCGACTTTGTCATCTAGGGAGTAATCATCCAAGATGGGTTTGATGGCCGACATGGCAATGCCAACATGACTTTTTAATGCTTGCTTTTTAACGTTGATTAAATTGAATTCGTAAATGGCCAATTCTTGTGCGGCAAGGTCTTTGGCTGATTGTAAACTTAAATAGGTGATAATGGCGGTCGCCACAATGAGCGGCACAACGGCGAGTAAGATGATTTTACTTTTTAAATTCATGTGGCCACCAGTGATATTGTAAAGATAAAAAAGCAGGACTCAATCCTGCTTTTTTATCATGTATTACTAATTATTGAAGATAATACAAGGTTAGTCCATACCATAAAGTTCAGGGAAGGTAATAATGCTAATTAACACAAGAACTTGTATCAAGATAAAGGGCAATACACCTTTGTAGATGTCTGTGGTCCTGATGGATCTTGGGGCCACCCCTTTAAGGTAGAATAGACTAAACCCAAACGGTGGAGTTAAGAAAGACGTTTGTAAATTCATGGCAATCAGGATGGCAAACCAAACCATATTGATACCAAGCGCTTCAGCAACAGGTGCTAAAATGGGGACGATAATGAAGGCTATTTCGATAAAGTCGATGAAGAAGCCAAGAATTAAAATGGCCAACATCGCTAAGGCAATGAACCCCCATTTCTCTCCAGGTAAATCCAACAGGATTTCTTCTACTATGTAATCTCCGCCAGTATAGCTAAATGCCATAGAGAAAGCGGTTGCCCCCATTAGAATGGCAAATACCATCGCGGTTACCTTGACGGTTTCAACGCTGCTGTCAAACAGCATTTTCCAACTAAATTGACGATAAAGCAGAGCCAGGATGATGGCGCCAACGCCACCAAGTGCAGATGATTCAGTCGGTGTCGCGATGCCAGTAAAAATAGAGCCTAATACCACTAATACGAGTGTGAGTGGCGGCAAAATGGCTTTTAAAGCGCTGCGAATTTGCTCACCACGAGTTTCAGTTAAATCATCTTGAGGGATAGGTGGTGCCATCTCAGGATTCATGTAAGTTAAAATGAGAATGTAAATAATATAACAAACAATCAGAACGATGCCAGGTAGTAAAGCGGCTTGGAAAAGGTCGCCTACAGGAATTCCAAGTACATCACCTAATATGATTAAGATGATTGAAGGGGGATGATCTGTCCCAAGGTGCCAGAAGCACAAATGGTTCCGCATGCTAAAGATTTATTGTAATTGTATTTGAGCATTACAGGTAATGAGATTAATCCCATTGCGACAACGCTGGCTCCGACAACCCCTGTTGATGCGGCAAGTAAGGCACCAACTAGAATAGTGGAGATGGCTAGCCCGCCTCTCACTCCACCAAATAATTTCCCCATGGCTTCTAATAACTGCTCAGCCAATTGTGTTTTTTGTAACACAATACCCATAAAAACAAATAAAGGAACGGCCATCATGACCGTGTTTTCCATGTAGCTCTGTATGCGGAAGGGCATAAAGGCAAACATGTCAAAACCTTCTGCGAAAACACCAAAAATTAGTGCTACGCCACCGAATGTAAATGCAACTGGAAAGCCTAATAAAAGCATAAACAGTGCAACAAAGAACATTATGATACCAATCATAAAAAACCTACTCTAAAACGTTAAATAAATTGAGGTTAGTGTTGTATTGGAGGGTGGTTGAAACCTTCCTCACTCACACCGCGAATGGCGTTAATAGAGCGCAAAAGCATCCCCACACCTGCGATTGCCATAGAAAAGAAGGCAAAAGGAATGACGGCTTTTATAATCCAACGATAAGGTAGTCCACCCGGGTCGCCACTGGTTTCGCCTAATAAAAAAGCTTCGTGAGAGAAGAAAACTCCGTAATAAGCAACCAGTAAGGTAAAAGGTAAAAGAAAAAAATGCTGCCGAATAAATCAATCCATGCTTTACCTTTGATGGATAGATTTTCATAAATTAAATCGACACGAACATGGCCACCGTTTTGAATGCCATAAGGAATACCAATTAAAAATATGGATGCGTATAAATGCCATTCTAACTCTTGCATACCAATAGAGACGTCGTTAAAGGCATAACGCATCAATACGTCATAAAACACATTAAAAAGTAGCAGAATGAAAAGAACAGCAGAAAGCATGCCTAATAGATTGGTAAAACGAGCAATGCCGCGTTCTAGGCGAATTAATAACATAAGGAACTCCTAGACATTAAGGCATGGCAGGCAAGAGGGGGCCTGCCATGATAGAGGGTTATTCTGAAATGGTTTCTAAGCTGTCTAGATACGCTCTATCAGAAATGTTGGTCCATACACGTGCTGTTTTTAGGTATTCAGCTTGAGAGTCTAGGATCTCTTTTGCTAATGGATCAGCAGCGGCTTTCTCTTCAAGTAGCTCTTGATTGGCTTTTTTCATTGCTGCAAGAACGTCTTTCGGGAAGGTCTTCACCTGAACATTTGGGTATTCAGATTTCATGGTTACCCAGTTTGTACCACTTTCATGATATGACTGCACATACATTTCATAAGACGCCAGTTTCATTGATGTGGTCAGTATTCGTTGTAGGTCTTCAGGTAGACGATCGAATGAACGTTTGTTGACTAGGAACTGCAGTTCTGTTGCAGGTTCATGCCAACCAGTGTAGTAGTAGGGCGCAATTTTGTGGAAGCCCATACGTAAATCAAGTGACGGTCCAACCCACTCAAGTGCATCAATGGTGTTACGCTCTAGAGCTGTATAAAGTTCGCCAGAAGCGATATTTGTTGGTTTAGCACCGAGTTTTGCCAGTACTTCACCAGCGAACCCAGGAATACGCATTTTTAGACCTTGAAGGTCATCAAGAGAATTGATTTCTTTTTGGAACCAGCCCCCCATTTGGTTACCCGTATTGCCACCAGGGAAAGACATCAAGCCAAAAGGTTGGTAGACTTTTTCCATTAACTCCATGCCGCCGCCGTGATAGAACCAACCGTATTGTTCAGGCGTAATCATGCCAAATGGCATGGTGGTAAAATAAAGCGTGTTAGGTACTTTACCTTTCCAATAATAAGAGGCGGAATGACCCATGTCATATTGGCCTGAGCGAACCATATCGAAAATACCCAGTGGGGCTTTGTGTTTGTTAGAAGAATCGATTGTGATTTTTAGACGGCCGCCGGACATTTCTTCAGCCATTTTTGCCATATTTCGTGGCGCTTCACCAAAAATAGGGAAGTTGGAGGCCCAAGTCTCAGCCATTTTTAAGCGGTACACTTTGTCTGCCGCCATGGATGGCATGGAAAAAGCGGTAAGAGTCACTGCGGTCGCAGCAAGTAACGTCGTTGTTTTAAAGGACATCATTGTTTTTATCATCCTGCATTGTTGATTATTATTGTTTGTTGTTAAAGCCCTTACATAATCGCGTGTAAAGCCCTTGTAAACTATTCGTATGAATACCGAAGTTTTGCTCGGGAATTACGTAGTTGGCATACGTATTACTACGTACGGCAGGATGAAAAAAACCAGCGATAAGGCTGGTTTTTTGTGAGTAGTGATCTTTAGGTTGATTTGAAAATCTTAGAAAGTCATATTCATACCTACTGAGAAGACATCTGCAGAGGTTTCATAATCAGCATCTAACCGGCCTCGAACTGAGTCTTCAGGCGCGCCATTACGGTTTACTTTCACATCATCGATACTAACGTTAGTATAGGCGGCGGTAAGAGTCATCTCTTGATTAACTTGATAGCTTGCACCAAGTGAAATCCAAGTACGGTCACCGTCCGGTGTTCTCGCTGAACGATATTGATCTGTTATTGGAGAGTTATCAACGGCATAGCCTGTTCTAAGGGTGAGTTTCTTAGAGGCTTTATAGGTTGCGCCAATGGAGTATAGCCATTGGTCTTCAAAGCCAAAAGTAAGTACCGAATTAGGCTGCTTCACATTGTCGTCGCCTAGATCAAAGGCGATGTCTAAGCCATCCATTGTCCCCCAGCCTGTTCGTATTGCGCTGGCCCCAAGGGTTAGTTTGTCGTTAATATCTTGCTCGAAGCCAAAGGATAGAACGTCAGGGAAGGAGATCTCATCAAAAACATAGGCATTATCAATGCCTTTGCTGAGAAGAGTTGAATTGACATTGTTGTATTTAACATCCCCTTCAAAGCTAAAGTCTATTTCTGAGCGATAGCCAATACCGATACGAGTACCTTTTTGAGGTTCAAATTTGATACCAAGAGCATAGCCAACAGCCAAATCATCTGCTTGGATGTTACCGAAGCCATCTCCCTTGGCACTGTTACCACCTTGGAAATCCGTTAACGCTGAATCTAAGATAACTTCCGCGCTATGTAATTGAACACTGGCGCCAACAGAGAGTTTGTCGGAGTACTTGTGAGCAACAGAAAATGCAAAAGCAATGTCAGACACTTCTGATTTAGATGAGTGGTAACGCCCCGCCCAGTTAGGTCCATATTCTCCTGAAAGTCCAAAAGGAACATTAAGTGACGCCCCCAGTACGGTTTTCTTTGATATCGGGTGTGCATACACAATAGAAGGAACAAGAGTCGTATCTACAATGTCACCCGGAGAACTTGCGCCCGTTAAGTCGTTGCCTGTTGCATCCGTGGCTGAGTTTACGGTCACTTTCATATCCGGAATGACCAGGGCTCCGGAAATATAAAGCGTCGGTTTATCTGTATTTGCGAGATTCGCAGGGTTCCAAAAACTGGTAGAGATATCTTCATTGCTTGCAGCAACACCTGCAAGCGCGTTGCCTGATGCTGTCGCACTGTGATCATTTAAAGCAAAGCCGGCTGCATTTACAGTTTGAGATGTTATAACCAAAGAGGCTAAAGCAATACCAGTGCTCAATTTTGTATATTTAAACATATTGTTCTCCTAAGTCGTTGAGTGGTAAGGCTATTATTGGATTGTACTTGATGGATCTGAGGTTGCCGATTGAACTAGACGACCTTCAGATTTCAAGAAACTAATCACTTGAGATTGCATCTCAGTAGTGGCACGTGCAGCGGCTTCAACGGTGAGTCCAAATTTAGCTTGCTCTGTGTCGCTAGCCGTATTACTTAAAATACTGGTGTGCTTACCAACTAGGAAATTAGTATAGACTCTTTGTCCGGCTGCAGAAGCGGCTGTACCGGATATTTTTGTAAGATTTAGTGACTCAATAACCCCTTTGGTGCCTGCTAATGGAAATCCATCTTCAGTTAAGTTATTTGGTATTGTTTGATCGCTTAGATTAACACCATTACCTACAATTTGAGTAACCAAGGTTGGTGTCGTCGTTGTTTTAGCGGCCCAAGCAATAGAGTCTCCGCCATCAACAACCGTTTGTGCGCCATTGACGAAAGCTGAAATAAAGCTGCTGTAGGACAAATTAACGATTTGATTAAAGGTTTCATTAGCCACAGGATCTGTGCTGTCTCTAAAACCAATCACTTCGGCAGGTGTATAGCCTACTGCTGAAGCAACCGATCCAGCGAAACCATTAGTTTGCGTTAGTGTGCTTTTAACAATGGGTCCAAAGGTAGGAGAATATCCCATTATTGCGGCAGTCTGTGCTCCATTAACCGTAAGCGCTGATGCGGTATAAAGGAATGGGTTTTCTGTGCCAGTCACAGGGGTTGAGCCTGAGCCATTATAAATTTCGGACATCCCTTGAACCATGGTTCCGATAATCGAGCCTAAAGAAACACCTAGTAAACTGGTTTTGTCTTTATTAACGGTTAATCCTGTTGCCGTGTTAAGGGCAGACAGATCTGAATTGCGAATAGCATATTTTAGTGCGAGCTGATCACTGGCGGCTTGTCTTAAGTTGTCACGGGCCGTTAACAAGCTAGCTAAGTTACCAAAGACGGCTGCGCTGCCGTTTTGGTAAAGACTGCCGTAGCTTGGGTCTGTTGCTGTTACTTCATATTCAGAGTCTGCATCGACATTGGCAGAACGCGAACCGTGTAACGGTTGATCTATGGCAATGGTTATCATGCCTTGACTTGCAAATGCAGGAGCAATAGGGAAGACCGTTTCTTTGATTGCGGTGATTCCATGAACGAATTGTACAATCGGAATTTCAGTAATAGGAGCGCTTGGATTTTGAGCATTCATCGCAGCAATCAATGTTGCGCTTGGAACAGTAATTTGTACTTTTACAAGATTAGGTTGGCCAATTACTTGAGTTGGTTCAACCGGTTCTGGGCCGCCTTTCCAAACAGCTTGTCCAGCGCTGTTCTGCCAGTTGCCACATAAAGTGATGCCAGTTGCACAAGTGTTTAGTCCAGGAATTGTCACTCCAGGATAAGGTAAGAAGTAAGGCAGATCTAATTCAGCCTGATAAACAAGGGTGTTATCTGCGACAAAAGCGGCAGACGAATTGTCATCTAGAGTAACACCAAAATTGGCGGCTAATATTTGTCTAGCCGTTAAACCGGTATTGACAAGGTTTGTTAATAAACCATTGTCCGCAACAATTTTGTCCATTACAGCTTGAGCAACCGGTTCAATAGACTGGGTTGTGAATGTGGCAGAATAGGTAATGTCGGCCGCTTCTATTTGAGCTAAGAAAGCGCCCGTTGTATTCATACCTTGAATCAATGTACCTAGCGCTGCATTAGCACCAAGGTTTGCCACGGGTGTTTCACTTAACGCATTAAATGTATCAGAACGAGTAACGGCTTGGCCGAAATTGTCTTTGGTTTTATTAGTGACTAAATAGAAGTAACTGGTATTGCTTTTTAATGGTTTTAATGGGGTTACAACAATGCCAGAAGTGCTGGCAGATGTTGAGTAATCTGTACCATGAACCAACTGCGTTATCGATGCGGGATTTGCGGTACAGGTGCCTGATGCAAAGCTGGTTCCTTGTGCGCATTCAAATAGTAATACGGAATCACTTTGGCTAACGGAGCTTGCATCTAGTGTAGAAAGCGTTTTTTCTTGGTCTGGTAGTTCTATCGCAATGGTAAATGGGCTACTTATACCCCAGCCATCAAGTTGAGCGGTAGAGGAATAAACATCAGCGGAAGCTTGGTTTGGTATGCGTGATAGTCGACCGGCGGTTACTGGGTCTAATGACCCATCTTCCATTAATATATCATTCGGCGTAGATAGGACGCCATTTGTAGGATTAAAGCTAACAATAGGGTCATCAACTGTTGCAGCAGTAGGGTTAGCGGTCTTTGAAATATCATCATTATCAACCAATTTTTCCGCTTGGTTACACCCAGTTAAAGCTACTGTTGTTGCAATTAAGGTAGCGAGTACGGTTTTATTCATCTTAATCTCACTCTTTTTTTGTTTTCGAGTTAAAGCGTTATTTTTAAACTTAGTATCTTGATATTACCGATATGCATTATGTATAACTTACTTTATGTTTATTTGGTATAAAAATAAATAGCAAAATCACATTAAAAACAGGTTTTCAGAAGATTAAATGGATATTTTACTGAAATGGGTTCGTCATATTTGGAAGGGATATATATGGTATAAACTTGGAGAATAAAATTTCGGTATTTTACAAAACTGTCCATTGTTTATTTTCCCTATTTAGACTTAGTATACCATTCTTAATTCTTTTGCTTTAGCGTGATTGTTGTCAGTCCACTCTTGGCTAGGAGTAGGCTTTCCATAGTAGTACCCTTGAAGAGTAAGGCAACCTAGTGAAATGAGCAAGTTAGCTTGTTCTTTTGTTTCAATTCCTTCGGCAATAACTTTCATATTAAGGGAGTCCGCCAACTGTATGGTTGATTTTACAATATCAAGATGACGGGCATCATCTGGTAAGGGCGAAATAAAGCGTCGATCAATTTTTAAGATGTTGGCAGGGATATCCACCAGTTGCCCTAATGAAGCTTGTCCTGTGCCAAAGTCATCAATGGCTATGGAGAAACCATATTGAGATAAGGCTCTTAATCTCTTATGGATTAATGGATGTGTCATGACTTCACTGGTTTCAGTTATTTCAAGTTCAAGCATTTTTGACAGCCAGGGATAATCGGCGTTCATTGACATAAGTAGAGCAAAGAAAGAGTCATTCATTAGCTCTTGTCCTGCTAGATTAAAGGCAACAGGCGTATTAATTTTCTCGCGATGCCAAACTTGCAAAATAGAAAAAAGTTCACGAAGCAAATTTTCGGCTAATTGGGGGAGCAAACCCAATGTTTCAGCAATACGGATGAATATCATTGGAGAAACAAATGTGCCATCTTTTTTCTGCCATCGAGCTAGCGCTTCGAAGGATACAATTTGACCAGTCGGAGAAACCTGAGGTTGTAACCAAATTCGAATGTCATTTCTTTTAATGGCGGCATTTAATTCCATGCCTAGCTGGTGTTCTTCAAATAATTTTTCTTCCAGAGCATGATCAAAGTAGGAAACCCGTTCCGCCTCGTTGGTATACTCTAAAGCCATTTCGCAATGCTCTAACAAGTCTTCGGCGCTTTTTCCATCCGCCGGGAAATAGGTTACACCGATTTGATATTGCATCGTTAACAGATCATTCTTGATTTTTAGCTGTTCAGGTAAAATAGATTGAATTAAGGAAGAAAGATTACGTTGTATAAAATAAGTATGGCTAAGAGGAACAAAGCAGGCAAATTTCACCCCTCTTAAGCGACCAATAATGGCTTGATCAGACATTTTATTCTGCAATGATTTTGCAAAAGCCAGAATGATTCGATTAGCTTGATCTTTACCATAGCGCTTATTCAGTAGTTTAAATTGGCTAATACGAATAATAAACATGGCACCCGTACCCATTTGGTTTGATGCAGAAAGGCGTTTATTGACTTGAGAGCAAAAATGACCGTGGTTCGCAAATTGAGTTAACGCATCAAAACGCACAATACGGCTATTGGTTTCTTGTGTATTAACCAGCTCTAACTTCAATGCTTTTAAGTGAGTGATGTTTTGTAAGTGCAATACATAATGATCATGGGTCGTTAGGTTGGATCGATGCAATTCTAAATGTGTATCTGGAGAAAGCTTAATAGAACACTCTGTTGAGTTAGACTCCCAAAAGTAATGACCTGATGAGTTTTTACCAAGCGGTGACATCCAAGTGTTGATCATAGAGTTTTCAATAGAATTGGTGTTATTTTTATCAAGCAACTCTTTTGCTTCTTTATTGGCCTTGAGAATCTTGCCATGACGATTACACAAAAGAGTAGGTGTTCCTGTATGCTCAAAAATCTCCTCATAAAGAGCCGAGTTATGATTTAGGCGTCGATAAAGTGATTGAACGTGACGTGAATTAGACTCTAATGCAAAGAAAACACGAGATACCGCGAACGGTAATGCCACATTGAAGGCGACGAATATGAGTATATGTAAATAATGAGATGAAAACGGCAGTGAAATATCGACAGTAGGGAAAAAGTTAAAGTTTGTCTTCGTTAGAATGACGGCAAGGGTTATTAAGTTGAAAAAACTGGCGTAAATGGCGTATTTATAATTAAAGAAGATTCCTGTAAAGGTTGGCAATATATACATGAGTATTAACGCAACTTGCAGTATGCCTTCATTTTTTATAGTGGCGGCAAACACGAACCCACTGGAGCCAACGATAAATAGACAGTAGCGTGCCGTGTTTTTAGGGAGCATTTTATTAAAAACGAGGGGAAGCAATGCGCCAACTAAATAAAAGGCATTAACAAGTAAGGCCGCTTGGTTGCCTTCTTGGATCGCATACCAAGAATTATGTATGACTATACCTGAAATCGATACAAATCCACATACCACCATAATGCGTAGAGCACTCAGTTGGAAGGTCTTTGTGTCGTATCGAGACAATTGTTTAGAACTGATTAAAAAAAAATCTTTTATAAAATTTTTAAACATATAGTCGCTTTACTTATAAAAAGATCGCGAAAAATAGACAGAAGCGATCACGAGTGACTTCAACAGTAACGAAAAAAATCGAATTAGCCAATACGATTTCGAGTGAAAGTGATACTTTTCTTACGTTAAATGGTTATCCCACTGTAGGTCGTTGAATTTTTGTACTAGTTGCGCCTTTTTTTCCAGTGCGTTGATATGAAAAAACTTTCCTCTCCCAGTTGAAACCATAAACTCGAAAGCCTTAGAGGTTTCTTTTAAACCACACACGTCCATTAAGACGGTGTTATTTAAAAAGGCTTGTTGTTCCATTGACCAAAATGCAACCAAACCTCCTCTTGGTGTTGTTACGGCTAATACTTTTCCTGACGCATCGAAGCGAACGCTGCCGCAATATTGTTTGAAGCGCTGACGAATGGGTTCGGGCATGGTGAGGTATTGGATGTGATCCGACTTAATATCTGTAATGCCTACTAAGGGAACCGTATCCCATTTTGGACCTTGATACTGAAAAGCAACAGCTACTTGACCCTGTTGGTTGACATGCAAATGACGAATGCTCAGTTGATGCAGCTCTGGTGGGTGGGTAACTTGGTGCATAAGGCGACCGTCTTTTAAGGAGATAAAAGAGACGTTGGGTTGCATACTGTCAATGTTTTCTATTTTACGATCATTATCCGGGTGTGTCTTGAGTCCTCCGTTGGCGATAACAAGCGTGGTTTTATCCATTAAGCAGGACTGATGAGGGCCGATACCATAACTTGGCCACTCGTGAAGGACAGTGCCAGTTTCCCAATCGCGGACAAATATTTTCCCGTCACCAGAGGCATAATGATTTTCCTGAGTGATTAATGTCTTACCGTCTATGGAAAATAGAGCATGACCATAGAAATGATGCCCAGAAGTCGGTTGTAATTGTTTTAGTCGCTCACCTGTATCTGTATCGAAAAGGTCCAGGTAAAAACCAGGTCGTCGGGCTACAATCGCGACTATGGGCTTGTTCGGATGGAAAACGGGGGCATGAGCGCGTGCCTCAAGAACGTGTTTCCAAACAAGAGTGCCATTATTTTTAAGCAATGCTAGGTGATGTTGTTGATGTTTATCAGTAAAGGCCGACGCAAAGTGCTCTTGATGAAGACTACTCACAGCGGGTGCCGTAGCCGTTGCAAGGGCTTTCGTAGACCATAAAGGTGAGTTAACCATACCCAATAGTGACATATTGAGTCCGGTCAATTTAAGAAAGGATCGACGATTCACCGCGATTAATCTCCATCCCGGCTGTTAAAGCCAATGTTAAATCCAAGTTTCACAATGAGTTGTTGCAGTTGTGACTGGCTTTGGGAGATGGATTTTACTAATAGAGCCACCTGATGCTTACTGGCTTCCGTATTCGCGACGGTTTTATTCATAAATAGATCAGACGGTAACGTTTGTGCAATATTGAGGCTTGTTAAAAACTGATCGTCTAATGCTTGAGACTGTTCTGGATATAACTTGTATGATAAATCATATAAAGACGGTGTACCTGAATGATACAGATCAATATACGTTTGTAGGTTCTGCTTAATAGCATTCAATGACTGCTTACTTTGATAAAACTCGGCCATTTTTGGTTTGGCTCTATCGTTATATCCCAGAGGCACTTCGATCTTACTGTCTTTTAAGACGGACAAATGTTCTAGCCATTGCTGCAACAGCTGTTCAAGAGCCAAGGTATGTAAGTCGGTATCACTGTCTTCTTCCGCAAAAACCCATTCTTCAACTGTGTGGTTTTGCCATTCTCCGGCAATATCCCCTGTTGTGTCCGCATGATGTTGAGCAATTTGGTAAAGCAGATTGCAGTTGACGCTATCGTTTATAGGATTGAAACTGTCGCGATAGAGTATGGCTTCTATCGCTGTTAACCCTTTGACAGCAATACTGGCTTTTTTCCAAAAACCGTCTTTATAAGTTGAATCAATATTTTGTTTTAACGTGCGTAGCTGCCTAGTGGTGATACTTTTCTTATCTGGCCAGAATTGAAACCCATAGAAACGCATAAAATAACTGACTGGACCAAAGTTAAGCCATTGCACTTCTTGCCAGTCAAGCATGTTGTGTTCAAACGCCGTACGAGTGGAGGAGAGCTGCTGTTCATTTGGTACGGCGCACAATTGTTGGATTTCATGAGACAGGGTTTCTGCGGACTCATGATATTCTTGATATTTTGGTTTTAGAAAGGTGTTTTGAATACCTTCAAGAGGCCCTTGCCATTGGGCTGCGCTGGATACAGAAGAAAACAGCAAAGAGGAAATAAGCAAACCAGAAGAGTAAAGTAGATGTGTAGTATGAGCCATTTATAAAGATTCCAAAAAATAAAGTAATGCGTTGCGATCCTTTAATGATGAAGACAAATAAGCCGCTTGCGACGCTGAGGCTTCACCTCCATGCCATAGGATGGCTTCATTTATCGTTTTTGCACGTCCGTCATGTAAAAATCCTCCTTGAGGGTTTTTCGCTAGACGCTTGCTCATTCCCCATAAAGGCGCTGTACGCCATTCACGGGCAGAGGCTGAGTATTCAGTAAAGCCGCTGGCTAATGCGTCTCCCATGTCGTGTAACAGGAAATCACTAAACGGGAGAATAACGCGATTCTCGAGCGTAGAAGACAGAGTGCTGGTGGCCGTTGTGTATTTAGGTACATGACATGCTATGCAATTCAACGCGATAAATTGTTGTTTCCCCTGTTCAAACGCCGCGGTTGCGGTATTTTGAATTCGTACCACAGGTAATGTGCCAAGATAAATATTAACCCAATTTACTTGTTTTTGGTTAATTTCAAGGTTGTCTAAATGAGGAGAATTACCATTAGGTGCGTTTAAACAGGTGATTTGTTGTTGGGTACAATCCCCAGAAGCAGTTTGAAAAAGCGGTGTTGATAAGCCTATGTCTCCATTAAAGGCACTTTGATTCTGTTGATCTAATGTTGGCTGAGTGGCTTTATAACCAAAGCGGCCAATTTTCCAACTGGCTGTTTTTCTATCCCAAACAACGTTAGCTCTACCGCTTATACCGTCTTTGTCTTGATCATCTGGATCGGCATTCGCCAAAATAGCCTCGTCAGAAAGTGCATCAATTAGCCCCATCCCTGTTAAATGAGGTGATAGACGGGCTGATAAGCCGGTATGCTGATGGATACTTGAAATGCCCTTGTTTAACTCTTCGTTCATTTCCAACTTATAGCTAGGAACGGACAGCTCTATTATCGTCCCATCATCAAAACGTACGTTTTTAGAAGCGTACATAATGGCAAAGCTGGGCTCTGCGATGAGCCCTTGCACGCTTCGGGTTTGCAGCTGATGACCATAAATGGGATCAGGCCACACGGAGTGTTCAGACTTGAGTTCGTCAGGCGCTTGAGTTAAACCTAAGCGTATAAAAAAGGTGCTGGTATTGCGAGTGGACTCTCCTGCATTCGGTCTTTTGCCTCCCCCTTCATTTAAATGGCAGGTATGGCAGGAGCGAGCATTGAACAGTGGCCCCAACCCATCGCTTGCTAACGTTGACGATGGGGAACTTGCCCATAGTTTTTCAAAAATGGCTTCTCCTAATACAGATGAAAAATCAGCGTCTTGATTAGATGCATCAGATATAGGTGAGGAGGAAGAGGGGCTGGCAGCAGTTAAAACGGGTATAAAAAGAAGGCTGGCACAGATGCCAGCCTTTAACTGTGTGTTAAAACAGAAATGTGATGTCATTTTAGATCGAATTCTCAATAAATGGTTCGATTTAATGGATCTTTATATTAAAAAACGCTGTCTGGGTTATCAAGGCTATCAGATCCTTCAAGGCTGATTCCCTGTAAATCCAATAGGCGAATAATTTCTTCAGTTGTACGCGTTTCACTTACTAAAGAATCAATGAAATTATTCACAACTTGATTGCCAGCCGTATTGTTCATACCAATTAGGACATCAAAAGTGTTGCCCTGCATTGCTTGGTCAACCATGACTTGAGCGGCCGCTTCAGTCGCCATTAAGCGCGCTTTCATTGTCACGTCAAGGCTTGGTTGCGCTTGTTGAACGAGAGTAGACAAAGACGGTCCTTTTACTAATGTGCCATCTATGCGAGTGTATTCACCTAAGTAGGCGTTTTTAATACCTTTTGCATCGTAGTAATGTGAGTAGTGGGTATTATCAGAGAAGCAATCATGCTCTTCTTCTGGGTCATGTAACAATAAGCCTAATTTGGTTCTTTCGCCACCCAGCTCGCCATAAGCTAAGCTGCCCATGCCAGTTAAAATAGTCGATAAACCTTGATCACTGGATTGTTCTAACAATGCCACACGAGCTGCACCGGCGTGTTTCCAATTTTGGGCCATTTCTTCTAAATCACTGATCAATAGATCCGTCGCTGCGAGTAAATATTCTCTACGGCGTTCGCAGTGACCGTTTGAGCAATTTTGCAGATCGTAATCGGATGCTGGACGTTCACCCGCACCCTTGTTTGTGCCATTTAAATCTTGACCCCATAGTAGAAACTCAATGGCATGATAGCCACTGGCCACATTTGCTTCTACACCATCGGCCTCGTGTAAATGTTCGGCAATCAACTCTGGCGTTATCTTGCTTGCATCAAGCGTGGAGCCGCCGATAGTTAAAGTTTTATTGGCAATGATATTCGCGCTGTAAAGAGAGTTAACATCGGACTCTTCGCCATAAGCGCTCGTATCCACATAATCGATTAAACCTTCATCAAGAGGCCACGCATTTACTTTACCTTCCCAATCATCAACGATGGCATTACCAAAGCGGTAAACTTCACTTTGTTGATAAGGGACACGAGCGGCAATCCACGCTTCTTTCGCTTTTGCTAGGTTGCTTTCAGTCGGATGATCTAAAAAGACCTGAATTTGATCACGCAATGCCATCGCGGTGATAAGAGAATCTTCATATACGGCTTCAGCAATATCGGCATATTGAACAACAACCGCACTTTTTAAGCTCTCTATAGGTACGGCTGTGTGTTCTTGAGTTGGGTTCTGGCTACAGGCAGACAGTAATGCTGCAGCCACTATAGATACTGCAAAAATCGGTGCGGAAGAAAGTTTCATTTTATGGGCTCCTTTAAAAGTTAAAGGATACAATAATGTAAATGATAATGCTTATCAATAATTTAAGTGAAATTATTCCACCTATTTTGAAAAAAAGTCTTTAAGAAGTGAGTTTTTGATTATATTGCGAGTGCGTATAAATATTGCTTATAGAAGGTAAGGGGGCTTTGAAAATAATGCCATATTAAGATAAAGCTAGGGTTGTCTACATAAAGGAGGGGCGAAAGTATTTCGAATATAAACGATGCGGTCGCGTACCTTATCGCTGTACGTATCTCATAGCCGTGCTTACCTCGTCATATACAAGGCAAGCATTGATACGAAACCGACATCAGTGAACAGTATTAGAGGCAGGTTTTAGAAAAAGAGTTCAAGCTTGAATTGCTTACACTGTAATTACACGCAGAGTTTCTCAATAAGTTTTCTCCTTCCCATGAGACAGTCACACTTTTAGGGGTGCTGTTTGGGTAACTAGGAATAAAGCGATAAGAGGCTAAGACACTTATTGAGCTATTAGGACCTAATTCAATAGAGCGGCCAACCAAACGAGACCGTGTTGTCATATCGTAGAGGTTGTAGTCAGTCGTATATTCAAGTGCGCCATTTTCGTGCTCGAAGTTAAGCCAGATATCACGATAAATGACGGTTTTGTTCGTCGGATTAGTAAACTTTAACTTGGTATAAATAAGTTGCGGTGTACTTAAGGTGTTGGTCGTTGATACTTTTTGGTAAGCACTCTTAGACAGGCTTTCTTGCCAAGGTAAGACTCCGCCAAATGAAATATTTGTCAGCTCTATAGTGTGCTGTTTAAGAGAGTCACTAATGAGGTTAATAATGTCTTTCATCGGTGCATAAAGAGCCACAATTAAAAGCAGTCCTATTATATGCTTCATCGAATTAGGTACAGCGCGATTAATCAAAGAGGTCATAAGGGTGTCCTTGGTCAATTTTCAGTGTATGGATATACAGTACTGTACAAAACAACAGTAGTCAATAAAAAGATATCCACAGCGTACTTTCGAAATGCGTGTTTATTTCTGAATAAGTGATATTCATTATGACAAGCGAGGAAATTTAGTTCGCACTATCGTTGAATAAGACTTGTTTTATAAAATTACATAAAAAATTTAAGCGTAAAGAATGTAAATTTTTCTTGTAGTCCTATTGACATGGTTGCTAAAAAAATAAGAAAGTAATTGTATCGGCTTTGTAACTTATTGTTTTAAAAGTAAAAATTGACAGTTCCCACAGTGTTTTTCACGGTTTTTGTGGACAGAATCAAAGTCAATATCTTTTCTCATTTAGTTTGGTCGGGATCAAAAAAATATTTCTCAGAAAGAATCTGTTTAGCGTATTGACAAATTTAGCACATGAAAAAATTGAGGTAGAAGACAGGTTTTTTTAACAGAAAATCAAAAAAGCATTTTTTTAACAGGGATTCAACGGTTTATAATGCAGCCTTATTTTTAGATGTGAATGATTGTGAATAAAGTTGACGTAGTAATTATTGGTGCCGGTGCTTCTGGTTTAATGTGTGCCGCCACAGCAGGTTATCGAGGTAAATCTGTGTTGGTTTTAGACCACGCAAATAAGGCCGGTAAAAAAATCCTGATGTCTGGAGGAGGGCGTTGTAACTTCACTAATATGGACGCCTCGCCAAAACACTTTTTATCCTCCAACGCGCATTTTTGCATCTCTGCGCTGAGGCGTTATTCACCGCAAGATTTTGTTGACCTTGTTGATCGACACGGACTGGAGTATGTGGAAAAAACACCCGGTCAGTTATTCTGTGAACACTCGGCTAAAGATCTATTGGCTATCTTACTGACCGAATGTGAATGGGCGGGTGTGACCATTCAGTTGAACACGAATATTGAACAGGTCGAAGACATTCCAACCGATACCAATTCAGAGCAAGACAGTCTCCATTCCGTCAAACGCATTCACACTTCCAACGGAATAATAGAATGCGATTCCTTGGTGATAGCCACCGGTGGGTTATCTATACCTACTATGGGTGCTACGGGTTTTGGTTATAAAGTAGCGGAGCAATTTGGACTAACCGTGTTGCCGACTCGTGCAGGCCTAGTGCCATTAACCTTGCAACCTAGTGACAAAGAGCGTTTTGCTGAGCTTTCTGGTGTCAGTAGTGATGTCACCGCTTCCTTTAACGATACTCACTTTACTGAACCCATGTTATTTACCCATAGAGGACTCAGTGGCCCTGCTATATTGCAAATCTCCAATTTTTGGACACCCGGTCACCCGATATTCATCAACTTAATACCACAACAAGATATCAAAGCTCAGTTAATACAACTACGCCAGGATTCACCCAAAGCCACATTAGAAAAATGGCTAACGAAACAGCTTCCAAAGCGCTTAGTACAAGTATTAGTCGAAGAAAATGAGTGGCAGGGGTCTTTCAGTGAGTTAAGTAACGCTAAAATAGACCGTATCTCTGAACAACTCAGTAACTGGATCATCAAGCCCAACGGTACAGAAGGCTACCGCACCGCTGAAGTGACGCTAGGAGGAGTCGATACCGAATTTGTCTCCTCAAAAACCTTTGAAGCCAAAAATGTACCAGGCTTGTACTTTATTGGTGAAGTACTGGACGTCACCGGTTGGCTTGGCGGCTATAACTTCCAATGGGCATGGGCCAGTGGCTACGCCGCCGGGCAGTTTGTTTGATTTCATTAATAAAAGGGGTCAGTGGTTAAGGGTTCTGACCCCTTTTTATAAATATTGCAGGCTTCGGGTTATCAATGGAACTAATGGAACCCGCATAAGTTGCAATAAAGGCATAAGGCACGGTACTCGCTAGCCAAGTGCTTAAAAAGGTTCTAAATCGAAGCCTCATCATGCCAGCCAGACACGCAGAGACCTCTGGTAAAATAGGAATGGCTCTGGATAGAAGTATGGTCACCAAACCGTGTTTTTGAAACAGGGTAATCGCTTCCATAAAAGGGGTCAGAACCCTTAAAAATACTATAGCGTTTAGCATCTCAGCGGTGTGAGTGTTTAAGGGTTCTGACCCCTTTTTAAATCGTGTGGATGCGATTAGTTTTTTGGTTCCCAAGTATTCAGAACGTCTTTACGCATTTGAGATTTCTCAGCAGGTGATGCGCCCCAGTTGCCTTTGTACACTTTGCCTTCCCAGTCGCCATAAGAAGGGTTTGGTAATACGATGAATTTAGTACCAAACAAATCTTTGTTTTTCTCAACGGCTGCGTGGCTTTCTTCAATCGTTTCTACGCGGAAGTCGCTTGAGAAATCGTTTAAGTTATCACCAATAAACAAGGCGATGTCGTGGTGTTCTGCGATGATTTCACGACGAGGTTCTTTGTTGCTGGTGGAGGTTCTTAGCATTAGGTGTGTATCGTCAACATATGGAAAACCTAGTTCAATAAGGTTTTTACGAGTGCCTTCTAAGCCAACGATTTTGCGGTTCGTCACGTAAAACACTTCACCGCCATTGTTTGCCACGTAATTTAGGAAGTCTTTTGCGCCTGGCATGGCTTTGGCTTCGCTGGCGTCCATCCATTTCGCCCACGTTTTGCTTGAGTAACCGAAGTCTTTATCGATTAACCAAGTTTGGTACGCGCTGTTGTCGATAACCGCTTCATCTGCATCGACGACAACGGCAATTTTTTTGCTACCTGTGTAAGAATCGGAGAAAGTGTCGAATTGCATTTTCGCAAGGTTAAAGGCTTGGTAAGACAAGGCTTTAAATTCGCCAGAGGCTTGCATCCAAGTGGCGGCTAAAACGGACTGCTCATTTAAGTTTTTCTGAGAGTACTCGGCATCATGAGCTTGTACAGATAAGGAAAAGCTGCCGGCTATAAATACGGCTGATAAAGCCAAAGTACGTAAGCTAGAGTGACGCATTTTAGAACTCCTAACATATTAAGATTTGGGGTTATCGAACTTACAAAAAACATCCGCAATCAGATGATTAGCCGATGATAAGTGCATGATCTGCTTGGGAATATAATATCAGGTTTTCTCCTAATAAAGGGAAAGAAACACTGTAAATGTAAGGCGATATTGAAGGAAAAAGCGTCATTGCTCGTCTTTATTTTTTAGGAGTGTTTTCCCCTTAAAAAGGCTTGAATACAGCAAGGACAATAATAGAGATGACAACACTCAATAAAGTCGTACAGGCTTTGCTCATATTGAATGACACCTTGTTTTCAGATGAATGAGTCATACGTTTGATCTTCCCTGAATGCATTCCGTGTATGGTGACTAGGATAACGATTAAAGGTATTTTAACGTGTAACCAAGCATGATCGAGCCAACCAAAATTCATTGCCATGAATAGGCCACTTCCTATGGCCATGAACATCGCCGGCGCAACCATAAATCGATCATAAATAGTGAGAAGACGCAGTCTTGCCACTTCTTGCGGTAAAAGTGTCCCAGGTAACATCTTACCCAAATGCAAGGACAAGATTTGCATGGTCATGCCAGATAACCACATAAACAAACAGATTAAGTGTAAGGATTTAACGAGAGAATAGATCAATTCTATAACTCCTTTTTAGCGTTGGCGGATTGGCGTGCAAGGCGACTGACAATAAAACCCCCAAATGGAACAAAGGCGGCGCAACAGATTTTGATCAAATACTTTTTACTCCAGTTTTCTTCCGCGGCCGCATTGAACGATGACCAGAGATATAAAATAAACGTCATTCCATGAATAGGGCCCAATAACTGAACCATGAGAGGCATGTGAGCCAAGTGTTTCAATGGTACGGCAATACCAATAAGTAAGAGTAAAGTAATTCCTTCGATCATCGCGATTCTCTGAAGGGAAGTAAAATGATCAGTACTTTTATTGTTTATCATCGCGGCACCGGATTTAAGTGGATTAAAAAGGTGTTCATTATGATGAGTCGTATTGATTACACCTATAGGCTAAAATATCTATAATCGAAAGAAAACGGCCAAAATCATTTAAAACCCATTATTGAAAAAACCTATGCCTACTATAAAGCCTCATAAAGTTGTCATCCTTGCCTTTGATGGGATGATCGCCGTAGACCTCACAACCGCGTATGAATTATTTCAATCAGTGGAACTAGAATCTGACCGTCCTGGTTATGAAAATTATGTCTGTGCGCTCACTCCAGTGGTTAAAACACAAGGCTTTGACCTAAAGGTAAAGTGGGGAGTAGATCAATTAAAAGATGCACAGACGTTGATTATTCCAGGCTTAGTCGACCCAAGTGAGAAAATACCCGATGCCCTTTGCGCCGTGATTCATAACGCGTTTTTGTCAGGGATGAGAATTGTCTCTATCTGCACGGGTGCATTCGTTTTGGCTGCTAGTGGTGTGCTTGAAGAGATGGAAGTCACGACACATTGGAAAGCGGTCTCGTTATTTTCATCTCTTTATCCCAACATCACTCTGCTTCCCAATGTGCTGTACACAGATAATGGTCAAATATTAACGTCAGCTGGTGCCTCAGCAGGCATCGATTTGTGTTTGCATATAATTCGACGAGATTATGGCGCAGCCATTGCTGCTAATTCCGCACGCCAAGCGGTTGTGCCATTAGAACGAGCGGGTGGACAAGCTCAATATATACGCCACAAAACACCCTCTTTATCGATCAGCTTAGCCCCTTTATTACAATGGATAGAAGAAAGGTTAGATCAGACGATCACGCTCAAAAACATGGCGGACTTTGCGTCCATTAGCGTTCGCACTTTGAATCGTCGATTCCAAGAACAACTTCAAATGAGCCCATTACAATGGATCATCCAAGCGAGATTAAAACGCGCCCAATGCCTACTTGAAACCACAGACCAATCGATTGAATGCGTCGCTGAAAACGTTGGGTTCGGCTCATCAACATCACTCAGAGAACACTTCAGTAAAACCTTCGGCAACAGCCCCAAAGGGTATCGCCAGCTATTTCGTAGAAAATAAACCTTATCTGTCGGTCAAGAGGCGGGAGGGAAAAGATGTTGCATATCACTAAAATGGTAACTGCGTTAAGCGAACAAGCGTTGTAAACAGATAAAAGGAGTTTGAACCCCTTTTATCTTATCATCAATTACTGGATTCAATATTAGATACTAGATTTTCAACCTTATTATAGCCCTGTTGCATGTGCTCTGTAACGTGTTCAAGCATGTCTTCCAAACTGTCTCCTGATGCCAGGTTAACATATTTGTCATATCCGCATTTTTTGTTTATCTTCCCTGTGCGTTGTTAATTAGCTTTATTGCCTTGTATCAAAGGAAGCGCAAATCGCTAACGGCTTAATATGATTATAAAAACATCATGAAAACAGTATTAGTTGGGGATGACCCAACTTAAAGTTTATGTCCGTATTAAAATCCGTTCGACTCTTGAAGTTGGAATGCACTCTTTTGAGCATCAGCTTGAGGCGGACGTTTCGCAGATGGAACTTAATGGGCTTGTTGTCGCTCTGAACGAGAATCCAGAAGTTCACGATATCTTAGTGCAGTTACCATTACCCGTTCATTTAAATGAAAGCGAAATTATTAAAGCCATTGACCCAAGTAAAGATGTTGATGGTTTTCATTTATTGAATGTGAGGGGCTCTAACGTCAGGAAAGCCAAGGCTAGACTTTGTACTCCGCAAGGTTGCATGATGATGTTGAGGCAAACGTAAGATGATTTGACTGGGAAGTATGCGGTTGCTTTTATAAACTCGCTTAATTTCTTCTTCGTTTAAACCGCTCCCATGTCTGGAGTCAGTAACATGGCACTGCTATACTTGAGTGCCGTTCTTATCGGGTGATTAATAAAATAGGGTAATATTTGAACTGAGTATTTATCGTGCCCTGATTAATTATTTCATTTTTAAGTCATACTGAAGGACATGTTCGTAAATCTTAGTGTTGCTTCGGTTTCATTTCGTGTATCTATTCAAAGTGCGATTAGCTAGATAGAGGTTTACCGTGATTTCAAAATTGCCCCGCTGGGTAGAGTATGGTTCATTTTTGCTGGCATTAGTGGCTGGACTGGTAAATTCCATCGGCCTATTGGGATTTAAGCATCAATCCATTTCCCATTTGTCCGGTACGGCGACATTGCTTGGCACTGGTATTATTAACTCAACATTGACAGATACATTGCATTTAGCCGCGATTCTAATGAGCTTTTTAGTGGGAGCGTCTGTTTCTGGTTATTTCTTGCGTAGCGGGTCTTTGAAATTAGGTCATAATTACAGCGGCTTACTTTCTTTGGAGGCGGTGTTTCTTTTAATTGCGCTGTATTTTTTATCAACAGATTCTTTTAGCGGCCATTATTTTGCCTCGGCCGCGTGTGGCTTGCAGAATGCTTTGGCGACGACCTTTAGTGGGGCGGTTGTCAGAACGACTCATGTCACGGGGATTTTTACGGATTTAGGTATCATGTTGGGCTCGAAACTAAGAGGTGTGCCGTTTGATAATCGCAAAGCATTATTGTTTATGTTAATCATCACTGGATTTATCTGTGGTGGCGCATTTGGAGCGTATTTCTTCAGTCTCTTCCAGTTTCAGGCGTTATTTATACCCGCCGCTATATGTTTTCTATTAGCCTTTTCTTATTCCATGTACATCGCGAGATATGCTAATAAGACCAATAAAGTGGAAGTGTAGTCATTACTCTTTCCATTCTATTTGTTTGAAATCACTCATCTTCCCATCGCTGTTAAGTCGATAAGCTAGAGCAACTAATAAAGTTTGAGCCAATGTCATTGAAGAGGTGAGGGAGCGAAATCCCATTACTTCTGCTTCTTTAATATCAAAGTACACATCGGACAGTGCTGTTAATGGACTAATTTTACTGTCGGTAATCGCGATGACTTTTGCCCCTGCTTTGAATGCATAGTCACTGACATTAACGGTTTCTTTTGCATAGGGACTAAACGTGGTGGCAATAATAACATCGTTTTTACGAATGTTGCTGGCTTGCTCAACAAGCATGCCACCACCACCATCAATGAGGTGAGTGGTTTTATTTAAGTGACGTAAACTGTAGGCGAAGTAACTTGAAATGGGGTAGGCTCGACGTAAACCAATTAAATAGATATTCTGCGCATTTTCAAGCAAATCAACCGCTTTATTTAGCAACTCTTGAGAGAACTGATGATTCATTTGTCCCATAGAGAAAGCGTTTCCACTGGTAAACTCTTCTAATATATAAGACGCATCAACTTTGGTATTGGTGTTGCTTTTGCTGAGTTTGACACGCTCACTGTAACTAGACGTTTGTTCGACTAGCGACTGGCGAAATAAATTTTGCATTTCGCTAAAGCCATTGTATTCAAAGGCCGCCGCAAACCGAACCAGTGTAGAAGGTGGGACGTCACATTGCTCTGCAAGACTGGCCACGGTTTCTAGAGCGACCGTATTCGGGTGTTCCAGTAAAAAACGAGCAACTTGTTGTAAACGTTTACTTAAGCCGTTGTAGTTTCGGCTAATGGTTTGTTGTAATTGATCAAGAGAAGTAGGTGCGCCCAAAAAATGGCTCCAGATATCGTAATTTAAAGATGGCATTAACTCTGATTATTATAGCGATATTTTGTTAAAAATACTTGTATGTATCTTCCTAAAGGTAAAGAAGGCAAGACCAAAAGAGGTATTGCCTTCGAATGTAGAAACCATGTTTTTCTATGGCCTCCAAGGATGCGTTTTTTAACGCCGCTAATAATGTCGTTGATTAACGGAATTCACCGGCGTATTTTTCAACTAATTCGATGTTATCTTTAGTAATAAAGCCTGGACCTGAATTGACATTATTACTTGGGATCAAACCGTAGCGCGAGTACAGGGTTAAAAAGCTGACAGGTAAATAACCTTGTAAGTAGGGTTGTTGGTCAATGGCAAAATCAATACGACCATCTTTAATAGCCTCAGAAATTTCTCCACTTAAATCAAACGTACCAAAGTAAACATCGCTTAAGTTTCTGTTTTTCTTAATAGCACGCAATGTCGGGTGAGCAGAGGTTGGCCCCAAGGTTAGGATGGCTTGAGTATCTGGGTGCTTACGTAAATAAGCGGATACTTTTGTTTCTACGTTGGTCGGATCCGATCCTGAGTCAATCATTTGGCTACCAAGCTCTACACCTAAGCCTTTTGCAAATCCCATACAGCGCTCTACAGAAGCTGGGTTGGTAATATAATGGTTCACACAAAGGAAAGACTTAACCCCTTCTTTTTTCGCACGCTCACCGGCGCCAAGACCCGCTGCAAATTCAGGTTGACCAATATGCATTAATGCTCCTAGCGCTTTTGACTGGGCTTCAGTACCTGAGTTCATGGTAATGAATGGGATACCCTTGCGAGAAGCCTTTTCCAAAGGACCCTCTAATGTATCGAAGTCGGCTATAGACAAAACGATACCGTCGGGGTTCGTCGCTACGGCCTGTTCAACAATACGTGCCATATCGGCCAAGTCACCTGTTGGTGGATTACGGTATTCCACAGTGACATCCATATCATCGCCAGCTTGCTTAACGGCATTCTTAATGACATTCCACCATGAATCCGAATCCGGTGCATGGGAGATGAATACAAAACGTTCGCCCTCAGCGTGTGCTGTTGTGGCAACAGACATGGCGCCTAAAGTGGCTGCGCTTGCGACTAATATGGCGGTACTTTTCTTAAGAAATTTTTTCATTAAAACTATCTCCGCTTTGCTTAATTATTTTTGTTATGACTTTTTTGGATTTAGTAAACACTTCTTCTGATTCATTATTGATCAGAACGAAATCGATAATAGAATGTATGTTTCATAATTGCAAGGTTTTGGAATTTTTCATTCCAATTGAATTTTGTTTATTTAATTTATTGTTTTTTAAAGGATTTTTAAGGTTTTTATACCTTATAAAGAGATGTTTTGTTAAAAAATTAATAAAAAAATAAAAAATATTTATTTTATTTCTTGAATAAAATGAAATAAATATTCTATTATGGTTTCATTGTTGAAACGAAGAGATGTAAAGCTCTGTTACGTTAATTGGTTTGCTCTAATGTTTGTTTGTGCAAATACGTTATAAGGCTAGAAGGTAGTCTAACGTACCGCTATCGCAATATTAGGGTTCACAAAAATAAATATAATAAGTAAAGGTGAGATGTTATGACTGAACCAACTCAATTAGTTGAGAAGCCAGAGTCGGCAAGCAATGTGTCTTCAGGGGATGAGCGGGTTCGAAAAGTGCCCGCTTGGAAGCGAATGTTGCATCGACCTGAGCTTGGAGCTATGTCGGGTGCATTATTAGTATTTGTATTTTTCTTCTTAACGGCAGGGGACTCCGGTATGTTTGCCTCTGATGGCATCATGAACTGGACAACCGTTTCGGCGCAATTAGGGTTGATCGCTATCAGTGCCTGTTTATTGATGATTGCGGGTGAGTTTGATTTGTCGATTGGTTCCATGATTGGTTTCGCTGGCATGATGATGACTATCCCTGCGGTGTATTGGGGCTGGCCAATATGGTCGGCTATTATCTTTGCTTTTGCGGGGGCATTATTAATAGGTTATCTAAATGGCTATATCGTGGTGAAAACAGGCTTACCTTCTTTTATTGTCAGTCTGGCCTTTCTCTTTATTTTAAGAGGGTTAACAATTGCATTATCCATCTTATTCACTAACCGTACGATTGTTGGTGGTGTAGACAAATTTGCTGAAGGTGATTGGTTAGCGGCAGCGTTTGGCGGAACAATCGGTAAATGGTTGTTCGTATGGCTGGCGGATGTTGGCATTATAAGCAGCTATAAAGATGGTACGCCTGTTGTTGAAGGGTTACCTATGGTGGTTGTTTGGTGTTTTCTTCTTGCGGTCGTGGCGAGTTGGGTTCTCTTGCGCACATCTTATGGTAACTGGATATTTGCTACTGGGGGCGATGATAAAGCCGCACGTAATGTCGGTGTACCAGTGGATAAGGTTAAAATCTCTCTTTTCATGTTTACGGCTTTTACAGCTACTGTATACGCCGCTTGTCAGGTCTTTGAATTTGGTTCTGCGTCCGCTGATCGTGGTGTTCTAAAAGAATTTGAAGCGATTATTGCTGTGGTAATAGGTGGTGCTTTGCTTACCGGCGGTTATGGTTCTGTCATTGGTGCTTGTTTCGGTGCATTGATTTTCGGTGTAGTGCAAATGGGGATCTTCTTTACTGGTATTGACTCAGATTGGTTCCGTGTTTTCTTAGGCGCCATGTTGTTAATTGCTGTTTTGTTCAACAACTACATTCGTAAAAAGGTCACAGAAGCTCGACATTAGTCCTGCTTTTTGAATACGAATTTACTTTTTATATTAAGAATTTAGGAGAACAAAATGAGCGAATTTATTATTGAATTAAAAAATGTGAGCCGCTACTTTGGTTCAGTTATTGCCCTACAAGGTATTAATATGCAGGTGAAACTAGGAGAAGTTCACTGCCTATTAGGGGATAACGGCGCGGGTAAATCCACACTGATTAAAACCTTAGCTGGTGTACATGTTCCAAGTGAAGGTGAATACCATTTGGAAGGCAAACCAGTTGTGTTTAAATCACCTGTTCAAGCGTTAGATGCGGGTATTGCCACCGTGTATCAAGACCTTGCGCTAGTGCCTTTGATGAGTGTGACACGAAACTTTTTTATGGGGCGCGAGCTTACAAAAGGTCGAGGTCTTTTTAAACGTTTTGACCTAGAGAAAGCCAATGACATTGCCCAAGCGGGCATGGCTGAAATGGGTATTAATGTTCGTGATCCTTCTCAAGCAATCGGCACTATGTCCGGTGGTGAGAAACAATGTTTGGCCATTGCTCGAGCGATTCATTTTGGCGCTAAAGTTCTAATATTGGATGAACCCACTGCGGCGCTAGGGGTGAAACAGTCTGCGAATGTCTTAAAGGTTGTTGCTAAAGCGAAGGCTCGTGGCTTGGCCGTTATCCTGATTACCCATAATGTTCACCATGCTTATCCAATTGCAGACCGCTTTACCTTATTAAATCGTGGTCAAAGCTTAGGTTCTTTCTTGAAATCAGAAGTGAGCCGTGAAGATGTGCTGGAAATGATGGCTGGTGGTCAGGAGCTGGATGCATTAACGGCTGAACTAGAAGAGTTTAGTCGCTTAGATGCAACAGCCTAAGAATGACATACCATTGTGGCCTGATTTTAGCGCCGCTACACAGATAAATATCTTCCTTGACAGCGTAGTAGAATCTTACGAAAAAAGTACGTGGGTTGAGGTGGAGCAGTACGATGGGGAACGAGAATGAATAATAAAACATTAGATGTTATTTGCTTAGGACGCGCAGCAGTCGATTTATATTCAGAGCAGATTGGTGCACCCTTAGAAGACGTAAGCAGTTTTAAAAAATACCTAGGTGGGTCTTCTTGTAATATTGCTTTTGGTGCCGCTCGTATGGGCTTGAAATCAGCCATGTTAACGCGAGTGGGTGATGAGCACATGGGACGTTTTGTACGTAAGGAATTAGCCCGAGTCGGTGTGGATGTTTCACATGTGGTTACTGATGAGGAGCGCTTGACTGGATTGGTTCTATTGGGAATTAAAGATAAAGACACCTTTCCATTGATTTTCTATCGTGAAAATTGTGCCGATATGGCCATCCGAGAAAACGATTTTGATGAGGCTTTTATTACCTCCTCGAAAGCCTTACTTATTACGGGAACGCATTTCTCTACCGAAGGCACAGACTTAGCGGCAAGAACGGCGATTCAATATGCCAAGGCCAATAATACAAAAGTCGTCGTTGATATTGATTATCGTCCTGTTTTGTGGGGCTTAACGGGGCGAGGTGAAGGCGAAAATCGTTTTGTTTCAAATGAATCAGTAACTCAGCATCTTCTTTCTATCATGCCTTTATGTGACTTAGTAGTAGGTACAGAAGAAGAATTCCACATTGCTGGTGGCTGTGAAGATACGATTGAGTGTCTAAAGCGTATTCGTAAAGTATCAGCCGCTGAACTGGTGGTTAAGCGTGGGGCCTTAGGTTGTTCAGTGTTTAAAGAGGCGATTCCAGAAACCTTGGATGAAGGCGTTACTCGATATGGGGTAACCGTTGACGTGCTTAATGTACTGGGCGCAGGGGATGCATTTTTAAGTGGCTATTTACGTGGTTGGATTCAAGGGGAAACGACAGAAAATGCCTGTGATTACGCCAACGCCTGTGGCGCTATAGTGGTCTCTCGTCATGGTTGTGCTCCAGCAATGCCGAGCCGTGAAGAGTTGGATTATTACTTAATTCATAGAAATGAGATTCCAAGACCGGATCTTGATCCCGTTCTCAATTATCTGCATCGAGTAACGACACAGCGATTAGGGCGTCAAGAAAATACTAAAGAATGGCAGGATATGTGTATTTTAGCCTTTGACCATAGGCGCCAATTTGTGGATATGTGTCGTGAAGCAGGTGCACCATTGTCAGAAATCGCTAAAGCGAAAAACTTGATATTAGAAGCGGCTTATCAAGGTGCCGATGAATTAGGTGATCAAGTCGGAGGGACGGGGATTTTAGCCGATGGCACCTTTGCGCAAGATGTCTTGAATGATATTACCGGCAAAGATCATTGGATTGCCCGCCCAGTAGAAATGCCGAGCAGTCGTCCGTTGCGCTTTGAATTAGGCAATAATGTGGGTCAGGCAATAGCGACTTGGCCTGCTAATCATATTGTTAAATGCTTGGTTTTCTACCATCCAGATGATGAAATTTCTTTACGTAATGAGCAAGAACAAAAAGTGATGGATCTCTATCGAGCTTGTTGCACCACTGGCCATGAATTGCTTGTCGAGATTATTCCTCCAGTAGGTACCAAGATTGCGGATGATACCTTGTCCCGTTCGATCGAGCGTTTCTATAACCTAGGTATTTTCCCTGATTGGTGGAAATTGCCATCACCAAGTAAAGCCGCTTGGAAGCAGATTGGAGATCTTATTTCGATGCGCGCGCCATCTTGCCGTGGTGTGGTGTTGCTGGGACTAGATGCATCGGTTGAAGATCTCAAAGCGGGTTTTAATGCGGCCGCTGGAGAAGATATTTGTAAAGGCTTTGCGATTGGCCGGACCATTTTTTCGGAACCCACTAAAGCGTGGTTAAGAAAAGAGATTGATGACGTTGAATACATTGCTAGGGTGAAAGCGAATTATTTGGAAATGAGTAGCTTATGGCAACAGCGTCATTGTGAGAGTCAAAACGATAGCTCAGCTAAGCTGATGGAGGCATAGAGATGGAGACATTACGTTTAACCATGGCACAAGCTCTAGTCAAGCATCTGCAAATGCAATTTACCCTAGTTGACGGTGAAGAAGTGCCGTTGTTTGGTGGTGCATGGGCTATTTTTGGTCATGGTAATGTGGCTGGAATAGGAGAAGCCCTAGCCCAGGTAAAAAATGAGTTCACAACCTTTCGAGCACACAATGAACAAGGGATGGGGTTAGCGGCTTGTGCCTATGCAAAGCAACATAGGCGTCAACGTATTATGGCCTGTACCTCTTCCATTGGGCCTGGTGCTATAAATATGGTAACGGCGGCAGGGCTTGCAATGGCTAACCGTTTACCTGTGTTGTTCTTACCTGGTGATGTGTTTGCTACTCGTGCACCTGATCCAGTACTGCAGCAAGTGGAACATTTTAATGACCCAACCATGTCGGTGAATGATTGCTTTCGTCCAGTGTCGCGCTATTTTGATCGTATTAATCGTCCTGAGCAGTTGATTACTAGCTTGCCCGCGGCGATTAATACTATGCTGGATCCCATCACTTGTGGCCCCGCTACCTTGGCATTACCACAGGATGTTCAAACCATGGCGTTTGATTTTCCTGTGAGTTTCTTTACTAAAAGAGTGCATAAATTACGTCGTAATCGAACGGATCTAAATCAGTTAACAGCCGCCGTTGAAGCGATTAAACAAGCTAAAAAACCATTGATCTTACTTGGCGGTGGTGTGCATTACAGTCTGGCTGTTGCTGAAGCAAAAGCGTTTATTGAGCTCTTTCAAATTCCAGCCTGTGAGACGCAAGCCGGTAAAGGCGTGCTTTCTTGGGATCATTCATTAAATATTGGGGCTGTGGGTGTGACGGGTTCAAGTGCCGCGAATGGTGCCGCACAAGAAGCGGATTTAATCATTGCTATTGGTACCCGTCTGCAAGACTTTACCTCTGCATCACGTACCTTATTCACGAATCCAGAACATACCTTATTAAGTATCAATGTGACGCCATTTGATGCGGAAAAACACAATGCAATGCCCTTAGTAGGGGATGCAAAATCGACCTTAAAAGAGTTAGCAGGGGTATTGACTAATTCAACCGTGCCTAGCTGGAAAGCACCTTCTGTTTGGGTGAAGCAGGTACAAACCTTAAATCGACAATGGTTAGCGGCGGTAGATAATGCAATCGCGTTGCCTGAACAAGCGAGTGACGTGAATTACTTGCCGACTGATGCCAATGTGATTGGTGTGGTGAATCGCTTTGCATCGGCTAACACTACTATAGTGCAGGCCGCGGGTGGTTTACCGGGTGAGTTGCACAAGTTATGGCGGACATCATCGGATTTAGGTTATCACGTTGAATATGGCTTTTCCTGTATGGGGTACGAACTTGCGGGTGGTCTGGGGGTGAAAATGGCCACGCCAGAGCGTGATGTGATTGTAATGGTAGGGGATGGCAGCTATTTAATGCTGAACTCTGAAATTGCGACTTCGGTGATGTTGGGGTTAAAAATGACAGTGGTTGTTCTCGATAACCGTGGTTATGCCTGTATCAACCGTTTGCAACAAGCATGCGGAGGCGAGCCCTTTAATAACTTACTAGATAACTGCCATACAGTGGAAGCTGGCGCACCTAAGACGGATTTTGCCGCGCATGCAAAAGCGTTAGGAGCTGAGTCGGAGCAGGTAAATTGTTTAGCTGGTTTAGAAGCGGCTTTAGCAAGAGCCAAAGCCAGTAAACAGACTTATGTTATTGCGATGGATACCGATCCTATGCCAAGTACACAAGATGGTGGTGCTTGGTGGGATGTGGCGGTGCCAGAAGTATCGATTCGTGACGAAGTCGTGCAGGCCGAGCGTCAGTACAAGGTGTCAAAACAACAACAACCTTATTAATTTTTAGATCAGAGCTTGGAGCCATCCTATGAATGAAAATAACACTATGACACCGATCGCTAAGGTTCAAATCGGTATTAATCCATTAACTTGGACCAACGATGATTTGCCTTCTTTAGGCGCGGACACCCCACTTGAAGTATGTTTAAGTGAAGCACGTCAGGCAGGCTACAGTGGCATTGAACTGGGGAATAAATTCCCTAGAGAGGCTTCAGTATTAGGACCGATTTTACAACAACACGATATTTCACTTGTTTCTGGTTGGTATAGCGCACGTTTGCTAGAACGCAGTGTAGAAGATGAAATAGAAGCTATGCAAGATCATCTCAATTTGTTGAGAGCATTAGGTTCAAGTGTAATGGTGGTCGCCGAGGTGAGTGGTTGTATCCATGGAGATCAGTCTGCCCCTTTATCTCAACGTCCACGTATGACAGAGGCTCAATGGGTGGAATACGCCGCCCGTATGACGCAGCTAGCTGACTATATGGCAGGAGAAGGCGTAAAAATGGCGTATCACCATCACATGGGGACCGTGATTGAAACGGAAGCGGAAGTAGACAAGTTAATGGCTATGACAGGAGATAATGTCGGTTTACTACTGGATACGGGGCACATTACGTTTGCTGGCGGTGATGCGCTGGCTGTAGCGAAAAAACACGCTCAGCGAATTAAGCACGTGCATTGCAAAGACATTCGTCCAGGGGTTTTAAAAGACAACCTAAATCGTGATAGCGCTTTTTTGAATGCCGTTTTAGAGGGGGTCTATACGGTTCCTGGTGATGGCAGCATTGATTACTTGCCCATCTTTGAAGTATTGAAAACGGTAAATTATAGCGGTTGGATAGTGGTAGAAGCAGAACAGGATCCAGCCATCGCGAATCCATTAACCTACGCTAAAATGGGTTACGAGTATTTATCTTCGAACCTTACGAAAGCCGGTTTTGCGTTTTAATTTCACGTGAATACTATCCTACTATATTGAAGAGAGAATAAAATGTCAGATTTGAATAAAGTGATGGGCAATTTTGTTGATAACCAGCTTGTTGCTAGCCATTCTACTCGTACCGCAAAGGTGTTTAATCCAGCAACAGGAGAGGTGTCTTTGTCGGTATCGTTAAGTACCATTGAAGAAACACAAGCCGCAATTACGTCAGCACAAACCGCGTTTGTAACCTGGTCAAAAGTGACTCCATTAAATCGTGCTCGTGTGCTATTTAAATTTAAAGCGCTGGTTGAAGAAAATCGTCATGAGTTAGCGGAATTGATTGCTAGCGAGCATGGCAAAGTGTATTCCGATGCCATGGGCGAATTGACTCGAGGTCTTGAAGTCGTTGAGTTTGCTTGTGGTATTCCACATCTACAAAAAGGTGAGCATAGCTTAAATGTTGGTCGTGGTGTTGATAGCTATAGCCTCATGCAACCCCTTGGTGTGTGCGCAGGTATCAGCCCATTCAATTTCCCTGCTATGGTGCCCATGTGGATGTTTCCAGTATCCATTGCCTGCGGTAATACTTTCGTAATGAAACCTTCTGAAAAAGACCCAAGCACCATTATGCGTCTTGCTGAATTATTGAAAGAAGCGGGTTTACCAGATGGTGTTTTCAATGTGATTAATGGCGACAAAGAGTCAGTAGATGTCTTGTTAACCGACGAGCGAGTACAAGCGGTGAGTTTTGTTGGCTCCACACCAATAGCGCAATACATTTACGCAACCGCAAGTGCTCATGGCAAGCGAGTACAAGCACTTGGTGGTGCGAAAAATCATATGTTGGTGATGCCTGATGCTGACCCTAATCAAGTGGTTAACTCCCTGATGGGAGCGGCATACGGTTCGGCAGGTGAACGTTGCATGGCGATTTCTGTAGCCGTTTGTGTTGGAGATGAGGTGGCTGACAATTTGATTGCTAAAATTCAGAGTGAAATAACGACTATGACCGTTGGGCCAGGACTTTATAAGCAGTATGGCATTGAAAATGAACCTCATATGGGGCCGTTAGTAAGTAAAGAACACGCTCAAAAAGTACGTGACTACATTACCTCTGGTGTAGACGAAGGGGCCACTTTGGTGGTTGATGGACGTGACTTTGTCGTAAAAAATCATGAACAAGGTTACTTTGTTGGTCCAACACTTTTTGACCAAGTGAAAGCGGGCATGAGAATTTATGACGAAGAAATTTTTGGGCCTGTATTATGTGTGGTTCGAGTTGACTCTTATGAAGAAGGTTTGGCATTAATCAATCAGCACGAATACGGGAATGGTACAGCGATCTTTACCCGTGATGGTGACAGTGCACGTCAGTTTACCGAAAATGTTCAGGTGGGTATGGTTGGTGTAAATGTGCCCATTCCAGTACCAATGGCATTCCATAGTTTTGGTGGCTGGAAGCGTTCTTTATTTGGGCCTTTGCATATGCATGGACCCGATGGTGTGCGTTTTTATACGCGTATGAAAACGGTGACTGCCCGTTGGCCAACCGGTTTACGTGCTGGCCCTGAGTTCTCAATGCCCACTATGAAGTAATTGGTTACGAGGTTTTTGAACATGTCACATTTACTAAGTAAAAATGGTCTAAGTAAAAACAAACAGGCTGGACAGACTAAAGTCCAGCATGTCACACCTGAAAGTGCGAATTGGAAGTATGTTGGCTTTGAAGCACATGACTTAACGGCAGGTGAATCTATTACTATTGCGACAGGAACCGATGAGGTTTGTGCGGTGATTCTATCCGGTAAAGCCAATGCCAGTACCCAGCATGAAGCTTGGTCGGATATTGGAGATCGTATGAGTGTCTTTGAACAGAAAGCCCCATATTCTGTTTATGCGCCAGCACAGGACGAGATTCGTATCGAAGCCATTACGGATGTAGAAGTGGCGTTCTGTAAAGCACCTGGGAAGGGGGGTTGCAGCAAAACTGATTACACCAGGGCAGTGCCAATATGAAACCCGTGGTGTTACCAGTAATACACGCCATGTGTGTAATATTTTATTCGGCAATGAACCGGCCGATAGCCTATTGGTATGTGAAGTAATTACCCCAAGTGGTGGTTGGTCGAGTTATCCGCCCCATAAACATGATACCGATGCGGCCCCATCTGAAACTCAGTTGGAAGAGACCTACTATCATAAAGTAGATCCACCACAAGGGTTTGCCTTTCAACGTGTTTACACAGATGATCGCAGCCTTGATGAAACCATGGCGGTGGAAAATGGTGACCTTGTTATGGTGCCGAAAGGTTATCACCCTGTCGGTGTACCTCATGGTTATCAATCTTATTATTTAAATGTAATGGCGGGCCCAAGCCGAAACTGGATATTCCATAATGACCCTGATCATGAATGGATTATTGAGCGTGATAAAAAAGGGTAAAATTCATATATTTTAATCAAAAAAATTGCTGTTATTAAAAGCACTATTGATGATGTATCACCAAATGCCTACTCCCTCCTTTTAAAGATAAAGGGTGGGAGCCAAGTGCCAGACCTTTCCTGCTATGAGAGAGGGTTGGATGAGGACATAAGGAGAGTAGGTCAATACTGTATGCGAGAACAGTTAAAAATAACATTGAAAGGATAAATCATGCTTAATTTTGCTTTATTTGGTGCGGGTCGAATTGGAAAAATGCACGCACAAAATATTCAAGCGTTTGCTCAATCGAATCTTAAATACGTATTTGATGTATATGCACCGGCCGCGGAAGAGGTGGCTAAATCCACAGGTGCTCAAGTGGTTGCCAGTGTTGAAGAAGCCTTGTCTGATCCGGATGTGCATGCGGTATTAATCGCAACCAGTACCGACACGCATGTTGATCTGATTGTAAAAGCCGCAAAGGCAGGCAAAGCGATTCTTTGTGAAAAGCCGATTGATTTGGATACCGCGACGGTTAATGCGTGTATGGAACAGATTAAAGGTTGTAATGTGCCTATCCAAATTGGTTTTAATCGTCGTTATGATCCTAGTCATGCTGCGATTGCCAAAGCAGCTCAAGATGGCAGTATTGGTAAACTAGAACAAGTGATCATTACGAGTCGCGACCCTGGAATGGCGCCAGTGGAGTACCTAAAATCCTCAGGTGGTATCTTTCGTGACATGATTATCCATGATTTTGATATGGCGCGTTTTGTCTTGAGCGAAGAAATTGTTGAATTACAAGCTTTTGGCGGAGCCATGGTCGATGAAAAAATCACTGAAATTGGCGATGTTGACAGTGTTATGTTGATCATGAAAAGCCAATCTGGCCGCTTAATTCACATAAATGGCTCTCGTCGTGCGATTTACGGCTATGATCAGCGTGTGGAGGCGTTTGGTTCAGAAGGTATGGTGATTTCAAACAATCAGACACCGACTTCTGTTAGCCGTTTTACGAAAGCAACAACGCAAGTACAAGATCCTCTTTATAACTTCTTTATTGATCGTTATGTTGACGCTTATAACTTGCAATTAACGTCTTTCATCGAAAATGTGATTGCCAAACAGCCTGTTACACCAAGTTTTGAAGATGGGCGTCGTGCTCAAATATTGGCTGATGCGGCGCAGCAATCGCTAGAGACTGGTAAGAAAGTGACCCTCAATTGGTAAGGCTTAATTGAAACGCTTCGACGCTAGCTATCGAACAAAGGGGGTTGTTAATCAAGTCCTGAAGATCGAAGTACCCTTCAATAGTTGGATTATCCAAGTATTGAAGGGTTTTTATTTGTAATCCCGTGCTCTATAAGAGGATTAAAGTTCGACAGCAAGAGACTCATCAAACCCTAACATGATATTGAGGTTTTGGACGGCCGCGCCAGACGCTCCTTTACCTAGGTTGTCGAACTTAGCTGCCAATAAGCAAGATTTGCCATCTGCGGAACCAAATACAGACAATTCCACACGGTTGCTGTTATCGATGTTATGGGGGGTTAGGAAAGGCGCGGCATCATCGGCAATCACATTGTAGTCATTCACCGAAATAAAGGCCTCTTTTCCATACACTTCTGCCAATTTTGCATGCAGCTGTTGGGCGCTAACATCTTCGCTTAATTCAACGGGGACAAAGGTCAACATGCCTTGACGGAAATTGCCAACACTCGGAATGAAAATGGGTTTTTTCGACAGGCCAGACCACTTTTCAAGTTCAGGTAAATGTTTATGGGCAAAGTTTAATCCATAAACACCGTATACCGGTGCGTTTGGTTCTTTCTCGTAACTATCGATCAGTGCATTACCGCCTCCACTGTAACCTGAAATGGCATTGATCGCATAATTGCCATCGACTGGTAATAAGCCGGCTTCAATCAAAGGTTTCAATACAAGAATCACACCAGTAGGGTAACAACCTGGATTGGATACAAACTGAGCTTTAGCAATCTTGTCACGCTGAGACACATCTAATTCTGGCAAGCCATAAGACCAACCTTCTGCAACACGATGAACTGAGCTGGCATCTAGGATACGGCAATCCTCTTCTTTTGCTAGAATAACGCTCGCTTTCGCGGCATCATCGGGAAGGCAAAGCACTGTTACATCCGCCGCTTTCATTAGGCGACGTTTTTCCGACTCGTCGCGTTTTTTCTCTGGATCAATACTAATGATCTTAATGTGCGGATGATTAAGCAGGCGCTCTCTTACTTGAAGGCCTGTTGTGCCTGTTTCGCCATCAATGAATACGTTTTTCACGGCCTAGCTCCTTAACTTTGGGTCGTAAAACAAAGTAGGTAAACGATTTTGTTATACTACTTTGTATGATTAGATGGCCGATAGTTTAAAGCATACAGTGTCAGCTGAATAGTTGAAATCTCTGAGGGGAACCGGAATTTTTTAGACCCTAACGTGTATTTTACTAGATGGCGAATTCAGAATCGAGACCGGTAGAATAGAATCGCCCCTAGTTTTTGAGTCAAGGGGCGAGGGTTTCTGATAACTCAATGATAAATTAAGAATGGCTCATCCTAGGAAAGTAATTTAATTCACTGGCCTATTTTAACTAAAGTGTTAAGGACAATTAAACAATAGCCGCTTCTATTTTTTGTCTGTAATCATCCGGTAAAGGGACCGCGGCTTTTAATTCTTTGGAAAAACAAACATAAGTCACGTCTGCTTCTGCCACTACGTTTTGGTTTTGCGTATTAATAATGCGTTGTTTCATGGTAATACTACGGTTACCAAGCTTAGAAAAGTGTGTCTGTACGGCTAATACATCACCAAAATTTGCTTCTGATTTGAAATCAATATTAATATTCACTACCGCCCATGCGATTCCCTGTTGCATTAGCTCTGTCCCTGAACCGAAATCGTCAAAAAAAGCCCAGCGACCTTCTTCTAAAAATTCTAAATAACGAGCGTTATTTACATGTTGGAAAATATCGACATGGAAACCTCTGACTTTGATTAGAACGGAGTTGATCATTGCCTTTCCTTCTGTAATAAATTAAGTGAAAAAGGTTACGATGCTTTAGAAGAGATGCATATAACAAAAACGCTCGAGTTTACTGACATTCCTATAAAGAGAATCTATGTTTAGGGGCTTACTAGGTTTACATTCTACTTTTTATAGGCTTTTTACTGTATAAAATGAATGCTGAAAATAGTGAGGTGATTAAAAAATGCATAAACTTCCTGCCCGTGCACTTGAGTATCTTAATGCCATTGCTCGTTATAAGACCCTACGAAAAGCGGCGGCAAGGCTCAATGTTGATCCTTCTGCAGTGAGCCGGTTGCTTTCTCAATTAGAGGAAAATTTATTGATACCAATATGGGACAGGACCAATAATCGCAATCCTATTACCCCGGCGGGTGAAGAGTTGTTGCAATACTATCGTAAAATGCATGCAAGCGAACAGGCAACGTTGTCTAGGATAGATGACTTGTTAAATTTGCGTACAGGAGAAGTACGTATTGCGGTTGGAGAAGGTATTATCGGCGACCTTATCTCATCCTCCCTACAGTCCTTTTTAGAAAAACATAAAGATATCCAACTCACCGTTGAGATGGCAGGGGCTCAAGATGCCGTAAATTTATTGCAAGAAGAACATATAGATTTTGCATTAACATATGCCTCAGCTAACCACCCTAAGCTTCATTGTCATTTAGAAACGACACACCCTTTAGAGTTGATTGTGCCTCCAGGGCATGATCTTACTAACTATAAAACTCCTATTACTTTTGATTCTGTAGCGGAGTATCCGATTGCACTAATTGATAAATCAACGGGAATGGGGCGTCTAGTAACTTTAGCTGAAGAAGTAAATCACCTTAAACTGACTCCTAGGTTACGAACTAACTCTGTTGCGGCACTAAAGAACTTTGTGGTGTCAGGTCTCGGAGTCACTTTTATGCCTTTACTGACGGTATGGGAAGAGATCGAAAATAAAAAAATCATGGTTGTGAAAATGGATAATTTCATTTTTTCTCAAGCGAAAGTACGTGTATTAAGCATAGAGGGCCGAGAGCTGACGCTGGCTGCACAAGCGCTTTTGGACCATCTTTCAGAAACCATGACTTTTTTAGCGCCCAACTCACCCTACACTAGATAGAGTCTATATTGACGATTGCGCTATGGTAAAACCTGGGTGTTGACTATAATGCAACGCTTTGCCTATTGTGATGTCAACATCTCAAGTATAGCTTGGTAGGTGTTAAGAAAAAACAATTACAATATTTAATAAAAACGTTAACTCATAAAGGAAACACATCATGAACCTTGTTAATAAAATGTTTGCCACAACTCGCTTATTTAAGGCATTGGCTCTTGGAACCGTATTGTCATCAGCGTCTTTAGCTATTAATGCTCAGACGATTAACCTTAGTTACAATGGGGCTCCTGATGCTGATAAAAATGCGGTGCATTTATTTGCAGAGAATCTTAAAAAGTTAGTTTCTGAAAAAACGGGTGGTGAACTAAACCTTAAACTTTACCCAAACAGTATGTTAGGTGAAGAAGAAGAGCGTATGGAACAAGTATTAAATACTCCCAGTTTAAATGTGGCCTCGTTCGGAGGTATTTCTCCTTTATTCCCTGAGATTTTTGTAAGTGCGATCCCTTTTTTATTCGCCGACTTTGATGAAGCACGAACTTTTTTTGACGAAGGTGAGTACTGGAAAAAAGCGCAAAGTGCTTTTTACGAAAGAACCGGAGGTCATTTATTAGCCGTGGTTGAAGAAGGTGGTTTCTTAGCCTTTACTAATAATAAATTGCCGATTAAGTCCCCAAAAGATTTTGATGGTTTACGCTTCCGTGCAATGGATAAAAGTCAAGTTGCTCTTTATAACGCCTTTGGAGCATCAGGAACGCCTATTCCATGGACAGAAGTTTACCTTGCTCTAAAAACCGGAGTGGCGGATGGTCAAATGAATCCCCCAATGTACATTATTTTGGGCAGTTTGTTTGAGGTTCAAAAATATGCAACTTTAGCTAATATTCAATACTCTGATCAGTTCCTAGTAGCGAATGATGAATTATTAAAAGATTTGTCTGCGAGTGATAAAGCCGCACTTTTGGAAGCAGTTAAAGAAGCGAATGCACTTAATCGCCGTGCAGTAGAAAGCCAGGTTGAGTCACGTATTACGTATTTAGAAAACAATGGCATGGAAATATATCGCCCAACTGCAGCTGAATTAGAAGAATTCCGTCAAGTTGGACAACCTTCTTACTTCTCTTGGTTACAAGAAGAAGGTATTGGCCAGGAGTGGGTGGACCTTGCCCTAAAAGACGCCGCGTTTAAAAAATAAATAAAACGTAATCTGTTTGGCGCCCTCGGGCGCCTTTTCGGGGCTATCTATGACTCTAAATCAAATTCGTACGGCCTTGTATCGCGCCATGCTATGCATTTCTGCGTCGATACTGGCTTTAAATGTACTGCTTATTCTCTATAGTGTTTTTACTCGCTATATATTAAATCATTCTCCTATTTGGTCTGACGAGCTTTCTCGTTACGCAATTATCGCCTGTGTCATGCAAGTTATGTCCTGTGCTTACATGGATTCTCGACATATGAAAGTGTCCTTTGTCGAGCAAATTGTCAGCGCACGATTGAGAAATATGATTCAAATGTATCAATGGTTAGTGGTATTAGGGGTGTCACTATTTTTTGTGTATGTCAGTGCGCGCTATTCACTTTCAATGGGGAAATTTTCCAGTATGGGGTTAGGCATAAGTAAAACCATTCCTTTGTTAGCTATTCCCATTGGTTTTACTGCCTTGTTCTTTATGGCTCTGACTAAAGGTCCTTATTCATCACCTGAGCAAGTAAGGGGAGACTTATGTTAGCCGCTATTATTGGGACTTTTTTAGTCAATATATTATTGGGTGTACCACTATTTATCTGTTTGTTGTTAGCCGCATTGATAGGGTTTGTTTTTGTCGACTTTTCGTTGGCATACCGGATGATACCGCAGCAATTTTATGGAGGAATTAATTCTTTCGCGTTGATGGCTATCCCTCTATTTATTTTAGCGGGTAACTTGATGAATACATCAGGACTTACATCTCAGTTGATTCGACTAGCCAATTCTTTGGTAGGTCATTTACGAGGTGGTTTAGGGTACGTCAATGTTGTATCCAGTGTGTTTTTTGCCGGTGTTAATGGTTCTGCGGTAGCGGATACGTCAGCATTAGGTTCCTTACTTGTACCCGCGATGAAAAAAGAAGGCTATGCAACCAGTTATGCCGCGGGGTTGACGGCTGCCAGTTCGTTGATAGGGCCCATTATACCACCTAGTATTTTTATGATTCTATATGCGTCATTAACGAATACCTCTGTTGGCGATTTGTTTTTAGCCGGTGTGATACCTGGATTATTACTGGGCGGTGCTTTTCTTGTTATGAATTATTTATATGTGAGAAAAGTGGGCATTCAAAGTCAACATGCGCGGGCGAGTCTGAAAGGGGTGTTATCGGCATTTTGGTATTCTGCACCAGCATTAATTGCGCCTTTTATTATTGTATCCAGTATTGTGTTTGGTTTTGTTACACCGACAGAATCGGGCGCTTTAATTGTTGCTTATGCTCTTATCTTAGGGTTGCTTAATCGAACCCTTAGTGTGCGTAAACTCATTGAAGCGCTAACGGATACCGCTATTTTGACGGGAACAATTTTTGTCATTATAGCCGCCTCATCCGTGGTTAGTTGGTTGTTAGCGTATGCACAGCTGCCGGCACAATTAGTCGTTTATTTAGAGCCATTTAAAAATAATCCAACGATTGTGTTGTTGATCTTGAGTGCGATCACTTTCTTCATTGGGATGTTGATGGAAGAAGTATCTGCATTGATGTTATTAACGCCAGTATTCTTTCCTGTAGCGATCGCCTCTGGGGTAGATCCCATTCATCTTGGCGTGGTGATTACTGTGAACATTACAATTGCCCTAATTACACCGCCGATGGGGGCGTGCGTTTTCGTTGCCGCAGCTGTGAGTAAGTTGGAAATTACGGAAATGTTTAAAAGTATTTGGCCGTTTGTGTTGGTGGCAATCGTTGCGCAAATTTTTGTAATTTGTTATCCCAATTTAACGTTATTCTTACCAGGTATCTTTAAGTGATATGAAAAGCTTACATCAAGTGTTAATTCCAAAATGTGATGAGTTTTCTTGGGATAAATACAAAACAATTCCTATTGTAGAAAGTGGTGAGGCACTGATTCCACTCAGCACATCGAATCTATTAGTAACGTATCCATTTTACGCAAAGATGGGTATTGCTAATGCGATTCCAGAGTGTTTTGTTAGGGAAGGGGTGTTTGAGAAATTACATCAAGTGACCAAATTAATACCAGAAGGAAAAAAGCTGGTTGTGCTGGATGGTTGGCGCCCCTTTTCGGTACAACAGCATCTATTTGATACCTTGATCAATATTTTGAAAAAGTCTTTCCCAACTCACTCAGAGCAACATTTGCATCACAAGGCGAAAAGTTTGGTTTCGCCACCAAGCAGTGATGTAGGGGCTCCAAGCCCACATTTGACTGGGGGCTCTGTGGACGTGACCTTATGCGATGATATGGGGCGGTTTCTTGATATGGGGACCCATTTTGATGAGGCTAGCCAGTTATCTTGGACAGCCGCGTTGGAAGGCCGTTCTTTAGAGTATACTCAGGCAATAGAAAATCGCCGGATTCTCTATAATGCCATGAGTGAAGTGGGTTTTACGAATCTACCAAGTGAGTGGTGGCATTATGATTTTGGTAATCAATTGTGGGCCTATAGAACGTCTTCTCAACGGGCGCAATATGGGGTAACTCGCCCAAGAGATATAATTAAGCAGTGGGAAAGTGAAATTTTAGAAAATAAATTTATTTAGTTAACATCGATTGAAGTGTTAGTGGAATCCATTCTTATTGAGTGATGTTCTTTATGAAAAGCAGATGTTAACCTTGCTGATTTATGGCTTTTAGAAAGAGGATGTCCGTTGAAACATGAACTTATGAATGAGTCGTCATTTTATAACAGAGATTTTAACGACCTTTTTTTAGAGCAAGAAACGCTTAGTGATAAGGTATTTGAATCCTGTGTGTTTAAATCGTGTGATTTTACTGAGTCTTTATTTGATGCTTGTGTTTTTAAAGAGTGTCAGTTTATCAAATGTAAATTGACGGCTGTGAACATCAGAAACAGTAAGTTTTCTGATGTTCAGTTTCATGCCTCTAAAGTATTAGGTGTTGACTGGACTAAAGCGTATTGGCGAGGAATGGACTTGGGCGCTCCATTGTTGTTTAAAGAATGTTTACTGGATGCGTCTTCTTTTTATGGACTAAAGTTACCCGGTATTCTATTTGAAGACTGCCGAGCGCGAGACGTAGATTTTAGAGAGTCAACACTGACAGGGGCTCAGTTTACAGGGACAGACCTAATGAACAGTTTGTTTGTAAATTGCGATCTTTCTAAAGCGGACTTTAATGGTGCTTTTAATTATAATATCAACGTAAAGAGAAATAACCTTAAAGACGCCATTTTTTGTCGATATGAGGCGGTGAGTTTACTGTCATCATTAGGTATTAAACTGGTTTGATTTGTTTTCTTTAAGTTTTTAGAAGACGATGGTTTTAGTCGAGCATTTTTTTGAGCTTGACAAGGGATGGTGGATATCTGAATAAAATAAGGGACTGACTGCTTATAATCTGCCCCTTATGATGGATTTTTTACCAGCTACCAGCTACCAGCTACCAGTGTTTTCCATTGATGCCCAAGGTTCTTGAGGTGGCAGATTGTCACCTTCTTGAAGCAGTTCAATTGAGATGCCGTTTGGATCCTTGATGAATGCCATATGACCATCTCTTGGAGGGCGTAAGATGGTCACTCCTTGATCACTTAGTGTTTGGCATACTTGATAAATATCACTTACTCTAAATGCTAAATGACCGAATTGGTCTCCATTTGAATAATCTCTATGGTCCCAGTTATGTGTAAGTTCTACTTCTGGTGCGCCCGCTTCTACAGCGTAATAAATTAAAGAGAAACGACCATTCTCACTGTCGTATTGGCGAGTTTTGATTAAACCGAGTCCTTTAGTATAGAAATCGTGACTTTCTTCAGGCTTGTTGGTACGTATCATTGCGTGTAAATAACTAATAGACATGGTTCTCTCCCTATATTAAGTACTGAATATGGTAGCGTACTTTCAAGGAAAGCTGAATTTTCAAAGAAGGAAAAAGTTAGGTGATTTTTGGGCAGGGGTGAATGCTGGCGAATAGTGAGCCGTTTTTTTAAAAATTGAAGGTTATCTAAAAGAGTCAGCGAGACTTTTGAACTAATCTTCCCAGACCCAACGAATTGGGTCGCCGAAATCATCGTATATGATTTTTTCCTTGGACCGCTTCGAGTGGGTTTGGTTGGCGGTTTAACGTGTTTCTGTTGCTTGCGTTGCTCTAAGGTAGCGACAATGTAATTTAGCGGTGTTCTTGTTTGTTTTGGTTCATTAAATCCAACATGGCTCGTGTTATACTTACCGTCCACTAATCCAGATTCACCCATTTCAGCTTGAGTGATCTCTCCTTTAGATTTTAAATACGCTTCGATTTGAGAGTTTATTTCATCGCGTGTTTCTCTTTTGGTTGTTGGTAGTTTAGTCATAGTGTCTTTGCTTGTTATTCCAAAATTAGTTAAGAGTGTTGGGGTAACGTTTAACAATACAGCAAGATTTTAGAAATTTGTACATATTTTATTCGCTTTTTTAGAGGGCTCCCATGTCAATTGCAAACTTAATCGTACATGAAGTACAAAAAAATATAGGTTCAACGAAAGCCGTATTAGTCGCAAGACCTACAGAAAATGCGGTTGATGAGCAGGCAGAGAAATTGGCGGAGCAAATAGGTAACTTATTTAATCGATCAGGAATGAATACAGGGCAGTTCTCTAACCCTGAAGGCAGTGAGACTGGGGCTAAGTTACCAGGTTTATTAACACAGTTTTATGGTAATGATGGTTTTAACGATTTTGCGGCATTTTCAAAAGCATGTGCTTCTGATTTCGTTACCTGCATTGGGGAAGTTGAGGATGCTGAAGGGGGGTTGTTATGGTTTAACCATTATGAATTGCATGATACGCATTTTTTGTTTATTGCCCTGTTAAAACGTAAGCACGGCATGGTACTGAATGCTGATCTAAGTTTGTCACAAATTGAGCAGATAGAGCTCGAAAAGTTGCACATGGCAATGCGCATTAATCTAACGGCTTGGGCTGAACGTGATGAAAGCCGCTATATCTCTTTTCGCTTTGGGCGAGCGGCAAAAGTAGAAAGTGATTATTTTACTCGTTTTATTGGCTGTGATGAACCAAAAGTAACCTCTAAAGAGACGCGAAAGCTGGTGGATGTGACGTCGGCTTATTGTGATGTGAAAAAATTATCCGTACCGAAAGCCAATGAGTTAAAGCGAGTAGTGGCGGAACACTGTTTGGAAAAAGCGGAAGAAAATGAGCGCATTGATCTCGTTCAAATAGCAAAAGAAGTGGAAGAGCGTTTTTCACCTGATGAAGCTGGGCTTTTTATGGAAATTGCGGAATCGGAGAGCTTTGCTTTAGATAGAGACATGTTTGTTGAAAAAGCCGCGTTAAAAAAATTAACTCGTTATTCCGGTAGTACTCGAGCATTAACATTGAGTTTTGACAGTAGCTTACTGGGTAATGAAATTCGCTTTGATGAAGAAACAAATTCACTCATTATTAGTGACCTTCCTAAGACATTGCTGAAGCAGTTGAAGAAATAACATTTTTTAAAACTGGATTCAGCCTATCTGTATAGAGTGTCTACTCGTGAACTTTTCAGGGACACATTGGTTTTATAGATTCAGCAAAGATTCCAGTTCTTTCATCGTATTGAAGGTGAGAGTTGCTCCGGCATTTAATTGTGTTTTGGAATCGACAGATGCACTGTATGCATACACCGTCATGCCGGCAGCAACCGCCGCTGTGATGCCGGCAACAGAATCTTCAATTGCAATGCATTTACTAGGATCAATGTTTAGTGCGTTTGCGGCTTTAAGGTATAAATCTGGTTTAGGTTTTGGATTTTCCACATCTTCAACACAGAAGCGAGTGTGGAAAGTTTCGAGTAAACCAATTTTAGTAAGTTTAAATTTTAGAGACTCTGTTCTTGAGTTGGTGGCCATGGCAATAGGGTGCTTTATTTTGTTGAGTACATCTACGATGCCTTCAATTGGAACTAGGTTGTCTTCCATGGCTTTTCGAAAGCGGAGATCAACCGTTTTGCTGAAGTGTGAAGGGACTGGTTTTTTTAACATTTTTTCAATAGTAATCAAATTTTCAGAGGCGGCATAACCGCTAAAATAGTGATCCAGCTCTTCGTGGGAGAATTCTAATCCAAGTTTGGATAGTTCTTCTTTAAAGATCTTGTTCATCATATTTTCGGTATCGACAATTACGCCATCGCAGTCGAAGATTATGGCTTCGTACATAATACACTCTCTGAATATTCGAATTACACATTAGGAAAATTTCATAGTAAGTGACTAATGTTACGTTAATTGTATTGGAAGTTGAAAGGGAATCTAGATTAAGTATGTGGTTTTTTTACAAAACCATAATAGAAAATGATGTAGATGAGGGGCGATAGGATGAGAGAGCTTATTTTGGGGCACTTAAGTGGATTGAAAAAGGGTGTGTTATTTTTTTCTACCCTATCAATAAGAATAATCGTTAGAATTGTGTTGTAAAACGGTTTGTTACGGTATTTTCAGTGGCTGATGCACGGGCTTTTACTAACCATTGGATCGCTGTTTTACTGATTTTAACAATAACAGCATACGCTTTTTTGGTATATTTAAATTCAGTACCGTCATAGCCCCATTGAGCTAATAATGCATCATATTTGTCTTGAGTATCCATGATTTTCTCCTAAAAAATTGTTTTAAAATAAAATGTTGTTTTATTACAACAAGTAAATCATAGGTGATGTGTTTCTAAGGAACAAACGATGCTTTCTCACCTAATAGATTAGATTAATTCACCTATTATTTATGGTGCTATGTGAAGAGTAACTAGGTGGTTATCGATAGTGTAGGGCGGCTCGTTTGATAGTTAATGTTGCATTCTGTATGGTTGCAGCAACTCAATGCTTTAAAGGTAAATGATTGGCGTCTTAACAGTGCCGTTCGATAAGCGCTTTAAGGTAAGATAAAAAATTAATATAGTGAAGTATAAAAGTTTTATGCAGTATTCTGATTTTAATGGGTTTAAAAAAGCGTGGGCCTTTAAGCGAGAAGACCCTAGCATCCCTTCTGAAGCGTTAGAAGAAATTCGTGTGTTATCTCCTGACTTTGCAAACAATATATGGCGTGACTATGTCAGTAAGAAGCAACTTCATCCAGACAATTTTACTCAAGATGATTGGCTTACTCAAGAAAGTCATCAGCAAGGTTGCGTTCATTGGGAGAAAAGTTGGGATTCTGAAGAAGCCGCTTTACCGGATGAAGTGTTAGATCACGTCGGTCATTGGGGGGGATACAGTAATTTATTTTTGTTATCACAGTGATGAAGTTATCGAAACTACCTGGTTTGTGTTTTCTAATTATTGGAAGAATTTTTTATTTTTTGATAATGGCCCCATTCTTTTTGGCAAGAAAAAAAGCAAGCTGTACAATTTTTTAGTGATGGTCAATGTCAGTTATTAACGCGCGCTTAAGCGATTTCATACAAGGTGTGCGTGTCATTATTCTTGGGTGATTCTGATTGAGTTGTTGCATTCATACTTCTAATTAATTTAGATAATGCCAATTAAATAAGTGAAATAAATCAAGATTATGGCAGATATTGATACGAGCAAAATAAGTGCATGGATGCACTATAATTATGCTCTATTGGTTTATCTTCTTGTTAATTATGCAAATAACAAGGAATCAAAGTCAAACCACAGTGCTAGTACTTTTAAGTGTCTCACTGCGGGTATATTGTGGAGTTATTCTTATTAATAATGAGTTGAATATGAGTCGATATATCTCTCCGATATTATATATTTCGTTATTGTTGCTTGGTTGCTTGGTGTTTGCATCCATAGCAGGAGTACGTGTCGGTTTTCTTGAACCTGTTACAGGCTTTTCGTTGTTAATGAAAAGTGTGTTCGCATCTATTGTTTTATCCTTAGCGGCTTTCCTTTCTGTTTTTCGTTGTCCATGCGAAAAAGGATCGAATAGTAAGTTTGTATTTTGCCTCGCTGCTTTTATCCCGCTTCTGTATGGTTTGTTTTGGATTGGTTTCTACTTTTCGAAATCCGGGTTACCACAGCTGTCCGATATTTCAACGGATATCGAAACACCTCCAAGTTACATCCACGTTCCTATGATTCGAACTTTATCTGAAAACTCAACTTTTTATGATGAGAAGACCATTCGAACACAGCTAAAGCATTACCCAAATGTTAAGCCTGCTTTTTCTGTACTACCATCAGCTGAAATTTTTCAAGAAGTACTGCTTTTGATAGAGGAAAAGGGTTGGGAGTTAGTTGAAGCGTATCCTGAGGCCGGAGTGGTGGAAGCGACGGCCAGAACCCCTGTTTTTGGTTTTAGAGATGATGTGGTGTTGCGTATTAGAGAGGAGCATAACTTAACGCGTATTGATATGCGTTCAAGCTCTCGAGTGGGTAAAGGCGATTGGGGGATGAATGCAGAACGTATAAAGACATTTATGCTGGAACTTGAAACTCGATTACATGCTCGAGTAGAAGATAAGTTTAACTAAATTGTTCCGTGATAAGGGGGGATTTAGCTTGCCTTGGTAAGAGACTTTTCTGTCGGCTCTTTTAAGGATACACTTTGATCTAAGTTTAATGATGAGCTTGGTCTATGAATAGTTTGCGGCAAAAGAAGAAACTGGTTACTCGAGAGCGAATTAAATCGACGGCTAAAAAATTCTTTATTGAAAAAGGGGTGGCTGCGACTAATACACGAGCTATTAGTAAAGAGTGTGGTGTTGCAGTAGGCACCTTTTTTAGTCATTTTCCAGATAAGTTATCTCTTATCAAGGAACTGTTTTTTGAAGAAATGGATCTGGCGTTACAAAATTCAGCGGATGAATCGTATATAGAGAGCCGCCACCCAGTTACCTTTTTTGAGTTTTATACAGACATACTTTTTAGCTTTTATGGAAATAATATTGAGTCTACCCACTTAGTATTAATGGACAGCTTAATTAATGGCGGTTTCTTTACTCAGCAGATGCAGGTATTGCAAGGTAAATCTATTGATAAATTTTGCAAAGTTGGGGTGGATAGGAGTGTTGCTCAAGTCTTTTGTGAGAATATGGCTGCGAATTTTCTCCATGTTTTATTGGGAGAGTTATCAAGCTCTCATTATTCCGCGCAAAATGCGCAACAGCGGTTAACTGAGTTAAATAAGCCTTTTTTCGTCTCTTATCAAAGTGCGCTTTCTTCATTCAATCGACAAAAGTTAAGAATAGATTAATTGAGTTGGTTGGCTTTTCTATAGGGACCTTCGTAATCAAATAAACGTTCTGTTACTTTCCAAAATTGCCCTTTTTTTCTGGCGATCACGAAATCAGGGTGGGGCAAAAAAACTAGAAAGGGTTTAACCTCGTCTATATGGTTAAAGCTAATAGGACGAGTGCCTTGCGCTAGCCTTCTAGCAAAGTATTCATTAAAACGTACTAATGCCGCTTTTTTGCTAAAATCAAAGTGTTCTTTTAAATCATTGCCATCTTCATCGAAATATCGTACCGAGAGGATGCTTTGCTTTATTGACGATTCCATTCCCGCGCAACGAATAACCTTCGAGTCTTTTAGGTTGAGGGCTTTTTTTAATAAATCGTCTGGATCAATTAGACGGCCTTCGCAAGCTTGGCAATGTCGAGCTGCGATATCATTTTCTTCATTACAAAGGGGGCATACTTTGAAGCGAAAGCGGTAATCACACTGTACCTCACCTGTTTCGAAACTTTGCCTTAGGTGTGTTGATCTTGAGAGTGTATTAGGAACTAATCCATGGCAGCGTCGCCCAAAATGTTCAATAATATCGCCATCATTATCGACCTTTCCCCAAAATACATTTGCAAACTCACAGATTGGGCATTCAACTTGGACAGGGATCGAGTCGCTTGTCGGTTTTTTCTCACCAATTTCCGGCATAAATAGATCGTAACCATTATTGGCATAATCCAGTATCAAGCAGTCTTGTTTATTGTCACTCAGCCGCAAGCCTCGCCCCACAATTTGTTGGAAAAGGCTGATGGATTGTGTCGGTCTTAAAATGGCGATGACATCTACATGTGGCGCGTCGAATCCAGTGGTTAGCACTGATACATTTACTAGATATTTAATGGACTTAGCTTTGAATTGTTGAATGATGTCATCTCTTTGAGAAAGAGGTGTACCACCATGAACCAGTTTTACTTCATTGTCTGGGTCTTGGTTTTCTATGTATTGGGTAATTTCTTGGGCATGTTGTACTGTAGAGGCAAAAATCATGATGCCTTGCCTGTCTTGTGAAAGCGCTATTATTTGTTCAACGATCGCTTGTGTGACACGGGGGTATTTACCTATTAATGTGTTGAGGGATTTTTCCTGATTGGTGGTTTCTTCATTGGCAATAGAATTGGCTTCCAATTTTGAAAAGTCATAATGGGCGATGGCGGCATCAAATAAAATGGGTTTGGTTAGGTAGCCTTCTTTTATCATTTGTCTAAGGGGTAATTCATAAATGCACTTTTTAAAAAACTTCGTTTCTGCTGAGCGTACAAACCCATAGTAGTGTTGTTCATAAATCCAGCCAGACCCTAAGCGAAAGGGGGTTGCAGTGAGCCCTAAGATTTTTATAGATGGGTTCATTGTTTGCAGGTGTTGGATAACTTGTTGATATTGGGTGTCTGTATTATCAGAAATTCGATGGCATTCATCGATAATCAAGAGGCTGACCTTCTCAGAGAATTTGTCTAAGTTAGGGGCGAGAGATTGTACACTGGCAAACGTGACCTGTGCCGATGAGCACTTTTCTCCTAGGCCAGCTGAAAAAATGCCCGCTTTCCTGCCGGTCATTTCAAACTTAGAGTGATTTTGTTCAACCAATTCTTTTACGTGCGCTAAACAAAGTACTCTCCCCTTAGCAAGGCGACTGAGCTCTGCAATTACAAGACTTTTACCGGCGCCAGTGGGTAATACTATCGCAGCAGGAGTGAGCGAGGTACGAAAATGAGAGAGCGTTGCCTGAACGGCTTTTATTTGATAGTCGCGGAGTTTGAATTGAGTCATATTTTCGAAAATAAGTGATTTAATCGTACGTCAAATGGGTTTATTACAGTATCATGCCGCACGCTTTATTTGTGGGTTTTTGAGAAGTTTTATATGAACGCATTGACTGATCTAGATAATTTTTTTACTGCTTCTTCTTTGATGATCCTTACTAATTCCCTTCGAGACAAGGGGTGGTGTGTTTTAGATGATTTTTTCTCTATAGAACTAGTGAATTCCTTGATGAACGAAGCGAATAGCTTGCCTGATGTCGTTCTACAGCAGGCAGGAGTAGGGCGTAAATTGAGTCATCAAGTTAAGTTGGATACTCGAAGAGATTGTATTTTTTGGATTGATGGTGATACTCAAGCGAGACGAGATTTTTTGATCGTGATGGGGGCATTAAAAATAATTCTTAATCGGTCCTTACTTCTGGGGTTGTTTGATTTTGAGGCTCACTTTGCCCGTTATTATGAAAATGGGTTTTATGATAAGCATTTTGATGCCTTTGTCGGTGAAAGCAATAGAGTGCTATCGACCGTGTTGTATCTCAATGATACTTGGTTATCAAGTGATGGCGGTGAGTTGGTTATTTTTGATGAGTATGACTCAGAAAGGGAATTGATAAGGGTTCTTCCTGAAAAAGGTCGCTTTGTTGTATTTTTAAGTGAAAGCTTTGCACACCAAGTAAATGCATCGAAAGCTTGTCGGCATAGTATCGCTGGCTGGTTTCGTGTAAATGCGACGAATGGCACGGTAATTGATCCAGATCGTTAAATCGATCTCATTAAGGTAATGTTATTTGATTAGGCTCAATGAAAAAAAGAAACGGGAAGGTCGAAATCCGGCTTGATTTTTTTTATAATGCTCAAGCAAAGTTTGTGGCCAAAAAGGTGTTCTTATGTGGCCAGTTAATAAATGTGTAATTAATGCTCTGGTTTTACGTTCCAGACCGCAGAGGAGATATTTGTGTCCGTTGTTGTATGTGCTTTATATAAATTTGTTACCTTAGAAAATTATCAAGAGTTGCGTGAACCGTTACAAAAAATGCTTGAAAATAATGGTATTCGTGGCACCTTATTGCTGGCCACGGAAGGTATTAATGGTACGGTGGCAGGCAGTAGGGAGGCCATTGATACTATGTTGGAGTGGTTGTCTAAGGTTCCCGGCTTGGATAATTTGTCATACAAAGAATCCTTTGATGAAGATATGCCTTTTTATCGCACCAAGGTAAAATTAAAGAAAGAAATCGTGACTATGGGGGTTGAAGGTATTGACCCTAAAGAAGTAGTGGGTACATATGTGAAACCAAAGGATTGGAATGCATTGATTTCTGATCCTGATGTGGTCTTGGTCGATACTCGTAATGATTATGAAGTTCAAATCGGTACTTTTAAAAATGCGGTTAACCCAAAAACAGATACTTTCCGTCAATTTCCCGATTTCGTAAAAGAAAACATGGATCCCACTAAGCAAAAGAAAGTCGCTATGTTTTGTACTGGTGGGATTCGTTGTGAAAAGTCTACCGCTTATATGAAAGAGCAGGGTTTTGAAGAAGTCTATCACCTTGAAGGTGGGATTCTGAAATACCTTGAAGAAGTGCCTTCTGAGGAGACGATGTGGGAAGGCGAATGTTTTGTGTTTGATAATCGAGTATCGGTTAATCATAATTTAGAGAAGGGCGAATACGATCAATGCCATGCTTGTCGTATGCCAATTACGGCAGAAGAGAAGCAAGACGAGCGTTTTCAACAAGGCGTTAGCTGTGTCCATTGTTTTGATAAGGTGTCCGATCAGCAGCGTCAGCGTTTTATTGAACGTGAAAGGCAAGTTCAATTAGCTCGTGAGCGTGGTGAAGAACATATTGGTGCAGATGTGTCTCAGGCGGTTGATAAGCACCGACAAGAAAAACAGCAAGAAAAAGAACGTCAAAGAGCATTGAGAGCCACCAAATAGGTGCGGCTCTTGTAAGCTGTTTTCAAAGAAAGACACTTGGTTAATCTTCTATTTGATGGTTGGTTAGGTGTCGAATTCCATTATTTTCAAGTATTTGCGGTGTTTAGTTTAAGATACTCTTTGGTAAATTGTTCCCTAAAGGGTATCTGTGCCGTACAATAACTCATCTCACATAAATAGCCAGTGCGGATTATGAGTTATCAAGTTTTAGCCCGTAAGTGGCGACCACAAACCTTTATCGAAATGGCTGGGCAAGATCATGTCTTGCAAGCCTTAGTCAATGCGCTACGTCAGCAACGTTTGCATCATGCCTATTTGTTTACCGGAACACGTGGGGTCGGTAAAACGACGATTGCGCGGATTTTTGCGAAATGCCTAAATTGCGAAACAAACGGTATTTCTCCTGAACCTTGCGGTACTTGTTCAAGTTGTACTGAAATTACGGAAGGGCGTTTTGTCGATTTGATTGAGGTAGATGCGGCATCTCGGACAAAAGTAGAAGATACCCGTGAATTATTAGAAAATGTACAATATGCACCAACACGAGGCCGTTTTAAAGTGTATCTCATTGATGAGATCCACATGTTATCAACGCATTCATTTAATGCCTTGTTGAAGACGCTTGAAGAGCCTCCTGCACATGTAAAATTTTTATTAGCAACTACGGACCCACAAAAACTGCCAGTTACTGTGCTGTCTCGTTGCTTGCAATTTAACTTAAAAAACATGTCTTCCGCTAGAGTGGTCAGTTACTTAACTAAGATATTGGGTGAAGAGAAGCTTTCGTTTGAAGAAGCGGCCTTATGGCAAATAGGGCAAGCGGCTAACGGCAGTATGCGTGATGCATTAAGCTTAACCGATCAAGCCATTGCGTTTGGTGACGGGATTATTTCAGAAACGGGTGTGACCTCCATGTTGGGCTTGGTCAATCAAAGCCAGGTGTTAACCTTGTTAGAACAGATTGCCAGTAATGACGCTCTTGCAGTCTTAAATAAAGTCAATGAACTGGCTGATTATCAACCCGATTTCGTGTCGATTTGCGCCAGCCTGATGGATGCTCTGCATCGTATTGCTATAGAGCAGCAAGTGCCAAATGTGTTAGAAGATCAGATGGGTGATTTGGCGCGTATCAAGACATTAGGTCAGCGTATTGCACCTCAAGAAGTCCAATTATTGTATCAAAGTTTATTAATTGGTCGCCGAGACTTGCATTTAGCTCACTCGCCAAAATCCGGGTTTGAGATGCTGATGTTACGGCTTATTGCTTTTAGACCAGCCCCTCCGGTGACAATCGAGATGTCTTCGGAACCTTTAGTGCCAGTTTCTGTACCAACGGCTACGGCTCAAAAACCGTCTTATCATGAAGAAAATACCGAACTAGACAAAGATAACACGGCAGAGGTTCAGTCTCAGAGTGTACCACAAGAAATGCCTAGGCCCCTTGTGTCTTCAGAAGTGCAAATCGCTTCAAAATCACGCCCTTTAGAGTCTCAATCTGCCGATGTGTTACACGACAGTGCACAGGTTAACAAGAGGCAAGTTGGCAAGGGCTGTCAATCTTCACAGGAGAATGTGAAGATTGATAATGTGGTGACTAGTGCGAATGTTTCTGCGGAGCGACCTCCTTGGGAAGATCCTGTTGTTGAAGCGGCCCTCTCAGAACTGGATGATACCTCTATAAATGCGAATGGTTTAAATGCGTCTTTAGGTCGTGATGGGCTCAACCCTGACCCGGATAAAACGCTCTTGGTTGGCGTTCTGAGTGCTGTTGATAATATTATAGATGGGCGCAATTCTTTGGATTCTACAACCGCCCGTGAATCAGGTAATGAAACAATTCAACAGGTTGAGAGTGAAGTATTAGTACCTTCTCAAGAATCTCAGCCGCAAGGGATTCAGCATGAGGTTGAAGACGAACCTGAAAATGAGTCGGATGAAGAAGAGCAAGCTATAAATGAATCATTAGACCCTCATTTTTCGATATCGGATATGGTCGCGGCCCTGTCAGATAATGAGAGTAACAGCGAGCACTCAGAAACGAATAAACCAGAAGTTCAGTTATCACAAGCTCAAAAACAAGTGATCGATACGGTTGCTCAGCCGGCTCTAGGAATGCCGTTGCCTTCAATTGTGCATTATTCAGAATTGACAATGCAAACTTGGTGGTTAGTCGCACCAAGACTTGAATTAACAGGATTAGTCCAAAATATATTAATGAATTCAAGTTTAATCGAGGCGACGCATGCCGGCCTTAAAATCCAAGTACCATTAGAATATGGTCATATGCTAAACCAGGTTCGTTATGAACAAATAAAGCAAGCATTAGGCGATTTTTTTGATATTGATGTGCCTCTCATTATTGAGACTGTTGAAGACGTTTCTGGTGTGACAGCTGAAGAATTTGCCGCCAGTAAACGTGCGGAGGCTTTACAAGCCGCAATCAACCACTTAAATACTCATCCGGTTGTTAAAGGCTTAGGAGAGCGTCTTGGTGGGCAACTAATTTATGAATCAGTAAAAGTAAAAGCGTAACGGAGAGAGAGATGTTTAAAGGTGGTATGGGCAACATGATGCGCCAAGCGCAGAAAATGCAAGAGAACGTACAAAAGGTACAAGAAGAAATTGCCAATATGGAAGTTGAAGGCCAATCCGGTGCTGGTTTGGTGAAAGTGACTATGACAGGGCGTCATGATGTAAAACGCGTTCATATAGATCCAAGCCTTTTTGAAGATGACAAAGAGATGCTTGAAGACTTAATTGCCGCTGCTGTAAATGATGCAGTACGTAACATAGAGTCAACTCAGAAAGAAAAAATGGATCAAGCCACGGCGGGTATGCAATTACCACCAGGCTTCAAAATGCCGTTTTAGGAGATAATACGTGTTCAGTCCGCTCATTGATGAATTAATAGAATCGTTGCGCTGCTTACCTGGGGTTGGCCCAAAATCGGCGCAGAAAATGGCATTGTATTTACTTGAGCGTGAGCATAAGGGCGCTGACCGTTTGGCTGGCGCTTTGCGTTCTGCATTAGATAAGGTGGGCCGCTGCTCTTCGTGTCGTACACTAACGGAAGAGCCTGAATGCAGTATTTGTAGAAGCGAAAAACGCAATAATGGTGTTATGTGTATTGTTGAGACTCCAGCAGATGTGATTGCAATTGAATCATCTGGTTGTTTTTCTGGGCGTTACTTTGTATTAATGGGGCATTTATCTCCTATTGATGGTATTGGTCCGGATGAATTGGGTTTGGATAAGTTAAAGAACATTGTTGAATATAATAACATAACAGAAGTTATTATTGCGACGAACTCCACTGTTGAAGGTGAGGCAACCAGTTATTTTATTGCCGAGTTATTGAAAGACTTACATATTGATGTCAGTCGTATTGCTCATGGCGTCCCTATGGGTGGAGAATTAGAATATGTCGATGGAAATACCTTGGCATTAGCATTAGATGGGCGGAAAAAACTCTAGTATGGAACCCTCAATAGAAAACTTAGACATCGTTTGGGTAGAAGACAATTCACATTTACAAGAATGGTGTGACTATTGGGCTGACCTGCCAGTAATAGCTGTCGATACTGAATTTATTCGACGTACTACTTATTTTCCTATCACTGGCTTGATTCAAGTAAGTGAAGGTGAGAAAGCCGTATTGATTGATCCGTTACAGATCAGTGATTGGTCCGCCTTTTCTGCGTTGATGGTAAACACCAATGTTATGAAGGTTTTTCATGCTTGTTCAGAAGATCTGGATGTGTTTGAGCAATTAATTGGCGTGCTGCCAGCGCCATTTTTTGATACCCAAATAGGGGAGGCTTACGCAAGCGGGCAATGGTCATTAAGCTACGTTAAGTTGGTTCATGCTTACACGGGGATTGAAGTGGCAAAAGATGAAACTCGTTCAGATTGGGTAAAACGGCCATTAACGGATGCTCAAAAGCGTTATGCAGCGTTAGATGTTGTGTATCTGGCGCAGGTTTACCCAAAGCAAAAACAGATTTTGGAAGACAAAAAAATACTCGATTGGGCTATTGAGGACTGTGAAGCGTTGAAGCAGCAGTATCGTATTAATACAGACCCTGAGCAAAATTGGGATGGAATAAAGTCGGCTTGGCGTTTGTCGCAACGAAGCCTAACCTTTTTGCGATTAATCTTTATTTGGAGAGATCAGCAAGCTCGTAAAGAGGATATACCTAAAGGTCAGGTGTTAAAAGATCGAACCTTATGGTGTTTGGCCAAAATAATGCCTGAAAGTGCCCATGTTATTTCAAGTGCGGAAGAAATTACGCATAAACAGCAACGTTTATATGGCGACGTTATTTTAGAGTTGGTGTCTGTTGTAAATTCTCTTTCTACTGATGAGCTTGTGGAGGCATTACCAATACCGCTTCCATCCAGTGCTGGAGACTTATCAAAAGCGGTTAGAGCTTATGTCAAGCAACGTGCAAGTGAGCTGAAAGTGGCACCAGAAGCGGTTTTAAAAAGAAAATTGCTTGAACCTATTTTGAGTCATTTGTTTAATGGCTCACCATTGGATTATAGTTCGATATCTATGTCAGGGTGGCGCAAAGACGTCATTATTAACCCTATTATTGAAAAGTTTGGTAAGTCATAAACTCACCATCAAGAGAATTTTATGGAACATTTAATTATTGAAATTTTTCGCTCATCTAATAATGATGACATGTACCTTTATGTAAAAAAGGCCGATGGATTGAAAGTCGTCCCCGATGCTCTTATGGCGCGTTTTGGTTCTGGCGTAAGTGTTATGACTATGTTGTTGAAAGAAGGGCAGAAGCTTGCGAGGGCTGATGCAACCACAGTTATTCAATCATTGAAGACACAGGGCTTTTACTTGCAAATGCCAGCAGCTAAAGATGAATGTTTTTTAAACCTTTATAAAACACCAACAGAAGCGGCGTATTAATGATAGCTAAACGTTATGAACCTTTTTGGGTAACAACTAAATTGGAAGATATGTCTCCAGAAGAATGGGAGTCGGTTTGTGACGGTTGTGGTAAATGTTGTTTACAAAAAATTGAAGATATCGAAACAAGGGAGATATTCTTCACGACCTTGTCTTGTTCTCAGCTTAATACGAAAACGTGTCAATGTAAGGTTTATGACACTCGTCAAGAGGCGGTGCCAAACTGTATCACACTAACACCTAAGAGCATTGATGAGTTTGAATGGTTGCCTGATACGTGTAGTTATCGAGTGCTCCAATCTACAGGAACGTTGCCTAACTGGCATCCCTTAATTGTGGGAAGTCAAAAAGAGATGATACGTCAGGGATTAACTGTTTCTAAATATGCTGAAAATGAGTCGACAGTGAACGAAGATGACTGGGATTTGCATGTGATTCGCTGGGTGCATGGATTGCCCCAATCCTATCAAATAGATTGATTCTTTCTTGTCTTCGAGTGAGTGTAAATTAACCAGAACGGTCACCCTAGGATGAGTGTTTCTAGTGTTAAGTGCTTTTGATCTAAAGTGATAGAGTGAATTCATACATCAAACATAATGGAGTGGATTTTTGTGTATATCAAGTTAGCTTTTAAGTCTTTTATTTTATTGCTCGCTTTTGTTATTAGTGGGCCTATGTATGCGGCCACGCAATTTAGAGTCATCGTTGATGCTTCTGGAAGCATGGTGATCAGCGATCCTGATAAGCTAACGGCAGAATCATTACGGCTGATTGCCGATTTGGCTCCAGAAAAAGAAACGACTCTGGGTATTTGGTTATTTGGTGAAAAGCCTAGAGTGTTATTGCCTGATGCGGCTATTACTCCCGACAATCGAAAAAAACTCGCTTCCTATGTTGATTCTTATGTTACGTCTGATGTAAAAACGGATTTAGAAGCGATTATAACTTTGTTGCTGCAAGAGGAAGAAGTTGGTGACAATGTTCAGCAGCATTGGATTCTAGTAACTGACGGTATGGTTGACATCAGTTTGGATGAGAAAATTAATGAAGCATCTAGGCAGAGAATTAAAGGGGATTTACTGGATGCATTAGTTGAAAGAGGCATTCATCTCCACACAGTTTCTATGACGGGCTATACCGATAAAGCACTGCTTGAGTCCTTATCCAGTAAAACGGATGCAAGTCATACAGAAGTGGCTCTTCCAGAAGATTTATTGCCAACCTTCAATAAGATTTTTTCACTTAGTTCTGAGTCTGATCAAATTCCATTTGAAGGGAATACATTTTTTGTTGATGAAAGTATCGATGAATTTACTTTGTTGGTATTTCATGCTCCTGGACAAGAACCTATCCTAATAAACTCTAAAAATATACAAATAGATCTAAATGATGCGACTCAAGCACGCCGAGTTAATGGTTCGCATTACTCGTTAATCACTGTGACAAATCCACTCGCAGGTACATGGAAGGTTGATAATATTAATATCGATCAAAGTACGATAAGAGTCATTACCGATTTAAGTGCTAAGGCCAGTAAAGTGCCTGCTGTGTTATTTCAAAATGAACCTTTTTTCACGGATATCGGTTTATATCAAGAAGGAGAGTTGATACAGGACACCGATTTTTTGAATTTAGTCAGGGTTAAAAAAACATTAAATAAAAATAATGGCGAAGTGAATGAGTTGATTCAACAGTTTGAAAGTGTGCCTTTATTAGATTCTAAATATAAAAGTCAATTTAATGGCTTATTAACGATTGGTAATTATGAATTGGATAGCTTTGTGGATGGTGGTAGTTTTGCTCGTAAGCTGATTCAACATTTTTCTGTTGTCAGCCCTGTTAGCTTGGAAATCCAAGTGAGTGATGTAGGTATCATGACTTACTCGGTAAAGCCCACAAACTTACGTTTAAACGTTTTGCGCAGCCGATTGATGTTAGAGGTGACTTCCTCTGACGGTGTAATTAGTGAAGAAGAACTGCCTGTCATTGGTCAGGGTTACTGGCAAAAAGTGGATTTTAATCCTGAGAAAGTGTTTTCTGCCCGTGTTAGGTTAGAAGCGATTACGCAAACGGGAGTAAACTTTACTTACTGGTCGAATTACTGGGATATTGACAGTACGAATACGGAAACCCGTATTGTAGAGCGCTTAGATGAATTAGGTAAGCAAATATCCATTGCGCAATTTGAATCAGACAGCCGTGATGTGATGTCTGTTTTTTCGCCTTCAGAGCTTATAGTAAGTGAGACAGTGGTCGATGATAATGAAAAAGAGATCATTCCTGTAGAAAATGAACTTACCGAGCCAGATAAGGATAAGAAGCAATCCGATAATCAAAACTCAGAAACAGACGAGTTGATAACAGAAAAAGATGTTATGTTTTATGCAGGCATCAACCTGGTTGTTATCGTTTTGATTGGGCTCGGGTATTTTGTTTATCGTAGAAGAAAAAATGCGAAAACAGCAAATGCACAAGATGGAAACCATTAATTTAAAAGTGTTGTAACCTATGTGTGAATTACTAGGAATGAGTGCAAATGTTCCGACTGATATTTGTTTTAGTTTTGCTGGCTTAATGGCAAGAGGTGGTCGTACTGGTCCACATAAAGATGGCTGGGGTGTGGCTATGTATCGACATGGTCAAGTGTGGTCTATCCATGACCCTAGGCCTAGCGCAAACTCCGATATGGCGGATGTGATTAGTCGAACTTCTTTAAAATGTGATGTTGTAATTAGCCATATACGTCAAGCCAATGTGGGAGAGGTATGTCTTCCTAATACGCATCCTTTTTCCAGACAGCTATGGGGGAAAACGTGGAGTTATGCACATAATGGTCAATTAGAAAGCTCGGATTCTTTGCCTTTAATATCTTTTATTCCTGTTGGAACAACGGATTCTGAGCGTTCTTTTTGTTGGATCTTAGAGAGTCTTGCCAATGAATTTGGTGATACTATGCCAGATGAAGCTACTTTGTCTAAAGCTCTATGTCGTTTAGCGCAACAGCTTAAGTCAATGGGCGTTTTTAATATGATGCTATCGGAAGGGGAGTTCCTCTTTTGTTACTGCAGTACTAAATTGCATTGGATTACGCGCCGCGCCCCCTTTAAAAAAGCGACGCTTTCAGATGAAGATATCACGATTAATTTCTCTGAAGTAACGACAGATAAAGACGTTGTTACTGTTATTGCGACTCAGCCTTTGACGACGAATGAGACATGGCAACAAATGCAAGAAGGGGAGTTTATTGGCTTTCGTTCAGGGGAAGTTATTTATAAATCAATGCATTAAAATGATATATGAATGCATTAAAATGATATATGAATGCATTTTAGTTGTATAAAACGTAAGAGAGAGATGTCTATGCCACATTTTGTTATTGATTGTTCCGAGCGTATTTTATTGACACATTGTGAAGAAAAGATTAATCAAGAGATTCATAAGGTTGCGCATTTAACAGGCTTATTTGATGAAAAGGATATTAAAGTAAGAGTTAATCCCTTTAAACATTACAGCGTCGCTAATAGAAAAGAAGACTTTATTCATGTTTTTGCGAATGTAATGGAAGGCAGAACCACCACTCAAAAGGCTGAGCTTTCAAAGGCCGTTGTGGCGAAATTGAATGACTTATTCCCAAGTGTTGAGAATATTGCCATGAACGTTAGGGGTTTTGAAAAAGCCACATACTGTAATAAGTCGATGCTTTAACAGCAATAAATAAGCCTCTCTTGTGATGAAGTCTGCTATAGCCATAATAGCTACGTTTAAACTCTCCTATGATTATTGCGTTTGTTACGATTGCCAAAAGTATCGTTGTTGGTGGAGCGTTTTAATCTAGGCAAAAAGACTCTCGGGCTTTAAAGCTCAAGAGTCTTTAGAAGGTTTAAGTTGGTTGACAAATAAAAAAAGAGAAAAGTAAATAAAATAAATTATTTACTGAACAGTTTCGTTTTCTGAAAACTCACCTTCAAAAAGTGCTGTAGACAAGTAACGTTCTCCTGAATCAGGTAGTACAACAACAATTTTCTTATCTGCAAACTCGTCTAACTGAGAAAGTCTTTCCGCGGCGGCAACGGCTGCACCACAAGAAATACCGCATAAAATGCCTTCTTCACGCATTAAGCGTTTCGCCATTGAGATAGCGTCTTCATTGGTGACTTGTTCAACACGATCGACCATATCAAGGTCAAGGTTTTTAGGAATGAAACCTGCACCAATGCCTTGGATTTTGTGTGGTGACGGTGTTAAATCTTCGTTATTCATCGCTTGCGTAATAACAGGAGAAGCTGTCGGTTCTACAGCAACACTCAAAATGGCTTTTTTCTGGGTGTTTTTAATGTAGCGACTGACTCCTGTAATGGTGCCGCCAGTACCCACGCCCGCAACAAAAATATCGATTTCACCGTTGGTATCATTCCAAATTTCTGGCCCGGTTGTTTGTTCATGAATTTCAGGGTTAGCAGGGTTTTCAAATTGTTGTAAAAGAATAAAGTTTGGGTCTTCTGCAATTTCTTTCGCTTTTTCAATGGCGCCTTTCATGCCTTTTGCCGGTTCAGTTAACACAATCGTTGCGCCCAGTGCTTTCATTACTTGGCGTCTTTCTAAACTCATACTGGCAGGCATAGTAATAGTGATTGGGTACCCACGGGCTGCAGCAACAAAACAAAGGGCAATGCCAGTATTACCACTTGTAGGTTCAACTAATGACTTGCCTTTAGTTAAGATACCCTTTTTCTCCGCATCCCAAACCATGTTAGCACCGATACGGCATTTTACTGAGAAGGCTGGGTTTCTTGATTCCAGTTTTGCCCAGATATTGCCATTACCGATACGGTTTAATCTAACAAGAGGTGTATTACCAATGGTTAGGGAATTATCGTCAAAAATATTATGTGACATGTTCTTTTATCCTTAAGGTAATTGTATTGATTGTTTATGAAATAAATTGAGGCCAGCGTTTTGTAATGCTAAAACAGCAGTCCAAATAGGGTTATTTCAAGGATCTTAGTTCCTTGTTTTTCTACACTATAACCTCTTGGTTGGGTTTAGTGATAGAATTTGCAACCATATCCATATAAGAATGCTCCATAACAAGACTATTTTATTTATCAGTCAATATGTTATGACGTCAAATTGAGCGCAAGTACACACAGGATTCCATTTTGTTAAACCATGAAATAGAAAATTTGATGACACGTGACCGTCATTTTATAAAGCGTAAACAACAGAACCTTGAGAAACGAAAACAAACAGGAGCGCCTTGTGATAAGTTAGAAAAGGAGCTACAAGGACTGATTGAGAAATCCCAAACGACTTTTTTACAAAGACAATCTTTTTTACCCACCATTAAGTACGATAATGATTTACCCGTGGCTGAGCGGTCAGAGGAAATCATTGAGGCCATTTCTAATAACCAAGTGGTGATTATTGCCGGTGAAACGGGATCGGGTAAAACCACACAGTTACCTAAGATGTGTTTGCAGGCGGGTTTGGGTGTTGCTGGGCTCATTGGTCATACACAACCAAGACGAATTGCCGCGAGAAGTGTGGCAGATAGAATCAGTGAAGAGTTAGGTGTTAATTTAGGCGAGCAAGTCGGCTTTCAAATTCGTTTTAATGACGAAAGTAGTGATAAAACCTTAATTAAATTGATGACGGACGGTATTTTACTGGCCGAAATTCAAAAAGATCGATTTTTACAAAAATACGATACCATTATTATCGATGAGGCCCATGAACGTAGCTTAAACATTGACTTTCTATTAGGTTATTTGAGTCGTATTTTACCTTCTCGTCCTGATTTAAAAGTAATAGTAACATCGGCGACGATTGATGTTGAACGTTTCTCAAAGCATTTCAATAATGCGCCAATTATTGAGGTGTCAGGCAGAACCTACCCGGTTGAGATTCGTTACCAGCCTTTATTAAGCAAGGGCGATACCGAAGAATTAGATGCAGACCAAAGTATGGAGCAGGGCATACTTGATGCGGTCGAAATGCTAATTCAAGAAGAAAGAGCATCGTCTTATCGGGGCGCTGGAGATATTTTGGTCTTTTTACCCGGCGAAAGGGAAATTCGAGAAACGGCTGAGATTCTTCGCAAAGCAGAATTAAGGAATACTGAGGTATTGCCTTTGTACGCTCGATTATCCAGTAGTGAACAGCAGCGAATATTTAAACCCCATTCTGGGCGTCGAATTGTGCTTTCAACTAACGTCGCTGAAACCTCTCTGACTGTGCCTGGTATTCGGTATGTTATTGATCCTGGGTTGGCTCGAATCAGTCGCTACAGTGTGCGTTCAAAAGTCCAGCAGTTACCTATAGAGAAAATTAGTCAAGCCAGTGCGAATCAAAGAGCGGGTCGTTGTGGTCGGGTGGCGGAAGGTATTTGCGTTCGTTTATATGATGAAGAAGATTTCGCTAATCGTAGTGAATTTACCGACCCTGAAATTTTCCGTACTAACCTGTCGTCAGTTATCTTAAAAATGGCCAGTTTGAAACTGGGGGAAGTAGAAAAATTTCCTTTTGTTGAAATGCCAGATCAAAGATTAATTAATGATGGTTATCAAGCTCTGGTCGAGTTGGGGGCCTTACAAGGTGATAAGTTAACCCATATTGGTCGTCAGTTGGCCACATTACCCATTGATCCAAAATTAGGTCGAATGTTGATCGCCGCCGCTGAAAAAAATGTACTTAAAGAAGTCGCTATTATTGTGAGTGCTCTTTCCGTGCAAGACCCTCGCGAGCGCCCGCAGGATAAAAAAACGCAATCTGATCAAGCCCATGCGCAAGATAAAGATGCCGATTCGGATTTTATTGTGCTGCTGAATGTTTGGGAGCGCTATGAAAGTCAGAGAATTGAGTTGTCACAGAATCAATTGCGCCAATATTGCCGTAAGCAGTTTCTCAATTTCATGCGTATGAGGGAGTGGCGTGATATTCATCGACAGATCCATTTAGCCTGTAAGGCATTGGGTTTCAAAGAAGTTACGCGTGAGGAGAGAGATTATGAATCGATACACCGCTCCTTATTGGCTGGTCTTTTTACCCAAGTGGCTCAAAAACTGGATGAAACCAAAGAATTTCTAGCTTGTCGTGGGCGTAAGTTGCATTTATTCCCTGGTTCTATGTTGTTTAAAAAACCACCTCAATGGGTCATGTTGGCTGAAATGGTGGAAACATCTAAACTATTTGGACGTGTTGTCGCCAAGATTGATCCAAAGTGGATAGAAGAATATGCGGCTCCATTTGTGAAGAGGCAGTACTTTGATCCGCATTGGGAAAAGAATCAGGGCCGAGTTGTGGCGAACGAACAAGTGTCTCTTTATGGTTTGATTTTGATTGCCAAGCGCCGCATAGATTATGGCCAAGTGGTGCAGCATGAAGCACGTGAGATCATGATTCGATCAGGGTTGGTTGAAGGAGAAATGCGAACTAAGGCCGCTTTCTTTAAGCACAATCAACGTTTGATTGAATCCGTAGAAAATCAAGAGGCAAAACTAAGAACTCGAGATATTCTGGTGGATGACGAAGTGTTATTTAACTTTTATAACCGTCGTGTGCCAGAAACGTATTTTAATCAGAAAGGGTTAGAGTATTGGATTAAAAAGCACCCAGATGAATTGAAATTAACCCGTGAAGATTTAATTAATCAAAACATGGAAGTCGATGCATTTGCTTTTCCGGATGCGTTTAAACTGAACGATGTCAAGCTGCCGATCGATTACGCTTTTGAACCTGGCCAAGAGAAGGATGGGGCGACGTTAAAAGTGCCTGTAGGGCTATTAAGGCAATTAAATATTGATGAATTAAGTTGGGCTGTACCTGGTTTTATTAGGGAAAAGTGTGAAGCGTATTTGAGGGCTTTACCAAAAGCACTACGACGACGCTTTGTGCCTATTCCTCAATTTGTGGACCGTATTTACCCAAATCTATCTCAAGATAAGGGAGACTTGCTTGATCAATTAACATTGCAGATAAAGCGTGAAACCCTAATTGAAATCCCCTTGAGTGAATGGAATGCTGAAAGGCTTGATAAGCACCTCACATTGAATGTTGAAGTGATTTCTGAAAAAGGCAAAGTGCTGGGTAGCGGAAAAGATCTGGCAAGCTTACAAGAGCAGTTCGCGAAAGAGGTGGATGCCAGTTTTGCTAAATTTGGAACTAAGGCTCATGAGTCCGAAGGGCTAACCCGTTGGCCTGAACAGAATGTGCCTGAAGAGCAAAAACTTTCGCAAGCTGGCATTAAAGTTGTTGCTTACCCTGCATTAGTTGCTCAAGGTGAAAGCGTATCTGTCAAGATGTTTGACGATAAGTACACGGCCCAAGATGAGCATCGAAAAGGGGTAATTTGTTTACTTGGTTTGTATTTACACAAAGAATTGAAGTATCTTCAAAAAAACATGCCTAATTTGCAAAAATCGTTATTAATTTTTGCACCAATTGGGAAAAAAGAGGTCTTATTGAATGATTTACTTCAGGCTGTATTAGATAAAGTGTTTCTTGATGGTTTACCTTTGCCGAGAACTGAGGCGGAATTTTTATTTCGAATTGAAGATAAGAAAAATAGCTTGATTACTGAAGCAAATGAGATGGCCAAGCAACTTTTTGACGTACTTTCATCCTATCAAAAAGTAGCAAAACGTATGAAGGGAAATATTCCTTTACCTTGGACGCGCATATACGGCGATATTCGAGTGCAATTAGGGCATCTAATTTATCCTGGGTTTATCAGTGAAACCCCCTTGTTTTGGTTGGCACAATTTCCTCGCTACTTCAAAGGCATTGAAACACGACTGGAGCGATTCCAGAATCATTTAGCTAAAGAAAATGCGGGTGTTACCGAACTAGAAACGTTGTGGGATCGTTATACAAAGCAGAAAAATGCCCATTTAGCGAAAAATCTTTATGACCCTGAATTGATGAAGTATCGTTGGATGATGGAAGAATATCGAATTTCATTATTTGCGCAAACAGTAGGAACCTTAGAGCCAATATCAGATAAACGTTTATCTAAACAGTGGCATCTTGTGAAAAAATTAGTTTAAAGAGGTTTTATGAATCCCCATTTTAGGTCTCGCTATCGGTTGCTATGTGGTGCCGCTATATTATCTTTGACATGCTCACTGGCGACAGCGGAGACGCCAGAAGATCCTTGGGAGGGTTACAACCGGGCGATGTTTAGTTTTAATTCCGGACTAGACAGTGTCTTGTTAAAACCCATTGCAAAAGGTTATGAAAAAATTGTTCCTAATCCAGTTCAGCGAGGTGTGGGCAACTTCTTTTCGAATTTAGGTGAATTAGGTAATTTAACCAATAACTTACTCCAAGGTAAGCCCGATGGTGTAGCGACGTCATTTTTTCGATTTGTGATTAATAGTACTGCCGGCTGGGGGGCTTTTCGATATTGCCACTGAGCTTGGTCTAACCGAAAAAGAAGAAGACTTTGGTCAGACATTAGGTTACTGGGGCGTAGGGTCTGGGCCTTATGTTGTATTGCCACTTTTTGGTCCTTCAACTGTTCGGGATACTGGTGGTTTAGTTTTAGATTTTTATGATTATGATTCTGTTGAGTTGCTCGAGTTAAGTAGCCATGGTGAGCTTGGTTTAACGGCCTTAGAAATCATTGATTTGCGGGCCAGTTTTTTAGCCGCAGAGTCACTGATATTTGGTGATCATTATACTTTTATTCGTGATGTGTATTTACAAACTCGGGAACGTGCCATCCGCGATGGCGCACAAAGTAAGATGAAATCAGAAAAAAGCGCGGATGATGCTAGTTGGGGAGAGGAGAGTGATAGTTGGGGAGAAGAAACGGACACGGATAGTTGGGGTGAGATTGATGAAGAGCCCGAGACCATCTAGTTAATATTTTCTATACAACAGTAGATCTTCAAATCATAAGACCATTTAGATTGAGCTTATTTTGAATAGGTTGCAATAACTAAATGGTTTTTTTACTTACAGTAGGGATTTTCGATAAGCACTGGGTGTCGTTTGCTCAATGCGGGTAAATTCCCGATGAAAATTAGATTTTGTTTGAAACCCTGAATTGAGGTAAATCTGCGTAATAGGGTCCTGTGTATTTTTCAATAATTCCTTCGCTCGTTCGATCCGATACTCATTGATGACTTGTGAGATATTCCTCCCGTAGACATGATTAATGGCTGCTGATATCTGACGAGAAGGGATAATCAGCTTTCTAGCAAGCCGATCAAGTGTTAGGTCTGGATCAAGAAATACTTCTTTTGTTTTCATTAATTCATCCAATTTATGCACAATATTGGTAGCCTCATTATGATCAATCGATGACTTATTTAATGCACTATTTCTATCCTTGCTTGATATCTGAGAGGAGAAGTCAGGAGTATTTTCTTCTCTGAGAGTCATGCTTTGATTATCGGTCGTGTCCTTAAACATGTCATCTTCATTATCGTATTGGCGAATGCTTAAACTTAGCATAATGACCGCAAGAGACAGTACGGGTAGTAACACAGCATGCCCTATCATAAGGATATGGATCGCGTGGGAGCCATCATAGAAGGCAAAATCGAGAGCAAGAGAACCATCAATGGCAGCCGCGAATATTAACATACTACCGGCAACGCGCTTTGCTTTGAGTGCCTTGTCTATTTCAGAAAGGCTAACTTTTTCAGGAATGTTATTATTTAATGAACTTTTAATTAAGGCGATTCCATACCCTAAATACAACAATGTCAAAATGGGATCGATCGGTAAACGCCAGATAGGGTAACTAAAAGCGGCCAGTAAAATAAATACTGGAGCGATAAAATGAGCGAGGTGAAAGCGTTTTTTTGAATGCGCCTGAGAGAAGCAATACCAAGCAGCTAAGGGGATAAATGAGGCACTTAATGGTTGCAAAAAACGTAATAAAGTGAAGTCAAATGTCCATCTCATACCTACAATGGTGGTTGTAAGAGTACACAAGGCTAAAAAAATAAACGCCGGCTTTTCTTTTTTTCACGACGTATATAAAGCAAGGTTGCCAATATACCAAGGAGTAAAGAGATAACAAAAGGTAGAGGGATTGATATCATGATGATTCCATTTTTTGTTTAAGCCAGCTTTTATTGAAACCCTACTTATTACCAGCAGAATAAATTAAATAGATGTCGTAAGTATGTCCTAAATGAGGATTTAAGACATCCTATATCCTGTTTGAGGACGCTATATCACTGAAACTAAAGCATATTAGACGAACTTTCATTAGCCAAGCGCTAATTGAAAGACAATGTCTATTATTTATATGAGCTCGAAAAGCTCTTAAGGTGAAGTGTATGTTTTGGTATTTAGATGCGCTGAAAAAGTTCTTCGTATTCTCTGAAAGATCGTCAAGAGAGGCGTTTTGGACTTTTTTTATGATCAATTTTTTGATTTCCATTTTTCTTATTGGTCTTGAAGTGTTATTAGGCCTTCCTGGGATTTTAGAAGGGGGTTACAGTCTCATCATTTTGTTGCCTATGATTGCGATTACAGTACGTCGGTTACACGATACGAATCGATCTGGCTGGTGGCTAGCTATAATCTGCATTCCTATTTTTGGGTGGTTTCTGCTTTTGTTTCTTTTGCTTCAGGAAGGTGAGTCGAGTCAAAAAGCTCGTGGTTACGTATTTTCAAGCAGCCAGAAAAGGGAGAGATAAGATGTCAAAAATCATATTTCATCCAAAAATATACTTACACAATATAATCATTATTTTAGGCGCTTGGAGCTTAGTTGCTTGCGCGAATGTTGATAAAGATGGTGTGATTAATGAATTAACATTAAGCGACAGTCGAGAGTCGTCTCTTTATTTGTTACCCGATCAGGCCTATGGCGTCATTTATGTGGAATCACCGAAAAGCGGTAATTTGTTTCAACTCCATGGGACGGTAGGTAAAGGGGTAGCGGTTCTTCGAAAGCGCAATCAAACACGCTGTTTTGTGAAAACCATCAAAATTGCGGCGGGAGGATTTGATGGTAAAGGCATATCGATTAATAAAAGTGAACCAATTCGATTGATTGTTTATAGTGAAAACCTTGCCGAAACTTTGCTATCAGGGGAAGAAGTAGTGAGTGATACGATAACAGTAAAGAACAGGTTAACGTTATCGGATCCTGGTGATATCCTAATTGAATCTGGGTTAGGGGAAGAGCAAGGATTTGTACTGAATCCTAGCGAGTGGTCTTTATTTAACCTCTTTGGAACGGCGGACAATAGTACTGTATCTTGTGTTGCAGAAAATGAAATACAAAGTTGATAATATATCAATATACACAAAATGAAACTTATTATAGAGTGGTGTCCAAGTTAGCCGCTGAGTCAGGGTGACTCAGCGAATATTATTTGTATTTGCCTTTTTTGCAATTACCCTTAATCAAAGTGGAATCAATTTATTATGTCTCAAAACTATTTCAATACTTTACCTTTACGTGAGCAACTAGCTCAATTAGCAAAATGTCGTTTCATGCATATGGATGAATTTAGTGACGGCGTTGAAGCGCTTAAAGGCAAAAAAATTGTGGTAATCGGCTGTGGTGCTCAAGGCCTTAACCAAGGTTTAAACTTACGTGATAGTGGCTTAGATGTTTCCTACACTTTACGTGCAGCGGCTATTGCTGAAAAACGTCAGTCTTGGAAAAATGCGACTGAAAATGGTTTTGTTGTCGGTACTTATGACGAACTTATTCCAACGGCTGACGTTGTATTAAACTTAACGCCTGATAAGCAACACACGCCTGTTGTTAAAGAAATTATGCCTCTAATGAAAGAAGGCGCTTGTCTTTCTTATTCTCATGGTTTCAATATCGTAGAAGAAGGCATGCAGATTCGCGAAGATTTAACGGTAATCATGGTTGCGCCTAAGTGCCCAGGTTCTGAAGTTCGTGCTGAATATGTTCGTGGTTTTGGTGTTCCAACGCTTATCGCGGTTCACGAAGACAACGATCCTAAAGGTGAAGGTCTTGCTCTAGCAAAAGCCTACGCGGTTGGTACTGGTGGTCATAAAGCCGGCGTACTTATGTCGTCTTTTGTTGCTGAAGTGAAATCTGACCTTATGGGTGAGCAAACAATCCTTTGTGGTATGTTGCAAACAGGCTCTATTCTTTGCTTCGATAAAATGATCGAAGAAGGCATTGATGCAGGTTATGCGTCTCGCTTAATTCAGTACGGTTGGGAAACCATCACTGAAGCATTGAAATACGGCGGCGTGACTAACATGCTAGATCGTCTTTCAAACCCTGCTAAGATCAAAGCATTTGATCTTTCTGAAGAGCTAAAAGTTATCATGCGTCCGCTTTATAACAAGCACCAAGATGACATCATGAATGGTACTTTTTCCCGTGTAATGATGGAAGACTGGGCTAATGATGACAAAAACCTGTTAGGTTGGAGAGCAGAAACAGCTGAAACAAACTTTGAAAAAACACCAGCAGGTGACGTTGAAATTTCTGAACAAGAATTTTTCGATAACGGTATCTTGATGGTAGCGATGGTAAAAGCGGGTGTTGAACTTGCATTCGAAACGATGACCGCGGCGGGTATCATCGCTGAATCGGCTTACTATGAGTCATTACACGAAACACCGTTAATTGCTAACACTATTGCCCGTAAGAAGCTTTACGAAATGAACGCTACTATCTCTGATACGGCTGAGTACGGTTGCTACCTATACAACCACGCTTGTCTACCATTGTTAGCGGACTTCATGAAAGACATCAAAACGGATGTAATTGGTAAAGGCCTATCAACAGACGACAATGGCGTTGATAACGCTCGTTTGATTGAAGTAAATGCAGCACTACGTAATCATCCAGTTGAAGCGATCGGTGGTGTGCTACGTGGTCACATGGCCGACATGAAAAAAATTGTTTAATTAACATTGTCGTTAACACGACCCGATTAAACTTTTTAAAAACCGAGATCATTTTTAACAGAAGGTCTCGGTTTTTTTGCATTTATATTTTGATTTATTAGGAAGAAACGAAATGGGCAAAAAACTTCACTTAGACCGTATTCATTTAGACAAGTTGACCGTTAACTTTGATGATCGATTCACTCTGAGTGATGTAGATTGGACCATAGAGCCCCAGCAGCATTGGGTGATTACCGGTACTAATGGATCGGGAAAATCGGCTCTTGCTGCGGTACTTTCCGGTGTCGGAAAAATAGAAAAAGGAGGTATATCATCTCTTCCTGACAATGTGGGATTGGTGTCTTTTGAAGCTCAAGCTGAATTAATTGCTAAAGAGTTAAAAAAAGACGATGCAGATATCATGGATGTAATTTCAATTGGCACACCGGTCCAGGAAATGATTTTTGCCGACTGCAAAGACCCTGAACTGGCGACGAGACTGATTGAAAAATTTGGGCTTACAAAATTGCTCGAGCGTGCATTTCGTAAGCTTTCTACAGGAGAAACTCGAAAAGTTATGCTAATTAGGGCGCTCTCTAGTAAGCCAGAGTTGTTGATTTTAGATGAGCCCTTTGACGGGTTGGATGTGGATACGTTGGCCATGTTACAAGAGCATTTAATCTCGATTAAAGAGGTTACTCCAATGATAATGGTGCTTAATCGTTTTGATGAAATGCCAAGCTTCATTACACATGTGGCTTATATGGATAAAGTCGGCATGCATGAAGGCCGTTTGTCCTTAACGGTTGATCGTCAAAACGAAGGCGCTTTTAATGAGCTGTATCAGTTGCTACATTTAAAGACATCGGATTTGAGTATTCCTGCAGCGGACCCTTCATCGGCGTTACCTGATCTTGACCCAAGCCAGCCGTTAGTGAATTTGAAAGCCGCTACCATTCAATATGGTGAAACAGTGATTGTTGATAAGCTTAACTGGGTGATTCAGCCTGGAGAGCATTGGCAATTGAGTGGTCCTAACGGCAGCGGTAAAACCTGTGTTCTATCCTTGATTACTGGAGATCACCCTCAATGCTACACCAATGATATTTTTGTTTTTGGCTATCAGAGGGGGCAGGGGGAAAGCATTTGGCAAATCAAACAATTTATCGGCTATGTCTCTACTGCATTGCAATGGGAGTATCGTGTCAGTACGAGTTGTCGTAATGTTATTATCTCTGGTTTTTATGACAGTATCGGAATGTACACTAAATCAACTGATCAGCAAAAGAAAATAGCCGATGATTGGCTACATTTGTTGGGTATGAAAGATCGTGCGAACCAGCCGTTTAATAAACTGTCTTATGGTGACCAGCGCTTATTGCTTATTGCCCGTGCTATGGTAAAACATCCGCCACTTTTGATTCTTGATGAACCTTGTCTTGGCCTAGACGACATGAATCGCCAATTGGTGCTCGCTCTCATTGAGAAAATCTGCGCAGGCTCCGAAACGACGGTTCTTTATGTCAATCATCATGCTGAAGATAAAATTAAAGGTATAGAAAACTATTTGAGACTTGAAAAGAATAATTAGTGGAGGTCAGCGCCTTATTGTTGTGTCTCTACATGCTTCAGTAGTGCGACGATAAGAAAAATAGCCTATATAAAGATAGGCTATTTTTTGGAGGAGTGACGGCTTAGTTGCGGTTCATATCGGCTATAAATTGGTTCGATTCATCAATGGATTTATTCATGTCCGTTAATAGAATCTGAATGTCTCGTTTGAGATTAGAAAATTCCCCTTTTATTGCCGCGACAGCTTGCGCATTTAAGTTATGTTTTAAATACAGAACATTGTCTTGTAGAGAAGCCAGAACAGGCTCCATTTTGCTTTCAGAGCTGCGCATAGAGCGAAGCAGCTTACTAAATTGACGTTTTGTTTCTGTAAGTTTTTTGGCACTTTCTCGTTTTAGTGAAGCGTTTTTATACAGATCTAATTCTTCCGTCCACTCAGCAAATAAGGCTTCGGCGACATCTTCTACTTTATTAATATTATTCGTGACGTTATTTGCTGATTCTAAACTGGCTTCGTAATCATCATTTAACTGTTCATATACCTCTTTCAGCTCGCCACCATTAAAATTAACGAGTGTGGTTAAGCGTTCCAAAGCCGATTGAAATTCTTCTTGTGATGTTTCTTGCGCCTCTTTGGTTTCTTCAACACGGTCGACCAGAATATCACGTTTATGGATACCAACGGACTCCATGGCTGAATAGTAAGCGGTTTGGCAACCCGTTAATGCCAGGGTCAATGCTATTATTGAGGCATTCAGGAAAGTACGTTTATTCATTGAAAGTCCTATGTTATCAATGTCAAATAGAGGAGATTAGCTCAATTTTAGCATTACTAAAGGGATTTATCAGGTCATGTTTGTTAAGTGATGTTAAGTAGCATGTCTTTAGCTGATGTCTTTTAATATCATAATATGATTAAAGTAATATCGAGAGATACTAATTCTGATACTCCATTAGACATGTCTCAACATGTTGGTGCAATGTTCATCGTCAATCTATTGAAGCAAGGTATAGACATTAGGGAGGCTGTCTATAATAAATGGACGGGGGAACAATTCGGTGATGGTCCGCGCTTTTTTAAAGTGATTACAAAAAATCAATATGAAGAAAATGTAACTGAATGTATGTCTTTCTTGATTGCGAGAGCAACGGTATTTGAAAAATTTAGTACTCCAATTACGAGGTTAGAGGTCGATTTACACCCATACTTCAATCGTCTTAAAACAGTAAGCAATATTGTAATAGATTGTTATAGATGATTGCTCTGCTAGAAAATTAACGCTATGTTTAAGCCTGTACAGCAATAATACTGACTTGGGGTCAGCTGTGTTTGCTTTGCATTAGCATGATATAAGGCTAATTTTTCATTACTATTGATTGTAAGAGTTTGATTGGATTAGAAAAGTGCTTGAACGGCTTGGAGATCTAGAGCACCATTTGGTTTTCTATGGACTGTGCGGATTCCCGATATTGCAGGGTTAAATTATGAATAACATCAGGAGTATTTAAAGGCAGAGAAGTGTCATAGTATGTTCTCTTCTCTTGTTCAAGGAGCTTTTCTTGAAGGGTTGAACTGTTTAATGGATCATAAATACTAGTGTCGCAACGGTTAATTATAGATTCCATTTTCTTTCTCTAGAGCTAAGTGTTTTGTATAAGAGTCGCCGAGGTATTGTTTTTAATTTTGCTGCACGTTGCGTCTATAATAAAAAAATGTGTTATTACACCTCTGTAGGTTTCAAATGAAAAAAATAGTTGTTTTCCTGAGCGTTACCATGGTTCTGTTTTCTTCGTCTTTATTTGCGAAAGATTTAATTTTTACACCGAAGGATATTAGTAAGTGGTCGGTAAGATATTTTCTAGATAAAACACATTATTCGATAGTGAATTCTGAAAACGAAACGTTTGATGATATTCCTAGTGATGGGGCCTTGCTGGCGAGCAGTAATGGGGCTTCTTCAGCGTTATTTTATAAGTCTAAAATTGATTTATCCAAGACTCCTTGGCTTTCTTGGTCATGGAAGGTAGAGCAATTTCCAACAATAAATAATGAAAGAAGTAAAGGCGGGGATGACTTCGCTGGACGTGTTTACATTGTATTTAATCAAGGTACAGTCTTTTCAACAAAGGGTGTGAGCTATGTTTGGACTCAACAAGCAGAAAAAGGCGATGTTTGGGAAAACCCATTTGCAGGTGAAAAAATGTATATGTTCTCCATTGAAACAAGTGAAGACACTGGTGTTTGGAGAAATGGACAGCGTAATATAAGGGAAGATCTGAAAGCGATATTTGGAGAGGATATACGTCATTTAGCGGCGATTGCGATTATGACAGATGCAGACAATAGCTCATCAAAAGCGCAGGCGCTATATGGCAACATTCGTCTAACTAAAGAAAAATATGTATTCCCCAGTAAGTAATATGGCCTTAAGAATCATTTATGCACTGATAATTTGAGTTGGAGTGATGAAGTAATGTCCCGTTTAGAACTGAAAGAGCCAGATCAATGGGTCTTGTTTATCGCCATGACCATTGCAACAATTAATGGCGTAGTAACTGGTAATTTTTTTATATTACTAATAGGCGTACCTTTTATACTGTTGTCGATTTTAGTCGTAACTAAACTCACGTTACTGTTATGGATCTTGTTTATTAGTGGGGCTATTATTAATGTGATTTTACCCATTGTTTCCGTACAGGATTATTTTTCAGCCGCGGTTTATTTATTGTTAGTGGCTTATGGCGGCTACGAATTAGTGAAAATGGTGAATACAGGGAATCGATAATAAAAAACCATTCTGTTGGTCGTGAAATCAAGTATAAAAAGCAATGCGTGTTCATTGCTTTTTATAATGTATCTATTCCTAGCTAAACCACTAAATGTTGTTGCAGGTAGTCTTTCATATATGAATTCGCTTTCCAAATATCCGTTAAATGGGTCTGAGTGATAGGGGTGGTATGGGCATAAGGGAAGGGACCAAATTCAGGTGTAATGGTAAAGGATTTTTGGTTCCGAAGCTGGGCTTGTTGGATAACTTGTTGCCAAATACGAGTGTGATTTTCTAAATGAGTCTTCCAGATCGGATCGCTTGGATCGGTCACTTGCGGACCTTCTTCGTAACCCACACGAGCATGTATGTGATGCACGCTCTCTGCTAACGCATTGACTCTTACCATTTGATCACTTAGGTCAGATTCATGTACAACCATCCAATGGCTAACATCTAAATTGAGCTTAAGTTCGGCTCGTCTTCTCAGAATCTGTTCTGTTGTTAAGGTGTTAAAGGTTGGTCGGAAACGGTGAGTTTCATGAGTCACTTTGATGCCATGTTTTGCTTCAAATTCCAACGCCATATCGTAAAGCGCCAAATTTTCTTCCAGGCTAAAAATGTCTCTTCCAGTATGGCTATTTATCAGTACAGGATTGAACTCAAGAGCATATTCTAGTTGGCTCTTCATGCTTTCTAAATGCTCTTCTAGTGTATTGCCTTGTGTTCCTATGCCCGTAATGATGGCTAAATTAACTTGATCATGTGCTTTGAGAGTTTGCTCTGGAGAAATGCCATAGAAAGGTAGAAAAAGTTCAGTGCCCTGATAGCCTTCTGATTTTACTTGCTCAGTAAGACTGACCAACTTTTTTTCATTGCTGCAGTCTGTTTCCCAAAAAGATTTATGGAAATGTAGTTTCATATCGTCCTCTAAAATTTTTGTTTCAAGTGGGTACAAAGTGCCACAAGGATACGTATGCTTTACATGAATACAAGTAGATATTCCAATTTGGAAAATTATATTTTATAAATATTCATTATCGGAAATCGATTGTTTTCTTTATAGTGTTTGAAGTGAATTAGATAAATAACTTCAATCAGTAAGGGTTTTATATGCTAACGAAAGAACAGGTTCAGCAGTATCATAAATTAGGCTATTTGGTTTTAGATGAGCTGTTTGATGCAACAGAAATTGAAAAAGTAAAAGCGAGAGCCGATAAAATCATTCGTGAATGGGATGAAGGTTCAACAGATCATATTTTTACGACTAAAGATAATGACCGTACGGGTAATGATTTCTTTTTGGATTCTGCAGAAAAAATCCGTTGCTTCTTTGAAGAGGAAGCGTTTAATGAAGCGGGGGAACTTAGTCAAGAACGAGCGCTTTGTATCAATAAAATTGGTCATGCTTTACATGAGCTAGATCCTATTTTTGAGCGTTTTAGTCATTTGCCTGTATTAGGCGAAATTGCACAAGCCATTGGCTTATCACAGCCTCAGATACGACAGTCCATGTACATTTTTAAGCAACCCAAAATAGGGGGAAGTGCATTGGCATCAAGATGCCAGTTTCTTTTACACAAGTCCTCAGAGTGTCGTCACCTATTGGTTTGCAATGGAAGATGCGACTTTGCAAAATGGCTGCTTATGGGTTGAAGACGAAGGGCATAAGGGGCCACTTAGGGAGCGTTTTAATCGTGATGGTGATGTTACCACTATGGTGACATTGGACGAAACGCCTTGGCCTACAGAAGTTAGCGGTACGCCGGTGGAAGTAAAAGCTGGAAGCTTAGTGGTCTTTCATGGCTATCTGCCTCACTACAGTGCCCCAAATCGCTCAGATAAATCTCGTCAGGCGTATACCTTGCATGTCACTGATGGTACAACAGACTATGCAAAAGAGAATTGGCTACAATCAGTAGAATTGCCATTACGCGGTTTTAATGGATGATATGAGAGAGATGCTTGAAAAAATAAGCGTGTTATTATGCTGTCGCTACAAGATTAGTGGCGGCATAAATAATTTGCTCTTTCAACCAAGTATGTGCCTTATCGGATTCGCTTCTCTGATGCCAAATAAGAGAATATACAACGTCTGAACTGGGTAATGGCATAGATAGCTCGGTCAAGTGTCGCACTTTACAACTATAAGCCGCCCAAGTTGATGACGTTGTGAAGACTAGGTCTGATTGACTACACAAGCTTGATGCAGAGTGAAAATCGGGCACTTGTACCGCAATGTCTCTTTCTAACCCTCTCCTGGCCAATGTTTGATCGAATATTGGTGTTCCAAGTTCATTGTCTCTAACGTGTATATGGCGGCAGTTGAGGTAGCTTTCTTGATCCCATTTTTCTTTTAGGACAGGGTGATTGTCTTTCACCAAGCATACTAGGTGATCTCTGTAGAGCTCATGGCTATTTAGATAATTACCAAGATTCGGTGTCTGTCCTACATCATGTGGCAGGATAACAAAGTCCAATAACCCTTGATTTAGATGCTCTAGACTTAAAGTGTCTTTGAACCAAGTATCTAGGCGAATTCCTGGTGCCTGAGTGAGTAAATTATTTAAAAGCTTCGCAGTAATAAATTCAAAAGCACTTTCCTGCATGGATAATCGAAACGCGCCTTTATACTCAGATAAATGAAAGTCATTTTGTGTAAACAGAGACTCAATAGCTTCGATGGCGGTAGACAGTTTGGGCTCAATAGAGAGAGCGAATGCGGTTGGCGTTAAGCCATGTGCCGTTCGATGAAAAAGAGGATCTTTAAAAATATGCCTTAATTGAGATAGGTTTTTACTGATACTAGATTGGCTCAAATTTAATCGTTCTGCGGCCATCGAAGCACTTCGCTCTTTAAGGAGTGCCTGCAAAGTAACCAAAAGGTTAATGTTAACACGGGATAATTTTGCAAAATCCATTTTTAGCCTTAAACTATTGTTTTGATTATGTTTAGTCTGTGAGAGTATAGCTGTAAATAGGTTTTTGTAATTACTCTCAACGCGGACCTTGTTTAAATGCAAGATAACAAACTATGCTATATAGTATGTCACAAAGTTATCTTGTTAGTGCTATAAATTGTTGATTCTAACAGTATAAAGGGAAGGGCGAATGCAAAAGGTTGCACTGTTTCTATTGTTGGGTTGGTTTTCTTCATTGGCCCTTGCTGAAAAAGCGATTACCTTCCATATTGGAGAGTGGCCACCTTATACATCAGAAAATATTCTAATGCATCGTTTGGCTGAGAAACTAGTAGAAGAATCTTTTGCTAGTCAAGGTTATAAAACACTATTTGAATACCATCCCTGGAAAAGAAGTTTCACTAATGTGAAGTTTGGTAATGCAGATGCGACTTTCCCATGGTATGAGACAGATCAAAGAAATAAAAATTTTGTCATCTCTAAAGAGGCGTTGTTTCGAGAGAATCAGGTCTTCTTCTATCTAAAGAAAAAGGCGTTTGATTGGAATACTTTTGAAGATCTAAAGAAATACCAAATTGGTGGTACTATTGGGTATAACAATGTCAATCTCCTTGAAAAGAATGATATTCGTGTGTTTGTTGTGAGTGAGGAAAGCTTTAATTTTAGAATGCTGTTGGCTGGCCGAATTGATGCCTATCCAGCGGGGGCTTTAGTAGGCTATGAAATAATTCATTCATTATTTACACCAGAGCAGGCGGCTCTTTTTACAACGCATCCAAAGACCCTTAAAGAAGGTGATATGCACGTGTTGTTTTCTAAAAAAGTTAAGAGGGCTCAGGAATATGCGGATGCTTTCGATCGCGGGCTGCTGACTTTGAAATCTTCAGGGCGATATGAAGAAATTATGAATTCATATATGGATTAATGCCTTACTGTAAAAAGTGCTAAAAGTCTCCCCTCAATACCAGAAAAATCAATTGTAGTTACTTGTATTGGCAACTTCGGGTGAGTTGCTATCACGAAGAAAGCATCAGCAACTAATCAATACTATAGTCCCAGATGATACAGTTCAGTTGAAATATTTATTTTACTATTTAAGAACAATTAGGCAGCGGATGGAAAACGAAACTTCAGCCACCACTGTAGTAATAATAAATAAAACAAAATTTTCTTCTGCGCCAATTCGTTTACCACCTGCAATATAAGAACAAATGCGCATTGTTGATAAATTGGGTTCAGTATTAGCCAAAGTCGAAGTGGCACTAGCATGTCTCGACAAAACCCCAACCTTCTTAAAACGCTTCCGCCAATCTGTCCTCGCTGCCGCTACTTCCGATGAACTCGCCAAATACTGACGTGAGGGAAACAGCTTTGTTTCATCATATCTAGGAAATATTGATTGGAGTGTGCTTGATGGAGAGGTAGCACCATATTCAATTCCATCAAATTGGACGTGGCAACAGGTTGAAAATGAGCTTGAACAGTCTCAATGCGAGACAGCTGCAATTTCTGGTATGCAAAGCAGAAAATTAATTTAACCAATGTTCACTCGGTAGACTTTGTTGTGGTATAAGCTGATATCTCCACTGAAAATAATTGCGTTGTTTCAGCTAATACAAAAAAACGAGCCATTTGGCTCGTTTTTAGTTTTAGTTACAACGTTTTAATCTTCATAGCTCTCAATAGGAGGGCATGAACAAATTAAGTTACGATCACCATAAACGTTATCAACACGAGCAACTGGTGGCCAGTATTTACGCTCAGTAATCCAGCTTAATGGGTAAGCCGCTTCTTTACGTGTATAGCTGTGAGGCCATTCGTCAACGAGTAAGCTATCCGCTGTATGTGGCGCGTGTACAACAGGGTTGTCTTCAAGCGTCCATTCACCATTTTGAACTTTACTGATTTCTTTGCGTATTTGGATCATAGCATCACAGAAGCGGTCAATTTCTTCCTGATTTTCTGATTCTGTCGGCTCTATCATCAAGGTTCCGGCAACAGGGAACGACATGGTTGGAGAATGGAAACCAAAATCAATTAATCGTTTCGCTATGTCTTCTTCAGAAATGCCAGATTCCGCTTTTAAAGGACGAATATCAATAATGCATTCGTGAGCTACGGTATTGTTAGCACCCGTGAACAGAATTGGATAATGATTTTCTAATCGTTTCGCAACATAGTTAGCGTTCAATATAGCGTGGAAGGTGGCTGATTTTAATCCTTCGTCTCCCATCATTTTCATGTACATCCAGGTGATCACTAGGATGCTGGCACTACCATAAGGAGCGGCAGAAACCGCGCCATTTTGCACGCCACTGACTAAATCGAGAGCCGCTACTGATTTTACAGAGTGACCAGGTAAAAATGGTGCTAAATGAGATTTGACGCCGATAGGGCCCATACCTGGACCACCACCACCATGAGGGATGCAGAATGTTTTATGTAGGTTAAGGTGTGAAACGTCGCCGCCAAACAATCCTGGAGGAGCAATACCTACCACCGCATTTAGGTTGGCTCCGTCGATGTAAACTTGACCGCCAAACTTATGAACAATGTCGCATACTTCACGAATGGCTTCTTCGAAAACACCATGTGTTGAAGGGTAGGTTGCCATGATACAGCTTAATTGATCGGCATGCTTTTCTGCTTTTGCTGCTAAGTCAGCAATGTCAATGTTGCCTTCACTATCGCATTTCACAATAATGACTTTCATTCCTGCAAGTGCCGCGGATGCTGGGTTAGTACCATGAGCAGAGCTTGGGATTAAGCAGATATTGCGGTTATGGTCACCACGTGATTTGTGATAACGATCAATAGCAATTAGACCTGCATACTCACCTTGAGCGCCTGAGTTAGGTTGTAATGACATGGTGTCATACCCAGTCGCCTTAGACAGCATTGCAACCAGGTCATCCAATAATGCTTGATAACCCGTGACTTGATTTTCAGGAGCGAATGGGTGGATGCGACCAAATTCAGGCCAAGTAACAGGCAGCATTTCAGATGCGGCGTTCAGTTTCATTGTACAAGAGCCTAAAGCAATCATACTTTGATTTAAGGCGATATCTTTCACTTCTAGGTGGCGCATGTAGCGCATTAGTTCCGTTTCGCTGTGATGTGTATTGAAAACGGGGTGAGACAGTATGTCGTCTTTTCTCAACAATTCAGCATCAAATCCAGCGCCACCAGTAAAGCTTTCAACCTCTACTTGGGTAAGAGAGAAGCCAAAACAACTGGCTAGATCAACAAGGTCTTTTGTTTCTGTGGTTTCACTGAATGAAATCGACACTTCTGTATCTGACATGCGATAGAAGTTCATTAGTTTATCGACACCAGCTTGCATAACCTTGTCAGTGTTTGCACGGGTTTCAATCACCAAGGTATCAAAGTGAGAATTATTCAGTGTAAAGCCGTTCTTCTTAGCGGCCTCTGCAAAGCAATGAGTTAAGCTGGCAACTCGATTTGCAATGCGTTTTAACCCTTTTGGACCATGATAAATAGCATAGAATCCTGCCATCATTGCAAGTAGTGCTTGAGCGGTACAAATGTTAGACGTCGCTTTTTCACGGCGAATGTGCTGTTCGCGTGTTTGCATTGCCATACGTAACGCTTTGTTACCGTGTCTATCAATGGATACACCGATAATGCGGCCAGGCATTGAACGTTTGAACGCATCTTTAGTGGCTAAGAATGCCGCATGAGGACCACCAAAGCCCATTGGAACACCAAAACGCTGGCTTGAGCCAAATACAATATCCGCACCCATTTCGCCAGGTGACTTTAATAACACAAGAGATAAAAGATCAACCGCCACACTTACTAGCGCTTTTTGTTCATGGCATTTAGCAATAATTGGCGTTAAATCTTGAATGACACCATCTGTACCTGGATATTGAATGATGGCACCAAAAACATCGTGCTTATCTATGTTTTCAAGACTGTCGACAACAAAATCAATTTCAAGCATTTCAGCTCGTGTTTTGATGACATCAATCGTTTGTGGAAGGCAATTATTTGCAACAAAAAGTAAGTTAGATTTCTTTTTGTTCGATCTAGCCATCAAGGTCATGGCTTCAGCCGCCGCCGTGGCTTCATCTAGCAAGGAGGCATTTGAAATTTCCATGCCTGTTAAATCGATTATAACCTGTTGGAAATTTAGCAAGGCTTCTAATCGACCTTGAGATATCTCAGGTTGATAAGGTGTGTAGGAGGTGTACCAACCTGGATTTTCTAACAAATTGCGTAGAATAGGAGAGGGAACTAAAGTGTCGTGATAACCCAGTCCAATAAATGACTTCGCGATTTTGTTCTTGGACGCAATGGCTTTTAATTGTGACAGCGCTTCGTTTTCTGTTACCGGCTGTTGACTCATATCTAATGTGTTTTGACGTATTGCTTGAGGAATCGTTTTCTCAATTAAAGCGTCTAAGCTATCAGCGCCTATGGTATTCAGCATAGACTGTTTTTCTGCCTCATCAGGGCCGATATGGCGAGCAATAAACTCATCAGTTCCAAGAAAATCACGAATGCACGAAGTCATGGTAATTAAACACCTTTATATATAAATGGGGGAAGAACCTTACTTAACAGAAGTCGTTAAGTAAGGTTTATACTCGCTAGAAGTTGATGGGTTCAAACTAGAAACCATCTGACTTCAAATTTATTCAATGATGGCTTCATAGCCAGCGGCATCTAATAGGCCGTCTAATTCAGATACTTCACTTAATTTTATTTTGGCAATCCATGCACCTTCAAAAGGGACATCATTGATCATTTCTGGTTCATCAGAAAGGGCTTCATTTACTTCAACAACTTCACCTGACACGGGTGCATAAATGTCAGAAGCGGCTTTTACTGACTCAACAAGAGAGAATTGTTCAGTAGCATTTACTTCAGAGCCTACTTCAGGAAGCTCAACGTAAACAACGTCGCCTAATAGCTCTTGAGCGTGATCTGTAATGCCGACAGTTACTGTGCCGTCACCATTATCTAGAACCCATTCATGTGATTCAGCGTATTTTAAGTTTGCTGGGATATTGCTCATAATTTAGCCTCATTCAAGGTGCCTAGAGAGCGGTAGAGTACAGCGCTCTAGGCAGTGTTTTATTTAACGGTAAAGTGGGAAACGTTTGCATAGGTCCATAACTTCGCTACGTACACGAGCTTCAACTTCTGCGTTACCTTCTGGTTTTTCGATCAAGCCGTCCAAGACGTCACTGATTAAGTGACCAACTTGACGGAATTCTTCTTCACCGAATCCACGAGTTGTGGCCGCTGGTGTTCCTAAGCGAATACCAGAAGTTACCATTGGTTTTTCAGTATCGAATGGAATACCATTTTTGTTACAAGTAATGCCTGCACGTTCCAGTGCTTGGTCAACAACATTACCTTTTAATCCTTTTGGACGAAGGTCAACAAGCATTAAATGTGTATCTGTACCGCCAGTAACAACATCACAGCCACGCTCAATCATAACGGCGGCTAAAGTTTGGGCGTTTTTAACGACTTGCTTAATGTAATCAGTAAATTCAGGGCGGAGCGCTTCACCAAATGCTACTGCTTTACCAGCAATAACGTGCATTAATGGGCCACCTTGGTAGCCAGGGAATACCGCTGAATTGATTTTCTTACCTAGATCTAAGTCATTCGTTAAGATCATGCCACCACGAGGTCCACGTAGTGTTTTGTGAGTAGTAGTGGTAACCACATGAGCATGCTCAAGTGGTGAAGGGTGTACGCCAGTAGCAACTAAGCCTGCAATGTGAGCCATATCAACCATTAGGTAAGCGCCAACTTTATCGGCAATCTCACGGAAGCGTTTGAAATCAATTGTGCGAGGAATGGCTGAACCACCAGCGATGATTAGCTTTGGCTTGCATTCGATTGCTTGTGCTTCAACGGCATCATAATCGATATTCAATGTTTCTTTTGATACACCATATTGAACTGCATTAAACCATTTGCCAGATTGAGCTGGTGGCGCGCCATGAGTTAAGTGGCCACCGGCAGAAAGAGACATACCTAGGATGGTATCACCAGGTTGTAATAGAGCTAAAAAGACCGCGCCGTTTGCTTGAGCTCCAGAGTGTGGTTGAACATTTACGAATTCACAATTAAACAATTGTTTTGCTCGGTCAATGGCAAGTTGTTCTGTAACATCAACTTCTTCACAGCCGCCGTAGTAACGTTTTTCAGGATAACCTTCAGCGTATTTGTTTGTTAATACAGAGCCTTGAGCTTGTAAGACAGCTTTTGAAACAATGTTTTCAGAAGCGATTAGCTCAATACCAGTTTCTTGACGTTCATTTTCTTTTACTAAAGTCGAAAATAACTCAGCATCGCTTTGGGATAAGTCTTGGCTGAAAAAGATATCAGTATTAGACATTCGTAAATTTCCTCTCTATTTATTCAAGTACGCACAAGTGTGCAAAATTGCCGTGTATATAATATCACTTGCTTTACTTTAAATAATGAAAAAAGATCAAGTTTCTAATTAGTTCTAGTCATTATTAAACCGTGCTGCAATGAACAAATAGTAAAACAAAAGTTTCCGATTGGAAACAAGCTTTTTTTGAAATATTTTTTTCTTTTAGAAATTTATGTTCTTGAGTTGTGGCTTTTCCCACCTTTACTGTAGCGTTATTGGGCTTGATGCTTAATGTGAAAAAAGTCACTTTAGGTCAAGCTTTACTGCCTAGAGGATATTTTTTTCTTGTAATTTGGTGTCGAAAATAGTTACTCTGTTTCCGATTGGAAACAAAACTAAAGTTTATGAGGCAATATCATGAAAAAAACACCGTTATTTGATTTACATCTAGAAGCTGGCGCTAGAATGGTTGAGTTTGCGGGGTATGAAATGCCTGTTCAATACCCATTAGGTGTAAAAAAAGAGCACTTATGGGTGAGAGAGCATGCGGGTTTGTTTGATGTATCTCATATGGGACAAGTGATGTTGTCAGGAAATAACGTCAAACAGAAACTGGAAGAAATTTTACCTGTTGATGTGCTGGGGTTAGCGGAAGAAACGCAACGATATGGTATGTTCACTACGCCTGAGGGCGGTATTTCGGATGATTTAATGTTCGCTAATTGGGGCGAGCGGGTTTTTGTTGTCGTGAACGCAGGTTGTAAAGAACAAGACATTGCTCATATGCAATCTTCTCTAGAAGGATGCACGGTTGAGCCGATTGAAGACAGAGCCTTGTTAGCGCTTCAAGGGCCTTCTGCCAGAAAGGTAATGTCAAATTTAGTGCCAGAAGTGGCTGATATGGTATTTATGCAAAGCAAAAGATTTGCTTGGAATGGCGTAGAGCTATGGGTAAGTTGTTCTGGTTATACTGGTGAAGATGGGTACGAAATTTCTGTACCAGCGGATCAAGCCTCCGTACTATCGAATGCATTGTTGTCTTCTGAAGAGGTTGAGTGGATTGGATTAGGTGCTCGTGATTCTTTGCGTTTAGAGGCTGGATTATGCCTTTATGGTCATGATATTGATGAGTCAACATCTCCTGTTAGTGCGTCATTGAATTGGGCGATACAAAAAGTGCGTCGACTCGGTGGTGAACGTGCGGGTGGTTTCTTAGGTGCCGATAAAATTTTACCTGAATTCGATCAAAAGCCAGCTCAAAAACGCGTTGGTTTCATTGTGGATGGTAAAGCACCGGTAAGAGAAGGTGTTGAAATTGTGAATGCAGACGGCATGGTTGTTGGAAATGTGACGAGTGGCGGTTTTGCTCCTTCTTTATCTGTTCCTATTGTGATGGCTTATGTTCAATCTGAATTATTGGATGCTGAATTGTATGCTGTTGTGAGAGGGAAAAATATCCCATTGAAAAAAACGGCAATGCCTTTTGTGCCGAGCCGTTATTTTAGAGGTTGATATTTATACAAATCGTGGCTTCTGCTGGGATTATAGTGAATGCATAGAAAGCCCTAAGTGAAATCACTTGGGGTTTTTTTATAGGTAAATTCTATGAGTTATGGAATAATTACCGTTTTTGAGCGTGGGGAAGTGTGCTGACCGTTAATGATTTAATTGCTTGTTTTAATGGATGCTTTAAAGATGAGTATCATGTTGTTTTGGTTGGCGGTGCGTTGGAGCCTCTTTACACCCCTATTCAATATGATGAAGCTCCTGCAAAAATACATTTTCGCTTAGACTATATTTCTAGTGCTCTACATGAAATAAGTCATTGGTGTATTGCGGGCCTTGAGAGGTTGAAGCTGGAAGATTATGGGTACTGGTATGAAACCGATAGTAGAACGCTGGAATTGCAGAAGAAATTTGAAGTGGTCGAAATTAAACCCCAAGCTATCGAGATGGCGTTCCATAAGGTGTTAGGTCTGCCATTTAGAGTCAGTGCAGATAACCTAAGTTTATTAGACTATGACACATCAAATTTTGAGCGTGCGGTAAATTCGCAATTTCATACGTATTTAAAAGTGGGTTTTCCGGCAAGAGCGCAAGCATTTTGTGAGTGTTTACTCAAGTATCAAGGGATTAATAGATCGTTATATGACTACCTTAAATAAAAAATTACGCATCGTTGCCGATGAAAATATGCCAAAAGTAAGAGCGCTGTTTGCTGATTTTGGAGATGTTTCTCTTGTTGATGGACGTAGTTTAACTAATAAACAAGTTATTGATGCAGATGTGTTGTTGGTAAGGTCTGTAACAAAAGTGAATGAATCCCTATTAAAAGGGGCGTCTGTGCAATTTGTAGGCACGGCGACCATAGGAGTGGATCATATTGATCAGGATTATCTGCAAACAAAGGGCATTGGCTTCTCTAGTGCTCCTGGTTGTAATGCGAATGCGGTTGCTGACTATGTCGTGAGCTCTTTATGCTACTTGCATTCAAGCAAGGGTGTGGATTGGTTAACTAAAAAAATTGGAGTGATCGGCTTTGGTAATGTAGGTAGTACGGTTTATAAACGTTTGAGTTCCGCTGGTTGTGATGTAAGCGTATTTGATCCATTCAAACAGGCGGAGGTCGAAGGGCCATTTGTCTCATTTGAAGAAATTATGCAGAGCGAGATTATCTGCTTACACGCACCCTTGACGAAAGAAGGAAGTCATCCAACGTATCATATGATCAATTCGAAAATGCTATCTTATTTAAAACCTAACGTCAGTATTATTTCTGCGGGGCGTGGGGGAGTTATTGATGAGGTTGCATTGGCAAAGCGTTATTCCGAATTAGATGAGCAACTGAATTTGATTTTCGATGTTTGGGAGGGTGAACCTGAAATTTCCCCTACAACGTTATCAATAGTCGATATCGCGACACCTCATATTGCTGGATACAGTAAGCAAGGTAGAGAAATTGGTACCTTCATGATATATGAGGCCTTTTTATCACATTTTGGCTTAGATTCTTCTAAATTTTACAAAGATTGTGTTTCAAAAGGGTATATTTCATCTATAGTATCGGGGCATGATAGTACTCAGTTAGATGTCTTATCAAAAATTGTTCATTCAATATACGATGTGATGCGAGATGACAGTTATATGCGGTCAGCTTATAAGCGTTGTTCTCAAAAGAAAGTGCCATTTGATGATTTACGGAAAAACTACATTGAGCGCGATGAGCTAAATACATGTTATGTTAGTGAAAAAAACATTTTTACGGCTTTAGGTTTTTCTTGCCGTACTTAAGAAAGAAGGTGTCATGGCTGAGCTAATTGAGTCTCAATTAAACGATTTAAGTATAAACCTCGGGGAAAAGGCTCAGATAGAGTTTATATCTCCACCATCTCGACATATGGTAAAGATAATAGGGTTTATTCCTAGTCGATCTTTAATTGTGTCTTGCCCAAAAGTAAATGGTAAAAATATTATCGTCCGTGACAGTCAAGTTGTTAATGTGCGGCTAATGTTAAATACCTCTGTCTCTGCTTTTTCAAGCAAAATTGCCAAAAGTTATTTAGAACCTGCTCCTCATTTACATATAGCCTACCCTAGGCAGGTTGAAACGTCTGTTGTACGTCAGGCTATGAGGATAGAGACAAAGCTAATTTGTGCCTTGGATGTTTTAGCCGATAACGAAAATAGCATTGCAACAGCTGCAAATGGTATCGTGATAGATTTAAGTGTTGGCGGAATAAAGCTTATTTCAAGGGAAGATATTGGCTCAGTAAATTCGGTCATGAAAATGGCTGTTAATATAAAAGTGGCAGGCTATCCACAGTTATTAAAGCTTGATTGTGAAATACGTTCTCAAGAAATACAAATGCTTGATCAAGTACAAGCAAGTATTGTTGATAATGACTTTCTTGCGAGAATGGGGGCGGAGTACTTTTTTGTTTATGGTGTTAGATTCATTAACATGACGAAGGAATCGGCTATCATTTTAACGGCCTTTATTCTTGAAAAGCAGAAATATAATTTATAGTGTTTGCAGTCCATAGATAGATTTTAATAAAACGGCCGCTTAGGATCATGGAGCGGCCGTTTTTTTTGATGTTAAAGTGCTTGAAGTGCTTTAATGCGATCATCAAGGTCAGGGTGGCTTGATAGTAATTGACCGAAGGTTGGTTTGCGCCCTTGTCTAATGCCAAAGGCCATCATGGATTCTGGCATTTGGGATTCTTCTTGCTCTTGTTTTAGTCGCAGTAGAGCCGCGATCATTGCGTTTTTACTGGATAATTCAGCGCCCGCCTTGTCTGCTTTAAACTCTCTGTAGCGCGAAAACCACATTACAATCATAGAAGCTAAGATTCCAAATAGAATCTCAAATATAAATGTGGCGATATAGTAACCCCAGCTAGGTGAACTGTCTTCGTCATTGCGCCTTAGGAACTGATCAACGGCATAACCTGCTATCCGAGCAAAGAACATGACGAAGGTATTAACCACCCCTTGAATGAGTGACAGAGTTACCATGTCGCCGTTGGCAATATGACCTATTTCATGTCCTAGTACGGCTTCAATCTCATCTGGAGAAAAACGTTCTAACATTCCACTGGAGACAGCGACTAAGGCGGCGTTTTTATTCCAGCCTGTGGCGAAAGCGTTTGCTCCATAACTTGGAAAGACAGCCACTTCAGGCATGCTTATACCTGCCTTTGTAGAGAGTTTTTCAACCGTACTTAAAAGCCAAGCTTCTTTATGATTGCTGGGAGAGGTAATGACTTTGGCTTTAGAGCCCATTTTCGCCATCATTTTTGACAAAAATAGCGAGATGAAGCTGCCAACAAAACCGAACACAGCACAGAAAATAAGTAGGGATGTAAGGTTGAGTCCAGAGCTTGATAGGTATCTTTCAACACCGAGCAGATTTAGAACAAGGCTAGCGACAATAATGACAGCTATATTTGTAGCCAAGAAAAGTAGTATACGCATAATGGTTATCCCATGAGTTGATTAATTAAATGCATCATGGTGCTTCTTCAAAAAGATTCAAGTGATGGGGGTGTTTTATTAATAGGGGTAGGGCACGATTACAATAAAGAGTCTATCGTGCCCGCAATACTTAAGCGTTTTTCTATTCTAGAAGAGGTTTTTATCTTAATAGCGCGCGAATATTTGAATCATTTAGTAAACGATTAACCGTTTCCCCTGCAAGCTTGTTAAGTGATGCTTCAACTTCTTCTTGGTCTGGAAGAGAGCCATATTCATCAGTAACCTCTGATCCATAATTGGCTGAGTAAGTTTGATTGTTGCTTTTAAGGGTTGCTTTTAAGTTAAATTTTAACTTTGCAATTGTTTTGAGTGCTTGAGTAGATGTTGTGTAACTAAGCTGGGTAACATCGACGGTGAGAATGTTGGCTGGTGGTGTTCCGTTTTCTAGATCGTAGCCTAGTTCAGTGAGCCCCTCGGCAATTTTTAATTTGATGCTTTCGGCGACTTCATTGCTGATAAATACATCAGCGTGCTCATGTATGGCTGTATCAATAGATCCAATTTTATTATCAAGGTAATGGGTCACCTTTATTTTAATAGGGTGTGTGTTGCTAAGTTGAGCGGATTGCAATTCAATAGAAGGGTCAAGGTTGATGTAATGCGTAGTATTAGCGCAACCGGTGGTTGTGATGAGGGCGACAGCGCAAGCAGTACAATAAATGATCTTTTTAAGCATATTATGACTCCATAAAGCCTATTCATTAAGATAATTAGTAAAAAACACAATTACTTTAACAGAAAATTAAAAAAACTGTTGATTTTCAGGCTAGTAACAGTAATATACGCACCCGCTCACACAGCAATATTTGTTTGTGTCCCATTCGTCTAGAGGTCTAGGACACCGCCCTTTCACGGCGGTAACAGGGGTTCGAACCCCCTATGGGACGCCATTGTTTTTAATGGCTTATATAGAATGAACAAATAATTGTGTGAATGCAATGCGGGAATAGCTCAGTGGTAGAGCACAACCTTGCCAAGGTTGGGGTCGCGAGTTCGAGCCTCGTTTCCCGCTCCAATTTTTATTGATAATGTTAGGCATTGGCTTGAGATTATTGAAACCTAGGAATAGGTTGTTGTGTCCCATTCGTCTAGAGGTCTAGGACACCGCCCTTTCACGGCGGTAACAGGGGTTCGAACCCCCTATGGGACGCCATTTTTACTGGTTTATTTTGTTGCAAGCGTTATAGGGCAGCGGATAAATGTGCGGGAATAGCTCAGTGGTAGAGCACAACCTTGCCAAGGTTGGGGTCGCGAGTTCGAGCCTCGTTTCCCGCTCCAATTTTTATTGATAATGTTAGGCATTGGCTTAAGATTATTGAAACCTAGAAATAGGTTGTTGCGTCCCATTCGTCTAGAGGTCTAGGACACCGCCCTTTCACGGCGGTAACAGGGGTTCGAACCCCCTATGGGACGCCATTTTTACTGATTTATTTTGTTGCAAGCGTTATAGAGCAGCGGATAAATGTGCGGGAATAGCTCAGTGGTAGAGCACAACCTTGCCAAGGTTGGGGTCGCGAGTTCGAGCCTCGTTTCCCGCTCCAATTTTTACTGATGATGTTAGGCATTGGCTTAAGATTATTAAAGCCTAGAAATAGGTTGTTGCGTCCCATTCGTCTAGAGGTCTAGGACACCGCCCTTTCACGGCGGTAACAGGGGTTCGAACCCCCTATGGGACGCCATTTTTACTGGTTTATTTTGTTGCAAGCGTTAAGAGGGCGGCAGATGAATGTGCGGGAATAGCTCAGTGGTAGAGCACAACCTTGCCAAGGTTGGGGTCGCGAGTTCGAGCCTCGTTTCCCGCTCCAAATTTTACTGATGATGTTAAGCGTTGGCTTAAGGTTATTGAGACCTAGAAATAGGTTGTTGCGTCCCATTCGTCTAGAGGTCTAGGACACCGCCCTTTCACGGCGGTAACAGGGGTTCGAACCCCCTATGGGACGCCATTTTTACTGATTTATTTTGTTGCAAGCGTTAATAGGGCAGCAGATAAATATGCGGGAATAGCTCAGTGGTAGAGCACAACCTTGCCAAGGTTGGGGTCGCGAGTTCGAGCCTCGTTTCCCGCTCCAATTTTTACTAATGATGTTAGGCATTGGCTTAAGATTGTTGGAACCTAGAAATAGGTTGTTGTGTCCCATTCGTCTAGAGGCCTAGGACACCGCCCTTTCACGGCGGTAACAGGGGTTCGAACCCCCTATGGGACGCCATTTAATTTTTAATTTTTCTGTGTTATCAGAAATAAACGTACGTCCCATTCGTCTAGAGGTCTAGGACACCGCCCTTTCACGGCGGTAACAGGGGTTCGAACCCCCTATGGGACGCCATTTATTTGCGTTAGACTATTTTATCGCAATTAAATCAAGTAATACTTATGGCTACCTTTCTTAACTACTCTCCATCCAATACCCTTTCCTTAGTAGATAGAAGCATTTCCTATGGAGATGGTTTGTTCGAAACAATTTTAGTCTCTAATGGAAGTGTTCAAAATTTAAATGGACACCTTTCAAGATTGTCTAAAGGCTGCTTGGCCCTACGGATACCTTTTGGTTCGGATGATCTTTCTAAATTGGCTTTTTTTCTAAATGACCTTGCCTTATCTTACACTCGTTCCCATGTTTTTAAAGTGATAGTAACGAGAGGTGAGGGCGGTCGTGGGTATTTACCCAGTGCCGTCGCCGTTCCTAATGTTATCATTTCCACCTCAATGGCTCCCGACTATACCAAAATTGCTCAATCGGGTGTGGCCCTTGGCGTTTCCTCTGTGCCTTCAAATATTAATCGTTACCTTGCTGGTATAAAGCATTTAAATAGATTGGAAAATGTGATGGCCAAGACAAACTTAACTGAAGGTTGTTTTGAAGATGTGATGCTCGATGCTAACGGGTTTGTGGTTGAGTGTATTCAGAGTAATTTATTTTGGTTTGCTGAAGGGGGGCTGAAAACACCCTTATTAGATGGCAGTGGTGTCCAAGGAACCATGCGGAGTCGGATTTTGGTCGAAAACGAGTGCTTTCCTGTTGAAATCGGCCGCTATCTTGTTAAGGATATGCAGGCGGCGGACGAAATTTTTATCACCAATAGCTTAATGGGTATAGTGCCTATTACGAATTTTATTGGACAATCGTTTCCAATCGGCATTAATACCCGTAAAATCAAAGTCCTTTTGAATTGTTAAGCTAGGTAGTGCATGTCTGTTATAAAGTGGTTATGGCGTTTATTATTAATTGCGATCATGCTGATTGGTGTGTTTGCAGGAGGTTTATATTATGGAATTACTCAGCCTCTAATGCTTAATGAGCCAATGATTTATGAAGTGAAGCCTGGTTATACAACAACAAGAATTGGCTCTCAAATGGAGGCGCGTGGATGGATATATCATTCACTTCTAATGAGAGTCGCATCAAGACTAAACCCCCAATGGGTATCGAAAGTGGGTGAGTATGAAATTACTCCGCAAATGAATGTATTGGATGTATTAGCTAAATTTGATTCTGGTGACGCGATTCATTACAAAGTGACCTTGCTTGAAGGGCATACCACTCGTGAGTTTATGGATACCCTGACGAAAAAGGGAAATATTAAAATGACCCTGAGTGGTCTTTCCAACATAGAAATATCTAGAAAGTTGAATCTTCCATATCCGAATTCAGAAGGACTTTTTTTTGCTGATACCTATCAATACTACAAAGGCGATACGGATGTGGCCATTTTAAGGCGATCTCATAAAAAGCTGATGGATGTACTAGAGGGGGTGTGGAAGGAAAAAGACAGCAATTCCCCCTAAATGATTCCTATGAAGCGCTTATTCTAGCATCGATTATTGAAAAGGAGACAGGGGATGCGTCAGAAAGGCCTCTTATTTCAAAAGTATTTGTAAATAGGTTAAGAAAGAATATTCGCCTTCAAACCGACCCCACTGTTATTTATGGATTAGGTGAAGCATTTGATGGCAATTTAACAAGAGCTCACCTTAGAGCCGAAAATCCTTACAATACGTATCGTATCTTTGGTTTGCCTCCTACACCTATTGCCAATGTTGGTAAAGAATCTATTGTGGCAGCGGTTTCTCCAGGAGAAACGGATGCCTTGTATTTTGTGGCCAAAGGGGATGGAACCCATGCGTTTTCTCGTACTTTAAGAGAGCATAATAATGCTGTTGCGCAGTATCAGCGTTTTCAACGGCGTTCAGATTACACTTCATCACCAAAAGAAAAATAGCAGGGTTATAGGGTATGAGAGGTAAATTTATTTCTTTAGAAGGGGGTGAAGGTAGCGGTAAGTCAACCAGCCTTGCGCACATTTTGTCTTGGTTAGATGAGAGAAATATTCCCTTCATCACGACTCGTGAGCCAGGGGGAACCCCTCTTGCGGAAGAAATTCGTTCTCTTGTGCTTAATGAACGAGATGAAAAAGTCCATGATATGACAGAACTGTTGTTGGTCTTTGCATCAAGAGCACAACATATTAATGAAAAAATAAAACCGGCTCTTGATTCTGGAGTCTGTGTGATTTCAGATCGATTTGTTGATTCCTCTTTTGTTTATCAGGGTGTCGCTCGACAAGGAAATTTAGCCATAATTTCAACCTTAACGGATTGGGTGGTTGGTCAGTGTCTACCAGATAAAACCATTTTATTGGATGTGCCGGTAGAGATTGGTTTGGCGAGAGTGCAAGCAAGGCAGAAAATAGATCGTTTGGATAAAGAATCTGTATTATTTCATGAGTCAGTGCGTTCAGGATTTATGGACAGGGCAAAGGCGGATGTTAAGCGTTTTTCTGTTATTGATGCCAGCCAAGCATTAGACCTCGTATTAGGTGACATTGATGATGTTTTGACACAAATATTTGAATCGAGTGTGAATTAATGTCTTTGCCTGCCTGGTTACAAAAAGAATATCAGCAGCTTTTGTCGCTAAAAGAGTCCCGGGCATTATCTCATGCCATCCTCATTATTGGGCCTGAGGGAGTAGGCCAAGAGGTGCTTTCCTCTCAATTTGCTATTGACCTAATGTGTGAGCGATCTTCTAATGCATGCGGGGTCTGCCATTCTTGTGAATTAATGAAGGCTAATACACATCCTGATTTTTATGTTATTGATGGTCGTATCGAAAGCATTAAAGTGGATCAAATCAGAACATTAAGCAAAAAAGTTTCTCAGAAATCGCAAGTGGGCAAAACAAAAGTATTGCATATGATGCATGTACAAAATATGAATGCCAATGCGTCAAATGCTTTACTTAAAATACTTGAAGAGCCGCCAAGCGGAACCTTCTTTTTATTGACGGCTTTTCAAGCAGCCAGTTTACTGCCTACTATTCGCAGTCGCTGCTTGTTAGTTAATGTACCCACACCAAACCAACTTGAAGTAAGAGAGTGGCTTGAATTGCGGTATCCAGAAAAGAGGCTAGACACACTTTTTTGGCTAACTCAGCAGGCGTATGAGTTAGCGGAATTGGCGGATTCAGGAAAGGACCGTTTCTATTTCGATTTTCCTGATGCTTTTCAAAGTGGCATGCAATCTCAATCAGAGTTAGCGATTTTTTTAAATGCCGTGGATAACAAAAATGTATTGAATTACTTAAAAGCGGTTCAAGCATTATGTCATCAAGCGTTGATTTTTTCCGTCTCCAATGATCGCTCAGCGATGCATGCAAGCTTGTATGAAAAAATGATTTCACGGTTTGGTGTGCACAAATTACTTTCATCCTATGAGTCACTTCAGGCACTAAAAGACAGTTTAGGGCGTACTAATTTAAATGCCCCTATGCAATTTAAATCCCAAATAAACAAATGGTTTAACTAATTTATGTTGATCGATACACATTGTCACCTAGATGGACTGGATTTATCCCCGTATGAGGGGCGCTTAGATCTTGCATTAGATGCGGCCGTCAATGCTGGTGTAAAGCAGTTGGTGAGCATTTCGGTAGATTTAGACAGTCTGCCAAGCATCTTAGAATTTACTAACAGAGAGGGTGTATATGCATCCGCTGGCGTTCATCCTTTGCATACAAAAGGTTTGTTAAAAGACGAAAAGGAATTGCTTGAATTTGCGCAGCACGAAAAAGTGATTGCAATAGGAGAAACCGGTCTTGATTACCACTATGAGTCCGATAAAAAGATTCATCAGGCGCAGCGAGACAGTTTTGCTCTGCATTTATCTATCGCAGGGTCTCTTGATTTACCTGTTATTGTCCATACTAGGGAAGCAAGAGTAGATACCATCGAGTTGCTTAAAGAGTACGGTAATATTGAATCTGGTGGGGTATTGCACTGCTTTACTGAGTCCTATGAGATGGCAAAACAAGCATTAGATGAGAATTATCTGATTTCTATTTCTGGTATTGTTACCTTTAAGAATGCGCAAGAATTAAGGGATGTTGTTAAAAAAATACCTCTTGATCGATTGTTAGTAGAAACTGATGCGCCGTATTTAGCACCGATACCCTTTAGAGGTAAGAAAAACGAGCCTAAGTACGTGGCGGAAGTCGCTCAGTTTGTCGCCGATATTAAAGGGGTGCGCTATGAAGCGTTACTGGAAACCACTGCCAATAATTTCTATGGTCACTTTAAGCGAGCCTCTGCCTTAAATACGCTTAAATTAATAGGTTAATGATATAAATACAGGATGCAATATAAAGCGGTTTTCAGTGTTTTATATTGCTTAATCGGTTTATATTGAGTCCAACATCAGAAAAATACTTTATTCGAGGCAATTGTGTTTACTCAATCCAATTGCTCGTAACGACTTAGGAAGATAATGAATGACATTTACGGTAAGCCCACTTTCAATAGATCAATTATGTGCAAAAGTTCCCAAATCCCATCTTGAGTTTTCAACCCTATCTGAGCTTGATCCATTAAACGGCATATTAGGTCAAGAGCGCGCCGTTGAAGCGATTCAATTTGGTGTAGCCATGCAAAGGCCAGGCTACAATATTTATGCTATGGGGGATTCAGGCACTGGTCGTTCATCCTATGTGATGAGTTATCTAAAAGGTGAAGCTAAACGTCAGGCGGCCCCACAAGAGTGGACTTATGTACATAATTTCGATGATAGTCGTTCCCCAAAAGCCATTGAGTTTGCTCCTAGTCAAGCCAAAGTATTTGAAGATCATATTAAGGAAGTGATCGACGGCTTAATGGTCAGTTTTCCTGCTGCCTTTGAAAACCCAACCTATCAACAGCAGAAAAGCGCTATAGATCGTGAGTTTAATGAACTGTACGAATCGGCCATTAATAAAGTAGAAAAAGAAGCGGTAAAAATTGGTGTTGCTATGTATCGCGATGCTTCTTCAGTGAGCTTTGCCCCAATGAGAGATGGTAAAGCATTGGAAGATAATGAATTTGCGGCTTTATCAGATGATGAACGAGACTATTTCCAAGAAGGTGTTTCCCAATTAGAACATAGATTGAATAACGAACTGCTTATTTTGCCGCAATGGAAGCGCACAACCTATGAACAACATAAGCGGTTAAATTTAGATACAGTGAAAGAAGCGCTGGATCCATTTATGACACCTCTGTTTGAGTATTACAGTGAAAATGATGCCGTAATTGCCTACTTAAAAGCCATGCGAAGCGACTTAGATAAAAATATCATTGATCAAATGGTTGATGATAAAGTCGCAGAAAGTCGTGATGATGCGGGAAGGCGTCAGGCCTATGAGGAACTTTACGTACCCAATGTCGCGGTGACTCATCAGATCGATGGGGGGGTGCCTGTCATTTATGAAGCCCATCCAACCTATCGCAACCTTTTTGGTCAGGTTGAATACAGTAGTGATCAGGGTATGTTAATTACTAATCATCGCTTGATACGTTCTGGAAGCCTACATGCGGCTAATGGTGGCTATCTGATTCTAGATGCTGAAAAGTTACTGACAGATCATTATTTATGGGAAGCCTTAAAAAGAGCGCTAAAAAGTAAAACCTTAAAAATAGAGCATCCTTATTCTGATTTAGGCTTAACAAATACGACAACCTTGGCTCCAGAAGACATTCCATTGAAAGTGAAAGTGGTCTTAATTGGTTCTCGTGAAATTTATTATTTATTACAAGATGCCGATCCGGATTTCCAAGATATGTTTCGTGTTTTAGTTGATTTTGATGACACGCTAAAGCGCAATAAAGAATCAGAAATGGCTTTTGCAAGACTACTGAACGATCGAGTGTTAAAAGAAAACTATGCCGATGTGACACAAGCTGGGGTTGCTACCTTGATTGAATACAGTAGTCGTCTTGCAGAGCATCAAAAGGAAATGTCTGCTCGAATTGGTGACGTGTTTGAACTTCTAGGTGAAGCCGATTTCATTCGTCAATTAGCAAAAGACGATTTGACAACGGATATTCATATAAAGCGCGCTTTAAAGGCGAAAAAACACCGTACAGGTCGTGTAAGTGAAAAAATCATTGAAGAAATTGTTGATGGTACTGTGTTGCTTGAAAGTGACGGTGTGGCAGTTGGTAAGATTAATGGTTTAACCGTGATGCAAATTGGTGACAGTAGTTTTGGTGCGCCTGCACGGATATCTACAACCGTGTACCCTGGAGGCAAAGGCATCATTGATATTGAAAGAGAGTCTAACCTTGGGCAAAATATTCATTCGAAAGGCGTGTTAATTCTGTCAGGGTATCTTGGTAATAAGTATGCCCAGAAGTTCTCTCTAGATATATCCGCCTCCATCGCTATGGAGCAAAGCTATGGTTATGTAGATGGTGACAGTGCCTCAACAGCAGAATTGTGCTGTTTACTCTCGGCCTTAGTGCAAGTGCCATTGCGTCAGGATTTGGCTATCACGGGCTCGTTGAATCAATATGGTGAAGTACAGGCGATTGGTGGTGTAAATGAAAAAATTGAAGGCTTCTTTAATGTTTGTCATGCTCGAGGATTGACCGGATCCCAAGGCGTTATAATTCCTAAATCTAATGCGAATAATTTAATGTTATCAGATGATGTATTGGACGCCGTATCGGCTGGGCAATTTTCTATTTATACCATTGCAACAGCGGATGAAGCCTTAGCTTTATTGACAGGGGTTGAAGCGGGAGTAGTTAATGCGGAAGGGGAATATCCTGAAGGGACGATCAACGCAAGAGTGATACAAAAACTGGAAGAGATCTCTAAGCTTGGCGAAGAGGAAGGCGACGAAGAAGAGGAGAATGCAGAAAAAGGCACCTCGGAAAAGGCGTAGGTGTAATTTTTAGATCGCGATTCTGTAGCCGTAGCGCCACTTTATATCAGTGGTGATACGGCACGGTTAGTGTTTTCCGTTGGTGCGTTTTATTAATGTGGCCTTACATTCTGCATTTATATGCGAAAAGACAGTGTAGTATAGGTCACCAGATTTTATGTAACTGGCTACTTCTTTTATCTCACTTGGATGGTGTTTCTTTAATACTCGTCCAGGTAAAAAAACTTCCCCCGGTAAGAGTTTCAAAGCTTTTTCATTGGATGACTTGATACTGTCTAAATCACGGCACTCGGCATAAAGTGATAAGCTAGATACAGCCAGCGCTACAGGAATGGCATAAGGTATTAAGAAAGATAAATGCATGGTGTATATTTCTATTTGTGAAATAAAAAGTCTTAGTTAGCCGTTAATTATTTTCCAAGTCTACCGTTTTTAGAATAAAAAGTATCTGAAGATGTAAATCTTCTTCGCTTTCGAAAAAGTGCTGTAAAGACGTTTAACTTGCTCGACGGTTTAGTTTAAATTACCAGCAATATATTTTGGAGAGTGAATCGATTATGAATTCCTTTAGAACCCTGTTAACGGCATCCTTAATGGTTGCGGCATTCAATGCACCGGTTTATGCTCATGGTCATGGACAATGTGAGTCGACTAAATTACATGAATATATGGAAGACATGAAAACAGACCTGAAGTCATTGTCTTTTGAAATTCGTACGGGGAAAACGCAAAACGCCTTAATAAGAATTGATTCTATACAGAAAAACTTAACCTTATCACGATCTGAAACACCCTACCTTTTCTTAGAGAAAGAATTATCAGGAGAAGAGTTAGCTAAACGCACGTCAGACTACCAAAATGCCATAGATAAAACTTCTGATGTATTTTCACAACTTAAAGTAGCGATAACAAACTCTGATCAGGATCAAGTGAAAGAATTGGTTAAAGAGGTCGGTAAATTACGTAAGATAGGGCACCGTACTTTTCAAATTGAGTGTTAAAAAGTAATTAAATGCGCTGGTTTATTTTTTGACTGGTAAAGTACAGTGACGGCACTGCTTAAGACTGCTACAATTTACCTGCAATATAGTGAGGAAATCATGGCACGATCAAAGAAATCACGCACAATGCGTGGAAAACTAGGTAAAACTGGCACGAAAGAGATGATGAAAGAGCAGCGTAAAGCTCAAAAATCAAAAGAGCCGCGCCGTTTCCATGTTAAAAAAGCGCATCTACGTAAAGAACAAGCTCAAAAGAAATTGACTCGATTAGGCTTGTTACCAGAAGTTCAAGAAGCGAAACCGACAGTGAGACCGAGACGGTTTACTTTTGTAGCACCTGTTACTGAAGTTGCGGTGGATACCGTAATCGCTGAAGAAGAAAATCAAACTGACGAATTAACAACGAATGATTTGATGAATGCATTTTCTGAGTCCTTTTAAGGGCATTAAAGAATGCGGTGGTTGTTTCAAACGTTATCGTTTTAAAAAAGGCTGCTTTCGCAGCCTTTTTTATTGATGAACCTTGGTGTTAAAGAGAGATTAAATGAATTTAAAAGCGTTTGTTCCCATGTCGAGTGTCCGTTTTTTATTGAAGGCGCTTGAAGATCAGGGAGTTGATAGCGGCGCATTGTTGTCATCGCTGGAGATATCTAAGGAAGATATTGAGTTTGGAAGCTCTTTTCCTGCTCATAAATATGGATTGCTATATCAGCACATCATGTTTCTAGTGCAAGACGAGTCATTTGGCATGTTAAGTGGGGGTAAAATCCCCAACGGAACCTTTAGAATGATGTGCTTGTGTATTATCCATGCTCGTTCTCTTGCCCACTCTTTATATCGATGCAGTGATTTTTATGAGATATGCCGAGGACCAATCATTAAACCGGTATTAATCAAAAAAGGTCGTTATGCCATGGTGACGTTTGCGCCATTAGATTCGGCTTCCGAAGAGGATGTGGAAGCGCTCATGAATACCGAGTCACAAGACCGTTTACGTACGACTCTCTCTATGTGGCATCATTTTATTAGCTGGCTTATTGGACGGCGTTTATCCTTAAAGGCCGCTTATTTTACTTGCGAACGCCCAGACGACTTGGATTATTATAAAACCCTATTTCAATCGGAAGTAAAGTTTAACCAGCATGCGAACGCCTTAGTTTTCCCATCAAGCTATTTGGACCTGCCAGTTGTTCAAACAGAAGAAAGTTTAAGAGGTTTTCTAAAAACAGCACCATATCAATTACTGGTGATGGTAGATAATGATAACAGTTTAAAATCACAAGTAATGTCTATGTTAGGTAAAGATTTTTCAAGGGATGTACTCAGTGCTGATGAAGTGGCGTCAGCTCTTAATATGAGTGTATCCACATTACGTCGACGTTTGAATGAGGAAAAAACCTCTTATCAACAGATTAAAGATGAATGTCGCAAAGAAGCCGCCATTACATATATGAATGCCCCTCAACTAAGTATTAGTGATATCGCTCAGCTAATGGGTTTTGATGAGCCATCGGCCTTCTTTCGTTCTTTTAAAAAATGGACTGGGGTGACGCCGGGCGAATATCGAAAAAATGAAGAGTACTTAAAATTCGAGAAGGGGTTTAAGGAAGTAAGCAAGGGATAAAGGCTTAACTGAAACTTGTTTGATTGATTTTGTCATTGATTTAGAGGAAATGTGTTATTGAGTGAGAGGCTGAAGCCAGTCAATATATTGGATAAATAAATGTGCTTTTTTATCGGTACTAATCGGAGAATAAAAAAATGAGCGATTACCGTTATCCACTTAATGATATTACTTTTAGTTTACAACACATAGCAGGTTTCTCTCGTTTAAATGCATTGCGTTCAGAAGAGGTCTCTGATGATTTAGTTGATGCAATACTGAATGAAGCTGGCAAACTGTGTGAACAGGTTATCGCGCCAATTAATCATTCTGGTGACCAAGAAGGCTCTCAAATAATAGCAGGTGAAGTACACCAGGCAAAAGGGTTTAAAGAGGCTTTTTCTGCGTATGTTGAGGGAGGGTGGGGTGCACTTTCTGGTGCAGAAGAATATGGAGGTCAAGGGCTTCCTTTTGCCTTGTCAGCTGCAGTAAGTGAAGGAGTACAAGCCGCCAATTTAGCGTTTTCTTTATGTCCTTTACTTAATCAAGGGGCTATTGAAGCCATAGAAACCCATGGCAGTGAGGAGCTGAAACAAACTTATCTACCTAAAATGATTAGCGGAGAATGGGTAGGCTCCATGAATTTGACGGAACCTTCTGCGGGTTCAGATTTAGCAGCCATTCAAACGAAAGCCATTCCTGAAGACGATCACTATCGTCTTTTTGGTCAGAAAATCTTTATTACTTGGGGCGATCACCAGATGACAGAGAATATTGTTCATCTGGTTTTAGCCCGTTTGCCGGATGCGCCTGAAGGGGTAAAAGGCATTTCTTTATTTATTGTTCCAAAATTTCTTCTTGATGCATCCGGAAACCCATCGGAACGAAATGATGTTATTCCTGTTTCTGTAGAAAAAAAATTAGGCATACATGCTTCACCAACTTGTGTGATGAGTTTTGGTGATAATGATGGCGCTATTGGCTATTTAGTAGGCCAAGAAAATCGTGGTTTAATGGCCATGTTCACTATGATGAATAATGCTCGACAAGGGGTTGGCTTACAAGGGTTGGCTATTTCTGAAAGAGCCTATCAGCAAGCATTAGAATATGCACAAGAACGTAAGCAAGGAATGAGTGCTGATTGCACCAGAAAAGTTGAAATCATAGAGCACCCTGATGTATTGAGGATGTTAATGACAATGAAAAGCCAAATCGATGCCATGCGTTCCCTAGTCTATACTGCGGCGGTAGAGATTGATTTGGCAAACTTAGCCGATGGTGAGGCAAAGCAATTACATAATGAGAGAAATGGTATATTCACTCCTATAGTAAAAGGTTGGATTACTGAGCAAGCTCAAGAGATTACCTCTTTAGCTGTACAGGTACATGGTGGTGTTGGTTTTATTGAAGAAACAGGTGTTGCTCAGCATGCTAGGGATGCCCGTATTTTGCCTATTTACGAAGGCACAAATGGCATTCAATCTCTGGATTTAATTGGTCGAAAACTTCAGGGGGATCAAGGTGAAGGCATTCAGCGCTTGCTGGTGGATATTGAAAATGAACTCTCTGTAATTGAACTGGACCTAGTCTCAGACGCTTCGACATTACTAGATAATATAAAGCGTGTCAGAGCAGCTCTTGTTGAGGTGGCTGAAGCGCAGAAAGTGTGTTTGCAACGAATGAATGATAATCCGATTGATGCAACGGGATCCGCTTATTCCTTGATGATGCTAATGGGGTATACGATAGGGGGTTGGCTACAAGTAAGGGCACAATCTAAATCGATCTCATCTGATGTATTGTCTGATAGACAAAAAGCATCGTGGAATCAATCAGTTGATTTCTATTGTCAGCATATATTGACTCGCACATATAGCTACTATCAGGCTATTATGTTGGGCAGTGAATCCATATCATCCTTATCATCGTCAAGCTTTGTACGCTAATTATATGTTTACAGCCTGATGTTGATAGCGAGATAACGTGTATTAAAAACTTATTGATCCTATGATTAGTAGACTATACCTGTGCTGGAGGGGATATGTTAGAACGTGAAGTGATGGAGTTTGATGTGGTTATTGTTGGTGGTGGCCCCGCTGGTCTATCTTCTGCGTGTCGCATAATGCAATTAGCCCAAGAACAAGAAAAAGAGATCAGTGTCTGTTTGGTTGAAAAAGGATCAGAAGTCGGAGCACACATTTTATCCGGCGCGGTTGTAGATCCTATTGCATTAACGGAGCTGTTTCCTAATTGGAAAGAAATCGGAGCGCCACTGAATACTGAAGTAAAAGTTGATGAGTTGCACTGGTTGCATGATGACAAAGTCAGTCGTCAATTTTCCAATTGGATGATTCCGAAGACGATGCATAATGAAGGTAATTATGTCATTAGTTTGGGGAATTTGTGCCGCTGGTTGTCAGAACGCGCGGAAGAATTAGGGGTTGAAGTGTTTCCAGGCTTCACGGCCGCAAATGTATCTTATGATGAATCAGGGCGTGTCGAAGGCATTATTACGGGCGATATGGGTGTTGCGGCGGATGGTTCTGAAAAAGACGGCTATATGCCTGGGATGATATTAAAAGCGAAATACACGATTTTTGCCGAAGGTTGTCGCGGGCATTTAGGCAAAGAGCTTATTCAGCGCTTTGGTTTAGATAAGAAGGTTGACCCTCAACATTACGGCTTGGGCATTAAAGAGCTATGGGACGTGCCTGCGGAGCAAAGTAAACCAGGTACTGTCATTCATACCGCTGGCTGGCCGTTAGGAAAAGAAGCTGGTGGCGGTGGTTTCCTATATCACCTAGAAAACAATCAAGTGGTTGTGGGGCTAATTACCGATCTCAATTACAAAAACCCCTACTTAAGCCCTTATGATGAATTTCAGCGTTATAAACATCATCCTCTAATTGCCAATCATTTAAAAGGCGGTAAGCGCGTTTCTTATGGCGCCAGAGCGATTGCGAAAGGTGGATTGCGCTCTTTACCTGAAATGGTATTTGAGGGTGGTTTGCTGGTGGGGTGCGATGCTGGAACCTTGAATCCTGGTAAAATTAAAGGCACACATACGGCAATGAAAACAGGTATGTTGGCGGCCGAATCGATTGTGGCTGCATTAGGTCAAGAAAACCCACCGAGTACTCTTGCGAACTTTACAACTGCATTTCATAACTCTTGGGTTGGTGAAGAATTGCGTCAAAGCCGTAACTTTGTTCCTGTAATGCACAAATTAGGGACCTTTTTCGGTGGTGCTTATAACTGGATTGATCAAAACTTATGTTCAGGTGCGTTACCTTTTAATTTTACGGACGTCATTCCTGACTATGCGTCTTTAGAAGAGGCGGATAAGCATAAAAAAATTGCGTATCCTAAACCGGATGGTTTACTCAGTTTTGATAAATTATCCTCGGTGTTTTTATCGAATACGAATCATGAGGAAGATCAGCCGAGTCATTTACGCCTGACAGATGCAGATATTCCTATTAAACAGAATTTGCCTCAGTATGCTGAACCGGCACAACGTTATTGTCCTGCTGGTGTGTATGAGGTGGTTGAGAAGGAGAATGAGTCCGTTTTTCAGGTGAACAGTCAAAACTGCATTCATTGCAAGACTTGTGATATTAAGGATCCTGCTCAAAATATTACTTGGGTGACACCTGAAGGTTCTGGTGGACCAAATTATCCAAATATGTAAAAAGGTAAGCACCTTTATTGTTCTCATTGCTTAAACGCATTTTTAAAGGACCAATTTAGTAGACTAAATTGGTCCTTTTCGATTTTTTCTCACAAACTTAATAAATAATGCGACTTAATGAGCTTGCCTCTGGATAAAGTGTCTCTGAAGGTGAATAATGTGTCCTACTGTGGTAAAGAGGTTGTCTAATGAAAATCTGGGTAGACGCGGATGCTTGTCCCAATGTAATTAAAACGATTCTATTTCGTGCGGCTGAGCGAGTGAAAATTGAATGCATACTGGTTGCCAATCAACTCATTGCCATACCTCCATCTCAATGGGTCAGTCGACAGCAAGTTTCTCAAGGATTTGATGAAGCGGATAACTACATTGTTGATCATGTAGAAGAGCACGATCTAGTGATTACGGCAGACATACCTTTGGCTGCGGATGTCATTGAGAAAAAGGCCATTGCTATTAACCCCCGTGGAGAAATTTATACTAAGGAGAATATTAAGCAGCGCTTAGCGATGAGGGATTTCATGGAGCAAATGCGCAGCACGGGAGAGCATATAGGAGGGCCTGATAGCTTTAACCATCAAGATAGGGCCGCGTTTGCAAATGCACTAGACAAGTTATTGATTAGAAGGCGTTAGTCTTCTATCGTGAGTTTTTATTGGTAATTACTTTTTTGAATTCTCTGAAAAAACGTTTTTTGAAGACGCTTTTTCAGAAAATTTAACTTAAAGGTAATTCACTTATGAAAAGAATCATAGTCGTTGGCGGTGGCGCTGGTGGACTTGAATTAGTCACCAAACTCGGTCATAAATTAGGGAGACGCGGGTTAGCCGAAATTATCCTTGTAGACAGAAGCCGCACTCATATATGGAAACCCTTACTGCACGAAGTGGCTACCGGTTCACTTGACATTAATACGGATGGTATTAATTATCGTGCCCACTCCGCTCGTCATTATTATCAATATCAGCTCGGCACCATGATTGGTATGAACGCTGAAGAAAAAAGCATTGAATTAGAAGCTTTAGTGGATGAGGAAAACCATCAAATCCTTCCAATACGTTCCTTATCTTATGATATTTTAGTATTGGCTGTGGGCAGTGTCAGTAATGATTTTGGCACACCTGGAGTAAAAGAAAATTGTTACTTCCTGGATTCTCATAAGCAAGCGGAGCGTTTTCAACAGGCACTTTTGAATCAATTTTTACGGGTTCACCAAACCAGTGATAATGACGCTAAACTTAAATTGGCTATTGTTGGTGCGGGGGCAACGGGAGTTGAACTGGCGGCTGAACTGAATCATGTGGCGGATCTACTGAAAGCCTATGGTATGAGGAATATGTCCTCGAGGCGCATGGAAGTCAGTTTGATTGAGGCAGGAGACAGAATCTTACCGGCATTGCCAGAACGCATAGCCACATTAGCCCGTAAAGAACTGTCTCGACTTGGTGTGCAAGTCAATGAAAACACTCGGATAGTCAAGTCGACAGAAACGGGGTTCCTGACGGCGGAAGATAAAATGCTTGAGGCTGACCTTATGGTATGGGCGGCTGGAGTTAAAGCGCCTGATTTCATTAAAGAGATTAAAGGATTGGAGTTAAATAGAGCCAATCAAATTTTAGTGGATTCCCACTTGCAAGCGAAGTCAATGGACTCTATCTATGTGATTGGGGACTGTTGTGCCTATGAACAGGAAGATGGGCGCTTTGTTCCACCAAGAGCGCAATCCGCTCATCAAATGGCATCATTGGTGTATAGCAACATAGTAGCTAGCTTCACCGATAAGCCATTAAAAGAATTTGTCTATCATGATCATGGGTCATTGGTGAATTTGAGCCGCTACAGTACTGTGGGGAGCTTAATGGGGAACTTGTCGAATAAGTCTATGTTTATAGAAGGGCGAATTGCTCGTTTTGTCTATGTCTCGCTGTATAGAATGCACCAAATCGCCATTCATGGTTGGGTCAAAGCGGTACTGATTATGATTGTTAAAAAAATCAGTAAAGCGGTTAAACCAAAAATGAAACTGCATTAATGAAATACAGGAGCACTACCAGAATTGGGGTCGTGGTAGTGCTCGCTATGATGTGAATTTTTCTTAATGTACGGTGATCAAAGCAATACTATAAGCGCCCAAAATCAATTGCTTCTCGACTAATTGTCCAGACGTTATGCTCTCAGGTATGGCGAGCGCTTCTAAGTTATCTATATTTTCCATATAGTCATCAAGAGGGATGGTTTTTTTATCAGGACCGGTATTGATTGCAACCAATGTGTTGTTGCTTTCAAACTCTCTGAGGTAAATCAGGCTCTGATCATCGTTATATAAGAAGCGAATGCTGCCCTCTATAAACTCAGGATGAGACTTCCTTAAAGCCAAAAAGTCAGCGTAGGCTCTCATAACAGAGTGCGAATCCTGTTGTTGCACGGTAACGGCTTGAGGTAAATGGGTCTTGTCAACTGGTAGCCATGGTTTACCTTCACTAAAGCCCCCGTTTTCTGTATTGCTCCACGGTATGGGTGTTCTACAACCGTCTCTGCCTTTAAATTCCGGCCAAAAGGTAATGCCATAAGGGTCAACTAGGTCACTAAATTCCAGCTCAGCTTCTGCTAGACCCAGTTCTTCTCCCTGATAGAGGCAAACACTGCCCCGTAAGGTAAGTAGCATGGCCATAAAGGTTTTGGCTTGCTCCCTATTAGGATTGTTGTGAGACCACCTAGACGCGACTCGATTTACATCATGATTACCAATGGTCCAACACGGCCAACCATCACCTAATGCATTTTCTATTTGTTCCATGGTGTTACGCACGTGCCCCATAGATGCATCATGAGTTAATAAATCAAAAGAATAACACATATGCAATTTATCGTTGCCTTGTGTGTATTCCGCCATGGTTTTAAGTGAAAAATCGCAACCAACTTCACCTACCGTCGTGGTATTTGGATAACGATTCATTAAGGTTCTAATGCGCTGTAAAAAAGGGATATTTTCAGGTTGCGACTTATCGTATAGATGCAATTGAAAAGCGTAGGGGTTGTCTGGTCTTACCCCAATACCGCCTTCCAAAATCTCTTCTTTCGGTGGATTGTTTTTTAGTTCGATATCGTGATAGAAAAAATTCGCTGTGTCTAGGCGGAACCCATCAACGCCACGCTTGAGCCAGAACTCTAATACCCCCATTAATGCATCAACAACAGCGGGGTTATGAAAATTTAAATCGGGTTGGCTGTCCAAAAAATTGTGTAAATAGTACTGGCAACGACGACTGTCCCAGTGCCAAGCCGGCCCCCCAAAAACAGACATCCAATTGTTTGGCGCTGTTCCATCTGGACGTGCATCAGCCCAAACATACCAATCTTGTTTTACATTATCATGGCTCTTACGGGATTCTTCAAACCAGGGATGTTGATCAGATGTATGATTGAGCACCTGATCTATGATGACCCTTAAGCCTAATGAATGCGCTTTGTTAATTAATTCATCAAAATCAGATAAAAGGCCGAAAATAGGATCTACGTCACAATAATCAGACACATCATAGCCAAAGTCTTTCATTGGAGAGGTAAAGAAGGGTGACAGCCAAATGGCATCCACCCCTAAAGAGGCAACGTAATCGAGCTTACTGGTGATGCCAGGTAAATCGCCAATACCATCGTTGTTGGAGTCAAAAAAACTGCGTGGATAGATTTGATATATAACACCACCACGCCACCAATTTGGATTATCTACTATCATTTTTTTATCCCTTGAAGTTGCATCTAATATCGAAATAAAGTAAGCGATTATGATGCCAATGTTATATACTTATCACCAAAATACATAAGTTAAATTTCTTAAATGTTAAATGAATAACAATAACAGCACTTTTTAAATTTTTAGCTATACTATTTTATCGAACTCCTTCTTTTATCTCGTTAATTTAGGTTTACCATGTTTTCTGCTCGCGCTAGATCTGTTGCTTGGCCTTTATTCGGCTACTTTTTCTTTTTTTGTAGTCTTATTGGTACCATGGTGCCGTATATTTCTATGTATTATCGATCGATCGATCTATCTGGGTCTGAAATTGGTCGTATTATGTCTCTACTGACCTTGTCGACTATTATTGTGCCCCATTTTTGGGGGTGGTTAACGACACGATTGGGGTTGCCAAAGCTCACATTACAAATTGCAACGGGCGGCACTTTTATTGCTGTCATTCCTTTCTATTTTGCACAAGATTATGGCTCTTTTTGGGTACTTACTTTTATATTGGCGCTTTTTTATAGTGCGTTAATGCCATTAGCCGACTCGTTGGCGTTAAGGAGTATTAAGGGTCTTGGTGTGCCGTATACTCGAATTCGAGTGGGTGGTTCATTAGGCTACATTTGTGCGGTAACCCTATGTGGTTTTCTCATATCTAAAATGGGTGTTGAGGCTATTATCCCGCTTATGATGGTCTTCATTACAATTTCTTTTGCAATGACCTTTTTGCTTAATGAAAAACCGATACCGCTAGAGAAAGATAAGCAGACAGGTTCATTTTTATCGCTTCTGAAACAAAAAGAAGTCAGATTCTTTTTGTTATTAGCCTTTTTGTCTTATATGGCTCATGCCCCATATAATTTGTTTATAGCCTTACACATGTCGAATGCAGGCTATTCCGGTGAACAAATAGGCTTACTTATTTCCTTCGGCGTGGTGATGGAAATAGTGCTATTTTTGTTTTTTGGCAATATCGTTAAGCGTTTTTCCGTCGTCTACATTGTGGCTTTGTGTTTTGGCTTGGGCATTTTTCGCTGGATCTTAGTGGGGTGGTATGTTGAGAGCTTATGGATTGTATTGATTACACAGTTAACCCACTGTATCACCTTTGCTTTGTTTCATATGGTATCGATTGAACAGATACACAGACTCTTCCCAGAAAAATACGCAGCACAAGGTCAAACCATGTACAGCGCCTTTGCCATTGGCCTTGGTGGTGGCAGTGGCATGATTCTTTCCGGTTATATATGGGAAATGGGGGGGGGCATGCCGTCTTTACTTTTGCGGCTATTGTGAGTGTGGTTGCTTTAGTCACATTACTTGCTAATCAAAAAAGCTAGTGAATGGATGTTGCTTCCGACATCATAATACGAATAAACATTTCAGCCGCTCGGCTGAGAGTACGTTGTTTATGATAAATAACGCCCAGTTGTCGCGCAATATTCAGTTCTGTCAGGTCCAATATGCACAAATCGTCGTTGATAAGTGTTGAAGGTAATAATGACCAGCCCCAGCCGATACTAGTGAGCATGGTTAATGTTTCAAAGTTATTGGTGCTCATGCGAATGTTGGGTCTCAACCCATACTTTGCCAAAGATTGATCAACCATTTGTCGAGTAAAGGTGTTTTGCTTTGGCAGTACGCAGGGATAGCTTGCAAGTTGTATCAAATCAACTGATTTGAGATGTCTTAATGGATGGTCTTTGCTAACGGCACACACAAAGGGATCGGACCAAACCGGAATGGATTCTATCGATGTATCAGGTTGATTGGATAGGGTGATGATCCCTAATTCAACTTCACCACGAATAACTTGCTGATAAGCTTCCTCAGATTGAGTAAAATCCGCTTCTAAAATTACATTTGAACATTCAGACTGAAAACGCTTCAACGTGGTTGGCAAGCGCCTTAGACCAACATGATGGCTGGTGGCGATACGCAATTCACCACTTATTTCCCCTTCTTGTTGCGACATGCTGTGTTTGATTTCATTCAATTCAAGCGCAATGCTTTTTGCTTTAGGTAAAAGACGCAGTCCAGACTCAGTTAATAGAACTTTGCGACCAATACGATCAAAGAGGCGAATGTTTAAGCTTTGCTCTAGGCTGGCGATGCGCTTACTGATAGCTGGTTGCGTCACAAACAATTTTTCAGCCGCCTCAGAAAAAGAGCCCGTTTCCGCGACTTTGATAAAGGTAAGTAGTTCAGATATGTCCATCATTCCAAAAAATTATCCAAAACATGAAAAATATGAATTTGAGTAATTTAAAGCAAAGCATTAGGATAATCAAATAGATACTTAGGAGAGAGCAAATGTCAGCAAAAACACTTTACGATAAATTGTGGGATGACCACTTAGTTCAAGAGCGAGACGATGGTAGCGCTTTGATTTACATCGATTTACAACTATTGCATGAAGTAACGTCACCGCAGGCCTTTGAGGGTTTGCGTATTGCTGGACGTAAGCCATGGCGTATAAGCGCTAATTTAGCAACGCCAGATCATAACGTACCGACTACGAATACAGAGCGTCAAAGTGGTATTGAAGGTATTTCTGATCCAGTGTCTAAAATTCAAGTAGTTACATTAGATGATAACTGTGATGAATTTGGAATTACCGAATTTAAAATGCAAGACATTCGTCAAGGAATAGTGCACGTTGTGGGGCCAGAACAAGGTGCTACATTACCTGGAACGACGGTTGTGTGTGGTGATTCTCATACTTCTACTCATGGTGCGTTCGGTGCATTAGCTCATGGTATTGGTACTTCTGAAGTGGAACATGTAATGGCCACTCAGTGTTTGGTGCAAAAGAAGAGCAAGAACATGTTGGTGCGTGTGGATGGCAAATTGTCTCCATGGGTATCGGCTAAAGATGTGGTTTTGGCTATCATTGGCGAAATTGGTACTGCGGGTGGTACTGGTTATGCAATTGAATTTGGTGGCGAAGCGATTCAGTCTTTATCTATGGAAGGTCGTATGACGGTTTGTAATATGGCGATTGAAGCGGGCGCACGAGTTGGCTTAATCGGTGTTGACCAAACAACGATTGATTACGTGAAAGGCCGTCCTTATTCACCAAAAGGCGAACAATGGGATCAAGCCGTAGCCGCTTGGCAAGAGTTGCACTCTGATGCAGAGGCGCATTTCGATAATGTGGTTGTATTGAACGCGGCTGACATTAAGCCTCAAGTTACATGGGGCACATCACCTGAAATGGTGATCGCGATCGATCAGCCGATTCCACGTCCACAAGATCAAGCGGATGCTGGGGCTCAAGAAAGCTATGCACGTGCTTGGAAATACATGGGCTTAGAAGGCAAAACGACATTAGCAGACATTACCTTGGATCGTGTTTTTATTGGTTCATGCACGAACTCACGTATTGAAGATCTTCGTATTGCGGCCGAGGTGGTAAAAGGCCGTAAAGTGGCGTCTACATTAAAAGAAGCCATCGTGGTGCCTGGTTCAGGTTTAGTTAAGGCGCAAGCGGAAAAAGAAGGGTTAGATAAGATCTTTACAGAGGCCGGTTTAGAATGGCGTGAGCCAGGTTGTTCCATGTGTTTAGCCATGAACGCTGATAAGTTAGGTAATGGTGAGCATTGTGCGTCAACATCCAATCGTAACTTTGAAGGTCGTCAAGGTTTTGGAGGTAGAACGCACTTAGTTAGCCCCGCTATGGCCGCCGCGGCCGCGGTAGCAGGTCACTTTGTTGATGTTAATGAATTGGTTAAACACTAGGAGAGGATTATGCGTCCATTTACTGTACATACTGGATTAGTAGCGCCTTTAGATTTGGCCAATGTTGATACAGACATGATTATTCCCAAGCAATTCTTGAAATCCATTAAAAGAACGGGCTTTGGTAAAAACTTATTTGACGAGTTGCGTTATGAAGATGAAGGTCAGCCAGATCAAGATTGTTCAACTCGTCCATTGAAAAAAGACTTTGTGTTAAACCAAGCCCGCTACCAAGGGGCAAGTGTATTAATTGCACGTAAAAACTTTGGTTGCGGTTCAAGTCGTGAACATGCGCCATGGGCGTTAGACGATTACGGTTTTCGTGTAGTAATTGCGCCAAGTTTTGCGGATATCTTCTTCAATAACTGCTTTAAAAACGGCCTATTACCGATTGTTTTAACAGAGGCACAAGTTGAGCAGGTATTTACTGAAAGTGAGTCGACAGAAGGCTATGCGTTGAGTATTAATTTAGCCGACCAGAAAGTAACCACGCCTTCAGGAGATGAATTTTCCTTTGATGTGGATGCCTTCCGTAAACACTGTTTGCTTCACGGTTTAGATGATATCGGGTTAACATTGCAACATGCGGATGCGATTCGTACTTATGAAGACGCGCGTAAACAAAAAGCGCCTTGGTTATTTGCAGATAAAAAGTAAGGAATGTAAGAATGACTTCTAGAAATGTATTGATTCTTCCTGGCGACGGTATTGGTCCAGAGATTGTTGCACAAGCGGTACGTGTATTAGACAAAGTAAATGAAAAATTCGCTTTAGGTGTAACTCATGAATCGGCATTAGTTGGTGGTTCAGCCTATGATGAAACAGGTTCTCCTTTACCAGAAGCCACATTAACCAAAGCAAAAGCCGCTGACGCGATTTTATTGGGAGCGGTTGGTGGACCAAAATGGGATGGGCTGGATATGTCAGTACGTCCAGAGAAAGGGCTATTAGGGCTGCGTTCTAATTTAGATTTATTTTCCAACTTACGTCCTGCTATCCTGTACCCTCAACTTGCTGATGCATCTAGTTTGAAACCTGAAATTGTGGCGGGCTTGGATATATTGATTGTACGAGAATTAACGGGCGGTATTTATTTCGGTCAACCGCGTGGCATTCGTACGTTAGAGAACGGTGAACGTGAAGGTTTCAATACTTACGTTTACAATGAATCTGAAATACGCCGTATAGCGCACTCTGCTTTTATTGCCGCCCGTCAACGTGGCAAACGCGTTTGTTCTATTGATAAATCCAATGTGCTTGAAGTAACGGTATTGTGGAAAGAAATCATGGAAGAAGTGGCAAAAGAATACCCTGACGTCGAACTAAGCCATATGCTCGTGGATAATGCGGCAATGCAATTGGTACGTGCACCTAAACAATTTGACGTGATGGTCACGGGTAACATGTTTGGTGACATCTTATCTGATGCCGCGGCCATGCTAACAGGGTCGATCGGTATGTTGCCATCTGCTTCCTTAAATGCGGAAGGTCGAGGCATGTATGAGCCTTGTCATGGTTCCGCACCGGATATTGCAGGCAAAGGTATTGCAAATCCGCTTGCAACTATCTTATCTGTTGCTATGATGTTGCGATATTCTCTAGATGCGAAAGATGCCGCAGACGCTATTGAAGCGGCGGTAAGTAATGTACTGGATCAAGGTTTACGTACAAGCGACATCGCCTCTGAAGGCAATAAGGTTGTCGGTACAGAAGAAATGGGCAATGCAGTACTAGCGGCCCTTTAATTTATAAAAAGCAAAAAGGCTTTATACGCGCTTAAAGAATACTTTAGGCGCATTCACTGGGGAAACTGCTCTTGGTATGAGTGGGCCCAAACTAAAAGGTAGAAATGATGTCAAAACAGAATGTAGGTTTAGTCGGCTGGCGCGGAATGGTTGGTTCCGTTTTAATGCAACGTATGTTGGAAGAAAAAGACTTTGATCACATTGATCCAGTTTTCTTTACCACATCACAAACGGGGCAAGCTGGACCAAATATTGGTAAGGATATTCCACTTTTACAAGATGCTATGGATATTACGGCATTGAAGAAGATGGACATTATTATTACCTGTCAAGGTGGTGACTACACCAAATCTGTTTATGCTGATTTACGCGCCTCAGGTTGGAAAGGGTATTGGATTGATGCCGCATCTTCGCTCCGTATGGAGCAAGATGCCATCATCGTTCTAGATCCAGTGAATCAGAATGTGATTCAACAAGGCTTAAAAGACGGCATTAAAACGTACGTTGGCGGTAACTGCACCGTTAGCTTGATGTTATTGGCGTTAGGAGGCTTATTTGATAAAGGTCACATCGAATGGATGACGTCGATGACGTATCAAGCTGCTTCTGGTGGTGGTGCACGTCATATGCGCGAGTTGATTAGTCAAATGGGTGTGCTTAAAGACTCTGTTGCCGCGGATCTAAATAATCCTGCTAGTGCCATCCTAGATATTGACCGTCGTGTAACGGAAACTATGCGTTCAAGCGCGATGCCTGTCGATCAATTTGGTGTGCCTTTGGCAGGAAGCTTGATCCCTTGGATTGATTCTCAACTTGAAAACGGTCAAAGCCGTGAAGAGTGGAAAGCTCAAGCTGAGGCAAACAAAATTCTTGGAAACTTCGGTGCGCCCATTCCGGTTGATGGTCTTTGTGTTCGTATCGGTGCCATGCGTTCTCACAGTCAAGCGTTTACTATCAAGCTAAAACAAGATATTCCAGTAGCGGATATCGAAGGTTTGTTAGCACAGCATAACGACTGGGTAAAAGTGGTTCCTAACGAGAAAGAAATCACCATGCAACAGCTGACTCCTGCGGCGGCAACCGGTACTTTGGATATTCCAGTTGGTCGTATTCGTAAATTGAATATGGGCCCTCAGTACATCAGTGCATTTTCTGTAGGCGATCAACTTTTATGGGGAGCCGCTGAGCCATTACGTAGAATGTTACGTATCCTGCTAGAAGCGAAATAATAAATAGCAAACACCATCTATATTTGTAAAAATCCCAGATTCTGTCTGGGATTTTTTTTTACTTTATACTCTTTTTATTTCGATAAAAAATCGTAGAAGTAACCTAGAATAGGCTTCGGCCTCTTGAATGGCCAATAGATCGAAAAAACTGATCATTACACCATAAAAAATCCCCTTTTTAATCAACTCACTTTGTTTCACTATAGCATCATCGTTATTGAGAACATTGGAGACAGTCTTGTGAAACAAGCAGATATCGTTAAACAACGTAAAGGGGTTAGAACACAGGACGGTGATGGTGTCCGTTTAACCCGAGTTTTTGGCGGCAACAGTGCAAAAGATCTAGATCCTTTTCTAATGCTGGACGAATTCGGTTCCAGCGACCCTGAAGATTATAAAGGCGGTTTCCCTCCGCATCCTCATCGGGGATTTCAGACTGTGACTTATATGCTCAAAGGCAAAATGGAGCATACAGATCATCTAGGCAATGTAGGGTTGTTGGAAGACGGCGGCTTGCAATGGATGAACGCCGGACAGGGGGTCATTCACAGTGAAATGCCAAAGCAAACGGAAGGCATCATGTGGGGCTTTCAACTATGGGTGAATTTACCATCTGATAAAAAAATGAGCCCAGCTTGGTATAAAGACATTCCACGTGAACAGATTCCGGTATTTGAAGAAAATGGCATTAACTTTAAAGTTTTAGCAGGTGAACACAAAGGAATCAAAGGTGCGCTCTACGATCCAGAATCACCTACTTATTTAGATATTGAACTTAGTAAAAACGGCGCTTATCAAATGGAACTGCAACCAGAGCAAACACATCTTATCTATGTCTTTGTTGGTGAAATGATAGTGAATAAAACCAAGGTCTTCGCTGGAGAATTGGTGCAAGTTGCAAATGGGGATTTTGTGCATTTGAGCAGTGAAAATGGTGCACGTTTTTTAGTGATTTCGGGCACACCATTACAAGAGCCAGTTGTGCAATATGGTCCATTTGTTATGAACACCGAAGCGGAGATCCATCAAGCAATTTCCGACTACAACAACGGCACGCTTGCACAAGTGGCAGACGCTAAATAAAAGGCAACCTTGTTATTCGGTTAACGCTCTTTCGCACATTGTTAGGTTTATAATATGAACATACTTTTGTTATCAGGCAGCTTTCATTCAAAAAGCAAAAGCCTATCTATTTTACATTTTTTACAAGATGCTTTTCCTGATCATCAATTTCAATTACCTAAATTAGATTTATTGCCGTTTTACACGGATGATTTGAGTGATAATAAGCCTGATAATGTGCAAGACCTTATTGATCAAATTGCGGTAAGTGATGGCATCATTGTGTGTTCACCAGAATACAATCACAGCATCCCTGCCGTCTTAAAAAATGCCATCGACTGGGCATCCCGCCCAGCCTTTAACTCCGTATTAAAAGATAAGCCAGTCACCATTATCACTCAAGCAAAAAGTCCTGTGGGTGGCGCAAGAGCACAAGCTCATATCAAGCTAATATTCGACTCGACTTTATCGATACTCTACCCAAGCCATGAAATGATGATCACAGGTGTGGATAAAGCCATCTCATCAGACGGCACTCTTGTAGATGAAAACGTAAAAAGCCGACTTACTCGTCACGTCACGGGCTTCACAACCTTTGTAGGTTAGATGCGGTTTTATCCTAACATGTTGCTCTAACCCATCCGTATTACTCTAGAACACACAAAAAGCCTGCGTCACTTTCGTCGTCAGCGAATAAAAGGTAACTATGTTGGTTTGAGAAAGGAAATCAAAATAACTGATTATATATACATTTTTAAAAGTGTAGCGTAGGTCGCGGCTTCAGCCCGACAAAACTCTCACCATTTCCAAATTACTTTTGAACACGCTCGTCATTATGGTTATTTATTGAATGTCATAAAAAAGCGGTCTTTGGAAAATATTACAAGCTTGGTCGAGATTTCAATAAAATTCTCGTTCTAGGGAAACGTGTTGGCTTCAAAATTAATTTTTCTACAGCCTGGCTAGCAATAAAAACACATGTTCCATATATTGTACATATATAATAACTGAGTTATAGTTGTTCAATAAGTTGTACATATAGGTGATTTATGAAAATTGTATCTTTTACTGAAGCAAGAAATGGATTAAAAGCTGTTTTAGACTCTGTCGTTAATGATTCAGACACCACTGTTATAACGCGTCGAGATTCAGAAGATGCGGTAGTGATGTCATTAGATTATTACAACAGTTTGATGGAAACGGTTCATTTATTAAAGTCTCCTGCTAATGCAGAACATTTAAAAAAATCAATAGCTCAATATAAAAGTGGTAAAACTACGCAAAGAGATATAGTTGATGGGTAGCAGACTACTTTGTTGGACTGATGAAGCTTGGAATGATTACGTTTACTGGCAAGGTCAGGACAAAAAGACATTAAAACGTATAAACAAATTAATCAGTGACACTAAGCGTTCGCCATTTGAGGGTATTGGTAAGCCTGAATCTCTTAAAGAAAATTTGTCAGGTTTCTGGTCACGTCGAATTGATGGCACCAATCGTTTAGTGTATGCCGTTGATGATAAAACACTAACAATAATATCGTGCAGGTATCATTACTAATGTGCATACACCAAATAAAACGGCTAATCGGGTAGCCGGAGATTTCCAACCTTCAGCCCCACAACACCTTGCATGCGGCTCCGCACAGGGCGTTTTACTTAGCATGGTGAAGCGCGATCTAACCACCACGTAGCCTTCATGGTGGTTCACGACCTGTTGCTGATATCGACTTATACATTCCGAAAGAGTTTGCATCTGAAATATTGATATATGCAGATAGCTATCTTTCAAAACCTTTAGCCCATTATATTGAGGGCTCATGGGATGTAGAGTATTTTCAGTTAGTATTTCAAGAACAGAAAATTGAAATTGGTTTGTCGCCTGGAACAAAAATATTAAATAGAAAGAGCAATGAGTGGGTTGAACTAACGACAGATTACCCTAAGTCAATAATGAGAAGTTATAACGGTATTGAGGTGCCTGTAATCCCAATTTCAGAGCTGTTTGCTTATAAAGGTTTATTAGGCCGAGAAGTTGATTTAATTGATATTAGAGAATTGAACGCATTATCAGCACCATAATAAGTCATCCGTCAGGATAAAATACAGTCTGCTATTTTCGTTTTGAGGTAAGAATGAAGTGGCTGATTTTCCCCTATGAGGTAATTTGGTGTAAACGTCTTTCTAATGTTATTTATTGTATTTTTAGAGCGGATTGAGCGAAATAACCTTATCTATATATTTTATATGGCCTAGTGGAAGAGCATCTTTGTTTTTTAAAATTTGGCCTGAATACTTTATTTAGAGAGGGTATGTCATCATACGAAATGGCTTCTGATCAGAAAAATCAATTGAAAGTGCAAGGTTTTACGTTGTTATCGAATGCCTTACCTAAATCTATCCTGCAACGCTGGCAAAGACTCGCCGAGCAGCTAGAAAAAAAGGCACTTATTGCCCATGAGCAATCGACCCCCATGCATGGAGGTTGCGTGATTGAAGACCCTATTGGACCAAGAGTGATGCGCATTGATGATGTGCTTGTTTTAGATCCATCGGCGGTTATTGAGTTATTATCATGTCCGGCCATGATGACGGTTGCCCGTGAGTTATGTGGACGAGGAGCGATTCCATTGCAGCTCGATATTTTATATAAACACCAACATCCGCACCCCATTATTATGTGGCATCAGGACGCGATACATCCTAGGAGGGACCCTTACTTTAATATTGGTATTTACCTTGATGACGCGGATGCTGAAGATGGTTGTTTAAAGTACGTACCGGGAACTCAGCATGAATTGCAAGACATTCCCGCACTGGCAAATGCTCATGGTTGGGATATCCCAGGAGTCGTTGAACAACCGGCAAAAGCGGGAGATATATTGATTCAAGACATGATGGTTCTTCATGGCTCAGCGCCCAAACGTAGTCATGGTGTTCGACGAACTGTCTATATTGAGTTGCGCCCAGTTAATGGTGTTCGCGAAAGTGCATCACAAAGCGAACACTGGATTGAATTACGTAAGCGCTGGATGGGGTTGGTGTTGCAACAGGCTGACCCTGCTAATTGGCCTAAAGAATGGTGTCATGATTATCCAACGGACCTTGCTTCGCTGGAGGAAGAAAGTGAGCGTATTGTTGCTCATTGGGAAGCGCCTATCCCCGCTGTGTATGGTGTTCAAAATATTGAAAGAGCGGGCTACCCAGTGCCCGAAGATATGGAGTCATGATAGTTAACCGACCGAGCTGAACTTACTCTTTAAGTTCGGCCTTTAGGTTAGTAGAAGGGCATAAATGAGGTGTTTTATGGGCGATTAAAATATACTGTGTATTCATACAGATTATTTTTGTAGCGTGTACTTTTTGATTGCCAATTCCATGTTTTCTTTGTCTAAGAAATAATCATAGTTTTACTGGTTTGTACTGGTAGATAAATAAAAAATCCTTTAATATCAATTAGTAAACCTTTTTAGCACAGAGATAACTATATTGAGGTGTCTTTACTTTGGTCTACATTGTTATAACATTATTGTCTTAGTTAAGAGTGAGTGCTATGGAAGATAGAAGTCAGTTTTACTTAAACAAATATTTAGCTTCGTTACCTGCTGACGTTGCTCAAAAATACCGCTCTTTCAGCGCTGATTACTTTTGTGCAGACGAATACAACGCTAACTTGTGTGCGAAATTAATTTTGTGTGGTGAGAAACGTGCTTCATGTAGTATGGAATATTGGTATAGCCACGAAGGTGAGGAAATGCCACAAGTGGGCCACCTTCAAGTCGTAACGGACTGGGATGGCAACCCTGTTTGTATTATAGAGATAACGTCCGTGAGTGCATGTAAATACCGTGACGTTGGGGCGGAGTTTGCTGCTGAAGAAGGAGAAGGTGACAAATCTTTAGCATGGTGGCGTGAAGCTCATTGGAGGTTCTTTAGTCTAGAGTGCGACGAATTGGGTATCAATCCATCAGAAGACATGCTGTTGGTTTTAGAGCGATTCAAAGTAGTCTATAAATAAACTGACAATGTTAGGTTGTGGCACTGTGGTAAAAATTCGCTTTCAAAAACTGTAAAGTGATGCATTGAAACTATAATACCAGTAATACTAGGCCACCCATCACTTTATTGATGTGTCTTTGATCACCGTCTGAACTAGAGAAACAAACTCAAGGATGAGTGAGGGGAAAACTATGCCAAGGGCCAGAAGTCAGCAGCTCTGTTTGTCTGCTACTCCGTACTATCACTGTATGTCTCGATGTGTTTGCCGCGCGTTCCTATGTGGTGAAGATGTCGTAACCGGAAAGAGCTTTGAGCAACGACGCGGGTGGTTCGAAGCACGAGCCTAGCGTTACCATTGGTTTTCTTTCTTATTCGATATGACGGACTCATTAGCCAGTAGTTCTGTTCGTCTAAATTACTCTGTTTTCTACAATTGCTCTTTTGTAAGTCTCACTTATCATTCAAATTTAGTATTTCTCTCAATCATCGATTTATTCATTATGTAGAAAGATTGGTAAACCTTCTTAAAATCTTAAAATCTTAAAATCTTAAAATCTTAAAATCTTAAAATCTTAAAATCTTAAAATGGGTGTCTTGGATAAAATTCATTCAGGAAGAAAGTCTATTGAACGGGCTTCTTCACTAATCCATTGAAGTAGAGCCGTAATGGGTTTTTCGTGCCTACGGCCTTTTCTTTTCTTACTGAATGGCGTGATTTTTTAATATCTTAAGCAGAGAATCTATCTTAATAACACGCATGCTTTTGTCCGTTGACAATTTCTTATTTCGATAAATTAGTTGTCTTTGGGTTTACGGTGTGAGTGCAAAATTATTTGATCTTCAATACATATCAGTAAATATCATATGAATATCTCTAACAAGAAGGCCATTGTTTTTGGTGGCACCTCTGGCATTGGTTTAGCGACAACAAAGAAGCTGGTGCAACAGTGGTGGCAATTAGCCGCAACCCTTCAAGATTGAAACCGTTACCCAAAAGGCGTAACAGTAGAGTCTTGTGATGTTCGTGACAGCGCTGCTATAGAAGAGCTTTTAAACGAACTTGCTCCGTTCGACATTTTAGTGAGTTCGGCAACAGCAGGGTGTTGTGCGTTATGGTGCCAAGCATTTAACTGATCATGGCTCGATCGCCCTAGTTTCAGGCTCCTTAGCACGAAAATATAATCATGGACTCAGTGCTCTGTCATCAGTGGGAGGGATTGTCGAGGCGATGTCCCGAGCGGTCGCTTCTGAGTTAGCACCTCACATCCGTATTAACGTCGTTTCACCCGGTACGATAAATTGACCGAAAATAACTTAATTTCCCGTGCGGGGACCGCTGATGAGGTGGCAGAAGGCATTATGTTCGTAATCAAGAATGAATTTGTTACCGGTACGACGGTGGATATAGGTGGAGGATGCCTTCTGAGCTGTCATAAGAGCTTAATTTGAAACAGTGTGACACCAGTTACTTTGTTTGAGTTGTCTTTATTGATTGTTTATCAATTTTCTACTCATAAATAGTTTTCACCACAACATAATAAATAGGAAGAAAATAATGAAATTAATACAGGTAATGACAGTCGCTACACTTTTATCAGTTAGCAGTGTCGGTGTACTGGCTGCTAAGCCAGAAAAAACGCAAGGAATCGAAGTGACGCCATTAGAATTACAAGCTCTTGGCGCTCAAATATCGGTAATGGATGGGTATGATATTCGTGCTCGACGTTTAGTTATTAATGCTGGTGGCACGATATCAGAGCACTCACACTCAGACCGTCCAGGTGTTGTTTATATTTTAGAAGGATCAATGACTGAGCATCGAGGAGACGTTGCTAGAGTGGTTAAAGCAGGGGATACATGGCACGAATCACTAGATACTGTTCACTGGATGGAAAACACGTCGGGCAAGCCTTGTGTAGTTTTAGCAATAGATTTAGTCGCACAGAAGTAGTCATACAAAAAACATCTGCTAATTAACGTTATGGGGCTTAAATTTAGTGAGAGACGGCGACGCTGGAAGTCCAAGTTTGTTCGCCGTCATCTTTAACAGGGAGTGTTATAGGGTAGTTTAGTAAATAATCAGTGTTTTGAAATTTCATATAGATGAAATTATTTCATCCGTTAGAGAAAATAACCCTTTTGTATATGATAATCAATATCGTTATTCTCATGTTATTAAAAACAAGTAAAGCGGCACTAAGGAGAAGGCAATAATCCATCAGGGCCAAATTAAACATGGACTTTTAAACACTGCTGAATTGCAGCATATGAATACTTTATAATTTTAAAATAGCAACTAAGGGTTTTATTTATGCTTTCAAAGGCGTCTAAAATTGTTATCAGCTCTCTCATTAGCCTCAGCCCTATATTTATAGGGCAAGCCAATGCTGAAAGTATTGAACCTGTGTATACAAACGGAAAAATATCGTTGCCTTTTAGTCCTGCGATTAAATTGAATAATGGAATGTTATTTCTATCCGGACAAATTCCTTATACCAAGGAAGGTGGTATTCCAGATTATGCTGTTGATGGCGTTGATGATATGGCTGATCAGACTGAAATTGTGATGGAAAATCTGAAAAAAGTACTCAAAACTTCAGGTTATTCTTTCAACGATGTTGTGAAGGTGTCTGTGTTTATGTCGGATATTAAAAATTACAATGCGTTCAATGATGTTTACGCTACGTATTGGGGACAAGATGGTCTCTATCCTGCAAGGGAAGCAATTGAAGTCGGTGCTTTGCCTGGTGGAGAACCAAGTAAAGAGGTTCTTGTTGAGGTTTCCTTAATTGCTTTTAAAGAAGTTAATTAAAACCGATAATTATCATAGTATAAAGAAGAGAATATCATGAACAGAGAAAGTTTAATTTCAATGGCTTTTATATTACCAATAATGATGTCAATGCCAGCCATTGCAGAAGAAAAAGGACATTCTCCTAAAATAAACTCTGCTAAAAAAATCGTAACAGAGTTTTTCGATTTAGCTTATATTCAACGTTTGCCTACTGAAGCGGCTATAAAATATATATCATCAGAAAAATATACTCAACACAACCCTACGGGGAAGGATGGGCGTGAAGCGTTTATAAATGGGTTTGGAAAATATATCAAGGAATCGAACTATACATATGCTATTAAAAGAATTATCGCTGAGGATGATCTTGTTGTGATACATAGCCAAGGGTTCGTCAATCCGAATGATGCTAAAGATCTTGGTGAAGCGGTGATTGATATTTATCGTGTAGAGAAGGATAAAATTGTAGAGCATTGGGATGTAATTCAATTAGTGCCAGAAAAATCTGCTAATAAAAATACCATGTTTTAACGGTAATGCTCAATCCTTATATGGCATTTTAGATTTGGAACGAATTATTGTTCATCCAAATCTATTTTGCACTCATTAAAACATTGAGCATAGTTGAGTAATACCATATTGATGCCCATCATATCTGATAATGTGAGCCGTACTTATCTATTGCTCGATCGTCGTGACAACCAGAATGCTTTCATCTTAATGTAGGTTTTATCTAGCCTCTATAAGAGCAGTAGAAATGTTGGACTTCTTTTAGCCTGTTGAATAATCACTAATAAATACTTAATGACAGGGTGGTCAAAGTTGTATGATTACCATCCGCCTATTCCTGATATAATATTCTCTAGACCATGATAAGAAACCGATTACTTCACGCATAAGAATAAACGGGTAGCATAAAACGCTTCAGCCGAATCATATCTCTGAAGTTTATCATATGAATACGCCCCTCAAAACGCTAGGATTATGTCGTCATTAAGGATTTTACGATATTATTCCCATTTAGTAGACTCCACCACCAGAGTCGTTCTGATTTTAATTACCTAATGTGCCTGATCGACCTAAATTGCCCTCGCATCTTCTATTTGGCAAAAGCTTTCTTTCATCCATAACCTAAGTCTCTTAGCTGCTCTAGTGATTCCCATACCCTGTGAGTTAATCGAGTAGGTGTATGAGTACATCAAGACAATCACTCTTAGTAAATACGCAGTGCCTGTAGGTGTTGTGTGCTTTATTTCACACGCATGAAATTATTTCATCCGTTAGAGAAAACAACCCTTTTGTTTGTGAGCAGCAATATCGTTATGTTAACCATGAGGGCGAGGCCTATTCACTTGTCAGTATTGTGTTGATATCGGCAAGTTTTTATTGGCAATGAGAGGTTTGGTTACCAAAAGCTCATTGCCATAATAAGTGGTTTCAGAAGACATATTTATGATAGTTATTTTTTGTAAAAAAACGCAAAAAATTACCATTGGAAATGTGCTCTCTGAGTCAGTCGTTGAGCTAACAATAAATTGTTATAAATATTACAACTAAGGTATGAAATCATATGTTTAAAATAATAACATCCCTACGTAAATGTGTACTGGTCATCTTATTTGCCAGTATCAGTTCGTTCTCCGCTGCGGCAGAAAAAACAATTTTGATGCTTGTTACGGGGGCTTCCTCCATGACAAATGGAAAACCGACAGGGCTCTGGCTTGAAGAGTTTGCCGTACCCTATAAAACCTTTATAGATGCCGGGTATAGTATTAAAGTAGTAACGTCCAACGGTGGTGTTGTACCAATCGATCCACGCAGTAATCCTAAGCCTGAGCAAGCTATTGCTTGGAAGGACGCATCTGAACGTTTACAAGACACTAAGCCTCTTTCAACAGTGAATGCTGAGGATTTCGCCGCCATTTTCATACCTGGGGGGCATGGTGTGATGTTTGATTTAGCCAACGACCCTGCTGCCGCAAAACTGATTCAAGAATTTGACACGCAAGGTAAGTTTATTGCAGCGGTTTGCCATGGCCCAGCGGCACTAGTAAACGTCGTCCGTAAAGATGGAAGCCTACTTGTCAGTGGTAGGAAAATGACCTCTTTTACAGATGCAGAAGAGCGTGCAGTAAGATTGGATAAGGATATGCCTTTTTTACTTGAAACTAGATTACGTGAATTGGGAGCTAAAATAGAAACACGAGATAATTTTACAATTCATGCGATACGAGATGGAAATTTGATAACAGGTCAGAACCCGCCATCAAGTGGCGCCACAGCCGAATTAATGATTAAGGCATTATCCGAATAACAGAAATAAAAGTCGAATCATGTGTATATGAAGGTTTTATTATTGGTAATAAATATCCTTTAAGAGATAGGGTTCGAAGAACAGAAAGCAGATACAAACCATAAGTATCTGCTTTTTCCGTTTAGGAAGTCATCAAGCCGTCATGATCATTAAATGGGAATTTATTTGTGAGGGGTAATTAGGTACTTTTTACCTGTCGCTTGTTGAGAGTACGACTCGATAGAGTGTAATGTTAATGCCTCAGTGAATGACACTTCATGTGTGTAGTGGCTAGCAAAGGTCGTGGTGATTTCATCGGCAACTCGTTTACGCATCGTAGCAACCGTTTCAGAGCCTAATTTCCCTAGCGCATTAAATAGTAAGAAGCCATTAATGCCCCAAGCAAAACCAAAATTTCGATTTAAAGTAATTGGTCCACGGTTTAATGCACCATAAATATAAACTTGTTTAAAGGTATCCGTGCCATACACGCTGTACTCTCCCGCGTTACGAGCGGCCGCGGCTTCCATACAGTTAAGAATATCACTGGTTAATTGGCCGCCGCCAATTGGATCGAACGCAATTGTCGCGCCGGTATCAATAGCCGCAGCGGTTAGGTCCGCAATGAAGGTGTTACTGCTTGAGTTAACAACATATTTCGCGCCCATATCACGTAACAAAGTTTCTTGTTCTGGTTTACGCACAATGTTTATTAAATCTACACCATCGGCAATACAAATGCGGTTTAACATTTGGCCTAGGTTAGAGGCTGCTGCGGCATGAATAATGGCTTTATGGCCTTCTGCGCGCATGGTTTCTACCATCGCTAGTGCAGTCAGCGGGTTAACAAAAGAAGAGGCGCCTTCTTTAGCCGTAGTGCCTTCTTTTAATATTAAACAGCTTTGTATATTCGCACAATGATATTGACGATACGTTCCACCACCAATGACGGCAACGGTTTTTCCCATTAAGGCTTGCGCCGCTGGTGATGATCCTGCAGCAACCACGGTTCCAGCCCCTTCATTTCCCACTGGCATTGTCTTGCCAATTCGATTTTTCAATGCAGGCATAAACTTATTCGGGACATCAGCAGTAATGACTGGGTTTTGTTTACTGCCTGATTGAGTCGCTGTTGATATATTCGCCGCACTAAATAGAACGCCTAGATCGGAGGGATTTAGTGGGGCGGCTTCAATGCGAATAACCACTTCGTCGGCGCTAGGTTGGGGCATTGGAATGTCTTGTAATGCCAAAGTTAACGTGTTGTCTTCGTTGATCGTTGAAGTTAGTTGGATATTTGTCATTGAGTTTTGCTCCTGCAAATAAATAGATTACGAGAACCAATTATGTAATGAATTGGTTCTACCTTGTCTTTGCTGTATTCAATAAGTGTGATGGCTATGAATTGTTGTTATCGTTATAATTTACTGTTATTGATATGGATTATTTAGGGCTAGCGGCTTCAATTTGAGCTTTTACCTTTTCTATAAACTCAGGCATATTTGCCTGACGGTCGGTTTCTACTTGTTGAGTAATGTCCAATTGGCTAATGGAATCGTGCCACGGTTTCATTCCTGGTATCTCTGCCTGTACATCCCATTCCAGTTGGCTAGCGCCAAAAGTGTTCACTATGGTATTGACGTAATATACGTAGATGTCCGCCATGGTAAACTGCTCTCCTGCAATCCAAGGTGAAAATTGACATAAGCGGTTTAAAGCGGTAATGCCTCGGGCTAATACTTGACGTACTTCCGTTTTAAGCGATTTAGGGATGTCCGTGCCTGAAAAGACATAAGGTATAAATCGTCTGCATGGCAACTCAAAATAGAGCTCAGCTATTTTCATGATTTGACGAACAACAGCGCGTTCGCTTGTATTTTCTGGATATAACGACGTTGTAGGGTAAGTCTCTTCGATGAAATCACAAATAACACTCGATTCAGAAAGAGAAAAGCCTTCCGCGGTTGTAATTGCAGGTACTTTCCCTACTGGACTTATGGCTAGTAATTCTTCACTGCCACTGTAAATTAGGTTTTCTCTAAAGGGCAGGTTTTTGTAAAGAAGTACATGCTTTACTAAGTTGTAATAGTTACTAGAGGCAAAACCGTGCAAAGTAATCATAAATCTGTTTTCCATTATTAAGGTGAAACTGGATTTTAATTATTGTAAAAGGTAATCAAAACCCCTGTATTTCACATCCGACAATCAGTTTGCCGTTGTGAGGGTTAAGTTAAACTCATTATTACTTGTTTTAATTGCATTATATATAAGGGAAAATGCGAATCACTTTTGCTTATAAAGCAATAGTATGTCAATGATGTTTCATCCTTTTTGCAGAGGGTGTTCGATAGAACGATCATTTAATGGGGAAATGACTTGGATCAACTGCGTGCAATACGGTATTTCATTAAGGTTGTCGAAACAGGCAGTTTTACCAAAGCGGCTAGGGTATTTAATGTACCTCCTTCATCTTTGTCGAGAAGGGTGGCGGATTTAGAGAAAAATCTAGGCGCTACCTTGCTAAAGCGATCGACTCGAATAGTAAAGCTAACCGAAGTGGGGCAAATTTATTATAAGGATGTTCAGCAAATATTGAGTCAACTAGAACGAAGCCATGAAACAGTACGCAGTTATCAGACAACACCAATGGGCCGTTTACGCATTAGTTCAATGGTTGGGTTTGGTGACAGAATATTGCTGCCCTTATTAGATGAGTTCAGCGCTTTATATCCTGAAATTGTATTAGATGTCAGTTTAAGTGATGAGTTATCTACGCTAGGGCGTGACGATGTTGACATTGCTATTCGAGGGGGATATGCCCCAAATGAACGCGTGTTAGCGATAAAGCTTATGGACAATGGCTTTATCCCAGTAGCGTCACCAAGTTATTTAGCAAAATACGGCAGACCTAACAGCGCTCTTGAGTTAAAACAGCACAAGGGTCTTTATTTTAAAATGCCAACCGGACCAACGCCTTGGTTATGTAATATGAATGGTCAATGGCATGATGTCTCTGGTCCAGCCGTAGCGATTTCAAATAACGGATCATGGCTGGCGAGAAAAGCCTGTAACGGTGAAGGCATCTTAATGTCAACTCGATGGGCACTCGCATCTTTGCTTGAATCAGGACAGTTGCAAGAACTGAAGTTTGAGCATGAATTGGCGATCACTCAACATTCTGATATGGCTGTTTATTTGTTGTACCAAAAACAGCGTTACCTGGTGCCAAAAGTCAAAGCGGCGGTAGACTTTTTAGTCGCAAAAATAAAATGAAAATTGAAATAAGCTAGTGTATAGATTGAATTCCTTATTTATTATTTTATTTCAAAAACCTACGTTAATTTTGTACCGTATTTTTACAGAATGTGTTATGGCTAGGATGTGTCTTTGCTTTGACTCCAGAATTGAAAAATAATAGCTTTACTGTGGTCTGATTTTATAACAATACGGTAATCAGAATGGCTACTGAATACAGCGCAAGCTCGTGTCTAAAGGGTAGGGGAATTTGCTTAGACATTTGATGGATATGACGCATTTTATGGCTTGCATGTGTTAATTGAGGTAATCTACGCAAAAATAGCCTATTGCACGAGTCATTCATGAGTTTTTCAGCACTTCAGTTACATCCAACTTTATTAGAAACCCTTACCTCTTTAGGCTATGGAACGCCGACCCTTATTCAAAAACAAGCTATTCCGTTGATTCTAGAGGGGCGTGATGTGGTTGCTGCGGCTCAAACGGGGACGGGTAAAACGGCGGCTTTTTGTTTACCTTTGCTAAATGCCTTATGCAAAGGAAAGCGTGGTCCTGCTCATTCTGTTCGTTGTTTAATCTTGGCTCCAACCCGCGAGCTTGCTGCACAAATAGGTGACAGTGTACGTACCTACAGTAAAGGGCTAAATTTACGTAGCCAGACCGTTTATGGTGGCGTTCAGGTTTATCCACAGGTAAATGGCTTAAAGCGCGGTGCCGATATTTTAGTGGCAACTCCTGGTCGTTTAATGGATTTAGTGCAACATGAAGCCGTGAATTTTACCCATTTAGAGTCCTTAGTCTTAGATGAAGCGGATCGAATGTTGGATTTAGGTTTTGAAAAGTCATTGAATGAGTTACTGACACTGATTCCTAAAAGTCGACAGACGCTTATGTTTTCAGCCACTTATTCAGATCACATCCGTAAGCTTGCGAAGTTGTGGCTCTCTAACCCTGCTGAAGTGGCCGTCAATAAGCGTAATCAAGTCGCTCGAACCGTTCGTCATCAGCTGTATCCAGTTGATAAAGCTCGTAAGGGTGAACTGTTAGCCGAGTTGTTGGGCCGTCAGCATTGGGAGCAGGCGCTTATTTTTGCTCGTACGAAACGTGGGGCGGATGAGGTTACCGAAATACTGCAGTCCCAAGGGTTTAATGCCGGAGCGATCCATGGAGATAAATCGCAGCCTGTTCGTCTTAGTACGTTAGATAAGTTTAAGTCTGGAAAGTTGTCTTATTTGGTGGCTACAGATATTGCTGCACGAGGTTTGGATATTCAAAACCTTCCTGTGGTGATTAACTTAGATCTGCCTCATGTAGCAGAAGATTATATCCATCGAATAGGTCGTACTGGTAGGGCAGGTCAAGAGGGTCGAGCCGTTTCTTTAGTTTGTGCAGATGAATTTGAATCGTTACAAGCCATCGAAGCATTACTGAAAACACGTATTAGCCGTAAAGAAATTCTTGGTTTTGAGCCCGATCATAGGGTGCCAGATTCGCATCCGAGATCACAAAAAAAGGCTGTTAAATCAGCAAAGCCTAATAAGTCAAAAAAACAGCTACCTACACCGGACGTTACTGAAGGGCCAGGATTAAGAACCAGTCCATTTGCTAAACATCCATTTAGTAAATAATTTTTATACATAATGGAATGAGAAAGTGAGTTTATATGGGTGGGAATATTAAATTGCGCTATTGTTAGTATCGAGTATGTTTTGTTGGTGGTCATTCTTGCTGTTTAATTGATTGTCTACATATTTACTCTTATTGTTTTGAATTATAAAATATTGGCGATTCAGTCTCTTTACAAATGTAAACATCTATCTAGGAGGATAAGTATGTCAGATAAAGTTGATCTTAAAGTGGCGTCAAAAGAATCGGTTGCCTTTGAATTGGCTCAGGATATAGCGATTAAAGAGAAGCTTCATGAAGACCCAGCTCTTTACCGAAAAAGATTTTTAGATTTATATGTCGAGTGCTTGAATGCGACTACAGGGTTTAGATCAAAGTAATTGACCTTTCTAATAGTAATAAAGCTCCATGATAATGACTTTCGATTCACTGGAGCTTGAATTGATTTAGCTGTGATTTTGAGGGTTTTGGTCATAAATATAGGGTATAGTTTTATTCTATCTATACCCTATAGTATTAAAATAAAAAACCAAAATGGCTTATATTCATGGTATCTGAAAATCTTCTTTCTCAAGCGTTGAACCCATCAAAATGCATTGAAGAAAAATTTCGTATTATCGGGTTCAAAGTGATTTTCATTCTAGCCGTTTTAATTGCGGCCGTTGTGTTCATAAGTTCACCGAGTAACATCTTTATTGCTATAATTTTTCCTGCGGCTTGGTTCACATTATCCTCATTGGCATTATATAAACCGTCTTCAAGCCAACTTTTAGCAAGAGTATGGGTAATATTTACTGTTCCTTTGGTGCCTTTTTTGGTGCTTTCTAATGGGATTATACCCGCAACGTTAGTATCATTAGGTGCAATTCTTCCTGCCTTATTGGTCGGTGGTTTGTGGCGAGTTGTTGCGGCTTTGACTTTGGCTTTTTCAACCTTGTTGGTTCCTTTTTCGGAATTGTCATATGACTCGGCAGTTTGGGTAAGGCTGTGTATTGCTAATATAACGATTACCGTAGTGATTTTAATTATTTTAAATATTTTAGAAAAGACACTGATAATCAGTTTAGAAAATACAACAGCGTTAGAAACAGCGCTCGAAGGTCAGCGTCGAGCAAGCAATGCCCAGTCATTATTTTTAGCGACTATGTCTCATGAAATACGAACACCGATGAATGGGATGTTAGGACTATTAGATGCGGTTCTTGAAGATGAACTTCCAAAAAAACAGCGTATACATCTTGAAAAAGTCCAACGCTCCAGTTATCTCCTACAAAATATCTTGAACGGAATTCTCGATTATTCAAAGCTGAATGCAGGAAAGCTCATATTTGAAGCTGTGCCTGTCAGTGTTCGACAGTTGATATCGGATACTGAGTCTATTTTTCAAATACCAGCAAAAAATAAAGCTATTAGTTTAACCTATTATATTGATCCCCAGCTTGCTGACGCTCATTTAGGTGACCCCACCCGTATTGCTCAAATACTAAATAACCTATTAAGTAATGCGATCAAGTTTACTCATAAGGGGAGTGTTAGCTTGTCTTTGAGTGTAATCAGTACGTCAAATGATTCTCAACAGTTAACGTTTTGCGTTCGTGATACAGGGATTGGGGTATCAGATGAAGAAAAAACACGAATTTTTTCACCCTTTATGCAGGCGAATCAATCGACCAAACGGAACTTTGATGGTACTGGTCTAGGTTTACAAATTGTAAAGAGTCTTGTTGAACAAATGCAAGGAGCCGTTTGGGTTGAAAGTCAGGAAAAGGTTGGAAGTCAATTTTATGTCACGCTAACATTACCTCTAACATCAGATTTACCGGTTAATATCGATCAGAATTCACTCCGTCGGAACCAACGATTTATGGGTAAGGTATTGGTTGTTGAGGATAACGAGATAAATCGATTTGTTGCCCAGGAATTACTTAAGACGCTTGTTGATGATGTGTCATACGCTAAAGATGGACAAGAAGCGGTGGAGCTTGTAAAAAAAGAAACATTCGATCTTATTTTTATGGACCTGAATATGCCTAATATGGACGGGTTTGAAGCCACTCAACTCATACGAAAAGAAAATAAAGTAATACCTATTGTTGCCCTTACGGCTGCTGTGCTAGCAGATGAAGTTGAAAAAGCATTGTGGTCTGGTATGAATGGGCATTTAGCTAAACCGATCGATAGAGATAAGTTGTTTCACGTTTTGGCTCGTTACCTTCTGACTGAAGGGAAGAATTAGAGCTCAACTCAAGGATGAGTCATTTTATAAAAAGTAGCTCTAAACTCATGGCAGTTCTTGCTTCTATTTTCTGCCGTGGGATAAGAGTGTTGAAGTGCTGTCTTGTTCCATTTTGCAAGTTTATACATCACTTTTGCACTCGATATGACCTTATTTTTTGATCCAAAAAACACTCGTAATCGTAAGTTAGTCAATAACCTAGGTGACTAGGTATGTATTATGTCTTTAAGTTTAGGGTTTTATTTATTTCTTTTCAAAATTAAGAGGTAAATGCCTTATACTAGTTTAAATTTCAGTTTCAGAATAAGGTATTTATGACCAGCTCTTCAGCACCAAAATTTGGCGTTTTAATGGTAAATTTGGGAACACCTGATGCGCCAGAACCCACTGCGGTTAGGCGCTATTTAAAAGAATTTTTATCCGATCGACGAGTTGTCGACTTGAATCCTATTTTATGGAAACCAATTCTAAATTTAGTAATTCTAAATATTCGCCCTCCTAGAGTCGCTAAGGCTTATAAATCCGTATGGATGGAAGAAGGCTCACCTTTGTTTGTTCTTGGAGAGAGATTACGTAATAACATTTCATTATCGTTAAATGTGAATTCTCAGACTAATATTCCAATCGTACATGCCATGACTTATGGAAACCCTTCTATCCTTGAAGGGGCTAATCAATTAAGAAAAGCCAAGGCTAATAAAATTTTAGTACTGCCTATGTATCCGCAATTTTCAGCAACGACAACGGCGGCGGTTTATGACAAGTTAATGGCTGGCTTGAAAAAATGCCCTAGCTGGCCAGACTTAATGTTGATAAAAGACTATGCGGATCATCCTTTATATATTCAAGGGTTGGTTGAATCCATTAGAAAACAATGGGATGAGCAAGGTGAAAGGCGGCACTTAGTTTTATCATATCATGGTATTCCTAAGCGTTACGCTGATAATGGCGACCCTTACCCAAAGCGTTGTTTGCTCACAAGTAGGCTAGTGGCTGAGGCTCTAGGCTTAGACGAAAGTGAGTGGTCTCATGTTTATCAGTCAAGATTCGGACGAGAAGAATGGTTGCAACCTTATGCGGATGTAACGCTTCGCTCTTTTCCAGCGAATGGCATTAAACGGATCAATATTATCAGTCCCGCTTTCTCTGTCGATTGCTTGGAAACATTAGAAGAAGTAACGTTTGAGCTAGGAGATGAATTTAAAGCATGCGGTGGTGAAGCCTACAATTATATTCCAGCGTTAAATGACTCGGATGCTCAAGTCGCTTTGTATTGCGACTTAATTAAACAGAATAGTAAACAGTGGGAATGCTAGGTATGAAAGAAATTGATTTAAAGAATATTAAAACCATAGCGTTCGATGCAGACGATACTTTATGGCGTAACGAAGAAATTTTTATGGCAGCACAAGACGATTTTATACGCTTGTTGTTAGATTATCATGATGAAAATTACATTAGATCACATTTACTTGGTATTCAAACCCGCAACCTGACAACTTACGGTTATGGCATCAAAGGGCTTACCCTTTCTATGATTGAAACGGCTATTGAATTAACGGAAGGACGCATTCTTGGCCGAGAAATTCATGAAATCATTCGCTTATCCAAATCCATGGTGGCAGAACCTATCGAGTTGCTACCAAATATCGAAAACGTTTTAAAGAGCATTCACGGGAAATATCAGTTAATGGTGATCACTAAGGGGGATCTATTAGACCAAGAGAGTAAATTGTCTCGATCAGGTTTAGTTCCATACTTTGATTACATCGAAGTAGTGAGCGATAAAACACCACAATCTTATTCGGATATTTTAGATCGATATCAGATTGATAAATCAGAGTTTCTTATGGTGGGGAACTCCTTGAAGTCTGATATATTGCCAATACTGGATATTGGTTCAAACGCGATACATATACCGTATTTGTTTACTTGGGAGCACGAGCAAGTAAAAGAAGATACATTGAAGGAGTATGCTCATATTTCTACACTAGGAGAGGTCAAAGAGTTACTTTCCTTTATTTAATATATTTAGTTTTTTATAAGGTAATGACGTGATGAAAACTGTAAAGATACTTTTATTAGTGGGTACCACTTCCTTAGCGGTTAATTCTGCTCATGCAAACGAAACCGTTGATAAAGCCACAGAGTCCGTGAGTAATTTTTTTACTGAAGTGAAAGAAACGACAATAGAGACAACAGGGAAAGTCGTTGATAAAAGTACGGAAATTGGACGTGAAGCCGGTAAAAGGGCTAAAGAATCAGGTGAAATTCTATGGGATAAGACAAAAAACGCAGGTAAAAAAACCTCTGATTTTATCGGCAAAGGGATTGATAAAATCTCGGGTGATAAATGTGAATTAGAGACTGAAAGCTGCGTGAAAAAGACTGATTAGGTTATTCGGGGCATTCGTTCATGGTTGATTTCAAGCAAAACTTGCCGACAATTCCTGGAACCTGGGAAGATGAGTTTATCCAGCAAAAAGATGTTAAAGTAGTATCGCCCTATGTTCGTTATAAATGCCCCAAGTGCCAAAATGGATTAGTAAAAAGAACAGGAAAAAGTGGCGTTTTTTGGGGGTGCAGTCACTACCCTAAATGTGATTACTCAGCGAATGATGTTGCTGGAAAGCCTGTACGACCTATTCGATATCTCTGTCCTTTATGCCAATCACCGTTAAAAAAGCTCAAAACCAAAACAACCGTATTTTGGGGGTGCTCTAATTATCCAGACTGCTCATTGACGCTTGAAAATAAAGACGGGAAACCCATTGAAGGAAAAAAATACCCGTGCCGTATATGTGGTCATTTTCTTGTTCGGAAGATGGGCAAGAGTGGACATTTTTGGGGCTGTATTGATTTTCCAAAATGTCGTCATACCCTTAATGATGACAATGGCAGCCCAGTTTTAAGAAAGTGATAGCGGGGAAATGCTTTTTCACACCTATTTGTTGAACAGCTTGCAAGTTAATAAAATAGCTGAAATTTCAATGAAAAACAAAAGTTTAAGCGATACTAGGCAGTTTTTTCCTTATAACCTTCTTTTTAGGTCTAATGATCGTTAAAATGATCAGAACACAATTTTTTAGGTAGTTATATGGTTTTTTCAGACGCAGAGTATGATCATGTTATCTTACTGGCTCATGGTAGTACCGATCCTTTATGGAAAACACCTTTTGAAATGATATTTGAAAGAATCGTTTCAGAATCCAGTCGAGACAAATGCAGTTTGGCTTATATGGAATTATCCGAGCCATCATTAGCGCATGTGATAAATGAACTAGATGAGTCTGTTCGTACTGTAGCGGTTTTGCCTTTGTTTTTTTCTGTTGGTCGTCATTTACGGCATGATGTCCCCGCAATGATAAATGCAATGAATAAAAACCATCTTAAAATAGAATTATTGCCTCCTATCGGTGATGACGAAAGAATTAGAGCGTCAATGGTAAGTATTGTGAAAAACCATTTGGGTGAGCCTGAATGATAAATACGGCGGATTCAGATCTATCTTTAAGGAAGTCTACCAATGCTATTTAAGTATTTACCTGATGAAATTTTTCAGGCATTAGCTGGCTCGAATAAACAGCTGATTGAGCGCGTGCTAATTGATTTAGCGGAAGTTTTTTATGACCACGCTGAAGATCCAATTAAAGATAAGTCCACAATAGTTGAGTCAATTGAAGATAGCTTGCATAAAATGGATATGTTGAGCTGGCAAGAAGATAATAAAGATGCGTTTGACTCTCCTAAGACGATTCATGAATATGCTTTAAGAATATATCACCGATTAGTAAATACCGGTTGGTTAGTTGAAGAGCAGGAGCTTTATTACATCAGTGTTTTGATGTCTCCTCAGATTTCAATGTTACTAAAGGCGTTAGTTGAAATTAGTCGGCATGGGAAACGTAATTACGGCGCAACGGTTTTAAGTATTCTTAGCAATTTGGAATCTGTAACGAATTCTCCTCTAGAAAGAGGAGTGACGCTAAATCAATCGGCTGAAGCCTGTCGTGATTTCTCGGCTCATTTAAACCAAATTCTTCTTGGTATACGTAGCCTACAACGAGAGTTGTTTGCAAGTAAGGACCCAAAAGCCATTGTTTCAGGCTTCTTTGACTTATTTGTGGATGGGATTTTAATTGCGGATTATAAAACCTTAAAAACCAGTAACAACCCATTTCGGTTTCGCCGGAAAATTCTTGAATTAACACAATCCTTTTTATCTGATCAAGAAGTGTTTAAACGTATCTGTCAGTGTTATGCAGATCAACAAGTGATTTCATTTTCAGCCGCCGAGTCGCTTGTTGAAAGTGATTGTCTTACGATCATTCAAACCTTTAGTAATATTGAGCAAAGGTTAGAACGTATAGATGAATACCGTTATCGGCTTGAAAAACGTGCGGCTGATACGGCGCGCTACATGGACAGTTCAAGACCTGGGATGGCGAATAAAATTGCTGGTATCATTACTGATGCTGCAGCGAAGTCACAATTACCCATGCTTAAAAGCGTTATTGGTTGTCGCATTGTTGGTATGGAATCGGCGGCGGCACCATTAAAGAAACGTGAACCACCATTACCCCGTATTATAACGCCTGCTAGCGTTTCTCAAAATGCAATCGCGGTAAGGGATTCGAATCGTCGTTTTCATGAAGCAAGGCAGGTTACCGTTGCTAAGCTTCAAGGCTATGCTCAACGACAATTGGGAGAGAACAAAGAGAAGCATATTTTGGACTTTACCATCGAAAGTGTCGAAGATTTTGTCTGTTTTGATCATCTTAGGTATGTTGGGTCACTTGGCATCAATGCAAAGCAAATAGAAGAAGAATTTGACGTTATTTTTACTGATAAATATGTAGATGTTCATGAATTCATTGAATGTCGTGAATTTGTGGTCAGTCGCAGGAGTAAAACATGCTAAAAGAATTAAAAAAAGTTGCAGAAGAATCCGGTAAAGATGTAAAAGATTTTCAACATACCGCAAATTTTCTTTTAGCGAACCAATTTGCTAGTGCCTATAAGCATGGTCAGCGCAAACACTATTTATTAGTTGAATCTTATCAAGATTATTTTAGTCATTTGTTTGAAGCACTTGGAATGAAGCTTTATGTGAATGAAAACGAACGGTTGAGTGGATTATTGCCTATCGAAAGGGAAGCTTTTTTGCGTTTAAAGACGGATGAAACGTTATTCTTGCTTGTATTAAGACAATTGTATGAAGAGAAAATTGAAAACTTTGAGGTAGATAACGGATTTGTTTCCACACATACAAATGCGATTCTTGAACGCTTTGTACAGTTAGTTAAGCGTGACGTACCTAATGAAACTCGGTTTAAAGATATTTTAACCTTATTAAGTCGTCATGGCGTTATTATTCGTGGTAAGCCATTTGATGAAGATGTAAAAAATATCATGATCAATATTACTCCTGTAGTACGTTTGATCGTAACTGAGGCGTATCTGCGTCAACTTGAGTCCTTCACTGTATCAGATGATGTAGATGAAGAGGATATGATATCCAGCGATATGGATTCTGATGTGACAACAGCCAGCGAATAATTAGGTATCTAAATGAAAAAATTAAATAGAATTGTTTTGGTTAATTGGTATTTGCTGGGTGCTGAAGAAATTAATATTCGCGGAAATACGGCTATTATTGGACCAACGGGTTCTGGTAAGTCTTCTTTATTGGATGCGATACAAACAGTATTGACTGGTGCGAGTAAAAGACACCTTAATTATAATGCGAGTGCCAATGATGGTAAGGCAAGTGGACGGAGTATTCGATCCTATATACTCGGCATGATTGATGCTGGCCAAGCAAATGCTAAATCATTCGGTCCCCAACCTCGCCCTGATGCGATAAGTTATCTTGGTTTGGTGTTTGAGGATTCTAATACTGGTAATGAAAGTACGGTTGGTATTTGTTTATCTGCATCGTTGGCTTCTCCAGAGGAAGATATACTAGGTCGTTTTGTGCTACCTAATTATGGCGTGGGTAAAAAAGATTTTATTGATGCTTTAGAAGGGCGTAGCTTTAAAGCTAAGCCTTGGCTAGAAGTAAGAGAAAAACTGAAAAAAGTTGTATTGATCCTTATATTAAATCCGGTAGCGCGTCTGCTACTCAGTATATAAATCGCTACTTAGAAGAATTAAGTCCAAATAGTGACAGATTGATTACGTTAGACAGCTTTTTAAAGAACTTTAAAAACGCTTTGAAATTTGTACCAATTGCGTCACCTACGAGATTTGTGCAAGATTTCGTATTAGCAGAAGCGCCTCTGCAAGTGGGGGCCTACCAAAAATCTTTGTTAGAATATCGCCAGCTTGAATCGAAAACTCAAGAAGTCGCAAAGCGTATTGATGATCTAAATTTAATTGTTATAGATTGTGAAAAAAAGCGGCAACAAGAACAGAATGTTATCAATTATCAATGGATAGCAACAGAAGCTAGATTTGATGAACTTGGCGCTAAGCAAGATGAAATACAAGATCAGTTCGAGATGCAGCAAGAGCGTGAAGATGAAATTCAGCAGGAATTGCAAACTCAAAATGAGTTGTATAAACAGTTGCAAAGCCAATTATTGCGTTTAGAGCAACAGTTTGAGAATTCAGATATTGGTTTCAAATTGCAGCAGCTTGAACAAAGTAAAAGTTTACTTACTCGACAAATTCAACAAGAAGGCAAGTCACTGCAACAAACAAAACAATTAATGGAACTCTTGTCGACTTTACCTTCTTTTGAAGATTTGCTTTCCACTCAATTAAACAATATTGCTAATAAATGTTTGCCTTATAGAAATGTACTACAAAGTGACTTTAGTGTAGAAGGAAGCCTCACTGCTTTTGAGTCACTTTTACTAAATTTAAATACGGCTCTTGATGAAGAAAAAGTAGACTCTTTCAAAGACGCACAGAAATCAATCGTACTATTCTTAATTTAAAAGATGAATGTAAACAACTTGAATCTGACGTTTCGTCTCTTAAGGGAGGAAGTAGCCCTCTATCACAAAATACTAAGCGTTTGATTGCGCTACTTAAGCAGTCAGGTATTCAAGCAACGCCTTTAAGTCATTTGGCTGAAGTTACTGATCTAAAGTGGCAAGATGCAATTGAAGGTTATCTAGGTCAACAGCGTGAAGCCTTAATAGTCGATCCAGATGATGCCGAGCAAGCAATCAAAATTTTCAGAACCCATCGTAAGCAGCTAATGGGCTGTCGTGTGATTGATACAAGTCAGACAAGATTGTGGTTAAGCCGTGGAGACCGTCACTCCGTATTACAGTATATTCATTGTAATGATGATCATGCTCAAGCTTACTTAAACCGACGTTTAGGCAGTATTAAACCCGTTGAGACCGAGAGACAGTTGTTGCGTGAAGAAAGTGCTATGACATCTGATGGGATGTTAAAACTCGCGGGGACTATCTCTACTATTCGATCCGTACCACATATGATGGTCGGTATTAATACAGATGGTATGCGTCAGCAAAGAGAGGGGCAGTTAAATACGCTTACTCATGAGTTAATGCAACACCTTAAAAATGATCAACGTTTGGAGCAAGCGGATCAGTTATTAGGACGTCTACTAGCCAATAATCAGTTTGAGGAAGGAAGCTTATCAAACTCTCAATCCATCCTGGTTAAAGCAGCAGAAGAAATTGCCCAGATAGATGTAGAAATCATGTCATTGCAACAACGCGATGATACGGCTATACAAGAAAAAATTGACTCATTAAAAGAACGATTGTCAAAAGTCGAGCTCGAACAGAAAAAGCTTGATAGAGAAAGACAACTTATATCCGAGCAATACGGTAGCTTAAACACTCAAAAAAGCCAATTAGGGAGTGCTTTAAGTGCATTAGACGAAGAGCGTTCTCGACTCACAAGTCATCCATTTTATAATGCTGAATATTCGAGTGAGCGCTATGCTTTATTAGAATCTAGTATGGTAAATGGTGGGGCTATTTATAAAGAAGCGATGAGCCGTTCAGAAAAAGCTAATGAAAAAGCGCGAAGCTTCGATCAAAAAGTTCGCAAAGAAGTGGCTGATTATTATGCTCGCTTCCATCAGGCTGATTTAGATGATGATATTCAGTTGGATTATTTAGAGTCCAAATTTGAAGAGTTTGAGCAATATGTCAATCATCAAATTACCGTATTGTCCGAAACTGAGTTGGCAAAATATGCGAAAAGAGCGGAACTAGCTCGTAGAGAAGCGGAAGAAACATTCAGAAGTGATTATGTATCTAAGTTAAAAGACTCACTGGATCAAGTTGCTCATATTATTAGAGAGCTGAATGGCAGTTTGAAAAGACGCCCTTTTAATCAGGAAGTCTATCAGTTTCGCTATTATCCAAATGGGGATATGAAAGATATTTTAAATTTGGTTGAAGAGTTTAGTAAACAAGATCAAGCGAATGTTGGGGGGCTGTTTGACCCAGCATTAACCCAAGATGGTGGTCATATTGTGGCTATTACTGCGATTCAGGAGCTGATTACAAATGATGATAAGCAACAAGATTTGGCCGATTATAGGAAATTTTATAATTTTGAAGTCGATATTCTTGATGCGGACGGAAATAAAAAAACAACCTTGAGTCAACGTATTCAAACTGGTTCTGGTGGTGAGCACCAAATTCCTTTTTATCTTGCTATTGCTGCGGCTTTATCAACAACGTATCGACTTCAAGAAACCCTGGAAGGTAAGGTTGAAGGTGGCTTCTCTTTAGCCATGTTCGATGAAGCCTTTAATAAAATTGATATGGCTAAAACATCGACTTGTATGGGATTTATGAAAGATATTGGTTTGCAAGTCATTGCCGCTGCCCCAGATGACAAACGAGCGGTAATGGCCGCTAATATGGAAACAATAATTAGTGTATGGCGTGAAGGCGGTGCCGTATCTATTGATGTGGCCTACCCACAAATTAAGGGAAAAGAGTTATTGGCTGGTGATAGTGTTAATGCAGAAGAAAATGTCTCTAATATTGATACTACTGAGGAGTGATAATGACGGCTAACACAATTAAGAACGAAATTTTAACGGCTTTAAATAATGCGTTAAATTATGATTCGATTGCTTTAGATAATGAAAGTTATAAGCATAATGTTCCAGAGGGCAGTGAGTCTCATTTTAAATTGTTATTAGTAAGTGAAATTTTTGAGGGCAAGAGGTTAGTTCAAAGGCATCAGCTTATTTATAAAGCACTATCTGATGTTATGCCAAAATTCCATGCTCTTGCGATGCATCTCCATACTCCAGAGGAATGGGCATTAAAGAAAGAAACGGTGCCGGATTCACCTAATTGCCATGGGGGCGAATAGGCACGAGCCTGTCGTTAACTTATGAGTATATCGGTGAAAAAAACGAATCTGAATCTAGCGTATTAATTCATATTCAAGGAAGTTTTGACTTTTCTTTATTTAATGATTTTAGGGAGTCCTATATTAACTTAGGAAATGACTACAAATTATATAAAATCAATTTAGAGAGTGTTGAGTATTTAGACAGTGCGGCCTTGGGAATGTTGCTCAGTATGCGCAGTTCCTTAGCTGATGATTGCCAAATTGAATTGTGTGGAGCGAATGATTTTATTAGAAATATATTGAGAATTTCTCGCTTTGATAAATTGTTTGAAATTAGGTAAAGAGGCATGAAGCTATTAATTATTGATAGTCAGCCTGTTTATCAAGAGATCGTCAGTTGGTGCGCTGAAACAAAAGGGCTGACGAGTTATGTTGCGTCAAATTTTGCTGCGGGTTGGGATGCATTTCAGAAGTTAGAGCCTAGCATTGTGGTCATTGATAGTATTATTAATGGCGGCTCAGCGTTTAAATTGGTTGAGATGATTAAAGTCGCTGCTGGTGAGCGTTTTTGCCCGGTTATTTTTCTAAGCTCAAATCTTGATGATTTCACGATGAACCATTGCTTTAGGGCTGGAGGCGATGACTTTATTCCTAAACCTTTTAATGAAGTGTTATTTAATACTCGCTTAAGTACACACGTAAAACATGTATTGGTTGTTGAAGAGCTTTATAAAAAAAATCACGATTTAATGTTTTATCATAAAAAAACAGAAATTGAGCACAAAATGGCGAAGCAAGTGCTTAATCATGCTCAAAGACATAATGATGGCGATGATGGCAATCTACAGGTTACTCGCTTGTCTGCAACATCGTTTAATGGCGATATTGCATTAGTAAAGAAAAGATCTGATGGAGCTAAGTTGATTTTTATTGGAGATTTCACTGGGCATGGACTCGCTGCTTCGATTGGTGCACTGCCTGTCACTCAAGTTTTTTTTGACGCTGTTGAAAAAATGTTACCAATAGAAAATATTTTAAGTGAAATCAATCGTGTCTTATATGGGGTGCTCCCTGTTCATATGTTCTGTGCAGCCTATTTATTAGTTATTTCCCCTAATGGAGAAGTTCATTACTGGGGAGGTGGAATGCCTGATGGATTTGTAACCAATGGAAAGAATGTTCGCCGTTTTTCCTCTAACCACTTGCCGCTAGGTGTATTGTCAGCAACAAAGTTTGAAAATGACATTAGTACGTTTAATGTAGGAGAGAAGGATATCCTGTTAATTGCAACGGATGGTGCGAATGAGTTAAAGAACAAAGAAGGTGTCATGTTAGGAGATGCTCATTTAGAGCGCTTTTTCATCGAGAGTGTCAGTGAGTCGGAAAGTATGTCTAAAGTGCATGAATCTTTGATCAGGAAAATAGTAACTTATCAAGATGACCAAGTTCAGCAAGACGACATTACATTAATGTTATATCAAAGGTAAACTTTTCTGATTATTTGGTGTCTATACTACATCCCAAACTTATTGGGGCTAATTAGCTAATCAGGAATTGAGAAATGCTTAAACAACACATTAATTTGAAAAATATCCTAACTGCTTTTATTATTTTTGTCTTTGTTCAGTCTTTATTTTTTAAATTCACGGACTCATTTGAGACTCAGTATATATTTGGTATTTTAGGTGAGTGGTCAGGTCTTAATTGGTTTGGAGTCTACGGTGGTTATTTGGTAGGTATTTCTGAACTGATTGTCTCACTAATTTTAGTGACTCGTTATAACCCACTAGGAGCTTTAATGGCTGTTGGTGTAATGACTGGCGCCATTTTTTTTCATCTTGCAACGCCTCTGGGCATTATTCAGCCAGCATTTAATGAATCGGGTGACATTATTGGGAATGACTCTGGAACATTATTTGTGATGGCGTGCTTTGTCTGGTTAAGCGCAGTGATATTAACAGTTAAAGATATGCAATCTGAATCGAGTGTGTTGCGTTTACTGGTTTCAAAAGTAATGTAACGGACCCAGCTGCGAGATATTAATTAGAGCGGGCATTGTTAAAACGGTGCCGAGCTTGCTCTATATAATAGCGCATCCCATTTTTTACCTTGACTACCAAGGACTTAAAAAGTCTGTTTCTGTTTTGATTCTCATTCAGTATGATAAAGATCATTTTTCATTAAATGTTGCTATAAAATCGGTCTTTAGCTTTCCATATTGCTCTGCATCTTTTAACATCTGCATGTAATTAATAGGGGAGCTTAGGAGAAACAATGACCATAATTCGCGGTGACGATCTGACAACAAGCGTGGCAGACGCTTTGCAATTTATTTCTTATTACCATCCAATTGATTTTGTTGATGCTGTACATGAAGCCTATAAGCGTGAAGAAAGCCAAGCGGCAAAAGACTCGATGGCTCAAATACTTATTAACTCAAAAATGTGTGCCGAAGGTAAGCGTCCTCTTTGTCAAGATACTGGTATTGTTACTGTTTTCTTAAAAGTAGGAATGAATGTGCAGTGGGATACAGATTTAAGTGTGTCCGAACTCGTAAATGAAGGTGTACGTAAGGCTTATTTATTACCTGATAATGTCCTACGTGCTTCTATTTTATCAGACCCTGCTGGCGCCAGAAAAAACACCAAAGATAACACGCCAGCCGTTATTCATATGGAAATTGTTCCAGGTGATAAGCTAGAAGTGCATGTAGCAGCGAAAGGTGGCGGTTCGGAAAATAAATCGAAATTAGCTATGTTGAATCCATCAGATAGTATTGTTGAATGGGTTAAGAAAACCGTACCAACTATGGGGGCAGGTTGGTGTCCTCCAGGTATGTTAGGTATTGGCATCGGTGGCACGGCCGAGAAAGCTATGGTTATGGCCAAAGAGTCCTTAATGGAACCGATTGATATTCATGAATTAAAAACGCGTGGACCTCAAAACCGGTTAGAAGAGCTACGCTTAGAAATCTTTGAAGCGGTTAATAATCTAGGGATTGGTGCGCAAGGCTTAGGTGGTCTAACAACCGTACTTGATGTGAAAATTATGGATTACCCAACTCATGCTGCGTCACTGCCTGTTGCTATGATTCCAAATTGTGCTGCGACACGTCATGCTCATTTTATGTTGGATGGCAGTGGTCCTGCAGATTTAGTTCCTCCATCGTTGGATGATTGGCCAGATATTGCTTGGGAAGTGGGTGATAGTGTTCGTCGTGTTAATTTAAACGAAATTAAGCCTGAAGACGTTAAATCTTGGAAACCAGGTGAAACTATTTTACTGAATGGTAAAATGCTTACAGGTCGAGATGCTGCCCACAAAAAAATGGTAGAAATGCTAAAAAATGGTGAGAAATTACCTGTAGATTTAGCTGGTCGATTTATTTATTACGTTGGACCTGTTGATCCAGTGAGAGATGAAGCGGTTGGCCCCGCTGGCCCGACAACCTCAACTAGAATGGATAAGTTTACTCATACTATGCTTGCAGAAACAGGTCTGTTAGGAATGATTGGTAAAGCCGAGCGTGGTCCAACAGCGATTGAAGCGATTAAAGAGTTTGGTGCTGTTTATTTAATGGCTGTAGGTGGTGCTGCATATTTAGTATCAAAGGCTATTCAAAAGGCAGAAGTGGTTGCGTTTCCAGAGTTAGGTATGGAAGCTATTTATGAATTTGATGTAGTTGATATGCCTGTTACTGTAGCCGTAGATAGTCAAGGTACTTCTGTTCATATCACTGGGCCAGCGGAATGGAAAGCTAAGATTGAAGCTCAAATACTAGAGATTAAATAAACCTGATCATTAATGGTTGTTATAAAGGGCGCTCCGGCGCCTTTTTTGGCTTTTATAAGGTGGATTAGGTCGAATTTAGTACAAATATTACAAATTTATTATAGTCTTGAGGTTTTTTTATGAAAATTTCAAAAAAAGGTTGCACTAAATCTGTAGATCCTTAATATACGCCCTCGCTGACACGGACAACCACTCAGAACAACGAGTAAGCGTCCAACAAGAAAAACAACACGGTTTGTTCTTCTTGTCTTATTTTAGTTAGCACGCTCTTTAAAATAGTTAATCAGATAATTTGTGTGGGCGCTCGCTGGAGACTTCGAAAATATTTTGAAGTCTTACGAGAGTCCAAACACTTTCAATTCGTTCTTGTTTGTTTGATTTGTCAAACAAACATGTAAGTTTAGTTAGAGTTAAATTTGAGTAAGCACGCTGATTTATCAGCAAAAGATCTTAAACTGAAGAGTTTGATCATGGCTCAGATTGAACGCTGGCGGCAGGCTTAACACATGCAAGTCGAGCGGAAACGATGTAGCTTGCTACAGGCGTCGAGCGGCGGACGGGTGAGTAACGCGTAGGAATCTGCCTAGTAGTGGGGGACAACATGTGGAAACGCATGCTAATACCGCATAATCCCTACGGGGGAAAGGAGGGGATCTTCGGACCTTTCGCTATTAGATGAGCCTGCGTGAGATTAGCTAGTTGGTAGGGTAAAGGCCTACCAAGGCGACGATCTCTAGCTGGTCTGAGAGGATGACCAGCCACACTGGGACTGAGACACGGCCCAGACTCCTACGGGAGGCAGCAGTGGGGAATATTGGACAATGGGCGCAAGCCTGATCCAGCCATGCCGCGTGTGTGAAGAAGGCCTTAGGGTTGTAAAGCACTTTCAGAGGGGAGGAAAGGTAATTGATTAATACTCGATTGCTGTGACGTTACCCTCAGAAGAAGCACCGGCTAACTCTGTGCCAGCAGCCGCGGTAATACAGAGGGTGCAAGCGTTAATCGGAATTACTGGGCGTAAAGCGCGCGTAGGTGGTTTGTTAAGTCGGATGTGAAAGCCCAGGGCTCAACCTTGGAATGGCACCCGATACTGGCAGGCTAGAGTACGATAGAGGAGTGTGGAATTTCCTGTGTAGCGGTGAAATGCGTAGATATAGGAAGGAACATCAGTGGCGAAGGCGACACTCTGGATTGATACTGACACTGAGGTGCGAAAGCGTGGGGAGCAAACAGGATTAGATACCCTGGTAGTCCACGCCGTAAACGATGTCTACTAGCCGTTGGGTTGTAATGACTTAGTGGCGAAGCTAACGCGATAAGTAGACCGCCTGGGGAGTACGGCCGCAAGGTTAAAACTCAAATGAATTGACGGGGGCCCGCACAAGCGGTGGAGCATGTGGTTTAATTCGACGCAACGCGAAGAACCTTACCTACTCTTGACATCCAGTGAATCCGAAAGAGATTTTGGAGTGCCTTCGGGAACACTGAGACAGGTGCTGCATGGCTGTCGTCAGCTCGTGTTGTGAAATGTTGGGTTAAGTCCCGTAACGAGCGCAACCCTTATCCTTATTTGCCAGCACTTCGGGTGGGAACTTTAAGGAGACTGCCGGTGACAAACCGGAGGAAGGTGGGGACGACGTCAAGTCATCATGGCCCTTACGAGTAGGGCTACACACGTGCTACAATGGCGCATACAGAGGGCTGCGAACTAGCGATAGTAAGCGAATCCCACAAAGTGCGTCGTAGTCCGGATTGGAGTCTGCAACTCGACTCCATGAAGTCGGAATCGCTAGTAATCGTGAATCAGAATGTCACGGTGAATACGTTCCCGGGCCTTGTACACACCGCCCGTCACACCATGGGAGTTGATTGCTCCAGAAGTAGCTAGCTTAACCTTTCGAGGAGGGCGGTTACCACGGAGTGGTCAATGACTGGGGTGAAGTCGTAACAAGGTAGCCCTAGGGGAACCTGGGGCTGGATCACCTCCTTAAACGATACGAAGCTCTGGTGAGCGTTCACACAAATTATCTGATGACTACTTTATAGCAGCAATTGTTCTAGGATAGAGTCCTAAGCAAGGGGTTGATGAAAGCGATTATGTGATGACCAGTCATCATAATGTTCGCGTTATTCATGAATGTCTGACTTAGTGCTTTGCACTAAACTTGCTCTTTAACAATGTGACTTTTTGAAATAGACGATAATCAAGCGTCAAACCGGTGGAAAGCATCTTTCTCTTTATTGAGAATAACCTGGATGACTTTCTAAATCGTAAAATCCAGTGATGACACAAAAGCATCGTTGGTATGTGATCTGAGTGTTGTTTTGATACTGACTTTTCTTTTAGAAAAGTGAGGGATTAAAAAACTACTTTGGGTTATATGGTCAAGTGACCAAGCGTGCACGGTGGATGCCTTGGCAGTCAGAGGCGATGAAGGACGTGGTAATCTGCGATAAGGTTCGGGGAGTTGATAAACAAACTTTGATCCGAACATTTCCGAATGGGGAAACCCACCCGCTTGCGGGTATCATTAAGTGAATACATAGCTTAATGAGGCGAACTCGGGGAACTGAAACATCTAAGTACCCGAAGGAAAAGAAATCAACCGAGATTCCCTAAGTAGCGGCGAGCGAAAGGGGATTAGCCCTTAAGTTGATTTGGTGTTAGTAGAACAAGCTGGAAAGCTTGGCCGTAGAGAGTGAAAGCCTCGTATACGAAAACAC
>NZ_JAPUBN010000016.1 GCF_026966905.1 Marinomonas phaeophyticola | reverse complement strand
AGACCAAGGTTTCCTGTCCCATGCTAATCAGGGCAGGGTGAGTCGGCCCCTAAGGCGAGGCAGAAATGCGTAGTCGATGGGAAACAGGTTAATATTCCTGTACTTATGTATATTGCGATGGAGAGACGGAGAAGGCTAGGCTAGCACGGCGATGGTTGTCCGTGTTTAAGGTGGTAGGTTGAGAGCTTAGGTAAATCCGGGCCCTCTTAAGACCGAGAACTGATGACGAGTCCTCTTTTGGACGAAGTAGTTGATGCCATGCTTCCAGGAAAAACTTCTAAGCTTCAGATATACATGAACCGTACCCCAAACCGACACAGGTGGTCAGGTAGAGAATACCAAGGCGCTTGAGAGAACTCGGGTGAAGGAACTAGGCAAAATGGCACCGTAACTTCGGGAGAAGGTGCGCCGGTTAGTGTGAAGGATTTACTCCGTAAGCATTGATCGGTCGAAGATACCAGGTGGCTGCGACTGTTTATTAAAAACACAGCACTCTGCAAACACGAAAGTGGACGTATAGGGTGTGACGCCTGCCCGGTGCTGGAAGGTTAATTGATGGGGTTAGCGTAAGCGAAGCTCTTGATCGAAGCCCCAGTAAACGGCGGCCGTAACTATAACGGTCCTAAGGTAGCGAAATTCCTTGTCGGGTAAGTTCCGACCTGCACGAATGGCGTAACGATGGCCACACTGTCTCCACCCGAGACTCAGTGAAATTGAAATCGCAGTGAAGATGCTGTGTATCCGCGGCTAGACGGAAAGACCCCGTGAACCTTTACTATAGCTTCACAGTGAACTTTGAACCTACTTGTGTAGGATAGGTGGGAGGCTTTGAAACTAGGACGCCAGTTCTAGTGGAGCCAAACTTGAAATACCACCCTGGTATGTTTGAGGTTCTAACTCAGGTCCCTTATCGGGATCGAGGACACTGTGTGGTGGGTAGTTTGACTGGGGCGGTCTCCTCCCAAAGAGTAACGGAGGAGCACGAAGGTGTGCTCAGCATGGTCGGAAATCATGCGTAGAGTGTAAAGGCAAAAGCGCGCTTAACTGCGAGACAGACACGTCGAGCAGGTACGAAAGTAGGTCTTAGTGATCCGGTGGTTCTGTATGGAAGGGCCATCGCTCAACGGATAAAAGGTACTCCGGGGATAACAGGCTGATACCGCCCAAGAGTTCACATCGACGGCGGTGTTTGGCACCTCGATGTCGGCTCATCACATCCTGGGGCTGAAGCCGGTCCCAAGGGTATGGCTGTTCGCCATTTAAAGTGGTACGCGAGCTGGGTTTAGAACGTCGTGAGACAGTTCGGTCCCTATCTGCCGTGGACGTTTGAGATTTGAGAGGAGCTGCTCCTAGTACGAGAGGACCGGAGTGGACGAACCTCTGGTGTTCCGGTTGTCACGCCAGTGGCATTGCCGGGTAGCTATGTTCGGACGGGATAACCGCTGAAAGCATCTAAGCGGGAAGCCTCCCTCAAGATGAGATCTCACTGGGACATAAGTCCCCTAAAGAGCCGTTGAAGACTACGACGTTGATAGGTTGGGTGTGTAAGTGCTGTGAGGCATTGAGCTAACCAATACTAATTGCTCGTGAGGCTTGACCATATAACACCAAAGTGGTTTTGAGTGATAAAGAGAGACTGAGAAAACTCGTAAAGAGAAGGGTCAAACGGCATCATGAAAAGATCATAGAGACACAGATTACGACAGCATCAGCAATGATGTGCTGGTTTGATACTTGGTTATCGCTATTTCAAAAAAAGCATTGTTAAAGATTCAAGCACGTATTGGCGTGTTGTGAGTGAACATGACTGGATTAGGCTTAACGGCTTAACACAGACACTCAGAACGAACGCAACCCGTTTGCTTGACGATCATAGAGACGTTGAACCACCTGATCCCATCCCGAACTCAGAAGTGAAAAGCGTCATCGCCGATGGTAGTGTGGCATTCGCCATGTGAGAGTAGGTCGTCGTCAAGTTTTATTTAGAAAGCCCTGATTGCTCACGCAGTCAGGGTTTTTTTTCGTCTGTAGGTTGGCCTTTAGGCCAACAATAATGCCACACAGCATACCTATATCGACTAACATGACACTTTTTTGTCGGGATGAATCCCGACTTACATCTCTCGTAGGTTGGCCTTTAGGCCAACAATAATGCCACACAGCATACCTATATCGACTAACATGATACTTTTTGTCGGGATGAATCCCGACTTACATCTCCCGTAGGTTGGCCTTTAGGCCAACAATAATGCCACACAGCATACCTATATCGACTAACATGATACTTTTTGTCGGGATGAATCCCGACTTACATCTCCTGTTGGGATTAATGGCGACTTCAGACCGACAATGTGTGTGCGTAATAAGCTCCGACCTGTATTGTTCTTCAAGAGTAACTAATCAACTTATCCTGATGAGCCTCTTTTTGTTGGCATAAATGCCGACATTACATAAGAATCACTCCCTATTAGTAATCGATATGTGTTCATATCAAATAGTTGAAATCAACATCAAAACGTCATTAATTTTCATTTCTTCGATATGTTAACTGTTAGAGAGATCATAACCTTTGTAGAATAGCGTAATTTTTAGAATCGAAGCTTTAACTTTAATCAGAGGATGTGAAAATGCCAGTGGTTTTACAAATGGTGCTAATTGGTATGGCTGTCGTGGCCTTACTCGGTGTTGTGCTAGAGGATGTCATTCATATAAATAAGGCCAAAGTGACTTTATTTTTAGGTACTATCTCATGGCTTTTACTGTTTGTTTTTCACGGTAATGGTGCAGATGGTGAAAAGGTGATGGAGGGCTTTCAAGAAAATATTTCTGAAATAGCGGGTCTATGGCTCTTTCTAGTATCTGCTATGACATTTGTCGCTTATCTAAATAAGAAAGGCATGATAGAAAATTTGATCTATCTGTTCTTACCAAAGCGAATTAGTGAGAGGTCATTACTTTTTCTGACTGCAATTTTTTGTTTTGTCTTTTCATCACTTGCCGATAATATAACGGCAACCTTGGTGTCTGTGACATTGATTTTATCGCTTAATCTGAGTCGTAAAAAAACGATTCGCTTTGCTACACTCGTTGTCTTCTCTGTTAACTCTGGTGGCGTTGCACTTATTACCGGTGATGTTACAACATTGATGATATTCCTTGCAGAGAAGGTCAGTATCATTGATTTACTATTATTGTCTATTCCTGCTTTTATTGCTGTATTAGTACTTACTTGCATGCAAGCACGTGGAATGAACGAGATGGTAGAAGTACAAATTCACCGGACAGATGTCCGCAAGGTGGATATTGCTATTGCCGTCGTGTTTTTGACTACTATCATTGGAACAATTATAGGTAATGTATTATTTAACATTCCTCCTGTACTGACTTTCTTGTTTGGTATGTCGTCTATGTTTTTGATTGCTCGCTTCTTCAATGAAGATATTGAAGCGGATCCTATTTTAGAATATATACGAGTTATCGAGTTTGAAACTTTACTATTCTTCCTTGGTATTCTGCTGTTGGTTGGAATGCTTAAAGAAATAGATGTATTGGATTCGTTTGTACAGTTGTATGAAGTATTGCCTCCATTTGCAGCTAGTTATTTAATGGGGATTTTATCTGCAGCAATTGATAACGTGCCTTTAACTGCGGCTCTCTTGAAGGCGGGTATTGTGATGTCGAGTGCTGATTGGTTGGCATTAACCTATGCTGTTGGTGTGGGTGGATCTTTATTGGTAATTGGTTCTGCGGCAGGGATTGTTGCTATGAGTAAAGTTGATGGCCTAACTTTTGGATCTTACTCACGTTATAGTTTTGCATTATTGATTTCTTATACTATTGGTTATGCCATTGTTTATTATATTTCGAGTGTCGTGATAAGCTAGATTAGTAATAACCGTCTGTATGATGAAGGCGAAATAACTTTGTTGGTTGTTTCGCCTTTTTTATGTTACTTAATTTCGTTTAAATCCCAATTGTAAACATATTCTATTTTACCAGTTACCATACTTAAGGCCTCTTTGAGCTTAGGCTTAGCATAGAGAGATAAATGCTTGATGAGGTCTTGTTCATTGCCTCCAAAATCCACTTGATACCAAGAATATATCGTCGAGAGCTTTAGTCCTTCATCGGTTACTAGCACGCCTCTAGGGTGATTGATGTACTGTTCTGCTCCCTTGTCTAAGAGCTGTTCGGTATTCTCCGCTGTATAAGCGTGCGCCGCTAAGTTAGGGCAGGAATAGGAAGCACAATTAACGGCATAATGGATGCGAGCGTCGTTGTAAATAGGGCGTAAAATACGATGTTCTATATCATTTAGAGTGATTTTTTTATCATTTATGGTTAATACTTTGTCATCCCAAGGACCAAAAGAAAAGAAGCCTTGACCTAATTTGGTGATACTTTTTGTTGGATAATTATCTAGGATTAGATCAACCGTTTTCGCGTTATACAGATTAATCCAATACGCTTTCTGTTGGATCCTAGTAAGTTGCTCTGGGGCTATTGTGGTAAGGTCGCTTACATAGCTTTTAAGGAGTTTATGATCTTCACTGGTTACTTTAGAATAGGAGAAGAAGGTTTGCTCATCAGGTGTTGTAGTTAAGTAACGGTCTAAGATAGCTTGCCATTTATCATGGGAAACTGAGAGTGTAGATGTTTGTGAAAAAGCAGCCCATTGCTTATCTAAATCTTTTGCTGGAGCCGCCCATAGATTAGATAAAACAAGACTGTTTAATATAATAAATAACAAGAACTTCATGCCTACGCCTCATAGGATTGTAATCCTTTATAGGACTATGAGGAGGTAGGAAAGTTCATCAGTTTGGGATTATTTTTTATCTTCAGGAGCTTGTGCTGTAGGTGCCTGACGCTCTCTAGCGGTCTTCATAAGCTCTTTTCCTTGGGTTCTATGGATAGGCTCTATGTCGTGATGTAAAGCAGCCTTAGCAATCATATTGGCTGCAACAGGTGCTGTAATCATTAAGAATAAAGTAATTAGCCATTCATTAATGGATAAGCTACCTTGTCGATTGGTTTGAATAATGCAGGATGCAACGAGTACTCCGGCAATGCCCAATGTTGTGGCTTTTGTTGGGGCATGTAACCGGGTATAAATATCTGGCAATCGAGCTAAACCGATCGAGCCAATGAGTAAAAAAATACCTCCAAATATTAATAGAGAGGCGGCAGCTGCTTCTACGAAAAAGTTCATATTAATCCTATTATTCTATAATGTCGCCACGAAGTAAGTATTTACACAGTGCAGATGTGCTTACGAAACCAAGCATGGCAATTAATAATGCCGCTTCAAAATATATGGCATTCTCAATGGCGATACCATAGAGCATGATGAGAGCTATGCCGTTAATAAATAAAGTATCTAACGCTAAAATTCGATCAGGGAGCTTTGGGCCCACTAGTAATCGATATAGATTCAATAATAATGCGATGCATAAAGTAAGCGCGACTATTTTTATGGCGAAATCTAGCATCCAAATATCTCCTTTAACGGCTTCTCGTAGCGTGATTTGACTTCTTGAATAAGCTCTTCAGCATCTTCCAAATGGAGAGCGTGCACATATAACCATTTTTGATCTTCTGATATTTCTGCACTCACTGTTCCTGGTGTTAACGACACGGTACTTGCCAGTAGAGTGATACCCAATTCCGATTCAATATCCAATGGAATGGCTACAAAGCCTGGAGATAAGTTTTTAAGTGGACCGAGTACTAACAGGGCCACCGTAAAATTGGCACTAACGATGTCCTTTAAGACAAGAAACACATAGGAAACGGCAAGCATAGGTTTTTGAATTCGAGGGCGCTCAGTTGTCATACTAGCAACACCCCAGGGGATAATAATAGCAAAGATAAAAGCTAATAATAAATGACCTGCTGAGACGCTGTTGTTTAATAATAGCCAAATAGAGAATAATAGTAGGCTGTGGAAAGGCATCGGTAACAAGCGAAAAGGTTTATATCTCATAGCGACACCTCAGGTAAAAGCGGATACACGGACACATTTATATCATGAAGATCAGCGGCAGCCTGTATGACATAGTCGGTAATTGGTCCTCCAAATATGACTAGTAAGGGTGCACCTAAAATGAGCATTGTAATTGCTGTGATTTCATAAGGGTGAGCTTTTTCATCCGGGGTATTCTTGTTATTAGGGGACTTCCAGAATAGCCTAGATGTCGATCTTGAAAACGCAATTAAAGCAATCAAACTACTGATCAAAATAACAGGCCAAATCCATAACCGTGTTGTCATAGATTCCGCCGCATTTAATATCATAACTTTACCTATGAACCCTGAGAATGGCGGCATGCCAATGATGGTTAATGCTAAAATAGCAAACCCAAACCCGATCAGTCTTGGTTGTGCCAGCGCTCTAGCGTTAACCAACCTATCTTCTGCTTGTCCTCTTTGTTTGGCAATGATGTCAGCAAGCAAGAACAAACCAGCCGTGACTAACGTACTATGAATGAGGTAATACAAGGCGCCTGCTGTGGCTAATTCTGTATGAAGCGCAGCGGCAACAAGCAATGTTCCTGCTGAAATAATCACTAAGTTTGCAGAAAGTAGCTTAATTGTTGGGCTGGCTAAGACACCTAGAGAACCAATAGCGATAGTGAGCAGTGCCAAAGGCCATAACCAATCTGAAGCAAAATTTGCCAGTTCACCCGCATCGTCTCCAAAAATAACAGTGAAGACACGAAAAATGCTGTAAATCCCAACCTTAGTCATAATGGCAAATAACGCCGCAACGGGAGCACTTGCAGATGAATAGGTTCTCGGTAGCCAAAATTGTAAGGGCAACATGGCCGATTTTAAACCAAACACGATTAATAAGAGTAAGGCTCCAATTTTCGCGATAATGGTTTCATTTTGAGGGAGTTGGCTGATTTTAACCGCCATATCCGCTATGTTTAGGGTGCCTAACGTTCCATATAGAATACCTAATCCGAGCAAAAAAAGGCTTGAGCCGAGTAAATTGATGACGACATAGTGAACAGCGGCTTGGGTTTTATTTTTTCCTCCTGCATGGACTAGCAAAGCATAAGATGCGATTAAGAGCACTTCAAAGAAAACAAATAGATTAAATAAATCCCCTGTTAGAAAGGCGCCATTGATCCCCATGATTTGAAAGAGGAATAAAGGATGAAAATATTCGCCCCCTTTATCGTGACCAGCGCAAGCGTAGATCATACAAGTAAGGGCTAAGAAGCAAGTTAATAACACCAGTAAAGATGACATCTTATCGGCCACTAAAGCGATCCCGAAAGGCGGTGACCACCCACCTAAGACATACATTTGTGAGCCATGATCGATGACAGTAACCACTTGCATCGCAGCAATGATAGTTAATACTAATAAAGTACTAACGGACGCAATACGTAACCAATTAATTCTGGATGCTAATGGAGGTAGTAGCATTACCGAAGCAACTAATAAGGGCAGCAATATGGGAAGAATTGTCCAGTGTTGCATCTAGTTTCGCTCTCCTTTTTTACTTTGTGACATATCGGTTGGGATTTCGTTTGGATCTTTACCATCGACATGATCATTGCCTAAATCGGCTCTTGCTCTCATTGATAAGATAACCACGAAAGCCGTCATGGCAAAACCAATAACAATAGCGGTTAGTACTAGGGCTTGGGGTAAAGGGTCTGCATAGGTATCAGATTGGCCTAAAATGGCCGCACTGTTAATAGTGAGCCTCCCACTTGCAAACAGAAATAGATTGACCGCATAGGACATCATAGTAAGTCCAAGCACAACAGAAAATGTCCGTCCACGTAATGTTAAGAAGATTCCGCAAGCGGTTAAAAGGCCAACACAAAAAGCGTAAATACCTTCCATTATTCTTCCTCCTTCTGAATAGGGCGTTCGCTGGTGGTGAGTTTTCCAAGATTTGCCAGAATTAGCATAGTTGCACCGATAACGGTTAAATAGACTCCTAGGTCGAACATCATGGCACTGGCCAATTCGAATTTACCTACAATAGGTAAATAGAAGTAATCGAACCAAGAAGTTAGGAATGGTCTATCAAAAAGCCAACTACCCAATCCTGTTAAGGTTGCAATTGCTATACCGCTACCGATAAGAATTTGATAATCAATCTTAACTCTATGTTTCATCCAATCCACACCATGGGCAATGTACTGTTGAATAATAGCTACGGAGGTGATTAAACCTGCGATAAAACCGCCTCCAGGCATATTGTGACCACGCAAAAAGATATAAGCCGATACGAGTAGGGCGATAGGCAATAAGCTTTGAGATAAGACAGCCAGCATCATTGGGTGGGCGTCGTTAGACCAAGGTCGTCCATACAGATCACCACTAGGCATAAACAGTCGCATTCTAGAAATTAATTTATAAATACCCAAGGCGGCAATGCCGAGTACAGTAATCTCTCCTAAGGTATCAAATCCACGGAAATCGACTAGAATCACATTGACCACATTGGTTCCACCTCCGCCTGTTTTACTATTTGCAATAAAAAAGTCTGAAATGCTTTCAAGTGGACGGGTCAGTAATGCATAGCAAATTGTCCCAATTAAGCCGCCTACAATAGAGGATAGGCTCAAGTCTCTAATGATGCGTCGAGGGTTTGATTGCTTCTGTGCTTTCTGAGGCAAGAAAAAAAGAGATAACATGAGCAAGACAATCGTAACCACTTCGACTGACAACTGGGTCAACGCCAGATCTGGTGCTGAGAATCGAGCAAATGCCAAAGAAACAATAAAGCCAACGATTGATAGTGTAATTAGGGCTAACATGCGTTTACGATGGCAAATGACCGTCATTAGTGCACCAACTGACAGTAACAGAGCGGCTGTTATATCGACTATTGTATAAGGTAGTTCAGGGCGACGTCCTAAGGTAGAGCTTAGATCCATTAAAGGAGCGGCCATCATAACCACCGCTAAACTGATTAATAGGTAGTTGTACCGTTGTAATGATCCGTTTTCAAGTAGGTTATAAAATCCAGTGACACGGTGGATGATATTTTGCATAACGTCTTCAAAGATTTGTTTCGCATCAGGCTCGGCAAAATTAGATTGAAAGGCAAACAATGGCTGGCGGTAGTAATAAATAATTAAGCCGCCAGCAGTCGCCACAAAACTCATTAATAATGGATAGTTAAAACCATGCCAAATAGAAAGGCTGTATTCTGGTACTGGACCATTGATAGCGGCTAAAGACGCCGAATACAGTAAGTCACCCACGATAAAGCCAGGAAAGATACCGACTAATAGGCAAAGGGCCACTAGAATTTCTACTGGAACTCTCATGTAACGAGGGGCTTCGTGGGGAGTTTTAGGTAAATTGATTGGTTCCCCATTGAAGAAAACATCGTGGATGAAGCGTGTTGAATAAGCAACCGCAAAGACGGCACCTATCGTAGCGAGTACTGGAATCATCCAAGAAAGGGAACCAAGGGCTTCTTGATGTAGGGTTTCAGTGAAGAACATCTCTTTTGATAGGAAGCCGTTTAATAAGGGAACTCCCGCCATGGCAGACGCCGCCACCATTGCCAGTGTTGCTGTATGAGGCATATATTTCCATAAACCATTCAACTGACGCATATCCCTAGACCCTGTCTCATGGTCTATGATGCCTGCGGCCATAAATAGGGAGGCTTTGAATGTGGCATGGTTAATAATATGGAAAAGAGCGGCTACAGTAGATAAACGGGTATCTAAGCCCAGTAATAAAGTGATAAGGCCAAGATGACTGATCGTTGAGTAGGCTAGAAGCCCTTTGAGGTCGTGTTTAAATAAGGCTATGTACGCACCTAAAAGTAGAGTCGTTAACCCGGTTAAACTCACGATCAAAAACCACAGGTCCGTATCGGCTAATGCCGGATGCATACGAGCCATTAAAAAAATACCAGCTTTTACCATGGTTGCTGAATGTAAGTAGGCACTGACAGGGGTTGGGGCGGCCATCGCATGGGGCAACCAAAAATGAAAAGGGAATTGAGCAGATTTAGTAAATGCGCCCAGCAAGAACAAAACTAGAATAACAGGGTAAGCACTGTGTGCTCGTATGATATCACCGCTATCGAGAGCAACTTGCAATGAATAGCTATCAATGACATTGCCCATGATAATAATGCCTGCTAATAACGCTAAGCCGCCGGCGCCGGTAATGGTAAGCGCCATCCTAGCCCCCCTACGAGCTTCAGATTTATGCCCCCAAAAGCTAATTAATAAAAAGGAGCTGATGCTAGTGAGCTCCCAAAACATCCACATTTGTAAGAGGTTATCGGATAAAACCACCCCTAACATGGAAAACATAAACAGCATTAAGAAGGCGTAAAACTTGCCAATTGAGTCTTTGGAAGACAAATAGTAGCGAGCGTATAAGATTACCAGCAGACCAATTCCAAGAATCAAGATAGCAAATAAGAGAGATAACCCATCAAGGCGAAACGCAATATTGAGCCCTAGTTGGGGGATCCATTCAGCAAAAGCATAATGATTGACGCCGTTCAAGACATCGGGCGTCATTTCAAGGACAATGAGCAAAGAGACAAAAGGTAAAATAGCTGTGAATAAGGCACAGACATTACGATGGTAACGAGCGGTTAACAGAGGGACCAAGCTACCGAGTAATGGTAGCAAAGGAAGCCAGAGTAAGGTATTCAACAGTAATGCTCCTAAGTTTAAAGGACGAAAGCATAAAATTTATTTAATAAAAAAGTAACGTAAACAGGACTTTGAATCAAATAGCATGCCGTTAAGTGAGCTTGCGTATGAGTACCAGATTAGATGTTCTCATAAATAATAATAGTGTTGACGTTATTAAATTCAAGGTTGGTTATATAATGAGTTTTTATTCTTGATATTGTTAGTTTTTTATTCAGATTTACAAAAAAAACCTGAATTAATGCTCACATTAAGCCAGGTTTAAGAAAAGTGTATTTTTGACAATAAAATACTGGACCTTAATATCTCTATTTATTTTACCTTATAAGCTCCCATTGCTTTCGAAAGGTCTGAAGAGTACCCAAGAACTTCTTTACTTGCTGAGCGTGATTGCTCTGCATTCACGCTGGTTGTTTCTGCTGATTTTCTAATCGATTGAATGCGATCATTGATGCTGTCAGAAACCGCATGTTGTTGCTCCATTGACGTGGCTATTTCATTAGCCATGCTTGATATGTCATTAATTACCAAAGTAATACGTGATAAGGCTGCACTGGCTTGATGGGCTTCTGCTACCGTAGTTTCGGCTTGAGTACGGCTATTTGCCATCACCGTCACCGCATCATGGGCACCTTGTTGTAGCTGAGAGATCATAGTTTGGATTTGTTCTGTCGATTCCTGTGTTCTACGTGCTAATGTTCGTACTTCATCAGCAACAACCGCAAACCCACGACCATATTCTCCTGCTCTTGCCGCTTCAATCGCGGCATTTAGCGCTAATAGATTGGTTTGATCCGCAATGCCACGAATCACATCTAATATGCTACCAACATTGGCGGTATTTTCTTCTAAAGAAAGTAATGCTTCGGAAGCTTGTTGTACATCTTTAGCTAGTTGACTGATTGAGGCGACACTTGCCCCAACAATTTTTTCAACTTGAGTTGCATCTGTATCAGATTGTTTTGCTGAGTCAGCTGTACGGACAGCACCTTCCGTTACATAATGTACAGTTTGCTGCATTTCATCGATTGAAACAGCAATTTTTTGTGTTTCTGCTTCTAATAAAGCCATTCCTTTACTGGTTTGCTGAGATGATTGACTCATTTGTTCACCTTCTTCTGCCAGTTTAAAGGCTTTATTCTGAGTATCTAAAATCAATGCATTAATCGAAGAAATAAAGCGGTTAAAAGATTTTGCTATAGCCGTTAATTCATCATTGCCATCTTCTTTTAAACGCAGTGTTAGGTCACGAGAACCACTGGCAATATTGTTTAATGATTCATCTAAGCGATGTAGATTAGGTAAGATACGACGGCGTAATATTAGAATGGAAATGAGAGTTAATACCGCCGAAACGATCAGGCTCACAAGGATAATAGAGCCAGCATTGTCTATGGATTTGAGTGCTTTTTCAGCACTTTCGTCGAGCTCTTTCTCTAAATTCAATGAGAGGTTATCCAGTTCCTCTGCGAGTTTGGATGATTCATCATCTAGTCCGCCATCTCCCTTCATCATCTTGTTACCCGCTTCGGTGCCTAAATTAATATAGGCATCACCCATTTTTACACCAGCGGTATAAGCCATGTTAAGTTGGCGTTCTAATTTTTTAATGTGCTCTTGTTGGTCAGGTAGTATTTTTATGAGATGTTCAAAACTGTTAATCGCGCCATCTAAGCTTGCTTTTGCTTCAGGCAAGGCTTCATTACTACGTGTTGCTCCTATGTCTGTGAGGAATTGCTGTACTTGAACAACGTAATAGCGAGCATCTTTTAGTGTAGCGACAGCGCTGGACAGTTTGATTTGTTGCTTAATAGCGGTTTCATTACTATTAAGGTTGATATGAGTGACTGTGAATAAGGTTATCGTAGTCGCCACAACAATGGCGATTACCGTACTGATCATTTGATTAATTGTCATAGAAGAAAAAGCCCACGGAGATCCTAAAAGTATGGTCAATGATAGTGGCTTACTACCACCACGTAAAATTAAGATTTCGATAATTTTGTTTCATTTTGTAGTTGTAATAAATGAGAGCAATGAAACTATTATAGTGGGCAAAAGCCTTACAAAGTTGTAAGGCTTTTGAGTGCTTCATCTGTTGTGAAATAAATTTTCCCTGGGGTTAAGTCGCTTACAAACTGTGAGTCTTGTAATTGGTCCATGACAGGACCTTTTACTTCGGCTAAATGCAGTTGTACATTTAAATTTTTGAACTTGCCTATCATATTATCTAAGGCATCAACCGCCGTGGTATCGACGAAACTGACGGAGCTAAAAATAAGCACAACATGGCGTGTTTCTGGTCGTTTATAGCAGGCTTCGAAGACAAAGTTTTCTATGCATTGTACGTTTGAAAAATAAATACTTTCATCGACTCGTATTGCGAGTACATGCTTATCGATATGCACATCATGACGTTCTATATTCCGAAAGTGCTCACTTTTGCCTACTCGTCCTACAATGGCGATATGAGGGTGACTAGCACGGTGAATAATCAGGATAACTGAGCCAATAATACCAACGCAAATACCAATTTCAATGCCAAAAACCAATACCGTAATAAAGGTGGCAAGCAGACTGTAAGCATCGGCTTTGTTAAGCTTCCAGCAACGCTGAATTTGATGAAACTCAATAAGAGAGCTTACTGACATGATAACGATGGCACCTAATACCACAAGCGGTAAAAAATAGAATAGCGGTGTTAAAAATAACAATGTAAGTAGTACACCTAAGGCACATACCATGCTGGCAATCGTGGTTTCTGCTCCGGCACTATGATTCACCGCAGAACGACTCATACTCGCAGCTAATGCGAAGGTGCCACTAAATGCCGCCCCTAAATTGGCGGCCCCAAGTGCTAATAATTCTTGGTTTGCATCGATACGCTCTTTGCGTTTTCCGGCTAAGCTGGTGCCGACCGTAATGCTGGTGACGAAACACATTAAAGCGATCAAGAAAGAAGGTAAAGCAATGCTTTTCCAAAGTGCGATGTCTACAGGGACAAATTGCAAAGAAGGCAAGCCATCTGGAATTAAACCAACAATGGCGATGTTTGCGGTTTCATGTAAATCAAACACACCAACTAAAACCGCCCCAATTAATACCACAAACATGGGGCCTGCTTTACTAATCGCTTGATCTAGCCACGTCGGAAGAGCCAGCTTCTTAACTAATTTTGGAAAGTGACCTTTGAAATACCAAAGAGCAAAACAGGAAAGTATGCCCGCAAACAAGGTAGTGTAATTTATTTCTCCGATGTGTGTTCCTAACTGCCAAAGCGTCTCGTCAAAACTGAGTCCAGACGCGACTGGAATACCAACGATATGCTTCAGTTGGCTAGCCGTAATGATGATAGCAGACGCACTGGTAAAGCCACTGACAACCGGCATGCTGATGAAATTGGTGATGCTGCCTAGTCGAAACAACCTCATAGCGATTAAAAATAGACCCGCTAAAAAAGAGATGTTGACGGCATAATGTAGATACTCAGCGTCAGTTTGTGGATTAAGCGCACCAATGGAACTAGCCACCATGATAGAGATCAAAGCCGCAGGCCCGACAGATAAGCTGCGACTGCTACCCAATAAAGCGTAAAGCAGCGTGGGTAAAATAGCACAGTATAAACCGTATTCCGCCGGTACACCTGCCAACAATGCATAAGCCATTCCTTGGGGAACCATGACAATAGTGGCAATGATCCCAGCAATGAAATCATTGGTCATCGATGTTTTAGAGTAGGATTTCAGCCAGTTTTGCAATGGCAGTACATTGTTTAGTTGCATGACAGTCTACTTAGTTGAGTGATATAAGACGGAATAAATGAGATGGGTAAATTAACATAAGAAAGAGGGCAAAATCGCCTCTTATTACTAAAATGAATATCGATATTACTAATTTGACTTATTAGGGGAGTGGATACAATGAGAGTAGAAAAGACGTTAAGTTCAATAAAAATAGGTATTTTTGCTGGTTTCAGCTTGTTATTGTGGGGTGCTAATGCGCTAGCCGGAGAAGCAGACATCATAAAAGTGAATGTGGATTGTTCTGCCTCCTTATGTAATATGCAGGCGACCGTTTTACACGAAGACAGTGGTTGGGATCATTATGCAGATCGTTGGGAAGTATTGAATGAAGATGGTGAGGTTATAGCTACTCGAGTGTTATTACATCCTCATGAAAATGAACAGCCTTTTACCCGAGGACTACAATTCAAGAAACCTACGGGTTTGCAAAGGGTAGAAGTGAGAGCCCATGATTCTGTTCATCAATACGGAGGTAAAAGCGTGCTGGTGGATTTACCTTAGAGAAGGGAAGTAAAAGAAAGAGAACGATAGCCAGCAAGGTTCCTTGATAGAAAGTCATTCTCAAAAAGGGCAACGATTGAATTCATAGATGCCCTTTTTGAGGATTGATCGCTCTGAGTAGAGGATCAGTGGTGCGTTAAATACTCATCGTAAGTACCTTGAAAGTCGATGACTTCTTTATTTTTGATCTCGACGATACGAGTCGCCAAAGACGAGACGAACTGTCTGTCGTGACTAACAAAAATAAGCGTGCCATCAAATTCTAATAAGGCATTATTAAGAGCTTCAATGGCTTCCATATCCATATGGTTTGTTGGCTCGTCCATAATGAGTACGTTGAGATCCATCATCATCAGTTTGCCAAACAACAAGCGGTTCTTTTCACCACCGGAGCACACACGGACTTTCTTGTTAAAATCATCCGCAGTAAAGAGTAAACGGCCTAACATGGCTCGCACTTTTAAATCATCGTGTTTTGCCGTACGCCACAAAGACATCCAATCAAACAGCGTCATATCAGAATCAAAATCGGCGCTGCTATCTTGAGGACAGTAGCCAATAACGGCATTCTCAGACCATTTTACAGAACCGTGATTGGCTTGAAGTTCATCCACTAAACAACGTAAGAAGGTGGTTTTACCCGCACCATTTTCACCAATAACCGCAAGTTTAGCGCCTGCCTCTAGAATTAGGCTGCCATTGGTAAATAAAGGATCGTCCTCAAAACCGTGGCTAAGCTCTTCCAGAATTAAGGCCTGGCGATGTAACCTTTTATCTTGTTTTAAACTAATTGAAGGTGTCATTCGGCTAGAAGACTTCACTTCAGATAATTCAATTTTATCCATCTTCTTCGCACGTGAACTGGCTTGTTTGGCCTTTGACGCATTGGCAGAAAAACGGTTAACAAAGGCTTGTAACTCGTCGATCTCAGCACTTTTCTTTGAGTTTTCTAGTAATAATTGTTCGCGTATTAATGACGATGCCTCTAGGAAGTAATCATAATTACCTGGATAAACGCGTAATTCACCGTAATCAATGTCTGCCATATGAGTACACACAGAGTTCAAAAAGTGCCTATCGTGGGAAATAATCACCATGGTGCATTTACGTTGGTTCAATACATCCGCTAACCAACTAATAGTATGGATATCCAAGTTGTTGGTAGGCTCATCAAGTAATAAAATATCTGGATTAGCAAAGAGCGCTTGTGCTAACAATACTCGTAATTTTCTACCTGGTGGTACTTGACTCATTAGTAAAAAATGCTCGGGTTCATCTATACCCGCTTCAAGGAGAATGTCTCCAGCGCGACTTTCCGCACTGTAACCATCCATTTCGGCATACTCAGCTTCTAACTCGCCTGCACGCATACCGTCTTCTTCTGACATGTCTGGGTTAGCGTAAATCGCGTCACGCTCTTGCTTTACATTCCACAGCGCCGTATCCCCCATAATAACGGCATCGACGACGGTGTATTCTTCGAATGCGAATTGGTTCTGACTAAGTGTGCCGACTTTCTCACCGGGAGTGATGGAAACGTTACCTGAGGTTGGCACCAGTTCACCGGTTAAAATTTTCATGAAAGTGGATTTGCCACAACCGTTCGCGCCGATTAAACCATAACGGTTACCATTGCCAAATTTTACGGAAATATTTTCAAATAAAGGGGTCGCACCAAACTGCATGGTGATGTTTGCTGTGGAGATCAAAAAAGTGTCCTGAATTGAATTAATAAGATAAGAATAGTGAGGAGATGAGCCAATAAAAAATGACACATTTATTGCATAAATAAACATCAACCACGGGAGAGGGCGACTATAGACAGTTAGGGCCATAATGTCGAGTTTGGAAGTAAATCTTCTACCTTAGTTTGTCATCTTGCTAGCATTAAGAAGACAAACCGGTGCCGATGACCTATTGAGGCAAAGTTGTCACGATGGTTCACGACAACTTTGCGATCCTACTCGTTATGAAAAATAAGTTTGAGAAACCTTTTTCACCACGCTATTGGTGATGATAACGGCCGCGATGGATGCCAGAGTAATATACAGTAAGTTCATTGGCACCTCTGATATCGGCGCAACAATGCCTAATGGTGACGCGATGACGTAGGTTGCAACCATGAGTACAAGAGTCATGATGGACGCTATTCTTAGGTGTTTCCAATTCTCTATATTTACTTTAGCGGTGTTGTGCGATTCTACTTCAACGGAGGTACTTGGGAAGTAATGGGTCAACAATAGGGTAACCGCAAGACCACAGAAAAAATAGATGGCTGTTTTATGTAAGAAGTGTAGATCCCAGCCCGTGTAACCAAATTTGAAAAATAAATAAAGAGCAATATACACCAGCATGCCTGAAATGGTTGTTTGTACTGTGGCTTTTTTAAAGAAGATAGCCACCACAACCATAAGTAGCATTGGAATAGAAAACAGCGCATTAAATTCCTGCATAAACAAGTACAGGCCTTGAGGTGCGTATTGAATAAAGGGAGCGCCTAAGGCTGAGAAAATAGCCAACCCTGTCCCGAAAATACGACCAGCTGAGACACTTTGTTGATTACTTACATCACCTTTCTTGAGAGGTGTGTAGATATTAATAGCAAAAATGGTTGAACAAGAGTTTATTGTTGAATTGAACGTAGAAATAATGGCTCCAAACAATACGGCGCCAAAAAAGCCCACCATATAAGACGGTAATAGACGGCTGGTTAGAATGGGATAAGCTTCATCTGGGCGAATGTTCTCATTGCCATATAGGTGGAATGCAATAATGCCAGGCACAATCAGGATTAAAATACTGATTATTTTTACAACACCTGCAAATAATACCCCTTTTTGGCCTTCGGCAACGCTTTTCGCCCCTAATGCTCGTTGAATGATAATTTGATTCGTACAAACAAAATAAATATTAATCAGTACCATGCCTGTAAATATCGCCCCAAATGGAACCGATACTTTAGGAGACGTAACGGCATTTAGCATCTGAGGGTGATCAACGATAAGGTGCTCTACACCATTAGCCATACTGCCAGAACCTAGCGCAATCAGTCCCATAATTAAGATAAAGATACTGCCGACGAAAAAACCAAAGCCATTAATCGTATCTGAAATAACAACTGCTTTAAGACCACCAAAGATGGCATAAATACCACCAATCACGGTAATAAAGAAAATAGAAACAAGCAATGCAGAATCTTCATTGATACCAAAGATATCAGCGACATTGAAAATCTTACTCATGCCTAATGCACCGGCATAAACAATGGTTGGCAAAAAGACAACGGCGACATTAATGAGAAACAACCAAGCAATAAAATTTCGAGCGGTTCCACCAAATCTAGCTTCAATAAAATCAGGAATGGTGGTGATGCCTTTTTTGATAAACATAGGTAGGAAAACAATGGCAGTGATAACAAAAGCAATGGCTGCAGTAACCGCCCAACCCATATTAGACAAGCCAACCGAATAGCCTTGCCCGTTTAAGCCAATAAGCTGTTCGGCGGACCAGTTGGTCAGTAGAATGGAAAAACCAATGGAAACGCCAGAAAGACTTCTTCCTCCTAAAAAGAAACCGTCTCTTGTTGTTAAGTCCTCTTTGCGTGTATACCACCACGAAATAACAGCAACTAATAGGGTAAACCCTATAAAAGATGTGATTGTCCAAACGTTCATTTTGTATCCTTTTATATTTGTTATAGGAAGTTAATAAGTGCTTACTTCTTGTTTTTCTCAGCACTATAATTAATAGTTAATAAATACTTACTGTTTGTTTTAGCCTTTATTTAAAAGGGTGGTGTCTTTTAAAATATTCTTTGGGTTTATTCAGTGAATACATTAGATAAATGCTGAAGCAGGTCCGAACTCAGATAAACCAACAAAAATGTAGGGGTTAATATTTTTGTCTTGATTGTCATAAGCGAATTTCCATAGCTTTTGATATAGGCTTTTGCGTACGTCCAGGTATTCAGGATCAAGGGCTAAATTGATTAATTCGTCTGGGTCCGTCTTTAAATCGTATAGTTCATCGTTGTCGTAAGTGTTATGTATTAACTTCCAGTGATGATTAAATACGCCCCGTTGAATCCCATAAATCTCGTTGCCATTGGTTTGGGTATAAAGGTAATCCCTAGCTTCATTCGGCTGTTCAAGTAGGTAAGGTAATAAGGTTTTGCCAACGGTTGGAGAGTCAAAGTGAGTCTCGGCGGCACTTAATACGGTTGGGGCTAGATCGGTAAGTGAAATTAAATCGTCCACCTGTCTCGCCGGGGGCAACGATCTTGTTCTTCCAATACATAACGGCCGGAATATGATATGCCCCTTTAAAAGCCGGTAGCCCCTTGCACCATAATCCATGTTCGCCTTTGTAGTCACCATGATCGCTGGTGAAAATAATCAGAGTGTTATCGAAGTCAGGGTGTTTTTTTAACTCTTCCACAATCAGACCAAAAAGGGCGTCTTCATAGGTACAAAACGCCATATAGTGACGTATCGAATCGATTTTTTCTTGATCGGAAAGCTGATTAAAAAGTGCCTGTACCTTTCTATTTAAAGTGGGTTTGTCTAACATTTTATCCTTATGAATCGCTGTTAGACTGATGTCAGTGTCTTGGTATTTATCCAAAAACTCTTGAGGCACAAAGTAGGGATCATGTGGACCCAGTGTACCCACATACATCATCCATGGTTGCTGTGCTTCTTCGACGCTTCTTTGACGTAGTTTTTGTAACTGTTCTAGGGCTGAATCAACAACACCTCTATCGTTAAACGGGTTCTCATCTACTCCATAATGTACATAGTTAGGGTAGCCTGGACGAATGATTTCTCCTGGCTGCCTTGCTGCTGTAGATGAGCGTGCTTGTGCTTCTGCTATAACCTTATAAGCATCCCAGCCTGTCGCCATCGACTGGCTTGTGGGGTCCAGTTTGGACTCCTTATTTGAAGTGACGAATAATTCTTGAAAACCATGGTCTTCCGGTCCGGTTTCATAGCAAACATGCCATTTACCAGCAAAAAACAAGGCATAATTTTGTTGCGCCAATTTTTCGCTGAATACTTGAGCATCTGGGCTGAGTTTTCTTGAAAGCGCATTTTGAACGCAGACGTTGTTCCATACTTCATGTTGAGTAGGGTATTGAGCGGTAAAAAAAGACGCTCTAGACGGACAGCAATGAGGTGATGGGCTATAGGTACTATTAAAGGTAATACCTTCTTGCATTAATGCGCGCAGGTGCGGCATCTCAATATCTTTATCCTGTACAGAATCTCCTCTTTGCTGATCTGTCATAAAAATAAGGATGTTGGGTAATTTTGTCTGCTCAATATTCGACATAAGAAATCCATAACGGCGATTTTGTAATATAAAAAGTATCTAGTTTTCAGATATAGATATATGTTTTTTTTATGGATTTTTTGTTTTTTGAGTGTTTTTTTATTAAATTGTCGATTTTTATATATAAGTCATTAAAAAAAGTTATATTAAGATAAAATTATTGAATGGATAAGCAAATGGAAAGAATGTTGATACATTTCAAAGAAGTCGTTTTACATGGGAATATGTCGATGGCGAGTGAAGCGCTGGCGATCACTCAACCGGCGATTTCAAAAAGCATTCAATTGCTTGAGCAACGTTATGGAACGCCGTTATTGATAAGAGGCGGAAGAGGGGTCACGCTCACTCCAGCGGGGCAAATTCTCTTGGACAGCATACTGAGAATGGAAAGAGAATTAGCCAGTACCCAGTCTGAAATAGAGCGACTACTTAACAATAAAGAGTATTTACGGATTGGTGCTGGGCCTGTTTGGGAGAAAAGGTTAAATACCATTATTCCGGACTTTCTGCTTAGACACCCACATATCAATGTTGAAATTTTATCGGGACCTATTGCTAACCTCCTTCCAAGTCTCATCAATGGTGATATTGATGTTGCGTTAGGAGGTAATGACTCCTATGAAGATACATTTTCTAAGCAATTGTCTTTTTTCCCTATTTATAACAATAGGATTTGTATTATGGCGGATAGGTTTCACCCTATGGCGAACCATAAGCAGAAAAGTTTGCAATTACTCTGTGAGTATCCATGGGTCGGTTTCCAAAAATCCACATCGATTATGGAAAAGTTTAATAATCTATTAGAAAGGGAGCGGCTTAAACCTGTCAGGCTTTTGCTAGAATCTGATTATATTAGCACTGTCATGGAAACTATGAAGAAAACCGAAGCGTTACTCTGTATTTCTAGTCAGCTAGTTCAATCTATAGCGGATCATCGCCTAGTAGAAATACCCATATCTGAACCTATTTGGGAATTTAAAATTGGCGCCTGGACACAACCAACGATAAAGAATAATTATCTAGTGAAAGAATTTATAAGTTTGCTTAAGGAAAGTGATACTCGATACTAATCTATCAAAGTCGAGCTTAACTCGTACTGTTTTTCTCTAGAGGTCTTGGTTGCTACGTAGTCCCAATAGTGCCCCATTTTGTGAGGTGCTAGGTGGATCAGTATAAGGTAATAGAAAAGTCCATCACTAAGCTTTTTTTCTTTGCTGGATATGGGACGATGACCTAATACAAAACCCTTTAAAAAATAATGTATTGATTTATAAAAATATTTGTTTGGTATTTTGAGCGCTTTTAATTGTTTGGTGTATCAAATATGCGTTGTTAAATTGATCGTTTCACCATTAAATGAAGGAATATCTAACAAGATAATACCCTAGGGCGCGTAGCCGTTGATTGGTAATAGCGTATTTCGACCAATTTTAGTCGTCACCATTTATTTAATTGGCTTGTCGTGAGTCGCAAATTTTTCTCGGGAAAAAAACAAAATTTGCGTTATCCAATACAAAATCATGATCAGTATGAGCAGTGTCGGTGGTGCTACAATTAATAGCACCTGCTCTTCCTGCATGTTCTTAACATTGGCGCCCATCATTTTTACGATTTTGTCGGTGAATGCTAATGCAGCCCATATCAGTGTAAAGCCTATGCGCCAGACATGCCGAATCATTCGTTGAGTACCGGAAAGACCAGCATAATAAAGGTTGCGAATATCCCCCAGTGCACACATAACTGCCAAAACACTCCAAGCAAGATAGACAACAGGCGTCTCAACCTCTTGCCAACCCATACTGAGAAAAAATGCAAAAATGGCGAAGCCAATGACCCATATCAGAGCCGTTAATTCCAGAACGTCAGTTTCATCCTTTTTATGATGCACAGTTAACCAGGCGGTAAATGCGGTATACAGGACAATTGCACTCAACATCATCTCATCGATGGAGTTTTTGAGGTAAGCGGCTACAATGCCTGAAACCAGCATGGCCATCATTGATACTGAAAACCAGGAACCTGCTTTCTTATGTCGTGTACTCCCTTTCTTAGCGAACATGGCAAGAACGGCTGCTACTAAGGCAATCGTTCCCGCAGGGGTATGTATTGCCCAAACAATGATATCTTTCATAAGTAAAATCTCGGTTAGAAGTTGGCTAAAACGGATAATTAAAGTTGATTAGTGGCCATTCAATTTTTTGACAGCCATATACCCGTATTGTGAATTACTATGTTCTTTAGTCAGGTACTCATAAAGCGTGTTAGCTGTCTCGATCTCACCCATCTCTTCGTAGGTCATTGCTTTTAAGTACACCAATTCCGCTTTCGTTTCAGCTGACATAGCTTCTGCATTCTCTGCCTGTGAGATCAGTTCTAATGTCCGGTCGTATTGCTGACGATCATAGTGTTTATATGCTTCAGAAATGGAGGCTGTTTGGATCAAACTCGAACATGCGCCGAGTAATAGTGTGACTAATAGCAGTGCGATAGTAGGTAGTTTCATATGCATTAATTCCGTTAAAGTTATTTAATGTCTATAATTCTATCAATGCATTCATGGAATCAATATAATGAAATATTGAAAACAGATATGCATTTTTGTATGGATTGGAAATCAATAACATTCGACTGGAACCGTGCGCGAGCTTTTTTGGTAACAGCAGAGGAAGGCTCTTTGGCAGCGGCTGCTCGTTCAATGGGAATGACGCAGCCTACTTTAGGGCGACAAGTGGCGGCGCTAGAAAGGGAAATAGGATTTGATCTATTTACCAGACGAGGCCGAGGCTTGGAACTAACGCCTAATGGCATCAAATTACTAGAACATGTGCGACTGATGGGGCATGCAGCCAACCAATTTTCTTTATCTGCTTCGGGTAAATCAGACGCCATTGAGGGTGACGTTAGCATTACCGCTTCCGAACTTTTCTCCACATTCCTATTGTCACCCGTGATCAAGAACCTAAGGGAATTAGAACCTGGCATTGAGATCAAAATTTTTTCCACTAACGAGGAGCGTAATCTCAACCGAAGAGAGGCTGACATTGCTATCCGCAGTGTTCGTCCAACACAGCCCGAGTTGATTGCCAAAAGATTATGCCGTGTTCGAGGGTATCTCTACATTGCCAAAAGTTATTTGCAGCAATTGGGTAACCCGCCATCAATCGATGAGTTAAACAAGGCGAACTACATTGACACGGATAACTCGGGGCGTCTTATGGAGTTGCTTAATTCACAGGGGCTTTCTCTAAGTAAAAAAAACTTTCCAGTCATTTCAAACAGTCATATTGTTCAGTGGGAGTTAGTGAAAAGAGGAGTGGCAATTAGTGCCACGATAGAAGCAATTGGAGATAACGAGCCGCTCGTTGAACGGATTTCCATATCTGACCTCCCGCTGGTGACTATAGATCTATGGCTAGTTACCCACAATGAATTGCGAACCAATCGTCGAATCAGACGAGTCTTTGATTTTTTAGTCTCGGAATTTTCTGATTATCAGCAATAAATAGAAACAAATACAACACCTATACTTTATGGTTACTTGGTATCTCTTATGCGGTTCAAATACATACGATCCAATACAAGACGTTATTCAAGCTAATAAATAAGGCTTTAAGCCTGAAAACCAGTATTAACAAGGCTTTAGGCAATAAAAAAGGCCACCCCTAAGGGTGGCCTTTCTTGTGTTTGGTGGAGGCGGGGGGATCGAACCCCCGTCCGTCAGTCCTCTGCCATCGGCTCTACATGCATAGTCACTTCTATTATTTGACCACGAACCGCCCGAAGGACAGGGTGTTAATGGCGAGCCTACTTAGTCTTAGAACCTTATCCCTAGGCGGGGCATCAGTTAGCATCTCGTAATTTATGATACTGTCGATTCTCTGGCTACAAGCAACCTGAGGACAGCACTTTAGCAGGGGTTTAGGCTGCTAAAGAGTAGTTTTCGTCGTTTGCGACTATTAAAATGGTATGGGGGATTTACGAGATCACATACCGCTCTCGACATGCACCTTTGGGTTTGTAACCGACGTCGAAACCATGTCGCCCCCAAAAAGTAGGCTGATTCTAGCGCAAAGCATCCGTTTACGCTAGCAGCAAGATTGAAATAGCGCGTTTATGCACTATGTTTCATTAATCTTTCTTTATCTCGTGCCCAATCCCGGTCACGCTCTGTATTACGTTTGTCATGATCTTGCTTACCCGTTACTAGAGCGACTTCACATTTAATGTGGTTGCCCTTCCAATAAAGAGCCATCGCCGCACAGGTTTTACCCTTTTGCTCAGTGACTTGGATAATTTTATCCAGCTCTTTGCGGTTCAACAAGAGCTTACGTTTACGTAGAGGGTCACATACCACATGTGTGGATGCGCTTAAAAGTGGGGTAATGCGAGCACCGATCAGCCACGCTTCATTCTGATGAATGATAACAAAGGCATCAACGAGCTGAGCTTTACCTTCACGTAGGCTTTTTACTTCCCAACCTTCTAGGCATAAACCGGCTTCAAATTTTGTATCAACAAAATAATCGTGGCGTGCACGTTTATTTAAGGCAATGGTGCCTGTACTGGTGGATTTCTTCTTTGCTTTACTCATGGGTCAAAATTATACGATTACATGTTGGAAAAGCCTATGCTTTTCTTGAGCTCAGGCGCTTAATGTTAGAGAATTCACATTTTTTAAGAAAGTCTAATAGCAAACAGTTTAAAGTGGCGGGTTAATTCGTTCAAGCTAGACTGTAATGAAATTAAGCAAGAGCGTAATTTATGCCCGAGAATCGTTGTGTGCAAGGAATTTGGTCTAGTCCCTGGTTATTTATTTTAGCGGCTAGTGGTTCTGCCGTAGGCCTTGGTAATATTTGGAAGTTCCCTTACATGGTCGGTGAAAACGGAGGCGGTGCTTTTCTGTTTGTATATTTACTGTGTTTGCTTTTTGTTGGTTTACCAGTCTTAATCGCCGAAGTGGCCCTTGGTCGTTCGGTTCGAGCGAACCCAATTGATACTATTAATGATTTGCATGAACGTCGTATTATAAAAAAGGCGTGGGTATTTGTTCCTTATTTAGCGGGCCTTGCTGGTTTTTTGATTCTGAGTTTTTACAGTGTGATCGCGGGTTGGGCATTGGCTTTTTTTGAGAGATCATTAAAAGGCGTGTTTGTAGGAACCGATGAATATAAAACGCAATCGATTTTTAAAGGCTTGATTGAATCTCCTGCAGAAATGCTATTGTGGCATTCTGTGTTTGTGGTGTTGGTTATTTTAGCGGTTGGGCAGTCGGTTACCAAGGGTTTAGCGGTGTTGGTTAAAGTTCTTCTACCAGTATTAATCCTAATGTTAATAGGTCTGTCTATCTACTCATCACTAGTGGGCGATGTAGAGCAGACTCTGATATTTTTGTTTTCTTGGAATTGGAATCAAATTACACCAAATGTCGTGCTATCGGCGGTAGGACATGCCTTTTTTAGCTTGAGTATAGGTATGGGAGGCATGTTTGCATATGCTGCCTATATGAGTAAGCACATGTCTATTGCAAGAGCCTGTACTATCGTTGTTGGGATTGATTCTTTGGTAGCGATATTAGCGGGTCTAGTAGTTTTACCTCTCGTATTTTCGTTAAATATTGCCATCGACTCTGGCCCTAGCTTAACCTTTGTGTCTTTACCTGTTGCGTTCGGAAGTTTGCCTGGAGGACAACTTGTTGGTGCCGTGTTTTTCTTACTATTGATTCTGGCCGCGCTAACGTCGGCTATTTCCATGTTGGAGTTGTTTGTTTCTTGGTTACATGAACGTTTCTATGTAGGGCGTTTTAAAGCCGCGTTGCTACTTGGAATTGGTGTTTGGTTTTTAGGGCTGGTGAGTTTATTGTCTTTAAATGACTGGGGTGATTGGACCATTTTTGGTTACGTCTTCTTTGATGCTTTAGATAAATTTACCTCTTTGATTTTATTACCTATCGTTGCCATTTTATTAAGTGTATTGGTGGCGTTAAATCTGCCTCGAAGTATGTTGGAAAATGAGCTAATTACTCGTAATCCTAAGCATTTCAAGTGGTGGTATAATGTTTTGAAGTTTTTCAGTATTCCAATTATGTTGGTAATTACGATCATTGGTTGGATAGGAGTATAGAGTGAGTCAGATAGAAAGGTCTGCCTATGTAAATTACAGTTGTAAACAAATGTTTGATCTTGTGAATGATGTGAATGCTTACCCATTATTTTTGCCTGGTTGCATTAGTTCTCAAGTGAAATCACAGACAGAAGAAGCGATTGTTGCTGCTTTAGAAGTGGGTAAAGGGCCTGTCAGGCAATCTTTTACGACCAAAAATACCCTACAGTCAGTAGACAGAATTGAAATGAATCTGGTTGAAGGCCCATTTAAAAAATTGCACGGTGTTTGGGTATTTACACCTTTATCAGAAACCAGTTGTAAGATCGCGCTCTCTTTGGATTTTGAGTTAAATGGTATGTTGAAATTTGCTTTTGGGGGGTATTTAGTCAAGTGGCTAACTCCATGGTCGATGCGTTTAGTAATAGAGCGAAGGTAGTTTATGGTGGATAAAATACGAGTAGAAGTGGCGTACGCACTTCCTGAAAAACAAAAAATCATCGCTCTTGATGTGGAAGAAGGCAGTACTGTTCGCGATGCTGTTATGATGTCTAATATGAATGCTTTTTTCCCTGAAGTGGAGTTGAGTACGGCAAAGCTTGGTATTTTTGGGAAGTCGATCCGTAATCCAGAGTCACAAGTACTAAAAGCAGGCGAGAGAGTAGAAATTTATCGTGAGTTAAAGATTGACCCGAAACAAGCGCGGGCCAATCGAGCGGCAAAAGCGGCAAAGTAAAAACGAACTCAGAGTTGAGGATCGATCTTTACTAAAATGCCATTTTTAAATGTGAGAGTAAGTTTGTCTATTTCGCTTTTTTTAGTCTTGTCTGTTGCGTAGACTGAGGTGAATAGGTATCGCCATTCATTTGGAGTGAATTGATCTGCGATCATAGGAGTACCAATTAGAAACCTGACTTGTGGTTCAGTCATGCCGAGTTCTAATTGGGAGACTTGTTCTTGTTTTAAAATGTTTCCTTGAGGTACTGGAGTTTTATAAGCATCGGGAAACAAGCTACATGCGCTCATTGAAAGAGCAAGAGTAAAAGTGATTAGTGTTTTTTTCATTGGTTTAATCCTAATTTAGATCAACTAATGATAAAGTATTTAAAAATAAGTTCGAGTAGAGAATAGCCAATGACAAACGAAAATCAAGAACTCAAGAAAGCCGGCCTTAAAGTGACTTTACCGAGAGTGAAGATTCTACAGATATTGGAAGGCTCGGAAGGTTCGCATTTAAGTGCGGATGACGTGTATAGAAAGTTACTAGACCAAGGCGAAGACGTAGGTTTAGCGACGGTTTACCGTGTATTGACTCAATTTGAAAGCGCAGGTTTGGTTATGCGTCATCACTTTGAAGCAGGTACAGCGGTCTTTGAAATTGCTCAAGAAGACCACCATGATCATATGATTTGTTTGGAAACGGGTAAAGTAATTGAGTTTTTTGACCCAATTATTGAGCAACGTCAAAAAGAAATTGCGGCAGAACATGGTTATGAAATTGAAGATCACAACTTAATTTTATACGTTAAGCCAAAATCCAAGTAAAAATTGTTTGAAAAACCGCTTAATCAAAAAACTAACAAATGTTAGGTTTTTGATTAAGCGGTTTTTTTATGTAATCTACTTTGCGCTCTATATTGTGCACGGCTAATACCGAGTGGATTATTGAAGGTGTACGTTTCCTAACATCTCACGAGCATGGGCAAGAGTATGTTGTGTAAGCTCTAACCCACCTAATAAACGGGCAATTTCTATTGTGCGATCTTTCTTGTGCAGGGTGGTTACTTGGGAAGAGGTATGAGCATCGGAAATTTGTTTTTGTACCAGAAGATGTTGGTGTCCTTGCGCTGCGACTTGAGCTAAATGGGTGACGCAAAATACCTGACCTCGGGCACCGACGGAGCGAAGCATTCGACCGACGACTTCGGCAATTCCCCCGCTGATACCCACGTCTACTTCATCAAAAATCAGAGTCGGAATAGTGGACGTGCTAGCGGTCACCACTTGGATACCTAAACTGATTCTCGAAAGCTCTCCCCCTGATGCGACTTTTCGCAAAGGTTGAGCGGGTTGTCCTGGATTAGAGGCAATCATGTACTCTATTTCTTCAAAACCATGACTAGAGACTTCATCGAGGGGGTGGCAGTGGATTTGAAATTGAGCATGAGGCATACCTAATCCATGAATCTGCTCTTCTACTTTTGTCGACAATATTTCTTTGGCTTGGATTCTTTTTTCTGTCAGTTCTGTTGCGAGTTCTGTAAGTGACTGATAAATTTTTTCTTCTTTCTCTTTAAGAGCATCGAGGTTCTCGTTGCTACCAATAATGTCATTTAAGTCGGATGTTAATGTTTCTTGTAGTAAGAGCAGCGCTTCCGGTGTGGTTTTATGTTTTCTAGCGGTGTCGTATATGTCGCTAAGACGATTTTCGACTTCAATTAAGCGCACTGGGTCTTGCTCTAGGGTGTCTTGATATTGAGAAAGACTGTTGCACGCCTCTTCGATTTGAATAATAGCGTCATTCATCAAATCACAGGCACTTTGTAAATGAGGTGTGCGAGTTTGGATGCTAGAAGCCGTTAATAAGGCATGATTTAGCAACGACCGTATATTACTATTGTCGTCTTCTGAAAGTAGTAAACTGGTTTGATACGATTTTTGCTGTGCATCGGCTATGGTTGCAAGGAAGTTTTGTTCTTCTTCTAGTGTTTTTAGTTCACCCTCTTTTAGCCCTAAATCTTCCAATTCTTTAACTTGATAGGATAAAAGTTGAATGCGTGATTCTTGATCTGCAGAACGATTAAGTCGAGTGTGTAATTCTTCTTTGATCTTTTTCCAATCATGATATTGGTTTTTTACTTTTTGTGTCAGTGTAGTTAAGCCTGCGAAAGCATCAAGCTGGTTACGTTGAGCGCTTTTCTTTAATAAAGATTGATGTTCATGTTGACCATGGATGTCAATTAAAAAAGAGCCAATTGCCTTAAGGTCAGCTAATGCACAAGGACGGTTGTTAATATACGCCTTTGATTTGCCTTCTTTAGTTATGATACGACGTAAAATACAATGTTGATCGGATTCTAGGTCTCGTTCATGAAGCCACTTTATCGCGCTAGCGTTATCTGATAAATCGAATGTGGCACTTATTTCCGCTTTGCTTGCACCATGCCTGACGACACCGCTGTCGGTTCTTGCGCCTAAGCATAGGGACAGCGCATCTACCATAATCGATTTGCCTGCTCCAGTCTCACCGGAGATAACCGTCATCCCTTTACGAAGCTCGAGCTCTAGGGATTCAACAATGGCAAAATTGGTAATAGCAACGGTAGTCAGCATGGTTTTTTGCTCCATGAAAATGTGAAAGTAATTAAGTTTTAATGAAATATAAATTACATGGTTATTTATACAGTAGTTGGTTGTTTTTTGACAAGTATAAAAATGGAAAATTATCTGGATTATCGAAAATAAACAGCAAAAGATCGGTGATAAAAAGCCAATTACCGCCTTCTTTGAGGAAGCGAGCGCAGAAAAGAGCGGCGATAAACTCGTTTGGAAAAAGGCCGCTGTATATTTTGGTTGGCACTGAGAGGTGTAATGGATTGCGTTGTTTTGGCTTACATTGAAAGTTGAGACACGTCTTCACGGACCTGTTTTTTTAAGAGCTTGATAAAATTTGTCTCTATTTCTTTAAGGCTAATGGTTTCGGGAGTAACAAGGTAAATTTCAGTGACAGGGAAATCATTGTAGGGGGGTAAAGGCCATAACAACCCTTGATCAACATAAGGCTTTGCGCTGTCAATAGTTAAAGCCCCGAAACCAATACCGGTAAGAATTAATCGACGAATTTCTTCTACATTAGACGATACCGCGACCAACTTCCCCCAGAACTGATGTTCATCTCGAAATTGCGCAATTGCATCTAAGCCTTCTCCTGGTTGATCACTTTCAAATGAAATATAAGCGCCTCCTTTTAAGTCTTCGATAGTAAGATTTGTTTTACCGAAGCATGGATGGTTTCGACCGCAGTAAAAGCCCATTTTTTCGTAGCCAATAAAATCAATGCGCAGTCCTGTTTTCGCAATTTTTTTATTACTTAACCCAATATGCAAAGAGCCTTCGGTCACATGACTCACGATGTCGGCGCTTGGGTGAGTATTAATATTGAAGATGACGTTTGGATAGAGAGCATGGTAGTGGGCCAAGGTTTTATCAAAAGCTGGACACTGTAAGTGACTGGCTATCTCAATGGTAATTTCCCCTTGAACGGTGTCTTGCTGCTCCACAATCTGATCGGCCATGTTACTAATAACTCGACTTGCTGCCGATGCATACTCATATACTCTCATGCCTTGAAGGGTTAATGTGAATACGCCTTTCTTTCTTAAAATCAGTGGTTTATCGAAGTGTTCTTCGAGTCGTTTTAATGCGTTACTGACGCTGGGTTGGCTTAAGGACAGCTTTCTAGCCGCCGCGCTGATACCGCCTTCATTCACTATGATTAAAAAAGTGTAGAGGAGGTTCCAGTCTAGGTTACGCAGCAATCTATCTCTCGGTGACAGCATTTTTAAATTCCATAAATGTAAATAAGCATAGCGTTAGGCTATGTATATCATATTTATTCATCATTTTTATAGTGGTGTGAATTTGGTGATACTTAGAATCACTCCTCGCATTCTTTCTTTTGAAAGAGCCATGTGGGTCATTCTTGTTGCAGAAGTAAGGAACTCAGTATGAAAAATGTTTTTTTGACCAGTGCCGTTCTCTCTTGTCTTTCTTTAACGGCGATGTCCGCTGTCGCCAGCAATACGTTACGAATTTTGGAACCGAAGGAGCTTACCCTCCTTTTAACTATTATGTTGGTGTCAACTAGAGCAGTATTTTAAAAGGCATCTAACCTATTCTCAGAGTAAAGCCACTTGAAGAGAGTGTGCTGAGCTCATTCAAATTTATTAACCTAACGATTATTTACAGGGCGAGGCTTCGCTTCTGGGGAATCGTTTGACCTAAAAAGGAAGGCAATCATGAACACCTTGACATTAAAAGCGCCATACTTGGTTTTCTTAGGCGATGCTAACGACCTATTAATGGCTAAAGTGGCGAAAGGCATTGCCCATTGGCGCCCTGAAAAATGCGTAGCGCAGCTTAGGTTGCCAGGAGCAAAGGCCGATTTAGGTTTACCAGATTTTACCATTCAGCAAGCGGTTGATGCAGGGGCAAAAACCTTTGTTATTGGATTAGCGCCAATTGGAGGGACCTTGCTAACGGAATGGATAGGTCTACTTACACAAGCGATGGAAGCGGGATTAGATATTGCCAGTGGTTTGCACATGCGTCTGTGTGATATTCCTGAGCTGGTGGCCGTGGCTGAGCGAACAGGACAAACCTTATTTGATGTGAGAGTACCAAAAGGTGACATGGTATGCGGTACGGGTTTACCACGAAAAGGTAAACGCTTACTTAGTGTTGGAACAGACTGCTGTGTCGGTAAAATGTTCGCAACTTTAGCTATTCATAAAGAAATGGCGCAACGGGGCTTGAATGTATCTTTTCGAGCGACAGGGCAAACGGGTATTTTGATAGAAGGTAATGGCGTTCCCATTGATGCGGTGGTGTCCGACTTTATTGCAGGCATGGTTGAAGTCCTTGCTCCAGAGAATAGTAATGATCATTGGGATATTATTGAAGGTCAAGGTTCATTGTTCCATCCTGCCTATGCCGGAGTGAGTTTGGGGCTACTTCATGGGGCGCAAGCGGATGTGTTAATTGTTTGCCATGAAGCGGGTCGAGAACAAATGGATTCTATGGAAGGTTATTCAGTGCCTGATCTGGCAAGGGTTATCGAGACTAACTTATCTATGGGGGCTTTGACCAATCCAACCATTTCCCTAGGAGGTATTGCGTTAAATACAATGAATTTGTCAGAAACTGACGCACTGCAAGAAATAGCAAGATTAGAAGCTCAATTTGGGGTTCCAGTTGTAGATCCTGTGCGTACGGGTGTGTCTTCAATCGTAGATAAGTTGGAGACCTTATAATGAGGAAAATGTGTATAGGTGTGGAAAAATGGCCTTTGCATGAGCCTTTTATTATCTCTCGTATGGCACCTCAGCTAAATGGAGAAGTGATCGTTGTCGAGATTGAGCAAAACGGTGTGATAGGTCGTGGAGAATGTGAACGTATGGATGTCTTTGAACCAGACTATGACGATGTATTAAGTATGGTTGAAGGTGTTAAAGGTCATGTTGAGTCAGGCATTAGCCGTTTAGAACTTAGGTCATATTTACCTTCCGGGGCGGCTAGAAATGCGGTTGACTGTGCTTTGTTTGAATTAGAAGCAAAGCTTGCACTCCTGCCGATTTGGCAAGTAGCAGGTTTCAATGAGCCACCTAAGCCCGTGATAACCGTATTTACCTTATCATTAGATACAGCCGAAAATATGGCGAAAGCGGCAGCACGGCAAAAACACCGCCCGATTCTGAAATTAAAGTTAGGACGCAAAGACGATTTAGACAAAGTAAAAGCTATCCGAGCAGCAGCGCCAGATACTCGATTGGTAATTGATGCAAATACTGGTTGGAGCTTTGCTCAACTGCAGTCTTATTTACCTGAGCTGGCCAAACTTGGTGTTGAAATGATAGAGCAACCTTTGGCTCCTGATGAAGAGCATCTTTTAGAGGGGTTGTATCCAGAAATTCCGATAGTAGCGGATGAATCTTGTCTTGACTGTGCCTCACTAGAGAGTCTAAAAGGTCGTTATCAAGGGGTAAATATCAAGTTAGATAAGACGGGAGGAATGACGGAGGCGTTAGCTTTGTTGAATGCGGCCATCGATCAAGATTTCGATATCATGGTGGGCTGCATGCTTGGGACTTCTTTAGCTATGGCTCCTGCCTTGCTACTGGCTCAGAAAGCGCGTTGGGTTGATATTGATGGACCATTACTGTTATCAAAAGACAGATCGCCTGCTTTACGCTACGAGGGCAGTCTAGTGTACCCCGACGACCATGTTTGGGGAACATAGAATAGGGATATAACTTGGATACAGGCCAATGCAGTGACATCAATCATTTTGAGTTGGTGCCACTGTATGAATGTCGTTGTATTAGTGTTAAGACATGAATTAGCGTCATGGACTGTATTGGTTTTACGGTATCTGTATTCTTATATATTGATTCGTCCTCTTTTAATATAATGACTGTAAATGAGTTAAATAACTGAAGAGGTCGATTAATGTAGTATCTAACTTCTGCTTTGGACGGATTTTTCTTATATATCAGATGGTTTCTATAAATAATACCCACCTAAAATCAGAGATATTGACGTACTTTCTTTTCTATCTAATTGACGCACTGCAATTCCCTTAAATTTAATATGGATTTGCTATTGAAAGGCGTTTGCTAACCCCCATATATGCCACACAGACATTGAACACGTTCTGTTATTTGGAGGAAATAATGAGTGATCAGCAAAAAAATCCATCTTTTGATGCGGAGCAAATTTTGAACAACGAAGCAGAAAACATTCAACCTGAGAATGAAAACGTCGAATCCATCCTAGAACCTGAAGCTGAAGTATTCAGTTCAGAGTTTGACGAGCAATTGTCGTTAGCTTTAGAAGAAGCTGCGAAATACAAGGAAGCGGCGCTACGAGCTCAAGCAGATTCACAAAATATTCGCCGTCGTGCAGACCTTGATGTTGAAAAAGCTCATAAATTTGGTTTAGAGAAGTTTGCTAAAGAAATCGTTTTAGTGGCAGACAACCTAGAGCGAGCATTAGCGTCAACAGAAAAGACAGAAGGCGAAGATTTGATGCGTGAAGGCGTTGAATTAACGTTAAAAGGATTGCTTGAAGCTTTGGCTCGTTTTGAGGTGCATATTGTTGATCCTCATGGCGAACCATTTAACCCAGAGTTACACCAAGCCATGACGATGGTGCCAAACCCTGACTTAGAACCGAATACGGTAATGGATGTTATTCAGAAAGGTTACACATTACACGGGCGTCTTTTACGACCGGCAATGGTAGTCGTTTCGAGTGCAGCTTAAAAATCTGTCATTTTTTTGACACTGATCGGTTGAAAAGCTCAAAAGAGCACCCAAATACAGAATAACATCGTAATAACTGATTTTTACTGGAGAAAAAAACCATGGGTAAAATCATAGGTATAGATTTAGGTACAACAAACTCTTGTGTTTCCGTATTAGACGGTGACAAAGCTCGTGTAATTGAAAATGCTGAAGGTGATCGTACTACCCCTTCCATCGTAGCGTATGCTGACGATGGCGAAATATTGGTAGGTCAGTCAGCAAAACGTCAAGCTGTTACCAACCCAGCGAACACTTTATTTGCGGTTAAGCGTTTGATCGGTCGTCGTTTTAAAGATGATGTTGTTCAAAAAGACATCTCAATGGTACCGTACAAAATTATTGAAGCTGAAAACGGCGATGCGTGGGTTGAAGTTAAAGGCGATAAGAAAGCGCCACCACAAATCTCGGCTGAAGTTTTGAAAAAAATGAAAAAAACAGCAGAAGATTATCTAGGTGAGAAAGTTACTGAAGCCGTAATCACGGTTCCTGCTTACTTCAATGACTCCCAGCGTCAAGCAACAAAAGATGCCGGTAAAATTGCAGGTCTTGAAGTAAAACGTATTATCAACGAACCAACTGCCGCGGCTCTAGCTTATGGTTTAGACAAAAATGCTGGCGATTCTGTAATCGCGGTTTATGACCTTGGTGGTGGTACATTCGATATCTCTATCATCGAAATTGCAGACGTTGATGGTGAGAAACAATTCGAAGTATTGGCTACTAACGGTGATACATTCTTAGGTGGTGAAGATTTCGATATGCGTATTATCGAGTTCTTAGCGGCTGAATTTAAGAAACAATCTGGCATCGATTTACATAACGATCCTTTAGCACTACAGCGTTTGAAAGAAGCGGGTGAAAAAGCGAAAGTTGAATTGTCTTCTGCAACTCAAACAGAAGTTAATTTGCCTTACATCACGGCTGATGCATCAGGCCCTAAACACTTAAACGTTAAGTTGACTCGTTCTAAACTTGAGTCATTGGTTGAAGAGTTGGTAACTAAGTCACTTGAGCCTTGCCGTCAAGCATTGAAAGATGCCGATTTGAAGGCTTCTGATATTGATGAAGTTATCTTGGTTGGTGGTCAGACTCGTATGCCTTTAGTACAAGCTAAAGTGACAGAGTTCTTCGGAAAAGAACCTCGTAAAGACGTAAACCCTGACGAAGCGGTTGCAATTGGTGCTTCTATTCAAGGTGCGGTACTTGCGGGTGACGTAAAAGATGTTCTTCTTCTAGACGTTACTCCTTTGTCTCTAGGTATTGAGACAATGGGTGGTGTTATGACGGCATTGATTGAGAAAAATACAACGATTCCTACTAAGAAATCTCAAACCTTCTCTACTGCGGAAGATAACCAAAATGCAGTAACAATTCACGCATTGCAAGGTGAGCGTAAACAAGCGTCTCAGAACAAATCTTTAGGTCGTTTTGATTTGGCTGACATTCCACCGGCTCCACGTGGTGTACCACAAATCGAAGTAAGCTTTGATATTGATGCTAACGGTATCTTGAGTGTATCAGCTAAAGATAAAGCAACAGGTAAAGAGCAGTCTATCGTCATTAAAGCCTCTTCTGGTTTGAGCGATGAAGAAGTTGAACAAATGGTACGTGATGCAGAAGCGAATGCGGAAGAAGATCGTAAGTTTGAAGAGCTTGTTCAAGTACGTAATACCGCGGATGGCATGATTCACGCGACTCGTAAAACGTTGACTGATGCTGGCGATAAAGCGACAGCAGAAGAAAAAGAAGCTATCGAGAAAGCGATCACTGAATTAGAAGAAGCGTTAACATCTAATGATAAAGAAGCGATTGAAGAGAAAACCACTGCGTTGACTCAAGCTTCAGGCACATTGGCTCAAAAAATGTACGCTGAAGCAGAAGCCGCTGAGCAACCTGCTGCTGAAGAAGCAAAGCAAGATGATGCGGTTGATGCTGAATTCGAAGAAGTAAAAGACGAGAAAAAATAAGCCGAAACGAATCTAGCCATGTATTGTTTAGATTATCGGTAATAGCAGAACACGGTCCATGACCGTGTTTTGTTGTCTAACAAACGGAATTATATTTACGTTTGTACTAATAGATAAAATAAATCTGTCTACTTTCGATTTTACTGCCCAGGATCACCTGTTATGAGCAAAAGAGACTATTATGAAGTGCTTGGGGTAGCACGTGGCGCAGATAAAAAGGAGATCAAAAAAGCGTATCGATCTCTCGCCAATAAATACCATCCAGATAAAAATCCAGATAATGTTGAAGCATTAGAAAAGTTTAAAGAAATCGGTGAAGCCTATGAAGTGCTTTCGTCCGAAGAAAAAAGATCTGCCTACGATCAGTACGGACACGATGCAGTAAATGGCCAAGGTGGCGGTTATGGCGGCGCTCAAGGTGGTTTTAGCGACATCTTCGGTGACGTGTTTGGCGATATCTTTGGCGGTGGTGGTCAGGGTGGTGGCGGTAGCCGTGCTCGACGAGGGTCCGATCTACGCTATACGTTAGAGCTGGACCTAGAGCAAGCCGTTTGGGGATGTGATGAAAAAATTCGTATTCCAACTCTTGTTGATTGTAAGCCTTGTGATGGTAGTGGTGCTAAACCTGGTACTAAACCTGTTACTTGTCCAACCTGTCAAGGTCAGGGCCAAGTTCGTATGTCTCAAGGGTTCTTTTCTGTTCAACAAACGTGCCCTCAATGTCATGGTCAAGGTCAGATTATTTCCGATCCTTGTAAATCATGTCATGGACAAGGCCGTACACAAGAATACAAAACATTATCCGTTAAAATTCCTGCAGGGGTAGATACGGGGGACCGTATTCGCTTGTCAGGTGAAGGTGAAGCGGGTGCTCATGGCGCTCCTGCCGGTGATTTGTTTGTACAAGTGTCGGTTAAACCGCATGCGATTTTTGAGCGTGATGGTGCTAATTTACACTGTGATGTGCCAATCAGTTTCACAAAAGCCGCACTTGGTGGTGAAATAGATGTGCCAACGTTAGATGGTCGTGTACGCTTGAAAGTAACGGCCGAATGCCAGACAGGCAAGTTGTTCCGTCTACGTGGTAAGGGTGTGAAGCCTGTACGTGGTGGTCCAGTCGGAGACTTAATCTGTCGTGTTATCGTTGAAACACCGGTTAAATTAACCGAAAGACAGAAAGAATTACTACAAGAGTTAGATGATAGCATGGGAGAAGGTTCAAGCCATTCTCCTAAGCAATCAAGTTGGTTTGATGGTGTGAAAAAGTTTTTTGATGAAATCAAAAAATAGTTCACAGTTGAACACATTTGATAGAAGGGGCTTATTTAGCCCCTTTTTCTTTTAAGAGAAAGTCGATGTGATGTCTTAACAAGCCTGCGGCATTCGTAAAGCTATTGTTATTTGGAATAATAAAATCGGCTTTGTTTTTGATCTCAAGTGTTTTCAACGCTGCCTGCCTCACGTGACGCATATAACGACTTGTTACCTCATTGACATTACGTCCTCGTTCAGCGATATCTCTCTTTAAGCGGCGAACCACGGCAATGTCGAGGTCGGTATCAACAAACAATAGGTAATCTACAGCATCACGAACGCCTTGGTCTTGAAACATCATGTGACCTTCAACTAAGACTACGTGAGTAGGCTCTAAATTGCGGTATCCAACACGTTTGTGTTTTGAATGATCATAAATCGGAATTTCATTTGGCTGTTGGCGGTTTTTGCAATTGTGTATTGCAAGGGTAAGGCTTTCAACATCAAGCGCATTGAGGTCATCAAAGTTGTAAACATCTGGGTCGATGCTACCGCATCCTTTGTAGAAATTATCTTGACATATTACGGTGATTTTATCGTCATGACCTTCTGCTAAGAGAGAGCAAAGTCGACTTTTTCCGCTGCCTGATACACCTGTTATGCCAATAACGAGCGCCATGTAGTACCTCTAAAATAAAGTTAAGTTAGGCTTTTACTGTAGTGAAACAGTTAACTAATATATTATATCAGAATGATTAAATATTGCTTTCCTAGTCTGATCACTAGGTATACGAGAGAATGAAAAAATGAAGGCTTTTCTAAGCAAATGTCAGTATCTAAAAATTATTTTTATTACACTTACTTTGAATTTTTTACAGTCAGAAGTCGCTCTAGCCGAGGTTGAGGACCTTCCTGAACTTAAAGTATATTCCCAGCATGCTGAGCTTTTTGGTCTTAAAATCAACGATTTATCTCAAGCTGATTTTGAAAAGCAACTAGATGCTATGGGGCTACGTTCTTATCCTAGTTTTCGTAAAGGCATTGCTAGCTACAGTTTGGGTGAAGAGGGTATCCTTGGGGTTAGGGCGTTAACGGTTATTTACAATAAATCTAAGTTTGTGGAAAAAATCTCCTTGGCGGGAGTCGTTAAAGACAATGAAAAGCGTAAGGCGCTAGGGAATTTATTAATTAATAAATATGGCATTCCAACTGTAGGGTTTGTGAATCAAGGTTTTGGTCGCGCCCAATGGTTATTTGCTGATGGAACTTTAATTGAATTGCATAATACGACTTTTGATGTGTCTGTGGCTTATGTTGATCGTTCACCAAAAATCCACTCTTTATCTGGTCAAATTGATGTAGAGTCGTTACAGAGGAAAAATCGAATCTCACGTTAGTTTTCTTGTATGAATATCCTAAATTAATACATTCAAACAGACAAGGCAGTAAAGGAACCATCTGAATGGAGTTTATTTTTAGATTAAATGCCCAATTGGCTCACCAGATATTACCCTACTTAAATGATATCTCTTTAGCGTTAGTTGCAACGGTTCTAGTGGTATATGGAGACAAATTAAATGCTGTTTTGAAAAAGGCGGTCTCCCATTGGATTTTTATCGTAAGGGTATGCGTCTTCATTTTAATGTGTACTTTTGGTTATGGGTTGCTGACGGTATGGATTCAACCTTTTGTACGCTCAGGCATATTATATTTGCCATTAGAATACCGACCTCTATTTATCCTCTTGTGTTTTGTTATTTTAGGTATTTTTGCTGAAAGAAAGCGCCATTTATAAAAAAATAAAATGTAATTTTTATTCATAGCAGTTAGCAAATTACAACATTTACAGATCACTTCTTTCTTATACACTCGGTATTGGAGGTAAATGTAGTAAACTTTCTTATTTGTTTGTTTTGTTCCATTCATTTCTTGGTTATTACTTACCAAATATCTGATTTTATTGGTTTTTTGTAGCCTTTTTACAATTTGTCATGCGCCTAAATGGTAGGTAGACTCCACTCCATTGATACAACATAGAGACTCTTCAGGGGCGCACAATGACGAATACTTGGTTACAAACGCTTTCTCATGTGGAATCTTTGATTCCTATTCTTGGTAAACTTGGTCGTGAACAAGAGATTAAGGTTGCGCTAGCAGGCCAACCACTCATGTCTGATTCTGTAACAGCGTTAATGACTATTTTCGATCAATATCCAGAGATTGACCTTACTAAAGTGCTTCAAGTATTGATGGATTTACAATCAAGTCTTGTCCAAAATACGACAGTAGATTTGGAAAGTTTATTAGTTGAAAACGATGTAGAAGCTCTGATCGCTCAAAGTGCTTCCTCTCTAAAACAAGTTCCTGTTGTATTATATGGTTTTGGCCGTATTGGCAGACTGCTGGCACGCCGAATGTGTGCCTTGGGTCATACCACTCCGGGAATGAAGCTAGCCGCTATTGTTGTTCGTAAGGCTGGAGATAAAGATTTAAAGAAAAGGGCCAGCTTATTAAAGTTTGACTCTGTTCATGGTACTTACGATGGTGTTGTTAAGTCGGATGAAGAAGAGTCAACTTTGACTATTAATGGTCAAGCGGTAAAAGTGATTTATGCGTCTCACCCGAGTGAGGTTGATTATGAATCCTACGGTATTAGAGACGCATTATTGGTTGATAATACGGGGATGTGGCGAGATCATGATGGCTTAAGTGCGCATCTACAGCGTCCAGGTATCGATCGTGTCGTTCTAACGGCACCAGGCAAACAAATGAAAAACATTGTTTTTGGTGTTAACCATAATGATGTGGAATTAGATGATCGTATTATTTCTGCCGCTTCTTGTACCACCAATGCCATTACACCAATCTTATCTGTATTAGAAGAACAGTATGGAATTGAGTCTGGTCATGTGGAAACGGTTCATGCTTATACAAATGATCAGAATCTAATTGATAATGTACATAAAGGCGATCGTCGTGGACGTGCCGCGGCCTTAAATATGGTTATGACAGAAACAGGTGCTGCAAAAGCGGTTTCTAAAGCCATTCCGTCTTTGGAAGGTAAATTAAGTGGTAGTGCTATCCGTGTTCCTGTTATTAACGTTTCTATCGCTGTTTTAAGTTTAAGATTGGAAAAAGAAGTGACAGTAGAGCAAATTAACGCTTTATTGGAATCGGCTTCACAAACGGCTGAATTATCAGGACAAATAGGGTTCAGTGCTGAGGCCGATGCGGTTTCTTCAGACTTTATTGGCAGCCCTCAAGCTGGTGTGTTAGATTCCCTTTCTACTAAGGTTCGTGGTAATCAAGCGACCTTGTATGTTTGGTATGATAATGAATTTGGCTATAGCTGTCAGGTTGTGCGTTTGATGGAACAGCTTGTTCAACAATCCCTAGCGGTAGAAAGTAAAGAGACAGAGTCTTCCGTTGCTGCCTAAATCTAGCTAATCCAAATAAATAATTAAAAAGCGACTTTAAAAGTCGCTTTTTTTGTGGCTGGCTTTAATGAAGCCGAACTAAAAGGTTAGGCATAAAAAAACCGGACATAAAGTCCGGTTAAAACAAAAGCAACTAGTAAACGATAAGAATACACCTTGTGGGCGTTGTATTCTCTCCATTAAATGCTGTGGGGGCGGTTAATGGGCGCTATAGAAATGAGATTCTTTCTATTCTTACTAGTGTATCTAGGCGGCTGTTCGCCTAAACTTTAGATTGCAATTCTAAGTTATTTAAATTGACTTTCAAGCGATATGATTTAACGCTTTGGATTAATTTTGCTAATGCAAATAACCTCTATGCTATAGTTGTTTTTGATTTTTTAATTTAAGAGGTGATTGATGCGCCAGCTCCCATTATCTACTTTGTTTACCTTTGTTGTGGCTTCTAGGCATTTGAGTTTTACTAAGGCGGCAGAAGAATTGCATTTGACTCAAGGCGCTATCAGTCAGCAAATTCGACAACTGGAAAGTCGTTTAGGTTTTGAACTTTTCATTCGACATCATCGTCGTCTTGAATTAACGCAAAAAGGCATGCGCTTAGCCGTTAATTTAAATAAAAACTTTAATGATATTGAGGTCATCCTCTCTGAATTACAGTCTGAAGAGAGTGACACTATTTTGACTTTATCGGTTATTCCTTCGCTGGCAACGAAATGGTTAATACCAAGATTGGGGCGTTTGCAGGATGCGTACCCAGAATTGCAGTTGCGAATACAAGCCAGTGATAAAGATGTGGATTTTCGAAGGGATAAGATCGATGTGGCCATTCTCAATAGCCATTTACATAACGGTAAACATTTTTCTACACCTCTGCTTGTTGATAAGTTATTCCCTGTATGTAGCCCTGCTTTCGCTAAAGAACATAACTTGTATTTTCCTGACCAACTCGGAAAAGTGGCCTTATTAAATGACGATTCTGAATGGAAGTTTTCGACACCCTATGCTGAATGGGAAGGGTGGCTTGATCTTGCTGGCGTCAAAGGTGTTAATCCTGCAAGAGGAGTCAGTTTTAATCGTGGTGATCTGGCTGTGCAAGCGGCCATTGCTAGCCAAGGGGTGGCTTTGGGGCGCACGCCTTTGGTGATGGATGATCTGCAAGAAGGAAGGTTGGTTAGACCGTTTAATGAAGAGCTTGATATGGGGAACTGTTATTTATTTGTTTGCCCAGAAGAATATAGGTTACGTCCCTATATTCAAAAGTTACTGCAATGGTTGCAACTTGAGTGTGCTGAAAATGCGCCAACGCCAACTTAAAAAGACCCCATTATTTCCAATGTTCAAGAATGAGTTTAATTGAAATAGCTAAACACATAATAATGACTAAAGGGCGGATAAGGGCGCTGCCTTTGGTGATAACAAGCCGTGAGCCTATTTGAGCACCAACCCATTGCCCTACGCCCATTGCGATCCCTAGTCCCCAGATAATATTTCCAGTAAAGGCAAAAATAAATAAAGAGGAAACGTTACTGGTTGCATTCAGTACCTTCGTATGAGCCGTTGCGGTTATTAAAGAGGCGCCCATAAAACACAGGTAAGCGGTGGAGAAAAAAGCCCCTGTCCCCGGACCAATAAGGCCATCGTAAAAGCCTATGCTCGTGCCGATAAGAAGCGCAAAAGCGGTTTGGTTTAGGGATACTTTACTTGCGATGTAAGGTTGTACTTTAGGTAAAAAGAAAAAGAACAGGGCGACAAAAATTAAAATGGCGGGAATGGCTTTTATTAGAGCTTCACCATCCAAATATGACACCAGCAAGGTGCCGGTAATGCTGCCAATGGCTGTCATCAAAATGGCTAACCACATGCCAGAAAGTGCCACCTGACCTTTTTTGATGAAGTGAGCGGAAGCGGAGAGTGTACCTGCGCAACCTTGTAACTTATTGGTTGCTAATGCTTCAGCGGGAGAAAGTCCTGCGGCTAACAATACGGGGACGGTAATTAACCCTCCACCGCCCGCAATGGCATCGATTGCGCCGGCTAAAACCGCTACAGCAGTGAGTAGCAGGTACAGTTCAAGAGAAAAGCCGAGAAGTGCAATGTCCATTTTGTGAGCGTATCCTAATAAGCGAAAGAGGCGACTGAGAATATAAAAAAAACCACTAGGATCATAGATCTCTAGTGGTTATGTTGAGTATATAAGTCTTCACTAAAGTTGTGTAGATGGCAGCACTTTTTTATAGCCTCGTTTTCCGTTTATTTCGACTCTAGATAAGCCGTTAGCCTAGCCACTTCTGTATCGGTAAATTCAATACCGAGCTTTGTTCTTCTCCAAAGAATGTCTTTTGCTGTATGGGCCCACTCATGATCAACAAGATAGTCAACTTCTGCTTGGTATAGGGACTGGCCAAAGTCTTCTCCTAGTTCCTCTATACTTACTTTATCGGCTAAGAAACGTTCGCTTAAGGTGCCGTAACTATTGGCATAGCGTTTTGCTAGTGCTAGCGTCAAGAATGGATAACGCTGTTTTAGTGTGGCGGCATAATCACTTAGGCTGCCGTTTAAATTGCCGCCAGGTAGTGCTTCTTTATCTGTCCATGGGCTACCTAAGTTCGGATAGTACTTTTGTAAGTCTTCCATTGCTGACAAGGCAAGTTTACGGTAAGTGGTTATTTTTCCTCCAAAAATACTCAACAGCGGTGCTTTGCCATTTTCGTCAGCCACATGTAAGGTGTAATCTCGAGTGACAGCAGAAGCGTCGCTGGATTCATCTTCAAGTAATGGCCTCACACCAGAATAGTTCCACACAACGTCTTCTTTTGTGAGTTGCTTTTTAAAGTGTTTATTGGCAACTGATAAGATGTAATCGGTTTCTTCTTGAGAAATAGCGACTTTTGACGGGTCGCCTTTGTATTCCTCGTCCGTTGTACCAATAAGGGTATAGTTTTCACGATATGGAATAGCAAAAACGATGCGTTTATCTTCATTTTGCATGATAAAGGCGTTTGAGTCAGAGTAAAGCTTAGGAACAACAATGTGACTACCCTTAATCATACGAATACCATAGGGCGCTTTCTGTTTTAGACCTGTCTGGATGAAAGAGGAAACCCAGGGACCTGCCGCATTAACCAGCCCGTTTGCTGTAACGTGAATAATTTCATCCGAGTTTTCTTTTTGAAGTTCGATTTGCCATTTGCCATTTACTCGTTTTGCACCAACACAACGAGTACGATCTAAAATTTTGGCTCCGTGTTTCTGTGCTGATAAGGCGTTGAGTACAACCAATCTAGCGTCGTCAACCCAGCAGTCTGAATATTCGAACCCTTGTGTTATTTCGCTTTTTAATGGGCTGGCGGCACCATATTTTACACCTTTCGAACCGGGCAGGGCTTCACGCTTACCTAGGTGATCGTACAAGAAGAGCCCTAGACGAATCAGGAAAGCGGGTCTTAGATGAGGTCTGTGAGGCATTTGAAAACGCATTGGTGTCACAATGTGTGGCGCTATTTTTAATAGTACTTCGCGTTCACTCAATGCTTCCCTTACTAGGCGAAATTCATAGTGCTCTAAATAGCGTAAACCGCCATGTATTAATTTACTACTGTTGGATGATGTTGCGCTTGCTAGGTCGTTCATTTCGCATAGACCGACGGTTAAGCCTCTTCCGGCCGCATCTGCGGCGATACCTGTGCCGTTAATCCCACCACCAACAACAAAAAGATCGAAATGCGTACTAGACATCGTGCAACACCTATTAATTATCGAATTTGAATATGAATGTTCTAAAACGAACATTTTGTAAGGTGAAAGAGTAAACCAAGCGACGTGTATAAGCAAGAATCGCGTGAAAAACGACCAAAATTTGCTTAATTTATTATGTTTACTTCAAGACCGAATATTAAGGGCAGATCTCTAGGTCAATATTATTTTCGATTAGAAGTTTTTGGATCGCTTGTGGTGGTGCTTGATCCGTGAATAATCTATCTACTTGAGTAATATTTCCTAATCGAACGACGGCATTGCGACCGAATTTAGCGTGATCAGCCGCTAAAAATATGGTGCGAGAGTTCTTTATGATACTTTGTGCAACGCGAACTTCTTGATAGTCATAATCTAATAAAGAACCATCGTTTGGGTCGATGCCGCTGATACCTATGATGCCGTAGTCCACTCTAAATTGGCTGATAAAGTCGATAGTGGCTTCTCCCATGATGCCGCCGTCACGGGAACGAATTTTCCCGCCAGCAACAATGACGGTAAAGTCTTCTTTACTGCTAAGAATAGTCGCAACATTAAGGTTATTCGTGATGATTTGTAGGCCTGAATGCTGCAATAATGCCTTAGCGACGGTTTCTGTCGTGGTACCTATGTTGATAAACAAAGAGGCATTATCTGGGATTTCCGCCGCAATACGTTTCGCTATTGCATGTTTTGCATCGTGGCTTAAAACTTGGCGTTGAGCATAGGAAACGTTGCTGGTACTTGAATCATAACTGGCTCCACCATGATGGCGGCGAATTTGATTGGTTTTAGCAAGAGCGTTGATGTCTCGGCGGATAGTCTGAGGAGTCACTTTAAAATGAGCCGCCAAATCATCTATGCTTATGTAGCCTTGCTCTTGAACTAAAGAGACTATTTTCTCTTGTCGAGTTTGTTGACCCATTGAGTAAAACACTCCTAAATTTTTTTAACTTGCTATCATTGGCTGCAGTGGTTTTAATATGCAGTATTCAAACTTGAACATTTCATGTTCGAAAATAATAAAAATGAAACTTACTTAGTATATACGCAGCAATTAAGAGGCGACGATATGGCAAATTATATTCTGGCAATAGACCAAGGAACAACTAGTAGCAGAGCAATTGTTTTTGATGCTAAAGGAAAGCGCATTGGTCAAGCTCAAGAGGAATTTACGCAAATATTCCCTAATGATGGTTGGGTAGAGCATAATCCAGAAGAAATTTGGTCGTCTACCCTTTCTGTATGTGTAAAAGTGCTCAAGGATACAGGCTTACATGCTCAAGAGATAGCCGCTATTGGCATCACTAATCAGCGTGAAACTACACTGCTTTGGGATAAGGAAACGGGTAAGCCTGTCTATAATGCCATTGTGTGGCAGGATCGACGCACCAGTAAGTTTTGTCAGTCTCTAGTCGATCAAGACTTAAGCGATAAGGTACAAGCTAAAACTGGTTTGTTGATAGATCCTTATTTTTCGGCTACGAAAATTCGTTGGATACTGGATAATGTACCTGAAGCCATTGTATTAAGAGATAAGGGAAACCTTATGTTTGGTACTGTGGATTCGTTTCTTTTATGGCGTCTAACGAATGGCCAGTCTCATAAAACGGACGCCACAAATGCGGCTAGAACAATGGCTTTTAATATTCATTCGCAAGAATGGGATGAGGAGTTGATTGCCTTGCTTGGAATTGAAGGGGTTAATTTCCCCGAAGTCATGGATTGTAGTGCAGATTTTGGTGTCAGTGATGTCAATATCCTTGGTGCCGCGATTCCTATTACGGGGATGGCGGGAGATCAGCAAGCCGCTTTAATCGGACAAGCGTGTTTTGAACCTGGGATGGTAAAAAGCACTTATGGAACGGGCTGCTTTATGATTATCAATACCGGCGATAAGGCACTTAAATCTGAACATAAAATGCTCACCACGGTTGGTTATCGTCTAAATGGTAAAGTGACTTATGCATTAGAAGGCAGTATTTTTATTGCCGGGGCGGCGATTCAATGGCTGCGTGATGGTTTGAAGTTATTCACGGATGCAAAAGAAACAAAGGCACTAGCAGAAAGTGCAAATAATGATGACTCTGTTTACTTAGTGCCTGCCTTTACTGGTTTAGGTGCTCCTTATTGGGACCCTGATGCTCGTGGTGCAATGGTGGGGTTAACTCGAGATACCAGTGTGGCGGACATAGTCAGTGCTGGGTTGCGCTCTGTCTGTTATCAAACAAAAGACTTAGTTGGTGCGATGGAGCAAGATGGGGCTCAATTTAGCTCGCTTCGAGTAGATGGTGGCATGGTAATTAATGATCTTGTTGTCCAGTTCCTGTCTGATATCTTAGGTATTCGTGTCGAGCGACCTAAAGTAACGGAAACAACGGCTTTGGGCGCCGCTTTTCTTGCTGGTTTACATGTGGGTGTTTATCAATCAATAGATGAGATTTCTGAATTATGGCGTGTTGATCAAGTGTTTGATGTGAAAATGGATGAAGATAGACGCAATGCTTTGTATTCTGGTTGGTTAGAGGCTATTGGTCGTGTAAAAACAAAACCGGAGTAATATAGTCGTTAGTCAGTTTAGAGAGGCTTATGTTTATTTTTCTTTTTCTTGTTTGAAAAAACTTGTTTATTTGATCGGTTATATATAACTTTAATGGATATTTTAAGAGATAGGATTCTTATTCATGACAAATAAATTTGATGCAGTTGAACAAGACGACTTTATGAAGTTTGGTGCTGAAAGACCAAGCTACTTAGATATTGAAGATGCCTTATTATTACTAGGCGGTCATGGCGTAGCAGGGAATACATTTAAAAAAGAGGCTTTGAAGCTGGCAGGTTGGACTGGTGGCGCTTTAACTACCTATGCATCCCGACCAGTAGTTGCTGCCGCTGCTTTTAACAAACTTCGAGAAGGGCTTTCCCAAACAAAATCAGCAGATGAATTAAAAGCTTGGTTAAAGAAATAGTTAACAACATGATGAAAAAAGGACCGTTAAAGGTCCTTTTTTATTTTTCATTCAGCGTCAGCAATAGCTCGGATTCCGTATTCTTCATCTAATATTCGACCTATGACATTGTCTCCAGCGAGGTGATGTGCGTATTGCATGTGTAAACATCGAACTTGATCCCAATTAGCTATGCCTCCAATACCTAATTTTTCAAATAAACTTGAAAAGCCTCTGTCTTCAATTATTTTTTTGTGCTCTGGGGTCATGGCATCCCAGCGTCTTTGGATATAATCCCGGTGAGATTGATGGTGCGCGTCTCTTAACTCAGGATTATCTTTGATGCGTTGTTCTAACTCTTTCACGACACCTAGGCTTTCTATACGTGCAAGCGCTTTATCAATGGCCTTACTGGAAAGCCAATAAAGAGTAGGGAAAGGTTGATTAAAAACCCAACTTTCCATTTGCAATACTTGTGGAATGTTATTTGGTGAAGAGTGTGCGATAGCCGAAATACCATTAGGGTCACGACCGAGTTGTGAGCGTATGATGTCAAGTTGATCTTGACTAAGAACTGAATTCATAAAGATTAAATCGTAAAAGCTGGGAAGGATGCGGCAAACTTATTGATCCATTCTGCCGCGGCTTCGTTGTAGTTGAGGCGTCTGCCTTGTGTTTTTGCTTGGCGTCGATAATGCTCTATTTGAGATAACTGTTCGATCATTCGAACACAGAAGCAATCTTCTTTTTCTGGAAACTCGATAGCAATCTTAAAACTGTCTTGTTGATTATCACACCAAACAACCCTTCCTGTAACGCAGAAATTAGGGTCGATTTCTTTCAAGGTGATCTGTACCGCTTGACCCATTGCGTAAGCGCGTTTTGATTGCCACGTGATGCCAACAAAACCCACTCTATCAAAAGAAGTCTCAGGAAACATTCGATCATTAACTTCTTTAATTTGAAGTGGTATGTCTTGGGGATGATCAACAAATTCCATCACAAATGCCAGTAATTAAGATGATAATAAAACTATCGGCCGTTAGGGCGATTAATTTAAAAAAGAGTGCGAATTGTACGCTTTTTGCACTGTCTGTACAGGTTAAAATAAGTTTAATTTATAGAATAAATATAAGCTCATCTTATAATGAGTCTGTATTTTGTTTTTACCTTATTAGGGATATTACAAAATGAGGAAACTTGCCACTAATAAGTGACTTTTATTTTGTGACGATTAGTAAAAAAACCTTTATTTTTCTTGTTGTTGAGTTTGGCAAAGCTCCCCAATTTTCTTTATTGCCGTATCGGTTCTGTTATTCCAAGAGATCGCATAGCTAATTCTCAGGTGATGTGTGAATTTTGGTGTAATGCTAAACACCAGACCTGGAATGGTGCCAATTCCCTCTGACAGAGCGCGTTTGTGAAGTTCTAATGCATTAATATCTTTAGGAAGTGTAATCCATAATAAAAACCCTCCGGAAGGAGAGGAGATCGTGGTGCCTTCTGGGAAGTACTTGGAAATTAGGGCTCTACAACGGTGCAGATTTTCTTCATAGGCTTGACGTGTCTTTCTTAGGTGCCTGTCATAAGCGCCATTTTCTAAGAAATTAGCGATAGCTCTTTGAGTTAACGTAGGAATAGCGAGAGACTGAACGGATGCATAGTGCTCAATTCTTTCTTGTTGTAGCCCTCCAATGATCCAACCAACTCGGAATCCCGGAGCAATGCTTTTTGAAAAAGAGCTACAGTAAATGACGTTTTTATACTCTGTGTAGGATAATAAGGAATTCTCTCGTTTGTTTTCATAGCTTAATTCACCATATACATCGTCTTCAATGATGGTGGTGTTATGCTGGTGGCATATCTGTAATAACTTCTCACGACTGGCTTTTGCTAGCGAAGAACCTGTTGGGTTTTGATTATTGGGTGTTACCAAGCAAGCCTTTACATCCCAGTTATTTAACGCCGTTTCTAAGTGCTGTAAGTCGATACCAGAGTTTGGATGACAAGGAACTTCGATGGCCTGTAAGTTCAAGACATCAATGGCTTGGAGTATGCCATGATAGGTTGGTGTCTCGACGGCGACAGTGTCCCCAGCTTTAGTAACGGCTTGTAGGGCATGCATGATGGCATTTTGACAACCTAGAGTGATGGTAATATCACTAGGTTGAATTTTACAGCCAGAGTCCAGCATTCTAATCGCAATCTGTCTACGTAAACTCAGTGCGCCAGGGGTAAACTCATAAGCGGCGCAAATCTCTGGCTCTAGCCGCATGAGTCTTCCTACCGACCTTTGTAACTGCCTGATAGGTAAGAATTGACCTTCTGGAATAGCCGCGCCAAACTGGATAATAGAATCATCCTGCGATGTATGCAGTAGTTTATTAATTAGGGTTGGGACGGTATCTATTTTTATCGGTGAAGGGAGTGTTTCCGCCGACTTAGGACTAGGTAAAATATTTTGAACATAGTAGCCTTTCTGTGGTTGCGCTTTAATAACGCCACGATCTTCTAAAAGGCTATAGGCTTGTAGAATGGTTGCCACACTGACATTCAGTTGGCTGCTGCATTTTCTTACGGAAGTGATTTTTGTGCCAGATAAAAAAACACCATCTAAAATTTGTTGTTCTATTTGGTTGGCAATTTTTTCGTATAAAGGTTGTTCCATAAGTTTGCGGCACATATTTTGTATGGTGTATGGGAATGGAAATTTAACAGATTGAAGTGCTTAAATAAATTAAATGACCAAATGAACAGGATATAGAGACATTAGTAGTACAAAAGTTCGCTTTTTTATGTTTTTGAAATTACTATTTCATTCTAGCTAAGATTGTATACATTTGTTTTGTTTAATATAAAGTACTTTTTTATATGCTATGTTTTAATCGTTGTCGAGTGATCGTTTAACGGATCGTATTAATTGATTTGCCTTGAAGGGGTGCCTAATGTCTTTATCTGTAATACAACGAATCTTGAGCGGTTTTGCTGTTCTAGTGCTGTTAATAGTCGTTGTTGCCAGCGCGGGTTTCTTTGGGCTTAAGCAAGTTGAGGAAAAGCTTGATGTTGTCACCGGTGAAGTGGCAGACATTGTCATGACAAGTAATCAGGTTAAAGATGAATTAATGTTGTCTAATTCGATAATGTTGAGGTTTTTGCTGAGCAGCGATACTGATGAAATTAAATTGTTAGAAAATGAGTTCTCTTCTCGTAAAGATATGTTTATTGAGCGCTCTCAAAAGTTAGCTGGATTGATTAAAAATCGATCTAAAATGTCGTCAGAGTTGACTTTGTTAGAAACCGAGGCAAATAAGTTTTACAGTATTGCCCAGGCGGCTTTTGTTAATCATAAATCAATGATTGAGAATAATGCTGTTGTGTTAGAGAAAAAGCTGGATTTAAAGGATTCGATTTTATTTGCCATTGAAGATCTTCAAATATTAACGGAGTCTTCTGATTCTGAAGTTATGTTTGCGGCGATTTATATGACTACGCAAATGCAAAGTATGCAGGCAACAGTCAATGATTACTTTGATCAAAAGGATTTAGAATACCTCGACGTATTGTATACATCATTGGTGCGCTTGTTTGGTGATGTGCATAATAAAATGAAGCACGTACAAGATGAAAATATTGAGATTCTAATCCAAGAAGTTGAAGACGCGGTTATTCCTGATGAAGGTGTGATTATGCGTTATAGAAACTTCTTGGCGATGCAGGAAAAATCGGTTGAGAATGCTAAGCAGCTTTCAAATATAATGAGTGTGATTTCTCAGAATACAGATAATTTATTGTCATTAGCGGACGATGTTAGAGATGAGTCTCGTGACGACGCTTCGGGCGCAGCCGATTTCTCTAGATTACTGTCGTTCGCCATTGTGCTTATTTCAATCGCGATTGCGGCTCTTGTGGCTTTGTGGGTCAGTCGCAGTATCAAGCGTCCTTTAAGTGAGGTTATGTCTGTATTGGGTAAAATTGCTCAAGGAGACTTTACTAAGCGAGTAAAGGTGTCTTCTAAAGACGAGTTAGGAGAACTGTCTAATTGGGTTAATGATCTGGTTGATAGACTGGAAGGGGTGATGAAAGACATTAGTAAGGCCTCATCTGAAGTGTCTAGTTCGGCTCAAAATAGTTCTCGATTAGCAAATGAATCTAAATCTTTAATGAATGCACAGAATGAGCAAACGACGAGTGTTGCGTCGGCCATGACAGAAATGGCGGCGACAGTACAGGAAGTGGCGAAAAGCTCTGAAACCGCGTTGCGTCAAGTTCAGTTGGTGGACCAAAAGGCACTTGATAATAGGCACCAAATGGATGCCAATGTAAAAGAGATTGAAGTGTTGGTTCGTGAAATTGAAAGCTCTGCAAAAATGGTGAATGTACTAGATGAGCATTCCCAGAGTATTGGTAAAATTCTTGAAGTAATACAAGGTATTGCTGAACAGACGAACCTTCTTGCATTGAATGCCGCTATTGAAGCCGCTCGAGCGGGTGAGCAAGGGCGAGGATTCTCGGTTGTGGCGGATGAAGTTAGAACACTGGCAAATCGGACGCATAGTTCGACGGAAGAAATTCAACGTGTCATTGTTGAGTTGCAGAATGGTGTCAAAGGGACTGTTTCTAGCATGTCTAGAAGCTGTTCTAGCGCCTATGAAAGTGTCACCAAAGCTCAAGAAGTCGGTGTCTCATTGCAAGAAATGCAAGGTTTCGTATCAGATATAAGAGATTTAACTACGCAAATTGCAACGGCAGCAGAACAGCAGTCGGCGGTAGCAACAGAAATTAGCCAAAGTGTTCATCATATTGCTGATATGTCAGAGCAGGCATCACTAGCCGCAGTTAAAACGGCCCAAGATAGTGATGGCTTAGAAAAACTGGCGAGTCATCAACAAGATTTATTAAAACAGTTTACTATCCGTTAAATGTAGACTGTTCACGCTTTTAGATGAATAATCTAACCGTCGTGATTATTTAACTGGGAGAAAATCAGTGTCAATTCAGATTGGGGATATGTTGCCAATAGGTCAGTTTCAAATAATGGGGGAAAACGGACCTGAATTTATTAATGTAACGGATTTCTTTGCGGGTAAAAAAGTGGTGTTGTTTGCTGTTCCTGGAGCATTTACGCCAACTTGCAGCGTGAGTCATTTACCAGGGTTTGTTGCTCATGCAGATGCATTTAAAGAAAAAGGTATCGATGAGCTCATGTGCTTATCAGTAAATGATGTCTTTGTTATGGATGCATGGGGTAAAGCGAATAATGCCGAACATATTACTATGGCTGCAGACGGCCTCGCTGAACTGACTAAATCAATGGGGTTAGAGCTCGATATCTCAACGGCTAAAATGGGTATTCGTAGCCGACGTTACGCCATGCTGGTAGATAATGGTATTGTCGGTCAGTTATGGCTGGATGAACCTGGTGAATTTAATGTGAGTTCTGCAGAATACGTATTGAATCAACTATAAAACCGCGAAAGCGGTTTTTTTATGACTTGATAAAAGTGCTTGCTGGTATCACTATAATCTTTCAATTAAACGCTTTGTAAAAGGAGGCGATCATGCAGTATCAAGATCGCGTTAATGCGCTTGTTGCACCAAAAGGTGCACTTGAAATGCTATCACAAGATGAGATCTCTCGTATATCTGAAGACTCAGGTCAGTTGCATGAGTTGTTTCGTCGCTGTTCTCTCGCCATTTTAAATTGTGGCAGCGATTCTGACGATGCTCAGGCCGTAATGGATGAGTTTAATGACTTTGAAATACGGATTATTCAGCAGGAAAGGGGCGTTAAGCTGCAATTAATTAATGCCCCTAGTAGTGCTTTTGTTGATGGTAAAATGATTCGTAGTGTCCGTGAAATGCTGTTTTCAGTGTTGCGCGATATTATTTTCACGCACCACGAATACAATTTAGCCAGAGGGTTAGCCGACGCGAGCTCAGATAAAATTACCAATGTGGTTTTTGAACTATTACGGAATGCAAATGTATTTAGGCGTTCTGATGATTTGGATTTAATTGTCTGTTGGGGTGGGCATTCTATTGCTCGACACGAATACGATTATACGAAAAAAGTAGGTCATGAATTAGGCTTACGAGATTTGAATATTTGTACAGGCTGTGGTCCTGGCGCAATGAAAGGACCGATGAAAGGCGCGGCCATTGCACATGCGAAACAACGAATTAAAGACGGTGTTTATCTAGGGCTAACAGAACCGGGAATTATTGCTGCTGAATCTCCTAATCCAATTGTAAATCAATTGGTTATTATGCCGGATATTGAAAAACGTTTAGAAGCGTTTGTAAGAGCAGGGCATGGCATTATTGTTTTTCCTGGTGGGGCTGGTACAGCAGAAGAAATATTGTACTTATTAGGTATTTTGTTACACCCTAAAAATGACAATATCCCCTTTCCTGTAGTCTTTACTGGGCCAAAAGAAAGTGCGTCCTACTTTGAACAAATACATGAGTTTATTGGTGAAGTATTAGGTAAAGAAGCGCAAGCGAAATATCAAATTATCATAGATGATGAGTCGACTGTTGCTAAGGTTATGAAGGACGGAATGGATGAGGTTAAAGCATACCGTAGACTTCATCATGATGCGTTTTATTATAACTGGAAACTGCATATTCCTGAGGAGTTTCAGCGACCGTTCGAGCCAAATCATGAGAGAGTGGCGGCTTTGAATCTTAATTTTGATCAGCCCGTGCATTTGTTAGCTGCAGATTTAAGAAGAGCGTTTTCTTCTATTGTGGCTGGTAATGTTAAAGCGAATGGGGTGTCTTATATTAAGGAACATGGACCTTTCGAAATTCATGGTGATAAAGCCTTATTAGCAAAACTGGATTTATTACTACAGGCTTTTGTATCACAGCAGCGAATGAAATTACCTGGAAGTGAATATATTCCTTGCTATAAGGTTGTAACTGGCGAGCGGTGACATAATGTATAAAAAAGGCCCATGTACTTAACCATATATGGGCTTTTTTATACTTTTGGAATGCTATTGTGATTGTTTAATTCTTTCAATCTGCTCTAAAATTATTTGTCCTGAGATGGTTGCTGGTGGCGGGATGGGTGGCAATTGATCAATATTATACCAGCCAGCTTCGGCAATTTCTCCTGGTGCCGCTATAATCTCCCCACTAACGTAGTCGGCTAAAAAACCAACCATAAGTTGATGTGGGAATGACCAAGGTTGACTTGACGTGTACTGAATATTTGTCACCTCAATACCTACTTCTTCATTTACTTCTCTTACTACGGCTTGTTCTAAGCTTTCTCCCGCCTCAACAAAACCGGCAATATTACTGAATCGATTTGGTGGTGAATGGATGCCTCTTGCAAGCAGTATTTGGTTTTCTTTACGTATGGCTACGATTACGCAGGGTGAAATGCGAGGGTAGTGCCTTAAGTTACATTTTGGGCAAATTTTGGTGTGTTCCGTATCGTGCCTCTTATTGAAAGAGGTTCCGCAGCGACCACAAAACTGATGATCAGCATCCCAGGTAGCAAGTTGTCTTGACCGGCTGAGTAGGTAATATCCAGCTTCGTCCTGAGAAAAGAGTAGCTCTCTAAAATCGGTTTCTTGGAAGCTAGGTGGAACGGATTTAAGTAGGCACGCAAAAACGTCTTTGCCATGCCATTCGCCGCAAAAAACCGGTTGGGATTCTGCTTCAGGCTGAAATTGATCAATGGTTACAAGGAAGTCATGTGATTCTATTGTGGTTAAAATGCTACCACGGTGCATTAACAGAAAGAGTGCCTCATTATGAGGTCTAGGATGAGTGCTTGTTCCAATGGTTAACATGCTTTAGCTCTAAATTAAGCGAAAGCTTAACGCTACCTTTTAGATAGAATTGACGCAAGTCATCGCGCCAATTCTCTTCAAAAATATACCTTTTTAGTTGCTTAGGTCCAGTCTAAGATGACTTTGCCTGATTGCCCTGATGCCATGGCATCAAAACCTAACTGAAAATCATCAACAGAGAAATGATGGGTAATGATACTGCTAATGTCTAACCCTGACTGCAGCATAGCGACCATTTTGTACCAAGTTTCAAACATCTCTCGACCGTAAATTCCTTTCAGCTGCAACCCTTTGAAAATGACTTGGTTCCAGTCAATGACGGTCCCTTCACTTGGAATACCCAGCATGGCCACCTTGCCTCCATGATTCATATTATTGAGCATAGCGTTAAATGCTTGTCCGTTGCCTGACATTTCAAGACCAACGTCAAAGCCTTCCTTCATCCCCATTTCAGCCATCACATCTTTAATGTCTTCTTTGGCAACATTGACCACTCTAGTCGCGCCCAATTTTTTTGCAAGATCCAGGCGGAAATCATTAACATCTGTGATGACAACATTGCGAGCACCAACATGACGACATATGGCCGCTGCCATTGCTCCAATAGGACCCGCTCCGGTAATTAGGACATCTTCACCAATCAAATCAAAAGACAGAGCAGTATGAACCGCGTTACCGAAGGGGTCAAAAATCGCCGCCAAATCGTCAGAGATATTATCGGGTATTTTGAACGCATTGGTGGCTGGAATAACTAGGTATTCAGCGAAAGCCCCTGTTCTATTAACGCCGACACCAATGGTTTTCCCGCAAAGGTGCCTACGTCCAGCTCGACAATTACGGCAGTGGCCACAGGTAATGTGTCCTTCACCAGAAACTCGATCACCTATTTTAAACTCAGTGACCTCTGGACCCAAAGCCGCAATTTCACCAATAAACTCGTGACCTACTACCATCGGAACTGGAATGGTTTTTTGCGCCCAATCATCCCAATGATAGATATGCATGTCCGTTCCACAAATAGCGGTCTTGCGGATTTTAATGAGAACATCATTATTACCATATTCTGGGATGTCTGCATCTGTCATCCATATACCTGGAGTATTGTGTGTTTTAGCTAGGGTTTTCATTTATGACGCTCCAATAATATTCAATTCTCTGCCTACAGAGGCAAAAGCTTCGATAGCATAATCCAATTGTTCTTGGGTAAGTGTAGCTGACATTTGTGTTCTGATTCTTGCTTTTCCAAGAGGGACGACAGGGTAATAAAAACCAGTAACATAAACGCCTTTTTCAAAGAGTTTTGCGGCCATAATTTGGGATACTTTGGCATCACCCAACATCACAGGGATGATGGCATGGTCTCCCGGTACAAGTGTAAATCCAAGTTGAGTCATTTTCTCACGAAAATATTCGCTGTTTTGTTTGAGCGCTTGGCGAGCTTCATGACCCGATTGTATTTTTTCTAATACATGCAGTGTCGTTGAGACAATGACAGGCGCTAATGAGTTAGAAAACAAGTAAGGGCGAGAGCGTTGACGTAACCATTCGATAATCGGTTTTGATGCACTTGTATAGCCACCAGAGGCACCTCCTAGTGCTTTACCTAAGGTGCCAGTGATAATATCAATGCGACCCATGACATCGCAATATTCGTGGCTGCCTCGACCGTTATCTCCTAGGAAGCCTACTGCGTGAGAATCATCTACCATGACAAGAGCATCGTATTTGTCTGCCAGGTCACATACCGCTTTAAGGTTCGCAATAATGCCATCCATAGAGAATACGCCATCGGTAACGATTAATGTCGTTTCGGCTCCTGATTCAATGGCTTTTTGCAGTTGCAACTCTAAATCTTGCATATCATTGTTCTGATAGCGGAAGCGTTTCGCTTTACATAGACGCACACCATCTATAATACTTGCATGATTTAAGGAATCACTGATGATGGCATCTTTATCTGTTAGTAGAGTTTCAAATAGCCCTGTATTGGCGTCGAAGCAAGAAGAATAAAGGATCGTATCCTCCATCCCCAAAAAATCACTTAATTGATTCTCTAATTCAGTATGAATAGATTGTGTGCCGCAAATAAAGCGTACAGAGGCCATACCGTAACCGTATTTATCTAGAGCGTTTTTTGCATGAGTCACAAGGTCTTCGTTATTCGCAAGCCCTAAGTAGTTATTAGCGCAAAGGTTGATAAGAGGTTGATCATCATTACCGATAACACTCGCGGCTTGAGGTGACTTTAGCATGCGCTCTTCTTTAAACAATCCCTGTTCTTTAAGTTCAGCGAGTTGGTGTTCAAGATTATTTAAGAAAGTTATTTTGCTCATACTATGTACCTGCTTTTGCTTGTTGATGTTCTATTGAGTTTAGAAGACTGTTGAAAAACTAAACAGATGCAGCGAGATGCTATTTTGACCATAACAGTTGTCATAAAATAGACATGAGATTTTGTTATATTATGTTTTACAAACGTTACTTGCGCCTGTTTTTGATACTATGTCTTGATCATTTATGAATAGGTGAAAAAATGTCCATCGTTAAACTATCAGCCGGGTTATGTATTGGGGGCTCCATATTGCTGTCTTCATATATTCAAGCCGAACAATTTCATCTCCCTATACTGCAGTATCATCATGTAGGGGAAGAAACCCCTTTTTCGACCTCTGTGACACCAGCACAGTTTCGAGAACATTTGGAGTTCTTAGAAAATGATGGTTATCAAGTTATTGATTTATCCTCTGGAATAAAGAAGTTAAGAAACGGGGAGGGTCTTCCTGATAAAGCGGTTGCGATAACGTTTGATGATGCTTATAAAAACATTTATGAAAAAGGCTTTCCTATCTTAAAAGAGAAAAGCTTTCCTTTTACGGTTTTTATTAATACCGACCCTGTTTTACATAAGAATCGTAACTTTCTAACCTGGGACGAGATGAGGGAAATGCAGCAGTATGGTGCCGTCATGGCGAATCATACGATGAGTCACCCTTATATGATGCGACATAATGAAGAGGAAAGTTTCTCAGCTTGGTTTGCGAGAATAAAACAAGAGGTGCTAGAAGTTGAGAGTTTACTGGTTGAGACGCTAGGAAGTTCGCCCAAAATGTTAGCTTATCCCTATGGGGAATCCAATGAGTTGATTCGTTCTTTCTTAGAGGAGTTGGACATCGTTGGTTTTGGGCAGCAATCCGGTGTTGTAAGCTCGGACTCTGATTTCTCAAATTTACCTCGTTTTCCCGCATCTGGTGCTTATGCAAAGTTATCGACATTAAAAACTAAACTATCTTCAGTTCCAATGCCGCTAACAAAGGTAGATACCGGGGGAGATTTTGCAGGGGAAGAGCCTGTGTCTATGACTCTTTCTTTTAAAGAAGGCCAATATCGTACCAAAGAGTTTACTTGTTATGTGTCTGGACAAGGTAAAGCCGATATTAATTGGCTAACTGAACAAAAAGTGTCCATTACGGCGAAGAAAGCCTTTTCTTACGGTAGAGGGCGGATTAATTGCACTATGCCGGTTAAAAAAAGTACAAATTATCACTGGTTTTCTAATGTTTGGGTTAAACCAAGGGCTGAAGAAGGCTATGTAGTAGAAAAAAGCGAAAAATATTAAAAAAAATGCAAAAAGTGGTTGCACTGAATTTTGAAATCAGTAATATACACCTCGCTCGCAACGGAGGGGTGGCAGAGCGGTTTAATGCACCAGTCTTGAAAACTGGCGTAGGTTAATAGCCTACCGAGAGTTCGAATCTCTCCTCCTCCGCCACTTTAACTAAAAGTGTGTTGCGGCAAAAAATTAGTAATTCCTCGATAGCTCAGTTGGTAGAGCAAATGACTGTTAATCATTGGGTCACTGGTTCGAGTCCAGTTCGAGGAGCCATCGGAGTATAGCGCAGTCTGGTAGCGCGCCTGCTTTGGGAGCAGGATGTCGGGAGTTCGAATCTCTCTACTCCGACCACTAATTTTATCACCACCTAGTAATGGTGGGCGTAGCTCAGTTGGTAGAGCTCCGGATTGTGATTCCGGCGGTCGTGGGTTCAAGCCCCATCGTCCACCCCATTACTGATGAATATTATAGTTGGGTCGTTAGCTCAGTTGGTAGAGCAGTTGACTTTTAATCAATTGGTCACTGGTTCGAATCCAGTACGACCCACCACTATACTTTTCATGACAATTTCTTGCTAGAAATTCTTGATTCCTCGATAGCTCAGTTGGTAGAGCAAATGACTGTTAATCATTGGGTCACTGGTTCGAGTCCAGTTCGAGGAGCCATCGGAGTATAGCGCAGTCTGGTAGCGCGCCTGCTTTGGGAGCAGGATGTCGGGAGTTCGAATCTCTCTACTCCGACCATTGTAATTTTTAGTATATGAGCGGGTCGTTAGCTCAGTTGGTAGAGCAGTTGACTTTTAATCAATTGGTCACTGGTTCGAATCCAGTACGACCCACCATTCTCATACTCTCCTTGTTTTCTTTTCTAGATTTAATTCTGCATTGAATTTCTTTTTTGTTGCTTCTTTGATTCTAATCGCTAATCGCTAATCGCTAATCGCTAATCGCTAATCGCTAATCGCTAATCGCTAATCGCTAATCGCTAATCGCTAATCGCTAATCGCTAATCGCTAATCGCTAATCGCTAATCGCTAATCGCTAATTCTTTGAGTCTAGAGTGCCTGAGGGTGGATTCTGTGTGATTGTTGTGGTTTCTTTTTTGGGGCTGTGTTGGTGTTGAGTTTTTAATTACTGGAGAGGTGGGTCTGTGCTGTTATCGGAGTTGATAGTGAGATGTTTATTCGAGGTGTTGTTGAGCGATTATCTGTTTGATAGCGTGGGGTGAGTGTTTCGATAGGTTGTTAGCAAAAGAAATAAAAGAAAACGTCACTTATTTGTATTGAAGTTAATCTGTTTATTTTTGAGACTAAAGTAAGAGATATATCAGAAGATGCTGAAGTGGTGGAGGGAGGTGGATTCGAACCACCGAAACTTTCGTGGCAGATTTACAGTCTGCTCCCTTTGGCCACTCGGGAACCCCTCCACAGCAGCGCGGCATATATTATCTATGCCATTGCGCTTTGTAAATAGTTTTTTTGAAAAATCAGTGTTTATTTTTCGAAAGTAACATTGCTAATTTTTTCTTCATTCTTTCTTCATTTGATAAGCCATCATCCTTTGGTGCTTCTTGTTTCGGCTCAGTTTGGCGAGGCTCTTTCTTTATTGCATCTGTTGCTTTTTCTTTAGATGGCTTATGGGCTGCTTTTTTAGGCAATATCGGCTTGCCATTTAAGTCGATGCGCAGTTTCTGCTTAGTAAGGCTTTTCTTATATCTGTCAGATCGCGTATACGCGGCTAAGGCGCGTTTTAATTTGCTTTCAGTCAATTCATCATCGATCTGCATTTCTTTGTCTATACCTATCTTCAGAGGAGATGGGTTGTTCCAATTAAAGGCTTTAGGGTATTTCTTTTCTAGTAACTGAATTAACTTAATGTTGTTCTGTTTATTCTTTTTACGTTTTTTCGCTAATTGCTGACTTTCAGACGTGTCGCTGCTTTCAGTTTCTAGGGTTGTAGAGGTCTCTTCAACTTCCGGAATATCATTTTCTTTTGATTTATTAATGATTGTGTTCTCTGTTACTTGTTCTTCGTTGTTTGATGAATCTTTTAAAGTCACTTGGTTCTCAGTAGCATATGCATTATTTTGGATGGATAGAGTTGGCTCTGTAGTGTCTAGTATTGAGCCCAATGATCCCGTTTCTGGAGGTAGATCAAAGCTAAGTTGGTTTTCAAAGTCTCCATTTATGTTGGTTGTTTGAATCGAAGCGGATGAGTCAGAATCAAGGGAATCTTCAATATAGAGCTGCAATTGATCATTAGGCGTTAAGTTACTCATTTGGCTTAATAAATCGTAGGGAGATGTTGTATTTTCGCTATCTGTAGCAGAAGCCGCATTTTTTAACCTGGCTATTTCTGCATGAGCGTCATCGAGCTCTTGGAGTAGAGATGCAACTTTATACTGAAGTTGCTGAATAAGTTGATCCATAAAAACAAAACCTAATCGCTTCATATGTTGTGTAAAGTGCTAGTGCTTTACACAGCAATAATATTGAGCTGTAAAGGGGATATAAAGCCCCCTTACTGTTAAATAAAATAATAAACAGAGAGAGGTGCTTAGTGAATTCCCATATTAAAATGCAAAACCAATACCAACGGCGGCATGATTGTCGTATGCGGTGTTACTACTGTTTAAAACTTTCAAGCTAACATCAACTCGAGACAGTTGGTTGACACCAATGCGAAGCCCTATTTCAGGGTAATAAGCATTATCATCGACAAAATAATTACCTAAGCCAATAAAGCTCCACACAGGAATATTTCCCATATTGAGAATAGGGTCTGCACTGTAAAAGCGAGCGCCAATATTGAGCGTACTTTCAAAACTGTCTTGTAGGAAAAAAGACGCTCCCCCATAAAAAGCTAAGCTTCTTGGGAAGGCGTATTCCATAGAGCCAGAAATGATAGATGCGGTATTGCTTGTCGCTGTGGACGGCTGACTAAAAATGTGGTCATAATTTAGTAAAGTTGACCAAGTGCCAGCTGCATTGGCACTTAATGTTGTTAGCATCAATGCAGCGGCGACAGCATATTTCATTGATGCTTATCCAACTGGTTTAAGCGAGAAAGCATACCGTTTAGTGAATTTTCCCAATTAGCTTGTTGTTCTTCTTGCTGAGAGAATTTAGCTTCTAGCTCAGTTTTTTCTTCGCTTAATTCGTAGTTTTTCATTTCTAGGTCAGAAATTTTTCCTCTTAGAGCATTAATTTCTTCAACAGCTTGATTAATACGTTGTTCTAAGTGGTGTAGCAATTCGTTGTTCATGTGATGTCCTTGTTAAAAAAAGTATTTTGTTGATTGTAGTGATTTACCAAGCGATAACAACATCTTGTTGTTGTACATTTAAAATTCTTGCATCAACAGCGAGTTCGCCAATAGCAAAGTTAGGCTGAACTTGGGTAATAGTAACATTGATATTGGCATTATTGAGCTGTGTTTGTGCATTTTGTAATTGATCGAAAATTTCATACCGGCGATATACATTAAACTTATCCCCTTTTTTTATTCCAGATAAAGATCCAGCATTAATATGTATTTTGTTGCCTTCTGTTCTAAAAATGTTGGCTACAAAAGGTTGGCAACGTAGTTTCTCGCTGGCGTCTAAGGAGATTTGCCATAAAACTTGTTGAACAATGTGGCCATAACTGGTTTTCCAGAATGCGGATGAACCAAACCCCATTTTTTTATTTCGATCAGGTGTCCAGTCTCCAGATTCTTGATAACTCTCTTCAAACAACAGTGCCCCGCTAAAACCATCGTATATATAGATATCAAGCATCATATTACGTTCATTGGTTTCTTTATTCGCCCATTTTAAAAGAGAGTTAAGAGGGGTATCTTCATCTGGATGTTTAGGATTAACTTCATCTATGTCTCGTATGACGCCACTGATAACATATTGAACACCTAGATCTTCCCCTATTCTAGCCACATCGGTTAAGGATCCATCCACATTTGTCGACGTCGGTGCATTGATTAGATCGGGGTAAATGCGAATATTGGTGGCGGCTAGGGCGTGTAGATAGCCTTGTCTGTTGATTTCGTTTGTTAAACTTTTAGGGAAGGCTCTGGGGATGTTATGTAATGCCCCTAAACTAGCCTGCTGTGGTGTTTGTAGAGCGAAGCCTGTAATACCCACTGATTTTTTGTAGAGGTTTGTGGCGCCATTTCTACATTGCATCTCATCCGTAATATCGGTAGAGATACGTACTTTTAGAATATTATCGCTAATGACTTCAGAGAGTATTTTTGTCGATTCAGCGTATCCAGAAGCTTGCAGGTGCATCGAAGAGCTTAGTTGTCCATTATCTAGCTTATCGTGCGACATCAATAACGCACTAGATTGTAATACGGCCTGTTTTATGGCCTGTTCCGTTGCTCGGTAACGTGCATCTTCAATGTCGCTATTGTAAATAATAGCTTGGCCGGATGCCTCAATACTGGCTGCACTTAATGCTAAAGGGAAACTCAATATTAAGGCGCTCAAAAGGCTGAGGCTAATCTGTTTTAATCGCATATTCATTATTCGACTGAATAAAAATTATTAGTTTGATTTTGTGCTTTTTGTGATCCTACATTTTGATATGACGGTCTAATTTGGCAGGCTGGGTTGGATTTTATACTTTCTGGTGAGCCAGCGCATCGACGAAAGTTTTCTTGTAGGGCCATTTCAACGACCGTTTCAAAGCTGCCATCGTCTAACTCCCTTTGGGAGATGACTTTTGCGCCTACAAGATAGGCATCTACAAAGGTTCGTAGTTCATCATTTTGAGTCATCATGTTACTCAGTGTAGAAGTGCCATTGATCTTTAAACCATAAACACGTTCTGATAGGTTGCGGTAAGCATCTAGCTTTGATCCTCGTAAGGATAATAGTTTAGCTTGTGACTTAGAGAATTTTTTGTTGCTTATTGGCGCTGAATATCCAGTAGCATTGATGATAATAGGCTCTCTGGGAATAACATCAACAATCTCAAATGGGCTGCTATTAGCGCTATTTTCAGCTAACGAGTTATTCACAGTATTGCCATTACAAGGCGCAATACTTGTACATTTATTAGCATTTTGAATCGCATTACATGCCGTTAAAAATAAACTGGCAAAACATAAAAAGTACATGGGTTTCAGAAAGCGCATTGCAATGTCTCCTAATCTTTTCTTAATCGTACCACGTGTAATCGATGGTGGCATTTTATTAACATGATCTTAATTAATGAACTCGGTAAATAATAATTTTCCGCGGAGCCTTTTGTTGTTTGCTTTGTTCTGTTGCATCATCCTTCTTGGAAATTTGTAGCGGATTACTTGGTCTAGCAATCTCTTCTGCACTTGATGTTTTGTGATAAGAGTAACTGCACCCAGAGAGAGAGCCTATTAATAAAATAAGGAATAGGGGGAGTATATAATTCATATTCATTCTGTCCTATTTTATTGACCTTTAGTAATTAGTTTACGGCTCTTTATAACATATCTTAAAGAATAATTTTGTCGTTGGTAAAATTGGCTGAAAATATTAACGATTCTTGCCGTCAATTATTTCTGGTGATCAAAAAGCTGTTTTTATATACAGTGTTTGTGGTATTTTTGTTTTTTTATCTTTTTTGTTGTGACCTATGTCCCAGAGAAAAATCATTCATATTGATGCGGATTGTTTTTTTGCGGCAGTAGAAATGAGAGACAATCCAAAGCTACGTGATATTCCTTTAGCGATTGGAGGTGCGGCAAATTCTCGAGGGGTTATTTCCACTGCCAATTATGTCGCCCGTGAATATGGTGTTCGTTCAGCGATGTCATCGGCGCAAGCTGTTCGACAATGTCCCCATCTCACCATTATTCCAGGGAATATGCAAAAGTACCGTGATGTCTCTCAGAAAATGCGGCAAATATTTTCTGAGTATACGTCTATTATTGAACCACTTTCCCTTGATGAAGCTTACTTAGACGTCACAGATATCTCTCTATGTAGAGGCAGTGCGACCTTAATGGCAGAAGAAATTCGTCAGAAGATTGAAGCGTCCACAGGAATTACCGTATCCGCTGGCATCGCAGCGAATAAATTTTTGGCTAAGGTAGCCAGTGACTGGAATAAACCGAACGGTTTATTTGTTGTTGTTCCTTCGAATCAAGCTGAATTTGTTAAAACCATACCCATAAAAAGGATTTGGGGAATTGGTAAGGTAGGTCAAGAAAAGTTGAATAAGTTAGGAGTGGTAACCTGTGGTGACTTACAGCAATTGGATTTTACTATATTATCGCAGCAGTTTGGACGCTTTGCTCATCGTTTATCGCAGTTGGCATTGGGTATTGATGAACGAGAGGTGCAAGTGAATCGCATTCGAAAAAGCTTTTCTATTGAACATACCTATGAGAAGGATTTAGCTTCTACCGAAGCGTGTTTAATGCAAGTTCCTAAATTGATGGAAGAATTAAGGCGCCGAATGGAGAATAAAAAATCTACGCTCAATCCTAGTAAATTTTATGTGAAGGTGAAGTTTGATAACTTTCAGCAAACAACGGTTGAGAAAGCCTATCAAAAAGGGCAAGAGTACACGTTTTTTATTATGTTAATGAAAGAAGCTATTTCTCGCCAGAATCGACCCGTGCGCTTACTTGGATTAGGTTATAGGTTAACATCCAACGATTCAATGCAGTTGTCGCTCCCATTAGAGTAAAAATCAGAGTGGAAAGGTGTGCGGCCTCTGTCTTTATAGCAATGTGTAAGTTAGTGAACATCTTCAAAGAGGAATAAGTAAATGCAGGAATTAGAGTGCGTTGTAGTGGAAACGTCTTCATCAATAGACAGTGCTGTTATCTGGTTACATGGTCTCGGTTCAGACGGGTATGACTTCCAGCCTATTGTAAAAAGCTTGTCTCTTCCTGAGTCATTGGGTGTGCGTTTTATTTTTCCTCATGCTCCGATTCGTCCTGTTACCATAAATGGTGGCATGGAAATGAGAGCCTGGTATGACATTTTAGAAATGACGATTGAGCGTAAAGTGGACAGTAAAAATATTGCTGAATCTTGTGCTCAAGTTGAAGCCATCATCAATGCTCAAATTGAAGCGGGTATTCCAAGTAAGCGCATTGTACTTGCTGGTTTCTCTCAAGGCGGTGTGATTGCTTATAAACTGGGTTTAACGACACAATCAAAGTTAGCGGGAATTATGGCGTTGTCTACTTATTTGGTGGAATCTGATGCCTTAACCGATGCGGCTGAAAATGTGAATGGTAGTACCTCTATTCTGATTCATCATGGCTCTGAAGATCCTGTGGTGCCATTTCAATTAGGAATGAATGCGAGAGAAGTTCTATTGAATAAATCCTATCTGGTAGAGTTTGAATCTTATGAAATGCCTCATTCTGTCTGTCCTGAACAAGTTGTCGATATTTCTAAATGGCTTCAAAAAGTGCTATTAAAATCTTTCTAAAGTGACCTTTTTATTTTCTAGAGGAGCGTTTACTGATGTATGTCAATAAAGACACCGCTAGGCTCCTTTTGCACTGAGAAATATTGACTTATATCAAGGTGAGAATTGAAGGAAAGGCTACATTTAAAACATAACAAATGAGGTGATGATTATGTTTTTAGATGATGTTGTGCTTGCTGGTGTTCTTACTGTTGGTCTGATGTTGGCTTTCTTTGGGGGCTTTGGTTATATCGCTTATAAAGCGATGAAAAAGAGACAAGAGTGACTAGATGGCTCATTTGTATCCTCCATGAGCTGAATATAGTGTCGTTTTTTGGAAAGCGATAGATTTGCTGTAATGGGTTGTCTGCATAGTGTTAGAATTTAGGTTAATGTATTTATTAGCTTAATCTGTAGGTTTCCCCATATGTCCTTGAGTGTTTTCTTTTTAGCCTTAACCACCGGAATTTTGGCCATTGCAGGTTTAGTCCTGCTTATTATCCGTTTATTGAAAAAAAATCATGAACGTAAGCAAACATTGGAAGAAGCAGAGCGAAGGCTTTTAGAAGGCCGAGCTCAACGTATTGAGAGTATTCGTGTTTTATTAAAAGTGGTTGGTACAGAAGAATTAGGCTGGATTGAAGCCTCTATACGCGTAAAAGTACTATTAGACCAACTGAGTTTTGACCTTTCTGCTCATGAAGATATTGGTGTGTTTTATAGGGTGTATGCCGAAACGGAACATATCCCAACGCACGAAAGTTGGAACGAATTGCCGATGAAGGCAAAGCGTAAGTTTCGTGCACAGATGGAGCAATGCGAAGAGCAACATTTAAATGCATTAAAGCGAGGTCAAAAAGCCTTAAGTAATTTTCCTCTAGTTTAATCCTATGAACCTTATTATTTCGGTAGCGGCTTGCTTTTTAATCTTAGTTGGCTTGCTGCTCTTCTATATAAAGTTCAGTCAGCAAATGCCTTACTACAGAGTCAATAAAAATTATTGCTTACGGTTGCTTGAACACGCCATATTAGGCGACTTACCCATTGCGGATTGGCACTTCTTTATAGGGGTGACCATTACGCATTCTGCTCAGTTAGATACGTTAAGACAACAATGTGAAGTGATAGACGAACAATATGTAACAGGAAGTCACTTGGTTAATTCTCAGTCTTGTGTATTATTCTCTCTAGAAGGGAAAAAAGAGCTGTCGTCTTTATTAGACGAATGGCGATTTAAAGTGGATTTTGATATATAACTTTTATGTTATTTGATAGCTAGGATTAAAAATATGAACGAAATGTTGGATCAGGGTGCTGGTATGGCTCCATGGATAATGGAAATGATGTTGAATTTAGCTATTGCGATAGTTATTTTTATAATCGGTAAAATGCTAGCATCGAAAGTCGCTAAGTTTTTAGAAAGCAGAATGCTTAAATCAAATGTAGACAAGGCGGTTGCAGGTTTTGCTTCTAGTATTCTTTATGCATTGATGTTTGCTGGTGTTATTTTAATGGCGCTTGGGCAGTTGGGTGTAGAAACCACTTCCTTCATTGCTATTCTTGGTGCGGCTGGTTTAGCTGTAGGTCTTGCTTTACAAGGGTCTCTGTCTAACTTTGCATCAGGTGTATTGATTATCTTATTCCGTCCTTTTAAAGCCGGAGATTTTATTGATGCAGCGGGACAAGCAGGAACAGTAGATCGTATTGAGCTGTTTTCTACTTATATGAAAACACCAGATAATCGCGTAATTATCATTCCTAACTCGGCCATTGCAAACGGTGCGATCGTTAACTTTTCGAAAGAAAAAACTCGCCGTATCGACCTAGTTATTGGTATTAGTTATGACGCGGATATCAAGCTAGCGAAAAACTTAATGCAAGAAATTGTGGATGCTGATGAGCGTATTCTTAAGGATCCTGCTTGCACCATCGCGGTTTCTGAATTAGCTGACAGTTCAGTAAACTTTGTTCTTCGTCCTTGGGTAAATGCGGCAGATTATTGGACTGTTAGAGCGGATGTATTAGAAAAAATCAAATACACATTTGACGAGCAAGGTGTTGGCATCCCATTCCCACAAATGGATGTGCATGTACACAAAGAAGCGGAGTAAGCTCTCTTCTTGCTTACTCATGTTATAGCCAAAGTTGGTTAGCATTAGTATTGCAACACACTTAAAAAACGCCCCGATAATGGATTGTTACCGGGGCGTTTTTTTATGGATGGGGAGCGCTTTTCTTGGTGGATGACCAATATGCTGCATAACTTTGACAATACGGAGTCGGAATTGAACTATTACACTGGTTCTGAAAGTGGTAAAAAAGTAATCGCTGAACAGTATGTTGGCTTACCGTATGAAGGCCTAGATCCATAGGATGATCGTGCATAAGAATGCAATTGATTCAGTTGAGTATGGGGGAATTAGTGTTTTTATTGTGGTAATTTTTATCAATACTCTGTGTTTGATTTGCCTATCGAACTCTTGGTTTTTGAAGCGTAAAATGCATTTGAAACGCAATTAAGTCGTCATCAATTTGAATGATGGCTGATTGCTCAAACCCATTAGAATGTTATTTGAAAGAATGCATTAATTGAATTATATATTGGAGAAAAAAGTGTCTCATCAAATCATCAAAGATCTTAATAGCCGTTATACCACTAAAATGTATGACCCAAGTAAGCGCATTTCTGCAGAAAATATGCAGGTTATTAAAGAAGCATTACGTATGTCGGCGTCTTCAATAAACTCTCAACCTTGGAAGTTTATTATTATTGAAAGTGATGAGGCAAAACAGCGTTTGCATACAACATTTGAAAATAAATTTCAGTTTAATCAACATCATGCGAAAGAAGCGTCTCACATAATTCTATTGGCATACAACCCGAGCTTTACTAAAGACCAATATAAAAAAGTGGTTGATATTGAAGTTTCTTCCGGTCATTTACCGGCTGAAATGTATGACAATATGCTAAACGGTGGTTTTACTTTTGCAGAAATGAATACGGATGAAACTGGGTTTAACGGTCACTGGACCAAAGCGCAATTATACATCGCTCTTGGCAATGCATTGCACACGCTTGCTCGTTTAGGTATTGATTCTACACCAATGGAAGGTGTGGATGCTGAGCTAATCGGTGAAACCTTTAAAGACGAGCTGGATGGCTATATATGCGATGTTGCTTTGGCAATGGGCTACCATAAAGAAGGTGAAGACTATAATTACGGTTTACCAAAATCACGCTTGCCAGAAGACGCTATCATTACGGTTATTTAATATACAATATAACGGTAACCCATATAGTATATGATCCGATTTATGATGAGCAAGCCAGTATCTTTTAGGTACTGGCCTTTATTTTTTTAGGGGCGGATATAAATAGAATGATGTCGTCAGTTGAAGGAACAATGACTCAATGTTAGTACCAGTGCGGCTTTCGCTCTAGACTTTTAAATGATGGTACTCGTTTATTTGACTATTGGACACTGTGCAAAGACACGATTCGTACAATTGTTGCATACATTAATGTTTAACATGCGAATTAACTTAGAGAGAGCGTCATCAATGGTTGGGTAAAAGTTATTATCCCCTAACTTTTCTAAATAGTTATTCGCAGAAAGTTCATCTTTAACTGTATTTTTAAGCGCGCAAAAATGCAGGAAATGCCCGTTTTTATGCATTCTCACCGATTCTTGTAACAGCATTTCAGCGCCTGCGACATCGATAAAGTTCACCCCGTTACACATTAGAATCATATGTGTTTTCGGTTTTAGATTGGTGCTCATTTCAATCAGTGTTTTTTGTATGTGATCGGCGGCGCCAAAAAATATGGAACCATCAATACGAACTATTTTTATTTGTGGGCACTCATCTAATTGAAAACGGGAGATACTTCGTAGGTCAGTTCCTTGATCAATGGTCTTCGGTGCGACCTCCATGATTCTAGGATTAGCCGTTCGTTTTAAATAGAAAATTAACGACAGTAATACCCCAAGATAGATAGAAAACTCCAACTCGACAATTAGGGTGGACAAGAAGGTGACAATTAAAATCGCCGCCTCTTGCTTATTGCTACGAAGTATCTGCGCAATATGATGAGAGTCGATTAAGTTCCATGAAATCAGCAAAATTCCACCAGCCATTGCCGGTAGAGGTAAATATGCTGTGATTTCCGGTGACAAAATTAAGATAAGCACGAGTATGAGTGCGGCAAAAACCGATGCCATTGGGGTTTTTGCCCCGCTGTCGTAATTCACTCCTGAACGAGTAAATGACCCTGAGCCTGGATAACAAGAGAAAAAGCCACCAATCACATTTGAAAGTCCTTGACCGATAAACTCTTGGTTTCCATCTATGCGTTGACCGGAGCGAATGGCGATTGCCCGAGCAATAGACACGGCTTCAACCAAACCAAGTATGGCGATGGCAATGGCGCCAGGAAGAATACTGCTGATGGTTTGTGCTGAAAAATCGGGTAAAGACAGTGCGGGTAAGCTTCCTGAAAGTGCACCAACGAGAGGCACATTGTGCTCCGCTCCATTTAATAAGAAACACGCCAAGCTCCCGACAATCATGCCAAATAACATAGGCGGGATTTTTGGGTGAATTTTTTTGATTAAGACGGTGGCTGCAATAGTAATGAGAGCAATGCTTAGGGAATAAACATTGGTGGTCGCAAGATTCTGTAAAATTACTTGCCAGCTCTCAAAGAATGAGGTGCCAGACGCGATCACAATGCCCAATGCATGCTTCATTTGGCTCGTTGCAATGAGAATAGCGGCTCCAGCGGTAAACCCAATCACAACGGTATGGGAAATAAAGTTGACTAGGGTCCCCATGCGAGCTAAGCCCATGCCTAATTGAATCATCCCTGTCAGCAGTGTCAAGGTCAGTACAACCGGAATAAAAGCCTCCGTCCCCTGAGGAACCACGCTACTAACCACGCTTAAAACGACAATAGAAATGGCGGCGGTTGGACCAGATATAAGATGCAGGGAAGAGCCAAATAAACCGGCGATCATTGGCGTCACAATGGCAGTATAGATTCCATATTCGGCGGGTAAACCGGCAATCAAGGCATAGGCTACACCTTGTGGTAAGACGATTATGGCCCCCGTCAGTCCAGCCAATAAATCCGCTAAAAGGGCCTGTCTAGTGAGTGTTTTTCCCCATACTAAAAAAGGTAACCACACGAAAAGGTTTTGGGTGCGATTTTTAGAGGATGAATTAAGGTTTGACTTCATAACACAGGCTACTCTTTTGCTTTCCTTCTTTACTTATGGGGTATAGCAGATCAGAAGGGTGGTTAATTTTGCACAATGGCATCATTTTAAGAGATACTTAACGTCATGAAAAACGAAATTATTTGGCTATTATGGCCAAAAAAATAGGATGTTGATATGGATATGGTGTTACTGAAAACCTTTGTGGAGGTGTCGAAAACTCGTAATTTTGGCCAAGCATCGCTCAATCTCAATGTTTCCTCTTCCACTGTTAGTGCTAGAATCAAGCAACTGGAGTCGGTCATGGGGGTGTCACTTTTTATTCGCCGACATCATGAGATCAGTTTGACTCCTTCGGGTGAGGGGCTCGAACGACATGCCAATTTCATTTTAAAAGCATGGGAAAGAGCTTATGAAGACACAGCATTAAGTCAACGACATCACCAGCGTTTAGTGGTCGCCGCCGTATCCAGCTTATGGGATATTTTTGTGCAAGACTGGCTCAATGACATTCACATGTCCCACAAAGAATTAAGCCTACGAGCGGAAGAAAGTACCCCCTTACGGGTTGTGGAAAAGCTCGACCAAAGCCTGATTGATGTCGGATTTATGTATGAACCTCCGTCAATGAAAGGCTTAATCGTGCAAGAGGTGGCCATGGTCCCCATGATTTTGGTATCGGATAAGCAAGATACTTCAACAGAGAGGGCGGTAGCTGAAGGCTATGTTCGAGTTGAATGGGGGACGGCTTTCGCCGTTATGCATGAGTCCTACTTTCCCCAACGTCCCTTAGCTCGGGTTAGAGTCAACAGTGGCCGTGTCGCATTAAACCTAATATTAAAAAATGGCGGCGCGGCCTACCTACCCGATGTGATGGTGAAACAAGAAATTGAAGCGGGTCGACTGTATCAAGTGGAAGGCGCCCCCGTGATTGAAATGCGCGCCTTCGCGGCCTATAAATCTCAAGGGGAGCACAGTGCCTTGATTAAATCTCTAGTGGCAAAAATTTGATTGTTTAAAGTTGATGAATAGTTTGAATCAGAATATCTATCGACAACGGACTAAAAAAGGAGGTTTAAAGTCTTCTGATACCGCCGCTATAGATCTCGATGCTATCAAAAAGTCGGCAAAGTAATTCTATAAAGTGAGTATTGGCTACGATTCAAGGTAGCTCAGAGGTTTTACCTTTCGTTATTAGTCTATTAGGTACTTATAATAAAAGGTAAAACAGTATTCACATTATCGGTTTGATCGACACTTTTATTTAGCTAAACCATACTCTAATAACTGTTTTCCTTGATGTTCTTTGAACTAAAAAAGGGCTATTTGCTAGACAACTCAGACTGGCAGCTTAAACGAAATGCATCGTTTAGCGCCAACGGCAGTATCAGAGAGCTGAGCTTTTGATCAAGAGACGCTTTACAAATCGCCCTCCGTTCGTCTGCATCGTCTACATAGATTTTTCGATATTCTGCGTTTAATACCGGTTTCCCATTTTCAATAAAGACATTCAAAGAGTGGCATTCTGAATACTCAAAACATTGCTCATTGACCGCAAAATCGAACACTTTAACTAAGGCTCTAGCTTGTCCTAGATTATTTTTTAGACCAATGGCTAAGCCTCTTTTATGGGCTTCTTTTGCGAGAAAGCGATTAAAGTCTAATTGGTGGTAGGCGCGTAAGGAAAAACTGGTGAACTGACGGTGCCCATCGACGTTGTCTGGTTCGACGCCATCGCAGCCTTTTGCTACCGCTAGATCTAAACGCGCTAACATGATGTTACGTACCGATTTTGAGCGGATATCCAACCATTTCTCATCGGCCCAACCACTAAGCGTTTTTCCTAAGTCTTTTTGTTTGAATTGTTTAGCATCTGGTCGCCAGTCTTCATAGGACCCAGCAGAGAAGTAACAGATCACTTTTTTGCCAGAGGTGTGCAGGCGTTGAATCAGTTCAACAGAGGAATCGAATAAATCGATGTCGTATAAGTCTACCGGGTAGTTTTCATTTACTTCGCCATCTAATTGCCAGTGCCAAGTTAGCGCCACAGGTGGGCGATACCAGTCATCAACCGCATGAGCTGTAGGGAGGTAGCAGGCTAAAAACAAAGTAAAGGTCGTAAAGGGAAAGAATGAAACTCGCATACTGGACTCCACATCCTAGACTTGTCGAAAATTTATGACTCGTTTGTATTCGGCTCCACTGTACGCTGTTAAGAGAGGAAAGGCTTCCAAGTATGAGTATTCGTTAAAATTAGTTTTGCGGTAAGCTTTATTGTGGGAATTCTATCTTGGTTTGTGTCTGTCGCTGTGGTGGCAATATCCGGTTTTCATTAAGGTCTTAACATGAGGCTCTAATGCTTTAGCTATTATGGGGTATTGATCGGTATTTGGGTGTAAGAAGTCCTCCATGATATCGCGGGTTAGTTTACCCTTTTGGTCAAGAAAAATAGGATTAATATCTAGGTAAAAGATCTTTGCATTATCCGCGTAGGATTGAATAATGTGGTTAATGTCATTATTTAATCGACGCATCCTTTGTGTTGGCTTCGCGCTACGAGGGAATATGGCCAATAATAAAATTGAGGTATACGGGAGCTTTTGTTGCAATAAAGACAGAATTTTTTGGATACCTAACGCCGTTTCTTCAGCGGTGTCTTGTCTATGTCCGGTGTTGTTTGTACCGATTGACAGTAGCAGTAATTTTGGTTGGATGTCATCTACCGCACCATGCTCAATACGCCATAAAACATGCTCTGTGCGATCACCATTAAACCCCAGATTCAGAGCATTGAGAGGGCGATAGAATGCCTCCCAGACGGTTGCCCCTTTTGTTTCCCACGCTTGGGTAATGGAATCCCCTAGAAAGACCAGATCGACGGACTTCATCGAATCTTTAAGCGTCAGTTTCTCTTCATGACGCGGCAACCACCAGTCCGCACCTTGTTTTGACGGCGTTAAGGCTGGTGGGAATGAGTCGGGGTTGATTAGCATGATTTCAATGATCCTGTAAGCGCGTTAATAAGGGGCATAACTGTACTGTGACATAGATATATGGATATTTTCGGCCGCTGTTTTACGAATCAATAGTCCTGCGTTAGGGTAGGTTATGGCCATAGAGCATATACCATTAAATATTCGCTCCTCGGCTGAGATATAGGCGTCATTACCAGAGTAAGAAACTTGATAAATATTCAGCGAGTGACAACCAGAGTTTCGAGTAATTCCGCCCAGAACAAAGGTGAATTGCTCAAAATCTATAGTGGGTATTTCAGGTTCTTTAGAAGTATTAATAACCATACTGAATTGACAGCTGTTATCTCGAGGTAAGTTTGGGTTTTCTTCCAGTTCTGTATGAACTTTAAGATTGTTGTAATAACAATTGAACGCTTTTGGCAAATCGTTATAGAAGGTTTCAAGTTCTGCCTGAGAATTGATTACATTCGACCATGAACTGGCACTATTATGGTGAAGTCCATTGGGTAAATTCACTATGGTATGTGAGAAAAACTCGGTTGCACTGACCTGTGCGGACAATAATGTGCCTATTATTAGTGTGTTTAATACGGTAAAACGTTTCATATTTACTCCTTGTATTCCTTATGTCGAACTTTTTAGTTCGAGCTAGTAAATTTTAGGATAAAAGAATCGTTTCGGATATAGCGTTAACCCTTATTACCTTCCAACAGGGTTAATTGGAACACAATAACGCCATCCAGTAATGAATGCTGAATAACTATCTATCTTAGATGTTTATAGGTGGGCTTTTACCCTGAGGTTCTGGTGTGTGTGTTAATTGGTTAGGATAAAGTCAGTATATTCTGTCAAAATAGACGTCGCTATTTATTTGCATTCATTAATTACTTGCATAATTTAACCACTGAGATGATAGGAAAAAAATTAATGAGCCGTTACCGTCCCCCTGCCGCCCCTAAATCTGCTTATATCACCAAAGAGGGAGCCGACAAATTACTGGCTGAATTGAAATATCTCTGGAAAGAAAAACGCCCTCAAGTGACTGACTCTGTTAGAGAAGCTGCCGCGCAAGGAGATAGGTCTGAGAACGCTGAATACATATATGGAAAAAAACAATTAAGAGAAATTGATCGCCGAGTACGCTACTTAGAAAAGCGATTGGAAGCCTGTACTGTAGTGGATCGTATTCCGAATGATCGCAGTAAAGTCTTTTTTGGTGCTTGGATCACTCTGGAAGACGAGTTAGAAAATGTAAAGCGCTACCGTATTGTTGGCCCTGATGAATTGGATCACCACCCAGATTACATCAGCATAGATTCTCCTGTCGCCAGAGCCCTGTTGAAAAAAGAAGAAGGAGAGGAGGTTTCGATTCGCGTTGAAGGCAAAGAAAAGCTCTACACGCTAGAAGATATTGAGTATATTGAAGGTATGCCTTGATGGCGATAATAAAAACATGGATAGATTATCGTTATTACTTTAAAGACAAGTACATGCAGTGGAGTTTATGGCGTTAATAGGTAATTTTTACGTTGGTATGGCTCAGTGGAATCATCCCGATTGGATGGGGTGGTTGTATAGCAATAGTTCAGGCCGTTCGACTCGTTTGGAGGAATATGCTCGTTTCTTTAATAGTGTTGAAGTAGGAAGTAGCTTTTATACAGACTTAACGGATCACACTATTCGCCAGTGGTATGAACAAGTCCCTGAGGATTTTCGCTTTTCTTTTAAAGTCCCACAAACCGTTACTCATCATCTGAGTGCACAAAACCTGCAAGCCTGCTGTGAAAAGTTAGACGCATTTTGTCATCAATTGAACGCATTTAAAGATAAAATTGGTGTGTCTATGATGCAATTTCCTGCGACGGTTGCCCCAGATCAGTTAGCGCTAATCGCCAGGTTGTGTGAATCTTGGACGTTAGATACACCGCTCTCGATCGAAGTTCGGCATCCATATTTCTTTAATAAGGGCGAGGAAGAGTCTGCCTTTTTACGGATGCTAGCTGAGAAAGAGAGGAATCGAGTAATTATGGATTCTAGACCTGTATTTTCAACGGAGGCTTATTGTGAGAGCTTGTTGGATGCGCAAGCGAAAAAACCGCGAGTGCCTTGTCATCCGGTGGTGACCGCTGAGCACCCTGTTGTGCGTTATATCGGTCATCCTAATTTGCCATTGAATGAGGTCTATTTAACCCAGTGGGCGCAAAAGCTATGCGCTTGGATTCAGCAGGGCCACACCCCTTACGTTTTTGTTCACTCGTCAGATAATATTAAAGCGCCCTTATTGGCTCAAACCTTGGAAGCTAAAATTCTGACGCTGTTAGGTGCAACGACGCCGTCTATTGTCTTGCCTGTGTTCCCTGAGCAAGAGATGCTATTTTAGTTTTTTCTTATGTAGGTGAATGGTAGAATTTTGCAAAATGATTGTTAGGAACGAGTGCCATGTATTCTTTAGTATTTAATGTCCCTGTAACGCATGTAGAAACGGTAAAAAATGCTATTTTCGCTGTGGGTGGGGGGGCCATGGATGGGTATGAAAACTGTTGTTGGCAAGTGCTTGGAGAAGGGCAGTTTATGCCTGGGGCCGCATCGAATCCATTTTTAGGAAAACGTGGCGAGCTTTATAAAGTGGAAGAGTATCGTGTGGAAATGGCGATTTCAAAAGAGCTTAAAGATGTGTGTGTGAAGGCGCTAAAAGAAAGTCATCCTTACGAAGTCGCGCCTTACTTTTTGGTGGAAATTATTCTTTAAGTTGCTGAGACTGAGTTGGAAAAATGGTGTCTTCATGGAAATCAAAGGCGCCTTTTTTAATGTCTTCTAGATAGAACTCTAGAGTTTTACTAACACTACTAAAGGCAATGTCATCCCATGGAATGTCGTCATATTCGAACAGTTCGACTTCTGAACTTTCTTCGGTAGGGTGAAAGTCGGCTTTTGGTAAAGTGGCAAGATAAAATAAGTGGACCTGATTAATGTGTGGGATACTGATCATACTAAACGCTGGACCACAAATGGCGTGTGAGCCACTTTCTTCGAGAGTTTCTCTGAGAGCGCCTTCTTTTGTGGTTTCTTGGTTCTCCATAAAGCCGGCAGGCAAGGTCCAGTAGCCGAACCTTGGTTCAATGTTTCTTTTACATAGCAGTACTTTATTTTCGAAAATCGGTAGTGTACCGGTAATGACGTTTGGGTTGTCATAGTCAATGTGTTCGCAATGAGGGCAAACCGCCCTCTCTCTGTTGTCACCAGGAGGGATTTGAAAGTTCACCTTTGTACCGCAGTTAGGACAAAAACGCATGCAATTACCTTCTGAGCCTCAATTTGGCGTATTTCACAACCTTGTCTTCGATTTCCAAGATTTCAATTAAATAATTCCCCACTTTTAACCCTATTGGATGTTCTGGAATTAATTCTAGGGTTTCAATAATCAAACCATTTAGTGTTTTTGGGCCATCGGTAGGAAGGTGCCAATTTAACGTTTTGTTGATTTCTCTGATGTGGATTGTGCCTTCTATTCTGAAAGAGCCATCATCCAGTGTTTTGATTTCATCTTCTTCGTTTTCTGTTGGCGGAGTGAATTCACCTACAATTTCTTCTAAGACATCTTCTAAGGTGGCTATGCCTTGAACATCGCCATATTCGTCGACGACTAGCCCCATTTGTTGATGGCCTTGCTGGAAATTTAACAAGACCGTATTTAATGATGTACTTTCAGGGATGAAATAAGGTTCAACCGTAGCTTTTAGCAAGGCGGCTTTTGTTGGTACTTCTTCTCTTAGAAAAACCGCCGCGTGACGAGCGTGTAGAATACCGATGACTTTATTTATTTCACCGCTATAAACGGGCATACGCGTGTGTCTTGATTGGCATATTTGATCGATAATTTCTTCTATGTCATCTTCAATATCAATACCAATGACTTCATTTCTTGGAATCATGATGTCTTCAACAGAGACTTTTTCCAGATCCAGAATAGACAATAACATTTCTTGGTGAGCTGCAGGAATAAGGCCACTGGCTTCATTCACTATGGTTCTGAGTTCTTCGGTACTGATGTTGTCCTGATTACCTTGATTGGCATGTACGCCAAAGATTCTTAACAAACCGTTAGACATCATGTTGACCACAACTACCAATGGGTAGAGGATTTTTAACAGGATATTTAACACCCAAGACGCTGGAAATGCGATTCTTTCTGGATGAATGGTTGCCAGTGTTTTAGGAGTGACTTCTGCAAAAATCAGAATAACTAGCGTCAGCGCTCCGGTGGCAATTACCACCCCTGTGTCACCCCAAATGCGGACAGCAATGATGGTTGCAATCGCTGATGCGAGAATATTAACAAAGTTATTACCAATGAGGATGACACCGATCAATCTGTCCGGTCGCTCAAGCAATTCACTTACTTTAATCGCTGAGCGGTGTTTGCTTTTCGCCAAATGCTTGAGTCGGTATTTATTAACCGACAGCATTCCTGTCTCGGAGCTAGAGAAAAACGCGGAAAGAATAATAAGAAAAAATAGTATTCCACCGAGAATACTTAAGGGGACATCGTTCAAAAAAATTAAGCCTTCTAAAGTTAAGAATGTTGATTATTAGTCGTTTCAAAGCATGCTGTCAAACGCTGATCGGAACTAATTTAATTATCGATACATAAATTGCAAAACGATTGAGCTTCCAAAATAGCCAAGCATCAACAATACAAAGCCTCCAAGGGTTAATTTTACCGCATGCTGTCCTCTCCACCCAATAAAGTGATGTCCTGCTAATAATCCCGCAAAAACACACCAGGAAGCGATAGTAAAGACTGTTTTGTGTACTAACTTCTGTGCAAAAATGTCGTCAATAAAATAAATGCCAGTAATAATAGTGACCGTAAGTAGAATGAAAGCCGCCCAGATAAATTCAAACATCAGATCTTCAAGTACCTGTAACGGAGGAACTCGTAATAGCTGCCTTAAATGATGATGCTTTAATTGGTACTCTTGCAATGCCAATAATATGGCAATGCCGCAAGCGGCAGTAAATAAGCTGTAGGCGACTGCCGCAATGAGTATGTGTATTGAGGTGCCAACGGATTGACTGTGCAAAGAATGTAATGCAAATGGCTCTATCGCATTGAGCATCAACATAATAGCAGATAGAGGGAACGCAAAGGTAAGCAGTAGCGAAAGATCTTTGTTTCGATTACTAAACCAAAGCAGTAAACTGCCAATGACAGCGATGAGTGAGCCTATGGTAAGGAAGTCGAATCCATCTTTTGTATTAAACAGTAATATCAGGGCAGCCGTGCTGACCACTATGGTAGTCGCGCCAATGAGTTGAGAGGCCTTGTGTGCCGGCCGGTAAAAATAGCTCGCTCCAGCAAAAAGGGAGAATATACTTGCTAGCCAAAGTGCGATCTGAGTCATGAATCTCAATAGTCCATTCAGTAAAGGTATAGGGTGATAATAATTTATCCGCTATAATAGGGGCAATTCAACATTGGATAAACCATGATCTTGGTTTTTTTCCGTATAGAACACAAATTTTGGGGTTGTTATGTTTGATAATTTATCTGATCGTTTAACGTCGTCCTTGGATCGAATCCGCGGCCGCGCTAAATTAACAGAAGACAATATACAAGAAGTATTGCGTGAAGTCCGTATGGCATTGCTTGAAGCGGATGTTGCTTTGCCGGTTGTAAAAGACTTTATTGGGAATGTAAAAGAACGCGCTATCGGTACAGAAGTCAGTAAAAGTCTGAGTCCTGGACAAGTGTTCTTGAAAATTGTTAAGCAAGAACTAGAGAAAGTGATGGGGGAAGCGAACGATGAATTGAATCTGCGTGCGGCTTCTCCTGCCGTGATCTTACTCGCAGGTCTACAAGGGGCGGGTAAAACGACTTCGGCCGCCAAATTGGCTCGATTCCTAAAAGAGCGCCAGAAAAAATCGGTATCGGTTGTCAGTGCGGATGTTTATCGTCCAGCGGCGATCAAACAACTAGAAACCTTAGCGAATGAAGTTGGGGTGGGCTTTATCCCAAGTGATATTTCGCAAAAACCGATTGATATTGTTAATAACGCCATTGATGTAGCGAAAAAATCCCATAAAGATGTATTGATTGTTGATACCGCCGGTCGTTTAGCCATTGATGAAGACATGATGGCAGAGATTAAAGCGCTTCACGCTGCGATTAATCCTGTTGAAACCTTATTCGTTGTTGATGCCATGACGGGGCAAGATGCGGCGAATACGGCTAAGGCTTTTGGTGATGTGCTACCGCTTACGGGTGTGATACTAACGAAAACGGATGGTGATGCCCGTGGCGGTGCTGCTTTGTCTGTTCGTCATATTACTGGTAAGCCGATTAAATTCTTAGGTGTTGGTGAAAAAACCACGGCATTAGAACCTTTCCATCCAGACCGTTTAGCGTCGCGAATCCTTGGTATGGGTGACATGCTTTCTTTGATAGAGGAAGCTGAACAAAAAATTGATAAAGACAAAGCTCAAAAACTGGCCGGTAAACTGCAAAAAGGCAAAGGCTTTGATCTTGAAGATTTTAAAGAACAGTTACAGCAAATGAAAAATATGGGTGGCATGGGAGCTATGCTAGATAAGCTTCCCGGTATGGGCGGACAAATGGCCAACATCCAGGATAAAGTGAATGATAAAATGTTTATTCAAATGGAGTCTTTGATTAATTCAATGACCCCAGCTGAGCGTCGTAATCCAGATGTTATTAATGGATCACGGAAAAAACGTATTTCTGCCGGTGCGGGTTTACAGATACAAGATGTGAACCGTTTGTTGAAACAGCATAAGCAAATGCAGAAAATGATGAAGAAATTTAGTTCTAAATCGGGTATGAAAAAAATGATGCGCGGTTTGGGAGGAATGATGCCTGGTGCTGGTGGATTCCCTAAAATGTAGGTTTTAAGGTGTTTTGGGCAATATGAATGCTTAATTCGAGCTTTAATTTTGAAAATTTGTTGGAAAAAACAGCAGAAGCGGTCAAACGCCTCTTTTGTTTTCTCTTGATATCAACTAGAATATGCCGCCTTCTTGATCTATGGCTCAAATTTGCCGATGCAAGAGGTGTTTCGTTAAGCAATAAGGAACCAATAATATGGTAACTATTCGTCTTTCTCGTGGAGGCTCTAAAAAGCGTCCTTTCTATCACTTGAACGTGGCTGATAGCCGTTGTGCTCGTGATGGTCGTTATATCGAGCGTCTTGGTTTCTTTAACCCAGTTGCTCGTGGTCAAGAAGAGCGTTTACGCATCGATTTAGATCGCGTTAACCATTGGGTATCTCAGGGTGCTCAACTATCTGACCGTGTTGCTAAGCTTGTAAAAGATGCTAGCAAAACCGCTTAATTATTGAGGTAGGTATGTCTAAAAATAAACAAGCCGCTCCTGAGCAACCGCTTGTTGTTGGACGCATCACTTCGGTCTTTGGCGTGAAAGGGTGGGTGAAGTTATATTCACACACCGATCCAATGCAGGGAATCTTTGATTACCCGAATTGGTGGTTGAAAACCGCTAGCGGTTGGAAATCGATTGAATTGAACCAAGGCCGCCTACAAGGGCGTGGCTTGGTGGCAGCGGTAAAAGGTTATAACGATAGAGATCTTGTAAAAGAAATCTGCGGTATGGATGTTTATATCGATGCAAGCAATCTGCCAGATCTTGACGATGGTGATTATTACTGGAGTCAACTGGAAGGATTGAAGGTCATCACCAAAGAGGGTGTCCTCTTAGGTAAAGTTTTTCAGATGATGGAAACAGGTGCAAATGATGTACTTGTTGTTCGAGCTTGTGAAGGCAGTTTTGATCGTGAAGAGCGTTTGCTCCCTTACGTGCCGAATCAATATGTTTTAAGTGTTAACTTAGAGCAGAAAGAGATGGTCGTAGATTGGGATCCAGGGTTTTAACGATTATTTTGTAAGGGTTAAATGTGCGGGTAAGTGTTATTTCACTGTTTCCTGAAATGTTTCAAGCTATTACCCATTATGGGGTAACAGGGCGAGCTGTTAAATCAGGTCTAGTTGAAATAGACTTTTTAAACCCTCGTGATTTTACTCATGACAAGCATAAGACCGTTGATGATCGACCTTATGGTGGTGGTCCAGGGATGTTGATGAAAGTTCAACCCCTGAACGATGCAATTGAAGTGGCTCGTAATAAGTTACCCAATGCAAAAGTTATTTATCTGTCCCCTCAAGGGCGTACACTGACGCAGGACGGTGTGCAACACCTAGCTAAACAAGCAGAATTAATTCTGGTAGCTGGGCGTTATGAAGGCGTTGATGAGCGTTTGATTCAATCTCAAGTTGATGAAGAATGGTCTATCGGTGACTTTGTGTTAAGTGGTGGCGAGTTGCCGGCAATGGTTCTAATGGACTCTGTGTTTCGTATGATTCCAGATGTATTGGGACACAAAGCATCCGCAGAGGAAGATTCGTTTTCCGATGGGTTGTTGGATTGCCCGCATTATACTCGACCGGAAGTATTAAATGAGACGCCTGTACCGTCTGTACTACTTAGCGGGAACCATGAGGAGATCAGACGCTGGCGATTAAAGCAAAAGCTCGGAAGAACTTTGTTGCGCCGGCCAGACCTCTTGCAAGACCTTGAGTTGGACAAGGAACAGCAAGAGTTGTTGAAAGAGTTTATTCACGAAACCGAAGATTCAACCTCGGCAGAGTAGGAATTGTGAACTTATCAGAGTGGAAGATACATCTTCCACTTGGTAAGAAACCAAATCATTGGGAGTCAAATCCATGAGCAGCAAAACATTAATTATTCAGCAGCTTGAAGCTGAACAAATGACAAAAGAAATCCCGGCCTTCGGACCAGGTGACACTGTTGTTGTTCAAGTTAAAGTTAAAGAAGGTACGCGTGAGCGTCTACAGGCCTATGAAGGTGTTGTAATCGCGAAACGTAACCGTGGTCTTAACTCTGCTTTCACTGTTCGTAAAATTTCGAACGGTGTTGGTGTTGAGCGTTCTTTCCAGACTTACAGCCCATTAGTTGACAGCATTGCTGTTAAGCGTCGTGGTGATGTTCGTCAAGCGAAAATCTACTATCTTCGTGATCGTTCTGGTAAATCAGCACGTATCAAAGAGAAGTTGGCAAAACGCTAAGATCTCATTTGAAAAAAGGCAGCTTCGGCTGCCTTTTTTTATGGAACTTACTTCTTGTTTTATGGCCTAATGATACTTAATTTACGCCTAAGGATTAGAAGTCTATGAAACACATTATTTCAAAAGCATGCAAGGTGCTTTTTATTAGCGCCACTGTTGCCTCTCTTTCTGTTTTTGCTGCTCCTGAAGATTTAGTTCGTTCTTCTATCCAGGCGGCGATACCTCAATACCCTATCGAATCCATTAAGTTACATGAAGGCACCGGTCTTTATGTTGTTTCATTGGGCGGTGGCCCGGTTTTACATGTGAGTACGGATGGTAAATCTTTTATTGCGGGAGATGTCTATCGTGTTGAAACGAATGGCATCGTGAATGAAACAGAGCTCGCAAAAATACAGCAAGTAGAAGATATGCCATTGGATCAAATGGTGGTTTACCCTGCGAAGGGAGAAGAAAAGGCTCATATTTCGGTCTTTACGGATGTCGATTGTGGTTACTGTCGGATGCTGCATAAAGAAGTAACGGCATTAAATGAAAAGGGGATTACGGTGCGCTATTTAGGCTTTCCCCGTGCCGGTACAGGGTCGGCTGCACATGCAAAGCTGATTAGTATTTGGTGTTCTGATGACCCTCAAAAATGGATGACAGAAGCGAAACTTGGCAAAGTTGTCCCGACATCAAATTGTGAGAATCCCATTGCTGAGCAATATCAGTTAGGGCAAGCCGTAGGCGTTCGAGGAACACCTAGTATCGTTTTAAGCAATGGCAAGTTTATTCCTGGCTATTTACCGGCTGACGAACTTGCGAAAGAGCTTGGTTTATAAATAAAGCTGAAAAAAATCTAATAAGTTGGCTTTAACTGGTTAACTCGGCTTTAGGTTTGGACTTTACTGACGGTATAATGTTTTTACTTAAGTTGACTGCGATTCAATCAATTTAAACTATTTTTTAAGCATCTCTGTGGGGTACTATTTTGAAACCGGTAAAAGTCGGCATTTGTGGGTTAGGAACCGTAGGTTCTGGAAGCTTTAATATCCTTCGAAATAACGCGGAAGAAATTACACGTCGTGTTGGTCGTAGTATTGTTATTGAGCAAGTGGGTGCTCGTCGTGATAACGATATGTGTGACTTAACAGGTGTAAATGTAACGCGTGATATTTTTGATGTGGTTGCTAATCCTGAGATTGACATTGTAATGGAGCTCATTGGCGGAACAACGATTGCCAAAGACTTAGTATTACAAGCCATTGAAAATGGGAAGCATGTCGTTACGGCTAATAAAGCATTGATTGCTGAGCATGGTAATGAGATTTTTGCTAAAGCCCAAGAAAAAGGCGTCATGGTTGCTTTTGAAGCAGCGGTTGCTGGCGGTATTCCAATTATTAAGACCATAAGAGAAGGTCTTTCAGCAAACCGCATTGATTGGTTAGCGGGTATCATTAATGGTACTGGTAACTTTATTATGACAGAGATGAGCGAGAAGAATCGTCCATTTTCTGATGTATTAGCGGAAGCTCAGGCTTTGGGTTATGCCGAAGCCGATCCGACCTTTGATGTTGAAGGGATTGATGCTGCTCATAAGTTAACGATCCTTGCTTCTATCGCATTTGGTATTCCTTTGCAGTTTGAAAAAACCTATACCGAAGGCATAAGTAAAATCACCGCCGAAGATGTCGGTTTTGCAAAGGATCTTGGTTATAGCATTAAGCATCTTGGTATTGCTCGACGAACGGATCAAGGTATTGAGCTGCGTGTTCATCCTACTTTGATTTCGAAAAAACAGTTGCTCGCTAATGTTAATGGTGTGATGAATGCCGTTATGGTGAAGGGGGATGCTGTTGGTCCAACACTCACTTATGGCGCAGGCGCAGGCGGACTTCCAACCGGTTCTTCTGTTATTGCAGATGTGATTGATGTGGCGAGAACATTAACGGCTGACCCTGATAACCGAGTTCCTCATTTAGCCTTCCAAGCGAATTCGCTATCTGATTTACCTGTGCTGCCTGTTGAAGAAATCGAAAGTGGCTATTTCTTAAATATGAGCATCGAAGATAAAGCTGGTGTGTTAGCCAATATTACTCAGATTTTGTCTAAAAATGGTATTAGCATTGAATCATTGATTCAACGCGAAAGAGAGGGTAGTGATTTAGTGCCTTTGGTAGTGATGACGCACATTGTGAAAGAGCGCAATATGAACGCGGCTATTACTGAAATTGAGGCTTTATCTGATATCTCAGGTAAAGTGCAACGTATCCGTGTAGAGCATTTAGCGTAGGAAAATTGGTTATGAAATATATTTCTACTAGAGGAAAAGCACCAGCACTTTCTTTTGGCGATGTATTATTGGCTGGACTGGCAAGTGATGGCGGCCTTTATGTGCCTGAGACGCTCCCGACTTTCTCTCAAGAGGAAATCGCTTCTTGGTCTGGACTAAGCTATCAGGAATTGGCTTTTAATATAATGTACCCATTTGTTGAAGGCGATATTCCAGCGGCTGCATTTAAAGAGATGATTAACGATGCTTATGCAGGTTTCAATCATTCCTCTATCGCACCAATGGTTCAAACTGATACGAATGAATGGATCCTTGAACTGTTTCGTGGTCCGACATTAGCATTTAAGGATTTTGCCTTACAACTGCTTGGTCGCTTGATGGATTATGTACTGACAAAACGCCAAGAGAAATTGGTTATTTTGGGGGCAACATCGGGTGATACTGGATCGGCTGCCATTGAAGGTTGTCGTCATTCTGATCATTTGAAAATCTTTATTTTACACCCTTATCAGCGAGTGTCAGAAGTTCAGCGTCGTCAAATGACAACAGTAATTGATGATAATGTGTTTAATATTGCTGTGAAGGGCAATTTTGATGATTGCCAAGGTATGGTTAAAAACAGTTTTGCGGATCAGTCTTTCTTGCAAGGAGCGAAACTGGGGGCGGTAAATTCAATTAATTGGGCCCGTATTATGGCTCAGATTGTTTATTACTTCTCTTCTGCTCTTTCTGTTGGTGCGCCGGCGCGTAAGGTGTCTTTCTCTGTTCCAACGGGTAATTTTGGTGATATTTTTGCGGGTTATCTAGCGAAAAAAATGGGATTGCCAATAGATCAATTGGTTGTTGCGACTAACCAAAATGACATTTTGCACCGTGTAATATCTGAAAATGATATGAGTCGTCAATCGTTGAATGTTACCTTGTCTCCTAGTATGGATATTATGGTTTCTAGTAACTTTGAGCGTTTATTGTTTGATGCTCATGGGCGTAATGGTGCTGAGATTGATGATCTGATGACTCGCTTTAATGCAGGTGATGTTTCTCTAAGCGATGACGCTTGGTCCTTTGTTAAAAGTCACTTTGACAGTTATAAAGTCGATGACAGCCGTACCTGTGAAGTTATTAAGCAAGTATTCGATGAGACTCAATACCTTTTAGATCCTCATACGGCCATTGGTTTAGATGCGGCGCGTACGTGTTGGAAAGATAAATCGATTCCTATGATTACGTTGGCGACAGCGCACCCGGTGAAATTCCCTGAAGCGGTTGAAAAAGCGGGGTGTGTTTCTCCGGTTCTTCCTGATCATATGAAAGACTTATTTGAACGTGAAGAGTCTTATGATGTGCTTGATAATGATTTAAGTGCTGTGCAGCGCTTTGTTACTGAAAGACTATAGAATAAGGTACTGATTTTTCCTTGTTCTACTAAACGGCAAGTTGCTTATAAAGTAACTTGCCGTTTGTTTTTCTGCTATTGATCGGTGATTGCGCTTACATAATTTAATGTAAAACCAGATGAGAAATGAAACTTGAATATTGTTTTATTTGATGAAACCCAAAAAATTAATGACGACGTTTTTCAGCTTACAGAGCAGCAGTCGAAGCATATTCATTCTGTTATTAAGATGCAGGAAGGGGCTCGTATTCGGATTGGTCTGCTAAACGGTAATATGGGGTATGGTACATATTTAGGCAAAGAAGCGGCGAGTATTGAAGTAGTGTCATTGGATCAAGCTCCACCCAAAGCGCTGCCATTAACATTAGTTCTGGCATTGCCACGACCAAATATGTTGAAAAGAACCCTTTTGAATATCACCAGTATGGGGGTAAAAAATATAGTTATAGTGAATTCGGCTAAAGTAGAAAAAAGCTATTGGCAGTCTCCTGTTTTGGAATACAGTAATCTACAGGGGATACTAAGGGAAGGATTGGAACAAGCTAAAGATACGCTGCTGCCGTCGTTACAATTGATACCTAGATTTAAACCATTCGTTGAGGATATATTACCAAGAATGTTGTCTGGTAAGCGCGGTTTATTAGCCCACCCTTATAATGCGAGTGTTTGCCCTGTTGCACTAACGGAACCGTCAATTTTAGCGATTGGCCCTGAAGGGGGTGGAACGAATTTGAGGTGGAAAAATGGCGTGAAGCTGGTTTTGAACAAGTGCATCTAGGTGATCGTATACTAAAAGTTGAAACGGCTGTGCCTACCTTGTTATCACGTTTGTATCCAGCTGGGCTTTAATGTCTTTTGCTGTTAGCCCTTCTTGTTCAGACTGCGATATAGGTCATAAACCGAAAATGCAAAAAAAGCGCTACCTAAGATAAGGTCGATGACACTGGATTTTTGAATGCCCAGCACGATTAGAAATAAACCAAGAGCCGCAAAGATTATTTTTAAAACCATAGTACTTCAAATAGAATAAGTGCCATTAAAAAACCCGCAGGTCGAAAATAAATCTCGAAATACGGGCTAGAGGTATACACAGAGAACTACAATTTGCACTGCAGCGCTTGTGTAGGTCTTCCAAGTTAAAGCTCCAACGTGTGTTTGTCAAATTAATCGTTCTTTTTTTGAGCGGAATTAAATAGAAGTGAGCCGTTTAGGGTTTATTTTGGCTATTTATAAGCTTAGTTGTTACGTAATTTTGGGGAATAAACATTGATAAAAAAACACATAAAACAACGTCAGATCGACGTTTCGTTTGCGCCTTTTTCTCAGCGTTACCCTTTAACTTTACAGAAAATTTTGTATTCAAGAGGGGTTCGATCTGATGAAGAGTTAGGTTATCGTTTGCACTCCCTGTTACGTCCTGAGCCACTTAAGGGCGTAAAGATGGCCGCGGTTCTGTTGGCAAATGCGATTGAAGCTGGTGAGCGAATTTTAATTGTTGGTGACTTTGATGCGGATGGTGCAACCAGTACTACACTAGGGATTCTTGCGTTAACGGCGATGGGTGCCATCGATCCAGAATACCTAGTACCGAATCGGTTTGAATATGGTTATGGGTTGACTCCTGAAATTGTTGAGGTTGCGGAGCAAAGAAAGCCAGACCTTTTGATGACAGTAGACAATGGCATTTCCAGTATTGATGGTGTCGCGGCGGCTAAATCATTAGGCATGACAGTGGTGGTTACTGATCACCATTTACCTGGAGATGAAACGCCAAATGCCGATGCGATAGTGAATCCTAATCAGCGAGGTTGCGAGTTTCTCAGCAAGTCTATGGCTGGCGTGGGCGTGGTCTTTTATCTAATGAGTGCATTAAGGGCTGAATTAAGTGCTCGAAAATGGTTCACAGCGCAGCATATTAAAGAACCTAAAATGGCTGATTATTTAGATCTTGTGGCGTTAGGTACGGTGGCTGATGTGGTGTCCCTAGACGCTAATAATAGGGTCTTGGTGTATCAAGGTATTCAGCGAATTCGTGCCGGTCTAGCGCGACCGGGTATTCTGGAATTGCTGACTATTGGTGGGCGTGATTACACGCAAATTAAGGCTTCAGATTTAGGATTTGTGGTTGGTCCTCGACTGAATGCGGCTGGAAGACTAGATGACATGTCTGTCGGTATTGAGTGTTTATTGAGTGAAAGTAATATACATGCAAGGTCGATTGCGCAGAAGCTTGATCAATTGAATCGTGAAAGAAAAAGTATTGAGTCGGATATGAAAGCTCAGGCCGAGTTCGTTTTGCAAGACCTCTTAGAGGAGACAAACTTGCCAAACGGGGTGTGCTTTTATGATCCAGAATGGCATCAAGGTGTTATAGGCATTCTGGCATCAAGAATGAAAGACAAGTGCTATCGACCAGTCATTGCATTTGCTCGGGCAGACGGAGGGGTTATTAAAGGTTCTGCTCGTTCTATTCCTGGGTTGCACATTCGAGATGCATTGGATGTTATTGCTAAGCGTTCTCCTGACTTGTTAAGTAAGTTTGGTGGGCATGCTATGGCTGCAGGGATGAGTATTCAAGAAGAAGATTATTCACGCTTTTCTAAAGCATTTGATGAGGTTGTTACTGAACTCGTTAGTGAGGATCAGTTAGAGGCACGTATTGTGACCGATGGTCATTTGTCTCCGGAAGACTTTAGTTTAAGTTTTGCGGAATTAATTCGGAACAGTGGCCCTTGGGGGCAGAATTTTCCAGAACCTATTTTTGATGGAGAATTTGAGATACTACAACAGCGAATTGTAGGTGAAAAACATTTAAAACTCTTAGTAAAAGAACCTCAATCTGATCTCTTATTAGACGCCATCGCGTTTTTCACTGATCTAGATGAATGGCCTAATTCGGCACAAAGAGCGCGTCTTGTGTATAAATTAGAAATTAATGAGTTCAGAGGTCAGCGTAATCTACAGTTATTAGTGGATTATATTGAAGCAATTCACTGACATTGGCTGCGGCATTGGGAATATTTACGCTATAATGTTGCTCCCTCATTCATCCACCTTATTTTTTGCAGGAGTTATTTTGTCATGACTGCACTGGTTCTTGATGGCAAGCATTGTGCCGCGGAAACTGAAACTCGTTTGAAAGCACAAGTTGCTGAATTAAAAAGTCGTACTGGCGGAACCCCTATTTTGGCAACCATACTTGTAGGTGGCGATCCAGCTTCTGCAACATACGTTAAAATGAAAGGTAACGCTTGTCGACGTGTTGGTATGGACTCTATGGCAATTGAATTGCCTGAGCAAACCACCACAGATGAGTTACTTTCTCAAATAGAAACACTTAATAATAACCCTGATGTCCATGGGATCTTATTACAGCATCCTGTTCCTCCACAAATTAACGAACGCGTTTGTTTTGATGCTATTGCGGCCCATAAAGACGTTGATGGTGTTACTTGTTTAGGTTTCGGACGTATGGCAATGCAAGAGCCTGCTTATGGAGCCGCTACTCCAGCTGGTATTATGCGTTTGCTTGAAAACTATGATATTGATCTTGAAGGTAGGCATGTTGTGGTTGTTGGCCGTAGTCCGATTTTAGGTAAGCCAATGGCGTTGATGATGCTGAATGCGAATGCTACTGTCACTATTTGTCACTCACGCACGAAAAACTTACCTGAATTAGTTAATCAGGCGGATGTGATTGTGGGAGCTGTGGGTCGACCAGAGTTAATCAAAGCATCTTGGATTAAAGATGGCGCCGTTGTTGTGGATGCTGGTTACCACCCTGGTGGTGTTGGTGACATTGAGTTAGCGCCTTTGCTAGAAAGAGCCTCTGCTTATACACCAGTACCTGGTGGTGTTGGGCCAATGACGATTAATACTTTGATTTTACAAACATTAGAATCTGGCTTGAAGCATTTGAGCTAATCTTAATGTATTGTGAATCAGCACTGCATGCCTATAATCTTTGGGTGATGTATTGACGAAAAGCCGCTGTTTTGCGGCTTTTCACTTTCTATTTTTATTTTGTAATTAGGTTGATTTTCCATGTCTACGGAAGTATTAAAAGAGGCTTTAGATTTTGATCTGTTAGCTGATGTTTTTGTCACTGAATCTATTTCGGCGTCGCCTGCTGAGCTACACGGTCAACTGTGTGGATACCTCGCTTCTGGTGTGAGTTTACCTTTGGAAGATTGGTTAGTTATGGTGGTTGAGTTTTGTGATATTGAATCATGGAAAGAAGACCAAAGCCGCGAAGCCATTGTTGAGTTGTATACCTCTACTTTGAGTTTGTTTCAAAATGGAGAATATGGATTAGTGCCTGCGATTGCAGATGAAGATGCACCCTTAAGTGAGCGAGGTGTTACCTTAGCGCAATGGTCTCATGGTTTTTTAGCGGGTTATGGCCTATCAGGTAGAAAGGATCACTTATCTGATGAAACTAAGCAGGTGTTAAAAGACTTTGCGAATGTGTCGGCGATGCAGTTAGAGATGCAAGACCTAGAAGATAATAATGATAATGAAACGGATTTGACTGAATTAGTAGAATACGCACGTCTATCGGCCATGATGCTGTATTCTGAGCATCACGATGTTAAGCCTGATGCAGAGCAACAAAATAATAACAGAGTTCACTAATATCGCTTTATTAAGACATAATGATGCAGGATAAACTTATGACGAAACTATCAAATACGCGCTATCAATCACGTCGTGCTCAAGTAATGGCAACGTTGCCTAAGGGGGCCGTCGTTGTACTGAGAGCAGGAAGTTTATGTACTCGGAACAGTGATTGTGAATATGAGTTTCGTCCTAATAGCCACTTCTTTTATCTGACTGGTTTTCCTGAATCAGATGCTTGTCTTATTATTGGGGCAGATGGCGTCTCTCATTTATTCTCATTACCTAAAGACATTGAGAAAGAGCAGTGGGAAGGGTTTCGTTATGGAGATAATGCGACCGATGTATTTGGATTTGATAAGGTACATCCCCTAGCGCATCTAGACACTGTCGCGTTATCCCTTCTTGATGGCGCATCGGCCGTGGTGTTTCCATTTGAAGATGCGCTGTTAAATGAGAAAGTCATGTCTTGGCGTTCAACACTTTCTAAAAGAGCGAGAGCCGGAGCCATTGCTCCAACAGTGATTCGAGATCTTGTACCGATTTTATCCGAAATGCGATTGATTAAAGACGATGAAGAAATTGCCCTAATGGAAAAGGCGGCTCAAATCAGTGTTCAAGCCCATAGAGCGGCGATGCAAAATGTGAAACCAACTATGATGGAATATCAATTGGAGGCGGAATTAAATTATCACTTCATGAAGTCTGGATCGCGCCATCTAGCGTATAACAATATTGTGGCATCGGGTGTGAATGCGTGTACTTTACATTACATTAATAACCAAGATGAGATTCGCGATGGCGACCTCGTTTTAATTGATGCAGGTTGTGAACTAGGGTGTTATGCCTCTGATATTACTCGTACTTTTCCGGCAAATGGTCGCTTTAGTGAGCCTCAAGCCGCCCTCTATCAAGTGGTTTTGGATGCGTATTATGCTGGTTTTGCCAAGCTCAATGTCGGTGAAGCTTATGAGTCATGTCATAACGCTGCAGTGGAAACCATTACCGCAGGTTTGATAAAGCTTGGATTGTTAAAAGGCGAGCTTAAAACCTTGATAGAGAGCAAGGCATATCGAGCATTTTATATGCATAATACCGGACACTGGTTAGGTTTAGACGTGCATGATGTAGGTGCTTATAAAATAGATGGTGAGTCAAGACCATTAAAAGCGGGGATGACACTAACGTTAGAACCGGGCATTTATGTTTCAAAAGATAATATGGATGTCGCTGCTAAGTGGCGAGGTATTGGCATTCGTATCGAAGACGACATTGTTATTACTGAGCAAGGTCCTTATGTTTTAACACATGGATTACCAAAAGAGATTTCAGAAATTGAATCACTTGTGACAACCGGTTGAGATCAAGAATATTTATAGTTGATTAGGGGAAGCGTAGGAATGGCAAATAAATACGATGTGGCTGTGATTGGCGCAGGTATGATTGGCAGTTTGACTGCGTCTCTACTCGCTCAAAATAATCTATCGGTTGCTCTCATTGATCCGTCTAATGGATGTATCACACTTTCCTCTCCGCCTTGTTATGATACTCGGGTGAGTGCGATCTCCGCCGCCTCACAAGCGTTAATAGAAAAAGCCGATGTTTGGCATAGAATTCCGAAAGATAGGCTATTGCCTTATCGAAAAATGGATGTTTGGGATGGGCTTGGAACGAGCAATATTCAATTTCAAGCAGAGACTCTAGGTGTCCCTGCTCTGGGATGCATGGTTGAAAATGCCGTGTTAAGTGACGCATTGAATAAAAAAAATGATTCATTACATAAGATACATGCCTATTTCGGTGAGAAAGTAGTTAAATTTCAGCATCAGGATGATCTCATTGCAATAACCTTGTCATCGGGTAAGAAAATTCAGTCACAGCTCATGATCGCCGCAGACGGTGCACATTCTTTTGTACGAAAGGAGGCTGGATTTGTGTGTCGAGAATGGGATTATGGGCATAATGCCATAGTATCCACCATTGAAATTGATCGCTCTCACGAAAATACGGCCTGGCAGGCGTTTGGAGATGAAGGTATTTTAGCGTTTTTGCCCTTACCAAGTGTAGCTGGTCGATATTTCGCTTCGATCGTCTGGTCTGTGCCACCAAAGGAGTCTGAGCTACTCTGCTCTCTGGATGAAGCGGGTTTTTGTCAACGATTAAGTTATGCACTTTCGGAACGCTTTACTGTTTTGGCCGAGCTTTCATCAAGGCAGTCGATTCCTTTAAAGCAGCGCCATGCAACGGAATATGTTAAAGATCGAATTGCCTTAGTAGGAGACGCCGCACACACGATACATCCTTTAGCGGGTCAAGGCGCCAACATTGGTTTCGCGGATGTTAAGGCATTGGTTGATGTGGTTAGTAATGCCTATAAACGTGAAGATGATATTGGTCGTAGTATTGTTTTAAGGCGTTATCAAAGAGCTAGAATGCTTAACAATTTGCAAATGACAGCAGGAATGGAAACTTTTAAGAGATTGTATGCAACACAGACGCCTCTTATTGTTCAAATGCGCAACCTTGGAATGAATTTCATTAATCACAACAGTACCATAAAACGTCTGGTGGTTGATCGTGCTTTTGGTGATCGTAAAGCTTAAGTAAATTATCTTTGTAAACCCATAAAAAGTCAGATTTTCATGGGTTATTGATTAAAAGTCATTGGTAATGGTAATTGTTTTCATTTATAGTCTGGTTATTGTTTTAGATTACTTTTGAAGGTGAATATTCTATGAAAAAAACAGTGTGCTCTCTTTCTATACTTGCTGCTACAAGTGTGATTGCTACTCAGGCGTTTGCTTCTAATGAAGTGAATTTATACTCGGCTCGTCAAGAGTCTTTGATTTTGCCATTACTGGAAAACTTCACTGAAGATACGGGTATCGCAGTGAACTTAATCACAGGTTCAGACGATCAATTATTAAGACGTTTACAAGTAGAAGGCGATGCAAGTCCTGCGGATCTTTTCATTACAGTAGACGCAGGTCGTTTACATAGAGCAAAAGAAGCGGGTGTTCTGCAACCGGTTGAAAGTGATGTTTTAAATGAAAAAGTTCCAAGTAATTTAAAAAACTCTGATAACTATTGGTATTCTTTATCACAACGTGCGCGAGTTATCTTTTATGCTAAAGACCGTGTTGATCCAGCGGAGTTGTCTCGATATGAGAACTTGGCTGACTCAAAATGGAAAGGAAGATTATGCATTCGCTCTTCTGGTAACATCTACAACCAATCTTTAGTCGCTTCCATGATTGAAGTTGATGGCGCCGCCAATACTCAAGAGTGGATTAACGGATTGGTAAAAAACTTTGCTCGTCCTCCAGTCGGTGGTGATACGGATCAACTAAAAGCAGTTGCCGCTGGCGAGTGTGATATTGCGGTTGCTAACACCTATTATTTCGGTCGTTTAGTAAATAGTAAAAAAGCAGAAGATCGTGCAATAGCGGAAAAACTCGGTTTGTTCTGGCCTAACCAAGGTAAGGGTGATCGTGGGGCTCATGTCAATGTGAGTGGTATTGGTGTAACGGCGTCTTCAGAAAATAAAGAGAATGCGGTTAAATTAATAGAATATCTTTTGTCGGATAAGTCACAAACTTGGTATGCTGAAGTGAATAACGAGTATCCAGTCGTGAGAGGGAATCCTTTCCCTACGTCATTGGTTAAGTATGGCGAGTTTAAATCAGACCAGCTTAACTTAACTAAATTAGGTGAAAATAACCGCCAAGCCGTTGAGATGATGGACATTGCTGGTTGGAAATAACCTTAAAAGTGTTTAAGTGTTGAGAAAACATGTCGAATAATGTGTTAACTGCCAATTCAGGAAAAACTGGAAATGGCTGGCTAAAGGGCGTATCAATCGCCCTTTCTGTCGTTCTAGCGTTGCCTATTTTAGTGATTTTAAGCCATGTTGTTTTAGGTGATGCCTCTGTTTGGCACCATCTAGTTGACACTGTGTTATTTGGCTACATTGCTAATTCTCTTTATCTGATGGGAGGTGTAACGTTTGGGGTTCTGCTATTAGGGGTTCCTACGGCTTGGCTGACCAGTGTTTGCGTTTTTCCTGGACATAAATGGATTGCCATTGCACTCTTACTGCCGCTTGCGGTTCCCGCCTATATCATTGCCTATACTTATACTGGGCTATTTGATTACGCTGGACCGATTCAAACCTTTATTCGGGATATGACTGGGCTAGGTTATGGAGAGTATTGGTTCTTTAAAGTACGCTCCTTGCCTGGAGCCATCGTTATGTTATCTTTGGTGCTGTATCCCTATGTTTACTTGATGGCACGATCGGCTTTTTTAGAGCAATCCTCCAATACCTTAGAGGTGAGCCGCACACTAGGTTACAGCAATCGAAAGGCGTTTTTCAAGCTGGGGTTACCTTTAGCAAGACCGGCTATTGTGGCAGGTGTTACACTCGCATTAATGGAAACATTAGCGGATTACGGTACCGTACAGTTTTTTGGCGTGAATACCTTCACTACAGGAATATTTCGCACTTTTTATGGTTTCGGCGATGCCGTTGCAGCCTCCCAACTGGCTTCTATATTGTTGGTTTTCGTGACGATTTTGATCGTTCTTGAGCGTTATTCTCGTAGGAAGATCCGTTATCACTCTTCAGGTCTAAGCAAGGTGAGTAATCGTAAAATTCATTTGCAAGGGCGTTATGGAATAGGGGCCTTAATTTTTTGTCTGGTACCTATTTGCTTCGGCTTCTTATTTCCGGTCTTACAACTGGCGTATTGGGCCTTTTTTGATTCAATAGGTCTGGATAAAAGCTTTTTCAAATTGGCTTGGAACTCCTTGTCTTTAGCTTTCATCGCTTCTTTATTGACAGTGTCTTGTGCGTTACTTTTAGCCTATGCAAGCCGTTTATTTCCTAGTAAATCAGTTGACACTGCAGTCTCTGTTTCTGGTTTAGGTTATGCTCTTCCTGGAACCATTATTGCGATTGGCGTGATTATTCCTTTTGCTTGGTTAGATCATCAAATTATTGATGCCGTGAAAGCCTTGACCGGTGACAAGATCGGTTTGTTAATGTCAGGTACAATCTTTGCGTTATTGTTTGCTTATGTAGTCCGTTTTATGGCGGTTTCTCTGGGAGCGGTACAGAGCGGCTTAGGGAAAATAAAACCCAGCTTGGATATGGCTGGACGTTCTTTAGGACTAACGCCGGTAGGGGTATTGAAACAAATACATGTGCCTTTGCTTCGAGGGTCTGTGCTCACCGCGCTATTGATTGTTTTTGTTGATGTGCTGAAAGAATTGCCGGCTACATTAATCCTGAGGCCTTTTAATTTTAATACTTTGGCGGTAAGAGCGTTTGAGTTGGCCTCTGATGAACGACTAGCCGATGCCGCGCCAGCTTCCCTTATGATCGTCTTAGTAGGGCTTATTCCTGTGATATTACTCAGTCGTTCAATTGCGTCCAGAACTTAAATTCATATAGAGATTTATATTAATGACCTCATCATCTTCGACAGCCGTATCTGAATTATCTATTAAGAATGTCTCTATTGCGTATGATGATATACAGATTATAAAAGAGGTAAGCTTTTCTCTAAAAGAAGGTCAGATAGGGTGTTTACTTGGCCCAAGTGGCTGCGGAAAATCTACCTTATTACGCGCGATTGCAGGCTTTGAACCACTTGCTGAAGGTGAGATTCATATTGATGGTGAGTTATTTGCTTCCACTTCCTATTCATTGCCCCCCGAACAGAGACAGTTTGGTATGGTATTTCAAGATATTGCTTTATTCCCTCATCTCACCATTTTTGAAAATATTGTCTTTGGAATTAAGCATTGGAGTAAACAAGAGCAAATTGAGCGGGTGTCTTATTTGCTAGAGTTAGTTGGTTTATCTGGCTATGAAACTCGTTATCCTCATTCTCTCTCCGGTGGTCAGCAGCAGCGCATCGCATTGACCAGAGCGATGGCTCCTAAACCTAGATTGCTGTTAATGGATGAGCCTTTTTCAGGGCTGGATACTAAATTGAGAGAAGAGCTTGTTCCTGAGATTCGTCAAATCTTATTACAAGAAAAGATGAGTGCTATTTTAGTAACTCATGATCAGCTGGAGGCCTTTGCGATGGCGGATCAAGTTTCAGTTATGAGTGATGGCTATATACATCAAACTGGTTCTGCCTATCAAATTTACCATAAACCGAATACTCGTTTTGTGGCGAGCTTTATTGGTCATGGTGATTTTCTAGCCTCGGTTGTCTGTGGAGATGATTGTGTTCATTCAGATCTAGGTGAGATAAAAGGGCATGCGCCTCATGGTTATGATGCTGGAGAAAAAATAGATCTATTGGTTCGTCCAGATGATATTTTGCATGATGATGAGAGTAACTTTAAAGGGTTAATTGTCAATAAATGGTTTAGAGGATCGCACTTCTTGTATCGGGTTCGATTGCCCTCAGGAAAAGTCGTGTATTGTTTTGCGTCATCTCATCATGATCATTCCGTAGGACAGCGAATTGGTCTTTCAGTCCATTTAGATCATCTTGTGCTGTTCCCAAGAGAATCTTGATGGACTGTTTTGCCCTCTAACCAAGTCCTATGCCTTGTTCATGGCAGGCCTCAACAATCCCTTCAAAATCATATTGAGTGAGCTCTAGGTGTTCTAGGGCATACTCTGATATTTTGTCCCACTCATAATCTATTTGAGCTTTACCTATGATTTTATAGGTCCCAGAAATATGTTCTGCCATTTTTAAGATGGACGAAAATGTTAGCGTGCTTTTATCGCCCGCAATGCGCTCTTGGAAAAGTTGCTCGGTTCTATGGTGATGAGCAATGACATGACAGCTACTCTTTGGTAGGACCCATGATTTTGATAAATAGTATCCAACAACGGAATGGTTCGTTTTAAAGTGTTGATTCTCATTGTTTGTAAGTTCAAAGTTTGGGTCTTGGTATGACTCTTCTAAGACGTCATTGTAATCTTTAAAGCGCATCATCATTAATGGTATGCCCGCGTTATGGAACAACCCCAGAGAGTAGCATTCATCTTGGAAGCGAAATCCAATTTGTTGGGCGATACTGGCACTGACAGCAGCAACGTCCATCGCATTATCCCAAAAGTCATGTAAGGATTGAATAGAATCATCAGACAGCTGACTTTTAATTGATAAGCCGTTAATGATATTAGAAATACTGCTGATTCCGAGCATCATAACGGCTTGTTTGATTGACGAAACCTTTCGAGGAAGGCCGTAATAAGATGAATTAATCAACTTTAAAATAGCAGCAGACAAGCCGACATCTCGAGAAATAATGCTTGCTATACGATTTAAATCTGGGTCAGGCATGGCCTGTTCCATGTGTAAATCGACCATTACCTGAGGCTGTGGAGGGATGGTTATACCTTGTAGGATTCGGTTTAATTGCGATTCGGTGATTTCAGTGGACATTCTGACCCTTTTAATTGTACAAATATTCAATAAAGTTGGTGTTTTGCATTAGCAAAAGGCAGTTGAGTAACTATAATAGCTTCTTTTACTATGTTAGGTGATTATTTTGAGTGTTATACGACTAAAAGGTCAAGCAGATCGACGTTTACGCGCTGGACATCAATGGGTATACAGTAATGAAATCAATACTACTGCAACGCCATTAAAGCAATTTTCTGCAGGTGATCAAGTCGTGGTCGAAGCCGCGAATGGTAAAGCACTCGGTATGGCGACGATTAACCCTAACACATTGATCTGTGGTCGACTATTTAGTCGTGAGGTTGGCGCTGTATTAAATAAATCATTGCTTATTCATCGCCTAAAAATCGCGTTGTCATTGCGTGAAATGGCGTATAAAGGTCCCTACTATCGTTTGGTTTTTGGGGATTCCGATGGTTTGTCAGGCCTAGTAGTTGACCGTTTTGGCGATGTCTTAGTTGTACAGATATCTACAGCCGGTATGGAACGCGTTAAACAAGACATTATAGATGGTTTGATCGAAGTGATTAAACCTGAAGCGATTCTGATGAAAAATGATGGCAAAATGCGTACGGTCGAAGGGTTAGACTCTTATGTTGAGGAAGTATACGGCACCGTTCCTCAAGAAGTCTTCATTCAAGAGAATGGCGTATTATTCCAAGTACCTGTGTGGGATGGGCAAAAAACAGGCTGGTTTTATGATCATCGTGAAAATCGCAAAACCATGCAGGGTTTTTGTGATGGCAAACGGGTTTTGGATGTTTTTTCATATATTGGTGGTTGGGGAGTGCAAGCAGCGTTTGCTGGTGCGACGGATGTTACCTTTATCGACGCATCAGAAAGTGCGCTGAGTCATGTAGAAGCAAATTTACAGCTGAATCAATATGAAGGGCACTCATCACTAATGAACGGCGATGCGTTTGAGGCGATGCAATCTTTAATCGCTGATAAAGAGCGTTTTGATGTGGTGGTGATGGATCCGCCTGCGTTTATTACCCGTCGCAAAGATATTAAGGCTGGAGAAGGGGCTTATCATAGAGCCAATCAGTTGGCTTTGCGCCTTGTTGCGAAAGGAGGCGTGTTAGTCACAGGCTCTTGCTCTATGCACTTACAAGAGTCACGTTTACACGATATTATTCGTAGTAACACTCGCTCCTTAGAGCGCTTTTCACAGTTGATTTATCGTGGAACACAGGCACCAGATCATCCGGTGCATCCATCGATAGAAGAAACGGAATACTTAAAGGCACTTTTCTATCGGGTCCATAACAATATGGGACTGTGATTGACAGTGTTTTGATATAGAAACAAAAAAACGCCTTCTCGTTATTTATCAAAGAGCGAGAAGGCGTTTTTTGTCTGATGATATGACGGCAAAAATCGATAGATTGATCTTAATCTCTTAGAGAAATATGCGGCCATCCTCTTTTTGCCGCCGTATCTGTAAGTACCTTGTCGGCATCAACGGCAACGGGATGCTCTACGAGTTCGAGTAAAGGTAGATCATTATGAGAGTCACTGTAGAAGTAACTTCCCTCAAGAGAGAGACCGCTTTCTTCTAACCAGTGGTTCAAACGAGTGACCTTGCCTGACTGGAAGCTTGGAATACCAACGACGTTACCCGTATAGCGACCATCGATGACTTCAGGAATTGGCGCTATGATATCGTCCATACCTAACATCTCGCTAATGGGGCCTGTAACAAATTGATTCGTGGCCGTAATGATCAATAAGAAATGACCTTTTTGGCGATGATCCTCAATGAGATTTAAGGCTTTCTGATGTACCATAGGTTGTATTTTTTGATGCATGAATTTTTGATGGAGCAAGTTCAGTTCTTCAGAAGAGAAGCGGCTTAAGGGCGCCAAGCTAAAAGAGAGATATTCATGAATATCTAGGGTACCCGCAACGTAATCTTGGTAGAACCGATCGTTCGCTTGCTTATACACATCTACGTCGACCAATTTTTCTTCTACTAGAAACTGTCCCCAACTGTAGTCACTGTCTCCTTCTAAAAGTGTTCCATCTAAATCAAATATCGCAAGTGTCACGTTTCGTCTCCAATTGTTGCAAATATGTGGAAGTATAATGACCTTATGGAGAAATAACACCAGTGTTAATTGTTAAGCTTAGTGAATTATGGAACAATGAATTCAATTATTTTTTACTTTTAAGGTAGTATCTCGTGATTGATACAGACGGATATAGGCCGAATGTAGGCATCATATTGATGAACGAGCGAGGTCAACTTTTATGGGCGCGACGGATAGGTCAAAATGCATGGCAATTCCCTCAGGGTGGCATCAAAAATGATGAAACGGCTGAAGACGCCCTATTTCGAGAGTTGAAAGAAGAAGTTGGCTTAGAGCCTCATCAAGTTGAAATCGTTGGAAAAACACGTGGCTGGCTAAGGTATCGATTACCAAAGCGAATGTTACGTCATAATAGTAAACCTCTGTGTATCGGACAAAAGCAAAAGTGGTTTTTGCTCTCAATACGATGTCCAGATGCCGCTGTATGTGTGGATGGAACAGATTGCCCTGAGTTTGATGGATGGCGTTGGGTTAGTTATTGGTATCCTCTTGGGCAAGTTGTTGCTTTTAAAAAGGATGTTTACCGCCGTGCATTGAAAGAATTAATCCCTAATGCTCATAGATGGTTAGATAAGATTGATAGGTCGGTGGCTTGATATTAAATAAAAGGAGAACCATGCTAAGTTTGTTAAGACGCATTACTCAGGAAGTAGCCGCGGCGGAATCTCTGTCGGCCGCACTGGATATCATTGTTCGTCGAGTTCGTCGAACAATGCGTGCGGAAGTATGTTCTGTTTACCTTGTTGATCCAAACTCCAAAGAATATTTATTAATGGCGACAAGAGGCTTAAATGCTGAAGTAGCAGGTAGCGCCAGTTTAAAGCCTGACGAAGGATTGGTCAGTCTTGTTGGACGACGGGCTGAGCCGGTCAACTTAGAAGACGCACAAAAGCACCCTTCGTTTCATTTTTTAAAAGGAACAGGTGAGGAACGTTATAAATCCTTTCTAGGTGTGCCAATTATTCACCATCGAGAAGTACTCGGTGTTTTAGTTGTTCAGCATGAAGAAAAACGTCGCTTTGATGAAAGTGAAGAGGCTTTCTTAATTACCTTATCGGCTCAGTTGGCAAGTATTATTGCCCATGCTGAAGCGACAGGTGCTATGACGGTTTTTAATAAGTCACAGGACATAACGCACTCTGACTTACGCTATAAAGGGATACCTGGCAGTTCCGGTGTCGCTATTGGAACAGGGGTTGTGGTTTATCCTCCTGCTGACCTAAATGCCATACCGGATAGAGTGGCTGATGATCCTGAGAAAGAGATTGCCGATTTTCGGGAAGCCTTAGAAGGTGCTCGAAAAGATATCCGTCAAGCAAGTAGTCGTCTTAGTCAGCACCTTTCTTCTGACGAAAGAGAATTGTTTGATGTCTATTTAAGAATGCTTGATGACAACATGATCGCTTCTGAAATAGAAACTAAAATTAAAGCAGGTAATTGGGCTCAAGGTGCGCTGCGTCAGGTATTTTTATCTCATATTGCTCAATTTAATATGATGGATGACCCGTATTTACGAGAAAGAGCAACCGACATTCGTGATCTAGGGAGTCGAATTCTTTCACACCTACAAGAAAGTGCCCCAAGTGCTGCGAATCGCTTTTCGGAGCCGTCTATTGTCATTGGTGAAGAACTAACGGCTTCCATGCTGGGTGAAATCCCTTTAGATAAAATTAAAGGTTTGGTGTCTGTCAGGGGATCAGGTAACTCTCATGTGGCCATTCTAGCCAGAGCAATGGGAATACCGACGGTAATGGGAGCAATGGATTTACCTTATGCTCAGCTTGATAAAAAAAGCATGATCATAGATGGATATTCGGGGAAGATATTTACCAATCCATCAGAGAGAATGATTGAAAGCTATCAGCAAGTTGTTGATGAGCAAAAAGTATTGGAAGAAGAATTTCTGGTATTAAAAGATTTGCCTTGTGAGACTAAAGACGGCCATCGCATGTCCTTATTTGTTAATACTGGCTTATCGGCTGATATTGGTCTCTCTCTTGATCGTGGAGCTGAAGGTATCGGTTTATACCGGACCGAAGTGCCGTTTATGGTTCGAGAGCGCTTTCCAACCGAAAAGGAACAAGAGTATATCTATCGTAAGCAGTTAGAGGGCTTTGCTCCGGCACCTGTAACGATGAGGACCTTGGATATTGGTGGCGACAAAGCCTTACCTTACTTTTCTATTAAAGAAGAAAACCCATTTCTTGGTTGGCGTGGTATTCGTGTCACACTGGATCATACGGAAATTTTTCTTGGGCAAATCCGAGCTATGATTAAGGCCAGTTCTGGACTTCATAATTTGAAAATTATGTTGCCTATGATTTCTAATGTGGCTGAAGTTGAAGAAGCTCAATCCTTGATCCGACGTTCTTTTATGGAAGTCAAAGAAGAGGGTTATGATGTTCAAATGCCGCAGATAGGTGTGATGATCGAAGTTCCGGCCGCTGTTTATCAAGTTAAGGCTTTGGCATCTATCGTCGATTTTATGTCTGTGGGCAGCAATGATTTAACCCAATATTTACTGGCCGTTGACCGTAATAATCCACGAGTGGCCGATTTATACAGCCCTTTTCACCCTGCCGTATTAAGAGCATTACTGAATATTGTTATTGATGTGAAACATGAGGGCATTAGCTTAAGTGTTTGTGGCGAAATGGCGGGTGATCCGATGGGAGCGATCTTATTAATGGCGATGGGGTATGACACCTTATCAATGAGTTCCACGAGTTTACCCAAAGTAAAGGCTGTGATACGCAATATTAATGTAGAACAAGCAAATGACATGTTAGAGCAAGTAATGACGTTGGTGCATGCGGATGCCGTTACTCAAACAATGACACGTCTTATGAGAGAAGCGGATATTGAACGCTTGGTGAAACCAAGTAAGAGCAATCAATCTGAACACTAGTCGTTTTTTATTTAAAGGTTAAACAGAATGATTGATTACCCAAATATTGATCCCGTTGCGGTTTCACTTGGCCCCATTTCGGTTCATTGGTATGGAATAATGTATCTAATTGGCTTCGCTGGAGCTTACCTGTTGGGGGCTTACAAAGCTAAGTATTCGAATGGGACGTGGACAAAAGATCAAATCAGCGATGTCATTTTTTACGGCGCTATGGGCGTTATTCTTGGTGGTCGGATCGGCTATGTGTTTTTCTATCAATTTGATGGATTAATACGAGATCCTTTGAGTTTATTTCGTATCTGGGAAGGGGGTATGTCTTTCCATGGAGGATTGTTAGGGGTGATCGTCGCCATGTGGCTATTCGGTCGTCGCTATAAGAAGCACCCTATTGATGTGACGGATTTCATTGCTCCTTTGGTGCCTATTGGATTAGGTGCTGGACGCATTGGTAATTTCATTGGTGGTGAACTTTGGGGCAAAGCAACGGATGTCTCTTGGGGGATGGTGTTCCCTAATGATCCTAGTCAATTAGTACGCCACCCATCTCAGCTGTATCAGTTTGCTTTAGAGGGCGTAGCTCTTTTTGCAATCCTTTGGCTTTTTTCTCAAAAGAAAAGGCCGAGATACTGCGTTTCAGGGGCATTTTTACTCTTTTATGGTCTGTTTCGAATTGTGGTAGAATTCTTCCGCCAACCGGACGCCCATATTGGATACTTAGCATTTGGCTGGCTAACACAAGGTCAACTTTTATCCTTACCTATGGTCTTAGGCGGTATAGGATTGATTGTGTATAGCTATAAAGCCATGGCTTCTAATAAATAAGCATGTCTTAGTAATTGATAAAAATGCTAGAATTGCGGGCATTTTTATACAGAGTATTGGGTAATTTTATGATTCCTTATCTACAACTCTTGCAAGATGTTTTGGACAATGGACAGTTTAAAGGTGATCGTACTGGCACAGGAACTTACAGTGTTTTCGGTCGTCAAGTTCGTTATGATTTGCAAGCTGGTTTTCCATTATTAACAACCAAAAAGTTGCATGTACGCAGTATCCTACATGAGCTTTTGTGGTTCTTAAGTGGCGACACGAATATTCGTTATTTGAAAGAAAATGGCGTAAGTATTTGGGATGAATGGGCAACGCAAGAAGGCGAGCTGGGCCCTGTTTATGGGGCGCAATGGCGTCAATGGAAAGGTGAAGATGGCAAGACCTATGATCAAGTGGCTACATTGGTTGAAGGATTGAAGAAGAATCCTTCAAGTCGACGACATATCATTAATGGTTGGAATGTGGCTTGCTTACCTGATGAGACCAAAAAACCTTGGGAGAACGCGGCCGCAGGTTTAATGGCTTTGCCTCCATGTCATGTGCTATATCAGTTTTATGTTTGTAATGGGAAGCTGAGTGCTTCTCTTTATATTCGTAGCAATGATTTGTTTTTGGGCAATCCTTATAATACGGCTTCACTGGCCTTTTTGACTCATATGTTAGCTCAACAATGTGATTTAGAGGCAGGGGAGATCGTTATTTCCATCGGTGATTGTCATTTATACGCGAACCATTTAGAGCAAGCAAAATTACAACTTGAAAGAACGCCTACGGCCTTACCTAAGTTGAATATTTTACGTAAGCCTGATTCTATTTTTGATTATCGTTTTGAAGATTTTGAAGTGGTTGGCTATGAGCCACAAGGTCACATTTCGGCTCCTATTGCGATTTAAATAATACAAAAATATAAGAGATAAACTATGTTGTCTTTAATTGTTGCGATGGCTGAAAATCGAGTCATTGGAAGAAATAATGCCTTACCTTGGCACTTGCCAAATGATTTACAATATTTTAAACGCGTTACTATGGGGAAGCCTATCATCATGGGACGTAAGACGTTTGAATCTATTGGACGTCCCTTACCTGGTAGACGTAATATAGTGATCAGTCGTCAGAAGAATTTGCAATTTGACGGTGTAGACTGTGTAAGCTCGTTAGAGGAAGCCATTACTCTAGGTGAAAACATCGCTTTTGTTGAAGGCCATGAAGAAGTTATGGTGATAGGAGGCGCTCAAATCTATCAAAGCATTTTGCCTATGGTGGATCGACTCTATATCACTCATGTTCACTCTAATGTGGAGGGAGATGCATTTTTTCCTCACGTGTCTTGGTCGTTATTCCAAGAAGTTGCCCGAGAAGATTTTTCGGCTCAAGAGCCAAACCCTTATAATTACAGTTTTGTTGTCTATGATAGGTTAGCTGCGGACAATTGATATGCTGCCCATGAATCTGAATGACTAAAAACAACAATGCCGTTAGCCATCGCTAGTGGCATTGTTGTTTTCAGATGTGTGTATTAAAAATAATCTTAATTGAGAGCAATCTTTAGGTGCGAAATAGCACAGGATTCGACAGCCAAATTAGCACTTTCTGCCAGTTCTTCTATTGTGTCGCCATCTTCAGGGAATATGGCAACTCCGGCACAGAATTGTAATTCTCTTTTTACTCCTTCAGGCAGATCAAGAGTGAGATTCGTTTCGGGCTCGACAATGTTAGAAATGAATTTTAAAGCATCTTTCTCACTCGTATTTGGTAAGAGTAACAATAGTTTTTCAGGCTCTACTCTAGCGAGCACATCGGCTTCTCGAATATGATTGTAAATATATTGGCTGGACGTACGTATGGCATCATTTTTAGCTTGATTAGATAATCCTTCTAAACAGTTTTCTGCCCCAATATTGATCTTAACCATGACAAGAGGAGTATACTGACGTTTTGCCAACCCTAACTGCTTTTTGAAGTGTGAAATAGCCGCATCACGATTTAAAAGACCTGTTAGTTCATCGTATGTTGCTTGATTTCGTAAATGCTCTTCTAAGGCTTTACGAGAACTGATGTCCTCCATAAAACCAATGATTTTTGCTATTTTACCTTTACTGTCTCTTGAGTAGGTGCGGCCTCTTTCTTTGACCCACATATAAGATCCATCGCCTTTTAAAATGCGATATTCAGCTTCGTAATAATTGCCATTTTGTGCAACATGTTCTGTTACTAGGTTCTTTAATCGCAATACATCATCAGGATGAACAAGTCTATGCCATTCTTCAGTGGACTGTGGGGAGTCAATTGGTTGGCATCCGAGCAATATTGAAATGGATTCGGAGCAAACGACAAGGTCACCTTCTGTTTCCCATAACCAAAGACCTGTAGAAGACTCAGTAAGAGCAAATTTTAATAAGGTGTTTTCCGCGGATGAAAGGTCCATGTAATCGGTACTATAGACGCAGGTAAGATAATGTTCATCATCAATGGATTGGAACCCTAATTCAGAAGTGATGGAGATATCGCCGATTTGAATTTTTTCTTGGCAACGGTCTATGTTACCCATGTCTATTTCATTGGATAACCAATTCCAATTATCTTGCTCAGAAGAGGAGGCGCTAAGCGCTAGCCAGTGCTCCGGAGGAGGTACAATTTGATTTGCAAATAATGCTCTAAACCCTTGATTTGAACCTACAATATTGCCACTGACACGTTCAATAATAAACGCAGGTGTTGGCATAAAATCAAACGCAGATTTGAATATATCGTTTGCATTTTGCATATCACCTCTCCTCTTCTTATCAAAATTTAATCGTTATTCAGGTGTAATACAACGAACTTGAAATCCAGCTTCACCATCTTCACCTAGAAGTGTTGTTAATGTCGGCAGATATTGTTCTGCTTCCACCTGAAGTGTCCAGGGTGGATTTACAATAATCATACCACTACCGTTCATGCCTTTATCTGCATTTGCATTACGAATAAGTAGCTCTACCAATAGTATATTTCTAATTCCCGTATGTTTCACTGCGTTAATTAAACTGTCAGCTTGTTGACGAGAAAGAACAGGATACCATATTGCATAGGTTCCAGACGAAAAACGTTTATGTCCATCACAAAGAGCATCCACTACCGTCTGATAATCATTTTTGACTTCGTATGGTGGGTCCATTAATACAAAACCACGTTTTTGAGGGGGAAGCGTGGCTTTAACGGCCGCAAACCCATCACCTTTTTGAACATTTGCTTTACGCTTGTGTGGGAATAGGCTTGCTAGAATAGGAAAGTCATTAGGATGCAGTTCACATAAATGCATTTTGTCTTTTAGACGTTGGTAATGCGCAACCACTTTTGGGCTGCCTGGATAGGTGAGTAAAGCACCATTTGGGTTCATCGATTTTACTAATTTCACGAAATTCGCAACAGGCTCTGGTAAGTTTTTCTGGGCTACGAGTTTGGCAATACCAGACTCAAATTCTTTGTTTTTCTGAGCTTGATCGGATTCTAGAGAGTATTCACCAATACCTGCATGAGTATCTAAATAGAAAAAAGGTGCTTCTTTTTTAGTGAAGTGTTGGCAGATTTGGCTCACAATAATGTGCTTTAAAATATCAGCATGATTGCCTGCATGGTAAATATGGCGGTAACTCAGCATAGAATTCCTTGGTATATGAAGTTTGAACACAGAGCATTTGTGAATAATAAAAAGCCGCTTCGAGGTGATTATAGTCTCTTGGCGGCTTTTTGGGTGCTCAATTTTTAAAAGCTATTTTAGTAAAGACGTGTCTCTTACGGCACCTTTATCTGCACTCGTTGCAAAGTGAGCATAGACTTTCAGAGATGTCGTTACTTTTCTTGGGCGATGTTTTACGGGTTTCCAAGCAAGATCCCCTTTTTCTTCCATTATAACGCGACGAGCGGCCAGCTCTTCATCTGAAAGCAAAACGTTAATCGTACGGTTCGGAATATCAATTCTAATGATATCGCCAGACTCAATTAAGCCAATGGCTCCGCCAGACGCCGCTTCAGGAGATACATGGCCAATAGATAAACCGGAAGTCCCTCCAGAGAATCTACCATCTGTTAATAAAGCACAGGCTTTGCCTAGACCTTTAGACTTAATGTATGACGTAGGGTACAGCATTTCTTGCATACCAGGGCCACCTTTAGGGCCTTCGTAGCGAACAATGACCACTTCACCCGCTTTCACTTTATCTTCAAGGACGTTACTTACGGCTTCGTCTTGAGACTCAGTGATATGTGCAGGGCCTTCGAAAACAAGGCAAGACTCATCAACTCCAGCGCTTTTCACTACACAACCGTCTAAGGCAATATTTCCATAAAGAACCGCTAAGCCACCTTCAAGAGAAAAGGCATTTTCAATTGAACGAATACAGCCATCTTGGCGATCTCCATCAACAGATGGCCAACGAGTAGACTGACTAAATGCTGTTTGAGTTGGTATGCCTGCTGGGCCTGCACGGAAAAATTCTAAAATTTCAGGCGTTGGGTTACGCATGATATCCCATTTGTCTAATGCTTCTGACATAGTACCACTGTGGACAGTATGTACATGACTGTTTAATAGCCCTGCACGATCGAGTTCACCCAATAAGCCGAAGATACCGCCTGCACGATGCACATCTTCAACGTGATATTTTGGCGAGTTCGGCGCGACTTTACAAAGTTGCGGAATTTTACGGGAAAGTCGATCGATATCTTTTAAAGTAAAATCAATTTCTGCTTCTTGAGCCATCGCTAGCAGGTGAAGAATCGTGTTGGTTGAACCACCCATTGCAATATCAAGTGCCATCGCATTTTCGAATGCTTCAAAAGAGGCAATAGAACGTGGTGCTAAATGCAGCTCATCATTCTCGTAATAACGTTTTGTAATATCAACAATACGGTGTCCAGCTTCTTTAAACAGACGTTCGCGGTCAGAGTGTGTTGCTAATGTCGTTCCGTTTCCTGGAAGACTGAGACCAAGCGCTTCGGTTAAGCAGTTCATAGAGTTTGCAGTAAACATGCCTGAACAAGAACCGCATGTAGGGCATGCAGAACGTTCATAGGCCGCTACTTTTTCATCTGACGCTTCTGAGTCAGCGGCAATCACCATGGCATCAACAAGGTCTAACTTATTTTCAGAAAGCTTAGTTTTACCTGCTTCCATTGGTCCACCAGAGACAAAAATAACCGGAATGTTGAGGCGAAGGGCTGCCATTAGCATTCCCGGCGTGATTTTGTCACAGTTTGAAATGCATACTAGCGCATCGGCACAATGTGCATTTACCATGTATTCAACTGAGTCTGCGATTAAATCTCGGGAAGGTAGGCTATAAAGCATACCATCGTGTCCCATAGCAATACCGTCATCAACAGCAATGGTATTGAATTCTTTTGCCACTCCACCAGCGGCTTCAATTTCACGGGCAACAAGCTGCCCCATGTCTTTTAAATGCACATGTCCTGGAACGAATTGAGTAAATGAGTTCGCTACAGCAATAATTGGCTTGTGAAAATCTTCATCTGTCATCCCTGTTGCGCGCCATAAAGCACGAGCACCAGCCATATTTCGACCTGAAGTAGTAGTTTTTGAACGATATATCGGCATTGCTAACCCCACATTGATTTTACTTTTGTAATTTTGTTATGTTATCAAGTTTATTCTCAACACCCAATTGCAATTTTTGTTGTTTCTAACTTCATTAATAAGTAACGTTGTCATAAAGAGTAAGTTATGACGCATTTTATTTACAAATATTGAGTTCTAGTATGAATGTCACGATAGCACGACAACCTATTTTTACAACGAAACAAACTATAATGGGCTACGAACTATTATATAGAAGAGACTTAGATGCCTTGGATGCAGAGTTGTTTGATGACGTTAGTGCGACGGCCCAGGTGATCTCTGGGAGTTTATTAGAAATTGGCATGACCAATATGGTTGGTGAAAGTAAAGCGTTTATTAATTTCCCACGAGCGTATTTATTGAACCCAAGTGGTGTGCCATTAGATAAAAATCAAGTTGTTATTGAGGTACTGGAAAACTCTGGTTTCGATGCTTTGTTATTGGCATCCTTAAGGAAATGGGTGAAAGCCGGTTATAAATTGGCCTTGGATGATTTTGAGTATGAAGCTAAGTTGTTACCATTTGTTGAATTGGCAACCTATATAAAACTGGATTTACAAGAATTAGGCCGGGATAAGTTTATGCAGCAAATGGAGGCTTTAAAAACATTTGATGTCAAAATTGTCGCTGAAAAAATCGAAACCTGGGAAGAATTTAATTTTTGTGAAGTGCTAGGTGTCGATTATTACCAAGGGTATTTTTTTGAACGTCCAGAAATTGTGACTAAAAAAGCCACTAAAGTAAACAGTATGACATTATTACAGCTAATGGCAGAGCTGTTGAAAGGCGACAATCTCAACGTAAATGAATTAGAGTCTATTGTTAGTCGTGATATTGGGCTAGTTCATAAATTATTGAAATTCCTCAATTCCCCTATCACAGGGTTGTCCGCTAATGTCGACTCTGTTCGCTTGGCGATTGTATTAGTTGGTGTTGATCAATTGAAATCACTAACTAATTTATTGCTGATGTCTGAATTGGTGGGGGATCGACATGTTTTGTTAGAAGCTATTTTATTACGAGCAAAACATGCCGAGTTAATATCAATAAAGTTAGGGCATGAACACAATGAGACATACTTCTTAGCCGGGATGCTGAGTATGATGGATGCTTGTGTGGGAATTAGCTTGCCTGAAGTATTGAAACAGCTCCCATTACCTCGTGAGTTTATCAATGCGATCATTGAACGTAGTGGTAATGTTGGCAACGTGCTGGATATGGTAGAGCAGTTTGGTAAAGGCCATAAGGTGACAAGTACTGTCTCAATTGAAGATTTAAAGTCTACTTATGTTGAATCGCTTGAGTGGGTGGATGATTTTCTTTCAAGAGTTTAATGTGATTTTGTAGGATACTACCTACAAGCTATGTAGGTCATTGTTGTTTGTTATGTGCGACTTTCTCTCTGAACCCTGTAAAATTAACTTATCTAATTGAATTTAAACAATTTTATTTTAATTTTGTCTGCCTTCTTCTTTCTTGCATAGTTTAAAAAGCCTGTTATTCTGAATGCATCTAAACGGAGTCTTACGGATTGAGGAAGTACATGATGTACTTAAAACAGGATGTTTTTAGGATAGGACTTGCTTGAAAACGGATTAGTAATGTCATGGATGATACAAACGGAATTGGAAGACTTATCGGATTAAGTCATGTACTTGGATGTTTAGATATTATGGATGATCATAAAATGGAATTTATACTCATCGGATGAGTCGTTTACAGGAATGTTGACGATAAAAAAGGACGACCTTTGGTCGTCCTTTTTGTATTTTTATGTATAAGAAAGAGGGAGTAGGCTCCCCCATTTCATTTTGATTAACGCTCTAGGTGTTCTAGTTTATCTTCAACACCATCCCATTTTGCTGCATCAGCAAGTGGATCTTTTCTTTCGGTAATGTTTGGCCATACCAAAGAGAGTTCTTGGTTTAGCTCAACAAACACTTCTTGATCTTCTGGTAGCTCATCTTCAGAAAATATTGCATTCGCAGGACATTCTGGTTCACATAATGCGCAATCGATACACTCATCAGGGTTGATGGCCAAAAAATTAGGGCCCTCATAAAAACAATCTACAGGGCAAACTTCTACGCAGTCGGTATATTTACAACGAATGCAATTGTCAGTAACGATGAAAGCCATCAGACTTCTCCTTTATAAAACAGCAAGATTAATTACTGTATATTCTAGTTGTTTAGGCGCTTTCGCAGCAAGAACAATAAGCATATAAAATTAATGTATACTTCATTGATCTAGCTTATATACATGTTCAAACCAGTTCTTTTAATTTATATAATAAATTTAAAGCCTCTAAAGGCGTTATCGTATTCAAATCAATTGCCTTTAAGGAATCCTCTAACTCATCATTACGAGAATTGCTAAACAAATCAGTTTGTATAGGATTGTCTATTAATGCTTTTTTCTGAGAGAGCTTTTTACCTGACGAGGATTTGATTGATGGTGTACTTTCCTTTACGAAAGCATCATGAGCGCTTTGGCTATGCTGTTCTAATTCAGATAATTTAAGCTTAGCTTCATTAATGACTTTTTTAGGAACCCCTGCTAACTGAGCTACCTGAAGACCATAACTTTGGCTGGCTGGTCCTTCATGAACCTGGTGCATAAAGACAATTGAGTCTTCATGCTCTGTGGCGGTGAGGTGGACATTAGTGGCATTGTTTAATTCATCGGCCAGTTGAGTGAGTTCGAAATAGTGTGTGGCGAATAAAACATAGCAGTGAATGTGGTTTGCCAAGTATTCCACGGCAGACCAAGCAAGCGATAGACCATCAAAGGTGCTGGTTCCTCTACCAACTTCATCCATCAAGACTAAGCTGTTGGCACTAGCATTGTTGAGTATGTTCGCTGTTTCTGTCATTTCAACCATGAAGGTTGAACGTCCTCCCGCTAAATCATCAGAGGACCCCATACGAGTAAAAATCCGATCGACTAAAGTCAATGTTGTCGCTTCAGCAGGTACAAAAGAGCCTGTATGGGCCAAAAGAGTGATTAAGGCGACTTGTCTCATGTAAGTCGATTTACCGCCCATGTTAGGACCTGTAATCATTAATAAAGAACGGTTTTGATCCATATACAGATCATTAGGAATAAAGGGTTCTGTAATTACTGATTCAACAACAGGGTGACGACCTTGTTTAATCTCAATCTTATTGTCATTATTTAACGTGGGTCTTGCGTAATTCAGCTTATTCGCTCGCTCAGCGAAATTGGCTAATACATCTAATTCTGCCAGTGCTTGGCTGGTGGATTGCAAGGAGCTTAGTAAAGTATTGAGTGTATCTAATAGTGTTTCGTATAGTTGCTTTTCTCTTGCTAGGGCTTTTGATTTAGCGCTTAACGCCTTATCTTCAAAGGCTTTGAGTTTTGGAGTGATAAAGCGTTCCGCGTTCTTTAATGTCTGGCGACGGATATACTCTACAGGCGCTTGTTCTGAATGCAGTCGGCTGATTTCAATGTAATAGCCATGAACACGATTAAATCCTACTTTTAAGGAGCTAATGCCTGTTTTTTCTTTTTCTGAACGCTCCATTTCCGCTAAAAAGTCGGTTGCGTTTGAAGAAAGCGCCATTAATTCATCTAATTCGCTGTCGTACCCTTTATCAAAAATACCACCATCTCGAATCACGGCTGGTGGGTTATCAACTAACGCGGTCTCTAATTCCGCGGCCATGGCATTCTGTTCTTCGATACGAGTATTGATGTCGATTAAACGGTGAGAAGACAAGGCACTTAATTGTTTTTTTAAAGAGGGTAGTGCGTTTAAGGCGAGACCGAGCCGGACAAGGTCTCTTGGGCGTGCTGATTTGAGACCAATACGAGATAGGATACGTTCAAGATCTCCTATGTCCTTTAACGTTTGCTTAAAATCTTCAATAAGCTGTGATGTTTTGAGTTCTTCAATAACATCTTGGCGATGGGTGATCTCAACAATATCTCGAATCGGTTGGTGTAGCCAACGTTTGAGTAAGCGGCTACCCATTGGTGTAGAGCAGCGGTCTAACACGGACGTTAGTGTATTGCTTGTACTTCCTGTTAGGTTTATGTCGATTTCAAGATTGCGACGTGTAGCCCCATCAATTAAGACACAGTTGTCTCTTTGCTCTACGGTAATAGTACGAATATGAGGCAGTTCAGACCTTTGAGTGTCTTTTGCGTATTGTAGTAAGGCTCCCGCAGAAGCAATGGCGGCCTTGAGTTCTTCACATCCAAAACCAGATAGGTCTTTAGTATTAAATTGTTGAATCAGTTGGCGATAACTTGAGTCGTAATCAAAGTGCCAAGGACCCAGCTCCCTTATCCCTTTCTCTAATTGGATCAATTTTGTATAGGGAAAATCTTCTGAGAGCAGTATTTCCGTCGGAGTTAATCTTTGTAATTCGCTGCTTAATGCTTCCTCTCCTTCGACTTCAAATAAACAAAATCGACCGCTGGCCATGTCTAAATAGGAGAAGCCGAAAACGGATGATCCTTTACGGTTTTCATGCGCCAAGGACAGAAGCAGGTTTTCTTTTCTTTCTTCTAGAAACGCTTCATCACTTAGTGTTCCAGGAGTTACTATACGAGCTACTTGTCTATCTACAGGTCCTTTGCTGGTGGCTGGGTCGCCAACTTGTTCACAGACAACGACAGACTCTCCCATTCTCACGAGTCTCGCGATGTAATTCTCTGCGGCGTGAAAAGGAATCCCTGCCATAGGGATAGGTTTACCTCCTGAATGGCCGCGACTTGTTAGCGTAATATCTAACAGACGTGCGGCCTTTTTAGCATCATCGTAAAAAATCTCATAAAAATCCCCCATTCGATAAAATAAGAGTTGTGTTGGATGTTGCGATTTAAGGCCAAAATATTGGCGCATCATTGGAGTGTGGGGTTGGGATGAATCGTTATCTTTCACGGTTTTTATTGGCCTGAAATGGTTGGTAACACAAGATTGAATAAGCGGCTGTCATCTAAAAGTCTAAAAAATGGTCAGTAAAAAAAGCAGCAACAGTAAACCTCAAGAGTAACAAATCTAACTCTAATAAAACAATTTCTCTTCCTAATTTGACAGAAGAAATACAGATGTTAAACCTTCGCTGTCGATCGGCAGCTATCTAGAGCGTGTTGAGTAGCTAAAAAATGCGTCCAATACGTTCGTTGCTATTACTAATGCGCTGCCTTTAATGGGGGGCTGTAATAAAGATAAGCAGGGTGAAATTACTTTTATTAATAGGTCGTCCTCGCTTTTTAGCTCTTCCAGTAATGTGCTGAAAAGCCAAGGTTGGTAGGGACAGCCATGGATTGCAGGTGGCCAGTAGAGAATCTTGTCTTCAAAGGAATATATATCTTCACCGGAGTTGTTTACTTGTTTTAGCTCAAAGGTATTCTCGTGATTTAAAGGCGTTTCGCCGAAGTGTACGTGCAGTAAGGGGGCTGTGTTTTTAATCTGGCCGCTGCACATACCGGCGCCATAGAGGCTGATTTGTATACTTAAGTGAAAGGTGTGTTGTGGATATTGAGAATAGATGATTGGCAATGAAAGGTATGTGCTTTCATAAAACCAGTGAGAGGCGTTTTCTTTATCGGAATAATCCCAACTTAAGGCCTTTCTGAGGAGCGCTTTTTGAAAAGACTGTTGGATATGTTTTGAAAGTAATCGCTCTAGCTGTTGAGTAAGGTCATTTATATGGTTGCCCACTTCTTGGAGGGATCGCATTGCATGATGTAGGGAAGTTTCAATTGGAAAGGTGTCCATGATTAATATCCTTATTATATGAATTTAGACTTCTTGTCTAAAATACTCCTTATCGGTCTTTATTGTATTTTTTACTCTAATAAGGATGTTCTTTCAAGAGTGAAAAACCTCCAAACTTCCATTTATTGATAGTTTTGTTTTATCTAAGTGGAAATGATGTCAAAAATTTCAGTAACAGACATAGATGCTACCGTGGGTCGTCGTATTCAATTAAGACGTAAAGAGTTGCGCATCAGTGCTGCCAGTTTGTCTGAAAAAATAGGCATCTCTCAACAACAACTATCTCGATATGAAAGAGGCGTTAACAAAATAAATGTCAGTCATCTTTTTCATATTTCTGTCTTTTTGGAATCACCGATTTCATGGTTTTTCTTAGATTGCGAAGTGGAAGAAGCCTTTCAAATTTCAAATCAAACTGCTCCTTATATTGCTATGCAAGATGCGGACTTACAAACTAGACTACAGCAAGTATGGACAACGCTCTCTAGAGATCAGCAGCGTAAACTGATTGCTTTATTAGATGCCTTTTCTATCTAATCGCTTCTTAGTAAAGCTTAGGTTGTTTTTTTTAAAGTATATCTGGTAGCCTTCAAGAATAAATTATTTTCCTGTTAGGTCTTGCGTGATTATATCAACTGAAATTAAACGTCTTGTTAGTGCTCTCTCCGAAAGGCTTATAGAGAAAGAATATCAATTGGCGACGGCTGAATCCTGTACAGGAGGGTTAATTGGTGCCGCTTGTACTGAACAAGAGGGAAGCTCGGCTTGGTTTCAATGTGCGTTAGTGACCTATTCAAATGAGTCTAAACAGAGGCTGCTTGGTGTTCAGGCAGATACTTTACTCAGTTATGGTGCTGTCTCCAGAGAGACAGTGTCGGAAATGTGTGTAGGTGCATTAAATCAAGAGGTAGATGTGGTCGTTTCTGTGAGTGGCATCGCTGGTCCTGGTGGCGCGACTGAGGGGAAACCGGTTGGTACAGTTTATATTGGTTGGCAAAAGAAAGGGTCACCTTCTACCATAAATCGTTTTAATTTTGATGGTGATCGCTCTGAAGTCAGGGAAAAAGCCACCACTGAAGCGCTAAAAGGATTAATTAAATTACTCGAATAAATAATACTGTTTTTTTATACAGTGTTTCTTGAGTTGGTTTAAAAAACAAGGTAGAGTTCGTCTCATACATTTATGGATTTCTAGAAGGTTTTATTATGTCATCAACAGCTGATAACAAGAAAAAAGCATTAGACGCTGCACTAACTCAGATTGAGCGTCAATTCGGTAAAGGTGCCATCATGAAAATGGGTGAAGGTGCTCGTCTTAATATAGAAACAGTATCTACTGGCTCTTTAGGATTGGATATTGCTTTAGGTGCTGGTGGTTTACCTTATGGAAGAATCTGTGAAATATATGGGCCAGAGTCTTCAGGTAAAACAACGCTCACTTTAAGTGTTATTGCGGAAGCTCAGAAGCAAGGGAAAACCTGTGCCTTTATTGATGCTGAACATGCATTAGACCCTAATTATGCTGAGAAATTAGGGGTTAATATTAACGACTTGCTGATTTCACAACCTGATACAGGTGAACAAGCACTTGAGATCGTTGATATGTTGGTTAGGTCGAACAGCGTTGATGTGATTATTGTCGATTCCGTAGCCGCCTTAGTACCTAAATCAGAAATTGAAGGCGAAATGGGGGATTCCTCTGTCGGTGTTCAGGCGCGCTTATTATCTCAAGCTATGAGAAAACTGACAGGGTCTATTAAACATGCGAATTGCTTAGTTGTTTTTATAAACCAAATTCGTATGAAAATCGGTGTGATGTTTGGTTCTCCTGAAACCACAACTGGCGGTAACGCGCTGAAGTTTTATAGTTCTGTACGTCTAGATATTCGTCGGATTGGTTCTGTCAAGCAGGGCGATGAGGTTGTTGGTAATGAAACTCGGGTTAAAGTAGTCAAAAACAAAATCGCACCACCTTTTAAACAAGCTGAATTCCAAATTATGTACGGTGCTGGGATTTACCGTATGGGTGAAATTATTGATCTTGGTGTAAAACAAGGTTTTGTCGATAAAGCGGGTGCTTGGTACGCTTATGGTGGTAGTAAAATAGGTCAAGGTAAAGCCAATGCGGCTCAATACTTGACCGATAACCCGGTAATAGCGCAAGAAATTGAAGCCAAAATTCGCGCTGAATTACTGGCGGCCCCAGCACCGAAAGAAGATAAAAATGACAGCGAGAAAAAAGATTTATTAGACGCTTAAACCTATTTAAAAGCCGTTTCATTCATATAAAGCAGACAAGCAATTGTCTGCTTTTTTTATGTGACGTTTTGTGAGTAAATGATTTTATTAAAAACGTATTTTGGAATGTATGATATCTTTTAAGTAACACAATTTTTTGGTGAATGACTACGGTTATGTTTTTAATCGACCTCGTTATCGGGCTGTTTATACTTTTCGTTTGTTTGTCTATTACAAGCGTTGCTGGATACTTATATTTAAAACGACGCCAAGACAATCATAATGATGAAGTGGACGCAGGAAAAGCAGGTTCTGAAACTCTTGCTTTGGCCGATAATCTTATTTTAGAAACATTTAAATTGGAGTGGCTAAGTATTGTCGAAAGTCAGAAGCTTGTTTGCGTAGAGCTTATTGAGCAAAGGACTAAGGAGAAGAAGGATTCTGACTTTACTTTATTGTTATGCTGGAAAACGTTTTTAGACATTGAGTATGAGACCATTGAACAGGGCGTTCCTTACACTGATATTGAATCTTATTTAGATGTTTTTCAAACATTAGTAAACAAAGTTGATAAAGCGTTAGAAATAGAGTCTCTTCAAAAAAACCTCCAAGAACAAAAAAAATATTGGCCGAAGCGAAAAAAGCCAATATGAACTCTGCTGATGCTCTGTCTCATAGTTTAGATACTAGTGCAAAGCTGAAACTTGCTTTGGATACATTTCAGTTGAAAGTCATGCATGAGGCGGATCTGGATGTTGATTTGGCAAAAGTCAGAGAACAAATAGCGCGTATTTCTTCAGTTCGAGATGCGGTGCAAAATAAGCTGGATGAAATGGACAGTGAGTCAGACCTTGAGCCTATTGGCCATTTAGAGCTGTTTTTAAACTCTATGGAGAGCCCTCCCTTTCTTGAGTCAATGGAAAGTGAGTTAGCAGAGAAAGTGTCTGATTTAAAAAGAATTGCAAGTGAGCAATTGAAAACAATTCAAATGCTGCAGAAAGAAAACAAGGAAATGAAACTTGGGGAAGTGAATCAAAGACTCCATTCTGGAAATGATGTGCTTATTGTTCGGCTGGAGAAAATATTACTCGATCAAAATCGATCCGTAAAAACGTTAGAAAATAAGTTGAATAGTCTTCACACTATTCGTCATAACCTAAATATTGATCTGACTAAAAAGGAAGAGGTGATCGATTACAAAGGTAAGGTGTTAGAAGAGCGTTCTGACTCATCAGATGCCATCGTTAATATGAAGGGTTTGATAGAGCGTAAGCATGAAACGATGCAATCTATGGAGGACTTATTACACTCGATCCCTTTAACGGTAGAGTCGGATGAATATTCAACAGAGCAAGGGAAAAGGCTGAGTGAGTTAAGATTAATGGTGTCTGAGTCTGAGCTATATGTAGAAATGTTAGAAAGAGATTTGGATAGTGTTCATGAAAAAAGAGAGCAATATGAGTTAATATTGTCTCAACAAAATGAAGATGGGCTTGCTCAAAATGGAGGTGATCCGCAGGCGTATTCTGAAAGTTTAAGTCGATTACAAGTACTTGAAAAAGAAGCTAGTGAACTTCAGTTAACTTTGACAACGAATTTAGATGCAATAAGTCGTGTTAAAAAGATGACGACTGAGATTGATGAAATGGAAGAAAAAATTGAAGCTGTAACAGCGAAGTATGTTGAGTTGGAAGAGAAGTATTTAACAACACTTATTATGTGATTTTGTCACACTAGCTTGAAACGTGCGTCTATATACTAAGTTTCTTGGTCGCTCATGGCATATTTGATTTGCTCAAATGTAAACCCTCTTGATTGCATAAACCTTTGTAGTTTCGCCCTTTCTGTAAAAGACAAGTGTTGGTGATTTAATTGCCTTTTATTTTTCACTTTAAGCGCTAATTCAAACCAGTCTATCTCGGACTGGCTTAGCGCATTAGCAATATCTTCTGTGTTTATCCCTTTAATTTTTAGTTCTTGACGAACTCTTATTTCCCCAATTCCTTTAGAGGACTTACTACGAGCGTATATTTCAGCAAAGCGGCGGTCATTAACATAGTTATGATCTTTTAAAAGTGCTAACACTTCTTCGATTAATTCAATATCTTCAGAGTATTCCCATAGTTTTGTTGTTAGTTCTTTAGTGCTGTGTTCTCTATAGGACAGTTTTCTAAGGGCTATATCATAGAGAGAGTGCATTGCATTTTTAGTCATTTTTGGTCAGGTGTATAAATAAAAAACATGATAGCACCAATAAGAAAATACGACGAAGTATAAAATAGTTTATTATTCTTTAATAACTAAATAATTAAGTTTATTCAACTGCATATAAGATTTAAATAGAGATTATTATTTCGTTATTTAGTGTATAAATATGCTTATCAACTTTATTGTTTTAGTGGTGGTTTCGATGCGTATATGTATTTTAGGGGCGGGCGTTATAGGATTGTCATCCGCTTATTATCTTGCCAAACTTGGATTTGATGTCACAGTAATTGATCGACAGAAGGGCCCTGCATTGGAAACCAGCTTTGCTAATGCTGGACAAATCTCTCCTGGCTACTCTTCTCCTTGGGCGGCTCCAGGCGTGCCATTGAAAGCTGTTAAGTGGTTATTACAGGAGCACTCACCTTTAAAAATTGGCTTAAAACCTGAGTTAGATAAGTTCTTATGGGTAAGCAAAATGCTAAGGCAATGCACTTCAGCCGCCTATGACGTGAATAAATCTAGAATGGTTATGCTTGCTGAGTACAGTCGAGACCAGTTTAAATTATTAAGACAAGAGTTAAATCTTACGTATGATGATGCACAAAAAGGTACTTTGCAGTTATTTCGTACTCAGAGTCAGATTGATTCAATACAAAAAGATATGCAGGTGTTAAAAAAATTAGGTGTTCCTCATCAACTTTTATCAGCCAAAGAGTGTTCTGAAGTAGAGCCAGGCCTTAGTGCCGTTCAGGATAAGCTTCAAGGCGGTTTGAGATTGCTGGGAGACGAAACGGGTGATTGTTTTGTTTTTTGTCAAAAACTGAAAGTGGCATGTGATTCCCTAGGTGTTAAATTCATGTTTAATACGGATATTGAGCGTATTAATGTGAAATCAAATGCGGTGAGCGGTGTTATGACATCTCAGGGTGAGCTTGCCTTTTCCAAAGTGTTAGTTTGCTTGGGTAGCTATTCAGCTAAGTTAATGAATGATCTAAAGCTTTCTATTCCTGTTTATCCTGTAAAGGGTTATTCATTAACAGTACCGGTTAATAATGAGCAATTTGCACCTATTTCCACTGTTATGGATGAAACTTATAAAGTCGCGGTTACTCGCCTGGGTGGTAATATTCGTGCGGCAGGGACAGCTGAGTTAAATGGATTTGATTTATCTCTACCAGAATCTAGAACGAAAACGATTCAGCATGTAGTGCATGACTTATTTGGTCAAGGTTGTAATTTGGATGAAGCACAATATTGGTGTGGTTTAAGACCAATGACCCCTGATGGTACCCCGATTATTGGTGGAACATCGATTAAGGGTGTGTTTTTAAATACCGGTCATGGCACTTTAGGGTGGACAATGTGCTGCGGTTCGGGGCGTGTGATTGCCGATATTATTTCTGAAACGGCGTCCGAAATTGATGTGTCTTCACTGTCTATTCATCGTTATCATTGAGGTTTTTATGGCTCGTCCACTTAAAAAAACAGTTAGTTTATCGGCCATTAAGCATAATTATCATGTGGCTAAAAAGTTACATCCCAAGAGCAAGGCATTTGCCGTTGTAAAAGCCAATGCCTATGGTCATGGGGCTGTGGCCGTCGCAAAATATTTAGACTCCACTGTGGATGCCTTTGCGGTTGCCGCAATTGAAGAGGCCCTAGAGTTAAGAAAAGCAGGGGTGGAATCTCCGATTATGCTTTTAGAAGGCGTGTTTGAAGCCGAGGAGTGGTCTTTGTGTGAACAGTATGGTTTGTGGAGCGCGGTTGAAAACGAATCTCAAATTAATGCTTTTTTTATGGCTAATGTGCAAATTGAAAAACTATTTGTAAAAGTCGATATTGGCATGCATAGGCTAGGTGTTGATCCAGGTGAAGCACCTAATTTGGTTGAGCAGTTGAATCATTCGAAGCGTGTTGGTGAGGTGCTACTTATGTCTCATTTTTCCTGCGCAGACAATTTAAGTAGTAATACGACCTCCGAACAGTTGGCTGTATTTAATCAAGTGAGTTCCCTGTGTCCTGAGGTATCTGCTAGTGTGGCTAACTCGGCAGCAGTATTAAAATGGGATATTCCTGAAGGTGGCTGGATTCGTCCTGGTATCATGTTGTATGGTATTTCGCCTTTTGATGGCATTACCGGAGAGCAGCTAGGGTTGCAGGTAGCCATGAAGTTTACGTCTGAAATTATTTCCTTAAGAGTTATACAAAAGGGAGATAAAGTCGGTTATGCGGGCAGTTTTGAAGCGCAAAAAGAAGAGCGTATTGCAACAATAGCTGTGGGGTATGGAGATGGTTACCCTCGCAATGCTATCAATGGCACCCCTGTCTTAGTTAACGGTGTGGTTTGTACTTTAGCTGGCCGTGTTTCTATGGATATGATTACGGTAAATGTTACTCATGTGCCAGATATTACTTTGGGCTCAAGAGTGGAACTATGGGGAGACCTTTTACCGGTTGAAGAGGTGGCTAGTCTCGCTTCAACCATTGGTTATGAGTTAGTTACTCGAATGACTAGCCGACCAAAAATTCAGTATAGCTAAGTTATTTCACCTCATGAGGTGGCAGAAAGCGTTGATATCTTGCGTATCAACGCTTTTTTTGTGGGAAAATAAAAAAATACCTCAAAAAATAGTATTTTTTTTGAAAATATACGTGGTTTCCGTGTACTATTTTGGGCTTTTATTTGCTCATTTAAATTATTTCTTGCAAGTGTTAATGTCACAATCCCCTTTTCGCTAAGAAACAACATAGAGTCTTACTTGATTATGAAGAGTTCAGAGTTACGCCAATCATTTTTAGAATACTTCGCGGGTCAGCAGCACCAGGTTGTCGACTCAAGTTCTTTAATCCCAGGAAACGATCCTACTTTGCTTTTTACCAACGCTGGTATGGTGCAATTTAAGGATGTGTTTTTAGGTCAAGAACAGCGCCCTTATACTCGAGCGACAACTTCCCAACGTTGTGTTCGTGCAGGTGGTAAACATAACGATTTAGAAAATGTTGGCTATACTGCACGTCATCATACATTTTTTGAAATGCTAGGTAATTTTAGTTTTGGTGATTATTTCAAAGAAGAAGCGATTGGTTATGCTTGGGAGTTTTTGACAGGTATTTTGAAATTACCAAAAGAAAAACTATTGGTAACTGTGTATGCAGAAGATGATGAAGCGTATGACCTGTGGGCAAATAAAATAGGCATTCCAGCGGATCGAATTATTCGTATTGGTGACAATAAAGGCGCTCGCTATGCTTCAGATAATTTCTGGCAGATGGGTGATACGGGGCCATGTGGTCCTTGTACTGAAGTATTTTACGATCATGGTGAGCATATTTGGGGTGGGCCTCCAGGGTCTCCTGAAGAGGATGGAGATCGTTTTATTGAAATCTGGAATGTGGTCTTTATGCAGTTTAATCGATCAGCTGATGGTTCCATGGCTCCATTGCCGAAGCCTTCCGTTGATACCGGCATGGGGCTTGAGCGTATCGCGGCTATTTTGCAGGGCGTTCATAGTAACTACGAAATTGACTTATTTCAAAATTTAATTCAAGCGGCCGCAAAGGCTGTTGGTACAGATGACCTGAGTGCTCAGTCATTGCGTGTAATTGCGGACCATATTCGTTCATGCTCTTTTATGATTACCGATGGTATTGTTCCGTCTAACGAAGGACGAGGTTATGTTTTAAGGCGTATCATTCGTCGTGCCATACGGCATGGTCATAAATTAGGGCAAAAAGAGGCCTTTTTTAATCAATTGATCGGTGCTCTTTGTCTTGAAATGGGAGAAGCGTATCCTGAATTAGTCAAATTGAAAGGTCGCATTCAATCCATTTTACTGAAAGAAGAAGAGCAATTCGCTAAAACCCTTGAACAAGGGATGCGCATTTTAGATGAAGCGATTGGTTCAATGGAAGATGGCGCTAAAACCATCGCTGGTGATGTGGTCTTTAAGCTTTATGATACCTATGGTTTCCCTGCAGACCTAACCAATGACGTTGCGCGGGAACGTGGTTTGGAAATCGATGAGTCAGGCTTTGAGTTAGCCATGGAGAAACAGCGTAAAAGAGCACGTTCAGCCAGTCAATTTACCATGGATATGTCTAATGTAATCGATGCTTCTGAAACTGAGTTTACCGGCTATTCCAATCTAGTCGATGATTGTATTATCGAATCTATCCTTGTTAACGGCGTTAAAGTAGACAAAGTTGAAGAGGGAGAAAGTGCGATTATAGTGTTGAAGCAAACCCCATTTTATGGCGAATCTGGTGGTCAGGTTGGCGATAAAGGTTGGTTGCGTGGCAATGGTGCTTTTAGTGTCACTAATACAACGAAACAAGGTAAAACGCACTTGCATCACGGAGTGCTTCGCGAAGGCATGATGGCGGTTGGTGAAACGTTAACAGCGGCTGTTGATACATCACAACGTTCAGCAACTTCTTTAAATCACTCTGCAACTCATTTATTACATGAAGCATTGCGTAGAATTGTTGGTGACCATGTTCATCAGAAAGGTTCGTTATGTGATTCTGAGCGTCTACGTTTTGACTTCTCTCATTTTGAAGGCGTTACGGCTGTAGAACTTGAGCAAGTTGAGGATATGGTTAATGAACAAATTCGTTTGAATCATGAAGTATTAACCGAAGTTATGGATATCGAATCGGCTAAAGAAAAAGGCGCTATGGCATTGTTTGGTGAAAAATACGACAGTGATGTTCGTGTATTAACCATGGGAGCGGATTATTCTATTGAGCTTTGTGGTGGTACTCATGTTAAGCGTACGGGAGATATCGGTCTATTGAAGATTGTGTCTGAAAGCGGTATAGCGGCTGGAGTAAGGCGAATTGAAGCGGTTACAGGTAAAGCGGCATTTGATTCAGTTCGCTCTACTGAATTGACTTTACAGAAAATTGCATCCCTAGTGAAAGGCAACTCAGATAACGTTCTAGAAAAAATAACGTCTTTATCGGAGCAAACCCGAGCATTACAAAAAGAAGTGGATCAGCTGAAATCAAAAATAGCCGCTCAAGCCGGCGCTGATATGGCTTCTCAAGCGATAGAAATTGTCGGTGGTAAGCTATTGGTTTCTCAAGTTGAGGTCAATGATCCTAAAGATTTAAGGGACATGCTAGATCAATTGAAAAGCAAACTTGAATCCGCCGTTATTCTGCTTGCAAGCGTGAATGATGGTAAGGTGAGTTTGATTGCTGGTGTAACAAAAGACCTTACAAATAAGGTAAAAGCGGGAGACCTTATTAAAATGGTTGCTCCAATTGTCGATGGTCGTGGGGGCGGTCGACCAGATATGGCTCAAGCCGGTGGTAATAATCCTGATAAATTGTCAGAAGCATTGGAAGCTGCTGTTGCTTGGGTTTCAGAGAGAGTATAAAAAAGTGCCTAAATTGGCCATTGTGTGGGTTTAAAAAGTTATGGCGTTGTTAGTTCAAAAATATGGTGGGACGTCTGTGGGCTCTGTTGAGCGCATCGAAGCGGTTGCTGATCGTGTCCAGAAACATAAAGAAAAAGGTGATGATATCGTTGTTGCTGTATCGGCAATGAGTGGTGAGACAAATCGCCTAATTGCTTTAGCAAAAGCAATACAGGAAGAACCGGATCCCAGAGAAATGGATGTGCTCGTTTCTACGGGTGAGCAGGTAACCATAGCATTACTTTGTATGGCGCTTAAGAAGCGTGGCATAGATGCGCGCTCTTATACTGGTGCTCAAGTCCGTATTGAAACCGATAGTTCATTTGGTAAAGCTCGTATTCAAAGTATTGATACGGAAGGTATGAGAGCCGATCTCGATAAAGGTAGAGTCGTCGTTGTAGCGGGTTTTCAAGGCGCGGATGCGGAGGGCAACATTACCACTCTTGGTCGAGGCGGGTCTGATACAACGGGTGTGGCGCTTGCTGCGGCTTTGAAAGCCGATGAGTGTCAAATATATACAGATGTTGATGGTGTTTATACTACTGACCCAAGAGTGGTTGATAGTGCACGTCGATTAAAGAAAATCACGTTTGAAGAAATGCTTGAAATGGCGAGTTTAGGATCAAAAATTCTACAAATTCGTTCAGTAGAGTTTGCTGGGAAGTATCAGGTACCATTACGTGTGCTTTCGAGTTTTGAAGATGGTGAAGGTACATTGATTACAACTGAGGGGAGTGAAGGTATGGAGCAGCCAGCTGTTTCTGGGATTGCATTTAATCGCGATGAAGCGAAATTAACATTGAAAGGTGTGCCTGATATTCCAGGTATCGCTTCACGAATTCTTGTTCCAGTCAGTGATGCCAATATTGAAGTGGATATGATAGTGCAAAATGTTTCGGCTGATGGTACTACTGACTTTACTTTTACTGTGCATAGAAATGAATTTAATAAGGCTCTAGAGTTGTTGGAGAATGTTAAAGATGAATTAGGTGCTCGTGATGTAATTGGTGATGCAAAAATTGCGAAAGTGTCTATAGTTGGTGTAGGTATGCGTTCGCATGCAGGTGTTGCTAGCATGATGTTTAAAGCATTAGCTGAAGAATCTATAAACATTCAACTGATTTCAACATCTGAAATTAAAGTGTCTGTAATTATCGATGAAAAGTATATGGAGTTGGCTGTGAGAGCGCTTCACTCGGCGTTTAAGCTAAGTGATAAAGCTCATGGTATAAGTGAGGCTTAAACTTACTGAATAAAGCTGTTGAAAAAAATGGATTAAATTTGATTCAACAGCTACAATTCGACTTGTAAGATATATCTTACAATATTTGTAAGGTATGTCTCTTTTTTTAATTATGAAAGGATTACTAAGGAGATTTATATGTTAATTCTTACTCGTCGAGTTGGTGAAACTTTAATGGTAGGAGATGAAGTATCTGTTACTGTTTTAGGTGTTAAAGGTAATCAAGTACGAATTGGTATTAATGCACCAAAAGATGTATCTGTTCACCGTGAAGAGATTTATTTACGTATACAAAAAGAACAAGGCGAACACGAAGAAGATTAATTTAAATTTTTTTTAAAAAAGCCTTTACAAAACAAATGAGGGATCTATAATACGCCCCACTTGTTTCGGAGAGTTGGCCGAGTGGCCGAAGGCGCTCCCCTGCTAAGGGAGTATGGGGTGAAACTCATCGAGGGTTCGAATCCCTCACTCTCCGCCATTTTATGCATCCGTAGCTCAGCTGGATAGAGTACTCGGCTACGAACCGAGCGGTCGAAGGTTCGAATCCTTCCGGATGCACCATTTAAAAAGCAAGTAGTTCTAGCGTATCGTTAGAATGTCGTAATATTTGAGCGCATCCGTAGCTCAGCTGGATAGAGTACTCGGCTACGAACCGAGCGGTCGAAGGTTCGAATCCTTCCGGATGCACCAAATATCTTCTTTATATTCAATTTTTTAAATCACAAAAGTAAATCATTGAATTTGAGCGCATCCGTAGCTCAGCTGGATAGAGTACTCGGCTACGAACCGAGCGGTCGAAGGTTCGAATCCTTCCGGATGCACCATATCTTTTCTCATATTTCCTTTTACATTATTTATTGTTGATGGTCTTTATCCTATTGACGAACTCTATTACGGACTGACTTTGTCTGAGAAATTTTAAATGTTCATCAATCAGTTCAAAATTATGTCTTAAATTTCCACACCATTGTTTTAGTCTTCCTAACGTTGCAACTTCATCATAATGCTGTTGCAAAATGTGAGTGTATCGTCCCAGTAATGATTCCAATTTTTTTGAGTTATCTATAGGTTCTTGGCCTGCTAGTGCTCTTCTGATGTCTTGAAAAACAAAAGGGTTGGCGAGTACGCCTCTTCCAATCATAAAATGCTGGCAACCTGTCTCATCTAAGCAGCTGAGAAGTGATTGAATATCTGTTATGTCTCCATTTGCAATTATTTCCATCTGACTTCTTTTTTGTACCTGACCTATTTTTTCCCATCTTGCCGGGGGCTTATAACCATCCTTTTTGGTTCTGCCGTGAATGGTAAGGGATTGAGTTCCAGCTTGTTCAATTGCGCTGACATTTTCAAAGAGCAAGGATTCATTTTCATACCCTAATCGAATCTTTGCCGACAGATGTATGTGGTCTGGAATGGATTTTTTAATTGCGCTCATAATGTCATGTAATATCTCTGGCGTTTGCAGTAATACTGAACCGCCGCCATGACCATTAACCCTTTTAGCTGGACACCCAAAGTTGACATCAATGTGAGTCGAGCCAGAACTCACCGCATTGACGGCACTTAATGCCATTAGTTCTGGTGTGCTACCTAAGAGTTGTGTGTGTACTGGGTGCTTACTTTCAGTGGCGGCCCCTTGTGTATTTTCTGGGATAAGTCGATGGAAAGTGTGGCTCGGAATAGGGTATTGCGTTACTCGAACAAATTCAGATACAAAATAGTCCATACCGCCAATTTCGGATAAAAGCTGTCTCAGCGTATGGTCCATGATGCCTTCCATAGGAGCAACGGCGATTTTAATATGTGAGTGCATTTAGGGTTTCTTGGGAAGTTGGCAAAAAAATGAAAATAAACCAAACTGTTATGCATAAAAAATATGAAACTGTTACGGTTTGTGATATAAAAGTGACCATTAAGTAATAGATAGCTCAGTGTTTAAGGAGATATGATCACAAACACTGAATTCAAACAAGTCTAATGGTTAATATTTAGATAGAGGCTTATGTAAAAATGAACGGATTAATTCAAGATGGCTTTGGTTTATTGGTCTTGGGTATGGGTTTTGTATTCTTGTTTCTAGTTCTTCTGATCTACGCAACAGGATTTATGTCGACCTTACTTACCAAGTACTTTCCTGAAGTTGCGCCAGTAGTGAAAACAAGTGTTGCTCCGGCAGCGACTAAGATAGCAAGTCAAGTACAAGATGAGCATTTGAAGGCTGTTATTACAGCGGCGATTCATCAACACCGAAACAATAAACGTTAACCATTAATTTATATTAAATAGAAATATATCAGGGGCTGATAGTATGACTGTAAATAAGCAACCTCTAGGCATTACCGATGTAGTTTTAAGGGATGCACACCAATCACTTTTTGCTACACGACTGCGCATTGATGATATGCTTCCAATTGCGGAGAAGCTAGATCAAGTGGGTTTTTGGTCTCTTGAATCTTGGGGTGGTGCAACGTTTGATTCATGTATTCGCTTTATTGGTGAAGACCCTTGGGATCGTATTCGTGAGCTAAAAAAAGCCATGCCGAATACGCCTCAACAGATGCTATTACGTGGTCAAAACTTGCTAGGTTATCGCCATTATGCCGATGATGTGGTTAATAAATTTGTAGAACGTGCAGCGACAAACGGTGTGGATGTTTTCCGTATTTTTGATGCGATGAATGACCCTAGAAACCTAGAGACGGCGATTAAAGCGGTTAAGGGTATGGGGAAACACGCTCAAGGTACTATCTCATATACTAAAAGCCCTGTACACACGACGCAAAATTGGGTTGATTACGCGAAAACGTTGGAAGATATGGGGGCCGAATCGATCGCGATTAAAGATATGTCCGGTATCTTGACTCCTTATGATGCTTTTGAATTGGTTGGCTTATTGAAAGCGCAAACTCAATTAGAAGTGCAGCTGCATGCACATGCTACTTCTGGTTTAGCCGATATGACTATTCTGAAAGCGATTGAAGCTGGTGTTGATAGAGTTGATACAGCGATTTCATCTATGTCGATGACTTATGGGCATTCAGCTACAGAAACTGTTGTGGCGGCTTTGCAGGGAACAGATCGTGACACTGGGTTAGATTTGACACTTCTAGAGGATATTGCTGCCTATTTTAGAGAAGTTCGTAAAAAGTATGCTAAATATGAAGGCTCTTTACGTGGTACTGACTCTCGTATTCTAATTGCACAAGTTCCTGGTGGTATGTTGACTAATATGGAAAGTCAATTAAAAGAACAAGGTGCGGCAGATAAGTTTGATGAGGTTTTAAAAGAGATTCCTCGTGTCCGTGAAGATCTGGGTCTTATTCCTTTAGTGACTCCTACTTCTCAAATTGTAGGTACACAAGCGGTTCTGAATGTGTTGACGGGCGAACGTTACAAATCTATTTCAAAAGAAACGGCTGGTATTTTGAAAGGAGAATATGGAGCGGCTCCAGCACCATACAATAAAGAACTTCAAGCTAAAGTATTAAATGGTGAAGCGCCAATTACATGTCGCCCTGCAGATTTAATCTCACCAGAAATGGAAAAATTAGAAGCCGAATTGTTATCGCTCGCAAAAGAAAAAGGCTTAACGCTTGCTGATGCTAAGATTGATGACGTTCTTACTTATGCTTTGTTCCCTCAAATCGGATTGAAGTTTATTGAAAATCGTAATAATCCGGATGCGTTTGAACCGACCCCGACACTTGAAAATTCAGTCGCTGTGGCACCATCTGCTAGCGCGTCTACAGAGCCAAGTGTATATACAGTGACGGTCTCTGGCCAAAGTTATGTTGTGCAAGTCACGGACGGGGGGATGTTGAAAGCATTCACGCAGCCAGTTCTGCCGCTACGCCTGCACCTGTTGAGGTGGCTCCGACAACCAGTGGTGAGTCTATTCCTTCACCTTTGGCTGGTAATATCTTTAAGATTCTGGTGTCTCCTGGTCAGCAAGTTGAAGAGGGTGAAACCATTATTATTCTTGAAGCAATGAAAATGGAGACTGAGATTTCAGCTCCGGCTTCAGGTGTTATTGGGGCTATTCATGTTAAAGAAGGTGACTCCGTTCAAGTTGGCCAATCACTGGTTACCCTGTAGAAGGTTTGTATAAAAATGGAAAATAAGCTTTTAAACTTATATCACGATACGGGCATATATCAGCTTGAATTTGGTCAAGCAGTTATGATTGCGGTAGGTTTGTTGCTGATCTATCTCGCGATAAAAAAAGGCTTTGAGCCTCTATTGTTGTTACCGATCGGTATTGGGGCCATCATGGTAAATATTCCAGGGGCTGGTTTTATGGCGGCTCCAGTTTATGATGCTACTGGACACCTAGTGAGCCCAGGCGGATTGCAATATTATATTTATCATGGTGGTATTGAGACTGGTCTATTCCCATTGCTCATCTTTATGGGTGTTGGAGCAATGACAGATTTTGGTCCTATGTTAGCCAATCCTAAGACATTATTACTAGGTGCTGCGGCTCAGTTTGGTATTTTTGCAACTGTAATTGGCGCTGTTGTTCTAGGCGCTACTGGAATTATGGATTTCACATTAGCGGATGCGGCTGCAATAGGTATTATTGGTGGTGCTGATGGTCCTACGGCAATCTTTGTTGCAAGTCGACTGGCTCCTGATCTATTAGGTGCTATTGCGGTGGCGGCTTATTCCTATATGGCATTAGTTCCTTTGATTCAGCCGCCTATCATGAGGGCGCTAACATCTCATGAAGAGCGTTCTATTAAAATGGAGCAATTGAGACCGGTATCGAAAACAGAGAAAATTGTTTTTCCATTAGTTGTATTGCTTTTGGTGGCTTTTTTCTTACCGTCTGCAGCGCCATTATTAGGAATGTTCTGTTTTGGTAACCTGATGAAGGAGTGTGGAGTTGTTGATCGCTTAAGTGATACCGCACAAAATGCATTGATTAATACTGTGACTATTTTCCTCGGTTTAGGTGTTGGTTCAAAGTTAAGCTCTGCTGATTTCTTAAATCTTGAAACATTAGGTATTTTATCTTTAGGCTTGATTGCATTTTCTATTGGTACTGCTGCAGGTATTATCATGGCGAAAACTATGAATAAATTTGCTGATGTTAAAGTGAACCCGTTAATCGGTGCTGCAGGCGTTTCCGCAGTGCCCATGGCGGCACGTGTTGCCAATAAAGTTGGTTTGGAAACAAATAAACAAAACTTCCTTTTGATGCATGCAATGGGCCCCAATGTTGCTGGAGTTATTGGTTCGGCCGTCGCGGCAGGTGTTATGCTGAGTTATGTCGGCGGTTAGAAATCTAGCGTTGTAATCCCCATTTTAAAAGTAAGTTATTTGAAGCCAGTGCGATGAAATTCGCACTGGCTTTTTTTGGTATCTTATGGACAGTCTAGATGCATGGAAGTTCGAAGTTCTCTCCAAGCTAATTATTAAAGTCAGTGAAGGCTGGGTGTTGATGGTTTGTGTCTGGAGCGACTAGATAGAATGAATAGCCTGTAGGAACGGCAGTGGAGAATGGGAGTAACAACTTGTTTTCTTTCAGTTCTTGATGAATGAGCGTGATGTCGGTCATGGCAATACCTTGTCCATTGATGGTGGCTTGAATTGCTAAACCCATTGATTCGAAATGCTGATTAAGAGTGGTCTGGTCGCTGTGTGGTGCATTTGCGTTATCTTTGTGTGCTAGCCAGTAATTCTAATCGCGTTTATTGAAAGTCGGATGTAGCCATCGATAATTACTTCTATTCAATAGGGTCGTGGTTACTATGCACAAAGAGAGGCAGCAATGGTTGCGACGAATTTTTCTATTGTATCTGTCGCTTTTTGCCTAGTTATCGCAAATTTTGTGAATATTAAGCACTTATTCATCCCTTACTATAGCCAGTTTCTGTATTGTCGGTGTTGCTGCTGCAATCATTGTTCCTCGTTTGCCACCCTTATCTGGCTTGCCTATGACGTATCATAATAATCAAAGAGGGGATTCTCATGAAGGGAATGAATCAGGAGGTCGTTTCCAAATAGCCATGAGTCGCGCTTGTAAAAGAGCCGCAACTGCTCCAAAGTTGAGTTCACAGTTAAATACTGCTTGTATCAATGTTGTGGATATTTGGATGGGGCTATTCCCTGCCGTCATGGGAATAGGAACGACGGCGTTGATAATTAATGAGTTCACACCCGTTTTCCAGATTGTGTCTTATTCGTTTATATTTATATTGGATCTGTTGCAAATTCCGGAAGCAAAGGCCGCAGCGCCTGCAATGATAGTTGGTTTTATTGTTCGTGACATATGAGGAAGATGGGTAGAGGGGGATTTGATTGTTTTCTGAGCGTTTTTGTCGACTTTATGAATGAAAAATAATCAAAAAAGCTTCTTTATCATTTTAATTACCCTTTTTTACAATAAATACCAAAAAAAGGTTGCACTAAATCTGTAGATCCTTAATATACGCCCTCGCTGACACGGACAACCACTCAGAACAACGAGTAAGCGTCCAACAAGAAAAACAACACAGTTTGTTCTTCTTGTCTTATTTTAGTTAGCACGCTCTTTAAAATAGTTAATCAGATAATTTGTGTGGGCGCTCGCTGGAGACTTCGAAAATATTTTGAAGTCTTACGAGAGTCCAAACACTTTCAATTCGTTCATGTTTGTTTGATTTATCAAACAAACATGTAAGTTTAGTTAGAGTTAAATTTGAGTAAGCAAGCTGATTTATCAGCAAAAGATCTTAAACTGAAGAGTTTGATCATGGCTCAGATTGAACGCTGGCGGCAGGCTTAACACATGCAAGTCGAGCGGAAACGATGTAGCTTGCTACAGGCGTCGAGCGGCGGACGGGTGAGTAACGCGTAGGAATCTGCCTAGTAGTGGGGGACAACATGTGGAAACGCATGCTAATACCGCATAATCCCTACGGGGGAAAGGAGGGGATCTTCGGACCTTTCGCTATTAGATGAGCCTGCGTGAGATTAGCTAGTTGGTAGGGTAAAGGCCTACCAAGGCGACGATCTCTAGCTGGTCTGAGAGGATGACCAGCCACACTGGGACTGAGACACGGCCCAGACTCCTACGGGAGGCAGCAGTGGGGAATATTGGACAATGGGCGCAAGCCTGATCCAGCCATGCCGCGTGTGTGAAGAAGGCCTTAGGGTTGTAAAGCACTTTCAGAGGGGAGGAAAGGTAATTGATTAATACTCGATTGCTGTGACGTTACCCTCAGAAGAAGCACCGGCTAACTCTGTGCCAGCAGCCGCGGTAATACAGAGGGTGCAAGCGTTAATCGGAATTACTGGGCGTAAAGCGCGCGTAGGTGGTTTGTTAAGTCGGATGTGAAAGCCCAGGGCTCAACCTTGGAATGGCACCCGATACTGGCAGGCTAGAGTACGATAGAGGAGTGTGGAATTTCCTGTGTAGCGGTGAAATGCGTAGATATAGGAAGGAACATCAGTGGCGAAGGCGACACTCTGGATTGATACTGACACTGAGGTGCGAAAGCGTGGGGAGCAAACAGGATTAGATACCCTGGTAGTCCACGCCGTAAACGATGTCTACTAGCCGTTGGGTTGTAATGACTTAGTGGCGAAGCTAACGCGATAAGTAGACCGCCTGGGGAGTACGGCCGCAAGGTTAAAACTCAAATGAATTGACGGGGGCCCGCACAAGCGGTGGAGCATGTGGTTTAATTCGACGCAACGCGAAGAACCTTACCTACTCTTGACATCCAGTGAATCCGAAAGAGATTTTGGAGTGCCTTCGGGAACACTGAGACAGGTGCTGCATGGCTGTCGTCAGCTCGTGTTGTGAAATGTTGGGTTAAGTCCCGTAACGAGCGCAACCCTTATCCTTATTTGCCAGCACTTCGGGTGGGAACTTTAAGGAGACTGCCGGTGACAAACCGGAGGAAGGTGGGGACGACGTCAAGTCATCATGGCCCTTACGAGTAGGGCTACACACGTGCTACAATGGCGCATACAGAGGGCTGCGAACTAGCGATAGTAAGCGAATCCCACAAAGTGCGTCGTAGTCCGGATTGGAGTCTGCAACTCGACTCCATGAAGTCGGAATCGCTAGTAATCGTGAATCAGAATGTCACGGTGAATACGTTCCCGGGCCTTGTACACACCGCCCGTCACACCATGGGAGTTGATTGCTCCAGAAGTAGCTAGCTTAACCTTTCGAGGAGGGCGGTTACCACGGAGTGGTCAATGACTGGGGTGAAGTCGTAACAAGGTAGCCCTAGGGGAACCTGGGGCTGGATCACCTCCTTAAACGATACGAAGCTCTGGTGAGCGTTCACACAAATTATCTGATGACTACTTTATAGCAGCAATTGTTCTAGGATAGAGTCCTAAGCAAGGGGTTGATGAAAGCGATTATGTGATGACCAGTCATCATAATGTTCGCGTTATTCATGAATGTCTGACTTAGTGCTTTGCACTAAACTTGCTCTTTAACAATGTGACTTTTTGAAATAGACGATAATCAAGCGTCAAACCGGTGGAAAGCATCTTTCTCTTTATTGAGAATAACCTGGATGACTTTCTAAATCGTAAAATCCAGTGATGACACAAAAGCATCGTTGGTATGTGATCTGAGTGTTGTTTTGATACTGACTTTTCTTTTAGAAAAGTGAGGGATTAAAAAACTACTTTGGGTTATATGGTCAAGTGACCAAGCGTGCACGGTGGATGCCTTGGCAGTCAGAGGCGATGAAGGACGTGGTAATCTGCGATAAGGTTCGGGGAGTTGATAAACAAACTTTGATCCGAACATTTCCGAATGGGGAAACCCACCCGCTTGCGGGTATCATTAAGTGAATACATAGCTTAATGAGGCGAACTCGGGGAACTGAAACATCTAAGTACCCGAAGGAAAAGAAATCAACCGAGATTCCCTAAGTAGCGGCGAGCGAAAGGGGATTAGCCCTTAAGTTGATTTGGTGTTAGTAGAACAAGCTGGAAAGCTTGGCCGTAGAGAGTGAAAGCCTCGTATACGAAAACACCTTTTCAATGAAAACGAGTAGGACGGGACACGTGGTATCCTGTCTGAACATGGGGGGACCATCCTCCAAGGCTAAATACTCCTGACTGACCGATAGTGTACCAGTACCGTGAGGGAAAGGCGAAAAGAACCCCGGCGAGGGGAGTGAAATAGAACCTGAAACCGTGTACGTACAAGCAGTGGGAGCGGACTTAGTTCCGTGACTGCGTACCTTTTG
>NZ_JAPUBN010000015.1 GCF_026966905.1 Marinomonas phaeophyticola | reverse complement strand
CCTTCAACCTGCTCATGGATAGATCGCCCGGTTTCGGGTCTATTCCCAGCAACTAAACGCCCTATTAAGACTCGATTTCTCTACGGCTCCCCTAAATGGTTAACCTTGCTACTGAAAATAAGTCGTTGACCCATTATACAAAAGGTACGCAGTCACGGAACTAAGTCCGCTCCCACTGCTTGTACGTACACGGTTTCAGGTTCTATTTCACTCCCCTCGCCGGGGTTCTTTTCGCCTTTCCCTCACGGTACTGGTACACTATCGGTCAGTCAGGAGTATTTAGCCTTGGAGGATGGTCCCCCCATGTTCAGACAGGATACCACGTGTCCCGTCCTACTCGTTTTCATTGAAAAGGTGTTTTCGTATACGAGGCTTTCACTCTCTACGGCCAAGCTTTCCAGCTTGTTCTACTAACACCAAATCAACTTAAGGGCTAATCCCCTTTCGCTCGCCGCTACTTAGGGAATCTCGGTTGATTTCTTTTCCTTCGGGTACTTAGATGTTTCAGTTCCCCGAGTTCGCCTCATTAAGCTATGTATTCACTTAATGATACCCGCAAGCGGGTGGGTTTCCCCATTCGGAAATGTTCGGATCAAAGTTTGTTTATCAACTCCCCGAACCTTATCGCAGATTACCACGTCCTTCATCGCCTCTGACTGCCAAGGCATCCACCGTGCACGCTTGGTCACTTGACCATATAACCCAAAGTAGTTTTTTAATCCCTCACTTTTCTAAAAGAAAAGTCAGTATCAAAACAACACTCAGATCACATACCAACGATGCTTTTGTGTCATCACTGGATTTTACGATTTAGAAAGTCATCCAGGTTATTCTCAATAAAGAGAAAGATGCTTTCCACCGGTTTGACGCTTGATTATCGTCTATTTCAAAAAGTCACATTGTTAAAGAGCAAGTTTAGTGCAAAGCACTAAGTCAGACATTCATGAATAACGCGAACATTATGATGACTGGTCATCACATAATCGCTTTCATCAACCCCTTGCTTAGGACTCTATCCTAGAACAATTGCTGCTATAAAGTAGTCATCAGATAATTTGTGTGAACGCTCACCAGAGCTTCGTATCGTTTAAGGAGGTGATCCAGCCCCAGGTTCCCCTAGGGCTACCTTGTTACGACTTCACCCCAGTCATTGACCACTCCGTGGTAACCGCCCTCCTCGAAAGGTTAAGCTAGCTACTTCTGGAGCAATCAACTCCCATGGTGTGACGGGCGGTGTGTACAAGGCCCGGGAACGTATTCACCGTGACATTCTGATTCACGATTACTAGCGATTCCGACTTCATGGAGTCGAGTTGCAGACTCCAATCCGGACTACGACGCACTTTGTGGGATTCGCTTACTATCGCTAGTTCGCAGCCCTCTGTATGCGCCATTGTAGCACGTGTGTAGCCCTACTCGTAAGGGCCATGATGACTTGACGTCGTCCCCACCTTCCTCCGGTTTGTCACCGGCAGTCTCCTTAAAGTTCCCACCCGAAGTGCTGGCAAATAAGGATAAGGGTTGCGCTCGTTACGGGACTTAACCCAACATTTCACAACACGAGCTGACGACAGCCATGCAGCACCTGTCTCAGTGTTCCCGAAGGCACTCCAAAATCTCTTTCGGATTCACTGGATGTCAAGAGTAGGTAAGGTTCTTCGCGTTGCGTCGAATTAAACCACATGCTCCACCGCTTGTGCGGGCCCCCGTCAATTCATTTGAGTTTTAACCTTGCGGCCGTACTCCCCAGGCGGTCTACTTATCGCGTTAGCTTCGCCACTAAGTCATTACAACCCAACGGCTAGTAGACATCGTTTACGGCGTGGACTACCAGGGTATCTAATCCTGTTTGCTCCCCACGCTTTCGCACCTCAGTGTCAGTATCAATCCAGAGTGTCGCCTTCGCCACTGATGTTCCTTCCTATATCTACGCATTTCACCGCTACACAGGAAATTCCACACTCCTCTATCGTACTCTAGCCTGCCAGTATCGGGTGCCATTCCAAGGTTGAGCCCTGGGCTTTCACATCCGACTTAACAAACCACCTACGCGCGCTTTACGCCCAGTAATTCCGATTAACGCTTGCACCCTCTGTATTACCGCGGCTGCTGGCACAGAGTTAGCCGGTGCTTCTTCTGAGGGTAACGTCACAGCAATCGAGTATTAATCAATTACCTTTCCTCCCCTCTGAAAGTGCTTTACAACCCTAAGGCCTTCTTCACACACGCGGCATGGCTGGATCAGGCTTGCGCCCATTGTCCAATATTCCCCACTGCTGCCTCCCGTAGGAGTCTGGGCCGTGTCTCAGTCCCAGTGTGGCTGGTCATCCTCTCAGACCAGCTAGAGATCGTCGCCTTGGTAGGCCTTTACCCTACCAACTAGCTAATCTCACGCAGGCTCATCTAATAGCGAAAGGTCCGAAGATCCCCTCCTTTCCCCCGTAGGGATTATGCGGTATTAGCATGCGTTTCCACATGTTGTCCCCCACTACTAGGCAGATTCCTACGCGTTACTCACCCGTCCGCCGCTCGACGCCTGTAGCAAGCTACATCGTTTCCGCTCGACTTGCATGTGTTAAGCCTGCCGCCAGCGTTCAATCTGAGCCATGATCAAACTCTTCAGTTTAAGATCTTTTGCTGATAAATCAGCGTGCTTACTCAAATTTAACTCTAACTAAACTTACATGTTTGTTTGACAAATCAAACAAACATGAACAAATTGAAAGTGTTTGGACTCTCGTAAGACTTCAAAATATTTTCGAAGCCTCCAGCGAGCGCCCACACAAATTATCTGATTAACTATTTTAAAGAGCGTGCTAACTAAAATAAGACAAGAAGAACAAACCGTGTTGTTTTTCTTGTTGGACGCTTACTCGTTGTTCTGAGTGGTTGTCCGTGTCAGCGAGGGCGTATATTAAGGATCTACAGATTTAGTGCAACCCTTTTTTGGTATTTATTGTAAAAAAGGGTAATTAAAATGATAAAGAAGCTTTTTTGATTATTTTTTACACATAGAAAAGCAATAAGCGAACAAAAATCATACAAACAAACCCAGCACCCTAATAGCAGACACAAAAAAAGCGCCGAAGCGCTTTTTTTCAAGAAGGAAATCAATTACGAATCGACATTTACTTTTGCCGCTTCTTCTTGACGCCTCTTCCGCTCATAAATAATAGCAACAACAACCGTAATTAAAATCATCAGCAATCCTAGAGCATTAACCGATGGCGTTAAACCTGTTCTTACTTTTGATGCTATATATACTGTCAAGGTTGTATCGTACCCCTTCACAAACAAGGTCGTATTATAATTTTCAAACGACTGTAGGAATGCGATAACAGCGGCAGAAATAACAGCTGGTTTCAAATAGGGCAACAAAATCCTTCTAAAGGTTTGCCATTGGTTTGCTCCTAGACTCATTGCCGCCTGCTCCAATGTGCGATCAAACCTCTGTAAGCGAGCTAGAACCATTAACATAACATAGGCGGAGATAAAGGTTGTTTGTGCAATCACAGTAAGTAGCATACCTCCGCTCACCGACAATCCTTTCCAAAAAATCAAAGTCGAGATACCAACTATTACTCCAGGAGTAAGTAGTGGTGACATCATCAGTGAATAGATAAACGTCTTCCCTTTACCTTGAATAGTAGAGAGAAATAAAGCACAACAAATACCAATTGGGACAGCAATAATCAGAACACCAAAAGCCACAATAATACTTGTCAGCAATGCGTCCCACATCGCACCATCTTGTGCCAATGCTTCAAACCACTTTAATGTGAAGCCTTTCCATGGTGAAACAGTTGGAAAACGACTGTCATTAAATGTCGCCGCTCCCATAATAATGAGAGGGGTAAATAGATATATGAAGAAGACGCCAATATAGAAGCGTATTCCCCACGTTAATATTGTTGAAGATTTCATCGCGCGATGTCTCCTAAGCCCACTTTAAAGATACGCATAACCAGTGCAATAAAACCAATACAAATTAATAGTAGTAAGAAAGCATATGCCGCACCTTGGTTCCAATTACCGCCTTCAAAGAACCAGTTATAAATAATTTGCGTAAACCAGCGACTTCCAGGAGACCCTAAAAGAGCGGGCACAGCATAACTCCCAGCAGCAAGCATGAAGGTCATAATACAACCCGTTGCAATACCTGGTTTCGCATGAGGTATAATGATTCGGTAATGAGTTCGAATCCAGCCCGCACCAAGACTTCGAGCGGCTTTAATTTGGTTCATATCTAGATTTTCGATGGCATTATAGATAGGGAATATCATAAACAAGATATAAGCATAAACCATGCCCAACATCACAGCCCCATCTCCAGTCATGAATCGCATAGGACGATCAATCAAGCCTAGCGCCAGTAACAAGGAATTGAGCGGCCCCTTATAAGCTAGAATAATATACCAAGAAAATGTTCTTAGAATTTCATTAATCCAGAAAGGAATAATCAATAAAAGTATACACAATGCCGCTTGCCCAGGCGTTGCCACCTTCGCGAGATAGAAAGCTAAAGGGTAACTCACACAAAGCGTCAATAACGTCACTAACACACTAGACCAAATCGTCTTCAAAAATATCGTTAAATGTATTTTATTGGCAAATAAGGTTTCATAGTTAATGAGTGAATACGTATCTTTTTCTCCTCCTAGCTCACTCGGCAGTAAATTTGGTCGTAAAGAATAGTCCACCATTAATAACTGAGGCAAAATAACTAAAGCAATTAGCCATACAGCAATAATGGAAAGAATCGCTATCGCTAACCCTCCACCAAAACGAGCCTTTAATTGCTTAAACATTTTCTCCTCCAGAAATAACTACCGCATCTTTATTATGATACGACAGAGAAATATGAGCACCTGGGGTCATATTTGAAGAGTATTGATCAGAACCAATTTGTACTGCCAAACTATGTCCATAGGTAGTTTCAGCATTCAAAGTTAAATAAGCTCCCTCAAAATTGATCTCTTTTATGGTGACATCAAAAGAGTTGCCTTCAACTACTGGAATAAGACTTATATGCTCAGGACGAATAAATAAAGTAGCTTCTTGACCTTTAGTTAATGCCCCTACACCTTTACCAACCAGTTTCCCCAAAGGGCCGCAATCTACAACAATTTCAGAACCATTAATGTCTTGAATCGAACCTTTAAAGGCATTATTTTCGCCGACAAAAGAAGCCACGAAATCGGTCACGGGTTCTCGATATAATGTAATTGGATCTGCTACCTGTTGAATTTGACCTGCGGACATAACTGCCACACGATCAGACATAGTCAACGCTTCCCCCTGATCATGGGTAATATAGATAAAAGTGATTCCTGTTTTTCGTTGAATTTCTTTTAGCTCTGTACGCATATGTTGGCGTAATTTTAAATCCAAAGCCGAAAGAGGTTCATCTAAAAGCAGCACTCGTGGCTCAACAGCCAAGGCTCTAGCAATCGCAATTCGCTGCTTTTGCCCACCAGATAAAGCAGAAACTTGCTTATCCGCACTATCAGGTAACGCCACCAACTCAAGCAACCTATCTGATGCTTTTTTACGATCACGCTTATTAACACCACGCACTTCAAGACCGAATTCGATATTTTCAGCAACCGTCATCAAAGGGAATAAGGCTAAATTCTGAAAAATCATTGATGTTGGCCGTTTATTGGCAGGAACGCCTCGCATGTCCTCCCCACCAATTTTTACCGCCCCTTCTGTCGGATCAAGAAAACCACTAATCATATTAAGGATTGTTGTTTTCCCACAACCTGAAGGTCCCAGAAAACTAAAAAACTCTCCAGATTCTATTTTTAAATCCGATTGTTGTATTGCGGTAAAATCACCAAACTTCATTACTACGTTATCTAGATGAACACTGCTATCCATTAAAATTCTCTAATCTTTATAGTTCTATAGGTTTATGACGCAAAAAAGCTTCCACCCGCATTAATATGCAGATAGAAGCCTTTTTAGAAAAAATTTATGCTGACAAATAACGATCTTGATACTCGTTACGAAGCGCCACATACCAAGGTTCTTGTATTGGCCACCACCATAGATTTTTTAATTCATCAGATGTGTATGAATTTTGGAAGAAGGCTTTCGTTGCTTCTGGCAATAGAGCATCCGCGCCTTTTGCCGTTGAGTTATACCCTGTTGCTTTAACGAACATCGCGCCAGCTTCAGGTGTGTAGTACCAATTAATAAACTCATATACAGAGTCAACATTATTGGCATTTTTCGGCATAACAAAACCTTCCATCCAAGCTAATGCACCTTCTTTTGGCGCGCCATAGGCAATAGGCTCACCTTCGGATTGTAGCTTGAATGCTGTGCTATCCCAAGTTTGCCCAATAACCGCACCATTTGTACGGAACGCACCTTGAGCTTCATTTTCTGTTGACCAGAACTGAGCAATCATACCCTTATGCTCTGATGCTGTTTTTAGGATAACATCAAAGTTAGCACGCATCGCTTTTTCATTCTTGTATGACTCAAGCATTGGATAAGGCAGTTTACCCATATTTTCTAGCCATAAACCAATACCCACCAAAGCAGAGTGCCCACGAACCGTAACACCATCAGCATGCTCTGGATTCCATAAGTCACCATAACTTAAATTAGAACGATCCACTTTGGCATATTCTTTATGGTATGCAATGGCTTCTGTTCCCCAATCAGATGGAGCAAAGTAACGCTTACCGTTAACCAGACCACCGACTTCAGAACCTGATATAGCACTGTCTAAGCATCCATCCCAATTAATTCGAGACGTATCTAGTGGCTGAACCAAGTCAAAATCAACATACCCAGGCACTCGATCTACAGTTGGCATGATAATATCGAAACCAGTACCATCGGTTGCTCGTAATGAGTTCATCAACTCATCATTTGTACCATAAGGAGTAAATGTCGCATTAATACCAGTTTTTGCTTTAAAGTCTTGCAACATTTCATCCGTGATGTAGCCTGCCCACGCATAAATACGTAACTCTTTATTTGCCGCTACAGCTTTATTGATTGAAAATGTAGAAGCAGCTGTTACACCTGCAACTGACGCACCTTTTAAAAATTGTCTACGGGAAAGTGTCATGTTCTTATTCCTATAATAAAATCACACTGAAATACAAGATTAAACGCACTTGAAAGTAATAATGCCGAAAAAGCACCATATTTATACTCATTTATATACTTAATACTAAGTATCAATTAATACAAAATAATGACAGTTTAGGTAAGTTGGAAGTTTTTTTTCGCTAGAAAGGGACTTTTGAGAAAAAGTGTCGCTTTTGTCTTACTTATGACGCAAATTGACAAATGAAAGCAGAAGTTATTTCATATGAAACCTAAAGTCTCATATCAAATAAATTCAGAATACCTAATATACCTCTATTTTACATTAGTCAGACTAACATCAAACCCCAGACAGGCCATCAATTACAATAATCATAGAATAAAAAAGGCCAGCATAAGCTGACCTTTGATACATTGAAAAGCACGAATAAACTAGAACAAAACTCTTGCTTTAATCGTGCCTTCAACTTCTTTTACTTTCTCCAAAGCAAGCTCACTTGTATCATAGGCAACATCCATTACCATATAACCAAGAGTCTCAGTTGTACGTAAATATTGGCTTGCTATATTAATTCCATTTTCGGAAAAAATAGTATTGATACTAGATAAAATGCCTGGGCGGTTTTCATGGACATGCAATAGGCGATGAAAGCCATCTTGGGCAGGTAACGCCACTTCCGGAAAATTCACCGCAGCCGTTGTGGTACCGATATCAGAGTACTGAATCAATTTTTCAGCCACTTCAACACCGATATTTTCCTGCGCTTCCATAGTACTACCACCAACATGAGGCGTTAAAATAACATTATCTAACCCTCGCAAAGGTGAAATGAATTCTTCTGCATTACCTTTAGGCTCAACAGGAAATACATCAATAGCAGCACCACTTAAATTACCCGCCTTGAGTGATTCGGCTAATGCATCTAAATTAACAACCGTACCTCGAGAAGCATTGATAAAAATAGCGCCTTTTTTCATCGCCGCAATTTCTTTCACATCGATCATCATTTTTGTTGATGCCGTTTCAGGAACATGCAAACTAATAACATCACTTGTAGATAAAAGTTCCGTTAAACTTTTTACTTGGCTAGCATTACCTAAAGGAAGTTTAGTTACTATGTCATAAAAGCAGACTTCCATACCCAAAGATTCAGCAAGTACACTTAATTGAGTACCAATACTACCGTACCCAATAATCCCTAGACGTTTACCACGAGTTTCAAAAGAGCCGACGGCCGATTTCATCCAACCACCGCGATGGCAAATTGCATTTTTTTCAGGAATACCGCGCAGAAGCAAAATTAGTTGACCTATTACTAACTCAGCAACACTACGTGTATTAGAAAAAGGCGCATTAAATACAACTATGCCTCTTTCACTTGCTGCGTTTAAATTAACTTGGTTGGTGCCTATACAGAAGCAACCAACAGCCATTAATTTATTTGCATGGCTCAATACTTTTTCAGTCAGCTGAGTTCGAGATCGGATACCGATAAAGTGGGCTTCCGAAATTTTTTCGATTAACTCATCTTCAGCTAATGCCGTTTTAAAATATTCTATGTTGCTATAACCAGCTGCATTCAATGCATCAATTGCTGATTGATGAACACCTTCTAATAATAAAATTTTAATTTTATCTTTGTCTAATGAGGTATTTCTCATGGCTCGTTCGACTTCTCTACTTAGTGGGGGAAATAAGGAAGCCTATATTAACACACAACACCAGTAGCAATGCGCAAACATAAAAGAATGTCTTTCATTTTATTAATGAGTAACGTTCATATTAGCCACTTCGATGAATGTCTAAAAAATCAATAGCGTTTTTAGACATTCAAGCCTACAATGATAGGGTGTTTTTTAATCAATAGAGGTGTTTTGTTATGGAAGCAGGTTTATTAGCTGCAGCTGACAGGGCAAATTTAACTAGCTCTATAAAGCCCAGCACCACACCCATCCTAAGCAGTGGTAGTGAAAAGCAAAATGCCGCCGTTACGTCGCCCGATAGCGTTGAAGTAACTCTATCTGATGCTGGTCGACAATTATCCATTGAGTCCCAACAAAGAAACTCAATTCAAGCGGCACCTGAAAACCAACCAGCTGACAGTAGGTTGGTAAAATCAGAGGAACAGGCGAACACTCAGCCATCTTCAGTAGGAGAACAAAGCACTGTTTTATCGCCAACAGAAACAACCGAGCAACGCTTAAGCAGTACAGCGCCTCCGATATCTGACAATATTACAAGCAATACAGAAAATGTTGTACGGCCACAAGAGCAGAGCGCAGAAGTCAGGCCACACGAAGAGAACCATGTTGCCGTGGAGCCCGTTAAAAGCAATCAAAATGCAAGTGTCGTAACACAATATAATGTGGCGCCAGATTCTATTATTGGTCAATCCATTAGTATCCAAGCCTAACAACAAAGTTTATGTGTATACCGTAAGGGCAAATCAATCTACTGTATACACTTTCTTAGGCTATATCCGACTAAGGTACACACCACACTCTATATGATGTGTGTAAGGAAATTGATCGAAAACAGCGTATCTATCCACTTTGTGAGTACTCGATAACGCCAGTAAATTATTTTTCAAGGTTTCTGGATTGCATGAGATATACAGTATCTTATCTACTTTACGCACTAATTCAACCGTAGCCTCATCCAACCCCGCTCTGGGAGGATCGACCAATACCACATCAGGTGAGAGTGTTTCCATTCCAGCCTGTATCAATTGTTTTGGTAATTCCGTATCTCCATTTAATGCCGCCGATACGTCTTCACTTGCCATTTTAACCACGGCAACATTTTTCATACCATTAAGCGCTATATTTAACTCAGCAGACTGTACAGATACTTTTGAAATTTCCGTCGCAACCACTCGATTGAAACGACGCGCCAATGGAATAGAGAAATTGCCATTACCACAATACATCTCTAACAAATCACCGGAATCATTGCGAGTAACGTCCAATGACCACTCAAGCATTTTTTCACTTATGCCAACATTAGGTTGAGTGAAACTATTTTCTACCTGTTGATAATGAAATTTTTGACCATTTACTGTCAAGGTTTCCAATACAAAGTCCCTTGTCAGTACCATTTTCTTCTTACGACTCCGACCAACAAAATGGCATGCTGGAAAAGCATCGTATAACGCGGTAGAAGCAGACTCCCACTCATCATCAATAGGCTTATGATAAAGCAGGCTTATCAAGGCCTCTCCTGTTTGTGTGGTTAAGAAATCGACTTGAAATAACTTATACCGCAATACTGGAATATCTTTAATCGCAGCCAACAATTGAGGCATCAACTTATTAATCAGTTTTGAAGCGACGGGAAACTGATCGACCCTAATGGGTTGCCTAGGATCTTTTGAATCGAACATAGCATAGTACATTTCATCACCATCATGCCAAATGCGAAACTCTGCTCGCATACGATAATGAGAGTCCTGACTTTCAAAGACCTCAACTTCAGGCATAGGTAGCTCTTGAAATAACAACTCTAGCGTCGTAAGTTTTTCTGATAACTGTTGTGCATAAAGCTCAGGTTGAATGAGGTTCGGATTCATTTGGTTCGCTCAATGGAAATAAAAAATAAGAAAATGATTTGAGGGATTATACGGAATGCGTCTACACAAATCTAATAACGACTCTTAGAGCCTAAATAGTCTTCTCCAAGTAGAATTTCTAAAGACAGTGTCAATGTGAATTCTGGATCAAAATCATTATCGAGTTCGTGCGTAATCTGAGGCGTAACTTGACCAATCAACCAATTACCATAAAGTACTTTTTGATAATTAATAAAGTACAAGTACGTATCAAGATTAGGCGTAGGATCTCCAGATTGAAGAACACTAAATTGATAACGAATTTTGTTACGCTCATCAATAGAGTGATTTATAAAAATATTCTCTCTGTAATAGTAAGTTTCTTCTCGATTAAGCCAGGTAGAACCCGCAGAAAGACCAAAGACTAGATTATTAGTTAAAGGTCGAGTTAGCTCAGAATTAAAACTTGCGCCAAAACCTTGAGAATAATAAGAAAAAATAGATTCTCTCATACGTATAGACCATGACGAGTAAAAATGATCTTGAGTAAATCGAACTCTAACAAAAGGATCTAACGGAAAGTCGACTAATATGCCTGCATCAAAGTTGGCATTCCACTCTTTTTTTACATATCGAATAGCGGCCGAAAAAGTCTCACCAACAGCCGCTTTCTCAAAAGTTGAAGAGGTAGTTTCTTGAATTTTATTATTTTCTGTTAACTCATTCGCATCAGAATCAATTACTAATCTCAATCTATCTTTGGTGTTTGGTAAACGAATTCCCATATGAAGGCCAAGAAAAGGTGATGAGTTGCCCGTGTCGGTAAAAACAGCACCCATTTCTAGACTTACAAAACTTTGATTTGGTAATGACGAACTCTCTCCAGAAAAGAAAGCATCTAATCCATTCGACCATTTGCTCACAGTTTGAGACGCATTTTGATGGGATAACGCCCACCAATCTAGCCCATCAGCCTCACCTTTTTCTGCAGAAAAAGCAGAAGCAGAAAAAAATATTAAAGTAAATATAGGCACAAAAGCACGCAACAAGAACAAGGGTGCTTTTATGTCTATATTGAATATCATTTAGATTTCCTTCAACATGGAGCGAATCATTAATGATGAATTCTTAGCCGCGGTTTCAAGATAGGATTCAAAACTTTGAGAGGACTCTTTTCCAGCAATATCTGATAGCGCTCTAACAACAACAAAAGGAGTTTTAAACTTATAACATACCTGAGCAACAGCCGCCGCCTCCATTTCAACGGCCATTAAAGATGGAAAGATACCTCTAACAGTCTGAACCCGTTCAGGGTCACTCATAAAACTATCACCCGTCCCTATTAAACCTACTTTAGCGGTTACACCAGGAATCTCAGATATTGCAGCCATGGCAGAACGCATAAGCTCTGGACTAGCCTCATAAGCCTCAGGCATATTAGGAACTTGCCCCATAACATAGCCAAAAGCCGTTACATCAACATCATGATGAATGACCTTATCAGAAATAACAACATCCCCAACATTCAAGTCAATATCAAAACCGCCAGCAGAACCAATATTAATCACTTTTGTAGGGTTGAACTTCGCAAGCAACAGCGTGGTAGATACCGAGGCATTTACTTTGCCAATCCCAGACTTTAGTAAGACAACGCTTTGGCCTTCAAGTTGGCCAAAATGAAATTCACATCCAGCAATTGTCTCACTCGATATATCCATCATCCATTCTTTAATCAAAGCAACTTCTTCATCCATTGCACCAATAATCGCGACCAAACTCATTCACTCACCCTCTAGTTAATTAATACTCTTCTTATTACTTACAAATTCTATCATTTCTTTGATACGTGGAGCATCATACGGCAGAGTTATTAAAAAGAATTCCGTATTAATTGGTAGTTCTACGTTCTGGGTTAATATCATTCTTACATTAGGGTATTCTTGACGCATTGAAACAAATCGGTTTGACCCGCTATTATCCAAAGCAACAACCGCCTCAATATTGTAATTATTCAACAGCGCAGTATAAGAATCCGCATCATCTATAAAGTGAGGCACAATATCATGATCAGAAAACTCACTACGAATAATGGCCTTCGCTACTTTTGTTCCTCCCAAAAATAACCAGTTGCGTCCTTTCACCCTCATATCTTCTGGAATAATGGGCCTTAGCTGAAATAAAGAAATTAACAATTCTGCAAAGCTATAAGAAAACGGATAATACTCTAAAAATAAATCATCTTCATTCAACGCCTTATTTACACCAACCATTGCAATGGGCAGATCGTTGTGTCGGTCAAACATCATGGACATAGTATGGACTAAATTTTTATAATCACTGTCTGAACAGCTTGCACAGCCGACCAATACAGCGTCAATGCGCTTCAATTTTTCAGATTGTAAAAACAAATCATCAGGAGAACGCACATTTATGATTTCAACATTCAATTTAGAGAAAGCGGATTGTACTAATGATCCTCTTTCATAGCCGTTTTCAACCCAAATAACACATGAGTCATTAGGCAACTCAACCATATCTCTTTCGGTCAATATATAGGGCAAATGAATCGAAAAATTTTGATCATTCTCCATATCCAACCTTGCCCCTATTTTTTCTGACAACCTTTCAACCAGAGTATTAAATACAGGTCGAGAATGGCTAATCCCTGTGACAGATATAATCAGTTTTTGATTTTCAATCTTAAAGGCAATAACCTTTTCTTCTACTAATTCATTAGAGTGAATCATCATTACAACCGATGTCACTAAGGACCTAAACTCTCTAGGCCAAACATACGTTACACATGCAGAATCTATTTCGCAGTCAATAAGGATGTCGTCCCGTTTGTAGAAGTCGACGGGCACTCTATTCAATTCATCACACAACAATCGCCCAAGAGTGCAACGAATATCATTCACACCGTTTTTTACACCTTCTATCCCTCTAAAACCAAAAACCAGAGAGCTCAGCCACTCACCTACTGGAAAGTTATCTGAATTTTCATTCCTTCCTGCAAGGTAGTTTAATTCGGTTAGTAACTCCTCACACCCAAATTGTTTACCAGCCAATAAAGAAACGGATTGAACTTGAGACAATTGCCACTCTAACTGTGTTTCCTTAGTAACATCATTACCAATTAACGCCACGCCTCTAAATCCACTCTCGGCAATATAAGGATAAAGCGTCCAATGAATGATTTTATTAACATGTGAAAATCGCAAATTGAAGTTAGTGCCCACCTCCCCTTTTAACGCCTGCTGTATTGGTGAATGGCTAATGATTGGCATAAAGTCAAACAGAGTCCTAGCGCTATCGGCATCATTAAATAAATGCCTAGCTTCTTGATTCATTCTCAACACAGATGCTACTTCGTCACAAAAAATAACCACGATAGACTCGCTTTCCATCAAAAGTTGTAGCGCCCGTAATTGCTCTGCTTCACTTGCGCTTTTACCGTTGACTATTTTTTCTATGTCATCAAACTCTTGATAACGAGTGTTTTTAGTTGATGACAAATCATTAATTGAATCAATAATAGGAACAAATATAGAGGTACGAGATAAATGTAGGACAATAAAGTAACCCGCTAAAAAACTTAAAGCTAACAACAGTATTTTGTACCCTAATACATCGTCTAGAGAGAGAATATTAGGTTCCTGTAAAAACACACCTAACTCTAATGCAGAAGGCTGACCTGATAGCTCAATTTCTTCCGAATAGATTCGCAAGGGGTTGGCAGACAACAAACGAGAAGTTTTCACATCAAATATGATTGAACCCTGCTTTGTAGAAAGAGTCACACCATCAACATTCACACTGTCTAAAAGAGAATTAGCAAACACAAAGTTATTGTTTAAAGAAATAAAACCGTAAATATAACCTAGATTCTTACCCTCAATAGAAACCATACTTTTCTTAAATACTAAGAAATAACGCCCTTCCCCTGTAGAAAAAATTTGCCACTTACCAATTTTAGAGAAAGGGCTATAAAGAAGTACGGAATCGTTTAGGTATAAGTGTCCTCGTGGATCTTCAACTGAGGTTCCATCAGATTTTTTGAGGTATATAAAATCGATCACACCCAGTAAAAAAGCATCATGGCTAGAAAATAGAGCTTCTATCTCTTTACCTTTAGGTAAATTAGAACTGGAAAATAATTGAGCAATAGTAGTCAATTCAAATTCGGCCCTTTGAAGATAATCAAAAAATGTATTTTCAACTAGACCATACTTACTCTCTAACTGCACTAGTGTACTTTGTTTGGCTTGGTTTAATTCCCATAAAGTACAGAGCCCAGATAACGCGATAAAGACGATGATAAATAGAGTTCTTAAACGTCCTTTAAATCGTTGTTCTAAACTTTCTTTCTCTAAAAACATCAGAACACTCCATGTCAATAAATAGGTATCATCATAGTACGGCTATCTTGGATAGGGTTAATAATCAGATCCACTTTATATACGTTTGGGTACTGTTTACTCTCTAGATGGTGTTTAATCATTTCGGCAATGGCGATTTCTATTTTCTCAAAAGGGGGTTGAAATTCTAATAGAGCAGAACTAGACGCATCAGCCTCTGTTAAACTCCAACGATTAATAATAGAAGCGTGGACTCCTTGAGCATTCAGTGAATCAATAAATAAAGGAGCCAAAAAGTTATCGCATTGGAAAATAAAAACGTTTTCTTCTTTAGATAACAACCTATCCATAAGGTCCGTTTTGGAAACTTCCGATTCGTCAAAATAGATAATGTCCACTATATTTAAATCATTTTCACTAAACAAATCTAAGTAAGCATTACAAAACTGATGGTTTTTATAACCATTAGAAAATGCAATGGCTATAAGCTCTGATTTTGATAATGACACATCACTTATAAAGTCAATAAGAACGCTTTTTGATGCCATATAATCGACTCCTGTATAAAAAACAGAACCGTTATTTTCCCAACCTTTAACTGGAGTAGAGACATCATACAAAATCACTTTTGTTTGATTCCGCCTTAAAATAGATTCAACTATGGCTTTCTGTTGAAATCTCTCTAAAGTAGTAATTAAGAAATCAGGGGGAAAGCGCATAGCTTTTTGATAACGCTCAAACAGAGCATCATTATTGATATTTAAATTGTATTCAATAACATCCAACCGATAGTCAATTTTCAAGCTTTTCATACGCTTCTTAAAAGCACTTAATAGAGACTCTCGATTCTTATTTGCAGGTAAAATAACAGCGATATTAACGGTATTCAATTGAGAGAACTGAAGAGGTTCAGCTGAACGGTTTACGACACGATCAAACAAATCCATTAACGCAACTTGCCGCGGCCGCTCATTGAAATAAACGTCTCTACTTACAAATTCAAATCCATAAGAATTATTAACCATTATAAATAATGTCAGTAGAAAATAACGCAACATAGCCTCACTCACTCTAGGAAACAATCCATTTGGTGTAGTGTACTACTTAGAGGAAAAAGAACGAAAAAAAGCAAAAAAAAAGCTGACATAAAGTCAGCTTTTTTAAATATGGTGCGGAAGGAGAGACTCGAACTCTCACGCCGTGAAGCACTGGAACCTAAATCCAGCGTGTCTACCAATTCCACCACTCCCGCAAGGAATGACGAGCATTATAGGGCGGTATTTCCCAACGTCAACTGTTTTTTTATAAATTAATAAAAAAACCAGCTATTTTAAGAAAAACACTAATCATGCTTAAAAGTTACGACCATTATTGTACAAACCTTGCTCATAACGAACCGCCATTTCTTCTAGATCAATGGTATTAATCCTGGATGCCTGACCTGCCGATCCAAATGCTTCATAACGATCAATACAAACCGCCTTCATCGCACGAATACTTTCAGTCAAATATTTACGTGGATCGAAATTGCCCTTATGCTCTGAAAGACTACGACGAATAGCGCCCGTTGCAGCTAAACGTAAATCCGTATCAATATTTACTTTACGTACACCATAACGAATTGCCTTTACAATTTCTTCGACTGGTACACCATAAGTTTCTGGAATCTCACCACCAAACTCATTAATAATAGTCAGCCAATCCTGAGGAACAGAAGATGAGCCGTGTAAGACTATATGCGTATTTGGTAGCAACTCAACAATTTTAGCAATACGCTCGATATCAAGAATGTCTCCAGTAGGTGGTCGAGTAAACTTGTATGCCCCATGACTTGTGCCTATGGCTACAGCCAATGCATCAATGCCTGTCGCATTCACGAAATCTACCGCTTCTTGAGGATCTGTCAGCATTTGATCCATTGTCAAAATACCTTCAGCACCAACACCGTCTTCTTCACCAGCCTCACCTGTTTCTAGTGAACCCAGCACCCCCAACTCACCTTCGACTGAGACACCACAAGCGTGAGAAAACTCAACAGTACGACGAGTCACATCGACATTGTAATCATAGCTAGCAGGTGTTTTACCGTCGGCCATTAAAGAGCCATCCATCATAACTGACGAAAAGCCAAGCTGGATAGAACGCTGACATATAGCGGGAGAAGTACCGTGATCCTGATGCATAACAACAGGAATATGTGGGTAATCTTCAATCGCTGCTGCGATTAAGTGACGAAGAAAGTGAGAACCCGCATACTGACGAGCACCAGCTGAAGCCTGCATAATTACAGGAGAATTTACTTCATCTGCCGCTTCCATAATAGCTTTTACCTGCTCCATGTTATTCACATTAAAAGCGGGTAAACCATAACTGTGTTCTGCTGCGTGATCTAGCAACTGACGCATACTAATTAAAGGCATAAATGTTTCCTCTGAATGTATATCGTTACTGAGTAAAAATAACGAACTTCTATGGGTGTATGTAAACTCTCTAGTTGTTATCAAAGAATGAGGTATCAATTGCTACCTCATTATTCGTGGCTTTTTGCCTTATAATATTTTTATGTTCTTTATTAAACTAGTTTTTTGATCTTGTTTCTAGCATTGCAACGGCCGGTAAGACTTTTCCTTCCACAAACTCAAGAAAAGCACCACCGCCAGTAGAAATATAAGACACTTTATCTTGAATGCCATACTTATCAACCGCTGCCAATGTATCTCCGCCACCGGCAATAGAGAAACCAGAGCTGTTTGCAATAGCCATAGACAACGTTTTTGTTCCTTCGCCAAATTGATCAAACTCAAAAACACCTACAGGACCATTCCAAATAATGGTTTTCGATTCTGACAATAGAGCGGCTAGCTTTTGTGCTGTCACTGGCCCAATATCTAAAATCATATCGTCTTCAGCAACATTGTTGACATCTTTGATGGTTGCAACCGCCGTTGGCGAAAACTCTTTAGCAACGACAACATCAACAGGTAGAGGAATGGAAGTTTTTAACATTAACTCTTTTGCTTTAGGAATTAGATCTTCTTCGTAGAGTGACTTACCTACAGGGTAACCTGCGGCCGCTAGGAAGGTGTTCGCAATACCACCGCCCACAATCAATTGATCCACTTTATCAGACAGGGTTTCCAGTACGGTTAACTTTGTCGATACCTTAGATCCACCTACAATGGCCGCCATTGGCTTCTCCGGTGCCGCCAAAGCTTTCTCTAATGCTTCCAGCTCTGCGGCCAAAAGAGGGCCAGCACAAGCCACTGGAGCAAATTTTGCAACACCATGAGTAGATGCTTGTGCTCGATGGGCCGTACCAAAAGCATCCATTACGAAGACATCACATAATGCCGCCATTTTCTGGGCCAGAATATCGTCGTCTTTTTTCTCACCCACATTGAAACGAACATTTTCCACTAACACCAATTGTCCCGCTTCAACAGCTACACCTTCAAGCCAATCTTTTACCAAGGTTACAGGTTGATTTAATAGACCAGACAAATGGTCTGCAACAGGTTGCATAGAAAATTCCGTATCAAAAACGCCTTCTGTTGGACGCCCTAAATGAGACATGACGATCACTTTCGCACCCGCATCCAAAGCTAACTTTAGCGTAGGCAAAGCAGCACGAATTCGCGCATCACTAGACACTTTACCACTCTTAATTGGCACATTAAGATCTTCTCTGATCAGAACTCGCTTATTGGCTAAGTCCAAATCCACCATTTTTACTACGGTCATGTCATTTCCCCATTAAATAAAAACACATTTGAAACATTATTTTGAAATTTTACGTCCCCAATAATCAGCGACGTCTAACATTCTATTTGCATAGCCCCACTCGTTATCAAACCAGCAAAGCAACTTTACTAGTTTCCCGTCCACTACTTGTGTTTGTGTACCATCAATAATGACAGAGCGTGCATCGTGATTAAAGTCCACAGACGCATGAGGCTCTTTTGTAAAGCCTAAGATATTTTTATACTTCCCAAGTGATAATGACTCAAAGTACGTATTAATCTCTTCTTTAGTCACGACTTTTTCAGTTCGCACAACAAGATCTATAGCTGAGACATTGATCGTTGGAACCCTTAACGCATTACAGGCAATCTTCGCACCTAAATCAGGCAACAACCGATGAATACCTTTAGATAACCCAGTATCTACTGGAATAATGGAACTCATTGCAGACCGAGTCAGACGTAAATCATTTTTATGGTAAGCATCGATAATGGGCTGGTCGTTCATTGCGGAGTGAATCGTTTGTGTGGTTCCATGCTCAATACCCGCTAAATTCTGAATCGCTTCTAACACAGGAATGATGCAATTAGTTGTACAAGAGGCAGCTGAAACGATGGAGTGAGTAGAACGAATTTCAGATTCGTTAAACCCATAAACAATAGTGGCATCTACATCACTATCCGCAGGCTGTGATAGCAACATTCGCTTCACACCAGCATCAATATACACCTGAGCATGTTCACGAGAAGAAAAGCTACCTGAGCACTCCAGCAACATATCTATATTAAGTTGTTGCCAATTAATCGCGTCAGGTTCCGCTTCAGAAAAGTATTGAATTAAGTCATTCCCAACTCTTAACGATCTACCCTCACATGATACCGGCAATGGAAACCGGCCGTGAGTACTGTCATAACGAGTTAAATAACTTATTGTATCCAAATCAGACAATTCATTTATAGCAACAACTTGTATGTTTTCCCGGTAACCATTTTCATAAAGCGCCCGTAAAACAGAGCGACCTATTCGCCCATATCCATTTATAGCTACTCTTATCATTGATCTATAGCACCTTAAACAATATGTATTGCCTCAGTAAAAAAGGGCCATTATGGCCCCTTTTTTTGATCATTATATCTATAAAATACTGTCTACAGTGTTAACTACATTATCAACAGTAAAGCCAAAGTATTTCAATAGCTCACCACCTGGAGCAGATTCTCCAAAAGAAGTCATACCAACAACAGCACCGTCAAAACCAATATACTTATGCCAGAAATCTGCATGCGCTGCTTCTATAGCAACTCGCTTTGTTACTGATTTTGGTAAAACAGATTCCTTATAGTCAGCATCTTGTTGATCAAATGCATTCGTTGAAGGCATAGAAACAACACGAGCTTTCTTGCCTTGTTCAGCCAATGCTGCTGCCGATTCACGAGCTAGCTGAACTTCAGAGCCGGTAGCAATCAAGATCACATCCGGTATACCTTGACAGTCTTGCAGTACATAACCGCCTTTTTCAACATTCGCCAATTGCTCTGAGGTACGAGCTTGTGCTTTTAAACCTTGACGGCTGAAGATGAGGGAAGTCGGTGCATTCTGACGCTGAATCGCTACTTTCCACGCTACCGCCGTTTCAGCTGCATCACATGGGCGCCAAACAGACATATTAGGCGTCATACGTAAATTAGCAAGTTGCTCTACAGGTTGGTGAGTCGGTCCATCTTCACCTTGACCAATTGAGTCATGCGTATACACAAAGATATTCTGAATACCCATTAGTGCTGACATACGAACCGCATTACGAGCGTATTCCATAAACATCATGAAAGTGGCGCCATAATTAATGAAACCACCGTGTAGAGAGGCGCCATTCATAATGCCACTCATACCGAATTCACGCACACCATAATAAATATAGTTACCCGCAGCATCGTCTTGAATGCCTTTCGAACCGGACCAAAGTGTTAAATTTGAACCCGCAAGGTCAGCCGAACCGCCAAGTAGCTCAGGTAGCATAGCGCCATAGAAACCTATTGAATTTTGCGATGCTTTACGACTGGCAATGCCTTCCGCTTTATCTTGGCATTCTTGGATGAAAGCCTGAGCTTTTTCTTCAAAGTCAGCAGGTAACTCACCTTTCAACACTCGACGCTCATATTCAGCGGCCAACTCAGGAAAAGCCGATTGATAGGCCGCAAATTTATCATTCCATGCCGATTCATTCTCAGAGCCTTTGTTTTTAGCATCCCAACCCGCATAAACCGTTTCAGGAATTTCAAAAGGAGCGTGCTCCCAACCTAAGAATTCACGTGCCGCCGCAATTTCAGCGTCCCCAAGAGGTGCGCCGTGACAATCATGGCTGCCGGACTTATTCGGGGAGCCAAAACCAATAATGGTTTTACAACAAATCATCGATGGTTTATCTGTTACTGATTGAGCTTCTTTAATCGCCGCACGTATAGCTTCTGGATCATGCCCATCAACACCAGCAATAACATGCCACCCATAAGCTTCAAAGCGCTTAGGAGTATCATCCGTAAACCAACCTTCTACATGGCCATCGATAGAAATACCGTTATCGTCCCAAAATGCCACCAATTTACCAAGACCTAATGTCCCAGCCAATGAGCAAGCTTCATGAGAAATACCTTCCATCAAACAACCATCACCTAAAAAGCAATAAGTGAAGTGATCAACAATGTTATAGCCTGGACGATTAAATTGTGCTGCAAGGGTTTTTTCAGCAATGGCCATACCAACAGCATTACTCACACCCGCACCAAGAGGGCCTGTTGTGGTTTCTACACCAGGCGTATAACCATACTCTGGGTGACCCGGCGTTTTAGAATGCAGTTGGCGGAATTGCTTTAACTCTTCGATAGGTAAATCGTAACCTGAAAGATGCAATAAAGAATAAATTAACATTGACCCATGACCATTGGACAAAATAAAACGGTCACGATCCGCCCAACTAGGATTAGTTGGGTTATGTTTTAGAAAATCGTTCCAAAGGACTTCGGCAATATCAGCCATGCCCATAGGGGCTCCTGGGTGACCTGAGTTAGCTTTTTGTACCGCATCCATACTTAATGCGCGAATGGCATTAGCGAGTTCTTTACGAGATGACATCTATTTCGGCTCCTGATGGCGTTAGAATATACAACTATTCTCACCTCTATCGTCGCCCTATGCAACGCCCTAGCCCCCATATAATGCCCATATAGTAAAAAAAATAAAGGATCATTCATAAAACACAAACGGATCAAGCGTAATATACTTTAGAGATTGGTTGATTTTACTTTTATTCTGGTTCAGAATTAACCACTAACAGCGTCGATTTGTTTCGGCTTGCGGACGCTATATAAAATCAGCTAAACAGAAGCAGTATCGCCTGTTTAGTTATTATTCAAAGCTAAGCGGGTTTTTTTATGCCTGTTTAGCGCTTTATTCATTTATTGATCGAGGCACTAGACATGTCAGAATATTCATTATTTACCTCCGAGTCCGTTTCAGAAGGACATCCAGACAAAATCGCAGACCAAGTATCCGATGCGATCCTTGATGCTATCTTAACCGAAGACCCTGAAGCTCGCGTTGCTTGTGAAACGCTGGTAAAAACAGGAATGGTTTTAGTAGCAGGTGAAGTTCGTACTAACGCTTGGGTTGATATTGAAGAAATCACCCGTAACGTAGTACGTGAAATTGGTTATAACAGTTCCGATATGGGGTTCGACTGGGAATCGTGTGCGGTTATGAATGCTATAGGCAAGCAATCTGCAGACATCGCCGTTGGTGTTGATGAAGCTGGTGACCATGAACAAGGCGCGGGGGACCAAGGGTTAATGTTTGGTTTCGCCACCAATGAAACTGATGTATTAATGCCTGCACCTATTACTTATGCCCATCGCTTAGTTCAACGTCAAGCTGAAGTGCGTAAAAACGGCACTCTAGATTTCTTACGTCCTGACGCAAAAAGCCAAGTCACCTTTAGATATGATGAGAATGGCAAACCATGTGCGATTGACGCCGTGGTGTTATCGACACAACACAGTGCCGCCGTCAAACAAAGTGACCTTCGTGAAGCGGTCATGGAAGAAATTATTAAGCCTGTACTACCTGAAGAATGGCTTTCTAAAGAAACCAAATACTTCATCAACCCAACAGGTCAGTTCATTATTGGCGGTCCAGTTGGCGATTGCGGTCTAACAGGTCGTAAGATCATAGTAGACACATACGGTGGTATGGCTCGCCATGGAGGCGGAGCCTTCTCTGGTAAAGATCCATCTAAAGTTGACCGTTCTGCCGCCTACGCAGGTCGTTATGTGGCAAAAAATATCGTTGCAGCGGGTCTTGCGGACAAGTGTGAGATTCAAATTTCTTACGCTATTGGGGTGGCCGAGCCGACTTCCATCAGTATCAACACATTTGGTACGGGCAAAGTAAGTGATAACGTCATTCGTCAGCTCGTGCGTGAACACTTTGAATTGCGTCCAGCAGGATTAGTTAAGATGTTAGACTTAAAACGTCCAATTTACCTACCGACAGCGGCTTATGGCCACTTTGGCCGCACTGGTGATAACTTTACTTGGGAGAAAACAGACAAAGCCGACGCATTAAGAGCATCTGCTGGTTTATAAGTTCTCTATTTTCCGTTATAAAAGCCCTCTACATTGAGGGCTTTTATTTTTATGCGTATTCCTAGAGTTTATATCGATCTACCACTTTCCGAAAACACACTCCATTCTCTTCCTGAAGATACCTTTCATTATTTATGTAAAGTGTTACGCCTCAAGTCTGAACATCCGCTAATCGTTTTTGATGGCACTGGTGGTCAATACAATGCCATTCTCAAGAAAGTCGAAAAGCGACAAGCAGAAATCATCATAAATAATTTCATCGCATTAGATAACGAATCACCTTTAAAAGTTACTTTGGGACAAACCTTATCCCGCGGTGAACGGATGGATTACGCCATTCAAAAAGCCGTTGAAACAGGCGTTTTTGCAATACAACCTCTTTTCAGTGAACGATGCGAAGTCAAACTCAACGACAGCCGAATTGAAAAGCGCGTTCAACATTGGCAACAAGTAGCCATCAGTGCAGCTGAACAAAGTGGTCGAGGAATTATCCCTCAAATACACCATCCAATTACACTAAAAGAATGGGTAGAGAATTGTAAAGAAATGTTAAAACTCACATTACACCATCACACTGAACATAAGCTCACACAACTGAGCCAGCCTTCCAATAATACGGTTGCCGCACTTATTGGCCCTGAAGGCGGATTAACAGAAGAAGAAGTGAAGTTCTCAGAAGATCGAGGTTTTACAGCAATTTCATTGGGCCCAAGAGTATTAAGAACAGAAACGGCTCCGATAGTCATTTTATCCACATTAAATACCCTATGGGGAGATATTATCTAATTTCTTACACGTAAATGTCTCACAGTGTGATTTTTTTTATAAAATAAGTACAAAAAGCGTACATACATATTCAAAACAGACATTTACAATGTAAAGTATAGATGGACTTAATACTTATAAATAAAAGAGCATAGGTACTGATAATATGAAAAGCTTTTCAAAAACGGTTTTACTAACCTCTCTTCTATATAGTGCAGCAAGCTCTGCTATAACCTTAGAAGAAGCAACTTATATCGCCATGGAAAATGACCCCAGTGTCCGCCAAGCAATTTCAAAGTACAATGAAAACAAAAATTCAATAGACCTATCCCGGTCTGGATACAAGCCATCACTCGACTTAAACGCGGGAATAGGTCGTGAGACCACCTATAATGATGGTGCAGACGATACTAAACTGACTCGTCGTGAGCTATCTTTATCTTTCTCTCAACCTTTATTTAGAGGATTTCAAACTCAAAATGAAGTGAAGAGAACTAAGAATGAAACTGAAGCAAGTCGATGGGAAGCACTTATTGCGGTTGAAAATACATCACTACAAGTAGCTGAAGTTTATTCGAATGTTTTACGCTTTAGAGAACTTCTCAAACTGTCTGAACTAAATTTAAAAACGCACGAGCGTATTTACGAACAATTAAAATTAAAAAGTGATACCGGCGTTGGACGCCAGTCCGAACTGTCGCTTATTACCGCACGTCTTGCGAAAGCCCACTCAAACAGACTAGCCGCATTAAATAACCTAGTCGATGCAAAAAGCCAATATCTTCGTGTTGTAGGCCAACTACCAGATGAAAATATGATTCATCCTGTGCCAGACAGAGATTTGCTACCAACCACTCTTGAAATGGCAATAGAGCAAGCTCTTGAGAAAAATCCAGCGATTGAGGTAACTAACTGGGATGTACAAGCGACAGAGAATGCAAAAGCATCCACTACCGCAGCGAATTATCCTCAAGTAGACTTTGTTGTTGAACGTACTTGGGATAATAACATTGACGGTACAGATGGTCCGTCTGAAGATCTACTAGCAATGGTTCGCCTAAGCTATAACTTATATAGTGGTGGAGCAGATACACAAAGGCGCAAAATCGCTGAACAACAAATAATTCAAGCAAGCGAAGTACGAAAAAATACTATCAGGGACACAGAATTAACCGTTCGCTTAGCATGGGCTGCACACAAGGCCGTCGCCGCTCAGAAACGACATATTCAACAACATGTTATCGCAACAAAGCAATCTCAAAAAGCATATGAAAGCCAATTTAGATTAGGTCGACGAACACTTCTAGATGTTTTGGACAGCGAAAACGAGCTATTTGAAGCTCGCCAAGATTATGTCAACGCTGATTATGACGAGCAGTTCTCTGAATTTAGACTGTTTAACTCTAAAGGTGAATTGATGAGAGCTTTACGTATCTATAGGCCGGCGATTCTAGGGTTTGAAGATGAGATTGAAGACGAATCTAATGTAACGACCCCAAGAGAAAGCGCATTTGAGCAATTAAATGTAGCAGAGTCTGAATTACCTAATAATACAAGCAATAGCTCCTTTCAAAATGGTCGAAACAGCGAACCTACAGAAAGTGAGTTATTTATAGAATCAGAAGACGGTAGTGGTTGGTAATACTTATGAAAACGATAGGACTATTAATTTGTGCCTTAGTTATGTCATCACAAGCTATTGCACTCTCCGTCTATGGCGATCAAGTTAGTGCTGATGCGTTAAAGGACCAAGATCAGGATGGTGTTATAAACATCCGTGATGCTTGCCCTGACACACCAGTGAATGCAGCCGTAGACAATATTGGATGTCATGAGGATAGTACCAAGCTACTATCTATGGAGCTTAATATCCTCTTCGATACTGGCAAATATGATGTCAAACCCGTCTATTATAGTGAGGTAAAAAAGCTGGCTGATTTTCTTAATCAAAATGTGGGCAGTACTACCGTCATTGAAGGACATACGGATAGCATAGGTTCAGATGAGTACAATCAAAACTTATCACAAAATAGAGCCTCCTCCATTCTCAACGTCTTGATTAACAGCTTTAAAATTGATGCGTTTCGCGTCAAAGCGGTTGGTTTTGGTGAAAGCAAACCCATTGCATCAAATGCGACCAAAGAAGGTAGAGCTAGAAACCGTCGAGTTGTGGCTGAAGTATTCGCTCAATCCACTCAAAAAATTGAGCGCTGGGATATTTATAGTGTAGACAAGTAGACAAACACTAATTGTGAAAAAACAGCAACAATGGAATCATTGTTGCTGTTCCTCTCTTCTCTTACACCTCATATTTCTATAGCATAGCTTTCAACATATTTCATATTTTTGGCGTAACTTCAGCCTCTTTACCCTACAGGAATATTCAATGACAATTAAGCTTGGCATCGTTATGGACCCTATCGCGTCTATAAATTATAAAAAAGATACTTCACTTGCTATGCTATGGGCCGCAGCAGAAAAAGGCTGGGAGCTTTTTTATATAGAGCAAAAAGACCTTTTCCTAGACTCAGGAAAAGCATTTGCCATGATGAAAAGTCTTAAAGTGTTTCAAGAGCCTTACAAGTTCTATGAATTAGGTGAAGAGAAAAAGGCTTCACTTTCAGAGCTTAACGTGATTCTAATGCGCAAAGATCCTCCATTTGATGGAGAGTTTGTTTATAGTACTATGATTTTGGAACAGGCTGAACGAGAGGGAGTACTTGTAGTAAACAAACCCTCAAGCCTCAGGGATTGCAATGAGAAACTATTCGCAACCCAGTTCCCTGATTGCTGTCCTCCCGTACTGGTTACTCGTCGTGCAGATTTATTAAAGCAATTTCACAAAGAACATGGAGATGTCATTTTCAAACCACTAGATGGCATGGGCGGCACCTCAATATTTCGTTTACGTCAAGATGATCCAAATATCAGTGTTATCATTGAAACCTTGACACAATTGGGTAACGAACAAATCATGGCTCAGAAGTTTATTCCGGAAATCAAGCAGGGTGATAAGCGCATCCTTATAGTTGATGGCGTTCCGGTACCCTATGCTTTAGCTCGAATCCCTGCATCAGGCGAAACAAGAGGCAACCTCGCAGCAGGTGGTCGCGGAGAAGGCAGACCTCTATCAGATAGAGATTTATGGATTTGTAACCAAGTTATCCCTACATTAAAAGAAAAGGGGCTTCTTTTTGTAGGACTTGATGTAATCGGTGATTACCTCACTGAAATTAATGTAACTAGCCCAACTTGCGTTAGAGAGTTAAATACACAATATAACTTAAACATCGCAATGGATTTAATTCAAGCGATAGAGAAACGCTTAAACTAGAATCTCTTTATGCGCACAGCTGATCGATTTTCCATTGCATTATTTACCGCCATAAGCATGCATGTGTTTATGGTGGTTTTTATTAATTTTGATTTTAGTATTGCCCCCCCACCAGCAAAATCACTTGAAATAACAATAGTACAACACAAATCGGAAGCACCTAAAGAAGCAGACTTCATCGCTCAAGCAAACCAGCAAGCTAGTGGCACAGAAATTAGAAAAGAGAAATTAACATCGACTGAAGACGCTCAGTTTATAGCCGATGAAATTAGAGAAATTACACCACCAGTAAAACCTCAGCTAGCATCAAACACAAGCACCAGAGATAAAAAAATCATTTCTTCTCAACAAGACTCTATATTTAAAGTTCTAGACGAACCGGATAATAACAGTCAAACTTTAGAAGAAAAATTTATTGGACAAACACAGCTCCCTAGTCGCCTATCATCAGACATTGCGAGTTTAGAAGCCCTATTAGATAAACAACGACAAGAGTTTGCAAAACGGCCAAGAATAAGGCGATTAACCTCTGTTTCTGCAAAGTCATCCGTTGATGCGCAATACCTAGATGACTGGAGGAGGAGGATAGAGCGTATTGGTAATATTCATTATCCAATTGAAGCTAAACGAAACAAATTATATGGAAAGCTAAGATTAGCGGTATCTATATCTTCTAATGGCTACGTAAAAGAAATTGAAATCCTACAATCTTCAGGGGTTCGTATATTAGATGACGCAGCCATAAGAATTGTACGATTGGCAGAACCTTTTCAGGCCTTTCCAATGGAACTGTCTAAAGAGATTGATCAATTAGAAATCATACGTACTTGGCAATTTCTTTCTGGTAACCAATTGCAAAGTAAATAGCGGCACTTTACACCATAAAAAAACCTGCGTTTAGGCAGGTTTTTTTATGGTGTGTGACTCCAAGTAATTAATCAGATTAAGAAAACTGATTCTCACCCATGGACTCTCTGATCTTTTTCATTGCATTTTTTTCAAGCTGACGTATGCGCTCAGCAGAAACACCATACTCATCTGCTAACTCATGCAGTGTTGATTTACCATCAGATAACCAACGTTGAACCAGTATATTGCGACTTCTATCGTCTAATACCGACATGGCTTCTTCTAAGCGTCGATTAGAATCCTCTTCCCAATTCCCATTTTCTAATAACTGAGCAGGATCGTAGCGATGGTCTTCTAAATAGTTTGCCGGTGCCTGAAATGCGCTATCGTCATCATCATCAGACGAAGCATCGAACGTCATGTCAGACGAACTCATACGCCCTTCCATTTGACGAACGACTTCAGGAGATACACCTAGGTCTTCCGCAACAGATTCAACTTCTTTATGGCTAAACCAAGATAATGTCTTTTTCGCACTACGTAAATTAAAAAACATTTTACGCTGAGCTTTAGTCGTTGCGACTTTCACAATACGCCAGTTCTTCAGTATAAACTCGTGGATTTCTGCTTTAATCCAGTGAACAGCAAATGAAACCAATCGAACCCCTACTTCAGGGTTAAAACGTTTCACTGCTTTCATCAAACCCACATTACCCTCTTGTATTAAATCGCCTTGATTCAAGCCATAGCCTGAATAACTTTTCGCGATGTGAACAACGAAACGTAAATGTGACATAACCAATGTTCGAGCCGCTTCAAGGTCTTCTTGATAATAAAGACGTTCTGCTAATTGGTGTTCTTCTTCAGCAGTTAGAATTGGAATTGTGCTAACTGCCTGAATGTATGACTCTAGGTTTTGTCCTGGAGTCATCATATCAATAGGCTGAAGAGCTTTACCCATCTTTATTTCTACCTCTATAAATTAGTTGTAATAAATACTAGCAAGTAAACAGAGTGTGAGTGTGACAAAAATGTGCATTTTCTGAGATATTAACGTAAACGTGCTTACAAATATGCACAACTCTCAAAAAACTACTGCAATTCAATATCTGAAATATGCCGATTTACGGCAATCCATGCTCCCACAACTCCAATAAAAGCGCTCATAGTTAAGCATAAAACGACTTCATCTGCATTAAAAGATTGCAATGAAAAATCACTTTGATAAAGAGCAATAATTCTTTCTGCAGGAGTACTTACCCACAAACTAATAACCACAATGGTTACACAAGCCAGTACCCCCCCAGTATTCCAAACCAGAACCCCATATACAAAAAAGGTCGACGAATATAAAAGTCGGTTGCACCTACAAGCTTCATGACCAGCACTTCATCACGTCGACGCTCCACGGCCATTCTAATAGTATTACCAACAATCAATAAAACGGCCCCAATCAATAATGCTGATAATGCATACACAAACCGTTGACCAAAACTCAAAACACTCGCCAATCGATGCAACCATTGAGCATCCAATTCGGCATATTCAACTTCAGGGGCACTGGCTAATTCAGTACGCAACGCCTCTAAACTAGAAAGCGTTTCAACGGAAACATCATAGGTCGGAATAACTTGAAGCACGATAGGTAATGGGTTTTCAGGTAAGGCAGACAAGATTTGCTCATACCCACTAGACTGTTCGAAATATCTCATACCTTCTTCTTTAGAGATATACATTACATTTAACACATCACTGCGGCTTGATAATTGATGTGATAAAGCCAGTGCTTTAGTATCTTCAAGATCAGCAAATAAATACAAACTGATAACGGACTGATTGTCCCACTGATCAGTGATTGATTGAACGTTTTTTAAGCCAACGTATAGCCCTCCAGGGAGTGACAAAGCAATTGCTATTACCATTACTGTCATAATACTAGCTAACGGATCCTGCACGAGTCGCATCAAACTTTCCAATAAAGTACTTTGATGATCACGTAAGTAGCTAGTAAAATTAAAAGGTTGAGACAAACGGGTTTTATTAGAGGTTGTGCCAGAAAGTGTTTGTCTAGTTGCGCCTCTAGGTTCAGGTTTCTGTGACATTTAAGAAAAGCCTCCGTCATTAACTATCCTACCTTGGTTAAGAGTAAGAACCCTATGATGCATTCGAGCAATCAAAGAGAGGTCATGACTAGCCACGAGAACCGTTACACCAACTCGATTAAATTCCTGGAAAAGATTCATGATTTCCGCCGACAGTCGCGGGTCTAAGTTACCTGTTGGTTCATCCGCTAATAATAATTGCGGCTTATTAACCACGGCTCGAGCAATACCGATGCGCTGTTGCTCACCGCCTGAAAGAGCCATGGGGTTATATTTTTCTTTACCTAATAGTCCTACTTTATCTAATGCCGCCCTTACCCGTTTGGCTACATGTTGAGGATCTGCTCCACTAACCTGTAAAGGTAAAGCGACATTATGGAAAACACTTCGATCAAATAATAGCTGATGATTTTGAAAAACAACACCGACTTTACGCCGGTGGAATGGAATGTATTTTCGACTCAAAGAAAGTAAATCTTCACCATCAATAATGATTTTCCCATGACTTTGTCGCTCAATCATCATAATCAACTTAAGTAAGGTACTTTTTCCTGCACCTGAGTGCCCTGTAAGAAAAGCCATTTCACCTTGTTGCAAATGAAAACTAACCTGACTAAGCGCTTCTTGCCCAGTTTCATATTTTTTGCCAACACGCTGAAATTCTATTTCCACAAATATTACTCACATGCATATAAATAAAAGACTTAAGCAAAAACTCCGCTATTAACAAATGTCATTTAGAAATCAAACATCATCAAATAATGCGTCTACAAACTCTGCACCAACAAAAGGACGTAAGTCATCTACTTGTTCACCAACACCAATAAAGCGTATAGGTATACCAAATTGTTTCGCTATGGCAAAGATAATACCGCCTTTTGCCGTGCCATCAAGTTTGGTAAGAGCAATACCGCTCACACCAACGGCTTCTGTAAACAGTTTTGCTTGACTAAGGGCATTTTGCCCCGTACCAGCATCAAGAACTAACATAACTTCATGGGGTGCATTAACATCAAGTTTCTTCATAACTCGAACCACTTTTGAAAGCTCATTCATTAGATTGCTCTTATTTTGTAAGCGCCCCGCCGTATCAGCAATCACAACATCAATACCTTTTGCTTTGGCCGATTCAATTGCATCAAAAATAACAGAGGCCGAGTCAGCACCGGAATGTTGAGCAATAACAGGAACATCATTCCTTTCACCCCATACTTGTAATTGCTCTACAGCGGCGGCACGAAATGTGTCTCCTGCTGCCAATAGAACACTTTTCCCTTCCGCTTGGAATTTTTTTGTCAATTTACCAATGGTTGTTGTTTTACCCACTCCATTCACACCAACCATTAAAATAACAAAAGGACCTTCCTGTGGCCCAATTTGTAATGGCTTTTCGGAAGAAGAAAGCATGTCTTTCAATTCCGCTTTTAATGAAGATAATAAAGCATCGGAGTCTTTCAACTCTTTACGGCCGAGTTTTTCTGTAATAGATGACAATAAACTTTGCGTTGCCTCCACACCAACATCGGCGGTCAACAGTTGTGTTTCAATGTCTTCTAATAATTCATCATCAATCTGTTTTCGCCCAACTATTAAAGACGCTAAACCATTGCCAAAGCCACTACGAGTTCGAGACAAACCAGACTTAATTCTCTGAGCCCAAGTCAATGTCTCCTGCGGCTCATGAGCAACAGGTACATTAGAAGGAGTCGGACTTTCTGGTGTATCGATTGGTTGAGATATTAGCGTCTCACTCTCTGCAGCACTTGAACCATCAATTGGCTTCAGATCCTGCTTTATCGATTCGAGATGCGCATCAACAGAAGAATCTTTATTATTTGACTCAGGAGAACATGTCTTATTTCCCTCTTCTGAACCCTTTTCATGGGCTGTTTTTATTTCTGTATCTATTTTTTTAACATAACTACGGCGAATATAAAATGCGATTACGGCCATAAGCGTGCCAATAGCAATTGGAACGTAACGGGCATATTCACCTAAATAAGGAGTAAAAAAACTAATAATTTGATTTACAAATTCCATTAAGTTGATCTCTAAGATGAATGTCGTTAACCACTGTTGCTAAAGAAACTCAGTGGTTAAACTCAATTTTTTAACGATTCTGTGGTAAAAAGACACAGAAAACATGTAATTTTAACATTTTTCAATTCAGCTAACAGTCTTGAAGCAGTCGATCTGGCGCTTAAATCTATTTTTTTGGAATAAACATAGAATGTCACAGGCAAAAAAACCATTATTTAGTCGTCCATTTTTGTCAGCATTGATGGTTATCATTCCAGCAATGGTTTTACTGCTAAATGTTACGTCAAAAGAAAAACACTATTCGATGCCGGATATATACACATGGAAAACCAGTACAGGTATACCCGTCACTTGGCTGACTCTAGATGAGTGGCAACCACAGGATAACCTTGAGATACGAATATTATTTAACCACGGATACAGTAATGATTTAAAATTATCATTAACCGATGCCACTTTCGAGCTTTTGCTACGTGACACTTTGCCACTAAGCACAACAAGTATAAATGATCGCTTAAAACTCCTTGGGGCTACCATCAAGTATAAAGTTCAGTCCAATAGAAGCGAACTTGCCATCACAATGGATGGACATCCTTCTTTATTACTTCCTAGCTTAGACTTTTTAAATCTGTGGCTGCCTAAACCTGACTTTAAGCAGAGAACTTTTTCAAACTGGAAACATCCAGACAGACAACAATCACAAATCAAACAACAACTATTAAATGCCACCTTCGATACGTTAAGTAATCACACCTCAACACGTTCGTTTAACGAATCCATCACCATTGAAGATATCAATAACAGCTATCAGGAATTAAAAAAACACGTAAGTAAGATCGTTTTTGTAGGCTCTGTATCAAACATAGAAGAATTTAAACAACAAATAGATTCAATTAGTAACAGTTTTTCCGTTACAGCGCCCATGTCTAATCGAGAAGATCCAACCCAGACCATGAGTTTGCAGGCGAACGAGGGACTAAACTTAGTTGAAAGTTATGCGGCCGTCGCTATTCCCCAACTCAGTCAACCAAAAGAATGGTTTACTTTACAGTTTTGGGCCACATACCTTCTTAAAGAAATTCACTCAGACAATATAGCCAATCATGTAGAACTCCACATTGAAGCATCTCAGCCAGCACCTTGGATATGGTGGCGAATTATGCACGCACCGAATATACTACAATCTTCAAACTATCCAACCTCTGGCTCAGATAAGCTTAGCTATTATTCTAAAACGTTGTTAGAGCAAACCCTTCTAGAAGAAGACGTATTCAATACGACTGTTGACCTTTTTCAAGAACGAATGCAACAACAATCCAAACAAACAAAGTGGTGGGCCAATATCGCCTCCAATGTGCCTTTTGGAAATGAGCAAGCGTTGCAAAATTGGATAAACACATACTCGCTACAGCTAAACGAGTTTTCTTTTACCGTCTATCAAGAGGAACTTGAAAGACTTATTCAAACCAGTCGCCTACATGAGGTTCAAATCAGACAATGAAACCACCTAAAAAAAGCACTAAGAACACAAAATTAACGAAGTCAAAATTGCGTATAATTGGCGGCGATTGGCGTTCAAGAACCCTCCCCATTCCAGATATAGAAGGGCTTAGACCAACGCCAGATAGAGTCCGAGAAACGCTATTTAACTGGCTTTCCGTATGGATTCCAGGGGCTCATTGTGGTGACTTTTTTTGCGGCAGTGGCGCATTGGGATTAGAAGCACTATCGAGAGGCGCATCCAGCTGTCTATTTGCCGACACTAGTCGTATCGTTACTCAACAAATGACGGCCAATTTAGCGACTCTAGGAGCAACAAACGCGAATGTTATCCAACAAAGCGCCGTTGATCTGTTAAAAACCCCACCAGTAAGACCATTAGATATTATTTTCTTAGATCCTCCTTTCAGACAAGGTTGGTTAGCAAAACTGATGCCATTACTCAATGACAATTGGCTCGCAAATCGGGCTTGGGTTTATATTGAAATGGAAAAAGAGTCACCGCTTCCTGAATTACCAACATTTTGGTCTCTTAAAAAAGAAAAAATGGCAGGGCAACTTTGCTATCGACTTTTTGAAGTAAACAAACCTGTCTAAAATAATTTACATAGATAGAATGCCTTACATCAAAAAATACATGAAAGCGGATAACAATTATTGTATTTTTTTCAGTCTCAGCTTACAACTATTATAGAGGATAGTATTTCTTCTAGATTCTTTATCCACTGCCGTAACGAAATCGACTTAACTGAATATGATTAGAATATAAGGCTTCTCTATGTTTTCAAACTTTAGCTTTCGCGCAAAACTAGTCTGTCTATTAGCATCCTCTATAGCAGGGTTCTTACTCGTCACCTTAGTAGCCTTTAATGGATTAAGTAATCAACAAGATTCCAGTAAAAAATTGCATGACCTCTTTATTATTAAAGAGAATATGGACTCACTAGCGATTGCCATCTTGAAAGAAACAGAAGCACTATCAACCGTTAACAACAATAATTTAGGCGATTTTCTCACATCGATAGAAACGAGCAACCTAGGTTTTCAGAAAAGCCTTGATCAAAGCATTCATTTAACGGATGTGGAACAAATTCGCAAATCATTAAGAGAAACAAAAACATTTTTAGATAGTTACTCTACTATTTTTATCAATTTGTTAGATCACCAATCCATCATTGGCTTCAATTCATCATCAGGCTTAAAAGGAAAGATAGTCCATCAGGGTGAAGAAATAATGGAGGCGGTTGCAAAGTTATCCCTATTAAAACGAGAATTCGTTAATGTCAGGAAAATAGAGACCAGCTTTTTGTTCGAATCTACGGAAGAAAACCTAGCATTAGTGCATGAGAGCTTTGAGAAATTTCAAAAACGCGTGAATTCATTTGGTCTAACAGAGAAACTCAGCATAACAGCCAATTATATAGACTTAATTAATCAATATTCGGCTAAGCAAGTGCATCTTAATCAGGCCCAAAAAGAATTCTCTACGGTGAAAGAAGCCTTTAACAATCAACGGATAGAGACCGCAGATATTATTAAACAAGCTGTGATCAGTGCAGAGAAAGAAACGGCGGCAAGTGCAAAAAAGGCCAATGTCGCGCTGATTTCTGTCAGTATTATTGTTACCGCTTTAGCGGCTTTTATCATGTATAGCATAGGACTCAGCGTAAGCGCTTCAATCTCTCGAATCTCCAAGGATTTAAATAAGATAAAAGACGGTGACTTAACCGCGAAAGCGTTTGTAAATGAAAAGCGAAATGATGAATTTGATTCCTTGAGTCGATCTGTCAACGAAATGACCGTAGGCCTAGGTCATGTACTCAGTGAAGTTGTCAACACCACTACCGATGTAAGCGGCATGGTCATTGACCTTAATACGGCGATCACAAGTATTGCTCAAAATAACCTGTCAGCAAGTAATAAAACAGACTCTCTTGCTGGCTCCACAGGAGATATTTCTAATCGTTTATCCGAAGTGTCTCATACGACAGACCAATTAAAAATCGATTCTAATGAAACCTATGAGTCAGCCAAAAAAGGCGCGAAAACCATCAAGTCAGCCCTTGAAAACCTCAGTCATACTGTAGAGGTTGTGTCTAAAACCAGTTTACAACTGGACGAGTTAGGAAGGCTATCGAAGGATATTGATACCGTTATCGGAATGATTAATGATCTAGCAAACCAAACAAATCTATTGGCCTTAAACGCCGCTATTGAAGCCGCTAGAGCCGGTGAAGCCGGTCGAGGTTTTTCTGTTGTCGCCGATGAGGTTCGCTCTTTAGCAGAAAAAACCGTCGAAGCAACTGGAAAAATCACCTCCATTGTTAGTACGATCCAGACTTCCACACAGAAAGCCATCGATACAATGGAAAGTGGGCAAACCAGTCTTAATGCGATTCAAGAGAACGGTGCCGCCGCCGAAAATGCCATGTATGAGATTGAAAACAATGCCTCTACCAGCTCATCGGCGTCTATTGAGATGGCACAAATCATTCAAGAAATAGCCTTAACCGCGGTACAAATGAACCAAGATATGGATGATATAGCACAACAACTAGCCAATGATACCGCCTCTATTGAGACGATTTCTAATAAGACACATCAAATCGAACAACAAGCTGTAGAGCTAGGTAATAAAACCAGTGTATTTACTCTCTCTTAATGTTTTTTGACCCTCTGTAAGCGATATCAGGATCAAGTGTGCTATCGCTTACAGTCTCACTAAAAAAACGCGTATTTCAATTTCTCTTTCATGACCTTTTTAAACTAAACCTCTTGATGACAATTAGCGCAAAAGTTAGACTATAACGCAGTTGTGCCTCTCTACTATTTGGCCGCCTTTCCCGTACATCCAACTCCAATCAGGAAGTCAAATTATTATGCCGGACACTATTCCAGCCGATTCTGTTGGTATTGTCACCCCAAATATAGCCGTATTTGAAACGCCTCTCGCCTTATCGAGCAAACAGACACTTGAACAATATGAGCTGATCTATGAAACGTATGGCAAGTTAAATGCAAAAGCCACCAACGCCATTCTCATTTGCCATGCGTTAAGTGGAGATCATCATGCGGCGGGCTACCATTCAATGGATGATAAAAAGCCAGGGTGGTGGGATTCTGCTATCGGGCCAGGAAAACCGATTGATACCAGCAAATTCTTTGTCGTCTGTTTAAATAATCTAGGTGGTTGTTGCGGTAGTACAGGACCCACTAGTTTAAATCCAAAGACAAACAAGGAATGGGGCGCCGACTTTCCAATCGTTACTGTGACCGATTGGGTAGAAAGCCAAGCACGCCTTGCGGATTATTTACATATAAATACCTGGGCAGCGGTGATCGGCGGAAGTTTAGGAGGCATGCAGGTATTAGAGTGGAGCATTCGTTTCCCTGACAGAATCAAAAATGCCGTTATTATTGCCTCCGCTCCCAAGCTATCAACGCAAAATATTGCCTTCAATGAAGTGGCAAGGCAATCAATCAGCCGTGATCCAGACTTTCATGACGGTCATTACACAGCCAACAATACCATTCCCGTTAATGGCCTGGGACTCGCTCGCATGCTAGGGCATATCACCTATTTATCCGACGACTCAATGGGTAAAAAATTCGGCCGAAAAATGCGCCATGACGATTATCAATATAACTATGGCATTGATTTCGAAGTAGAAAGTTACCTTCGCTATCAAGGCGAAGCATTTACCAAGCGCTTTGATGCCAACACATACCGTCTGATGACCAAAGCGCTCGACTACTTTGACCCAGCATCCGCGACCAACGGTGATTTATCTAAAGCACTGAGTTCCGCTCAATGTGACTTTTTACTCGTTTCTTTTACTACTGATTGGCGCTTTTCTCCAGCCAGAAGCGAAGAAATTGTCGATGCGCTGGTCCGAGCAGGCAAACACGTCAGTTACGCAAAAATTGACTCTAATAAGGGTCATGATGCCTTTTTATTCCCAATTCCTCGCTATATGTCCGCACTCAATGGTTTTTTAAATCGAGCACATAATATCCTTATACAGGAGAGCAACTAATGCGTTCCGACCTAGATATCATCAATGATTGGATACAAGAAGACAGTAAAGTACTCGACCTTGGATGTGGTAACGGTGAGTTATTACAACATTTGATGGGGAAAAAGAACGTCAAGGGTTACGGTATTGAAATCAATGCAGACGAAATTAATAATTGTATAGAAAAAGGTATTCCGGTTATCGATCAAAACATCGATGATGGCTTACAAAATTTTGGTGATCAGAGTTTCGATCTCGTGGTAATGACCCATGCTCTCCAGCAATTTCGTCGTCCTGACCTACTCCTTGATGAAATGTTAAGAATAGGCAAAGAATGCATTATTACCTTCCCTAATTTCGGTCATTGGCGTAACCGTCTGCATTTAGGTATCAAGGGGCGCATGCCTGTTTCGGAATTCCTACCGTATAACTGGTATGATACGCCTAACATACACTTTTGTACCTTTGTTGACTTCACCAGGCTATGTGATGAAAAAGGCATACACATCAAACGTTGGGCCGCTGTTGATGGTCACCTAAGAGATCACTGGTGGATCAGAGCCCTTCCCAATGTCATGAGTGAAACCGCCATTTTCCACGTAAGTAGATAGGAACATACCATGAAATACATAATTACTTGCTTCGCTCTTTTGTTTTCAACATTAGGCATGGCAGAACAAATCAAATCGTTTGCTGAGCACGATTTGCATTTTAATACTTTTGAGTCAACATTTTTAACACCAGAGATTGCTCAGCAATATGGTTTTACTCGAAGCAAAGGTCTTGGGCTGTTAAACGTTGCGATAACAAAGAGAAACGATGGCGAACTGCCAACACCGCAACCCGCCATTGTTACTGGTACAGTAACTAACTTACTTGGGCAAATCGTCCGCTTATCCTTTGTAACCATAGATGAGGGCGATGCCATTTATTACATCGCCCCTTTTACTAAGACAAACGATGAAATACTGCGTTTTGCCATCAATGCCAAATTAAATGCTAACGCCGTACCAATGGAAGCCTCTTTTCAACGACATGTTTATGTAGATAAATAGGATTACTATGACAAAAACCATTATTTTGGCAAGTAACAACCAAGGTAAAATTGCCGAATTTAATCATTTACTATCGCCTCTAGGTTACGATATTAAGCCTCAAGGAGAGTTCAATGTGGAAGATGCGGTGGAAGATGGGCTCACTTTTATAGAGAACGCCATTCTTAAAGCCCGCCACGCGTGTTCGCAAACAGGTTTAGCGTCGTTAGCCGATGACTCCGGTTTAGAAGTCGATTATTTAAACGGTGCACCAGGCATTTATTCCGCTCGCTTTGCTGGGGAACACGGTAATAATTTAGCCAACAATGAATTACTGTTAAAAAAACTCAACGGTGTACCAACCCACGAGCGCACCGCCCGCTTCCATTGTGTACTCGCCTATATGAAACATAAAGACGATCCCACTCCAATCGTCGTACATGGCACATGGGAAGGCCGGATTTTAGAATCCATCGAAGGCGAACAAGGCTTCGGTTACGATCCGGTCTTTTTTGTACCGGAATGCGGTTGCAGTGCCGCCAGCCTGCCAAAAGAAGTAAAAAACGCCATTAGTCACCGCTCACAAGCTCTGGCTCAATTGTTAACCTATCTAACACCAAAAGTACCTTTTTAATGCCATTAGCGCTCTCATTACCCCCTCTTAGTCTTTATATTCACTTGCCTTGGTGTGTGAAAAAATGCCCCTACTGTGATTTTAATTCACATCAAGCCGATCGTTTTGAAGATGAAGGAAAACTGCCTGAAGAAGCGTATTTGACACAACTTTTAGCGGATTTAGATCAAGACTTAGCTTTCGCTTATGATCGTAAACTCCACAGTATATTTATTGGTGGTGGCACACCCAGCTTAATGAGTGCTGAATTTTATCGTCACTTATTGGAGAAAATACAGGAAAAAATCCCCTTTATTGATAACATTGAAATCACCATGGAAGCCAATCCAGGAACCTTTGAACAAGATAAATTTAGGGCTTTCAGAAAAGCGGGGATTAATCGTTTATCAATTGGTATCCAAAGTTTCCAACCTCACCTTTTAAAAGCACTAGGTCGAATTCATGGGCGGGAAGAAGCGATAGCCGCTGTAGAAAAATCACGCATTGCAGGTTTTGAGAATATCAATATTGACTTAATGCATGGTTTACCGGGTCAATCTATAGAAGAAGCACTAGACGATGTACAAACCGCTATACGACTAAACCCTGAACACTTATCTTGGTATCAACTTACTATTGAACCAAATACTGAGTTTTACCGCCGCCCACCCACATTACCTGAAGACACCATGCTTTGGGATATCCAAGAAGAAGGCCAAGCCACGCTTAAAGAACATGGCTATCGGCAATATGAAATTTCGGCCAATTCAAAAATCGGGAAACAAGCCTCTCATAATCTAAACTATTGGCGTTTTGGCGACTATATAGGCATTGGAGCAGGTGCCCATGGAAAATTAACACTTATGGATGGACAAATATTTCGCACTCGAAAAACCCGGCATCCAAATCATTACTTAAGTACTTTGGCCGAAGCACTAAGCATTAAAGAAGCCATCGCCACGGCAGATTTACCTTTTGAATTTATGATGAACCGACTACGATTATTTGAGGAGTTTGAATTATCTGACTACAATAAGTTTTGTTATCAACCACCACCAGACAATTTTATTAAAAGCTGTATAATAGCCATTGATAAAGGACTCATATGTGCGTCTTCATGGGAACACAATACCATCAAAACAACAGAAAAAGGTCAGCTTTTTCTAAATGATTTATTGGAATTGTTTCTCCCTATTTAGCACATCAATTCATAGCTTCTGTCTTACCTTAATGGCAAACAGAACGCGACTCAAAAAAGTCTCTAGAAGACTGACAAAATGCTTTTAATCATTATGCTGTTTAAAAGCTCCGCGCTACTAATAAGACTCTAGCGCAACTCAAATAGAGTGTTCTACACAATGAATGTCGTTTAATAAACATTTTTATGTTGATTAACTTTTGTTCATTTGCATTAGAACACTTTATGACGTTTTTGGAACAATTTTTTATATTGTTTAACATAGTATTGATCTGGGGGAGCTGTGTTTACCGCACAACTTAGATTCAATAATTATTAAAATACTCTGACTAAGGAACGCTATATGAACCTAAAAAAACCTGACGATGGTCGGGCCGAGTACAGTACCGCCTATAAAGTTGGACAGGATAATATCCAACCTTTTGGACTGGACATACTCAACCCGGTGTTCGGTACCAGTGCGATTATTGTACTTGCCTTTATTATCGGAACCATTTTATTTCCAGCGAACTCAAAAGAAATTCTTGTTGGCGCTCGAGGTTGGTCAATCGCTAATTTTGACTGGCTATTCATGATCGCCGGCAATATTTTTGTGCTATTTTGTCTTGCGTTAATCGTACTTCCTTTCGGAAAAATCCGCCTTGGTGGAGCGAACGCCAAGCCAGACCACTCCACAATGAGCTGGTTTGCCATGTTATTTGCGGCAGGCATGGGTATTGGTTTGATGTTTTGGAGTGTCGCTGAACCAGTTGCATACTATACCGGCTGGTATGGTACGCCACTGAATGTAGAAGCACATACCCCTGCAGGCGAACAAGCGGCATTGGGCGCAACTATGTTCCATTGGGGGCTACATCCTTGGGCTATTTATGGCGTTGTGGCTCTGTCACTTGCCTTCTTCGCTTATAACAAAGGCTTACCTCTGACGATTCGCTCAGCTTTCTATCCGTTACTTGGAGAAAGAGTGTGGGGAACGATTGGTCATGTGATTGATGTACTAGCAGTTATTGCGACCATTTTTGGTTTAGCGACTTCCCTAGGACTTGGATCACAACAAGCCACCAGTGGCCTGAACTTTCTTTTCGGAATTCCAAATACTTTAACGACGCAAATCATTGTCATTTTAGTGGTGACGGCGGTTGCTATTGTCTCCGTTGCTCGAGGTCTTGAAGGGGGTGAAACTATTAAGTAACATCAATATGATTATGGCCGCCAGTTTAGCCGTTTTTGTATTAGTGTTAGGTAACACAGGCGCTATCTTAGGTTCTGTTGGCGCTATTTTATTTGGTTATATTGATGGCATCATTCCATTGAGTAATTGGATTGGTCGTGATGACGAAACCTTCTACCATGGTTGGACTGTTTTCTACTGGGCATGGTGGATTTCCTGGGCACCTTTCGTAGGAATGTTTATTGCCCGTGTATCTCGTGGACGTACCGTTCGTGAATTCCTCACAGCCGTATTGCTTGTACCTACTGTTGTTACTGTTTTTTGGATGGCCATATTTGGTGGTTCAGCCATTGACCAAGTAAAAAACTCAATTGGTGTATTGGGCGACAAAGGTATCACTGATGTTTCCCTTGCCATGTTCCAAATGTTTGAACACTTGCCATTAACAAACCTAATTTCGTTTGTAGGTATCATCTTAGTATTGGTTTTCTTTGTTACCTCATCCGACTCAGGCTCTCTAGTTATCGATGGTATTACGGCGGGTGGTAAAACAGATGCGCCTATGGTGCAACGTGTATTCTGGGCAATACTTGAAGGTATCATTGCAATTGCCTTGTTAGTAGGTGGTGGCGCAGAAGCCTTATCAGCCATCCAAGCGGCCGCTATTACCATAGGACTGCCGTTTACTCTACTCATGTTGGTTATGTGTATTGGTTTATACAAAGGACTCAAATCCGATCTACACTTGTATAAATAATCACTAAGCCTTAAGGTTTATTATCGTTAAGCTATGAGGTAGGAATTTACTAGAATCCCTACCTCATATACTTTAAGATATCCTCCTTCTTAGGGGAGTAATCTTCTCAAACCCTGTTTTGAGATTCTTTGTCAACATAATCACACCTCAAGTGTGTGGCAAAGAAGTTCTATAAGCTGAGACTCAGTTTTGGAATTGATGAGACTTAAGTCAAAAACCAAGCCTGGTGGGCATTGGTCTTTGCCTTTCGTTTTTTGCCCACCTAGGACAATCTAATGGAAGCCATTCTTACATCAATTACCTCGGTTGCTATTGCTGAAATCGGTGATAAAACGCAACTACTTGCCCTGTTCCTTGCGACTAAATACCGCAATAAAACGGCGATTATTTTAGGCATTTTTGTCGCCACCGTATTAAATCATGGAATTTCAGCCTGGCTAGGTAATTCAATAAGTCAATTTATGTCAGAATTCTGGCTGTCTATTCTTGTTGGAATCAGCTTCATTTTATTAGGGTTATGGTTATTAATTCCAGATGAAGATGAGCAACCATCTGCAAGGTTCTTAAAATGGGGGGCATTCTCCGCCACTACTTTTCTATTCTTTCTCGCAGAAATAGGAGATAAGACGCAAGTTGCCACCGTATTATTAGGTGCTCATTTTGATGATACGCTTGCCGTTGTTATTGGCTCAACTATTGGAATGATGCTCGCCAACGTGCCCGTTGTTTTTGCTGGCCAATGGCTGATCGCCAGAATCAATCCGACAATCATGCATAAATGGGCATGCGCACTCTTTATATTGATCGGTATTATTACGCTCTGCCGCCCTCTTTTAAAAGGATAAAGTTATGGAAGTCGAACTCTCTGAAATTTTAGATGTTATTTCTCAACACGCCCCTTTTAATGAAATGGAGGACAATGCCTTACTGCAAGGAATGGTGCATGACATAGAAATACAATACGTCCGCAATGGCACAGGCGTCATTGTGCCGAACGTAACCAATGAGCACTTGTATTTCATTCGTAGTGGTGCCGTAGAAGTATTGTCAAAAGAAGATAAGCTACTCAGGCGTATGGAAGAAGGCGAACTCTTTGGTTATGCCTCTTTATTACGAGGAGGCAAGGTGACTCAAGAAATACGAGCCATTGAAGACAGTTTATTGTACTTAATTCCCGGCTCTTGGTTTAAACGCCTCTATGATGAAAACGACACTTTCTCAGACTTTTTTGAAATCATTAGAGAAATTCGTTTACGTGCAGCCATAGATTCCCAAACCTCCCAAACTTCGGACGTGTCACTCATGACATGCCCTGTCACCAGTTTACTGCGACGACCTCCCATCAGTATTGAATTGAATGACAGTATTCGTATGGCGGCCCTAAAAATGGCCGAATTCAAAGTCTCCAGCTTATTAATCACACAAGCAGATGAGTTAGTTGGTATCGTTACTGATAGAGATCTACGCACCCGCTGTATTGCCGCAGGGCTGTCTTATGAGGAATCCATAGAAAACATCATGACAGCACACCCTATTACCCTAGATAGTGGCGATTTTGCATCAGAAGCCGTGATAAAAATGATGGGGCAAAATGTCCATCATTTACCTGTCACTAAAAATGGAAAAGCCATTGGCGTAATTAGTGCGGGAGATATTGTTCAGAAAGAAAGCCACGGCAGTGTTTACTTAATTAGTGATATCTTTAAGCAACAAAATTTAGCCAGTCTTATTTCGATCAGTAAAAAAATACAACACACCTTCACTCAACTGGTTCATGCGGATGCGAATACCGTAATGATAGGGAACGCCATTTCACGTATTGGGACTGCATTTGTAGAGCGTATATTACAACTCGCTGAGCAGGAGTTGGGCGCACCACCCATTCCATATTGCTTTATTGCCCTAGGCTCGCAAGCAAGAGAAGAGCAGACCATCAGTACAGATCAAGACAATGCCCTTATCTTATCGGATGCATATAACGCTGAAATACATGGCACCTACTTTAAACGCTTAGCGGATTATGTATGCCATGGGCTCGATAAGTGCGGCTATCCATTATGTACTGGAGACATCATGGCCAGTAACAATCAATGGAGACAGCCATTAAAGCAATGGCAAGAGTATTTTTCCCAATGGATACAAGAACCTAAAGCAGAATCTTTGCTGCGTATGTCGATTTTTTTTGATATCCGAAGTATTTATGGCGATGAAAAGTTAGCAAGGGAGTTAAATAAACACATTCGCTATTTAGCCAAATCACATCGAGGCTTTCTGTCGCATATGGCTCGCAATGCCAATCAGAGAAATCCACCGTTAGGTTTCTTCAGACAATTCGTATTAGATGGCAGTGGCAAACAAGCACGAACCTTCAATTTGAAAGAAAGAGGCATTGCTCCCATCATTGATATTGTACGGGTACATGCCCTCGCCTGTGGAAGTCAAAAACTCAATACGATGGAGAGATTAGATGATATAGAAAACGCGGGGTTGCTTCCAAACGGGAGAGCGAAAGATTTAGCCGCGGCATTAGAGATGATTGGCATGGTACGTATTCGTCACCAAACGAATCAAATCGAAGCCGGTATTGAACCTAATAACCACGTTGACCCTGAGAGCCTGTCCTCTTTTGAAAGACGGCACCTTAGAGATGCCTTTCATATCGTGTCTCGACAACAGGAGTTTATCAAGTATCGCTATGCAGGAGAAAGATCTTGATATTTAACAAAAAGCCTGCCCCTTCCCTCTTAGATTGGAAGCAATCCTTTCAAACATTAGAAAAAAACGCTCCCCAGGGGCCATTGAAGCGCTTTTACGAACAAGGTGCGGTTGCTTACGATACGCCACTAAGAGACACCTCAATGGTCTCATTAGATTTAGAGACAACTGGCTTAAATCCAGAGAAAGACGCTATTGTCAGTGCGGGACTAGTGCCATTAAATCATCAACGGATTCAATGTCGTGGGTCGAAATATTGGATGTTTACACCGGACAGCCCTCTCTCCCATAAATCCGTTACCATTCATGAAATGACCCACGAGGACCTTAACGGTGCACCTTCTTTAGAAGACTGTTTTGAAGAGGTTCTGGCCGCACTCGCTAAAAAAGTGGTCATAGTCCATTGTGTACATATTGAACGAGAGTTTTTGTTGAAAGCATCACTTAAGCTATATGGACAGCCACTGTACTTTCCAATACTGGATACCATGGAGATTGAAAACCGGATCTTGAAACAACGATCTTGGATTGAAAAACTCAAACAGGGCAGAATTTCCATCAGATTGGACGCTTGTCGGCAACGTTATAATTTACCTCGCTATAAAGCACATCATGCTCTAACCGATGCTTACTCTTCCGCCGAGTTACTACAAGCTCAAATGGCTCATCACCTAGATGAGGATCAACCCATTTCAAATTACTGGCTTTAATATCTACTCTGGACAGCTCTCACGAACCACCAATTCTGTTTCTAAAACCACGTCCTTGGCTTCTCGTAAACCAAGGAAAAGCTCGGCCGCTATACGTCCTTTTTCTTCGCTTTGTTGGTGAATAGTCGTAATAGAAGGGTGTAAATTCGCCCCCTCAGGAATACCATCAAACCCAACAACTTGTAAGTCTTCAGGAACTCGAAGCCCCATTTGTAAGGCAACCTGTATCGCAGCAATGGCAATACGATCACTCATACAGAGCAATAACTGCGGACGATCCATTATTGTTAACGCTTCGCGGGCCGCTTGATAGGCTTGCTTATGAGAGTTGGTGGGGATATTCCAAACGTTTTCTGAACTTACACCATAACCATTTTCATTTAAAGCATCTAAATACCCATTCAATCGCTGCACAGAAATAGAAGCGGCTTCTTCTAAGAGTTCATCACTTTGCATACGACAAACACGATTGGTACTGAGGAGGCTTAATCCTAAAATGGCAATTTTATCCGGCTTATGTCGCAAAGCATGAATAACAATCGCTTTTGCCCCCTGATAATTTCCTATATTGACCGATGTACAACCAGAGATAAAGCCATCAACGGTAATAACGTGTTTATTCGGCATTAACCAAGGAGCGTTATGACATTGCTGAGGTTTGTGACCATAGACAATAAAACCGTCTACCATAGACGCTTGCATTCTATGTTGAGCATCCTGCTCTAAAGGATTCGACGATAACAGCAACATATTGTATTCATGTGCATCCAATACATCCGCCATCCCCTTGAGAAACTGATTCGCCACAGGATCACTTAAGCTATAACTAAGACGGTCAGATAAGACAACGCCCACAATGCCTGTTCGTCCTGTACGCAAACTGCGCGCCGCCGCATTAGGTCCAAAATACCCCATGTTTTCACATTCAGATAATATTCTATCCCTCAGGTTGGCAGACAGTTGATCCGGTCGATTAAACGCATTAGAAATGGTGGCCGTAGAGACGTTTAAGTTATCGGCCACATCTTTTAGTGTCAATTTTCGAGGTGTCTTAAACGTCATATATCAATACCTTCAAACTAATTAATCTATACGTGCATAAAAGGCCTGATATGCTGGCAACATCAGTTTTTGACCTTCTACCTCACAGATAAAGCCATGTCCTTCCAAGACTGTCACATTATGCGGTAAGTCGGCCGTTTGTTGCGACCCTGTCATATTAATCACTACCAACATACGATTATGATTAAGCGTTCTTATATAGGCAATCAAATCATCATTCCCGAGGTCAATCTGTGTCAACTCACCTTGAATAAGCTCAGGTTGTCGCTGCCGCCATTGTAGTAATTGACGTACTTTATGAAGTAATGAATCAGGGTTAGACTCTTGTTGCGTCACGCTAAGGGCTAGATGACGTTTATCCACTGGTAACCATGGCTCAACGTCAGAAAAACCTCCATTAAGGCTGTTATCCCAAACCATTGGCGTCCGGCAGCCATCGCGTCCTTTAAACACTGGCCATAAAGGAATTCCATAAGGATCTTGAATACGCTCAAATGGCACATCAGCCTCTGGCAAACCCAGCTCTTCCCCTTGATACAAGCATACACTTCCACGTAAAGAGGTAATTAGCGCCATCGCTACCAATGGATAAGCAATCGGATCTTCATTCTCTCCCCATCGAGTAATGGCCCTCACCACATCATGGTTGGATAGCGCCCAGCAAGGCCAACCATCACCAACAATATCTTGCATGTTTTGTAATACAGATCGAATGTAGGAGGGTGAATGCGGTGTATTCAATAAATCAAACGTATACGCCATGTGCAGTTTATCACCGCCAGATGTGTATTCAGCCATTCTTTCGAGGGGAAAATCATCACCAATTTCACCTACTGTTGTTGTACCTGGATATTCATCCATTAACGCTCTTAACTCTTTTAGAAAGAGTAAGTTTTCTGGACGACTTAAGTCATACACGTGACGTTGATAAGTATAAGGATTATCGTGAGGCGCCCCCATGGTTTTCGGTTCACCTGGTGGCACAGGTGGGTTATCTTCCAAACCTTGACTATGATAGAAAAAATTAACGGTATCTAAGCGGAATCCATCAACACCTAACTCTAGCCAGAAGCGCATGTTATCAAGCTGTAAATGACGGACTTCATCATTATGAAAATTCACATCCGGTTGACTCGTCAGAAAATTATGTAGGTAATATTGCAAGCGACGGCTGTCCCATTGCCATGCACTGCCTCCAAAAATGGAGAGCCAATTATTCGGAGGTGAACCGTCCGGTTTCGGATCGCTCCAAACAAACCAGTCCGCCTTAGGATTGGTTTTATTTTGACGACTTTCTTCAAACCAAGGGTGTTGATCCGATGTATGGCTTAATACTTGATCAATCATGACTTTTAAACCCAAATCATGAGCCGTCGTAATCAAACGTTTAAAATCTTCTAATGTGCCAAATAAGGGATCTATATCACGATAATTAGAAACATCATAGCCAAAGTCTTTCATTGGTGAGGTAAAAATTGGAGACAACCAAATTGCATCCACGCCTAAAGAAGCCACATAATCTAGTTTAGAGGTAATACCCGCTAAATCCCCGACACCATCGCCATTTTGATCCATAAAGCTTCGCGGGTAAATTTGGTAGATAATACCGCCTTTCCACCAATTTAAATTACTCGTCATACTCCATACTCTCCAATCATCAAACTCGATTTCGATAGGTTAGTCCTATCGTGTTAAATAGATGCATTTTTTCAGGTTTTGTCATCAGTTTAATAGAGGCGCCACGCTTATATTGAGGCGTGCCTGACAACTTACAAATTACCATGTCTTCACAGCCAAACGCTTTGATATACAAAAGGGTTGCTTCACCTAATGCTTCAATAAAGGCAACCTCCCCTTCAACTAAATACTCGCCTTCAGTGACAACAAATAAATCCTCAGGACGCACACCAAAGCTAACAGCGGCTTGCTCATCATTTTTAGGGGTCGCTACCGGAACCCAAACCGCTTGCTGAGAATGAATCTGAATATTGGTGCCCTCGCCCGCTTGCATTAGGGTAGCAGGTAAAATGTTCATCGCTGGCGCCCCAATAAATTTTGCAACAAACACATTTCGTGGGTTTTCATATAATTCTAACGGTGCACCTACTTGTTCAATATTACCCGCTGACAATAAAACAATTCGATCTGCTAAGGTCATTGCCTCTACCTGATCATGGGTCACATAAATCATTGTAGACTCAGGCATACTTTCTTTTAAATTGGCAATTTCCATTCGCGTCGCCACTCGCAATGCAGCATCTAAATTTGATAAGGGTTCATCAAACAAAAACACTTTAGGTTTACGAACAATCGCTCGGCCAATGGCTACCCGTTGCCGCTGACCACCAGAAAGGGCTTTTGGTAAACGATCTAGATACTCGGTCAATTGCAACATATCTGCGGCCTTCCTGACTTGTGTATCTATATCTTCTTTACTGAGCTTGGCAATTTGTAGACTAAAGGCCATGTTATCGTAAACGCTCATATGTGGGTAAAGGGCGTAACTTTGGAAGACCATTGCAATGCCTCTCATCGCCGGAGGTATATCGTTTACTAGCTGTCCATCAATTTCTAAAGTACCATCGGTAATACTCTCTAACCCTGAAATCATTCTTAACAATGTGGACTTACCGCACCCAGAAGGACCCACAAATACAATAAACTCACCTTGCTTGATATCTAAATTAATATCTCGCATGACTTCTACTTGATTGTTATATACTTTTTTTACATTCGTTAACTTAACATCAGCCATCTTCTTGCCTCTAAAACTTACTTAGCTCATAGGTTCTTAATAGGACCACAGTGCCGTTATTTGTTTTTACTCTGTCTTACTGTTTAGGTGGTCGTTTTATTCACTTTGAATTTATTTCACTGACCCAGTTAACAGCCCCCTTACTAAGAAACGCTGTAAGCCAAAGAACACACATAAAGGAACAATAATTGTAATAAATGCAGAGGCGGTTAAGATCTCCCAGTTACCACCACGGGAACCAAGTAATTCACGTAAACGTCCAGTTAACACTAACTCGTCGGGATTATTTCCCAAAAAGACCATCGCAATGAGTAGATCATTCCAAACCCATAAGAATTGAAAAATGGCAAAAGACGCTAATGCAGGAAAGGATAACGGCAACACAATTTTACGGAAAATATCAAAATCCGTTGCGCCATCCACCCGCGCAGACTCAATAATTTCTCTAGGGAGTCCAGCAATATAATTACGTAAGAGATAAATCGCCAACGGTAGACCAAAGCCCATATGTGCCAACCAAACCCCTAGGTAGCCTTTCGAACCTACACCAAAGATATCACCAATAAAATTATAACTTCTTAACAACGGAATCAAAGACATTTGCAGAGGCACAACTAATAGGCCAACTACCGCGGCAATAAACAGCGCTTTTCCAGGAAACTGCATCCAAGCCAAAGCATAAGCCGCAAAAGCCGCCACTAAAATGGGAATAATAGTTGCTGGAATCGTCACCGTCAGCGAATTCAAAAAGGATTTACCTAACCCTTCAGAACCTAGGACTTCTCTGTAATTATCTAAAGTAAACCTAGGGGGAATTTCAGCCGTGTAGAAAATTCGCTTACCCCTACTGCTAAAGGCTTTAGGAGAGGTCATTTTATAATCACCGTTAGCCAATACGGTTAAGGTGAGTTCACGTTTAAGCTCGGCTACTTTTCCAGATTCAAATTCACTTGGCCTTAAAGAACTATCGCCAAAACGAGTCACGATTCCCTGTTTATTATCTTCAAAGACATTCCCAGTTAACACATATAAACCGTCTTCTTGCAGCGGTTTTTTCGGCACAGTAACGCGAGTAACCATTCTTTGTTCGGATGTCGATAACGCCGTCCACCAGCCTGAAACCGACAGTTGATCCTTATCCCGAATGGAAGATATAAATAATCCTGCCGTAGGTATCGTCCATATCACCACTAAAAATAAAACCGTAGCATGAACCAACCAGGTTAAAGGCGAGCGTTTTGATGATTGAACCATGATTAACGGCCCTCCATTTCAGCATTTGCACGGCGAATGTTCCAAACCATAATCGGAACCACTAGCACCATAATGACGATAGCGACGACAGCCCCACGACCAAAATCACCACCACCACGGAACATCCAATCAAACATTTCGTTCGCTAACACCTGAGTTCCCCACTGACCATTGGTCATGGCTAAAACAATATCAAACACCTTTAAAACTAGAATGGTGATTGTCGTCCATACCACAGCGATTGTCCCCCAAATTTGAGGAACCATTATTTTATAAAAAATTTGAAAACCGTTTGCACCATCAAGCACTGCTGCTTCCACGGTTTCATCAGGAATGCCTCTCAATGCCGCTGATAGAATCACCATAGCAAACCCGGTTTGAATCCAGACCAAAATGACCATGAGAAAGAAGTTATTCCAAAATGGCAGAGTTATCCAAGGTTGAGGGTCACCACCAAAGAAAACCACAACCGCATTTAACAAGCCTATTTGCGGGTCATCTCCACTTCTAAAGTCATAAATAAACTTCCAAATAACAGACGCGCCTATAAACGAAATGGCCATAGGCATGAATATCAAACTTTTTGCTATATTGCCCCACCAAATCCGGTCAGTCATAACCGCGATAATTAACCCAAAAAACGTCGCCGCCGTTGGCACTACTATCAACCACAACATATTATTTTTGAAAGCTTGATAAAACTCATCACTATTAAATAACCACGCATAGTTCGATAAGCCGACAAATACCTCACCAGAACGGCCAAAAAATGACAATCTAAAAGATTCAACTACCGGGTAAACTAAATAAAACCCCAATGCTAAAAAAGCGGGGCCTAAAAATAGCCAAGGTCGAATATAACCGGCAATACGCAAATTACGAGCCACTACATCGTAGGGCTTATTTTTTGAAGGTAACAATTTATCTAAAAGGAAGTTTGAGCCATAGAAATAACAGGCACAGCCTAAAACTCCGACAATAACGATTACCAATGCTGACGCTAATTGCCCCATGAATGCTCCTGTTTGGAATGTGCTATCAAATAATCAGATAGCGTCAAATGAAATAAGGCTCATGATCGTCCTTGATCACTTTGCCGAGAGTTACTAAGCAAACCTTTACCGTTAACTCACTCATATAAAAGCATCAGAATCAGTGTTCCGATGCTGTTTTCTCTTACTTAATAGCATCCCATGATTTTTGGATGCCTTTAGCGACTTCAAGTGACTCTTTACCACTGGTGTAATCCACCATGCCAGTCCAAAAAGCCCCTGCACCAATTTTACCTGGCATTAAGTCTGATGCATCAAAGCGGAATGTCGTTGCATCACGTAAGATTCCACCTTGTTTTTTCGCAACCTCTGAAGAGTAAAGATCAGGATTGGCTTTTAAATGGGCGGAAATAAAACCGGTTTGAGCCATCCATAATTCATGAGCAATAGGCGATCTCATAAAATCAATAAATGCACGTGAGCCTTTTGAGTCATTCGTAATACTAACTAAGGTACCGGCCCCTAAGACGGGATTGCCTAAATCTTTTGCTTCATAAGATGGAAAGTAGAAAAAGTCAGCATCAACACCAAGCTCGGTTCCTTCAGGGAAGAACGCAGGAATAAAGGACGCTTGACGATGCATATAACACTTAGCAGGAGAGGCAAATAACCCTTTAGGACTATCACGGAAATCTGTCGATGAAACCGAAGCAGCGCCACCATCAACAAACGTATCATTACGAGCAAACCAACCAAATTCATCAATCGCGTTGACCACTCTTGGATCATCAAATGGAATGTCATTTTTAACCCATTGATCGTATACTTCAGGTGATTGTGTGCGAAGCATTAAGTCTTCAACCCAATCCGTTGCAGGCCAGCCAGTCGCAGCACCGGAGCCCAAACCAATACACCAAGGTGTTCCACCATCACTCACAATCTGTTGAGTCAATGTTTTCAATTCTTCCATTGTTTCTGGAATATCATATCCGGCATCATCAAAATTATCAGGTGAATACCACACCAACGACTTCAAATCGGCACGGTAAAATACTCCATAGAAATCGTCTTTGCCTTGTGCATCCTTGAAAGTGGCAAGATCAACCCATGATTGACCTGCGGCATAATCATTCACCACACCTTGCTTAACAGCACTATCTAATGGCGTAACCAATCCTTTAGCGGCTAGATCAGCGGCCAATCCAGGTTGTGGAAATATCGATACATTAGGCGCACTGCCTGCTTGTGTATCAATAACGATCTGTTGCTCAAAGGAATCTGAACCGGCGTATTCAACATCGGCTCCAGTGGCTGCTTCGAAGTACGCAATGACATGATCAAAATGCTCCTTCTCTGAACCAAGCCAAGGTCCAAACACAGAGACTTTTTCACCTTTTAAATCCATTGATTTTAATGACTCATAGCTCGACCAGCTAAACCTATCATCTTCACCAGGGGGAAAAATAAGATCCTCAGCTTGCGCACTGGATACAGAAAAAGCACTTGTCGTAATAGCGAAAACAATTGCGCTTGAAAGAATTGATTTATTCATTGCCACTCCTTTTCGGAACCCTAAATAATTCAGAGATTCCTTATTTTTATTATTAATAAGTTTATGAGCTCGTCTTAATGCTTTCTTTAAGGATTAAGACGTTTATAAAATTATTGTCAAAGAGGGCTATTTTTTCAACATAGGACTGTTCTTAATATTCACTTAATTTTGAATACTTTTTAACCAGAAATAAGAGGGCGGAAGAAGAAGCAAAGATAAGAAGCAAAAAAGCAGATTAAATAAGAATAAAATCAATATCTTATATTTTTTAAAAGAATACAGACAAATACCCGTGAGAACGCATAACGTATTTATTATTCGTAACAGAGGAAATAAAGCCATTCCAAAAAAAGAAAAGCACTACTTAAACGTTTAAATAGTGCTTTTCGATAATCTTAAATTAAGAAAACGAGCGTAGCATGGCATCCGCTTCAATTTTTGATGGTAAAGAAGGATAGGCGCCCAATTTCGTTACTGCGATTGCACCACAGGCAACGGCAAAAGAAACGGCTTTCTGTAATTCCTCTTTCGTCATTAAAGCAACGCTTGTTTCTCCTGCTATTTCAGATAAACAGAAAAGTAAGCCTCCAACAAAAGCATCCCCTGCCGCCGTAGTATCCTGTACTGAGACTTTAGGGGTGATCACTTCACCGGTAGTGCCATTTTTATGGAAATACCGAACCGCATTAGCACCATCTGTTAACACAAATAAGCTCACACCTTTTTCAAGAGATGAATGAATTAATGCCATTGGATCAGTGGACAGTTCCTCTAGTTCCTCCATACTGGCTTTAACAACATCCGCCATTTGGAACCAGTCAATCACACGTTCAATATCAACACCGGATTCGGGCCATAAGTTTGTACGCAGGTTAACATCTGCACTGACAATCCAGCCTGCCATTTTTGCTAATCGCACACCAACAGTCGTTGCTTGGCTAATCGATTCATCTGTTAATGTGTTAGAACAGGTATGAAATACCCCTTTTGAGGTATAGAACCATTCGGACAGAAAGTCTTCCGGACGAAACAACATATCCGCAGATGGGTTCCGATAAAACTCAAAGCTGCGCTCGCCTGTTTCATCCAAACTCACAAAGGCTAACGCCGTCTTCGCGGCACTGGTCATCAAGAGTGCATTCGTATTTACACCGTATTCGTTTAAAGAATCCTTTAAAAAATGCCCAAATGAATCATTTCCTACTTGCCCAACAAAATGACTGTTTCCCCCCAGCTTAGCCACAGCAACCGCTACATTTGCGGGCGCTCCACCTGGGTATTTAGCAAAAGTTTGCACGTCATCAACACCTGTATTTTGAGCTAGGAAATCAATTAAAGCCTCACCAAAAGACATCACTTTTGCGAGTGACTTCTCCTCATTGTTATCATTATCTAAAAAAGGCGTGGATGATTTTATGTCGGACATAGTTATACTTCCTAAAGGTTCAAATATGCAGAGTATGACGCTAGCAAAAGATTAAATCAATCTAATGTATTTAAGGTTTTTTTCTATACTTCTTCTCAATTAGGTATAGTAGCGTTAATAAAAAAACGCCATTTGCATAAAATCAATAAAAGAGAATGAGAATGACAAAAGCACGACGCATTTTTGTAGTGGATGATGACGATGAAATTCGTTCTTTATTAAAAGCGTATTTAGAGAAGCATCAATTCTACGTTGAGACGGCTGAAACGGGTGAAATTTTTCTTGAGATTTTTAATCAAAATCCGTGCTTTGATTTAGTCATTCTGGATATTATGCTACCAGGTGAAGACGGGTTTTCTATTTGTCGCCAACTAAGAACAAAGTCTCATGTACCGGTCATCATGCTGACGGCAAATTCAGATGAAATGGATAGAATTATCGGCTTAGAGATTGGAGCTGATGATTATTTAGCGAAACCATTCAACCCTCGTGAATTATTAGCTCGCATGAAAGCCATCTTACGTCGAATGGAGCACATTGAACCATCGCCTTCTGAAACCGCTAAGGCCCACACGATATTGACGTTTGCTAATTTCTCCTTGAACACTGTCTCACGAGAACTTACGGATCCCTCAGGAAATACCGATTCCCTCACTGGCGCAGACTACAATCTTTTAACCTTATTTCTGCAACACCCTGGCAAAGTTCTGTCACGGGATCAAATCGCCGAAACCACAAGGGGGCGAGACAGTGCTCCCTTGGATCGGTTTATCGATGTCCACATTAGCCGCTTAAGACAAAGATTAGGAGAAGACGCACGCCATCCACAGCTTATTAAAACAGTGAGAGGTGAAGGTTACATCTTAACAGCGGATGTCAGTAAATCCATATTGACTCCCGATTCATTATGATCACGGTTTGGCCAAGGCTTCGTAAGCTATTCCAATCACTCTCTGGACAAATGTTGATAGTAATGACCTTTGGAGTAGCGCTTGCTCAATTTATCAGCTCCAGTATTTGGTTAAAACAGCTAGAAGCCGATGCAGAACAAAATGTTAGAGAAGTCTCTCAGCCTATGTCTTTTCGTGTGGCCGCCACCATTAGCTACTTTTCTTCCTTACCTAAAAGCTATCGCCATATAGTGATTGATCAATTACAAGATATGGGAGGGACACGGTTTTTTGTTACGGTAAATAAAGAAGAAATTATTATTAATGACCTCCCCGACTCACAATTAAAGGATATTGTGATTGAAGAGTTTCGTCATACATTATCAAAACAACTCGGTATCACTAACCCTAAAATTGCCTTTTCAAATCCAGATGATCTACATGTCATCAGTAACAGCATAAAGCTTGTCGATTTGCCTGAGCGCTGGGGACACCACAGCCTCTTAGTAAAGCCATTAGCCCCTCCGATCCTTGTCATTCAGATTCCAATCAACAGTGATGAATGGCTCTATTTGGCCACATTAATGCCAGACCCATACTTTCTTGAGGGCGCATCCCCGATTTCCTCTGAAAGGTTATTTTCTCTAGCCGCCTCCATTATTACAGTGTTAATTCTGAGTTTACTCGTCATCCGCCGTGTCACTCGCCCACTCGCCACACTGGCAAAAGCAGCGGAGCAATTTGGTCAAGGAGATTGGAGACCTCTCAAAGAGATAGGCAGTACAGAAGTGCGTAATACAGCGCATGCCTTCAATGATATGCAAACCCGATTACAGCGATATTTAAACGATAGAGAGCGCCTGTTTGCCTCTATCTCTCACGATTTAAAAACACCGATTACTCGACTGAGATTACGTGCCGAGATGCTGGATGAAGATAATGTAAGAGAAGCAATGATTCGCGACTTAGAAGATCTCGATATGTTAGTGAAAGGCGCTCTGCAAAGTGTGAAAGAAACAGATATTCATGAAAACCGTGTCGAAGTAAACATTCAAAATATGTTATTAGATATGCAATCCAGCGCTCAATTAGCTCATAAGCGTATTATCATTCACGGTGAATTAAAAACACCCTACATAGGTAAACCCTTTGCGATTAAACGCTGCTTAGGTAATCTCATTGATAATGCTATGTACTATGGAACTTCCGCGACGGTTTATATCGACGATAATGAAGAAAGGTTATGTGTTCGTATCCAAGATGAAGGCCCCGGAATACCAAAAGATAAGCTCGACAAAGTATTTCAGCCCTATACAAGACTTACTTCAGACCATTCAGGACATCCAAGCGGCATGGGACTAGGGCTGAGCATTGCGCGTAACATAGCTCGAGCCCACGGAGGAGAAGTGACCTTGAGGAACCTCGATAGCGAGAAAGGACTGGAAGCGGTTGTAAAATTGCCTAGACATTAGCCGTCACGATGAATAAGTAAAAAAAAGCCCAATGATATTGGGCTTCAAATAATAAGAAGAGCTGTGATTGATAGATTTACCTACACTTTGAAACGAGCAACCAATGTTTCTAAATCAACTGAAAGAGTTCGTAACGATTTGCTATTTTCAGTCAGTCCATTGGCGGTAATAACGCTGTGATTCACTGAATCTTGAATACTTGTTATATTTTGGCCAACATCTCCCATCGCTAATAATTGCTGCTCTGTAGTCGCAGCAACTTGTTGATTAAGTGCATTCATTTTATCTACCTGAGAAGAAATCGTATTAAGTGCAAGCGCCACACTCTTAACGGATTCAGCGCCTTCGCTCGCTTTTTCCTGTCCGGCTTGAGATGCAGATAATGCTTTTCGAGATTCAGACTGCAGCTTATCAATCATTACTTGAATTTCATCTGTTGATTGAGCGGTTCGCTTCGCCAAGTTACGAACTTCATCCGCAACAACAGCAAAGCCGCGGCCTTGTTCACCAGCTCGAGCTGACTCAATAGCCGCATTCAATGCTAATAAGTTTGTTTGCTCAGAAATACTACGAATCACCTCTAGAATACTCCCAATCTGCTCCGAGTTTTTCGCTAAGTCGGCCACCGTGGAAGCAATACGTTCACTCTCTGATGATAAGTTTTCAATAATGATTTTGGCAGAGTCAGCCACTTTAAGGCCCTCATTCACTTCTCTATTGACATCCTGAGCAGATGTAGCAGCCTCGGCTGCATTTTCAGAAACCTCTCTAACTGACATTTCCATTTCATGGACCGCTGATACCACCATTGAAGTGCGATCACTTTGTAACCGCGCATCTTTGAGTATTGTTTCTGCTGAGTTAGACATTTGCTCTGATGCTTGGTTAAGCTGGCTGCTGGTTTGTAGCACTTGCTTAACCATATTATGAATCACAATCACGAATTTATTAAATCCATTACCGATATCAGCCAGTTCCACTGGACCATCCGCACTTAAACGATGACTTAAATCTCCGTTACCTTCACCAATTTCTTTTAAATTATCTGCGACGACACCTAACTGCCTCACTAAAGTCGCACCGATAAATGATGCCGCTACAGCCGCTACTATGCTTAATATGATACCTAGGATAAGTAATGTATGTCCCATATCCGAAACACTACCAAAAACCGCTTCATTAGGTATTTCAGCGACTAATATCCACCCCATAGCAGGTATAAATTGACTTGCTAAAACAGAGCTTCCCGTCATTTGAATGTTTACGCCTTCTTTTACTAAGAGGGCTTGACCTACTTGTGCTCCATATAAATCCGTGAGATTACTTTTTTCCAATAATTCACCATTACGATGAACCTTAACAACCCCCTCTTGTGATACAAGATAAACAAAGCCACCATCACCAATATTAAAACTGTTTAAATAGTTCGTCATTTGAGTTAGCTTCATACCAAAGCCAGCTAAACCTTGACCATTCAAATTTTGATAATTTACAAACAAACTGACTTCGCCTGTAGATTTACTACGATAAACGCTAACATTTTTACTTTTAGACGAGGAAGTAAAATCAAAAAACCAGCTGTCCGTTTCTTTTGCCATGACTCGTAAAAAACCGTCTTGGTTCCAATATTTTCCAGACTTCCTGTCCGCCCATGAAGCAACATCTAAACCTAAACGTTCTCGTAAGCTACTTAACAAGGCCACTAAAGACGTCTCTCCATCTTTAGTAAAGCCTTTTTTAGCCCAGTCTAAAATCATCGGATTATTCGCTAAAATTTCAGCATTAATAGAAAGTGTTTCAATCTGATTTTCTACTTCATTTTTTATTTGCGCTATTTGAGCTGGCAACTCAGTCTTGGTTGTACGTTCTAACATCACAGATCGAGCTTGAAAGAAACTTAACAGCCCCATTGCTATTGTTGTCGTTAACACGGCAATCACAAAAGCATAAATTAAACGAACTTTTACCGACATGAGTCATTTCCTCTTATCCACTATGACGCCCTATTTTAGACCGCCCTATAATTATCAACCAATCGGTCAATGTCATAAAATCTTATCAAGAAAAGAAAACAAGACAATCACATTGCTAATGGCTTAGAAACTGTACTCTTAAATTAGCAAGAGAACTATCCTCAAGTCACTAATCAGAGTGTCATTATCCTATTATAGTAAAAGATACTCAGATGACAGGAGTTATATTTTGTAGGGTTTTGTAGACAGGTTGTTGAATATTGACGGAGTCTAGATGAGTAATAGCAACATGATAGATACTGTTCACTATGCTATTACCCAAAACAGAGAATTGTTTTATCTTTTAATAGTCAAACTTAAATTGAGTATAAAGTTTAAACGCGGCTTCCCAAACGCCACCTACCTTTCCATTACCGACTGGTTTCCCATCAATAACAGTGACTGGAGCTAACTCTTTGCTGGAGCTGGTCACCCAAATTTCATCCGCATTAAAGACTTCTTCCATTGAGATATTACGCACTTCAAATGGAATCGAGCCGTCTTTTTCTAAAATATCAAGAATGAGCTTACGAGTAATCCCCGGTAAAATTTGATTATCTTGAATAGGCGTTAGCACAACACCATCTTTAACGATAAAGGCATTAGAAGAGCTTGCTTCAGTTAAGAAATTATCTTCATTGTATAAAAGAATCTCATCATTACCGCTCGCATAGCCTTCTTGGAAATGCATTACATTACCAAGTAACGCAGTAGACTTAATTTGACAACGCTTCCAGCGCATGTCTTGAGTAGTCGCAACAGAGAAGCCTTTTGCTGTACTTGCATCCGCTTCGACAGCCGGTTTAATCGCCATTACCATCGCAAAGACAGTTGGTTCAACATCTTTAGGATAAGCATGATAGCGTTTAACATCGGCTCCACGACTTACTTGCAAATAGATGCCTAAATTGCCCCCTCCATTAAGTGAAATTAATTCTTGAATTAATGCTTTCCACTCTTCAAGAGACTTATTGCATTGAATGCCAATAGCCGACATGCCATCAAACATACGTTGCATATGTGGCTCTAATCCCACTGTCTTGCCTTCGTAAGAAGGAATCACTTCATAAATACCATCACCAAATAAAAAGCCACGGTCCAATGGGGAAATTTTCGCTTCCTCAATAGGCATAAATGAGCCATTCAAATAAACAGTGTTCATAGTGTTCTCCACATAAAAAATCAATCAATAATAAATAATGGCTTACGCCACAAAGTGCTTATTTTGTCTTATTAGACACATCAAAACCGGTCAATTTACGTAACTCCAATATCACCTCATCACCAACTGAAGAATCCAAGCCATCCTCAGTTAATTGATTAAGACGAGTGACACCATCAACACTACCCAGTTTAGACAAATACTGAAGCGTTACTACCGGCTCAAATTCAGCCAGTAAATCACGGTTCTCTAAATACCCCATTATGGCAATAAGACCGTAGCCTCCCCAATTTGAGACATCCGCAACCAACAATTCATCACATCCTGTTTGAGCAGCAACAATGTCCAAAGACTTCAATGCTTGCGCCACATTCCCCATGCCTATTTCATTACCGCCATCACCAATCGCAATCGTAGGACAGCTTGCTTGCTTCATGAAAGTGTCATAACACGCGGTACGAGCACTGATGTCCTCACCACGCATGTTATAGTAATTACCGTCTTCAGCTTGACCGGGTCTCTCAATAGACAAGACCACACTGGGTTTCAAATCATCTAAAACCGCTTTCGCCTCTTGAGCTTGATACGCATGTTTACCCACTTCAATCTCGACAATTCGGTAATCGTCTCTTAATGCTTTTGACAATGGTGCACCACAGACAATATAGGGTGTTGAGCCAACCGCTTCTAAAGCTTGGTAGAGAGCAATCGCACCTAAAGGGCCATCCGTTTCAAAGGTGTCTGTCACAGGAAACCCCGTGCCAATTAACACAACGCCTTTAGCACTAAATAAGGTTTTGGCTGCCCTTAAGCAGTACCCTGGCTTTAAACTAGGCCGCACACTTGCCATCCCTCGAAGGTTTCTAGCTACCAATGCATTTTCTATGGCAATACTCATCGACTCTAAATTATCTGTCATAGTTTCTCCGACAATCTTATGTAATCTAACAGGGCTGATTTAGCCATAAGTTAAAGAGGCAAAAGCTCTATATTCGCGTCTTTATTACGCGCTAGCATATTTATTACGTGCGCCTCTTCTACTGTCACCGGAGTAAAGTGCACTTTTTTACCTTGGGTCATTTGAGCCAATCTTGCTGTATCTAACGCCATTACAGAACCCAGCTTTGGATAACCTCCAATCGTTTGGCGATCATTCAATAAAACAATAGGCTGCCCATCTGGCGGCACTTGAATGGCACCATGGGAGATCCCCTCAGACAACAAGCTCGATACAGACGAGTGGCAAGCAGGACCAGTCAAACGGTACCCCATTCGATCCATACGCTCACTTACTGTGTATTCACCATGAAAGAAACGTGCTTTATCCAAACTACTGAAACTTTCAGCTTGATAACCAAGTACGACTCTAAGAGGCGATTGATCGGCATAATTGGGCCTATGTTGGGTCGGCATAGAAAGTCTTGCCTTGTTATCTCGATGCGATACATTAATGAGATCCCCTTTTGCTAAGGGCTTACCAGACAAACCACCTAATCCTTCTCGCACCACTGTGGCGGTACTGCCAAAATGTGCCTCAAGTTCAATACCACCTTGGATAGCAAGGTAAATACGACAACCTTCGGTGGCAAACCCCAGCTTTAAAGTATCTCCAGCATGAACATTTAACGTTTCCCACATGGAGACCGCTTTGCCATTAATTTTCACTTCTACCGTCGCACCAGTAATCGCTATTTGCGCTGGTTCTAAAAACTCGGCCGCAAAACCACCAATGCTGATCTCTATAGCACTGGCATTATCTGGATTATGACAAAGACGATTCGCCCAACGAAAAGCCGATGGATCCATAGGTCCACCCACCGTTAATCCAATGCGATGTTTCCCAATACGCCCTAAATCTTGAATCAAGGCCAACACACCTGGCTGCAGGATTTTCATAACTCACCTCCTAGCGCCAAATACTCATCTTTACTAATTGCATAAAACTTCACCTTGTCACCCACTTCTACTGGCATACAAGGCGTCGCTTTAGCATCAAACATAGGGGTTGGACATAAACCGATTAAGTTCCAGCCGCCAGGTGAAACACTTGGATAAACGGCCGTTTGACGATCCGCAATCGCAACGGCCCCCTTTGGTACCGCTTTTCTCGGCGTCGACTTTCTAGGAGCGGCAATCCGTGGATCAACCTCACCTAGAAAAGCAAAACCAGGCGCGAAGCCAATCGCAAAAACTTGATAGGCTTGCGATTGATGAATTTCAATCACCTCAGCTATCGATAATTTCGCTGTTTCGGCAAGTTCCGCTAAATCTGGACCCGCATCGGCACCATAATAGACAGGGAGCGCCACTAAACGACTTTCTTTAGTCAGAGCCCCTTTTTGATTCGATTTCAAACGCTGAACAATTTCATTACGCATGGCGTAAAAATCAAACACATCATCGTCGTAAATGACTAACAAAGACGCATAAGAAGGAATGAAATCAATAACACCATGACCAACCAATTCTTCTAACGCTTGAGTTGCTGTGAATACATCCGCAGCAGACTGCTCGCTGGCTACCTCGGCAAAATACACTATCAGCGTATTCTCACCAGCGATGTCTATCCTCATCGAAGCACTCATTAGGACAACATCTCCCTAATGGCTTCAATTGAGCGTACTCCAGCTTCATTGTCACCATGAACACAAAGCGTATCCACATCTAAGGTCAACTCATGCCCACTCACCGTAGTAATAGTGCCTTTCTCAACTAATTGCAGAACTTGAGCAAGCATCTTATCTTTAGTATGCACAGCACCTTCTTTAGAGCGAGCCAGTAATTTGCCATCGTCCGCATAACAACGATCAGCAAAGGCTTCAAACGCCACTTCGATACCGTATTGAGCCGCTTCTTTACGATGTTCTGATGCTTCAGGCGTCGCTTGCAATACTAAGCGAATAGGTCGATAAAATTTGGCTACGGCTTGCATAATCTGGCCGCGGAGTTCGCTGTTTGCCATCATATCGTTGTACAACGCACCATGAGGCTTCACATACGTCATTTCCAGTCCGTGACTGCGTGCCATACCATCAAGAGCAGACATTTGATACAACATCAATCCATGAACCTCGTCTGCCGAGCATTTCATACTACGACGGCCAAAACCCACTAGGTCTGGATACCCAGGATGAGCGCCGACTTCAACCCCATGTGTTGCCGCTAAAGCCAGCGTTTTTAGCATCCACTGAGGATCGCCAGCATGAAAACCACAAGCAATATTCGCTTGGTCAATATGAGGCATAGCTAAGCTGTCTAAGCCCATTTTCCAAGAACCGTAACCTTCACCCAAATCGCAATTTAATTTCATCGTCATTTTCGTTTCTCCTACATCACTAGTCAGTTTTATAAAATAGCCAATTGGCTATTACGCATGTCGGTCACTAGCATGCAACCAGGACTGTGAGTAATACAAAAAGGAGGTTTGGCTTGTTCCAATGCCACTTGAGGTGTTACTCCGCATGCCCAGAACACCGGAACTTCGCCCTCTTTAATTGTCACCGCATCACCAAAGTCAGGAGCAGCGATATCGTGTACACCAATCGCCGCTGGATCACCAAAATGTAAAGGTGCACCATGTACAGAAGGAAAGCGAGTACAGATTTGAATGGCACGAATCGCATCTTTAGGAACCATTGGGCGCATACTGACCACTGTAGTTCCTGAGAATGGCCCAGCTGAACGACATGCAATATTAGTACGATACATAGGCACGTTAACGCCTTCAGTAATGTTCCGCACTTCTAAGCCATCGGCAATGAGAGGTTCTTCAAAAGAAAAGGAGCAACCTAAAACAAACGTCACTAAATCATCTTGCCAAATAGACGTAATATCATGCACTTCTTCCACAAAAACACCATCATGGAAAACTTTATAACTAGGAACGTCGGTACGAATATCCACATCGTCACCAACGGAAGGCAATAAAAAATCACCAGGCTCATCCGACATACCAACAATTGGGCAAGCCTTAGGATTCATCTGACAAAACTTTAAGAAGTCATCTGCCCATGCTTTCGGCAAAATAACAATATTCCCTTGAACGTATCCTGATGCGACTCCTGACGTATTCGCTTTCCATTGACCGGAACGAATCTGCTCTCGCACCTGTTTTGGAGAGAGAAGCGCTAACGGAGTACCATTTTCAATAGACATAAACACACCTCAAATAACGTATTTTCGAATTAAATCATCTAATTTCAGATTATTCTATAATCAGACAATAACTTGGTCATATAAACTTTTAAATTGAATATTAAAAGTTTAATCATCCTAATAAATAAATTTTAAAAGTTTTTTATTTCAAAAAAAAGGCCACCTATTTAGGCAACCCTCTCTTTCTATCACCTATTTTCAAGGCGATAATTATAAAGATGCGGCTTCTCTAGAGGCTTGATCATATAAGCCAGATAACGCCCGCAAGTTTTCTGCAATCTCAGTCAATTTATCCGGAGAGAAATTGAAACTTTTAAGAGAATCAACCAAACAATCCTCTCTCACTTCTCGATAACGTTTACAAAAAACCTGCCCTTCTTCACTGGTCCTATAAAACATTTCTTTACCCACTTTTTCACCTTGGATAAGGTTACGTTTTAACAGCTTTTTCACAGAATAGTTGACCGTATGCACATCTTCAACATTTAGTACAAAGCAAATATCAGACAAGCGTTTAGAGCGCTCTCTATGGTTAATATGATGCACAATTAAAATATCCAAAGGCGCTAAATCCACCACACCACTGGTCTTCGCACAGTGCATCATCCAACGTTGAAAAGCACTGTTCGCGATAATCATGCCGAATTCAAACTCACTTAATGATGCACCTTTTTCCGACAACAAGTGAGAAGATGCAACAATCACTTTATCTGGCATTGCCTTATCCCCCGGTCATATTAGTTGGTAAAAAGGTTACTATTTGAGGGAACCAAGTAATCAATACCACAGCAAATAAAATAAGGAGGAAAAAAGGTAGTGCCGCCCGCGCAACATACAATATGTCCTTACCTGTCAGCGCCTGGATGACGAAGAGATTAAACCCTACGGGAGGCGTGATTTGCGACATTTCAACCACCAACACGATATAGATACCAAACCACAATAGATCAATACCCGCTTGCTGCACCATAGGTAAGACAACGGCCGTTGTTAAAACCACCACAGAAATACCATCTAAAAAACAACCAAGAACAACAAACAATACTGTCAAGTAAAGTAGCAGCTCTACAGGTGACAAACTCATTTCAGAAATCCAAAATGCTAATGATTTTGGGATACCTAAAAAACCCATCGCCAAGGTGAGAAAGTGCGCTCCAACTAAAATAAGACCTATCATACAAGAGCTTTTTACCGCCCCTTGTAAGCTCTCTAGAAAACTTTTACGCGTCAAAGCCTTGGAAGCAAACGCTAAAAACAATGCACCCACAACACCTAACGCCGCCGCTTCAGTCGGGGTAGTTAAGCCGCCATAAATAGAACCCAAAACAAAAACAATCAAACCAACAATAGGAAACAGTTTTTGTAAGGCTAAAATTTTATCTTTAGCGCTAATTTTTTCATCGGAATTTTTTGGTAATTCATCTTTATTTAATAAAGCCCAACATGCCGTATACCCCATGAACAAGGTTACTAATAAGAGGCCAGGTAAAGCGCCAGCAATAAACAATCGACCAATCGAGACTTCTGCTGCCACACCGTAAACAATCAGAATAATAGAGGGTGGAATCAATAGCCCTAAGGTTCCCGATCCCGCTAAGGTCCCCACAGCCATACGTTCACTGTAACCACGCGCTTTTAACTCAGGCAGTGTCATGCGCCCTATTGTTGCGGCCGTTGCAGCAGAAGAACCAGAAACAGCAGCAAAAATGCCACAACTCAATACATTTACATGCAATAGACGCCCAGGTAGCCCACTTAATAACGGCGACAGACCTTTAAAAAGATCTTCTGATAACCTTGTTCTAAACAGAATCTCGCCCATCCAGATGAATAAAGGCAGAGCCGTAAGAGACCAAGACGTACTTGCTCCCCAGGTCGCGGTAGCAAATAATAAACCTATTTGATCGTTTCCAGATAAAACCAGACCTAGCACACCCACTCCAACAAGAGACAGTGCCACCCAGAAACCAGAAGCAAGCATAAGTAATAACGCAACGGCCAATACCGTCGATAAAATAAGGGTATCCATTAATTATCTCCCCCTAAACCCGATTCAACATCAAGTTCGTCTTCATGCTTCAAATAGTTAGGTGTTTGACCCAACAATGTACAGAAAAAATCATCCGCGATAGCAATAGTGAACATCACCATACCTAAGGCAACAGGCACTTGAGGTAACCAAATAGGAACAGGTATATAGCCATAAGAGACTTCTTCAAAAATGTACGATTCCCAAGAAAGGTGGATGGTATAAAACGACATAAACGCACAAAGTAGTAAAGCAACTGCCAAGATAAACAATTCCTGAATGCGCCTTGAGCTAGCAGGCAAAAACTTAATTGCTAAGCTCACACGAATGTGACCACCCTCTCGAAAAGTATAAGCTAAGCCAAAGAAAGTCGCCGCCGCTAAACTATAGCCAGAAAAATCTTCGACAGATGGAACAATAAAGCCAAATAAGCGACCAATGACTTGAGAAACAATCAACAAAGTAATAAGAAGAATACAAAAACCGGAAAGGTAGCCAGAGGCCAAATACATGTTATTTAAAAATTTACGCATAAGAAAAGCCTTTTTAAATAAGGCCATTAGCAAAGAATACTAATGACCTTTATAGAGTTACTTTTTGTAATTTTCTATCAAAGCTTTAATTTCTGGACCGGATTCAGCCAACCACTCTGCTTCCATAGTTTCACCGATAACCGCCAATTCCTTTAACAAAGTTTCAGAAGGTTGAGCCACCACAATGCCATGATCAATTAGAGTCTGAGTATCTTTTTTTGCTTCTGATTGAACAATTTCCCAACCACGCTTTTCTGCATTTGCCGCCGCATCTAGGATAATTTTTTGAGTCCCTTTATCCAAGCGTTTGAACGATCGAGTATTCACAACAACCACATTTTTAGGAATCCAAGCTTGGATATCCGTATAATTTTTCACATAATCCCATGCTTGACCATTAGCGCCAGTTGAGGGAGAAGTAATCATGGCATCAATGATCCCAGTACTGAATGCTTGAGGAATCTCTGGTACTTGAATCGTTGTTGGAGTGGTTCCCATTAGATCCGCCAAACGTGATGTTGACGGACTGTAAGCTCGCATTCTTGACCCTTCAAGATCCGCTAAAGAGTTAACGGCGTCTTTACTGTACAAGCTCTGAGCAGGCCAAGCGACAGAATAAAGCAGAGTCATACCTTCTTTATTCAATTGCTTTTGCATCTCAGGTTTTGCGGCATTCCATAATTTTTTAGCGTCATCATAGTTAGTCGCTAAAAAAGGAATATTGTCATGTTTAAAGATAGGGTGTGTGTTACCCATGATACCAATAAACACTTCACCCATTTGCACTTGTCCAGTTTTAACGGCACGAGGGATTTCTGGATGCTTAACTAAAGACGCACCTGAATGCACGGTAATGTCTAACTCACCGTTTGTTTTCTCTTTAATTTCTTCTGCAAATTGGTAAGCAATTTTAGTTGGATGGTTCGAATCACCATAAGGGGTCGGCATATGCCATTGAGCAGCACTCGCTGAGGCAACTAAGCCACCTGCTAAAATAGAACCAGTTACTATATTTTTCATCAACATTTCTCATTCTCCACTGTTTTTATTATTAGTTCAGTTTGCAGTTTTCTACATACAGAAACTAATTATTAAACGACTTAACAACAATACACCAGCGTTTTGTTAACGTTTTATAATTTAAGCAATTAATGAACCAATAGTTTATAAAACCATATATTTAAACAATATAAGATGATTCATCTAGCTTGCTATTGACGCTATTATTACATTAACTATAGAGGAGGTTTTTATTACTATAAGTTTCGGTAGAAAATATTTTTTCTGTTTCAGATCAGTGCACGCGAAATCCAGATGGAAGCAACAGCGCTAGATTAAAGTGCATTCTTATTTGAACCATCCTCATTCTGTCATAAGCAATAAAACACGGCCTAAGCTCAAGATAGTAAAATCATAGTAGACAGATAGGTTAAACGCTATTTTGGGCGATATCTCTTAGCGTTATACTGATGTTGAAGGTGATGTTATCTACCCGTAAAGAAAACAACTAAGTAAGGATTAAAAAACAAGAGTGAGAGAAAAGCATGAGCCTCTCATCTTCATAACACACTGAAGAGACACTAAGTTTTCATGAATCGTTTGATCCATTAAGACGAACTCTTCTTTGCTGACACCACTAGACAGATCGGAGTAATGAATTGCGTCTTGCCTGACACTGAACAAATCTTCACCCGAAGCCCGTAATACAGTCAGTCTTGCCGCTTGTTCTTCTATGCTCCGACGAAATTCATATGAATTAAACACGTCGGTTTCATTCAGCCTATGTCAAAAGGATACAAAGGAAAATAAAGAGCATTTAATGCGGCTGAATAAGTACTTTTAAGGTTATTTTTTTACGATCTTCATCGGCATTTGTACCCATTCCATGCCATACTTGTGATTCATAAATCACTTATGGCATCCATAATGACTCCATCCACACATCCTTTATTCTGGCGTGATGATGCACTGCCACAAGTTGAATTAAGATACGTTCCTGATGGACACAAAGTCGCTTATGCCGCCCACTCCCATAGAGAATGGTCGATTGGCGCTATATTGGATGGGAAAAGTGCGTTTTTATGTGCGGATAGACAGCACACAGTGTCTCATGGCGACATAGTGATGATGGACCCAAATATTGTGCATGCATGCAATCCATTGCCTAACTCTCCTTGGGCCTATTATATGATGCACATTGATGTCTCCTGGCTAGCCGGTATTCTGTATGAGTCTGGGCTATCGCCCCACATTGACTTTTATTCAGCGAATATGGATACCCTCAAATCAGAATATTTCTATAAAAAGTTCATACAATTAGCTCACTGTTTAATGAGGGATACGTGTACCCAAAAAAACGAACTTAATGCGCAAAAAGCCGCCATGTTAAAATCGTATTTAGTGCGTTTATTTGAATACTTATATAGTGAAAATCAGCAAAGAATTGGCCGTAAGAAACCATCACCACCCGCTACAATTTTAGCGGTGGCGGCCTACCTAGATGAATATTATTTAGATAATCAGTCTATCAAGCAATTAAGTCAGCGTTTCAATATCAGCACGAGCTACCTTGTTAGATCCTTCACTAAGCATTTTAGTATGTCCCCTCATGCTTACCGGCTAAATAAACGCATCCAAGAAGGACAGATCGCCTTAAAATCAGGATGCAATATTGTCGATATTGCTCAAACTGTAGGCTTTAATGATCAAGCCCACTTTCAGAGAAGCTTTAAACAAAGAGTGGCGGCAACACCAAAACAATATCAAAGCAAGAAGTGACGACTCACGTGCAACAAAAACCTTTTAGTAAAACTTATACAATAATAAAAACACAGCTGCCTGCGAGTAAAATAGCTAATACCTTATTCAGTCTTTTCATTGTGTTAGTCTCCTCAATAAAACGTCCTAGTATAACACCGGCCATAACCCAGACACTTAAAGACAACCAGCAAATAACAAAATACACACTAGAAAATATCACCAAACTCTGGCCATCTGCCTCTGGAATGTAGGACACAATACCAGCTAGCGAAGCCAACCACGCTTTAGGGTTCAACCATTGCATATAAGCGCCCGTCATAAAGGAAGGTACGTTAGTGGCATCCTTTATATTAATTTCACCATTATCCCGAAATAACTGATAACTTAAGTGTAATAAGAAGATCACTCCTCCCCATTGTAATACGGGTGTAATCATAGGCAAGAAAGCCACCATGTACTGCAAACTTAAGCCCACAGACACAAACAAGACAATAAAACCGACCGTTGCTCCGGTAACAAACCTCAGCCCGATAAAAGCACCATAACGAGCGCCACTCCCAATACCCACCAAGTTGACGGGACCAGGTGAAAGGGATGCCGCTAATGAAAACAAGGACATAGAAACAATTAACGATAAAGTCATTTCAATAATTCCATCATAATAAAAGAGGCTTTTACTATCCCTATTACGACCGTCTAAGTATTGTACAAAATTGACCTTTTACATTTCTTTCTTTACTTGCTTTACTGTCTGCTCATTAACCAGACATTCACTTACTGATGAGAGGGATCGCTATGATTAGACACATACTTTTTATTAAATTTAATGAAGACGTTCGAGAAAAGGACATCGCATCTATTTTTATGGTGTTCAGAGGGATAAACACAAAAATCCCCGGTATAGAGACGGTTGATTGCGGGAAAAACAACAGTCAAGAAGGTCTAAACAAGGGCTACACCCATTGTGTGGTAATTGACTTTGTAGATGAAAGTGCAAGAGATGCTTATCTACCTCATCCAGATCATGAAGAACTCAAACAACAATTTATTCCCATGTTAGAAGACATCGTGGTGCTAGATTACGAAGTTTAGTTTTACCACTGTTTAAACAAGAAAAGACCTTCAATGAGGTCTTTTCTTTTCTTTTCTTTTCTTTTCTTTTAAAGAATGGTCACTTCAAAAGCTTATGCCTTCAATATCGCCAATAACTTTTCAGCAACCAACTCAGAGCTTGCAGGATTTTGACCGGTAATCATGAGCCCATCTTGAACCGCAAAAGGCGTCCAGTCTGCATTTTTATGATAATTGCCACCACGAGCAATCAGTTCATCCTCTAATAAGAAAGGCACAACATTCGTTAACTGCACCGCCTCTTCCTCACTATTACTAAAGCCAGTAACAGAACGTCCTTTCACATAAAACTCACCATTAGCATCTTTTATATTTAAAAAGGCACTCGGCGCATGACACACTGAAGCAACGGTTTTTTCCGCACGGATAAACGCTTCAATCAATGCAATAGACAAGGGATTTTCCGTTAGGTCCCAAAGCGGTCCATGACCTCCTGGATAAAAAACGGCATCAAAATCAGCTTCAGAAACATCACCTAATAAGTGAGTCGCTGCAACTTTATCTTGAGTCACTGGATCGTCATAAAAGCGCTTAGTCGCCTCTGTCTGAAAATCAGGTAATTCACTTTTTGGATCAATCGGTGCAATACCACCTTTTGGAGTCACTAATGTCACCTCAACACCCGCATCGATAAATGCATAATACGGTGCCGCAAACTCTTCAACCCAAAAGCCTGTTTTCTCACCTGTACCACCTAACTCATCATGTGATGTTAGAACAAATAACACTTTTTTATTTGACATAATTTTTTCCTAAACAGCAATTATTAAATATCAATTCATGGTGTTTAGTATATTGAACAACATAAAACTTGAATATAAGACTGGAATTGACATCATTGTTCTAATTATTGATACAATTTACTGAATGCTTGATCGTGTATAAACTCAAGGTGTACCGTATGGAAATTTCTTTCGAACAGTTAAAAAGTATGGTGGTCTTTTCCCAAGTGGTTGATCAAGGCAGTTTAACCGCCGCCGCCAAAGCAATGGGAATATCCCGTGGCGTGGTCAGCTACCATCTAAAAAAGTTAGAAGCGCAACTCGGTGTCAAATTACTCAATCGAACCACACGCTCCTTATCTCTTACAGAAACCGGTCAATCCTATTACACTCGTTGCCGTAATATTGCTCATCAAGCGCATGAAGCGAATCTACAAATTGAACAAGCCAAGCAAGAACCGATTGGAAAGCTGAAAATCTCTTGCCCTGTGAATCTAGGACTGCAAATCGTCGTGCCAGCCTTAAATTCATTCAGACGCCTTTATCCATTAATTGAACTCGATGTGTCCCTCAGCGATGAGGTAGTCAACATTATGAAAGAAGGCATTGATCTCGCGATTCGAGGTGCACCATTAATCGACTCAGGTTTACAAGCAAGTAAACTCGCTACTTTTGAAACGTGTTTATGTGGTTCACCAGAGTATTTTCGACAACGTGGAGTACCGACAAAGCCAGACGATTTACATCAACACGATTGGGTTGTCTATAAACCAGCGGCGGATACGGTGCATCTAACACAAGGACGTCGTTCTTTCAGTCTAGCCGTTCACGGTGCGGTCAGTACTAATAATGCGGCCGCAAGAACCATTTTCCTTGAAGGCGGCAACGGTATCGGACGCATTCCCATGTATGACGCTCTACCAAGGATACAACAAGGCCGTTTAGAACGCGTGTTATCTGATTATCAATGTATTGATATTAATGTATTCGCCGTTTTCCCCCCAGGTACCGCCGCATCCAAAAAACTTAGACTATTAATCGACTTCCTGAAAACTGAATTTAATCATCTAAATAAAAGCCTATAAAGATATAAAAATCAGTAAGTTAATCCTCTTCAACAACCACTAAAATGCGCCTATGCAAGACTTTGTTACAATAGGTTGCTCTACTTTACCCCATTGATCCTTAGTCTTTGCTAGATTTAGCTCATTGCTTTCTTAAGTGTATTTTAAGTCTCTGTTCTAAGAACAGTCGTAATAAAAAACACCCAATCAGAAAACGATAAAATATTCTTAAAAATCCACTTTAATTAAGTGGGTGACTATAAAAAAAATAACAAGGGTTACTAACATGAAAAAACTTGCATTAAGTTTAACCGCCGTTGCTTTCTCCATCTCTGCTGCAACTACTCACGCTGGTGAAGTAGAAGTACTTCATTGGTGGACATCTGGCGGTGAAGCGGCCTCTATCAATGTCCTAAAAGGATTGATGGAAGAGGAAGGCCATACGTGGAAAGATTTCGCTGTAGCAGGTGGCGCAGGTGAATCCGCCATGACCGTTTTAAAATCCCGTGCTATTTCAGGTAACCCACCAGCCAGTGCTCAAATCAAAGGCCCAACTATCCAAGAATGGGGTGATCTAGGCTTCTTAACAAATCTTGATGATGTGGCTAAAAAAGGCGACTGGGATGTTGTTCTACCTCAAGTAGTTAGCAATACAATGAAGCATGAAGGTCATTACGTTGCGGCGCCTGTAAACGTTCACCGTGTAAACTGGTTATGGGCGAATCCTGAAGTCTTCCGCAAATCTGGCGCAAGCATTCCAACCACTTGGAAACAATTCATCACCGAAGCCGATAAAATTAAAGCCGCAGGCTTCACACCTCTTGCTCACGGTGGACAAGCATGGCAAGACGCGACCTTATTTGAAGCAATTGCTTTAGAAAAAGGCGCAAAATTCTACAACAGTGCCTTTATTGGCCTTTCTGATACAACACTGCGCAGTGAAGACATGATTGATGTATTCCGTACCTTCAAAAAAGTACGTGGTTATGTTGATTCCGGTTTCTCTGGTCGTGATTGGAACATTGCCACGTCTATGGTTATCAATGGTGATGCGGCAATGCAAATCATGGGTGACTGGGCGAAAGGTGAATTTACAGCAGCGGGTAAAAAAGCAGGTATTGATTACGTTTGCTACCCAGCACCAGGCACAAGTGAAATGTTCACCTTCAACATCGACAGCTTAGCGATGTTTAAAGTGAAAGGCGAAGACAACCAAAAAGCACAACAAGATTTGGCTCGTCTGATCCTAGAACCAGAATTCCAAGAAACATTCAACTTGAATAAAGGTTCTATTCCTGCACGTCTAAACATGTCTCGTGAGAAGTTTGACACCTGTGCACACTCTTCTATGGACTCATTCCTAGCAAGCTCATCTACAGGTAATCTACTACCAAGTATGGCTCATGGAATGGCGGCTTCTTCAATGGTCCAAGGCGCTATCTATGATGTAGTAACAAACTACTTCAATGATGAATCTATGACTCCAGAAGTGGCTGTAGACAAATTAGCTAGAGCCGTTAAAGCAAGTATGTAAGCGTTCTTCGAGGCTGGCTACAAGCGAGCCAGCCTCTTATATTCTCTCCTGATTGAAGCATCACACTATGAAAACAAACGCCATTAACGCTGAGCCTAATAAAGCTCGGGCAGGCCGACCTGCACGCCTAACGTTAGCAGATTGGATGCCTAAAATTGTCATGGCACCGACGGTTATTGTCACCTTGGTTTGCATGTATGGATACATGATTTGGACTGCCGTACTCTCCATGACAAACTCTCGTATGCTGCCATCCTATGATTTTGTTGGATTAAGCCAATACGAGCGTCTCTTTAACAATGATCGCTGGATTGTTGCCCTAACTAACTTGGGCATCTTCGGTGGTTTATTCATTCTTATTTGTTTGGTACTTGGTGTCATTTTAGCCATTTTCCTAGACCAAAAAATTCGTTCTGAAGGGGCAATTCGTACCATTTACCTTTACCCAATGGCGATTTCTTTTATCGTAACGGGTACCGCGTGGAAATGGTTGCTCAACCCAACCAACGGTTTTGAAAAACTCATGATCGATATGGGCTTCACGGACTTCACATTTGATTGGTTAGTGAATCCAGATAAAGTGGTTTACTGTCTCGTTATTGCCGCGGTTTGGCAAGCGTCTGGCTTTGTGATGGCATTATTCCTAGCCGGCCTTAGAGGCGTCGATGGCGACCTTATTAAAGCCGCACAATTAGACGGTGCGAACACCTTTACCACTTACCGTCGCATTATTTTACCGTCCTTAAAGCCTGTCTTTTTCAGTGCTATGGTGATCTTGTCCCACATCGCCATTAAGAGTTTCGACTTGGTGGCCGCATTAACGAATGGTGGACCAGGGTATTCTTCCGACCTACCAGCAAACTTTATGTACGCACATACCTTTACTCGTAGCCAAATTGGGCTAGGTTCGGCTTCTGCCATGGTTATGTTGGGCTGTGTACTGGCCATACTCGTTCCTTATCTCTATTCTGAATTACGAGGAGAGCGCAATGAGTAATATTAAAGCCATTCGCCGTAAAACAACCGCTATTGAAAGATTGTTACGTGTTGCCTTGTACCTGGTATTAATCAGTGTCGCAGCCATTTATTTATTGCCTTTTATCGTTATGCTTATTACGTCCTTAAAGGATGTTGAAGAAATACGAACTGGGACGCTATTGTCTTTACCTGCAAGTTTGCATTTTGATTCCTGGAGTAAAGCATGGTCATCTGCTTGTACAGGCAGTACCTGTGACGGCATTTCACCCTTTTTCTTAAATTCATTTCAAATAGTCATCCCCGCGGTGATCATCTCTACCGTATTGGGTGCTATTAATGGTTATGTTATTTCCATGTGGAAGTTCCGCGGCAGCGATTTATTCTTTGCGGCTCTATTAATTGGTTGTTTCATTCCTTTCCAAGTTATTTTGCTGCCAATGGCACGCACGCTTGGTTGGTTAGGCATAGCGAATACCACTACAGGATTGGTCTTTGTCCATGTTGTCTATGGTGTGGCATTCACTACTTTATTCTTCCGTAATTTTTACCAGTCGGTACCCGGTGAACTTGTGAAAGCCGCTCGTTTAGATGGCGCTGGATTCTTTACTATTTTTTACCGCATCATTTTGCCCATTTCGACGCCAATTATTGTGGTAACTGTCATTTGGCAATTTACTCAAATTTGGAATGACTTCTTATTTGGAGTGGCATTCTCTGGGTTCGATACGCAACCGGTTACTGTTGCTTTAAACAACCTAGTGAACACCAGCTTCGGCGGAAAAGAATATAACGTGGATATGGCCGCTGCGATTATGGCCGCACTACCAACACTGATTGTTTATGTATTAGCAGGTAAATACTTTGTTCGAGGATTAACCGCTGGGGCCGTCAAAGGCTAACCACTAAAGGCACTCGAACCCTTTTAATAGCAACATAACAACACATATTGACAGAGTCAGTCGTTCGTCCAGATCTCTTTTCTATCAAAACGAACGTCTAACTCTCATACTCGGAGTTCAGAAAATGGCAAACTTAGTCATCGATAATGTAATCAAGCGTTATGGTCAAACAGAAGTATTAAAAGGCATCAATATTGCGATTGAAGCCGGTGAGTTTTTGATTCTGGTTGGGCCTTCAGGTTGTGGTAAATCCACACTAATGAATTCCATCGCGGGTTTAGAAGAAGTCACGGAAGGGCGTATTTTAATTGACGATAAAGACGTCACTTACGCTAACCCAAAAGATCGTGATATCGCGATGGTATTCCAATCTTATGCTTTGTATCCAAACATGACAGTGGAGCAAAATATCTCTTTTGGTTTAGAAATGCGTAAAGTGCCTAAAGAAGATCGTGACATTGAAGTGAAACGGGTTGCAGAGATGTTACAAATCACTCATCTGTTACATCGTAAACCGGCCCAACTCTCTGGAGGGCAAAGACAACGTGTTGCAATGGGCCGTGCGCTTGCTCGTCGTCCACAGCTATACCTTTTTGATGAGCCTCTTTCCAACCTTGATGCTAAATTACGTGTAGAAATGCGAACTGAAATCAAAAAGCTCCATCAAAAATTGGGGACGACCATTGTGTATGTCACCCATGATCAGATTGAAGCCATGACCCTAGCAGACCGTATCGCCGTCATGAAAGATGGAGAAGTTCAGCAATTAGGTACACCACAAGAAATTTACGATAATCCCGCTAATTTATTTGTCGCTGGCTTTATGGGATCGCCTGCAATGAACTTCATCCCAACAAAGGTTGTTGCCACTGACACTGGCCCTATGTTGGAACTGGATGCTGTACAAAAGACGCTTTTACCTTTCCCTAATAAAGCATGTCTAGAAAGCTATGTAGGTAAAACCATTATGTTAGGTCTACGACCTGAGATGATTACCGAGCCACAAGCCCATAAAGACGGGCAACCTTTTGTAATAACCACTGAAATTAATGTTGAAGTGACCGAACCTATGGGTGCAGACACTATGATTCTAACTCGAGTTAAAGAGAACGAAATCAATTGTCGATCTCACCCAGCGTACCCAGCGAAGCCGGGAGACAATATCAAGATGATGTTTGATACTTCTAAAGCGGTGGCCTTTGATCAAGAGACAGGTGTTCGCCTCGACGTGTAACCCTTTACGGCTAGTTACCGACTACTCTCTGCAATAGGGCTTATTTTGATGTTTCCTCTGAGAAGTGAAGCCTGTTTGCTTTAGCCAACTTTCGAGTTGGCTTTTTTTATTGTCAATTTGTGGCGCCTGAACCTTGTTTGTAACAAAGCTTAGAGCCATTCCAACCGATAATAACAACACAAAATAAGGCACTATTCTCATTCATTGACGTTAGTTAAGTGCCTCAAATAGACTTCTAAGGTAAACTTCAAGACAAACCTCCATTTACGACGATTACCGCCATTCATTCGTTAGCACACTGTCTAATTCGTGATAGCAAAAGGCCATTATTCATGATGAATACTAAGATATACAAAGCCGTTCATACCCTAGCAGAGAAGTTATTAGCGGCTTCCCATAAAGAAGACCGTACAGAATTTGACGTCCTTTACGCTGAATTAACTGCGATTTGTGTTGATAATGAAGATACCGATAAAGACCACCCTGTGCAGTGGGAAACCTTAGCGGATTTCACAGAAGAATTAGAAGACGCTATTGCCGGTTACGAAAAAGCGCTAAAAAAAGCCGTCGCGATCAACTCAAAAGATTATATGTCATCCATTGCTTTTTCTATGGCAACCTTACAACTTGAGTTAGGTCACACAGACGCCGCGATTAAAAACCTTCAAGCCGCCAAAATTAGTGCGAATAAAATAGCAGACAAAGAGTTTAAAATGGAAATTAATGCGCTGCTTGACAGTCTCCTATAACTTCCAACAATGTATCCGTCACTTCCAGCCATAGTGCAGCATGTAATATGGCTCCTTAGCGCCAACGTATCAGTTTAGGATAAAGCGTTTATGTCTCTATTGTTTAAAGAAATTGATAGTCAGGCCTCCTCATTAGGTGAGATATCTCTGCGCCGAAGACGTATCCCCGCATTGGGTGACCGAGATATCTATGAAGTAAAACTCGGCGATGAATTCCTAATGTCCAGTATGTTTGTTGATGCCGAAGAAGCCCTCTCTGATCTTGGGTTAGCCGCTGTGCATGGCGATCAACTGAGTGTGGCCGTAGGCGGATTAGGGCTAGGTTATACCGCAGTAGCCGCTTTAAAAGATGATCGTATCTCTGAGCTCTTTGTCGTCGATGCGTTAGAAACCGTTATTGGTTGGCATAAAGATGAGTTGGTCCCTCTAGGAAAAATTCTCAACGCAGATACTCGTAATCACTATGTTCTGGCGAGTTTTTTTGATTTAGCAACCGACCCTGAGACTGGATTCGATCCGAAGAATAAAGGAAAGAAGTTCGATGCTATCTTACTAGACATTGATCACTCCCCTACTGAGTTCTTAAATGCCGCCAATGCCAGTTTTTATAGCACGGATAATCTAGCCATTATGGCGGGACACCTTAAGAGTAAAGGGGTGTTTGCTATGTGGTCACAAAATCTACCGGATAAAAACTTTGAAGCATTATTAAGAACGGTTTTTACGGAGGTGACCTCACATATCATTAGATTTGAAAACCCCTTCCAGGGAACGCCTTCAACTAACTCAGTTTATGTGTGTATAAAGTAATCACAGATCACATTCAATAAAATGAAGGCCCCTTTGACTCTAGGGCGCTTTCAGTCTCTACGGCTTTCAAATACTAAAACTTATGCCAGTTTGTTTGTAACCATTTCAGAGCATCGACCTGGGTATGGGCCTCTTCTGGCAAGGCGTTATGAATCACTTCAGCCACTTTAACCAGTGATTTTTTCAGTTTTAAGCGCTTTAGGCTTGCGAAACGAGTAATCAAATAATGTACTTCTGAGGCTTCCTGTCGATTAAAAGGCGTTTTATCTGGCGTTCCTGAAACTCTGGCGTCATCGCTGGAAATTTGAGTCATTTGGTATTTAATCGTTTGCGGTAAATCTGTCACTTTAAAAGGTTTCAAGCGGTTTCTCGATTAAGTTGATTACTAGGAGATGGGAGAAGTAGTGTTTTTTTATGTTTCACAGTTTACGCTATTTTTCCTTTCTACGCTTGTGAACTGTGCTTAAAATATAGCCTAAGATGCACATTCCATCCTTTAAATTCTTAATTGATGCCAATAAAAGCGACATCAAGTAACAACCGCGGAAGCACACTCCAAAGGCTATTTTTAGTACAAAACTTAGGTAATAATCACTCCATCGAAACGCAACAGCGGTTCACATTCCTATCAAATTTGGAGATACATTATGAACACATTTACTAAAGCAACATTGGCTCTTTTGACTTCTTCTGCAATCGCAACATCTGCGTTCGCGGCAAATGGTTCTTCTGATGATTCAGCTTACGAAACCTACCGTAACAGCATCTCCAGCGTAGAAGCTTTATCTAACACATTAGATAAGCAAGGCATCGAATATAATGCCGACGTTAATCTAAAAGGCGCCAACACTTTCACTAAAAAAGCCGACGCTTACAATGACAAGTACCAAGAACTGCAAACTATCTTCAATGCAAACCACTTTGCGAACTAAGTTAGTTACAACAATTTAAGATCCGCTCTCCCTTTTACAAGGTTCCTTTTTAAACCAGATTGTTTCTATAGCAATCTGGTTTTTTTCTATTCAAAGGCCATAAACGCCACTTAATCCACCCTTTATTGAATTTAAGCTTTTTCTGCATAACTCAAAAGATCCTTTAATAGAGTATCCATTTTATAAGACAGTTCATCATTACGCAGTAGTGTCATGTTTTCATCAAAAGCATCAAAAAAACTAGGAATCGACAAAGCACCTACTAAGGCCGCACCAAAGCGTGGCAACGACTTCTCCGCGATTTCTAGTACCGATTTCCCTCCACGAACACCAGGAGAAGTGGCTAATAAAAGCGTTGGTTTATTTTGAAAAATCTTTTGCTCAATCCGAGTCGACCAATCAAAAAGATTTTTAAATGCGGCAGAATAATTCCCATTGTGTTCAGCAAAGGAAACAATTACGAGATCGGCGGCCGCAATGTTGTCTAGGAAGGCCTGAGCTTTTGGGTGGGCTTTATTACCAAAAGTTTGTTCTAGCTCTTGCTCTTTTTGAGCTGTAAATAAAGGGAGGTCAAAATCGTCCTCTGTCAAAGTAGATAACTCAATATCAGTGGAACAGGGAAGTTTATTGGCGGCAAATAAGGCCAGTTTTTGATTAATTGAGGTATTACTACCGCTAGCGCCAAAAGCAAATACTTTCATCTAGGTACTCTCCATTACAAATGATGTCTACAATACAACGACTCATGCTTAAACCTCTCCATTGAGTGGTCTATAGAAAAAGGCGCCGCCTGCGTTCAGAATATACAAATCTATTGCTTTTAGCCACGCAGCTATCTACTCTTATTTTGATAACAGCAAATAGGTAAGTCCTCTATGCAAATTAATGGTTCCGCCTTCCAGCACGGCATCACTGGCTTTACAACCAGTCAAACAAACTTAGGAGAGGCAAGTAATAACGTCGCTCAGGCATCCATGACAGGTGCACACAATACAAATACAGCCTCTATTCAAGACAGTTTAGTCGCCGCCACAAGCAGTAAACTCGATGCCCAAGCAAACGCGAAAGTATTGGAAACAGCAAATAAAACCCTTGGCACGATTATCGACATCACCGCATAACGCTAGCAAGCAAACGTAAAACAAGTTATCGGCGAACGTGTATTTGAAACGCGAAAAGCCCTGCTAAAATGTGCTGGAAATACAGCTAAAACTGCACATTCCATCCTTTAAATTCTTAATTGGTATCAATAAAACGCACATCAAGTAACAACCGCGGAAGCCATGGCCAAAGCCTATTTTTACGATGAAACTTAGGTAATAATCACTCCATCGAAACGCAACAGCGGTTCACCTACTTATTAAACTTAACGGTTTTGGAGATTTATTATGAACACATTTACTAAAGCAACATTGGCTCTTTTGACTTCTTCTGCAATCGCAACGTCTGCTTTTGCCGCATCAGGATCTTCTGATGATTCGGCTTACGAAACTTACCGTAACAGCATCTCTAGTGTAGAAGCCTTGTCTAACACATTAGATAAGCAAGGCATTCAATACAATGCCGACGTTAATCTACAAGGTGCCAATACTTTCACTAAGAAAGCCGATGCGTATAACGACAAATATGAAGAACTTCAAACCCTATTTAATGCCGCTCACTTCGCTAACTAATTAAATTAGCGAAAAGCGTACCCTCTTTTCCAAGGTTCCTTTTTTAGCCAGGTTATCGAAAGATAATCTGGTTTTTTTATGTCTCATAAAAAGCCTATTTGATCCAAAAACCCACAACGCCATAAAATGGCACCCGCCTCCAAGAAACGTCTTAAAACCGAGCGACTCTATTTAATAAATTATGGAATCCAGATTGCAAAAAGATGACGCTTAATGCATTTTTTTCGCAAAAACAGCCTTAATTTTCGTTTATTTACTAAAACCCTTTCAAGTGAAAGCAATGACATCTTCCTATTGTCATTCTTGTGTTATATTTTTACTGTAACTTATTTCTGTAATAATTGAACTAGGTTGTATAACCAAAACGACTAACTGCTCTTACGCACAGTCCCTATTTTAGAATAAATAACGATAATACTTATACAAAAGGAAGGAAAACATGAAGCCAACTCGTTACATAACCCATTTAGCACTCACTGGCGTCGCCGTGGCGATTGCAGGTTGTTCTGTTATCAGTGAACAACATGGTCCCGCTTGGGAAGTTGATAAAGAATATCGACTCACTATTTTACACACCAATGACCATCACGGTCGCTTTTGGCAAAACAGCAAAGGCGAATATGGCATGGCCGCTCGTAAGACCTTGATCGACAATATTCGTGAAGAAGTCGCCTTAGAAAATGGTTCGACATTATTGTTATCTGGCGGTGATATCAACACGGGTGTACCTGAATCCGATTTGCAAAATGCGGAGCCTGATTTCAAAGGCATGAACATGCTGCAATACGATGCCATGGCTTTAGGTAATCATGAGTTTGATAACTCAATTGAAGTACTGCGCCAACAAAAAGAATGGGCAGGGTTTCCCTTCCTATCGGCCAATATTATTGATACAGAAACGGGTAAGCCTTTATTTGACGCTTACAAGATTTTTGAAATTGAAGATCTGAAAATTGCCGTTGTTGGTTTTACTACTGAAAGTACAGCGATTCTAGGCAACCCAGAATACTTGAAAGGTCTTGAAATCCGTAAGCCTGTCGATGTAGCAAAAGACTTAATTCCTGAATTACGTGAAAAAGCGGACTTCGTCATCGCCGCGACTCACATGGGTCACTATGAAAATGGTAACTACGGTGGTAATGCACCAGGCGATGTCACCTTAGCTCGCACTGTTCCAGGTATTGATGTCATCGTAGGTGGCCATTCACAAAATCCTCTATTTGAACCTGATGAGCAAAGTGGCACCTTAATTCTACAGGCTCACGAATGGGGCAAATACGTAGGTCGTCTTGACCTTGTGATCAAAAACGGTGAAGTCGTATGGTCTGAGTATGAACTGGTTCCAGTTAACTTGAAGAAAAAAGTAAAAGATGCGGAAGGTAACAGTGTTCGTGTATTCATTGATGAAGAAATTCCTCAAAACTCTGAAATGCTTGCCTTGTTAACGCCATATCAAGAAAAAGGTCAAACGGAACTGAACGTTGAAATCGGTTCGGCTGACACTGATTTTATTGGCGAACGTAACATCGTACGTAATCAAGAAACCAACCTTGGTAACTTAATTGCATTGTCGATGAAAGAAAAAGTGAATGCCGATATCGGTATCATGAACTCTGGCGGTATTCGTGATGATATGCCAAAAGGCCTATTAACTTATAAGAGCGTTCTACAAGTACAGCCGTTTGGTAACAGCGTTTCTTACGTTGACCTAACTTCTGCAGAGTTAACGGACTACCTATCAGCCGTTGCATCTAAAGAAGCAGGTGCCGGTGCATTCGCACAGTTCTCCGGTGTGGAGTTAATGCTTAAAGATGGCGTTGCTAGCAATATTAAAGTAAATGGCAAACCATTAATGAACAATAAAACCTACCGTATTGCGATCAATAACTATGTCGCTGCAGGTGGTGATGGTTACCCTAAAGTAACCGATCATCCGAACTATACCGACTCAGGTTATGTTGATGCTGACGTTCTAGTGGAGTACATCCAAAAGAACTCTCCAATTAAAGGCGCTGACTTTGCCCCTACTGGTTCTGTGAAACGTTAACAGACACAACCAGTAGCCATAACAAAAATGCCCTAATGTAAACTCACACTAGGGCATTTTTTTCAACACTGGTTGCTATGTTGATCTAGGTAATGGGATTCACTTATGAAATGACTATCTTACATGGCTAATTTCTTTTGTAGTTCAGCTTCCAAGTCATAGGCTTCGGTAATTTTTCTGACTCCAGCTTAACGCTATATAACAATTCATTGCTGTCGACCATTTTCCATGTATTCGTACGAGTACCCCGTTCAGACTGTAAAATGGTCACAATGGAATCCTTAGTACGTTGGAAGGTCCCTGAAATCTCCACACCTTCTTCATCCTTTTTCAAAAAGCTACCTTTTGCAGCCATTGAAATTACCATCGCTTCGTCAGTATCACACTGCCACTGAAATTGATCTTCTTGGGATTGAAGCAACCATTGATGACAAATTTGAGTTTGCTTTTTTAAAGCGGGGCGGGCTAAAGCACGAATGAAAAAATTCATCTCTTTCGCCACACTTTCAACCGCCTCATCCAACTTTGCCTGAGTATTATCGGCATTCTGTAATTGCCAAGTACCATTGAAATCAGTAGCTAAGGTATTCATACTGACAGTAAACATCACCGTCATTAATAATGTTTTTTTCACTGGGTCATTCCTCATTATTGTTTTTATTAGAGCGAGAACAAAGTCTCTCACCTATATCATGACACAGCAGTAAAAGATGTTAAGACGCAAAAACAAGCAATATTACTAACATTTAAGGTCAATAGTTCCTTCAACCGTAATACATCACGTCTCATGAATCGTGACGATTGACAACAAGACTTGTATTTTCAAATAAGAAGCGGGTAGCCATATCCTTATCTAAAGGACGAGCAAAGTAATAACCTTGGAAACGCTTACAACCCAAGGTTTGCAGAATGTTTTTCTCTCTATCCGTTTCAACGCCTTCTGCTAACACAGACAATTGCATATGGCCCGCCATAGATAATATCGTATTCACAATGACTTGGCTGGCGGGGTCATCCGTCAAATCTCGAATAAAGGATTGATCAATTTTCAGCTGATCTAATGGGAAATACTGTAAATAGCGTAATGAGGAGTAAGCCGTACCAAAATCATCAATAGAAAAACGAATGCCTATATCTATTAGTGCCTGCATTTTGGAGGTAACTAGAGGAATGTTTTTTACTAACATACCTTCTGTAATTTCTAAATCAATAAGATGCGGATCCACGCCAATGCTCTCGACCGCCTCTAACACCTGCTGTACAAAACCCTCTTTCGCAAATTGATAAGGGCTAATATTAATCGCCACACCTTGAAAGTAGGAAGGTATACCCATATCTTGCCATACTTTCAGCTGAGCAAAGGACTCTTTCATCACCCACAAGCCTAATGGCTCTATCAAGCCAGTTTCTTCTGTTATAGGAATGAATCGATCCGGTGATACCAACCCTAGCTCATGACTATCCCAACGTAATAAGGCTTCAAAACCTATGGTTTGATTTAAGTCGTTCACTTGAGGTTGGTAAACCATATAAAATTCATTATTATCTAACCCTGTCCGCAAGGCATGCTCTATCTGTACTCTTTCATTCACTTGCTGTTGCATGTCTATATGGTAAAAGAAGTAGCCGTTACGCCCATTTTCTTTCGCTTGATACATGGCGGTATCAGCACGCTGTAAAATATTTATTTCATTTTTATCCGATAATGGAAACAAACTTATACCAATACTCGCGGATATAAATAAATCGGCACCATCAATCATAAAAACGCGCTCTAATGACCGTAACAGCATTTCGGCTAACGTCGACACTCTTTCCTGAGCCTCAGTTAGCGTATCTGCAATCTCAGGTAGCAAAACCACAAACTCATCCCCACCGATACGTGCGGCTATAGACGTTTGAGACAAAGGCTCAAGAATACGTTTCGCTACTTCTACAAGCAGGTTGTCGCCAACCAAATGCCCCATAGAATCATTAATGGCTTTAAAACGGTCTAAATCGATAAATAACAAAGCCCCTATACAACCTTTTTCACGAGCCAGTTCAACCATATTATCAAGGTGTTTATTTAAAAACCGACGGTTTGGTAGACATGTAAGAGCATCGTAATAAGCTAAAAAATTCATCTGCTCCTGATCTTTCTTACGTTGCGTAATATCACGAACGGATGCCAGAAAAAATCGCTCTTTACCTAGTGTGATAATATTGCCGCGAACCTCAACAGGGAAAGCATTGCCATTGCTTTGTAGGTACTGTGTTTCAAAAATTTTAGCCTCCCCTTGAACGGCCTGAGACCATTCATTTAAACGTTGCAAAGGGTGTTGAGAATCAATTTGTTGCAAGGACAGCTTCAACAGGCTGCTTTTATCGTAATTAAGCAAACGACAGGCCTCATCATTACAATCATGAATGCGTCCCTTCAAGTCTGAAAGCAACATACATTCACTTGATTGGTGTAACACGGCTTTAAAGTAGGCTTCGCTTTTTGCCAACTGATTCTCAACACGTTTGCGCTTATGCCAGAGCGCGGTAAAAGTACGTGACAAAACACCAAACTCATCACTCCGTGAGGCGGATTGAAATTCTAATTGATTGGGTTCATTCGCATTTTTTTCTAAATCAGCAAGTTGCTCTATGAGAAGGAAGAGAGGCTGTGATGTTTGCAAGAAGAACAGCACCAACATCGCGACTCCCAGCAAGAAAGCACTGATGAATACCGTGGTTACTAAAAAGAGGTTTCTGTTTATAAAATTAGAAAGGACCTCAGCCGCATCTATGGCGACCCACAATTCACCAACCGTTCGACCCTCTTGTAGTAAAGGCATAACATACTTTCGTGTCAGGCCATCCAACATACTGTCAATAATCCATTGATGGAACAAGGGTTCAACAGCTCTATTATTACGGGCTAATAAATTACCTAGATCATCAGAAATTTGAGCATGATGGAAATTTTTTGTTCGCATTAAACCCGATACAACTTGGTCCGCTAAATGGCTATCTAACGTATAAGCGGCCACCGTTGCTGCATTTTGAATAATATGCAGGGTAGACCACGTTTGACCCTCTATACTTTTTTTCTTCTTTCCAATCCATCGACATTTGAAAGAGACTGAACAACAAGCTATACAATAGGATAAGAATAAGTGAATATTTAGCTTGTTTATAAAAAAGGCGATCTTTCAATGCCAGCATTTACCCTACTCCTTGGCAGCTTGTGATTGATTTATTGAATCATAAGAGACACCATAACGCTGAAATATTCTTTCTTGAACGCCATTTAATTTAATTGTCTCAAGCCCTTTATTCAATAAATCTCTCCATTTTCTTGCGTCTGGGTACTTCTTACTAAAACAGACTGAGTAATAATGACTTTCAATACTTGGTAAATCATAAAAGCTAAGCTTCTTCTCTATTCCTAACTTTTTCGCTATATAATCAGCATTATCTCGTTCAACAACAAGTACTTCCTGCCCACGTCGTAAGATAAGGTTCAACCCTTGTTGTACACTACTGACCGACTTATAGGCCACATTCGCGTCATCTAACATGTTTGTTTGTGACCAGCTTTCTACAGCAACATTTTTATACGATTTTAAACCTTCTAACGTGATTTCTTTATTATCTAACAAGTGCTTTCCCGTTACCAAAGCCACTACGGAAGATGAGATATTTTCTGAAAAAAACGAAAACGCCGAACGAGGAGAAACTTGGCGGCAGGTAACCGCACCTAAAGTCAGACCCGCCTTCATATTACGCATGATCCGCTTCCAAGACATAATTTCAATCTTGATCGACACTTCTTGAGAAGCGTATGCAGCACGAATCAAATCAACATCAAGACCATATACTGTGTTTTTTTCATCAAAAGACACTAACTGAGGGATAATAGTAGAGTCTACTACATGTGGAGGAAAGTGCATCGCACTCAAAGTGATGGTCTGTGCCCTAATATGTGGGCTACATAACAACAATACCAAACAAGCAATGTATCTTTTATAACTATGTTGCATGATATGTACCGTGGCCAGTCCTTTGTTTAAATACCATTTTTCCAGTATTTTTTAATTAAGCTGAGAGAGTCTTCATTAAGACAAATTTTAAGCCGCTTTTATTATACAAGTATTCACTTTAAATACCCTCACCGTTTCAGCAAACAACAATGAGGGCATCTTGATTTTATTTAGCCTTTCTCAAACACTTGGCAATAGGCTTACAATACCGATGGTTATGCGTCAAACAAGGCTTTGCGTTGTAATTCTAAAATTTCATTAATGCCTTTACGAGCTACTTTCAACATGCCCATCATCTGCTCATCATCAAAGGCAGCACCTTCAGCTGTACCCTGAATTTCTATGAAACCGCCCTTATCATTCATAATGACATTCATATCTGTTTCTGCATTAGAATCTTCTGGGTAATCCAAATCCAAGACAGGTTCACCTTTGTATATCCCCACTGAAATGGCAGCAATTTGCGATACAATTGGATTCTCTTTGATTTTTTTCATCTCAACCAATTTACGAACGGCATCCGCAAGAGCAACAAAACCACCGGTAATAGACGCTGTACGAGTGCCACCATCCGCTTGAATAACATCGCAGTCAATCGTTAAGGTATGTTCGCCCAACTTTTTCAAATCCACCGCAGCACGTAAAGAGCGACCAATCAAACGCTGGATCTCAACCGTACGACCATTTTGTTTACCTCGTGCCGCTTCACGATCCATACGACTGCCAGTAGAACGAGGCAACATACCGTATTCCGCTGTAATCCAACCTTGGCCTTTGCCTTTCAGAAAACGCGGTACGCCTGGTACCAGTGTGGCAGTACAAATCACCTTAGTATCACCACATTCAATTAATACAGACCCTTCGGCATGTTTCGTAAAATTACGGGTAATTTTAAGTTCTCGTAACTGATCGGTAGCTCGGCCACTTGGTCGCATAGGTATCTCTCTATCTTCAGGACTATAAAACTCGCATTATAGCGAAGACTCAGACAAAAGCGCACCCATCTTGGTCACTGTTCCTCATTCTTTGACTGAGTTACACTATTTCATTACCGCGTCATCACACAATACACACAATACTGATTGGAAATACTTTATGACAGCAAGCATGACCGCCTTTACCCGCAAAGAAACTGCCTACGACTGGGGAACTATCAGTTGGGAAATTCGCTCGGTAAATCAGCGCTATCTTGAACCACACTTTCGCCTGCCAGAAAGTTTTCGAGAACTTGAATTCACTTTCCGCGACACCCTGCGTAAACAATTAAATCGCGGAAAAGTCGAATGCCAGCTGCGTTTTCAAAGTACCGATAAAGCGGCAACAGGACTAACAATCAATGAGAGCAACGCCCAAAATCTAGCCCAAGCACTGACACAAATTAGCCAACATATTCCTCATGCCACACAACCGACCACATTAGATATTTTGCAATACCCTGGTATCTTATCGGATTCCAGTATAGACGCCGATGTTATGAAAAAAAGCATTGTGGAGCTCTTTAACGACGCCGTTCAAGACCTAATTCAAGCTCGTTTACGGGAAGGTGAAGCTCTGAACCAATTGATCCACCAGCGGCTAGATGACATAGACATCATTGTCGCACAGGTTCAAACCCAGCTCCCAACCATCCTAACGGCACAGAAACAAAACCTGATAGACAAACTGGAAGCGGCAAAAGTGGACCTTGACCCCATGCGTGTCGAACAAGAAATCGTCCTACTCGCGCAAAAAGCCGACGTCGCCGAAGAACTGGACCGTCTCGCCACCCACACCAAAGAAGTCCGCCGCCAACTCGCTCAAAAAGGCCCCATCGGCCGTCGATTAGATTTCTTAATGCAAGAACTCAACCGCGAAGCCAACACCCTATCCTCTAAATCTATTGTCATTGAAACCACTCAAAGCGCCGTGGAATTGAAGGTTTTGATCGAGCAAATGAGGGAGCAGATCCAGAATATAGAATAGGTTGTTGGGTGAACAGTTATCCGTTCAGAAGTTTTTAACTCAATATGACGACGCCTCTGCATTTTTGTACGCGTCGGTTCTCATTTTAGCGTAGCGGTATATTTCGTAAGTGCGTATCAATGGCTTCAATCATTGATTTGGTAAGCGGTAAATGCGATTTTTCTTTCGCCCATACCTCATGAAAGCCTGCTACGGTTTGCTTGGCCGTATCTAAGACCAATTTTTCTGGCAGCATGGCTTTAGCGGCTAGGTGTGATAACTCATCCAGCGTGAAATCACTGAATTTTTTGCTACGACTAACCTTTAACGACGCACTATCATCGGGGATATAAGGGATGGTCGAGACAAAATCATAAGCAGGCGCAATGGATGCAGTGCGCTGGTCTTTGTAGATCACAGACCAATTTTTCAAATGCATATCAGCATTGCCAATTAGGGTATTGAACACCAATCTGCGTGTAAATTCTGCGATGTCTTCGTGTTGACCTTCGATGCCGATAACCTGAGCAATATTGCGCATACTGGCTTTTTTGTATTTATCTTGAGGATAAACGCCAAACACTTGCGCAAAGTCCTCAATATGCACAGCTTGAACATCTGCACGATCAAAGCGCTTAATCACAAACGCCTGAGCGTTTTTAAAAGAGCGGCCAAATTTACCAATACCATCTGGGATATTAGAAATCTGATTAATAGGGAGTAGCTGCGTTTCTGGCACATCCATTCCCAACATTCGAGCCAGTTCCATCATTGAATATTCATTTTCTGGCACAGCGTCAAATCGAGACGACGGTAATTTTACAATCCAAGAGCCACCTTGACCGGTTGCTGGGATCGTCAAACCGCCATTTGCCTGCTGCACAGCTGAAAACTTCAATTGCACTCCCGCCAATGAAAAGCGCATTGGGGCTACCATTTTCGTTTCATCGTCAATGTCTTGATGCACATTAGGCGGCAGCGCTTCACCATCGGCCGGTTCAACCGTGATCGCACCGGCTAAATCCTGTCCTAGCACCCATAATAGAAAAAATTCCCGTGCTGGGTTCACTCCGGCACGCTCTGCCAGGTAATGAAGCATGGTTTCCTCTGGTAAAAGGTTAGAGAAAAACGGCGTTAACTTGGTTTGGGTCGGTTTAAAGTTAGTCAGTAAGCCACCCAGTGCATCTTTAAAACCAAGCCCTAACACTGGCCGTAAGTCGTTATTAATGTACGAATCCATAAAAGCAAAAAGTGTTCTGTCATTGCCCACGTTAGTGATCGTTGCGATGGGCTCACCGTAGAGCAACACGTTGAGCGTAGAGACATGATTAGTCATCGTCGTCTTCCTCTAACTGATATGCGGGCGACATTGCCTCACCTTCGTCGATACCGTTATTGCTTAGACCTTGGCTGCTTCGAATGATCGACTTAATGGCAGGTACAGATTTTTTTGGTGCGACAAATAGCTCTAGGTCGAGTACACGAGCAAGTGCAATCAAACTGGACATTCTTAAATCAACGCCGCCAGACTCGATTTTCGAAATATGGCTTTGAGGCACCCCCGAACGCGCACTCAGCTCTCTTTGACTAAAACCTTTACGTGCCCGAGCTTCTCGAAGACTTACTAGTATCTGCTCTGTTACATAGCTCATTTCGATATACCTAAACATATCAATTAAGAATAATTATATACAAAAACATATCATTCTAATCCGAATACCTCAAGAGTGATTAGTTATCACATATCTTTCAGTGTATTTTGATATATAATTATAGATAACATGAATCAGCAGAGCCTAATTTCTTATCCGCTTGCTCTTCGGTAATGGTGTCGCGTTTTAACCGGCTAAAGTTTGTCAATTTGCTTGGTTGAACTTTGGGTCTCTGAGGTAGACGCCAACACTAAATAGCAAATTCCCTCCGCAATATGCTGCTTAAATTTCTGAAAAAACGTACTTTTCGGCCGGTGATACCACTGTCATCTCGACTAACCCACTGCCAACTTCGCAGCTTGTTGCCACATAAAGTGTGGCATTGGCTCTTTTAACTGCCAAGTAATGCTCATTGGTTGTGACCCCGTATGTGACACATACTCAACTTCACCATAATTCACAAAACCCATGGTGCGGCCGTATTCATCTTTGCTTTGTTCACGCACAAATAAAAACAGACGCTTACCGATTTTTTGGTGTTGGATATACTCCAAACCACGGCCTTTATCTGGCCGTGCACTATTTTGCGACTGCCAATGAAAGAGGTGTTCATTAATCGCGTAATCGTGATACATAGTGGTTGGCGAAAATTGCTTTTCGTTTTTGTCCAAGGTGACAAACATCAGTTCAATATTTTGATCTTTAAGTACAAACACACCTTCGCGTGCTGGCGGCTGGCGCTCAAACGTGGTCGCACCAAATGCCACCAATATTTGCTCACGCGCATAACGTGCATGCAGCCTCAGTGAAACCTCAGGCAAAGCCTGCATTATGGATTGTTCATGCTTGGTTTGAGCGAGTTGCCAGTTTAAAACATCGAATAATTCTGCTTTTAACTCGCCAGAATTTAGTTTTGCTAAGCTCTGCTCAATGGAATCAAATCCACATTCAGATCCCGTTTTTTGCCAGAAATCGTAATGACACATCAAGGCATGACGTTGACTAGAATTTTCAACAATAAAGTTATTTTGGCAAAGCTGTTTTAAGAAGCTCAAATAGGCATGATCATCGCAGGTTAAAATTCGGTTATGAATGGACTTTCTAAGCATTTTCAGCAGATCTTCATCAGCTGAATTTTCGTTGATTTCATCTTTAGCCTGTTGAACCAGCTGCGACCAACTCCCTCGCTTATAAAGCTCATTCAAGTCAATATGAGGATTTAAGGTTAAGAAATTCGACAATGTTAACGGCAGTGTGGAATGCTGAGGATATTGGCGGATCATCGCGACTAGGCGCTTCAACGTTAATGAGGCTTGACGGATATTGCTCAGTACCATTTCTTGCGTGCGTTTACTCAACTCAATGCGGCAACCCAGTGGCGCGTGGGGGAAGCCTAGCTTTATTTCATCACTGATCGCTCGATGACTTTTCCCCACTAAAGCTCTAAATTTATTGGCAAAATCATATTCAGGACGTGAGTTGCCAACAAAATCCAACACGGTACAGCACTCCTTACCGTCAGATAAACGCAAACCTCGGCCAAGCTGTTGCAAGAAAATCGTGAGGCTTTCTGTCGGCCGTAAAAACAATAACGTATCCACTTCGGGAATATCGACACCTTCGTTGAAGATATCGACCACACAAAGTACATTTATGTCCCCAGTTCGAATAGCTTGCTGCTTTTGTTGCCGCTCGTGGCTGTTATCACTGGTCAACACATCCGCTTTAATGCCTTTTAATAAGAGTTGCTGTGTCATGTACTGTGCATGTTCTTTGCTCACACAAAAGGCCAATGCTTTCATTTTGCCTATATCAGTGATGATCTCTTGCATACTCAGCAAAATCTTGTCAAAGCGGACTTGGTTGTGGGTATAGAGATTGGTCAGCTGAGCGATATCGTAACGTCCACGACTCCATGCAATGTTGCGAAGGTCGGTATCATCATCAATAGCAAAATACTGAAATGGGCAAAGGTGACGACGATTAATGGCTTCCGGCAAACGGATTTCAGCGGCAATCACGCCACCGAAATCCGTTAGAATATCCCCACCATCATGGCGCTCAGGTGTAGCGGTAAGCCCGAGTAATATAGTTGGGGAAAAGTGCTCCAGCAGTGCGCGATAGCTAGCCGCTGCAATATGATGCACCTCATCAATCACAATGTAGTCATAATAGTCAGTAGTTAGGTTAAGCTGTTCCAGCTGATTGTTCAGTGTTTGAATGGAAACAAACAACTGCCGATAGTGCTCCGGTGTATGTCCGCCAACCCAAAGTTCACCAAAAGCACCATTACGCAATACCTCACGATACGCAGATCTAGCTTGCTTTAAGATTTCTTCTCGATGAGCGACAAACAGGAACTTAGCTTGCGGCTTGTCTTTTACAAAGCGCGCAAAATCAAAGGCTGAGATCAGGGTTTTTCCGGTGCCGGTTGCCGCTACGACTAAATTGCGAAAGCGCTGGTGAACACTGCGCTCAACGGCCAGTTGTTCCAAAATGTCACTTTGGTGAGGAAACGGCGAGATATCAAAGAAATACGTTGGACTGGCCTCAAAATCTCCGCGCTGCTGGTTCAAGGCTTTTTTGAGTTTTTCACTGCTTGTTGCGTCACCACTAAAGTGTTCAAAATCATGAGAAGCCCAATAGGTTTCAAAGGTGCTCAATGATTTATTGATGATGTGTGGAATTTCTTGCGAGGTGATTTTTAAATTCCACTCTAAGCCATTAGTTAACGCTGAATGGGAAAGATTGGAAGAGCCGATATAACCAGTGTGATAACCCGTGTTGCGTAAAAATAGATAGCTCTTGGCATGTAACCGCTCCCGCTCAGTGTTGTAACTCAGCTTCACTTCGGTATTGGGTAAGCTCGCCAGATATTCCACCGCTTTTGCATCTGTCGCTCCCATGTATGAGGTAGTAATGATTTTTAGCTCTCGGCCACTAGATGTAAACTCTTCTAACTCTTTACGGAAAATTCGTATCCCTGCCCACTTAATAAATGAGACTAACCAGTAAATTTTATCCGCAGACAAAATTTCTCGCTTCAATTCCGATTCAAGTGACAATCCTGCATTGCTGCCACAAAACAGTTCGCTTTGACTTAGTCCGGTTAAAGGAAAAATGTCGTTAATATAATTTTTTAAATCGGCTGAGACAGGATTTTCTAATTCGTATAGCGCAGTAAGGATTTTGCCTTGACTAGCAAGTAAGTTGTCTTCAATAAAATCGTGATCTTGAATTTGTGTTTTTAGCCAGAGTAACAACTGATTAGACAACGCAATTTGATGTTGAAGCCGATCATCACCTTCAGGTATAGCATCTATGGCATATTCAAGGATGTTTGAGAGAAAACGAGATAACCAAACTGAAGCTTCATTACTGCTGAGTTCACGTTCGCCAACATAAAACCGCTCTCGATCAATACGACTACGAATAAGCTGCGTAATTAACTGCTCATAAATTCCAACTTGTTGCATGATATTCCTTTTATGCTGGTAGTTCGTTAAATCATAACATCGATTATTGACTTAGCTGTTATGAGAAAATAATAACTTTATTATAAGAAATCGAGTCAGAATAAAGTATGAATAGTACTGAGGCCAAAGCCTGTTTTGGCCTTTACCTCGGGCAAGCGCAAAACCCGCTGCTGACGCGCTGGGTGTACTGTGTTTGTGTAGTTGGGTCCATCGTTTCTACTTTTTCAAAATAAGCCTCACTGATCTGTTAAGTTCTCTTAGGAGTTTGCCCCGCTAGTATTAAAGAGTTAAACGGACGCAGTAGGCAGATAAATGCTCAGATCGTGCAGCTTTCTGTGGGTATTGCTAACAACCTGCCCCAGAATTGACATAATGCCCCAAGTAACAAATACCGTATGGGCAGGGTTGGTGTATGGCTAAATGACGTGAATTAAGGCTTTGCCCAGATTATCCCAAAAGCCCAAGGGATAAGTGCCAAAAGCCTTCTCAAACGGGAAAGTATTGCTCAACGAGAACGACACAACACTTTTATGCGCATAAAAATGTAATACTTCACACTTTTATGCGCATAAAAGTGTAGAATGAGTTATGCTACAGGCAGTTAACAGTTTTAATTGGCGGGAAATGACAATGCAGCGCAACTTACTCAACGCCCTAATAGCATGGAAAAATCAACCTGTGCGCAAGCCATTATTGATCGATGGTGCAAGACAAACCGGTAAAACCTATCTGCTGCAAGAGTTGTTTGGGAACACCTTTGCCAACATCCTTCGTATCGACTTCCTTGAAAACCCTGCCTACAAAGAGGCGTTCGATGGCTCACTGTCACCTGACGAGTTAGTAATGAACATTGAGTTGTTAACCAATCAAGCGTTCAACCCAGAAACCGACCTGCTGATATTAGATGAAATTGGCGAATGCGAACGTGCCGTTACTGCGCTTAAGTATTTTGCCGAAAAAGCACCGTCCTATTTTGTCGCAGCCAGCGGCTCGAATATTGGTTTGCTCAACACCTTCCCTGTGGGCAAGGTAGAACAATACAATTTACGACCACTGACCTTCCAAGAATTTATTTACGCATCCAACGAGCAAGCACTGATCAAAGCGTTTGATAGTCAAGCAAGCACACCGGCGGTACACACTAAATTGATGGATAAACTAACAGACTACTTTTTTACCGGTGGTATGCCGGAAGCCGTTTCTGCTTGGTATCAGTTTAAAGATTCCAGCATTCTAGAGCGTGTTGAAAAAGTCACAAAAATTCATGCCGATTTAGTTGAAGGTTATCGCCGCGATTTCGGTAAGTACGCGGGCAAAGTCGATGCCACACTGATTGAATCTGTGTTTAATAGCATTCCAGCGCAGCTATCACTTGTGAGCGATGAGTCTGTTAAACGCTTTAAATTTAAGCATGTGCATGAACGGAAATCTCGCTATAGCGACTTTGAAACCGCGATCCATTGGCTTAACTGCTGCCGCTTAGCTTTGCCAAACTACCCTATTGAAGGATTGCCGAAATCTCCGTTGGCGGCCTATAAAAAAGAAAATATGGTGAAACTGTTTCTGTTTGATGTGGGCCTGCTCAATCATATGCTGGGCAGCAGTTATAAAGAGATTAAGCAACAAAACTATGAATACAAAGGCTATGTGGCTGAAAACTTTGTGCAACAAGAGCTCACTGCTATTGGCGTTGACCCAAGCTATTCATGGAATGATGCCCGCGCCGAAATCGAATTTATTTTGGCGACCGATGGAGGCGATATCGTCCCTGTGGAAGTCAAAAGTGGTAAACGTACAAGAGCAAAATCGTTGGCATCCTACGTTGAAAAATGTACTCCAAGTAAAACCTTTAAGTTAACGGGCACACAAGGCTCATCCGCATTAGAGCAAACCAATATCGTGATGCCTTTGTATTTCACGCAGTATTTACCACAGAGATGGTAAAAGCGCGTTGTCTAGAAGCATGAGGTCTACACAGAGTTACCTTATGAGTAACAATTTGTAGACCTGAATATCTACCATTCGACACTCTGACTTATCACTATTGGATATCATAGTATCCATATTGAGCTTATTTCTATCAAAATGGACATCATAATGTCTATTTCAGGCTAGGTGAGTTTTCTGCTGACTCATCACTATCGCATAGAACCAGTAAAAAATAGCTAGACTATGTTGACGGCAATCGTGCTCGATAAAGCCTTTCAAAACAGCTATGTTTTAACCCTCACCGCAGCATAAAAATGACACTTTTTTCCGTACTCATAACCAAGAAGCGCCACTAAGATTTAGTAAAAGCCATAGGCAAGTGGTGGGCAGTTTGGTGGGAGAATAGGCATTTTTGAACAATCTCTTTTCGATAACTTATTGAGTTTGTTAGGCTCTAGGCCGCTACTCAATGAGAAAATTCAAGAAATCGAGTAAATTTTACCACTAATAAGCACTCCTAGGCGTCTTGTATTCCATTATAAAGAGTATTGGGAACCTAGAGCTTTTTTAGCTTGCTTCAGGTTCCACACAAAAGGGGGAAATATTTCTATCTCCCCCTTTTACATGCATAGAGCGCAGCTCTTCTCTACTGAGTTAACACAGTACACCGTCCACTAATTGAGGAATCGTTAAAGGATTGTTATCTTGAACGCTTACTGGCAATAACGCGGCTGGAAAGTCTTGATAACAAACAGGACGTACGAAGCGATCAATCGCAGCACTGCCGACAGAGGTTGAACGACTGTCGGATGTAGCAGGAAAAGGTCCACCATGAACCATAGAATGACAAACTTCAACACCCGTTGGGTAACCATTACAAAGTAGGCGACCAGCTTTGCGTTCAAGAATGGGTAAAAGTATTGCGACCGCGTCAACATCCTCTTCGCTCATCTGAATGGTGGCGGTTAACTGACCCTCCAAGTGCTCTGCCACGGCACGGTATTCTTCTATAGTTTGGCATTTTATTATCAGAGAGTTAGAACCAAACACTTCATTTTCCAGACTTTTATCGTTTAGGAAAGCGGGAGCATCCGTAACAAACACATGCGTCTGACACTGATTCGGTGCAGAGGAAGTTTTGGCTTTTGCCAATAGCGTCACCTTATCATTCATCGCCAAGGCATTTACACCATCGCAATAGGCTTGATAAATACCAGGGGTTAACATGGTTTGTGTAGACAAGGCTTCCGTATCTTTCGCCACTTGAGCAAGGAAGTCATCGGTGCCCTCCCCATCCAGTAACACGACTAGACCTGGGTTAGTACAAAACTGCCCCGCGCCCATTGCTAAGGAAGCCACAAAGCCAGAAGCGATGGATTCAGCTTGTTGAGCCAGTTTACTTGGCATCACAAAAACGGGGTTGATACTGCTCATTTCCGCATACACCGGAATCGGCTCAGGACGATTGGCGGCGATATTCATTAGAGCCATACCACCAGAACGAGAGCCAGTAAAACCAACCGCTTTAATGCAAGGATGGGCAACTAAAGCGCCACCCACATCAGCACCCGCGCCGAATAACAACGAGAAAACACCCTCTGGTAAGGCGCATTTTTTGATGGCCGTTTGAATAGCGCGTCCCACTAATTCTGAGGTTCCTGGATGAGCTGAATGCGCTTTGACAATAACCGGACAACCCGCGGCTAACGCTGACGCCGTATCGCCACCAGCAACAGAAAAAGCCAATGGAAAATTACTTGCGCCAAATACCGCCACTGGCCCTAATGGGATTTTTTGAAAACGGAGATCGGAACGAGGTAATGGCGCACGATCCGGAATCGCAGGATCAATACGTGCGTCAACAAATTTCCCCATGCGAACGACGGAAGCAAACATTCGAAGTTGGCCCATAGTACGACCACGCTCACCTTCGATGCGTGCTTTTGGCAAACCTGACTCCGCCATTGCACGCTCAACTAGAGCATCCCCTAACGCTAGAATTTCATCGGCGATGCATTCAAGAAAAGCCGCGCGCTGTTCAACAGAAACAGCCCGATAAGCATCAAAAGCTTGCCATGCTAAGGCCGCGGCTTGATCGACGTGTTGTTGATCTCCACCCAAGAACGCAGGGTCTAAACACTCATTTGTTACTGGATTTAGAGCGTGTATGGCTTTCTTATGACCCTGAATGGATTGCTGTCCAATCAACATATGTCCTAATATTTGCATGATTCTCTCCACGATATTATTGCGTGAGTGGTTATAAAAAGACAAAACGCCACAGAGAGCGGCGCTTTGACGTTTCTAGAAACGCTTTACTTATTCGCTGCGATCAAGGCTTTCAAACGCTCTTCTTGTTCTGCCGTCGGCATGGTTAATGGCGCTCTCACGTCTCCAGCAGAACGACCAACTGCTGTCGCACCCGCTTTAATCAAGCTCACCGCGTAACCTTTTTTCTCATCACGAAGGCGGCAGAATGGAATGAAGAAGTCTTTTATAATGGCGGTAACGGTCTCTTTTTCACCAGCTCGTAATGCCTTATAAAAACGGTTTGCCATATCTGGCATAAAGTTAAATACAGCTGAAGAGTAAGTGTTTACCCCTATTGAAATGTACGCTTCTGCAAAGATTTCTGCAGTAGGAACCCCACCAATATACACTAAGCGATCACCCACTGTTTTAACGATGTCATTCAGCGCGGCGATGTTACCTACACCGTCTTTTAAGGCAATCAAATTCGGATTTTGAGCCGCTAACTGCTTCACTCTTTCCGCCCTTAAAATGCCATTACCGCGGTTATAGTAGATAAACTGGATGGGGCTACTTTGCATAATTTGCGAAGCGTATTCCACTATGCCATCTTCTGGACATTCGGTTAGAAATGGAGGCATCAATAAAATACCATCACAACCCGCTTCTTCAGCCGCTTTAACAAAGGTTTTCGCCTCAGCGACACTGCGACCGGCACTGGCAATCACCGGCACTCGTCCAGCTACAGTGTCTACGGCAATTTTACAAATTTGCTTATATTCTTCTAGATCAAGTGAAAAGAACTCCCCTGTTCCACCGGCTACAAAAACCGATGACACATCGTGCTCAATAAACCATTCAATTCGTTGCTTGTAAGTATCCGCTTGGAATTTACCGTTTTCATCAAAATCCGTAATAGGGAATGAAAGCAAACCGTCGCTCAAAGACGATCGGATATTATCAATAGAAAGTGCCATAGGATGGTCCTCATTTTGTCAAAATACCCAAATTTGGGCAAAAGAAATCCCTACCCAAAAATTGAGTATGAATTTCAATGTTGTTCGTAAAAAATGGCCCGAGTCGAACTAGGACCTAGGAATTAATTCATCACTTAGATGATATGCCGTTACTTGTCTTCAAAATGGCCAGCTGTCGCGAAAACACCACCTTGAAATAACAGTAGAGGGTTGTCGTCATCCAAAAGGGGGTCGTTTGCTAACACCTCTTGCTCAAAGGTGGCCGACGATTCTTTTGGCTGCCAACCAACAAAGTTCGCATGGCGATTATCCCACCACGACCAAGGATTATTAGACGCACCGTAAATCACAGTGCAACCTAAACGATTAACCATGAACACTTTCTTAATCAAGTCCGCCATATCGCCTTCACTTAACCAAGTGGATAACATGCGCCGATCAATCGGCTTAGGTAAACAACTGCCGATTCTGACTAACGCGGACTCGACGCCAAACTTGTCAAAATAGTACTGCGCCATCAGCTCGCCAAAGCCTTTTGATACACCATATAAACTGTCTGGGCGCATTGGGCTTTTCGCATCTAAACGCTCTTCACGAGAATGGAAACCGACAACGTGATTCGAACTCGCAAAAAAGACACGCTTCACACCCATTTGACGAGCCGCTTCATAAATATGATAAGTGCCTTTAAGGTTGCCATTCAGGATGCTATCGAAGGTGCCTTCAACCGACTGCCCTCCTAAATGGATGATGCCGTCACAGCCACGTACAAGTTCTATAACGGAGTCCAAGTCCCCTAAATCACATGCGACAAATGATTCTCCTGCATTTACGTCGTCAACAGGGATCAAGTCTGACAATAAAAGCTCATCAGCCCAACCGGCTAACGCTTTTCGCATGGCCGTACCGAGTGTTCCAGCCGCGCCTGTTAATAAAACTCGTTTCATTCGTTTCCCCTTAACATTTTTATCGAGGTATCATACAGCTTAGCCGTTAATCCAATTAGGCAGAGCCATTGATACGGCAGGGACAAAAGTCACTAGCATCAAGGCGGCCAAAATCGCTAAATAAAACGGCCATATACTTTTCACCGCCTTTTGTATCGACACACCACCAATAGCACAACCAACAAATAAGCAGCCGCCAACAGGTGGGGTACATAATCCTAAGCCTAAGTTCATCATCAGCATTACACCAAAATGAATCGGATCCATACCAAGGCCAACCGCAACAGGTAAGAAAATCGGCGTACAAATTAAAATTAACGCGGCCATATCCATGATCATACCTAAAACCAGCAAGATCAGATTCATCATCAACAAGATCACGATCGGATTATCTGACATCGACGTTAGAGCAACCGCTAAAACTTTGGGCACTTCATATAGCGCTAACATATAGCCAAAAGCCGAAGCGCACCCCACAAGTATCATGACTAGACCCGTCGTTTTGACAGAACGAATCACCGCGATCCAAAAATCTCTTAAACTTAAAGATCGATACACTAATCCAGTAATAAAAATAGCGTAGATCGCTCCAATGGCGCCGGACTCGGTAACAGTAAAGACGCCAGATAAGGCTCCACCAACAACAATAATAGCCGTCACTAAACCTGGAAATGACGCTAAGAAAGCAAAGAAAATCACCTTAAAACCGGCAAACTCTTCTGTTGGAAAATTTTTGCGAATCGCAATCCAGCGCGCAACCACCCCCAACAAGAGACACATCAAAATACCAGGAACAACACCCGCCATAAACAAGCTAGCAACAGACATACCTCCGCCAGCGGCCACTACATACAAAATCATATTATGGCTAGGTGGAATCATAATGCCGGCTATCGATGACGTTACCGTGATATTCACCGCATAATCGTCATCGTATCCTTTCTCTTTCATGACAGGGATCAGTAATGAACCAAGAGCAGAAACATCGGCGACGGCGGACCCTGAAATGCCTCCAAACAACATGCTAGAGAACACATTTACCTGACCTAAACCACCACGCATCCAACCTACAGCCGAAGAGGCAAGACGAATTAAGCGAGCGGCAATCCCGCCATGCAACATCAGCTCCCCAGCAAAAATAAAGAATGGAATGGCCAATAAAGAAAAAGTAGACGTACCTGCTACAATACGTTGGAAGCCAATCATTAAAGGCATGCCTTCAAACCAAAAAGCAGAAATCGCGGCCATACCCAGAGCAAAAGCGACAGGGACACCTACAAACGTCAACAGAGCAAATAACCCAAGTAAAATGGCTAATCCCATATCATTGGTCCCCTTTTACATCAGAAGAAATCGAATCAGCCGATACGGATTCATAGATAAACAACGCCATTATGTCAGTGACAATTCGATAACCTGAAAACAGACACATCAGCACACCCGAAGCCACAACAGGGAAATAGCGAATGCCATCGGATATACCTAATAGAGATATCACCCGAAACCAGGCAAAATCGACTAATTCCATACCATAAATTGCCATGGTCAAACCAAATGCAAAAAGCGTCATATCAATAATAATGTTAATACATTGACTCGCTCGCTTCGGCACACACAGCGATAATATATCCACACTTAAATGGCTACGTTCATGAATCCCTACGGCCGCCGCTAAAAACGTAATATTGGTCACTAAAAGCAATGCCATTTGCTCTACCCAAGTTGGTGTATCGTTCAGTACGTAACGGCCAAACACTAACCAACCAAAACTCGCCACAAGAACGACCATAAAAACCCCAGATAGAGCCGTTGTAGCATACGCCAGCACATCCAGAAATTTCTTTACAGCCATTTGTTTAGAAGAGGAAGAATCCATCAAGCTACCCATTATTTAACAGTTGTCGAAGAGTGTTTACCTAACGACCCTAGCCAAGTAAACACTACCTAAAATACAGGGAAAACTACTGAGTATTCTGGATTTGATCGATAAAGGTTTTAAGAGATGGATTGTCTTTCACCGCTTTTTCATATACAGGTTTCATCGCGTTTTGGAAAGCCGACTTGTCTTTGATTTCATTAAACTTGACGCCAGAAGCCAGCACTTTTTTACGGCTCTCAGTATCACGCTCAGCCCACAATTTGCGCTGTAATGTTGAGCTATCACGAGCGGCTTTTTTAACGGCCTTTTGATCGTTTTCAGACAAATCATTCCACGCTTTCACACTGACACATAAACACTCAGGTAAAATCAAATGCTCAGTCAAAGAATAATAAGACGCCACTTCGAAATGGTTGCTGGAATCATACGATGGCCAATTGTTTTCCGCACCATCAACAACACCGGTTTTCAACGACTGGTAGACTTCAGAATACGCCATCGGTGTTGCATTGCCTCCAAGCGCTTCTACCATACCAACGTAAAGCTCATTATTCATCACACGAAATTTTTCGCCCTTCATATCCGCAGGCGTTTGAATGGGTTTAGAGGTATTGTAAAAAGAACGAGCACCACCATCATACCAAGCCAGGGAAATAATGCCTTTTTCCGCCATCGCATCACTTAATTGATCGCCAACCGTGCCATCCATCACACGATGCATATGGTCGAGGTTTTTAAAAATAAAAGGCAGAGACACAACGTTGACTTCGGGTACCGCTTCACCCATTGGGCCCAAATTGAATCCAGCAAATTGAATCCCACCCACCTGCAGCATTTGAATCGCATCCGATTGACTGCCAAGCACAGCACCGTTATAAACTCGTCCGCTCACACGGCCATCTGTTATCTTATCCACTTCTTTAACAAACGACTCCATCGCCACAGTAACGGGGTAACCTGTGTTATGTATATTCCAGCCTTTCCAATCAGCCTGAGCCGTAGAGGCAAAGACAGCAGCGGACACGGCAGTGGCAAGAGCGAGGGTTTTTCCAAGCTTTTTGGTAGAATTTTTTATTATCATTGTTATCTCTCCAGATTTTTATATTTTTGCTCGATTTTACATTAAGAAACAGCTTTTCAAAAAAATTGAACAGGCTTAACGTTTTTTATTTGTACCATACAACAAGACACAATGACAACAGTCATACTATGAATATCATAAAAAACATTATTTAGTTAGTAAAAACGCCTATTAATTAGAGGTCATAGTATGTGCTATATTAGCGGAAGAATGATCATTTCAGCACACAGAGTGTAAGGAAATAGGCCCAAAAACATGTCGGCACCGAAAAAAACGAAAACCAGCCTACCGCAGAAAACAGCAAAAAAACTGCGCGATCGGATTCACGATCAAGGCTTACAGCCAGGAGATAAACTCCCCACAGAACCTAATTTGATGGAGGAACTTTCTGTCAGCCGAACCGTATTACGAGAAGCCATTGCCACATTGAAGGCTGAGGGTTTAGTCGAAGCCAAACAAGGCATAGGGGTGTTTGTTTCAGAGCCAAAACAAGACATATTATCGTCTCTCAGAAAAAACACTCGAACCCTGACAGACACCATAGAATCTCTAGAGCTTAGAACCGCTGTAGAGCTAGAAGCCATAGCCCTTGCCGTTGCTCGCTGCTCACCTGCACAAGAGGCGGAAATATATCGCTGCTTCGACGCCTACGAGAAAAAAGTGCATAAGGGAGAAAACGCAGAACAAGAAGATTTTGAGTTTCACCTTGCCATTGCCAAAGCCACTAATAACCAACATTTTATTGATTTTTTAGAAGTGTTGGGGCGCCGCACTATTCCACGGGCAAGACTTAGAGAAGAAGCCGGGTTACCAAGAGACCCCGAAGTAGAAACGTCTCTCAACAATGAGCATAGAGCCATCTTAGACGCCATCGAAGCACGTGATACCAATGCGGCCCAACACGCGATAAGAGTGCATTTAAATAATGGCAGTGAACGCTATAGAAAATTGATGCGGGAAATAGAGCGCGGGAAGTCATAGTATGAATTTGTGGTTTTTATCCTACTACTTATGATATGTTCTTTTTAGTCACAATAATAAAAGCAAACAAAAGGTAGTCACGATGAAAATCACGCAAATCACAACACATCACCTATCCCACACTCTCGAAAAGCCATTTGAGTCAGCCTCAATGACATTTACTTCTCGAGAGCATCTCTTAGTTGAAATACATTGTGACAATGGCCTCATCGGCTGGGGTGAATGCCTAGGTAATCGTATTGTAAATGACGCTTTCATCAAGGCCATGACGCCCTTGTTAATAGGTAAAAATGCCCTCGATATCGAGCCCATTTGGCTAATGCTTTACCACACTTTTCGGGATCAAGGTCAACGAGGAGCCACCATCAACGCCATCAGTGGTATTGATATCGCGCTTTGGGATCTTGCTGGTAAATTCCACCAATGCCCAACGTATCAACTAATGGGCGGTGCCTTCCGTACCCGCATTCCTGCCTACGCGACTGGCGGTTTTCGAATGATCGGAGAAGACCGTATAGAAAGTCTGATAAACGAGGTCTCTGGTTATAAAAATCAAGGTTTCGAAGCGGTCAAAATCAAGATCGGTTTTGGTGTGGATCTAGACGTAGCATCCATCAAAGCCGTTCGCCAATCTCTAGGTCCTGATATTGAACTGATGATAGACGCCAATCATGGCTACGATCATATTGACGCCGCCAGAGTGGCCAATCAAGTTGGCGATTGCAATATTCTGTGGTTTGAAGAACCGGTCGTACCTGAAGCCCTTTCTAGCTATAACAAGTTACGTACCACGCAGCCAATCCCTCTAGCAGGAGGAGAAACCTGGCATTCCCGCTGGGGAATTAATGAAGCACTGAAGCAAAACACCGTAGATATTCTACAACCCGACGTCTGTGGTGTCGGTGGTTTAAGTGAGGCGAAGAAAATTCTGACCCTCTGCGACGTACACGGTGTTCGCTGTGTACCTCATGTTTGGGGCACCAGTATTGCACTCGCGGCCTCCTTACATTTTCACGCCATTATTCCACCTAGCCCGCCATCACCTGGTAGTGCATCTCCTCGCTTTGAGTTTGACCAAACTCATAACCCTTTCCGTTCCAGCATAGTAACAACGCCATTTACATTAGATCATGGGTATTTAAACGTACCGAATGGACACGGACTAGGCATTAACATCATCCGAGAAGAATTAGCTAAACACGCCCCTCAGCAATAGATTAGGAAAAAACATGGCTCGCATATTAACCGGAAAAGCACCACGTATTGCCTTACCGAAAGGCAGTGTGGATACTCATATTCATGTCTACGATGCAAAGCATCCTGCCTTACCTGGTGGACCTAACCTTCCAGCCGATGCCGCTAATATTATCGATTATCACCAAGTACAACAGTGGCTAGGCTTAGAAAAAGTGGTGATTACACAACCTAATGCCTATCAAACAGACAACACAGTGATGTTGGACGCTCTCAGTACATTAGGCGATCGGGGGCGTGGTGTCGTCGCCGTCACCACCAGTACCGATGAAGCCAGCCTGCAAGAATGGCATGAAAAAGGCGCTCGTGGCGCTCGCATTATGGAGCTCACGTTAGGCGCAGTACGAATTAAAGATCTATTGGAAGTTAATGCCAAAGTCCGATCTCTTAATTGGACTTGTATAGTGCAATTTAATGGTCGTGAAATGCTCGACCGCGCGCCCCTATTAAAACAAGTACAAGGTGACTATGTCATTGACCATCATGGTAAGTTTTTACCTCCTGTGTCACCGGATTCAAAAGCATTTTCACAATTACTCAAGCTGATAGATAAGGGTAATTGTTACTATAAAATAGCGGCCTGCTATGAGAGCTCTGTCACCGGAGGGCCGGATTACAGTGACCTTGCAGAATTATCCAAACGAGTCATTGAGCATGCCCCAGAGCGGGTCATTTGGGGAAGTAACTGGCCACATGTCTCAGGCTCTCCAGAAGCCGCACCCAATGATGTGGAATTGCTTGATACTGTCATGAGCTGGATGCCAGATGAAAAAATACGCCAGACTATCTTCGTCGACAACCCACATCATCTTTATTGGCGTAGCTAGTGGTTACTCATACGAATGAGAGAGAGAAAAGTCATCGTAGATAGAGGAAAGTACGGTAGAAGTGTATGGCACTATTGAAGAAAGTATAAAAAAACAGCGGTTCCGTCCTGATCATCTTGCATGATAAAGGACGCTCTCCGCTGATCACTACTAGGCTTTCATAGGTAATTTAATGAAGCGTCTCACTGACTTAAGCGCAAAATAAGAATACCCACTAAAGCAGCGGTAAGCCCCAAAATTTCTTGTCGACTAAAGGACTCTTTTAGAAAGATACGTGAATACAATAAAATGATTAAAATATTCATCGCGGTGACAGCCGAAACCAATCCCGCTGCGCCCAGAGCAAAGGCAGATAAGATAGCCATCATGCCAGCCACATTTGTTAAACCAACTGCTAATCCACAAACGAAGGTTCTCATCTCTGACCAGCGCGGATGGGTACCCTCATCATCATGAGAGACAACCTGACGATTTTTAAGCCAGCTAAATGCAAACAAGCCGCTGCCAAACCCAAACATCAATGTGAGCGTGGCAAACATATCCGCATCAAGACGAGTTGATTGTTTGCCTAATAAGTCATTGAACGCAAAAAACAGCGCGGCCAATAACCCCCATTGCGCCCCTTGTAGATTACGAAACGAAATATCATTGGAATAGCGAATAGTGTAAAGCCCAACAAAAATAACAATAAACCCAATTAATTGCTGAGTGGTTAAGGTCTCGTTCCAGAATAAAAAAGCCAGCAACACAACAAACAAGGGAGGTAGACCAGACAAGATGCTAATAAGAGAGGCTTTACCTACTGAAAAGCCCTTATGTAAAGCCGCATTGGCAGCGAAGGAACCAAAACCTAATGCGAGCCCGACGCAAATATCTGTCCAGGCGTACCATTGTTGCCCTAATACATACATAGCCAGAGCGCTGATAACAAAACCCACAAAAAAAACACCAAATAGCATTAAATTGCGATTGAGATTTTTTTGGGATGTCCATTGATACATGATCCCTCTCATTCCGAAAAATAGAGCAGCTAATAGAGCATAAATAATCCACATAATTGACTTCTTTTAATCATCCTTAGACCAGTCTGCTTTTGCGTTCGCAGACTGGCAAAACAAATAATGCCACACGAACGGTGGCACCACTTGATCCAATAACGCTTATAGTAACGAACGCACGTACGCTTCTATTTCAGGGCTCTGACTGTTGTCAAAAAAGCACTTCTGGAAGCGCTCGCCTGTCACGGCTGTTTTGACTAATTCTTGGTCAATGCCTTTCAGTGTATCGAGGTAATTGTCTTTTGTAATCGCGGCTTTCACTTGATTTAAAATATCGGCGTTACGCACTTGAGGTTCTTTACGCTCAGCGGGATAGCCTTCACCACGTGGACCGGTAAAGGCTTTTTCAAAAATGTAACGGGCATTTAATTCAGCTGCCCAGCCAAAACCTTTAGCAAAGGCCATAGCAATCGCATTGCCGTTATTGATTTGATTAAACAAAAAGGCGTCGGAAGGCTCAAGACAATAACCACATAAAACACCTGGATGGAGATTTAACGACATCATCGCGCCTTGGCCTGTGCCACAACCAGCCACAACAAAATCGACGGCTTTTGAATTCAACAGCAGACTGGCCATGATACCTAGGTGAATGTAGGTTAAATGGTGATCGTTATCGTCGCTCATCCCCACATTATAAACGTCATGTTTAAGAGGTACGGCAACGGCATTTAACTGCTCAAGAATCATGGCATTTTTGCTCGCCTGGCTGTTTTCCATCATTAGTGCAATTTTCATAATGCTCTCCAGAGTTTTATTATCGAAATTCAAGTAATTTTATTGGTGCTAAATAAAAGTTAGACGCATTATAAAAAGTCTTTGCGCACAGGAGTGAAGTTGTCTAGTAAGATACCTGGCTCTAAGCACACGCAGCCATGCATCACATTTGGCTCTTTGTATAGAGTATCCCCTGGGCCTACTATTTTGGTTTCATCACCAATGGTGAATTCGAATTTTCCAGATAACACATAGGTTAATTGTTCATGCGGATGATTATGCAACGGACCAATAGCGCCTTTTTCAAAGTGCACTTCCACGGCCATAATATTATCTGAGTACGCCATGATTTTACGTGATACACCACCACCCAGGTTTTCCAGAGGAACTTCGTTACTGTAGACAAACATAAGACAACTCTTTGCATTATTATTTTAGAGATTCACAGTATAGCAGTATTTAAAAACACCGTTCAATACTTTATGAAAAAGCGTTTCATTTATTTTATATGTAAAAAGAACCTCTTTTAGAGATAGCCATCTAGATGGCCACCCCACTTAAGAAGCGGCGGCTGCCAAGTACATTGAACACTCAAAGGAGACAAGAGAGGAAAAGCTAGGAGGGTAATCCTCCCAGCTTCATAAGAGAGGTGAACAAGCTATGAATTCATACAACCGAGTTTTCTGGATATCTTTCCGGCGGCATCCTGCAATAGAGCAACATAGTTTTCAAACTTTTCAGGAGTGTAACGTAGTGTCGGAAAAGACAAGCTGAGCCCAGCAATAACATTACCTAAGCGATCATAAATGGGTGCCGCAATACAACGAAGACCCTCTTCTTGCTCTTCGTTATCAACGCCGTAGCCCTTGGCTTTTACTTCGATTAACTCTGCTAAAAAAGAGTCTATAGAAAGATGTGTTTTGGCTGTTGAGGGCAAAAAATCCGTCTGCGCGAGCACTTCTCGTACATACTCTTCAGACCTTTCCGCCAACAATACCTTACCTATGGCCGTTGAATAGAGTGGATTGCGACCACCAATACGGGATTGCATACGTAAATTATATTGAGCGTCTACTTTAAAAATATAAACAATATTATCGCCATCACGAATTCCAAGATGAAGCGCTTCTTTTGTCTGTTCCCCTATCGTCGCCATGTAAGGCTCGGCTAAAGAAACTAAATCCACATGTTCCAGTGAATGAGAGCTCAGCTCAAACAATTTCAAGGTCAGGGAATAGCGATCGTCATCTCCTTCTTGACGGACAAACCCGAGCATTTTCATCGTTTGCAAAAAGCGATACACCGTACTCTTGGATGTCATGACAATTTGAGATAACTCGGTAACACCTAAAGATTTTTTCTCTGCCAATGCATTCAATATGGCAAACACTTTCATCACCGATGATACTGGCTCAATTTGTTGGTTATTTTCTTCATTCATAATAAGTTTCATTTTTTTTGAAATGTTATTTTGTAATTGTAGAATAATTTCTTAATGAGATACATCCCAACATCATAAAAGTCAGTCTGAGAGAAAGTAATAAACAAAGAGATAATGCGAGACCGCAGCCCTCACAAAAGAAGAAACCGTCGTTATATTAACGATCGCTCTTCATGTAGCGACAATATCTGGCTATTGCTACCGAGCTAGCCAACCGCCATCCACCGCAATAGTATACCCATTCACATAGCGAGACGCTTCACTGGCCAAAAACACAATCGGTCCAGCCATATCATCGGGCGTTCCCCAACGACCACAGGGTATACGACCCAGTATTTCATTAGAACGAACTTCATCTTCTCGTAACGCGGTAGTATTGTCTGTCGCCATATAACCTGGAGCAATGGCATTCACATTAATTCCCTTTTGGGCCCACTCATTTGCCAGTAGACGAGTCACTCCCATGACACCACTTTTGGATGCGGTGTAAGAAGGCACTCGAATACCGCCTTGATAAGACAACATAGAGGCGATGTTAATAATGTTACCCGCCGTGCCTTGAGCGATCACCTGTTTAGCAAAACCCTGAGACATAAAGAAAACCGCTTTAACATTGAGGTCCATCACATCGTCCCAATCCTTTTCTGTAAAATCAATCGAATCATTACGACGAATAATGCCAGCATTATTGACCAAGATATCCACTTTACCAAACGCCGCGACCGCCTCTTTAATAACGAGGTTTACACTTGCTATTTTGCTCATGTCCGCAATCACACTATGAAACTGGTATCCTCTTTTTTCCATCAGCTCCATGGTTTCTGCCGGCACTCTTCGATTCACTCCAACAACATTGGCGCCCGCCTTCGCAAGAGCTAATGCCATACCTTGACCTAGTCCGGTATTACACCCAGTCACAATGGCAACTTTATTGCTCAAATCAAACATATTTTGCATACATATCACTCACTTTAATGATTAAAAAAGCTGACGTCTTTCTTGTCATGATTCCTCCTATAGAAGACGCACTTTAAACGATCTCCTCCTTCATAACAATAATCAGACACGGTAAATCATTTTTTTTAGAACGATGTTTTATTTTTAATGATGAGACTATTAGGTTGTGATAGAAATAACTTCCAAAGCATTACCTTGCTTCATTCGTTATTAAAAACCCTCTTATAAAGCAGGTTTATAACGCTCTGATGCATAAAAGTCTGAAAACAGAGCAATTACATGCCAATCGACAAAAATGCCTTTAATTCTCCCATCTTGAAGCAAAAATGTATTAAAATAAGACAATATAATGAGTCTAGTTAGTGCAGCTTGTATTCAGACTGACTATGTTGAGTTGCCAAACATACAAAAAACAACAAATTAATACCTCCTTTAGCTTTATACTGACACCATATCTTTAAAGCTAAACGCATCACGTAAAGTAACGCTTGCCGTCAGGTCTCTAGTAGAGGACGTTAGAAACATACTCATACAAGGCGATGCAACAGGCGCGACTTATTCCTATATTTTTGGCTATTATTTATTGAGGAGTGGCATGTTAAAAACAATAAAAACCAAGATCATCACCACATACTCTTTAGTGATAATCGCTTTTATTTCTACCCTACTGCTCACGACCTTTCTAAATGAGCGTAACCGTGTGCTGGAGTTGGAGCTAGTAAAATCCGCTGAAATATCAACCATGCATGCGGAAATACTGAGTCAAGAATTCAGTCAATACATTGCCATGTTAAAAATGCTTAGTGACAACCCTTTAATAAGACAAGGAAATAAGCAAAGCATTAATGCACAGTTAAATAGATTAATGGAGGTAGGAGATGGCGACTTTATCAATGCCATATATATAGATCAAAACCTCATCTTAACCGACTCAAAAGGCAATACTAACAAGGTCACCCATCCTTCCTTTATTCAAGGTGAACAGTGGGTAGGCAAAGAGCACAATATTACAGTCCCTGTATTAAGTAAGTTTGAAAAAGAACCCGTGATCATAGTCGCCGTCCCTATTTGGAATGATCAGAAAGCTTGGGCTGGCACCATCGCCGTGGCCGTTCCTCTGAACGTTCTCAATGAAAAACTCTCTGCTATTAAACTCACGAAAGGCAGTTATGCATGGCTCGCTGATTCCAATAGAACCGTTGTCTCCCATCCGAATAAGGACTTTATTATGACGGTGCAATTGTCCACAGAGAACAGCGAAAGCTATCCAGGTTTTGGGGACATAGTGAAACAAACCAAGGTACAGGATAATGGATATGGCCATTACGAAGATGCCAGTATCGATGAGTCAAAAATAGTGACCTTCTCTAAGATAAAAAACCTGCCAGATTGGACTTTATTCGTCACCACCAAAGAGTCTGAAATATTCCATAACATTTATGAAATATTATACAACGTGCTCATCACTGCACTGATATTAATGGTGGTTTTTTTATTATTAATCATCAAGTTATCAAACAAAATCACCTCGCCACTAAGACAGCTTACCAAGGAAGTAAAAGCCTTCGTTAAGAGTGATCACAATAACGTCAAAGTCATTGATTCTAAAGATGAAATAGGCCAACTTTCTAAGGCTTTCTACGATACGATTAAAACCATACAAACTCATACTACTTTTTTAGAGGAAATGGTGGATCAACGCACACAGGAAGTTTCCGAGAAGAACATCATACTCAAAGAGCAAAATAACAAGCTCGAAAAAATTGCCTCTCAAGACCCTCTCACCAAACTTTACAACCGCAGAGCATTCAACACCTTGGTCGACAAAGAAACCTCTCGCGCCAAGAAAAACAAACGCCCAGTCTCTCTCGTTGTGTTAGATATCGACCATTTCAAAGAAGTAAACGACCAGTTCGGGCACGAAATTGGCGATGATGTGTTGTGTAGCCTCGCAAATGAACTAACGAGTGATAATGATAATATTGTTTGCCGATGGGGTGGTGAAGAATTTGTCATCCTAATTCCTGACGTCGAACCCGATACGGCTTACAGTTATATGGAAACATTACGCCAACAAATATCGAAAACAGAATTTCCTCCTATCAAACGCCTAACCTTTAGTGCAGGCATAGCCACAATTAGGCTCAATGAATCCTTTAAAAAATGCTTCCAACGAGCCGATAAAGCCATGTACGAAGCAAAAGCCGCTGGCCGCAATCAAGTGATTTGGGGGTAAGAGAGAATATCATTCAACCCTTATAGTAAGTCATCCATCGAAAGACCTACTTTTCATTAGATACAATGGCTTCCATGAGTTTCGTACCACCGAAAAAATCAGTGCAAGCGTTCAGCCGTTGACCTATTGGTTACATGGCATCTCTGTTACGAGATCTAAAATCACACAGTCAACAAACAACCGAAGCATCCTTTACTGTATTCTGTTTTAATACTCTCCTTCAATTTGACTCAGTAAAACACATACTATTTAGGGAGAAGGTAAAGATGTTATACGCGGTATTGGCCGTTGTTAGTGGATTGTTTTTAATCTATTCCATTTCGATTCGACCTTTGTCTAGAAAAGACATCAGCGGGCCGATGTTTTTTGTGCTCGGCGGAGTCTTGATTGCGTATTTTGTCCCTAATGAAGGGGCTAATTTGGCGGGTGGATTGGATTATGCTTTGCCTTTAATCGAGATGACTTTGAGCGTCTTTTTGTTTACCGATGCGGCGAAGGCGAAACTGAGCGTCCTTAAGCACAGTATTCAATATCCGAGCTTATTACTCTTTGTTGCTTTACCACTCACCCTGTTATTAGGCATAGGCACCGCCTTACTCTTATTTGTTGATTTGACCTTAATTCAAGCGGCGCTCATCGCCATTATTCTGACTCCGACAGATGCGGCATTAAGCAAAGGTCTGCTAGAAAACATGTCCGTGCCAGCCAAAATTCGTGAAGGCATTAATACCGAAAGCGGGCTAAACGATGGCTTATGTGTACCGCTTTTCCTAATTTTTATTCTGCTCGCCAACCATCCAGACACGACGCTAAGCTCTTTAGAAATCGCTACCATTTTTGCCAGAGAGTTAGGGGGCGCCGTCATTATTGCCCTAATCAGCACCTTTGCTTTTATTGCACTTTTGCGCTTCGCTATGACCCATCGCTATTTTGCGAATCATTCTAGCCCTTACCTTTTACTAGGCTTTGCGGTCTTGGTCTTTTCATTAGCTCAAACGTTGCATAGTAGCGGTTTTATCGCCGCTTTTGTTGCTGGCTTATTGTTTGATAAATTTGCACCCAAGCACATGAGTAAGCCCTTGATCGAAGACAGTGAGCATATCGCGAACTTTATTTCTTTACTCATCTGGTGCTTATTTGGTTTTGTGGTTGCTTACCTTGTTATTCCAGAAATCAATCTGACCATTGTGCTTTATGCATTATTAAGCACGACCTTAATTCGCATCATTCCGGTTATGCTTTCTTTAAGTTTTACGGCTTTAGACCTAAAAGAAAGGTTCACATTTGCTTGGTTTGGACCACGGGGACTGGCCTCTATCGTTTTTACTTTAATGGTGATTGATACTCAAATAGAAGGTAAATCGTTCATTGCGACCGTAGCAATGACAACGATTTTGTTCAGTGTCTTTATTCACGGGGTCAGTACAAAACCGATTGCGGACAGTTTTTCCGATAAATAAACAGAACGTTCACTCTTCAAACGATCCGTTTTATGCAATGTGCTGTTTCTATTAGTTGAATTAGGCTCGATTATCTAAACATTCACTGAGAAGCGTGCGCTTTCCCCGCTGAGGGTTTAGCGCCTGATAATACGAGATAAACCGCAAACACAATAACAGCTAAAGCAAGCAGATGTCGCAGGGTTAACATTTCATTAAGAAAGAAGAAACCAATTAAACTCCCCATAACAGGTACGGCAAAATTAATTTGTGACATGCGGGTAGCACCAATTCGAGGTACCAGATAAAAATAGATCAGATTGGCGCAACCAGTGGAAAACACACCTAAATACACAACGGCACCAATGGACATCATAGTAGGCTCAATAATAAATTCATGTTTCCCCATGAAAAAAGTGACAAGAAGAATGGAGAACGCACCAACCAAGGTAGAACCAGACGCCATTTCTAATGCCGGACGCCTAACACAACACTTCACATAAACCGTGTTCGCGGCGTAGCAAAGTGCCGCACAGATAATCGATAGTTGGCCAATAAAGTCATCTCCTAAAGAGTGTAATGCACTTGGGCCGACCAAAATCACCACTCCCATCACGGCAAACACCAGCCCAGTTACGACTCGTTTGGTTAACTTTTCATCTGGCAATACCGTCGCCGCTAATACAACCGTGGCAACAGGAGCAACCCCCATTAAAATAGACGCTAAGGCGCTGTCTACAGATTGCTCGCCATAAGTAATCATGACAAAAGGAATCGTACTTCCTAACAATCCAGCTATGGTATAAGAAAGCCATACTTTTGCATTAGAAGAGAGCCTTTGCCCAGCCCATATCAAGACACAAAAAATCAACACGGCGCCAATCAACATTCTGCCAGCCACAATCACAACGGGGTCTAAACTGGCCACACCAAGTTTAATCATCGCGAAGGAAGAACCCCACATAGAGGCCAGTATCACCCACAGTAAGACGTTGATTAGTGATGATTTGTTTGACATAGTAGTCCTTTAGAGCGCTATTAAATTAGTAGCATACATATTGATCACTACTTTTGCTACTAATTTAGTAGCAAATTTTAGACTACCCTGCTTCAAAGAACGTACTTTCAAAAAGAGACATTATGGCCAATAGTCAGAACTCGAATACCATGAAAGAGAAAACGGCATTACCGACGGTGGGCAGTCCAGTTCGAGGCTCCGAAAGCGGTCAGCCTATCATGGTCTTATTTGATTTATTGGGGCGTCGCTGGGCTATGGGAATATTATGGGGCTTAAGTGGAAGCAATCGTACTTTTAGAGACCTGCAAACTCATTGCGGCTCGGCTTCCCCGAGTGTACTCAATACGCGGTTAAAGGAGTTAAGGGCCGCACATTTAATTGAAAAAGCCGCGGATGGCTATAGTCTAACCGAGGATGGTAGAGCCCTCTTTAAGCATTTAGAGCCTCTAGGGGATTGGGCTAAAGATTGGGCACCAACGCTTAGCAACAAAAGCGACCTTTAGCCGACTTTGTCAAAATCAAAGCCCTCACTACGGCAACCACCGCACTTATTGGGCTTTGATTACCCTCTAATCATGAAGGCGTTAAGAGGCAACCGCTTTCGTAATACCAGCTAATGCATTGCCGACCTTTTCAATAACCGCTTCACAGCCAACTAGATTGTGCTTTTGCTCTAAGTATTTTGGATCATTATAGGAAATCCAAACATTTTGGGCTTCATCTTCCCAAATTAATGCTTTTTGAGGCAATTCAATCGCAATACTCTGAGCACATTGCATCAAAGGACTACCGACTTTTGGATTACCAAATAAAACCAATTCCGTGTCTCTTAATTCAATACCCACATTTTTTGCCCCTTCAGAGTGCTTTATTCTATTAAACACCGTCATGCCTTTCTCTTTTAAGACACCTTCCATACGATCAGCCGTCTCTTTCACTGAGTGGTTACTTTGAACATTGATCATGCCATCTACCGCCAGAGCGGGTGCCGAAATAGACAGAGCAAGCAATGCCGCTGGTATGATTTTTTTCATAAATATCTCCTTGAATTGAATAGGGTAACGAACAAAAATAGGTTAACTCAATTGAGACACGCCATTCTTCATAGAGTTCATTATTCAAGGAAAATAGCCTAGCAGTTGTTTAAAAAACCTGACTCACTGTATAATTTCGCCACATCTTTTCATTAATGGTATGTCCGTGACCGATAAAAAAATCTCAATGCTGCACAATTTATTTAATGATTTGTCGAGCACACCACAACCTATCTACGCAAAGTTAAAGCAAGCCATTAGCCAAAAAATTGCTTCGGATGAATGGAAAGAAAATCAACGCGTGCCTTCTGAGTCTGAAATCGTCAAGACATTAGGCGTCAGTCGGATGACGGTAAATCGTGCGCTGCGAGAGCTAACAGCAGAAGGTTTACTGGTTCGACAACAGGGACTAGGAACATTCGTTGCTAAGAAAAAAGCACATTCAGCTTTGTTCGAGGTACACAATATTGCCGATGAAATTGCCGCTCGAGGGCATCAACATAAAGCGGAGTTGTTGATCATTGAATCCGGCCGAGCGACCGTAGAAGAAGCCATGATGCTGGGTATTCGAACCAGCCATACTATTTTTCGCTCTGTCGTCCTACATTTTGAAAATGACCTACCCATTCAAATAGAAGAACGTATCGTCAACGCCGTCTTGGCTCCGGAGTACAACCAACAAGATTTCACTCAGCATACGCCTTATGAATACCTAATGAGCGTTGCACCAATGACAGAAGGCGAACATCTAGTCGAAGCCGTTATGCCCTCTACACAGGAATGCGAACGGCTCCAAATTACAACACAAGAACCTTGCCTACAAATAAAGCGCCGTACTTGGTCTGGTGATGACATCGTCACCGCCGCTCGCTTAGTCTATCCAGGCTCTAGATTCCAACTTTTTGGGCACTTTGGGCGCTAACCGTCGTCTCACCGTGCCCTAATATCAATAAAAATACCGCTGCCGCACTCTATCGAAAGAATACCGCCTTGCTCGAATATCAAAAAGCTATTATCCAGCATCTCAATTTGATGCGTTTCTCCTTCAATAAGTAACGTGATATGGCTCATTTGATTGGCATAAAAAGCAGAGAGAAAAGAGTCTTCACTTAGCGTTATATCTACTGATTGATTATGGTTAAGAGCCATTACGTTAGCATGAGCATCTTCATGCCGAACCATTATATTTAGATCTTCAATAGGTCCATCTATTAAGCTTGCCCGAGTGAATGCGCCGCCATCGAAGCGAGCCATATCCAACGCATGAAGAAGCTGATTCTGCGTTTTCTCACCCTGGCTTTCATGAGTTAAATTCATGCCAGTATGGCTTAATAAAACCAAGGTGCGGTGCAGTCCAGTGAAATCGGAAAAAACCCCATTTTCTACGACGGCGGCTTGGCTGATTCGAAATCGTAAACCCGCTTCATCTCTAGCCGAGGCTATTTCTAAAGTCTCACCAAGGCCATTTTTCCATGGCATACGTAGATATTGAGGTTGATTTAGAATGCGGTATCCCGTGGAGCTACTCATCGTACATAACCTTTTTAATAACCTGTGTGAATGCTTGTCGGCTGCTCTCTTCTAAACGATGGCGGAAATTCGTAATGACGGGGGCTCCAGCTACAAACACATCTTTAACTAAGTTTTCATTACACGCAAATAACCAGCGATTCAGTACATCAGCCGTCTGACTGGCCGCGATAAAAGGATGGGAGTCATCCAACAACATAAAGTCGGCACGACAGCCTACTTTTAAACCAAGCGATACATCACAGGCTTGGTTGCCGCCTAAAAGGGCTTGCGTAAAGAGGTTATCCCCTATCCTATTTTGTTCTGGTCGGTGTAATCTATTTCGCTGTTGATCACGCAAACGCTGACCATACTCTAAAGTCCGTAACTCTTCTACAATAGATAAGCTCACATGACTGTCAGAACCAATACCCCAGCGACCATGAGCCTGTTCGAAATCTACAGCAGGAAAAATACCATCCCCTAAGTTCGCTTCCGTGGTTGGGCATAAACCAGCAATGGCTTGACTAGATGCAATCGTCGCGAGTTCCTGTGAATCTAGGTGAGTCGCGTGTATCAAGCACCAACGATCACTCAATCCGATTTCATTATGCAACCATTCCACCGGTCTTTGTCTACTCCAACTTAAGCAGTCTTGTACTTCTTTTTGCTGTTCAGCGATGTGAATATGCACGACTTTGTTTTGCTCAAGCACTTGCAAAACCGTCTCAATTTGCGGTTTAGTGACAGCTCTTAAAGAGTGGAAACAAATTCCCAGTTTGTGTTTGTTATCTTCATTCAAACGGCGAGAAGCAAACGCCGTTTTACATTCCTGTTGAAGCGCTAAATAGGAGTCTGTTGTATGAATAAAACGTGCTTGTCCTATATTCGGAGACTGACCCCCAAACCCTGAATAAGAGTACAACACGGGGAGTAGGGTTAACCCTATGCCAGATTGATTAGCAGCATCGAGTAAACGTAAAGACATTTCTGCTTTTTGCGTGTAAGGCTTTCCTTGCTGAGCATGATGCAAATAGTGAAACTCACCAACCTGAGTATAACCCGCTTTTAGCATATCAATGTAGAGTTGCGTCGCGATCACTTGCGCGTCTTCTGGGGAAAGCTTTTGCACAGTCTTATACATCAGATCACGCCAACTCCAAAAACTGTCGTTCGGATTCAAACTGACTTCGGCCGCTCCGGCCATAATTCGCTGAAATGCATGGGAGTGAACATTCGCCAGTGTTGGCAGCATAGGGCCATTTAAAATGGCCGTCGTTTCAGGAAGGTCATCAGAAACAGTGCAATTCGGCTGAATAGAGGTAAACGCGCCATTACGCACTTCAAACAACACATTATCTTCCCAACCAGTATCAAGCAAAGCCTGTTTCGCAAAATAAAAAGACGCGTTATATGAGCTCATCTATCCGTTCCAAAAGTCATAAAGAAGGCTTGAGTGTAATAGAATACACATTGTATATACAAGTCGATTTTACTACTTCAGTTTCATTTATTTCGCTTTATTTTTGGTGATAACCTAAAGATCATCCGCTTTCTTGCAAAGACTTTCTTACTAATTAAAAGGCAGAAAATTCAAAAAATTTTATTTAAGGCTTGCAAAAGAAGAAATGAGAATTTATCTTTAGGTTGTATATACATGTACCAATAACCAATTTCAATACAGGTGATTTCAATGTCAAAACAAACTCTCGCTCAAAAACGTTATCGTCAAGGTGTTGTTAAAGCGGCAACGGGCACAAAACTGACCGCAAAATCTTGGTTTACCGAAGCCCCAATGCGCATGTTGATGAATAACCTTGACCCAGAAGTGGCAGAAAACCCTGAAGAATTGGTGGTTTATGGTGGTATTGGTCGTGCGGCACGGGATTGGGAAAGCTATGACAAAATCGTTGAAACCCTGACTAACCTAGAAGAAGATGAAACCCTCTTAGTGCAATCGGGCAAACCTGTAGGAGTATTTAAAACACACAGTAATGCACCGCGTGTCTTGATTGCTAACTCCAACCTTGTACCTCATTGGGCCAATTGGGAACATTTTAACGAACTCGATGCGAAAGGCTTGGCTATGTATGGCCAAATGACAGCAGGATCTTGGATCTACATTGGTAGCCAAGGCATCGTTCAAGGTACATACGAAACCTTCGTTGAAGCGGGCCGTCAACATTTTGATGGTAATCTTACTGGCCGTTGGGTATTAACTGCCGGCTTAGGTGGTATGGGTGGCGCACAACCATTGGCGGCGACTTTAGCCGGTGCCTGCTCTTTAAATATCGAATGTCAGCAAACCAGTATCGATTTTCGCTTAAAAACCCGTTACCTAGACGAGCAAGCAACGGATTTGGATGACGCATTAGCTCGCATCGAAAAATACACGCAAGAAGGCAAAGCGATTTCCATTGGCCTTTGTGGTAATGCCGCCGACATCCTACCGGAAATGGTTCGTCGTGGTATTCGTCCTGACATGGTAACCGACCAAACCTCGGCCCATGACCCACTGAATGGCTATCTACCAACAGGTATGAGTTGGGAAGAATACCGAGAGAAAGGCAAAACGCATCCAGCTGAAATCGTCAAGGCAGCAAAGCAATCCATGGCAAAACACGTTGAAGCCATGTTAGCTTTCCAAAAAATGGGCATTCCAACATTTGATTACGGTAACAACATTCGTCAAATGGCGATGGAAGAAGGGGTTGAAAATGCATTCGACTTCCCTGGATTTGTACCCGCTTACATTCGCCCATTATTCTGCCGCGGCATTGGCCCATTCCGTTGGGCCGCCTTATCTGGAGACCCTGAAGACATTTACAAAACCGATGCTAAGGTAAAAGAGTTGATCCCTGATGATGCTCATTTACATCATTGGTTAGATATGGCCCGTGAACGTATTCAATTTCAAGGTCTACCTGCCCGTATTTGTTGGGTCGGTCTTGGCCAGCGAGCAAAACTGGGGCTGGCCTTTAACGAAATGGTTCGTAGTGGTGAATTGTCAGCACCGATTGTGATCGGCCGAGATCACCTGGATTCCGGTTCGGTAGCCAGTCCCAATCGTGAGACAGAGTCCATGCAAGACGGTTCCGATGCCGTTTCCGATTGGCCGTTATTGAATGCTTTATTGAACACAGCTTCAGGTGCAACTTGGGTATCACTTCACCACGGTGGCGGAGTAGGCATGGGCTTCTCTCAGCACTCTGGTATGGTCATAGTATGTGATGGTAGTGATGATGCGGCTGAACGTATCGCTCGAGTGCTTCATAATGATCCAGCGACAGGAGTGATGCGTCACGCGGATGCGGGTTACCAAATTGCGATTGACTGTGCGAAAGAGCAAAATCTGCATTTACCTATGATTACCACAAAAAAGTAAGTAGATTTACCGCCTAAGTGCAACGATAAACTACCATTATAAACCATGACAAAAAGCACCCTCTACCAGAGAGTGCTTCGGTCCTAAAGACCGTTAATTAGAGGCTAACCATGTTTAAATTAATCATCAAACCAGGTCAATTAACATTAAACGACCTACGTCAAATTAGTCGTCAACCCGTACAGCTGAGCCTGGATAAGCGCGCGATCCCTGCGATTCAAGCCAGCACGGATGTGGTAAACGAGGTAATTGCAGAAGATCGTACGGTTTATGGCATTAATACCGGTTTTGGATTATTAGCCAATACGCGTATTGCCGCAGAAGATCTAGAAGAGCTTCAGCGCAGTATCGTACTATCGCATTCCGCGGGCATCGGCGCCTTGATGACAGACAAAACCGTTAAGCTCATCATGGCATTGAAAGTAAACAGTCTAGCTCGTGGTTTTTCCGGCATTCGTTTACAAGTCATTGAAGCGCTCATCACCTTGATTAATAAAGAAGTCTACCCATGTATTCCGCAAAAAGGTTCTGTCGGTGCCTCTGGTGATTTAGCACCATTAGCCCACATGAGTGCGGTATTACTAGGTGAAGGTCAAGCTCGCTATAAAGGTGAAGTGTTATCCGGCCAAGCGGCTCTAGCCATTGCAGGATTAGCACCGATAACCTTAGCACCAAAAGAGGGTTTAGCACTGCTTAACGGCACTCAAGCTTCTACTGCATTTGCGTTAGAGGGATTATTTGAAGCCGAAGATTTATTCGCATCAGCGGTAACCTGTGGCGCACTTTCTGTAGAAGCCGCATTAGGCAGCCGCAGTCCTTTTGATGCTCGTATTCATGAAGTTCGTGGCCATCAGACCCAAATCGATGCCGCCGCCGCTTACCGTCATCTATTAGGCCCAACCAGTGAATTAGGTAATTCCCACGAAGGTTGTGAAAAAGTTCAAGACCCTTACTCTCTTCGTTGTCAACCTCAAGTAATGGGCGCTTGTCTTGCTCAAATTCGTAATACAGCCAGTGTGTTATGCGTTGAAGCCAATGCGGTTTCCGATAACCCATTAGTCTTTGCAGAGTCCGGAGACATCATTTCAGGCGGTAACTTCCACGCTGAACCTGTTGCAATGGCCGCCGATAACTTAGCCTTAGCGATTGCAGAAATCGGTAGCCTTTCTGAACGTCGTATGGCGCTATTGATTGACAGTAATCTAAGCAAATTACCGCCATTCCTTGTGGATAATGGCGGTGTAAACTCTGGTTTTATGATTGCGCAAGTAACGGCCGCCGCACTAGCCAGTGAAAACAAAACCTACGCGCATCCAGCGTCAGTTGACAGTTTACCCACTTCAGCTAACCAAGAAGATCACGTATCTATGGCGACCTTTGCTGCTCGTCGGTTAAAAGACATGGCCGAGAATACGCGTGGCATTTTGGCTGTCGAAATTTTATCAGCGGTTCAAGGCTTGGATTTCCGTGCACCGCTTAAATCCAGCGAACTACTGGAACAAGTCCGTGCAGAGTTACGTGCTCGTGTGCCTTTCTATGATAAAGATCGCTACTTTGCGACTGACATTGAAAAAGCCAATACGCTTTTAATGGAAGCGGTACACAACAGCATTATGCCAGAGAACTTACTACCCAGTTTCGCGGAGTAATATATGACTCGCTTAAACTCTCCTCTTATACTCGATAGCCTTTGGTACGGTGCTCATGTAGCAACCATGATCAATGGTCATTATAACGTGATCAAAGACGCCGCCATCGGTGTCTTAGGGGGACGGATCGCATGGCTAGGTAAAGCCTGTGATCTACCCGTTTATCAAACCACATCTGAGCACGATCTTGGTGGTGGTTGGATCACACCAGGACTCATCGATAGCCATACTCACCTCGTGTTTGGTGGTAATCGTGCGGGAGAGTTTGAGCAGCGCCTTAATGGTATTAGCTACCAAGAAATAGCCAAACAAGGTGGTGGTATTGCGTCTTCCGTTAGATCAACCCGAGAGGCTTCCGAAGCCGATTTAGTGGCCAGCGCTAGGCGTCGACTCATCCATTTGATGAACGATGGCGTCACTACCGTTGAGATCAAATCTGGCTATGGATTATCGTTAGAAAGTGAACTCAAAATGCTGCGAGTAGCCACCGCGTTAAGCAACGATTTAGCCGTGACTATAAAGCGCACCTGCTTAGCCGCACACGCCATGCCGCCAGAATTCGACGATAAAGATGCCTATATTGATTTCCTATGTGACACAGTGCTGCCAAAAGTCGCCATGTTAGGTATGGCCGATGCGGTAGACGCATTTTGTGAAGGTATTGCCTTTAGCACCGCACAGGTACAGCGTTATTTCGAAAAAGCCCAAGCATTAGGTTTGGATATAAAAATTCACGCCGAGCAGCTTTCCTCCCTAGGAGGAACGCGTATGGCGGCCTCTTATAAAGCCTTATCAGCTGATCACATCGAGTTTATAGAAGAAGCGGATGTGATCGCGATGAAAGAATCCGGTACGGTAGCCGTGTTATTACCAGGCGCATTTTATACTCTCAAAGAAACGCAAAGGCCCCCTATTGATTTATTACGCCTGCATCAAGTACCCATGGCCATTGCAACGGATTCAAATCCAGGTACCTCGCCGGCATTATCATTGCGTTTGATGATGAACATGGGATGTACTTTATTTGGTTTAACCCCAGAGGAAACATTGGCAGGCACCACAATTTACGCGGCTAAAGCATTGGGGATATCAGAATCTCATGGTACCTTGGAAGTAGGTAAGGTAGCGGACTTCGTTTGTTGGGATGTAGAAAGCCCTGGAGAACTCAGCTACTGGTTAGGTGGACAATTAATGAAGCAACGCGTTCAACATGGAGAAATAAGCAAATGACAGCGCTGATAGTGCAAGATATTGCAAATCCTTTTCATTTTCATCAGGGCGATACACCACTTTTGGTCAGTATGCCGCACTCTGGATTGCTACTGACAAGCGAAGTTGAACAAGGATTAACAGATCAAGCAAAAAAGCTGCCAGATACAGACTGGTACATTCCAGAACTGTATGATTGCTTAGATACCCTAGGTGTAGGCTGTATTCAAGCGAACTACTCCCGTTATGTCATTGACTTAAATCGTCCTGTCGACGATAAACCACTTTATCAAAGTAAAACGACAGGGTTGTTTCCAGATATTTTATTTGATGAAAGTGACGTTTTCAAAACAGGAAAGCAACCAAACCAAGACTATAAAGCACAGTATAAACGACAAATTTGGCACGCCTACCATTCAACCATAGCCACCGAATTAGCTCGTTTAAAAGCAAAGTTTGGCTACGCCATTTTATTTGATGCCCACAGTATAGCGGCCGAAGTGCCTATGTTGTTCGAAGGGACTCTGGCTGATTTTAACTGGGGCAGCAACGCAGGTGAGTCTTGTGATACAAGATTGGTTCAAGCCCTGGAGCATACGGTAGACTCTCGTTACCGCCAAGTCACTAATGGGCGCTTCAAAGGGGGTTATATTACTCGTCATTTTGGGCAACCAGAAAAGGGCATTCACGCCATTCAGTTGGAATTGTCTCAAGCGACCTACCTTGACGATAACCTCGCAAAACAAAGCCAATATCAATTGGACGCTGATAAGCTGCCCACTATTAAACAACAGCTCAACCATTTAATGCAAACTTGCCTGCACATAAACCTCATCTAACACTAAATGTAAGTCTGGATTTATCTCGACTTACATTATTATTCATAAAGGTGGACTATTTTCGATAATACAAACTTCATTCTAGAAAGTAACCTATAGACTGTTTAATTTCATTTTTAAACTTCGTATAAAAATAATATAAAATTCATAATAACCTAATAAATATAATCCTCGTATATTATTACCTTTAATAAAAAAGTGTCATAAGAATTAAAGGAAAGAGGACCTTAAATGTGGCTGAAATACATAACTAAATGCACATTCCATCCTTAAAATTCTTAATTTCTACTAATAAAGCCCACATAAAGTAACAACCGCGGAAGCGGCTCCCAAAGGCTATTCTTAATATAAAACTTAGGTAATAATCACTCCATCGAAACGCAACAGCGGTTCACCTACTTATTAAACGTAATACGTTTTGGAGATTTATTATGAACACATTTACTAAAGCAACATTGGCTCTTTTGACTTCTTCTGCAATCGCAACGTCTGCTTTTGCCGCATCAGGTTCTTCAGATGATTCGGCTTACGAAACTTACCGTAACAGCATCTCTAGTGTAGAAGCCTTGTCTAATACTCTTGATGCAAAAGGCATTCAATATAATGCTGACGTTAACCTAAAAGGCGCAAACACTTTCACTAAGAAAGCCGATGCTTACAACGACAAGTACGAAGAACTTCAAACTATATTTAATGCCGCCCATTTTGCTAACTAATTAAATTAGCAAAAGCGCTCCCTTTTTTCCAAGGTTCCTTTTTTAACCAGATTATCGAAAGATACTCTGGTTTTTTTATTGAAAATAATCATTAGTCTAATCAACGTAATGCTCTATTATTAAAGCTCAACATCATTAGAGTAGAAGCCCGCATAATGTTAGAAATTAGACCTAATTGTGAGTATTGTGATAAAGACCTAGCTCCCGACTCATTAGAAGCCATGATATGTACGTATGAATGCACGTTTTGCACGACATGTGTAAGCGATGTTCTAGAAAATGTGTGCCCTAATTGTGGAGGCAATTTTGCACCAAGACCAATTAGACCGAAAATAGCAAGACGCCCGGGTTTAAGCCTTGAGTATCAGCCTGCATCAACAAAAAGGGTTAATACAAAATACCAAATCAACGAATTACAAACTTTCTCCATGAAGACGAAAGAGATCAAACCTGAGCAGCGCTAGCCTACCCTACTGATTAGTTTGAATTAAGGAAACGTGGATGATGAATATCAATGAAATTGAAGTTCCAGTGACCGCGTTATCCGCAAAGTATCGAGAGCGCGGCGCTTTTATTGACTGTTACTGCATAGACCTTCCAAAGGATATTTCATTAGAACAATATATTCAGTCCTTTTATACGACGACTTTGTTTAAACTGGAACGAACTGTTTTATCTATTGCCACGTTAAAATCTGCTTCAGATAAAGATGCTGTTGAATTGTCATTGGGTCTAGCAGATAAGTATTCCATTTGGTCCGTTGAGAGCAGACGAGATAATCAAATCCTATTGGCCGACTTTACTGGCAAGACCAAATCCTGGCTTATGGTACAAAGGTTAACATCGACTAAAACACCCATGACTCGACTGTATTTTGGCTCTGTCGTTATACCTAAAACAATTACAAAAAATGGCCAAGTGTCATTTGGTGCTGTATTTCATTTACTCAGTAAATTTCATCAAATATACAGTCGGGCATTGCTAAAGGCGGCCACACAGCAACTACTAAAATAAGTAAAATCAGGGTGGAAGAATGGTATTACATTGTTCTTCCACTAACGTTGAAAGGTGCTCTTCGGTGAACCCCTATAAGCTTCCAATTGTCATATGAACAATGTCAAACTTGTTATCCATAAATGCTTGTGTTACATCAGCACCTAAGGAAGAAAGTACTGCTTTCCACATAAGTTCAGAGCCACTCAAAATTTCATCCATATAAAAAATCACAGCTTCAATCATGTTATCACTTTTTGTATATCTACTATCTAGCATTAGCGCTCTAGCCAGTAATGATGCCATTTAAAAAAATAATGATTTTTGTATATTTTATCAAATAAAAACGTCAGAAAATAATTGCTTAGATGCACATTCCATCCTTAAAATTCTTAATTTCTACTAATAAAGCCCACATAAAGTAACAACCGCGGAAGCGGCTCCCAAAGGCTATTCTTAATATAAAACTTAGGTAATAATCACTCCATCGAAACGCAACAGCGGTTCACCTACTTATTAAACGTAATACGTTTTGGAGATTTATTATGAACACATTTACTAAAGCAACATTGGTTCTTTTGACTTCTTCTGCAATCGCAACGTCTGCTTTTGCCGCATCAGGTTCTTCAGATGATTCGGCTTACGAAACTTACCGTAACAGCATCTCTAGTGTAGAAGCCTTGTCTAATACTCTTGATGCAAAAGGCATTCAATATAATGCTGACGTTAACCTAAAAGGCGCAAACACTTTCACTAAGAAAGCCGATGCTTACAACGACAAGTACGAAGAACTTCAAACTATATTTAATGCCGCCCATTTTGCTAACTAATTAAATTAGCAAAAGCGCTCCCTCTTTTCCAAGGTTCCTTTTTTAGCCAGATTATCGAAAGATGTAATCTGGCTTTTTTATAACCTTGTATTGCGATAGCGATAACAGCAATAACTTTACTCTAACCCAATCAGCATTTTCATCTAAAAGTCATTCAATCACCCCTGTAATCTCTGTTTATAGAGTTTGCCTAAGCAATTTAATATACTGCTACTCCATGTTAATCAGCCACCATGGTTACTAAATTAGTCAGGATGAACTTAGAGGCGTTAAAGTGCGAAGAATATTAGACAAATTGTTTCCTAAAAAAGCCGTAGATCAAGAAGAGGATGACACACTAGAAAGAGAATTAATCGAGAAACAACGTGAAATGACTAACGCGTTTTTAGATGATTCAAAAACTGACGCACCGCCATTCCAGCAACAACCAAAATCGAAACATACGCCTAAAAAGGAGCAAGAGGAGCCTACGACAGACGAATATTCAAAAGCAGAGCTCACAAAAGACAATACTTTCGATGAAAATGAAATAGAAGAAAACTGGTCTAAGGAAAAAGACACCATTTTAGAAGACATGCTGGGAAAACCCCATTCAATAAGCTATTTTTCTCTAATACCTTATGAAATTGGAGGTAATTTAAATTTATTTTATTACCCAGATAGCCCTTTTGGTACCGCCATTGTTACTAAACAGCTATCTCAAGTAACGAAACCCTGCGTCAGTAATAACGAATACAAAAGTTTTGAATTAGCTATGTATACTAATCTAGACCCAGAAGCGGTAATCGCCATGGAGCAGCAAGAAGTTGTCAATATAGCCAATACACTTAATAAAATTGCACAATATTCATCCCATACACAAATCGATTCTGGAGCCATTATCGAGTTTCCAGCTGAAGAGGCAGATCAAGAGGGCGAATATTTCATCGTTCTTGCAATGACAGGCGGTGCCGATAATAAGTTTGGAATCATGTCTCCCATCCAAATATTTCCAGTAGAAATGGACTATGCACAAGAGTTTGGTATCTCAGAGCTCATCACCAAGCTAAACGATGCTAACCATTACCCTTACTCCGATATGTCTCGAGATCCTGTCGTTTAATGAATCCTTTCATGTTAGTAAAATTAAAAGGCGAAACTTATTATTCTACATTTCGCCTTTTAGTTTGCATTTAACTGAACCTTATCGAATCACTTTTTCTTCAATAAGTAAGTTAAAAATTTCCTCTGCTTTCTCTTGGTTACTTTCTTTTACCATCACTTTTCCAGATTCTCCTTGAGGCTTAGCTGTTGCTGCTTTAAACCGTTCTGCAGCTGTTTTAGCTTTAATAATCTTTAGACGCTTTGGTCGTTTTCGAGCTGGGGTTTCAGTCCAGTTTTCCGACACGTCATCCTTTTCTATTGCGCAAGTTTGTATCGATAATGCGGCTCGAGAGGCCGGTCCAAAGGCACTTTGACGTGCTTCTGGTGCCGCACTGTCAACACTAGCAACAAAGGGTAGAGAGACTTTTATGACTCGACGCTGCCCCCGTGGTAGTGCTTGTAATACTTCAGCAACGCCCTCTTGAATGGAAACGATATTGGCAATACGCGACACCATAGGCCAACCCATTTTTTCAGCCAAAAGATACGGTACCATTCCGGAAGATTCTCCACTTTCTGCGCGAACGCCTGTCAAAATAATACTTGGTGCATTTTCTTGAAAATAATCCGTTAATGATGCCACTGCATCCGCCTGAACGGGTGCTTCCAGTACATGAATTTCACCTACCCCCATACCTGCGTACTGTCGTAATGCTTGTTGTTTCGCATCTCCCACATGCAAGACAGTTAAATTATTTGGTGATAAGGATAAACCCAGTTCAACCGCTCGCGCATCTTGATCTGCTCTACGTTCGCGGCCAGACTGAGGGTGTTTACCGATCGAGATTAATGAAACGATCGCTAAGGATTGCGTGCTGGAATCAGGCGGCATCTTGATTATCCTCCTCTATTGCTTGCTGTTCTTTATAGTTATGTACCAAGACAAGCAAATGTTCTAATATGGCTTCACTGTCACCTATGGTACTGAGGGCGGCACGTTTCACCATGTCACAACCCGCGTCCGTGTTAATCGCGATCACCTTGTCACATTGACCAATACCTTGCATATGCTGCACCGCACCGGAAATTCCGACAGCGATGTAAACTCTTGCGGTAACCCAGGTTCCCGTCGCACCAACTTGTCTAAACCGCGGCATAAAGCCATCATCTACGGCAACACGACTAGCCCCTTCTGTAGCCCCTAGCGCTTTGGCAACAAGATGGAATTGATCCCAATTGTGTATACCATTACCTGCTGACAGAATAAATTCGGCTTCCGCCAAAGGAATAGCATTTGGATCAACTTCCACTCGACCGCCATCGTGTATTTGACGGGTGATTTGCCCGACCGAATCCAGTGCTATCGCTAATGCTTCATGTCGTGTTTCATCAATTTGATCGGCACACTCTTCCGCTAACAATAATACTCTTGGTGTTTTACGTGTAATATCCACGCTACCACCCGCACCACGGCTAATCGTCGTCTGAGTATCCACTTGCCATGCCTGTACCACGGGACGTTCACCAATACGAGCCGCTAATCGAGAACCTATTTCAGCCCCCCTTGAACACTATCAGGAAATAACCAATATTTAGGCTGATAGGTTTGTTCTACTCGTTCTAAAGCCGCTATTTGCTGTTCTGGGCAATAGCCTTGATATGCTTCAGTATCTAAAATTAATACTCGGTCAGCACCAGATAAATCAAAGTGGTTTTCTTTCGACTCACCAAAGCCTACCACCAACACGGCACCTGATTGATCAGAAACATTAAGTTGGGTCTCTCGAACTAGCTTATGTGCCTGACCAATAACGTCTTTATCATGACCGGTTAAACGGCCACCGACCATGTCAGCCACCACCACAATGTAAAAGTCTGGTTGAGTAACTTGATGCAAAGGTAGTTGCACCTCTTTAGATCCACCACCTTTGCTTGCTCGTCCTTTAACTTGATGACCATTACCTTTCAGACGATCAATGCGCTTAATGCCATTTGGCCCCATAAAGCCAACATTATGTGGATTTTTACGCATCAATCCTGACGGTCCACGGACATCGGCTGTTTGCGAATGCGTAATCGTCGTATGTAATGGATGCAGACGATTTCGAGCGATCCATTCGGCTCGTGGATCACGCCTTACAATAGTGTCGTCCTCTTGATTTGACATCAGTGCACCTCCTCAACCAATTGATTGACCAAAATCTCAGCAATGTCTTTAATTTCAGGTCTTGGTTCAACAACCCCTTCAAGCATAGCGGTACATTGTTGACAACCAACGGCAATTAAATCGGCATTTGTCGCTTTGGCATCCTCAACACGCATGTCAGCAATTCGACGCTCGCCAGGAATGTCGGTAATTGGAGCGCCACCGCCACCGCCACAACATCGAGATCGATAACCAGAACGCTCCATCTCAGCAATCTCGATGCCTAATGAGCGCAACAGTTCCCGAGGTGCTTCGTATTCACCATTGTATCGACCTAAATAACACGGATCATGGTAAGTCACTGTACCGCCCTTGAATGAATCTAGGGTAAAACGACCTTGCTGTACCAGCTCATTTAGATAAGTGGTATGGTGCATCACCTGCACATCTTTAAGCACATCATAACCAAGATCATTATATTCATTTTTCAAACAATGGAAGGCATGAGGGTCTGTTGTAACGATGCGTTTGAATTTGTACTTAGATAACGTTTCTAGGTTACGTTTTGCTAAATTCTGAAAGGTGGCATCGTCGCCTAAACGACGGGCCACATCGCCACAATCCAATTCCTCACCCCCAAAACCGCAAACTCAACTTTCGCCGCTTTAAGTAAGGTAACGAAAGATCGAAGAATCCGCTGACTACGCATATCAAAAGCCCCGTCTGAGACCCAAAATAGCACGTCTGTTTCTTGGCAATCACTCAACAAGGTTAAATTCTGATCCGCCGCCCAATTCATACGATTGGCCGGGGCATAGCCATTAGGATTATCTGTCGCTATGATGTTATCGAGTATTTCTGCGCCTTTATTGGGAGTACGGCCTTTTTCCATTGTAAGGTAACGACGCATGTCGACAATCGCATCCACGTGCTCAATCATCATAGGGCATTCTTCAACACACGCTCGACAAGTCGTACAAGACCATAAGGTATCTGGGTCCAATAGACCTTCTGTAATGATGCTATTAGGCCCTCCTTTAGCTTGTCCGACATCTCGTCCAGGATAAGGGCTACCCGCGTAGTTTGCATCCGTTCCTCCCGCAAAACCGACAACCATATCTTGAATCAATTTTTTCGGGTTTAAAGGTTGGCCAGCCGCGAACGCAGGACACACGGCCTCACAACGACCGCACTGAACGCAGGCATCAAAACCTAATAATTGGTTCCATTTAAAGTCCGTTGGTTTAGCAACACCTAGCACTTGATTTGCCTCATTCGCTCGAGATAAATCAACGGCTTTTAATCCTGTTGATCGACCACCGCCAAAACGTTCGGAACGACGGTGAAAAGCCAAATGCAACGCCCCCGCAAAAGCGTGCTTCATGGGCCCTCCCCATGTCATGCCGAACAGCATTTCTGATAAACTCATGACAATCAATACGGCCAAAACCAAACTCAGTAACCAACCACCTGTACCTTCAGGTAACACGCCAGCCATAGGTAAAGTTAATACAAAAAAAGTAACTGAAAAGGTCAATAAGCTCTTAGGCAAACGCATCCATGGCCCTTTCGACAAACGGCTTGGAGGGTTCAGTCGGCGTTTAAAAACAAATAAAGCCCCAGTAAACATTAACACCAATGACGCTAATAACGCCCAAACTAACACTCGGCTGTCTACACCAAAAAGGTGTACCACTAAGATCAGCGCAAGAGATAAAACAAATCCGCCACCTGTAGCTGCATGGGTTTTTGACATGTATTTATCACGTTCAACAACGTCATGTAAGTCATGTAAGTAACGCTTCGGCATGGCCATTAATCCAGCCAAGATATTGACTTGATCCGGCTGACCAGCACGCCACATATTCACTCGACGCACAGCACCGATGATCGCTAACACCAATACAATGGCAATAAGCGTAGGATGTAACCATTCAAAAGACATAATTCCCCCTGGAGCAGGAGTCAGAACAACAATTGCTGCTCTTTCGGTTTACTAAGCTGTTGATTAACAGACCCAAAAACAAGGTGCTTGGTCAGATGTTATGCGTAATAGAAGAACACAATGAACACCAGACAAGCACACTTTTACTAACCTTATAGGTCTTTACACAAACGTAACGCATCGTAAATTGCGGCATGTGTATTACGTTGTGAAACGCAATCACCCAAGCGCCATAAAATCATGCCATCTTGCTTACCTTCCGCAGCCAACGACAACACAGGCTGAGCTTGAGAGTTAAATAAGGTTTCATTGTCGACCTGACCTTTATTACAAGACTCTTGTTTTAGCTCATAATACAGCGCTTCGTTAGGTCGAATACCGTTTTCAATCACCACTTGATCAACCACTCGTTCTTCTTTTTGACCTGTGTATTCGTTTTCCAAGACAACAACTAAACTATCGCCTTCTTTGTAGACCTTATCCAGAATCATATCTGATGTCATGATGACTTCTTTTTCATACAAATTACGGTAGTAGGTTGGGAAAGTCGTCCCACCGATACCGACCCCTGGCTTAATATCATCAGTGACTAATTCGACTAAAGACCCTTTAGAAGCAAGATAGTCGGCCGCCGACATACCGGAGAATTCACAGATGGTATCGTAGATTAGTACATTTTTACCTGGCTCAACCGTGCCATTTAAAATATCCCATGAAGACACACTTAGCCCTTCTTTAGCTCCCCAGCTCGCTTCTTGATCAACGAATGGAAGGCCACCGGTCGCCAAAATACACACGTCTGGTTTCAACTCGCGAACCATATCCGCACTCGCCGGCGTACCTAGGCGTACATCCACACCCAAACGTTCCAACTCCATTGCTAACCAACGGGTAATCCCCGCCATCTGATCCCTTTGAGGCGCTTTCGCGGCAATACTAATTTGCCCACCTAAAGCATCGTCTTTTTCCAATAGGATCACATCGTGCCCACGCTCCGCCGAAACACGCGCCGCTTCCATACCACCAGGACCACCACCCACGACGACCACTTTACGTTTTAGACCATCGGTTTTCTCAATAATATGAGGAATGCCTTTGTGTTCACGGGACGTTGCCGCATTTTGAATACAAAGCACATCCAATCCCATATATTGACGGTCGATACAGTAGTTCGCACCAACACACTGACGAATTTGATCCACTTGATCCATTTTAATTTTGGCGATTAAATGTGGATCCGCAATGTGGGCCCGTGTCATACCAACAAAGTCCACATAACCCGCTTCAATAATACGTTTCGCTTGATTTGGGTCCTTGATGTTTTGCGCATGAATAACAGGCACATCCACCACTTCTTTGATGCCCGCCGCCAAATGCAAAAATGGCTCTGGTGGATAGCTCATGTTTGGAATCACGTTAGCCAATGTATTGTGCGTATCACAACCCGATCCAACCACGCCAAAGAAGTCTAATAAGCCGGTATCGTTATACGCTTTAGCAATTTGTTTTAAATCTTCATGGCTTAGTCCATCAGGATGAAACTCATCACCACACATACGTAAGCCAACCGCAAAATCGCGTCCCACTTCTGCACGCACCGCTTTAAGTACTTCCATACCAAAGCGCATACGATTTTCTAAACTGCCTCCCCACTGATCTGTGCGTTTGTTTACCCTTGGCGACCAAAACTGATCGATCATATGTTGATGCACGGCAGACAACTCAACACCGTCTAAACCGCCTTCTTTTGCACGACGAGCCGCTTGAGCGAAATCGCCAATGACGCGCCAAATTTCTTCTTCTTCGATGGTTTTACAAGTCGCGCGGTGAACCGGTTCACGCACACCAGATGGCGACATCAAACTTGGCCAATCGCCACCATCCCAACGAGAACGACGCCCCATGTGAGTAATTTGGATCATGATTTTGCCACCATGCTTATGAACAGCATCGGCTAAATTTTGAAAGTGCGGGATAATACGATCAGTCGATAAGTTGACTGAACACCACCAGCTTTGAGGACTATCTATAGACACCACACTGGAGCCACCACAAATAGCTAAACCACAGCCACCTTTCGCTTTTTCTTCGTAATACTTCACATAGCGTTCGGTCGTCATGCCACCGTCGGTTGCATATACTTCAGCATGAGCCGTGCTGACAATACGGTTACGAATCGTTAAATTATTAATTTTTAGAGGTTCGAATAAAACATCAAACTGTGACATAAAAGACTCCACGCGTTTTGCGATAGAGCGCGACTTAAAAAGGATTAACAGGCCGCGACTACCAACAAACACTTATTGTAAATTATACGTATATTGACCAAGAACCATTCACCAGTAACGTGGCCAATAGAATGCGTTATAACAAGACAGATACTAAAGCGGTTTTACTTCAAAATAACCCACTTCACAGCCCTCTTCTGCAGCACATTGAGTTTGCTCCGCGACGGTTTTGACGTCATGTCCTAGGTTTTTCGCGACCATATCTAAAGCACCAGCGAACCAACCAGTAAACATATAATCGACTTTACGATTTACTTTACCGTACTGATAAACAAACGCAGAATGCTCCAAACGCACTTTTGCCGTACCCACAGCCACATTAATCTCTTCTGTAATAAAGAACCCCCAACCTCGTTGAGATAGGCGTTTCATATAATGATGCCAAATAGCCTCACCTTGTAACCCATGCTCCTCGGCTTCTTTTTCACACCAGTAGTAAGCCGACTTATAACCGGCTTTATACAAGATAGCGGCATAACGTTCTGCCCCAATCTCTTCTTCAATCCCCATGTGATTGTTAACAAAAAAGTGACGAGGCACATACAACATTGGCAAAGCGTCGGTTGTCCAAACACCGGTTTCATCATTCACTTCAATTGGCATTTCTGGCGCGTGTGTTGTCATCTTGTTCTACCTTCAAATTTTGAATAAATATTTAAATACGGCTTAGGCGCCCCAAACGTCTTTCAACAGATCAACCCAGTTTTCGCCCATAATTTTGCGAACCTGTCTCTCTGTGAAACCTTTACGTAATAAGGCTTCAGTAATGTTTGGAAATTCACCCACTGTACGAATGCCAAGCGGATTAACAATTTCACCAAAACGGGTTAAACGTCTGGCATAGCCTTTGTCATGAGTGAGATATTCAAAGAATTCATGAGAATGACCTTGAGTAAAGTCCGTTCCAATGCCAATCGCATCTTCGCCGACGATGTTGTAGATGTAGTACAATGCATCAACGTAGTCATCAATGGTGGCGTTAACACCAGCCGCAAGGAAAGGCGTAAACATGGTTACCCCAACAAAACCGCCCTTATCAGCAATGTATTTCAGCTCTTCATCCGTACGGTTACGAGGATGTTCTTTTAAACCTGTTGGTAGACAGTGTGAGTAAGCCACACGCTGTTTAGACGCATCGATAACTTCTTTAGAGGTGTTTGAACCTACATGAGAAAGATCACACAACATTCCGACGCGATTCATTTCTGCCACGATCTCATGACCAAAACCAGATAAACCACCATCTCGCTCGTAACAACCTGTTCCAACCAAATTTTGCGTGTTGTAACACATTTGCACTATGCCAACGCCAAGGTCTTTAAACACTTGCACATAACCAACTTGATCTTCAAAAGCATGGGCATTTTGGAAGCCCATCATGATGCCCGTTTTACCTTCGCGTTTTGCTTTGTAGATGTCTTCTGTAGTACGAACTTTAAGAAGTAAGTCACTGCTTTCTTCAATCAGGCCATTCATTTCAACAATGTTTCGTACTGTCTCTTCAAAATTGTCCCAGAATGATAAAGTGCAATTCGCGGCGGTTAAGCCACCTTTAGCCATATCTTCAAACAAAGCACGTTCCCATTTGGAACAAATCAATCCATCAATTACGATGGCGTCATTATGAAGTTCTGTCGCATTCATTGTTTTCATCCTTCTCAGCTCACTTATCAGGTTATTGACACTTTAAGCAAAATCAGCGATTTCAATAAAGCGTTCAACATTCAAATAAGTCTAGTTTTTCGCTAGAAAAGCCGAAGCCTGAAAGCGACTTCCGAAGTAACAAAAGCGACCTGAAAAAGATCTTTAGCTTAAATAATTAGATTAATGAAAGTCATTATCATTTGTGGGAGAGAGAACATGGGAGAAAACACCTAGCGAGATATTACAACGCACCACCTCCGGCTTATTATTTAGTCTTTTAGAGAAACAGAACCGAAAGTGGCTTCTGTTTTGGATTTCGAAAAGGCATCAACCGCCAATGATCTCTGAGAAGTAGATAATATAGGGACTTTAATGGCAGTAAAGGTCATGGACCGAGCCACATTATCTTCGTATTTTTTGTTTTCTGACGCTCTTTCCTCACTAGGAGGAATACCCATTTGTTCGCGATAGCACTTACTAAAATGCGCAGTTGAAGCAAAGCCGCAAATAATAGCAATATCCACAATAGGCCGAGTGCTTTGTTTTAATAACTGTCGCGCTCGAAGCAAACGTAATTTTAAGTAGTAACGTGATGGAGAACATTGTAAGTGTTTTTGAAACAAGCGCTCCAACTGTCGTCGTGACAAGTTAACGTATTTTGCCAGCTCATCCATCCCAAGCACTTCTTCTATGTTCGCCTCCATCAGGGAGACAACCTCTATTAACTTAGGTTGCGCGGTTCCCAAAACATGTCTCAATGGAATTTTCTGACGATCATTTTCATCTCTCATACGGTCGCAAATAAACATTTCAGAAATGGCGGAAGACAACAAAAAGCCATGCTCCTGTTTAATCATATACAACATCATATCCAGAGGCACAGTACCACCAGAACAGGTCATACGATCACGATCTATGCTAAACAAACGATTGGTACAATGCACCTTCGGAAAGTGTTCCTGTAAAGACGCCAAGTATTCCCAATGTATGCTGCATTCATAACCATCTAATAATCCAGCTTCGGCTAACAAATAGGCCCCTGTACACATACCACCTATTAAGCAGTCTTGACGCTCCATGGTTTTCAACCAAGCAATGTGTTCTTTTCCATAGGAGGAGGAAACATCAATGCCACCAGCGACCATCACTACCTCTAATTTAGGGCACGTTTGAATACTCGCATCTGGAGTAATGCGAATGCCATCACTGGCGCTAATGGGTTCACCGTCTAACGTTATTGTGTACCAAGAATATAATTCCTCTCCACTTAATTGGTTTGCCATTCTCAATACTTCAACCGCTGAGGCTAATGACATCATGGTAAAATTATTCAGTAAAAGAAAACCAATCGAGCGCTTGGGCTCTGCATTTGAGTCAGAGGGTAAATACGTCATTTATTCTCCTCAAAAAAGTACTTTTCTCCTTTCTGTAACATCAGATAAGCCAGTATTTTTTATTGTTTAATTGAGATGTAATGCCACGCTATACGCATCGCATGAATAGATGTAACTTATCAAACCACAAAAACTGAAAAATGACACACGCTATAACCCTTTCAATAACAAACGGGTTACTCATGACATGCTAAACAAGATATTGAGACTCGATTTTTTCGCTTTACCGTTTTAAGGTCAAATGCAAATCAGGAAAGGTAATTTAATAACACTTGCTTAGATATTATTGATCGTTAACGCCAACTCTTCTGCAAAACACCTAACCGCTTCACTGATGTCCCCTGGACTTGTATGCATCTCAATTTCAACAAAGCCAAGATCAGGTAATCCCTCTGAAGGTTTAATGATCCGCCACTCTTCTTTTACTAAGGACTCAGAAAGTGCGGATATGGCTAAACCATTAGAGATCGCAATATCAAACCCGGTTACCCCTTGGCACTCAAAAGCAACAAAACATTCTTTCCCGTTTTGCTGCAAATTTTCAATAACATGATGTCGATACACACAGCCCTGCTCATAAAGAGCCAATGGGATAGGCTTAGTGGTGTCTAGATGGAACTCTTTAGCGGCTACCCAACACATCTTTTCACGCCTTAAAAGGTCTCCTCCAGATTCCTGAGGGTCACGCGTCGCTAAAATCAAATCCAATTCGCCATTATCAAAGCTTTGAAATAGCTTATGACTGTTTTCATTCTTAATTTGTATTCGAATCTTTGGGAATCGATGAATAAATTGCCTTAATGAATCCTGAATAAAGGCTCTTGCGTACCCATCAGGAATCCCAAACCTGACGACGCCGGAGACTTCATCACCGCTAATGGCCTGAAACGCTTCTTCAGACAAATGCAAAATCTTACGGGCATACGAAAGCAGAATCTCACCTTCATTTGTCATGGTAAAGTTATTATAACTGCGATTCAGTAACCGCTTGCCGGTTCCTTCTTCTAATTTTTTTAATTGGATACTAATGGCTGCTTGAGTGCGATGAAGTGATGACGCCGCTTTAGTAATACTGCCAGCATCCACAATCGCTACAAAGGTAGCTAACTGATTAAAATCAAGCCTTTTCATACATACTTATTCTCTGCGCGACAAGCGCTTCAGTTACTCTGATCCCCATTCTTATACCCACATATATAACCGCAACAAGATGGATTTTTATATAGGACTAGTGTTGTATACACACTATTGACTAAATACGGTTGTCCAAAACCGACATTCATTGAATCTGCCTAAGGTTATTTCAATTCTCAGCTTATTTAAGCAACCTAACGTTATACCTCCCCCATCAACCATAACTAAAACTCATGCTATTTATGAGAAATATGTGATTGGACGGCATAACCCAAAATCCTTAAGTTTTATAGGGTGCAATATAGATTTATATGCAGCCGCATTAGATCTGTTCTTTCTATAAAGAACCGCAGAAGACACAGAATCACTCAACCAGTTGGCGTCTACCTCCTCTGATTGAATCCAAGACAACAATTATAATCGTGATATGAGGAAACTATGGAAGATTCTACAGACATTTTGTCTATTCGAAACGTCTACAAAGTATTCGGAGACGATCCCGATACGGCTATGAAAATGCTCGATAAAGGGGCCAGTAAAGATGAGATTTTTGAGAAAACGGGCCAAACTGTAGGTGTATTCGATGCCTCTTTTACGGTAAAAAAAGGCGAGATTTTCGTCATTATGGGATTATCTGGATCAGGTAAATCCACCATGGTTCGCTTGTTAAACCGCTTAATTGAACCAACATCAGGAACCATTGAACTCAAAGGCAAGAATATTACCGCGCTCGGCGATGAAGATCTCTTAGATGTGCGCCGTAAAGAAATGAGCATGGTGTTTCAGTCCTTTGCGCTCATGCCTCATATGTCGGTCATTGAAAACTCCGCATTTGGTTTGGAAATTTCCGGTGTGGAGAAAAAAGAGCGAGATAAAAGAGCCCTCGAAGCCTTAGAGCAAGTGGGTCTTGGAGAGCATGCTGCTAGCTACCCTCATCAACTGTCTGGTGGTATGCAACAACGAGTCGGATTAGCTAGAGCGTTAACAAATGATCCCACCATCCTCTTAATGGATGAAGCCTTTTCAGCGTTAGATCCCTTAATACGCTATGAAATGCAAGGCGAGCTGATTCGTCTTCAAAAAGAACAAGAACGTACTATCGTCTTTATTTCTCATGACCTTGACGAAGCCATTCGTATAGGGGATCGCATTGCCATTATGGAGGGCGGACGAGTTATCCAAATCGGCACCCCAAAAGAAATCATGAGCAACCCAGAAAATGAATACGTAGAAACCTTTTTTAAGGGCGTCGATGTGAGTAAATTTTTAATGGCTCAAGACATTGCCTCCCAAAATATAGGCTTAGTTATCGACAGACAAACCAGTGTCGTTCCAGCCACCTTTACCAATCAAACATTCGCTTATTTATTGGATGACAAAAAGAAGCTGCAAGGCATCTTACCTCTATCCGAGCATGACCGTTCTGCAAACATCAGTGCCTTATTATCAAAACAAATCATGCAGTATAAATCTGTATACGACGATGCCATGGTCAAAAGTATTGTCAATATTGTTGCAGAAGCCCCTTATCCGGTTCCGGTCGTGAAAAAAGACGGCACCTTCTGCGGAGTCATTTCCAAAGACTTGCTACTGCAGACTCTTAGCCACGGTTAATCCGTCAGAATAATTATATTAGGGTGATCAATCATGTCAGAATTTAGTCTACTCGATCCATTTCAATACCTCAGTTTGCCTTTAGGTGAATGGGTAGAAAGTATTCTTAACTATTTAGTACAAAATTTTCGTGGTTTTTTCCGTGCCATCCGTTGGCCAATCGACCAAGTATTGGATGTCTCCGAAACCATCTTACAAACCATACCGCCTATGATAGGTATCCTATTATCTTCCCTTCTTGGGTGGCAATTGGCGGGGAGGAAGATGGGAGTGTTTTGTGCCATCACACTTTTTTTCTTAGGATTAATTGGTGTGTGGTCAGAATCTATGACGACCTTATCTCTGGTTTTAACCTCTTTATTCTTCTGTGTGGTGTTCGGTATTCCTCTGGGTATTCTGTCCGCACGAAGTGATCGAATAGAACGTACTGTTCGCCCTGTTCTGGACGCTATGCAAACGTTACCGGCGTTCGTTTACCTCGTTCCCGTTGTGATGCTATTTGGTATTGGTAACGTTCCAGGTGTTTTAGTAACCATTGTGTTCGCTTTACCGCCTCTAGTCCGACTGACTAATTTAGGCATACGACAAGTTCCTGAAGATAAGATTGAAGCCGCCCGAGCATTTGGTTGCACCCCTAAACAGATGCTCTACAAGGTTCAACTCCCTTTAGCGACGCCAACCATTATGGCGGGTGTTAACCAGACATTGATGCTCTCCCTATCCATGGTTGTTATTGCTTCCATGATCTCTGTTGGAGGCTTAGGTCAAATGGTGTTACGAGGTATTGGACGTCTAGATATGGGCTTAGCCACTGTCGGTGGTGTGGGTCTGGTCTTGCTGGCTATTTTTTTAGACCGTTTAACCCAAGCCATTGGAGAACGTTCAAGCTCTGAGAACCCTCTGCACTGGTATGAAACCGGCCCGGTTGGCTTCTTTGTCCGCCGTTATCGCAGCATGCACAGTAAATAATTCTACCCCCTCAGCTAGCCGCCCACTAAGTGGCAGTTACTTGACGAATAGTAAGAATAAAAAGCACCAAATCAATTAACACAGCTCAATAAATACAACATAAATGAGGATGTACTAATGATTCACACAGGCTTAAAAGCACTTACCAAATCAACACTAACCTTAACTTCCATTGCGGCTATTTCAGCGATGACCTTGGTTGGCACAGCCAAAGCGGAGTCTTTACCTGGAGAGGGGGTTGAAGTAACACCTATTTTTCCAAGTATTGCTGAAGAACGTTTTCGCGGTGAAATTGCGATGGCGGGGCTAGAAGCTCTAGGCTATGAGCTTGAAGAACCAAAAGAAACAGAATACGCCACCATGATGTTAGCAATTTCCTATGGAGACGCCGATTTTAGCGTGCACATGTGGGACATTTTACACAATAGTTTTTACCAAAAAGCGGGCGGCGACGAGACCATGGTGAAAGCTGGTAATGTGATTCCGGGGGTATTACAAGGCTATATGATCGATAAAAAAACCGCCGATAAATACAACATCACTCAACTAACGGATTTGAAAAAACCGGAAATTGCCAAGCTGTTTGATGCCGATGACGATGGCAAAGCCGATCTAACGGGTTGTAATCCAGGTTGGGGGTGTGAGCTAGTAATCAACCATCATATGAAAGCGTATGACTTAGACAATACCGTGGTTCACAACCAAGGCTCTTATTTTGCCTTAATGGCCGATACCATCACTCGTTATAACGAAGGCAAACCTATTCTGTATTTCACATGGGCTCCACAATGGATTTCAGGTGTACTAGTAGAGAACAAAGATGTCATCTGGCTAGAAGTGCCTTTCACGTCACTACCTGATGGAAATAATGATGTGAACACGACGTTTGAGGGTAAAAACCTTGGTTTTGCCGTCGACCAAGTGAAGTCTGTGTTAAATAAAGAGTTCGCCGAAGAAAACCCTGTTGCGACCAAATTCCTTTCTTTAGTGCAAATCAGCGCCGCCGATGAAAGTGCACAGAATTTAAGGATGCAAGATGGTGAAAAATCCATGAAGGATATTAAACGCCATGCTCAAGAGTGGATCCACGAGCATCAAACTACATTTGATTCTTGGATTGCAGAATCGAAAGCCGTCGTAAAATAACCTTTTACCGTCTCTCTTGAGCAATCAAGATAAAAATGTACAAGCAATGATACTAGGCAAGACTTCTGATGGTTAGGAGTCTTGCCTCTCTGTCGTTCTGATCGGTGCTATTATTATGTCTCTCTATGCTTTTGTTCAAAATACCCAGTTTAGCCAACTACCAAAACATACCCAATCTCTTGTTAGTACCTCTCTACTTGATATCGTTGGTATTTTGGCGGGGGCAAAAGATAATCAAACCACACAAAACATTCGCCATTACGCCGCATCCAATTACCCGCCTAACGCATTATCATCACGTCTCTTATTTGATGGTCGTTCCGTACATCCCATGGGGGCCGCTTGGGCAGGAGGGTTCAGCGCCGATAGCCTAGATGCTCATGAAGGTCATTTCACCTCAAAAGGTCATGCAGGTGCCACGGTTGTACCCGCCTTATTAGCCCTTGCCGATGCTTACTTGGCTCAAGGACATGCTGTCTCCGGTGAAGAGTTCCTGTCAGCGATTGCGATTGCCTACGAGACAGGCCTGAGAGCGGGTGTCGCGTTAATGGACACCGCCGCTGAATATCATGCCTCAGGGGCATTTTCTGGCTTAGGTGTGGTCTGTGGTGCCGCTCGCTTACTTAAACTAAGCGAAGCAGAGTTTTTACATGCCTTAGGCATTGCCGAATACTTTGGCCCTCGCTGCCCCATGATGCGATTAGTAGACTTCCCTAGCATGTTACGAGATGCCCATGGTGCTGGCGCATATTCAGGTATCAATGCAATCCTTTTAGCTCAAGCGGGGATTACAGGTGCGCCAGCAGAAACGGTTCAGAAAGACCTTATTCAACACTGCTGGAATGATCTAGGTGATCGTTGGGAAATCGATGCTCAATACTATAAGCCTTGGCCAGTTTGTCGTTGGGCCCAGCCTGCTTTGACAGCCGTTTCACAACTGATGCAAGCACACAATGAGGTTCACACCAACAATGTAAAAGCCATCCGAGTAGAAACCTTCCATGAATCGATGCGTTTGCAAGGACATTTCCCCCAAAATGCCGATGAAGCGCAATATGGATTAGCCTTCCCTCTGGCAGCACTGATTTGTAAAGGACAGGTGGGACCCGCCGAAGTCACAGGAGAGGCAATAAATGATCAGGCTATTCTCGACATTAGTCGAAAAATCAGTATCGTGGAATCGACTGAATTATCAGCCAGATTTCCAAAAGAAATTTTGTCTCGAGTCACCCTAGAGTTACTCGATGGAACCACTCTAACAAGCCCAATCACGCAAGCTAAAGGCGACCCAGAGACGGCCATGACAGCAGAGGAGTTTATTGCAAAATTCCATTTATTGGCTGCGGTGAGTTTAACGGATCAGCATATACAAAAAATCATTAAGGAAATACAATCTCTACAAGATAAAAGTCATTGTGCCACCTTGTTTGACCTTCTTACACAACCAGGATCTTGTACTTAAAAACCACTTTATGACTCTTTCTAGCGATTTAATAGGTTTTGAACAACATGAGCAATTTTAAAAAACGTGATTTTAGCAAAGCGATTTGCAACTCAAATAAAGTCTTTCTGAGCTCTGATGAACAACAAGACCAACCGATTAAAATTAGTTTTATTTTGCTAGAGCATTTTTCAATGGCGGCCTTTACCAATGCGGTAGACACCCTAGTAACGGCCAATTTGATTCCTTCAAATAAAAAGTTCAATTACACAACCTTGGGCGTACATTCAAATATTATTATGAGTGACATCGGTATTAATATTTCTAGCGATGACACCATAGAATCCTTACCTATTACGCATGAAAACCGCCCCCATCTTTTAATTATCTGTGGTGGCTTTCGCTGTTCATTACAAAGCAACCCCACGCTTTCTGCCTATCTAAAAAGAGCCGATAAATTTGGCCTAATATTGGGTGGGCTATGGAATGGGGCCATTGCTTTAGCTCATGCGGGACTACTGAATAATCAAATCTGTGCCTTACATCCAGATAACCATGCGTTCATCAAAGAGAACCTGCCCACAGTACAAGTCTCCAACCATACTTTGGTGATTACAGAGAAACGAGCCAGTTGTGCTGGTCCTCATAGTGCACTGGAGATGATGTTAAAACTCATCGAGTCTTTAAAAGGCAAGGAGCTGGTATTAACAATACGAGAGATTTTGAGCTGTGATCAAACAGAAGTCAGTCAAGAGCCAACGAGGTTAAAAGCCTCGGAAAAACCGACTTATCCAAAAGCGTTAGCCACTGTGCTAGAACTTATGCGCAATAATATTGAAGAACCGTTAAGCCTAGAAGAGCTCTCTCAATGTGCGAAATTATCACGTCGTCAAGTTGAGCGCTTATTCCAAGCCCATTTAGAAGTCACGCCTTCCCGTTATTATCTTGAATTACGCATTACGAATGCCCGTCGATTACTATTACAAAGTAATAAAAATATCACCAGTATCGCTTTAGCCTGCGGCTTTGTTAGTATGAGCCATTTTAGTAACTGTTATAAAGATTATTTCGGCATGTCGCCCAAAGCGGCCCGTAAAGAATAGTTATCAAACGCCTATCGACTACCAAAATCATTTTTCACGCCGTTGAATTATGCTGCATTTTTTTAAAGACTTTCATTTGTATGAATATTACTTTTTCCTTGTTTATATTCAGTTTATGGCTAATATTCTAACTATAGCTACAGGACACAATGACGACTCAAAGCAGAAGGAAGCCGCTAATATGTCAGGTAAAAACACAAAAACCGTAACACTTTTTATTGTTGATGATGATGATGTTGATGTACTCGGCATAGAGCGAGCGCTAAAAAAGCTAAAAATCGCAAACCCGACAATACGAGCAAAAGATGGCGTGGAAGCATTAGAGATGCTTCGTCAAGGTAAAGTACCGAAACCTTTTATTACCTTACTCGATATTAATATGCCACGCATGAGCGGTATCGAAATGCTATCTGAATTGCGCACAGACCCTAAACTGTTTGACACCGTTGTTTTTATCCTAACCACGTCCCATGATGACAAGGATAAATTTGAAGCCTACAAAAAAAATGTTGCCGGCTATATAGTCAAGAAAAAAGTCGGAGAAGCCTTCTTAAGTATAGTAGAAATGTTAGGGAACTATTGGCGCATTGTGGAGTTGCCAGATAATGAATGATATTAATCATAATGACATAAAACCCTTATCACTGCTTATTGTAGACGATGATGACATAGACAGAGAGTCAATAAAACGAGCACTTAGAAATAGCCACAGACCACTTAATATCATTGAAGCGAATACCGGCCGTAAGGGTATAAATCAGTTTGAAGAACAGCAGATCGATGTTTTATTAATTGATTATCGTCTACCAGATATAGATGGATTCAGTGTTATTCGTGCGCTACAAGAAAAAGAAAATGTATGCACTATCATTATGGTAAGTCAGCATGAAGATGAAGCCATTTCTTCACAGGCCTTAACGATTGGGGCCCACGATTTTCTATTAAAATCAGAGGTCAATGCAGAGCGTTTGACGAGAACAATTTATCAAGCTCAACACAGATACATACTGGAGAAAGAATTACGAGATAAAACCCATTCCTTAAAGAATCTCGCCCAAACAGATTTTCTAACCGGATTAATTAATCGACGAGCCTTTGAGCACATATTGCAACAATCCTATATTGAATCTGAAATCACTTCAGGCACTGTCGCTGTACTTTTTATTGATTTAGATCACTTTAAAAATATCAATGATTCTTTAGGACACTCAGTCGGTGATAAAGTATTAAGAAAAGTGGCCGTTCGCTTTAAAAGCGCCCTTGATAAAAGCCAGCTTCTTGCCCGACTGGGTGGTGATGAGTTTGTTGTCTTAGCAACGGATATTAAAAGTGACGAGCAAGCAAAAAACATTGCAAGAAACATCATAAAGTCTCTACATACTCCAATTTTAGTTAACTCTATTGCTTTCGACCTTTCTGCTAGTATCGGCATTTCTATTCTCGGTCTATGTGCATCAACGCCAGAAGAGTTAATGAAATCTGCTGATATTGCTATGTATAAAGCAAAAGAAAACGGGCGTAGTCAGTATCGCCTCTACTCCCATAGAATGCATGAAGAAGCTGAGGATAAACTTCAGCTTGAATACGAATTAAAAAATGCCCTCAAATTAAACCAGTTCGAAGTGTATTACCAACCTCAAATAAACTCAAAAACAAACCAAGTAGAAGGAGTTGAAGCGCTCATACGCTGGAATCATCCTAAAAAAGGTGTTTTATCTCCTTACGTATTTCTCAAATTAGCAGAAGAAATGAACCTTATTAGTGATATTGGCGAATGGGTTTTATTAACGGCTTGCTCTCAATTATATAAATGGCAGCAAACGTATGGATTGTCTCCTAACGAACTGTCTGTTTCCGTGAATTTATCCGCACTCCAGTTGCAAGATATTCGCTTATTAGAGTCTGTTTGTTCAACTTTAGATAAAAGTGGCTTGGATCCCAGCAGTCTAGAATTAGAAATTACAGAGAGTTCCATCATTCTTAGTCCAGAACGTATTGTTGACAGGCTCTTAAAACTCACTCAGAAAAACATAAAACTATCACTTGATGATTTTGGTACAGGTTATTCCTCTATCCAACACCTTCACTTATTTCCGATACATACATTAAAAATTGATAAGGAATTTATTGCGGCCTGCCAACAAAAGATATCACAAGACAAAGTATTGATCGCCATGATTCAATTCGCACGCACGTTAGGATTGAAAGTCATTGCTGAAGGCGTTGAAACTCAAGAACAATTAAATTTTTGCGATGAAAATCAATGTGACCTAATTCAAGGCTATTTTTATTCAAAACCCATTCCTGCCTCTGAGTTCGAAGCCCGCTTTTTGATTAAATAACCCCTACATGCGTTAACTTGCTCTGCTAAGAAAGGATTTTGAAAGGTCATGATTATGCCTACGACTCGACTCCCCCATGTGGCGACATATTATCGCTCTGCACTTTTTATGTTGATTGCAGGCATTCTTGTGTTATCGGCCAGTGATTATATCTATCATCAAGAAATTCAGAAAATGCAGACAGAATTAACCTTCATAGCAGAAGAAAAAGCACAAGGTTTAAACAGTGATCTAAACGAGCTCACTAAAACAACACTATTTTTGTCTAAGCTTCCGTCAGTCAATGGCATCGCTAATGTGCCTTTTACTGAGAATACCAATAAATTACAAACCGAAGCGTTTTTTAGCTATGAAGAAAAGCTATCGAAAATTTTTGAAATCTACCTAGACAGTCTCCCCAACCTGATACAAGTTCGCTATATTGGTGTTGATGATAATGGGCGAGAAATAGTCCGAGTGGATAAACATCAAAATCAATTAATTAAAATACCAGAAGCTAAATTACAACAAAAAGGCAACCGAGATTATTTTGCCAATATACGCCAACTCGCCGAAAAAGAGATTTTCATTTCAGATATTACTCTGAATCAAGAACACGGCGCTTTCACAATTCCATATCAACCTGTTATTCGTCTTGGAACCCCAATTTTCACACAACACACCCCCTCAGAAGCAACCACATTATTTGGAGAAATCGTTATTAACGTCGATGCCGCCAAAATATTTAAAAAGCTTAGTAACAATCAAGGTCGTGATAAGTCAGAGATGAATATCTACGTTTTAAATAGTCAGGAAGATTTTTTAGTTCACCCAGATTCGAGTAGAACCTTTCAATTTGAATTAGGCACACCTTACCGTTGGGCTGACGAATTTGCAGAATTTGAAGGTTATATAATAAATAATGAGAGCAATCGCATTTGGAGTGTCTTAGACGCTTTAGTCATGTCTCAAGAAAGCATTTATTTAGACGATAAGAGAAAAATCACCGTTATTGTAACACTTCCAGCTATCCAGGCTCTTGAACGGGCTTTCTGGTTTGCATTATTTAGCTTTCTAGTTTTATATTCCGCTTTTTTTATCTATTTTTTCATCAAAAACCGCTCGGTCTTAAAGTCTCAACAACTGCATTTAGAGCATGCCCTGAAAATGGAAAAAGAGATCCATGACATTATTAATAATGACCCCCATGGGAAGCTCATTATTGATAGGCAAGGTCTTATTACTTTAGCAAACTGTCATATCGAAAAGGTATTTGGCTATAAAAAAAGCGAGCTCCTTGAAAACAATATGTCCATGTTGTTACCTGAGCGCTACCGTTCAAATCATCTTCAGCTCATGCAGGCTTACCTGACTTCTCCAGAGGTGAAAGAAATAGGTACTGGTAGGGACGTATTTGGTTTACACAAGCTAGGTCATGAAGTGCCTTTAGAAATTGGTTTGAGTCCTATTATCTATCAAGGAAAAGAACAAACCCTATGCGCTATTGTCGATATATCCTTAAGAAGGAAACTAGAAAAACAATTTGAACTCCTAGTCGAAACATCTCCTAGCGCTATTATGCTCGTTAATGCCGATGACAAAATCGAATTGGTTAACAAAGAAGCTGAAAACATGTTCGGCTACACGAGAATTCACATGCTAGACCATCCTTTTAGCTTATTAGTTCCCTACCGCTTCCAACAGCCAATACAAACCTGGTGCCAATCTCTATTGGATAACTATCACTTAAATGCCTTAGCTGAGAGCAGTGTAGACAAGGACATTTTTGCTCTGAATTTGGAAAAAAGAGAGTTTCCTATTTCCATGAATTTACGCCCCATTGAGACACCTCAAGGGAGAAGAATATTAGCCTCTATTAGTGACCTAACTGAGCGATTTGAAAAAGACCTCGCCCTCAGAAAAATGAGTGAGACTCTTGATAGAACCAGCAAAATAGCCGGTGTTGGCGGCTGGGAGCTGGACTTAATAACTCAAAACTTGCTGCTTTCAGAGGAAACCTATCGAATCTATGGTCTCCCTTTTTCCACTCCCATTACCATGGAAAAATTTCTTAGCCATTACACAGACAAAGCACAAACAGAACTTAAAGAAGCCATTGAAAAAGCCAAAACGATCGGAGAAAGTTGGGATTTAGAGTTGTCTTTTATTACCGAGAAAGGTAAATCCATTTGGGTAAGAACGATCGGCACTACCGAGTTTGAAAATGACAAGGCCGTTCGATTGGTCGGCACCTTCCAAGATGTGTCTGAGCGTAAGTACTTCATAGAAGAACTTTCTCGTAGCAATATTGAACTCAATAACTTTGCCTATGTGGCTTCCCATGACCTCAAATCACCCCTTCGAGGCATTGATCAACTAGCGACCTGGTTAGAAGAAGATTTAGCCAATAAGCTAGAGGTAGATGACATAGAGCACCTACGTTTAATGAGGGTCCGTATCAATCGAATGGAACAGTTATTAGACGATTTATTGGCCTATTCTCGATCAGGGAAAAAAGGTGAACTCACCAAAAAAATTGATTTAAACCTGCTTATCAAAGAAGTGTTTGACCTATGTAACGTCAAACAAAGCTTCCGTCTAGAATACGACAATATTTTGCCTACTTTTGAAACGGAAAGTATCCCTTTGACTCAGGTATTTCGTAACCTCATTAATAACGCGATCAAACATCATGACCAAGGCCAAGGTGAAATACACATCAGTTCAACACAGGAAAATGGGTTTTACGTTTTCCGTATTTGTGATGATGGTCCAGGAATTCCACCAGAACATGACGAACTTGTATTCACAATGTTCCAAACCTTAAGGCCCCGCGATGAAGTCGAAGGCAGTGGTATGGGACTGTCTATTGTGAAAAAAATCGTCACCTCTTTTGGCGGTGATATCGGACTAGAAAGACAGGCAACACAACGAGGCATATGCGTACGCTTTACATGGCCCATAGCAATGCCGTAGCAATCAATTTAGAGAAGAGGCGTTAACACCTCTACCCCATTGAAATGTATTGCCTATAAAGGATAATGGGAGAATACATACTCTTTATATTAATTAACCATCATGCGCCTTGATAAATTTATCTGCAAAAGCACGGAACTCACAAAAGTGACCGCTCTCCAGTATATCCATGAGGGCATTATCAAGGTAAATGGTGAAATCATCCTCGATGCGGCCACTCAAGTTCATGAGAACAACCATGTAACGCTTAATGGTAACCGCTTAACGGCACGGGATTTTCGCTATATTTTGATGCATAAGCCAGCGAAGACCATTTGTTCCAATATCGATGAAGCCTATCCATCTCTTTTCAATTATGTAGATGTGGAGAAGGTTTCTGAATTACACATTGCCGGTCGTTTGGATGCTGATACCACTGGTTTAGTACTGATCACCGATGACGGCCGCTGGTCTTTTAATATTACTCGGCCTACGCAAAAATGCCAAAAAGTGTATCGTGTTCAACTATCCAGAGAACTATTGAGCAATACCCAAGCAAAATTTGAACAAGGTCTTCAATTGCAAGGCGAAAAGCAATTAACCTTACCAGCTAAATTAGACATCATTCACGCTAAAGAAGTTCTGTTAACCATTACCGAAGGCCGGTTTCATCAAGTAAAACGCATGTTCGCTGCCGTAGGAAATAGAGTTGTTTCACTTCATAGAGAGAGAATTGGGGATGTCTGTCTTGATGTAGACGTCGGACAATGGCGTCATCTAACCCCTGAAGAAGTGCGATCATTTAACCACACACTCTCTTCTTGATACGAGATAGCCCCACTGATGTGATTCCTAAATAACGGGCTAAATCATTTTGAGTGACCTGATGCATTCATTAAGAAAAACGCGTTTCAAGGTAACGAATAATTTCTGAGGACTCATATAACCACTCCACTTTGCCGTCCTGCTCTATACGTAAACACGGTACTTTCACACGACCACCGCCTGCTAATAATTCTTCACGATGTGGGGATCCCTCAGAAGCACTGCGGGTTTCGATTGGCAAGTTCAGTTTATGCATGGCTCTGCGGGTTTTGATGCAAAAAGGGCAGGCAAAGAATTGGTACAGAGACAGCTGTTGAAGTGCGTTATTAACCTCTTGTTGCTTTTCCGGTGTACGTTTTAGTTTTGAGCCTCGAGTAACAAGGTCAAGAGTGGCCATAATAACGCCTAATACGTTACGGATAAGATTAATAAGTATTTTCATTTTGCTTGTTTACTCTCAATATAGGGTCAATCGGAGGATCATTAAATGGTCTACATTCTAGCGGTAAAGTGTCGCCAATTTAAGCCCTAGAGCCGAATGAATTCAATACGCTTCAAATGATTACTGAAAACAGCCACTAACGAGGTGCTCGCTAAGAATGATAGATACGGCACCCTATAAGTGGCCGCCCACATGAAGCTTCATCGCTTTTCATCGACTTCCTCTTGAGTTAGCTGAAGATTGCCGTATCCTCATTACGCTGTATTATTAGTAACTATGCTAAATATTGGATAAAAGGGACCTGAGTATGAACAGTAATCGAGAGATCATAGCCAGTCTGCGCGAGCGTATACCAACATTCGAGTGTACTCCAGGTTGCCATGACTGTTGTGGACCCGTCACCACATCTTCTGAAGAAATGTCTCGCTTACCCGTAAAATCCGATGCGGAGCATGAAGCCGCTCTCAATGAACTGAATTGTGTGCACCTTGGGCCGAATGGCTGCGAAGTGTATGATGAACGTCCTCTTATTTGCCGCTTATTTGGCACAACGCCTAAAATGGCATGTCCAAACGGCTGCCGTCCAAAAGAAATGATTGACCCAAAGACAGAGGATCAGATTCACCATTACATTGCCACTACACGTCAAGTGTTAGTATAAGCAAAGCTATCTTTCCATTAGCTTAACTTTTAGCAACACCTCAAAATTAAAAAAACAGTCCCCCCCATTTTTTACGATCCTATCATTGCAAACAAAGCAGAGGGGGATCTCTTTTTTCCTAGAAACACGCTCTATTTGACTCAATAAAAGCACTAAAGCTCTTAGCCTTTCGACCGAGTGCTTGTTCTATCCCGTCGGTAATATATTCGTTACGACCATCTAAAACCTCAGTAAACAAAAACAGTAATAAATCAGTCACTTCTTTTGGTACGTGGGCGGCTGACATACCAGACTCAAATTCGTCAGGAGTAATCGATTGAAAATAGACTGGTTTACCTAAAACTTTCGTGAACTGGCTCGCAATATCAGCAAATGTTAACAACTCTGGTCCCGTTACTTCATAAAGTGTATTTCGATGTTTGATATCAACCATGGACTGCACCACTACCTCAGCAATATCATCAATATCAACAAAAGGTTCTTTTACCTGATTGACAGGTAAACGAATTTGTCCAGACTCGATAAAGCTTTTAAATAGTCCATCTGAAAAATTTTGGCTAAACCAGGATGCTCTCACCACCGTCCAGTTCAGCCCTGAATGGATTAAAATATCTTCACACTCTTGAGCGGCAGGCTCTCCACGCCCAGATAGTAACGTGACGTGTTGTACCTCTTGCTGGAGTGCTAACTTACAAAAAGCGCGTATATGCTCGGTCGCGATAGGTAAGGCTAGATCAGGGAAATAAGTTAAATAAACATGAGAGACACCATTTAAGGCTGTGTGCCAGGTATCTGAGTTCTGCCAATCAAAGCAAATATCAGAATGAAGACTAGCTGGCTTCACTTTTTCAGGTGAAAGCAACTTACTTAATCGTTTGCAAACTCGGCTCCCCGTCTTTCCTGTCGCACCGATAACTAACACCTGTTCAATATCTTTTATTAAATTTGTCATTATTTTGCTCACTGGTTGATGAATGAACAAAAAGCATAACGAGTTTACAAAATCAGATACGGCCCAATCATTCATAATTCATTGCTGTAAATTCATTTTTTAAGCCACCTTAAATAAGATACATTAGAATAATTACGAATTAGGCTTATGGGAGGGGAAAGTGACCTTTGATTACGATAAAAGACTCGCGACCAAAGCATCAGAGAGTGTGATTTCTAGCTTATTAAATAAAATGTCTATGGAAAGTGTGTTTTGTACTCAGTCGACTCTCCGCTCACCGTGGGGTATTAGTATGCCTGCGATTGATCATTGCATGATGTTTCATCTACTAGCGAGTGGAACGGCACATATACAAGCTCTGAACACCCAGTCGGAACCGTTAAACATTGACATGCAAGCAGGCGATTTCATCCTTTTACCAAAAGGAATAGGCCATGTGCTTTCAGATGGTGAGTCAAACAATCATGTCCCTTTGAATAAGTTACCAATAAAATTCATTAACGAACATTTCGAACAGCTTGAGTTTGGTGGAAATGGACGTCAAGCAATCATGTTATGTGGAGCCATTACCTTTAAACACCCACTCACATTAAAACTACTCGAAACCCTACCAAATGCGATCTACATACAGAAGGACGATAGTGCCAACCAATCCATTCAGAGCTTAGTTCATCTCTTATCAAACGAAGCAATCAATACCGATATAGGAACAAGCGGTATGATTACTCGACTGGCAGATTTATTGGTCATTACTGCACTCCGTCAATACCTAGAACATCAGCAAGGAACACATCCTAATACGCTAAACTGGGTAGGGGCACTTGCCGATGCGCGAATAACAAAAGCCGTTCAACTGGTTCACAAATTCCCAGAAAAACATTGGTCTTTAGAAGAGTTAGCAACACAGGTCGGTATGTCTAGAACCAACTTTGCAGTTGAATTCAAACGTCTTGTTGGAAATTCACCAATGGATTATTTAACCGCATGGCGAATGTCATTAGCCTATACCAACTTTCAAACAACGAAGGACTCCATTCTGACGATAGCCACACAGTATGGCTATCAATCAGAATCTGCATTCTCAAGAGCATTTAAAAAGGTGATTGGTTTTTCTCCTGGTGAAGTAAGAAAGCGTACCTAGCCAGTATTACACCATAATTTTTAAAAAACGTTTCTGTAGCTGAAAAGCAATCAAGCCGGCTAATACAATAGCACTAGCTTGATAGAAGAAGCCCATCATGTCGGAATGATCTCCATGTACAAGCTGCATTTCCCATTGAAAAGTATCGAATAAATAATCCAGTAACAAGCCGGAACCGACCGCACTAACCACAATTGCGATCAGGTAAATCACCAGCTCACGTTTACCAAGTTCATTTTTGATCACCATCAATGTGGCAATATTGGTTGCAGGGCCAGTTAACATAAAGACCAAAGCCGCTCCAGGTGTAATACCTGATAACAATAAACCCACGGCCAACGGCGTTGAGGCGGTAGCACAGATGTACATAGGCACTGAGATAAGCACTATGACTAACATGGCAAACACACCTTGACCGTACTGTGTCAGGAAGTCTTCAGGAACAAAGGTCGTCACCAACGCCGCAAAGAAAATACCAATCAGAAACCACACCATAAAATCGCGTAATAATTGACCATAACCAAACACAAAAGAGGCTTTAACCTTATCAAAGAGGCTGACAGCTTTGGGAGCACTCTTATGACAGCAACTCTTTTGCACAGGGGCCTCTTCAGACGCTGGCTTTGGTCTTTCTACTGAGCCAAATACAGTAATTAAGCTGCCCGCTACAATAGCTGAAATAATCGCAGCAATCGGGCGAGCTATGGCCATAATCGGTCCCATCAAGGCATAGGTGACACCAATAGAGTCCACCCCTGTCTCAGGAGTCGAGACCAAAAAACTAGCCGTGCTGGCTTTACTCGCACCGCTTCGACGAATCCCCATGGCCACGGGGATCACCGAGCAGGAACACAGAGGTAAAGGGGCTCCGATCAGAGCGGCGGTTACCACAGAATTACGTTTACCTAAGGTCGACTCTATCCATTTTTTGGGTACTAGCTGATGAATAACTCCAGCGATTAGCATGCCGACTAATAGAAAAGGGGCTGATTCAACAAAAAGCGCAATAAAATTATTGATTAAATCCACGTTACTCTCCTTTTTCTATTATTTGATCTTGTTCTAAAGCACTGATAATCGAACAAAACTCTGCGCTCTCTTGTCCACCGCAGCAATATTTCTCAAGTTGAATAAGCGTCTCTTGCATATGTTGCAAGCGTTGAATTTGCTCTTCAATCTCTTGAATCTTACTGTGTGTAATGGATTTAGCTTCTGCACAAACATGTTGGCTTTTATCGGTTTTAATGGCAAGTAACGACGCCGTTTCAGACAAACTAAAGCCACAAGCCTTACTGCGTTTAATAAATTTTGCTGTGATCAAATCATCCTGTGAATAATGGCGATAGTTATTTTCACCTCGCTTAGAAGGCATTAATAAACCTTCTTTTTCATAATATCTCAGTGTATAAGCACTGATACCTGATTGTTTTTCTAAATCACCGATCTTCATAAACATACCTACTACTCATGTAATGTTGCCATGATAGACCTTAGAGTATAGTTTAAGGTCAAGGCTTTTTTAGCCTATATTTCTTGCTTTAATTGCGCCAAAAAGTCGCGCATGAACGCTTCTCTCTTTCGTCCTTCAATACGAGCAGAGTCGGTATGTAACGTTTCAGCAATGTTAAATAGCTTGCTATAAAAATGATCAATAGAAAATTGTTTGTCATCTACAGGACGAGAGTCACAAAAAGGGTCATCAATCGAATAAAGAGAGCGGTGAACGGATCCACTTACCAGCATACAGCGAGCTACACCCACTGCTCCCAACGCATCTAAACGATCGGCATCTTGAACAATTTTGGCTTCTAGCGTTGTGGGGGCAATATTAGCACTAAAACTATGAGCGCTAATGGCATGATGAATAGCGTCAAAACACACTTGTGGGTAACCAATAGATTCAAGAAAAGTAATGGCCTTGTCACCAGCAAGGGTAGACGCTTTCTTTCTATCAGGGTGACTCTTAGGGAAGGAAACACAGTCGTGTAACCATGCCGCTGGCACCACGATAGCAAGCTCCGCTCGCTCCTCTTGTGCCATGGCTTTTGCTACTTTTACGACTCGAGTAATATGGCTGACATCGTGAGCACTATCTGCATGCCTTTGTTCTGTGATAAAAGACAGAAATTGTTTTTCAAATACGACTAATTCATCTAATGTCATAACCTATCTTTTCTTGCTAAATAAGTGAAAGAAAAGGCGCCTAAAGAAAAATACCCTGTTTTATTAATGAAGATCATTAAACAACCCTAGCGTGCATCAATCTTTAAACCCATTATTCAAAATACCATTATAGCGATAAAGAGAACGGCAATGAATGTAACGATTCCAGACATAAAGTTTAAAAATTCAAAATTGTCTAGTTTAGGGTTTGAAATCATTAGTCTGGAGAACCTTTACCAACGCTTTGAATCAGGCGACATTAAATACATAGATCAGCCCCATCGCATTCACTTCCATAACATCATCATTATCACCGGCGGACAAGGGCAACATCTCATCGACTTCAATCAATTCCACCTTGAGGCAGGCCGAGTATTAATGATTAATAAAGGTCAAATTCATTCCTTTGATGTGCACAACAAGCCTCAAGGCAAGCTTATTGTTTTTACCGACGAGTTTATCGACAAAGTGGCTACGGCCATCAACCTGCAAATATTCTCCCCAACACATTTCATTTCATCAAAGCTACAGGGATTTACCCTTTCAGAATCGCAGGAATCTACCTTACTTGAATTAATTCGTTTATTGCAAACAGAGCTAAAAATTGAAACACCTAACCTCATATTTTTACAAACACTCTTCACTTCTATGCTCCTCAAAGTAACAGAAGCAAGACCTCGTATTTACCTAAATAAAATGAATTTGGCACAAACACGCTGCTTTGAGCGTTTCATCCTGTTACTTAATGAGCATTTTATCAACACTCGTGACGCCCATTATTACGCCAATCTACTCGGCACTACATACAAGACATTAAATAAAATATGTAAATTAGCCACTAATAGAACCTCAAAGCAGCTTATTGATGCGCATACCATTTTAGAAGCCAAACGTCGATTATCTATTGATCATTATCAAATACAACAACTAGCCGCCTACCTAGGTTTTGATGAACCAAGTAACTTTGTAAAATACTTCAAAAAGCACACTCTTATGACCCCGAATCAGTTTAAGAAAACTCAATAGGTTCAACATTTACCATTTTCTATCCCATATTCACCTGCCTGGATCACCTTCCCTTTTATAGAATAGCGGCACATTAACTAATCAGGTAAATCGACATGAAAGCAAACGTTGCCGTCGCCGTTCTAATTGCAGGCTCTCTAGCCGCTTGTTCTAATCTACATTCGGAAGACGCTATGAATATCACCAATCAAGAAAAAGCCGTTGCCCTACTGAATGCCATCGAAACTGGCGATCAACAAGCCATTAGCTATGTAAACCCAACAAGCTACATACAACACAATCTGGCTGTCGGAGATGGCTTAGCTGGTTTTGGTGAAGTGTTGCAAGCATTACCAAAAGGCAGCGCTAAAGTGAATGTGGTGCGTGCTTTCCAAGACGGCGATTACACCTTCTCTCACACAGAATACAACTTTTTTGGTCCAAAAATTGGGTTTGATGTGTTCCGCTTTGAAGACGGTAAAATCGTTGAGCATTGGGATAACCTTCAAGAGACAGCGCCAGCGAATGCAAGTGGCCGTACTCAGATTGATGGCTCTACAGAATTAACCGACCTAGATAAAACGGAAGAAAATAAAGCCATAGTAACTGACTTTGTAAACACGGTTTTGCTCAAAGGTGAATTAGATAAATTAACTCAATTCATATCACCTAACGAAGGTGGGTACATTCAGCACAATCCAGGCGTTGCCGATGATTTGAGTGGTTTAGGCGCGGCGCTTGGTGCTTTAGCGGAACAAGGTATGCCTATGATTTATACCGAAAATCATAAAGTGCTTGGCCAAGGTAACTTTGTACTGTCCATCAGTGAAGGTGAGTTTTTGAAACAACATGTCGCTTTCTACGACCTATTCCGTGTTGAAAATGGCATGTTAGTTGAACATTGGGATACCATTGAAACCATCCCTGCCAAAGCCGATTGGAAAAACAGTAATGGGAAATTTAACTTCTAAAATAACCAGTTAAAACACCATAAAAAAAGGGGGTGCTAATGAACTAGCACCCCCTTTTTTAGATCACTTATTCTTATTTCATGTGCTAAGCAAAGCCTAACATACGTGGCAATGTCATTGTTATGGCAGGAATATAGGTAATAAGCACAATTACCAGTAAATGCATGGCTAAATAAGGCAACATTTCTCTACTGATGCGCTCTACTTTCTCACCACTGACACTGGCCGCCACAAAGAGCACCAGCCCCATAGGCGGTGTCGCCAGCCCAACTGTTAAGTTCACACACATCACAATGGCAAAATGCAGCGGGTCAACGCCGAACTGGGTCACAATAGGTCCCAGAATAGGTCCTAGAATCAGAATCGCAGGTCCTGCATCAAGGAACATACCAACAATCAATAATAAGATGTTAATCAGTAGTAATAACATCAGTGGGTCAGATGTCAGTGATACCATAAAGCCAGCGACTTTCTGTGGTGCTCCAGACAAACTGATCACCGCTGAAAACGCTACGGCGCTACCGACTAAGAATAGGATAACAGCGGATGATTTCGCTGTTTCATAAAATAAATCCGGTAACGACTTAAAGCTCATTGTCTTAGTCATAAAACTAATGACTAATGCATAAGCCGCCGCCACCGCCGCGGCTTCTGTCGGTGTGAAAATGCCGGAAAGAATACCACCTAACAAAATCACTGGCGTCATTAGAGGCCAAAAAGCTTTTTTAACCGCCTTGCCTCTTTCTTTATAAGTGGCTTTTTCTGCCGCCACGGCATAACCGCGCTTCTTAGACAAATACCAAGTCATCACCATTAAACTGGTACCGACTAAAATCCCAGGAATAATGCCGGCGGCAAACAAACCACCTACTGATACATTCATCACAAATGCATACAGGATCATAATGCCGCTGGGAGGAATAATAGGGCCAATAATTGAAGAGGCCGCCGTTACCGCCGCCGCAAAACGACGAGAATAACCATTTTTCTCCATCGCTGGAATCAGCATTTTGCCTAACGCCGAGCAGTCGGCAACTGCAGAACCACTTAATCCAGCAAATAACATCGAAGAAAGAATATTAATTTGTGCAAGACCGCCACGAAAGTGCCCAATAAACGCTTGGCTTACTTGAACAAGTGAAAGAGTAATACCACTACGATTCATTACTTCACCGGCTAACATAAAAAATGGAATCGCCATTAAAGGAAAGCTATCGATACCATTGTACAAACGTTGCGTAAGTAGCAAATAAAAGGCTTCTTTACCTTCTAAAAATAAACTGACACCAGGTGCAAACAGCAAAGCAAACGCAACTGGCATACCCAAAAACATGACGGATAAAAGAACCCAAAAAAAGAAATACCCATGACGATTATCCTTATTGTTTATTCGCTGATGATTCAACTGAAAGCGAAGCGGCCTTCTCAGGAGAAAATAAATCAACTAGATTAATGAGAAACAACTCTAGATAAACCAGCATCATCACAAAAAAACCAACTGGCATGGCCGTGTAAGACCACGCTTTGGTAACCGGTAACGCTGTCGCCAACATGCGAGTGCCTTTCATCGCAAAATCATAGCTTTTATCAAAAGCAATAAACAAAACAATGCCCGTCAAACCGTAGATGATCAGTTGCAGTATTGTATTTAATTTATGGGGTAGGCTTCCGAGAATAATTTCTAAAGCCGCATGTTGTTTCAGGCGGGACACAACAGGTAAAGTAAGAAAGGTCATCCAAACCATTAGGTAGCGAGCAAGCTCTTCAGACCATGGAAAGGAATTATTTAGCACATAGCGGAAAAACACTTGTAACAGAATAACAAATGTCATAATCGCGACAGCAGATAAAGCCAAATATTTAAACAGTCCAATAATGGCGCTGTTTAACACACTCAACCCTGATATTATTTTTATCATCCAAGGCATTAAAAAACCCTCTTTTATTCAAATATACCAATGACTACTATTTAGAATAAGACTAGTTTACCTGTCATTTTGAGTGAAACCCAATGAAGACTTAGCATTGACTAAGCTTAGACGCTAAAACACCGACAACAAACCATGATCAAACGCTTCATTTTACCAGCGTAAGACGCTTCTTGTTCTTTGTTATCAAAGACCAAATTCACCCTCATTAGCATCAACTCGGTGTCTACCATGATAAGGGAATACAAATTAAGAGAAGCTACCTAGGCGAGTTAAAAACACTCTATAAAAGAGTTAGATAATGATTAGCCATGACACAATGTGAACCTGTTGGCTAAAAAGAGCCCTGCAAGTCATCAAAGTAATCAGCCGCGATGTGTGTCATCCTAAAGTTTTGTTATCATTTTAATAACCTGACCAAAATATCACCTATTTATTGATCTATGGCAAAGTTCTTTGGATCTTATATAAGACATAAGAGAAATACAAGCTATTACGCCGATACTCTAGTGACAAGGTTCAAAATAAGTGCTCCATAATTCTCTACTTTCACCCAAGAGTGATCAGAACAATTCTAGTCATAAAAGCACGTTTCCAAACAGAGCCAATATTATAGAATAAATCCATTGCTACTTTTATGTTCCATATTTCAAATAAAAAACTAAATAAGAGACTTAAATATGGTCTAGTTTTCAGTTTTTTGCGTATAGGTTAAAACTATTGTAAAAAAAGTCTGTCATATATAGTCTGCCAATTGTTTTATTTATTTGAGTTCGATGCCAGTATGAAAAAGAGCGCTTTAAATTTACTCACAAAACGAGACATTTCTGCTCATGAAGCGTTGGGGGAATATTGTCTTATTTCCGCACCTAAGGTGAGCCTTCCTAATGGTGAATCCTGTGTACCTCAACACTTCTACGGTTACGACCATACGTTAGAAAGTGTGGAATCCATTTTAAATAAAATTAGCTTCTCCAAGCACTATCCTATTTTTTGTGAGGACGATGGCCAAGGTGTCATTATCCAGATAGGCATTATTGGTCGTGAGAACTATCAGAAAAACTGTCCCAATCGAGCCAGTAAAATTGTTTATGGCAGAAAGTGGCGAGTAGAACCGAACCTGTCAACCTCTGAGATTATTCAGACTGTATTTTTAGCCATACAAAAAGCTCGTGAGCACGAAATTAGAGAGCTATTAACATTACGCTCAAGTGATTCTAATAAAGTCAGTACTCCCTTTAATAGCCATCATGACCTCCCTTTAATGGCTCAGTGTTATGACCTGTTTGAAGCTCAAACCATTGAAACAGAGACATTCTCAATAGCCAGCATTCAAGCGGTATTCGATCTACTACGCTTTGATCAAACCACGATTAAATGTCTTGATGTCACGCATCGTCATAATGGACAGACGTTAGTCGATTTTATGTTTACCTGCGCAGAGGAGCATCAGTCGCCTGACTTTGCAGAATTACACGGTATCGAATGCACATTAATTTTAAAACAAGAAACCACGAACGAATTGCTTTACAAACTAATGGATGCACTTATTGAGCTTAGTAACCATTATGTTGAAGAGCATTTTAGCTTTAATGGCTTTGCTCGCTTCAGTCGGAAAAATTGCATCCAAGCGGTAGGAGAGTTTTCCATCAACACCCGTTTAATTGATGATACCCAGTTGAATGCACAGGGAAAGAAATTGATCAGTGAACATAATTGCTCAGTCGATGAAACACGAGCCCCTGTCATTCGTTTAGAGCAGCAGAAGCAGCGCCTTTCTCAGAACTTTGAAGGCATTCAATTATTAGAGGGTTTTTTACCTAAAGGGGTAAACATTCGCTAATTTGGCCGTATCGTTTTTGTTTATAGCGCATCGAGTAAGGTGAAATAGACTTATTTCAACCTGACGGGATTGTCAGCCTCGCTGGACAAACAAAGAATGCGAGACCTAGTAGGCCTCGCATGATAAAGCTATCAAAGACACAATATCCAGTATCTCGTAATGCTGATTCGGTTAAGTGAACTGCCTTAACATAGAAGCCGCTTTGCAAGAAGATGAGCGCTCATTAAAATCAAATAACTAGAGTCTTGGTATAACTCATTTCACGGATCGCATATTTGATGCCTTCACGGCCTACTCCGCTCTCTTTTACACCACCAAAAGGAAAGTGCTCGGTACGAAAACCAGGGCCATCATTGGTAGCCAAAGTGCCAACATCCAACTCTTCAAATAGATGTCGAATCACTTTTAGGTTATTACTGAAAATTCCCGCTTGTAGCCCATAAGCAGTATTATTAATGATGGGAATAATTTCTTCGACATCTTCAAACTTGTATAAAGGCATAACAGGTCCAAAAGTCTCTTCAATCATCACTTCACTGTTAGCACTAACATTTTCCAAAATTGTTGGGTACACAAAGGCTCCTTCATATTTATTTCCTAAAGCCACAGTTGCCCCCTCTTTTAGAGCTGACTCAATTCGTTCGCGAATCTCATTTGCCGCCGCTTGATGAATAACTGGACCAACAAAAGTCTCGTCTTTCATAGGGTCACCAACAACCAATGCAGAACTTTTTTCCACCAAGATATCTCTAAACTCTTGATATACGGAAGCATGAACAAATAAACGTTTTGCCGCCGTACAGCGCTGTCCTGCGGTTGCAAAACGATGGTTAATAGCAGATTGTGCTGCCGCTTTTAAATCTGCATCATCCATAACAATAAGGGGGTCATTACCGCCAAGCTCCAACAGCAACTTTTTGTAACCCGCTGCGGCTGAAATCGCGTTTGCAGCGGCAGTACCACCAGTAAAGTTAATTGCGTTGATCGCTGGATGTGCATTCAAACGATCCAAATCAGACAATGGAGGCATACAAAATTGAAGAACGCTTTTAGGAATGCCAGCTTGGTAGCAAAGATCAACTAAGAATAGAGATGAGGCCGTATTTTGTGGACCAGGTTTAAATAAAATGCTGTTCCCTGCCGCATAAGCTGGACCAATTTTATGCATCGCAATATTGATAGGGAAATTAAATGGTGTAATACAGAAAATGGTGCCAAGAGGTCGCCAGCAAACCACACCGATCTTACCGCCAGCAGGCGCATAAGCGTCGGAATCTAAAGACTCACCGCTAATCTGACGAGCTTCTTCAGCACTTGCAATGGTCGCATTAACTGCACGAACCATTTCTACTCGTGAGTCAGAAATGGTTTTGCCTGTTTCAAGTGTAATAAGCTTTGCCATTTCTTCTGAATGTTCTTTCAGTAGAGAAGCCAGAGACATCAAAACATTTGCTCGCTCGAAAGCAGCCGTTTTATTTTGAGTTTTCTGCCCTTTTTTTAGCAATGCTAATTTTTCTTCAATCTCAGTCCATGTTGAGTAATTGTACTCGCCTAAAGGTTCATTATTATACGGATTTACTAAAGAGTACTTCTGAGTCATAAAGGAGGCCCCATTTCAATTAGTTGATAAATAATACGCCCTGCTGCAATAAGCAAAGCGAGCTTCATTAATGTAAAAAAGAACTTAGTATCAATATATCGAAGTATAACCACGCCAATTTTAGCGCCGAGAACAGCCGCTATACTTAATATAAAAATCAAAGGTGCGTTATCAATAAATGAAAAACCCAAGAATAAAAAAGCCGGAATTTTAGTAAGATGAGCAAACATTTGCATCATAGACTTATTCGCGACAACTTCTTCCTTTGTCAAATCATCACGTATAAAAAACACGGCTAGCAAAGGATCAATAGCACCAACAATAATCCCCATTGCACCTGTCGCAATCCCCACCCAAAAAAAGTTTTTCTCTTGGATTTTCACCTGCGGCATGCGTTTAGGCTTAAAAAGGGTATATAAAATCAAGCCTACAAGTAACAGAAGCGGAAAAAACTCCCCGACATATTGAACGATAAACAACGTCGTCACTGAAGCACCTAGAACCGCACCAATGCCAAATAACCAACACATCTTCCATCGGATGCTACCTCTCAAAAACCAGCTACGCGCAGCATTGTTAAACACCTGTACAACACCATGGATCGCGATCAAAGGTTTCACTGGCATGAATACGCTCATAGCAGAGAACATAAGGACTCCACCAGCCATACCCGTAATCGAAGTAATAGAAGACGCTAAAAGAATTGCTAACGAGAGCCACAATAGGCTTTCGTTAGATAAAGAAACAACATCCATCATTAAACCTCAAAAACGCTAATATTCTGTAAGTTCTTAGAGTTTATTGTGATGAAAACACATTTGATAGATCCAGTTGAGGAATAACAACAGGCCGCTTTAGAGTATGAGAGAACATCAACACACCTAGCAAAATGTTTTATGCTTTTTCAACTAACGGGACGATATACATAGGTATTTGTGAACGACTTAAAACGTTTTTAGCCACACTCCCCAAGAAAGTCTGGAACATCCCTTTCTCATGAGTTCCCATGACAATCAAGTCGACTTTTAATTTTGTAGAAATTTTTAAAATAGATTCCGCTGGATAGGCTTCTATAACTTCTATAGACTTTATTTTGTCTCGTAGTTTTATATCTTCTGAAAAACAACTTTCCCAAAAATCATCTTGTTTTTTTCCAGTTTTTCTTTGGCAAATTGCACTCTTTCCTCTAAAAATTCTCGTCGACTCTCAGAATCATTAACATATGTTTTAAGTGTTATTTTCTCATCATTCGACATTTTCTCAACCACATGCAGAATATGAATATCAGCACCAGTTTGACGGGCAAGATACACCGCATGACCAAAAGCTTTTTGAGAGCCTTTAGAAAGATCTGTGCTATATAGTATTGAGTTTATTTTTGACAACATAAGGAAACTCCTAAATAGGCACTTATCATAAATCACAAGTGCCTATTGCTAATATGAAATTAGTAACCGAATAATCTTGGGAGATATAAAGATACTTCTGGGAAATAAGCTATTAAGAAAACGGCTATTGTTGACGTCAAGGTAAATGGCAAGGCCTTTGCTGTTATTTCTTCTAAAGAGACTTTAGAAATCCCTGATGCTACAAATAGATTTTCTCCAAGAGGAGGTGTAGCAAACCCGATAGAAAGTGAGCAAATCATCACAATACCAAAATGAATTGGGTCGATTCCAAGGTTATAGGTAACAGGCAATAGCACTGGAGTTAAGATCATAATTGCCGCTAATGTCTCCATAAACATACCTACAAAGAGTAGAAAGACAATAATTAACAACCAAATTAAATAAAGGTTATTTGTCAGTTCTAACATTGAAGAGGCAACAATTGTTGGAATATCATTTTCGATCAATAGACGACCAAATACTGTTGCACAAAATAAAATCAACATTATTCGACCTGACAACCATGTTGTCGTTTCTAATGACCTAAAAACAGCTTTCCAGTTAAGCTCCCTATGGATAAAGACACCTACAAAAGCAGTATAAAAAATAGCGACAATGGCAGACTCTGTAGGAGTGAAAAAACCTGAATAAATCCCTCCAAGAATCACCAATGGCGCCAAAATAGACCAAAAACCAGTTCTTAAATTACGAGCTATTAGCTTAAAGTCCCATCCATCAGCCGTCCCTCTATAACCAAGACGTTTACAGCGGAAGTAATTCACAATAATTAAGCTAAGGGAGATCACTAACCCAGGAAATACACCTGCAATGAACATTTTGGAAATAGAAATGCTCTGAAAGGTGCCAAACTTTTCAATTGCGGCATTTGGAACAGCCAATCCCATCGCGGAAATTCCAAAAATCACCATAGGAATAGATGGGGGAATAATAATTCCAAGACCACCAGCAGATGCAACTACAGAAGAAGCATAGCCTTTATCATAACCACGTTTTGCCATAGCCGGAATCATTAACATACCGACGGCCGCGGTGGTCGCAGGACCAGACCCAGATATGGCACCAAAAAACATACAAGCTAGCACAGCAGCCGCAGAAATCCCCCCTGTTACTGGACCTGCAAAGCTTTCAGCTAAGTTAACTAAACGTTTAGATATCCCACTGGCTTCCATTAACGCACCAGCTAGAATAAAAGCGGGAAGCGCCATCAGTGGAAAAGATCCAACTGAGGTAAAGGCAATTTGAACAAAAGTAATAGGATTTTCACCAAGATAAAAGTATGACGCTAAAGCGGCGACACCTAGCGATATACTTATCGGTGCTCCCATTAATAAAAGAGCAAAAAATGACCCAAAAAGAACTAATACAATAGATGTTTCTGTCATGAGTTGTCCTCTGCATCTAGCATTTCTTTACTTGACTCTAGCTTCTTGCTTTTTATTTTATCCAGCTCTATCGTATCAGGATCGACAACACTCTCACCCTTTACAAATTTAAGGTAATTAACTTGAATAATACGTATCGTCATAAGAGTAAAAGCTATAGGTAAAATTAAATAAATATATTTCATTGGAATTCCAAGAGTTTGGGATTTCCAAAATAAATTCATTTTATGAAATACAAAGTTATAAGAAATATATGCCATATATAGGTTAAAACAGATCCATATTAGGTCTGTAATAAACTCAAAAATTGGTGGCAGCCAATTAGGCATCAGCTTGTACTGAAACGTCACTCTATTATGAGCCGACAACCGAGCTGAATAACAAGCACCAAAGTAAACAAACCAAACAAACATGTAGACCGAAAGCTCTTCAGTCCAAGATAAAGAGTGCCCAAATACCTCTCTGGATATAATCTGAGCAAAAAGCAAAGTTACGAAAAGAGCCAACAGCGTTCTGCAAATATACCCTTCAATGTCATCAATAAACCGTAGGATTTTTTTCCCCATTTCTATCTCCATTGAGTCGATAAGTCACTAAAAACAAAAACTCCAATACTACATAGCCAATGCAGCATTGGAGTGTATATGTGACTAATTAACTTCTGGTCGGTTCAACAATCGTAAAATAGAGTTGATTTTGTCTACCCCACCAACACTCTCATAGTACTTCGGCCATACAGCGGTTGTAGCTCGTTCGATCCACTCGCTTTCATCAACTTCGTCGAATTCCATTCCTCTTTTAATTAACTCAGCCTTTGCCAAAGCTTCCTCTCTTTTCAGGAATTCTAGACTATGTGCTGTAGCCATTTTCCCTGATTCAATAATGGCGTTTTGAACTTCTGGTGTCTGTTCTTGAAAAACAGATTCCGACATAATCATTGGCTCAACCAAGAAGTTATAATGGATGTCTGACAAATAACTTTGAACTTCATCAAACTTAGAGGTTTTAATATCAATAAGGGATAAATCTTGTCCATCAACAACTTTTTGCTGCAGCGCAGTGAAAAGTGAAGCCCATGCCATTGGCGTTGGGTTGATTCCCCAAGAACGATAAGTATCGATCATTATTTCATTTTTAGGAACACGAATAACTAAACCTTGTAAATCATCAAGTGTTTTAACTGGGCGTTTAGAGTTGCTCAGTACACGGAAGCCTGAATAGCCCCATGCAACAATACGAACCCCAGCGTCACGAATGGTATTGTTAATTAATTGCTCACCCACCTCACCTTGAGTTATCTTTGCTGCTTCATCTAACGTTTGAATCATATATGGCAAAGTTAAAACGCCGACTGTTGGCGAAAATGGCGTAATATTATTAATTGCGACAACCGAGAAATCTAATGCACCAATTGCAGCATCATTAACTGTATTTTGCTCAGAACCAAGCTGGCTATTTAAAAACAACTTTGCAGTATCATCCGTTCTTGCTTCTAATTCCTGTACAAATTTAGTAGACAAAGCATATTGCCCACTCCCTTCATTGCCACCTAATGCAATTTTGAATTGGGCCGCCGTCACATTCATAGACATCGCACAGGCAACTAAACAACCAAAAGTTAATGATTTGATTTTAATTTTTTTCATTTTTTGTTCCTCTTTAATTTATTTATATTAAAAAAATAAAAATAAAATTAACTAATAAAAACGCTCTATTTTTCATAAAAAATAAAATATTTTCATGAAGATTTCTTAATAATAAAACTGGAAAATCAGGCCTAACCAAAAATTCACTAACAAAGTTATATTTTATTACAAGAAGTTTATCAATATAAAATATCAACTTATTTTATATTTGTTTTTTTTGTAATCATCTTTAAACAGAGTAGTTTAAAAAATTAAGCTACCGCGTTTAAAATGGTATAAAGTCATCAAATTGTTTCTCTGCTCCAATATCTATTAATCTGTGGATATCTACTTAAAGGAGTAATAAATGAATCATCAAAAACTGCATCCATCCTTATGGTCTGATACAGCCACTCCAAGAATACCCGTTAATCAGCTAAATAGTCATATTAGTGCAGATGTGGTGATTATCGGAGCAGGAATTACTGGCTCTAGAGCAGCCTTAGAACTTGCAAAACAAGGGCTAAATGTAGTTGTGCTTGAGTCGCAAGAACCCGGCTGGGGAGCATCTGGCAGAACGGGAGGTCAAGTTAACCCATTAGCACATGACACGCCTGAAAAAATATGCAGCTATTTAGGTGAAAAAGCAGGGATGGGGGTGGTTAATGCATACGTTAATTCAGCAGACGAAGTATTTTCGTTAGTTAAAAAATATGACATTAACTGTGATGCAGAACAAAACGGCTGGCTCAGAACTGCTCATTGTAATCGCTCTGTTAAGAAATTGGAATTAATGGCCACAGCCTGGAGGAAAGTAGGCCTAGATATTAGCTATGTTCAAGGCAATGAGCTCCACCGCTTAATGGGAACGAAAACATATAATACAGCAACCTTAACACCAAAAGGCGGCTCAGTTCAGCCACTTTCTTATACTAGAGGGTTGTGTTCCGCTGCAATATCTTTAGGTGCAAGAGTCTTTGGACACTCCTCAGTTGACCGTATTGAACGAAGAGATAGTCGCTGGAAAGTAACTACGAAATCAGGAAGTGTAGATACTAAATGGGTCGTTTTTTGCACGAATGGTTATACAGATAGTGTTCTAAAAGGATTAAACAAAACAATCGTTCCTTTGGTGAGTTTGCAATCAGCAACTGCTCCATTACCAGAAGAAATTTATAATGAAATATTACCTTCAGGATATACTTATGCAGATACTCGCCGAGTAATATTTTATGGGCGTAAAGTGAAAGATAAACGTATCGTATTTGGCACATTAGGCGTTTCTTCTGACTGCAAAAAAACCAGCGACGTAAAGCGTTTATATAATGGGCTTGCAGAAACCTTCCCTCAACTAAAAGGCATTGAACTTACTCATAAATGGGGCGGCCAAATCGCCCACACGCCAGATGTTCTTCCTCATTTGCATGAACCACAGCCAGGCATTCTAGCGGGACTTGGCTATAACGGTAGAGGGGTTGCAATGGGGACCGTAATGGGTCGAATTATGGCAGAAAGAATTTTAGGAAAGTCTGCTGAAGACTTAGAAATACCTGTCACCAATTATAGCAATGCTTTCTTACGCCATTTTAGTGATACTGCAGTCAAATTAGCCGTTCCAACATTCGAAATTATGGATGCCTTAGAACGACGTTTTACTTAAAATTTTAAAATAAGAAAGTTTATATTCTAAAAAATAATTATTTTCTACTAAATAGTTATATTCCTGGATTATAAACCTCAAAAAACCAACCATGCTCTATAACATTTAAGAGAGAATTATGATAAAAATTGAATCTGTTAGTACCTTAGAAAAAATTAAAGAATGGGAAATTTGGGAAAAAGAACCAGTCACTTACTCGCACTTCTATGATAAAAACGAAAGCTTTTATTTCCTTCAAGGCCTAGCTGAAATAACGGTAAAAGACGGACAAACGTATACCATTAAAAAAGGCGATTTCGTGACAATTGATGCTGGAACAGATACTACCTGGGTAATAAAAGAGACTGTCAGAAAACATTTTTTATTTTTTTAAAGTGTTTTTTATACTTCAACTTAAAAACCTATTAAATCAGACGTTTTTATTAGAAGCGTCTGATTCAACATCTCTTAATAACTATAAAAAATCTACGTAAGATGCTAATAAGCTTTTCTCATGAAACTATTAATTTTTAAATTTCGAACTTAACCCTATCACATCAACCTACTTTTTCCGACAGCGAATTCAATAACAAGCACCATAAAACACACAAAGAAATTTTCCTTTCTCAGATGGATTAACTGATGGAGAGCCCCCATCCAACCCCATCTATTTATGACTAACTTCTGCCGATAGTCTTGCCGTGATCGAAGTGATGGCATTAGCTCCATGTGAGACCGCATTGTTTGTGTTCTGCAGCAGGTAACGGATCAGATTAAAATACTGTGCTAGGATAATAGCGGGGTTGCTCTGTGGCAGAAGCGATTGGAAAAAAGAACGCTTTAAATGACCACGTAAACAAGATGGGCAACCATCTCAATTAGCCATGAACATGAGCTTTCCTACCCAAACGTTGGGATTTACTTAGAAGAAGCAACGAGTGTTGATGACACCACGACCTTCCCCCAGAGGCTAATAAACCTATAGCTTTGAAGTTCTAAGACTAACATCGTTTCACTCTGAAACTATTAAAGTAAATTCAGTGAAGTTGATCAGAAATAAAAGCCAATAAAGTTTTATATAAAACCAACATATATGACTACAAAACAACGCATCATTATCACTTAATTTAACTTCAAAAAATCGAAGATCTATATATTAAGCAGGGTAGCACCCTGCTTAATCTCCTCACTATTTAGCAGGTATAGCATCAATTAAACGGCACATAGCTACCATGCCAGGGTCTTCTAGGCCGATTGATTTATCTGCATAAACACGGGCACGACCAATTTTATTTGGCTTATCAATAAATTCCGCTAGCGCTTCTTTTGCCGCAATTGAAGCGGCTTTTTGCATTGATTCAGGATCACTCATTCCGGTGGTTGCTTTAATCACAGCCTCCAATGAATCAAGTACAGTTTTATCACCAAGGCTTGCTCCACCGCGAGAGATCATTGCATCTTGAGCCAGTTGTAGCAGTTTTGGTATCTCAGACCACTCAACAGCATCACGCCCTTTTACCGACTTTCCCGCTGCCATTAAGGCTGTTGCCATAAGAGTCCCAAAACTAGAACCAGACACTGCAGTCATCGCCTTTGCCGCTGCAAACAACGCCTGACCGACATCTTCTGGCATATCATCTGTTATGCGTCCCATATTGGCGAAGCCATTAATCATAGTAACACCTAGATCGCCGTCACCAAGACGCCCATCAAGCTCATTTAGCTCTGCACCAATAGGGTCAATCACTTGCTTAATTTCAGTGATAGTGTGTTGGATAGATTTTGTTGTAAATGACATTCTAGTTCTCCCAGAAAGGGCAGACAGCGTCTGCAGTCAAAAGTGTTTTCAGCTCATCATCAAGCTGCATTAATGTAATCGAAGCACCAGCCATTTCCATTGAGGTGGCATAATTACCAACACGAATATGCTCAAGTTTCACTCCGATTTTTTCTAGCTCAGACTTAGCACGACGTAAAATTAGGTACAGCTCTTCAATTGGGGTTCCCCCTAAGCCATTAACGAGGATGGCCATGCGGTCACCTGCTTGAGCTGGCCTGTCCTCCAACAAGTGCGAGAGCATTTCATCAACAACGTCATCAACGCTGGTGATTTTACTGCGTCCAACACCAGGCTCACCATGAATCCCCATGCCAATTTCAATTTCGTCATTTGCTATTTCAAACGTTGGCTTTCCAGCTTGGGGAACTGTGCATGAAGACAGAGCAACACCAATAGACCTGCAATTATCCGAAGCTTTTTGAGCGACATCGGCAACATCAGATAAAGAGTAACCTTTCGCTGCTGCAGCACCAGCTACTTTAGATACGTAAACGAAACCAGCAACACCACGACGTTTTTTCGCCTCTTCTTTGCTGGCACTCGCCACATCATCAGCGACGATAACTTTAATCGCCTCAATATCATCCATTTCGGCCATTTCGCAAGCCATATCAAAATTCATGCGATCGCCGCCATAGTTCGCCACAATACACAGAACACCTTGCCCACTATCAGCAAACTTTATGGACTCTAACATAGGGTTCATATCAGGTGATGCGAACACATCACCTACGGCACAAGCATCAAGGAAGCCATCTCCAATGTAACCCGCAAATACTGGGATATGCCCAAACCCCCCCAGATACAACACCGACTTTATTCTGAAGTGGCGTAGCTCTATGCAACATACGCCCCGTAGCACCACCGATAGCATATACATTCGGATACGCTAGGGTCATACCTTCAAGCACTTCATCGACATATCTGTCTGGGTTATTTATCAATTTTTTCACTATGTAATGTCCTCTTTTTATTCTATTCAGAAAATAAATATCATATCGCATCACAAAAAAGACTAAATCGTGAATTGAAATTTATAATCACGTGAATTAAAAAATTTCATAGAAACTGCATTAAAGTTTCATTTAAGACTTAGAGCAGTCCTCGATGGATAATTTAGAATTCATTATTCCAATAATTTAATTCGGCAACATAGATACATTAAAACAATAGAGCATGCCCTTAATCAATATAGCGACCTTACGCCATTTTATTCTATCTAGCTTAAGGTTTATTAAAGCGAATTTAGGTCTAAATGAAGAGGCGGAAAGTAAACGAATTGAAATTAAAAATTAGAGAAAGGTTTTCGATTTTTTTGAATTTTTCCATATCGAAATAAACATTCCATTTATTCCAAATCTATTTATGGCAATAACAAAATTGAACACAAGTGTAACTTATAAGCCTAAGCAGCTTATAAATTCAAATCGTTTCAATTTAATAGATGAAGGGACGTAACAAAATATCATTCTACTTGATATTGATTCGTTAGGAGTGTACCTGTAGGGGATAAATTGGGGGTAAAAATAGCATTTTTAACATCATTTGAAATGATTGGGCTATCTGTAGCAATTAAACTACACTCTCTCAAACAAGCTCTAATATTAATTTTTTCTCCCATATATTCATACAATACACGAGATGAAGCCGGCTGATGTGAAATATCAGAAGTTGAGTAACACGTGATTCCAGATATATTTTTGTTGGCATGCTGATAGCTTGGCATCATGATAGTTTCTGATATAGTCGACTTCAGTTTCGATTCAATTTCTATCATATATATTCGCTCTGCAATCATAAATACGATTCCATTATATCGAGCATAAGACGATTTTTTAAAAGAAGTATTTTTATTCTGAAGATTTTCAATATGCCAATAATAATAAAAACCATCTTTTTCATATATATTAATTAACGACTTCACGATATTTCCAGGAAAACTCCCAGAGAGCATATATCTATAATAGTAACCACAATAGCGTTTCAAGCTTTCTTTTGAACTATTTTTCAAAGAAATGATGTGTGATTTCAATTCCTCTGGAAGGTCATCTGTCTTAATGGGCTCTAACGCCTTATTACTTGGCTTTATAATTTTCTTAAATTCGTCCAAGGGTTTAATAATTTCTTCTTGGTCAACGCCAAAAAAATCACAGATGATTTTTAAGTTACTGTACGAAGGAAACGTATTTCCGTTTAGGTAACGATTAAATTGCTGCCTATTGATATTTGTCTTACGACACACATCTGAAATGGATTTATAGTAACTGCAAAGGAGTTTTAAATTCTTTGAAAAATTATTTGATTCATTATTATTTAATTCCACTTCACACCCTCATCAGCGCCAAAATGGCCTAATCATTTGATTTTTATCAATAAATTATAGATCCTAGCCAGTAACAATGCAAACCTACTGATTGCATCATCAACTTTGGCTCTATTTAGGCTCCATGCCTTGCGATAACCACTCGCTTATCGACAAATTCCATTTATCAGCTCTGCAAGCTTTTTTATACCAGGCTCAATACGATCAGTTGAGATAGAAGAAAAACCTAACCGAAAATAGTTTTTAGGGCTATTTTCCTGAGAAAAATGCACATTGCCAGACTCGATTAAAATCCCCTCTTGCTGAGCCAATTGTTGTAAATACTGAGCATCAAGATCCTTAGGACCCTTTATCCAGTAACATGAACCACCAAATGTAGGAACCTTGTAACTGCCAGGCAAATATTTATTTAGCGCTCGGCTCATCGACTTCCATCGTACGCGATAATTACGAGAAATATTCATCATTAAAGCATCGTAATAACCACGCTCTAAAAAAAATGCCGTTGCTCGTTGATTGTTCGTAGCTGGATGGCGAATCATTAAGCGTCTTAGCGCTCTTGCCTCTTGGATCAATCTCTCTGAAGCGACAACATAACCTAACCGCAAACCTGGCGCTAAGGTTTTAGATAAACTACCTATATAAATAACTCTATCGCTAGTATCCAAACTCTTCAATGCAGGACTTGGCTTATTGTTAAAATTCGTTTCGCTTTCATAATCATCTTCTATGATCAAAAAGTCATCGCTATTGGCTCGATTTAATAATTCGTAGCGTCGTTCTATAGGCATAGTCACAGCGGTGGGGCATTGATGACTTGGTGTGGTATAAATTAGGTCACAATCTTTCAATTGATCATTAACCATTAGTCCACCTTCATCAATGCTAAGCGCCTTAATACGACACTTATGCAAGCTAGCAATGTTCCTCACATCAACATAGCCTGGCTCTTCTAGACCAAGAACGGAGTCCTGATCTAGCAATAATTGCACCAACATAAACAAAGACTGTTGAGAACCGACAGTAATGAGTATTTGCTTTGATGAAGCCCACACTCCCCGCCTTGGCAATAATCTAGTCCGCACCTGTTCAATCAACCGTGGATCGTCACTGTCTAAATTATCAGATGCCCAATCGGTTAACGCAGTATCACTCGCAGCATCTCGACAACATTCTCGCCAATTTACACTTGGGAAAATTTTGTCATCGTATTGTCCATACACAAAAGGATACTGATAAGAATGCCAATCCGCTACTTTTACAATATTTACCTGACTTGTAGGGTGCACTTTGAAACGCCGCTCCCAATCTGGACGACGGTACTCGTCACTTTCTGAGGAGAGTAGCTTACCAACTTGGCCCTCTAAAATATCTGGGTTAACAAAATAGCCGCGCCTTTCTCTCGCAACAATATAGCCATCATCCAATAAATGTTCATAGGCAAGAACAACCGTATTTCGGCTAATATTTAACTGTTCAGCAAGCTTTCGACTAGAAGGTAAAGGAACATCTAAGGGAATATTGCCCTTCATAATGCCATTAGCTATTTGCTCTCGTAACTGCTTTTGTAAACTAATATCTTTACTTTGTGAAAGGTGGAAGAGTGGCATCATAGAGAAGCACCTTTAATATGATGTATAGATAGAGATACGACTGAGAAGGATAATTTGCCAGGCATTCAAAGGTCAAGCAGACATGCAAACTACCGATAATTATCCGATATATAATATGAAAAGCTCAGCCTATTATGCTGAGCTTTTGAATACCAACCCCCTTTAGTAACGATAACTTCTAAGTAGCAAAAAGCGCCCTACATTTTACTAGCCACTTCTCCAACCGCGTCATCCAGTGCTTCAACTAACTGATCCATGTCCTCGTTTCTCGCAATAAGTGCAGGAGCTAAACAAATAGTGTTGTTAAACTCTCTAAATGATCGGTTTGTCCTACCAATAATTACCCCATTAGCCATACAATGACCAGCAACAGCTGTAATCACGCTCTCATCTACAGGTTCTTTTGTAGTACGGTCTTTTACTAGTTCAATCCCTACCAGTAGACCTTTACCGCGAACATCGCCAATTATTGCGTGTTTCTCCATCAATCCGCGTAGTCGTTTAAGTAGATACGCTCCTTGTTCTGTGGCATTTTCAAGGAGATTTTCATTTTCAAGAATCTCCATATTAACCAGCGCAGCAGCTGGGCCAGCAGTACAGCCACCGAAGGTTGATACGTCTCGGAAGTATCCCATTCTAGGATCTTCATCTTCTTTAAACATTTCAAATACTTCTTCCGTAGTCACTGTACATGAAATTGCAGCATAACCAGAGGCGACACCTTTTGCCATTGTTACAATATCAGGTTGAATACCATAGTGCTGGTAGCCAAACCAAGAACCTGTACGTCCTAAGCCACATACAACTTCATCTATGTGAAGTAGGACATCGTACTTTTTACAAATCTCTTGTACACGAGCCCAATAACCTTCTGGAGCCTCAATAACGCCCCCTCCAGCTGTAATCGGCTCTAAGCACAACGCTCCCACGGTATCGGCACCTTCAGCCAGAATCACTTTTTCAATCTGATTTGCAGCCCACACACCATAATTTTCTTTGTCAGCTTCTTCTTGAGCACGATACTCACAGCAATGGGGTACTTCAACGAAGTCTGGTACAAAAGGACCGTAGTGATTACGTCGCTCAAATTGACCTGTCGCACTTAAGGTTGCAATTGTTGTTCCATGATAATCACGATCTCTGTATAGTATTTTGGTCTTTTTACCGCCATATTTTTTATGTGCAATTTGACGTACGATTTTAAACGCCTTTTCATTAGCTTCAGAACCGGAATTAGAAAAATAGACTCGGCTCAGGCCAGGCATTTTATCAATAAGTTTTTTAGAGAATTGTGCAGCAGGAACGTTACCTGCAGTTTGGGCGAAGTAATTCATTGCAACTAGTTGATCTCGAACAACATCCGCAATTTCAGCGCGCCCGTAACCAACATTAACAGTCCAAACGGCACCAGATACAGCATCTAGGTATTCATTTCCTTTTGAATCCCAAACTCTCATACCTTCACCTTTGACAATCACCATAGGCCCTGTTTTCTCAAACGGCTTATGATGAGACAAGTGATGCCATACATGATCACGATCATTGTTTACTACATCTGTAGAGTCAAAATTATTTACTTCGTATGCCATATTAGCTGCTCCAATTCTCACCAAATTTAATAACTTAGACTTGTTTGTTTGATTTACATTGCCGAAATAAAACCACTCTCAAGCTCACCTTTTACAACGGATGAAACAACGTTACGCTTCTCTAGTAAGAACCGTTAGAACCAGAAGAGATGCAACGATAAGACCAGTTAATAAGTACGTATCTACGAATCAAAAAATTAACTTTATGACCTGATCTAACTTACTAAAAACATCGAGTGGAGTGAGGCAGGGTTCTTTTAACCTGACGGGGTTGCCAGCAGCGCTGAAAAAAAACGCCCGTTCTTTATTAATAGAACGGGCGTTTTTTCACAATAGAGTTTATTTTAGAATCATTAGTGCTTTGTCATACCAGGATTAGGAATAAACTGAATCACAGTTTCTTCTGCTTCTGGCGCTTCAACGTGTGGTTTATTCACTCGCGTTTGAATCTCAACTGGCTGTTCCTGAATCACGGTAGATTGCTCATCCGTATAACCGCAGGCAATGCATTCACGAAATTGCTTTTCTTCGTCATCATCCCGCCAAGCTCGAATTTTATCCATCTCACTGCAGCGTGGACAAACAGCACCCGCTATAAAACGCTTTATCATGGAATCGCCTCTTACTTTCAATTTTTGCTGTCTATTATTAAGCTTTACTCATCAGATTTTGCTTCACGCTAGAGGCATTCACTAGAGAAGACATTCAGAACATATTCCCTAGTGTCAATCACTTTTAAGCGGCAATACCACTATGACGTAATAGCGCATCCGTTGAAGGCTCTCTGCCTCGGAAGGCCGCAAAAAGCTCAGCCGCAGGACGAGAGCCACCATTAGCTAATACTGTATCACGAAATAAGGTACCCGTTTCTTTATTAAAAATGCCGTCTTCCTCAAATCGCGAAAACGCATCGGCCGACAATACTTCAGCCCATTTATAGCTGTAATACCCAGCCGCATACCCACCAGCAAAAATATGAGAAAAGCTGTTTTGAAAACGATTAAACGCAGGAGGAGTAAAGACAGATACGTCACGTCTTACGTCATCAATTAATCCTTGCACTGAAATGCCCGTTGTAAATTCTTTGTGTAAACGGAAATCAAACAATGAAAATTCCAACTGCCTCATAAGTTGCATACCTGACTGGAAGTTCTTCGCCGCCAGCATTTTATCCAGCATATCTTGGGGTAATAACGCACCTGTCTCATGGTGGCCCGCGATATAAACCAACGCTTCTGGCTCATAACACCAGTTTTCCATAAACTGACTAGGAAGCTCTACTGCATCCCAAGCAACGCCATTAATACCCGATACCGCAGCCACTTCCACTTGCGTCATCATGTGATGTAAACCATGGCCAAATTCATGGAATAACGTCGTTACTTCATCATGGGTTAATAGCGCAGGTTGATCTCCAATTGGTGGTGTGAAATTACACACAAGATAAGCAACTGGTAGCTGTAAACGCCCATCACTCAAACGACGACGAACACGACACTCATCCATCCACGCTCCACCTCGTTTCGCTTCTCTAGAGTAAGGGTCTAAATAGAAACGCGAAATGTCTTCCCCATCTTTACTAATGGTAAACAACTGCAAATCGGTATGATAAGAATCAAACTCCGTTTCTTCACGAATTTCGATACCAAATAAGGTTTGTGCTACATGGAACAGCCCTGATAGCACTTTATTAATGGGAAAATATGGACGCAGAGCTTCTTGAGAAATAGAAAACTTATGCTCCCGCAGTTTTTCTGCATAGTAGCCAAGGTCCCATGCATTCAGCTCTTCGACACCGAATTCCTGTGCTGCGAAGGCTTTGATCTGTTGTAGATCCTGCGCGGCCGCCGGTTTTCCTTTTACAGCGAGATCTTTAAGAAACTCGATCACTTGATCGCCATTTTCAGCCATTTTTGTCGCTACGGATAATTCCGCATAGTTATCAAAACCTAGCAACCCCGCCATTTCATGACGTAATGCCAAGATTTCATCAATCAAAGGCGCGTTATCATATTGTGCACCTACGGGTGATCCCTCGGAAGCACGAGTCGCAAATGCGGTATACAACTCTTCTCGTAATGCTTGATTGTCCGCATAATTTAACACGGGCATATAAGAAGGAAAGTCTAGGGTAAACAGCCAACCGTCTTGGTCTTTCGCTTGCGCCATTTGTTTTGCTTGGGCCAATGCAGACTCAGGCAAACCCGAAAGCTCCGCTTCATCTGTAACAAGTTTGCTCCACGCTTGAGTCGAATCTAAAACGTGTTCTCCAAAAGCACTGCCTAATTCAGACAAACGTTGGCTAATTTCACCATAACGTTGTTTCGCCTCACCTTCTAAGCCCACTCCGGACAATTCAAAGCCACGCACTTCTTGGACTAGTGCTTCTGTTTGAGCCACACTGTAATTTGCTTTTCCAGCCCCTTCTAATAAGGTTTTATAACCTTGGTATAATCCATGATTTTGACCGATTTCAGTATAATACTGAGTCAGTTTCGGTAAGCAGGCATTGTAAGCATCACGCAGTTCAGGACTGTTTTTTACTGAATTCAAGTGACTGATAGGAGACCAAAAAACACTTAACTCATCATTAATTTGATCTAATGGAAGCACAAAGTTTTCCCATGTTAGCGGTCCTTCTTGAGCAACACACTCTGCCATTTTGGCGCGATTTTTATCAAGTATCTTTGTTAAATTCGCTTCGATGGTATCTATCTTGATAGATGAAAATTTTGGAAGGGAGGTCGCATCCCATACTGACGTTGACATAACATGGTATCCTTCAAGAAATAAAATAGAGCATTGCCTGTATATTCTATTAATGGGTAAGGTTGGCGCTCTTTTCAACACCTACAATAAGTATTTATGGAGACCTATTATGACAATTAAATCGTTTCGTGGTCACACCCCCGTTTTAGGAGAACGCGTTTGGGTAGATGATTCAGCGGTTCTTATCGGTGATATTGAAATTGGTGAAGACAGCTCTGTTTGGCCGTTAGTATCTATTCGAGGTGATATGCATAGTATCAGAATCGGTAAACGCACCAGTATCCAAGACAACACTTGCTTGCACATTACCCATGCCAGCGACTATAAACCTGAAGGCCATCCGCTGATTATTGGAGATGACGTAACGGTTGGACACATGGCTATGTTGCATGGTTGCACTGTGCATAATCAAGTATTGATCGGTATGGGGACCACCATTCTTGACGGTGCTGTGGTAGAAAGCAAAGTCATCATTGGTGCCGGTTCATTAGTACCTCAAGGAAAAATACTTGAATCAGGCTTTTTATACATGGGATCACCAGCGAAAGCCGTGCGACCATTAAAACAATCAGAACTCGATTACTTTCAATACGCTGGCTTAAACTACGTAAAACTGAAAGACGAATACCTTGCAGAGCAGCAACAATAATCCAATCTTTACTATGACACTATCGTTTCTCGAATCCAGCTAACAAGCAACGCTGTATTCGAGAAGCCCTTATGCTCAATCCTAAACCCGATTCATCTTCGGTAAGCTGTAAATAAATAAGAATAAAAAAGCCGCACACACGACCACACTCGGTCCTGCTGGTGTATCCCACCGATAAGAAGCCCATAAACCACCACATACAGATAAACAACCAATGACGCTGGCCATAGTTGCCATTTGAACGGGTGAATTAGATACTTTTCTCGCCGTCGCCGCAGGAATAATCATCAATGACGTAATCAATAGAACCCCCACTATTTTCATCGCAACGGCAATAACCAAAGCCACTAATAGCATCAACAACAGTCGAATTGCCTCCACAGGATAACCTTCTACCTTGGCCAACTCTTCATTCACTGTCATGGCCAATAGGGGTTTCCAGAAGAGCATTAACAGCAAGATGACAAGCGCCCCACCAGCATAAATCCAATACAAGTCAGACATACTAATGGCGAGTAAATCACCAAATAAATACGCCATCAAATCAATACGAATGTTGTCTAAGAAACTCACCGCCACTAGACCAAGAGATAAGGATGAGTGGGCTAGAATGCCAAGAAGCGTGTCAGTGGCAATAAAATGCTTCTTTTGCAATGTTACTAGCACTAAAGCTAAGCCAACACATAACACCACTACAGCAAGATTCAGGTTAATATCAAACAAGAACCCCAACGCCACACCTAATAACGCCGAATGCGCTAACGTATCACCAAAATAGGCCATCCTGCGCCAGACAACAAATGCCCCTAAAGGACCAGCAACAGCAGCGACACCAACACCACCTAACAACGCTCTAAACAATAAATCTAACATCATATATACCTTGGAATAGCCTTTTCAAGACAGGTCTGCAAAGCGCTTGCTTATTCCCATCAAATACCAATTTTGCAATTATCTTGTTATTACTGAACGCGTATATTATGAATGCTGACAGCTGGTACCATGCTTATGGGGCACAATGTCATCCGCAGCTAATACTTCTCCGTTTTCATCGTGAACATGATCATGGTGATGGGAGTAAATCGCTATCGACTCCGCGGCCCCAGGAATGCCAAATAAAGCTTGATACGCCGGATGTCCTGTAACGTGTTGAGGGGTTCCAGAACAACATACATGCTGATTAATACAAACCACAGTATCCGTTTTCGCCATAACCAAGTGCAAATCATGAGAGACCATTAATACGCCACATTGAAGCTCATCTCGAATAGACGAAATGAGATTATAAAGTTCCACTTGGCCATTTACATCGACCCCTTGAACTGGCTCATCAAGCACTAATAAATTTGGGCGATTCAATAAGGCTCTTGCTAGTAACACTCGCTGAGTTTCTCCACCTGATAAAAAATGTACCTGCTTTTTGGCTAATTTTTCGATCCCGACTTTTGCCAACACCTCGGGTATCTGATGCTTATCCACTTTTCTTACCAAAGATAAAAAGTCCGTAACACTTAACGGTAAAGTGGGATCAATATGCAACTTCTGAGGCATGTAACCAATGCGCGTTTTTCCATGATAAACAACCTCACCGGAGGTTGGTATTTGTAGCCCCAACAAGATTCTTATAAGGGTACTTTTCCCGCTGCCGTTTGGACCAATTAATGTGACTATTTCACCTTCATGTATTTTTATTTGAATATGACTGAGCAAAGCACGTCCATCAAATTCAATGCCGATGTCGTCAAAAGTAATTAAAGGTTTCATGATTCCATCTCTTGCGGTTGTTTTTCGTCTTGGCAATTTTCGCACAATCCCGTTAATTCAATCGTTTCTGCTCGTAAACTAAACCCTTGAGCGGCGGCTTTTTCAATTAGGGCATTGTGAATGTCTTGGTAATCAAACTCCATGACATTGTGGCATTGGTCACAAATGAGAAAATACCCTTTATGGATTTTATCCGCATGGGCACACCCTAAATAGGCGTTCATTGATTCCACTTTATGAATAAGGCCTGCAGACATTAAAAAGTCCAACGCACGGTAGACGGTAGGCGGAGCAGAATTAAACCCCTCCTCGGCTAATTTCGCTAACAGTTGATACGCCCCTAAAGGTCGATGGCTTTGCCATATTAATTCTAGGGCACGGCGTCTCACTTTCGTTAACTTTTGATTTTGCGACTTACACAGTCGCTCCGCGGTAGCTAAAGCCGATTCAATACAAGAATCATGGTTATGCGGTGTATTCATCACAGCATCCTATCAGAATAATTAAAATACCCCACCAGCATAGAAACGCCGATAAGGATAAGTAGCATCGATGCGATTAAGCCAAAGCCTTTCATTAACCGTTCACGCCAAACCAAAGAAGAACTCTGAGAATATACCGATTGTCGAAATAAGACGCTCATGGCCGCCAGTACACTTACTGTAATTGCTGTGCCTAACGACATAGCGAAGGTAGCAAGTATGCCCCAATGTAAAATGCCAGCACTTAATGAGAAAAGCAGTACTAGAATAGCCCCTGAACAAGGACGAATACCAATAGCGCCAATCATAGACCACCAAGCATATCGCTGAACGTTATCTCTTTTTTGGAACGCATCGTGTGGCTGGCTTCCATGAAGATGACATGGCTCAACATAGGTGTGCGGTTCGTGATCGTGATCGTGATCGTGATCGTGATGATGGTCACAGCAAGCAGGTTTATTTCGCAATATCCGTATTAACATCCAGACTCCCATGAGCGTAATCATCATGAAACTGGCCATTTCAAAAAGACGGCTCACTCGAGTCGCTTGCCCTGCTAAATCAAACACGTAACCAAGTAATAACACACATAAGACGGCCATGAGCCCCTGAGCAAATGCGCTCACTAACGACAAACCAACTCCTTGTCGAATACTCGCATGACTCGCCAGCATATAAGAAGAAATAACGGCTTTACCGTGACCCGGTCCAACGGCATGAAAGACGCCATAAAGAAAACTGACCCCTACGCAGCTCATCAACAGTCCCACATTGCTTCCCTCACTTAATGAGCGCATGGATATGACTAGATTTCGATGGAACTGGAGCTGTTGTGACATCAACCAATGGGTTATGGATTGATACCCGGTGACATCACGGAAGACAAACCACACAATTAGCAGTAAGCACAACAGTATGGTTGATAGAAGAAATTTCATCTAACATTCTCATCATCGTTTATGAATGATAAGAATGTTATATTATAACGTTTGAATACTCAATATGTCTTACATGAGAGGTGATAAGAAACCCATAAAACCACCCATAAAAATTTGCGCCGCCATAGCCGCAAGAATCAAACCGGTGATTTTACTCAATATGTTCAAACCCGTACGACCTAGTAGCTTTTCAATGTAAGACGCCATATACAAAAGAATACCGAGACTTAATAATGCGAGCAGTAGACCTAATACACCAAAAAATAAAGTCCAGCCAGTTAGCTCGGCACCATAAACCAAGATAGTACCAATGGTCGCCGGACCGATAATCGTTGGTACCGCCAAAGGCACAACAGAAACATCATCTCGTTCTTCACTTGGCATTCCAACAGCATGGTTACGAGTACCATCTTTAACCAGGCTTAAAGCAGACAAGAACAGCAAGATACCAGAACCAATACGGAAAGAATCAAGACTGATTCCTAACACCTCGAATAAACCACCACCAAAAAACAGCAGCACTAACGCAATAATGGCCGCCGCAATAATGGCTTTATTCGCCACTTTTTTACGTGATTCTTTCGATTCACCACGAGTCAATGCCAAAAACATTGACAACACAAAAAAGGGAGCAAATAGGAAGAAGAACTTTATCCAAGTCGCAATTAACATACTCATAGAACGCTTTATCCAAAATGCATTAAGGCAGGGATTACCTTTGACTTAACGCGAGTTTTACACCAAAACCCACCAGAAGTAGACCGGTTAGGCTGTCCAAGACTTGCGCCACTTTTGGTCGCGCCAGCCAAATTCTTGCTTTATGAACCATAACAGCAAGAAAAGTTTGCCAAATCATTGCGAGCGTAAAATGCAATAAGGCCATAAACAAAGATTGGTTTAATGCGGAATAATTAGGATCAATAAACTGCGGCAAAAACGCCATATAAAAAATAATGGGCTTAGGGTTCAATACATTCGATAAAAGACCTTGTCTAAAAGAGACCATACTACCAACGGCTTTTGATTGACTATTGTCGGTAAACTGCATTCCCATCGGCCGCATTGCACTGCGTAAACTCTGTACACCGAGATAGACTAGATACGCAGCCCCCATCAGTTTAAAGGCAAAAAATAATTCCGCGGACCCAAGTAAGATGACAGATAACCCTAAAGCTGAGACTGTCGCATGACCAAATAATCCCATGCAAATCCCCAAGCTAGTCAAGAATCCATCCTTCCAACCGCATCGTGCCGCATTACGCATGACAAGAATAGTATCAACACCAGGACTCATGGTTAACAAGCTGATTGCGACTAAAAACGGTAGCCATTGAAAATGTTCTAACATAATGTAACCTCACGAGTTATCAAATACTAAGCTTTATAAAATACAAAATGGTCGTACTGGAGTAATCAATCACAACTCAGATCCGCCCAAGAATCAATGGCCATTTCTTCTGCTTCTCGACTATTTGGTGTACACGTTTCGGCTAACATTCCGCGCAGTAATAACAAGCCACTTTCAGGTGGCATCAGTGCGAAGTAAAACTCGTCATCCCCAAAAGATAAAGACAAAGTTTGTTTGTGTAAGTTAATAGGGTCAGGCATAACTACCGAAAAGATCAATAAGATTTGCTGATCTTGTATGGTAATATCGGACACAATAACACTCGATGGTCGAACGACATTACCATCGACTAACACCTTCATAAAAAAGTCAAATGCTTCAAAGCTTTTCAGCTTCTCCGCCACAATTTGCTTTTCTTTACCTTGAAATTGGCTATCGAAATTAGTGTCATGTTCTAATATTAAACTCGAGCTGGTAAATAAATCGAACTTCCAGCTGGCCTCAAATCTATCTATCGTTGTTTGATCTAGTTCAACGCGATACTGACCTTCAATAAAAACATGCGGGTGCGCATTCACTAAACTAGCAAGACTCAACAGCCAAACACCAATCATTATGGTAAAAGGGCGACATAAGGGCATCAGTTCTACCTTTTCAAGATCACAAAACTAACTCTTTAAGAGTCGATGGTTATCCCACTAATGCAGGACAAAATTTCACTCGCGCATTAAGAATTCGTTTAATTTCTTCTGGATTATGTTGTTGCGCCAAACGTTCTGGATCATCAATGGCACCGTACCAAGCTTCTAAACGCGATAACCAAAAACGCATAGCGGCGGTTTGTAACATCAAAGGCCAGTTGTCTTTTTCCGCCTCGGTAAATGCCCGTTCATTTGCATACGCGGTGATAAGCGAGCGGTATTTCTCAAGCTCGATTTCGCCTGTTTCAGGGTCTGAGCACCAATCGTTCACTACAATCGCTAAATCATAGGTTAACCAACTGTGGCACGCATTGTAAAAATCGATTATCGCCGACAATTCAGTACCAACGAATAAGGTGTTATTAAAAAACAAATCCGCATGAATGGTACCAGCCGGTAATTCCACCGCTGACTGCAAAAACGCATCAAACGCTTGTACTTGATCCAACAATAAGGTCGCATCTTCTACTGGCAGTTTAGGCGCTAAATCTTTACTGGTGACATTCCACCACTCAACCCCACGATGGCTTGGACGTTTTTCAGGGAAAGTTTGCCCTGCTTTATGCAATTTAGCCAATTCTGTTCCCATTAAGGCACAACTGGCTACATCTGTTTGATCAAGTAATGTACCAGGGAAACAATCCACCATAATGGCAGGTCGATCTTTTATCATACGCAGACGTTCGCCTTGCTTATCATTTATTGCCGCGGGAACGTTAAAACCCTCAGCCTTAAAATGCGCTACCACATCCAAAAAGTAAGGCACTTCTTCCGCTTCGAACTCCTCAAACAAGGTTAATACATACTTGCCTTGATCCGTGGTAACGAAATAATTCGTATTTTCCACTCCTCCAGAAATGCCCTGGAAAGACACCAAGTTACCTAAATCGTAGTCAGCCAATAAAGCCAACATGTCATCTTGATCGAGAGAAGTATAAACAGCCAATTTCGTACCTATTTTAATATCAACAGCGGAAGCGTATTTAAAGAAGTGCCTATGCTCCACAATAAGCGGAAAAAGGTCAATTGTTGAAAATGCATTTCCGTCCACTAAACGCCTCTCAATATGATAATCTAGCCATTAATTTTAGAATTCAGTGCCAACGAGGGTATTTTCATGTCGGCTAGCGCCTCAAACACCACTTCACCAATGATTTTAGTAGACGGATCATCGTACTTATATCGTGCTTTTCACGCCATTCCACCTTTAAACACCAGTGACGGCCAACCAACCAACGCCATCCGTGGTGTCATCAGCATGATTCGCAGTTTAATGGGGCGTTTTCCAGAATCTCCAATGGTGGTAATTTTTGATGCGAAAGGCAAAACCTTCCGTGATGACATCTACAGTGAATACAAAGCGCAACGACCACCCATGCCCGATGACCTTCGCTCGCAAATCGAGCCCATTCATAAGCTGATCGAAGCCATGGGATTACCTCTTATCAGTATCACTGGGGTTGAAGCCGACGACGTGATAGGTACCATAGCTAAAATCGTTGGCGAAACCGGCCGTGACGTCATCGTCTCCACAGGCGACAAAGACATGGCACAATTGGTTACAGATAAAGTTACACTGGTTAATACCATGACAGACACCACGATGGACGTCCAAGGGGTAAAGGACAAATTTGGCATTCCACCGGAACTTATCATCGATTACTTAGCCTTAATGGGCGATAAAGTGGATAACATTCCTGGTGTTCCAGGCGTAGGTGAAAAAACCGCTCTTGGTTTATTACAAGGTTTAGGCGGGCTAACAAGCATTTACGAACGTCTAGACGAAATTGCGACTTTAAGCTTCCGAGGCGCGAAAACACTGTCAAAGAAAATGGCCGAAAACAAAGACATGGCCGAGCTGTCCTATACCCTTGCCACCATTAAATGCGATGTGGAATTGGATTTTGATCCTTTGACGCTGCATAACGGCAAAATTAATAAAGACGCTTTACGGGAATGGTATGAAAAATTGGAATTCAAAACTTGGATTAAAGACCTAGACCGCACACCCACTGACAGCAAAACCAGCACAGAAGACGACCCAAATACCGCCGATATTATCCTGCCGAGCGCCATTGAAGCTCATTACGACACTGTTTTGGATAAGGCGCACTTTTCCACCTGGCTAGAGAAAATCACCCAAGCAGACTTAGTGGCTTTCGATACGGAAACCACCAGCCTAAATTACATGAAAGCGGAAATCGTCGGCGTCTCCTTTTCTATTGAAGAAGGCACAGCGTGCTACATCCCCGTTGCCCACGACTACGAAGGTGCACCAGAACAACTGGACCGTGATTGGGTCTTGGCACAACTAAAACCGTTTTTAGAAAACGACAATAAAGCCAAAGTTGGCCAACACATCAAATACGACGCCAATGTGTTAGCTAACTACGACATTAAACTGCAAGGCATTAAGCATGACACCATGCTGGAATCCTATACTTTGAATTCCGTTGGCAACCGCCATGACATGGATACCTTAGCGAAGAAATTCCTTGGCCACACCTGTGTGAGCTTTGAAGAACTAGCAGGCAAAGGTAAAAAACAAAAAACCTTTAATGAAATCGAGCTGGAACAAGCCGCGTTCTACGCCGCAGAAGACGCGGACATTACCTTACGTTTGCACAACGCCATTTGGCCTCAAGTCGAAAAGACCCCTTCCGTGGCGTCTATTTTCACCGACATCGAATGCCCATTGATTCCTGTATTGGCCAACATGGAGCAAACCGGCACCTTGATTGACCCAGACCTCTTACATGAACAAAGCACAGAAATTGCCAGCCGTTTGCAAGAACTGGAAATCAAAGCCCATGAAGAAGCCGGTGAAAGCTTTAACCTAAGCTCACCGAAACAACTGCAAGTGATCTTATTCGAGAAACAAGGTTTGCCTGTTATTAAGAAAACCCCTAAAGGCCAGCCATCCACCGCCGAACCGATCTTGCAAGAATTGGCGCTGACCTACGAATTACCTCGCTTGATTATGGAACACCGCAGCTTGTCGAAGCTAAAGTCCACCTACACGGACAAACTGCCTGAAATGATCCAGTCGACAGGCCGTATTCATACGTCTTACCATCAAGCCGTCACCGCCACAGGGCGCTTGTCTTCCACGGATCCGAATTTACAGAACATCCCAATTCGTACCGCCGAAGGTCGTCGTATTCGCCAAGCCTTTATTGCGCCAACCGGTCATAAACTGATTGCCGCCGATTACTCGCAAATCGAATTGCGTATTATGGCGCATCTGTCTCAAGACAAAGGCTTGCTCGACGCCTTCTCAAAAGACGCCGACATCCACAAAGCCACCGCCGCCGAAGTCTTCGAAGTCAGCCTAGGCGAAGTCACCACCGAACAACGCCGCCGCGCCAAAGCCATCAACTTCGGCCTTATTTACGGCATGTCCGCCTTCGGCTTGGCCAAACAATTGGGTATAAGTCGTCCAGAAGCACAAAAATACATACAGATCTATTTTGACCGCTACCCAGGTGTAAAACACTACATGGACAGCACCCGCGAACAAGCCAAAGAACAAGGTTATGTCGAAACCATCTACGGCCGCCGACTCTACCTACCTGATATCAAAGCGAAAAACGCCATCATGCGCCAAGCCGCTGAACGCACCGCCATCAACGCACCGATGCAAGGCTCCGCCGCCGACATCATCAAACGTGCCATGATCAAAATGCACGACTGGCTACAAGGCACCGACCTAGACGTGAAAATGATCATGCAAGTACACGATGAATTGATCTTCGAAGTCGCCGAAAAAGACCTAGACGCCGCACAAGCCAAAATCGTCGAGATCATGCAAAACAGCAGCAAAATTGACGTACCATTATTGGTCGAAGCGGGCGTGGGAGATAACTGGGACGAGGCGCATTAAGCCTCCTCTAAAAGGGGTCAGATCCCTTAAACACTGAACTAGGTTGCAACTAACATTGGCGTTATTTTTAAGGGATCTGACCCCTTTTATTACTTACACATAGCCTGTAAACATTTTCTTGAAGAAATGGAGATTTTTAACAAAAACCTTAGCTCCGTAAACATTTTCTTAGACTAAATTGCAGTTAGGCATATCCAACGCCAAGTAAAAATGCTTAGAATGTAACTATTATCTTAGCGAATGAAGCAGATATAACTAAAATCTTAGTGTTGTAAAAATTTTTTGGTGCTGAATATGACACATACATCCGTAGGCTACGCATACTTACTGGAACGCACAGATATAAAAGCGCTGCCGTTGCAAGTATCTGCCCGTGTTATGCCAGTAACTAATTTAAGGGGTCAGAACCCTTAAAAACGGACGATTCTAGTCACTCACCACATCACTATTGTTTAAGGGTTCTGACCCCTTTAAGATACTCACAGAGGTTTCTCTTCAAGGAGGAAAAGATGCCAAGAAAACCCCGTTTCTTTTTACCAAATGTTCCGGTACATATAGTTCAGCGCGGCGCTTCTCGCGATCCCGTTTTCTTCGAGGATGAAGATTACAAAGCGTACGTTTTCTGGATGAAAGAAGCCGCTGTCAAATACAATGTTGCTATTCACGCTTTTGTCCTTATGACAAACCATGTTCATATTCTGTTAACGGCTCAATCTGGGGCAGGTGTAAGTCAGTTCATGCAACATATTGGTCGACGTTATGTCCCTTTTATAAATCATAAATACGGACGTAGTGGTTCTATATGGGAGGGACGGTTTAAAAGTAGCTTAGTACAATCAGACCGTTATTTCTTAGCCGTCATGCGCTACATTGAACTTAACCCCGTTAGAGCGAATATGGTCGATCATCCAAGTTTATATCGTTGGTCTAGCTTTCATCACAACAGCGGAGTCAAACCACTTTCGTTTATTACGATTAACCCTATCTATAACGCCCTAGGCCGTAACACCGCAGAAAGAATAAAAAACTACATACGACTGTTTGAACAGCACCTTGATACTCGAGCATTATCAGCAATACTGTCAGCTTGGCAAACGGGTACGCCTCTTGGCGACAGCTATTTTAAAGAGAAAGTCGAAGCTCAACTAAAACAAAGGGTTGGTCAAGACTATCGCGGCCGCCCCTCTAAAAGGGGTCAGATCCCTTAAAAAATTAATTTAAGGGATCTGACCCCTTTTAATCTGACATCATTAAAAAGCCGTATGAGTCGCTTTATAAGCAGATCGTTGACGAATGCGCTCTACATAAGCCGCAACCTTGGGGGATGGCTCTATCCACTTAAAGGTGATGGAGAAGTCTAGAAGTCCTCCAAAAACAACATCGGCGGCGGTAAATTGTTCGCCAAGCGCCCAGCCTGTCGTAGGTGTCATCTCTTCAATGGTAGCCAGTACTCGAGGCATATCACCCCAACCCGCCGAGACAGGATCGGGATGCTCAAAGCCACACGCGGCAAGGGAAAAAGCAGGTTCTATGGTGTTACCTGTAAAAAACAAGTAGCGATAATAGGCGGCACGCTCAACCGAACCGATTTCAGGGGCTAATTTCTTCTCAGGAAACTTATCTGCCAAGTAAGCGCAAATAGCCGAGACTTCCGTTACCACCGTTTCACCGTCGACCAATACTGGTAACTTACCCATGGGGTTGATTTTACGGAAGTCAGCGGCGTTATTTTCGTTTGTCGCAAAGTCGATATTGATTTTTTCATGTTGAACATCCAGTTCCTTTAACATCCAGTCAGTCGAAATGGCTCGGCTCATTGGGTTGTAATAGTGCTTCATTGTTAAAACTCCTCGTGGGTATGATGTTATTGAACACTGTGATATATGACCACCAAAACACATGAGATGTGGCCGTTGATGTGAAGTATATGGATATTTATGCCGCTCGATGGCATATTAGATAAATGATCAATTCCAACTTTGAACAACGTACAGAACGACGTAATCGGCTCATTGGTTTACTTCGCTCGGAATCCTACTGGAAAACCTCAGAGTTGCGCGAGCAATTGGGTATTAGTCAGCGTACCTTGATGCGTGAACTGGCCGAGTTGAGGCGTGCAGGGTATCCTGTTGAATCGGAAAGAGGTCGTGGGGGAGGCATTCGCTTAAATGGCCGCTGGGGTGTGGATCGCCTTCAATTAAGTCATTATGAAGTCGTTGAGCTGATACTTTCATTAGCGATTATGGAGTCTTTGCAATCGCCTCTGCTGACCAGCAACTTGAAAGCCATTAAACAGAAGCTGTTCCAAGCGTTCCCTCAAGAACAGCGAAGCTCTGTCAGCAATATCCGTAAGCGCATCATGATTGGCGACAATGCAGGTGCAAATACCGTTTCTCGTTACACGGCCCCCGAACCACACCTTTCCGAAAACATCGCAGAGGCATTTTTAGAACAGCGCTGTTTAGAGATCGACTATCAGTCTGACACAGGAGAACAAACCACTCGGGTGATTGAAGCGCAGTATATCTTGCTAAACTGGCCGATATGGTACATCACCGCTTGGGATCACCTTAGATCGTCCTCGAGAATGTTCCGCATCGATAGGATACAAAACGCTCGACCTGTTAGAGGCCATTTCAAATTGAAGCCTATCGAGGTATTCATCGGAATTTACACGCCTTTTTATCAAAGTATTTAACGCTGTAATCCATTCACCTAAAAGGGGTCAGATCCCTTAAGTACTCGTCTAAACACCCTTTTTCTTAACCATTAAACTCTTGCGCTATCCATTCTGATACTTGTGCGGGTTCTGGTAGCCATGCGAGGGTAAAGAGCCAAGCGTCGGTATCTGGACTTAGCCAGTAGCCTAAAGCACAACTGAACACTAACACTAAAGATGCGAATGGCTCTCCCCAGTCGGTTAACTTAAGCGCTGTGCCAAAGGAGCGTTTGAGGCGCATTCCAGAGAGTTCAATGCTGTATAGCTCGTCTAGTATAAGGTGTATGGTTGATCCTAAAAATATAAAGCCGCCAATGCCCCATGCAGTTTTCGCTTCTAGTGAGAAAAAATGATACACAATGGGAACGGTAAGCGCCGTAAACATCAGGTTGGCCAGCAGACTATGGAGCGCTCCTCTATGAACGGTGAACTGTTCAAACACCCATTGTATTGGGAAGCGCACAATTAAATAGCTGCCGGTGGCTAAAGCGAGTAATTGCCAATGGATTAATTGATCCATCCAGAGTGTTATTGTGAGTCCGGCCACTAATACGCCGAACAAACGAAACACCAACCGAATAGCAATGGACTCATCGGCGTCAATGTCGGGCAGCATGCCTCCTAGCGTACCGGCTAAGGCATAAAAAACAGCTTCATTCATAGTCGCAAACCCCATAATAAAGGTGCTGGCGGCCAATGGTGCACTGAGTACGGCGGCCACAGTAACGTGGGTTTTAAAGTCAGCCATAGGAGGTTGTCCTTGTTGCGGTGATATCGGATGAAATCGCATTTTTACTGATAGTAAGTGATTACTGGGCGCATATTACAGGAAGCAGGCAATAGAATTAAAGGTGCGCCAATGTAAATGAATCATAAACGTCTAGACCGCTGTATTTTAAAAAGGGGCCTGATCTATTTTTTGTTTATACTCATGTTTATTGTTGAGTTAAAAAGCTTCTAGTTATCAATTAAGAGACGGCAAATGGCAAAGCGTAAACGCAGTATGTTAAATCGAATATGGGCGCTTGTATGGCGTACGTTGCTAGTATCGTCTTTAGTTTTATTGGTGTTTCGGTTTGTTCCGCTCCCAACAACCGCATTTATGCTACAGAGCGCTTACCCGGTGAACCACCTCTGGATAGATATCGATGAACTACCTACGCATGTGTCCTTGGCAGTAGTTGCCGCCGAAGATCAGCGCTTTCCTGAACACGCCGGTATCGACTTTACCGCGATCAGTAAGGCGATAAGTCAGTACGACGACGGTGATGGACTTCGTGGCGCGAGTACCATCACGCAACAAACCGCGAAAAATGTCTTTTTATGGTCAGGTCGTAGCTTTTTACGCAAGGGTCTAGAAGCTGGGTTAGCCATGAGTTTTGAGATAATTTGGGGGAAAAAACGCATTCTTGAAGTGTATTTGAACGTGGCCGAATTCGGCAAAGGCATTTACGGTGTCGAAGCGGCGAGCCAACATTATTTTGGTACCTCGGCTCGTCATCTAACGCGAAATCAAGCGGCTCGATTAGCCGTACTGTTACCGAGTCCTCGAACACGAGACCCTCATCGATTAACTTCTTACCTTCTTCAGAGAGTCAATTGGGTTGAACAGCAAATGCAACAACTGGGCTCTGGTTATCTAACGCCGCTTCTTAACCGACGTTAACGGCTTTATTATTTAAGAGGTCAGAACTATTTTGTGCTTTTACTCTTTCATCTTATGTTTATAATTACGTATCAAACCTCTCTATAGGAATTCCTTCAGATGAAAACCCTACCTTCCATGCTACCCGTTATATTGCTTTCTACTTTTTCCATTCAGGCGAATGCGTCAGCCTGTGGGTCCTTCTCCATTGCCGATATGAATTGGAATTCCGCCAGTTTGATTGCTCATGTCGATCAGTTCATTCTTAATAATGGCTATCAATGTGATGCTGAATTGGTCCCTGGTGACAGTGTGCCTACTGGGTTGTCCATGATTGAAAAAGGCCGTCCGGATGTTGCACCAGAGTTGTGGACTAACGGTATTAAAGAAGCATTAGATAAAGGGATCGCCAACAAACGTCTTCGATATGCGGGTAACTCTCTGGTGAATGGTGGAGAGGAAGGGTTTTGGTTACCCGCTTATTTAGTCGATCAGTACCCTGAAATGGCAACCATAGAGGGCGTTATTCAACATGCCGAATTATTTCAACATCCAGAGAGTGATACCACTTATGCTTTTTATGGCTGTCCTGCGGGATGGACATGTCAAATTACTTCTGAGCACCTTTTCAATGCGCTTGAATTAGAAACTCATGGCTTTGAAATGATTGATCCAGGCTCCGGTGCGGGGCTGGCCGGAACGATTGCTAAAGCGTACGAACGTAATTTACCATGGTTTGGTTATTATTGGTCACCGACTCCGGTACTTGGCAAATATGAAATGGTAAAAGTGGATTTTGGCAGTGGAACCGATGTCGAAGAGTACCGTAACTGCACGACACAACCAGACTGTGAATCACCAAAAGTCACCATGTATCCTCCTTCTCCAGTTTCCACTATCACCACTGAAGCGTTTTCTCAGGCAGAACCTCAGGCTTTTGAATACTTTTCAAAGCGCGGCTTTACGAATCAAGAAATGAGCATTTTATTGGCCTGGATGGAAGATAACCAAGCCGATGAAGAAACAGCTATGTATCACTTCTTAGAACAGTACCCTCATATTTGGAAAGCATGGGTGTCTGATGAGGTAGCATCAAAAGTAGAATCCGCACTCTGATTCAGACGCAAAGAGGTTCAGAGCAATGAATCTGTCTCTTCTGTTGCAGAAGTGACTCACTTTATTATTGTTCAGGATTCTGACCCTCTTTGCTTTTTACTGCTAGAATGCAGCCTTAATTTTATCTACTTTTATAATCAAGGCAGGCTATGACCGTTCTTCTGATGACCCCTCCGATGACCCAATTGAATACACCGTACCCAGCGACGGCGTATTTGACAGGTTTTTTACGTTCTCGGGGCTACGAGGCGGTGCAACGTGACCCTGCCATTGAACTTTTTCTAGAGATGATGACAGCACCAGCGCTGGATATTATCCGTCAGCATGTGGAAGAAAATTTTGAGTCTTTTGACGACGATGAACTTCCGGATGTGATTTTTACTTTTTTAACCGAGTTCGACCGTTATCGCCTCTGCGTTGAGCCAATTATTCGCTTTTTACAAGGAAAAGACTCCAGCCTTGCTTTGCGGATTGTCTCCCGTCGCTTTTTGCCAGAAGGCCCTGCATTTGATGCGATTGCTCAGATGGAAGCGGTGTCTGGTGACATATTAAAAGCCGCTTTTGGAAATCTTGGGGTTCAAGATAAAGCGAAATACCTAGCTACCTTATTTATCAATGACCTTTCAGCGGTAATTACCCAAGGTGTTGATCCTTATTTCGAGGTCAGTCGTTATGGTGAGCGCCTGGCGGCCGCCAATCCTAGTTTTGACGACCTTTACAATACATTAATGGGCGAACCCAGTTTTAGCTCTGAAATTCTAGAGCAATTGGTCGAACAGTATTTGGAAGAAACTCAACCCAGCGTGGTGGCGTTAACCGTTCCTTTCCCCGGTAATGTTTTAGGCGCATTACGTATCGCGCAAACATGTAAAGCGATTAATCCAGATCTTCCCATCGTTATGGGCGGTGGCTTTGTGAATACCGAGCTGCGCGCCCTTAAAGACCCTCGGGTATTTGAGTTTGTCGATTTTATTTGCCTCGATGACGGTGAGCGTCCTTTTATGACCTTACTGGAGTATTTTGATGGACAACGTGAAATAGAAGAATTGGTACGTACTTACTTCCTTGCTGAGGATGGTAGTGGCGAGCCTTATGTGCATTTTAACGAAAACACCGCCTTGCACGACATACCTCAAACGGACGTAGGCACACCGATTTACGATGGTCTGCCATTAGAGGATTATCTTTCCTTATGTGAAATGCTCAATCCGATGCATCGAATCTGGAGTGATGGCCGCTGGAATAAGTTAACCATTGCTCACGGCTGTTACTGGAGAAAATGCAGCTTTTGCGATGTCACTCTCGACTACATTGATCGTTATGATGCCGCTGGAGCCGATATTTTGGTGGATCGCATCGAAGAACTCATCGAAGAAACGGGCCAAACAGGTTTCCATTTTGTCGATGAAGCGGCGCCACCAAAAGCCTTATTCGCTCTGGCAAGACGTTTGATAGAACGCGGTGTCGTCATCAGCTGGTGGGGAAACATTCGCTTTGAAAAAACCTTTACTCCAGAACGCTGTCAGTTACTCGCCGATTCAGGTTGTATCGCCGTCAGTGGCGGTCTTGAAGTGGCTTCGGATCGTTTGCTAAAGCTAATGAAAAAAGGCGTAAGTGTTGAACAAGTCGCACGCGTCACTAAAGCATTTAGCGATGCGGATATTTTAGTTCATTCTTATTTGATGTATGGCTTCCCCACTCAAACGGAACAAGAAACCATCGATGCGCTAGAAATGGTTCGTCAGATGATGAAAGAAGGCTGCTTTCAATCGGCTTTCTGGCACCGGTTTGCCGCCACAGTACACAGTCCTATTGGCGTCAACCCTGAAGAGTTTGGCATCACTCTGGCAGATCGTCCTAACATTCTCTTTGCCGAAAACGATGTGGATTTTACCGATTCAACCGGTACCGATCATGGCATGCTAGGGGAAGGGTTACGTAAGGCCCTCTACAATTATATGCACGGCATCGGTTTTGATCAGCCTATGGGCTTCTGGTTTGAACAACCAGTTAAGACCACACTCGTGAAAAAAGAATTGATCTCACGCGCCGTTAACGATGTGATTGCCCTCAGTTAACCACCGTCAATACCATCAAAAACTATACACTAGGGGAAGCTTATGAGAATGGAATTAAGAAGCAAAATTATCGATGTATGTGATAAAAAGATAGCCACTAAAGGAGATGATGTCGGCGTTTCATTTTATGCGTTTTTTGCCAATAAGAATGACAACCCAGAATTATTAATGGAAGCGGCTACTTGGTGGATTCAAACCCACCAGTTAGACCATTTTGTGAAGGCCTACATTATCAAAGACATGGTCAAAGCAGGATTATAACGGCAGATAATACGGTTCAAGTCCGACTTGTTCTGGAAGGCCTTATGTTTTATCGCACCACTCCCTATGTTTTACTGGTTCAGCCCCCATTATACAGACATTAACGATTCTTCAATGGAGCGACTATGTCTCATTCTGTACCCTTTTCTATTCTTGATCTTGCACCTATAGGCGACGGTCAGTCCGTCGCTGATGCCATTGAGAACAGTAAATCTGTAGCGGCATGTGCCGATGACTATGGTTATCAGCGCATTTGGTTAGCGGAACACCATGGAACACGCGGTGTCGCAAGCTCCGCAACCGCAGTGATGCTAGCGGCTATTGGAGCGGTAACTAAGCGTATACGCATTGGCGCTGGAGGTGTGATGTTACCTAATCATTCGCCACTTGTGATTGCAGAGCAGTTCGGTACTTTAGCCGCTATGTACCCCGACCGTGTGGATTTGGGCCTAGGTAGAGCGCCAGGTACAGATATGATGACGGCAAGAGCATTACGCCGTAACTTAACAGGCGAGGTCGATCAATATCCTGATGATGTGGCCGAGTTACAAGGCTATTTCAGCGATGATGCGCTAACAAAACACGTTATTGCTATCCCTGGAGAAGGCAGTCATGTCCCTCTTTGGCTATTAGGTTCAAGTTTATATTCCGCGCAACTGGCCGCCTACATGGGGCTGCCTTTTTCTTTTGCCTCTCATTTTGCGCCAGATATGTTGTTGGATGCCATTACTGTTTATCGTGCTAACTTCCGCCCATCCAAGCAATTACAAAAACCTTTTGTCTCGGCAGGCGTTATGGCTTCTGTAGCCGACTCTCAAGCCGATGCTGAATTCCATTTTACGTCTGCAAAAATGAAGTTTGCCCACCTTAGACGCGGCACAAATGTCGCCTTCCCTAAACCGGTGGACGATATGACCTCTGTGGTTTCTGCGTCTGAATTAGGTATGATTAACAGTACATTGAGATACGCTATGGTTGGAACTCAAGCCACTGTTTCTGAGAAGTTAGCTAAGTTTATTGAGGCAACACAAATAGACGAAGTGATTTTTTCTTTTCCTATTCATGACGTCACGACACGCTTACACGCCATCAAGCTCACTTCAGAGCTAGACTTTATGAAAAGAGCATAAGGATATCGTTCTACATCAGGATGCAAGCGCGTCCTGATTTTTTTGCTTTATAAAGCAAAGCATCAGCCCGTTTGAGCAGGCTTTCTTGAGATTCCTCCGGCTCAGCTTGAGCAACGCCAGCACTAAAGGTAACGAAGCCATGAGCAAGCTTTTCTCTTGAAAATGCCGCTACGACCTTCTTAGTACTCTCAACAGCATCCTCTGCATTCAAGGGCAATAATAGAACGAACTCTTCCCCTCCCAAGCGCACTGCGATGCCTTTATCTTTAATTGCTCTGTCCTTGAGTACGCCGGACAATGAACATAACACTTCATCACCATAGCTATGTCCTCTTTGGTCATTTAGATGCTTAAAGTTATCTAAATCTAAAATGACCATTGAAAACAAGGCGTGGCTATTCGCTTTTTCTTCAAAGTAGCGATCGAGGCCTCTACGATTGTAAAGACTGGTTAAAGGGTCTTGTTCCGATAAAAAACGCAGCTGTTCCGTTAAATATTCTGCTTTTTCCCGTTCTAGCTGGAAGCGTTTAAAATAATTTTCCATAATAATGATGACGATAAAACCGATAAGTATAAAAGAAACAGTTAAATCGATTTGACGTAATGTATCGTCCGGGTAAGAAAAGATAAGCTCTGGATACAGATATTCTATATAAACCAAAGGTATCGGTATCAAAACAATTAAGGCTTGTCCAAGTCGTCTATATAAAGAAATATCTCTTAATAATATGGATAAATAAATTAAAGAAGCCATACCCATAAGATACGTAGGGCCACTTGATCCGCCGTTCCCCAACCAATTAGTAGGTATCGACACCAGGCTCAAAAAATAAGCGAAAATAATCGCCATTTTATGAAAGTTACCTTTCCAGCGAGACTGATACCAAATCCAAATAATAGCCGGTACTAAGCCCATTTGAAGATATATATTAAAATCATCAGACACACCTAAGGCAATATTAAAGCACACCGAAAAAGTATAAACGGCAGCACAAACCAATAAAACAAAATGATGTGTATACTGAAAAGGCAGGCTTTTACTACCTAATAACCAGCTAAGTATTTTTTTTATTGATATTTTTTTCTTCACATAACCCTCTCACTATCTAAAAGGAAACATAGAAATAAAATAATCTATATGAAAACCCTCTGCAGATATTTATTACGTTCGCCTAAATATTGAATGATAATCAAGAATGTACGTTACTTTTCTGGTATTAATGGCTCTTGCAGTTTCGTTAACAAAGATTCGCTTTGAGGGGAGCAAAGCAGAGCCCTAAAATTTTGCCAATCCATTGGTTTTGCCAAAAAGTAACCTTGCATAAAATTACAACCATTTTCAGCGAGATAATGGTATTGATCTCGTGTTTCAATGCCTTCTGCAATAGTGACCAGCTTGTACGATTTAGCAATCAGTAAAATAGCTTTAATCATAGATTCCGCCGTGCTGTTTTGTGAACCAATATTATCTATGAAAGACTTATCAATTTTTAAACAGTCGATTGGATAATTTATAAGTTGGTTAAACGCAGTATACCCTGTACCAAAATCATCTAGAGCTAACCTTACTCCAAGTGAGCGGATTTCATTTAGGATTTGAATACTACTGCTGTCGGTTTCAATAAAACTTGTTTCGGTAATCTCTAATTCAATCCAGTTAGGCCTAATTTGATACTTATCGAGTAAGGTACCGAGGTGGAGACTGAAAGAAACATTATGTAGCTCAGCGGATGAAATATTAATACAGAATGTAACAGGGACATCCGCTAAGAGTGTTCGTTCTTGTTTTATCTTTTTGAACGTTGCCTCTATTACCCACAAATCAATTGCTTTAATCAGGTTATACTCCTCAGCAACCGGGATAAATACGTCAGGTCCGACCCCTTTTAAACCATCACTGTGACAACGAAGCAATACTTCCACAGCTTCCACTTTGAGTGATTTACTGTCATAAATAGGCATAAAATTAAGATGTAACAAATCGTCAGATAAAGCATTTTTTAACTGCTCCGCAACTTGCTTTCGATAATAAATATCTTCTGCAACGTACTCATCAAAGACTTTAAAACGCACTAAATCACTTTTTTTGGCATAGGAGAGAGCGGAATCAGCCTGCGCCAGCAATTCGTTAAAAGTCCTAATGTCTTCGGAACATTTCGCAACGCCCAAGCTAATATTGACAACTATTTTATTACCACTCAAATTGAATGGAGCTTGCAGCAACACAAAAAGCTCTTTAACGAGTGCTTCAAGCTGGTCTTCTGACAAGCTTTTAAAAGCAATAAGGAATTCATCGCTTGATAGACGAGAGATAACCGCACTATTTTCATTAAATGGGTACAATGAGTTTTTTATTCTATCGGCAAAGATGACTAACAGCTCATCTCCAGCTGAATGACCATAAGCGTCATTTATTTTTTTAAAGCCACTAATATCTATGTAGAAAAGACATACTGTATGTTTCACTAATGCCTTACTCACCCATTGATTAATACCTTTACGGTTATAACATTGAGTAACTGAATCCATGATCAGTGCACGTTTCAGTTGGCTTCGCTGTCTTATCATTAAGGTTATAAAAACAACTAACCATACCAAGAAAATATATTTTAACAGCTCAATTTCTGTCAGTAATTGGCCTCGTAAAACAGCATTTTTTACTTCTATATCATATACACCCGCTTTAGGCATATCAAAGGTGATAAATTCAATAAATGACACATTAGAAATGTCTGTTTGGCTATGGTCAAAACCTATTTGATACTGAGCCAACCACCAGTTTTCAATTTGTAAAGCTTGCAAGGGCACATATAAAGGCGTTTCAGACGTTGATGGAACGTAACTAATGGTATTAAACTTCAATGATACAACGTCTTCTAAAGTCGAGTAGGATTCATTATAGTTCCTAAAAGTGACTTTCAATTTTTGATTATCAATAGGAGCCTGGAATACCACATCCAATTCAAGCGCATCATATATACTCAAATTCAAGCCACGTGCAGGAGACTCTTCACCGAGTCCAATAGATATACCACATAAATTAAAACCGTCATCATCACTGAGATTACAGCGAACACGTGCTCCATTCTTACTTTTCTGGAATTTGGATGTTAAATTACCTTCTTGAATGGAAGATTGGTTGTTAATATGAACGCCATTCATTAACGATAAATGGGTATCTAAAAAGCCAAAGCGATGAGATGCTAAAGCCATCATGGAAGTGAGCACTAAAAGCATCACAATTTTCACGTTAGTATCTAATAACACTCGCTCCCCCAAAATAAAGAATAAAAGAATGTCTTCTTTTTTCAATATATTTTAAATTTCCATATTTACAGTTTAGGCCGTTATTACTCAATTAGACCTAATTGTGACTTTAAAGTTATCTCTTAATCTAATGTTTTACAAACTTAAAATCATTAATAATACAAATGATGGCGGATCTTTGCCTATTCTATTCTCTTTTTAACTTCTTTAACCTTATCACTCATTGTCTCTTTCTTTAATTGCTGTATAATCTCGCGCAAAGTTTGACCGTATGGTCTAATATAAAAAAACATCGGCGGTATTTCTCTGCTTATGTGTATCCATTTGGGTTCCCTCACCCCAATCAAACGAAAAAGGTCACAATATGAATCATTTTTCTTCGGAACAGCGAAGCAAAGCGCTGCTCCTGCTTGCTGCATTTCACTTACTAATCATTGCCTCTAGTAACTATTTAGTACAAATCCCCTTCACTGTTTTAGGTTTTCACACCACTTGGGGAGCATTTACTTTTCCCTTTATTTTCTTAGCAACTGACTTAACGGTACGCATCTTTGGGGCACGGTTAGCCCGTAAGATCATCTTTTTAGTGATGATACCGGCCATGGTTGTTTCCTATGTATTATCGGTTATTTTCTTTCAAGGGGAGTACAAAGGATTAGATGCCTTATCCACAATAGATTGGTTTGTTGCTCGTATTGCTATCGCTAGCTTAATGGCTTATCTATTAGGGCAAATGCTAGATGTACAAATTTTTAATCGATTGCGTCTATTGAAACAGTGGTGGATTGCACCCGCTGCATCCACCTTACTCGGTAATGGGTTAGATACTTTGGCCTTCTTTGGCATCGCTTTTTACCAAAGCCCTGACCCTTTTATGGCACAACATTGGCAGGAGATTGCATGGGCCGATTATGGCTTTAAATTGCTAATTAGCCTTGGTCTATTTATCCCTATGTATGGTGTTCTACTGTCTTTTTTAACCAATAAAATTACCTCAGTCACACCCCATATTGAGAACGATAAAACATAGTAAAACAACCCTATAGAGGCTAAGTATGAGCGGTTTTAACCTAAAATTTCCGCTCGTGCTCACTTACATTCCTACCTCAAAGCATCAGTAGCAAAACACGCCTTGCAAGGCTTTTGATTACGCCTAAAAATGGAACGCTTAAACGCCATTCTGATAATTTAAAAGACGAATAGTCACAATCTAACAATATGACTCACTCTGATATCATCGACTTTTAGCTCATGATTAAATATCGAACTATTTCAAATTGTAAAAAACCTGTACAATATCGTAATTTTTTGTTTGGTATAGGTGTTGATTCAACATGGGACAGAAACAAATTGAGCATTATTTTTTGCGTACATCGGCGGTCAAACCTGAACTGTTCCGAAAATTAGTTCTATTTTCAGTCGCTTGTTTTACGCTCATGTGGCTCATAAATTCGATTTTTCACTCTCTTGTGGTGTTTAATCAATTAAGCTACCTCATTAGTATCATCGCTTTAGCTTCTATCTATTTTTTAAGTGTTAACAACAAAGTTAATAACCACACATTACTAATGCTTGCCTACACGGTTATAGCCGGATTTTTAATCAGTTACAGCCTTTGGTCTCATACTGTTAATCAAGAACCTTTTCTCAATTCCGCCCAATGGTTAGGGCTCAACTATGTGATGGCGTATCTTTTTTTAGATGTCAAAAAAGCCGTTCCCACTACCGTCATTGTTTTTAGTATTACTATCGTTGGTCATTTTCTTGCCATCATAGCAAACCACTCATTACACAATACGTTAGGTGTTGTGCTAAGCATGGGGATAGCCCATACAGCCTACATCGCATTGTTATGGATGGTGATTAAACTACGTAAAAATAATGAAGAAGTGAAACAACACGCGATGACATTGGAAGGTTATGCTTATGTTGACCTATTAACCCACATATTAAATCGTAGAGGCATTGATAAGGTCATCAAGGACTTAGGATTAAACTCAGACTCAAATAACCAAAATTACGCTATTTTAGTCGTTGATATTGACCACTTTAAACAAGTTAATGATGTGCATGGTCATTTAATTGGAGACCAAATACTGGTAAAAATTGCCTCTCATTTGAGTAGAAAAGTACATCCCGATGATATTTTAGGTCGATGGGGTGGTGAAGAATTTATTATTCTCACCCTCAATAAGGATAGAGAAAAAATCTTGGCACTCGCCGATTATCTAAGAGATACCATTAGCCAGCTGGATACAGACCCAGTACACGGAATTACAGCGAGTATTGGTATTGGTTACTCTCATGAGGGCAAAAATACTGACGAAGTCTTCAATATAGCAGATAAGCATTTATATACCGCAAAACAAATCGGCCGAAATCGAATCATTGATTCTCAACTGACTCATTAACTCGCAGGCGCTTCTTACTGGATAAACTGATTGTATATTTCTTGATAGCGGCCGGATGATTTTAATAAGTCTAATGCCTCTTGCCACTCTTGAATCACAGCATCTGGTGTTGTCTTAGAAAAGGCCAAAAATAAAGTGGAGTCATAAAGCTTAATATTCGTTCTTTCTATTAAATTCACATCAATACCTGCTTCTTTAGCCAGTTCAGGCATGACAATTTCACTTACAGGAGTGACATCTAGACGATTCCGAGAAAGCAGATCCAGTGTTTTTGTCTGGCTAGTTAGAGTGGATAAATTTTTGAAACCTTGAGCCTCTAAATACACATGATCGGCATTACCAATCGCGACCCCTATGGTGACATTATTTTTTAAGTCAGCAAGAGTTTCAGCTTGTAAATCACGACCGCGTTTTTTATAAAAATACACACCGCTTTCAATTAAAGGACCCACCCATTTTACCGTGTCTTCTCTCTCAGGGCGGCGAGCAGTAATAAATAGAGCGTGACCTGGCTGGTTCTGTACCATAACCAAGCCCCTCTTAAAAGGAAACATTCTGAAGTCTTCGGGCTGACCAACTTCCCTCATCATTTCCCTCACGAGGGTGACCGCAAACCCTTTAATCTCACCGTCTTGCTCATATGAAAAAGGCTTAATAGAATGAGTAAGAAAGGTAATATCACTTGCAAAAGTCACAATGGAAAAAAGAATTAACGCAACGGTAATAAAAAACTTACGAAGATACTTCATTAGTGGGCTCTCTTTTATTAATCATTTGATTTTTTATTCTGAATATAGATTAGGCTCAAAACGAGCGTAACTTATTTCATCATTACGAGCGATACTTGCACTTAACTCATTCATCAGTAATTGAGCAAGCACAGTCTCTTTTGACTCTCGTCGCCACCCTTCCATGGCTCTCATATAACAAAGGATCAAAAAATCATTTCTTTATATCAGTATAGATCCACTACATCATAAATGCAGACATTCTCTTATTTATTTAAATAGCTAGCCATGTAACCTTTACAGATAGAGAAACGTAGAGCACAAAAAAAGGCGCCAATTTAAGCGCCTTTTTTTGAATTAAATAATCATTACATTATTTAAATTTCTTAATTTCACCGCTTTTCAAACGCGCGAAGTAAGAAATGTATTCTTTCTTAACAATTGGCATTAAGAAGTACAGACCGATAATGTTAACAACAGCCATTGCGAAGATCATCGCATCAGAGAAGTCAATAACTGGACCTAGGCTTGCAGAAGCACCAACAATAACAAATAAGCAGAACAAGACTTTAAACGTCATCTCAGCTTTTTTGCCTTCACCAAATAGGTAAGTCCATGCTTTTAGACCATAGTAAGACCAGCTTAACATTGTAGAGAAGGCAAACATCACAACCGCTAATACTAAGATGTATGGGAACCACGTGAACGCAGAACCAAATGCCGCTGAAGTCAATGCCACACCAGAGCTACCATCTTGAGTAGCAATCGCAGTACCAGCTTCATTTAGAACATAAAGGCCAGTAGCTGGATCGGATACTAATTGACCAGTAATAATGATGACAAGCGCTGTCATAGTACAAATGACAACCGTATCAATGAATGGTTCAAGTAATGATACAAGACCTTCAGTGATCGGCTCATTGGTTTTTACAGCCGAGTGAGCAATCGCTGCCGAACCAACACCGGCTTCGTTCGAGAACGCCGCACGTTTAAAGCCTTGGATCAAAGCACCCACCATGCCACCAGCAACACCAAGACCAGTGAAAGCACCTTCAAAGATTTGGCCGAAAGCCCAACCAATTTGATCAATGTTCATCAGCAAGATAACAACACCAGCACCAACATAAAGAACCCCCATAAAAGGAACGATCTTTTCTGTTACACGAGCAATTGATTTAATACCACCAACGATCACCAAGAAAACAATGACAGCGAAGATAATACCCGTAATCCAACCAGGATAATCACCAATAACACTGCTTAACTGAGCGTGTGCTTGGTTCGCTTGGAACATATTGCCGCCACCAAAGGCACCGAAGATACAGAAAACAGCAAATAGCGCCGCTAAGAATTTACCACCTGGTAAACCACGCTCTTCAAAACCTTTAGAAATGTAGTACATCGGTCCACCAGATACACTACCGTCTTTATATTCATTACGATATTTAACACCTAGCGTACACTCTACAAACTTGGATGCCATCCCCATCAGACCCGCTAAGATCATCCAGAATGTCGCACCTGGGCCACCAATACCAATCGCTACAGCAACACCAGCGATGTTACCTAAACCAACCGTACCAGATAAAGCCGTTGTCAATGCTTGAAAGTGACTGACTTCACCCGCATCTTTAGGATCTGAATACTCACCTTTTACTAGGTCAATTGAATGTCCGATCGCGCGAAATTGAACAAACCCAAAATACAAAGTAAATACCGTTGCACCAACGACTAACCAAAGTACGATCCATGGAAAAGACGTACCAGGTAAAGGAGCAAAAATAAGACTTACAAACCAACCTGTTGAAGAAGCAAATACAGCATTTACAGCAGCATCAATTCCTTCCGCTTTAGCTATGCTTGCTTGAAACAGGCCCATAAAGAGCACCATCATAGAATACATTGTGTTTTTTAATCTCATAATAACTCCTTAGCTTACAACAGTGACTGGTACAGTAGAACTCATAACCAAGTTCGCTGTCACACTACCGAATACACGAGACGTGAAACCCGCAGCAGATGAACGAGCTACAACGATTTGCTCTGCATTTGTTTCCACAGCAACAGAATTCAATAGGTGGGCCACTTTACCATGCAATACACGGCCTTCAGCGGCAAAGCCTTCATCTTGGAGAGATTTAATTGCAGGTTCTACAATACGTTCATTAGCAATAGAAATTGCTTTTTCACGTTGTTTATTTCGTTGAGCATTTTCTTCCGGAGTTTGGAAAGAATAAGGAGACCATTCGATGACATAGACTACTTCGATTTTACAATCAGAACCAATCAAAGTGGCTAGACGTTTAGTGTAAGACAAAGCGCGAGCGCCAGCTTCACTACCGTCGATACCAACAATCAGAGTTGTTGACATAGATAAACCCTCTTTTATATTTTATTATTTATTATTGTGGAGCATAGATTTACGACTTCCTGACACATTGAGCGTTTCAACCAATGGAAGGTAGCTAAGATAATGTATTCAGTAGAGATTTCGTAAAAATTCAAGTATTTGATAAGCCAATAATAGGCTTTTCCCCCTACTTAGTAGTTATAAATACCTTTTTTATAGCTCCCCGTCAAAATTTTTAGCTATAAATGAGACAATACATAGGATTTTATGAATCAAATATATTCTAAATTAGATGAATCTAATTCTAGATAAATAGTATGGATCGACGCGTGTGATTCCACTTTTTTATTGCTGAATAAATCACAAAGTTAAAAAATAGTCTCAACACTGACAATCCGTTTTGCTCTAAATCCATCAATATTTTGTCTCGTTCTTAGCTGCGGTGTCGACACGATTCTTATGAAGCATCGATCAATATGAAAGGCAAAAATTGGGCCAGTTAGAGACTAACTGCCGAATTCTTAGCTCTATTTAGGTTTTTCGAGTAATTAACAACCATAAAAGTGTAGAAGGCATCAAAATCGGTAAGGGTAACGTTTTTTTTGCACTAAACTTGATCACTGAAAATCAAATATTGCTCATTAAATAAATTATCCTTCTGTGTGATTCCTGACTACACTTAAGCAGAGCTTAAAGTAAGTAGGGGGAATATCATGGCAACTGTACTCTGTTATGGCGATTCTTTAACTTGGGGCGCCGCTCCACAAGGAGGTCGATTCAATCGCAATCAACGTTGGCCTGAGCTGTTAGCAAAACAACTAGGGGAACAACACGAGGTGATTAATTTTGGGTTACCGGGTAGAACCACAATATGGAATGATCCCTTTAGAGAAGGACGGAACGGTTCTTTAGCCATCCAATCAGCATTAGAAATATTTGGGCCTGTCGACATTCTCATTATCATGTTGGGTACAAATGATTTAAAACACTACTTTAATATAGGCGCTTATGAAGCCTCGAAAGGAATTGAACAAATTATTCATAAAGTTCATGCTCCTAGCCCTCATAAATTCGCAGCGCCAAAAATCGTTATCGTCGCACCACCAAATATTTTATCCCCAAAAGGCGACCTGACTGACATGTACCGAGGGGCAGTAGAAAAATCGCAAGAACTACATCAACATTATCAAAGAGTGGCGACGATCAATAATTGCGTTTTTTTAAACTCGTCCAGTATTTTACAGCCTAGTGAACTTGATGGTGTGCATTTCGATTTAGCCGCCAATAAACAGCTTTCGCAATCGTTGACACCTCTTATAAAAGAGTTAATCAATTGTTAATTAACAGTTTTATAAGACAACGTAATTAAAAGCACCGGTATTGAGTCTCAACCTAGTAAGTAAAGACTCACCACAAAATGCTCAATATCGGGAGCCTTATATCAATTACAACGCTAAATCAATAACCCTCAAACAGAATAGTTTATAAAAAACAAAGTAAGATACTTGATTTTTAAACAATTACTATTCAAACAGTTAATCACACCTTAAATAAGCCTTTTCTAAATTAAGTACACATTTTTATCCACAGGTGTAATTGATCATGCAACCTATTATAAATTCACTGTACGCTTATAATTCATCCTGACTGTCACTAACCATTCGAAATCACTCAGGTTAATCTGTTAACGTTAATCAATCACCATACAAGCACTCACCACATCGTATTTTTTAAGATCAATCATAGGTAAGAGGTAGATATGAATAAGAAAGTTGCTTTTATCGGGCTAGGAACAATGGGCTTCCCTATGGCAGGACACCTGAGCAGTTCAGGCTATGCTGTTACTGTATTTAATAGAACGGCTTCTAAAGCTGAGCACTGGACACAAATCTATTCTGGAGCTTGGGCCAAAACCCCAGCAGAAGCAGCAGAAGCAAAAGACGTTGTCTTTACTTGTGTTGGTAATGACAATGACCTTCGTGAAGTCTATTTAGGGGAAAATGGTGCATTTGCAAAGGCCTCGGCAGGTACCATTTTTGTTGACCATACCACGGCATCGGCAGAAGTGGCTCAAGAGTTAGCGGTAATAGCGATGGAAAAGGGTTGTTACTTTTTAGACGCTCCCGTTTCTGGCGGCCAGGCAGGCGCTGAAAATGGAGTACTTACCGTTATGGTTGGGGGAGAGGCCTCCATATTAGAGCAAACGCAGAACATCATAGAAAGTTATTCTAAAGCCATTGTGCTCCAAGGTCCTGTTGGTCATGGGCAAATAGCCAAAATGGTGAATCAGATTTTAATTGCTGGCGTATTATCCGGTTTATCTGAAGGCATCCGTTTTGCAAAAACGGCAGGACTCGATATTGCCACGTTAGTAGAAACACTTAAATACGGTGCAGCTGGGTCTTGGCAATTAGAAAACCGAGGTGAAACCATGGCTAGGGATCAATTCGATTTTGGTTTTGCCATTGAATGGATGCATAAAGACCTTGGCCTTTGTTTAGACCAAGCTCAAAAGATGACATTAGACCTACCTTTAACGAAAGACGTGGATGAGAAATACCAACAGCTTATTTCTGAAGGCCATGGTCGCTGTGACACCTCCGTTTTAATAAAATCCTTAAAATAGTACAGGATTATTTAAAATAAATTCTTTATTAAAGGGTGTTTTTAACAAAAAAATTAAAACGCCCTTTAATCAAAAAAACATAAACCACTAATTTTATTAGATTTTTCAAAAAACCAATACCGCCTTCATACATTATACGCATAAGGTCTATCGTTATTTCGATTGGTCATTTTATGCACCTTCGTTACTCTTCAATGACACTGTTTCAAACACTTATTCAATATAAGCATTTTTGAAATGGGGAAAAGGGGGCTCACGGAAGAGAAAGAAGGCTTTGTTCTATTGGTAACACTAGGGCAAAGCCATCGATAAATCGCAACAAGCTCATATTACCCTTCTCAATGGATAAACATTACAAAAAAAGTATTTTTTGACTTTACGTTGTTTCAATTAATTACACATAAGAGAACCGGAGAAATACAATGATAAAAGGGTTAGCCGCTTTACCAATGGCCATTATGGCTGCAACAGCGATATCTACATCTGCACATGCAGCATCTACTTTTGTATATTGTTCTGAAGGCAGTCCGGAAGGGTTTAATCCAGCATTTTATACTTCTGGTACCACATTTGATGCGTCTTCTAAAAACATGTTTAACCGTCTTTTTGAATTTAAACTTGGTACAACACAAACAGAACCAGGTTTAGCAGAAAGTTATGAAGTTACGCCTGATGGTCTTGAATATACTTTTAATCTACGTAAAGGCGTGAAGTTCCATTCATCAAAAGACTTCAAACCTACTCGTGACTTTAATGCCGACGATGTTCTTTTTACATTTGAACGTCAGTTAAACCCTGATCATCCTTACCATAAAGTATCTGGTGGCTCTTATGAGTACTTCACAGGTATGGGCATGGATACGTTGATCAAAGAAATCGTTAAGGTTGATGATTACACAGTTAAGTTTGTTCTTAACCAGCCTGAAGCGCCTTTCATTGCCAACCTTGCAATGGATTTCGCCTCTGTCTTCTCTGCTGAACAAGCCGATATGCTAATGAAAAAAGGCACACCAGAGCAAATCGATATTAATCCAGCGGCAACCGGTCCATTCCAGAAAGTACAGTATCAAAAAGATTCTTTGATCCGCTACACAGCGTTTGAAGACTACTGGAAAGGTAAGCCAGAAATCGATCGTCTTGTATTCTCTATTACACCAGACGCGTCAGTTCGCTATGCTAAATTGAAAGCTGGCGAATGTCATATGATGCCGTATCCAAATCCAGCCGATTTGGAGCAAATGAAAAAAGACGAAAACATCAATCTGATGAGTCAGGAAGGTTTGAACGTCGGTTATCTTGCGTTTAACACTCAAAAAGCACCATTCGATGATGCTCGTGTACGTCAAGCGTTGAACCTTGCAACCAACAAAGATGCGATTATTAAATCGGTTTTCCAAGGTGCAGGTAAAGCGGCGAAAAACCCAATTCCACCAACAATGTGGTCTTACAATAACGACGTAGTGGATTACCCATACGATCCAGTAAAAGCGAAACAACTACTTAAAGAAGCGGGCTATGAAAATGGCTTCTCTACTAATATCTGGGCCATGCCTGTACAGCGTCCATACAATCCAAATGCACGTCGTATGGCAGAAGTAATGCAGGAAGATTGGTCGAAAGTCGGAGTAAAAGCTGAGATCGTTTCTTACGAGTGGGGCGAATATCTAAACCGTTCTAAGAAAGGTGAACATGATACGGTTCTTCTAGGTTGGACTGGTGATAATGGTGATCCAGATAACTTCCTATACGTATTGCTTGGTTGTGATGGTGTCGGTGGTTCAAACCGCGCACAATGGTGTGACACAGAGTTTAATGATTTGCTACTTAAAGCAAAACAAGACTCTAACGTTGCTAACCGTACTAAGTACTATGAAGAAGCTCAAATGGTCTTCAAACGTGAAGCACCTTGGATAACGGTAGCTCACTCTGTTGTTTACGAACCCGTTCGTAAAGAAGTGAAAAACTTCGTTATCGATCCATTAGGTGGCCATTACTTCTCTGGTGTTAGTCTAACGAAATAGTTTCCCGCCAAAAAAGCCAGAGTAGAGTTGTCTACTCTGGCTTCTGCGTTCCAAGAGATTTCTTATGTTCCAATTTATTTTACGTCGTTTAAGTTTGGTAATTCCGACCTTCCTTGGTATTACTTTACTGACTTTTACCCTTATTCACATGATTCCTGGTGATCCAATTGAGGTCATGGCGGGAGAACGGGGTGTTTCAGCAGAGCGTCATGCCCAACTCAGTGCCGAGTTAGGATTTGACCAACCACTTTATATTCAATACTTTCGCTATGTAAGCGGGGTATTACAGGGAGATTTAGGCAACTCGCTCATCACCCGAACACCTGTGTTAGATGAGTTTTTAGCTTTATTCCCAGCCACAGTAGAATTGTCTATTTGTGCGGCACTGTTCGCCATTCTCATCGGCTTACCCGCAGGTATCATTGCGGCAGTTAAACGCGGGACCATTTTTGACCATTCTGTGATGACAGTCTCTCTCACAGGCTACTCTATGCCCATCTTTTGGTGGGCATTGCTACTCATGCTGGTATTTTCCGTTAATTTAGGCTGGACCCCAGTCTCAGGCCGAATTGATGTGGTCTATTGGATAGACAATACAACTGGGTTTATGTTGATCGATACTTGGTTGTCGGATGAAGAAGGGGCCTTCAAATCTGCCGTTGCACACTTAATTTTACCGAGTATTGTCCTTGGTACTATTCCAATGGCCGTAATCGCCCGCATGACCCGTTCATCAATGTTAGAAGTATTAAGCGAAGATTACATTCGAACGGCTCGCTCTAAAGGCATAGCACCTTGGAGAGTGATCGTGATTCATGCACTTAGAAACGCTCTAATTCCCGTGATTACCGTGATCGGTTTGCAAGTAGGCATTTTACTTTCTGGTGCAATTCTAACAGAAACCGTCTTTGCTTGGCCGGGTATTGGAAAATGGCTCATTGAATCCATTGGACGTCGAGATTATCCCGTAGTCCAGGGTGGTATCTTAATTGTTGCAACCATCATCATCGTTGTGAATCTATTAGTTGATATTACCTATGGCATTATCAATCCTCGTATTCGTCACAGTCATTAAGGAACCATTATGAGCACAGAACAAATGACAGTGTCATCAGATTCTTTAGTTGCACCGGTGCCAAGAACACCGTTACAAGAATTTTGGTATTACTTTAAAAGCAATAAAGGCGCCGTTGCTGGTTTGGTTTTTATCGTTTTTATCTGCTTTCTTGCCGTTTTCGCCGACCTAGTTGCCCCCCATTCTCCTTCTAGCCAAGCCCGGGATGCACTCTTGCTGCCACCCGCTTGGCTAGATGGGGGAATTGGAGTTATCTACTCGGTACAGACGATGTAGGTCGAGATATTTTATCCCGCTTAATCCACGGTGCGCGCTTATCCATTGCCGTCGGCATTATCTCAGTAACCTTTTCTCTTTTTATGGGGATTTTACTTGGGCTAACCGCTGGCTATTGTAAGGGCATGATTGATACAACCATTATGCGAATAGTCGACATTATGTTGGCTATGCCAAGCTTGCTACTCGCCATTGCGATTGTCGCCATCCTTGGGCCCAGTATTATTAATGCGGCTTTAGCTATCTCCATTGTCTCCTTGCCCCATTATGTACGTTTAACCCGTGCCGCAACTATGGCTGAAATGTCTCGAGATTACGTCACATCTTCCCGTGTTATCGGTGCGAGTCCATTACGTTTAATGTTTATTTGTATTCTCCCAAACTGCTTAGCACCACTCATCGTACAAGCCACGCTAGGGTTCTCAACCGCTATTCTAGATATGGCCGCATTGGGCTTCCTAGGTTTAGGGGCTCAACCACCGACACCTGAATGGGGTAGTATGTTGGCAGATGCCTTACAGTTTGTACAACGCGCGTGGTGGGTTGTTACGTTCCCAGGCTTAATGATACTGATCACTGTATTAGCCTTTAATCTCATGGGTGATGGTTTGCGTGATGCCCTTGATCCTAAGCTGAAACAGTAGGAGAGTATTATGTCATTATTACAACTCGAAAATTTATCCGTGACCTTTGGCAAATTCAAAGCCGTTAATAATATCAGTTACAAAGTCGAAGAAGGCGAAGTTTTAGGTATAGTTGGTGAGTCTGGCTCCGGCAAAAGCGTTAGCTCTTTATCTATCATGGGATTAATTGATTTCCCTGGCAAGGTAGAAGCAGACAAGCTGTCTTTTAATGGACAAGACTTACTTAATATGCCGGAAAAGCAGCGCCGTAAATTGACAGGTTCTGAAATAGCAATGATTTTTCAAGACCCGATGACAAGTCTAAATCCTTGTTTTACTGTTGGTTATCAAATCATTGAAGCGTTGAAAACCCATCAAGGCGGTAGCAAAAAAGAACTCAATGCACGCGCCGTTGAACTATTGAATCAAGTCGGGATTCCAGCACCAGAAACCCGCTTATCCGCTTACCCTCATCAGCTATCAGGAGGCATGAGTCAACGAGTTATGATTGCCATGGCCATCGCCTGCAATCCGAAACTGTTAATAGCCGATGAACCGACTACCGCTTTGGATGTCACCATTCAAGCTCAAATTATTGATCTATTGATTGACCTACAACGCCAGAAACAAATGGGCTTAGTGTTAATTACTCACGATCTGGCTCTAGTGGCGGAAGTAGCTCATCGTGTTATCGTCATGTATGCAGGTCAGATCGTTGAATCTGGACCTGCTGCTGAAGTGTTTTCCACACCGAAACACCCATATACACAGGCATTGCTTAAATCATTACCTGAATCATCGGTTGGTCAGAGCCGACTAGATGCATTATCTGGTGTGGTTCCAGGAGTCTATGATCGTCCAGCAGGTTGCTTACTAAGCCCTCGCTGCCCTTATGCTACTGATCTGTGTCGATCTACCGAACCTGAAACTCAAGGAACATTAGACCGACAGGTAAAATGCCATACACCACTTGATGTAGAAGGGAGACCGGCGGCATGAGCAATACCAATAAAAATTTAGTATTGAAAGGTACAGAGTTAAGACAACATTACGTAGTCAGCCAGGGGTTCTTCAAAGAAGATGCTCTCGTTAAAGCCGTTGACGGTATTAGTTTCGAACTTGAACGAGGCAAAACCCTTGCGGTAGTTGGGGAGTCTGGTTGTGGTAAATCCACTCTTGGACGTATGTTAACTATGATTGAAACACCCACTTCAGGTGAACTTGACTACAAGGGGCAAAACTTACTGACCTTGTCTAAATCTGAGCAGATGGCTCTCCGTCAGCGTATTCAAATTATCTTTCAAAACCCTTATGGTTCCTTGAACCCTAGAAAAAAAATTGGCGATATTTTAGAAGAACCATTGGTCATTAATACAAAATTGACTAAAGCCGAACGAAAACAAAAAGCGCTTGCCATCATGTCTAAAGTAGGCTTAAAAACTGAACATTATGATCGCTATCCGCATATGTTTTCTGGAGGTCAAAGACAACGTATTGCCATCGCTCGAGGCTTAATGCTGGACCCTAATGTCATCGTTGCTGATGAGCCAGTTTCTGCACTAGATGTATCGGTACAAGCACAAGTGCTGAATTTGATGATGGATCTACAAGAAGAATTTGGTCTAAGTTATGTCTTCATTTCTCACGATTTGTCGGTTGTAGAACACATCGCCGATGAAGTCATGGTGATGTATTTAGGAAAAGTGGTTGAACAAGGTCCTAAAGAGCATATTTTTGCCAATCCGAAACACCCTTATACTTTAGCCTTGATGTCTAGTACACCACAACTATCGCCTGATAAGCGCCGTAAACGCATTAAGTTGCAAGGTGAACTGCCGTCTCCACTCAATCCTCCTAGTGGGTGTGCATTTCATGGGCGTTGTAGCTTTGCCAATGATCGTTGTAAGACTGAAACGCCTTTGTTACGTAGAGAAGGAGAGCAGTTGATTGCCTGTCATGCGGTTGAAGAGCAAAGGATGGATCTGGAAGAAGCGTTAGCTTAACTTGAGGTTTTGCTTTACGTAAATACACATAGGAGCCCATAGTAAGGCTCCTATTTTTTATTTAGATCAAAATCAATGAAAGGCATTCCACTTATTTTGGTTTTTTCTGCTTTCCATAGTAAATAGCAAACCCTTGAGCCCGCTGTAAACGCGTATGCGTTCCTAATGCCGCATCAATGAAGTCGGGATAACGTAAGAAATCATTAGCCACCACAAACAATTCACCATTTAAGGTTAGGTGTTGTTTAACCGATGCAAAGAAACCTTCAGCCACACTGTAATCCGTCGCCATGCCCGTATGAAAAGGTGGATTAGTAACAATATAGTTAAATCGACCTTTTACATTCTCTAACCCATTAGAGCCTAATGTTGTTAAGTAATCACTTACATTATTAGCAGCAAAGGTCAACTCCGTGGCTTTTAACGCGAGTGCACTCTCATCTAATGCCGTCACCTTCGCACCCGTTTTGTTATGAAGCCAAAGGGCAATAATGCCATCACCACAACCAAAATCCAGAAAACGGGCGTGCTGGGCATCACTCATAAAGCGGTGTTCAGATAATTGTTCTAACAGTAGAGCGGTCCCTTTATCCAGTTTTTTATGGCCAAATACCCCAGGAATACTGCATAAATTAAAGGTTTGACCCGCTACTGTTTGCGTCCATGTGGTTACCCATTTTTCAAATTTAAATGCTGGTGTCGCAACTTCTTTGCTGGCGTTATAGACTAAACAATGCTTTGCTCCATCGACTTTTCCAGCCATTACAGCGTGCTTTTCTAACCGTTTGTAAGACGATTTAACGCCGCTTTTATTATCTCCAACCAGCCAGATTTTACCTCCTATTTTAAGATGAGGCATAGTGGCCGCAATAAGATAATCTAACAGTTCTTTAGCTTTGGGTTGAATTAAGATGATGTGATCAAACGTTTCCAGAGTTGGTTGAGTCCAAATGGCGTTAAACTCGATATGACTTTCATCAAACCCACCCTTGACCAAATCATCAAACGTTACTTTTGACTGACACCAAGCCGACACCTCCGCTCTCTGGCGCAATTCAAGAGGGTAGGTATCATCGGGATTCGCAAACAATACTTTGCCTGAGAATGCGTCAGCTACACGATCTAGTAGTAAACTGGTAGGGTTAAAATTCATAGGTAATGGACAGCTCTTCTTGGGTTATATTCGCCACATTTTCAAATAGGGCATTCAGTTTTGTAACATCAAGTTCTGGTTGAACACGAGGATAGCGAGGGGCTCTCCTATCATTTAACACCGTATTTTCCCAACCTCGGGTATGTTGTAAAAAATCCTCTACAAATGTCGCTCCATGTTCTAAGCAACCAGCCAAAATAACATCCGCATAACTAAGCGTAATAGGGCAGGTGACATTTGGTGACGTAATTTCGTGAGAGTGATAAATCCACACTGTCCCTGTGGGTAAAACCTCATCATCATAAGCAGACAGCTGCTGAGGGTCTATTTGAGTGCGTTTATAACCTTGCTCTCGTTTATCAAACGCCGGAATTTCCTCTTCAGAAATCTCAATCAATACGCCATTACAATAAGCACCCAGTTTGGGAATGACTGCCACGGAACTCATTCCGAATTCAGACGACATAATCGACCAATGACGTTCAAAACCCGCTATTTTAATCGACCATACATGGCCCGTTTCGCCGGTTTTAGCACGGCTACTACTGTTTATTAAACTGCCGTAACCCACTATAAAATGCCTATTTTGAGCACTCACGTTATTATCACTCTCTCTGTATTCAAATATTATCTTAATGATACCTTAGCACCGCTCGAAAACGTACCGAGCGTTTCTTTTTATCCTATTCTTGCTCATAAATAAGGGCCAATTTACTGCAAAGAATGATTATTTGACGGATAATAGTGCATCTGTAAATCAAATCATCTTATACAGATGGCCCTCAGTATTTAAGGAACACCCGTAATGGAAGAGTTACTTTGGTGGCAGTACGGCTTAATCGCGCTTATTTTTGTTTGGAGTGGCTTTGTTCGTAGTGGTTTAGGCTTTGGCGGGGCAGCATTAGCCTTACCTTTCTTGCTACTGGTTCTTAATGAACCTCTCATTTTTCTTCCCCTTGTGGCGGTGCAACTGCTCATATTCTCTAGCTGGATCGCATTTCAAGGATACAGAAAGAATAGAAAGCAAAAAGATAATACTGAGTCCAATATTGATTGGCGTTATTTAAAATACGCTCTCAGTATCATCATTGTACCTAAGATGATAGGGATATTAGGTCTGTTAACCCTACCATCCGATATCATGACAGCCATTATATTTTTCATTGTCTCCATATATGCCATTTCTTATATCTTGAATAAACCGTTTAAGAGTGATAAACCCTACCTCGATATTCTCTTTTTAATCATTGGCGGCTATTTCAGTGGTGCATCTCTTATCGGCGCACCGCTTATCGTTGCCGTTTTTGCCACCAAGGTCGCGAAACACCAATTAAGAGACACACTGTTTATTCTCTGGTTTATTCTTGTAGTGATCAAAATGACATCCTTTTTGATCACCGGTATAGACTTACAATTGATTCATCACTTGTGGTTACTACCATGCGCATTTATCGGGCATTTAATGGGGCAGGCATTTCATGAAAAAATTCAGAAAGCGGAGACGCCTGTATTTTTTCGCGTACTAGGTGTCTCCTTATTGTTTATTTGTATCGTGGGTATTTATTCAACTTTTCAAGCGTAGATGAAGAGTATTGGCAACACACTCCCTATACACCTCAATTTGCCTAGATAATATCTTATCAGTCTAAGAGACTCTTAAGAGCCAGCTTCAGCTTAAGGAAAGGTTTTCTTAAACCAAGCACCGCTTGCTAGAGCCTTTCGATAACACCAGTAGAGCGTTAGACCACGAGCAATAAATAAGCAGCAAAAGCTTAACCATAATCCATGATTTTCTAAAGCTTGAGTCACATACCATAAAGGAAAAAACACCAGTAAAACGCTCATAATCATGGTGTTTTGCATTTCCTTTACCGCCGTAACACCGATAAAAATGCCGTCTAACATAAACGACCACACCCCCAGTAGTGGCAATAAAATCAACCAAGGTAAATACAGAGCGGCTTCTTCTTTTACACTAGGAACACTGGTTAATAGACTGATAATAGCGTTTCCAAACACCCAAAATACAATTGTAAGTCCAATCGCAGTGATGATCGCCCAAATGCAGGACAGACTCACAATTTTTTTAAATTGAGACTCGTTATTCGCACCTTTTGCTTCCCCACATAAGGCTTCTACAGCAAAAGCAAAACCGTCTAATGCATTCGCAATAATAAGAACAAAGGTTAGTAATACCGCATTGGCCGCAAGCACTGAGTCACTTTGTTGCGCACTCTGAGCGGTAAAAAAACTCGTCGCTATTAATAACAGTACGGTCCGTACAAAAAGATAGCGGTTCACTTGTACCAATTCCACATACGCTCGCCACTTCACAAGAGACAGCCATGGCACCGCACCTGACATGCTTCTCAATTTATTAATCGCGAGTACAATAGCAAAAGTCACCCCTATATAATGGGACCATACCGTTGCCCATGCCACTCCATCACTGGCCATATCAAGGTAATAGACCGCATAATAATCCAAAACCATATTGGCAATATTAATCACTAATAAGATCCATAATGGACCTTTCGAATATTGGATTCCAAAGAACCATCCCATCAGTGCGAAACCCGCTAATACAGCGGGAGCACTCATAATTCGAGCTTCAAAGTATAGACGAGCCCAGGGTTCAATTTCTGCACTTGGGGACATAAGCAACATCGCCAGCTCTAAAATGGGCTCTTTAAACAGAATCAGCAACAAACCAATAAACACACCCATGAGCACGGATTGATATAAAAGCTCCCGTACACGGTTGATGTCTTTTTTGCCTAATGCTTGTGCCGTCAGTCCTGTCGAGCCCATTCTGAGAAAACCAAAAGCCCAAAAATAAAGCTAAACACACTGGCTCCAATGGCTACGGCGCCCATATGGGTGGCTGTTCCTAAATGGCCAACCACCATGGTATCCACTAATCCTAGGAGTGGTGTTGTGATATTAGCCAGCATGGGTGGCCAAGACATTTGCCAAATACGGTTATGCACAGGCCGGTCTTGTTTGAATTTATTCACAAGGGTAGAAGTGGAAAAAGTAGGTGACATTAAAAACACATCCTCTGTGGATAACTCAATCAATACTTTTCAAGAAAGTTATTCACAAACCAAAAAAGAAAAACTGAATTGTGGGTAGTATGGGGTGTTATACATACTTTTTTTCAAATTTTGGGGACAAAATAGTAAAAAGCCCAAGAATCAGTCACTAAATGTTACTCTATTTTTATCCACAAAATAAGCGGTAACGCATCAAACAGCCCAAACAAAAAAGAAATAGAATAAAAGTACTTTATAAACAGGTAAAAGCAGCAATTTGACTAAGATTTTATTAAACTGGTTATCATACTATTTTTGTTTGGAGTTTTTATGAAAAAGAAGCTAAAACCGATTGTCGAAGGTTTAGCCGTAGGTGTTGTATTCTTTAGTATTACCTTACTTTTTGAAATCCCTTTCTTTATGAGCATTATTATAGGTGTCTTAGCATCCATCGGAGGCTTCCGTAATTCCATTAAAATGGATAAAGAAGATAAATAACCGAATCATGAAGCTCGTAATACACGAACTAAAAAGGATCATTCTATGACAGTAGAAAAACCACAAACCATTAGCTATGGACAAGGTGATAGCACACTACAAGCTGTTGGAGGTACAACAGGATTACATCAATTAGTGGAAGATTTTTATCTCACCATGAGTACTCATAGTGAATTTAAAAAACTCAAAGATATGCACCCGAGTGACTTAACACTGTCGATAGATAAACTGTATTGTTTTTTATCTGGTTGGATGGGAGGAGAACGCTTATACAGCCAAAAATACGGTTCTATTAGTATCCCTCAAGCCCATTCTCATATTGATGTTGGCTATGAAGATAAGAAAATGTGGCTAGATTGCATGGCAATAGCATTAAACAAGCAGGACTACTCCGAAGAGTTAAAAACCTATTTATTAGCTCAGTTAGAGGTTCCTGCTGAACGCATTCGTCAAGTCAGTGCCGCCAGACAAGCCACCCAGAAGAAAAGCTAAACTAAAAGACACGATTGATAAGAACAAGTAAAGCATACAACGGCACTTGCTCTTATCTTTGTGTTATCCATTATGCTGTCATCCATCACTTTTAATTTGCTTGACCACAGAAATGCCTAAGCGCTTACTCAAGCGGATTAAATTAGCCCTGTCCATAGACAGTAATTTTGCAGCGGCGGACCAATTACCCACTGAGCGTTCCCACGCTTGCAATATCATAGAGCGTTGAAATTGATCGGTGGCGTCTTTTAACGATATTGAAAAGTCGGTTGCTTGATTACATTGACTGTTTGTCGACATCTCAAAATGAGTCAAATCCGTTTCTTCTGAAGAAAATAAATAATTCACATCCGCCACACAGATACGAGTAATAGAATGACGTGTATTCGCCTTAGCATGCAATGCGGCGCGAATAATCACATGCTCTAATTCTCGTACGTTTCCAGGCCAATGGTAATGGCTAAGCAACTCCAACGCTTGTGAGTCAATGATCAACTGGGACAATCCCAATTTTCGCCGGGTCTGTTCCGCAAAATACCCAGCTAATAAAGGCACATCACCAGAACGTTCTCTCAATGCCGGTACTTTAATAGGAAATACGCTTAACCTATGATAAAGATCCGCTCGAAAACGCTTTGCTTTTACTTCTTCCGCTAACACTCGATTTGTCGCTGCCAGAATACGTACATCAACATATTCAATAGCGTCTTGTCCTACTGGTTGAATTTCATGACTTTGTAATACCCGTAACAATTTACTTTGTGCGGCTAAAGGTAACTCTCCGATCTCATCCAGAAATAAAGTCCCACCATTTGCTAAACTAAATTTTCCTGCTCGAGTACGATCGGCCCCCGTAAAGGCACCTTTTACATGGCCAAAAAGCTCACTTTCCACTAAATTCTCAGGTAGGGCGGCGCAGTTAACATACACTAAAGGGCCTTCTGAACGACTCGAACAATGATGTAACGTTCGTGCCACCAGCTCTTTGCCAACGCCTGTTTCCCCTTCAATTAAGGTAGCAAAATCAGAGGGCGCCACAACTTCAAGTTCTTGCTTTAATTTACGCATTGCAGGACTGTTGCCAATAATTTCACCTCCGTCCTTTACTAATGCTTCAGTGGTTAATTCCAGAACCACTTTCTTCACATGTTGAGATTGGGTTTCAAGTGTTTGCAGCAACATTGAGGTGTTTAATGTCGCGGCCGACATGGCGGAAATGATATCAAGTGTTCTTTGAGGAATATCATCAAATACATTCGGTTCCATACTATCTAAAGTCAATACGCCAATGACTTCATGGTCCACAAGCAATGGCAACCCCATACAAGCATGGATAGGTAGATTCCCTTCGTGAAGCAATAACATGCCATCGTATGGATCAGGTAAAGGCGAATGTTTTTCAAACACGATCGGAATTTTAGAGCGACATATTTCTAAAAAACGAGGGTGGGAGTCAATATCAAAACGTCGACCAAGCGTATCTTTTAAAAGTCCATGTTGTGCCAAGGGAATAAGGATTCGACCCTGTTGACGTAAGAGTACCACCGCATCACAAGAGATGGTTTGACGAATCACTGTCAATAATCGATCGAACCTATCGATCCCTGTAACACTGTTTGTTAAATCAATCGCAAGATCAATCAACGCATTAGAAGATATGGCTGCCATAACGTACTCTCTTTCGAATTGGCACTAGGGTCAGTATTAACCTTTAACGGCCACGTTTACATACTAAAACAGTTTGACCTAAATAGGTCATTTTGACCTATAAATATTTTAGGTCATTTTGACATGAGTCATTTTTTAATTCTGTTAGCATTATGTTTTATAAAGGTTTTTACTTCTTGGCATAGGCAATGCAATACCGCAAATACGTTTACTAAAAATGCTTTTTTAATTTTATTGTCGAGGAACAACCATGCTTACAGAAAGCCAGATTGCTACCGTAAAAAGTACTATTCCTTTATTAGAAGATGTTGGTCATTCCCTTACCCAACATTTCTATCAGCGTATGTTCAAGCATAACCCAGAGTTAAAACATATTTTTAATATGAGTAACCAGCATTCAGGAGCCCAATCATTGGCCTTGTTTAATGCAATTGCCGCCTATGCAAAGCACATAGATAACTTGCCAGTGCTGACGCAAGCCGTCGAAAAAATTGCCCAAAAACACACAAGCCTTTTTATTCAAGCAGATCACTATGCCATCGTTGGCCACCATTTGATTGAAACCTTACGAGAACTTGCTCAAGATGCTTTTACCCCTGAAATAGAAGACGCTTGGACCGCCGCTTACGGACAATTAGCAGATGTTTTTATCCAACGAGAAGGCGCTCTTTATCAAGCAAGAGCAGAGGCGGAAGGGGGTTGGAAAGGCGCTAGAAAATTCCGCTTAATAGAAAAACGTATTGAGTCCGAACTGGTGAAAAGCTTAATCTTTGAACCTATTGATCAACAAGCGGTGATTGGCTTTTTACCAGGTCAATACCTCGGTATAAAAGTACAACCAAAAAACTCAGAATATGAGCAAATACGTCAATACTCTTTATCTGATACGGCGAATGGTGAAACCTATAGAATTTCAGTAAAACGAGAAGCAATGGGAGTGCCAGGGATAGTGTCCAATTACTTACATGATGGCTTACGGTTAAATGATGAGGTTGAACTCTTTGCCCCTGCAGGCGATTTCTTTTTTGTTGATCGTAACCGACCTGTGGTGACCCTATCCGCCGGTGTCGGTCTAACACCTATGATTTCCATCCTAGAAAGTCTGGCTCAAAAAGGCTATCCACAACCGGTCATGCATCTGCATGCTTGTGAGAATCACCAGCAGCACTCTTTCAAGAAGCGAGTCTTACAGCTAACGCAAGCGCTTAATTTAACTCATCATACTTGGTACAACAACGACCATAGTGAAGACCCTCTTATTCATCACGGATTAATGGATTTAAGTTCGATCGAGAATTTACCTTTGGAAAACGGTGATTTCTATCTTTGCGGACCCATAGGCTTTATGAAGTTTGCAAAACAACAGCTGGAAACATTTGGCGTGAGTACAGACCGAATTCATTACGAAGTATTTGGACCACATCAAGATATGTAATTTCTTAATCACATCATAGTGAACTTTGGCTAGGTTCTCTGATGGGCGCTAGCCAAAGCGCCTACATTTATGCTGGCGAAGTTATTCTGACTTTAAGGCTTTTTTAAATGAAAACCCTGTCGTTCTCATGGTTCCCAAAATAACCAGGACACCACCTACAAAAGTATGTATACCCACTTTCTCATCCAGAAACATCACCCCCCAAAGCACACCAAAAATAGGGATTAGAAAGGTCACCGTTAATAGAGAAGGGGCTCCTATTTCTCCTAATAACTTGAAAAAAATCAGATACGCAACACCAGTACATAGTACGCCAAGAGCAATCACGGAAAGTGATTCCGTGGCATTTGGCGTGGTATTTGGCGTAAAAAACATTGCGATCGGCAAGAGGGCAAAGGTCGCCATTAACATTGAGCCTTGGGCATTCTCAAATGGTGCCACAGAAGGCCCAACTTGCGTATACGTAGTAGCAATGCCATAACAAAGAGGTGCACCTAAAACAACAAACACAGCAAACCAAGCTTGGGTTTTAAACAGTTCTGGGTCGAAACCAACAATCACAGAAACGCCTAATACGCCCAACGCTAAGCCAATAACGGTATTCCGTGAAAGCGGGGTGCGAAAATACAAAGCCGCAATCGCGGTACCAAATACCGGCGTCAAAGCATTCACAATCGACATCATAGAAGCGGTTAAGTACTGTGCCGCGTAACCATAACACAGAAAAGGCAAGGCACTACTCATCACCCCTAGAAACAAAAAGTGCTTCCAGTTTTGACGAAGAGACAAGCTTTTTTTCATCAACAAAGCGACCACACACAAGAATAATGCCGCAAAACCCACACGTGCTTCGATGAGCCATACGGGACCAAGAGAAGGGGCGCCGATACGCATAAATAAAAATGATGCGCCCCAAATAGCCGCTAATAATAATAACTGTAATGCACTTTTAACGCCCATAACGCACCTTTAGCTGAGTTGCTGTTTGTTTAATGATTAATAATAAAATGATGAAATAATGCTAAAAGCTAGAATGACCATCAATTAATGTGGCAATAAGACACTATATTGACTTAAACGGTAGCCGTTTCGTTGTTTCCTGATGATACAACACAACGGCATCGGCTTCTTCTTTACAAAATGCACCAATAGCCTCTCGAAACCCTTCATTCTCTATATAATGCACACTATGAGAAAAGACAGGTTCGAATCCACGCGCGATTTTATGCTCACCTTGTGTACCAGGATCAAAGTGCTGCAAGCCTTGTTCTATACAGAACTCAATGCCTTGATAGTAACAAGCTTCAAAATGCAAGCAGTCGAATTCCTGCAAGCATCCCCAGTAACGACCATATAAAGCATGTTCGTCAAAGAAACACCAAGACGCCGCAACCAGATTCTCATTTTGATAAGCAAAAACGAGTAAAACTTGTTCACCCATAGTTTGAATGAGTTGTTGAAAAAAAGCCTTAGTTAAATAGCCATGCTGCCCACGTTTCCCGTAGGTTGACTGATAACACAGGTAGAAAAAATCAATTTCCTCAACACTTAAGCCAGTGCCTAATTTTCGTTCTAAATGTAGCCCTTGTTGAATGACCTTGTTTCTTTCTTTACGGGCCGTTTTACGTTTACGACTAGAGAAATGCTCTAGATAATGATCTATATCTCGATAGTTACGATTAAACCAATGGAACTGACACGATAGACGCAACGAAGCTGGGTCATGTTCAAAAGCATGTTTCACGTGAAGCTTAGTAAACAAAAGGTGCCAACTAGAGGTTTTTTGTTCCTTGGTTCTCTGAGTTAGTAAATCGCCAACGGCAGCGTACAAACCTAAGCTCTCTTCTGAATTTCCTTGAGGATCTAAAGCCGTAAAAATACGGGGGCCGGTAACGGGCGAAAAGGGCACAGCCCATACCCGTTTTGGATAATAGCGATGCCCATAACGTTGGTAGGCATCCGCCCAAGACCAATCGAATACAAACTCACCCTGTGAATGGGTCTTTAGATAGGTTGGTACAATGGCAACAGGCGTGTCATCGTCTTCCATCAATAAGATGTATTCTGGATACCAGCCCGTTTCTCCGCCAACACTCCCACTCTCTTCTAATGCCGCATGAAACGCATATTGAGCAAAAGGATAATCCGTTGCTCCGATCGCCTGTTGCCACCGTTCAGCACCTATTTGTTGGACTTGATTAAACCATTGTGCCTTCATTTAAAAACCTTTATGTCAATCTACACACAGTTTAAGAAAGGTCATCGCGCATTTTTTGAATTAGCAAGCAAGTATCAGGACGCTGCATTCTCCACAAGTAAAACGACTCTGCCGCTTGTTCAACTAACATTCCTAAACCATCAGATCCGTTAGCCCCTAATGTCTGCGCCCACTTTAAAAATACTGTTGGCTCTTTGCCATACATCATGTCATAGCACCAGGTACCCGTTTTAATCACGGAATCTGGTAAAGGAGGAAGGTCACCATCTAAGCTCGCCGACGTGCCATTAATAATGACATCAAAGTGGCCTTCTAATGTTTCGAAGGCACTGGCCGTAATAGGTGTTGTTTGTTTATGGAAATGATCCGCAAGTGCCTGAGCTTTTGACAGTGTTCGGTTCGCCACCACAATCGTACTTGGTCCTGCATCACGTAATGGCTCCAAAATGCCTCGAACAGCACCGCCCGCACCTAATACTAATACTCTTTTGTCTGTCAATGACTGACTATGGTTGTCGCAAATATCACGAATCATACCGACACCATCGGTTGTATCCCCAAAAATATCGCCATTTTTTCCTATTAATAGGGTATTCACTGCACCCGCTTGTTGCGCACGGGAGCTTAAAACATCACACAGTTGAAAGGCTCGTTCTTTAAAGGGTACAGTGACATTCAGTCCTTTCCCTCCTTGCTCAAAAAACGTTTTCACTTGCTGCTCAAAACTATCTAGGTCTCCCAAAAATTTTGAATACTGTATTGGCTGTTGTGTTAATTCAGCAAAAAAATGATGAATTACGGGAGACTTACTGTGTTCGATCGGGTTACCGAACACACCATATTGATCTCGTTCTATCGATGTTTTGGTCATTCTATAGTCCTCGGTTCAACCAGTTTCTATCAGTAAGGAAATACGTTAAGAGGCGTGCTTCTTCAGTTCCTTCTGCAGGTTTATAGTCATAGCCCCATTTTACTTCTGGAGGCAATGACATCAAAATAGACTCAGTTCTACCCGCACCACTTTGCAATCCAAAATGCGTGCCTCGATCAAACACCAAGTTGAATTCCACATAACGACCACGGCGGTTTAATTGGAAATCGCGTTCTCTTTCTCCATAAGGTGTCGCTAATCTTTTCGCTACAATAGGATGGTAAGCTTTAATATAAGCATCACCAACAGATTGCATAAACGCAAAACTGTCTGCAAACCCTAACTCAGAAAAATCATCAAAAAACAAACCGCCAATCCCGCGAGGCTCTCCTCGATGTTTTAAGTGAAAATACTCATCACACCATTTCTTAAAGCGATCGTAATAATCCTCACCAAAAGGTTCACAGGCTTCTAAGGCCGTTTGATGCCATTGAGTACAGTCCTCATCAAAACCATAATAAGGCGTCAAATCGAAACCGCCTCCAAACCACCAAACCGATTCCATGCCTTCTTTATGCACCACAAACAAGCGCACATTCGCATGCGAGGTGGGAACATATGGATTTTTTGGGTGCATGACTAAAGACACACCCATGGCTTCAAAACGGCCTCCAGCTAATTCAGGACGATCCGCCGTAGCTGAAGGAGGTAACTTGTCCCCCATCACATGGGAAAAATTCACCCCACCTTTTTCAAACACTTCACCATTCTCTATAACGCGAGTACGGCCGCCGCCACCATTTGGACGATCCCACGCATCTTCTTTAAAGCGTGATAGAGGTTCAAACATCTCTAAAGCGGCGCAAATTTGATCCTGCAACCCCATAAGATACGCTTTTACGGCTAGAATATTTTCCTGAGTTAATCCGTGTTGAACATTATTAGCTGTCACATGCTTCTCCGATAAAATGCCATCAAAATACCAACATCAGTAGGCTCGTACTTTTCAATCAGCAAAGTTTACCATTCATCGATCAGAAGAGGGTATGCAACACCAAATAGAATCTTGGGTTTTTTCATTACCCAAGTGATTTATTGGATCAAAATTTCATTCAAAAGAAAGGAGATAGAAAAGTTGGGGGAAATTTCGACTGTCATATTTCCTCCCGATCAACACAAGGCCATTTTTCCATTTATAAAATGAATTTATTCATTCGTTTTTTCTGACTGGTACCAATCTAATATCACCGGAGCCAAGGCAGAGGTCGCCACAAAAAAGTGTCCATTTAATAGGGATTCGCGTTTATTATAAGCAAAGGGAATACCGTTAAAATCCATTAGAACGCCACCGGCCGCTTCAACAATCGCTTGCGTTGCGGCCGTATCCCATTCGCTTGTCGGGCCACGACGTAAATGTATATCCGCAACACCTTCAGCAATACGACACGCTTTAATGGAACTGCCTTTGGTAATTTCTTGAATATGAGAGAAATCATTTAGCAATTGAGCTTTTAATGTGTCGGGTAAAGAAGGGCCATGACTGCGACTTGTCATCGCGACTAAAGTGGATTCGGGCTCTCGTGTTGCAATCACTTGGATTGCTTTTTCAGTCCATTTGATTGCGCCTTTTTCTAATCCTTCAACCTCTCCAGTTACACCAAAAAAACCTTCTTTCGTGACCGGTAAGTAAACCATTCCAAGAATGGGTACATGATGCTCAACCAAAGCAATATTAATGCTGAACTCACCATTACGTTTAATAAATTCTTTTGTGCCATCTAACGGATCAACAACCCACAGCAAAGGCCATTTCACTCTCTCTGAAAATGGAAAAACACCTTCTTCTGAAAGCACAGGAATATCTGGTGTCAGCTTATTTAAACCCGCAAGAATAATATGGTGAGCCGCCATATCCGCAGCGGTAACCGGACTATCGTCTGACTTCTGTTGTATATCTAAATCATGGCGTTGATAAATTTCCATGATTGCATCGGCCGCTTTGTGTATTATCTGTTGTAACTCGATAAAAAATGGGTGGCAATGAACATCCTTCATAGTAACTTACGCCTCAACATCGAACTCAAAAAAATAAACTCAAACATAGAAATTTAATAGGTAAATACAGTCTCTTATGAGTAAAACAGAAAAGCAGCCTGCTTCACAAGTAATACGTTTAGACAAATGGCTATGGGCCGCTCGTTTTTACAAAACACGGTCACTTTGTAAAGACGCTATTGACGGTGGCAAGGTGTCCTATAACGGTTCAAAGGGTAAAGCCAGCCGCTCTGTCGAAGTCGGTGCCACGCTCACCCTAAAACTAGGTTATGACGAAAAAACCATCATCGTAAAAGCCCTTAGCGAGCAAAGACGCGGCGCACCTGAAGCACAATTACTGTACGAAGAAACCGCTGAGTCTATTGAAAAACGGGAAAAGAAAGCCTTGCAGCATAAAACACTTGGCGGCCGTATCATGTCAGATCACAAGCCTAACAAAAAAGAACGACGTGATATCAAACAGCTTAAAACAGATATTTTTGGGCTCTAACACTCCAATTTTCAGAGGTAACCTTAATCTATCCTTACTTCTCAATGTGTAGCACACTGTCTAAAAGCGCGCTTTTAGCTTCAGAATGACAATTCCCTCATTCCATAGATTATACTGGTAAGATAAAGAGGTAAGGGCGACATACTTCTTTATCGTCTACCTACCTGTTGATTCATTACCTACTACCACCGTATTGATAGCATTGCCTGTAACCCGTTGTATGCGCTTCAATACAGGCGGACATTTCTAGCTCAACCAAAGCTTGCATTAAGTCACTAACACTACAGCCAATAATATCGATTAAATAGGAGAATTCCAGTACTTCATCTTTGTCACATCGCTCAAAGCAAATCAATATAGACTGAGCCACTTTAGATAATGATTCAACGGGAGCCTCGACGGGTTGCATGAATAAGGTCTCGCTCTTAGTTTGCTCAGCGTCAGAAGAGGTATTATCAGGTAATTTCTGAATAGCCACAGCAGGTAATTCATTTAATATATCCGCCAAATCCATAACTAAGGTAGCACCTTGCTGTATTAACTTATGGCACCCTCGAGCATTTCTCTCATTTATTCTTCCCGGTATCGCAAAGACCTCTCGGTTATGTTGCAAAGCATAACTCGCACTGATTAACGAGCCACTTTTTTCGGTTGCTTCCACTACGAGAATCCCTTCGCTTAAACCACTGATAATTCTATTTCTAGGAGGAAAGAGGTTAGGGCGGGCCACTGTCATGAGGGGATATTCGCTCACCAAGGCACCGTTTGTTCCTAAAATAGTTTCAAATAATCTCGTATTGGATTTTGGATAGCACTTTTCTAACCCTGTCCCCATTACCGCAACATTGGGCTTTACCGCCGCATTCGCGCCTTCATGAGCCGCACTGTCTATACCGGTAGCGCCACCACTTACAATAGTAATGCCCACCTCACTTAACTGCTTAGCAAACTGATAACCCAGTTGTCGACCATAGCGACTACAACGCCGAGCCCCAACAATACCTAAGCAGGTATTCAATAAACAGTTTAGGTTACCTTTTACATATAGGAGAACGGGAGGAACGGGGATTTCACTTAATTTGGGAGGATAATCCATTTCGCCTTTTAAGAGTAAATAATGAAACTCTTCTGTTAGCCATTCCATCGTAGACTCTAATTTTGCCTTTGTTTCCGAAGACAATAGGCCGTGTTGACAATACTGACCTGCATGAGAAGCCGTCGCTTTAGGCCATTTCAATTTTACAAATAAATCGCTGTCCAACTCAGAGCAAAAAGTCGCGCTATAATCTCCTGCCGCTTCTAGCGCAACGAGATAATTCCATAGTCTATCTAAGCGGGTCGGCCCTGCACCTTTCATTAAACTTAAGCATAGCCAATCGAGCTTAGTCAGTGGTCTTTGACGAGACGCACTTTGGTCGTCTTCTAATAAAGAATCGATCGAGTCATCGATAGAGAGTTGCATCGCCATGGTACTTTCCTTAGCATTCAATCAATATAATACATTGTGTTGTTCTACGACTTACTTCATCGCTTTTCCTAAACGATATTATTAATTATTCAAACATAATTGCGTAATTCACTCCATAGAAACGCTGATCAATCTTTTAACATACGTTACAATAGAAGAATAAAATTATGACAACTTATTCATCTCTTTGACTGAGTATGCCTTTATCTGATTAGAGTTGGATCAAGGAAAAATCAAAGTAGATCAATTTAGAACTGAATTGTGGAAAATTATTATGGCTGTGTTACCGGTATTAGAATTCCCTGATCCGCGCTTACGTACTGTGGCGAAAACCATTACAGAGTTTACTCCAGAGCTGCAACAGACAATCGATGACATGTTAGAAACCATGTATGAAGAGAATGGTTTAGGTCTGGCTGCGACACAAGTGAATTATCACCATCGCTTAGTTGTTATGGATTTTTCAGACGAAAAGAATGATCCCATCATATTCATCAACCCTGAATTTGAAGTGCTTGACGATGCACCCAATGAACAACAAGAAGGGTGTTTATCGGTTCCTGGTTTTTATGAACATATTTACCGCGCAGCCAAAGTAAGAGTAAAAGCATTAGATCGTCATGGCAAAACATTTGAAATGGAAGTAGATGATCTACTCGCTGTCTGTGTCCAACATGAGATAGATCACCTAGACGGCAAACTGATGGTGGACTATCTATCACCGTTAAAACGAAACCGTATTAAAACCAAATTGCTTAAGCAGAAAAAAATGAAAGATTAACACATTCACCTTTCATTACTTTAGCTATGGTTTGTATATAGACCTATGAAAGATTTGAAAATCAGGCTGCGGCCTGATTTTTGCTTTTACTCTCATCATACCGTTTCTTATATCTTTTATTTTTGGAGACTTAGTCCATGTCCGCCAGCTCACTTACCATTAGAGAAGCAAGCCATCAGCCTTTACGCATTATCTTTGCCGGTACACCTGAATTTGCAGCCGCTAGTTTACAAGCCTTACTTGACAAAGCTTCCAGCCGTAATTATCAGATCATTGCCGTTTATACTCAGCCGGATCGACCTGCGGGACGAGGTCAGAAACTCGTAGCGAGTCCAGTAAAAACACTGGCAGCGGAGCATGATATTCCTGTTTTTCAACCTATAAACTTTAGACAAGACGAAGATCAAAATACCTTATCCGAGCTCAATGCCGATTTGATGATTGTCGCCGCGTACGGATTAATTTTACCAAAAACCGTATTAGACATGCCTAAGCTGGGTTGTATTAATGTACATGCTTCTTTACTTCCGCGATGGCGGGGTGCAGCCCCTATTCATAGAGCCGTCATCGAAGGGGACACAGAAACAGGTATTACCATTATGCAAATGGATGTCGGCTTAGACACCGGCGATATGTTATTAAAAGCCAGCTGTCCCATTTCGAAGACACAAACGTCAGGTGAACTGCATGATCAGTTGGCAATACTAGGGGGAGAGACGTTAATTAACGCCCTTGACCAAATGGATACAGGAACCCTTACTAGAGAGAAGCAAGACGATCAATACGCCTGCTATGCATCTAAACTAGTAAAACAAGAAGGTGAACTTGATTGGAATGCAGAGGCCTCAGCACTCGTTCGAAAAGTTCTTGGTTTATCTCCTTGGCCAGTTGCGTATACAGAAACCAGTAAAGGAACGATGAGAATTCATGGTGCCTATCTTGTTGATGACCATACTACGTCAACCGCAGGTGAAATCACTGAGGTAACTAAAGACGCAATTCATGTCGCAACAGGGAAAGGCACAGTCGCGCTTACGGTTATTCAGTTCGCTGGAGGCAAACGATTAACCATCAAGGATGCGCTCAATGGCAAACACAGCGATCTCCTTCAAGTTGGTCAAATCATTAGCAAAGGTATTTCTCATGTCGGATAAGAACAAGTATTTTTCTGAGTCATCCGTATTGTATTTAACTGCGCGTGCGGTAGCGATTACGGTAATCAGTGGTGTTTTGCAAAACAAAGGCTCTCTTAGTACTCAGCTCAGCAAACACGTGAGTCGCGTTAACAGTGAGCATCAAGCAAAATTAAAAGAGATCTGTTTCGGCGTATGTCGTTGGTTTCCAAAACTCAACAGCATTGCATTAAGTATGCTGCAACAACCGTTTGAAGAAGAAGATTACGATCTGTATGCCGCACTATTAATTGGCTTATATCAGCTTGAGTATATGGATACACCAGACCATGCGGCTGTCAATGAAGCCGTTGAAGCCACGAAAGAACTAAATAAGGATTGGGCAGGTAAGTTAATCAATGCCGTGCTACGCCGATACTTACGTGAGCGAAATGAGATTGTTTCCGCCATTCAGTCCATGCCATCCGTAGAGTATGTTCATCCTAAGTGGTTCATTAAACGTTTAAAGAAACATTGGCCGGATCAATTAGATTCAATAGTAGAAGCCAACAACGGTCATCCACCTATGTGTTTAAGAGTAAATGAACGTCATGTTTCACGTGAAACAGCGATAGAAATTTTACAAAAAGAAGGGATAGATACAGATATGGGCGTTTATGCCACATCCTCTTTGTACCTTAAAAAGCCCGTGAGAGTAAATCAATTACCTCATTTCGAATTAGGATATTTTAGTGTTCAGGATGAATCCGCTCAATTAGCGGCATTTATTTTATCGCCTAAAGCGGGGGAAAAGGTGTTAGATGCATGTGCCGCGCCGGGAGGCAAAACAGGTCATCTATTAGAAAAGGCCGATATTGACGTTACCGCTATTGAGCTTGAGGAGTGGCGTTTAGATAAGATTCATGAGAATTTGGATCGTCTACAATTATCGGCTAATGTCATTTGTGCTGATGCCAGTGATTTGAATACATGGTGGGACGGAACAGTGTTCGACAAGATTTTATTAGATGCGCCTTGCTCAGCGACAGGTGTCATTCGAAGAAATCCAGACATTAAAATCAATAGAAAGCCAAAAGAAGTGGAAGAACTGACACAGATTCAAAAAAACATTCTGCAAGAAGTTTGGAAAACGCTCACACCTGGAGGCCAACTTCTTTATGCCACCTGTTCAATTTTAGAAGAAGAAAACACGCTACAGATAGCACACTTTCTTGATCACCATAACGATGTGATTGAGCGTGACATCGAGTTACCCGAAGGGTGTGGCATAAAGACCAAACATGGGGTGCAGCTGTTACCGCAATTAGAAGGGCACGATGGTTTCTATTATTGTTTGTTAGAAAAAAAGCTCGATGTATAAAAACACAATAATTCGCTAACCGTAAAAGTAATGCCACAAAAAGAGTCTATAGTAGGCTCTTTTTTAATTTATGTAGAAAAATTATTTTGTAACATTTAGCAAACAACGTTAATTAATTTTATTAATGTGTTTAAAATTAACTCTGTACAGCATAATAATAAATCTATATTCACAATTCACATTTGACTGTTAAACCAGAAGCCTAGAGCCTGTTGTTTCAGTCGATCAGGGTACTGTATGAAAATCATAATCATTGGTGCAGGACAAGTTGGAGCGACACTCGCTGAGAACTTAGCGAATGAAGATAATGACATCACCGTAATAGATACCGACGGCAAGCTTCTTCGAGATTTACAAGATAGATTAGACATTCAAACAGTCGAAGGCAGTGGGGCACACCCAGAGATTTTAGAAAGAGCTGGGTGTGATGACGCCGACATGCTGATCGCCGTTAGTAACCACGATGAAACCAACATGGTTGCTTGCCAAGTCGCCTTCACACTGTTTAAAACCCCAACTAAAATTGGCCGTGTTCGATCCAGTGCTTATTCAAAATACCCTCAACTTTTTGATGATAGTGCGCTTCCAATTGATGTTCGTATCAGTCCGGAAAAAGCCGTCACTAAACATCTGCAACGACTGATTCGTTATCCTGGCGCTCTGCAGGTAATGGAGTTTGCTGATGGCAAAGTACAGCTAGTTGTCGTAAAAGCAGAAACGGGTGGCCCGCTAATAAATCAACCTATTAGCTTTTTAAAAGAACATATGCCATCCATTCAAACACGTATTGCCGCCATCTATCGTGACGGTAAATCCATCACACCCGATGGTAATACCGAAATCAGAGCTCACGATGAGGTTTTCTTTCTAACGGCCCAAAGAGATGTTTTGGATGTCATGAGTGAATTACGACCTCTAGATACGCCTTATAGAAGAATCATTATTGCAGGCGGAGGTAATATAGGGGAACGCCTAGCCCGTACATTAGAAAAAGAATACCGAGTTAAAATCATTGAACGCGGTTCAGCAAGGTGTCGTTATTTATCTGAAACGTTAGACAACACAATAGTGTTACATGGTGACGCCTCTAAACAAGAACTGTTACTTGAAGAGAACATTGAATCGACTGACGTATTCTGTGCGTTGACCAATAACGATGAAGCGAACATCATGTCTTCCATGTTAGCAAAGCGACTTGGTGTTCGTACCGTGATGACCATCATCAACAACCCAGCGTACGTGGATATTGTTCAAGAAGGTATGATAGACATCGCCATATCGCCTCAACAAACAACGATAAGCTCATTGCTTTCCTTTATTCGACGTGGCGATGTGGTGAATGTCCATTCCCTTCGTAAAGGAGCCGCGGAAGCATTAGAAGCCATTGCCCATGGAGACTACAAATCCTCTAAGGTCGTTGGCCGTAGTATTGCCAACATCAACCTGCCTGAAGGCTCGACTATTGGGGCCGTGGTACGTGGAGATGAAGTATTGATTGCGACGGGCGATCTTATGATTCAAGCGGAAGATCACATTATTATCTTTGTTTCTAACAAAAAACAAATTCCAGCCGTGGAACAGTTATTTCAAGTAGGATTAACTTTCTTCTAGATAATAAATGAGATCAGCGTGAATGGAAGAGTCATCTCCTTCATCCACTCGATCTCAATTACATGAGCATTTTATTAGAAAAGGGACCACGTCATAACGAGCCCTTTTTGTTCTGATAACATAACAACTCAATTTATACGTCTCTTTTATCAAGGGTTAGACATGCACATTCAGGTTATTCTTCGCGTTATTGGTTTGTTGGTGATGGTATTTAGCCTAACCTTGATTCCACCTATGTTGGTTTCACTCATCTATAACGATGGCGCGTTGAACGCTTTTTTATACGCATTGGGCGTAAACTTAGTGGGCGGGTTTTGCCTCTGGTTACCCTTTAGAAATCAAAAACAAGACTTAAGCATCCGAGACGGGTTTATCATCACAGTGCTGTTTTGGTCTGTGCTGGGGCTCTTCGGGTCTGTTCCCTTTATGTTGACAGATTCGGCGGCTTTAAGTTTTACCGATGCCTTGTTTGAATCCTTGTCTGGATTAACCACAACAGGAGCCACTATTTTAACTGGGTTAGACGACCTTCCTCATTCGATATTATTTTACCGCCAACTACTACAATGGTTAGGAGGAATGGGGATCATAGTATTAGCCGTTGCTATTATGCCTATGTTAGGAATAGGAGGCATGCAGCTGTATAGAGCCGAAACCCCTGGCCCAGTAAAGGACTCAAAGCTTACTCCTCGCATTGCAGAGACAGCAAAAGCCCTTTGGTATATTTATGCCACCTTAACACTTTTGTGTGCTCTAGGTTATTGGGCCGCCGGCATGACCTTATTTGATGCTATTTGCCATAGCTTTTCTACGGTTGCTATCGGCGGTTTTTCAACTCATGATGCCAGTATTGGTTATTTTAACAGCCCAGTTATAGAACTCATCTGTGCCGCATTTATGGTGATTGCCGCCATCAATTTTGCCTTACACTTTTTTGCCTGGCGCCACCGTAGTATCTGGCATTACTTTAAAGACCCAGAAGTGAAGTTCTTCTTATTTATCTTGATTTGTACTATTAGCCTTTCCACCATAGTCTTAGGTATCACATCATCATTTGAATGGGCTGATGCTCTACGCTTTGCTATTTTTGAAAGTATTTCTATTGCTACAACGGCAGGCTTTAGTACTTCCGATTTCGCGAGCTGGCCTCATTTCTTACCTTTCTTACTGATCGTCACCTCATTTGCCGGTGGTTGTGCTAGCTCAACAGGTGGCGGCATGAAGGTCATTCGTATTCTCTTAATACTCAAACAAGGGTTTAGGGAAATTCAACGTTTAGTCCATCCCAGCGCCGTCATTCCTGTTAAGTTAGGCGGCAAAGCCATTCCTGAAAATGTCATTTCTGCTGTGTGGGGATTCTTTTCTGCCTATCTATTAGTATACGTGATCTTAATGGTAGGTTTAATGGCAACAGGGATCGATCAAGTCACAGCCTGGTCTGCGGTAGCGGCAACACTGAACAACTTAGGTCCTGGGTTGGGAGAAGTAGCCGCCAACTTTGGTAGCATTAATGACCCAGCGAAATGGATGTTGTGCTTTGCTATGCTACTAGGCCGCTTAGAAGTTTTTACCTTGCTAGTATTATTTACACCTATGTTTTGGCAAAAATAAGTTATTTAATTCAGATAGATTTTGAAATTTTCAAATACGGCATTACTTGGACAGGGATGCCTTTGATTTTTAATAGGATCAACGAGATGACACCAGCATGTAAACAATTAAAAAAACAAAAAATCCCTTACAGTGTTCATGAATATGAGCATGATACCAACTGTACTAATTTTGGAATGGAGGCCGCAGAGAAGCTAAAACTAAATCCTCAGCAGGTATTTAAAACCTTATTAGTAACGGATGATAAAAGCACTTTTGTGGCCATTGTTCCAGTGACCAGCACACTCAACCTAAAGCGTCTTTCAACGGCTTTTAACGTCAAAAAATTGCATATGGCAGATCCTAAGAATGCCGAACGCATTACAGGATATTTAGTCGGGGGGATCAGTCCGATAGGTCAAAAAAAGGGTCTACAAACCTGCATTGATGAAAGTGCTCAAGAGTTTGATACAGTTTACGTTAGTGGTGGTAAACGAGGACTAGACATAGGGCTAGTACCTCAAGATTTATTAAAGGCGTGCCACAAAGCTATTTTTGCCGACATAAAAGAAGACTGAATTCCTTTGGAGCAACTGAGTCTCTTTATTTATAAAGCGACTCTTGTTCTTCTGGTTGTAGCTTAAAGCGTTTATATTCCCATTGATATTGCTCTGGATATAAACGGATCAAAGATTCAATAGTCTGATTTAACGAGGTCGCAGACACCACCTCATCTTCATTGTAAAACGCCTCAGCAACAGGAACAATTTTCACACTAAAGCCTCCTTGCACTTGAAAAGCCGAACCGACAAACACTTTAGCATTCGTTTTTAATGCTAATTGATGGGCTAATGTCATAGTGTAAGCAGGGATACCAAAGAAAGGCGCAAAAACACCACTGCCTTTTTGTGGCACCTGATCAGGTAGGATACCGACCATACCATTATTGCTTTTCAGCGCTTTCATCAATTGCATAACACCTCTACGATTAGTTGGTGCTAATTCTGAGCCCGCTTTTTGTCTTGCCGTTAAGATAAACTGGTTCAGTTTTTCATCTTTTTGGGGGCGATACATAGCCGTCATTTTACGATATTGAGAAACGTAATAACTCATCATTTCCCAGTTACCTAAATGAGGCGCTAAAATAATAACGCCACCATCATCGGCTAACGCATCTAGAAAGACTTGATTATCCACTCCCTGAGAACTCGATGGAGGAACAATAAGGCCTACGCTTTCAGAAGCAGGCTTTACCCAGAGATGACTCATTTCTGCCAAGGTTTGCCCCATATAGCCAAGGCGCTTTTTAGCAATAGCGTTTCTTTCTGCCGCTGTCATCTCAGGAAAGCAAAGCGCTAAATTTTTAGTAATCGCATCCTGAGTTCTACGATCCATACGTAATAGATTCCTACCAACGGCTTGGCCAATTTTTTGAACCACAGGAAAAGAAAAATGACTCATTAATTTAATCACCGAAATTAATGAGGTAGAGATAAAAGATGACATAGAAATCCAATATACAAGCATCAAAAGTAAAGTGTATTGTAACGTAAACCTCTGTGGAGTGAGTAGTAAAGTGCTTATAATACCCACGAACGCATAATTTGGAAGCTGTACTATGTCTAATGAAAAGCCCATTATTATTTTAGATCGAGACGGAGTCATTAATTACGATTCCGATCAATACATAAAAACGCTAGACGAATGGCAACCGATACCAGGGAGTATCAAGTCAATTGCGGCCTTATCTAAAGCCGGATTTCAAGTATATGTTGCGACGAATCAGTCGGGGGTCGCTAGAGGTTATTACACCATAGACACTCTCAACAAAATGCACGCGAAGATGCAACAGCTCGTCGAGGACGAAGGTGGTACTTTTGCAGGTATTCACTATTGTCCACATGGACCTGATGACAACTGCTCATGTCGCAAGCCAAAAGCAGGCATGATAGAAACGATCGAACAGGAGCTAGGCGTTAACTTCAATACCACACCAGCGATTATGGTAGGTGATTCTAAACGGGATTTAGAAGCAGGCATAGCTAGAGGCTGTAAGGTTGTGTTGGTGTTAACGGGAAAAGGCCGAGATACCCAATACAAAAACATGGACTTCCATTTCAATGTCTTTACCGACCTCGCCGCATTTACTCTAGAAACGTTATTTAAGTATCAATAAGTAACGCTCAATCAATAAAAACGTCTCTACTAAGGCCCTATTTAACCTTGCTAAGTCTTAGTAGATTCACCCAGCTGCCCATTAAGAGAAGCGCCATTAACAGCAAAATAATAGGATAAACACTGGCCCCAAAATGATCTATAAGAGGTCCAGTAATAGCCGGAATAATCATGGCGCCGAGCCCACAACCCATAAAAACGTAACCCGTTAATTTGCCTGTTAATGGTACCACGCCGTTTGCAAATGAAAATAAAATCGGAAAGAAAGCAGAACAACCAAGTCCTAGAATCAACGCTACCCCAACCATAGAAAGCGACGAAAATAACAGTACTAGCACACCAATAATAGTAAGTGATAATAAGGCAAATAATGAATACACTAACGAAACCCAACGTAAAGCAGGTACAGAAATAAAACGACCAAAAGAAAGTGCAACATAAAACCAGGTAACCAAAATGGCCGCTTGTGTTTTATCTACCCCTTGTAATACGGCGTAAGTACTGATCCAACCTGCTACTGTAATTTCCAAACTTACATACAGAAAAATGGTTAACACAAAACACAAAAAGAACACTTTATTAAAGGCTTGTGGGCCATTTTGTTTATGGGTTGACTCCAATTTAGGACTTGATTGGCGCCACAACAGAAAAGGAAAAAATAACGTGTAAAGGGCGATAATCCAGTACCCAGGACCATAATCATGGCCTAATGTTCCACCGAGAATTAGAATCAAAGGCGCAACCATATTACCCAAGCTATAACACAAATGTAATAGCGAAACCGCAGAGCCTGCTTTGTCCTTATGCAGCCATAAAATCATGAGATTGCCGCCAGTATTGATCGACACTTCAGCGAACCCCATCACAGCGAACACCATAATAAGCATCAATAAACTGGTAGAAAAAGGAGTAAGAGCAATGCAAACACAACCAATGACGAGCATAGCGATTAAGTAGTGATGTGCTTCTTTGATTTTGTCGTAAACACGCCCAGCAATCACGGCACCAAACATATTACCAATAGAACGAGCGACAAAAAGAGTGGAAATTTCAGTCACACTCGCCGCAACCAAATTCGATAAATAAATTAGACTAGGGCCAAGCACACCGCTAATCAGACCGGCCGCAATAAACATGGAACAATAGGTGGCGGTGCGTGGCACTTCTCTCATTTAAAACCCCATTCAATTTCTTTTAAAGCGCCTTTTTACTAAGGCTAATCATGACAAAATTTTTCAGCGGAAGTAAATCATGTCGGCCGATGAAAAAATAGTAGTTACCTAGGTAAAATCTCTCTTAATATTACTTAATCTCTTTTACAGTTTAGCTAATATAAAAATCTGCATGAAAGTAATGAGTATTTAATTCGTTTCTTATAAAATGAGAATCATTATTATTTTATAAGAAACACTGTATGGCTCTGACAACACGATTTACGCGTATAGAAAAAATATTGGATTACATTCACGCTAATCTAGATAAATCAATAAATGTTACTGAGATTGCCGAACAAAGCTGCTGGTCTCGCTGGCAGCTACAGAGAGTATTCTTAGAAACAACAGGCCTCACTGTGGCTCAATATATTCGTGAATTACGCTTAAGTCATGCGGCAGAGCAACTCTTATCCTCTAACGCGAAACATTTCGAAATTGCACTTGAGTGCGGATTCGAATCAGATGTCAGTTTTAGCAGAGCGTTTAAGCAGTTATTCTCTTGTTCACCAAGGGAGTACCGTCAACGAGGCCAGCGTCACGGCCTAAGAACTCCGTTACTTTGTCATACAACAAGTAAATCACCTTGGACGCCAACGAAAGCCTTTATGCAAATTCGTATTGAAAGTCATAACGCTTTTACTCTTTACGGTATATCTACCTGGGTCCATGGACTCTCTTCTTCCAAACCAAACTTCCAGACATCTGTACCTAAGCTATGGAAATGGCTTGAGAATCAACACTCTCTCTATCAACAAAGTCAATCAAGACTTCACCTCGAAGAAAACGCGCTAGGTGTCGTTAATACTTACGATAATAGTGATTATCCGCAACAAGTATTATATTGGGCTGGATACCAATCCACTCATCGAGATCCTTTGCCTTTTGAAGAGATACTAGAAGTCCCCACCCAAGAATATGCTGTTATCCCAATACATGGCAACGCTCAAGCAATTAAAGAAGCGCTGACCTGGTTCCTGTGCCATTGGTTGCCTGAGTCTAATTATGATGGTGTTTCAGGGTTTGAATTAGAAAAGTACGAGCCGAACTATGACGCTAACAACCCTGACAGCGATATGGAGTATTGGATTCCTATCCGCCCCCATACACAAACAGCTTAATGCCATTATAAAATTCATCGTTATTTATCAATAATGCCCCAAAAGGTTAAGTATTCCTTTAGAATAGAAACTATAATGAGATTCATTATCAATAGCATCTACTTCTTGGAGCTCCAATGCCTTCGCCTACTCACTTTAGACCGTCTTTAATCGCCCTTACTATCGCTATCGCTTCATCCTATTCCATAGTTAGTGTTGCCCAAGAACGAGAAGTCAATGGAGACCTGTTAGAGGTACTTAACGTAAAAGGGCAATCCTACCGGAATACAGCAACCAAAACCTTATTAGAACCTTATGAAACGCCACAAGGTATTTCCATCACAACGAAAGAAAGCCTTACTCAAAGGGGTACTCAAAGCGTATCTGAAGCCATCCGTTATACCTCAGGTACCAATACCGAATTAAGAGGAGGGGCGATAAGCCGCAATGATTTCATTAATATTCGAGGCTTTAATAACCAACAAAACTATTACGATGGGTTGCAACTACTATATAACGACTGGAATTTACAACCACAAATAGATACGGCAGCCATCGAACAAGTTGAAGTGTTTAAAGGACCAACGTCTACCTTATATGGTGCTATGCCTCCAGGAGGTATGGTCAATCTTATCAGCAAATCACCCCAAGTAAGCCGCCAAAATCACCTTGAAATCACATTGGGTAGTGATAATAAACAAGAAGTACAAATTGATAGTACTGGGCCTATTAGCGACAAAATAAACTACAGAGTCATTGGTTTAATCAGAAAAAAAGACGGTCAAGCACTGACCTCTAAAGAAGAAAGAATCATGATTGCGCCATCACTCGACTTAGAACTCAGCGAACGAACTCAACTTAATCTAAACCTATATTATCAACAAGACCCTGCAGCAGGGGTTTATTCTTCCTTACCATCGAAAGGAACGGTTTTTGATAATGTAAATGGCTCTCTTAGTCCTAATACTTATGCAGGTGATCGTAATTGGGAAACCTATGATCGTGATGTATTACTATTTGGGTATAAACTCGATCATTCTATTAACGGTACCTGGAGCTTCTTACAAAATGTCAGGGGCATGGATGCAACAGCCTACCAAGAAAACACATATTCAACCGGCTTAGGGGAAGACGAACGAACAATAACACGTCAAGCTTACCTGACCGACGAATCGTCAAAAGGCATCACTATTGATAACCAATTTTCCGCCTTGTTTGATGTTGGCGCAGCAGAACACAACCTACTCGTCGGGCTAGATTTTTTAAAATTAACTTCTGATATTAAATATGAAGACGCCACAGCACCTTCTCTAGATCTATTTAGCCCGAATCATAATCAAATTATTCGCTCCGCTTTGAGTTATAACCCTTATTACAGCAGTGATTTTACTATTCAGAAAGAACAAGTGGGACTGTACCTACAAGATCAGATTCGATTAGATCAATGGGTATTTATTGCAGGTGGTCGTTATGACAGTTTTGAGTCTACAGAAAAAGGCAAGAAATACGGCTCGCAGACGGATACACAGGTTGATCAAAGCCAGTTTACTGGTCGAATTGGTGCACTTTATGAACTCAATAATGGCATATCGCCTTTTATTAGCTACGCACAAAGTTTTGAACCCGTACCAGGCCGTGGAGTCAATGGCAAAACTTATGACACATCCACTGCTGGTCAGTGGGAAGCAGGAATTAAATACGATTCCGGAAACACCATTGCCAGTCTGACAACGTATCAAATCAATAAAGAAAACGTACTCACTCGAGACCCAAACGGCAGCCCATACGATTTGATACAGGTAGGGGAAGTCCGTTCTCGAGGTATTGAGCTTGAGCTACAGCAACATATTACCTCTGAAGTTAATTTGTTAGCTACGTATACAAAACAAGATGTTGAAGTGATCAAAGACAATAGCGGTATTCAAGGAAATACACCGATTTGGACTCCTGAGCAGCAACTTTCATCTTGGCTAAATTATGCGCCCCAATCAGGCTATTTGGCCGGAGCGACTTTAGGCGCTGGTGTCAGATATATTGGGAAAATGGAGCTAAACAGCCGTAATACTGACAAAGTTCCTTCTGCTACCTTAGTGGATTTATCCATGGGTTATGACCTAGCTAAATTGTCTCCAGATCTACAAGGAGCAAATATTCAGCTGTCAATTTCTAATGCTTTTAATGAAGAATACTATAGCTGCTACGATGAAAATAACTGCTGGTTTGGCGATGAACGCTCATTTGAAGTAAGTGCTCGCTATGACTTTTAGTACTATGAAATCAGTATTTGGTACCCTTAGGCTATGATGAAACCTCTTGATCAATTGTTCGCAGGAGCCCAACAGTTCTATGAACCACTAAAGGGAAAAGAATGGCAGGAGGAGGATGCAATAGACTACTTTTCTTGCTGTTCAGCCACTAAAGCATTACGTAATTTAAAACAAGGATTACAGCAAGCACACCCTGAAGCAGGCATACCTTACTGGCGAATTAGAGCGTGGGAATTAAGCTGGTGGCAGCCCGTTTCACTCGCATTAATGTGTGTTTATCACTTAAAGCAAGTACCTGATACCTTAGCATCAATACAGCAGTATCAATATCACAACTATATTGCAGGTTATACCTTACGTGATGGCACTTGGTTAATAGGTTCACTAGAGGCTCGTATTCAGTCTGCCGCGTCACAACTTGCGCTGTTGTTCGACCCTTTAGTAAATTCTCACACTGACGAATTTAAAGGTAAATCAACTTTATATAAAGCTCTGCTTGCAGATCTAATGATGGGGTATCTTACAACGGCCACTCAAAACATACCAAAATACAATCCTAAAAAAATTCAGGAAGATTACCTCAAATGGTCAAGTCCTATGGCTCTGCCACTTGACCCTATTGATCGATTAGAAAGGCAAGGTCATCAGATTATATTCCACCGACGAACCTGCTGCTTAACATTCCGTTGTCAGAAAAACGATCTTTGCAACAATTGTCCTAAACAAAAAAAGAGTCAACCAAGACATGTTTGAATTCTCTCAACTCATTATTGAACGTAATCAGAGACCCATTCTTGATATCCCTAATTTAACGCTTGCTACAGACAAGTTAACCGTGATTTTAGGAAAAAATGGCTCAGGCAAAACCACTCTAATGCAATGTCTTGCCAGACAGTTACATCCATCGAAAGGGTGCATTCGTTTTAAAGAAAAACCACTGTTAGGTTTTTCTCAAAGGCAACTCGCTCAAGAAATTGCGTTTCTCCCACAGTCTTTATCTGAAGCCGCTGGATTAACTATTAGAGAGCTGGTGCAATTAGGACGATTCCCTTGGCATGGGACATGGGGGCGCTGGCGGCAGAAGGACCATGACATAGTGACACAATCACTAAAGCAAGTTGGGTTATCTCACTATGAAAATCAATTGGTCGAAGAAGCTTCTGGAGGAGAAAAACAAAGGGCGTGGATAGCGATGCTATTAGCGCAACAATCACCCGTTCTCTTACTTGATGAACCCACATCGGCTCTCGACATCAGCCATCAATATGAGCTTTTGTCTCTTTTACAAAAACTAAACAGAGAAACAGGTCAGGGGATTATCATAATACTTCACGATGTTAATCTTGCAGCTCGTTATGCTGATCGTATTCTCGCCATCGATGAAGGCCGTTGTGTTTTTCATGGAACAGTTGACGATTTCATGAAAAAAGAGCAATTAGAATCACTTTATAATATCCCTATGACACTCATCAACCATCCAGAAAACAATACCAAGGTTGCTCTTGCATGTTAATACTCACTCACACTACAGCACTTTATATGGCGTGTATCATAAACTTTCTACTACTTTTTTCAGCCAATTCGCCAGCCGAGACTGTCATTCAGGATAGTCAAGGAGAAGTCACTTTTAAAACAACACCAACCCGAGTCGCTGTACTTAATTGGGCACTAGCTGAAAATGTCATCGAGCTTGGTATAACACCCATCGCCGTACCAGAAATTAAGGCCTACAGAGAATGGGTTGTAAAACCAGCCATTCCAGATGCAACTATAGACATAGGTAACCGAGCCGAGCCAAACTTAGAACGCTTGGCTCAACTTAAACCAGATGTCATTCTTATTTCAGATGCACTAAAGTCTCAACAGGCTCGTTTAGAACACATCGCTCCCGTTGTTGTTTTTGATACCTATAGAGAAGATCACAATAATGCAAAGCAAGCTGATTTAGCTTTTTTAACAATAGCCAAATTACTCAATAAGACAGCATTAGCACAGCAGAAACTCACCGCTAGAGAAGAGGTTTTTAACACTTTATCAAATCAACTAAAACGTTCGTTTCCTAACGGTATTCCCCCCGTAACCAGCCTACGATTTGCCTCAACAACCTCTGCCTATGTATATGGAGACAACTCTATGCCTCAATACGCTCTTAACCGTTTAGGCATAGAGCCAGCATTGTCATTACCAACCAGTCAGTGGGGAATTAATCAACAACGTTTAAAGAGCCTTAAACAAATAGATCAAGGTATTCTTTTATATTTCGAGCCTTTTTATCAAGTGAAAAAACTCCAAGAATCTAGGTTATGGCAAGCCATGCCGTTTGTGATTAACAAACACACCGCTTCAGTTGAATCCACCTGGACATATGGCGGAGCCATGTCTTTAAAATATTTAGCCGAAGCGCTGACAACCGCATTATTATCGGTGGCACCCTAAACAATGATACGCGCTTTCCTCTTAGTAAACGCCTTTTTATTTACGGCGGTTTGCTACTTACAAATCGATTCCTCGTTATCAATTTCAACCCAACTCTCCATTATTTCAGGACAGGAAGCACAAGGGTTCGATGAAATTGATTGGGGATTTTCTCGGCTTCCTAGACTGGTGATGGCACTGTTAGTAGGCTCTGTAATGGGATGTATTGGGAGCGTAATTCAACAACTTACACTTAACCCATTGCTATCTCCGGTAACCTTAGGAACGTCCAGTGGTGCTTGGTTAGGATTAATTGTACTCGCCATTTTTTGGCCTCAAGGACAGACAGAGTTTCAAGTTTTTGCCGCTATGTCAGGCGCGGCACTGGCATTAGGGTTTGTCTTGTTAATATCAGGTGTCCGTAATTTATCCGGATTATCTTTGATACTCTCAGGTATGGCCGTCAACTTGCTTTTTGGCGCCATTACTACAGCATTGATTTTGCTAAACGATCAGTATGCTCGAAACCTATTTATTTGGGGAGCAGGGGATTTAAGCCAAAACGGCTGGGATAAAGTTCAATGGTTTTGGCCTCACTGTCTTCTGCTACTTACTATTCTGGCTTTTGCAGGCAAACCACTCACTTTACTCAGATTAGGGCAAGCCGCTGCGGCCGCTCGAGGACTCAACGTAGTATGGTTATTTGTTACTTTAATTATTAGTGGTTTATGGATACTTTCAAGCGCAATAACCATGGTAGGAATTATTGGGTTTATTGGGTTAGTTGCACCAAATGCGGCACGGTTTTTAGGCGCACGTACCGCCACATCCGAATTAATAGTATCGACCTTGCTTGGGGCTAGCTTATTAATGATTGCGGATGGTATGGCGTTATTCGCAAATACATTAACATTTGATCTGGTTCCCACAGGGTTAACAACCGCATTAATTGGTGCCCCTTTATTAATTATATTAATTCGCCACCGTGGTAACAAAAAGCCGCAAAGCCAGCATGCGTTTATGGCACTTCAAGGCTCTAGAACGCTGTCAATTAGAACAATTATATTAATGACTGGTGCTCTACTAAGTGTAATCTTCTTAGGCGTTTTTACTCATATAGACAATAATATATATCAATTTCATTTACCTAATGAGTTTGCTTGGCCTTTACGTTGGCCTAGGTTAGCGGCCAGTTTATTTGCGGGTGCAGGTATGGCTGTGGCCGGTGTCATGTTACAGCGTTTGATCCACAATCCTCTAGCAAGTCCCGATTTATTAGGCCTTTCTGCTGGAGCCGTTTTAGCCTTAATTCTTGTCAGCTTACTGCTTGGAATACGTGTTAGTGAATTAGGCCCCCTAGTCGCTTTCGTTGGAAGTATGAGTATTCTGGGCACTTTGTTATTGTTAGGTAAACGTTTTCACTTTGCTCCAACATCATTAATTCTTACTGGCGTAGCCTTAACGGCATTAATAGAAACACTTATCCAAGGTGTCTTAATGACAGGTACTGATGATGTCTATGATATCCTTCGCTGGCTCTCTGGCTCCACTTACCGAGTGACACCGAACCAAGCGATTTCCTTAATTGTTGGAGTGACTCTATTTATCGTCGTTGCTGTTGGACTACAAAGGTGGCTAACACTGTTATCCATTGGTCGTATCACCGCTGCGGCTAGAGGTGTCTCTGTACAAAAAAGCTTTATTATCTTACTCATGATCAGTGCCGGATTATGTGCATTTATTACCGCGCTTGTTGGCCCCATTGCATTTGTTAGTATTGTAGCTCCGCATTTGGCAGGACTTTTAGGTGCAAAAAAAGTGGTGCCTCAACTCTTTTTTTCTGCATTAATTGGTGCCACATTATTACAGTTATCAGACTGGTTAGGGCAAATCATTATCTATCCAAATCAATTAGCCGCGGGGACTGTCGTCGCTATCATTGGAGGAAGTTACTTTATTCTGATCCTATTAAAAAACAGAAACTCTGTATGACTTATCATTCATAGCTAAACATGTTCAAATAAACTCTAATTCTTTTTTATAATGGTAACGTTAACAAAACCGACTACTTTAAGAGGCAGCTAAAAATGGAAATTACTCACATTGAGTCCACAGAACGTATGAGCCGTATCGTTAAGCACAACGGTACAATTTATTTATGTGGACAGACAGCGGGTTCAGATGAATGGGATACCGCGGAACAAACTCGTCGTTGCTTAGAAAAAATTGAAGGACTGTTAGAAAAAGCAGGATCGTCTGCTGAGCGTATGCTGTCCGTTACTATCTACATTCGAGATATGAAAGACTTTACCGAGTTAAATAACGTTTGGGATGCTTGGATAGCGGACAAACCAAAACCAGCACGAGCGTGCGTTGAAGCGCGTATGGCCAGCCAAAATGTACTTGTTGAATTTTCTGTAACCGCGGCTGAAGTTTAAGACGGTATCTGCCCCTATGATAAAAAAACGGTTGATACTCATCAACCGTTTTATACTAAAGGATCACAGCTGGATATTATTGAATCATCGCTTTCTTTGATTTGCCTCCAAAAACATTGATAAACGCCCCAGTCAAAATAAGCCCGCCTCCTACTAGAGTAAATACAGAAGGCACTTCAGAAAACAGTAGAATGCCAAATACCATGGCAAAAACAACCTGTATATAAGAATAGGCGGTGACTTTACTGGCGACTTCGTACTGCATGGCTTTCGTCATACCTACCTGACCAATTTGTGTAAATAGACCCACAAACACTAAAAGTATAAAAGACTCCATGTTAGGCATGACAAAATCGTCCCCCAGCAATATCAAAGAAAGAGGTAATGCAACTAAGGGGAAGTAAAAAATAATCACTGAGCTATCTTCTACCCGACTTAATTTTTTCACAATAATATAAGCAATCGCACTGCCAAACGATCCGACGACCGCCGCAATGATGCCCCAGATAGGGTAGGCTGTTACCGTATCCGTAGCGATATTAGGGCTTACCATTACCAAGAGTCCAGATAAACAGAATACAAGACATACGACGGTTGAAAATTGAAGCCTTTCTTTCAGTAGAAATACCGCTAACGCGGCCGTAAATACTGGGTGAAGATACTGTAAAATTGTCGCTTCAGCTAACGGCATCACAGTGACCGAATAGTAAATGCACAACAGAGCTAAAGAACCAACAGTGCCTCGAGTAAACAGAAGCATTTTATTACTCCCTAAAACCGCAATTCTTTTTCGCTTAATGTCCACATAGCTAATCAATAATGAAATCAAGGCTCTTGCTGCGATGATCTCAAACACGGGAATATGATAAGAACTGACCAACTTTACACAGCTCATCATTAACGAAAATCCCAATGCAGATAACAAACTATACTGCAATCCTAACGGAAGCCGTGCAAACAAAAGTCTCATAGTATCGATACCATATAATAAAAAATCGCATTAATAGAGTTAAAAACAGTGAACTCATTAGAGCTAATCTATTTTTCATTGACTCGATCAGAATTAATGGACTCCATGCCTTTGCCAAAAGTAGGGCGAACGAGAAATGTGGCTTTATCAAAGTTCTTTGAAACCAGATTGTGATGAGAATGCCCAAATATCCACGTAACATTAGCATCACCATTGGATAACGACAGTGTGCGAGACTTTTGATGACTCACTTGACCTACATTACACATTATTTTCTCTTGTTGTTTCTTGCATTTCTACATAATCGTCCTCCCACTCCTTTAGGTCAATAATAATAATGATTAACATTTAAACTAAAACCCAAGATTCTGAAAGATTTTTGAAATACAGAAAAAAAGCGATTAGAGCTTTCGCTCTAATCGCTTTTTGTATAGATAAAAGCTTAAGATTAAACGTCTAAATTCTCTACTGACAAAGCATTGTCTTGGATAAAGTTACGACGAGGTTCAACTTCATCACCCATTAAGGTAGTGAACATTTGATCCGCCGCAACGGCATCGTCTATGGTCACTCGCAACATGCGACGTGCTTCAGGGTCCATAGTCGTTTCCCAAAGCTGATCAGGGTTCATCTCTCCCAATCCTTTGTATCGTTGAATGGTCATACCGCGAGAAGCTTCTTTCATCAACCAAGCTTTCATTTCTTCAACCGTTTCAACATTTTGACGTCGCTCACCACGCTTAATGAAAGATTCTTCACTGAAGATTTCTCCCACTAAATCAGACATAGCCACAATTCGCTTGTATTCCGGAGAATTAAAGAAGGCGGCCTCAAAACGGTAACGGTTCGAAACACCATGAGACATAATCTCAACAACAGGTAAGTAATCTCCACGTTCAACATCAAACTCAACAGAGAAATCAAAACGGAAGCCTGTACGAGCATCAAGAGGCATCATAGAACGTATTGCTTCAACCCATTCAATTACCGACGCCTCTTCTTTCAAGCTTTCCTGAGTCAGCGGTTTGCAATACAGTAGTTTACCCATAACATCTTTAGGATACACACGAGACATACGTTTGATATCGTCTTCAATTCGGATGTAATCATGCATCATTTTTGACAAAGGCTCGCCTTGAATAGCCGGCGCATCAGCATTAACAAACATGTTAGCGCCATCTAAAGCCACTTCAATTAAATGTTGCTCTAAAGCGTGCTCATCTTTGATGTACTGTTCTTGCTTACCTCGTTTGATTTTAAACAGTGGAGGTTGTGCAATAAAGATATGTCCGCGCTCAATCACTTCTGGCATTTGACGGAAGAAGAAGGTCAATAACAAGGTCCGAATGTGTGATCCATCCACGTCGGCATCGGTCATAATAACGATACTGTGGTAACGCAATTTTTCGACATTAAATTCATCACGTCCGATTCCGCAACCTAATGCTGTGATCAAGGTACCGACTTCCACAGAAGATAGCATTTTATCAAAGCGCGCTTTTTCAACGTTTAGTATTTTACCTTTCAACGGCAGAATAGCTTGTGTACGACGATCTCGACCTTGTTTTGCAGAACCTCCAGCGGAATCACCCTCCACTAGGTAGATTTCAGAAAGAGCAGGGTCTTTCTCTTGGCAATCCGCTAACTTACCGGGTAAACCAGCGATGTCTAGTGCGCCTTTACGACGGGTCATATCACGGGCACGACGAGCGGCTTCTCGAGCGCGTGCAGCATCAATCATTTTGTTCACTATGATTTTTGCTTCACCTGGAGACTCTAACAGATATTCAGAGAAACGACGGCTCATTTCCTGTTCTACTGCGGTTTTTACTTCAGAAGAAACCAGTTTATCTTTAGTTTGTGAAGAGAATTTTGGGTCAGGTACTTTCACAGATACGATAGCGGTTAAACCTTCACGACTATCATCTCCCGTTGTGGCCACTTTGGATTTTTTCGCTAGGCCTTCTTTCTCAATAAAAGTATTGAGAGTTCGAGTCAAAGCGGCACGGAATCCCGCTAAATGGGCACCACCATCTCGTTGTGGGATGTTATTGGTATAGCAATAAATATTTTCTTGGAAACCTTCGTTCCACTGCAGAGCGACTTCTACGGCAATACCATCATCTAAATCATCGCGCTGGCAAATAAAGTGGAAAATCTGGTTGATCGGTGTTTTATTGGTATTCAAATGCTCAACAAATGAACGTAAGCCACCATCATAATTAAAGAAATCTTCTTTGCCAGAACGCTCATCTTTAAGGTGAATCGCCACCCCTGAGTTCAAGAAAGACAACTCGCGCAAACGTTTCGCCAGAATGTCATAAACAAATAAAATATTTGTGAATGTATCTTCTGATGGATCAAAATGCACCGTTGTACCTGCACCATCTGATTCACCAATAATAGCAAGCGGTGCTTGAGGAACGCCATGCACATAGTTTTGTTCGTAAATTTTACCGTCTTTACGAATAGTCAAAGTCAGACTTTTTGAGAGGGCATTTACAACAGATACCCCCACACCGTGCAGACCTCCAGACACCTTGTACGAGTTATCATCAAACTTACCACCCGCATGCAATACGGTCATAATAACTTCGGCAGCTGATATACCTTCTTCTTCATGTATATCAACAGGAATACCACGGCCATTATCAGAAACGGAAATGGATTCATCTGGGTGAATAGTCACAGTAATCGTATCGCAATGACCCGCTAACGCTTCATCAATCGAGTTATCAACGACCTCGAATACCATGTGATGCAAACCTGTACCATCGTCAGTATCACCAATGTACATACCTGGTCGTTTACGCACAGCATCAAGACCTTTAAGTACTTTGATACTGGACGAATCGTAACTATTTTCACTCATTTAACTCTCCTGCAAACCTTCGCTCGGATAAAGACAATTCGCCTTCCTTCATTTCGAAGTGACGAACGTCGGTTGTGTCGGACCAAGTGTAATCCATAATATCTGGCTCAACACTGGTTATAAAAATTTGATTATTTAACGCTTCTAATAGAGCGCACAGCTTTTGTCTATGTTGAGAATCTAACTCTGCAGGTAAATCATCGACTAAGAAAACCAAAGGACTACCCATTTCAATTAACATTTTGCCTTGGGCAATTTTTAATGCAGAAACAACCAGTTTCTGTTGTCCTCTAGAAAGCGTATCGAGAGCATCTCCAGCATCCGTTTTAACCCTTAAATCCGCACGCTGTGGACCAATTTGGGTATATCCAATATCAATGTCTCTTTCACAGGAGGAAGCCATAGCATCCGTAAGACTTTTTGTTGCGTCCCACCCCTGAGAAAACACTAACCGAACCTTAATTGAGTCAGATAACTCAGCCAACACAGATAGAAAGATTGGCGTAAGTTGATTTGTATAATTTTGGCGATACTGGTTTACTTTATCGCCTAAACGAATCAACTCTTGATCAAAAGCCATTAATAAACTGGTGGATATTTTACCACGTCTGAGTAAGGAATTGCGCTGTTTTAATGCTTTTTGCCACCCTCTCCAAGCATTTATAAAGCCATTATCAAAATGAAAGGTACCCCAATCAATAAATTGTCGACGAATTTTTGGAGATCCTTCCAATAATCGAAATGCATCAGGATTAATAAGCTGTACAGGAAGCCTTTCAGCCAGCTCTACGACAGACTGTGCTTTTTTTCCTTGAATTCGCACATCAATAGAGCCATCACGAGAGCGTCTTAACCCCATCGAAATAAAATCATTGTGTTTCGCTTTTAGCTGAGCAAAAACAACACATTCTTCTTCTTCATGTTGAATATAGGTTTTATGTTTATGGCTGCGGAACGAACGACCAAAAGACAAAAGGTGGATACCTTCAAGAATCGATGTTTTTCCACTTCCATTAACACCCGTTATTAGGTTTACCTGGGGAGAAGGAGAAAACGAGATCTGTTCGAGGTTGCGTACTTTGGAAATGTCCAAACGCACTATCGACATAATTTTAAACGCCTTTATTCAGCACATTTACATATTAAACAGCCCCTGAAATACATGATTCAATCAGGGGCTGTTTGGATTTAGAGTAATACTTTATTTCTAGTACTGTATTGAAAACTAAAGACGCATAGGCATAACAACATATTGAGCTGCATGACTTTGAGATTCTTCAATTAAGGCACTACTATTGGAATCGTTCAATGAAATCCGCACTTCTTGACTGTCTACGACTCCTAATACATCGAGTAAATAACCGACGTTGAAACCCACTTCAAGGTTATCCCCTTGATACTGAACCAAAACGGATTCTTCCGCTTCCTCTTGTTCGGGGTTATTAGCAAATACTTGCAACATGCCATTTTTTAAAATAAGACGAACACCACGATATTTTTCATTTGATAGGATAGAAGCCCGTAAAAAAACTTGGCGCAATTCCAACCGATCCGCAATAATGATTTTTTCATTATTGCGTGGTATCACTCGGTGATAATCAGGAAATTTACCTTCAACTAATTTAGAAGTAAAAACATAATCCGCAACTTTGGCTCTAATGTGATTTGAACCAATCACCAATTCCACTGTTTCTTCAGTATCACTTAGTAAACGGTTTAATTCCAACACGCCTTTTCGAGGTACGATAACTTGTGTTAAATCGCCAGTCACTTGGGCATCTTCTATCGCGGTTGCTAGTCTGTGGCCATCAGTTGCAACAACGCGTAATTGACCATCTGCGACTTCAAGCAACATACCGTTTAGGTAATAACGAACGTCTTGGTTTGCCATGGCAAAACCTGTTCTTTCAATCAAACGACGAACGCTTGACTGAGCAACAACAACATTAAGCTCACCCTGCATATCCTGAATATTTGGAAACTCTTCCGCAGGTAAAGTAGATAAGCTAAAGCGTGAGCGACCTGAACGGATCACCGCTTTTTGTTCATCTAATGAGAACTCGATCACAGCTGAATCAGGTAAACTTTTACAAATATCTACCAATTTACGAGCGGGAACAGTAACACGACCTTCCTCACACTCATCTAATGGCACATGGCTGATCAGTTCCACTTCTAAATCGGAACCCGTCAAAGTAAGTATATTATCCTTAACTTCAACAAGGACATTCGCCAATACAGGCATGGTTTGCTTACGTTCTACTACACCAGCAACTAATTGAAGTGGTTTAAGAAGCGTCTCACGGACGACTGAAAATTTCATTATGATCCCCGTTTTCTTAACTTAACACCTAGCATTAGGTCGTCAAAATTCGCATAAGTTGTTTATAATCTTCGCGGATATCAGAATCTGTATCCTGTAATTCTTTAATTTTACGAATCGCATGTAATGCTGTTGTATGGTCTCGACCACCAAACGCATCACCAATTTCAGGTAAACTATGGCTAGTAAGCTCTTTAGCCAACGACATCGCCACTTGTCTCGGTCTTGCTATTGAACGGTTACGCCGTTTCGATAACAAATCACTTACTTTAATTTTATAATATTCCGCAACAATACGCTGAATATTATCAATATTTACTAACTTATCTTGCAGTGCTAACAAATCTTTTAAAGACTCACGAACAAAATCAGGCGTAATCGCACGTCCGGTAAAATGAGAGTTTGCAATAACACGCTTTAATGCACCTTCCAACTCTCGTACATTAGAACGAATTTTTTGAGCAATAAAGAAAGCAGAATCATAAGATAACTTGATACCACTTTCATCCGCTTTGCGCATTAAAATTGCCACTCTCGTTTCCAGCTCTGGAGGCTCAATCGCAACGGTTAACCCCCAACCAAAACGTGACTTTAATCGATCTTCAAGGCCCTGAATCTCTTTTGGATAACGATCACAGGTAAGAATCATCTGCTGACCACCTTCTAATAACGCATTAAAAGTATGGAAAAATTCTTCTTGAGTACGATCTTTTCCAGCGAAAAACTGAATATCGTCAATAAGTAAGGCATCAACAGACCGATAATAGCGTTTAAAGTCATTAATGGCATTCAATTGCAATGCTTTTACCATATCCGCAACAAATCGCTCTGAATGCAGGTAAACCACTTTTGCATTTGGATTATGGCGCATCAACTCGGTACCCACCGCTTGCATTAAGTGGGTTTTACCAAGACCAACCCCTCCATATATAAAAAGAGGGTTATAAGCGCCACCAGGGTTTTCCGCAATTTGCAATGCGGCGGCATGAGCTAATTGGTTTGATTTACCTTCCACAAAGTTATCAAAAGTAAAAGAGTTGTTTAAATTTGCGCCGTGGTTAATCCCACCTTCGACTTCGACTTTTCGATTAGTAGAATTCAGTGGTAATTGACCTTGTTCGTATGGTTCAAGTGAGCCAATAAGCGACGATTCTTTTAGCTTTAGCGGTGCTTCAAATTCGATATCTGTACGACTATCCGCTTCCGCATCCATCAAACCAAACCCAGTATGGAAAGAAGGCTGAGAGACGTCCTCTCTAGTCAGTGCAACTGGCGTAGACTCCGTAGCAGGTCTTGGTGGTGGAGTAGATGGCTTGTTCATATTTTGAGCACGAACACTAAAAATCAAACTTGGTGCAGGCTCATTACCTGAAATTTCAGATAAAAGCTCTTTTATACGAGTTTGATATTTATTCGTCACCCAATCTAAGACAAAACGATTAGGTGCCGTTAGTAATAAATCACCGGATTCAGAAGACTCTACTTGTAAAGGTCGAATCCAAGTATTGAATTGTTGAGCGGAGAATTCGTCTTGCAACCGCTTCAGGCAAAGATCCCAATGCTCCAAAGACACAATATGCTTACTCCATAATAAAAAATAAATAGGGCGGAATCATACAGCGCTAAAGAAAACTTATCCACAAAAAATACATTATTCACTTGAAAGGGTTATTTAAAGAGATAATGTTAATAACAGAGATAGTTATACACACCTGTTTATTGATCTTTTTAGTTGTGTATATCTATAAAGGTTATCAACAAGTAAAGGAATCTTTTTATGATATTTTGTACACAGTTTTTTTCTCTATAACTAAATGAATATAAAGGAAAAAGTTATCAACAATAAACGGCATGTGCATAAGTTAAGTTTGCTCAATGCAAGTTATTCAAAAAGCGTCTATTAAGTCTGTGCATAATTAATCGAATTGAATTGTGAGTAATTTTTTAATAGAAAACATTTAATTTACATTGATCTATTGATAGATTTTCATTAAAATCCGCCGCCTGATTTTGAATCAAATTGTAGAGGCTTGGCTAAGGCTAACCCTCAAAACTGAAACACTGCTTCAGTGAGAGAAAATAGAGATGAAAAGAACATTTCAACCTAGCGTTCTAAAACGCAAACGTAATCATGGTTTCCGTGCTCGTATGGCAACGAAAAGTGGACGTCAAATCCTAAATCGTCGTCGTGCTCGCGGCCGCAAGGCACTAAGCGCATAATCCCGCTTATGACCGACTTTTGTTTTCCCCGGCAAGTCAGACTTCTGACGGCTGGGGATTATAAAACCGTATTCGATCACACTACCTCGAAAGTTTTTGCCGGGGAATTCCTTATATTAGCGACTAAACGAAATGATGACCTTGCCAGGTTAGGTTTAATTGTTGCTAAAAAAACGGAAAAAAGGGCGGTTGGAAGAAATCGTATCAAACGTTTGGTACGGGATTCATTTCGCCATCACAAATTGAATCTAGCCGGATTTGATATTGTGTTTCTTTCTCGACAAGGAATTAAAGACATTGATAATGCCACTTTATTGAAAAGACTCGATAAAGCATGGGATCAAATCGTCAAAAAAACAAAAAATTCCTCTAAAAAACCAAAAGACTACCGTTCAAAGCAAAAATAGGCTGAAAAAACAGCAAAAGACTGCTTTAATAACGCGTGTTTTTAAAAGGGTTCTTTTTTGAACCTATTGTCTAACCAATACAATAATTAGTTGAATACCATGGATTTCAGACGTTACTTTTTATGGGGTGCGCTTTTTGTCAGTGGCTATATGCTGTTTTTACAGTGGAACCAAGATTATGGTTCTTCGTCCACTCAAAGCGTTGCCCAAAGCTCTCAATCAGTCCCTTCAAATACAGCTAATGATAGCGATATTCCTTCTGCTATTGTTACCGATACAGCAACCAACAGCTCAGAAATACCAGGAGCGGTTTCCGTTGTTGCATCAGGTGAACTAATTAGCATCACTACAGACACGTTACAGGTTGGTATTAATCCAATTGGTGGCGATATCGTTAGTGCCTCTTTATTACAATATAAACGAGTCATTGATGAAGACGATCCGTTAGTTATTCTTGAGAATAACGCCCAACGTATCTATGTAACTCAAAGCGGCCTTATCGGACCAAATGGTCCTGATGCCTCAAAAGAAGGTCGCCCAGTATACAGTTCAGAAAATTCGTCTTATGAATTAAAGCAAGGTGACGGCAGTTTAGATGTTAATTTGTATTTCACTGATGCTCTTGGCGTTCAGTATACAAAAACCTTCCGATTCACTGAAGGCGACTACAAAATTCGCCAGTTAATTACGGTTAATAACTTATCTAGTTCTGCTTGGAAAGGTAATTTATTTGCTCAAATTAAACGCGATAATTCTGAAGATCCAAGTAGCTCAACCAGTTTAGGGTTACAGCCTTATTTAGGTGGTGCTATTTCCAATGAAGAAACACCTTATTCAAAAGTGTCGTTTTCAGACATGGCTGAAGAACCGGTGAAAGTGACATCAACAAAAGGTTGGATAGCACTGCTTCAACATTATTTTGTTACCGCCTGGATTCCTGAGCAAGGACAGACTTTTACCCTACAAGCACGTAAAAACAATGACTTTAATCTTATTGGCTTTACTGGCACAGGAGTAGAAATAGCGGCGGGTCAACAAGGTACGCTAGCATCCACATTCTATGTAGGGCCTAAACTTCAAGATCAATTGTCAGCAACCGCTGAAAACCTTGATTTAACCGTAGATTACGGTTGGTTATGGTGGTTAGCTCAACCTTTGTTTTGGCTATTAACGGCGATTCAATCCGTAGTGATTAACTGGGGTGTCGCTATTATATTAATCGTTGTCTGTGTGAAAGCGGTCTTCTTTAAACTGTCTGCAGCAAGCTATCGTTCGATGGCAAAAATGCGTAAGTTTGGCCCAGAATTAACACGTCTACGGGAACAACATGGTGATGACAGAACAAAAATGTCTGCCGCTATGATGGAGCTTTACAAGAAAGAAAAGATTAACCCTCTTGGTGGGTGCTTACCTATCTTGGTGCAAATGCCTGTATTCTTATCATTGTACTGGGTATTAATGGAAAGTGTGGAATTACGCCATGCCCCATTTATGCTATGGATTAATGACTTATCTTATATGGATCCATACTTTGTATTACCAATATTAATGGGTGTAAGTATGCTCGGTCAGCAGATGTTGAACCCAACACCTCCAGATCCAATGCAAGCACGTATTATGAAAATCATGCCAATTGCGTTCACATTCTTCTTCTTGTGGTTCCCAAGCGGCTTAGTATTGTACTGGGTATGTAACAACACCTTGTCTATTATTCAGCAATACATCATTACCAAACGAATTGAGAGAGAAGCTTAAATAGCACTTTTAAATCGTTAACAAGGGCTCACATTGTGGGCCCTTTTTTTATTTATTTTGTATTAACGGTTTGATACAAAGTAGGTGTTTCTGAACATACTCCTTTGTAATCATAACCTATCGTATTTCTTTGTCTTAGCTATCCTACCGAAAGAAAACGTCTCTGGATGACGACTAACCCACTTCTTGTTTATGAACAATCCTTTCTTTAATCGCAAAATAAACTTCATTCTATAAAACATAGAAATCGGCTTTTACTCTCAAAAAAAACGCTTTTTATTTACACATATAGCGTATTTTGGTTATTTAATTTGAAAATCTCTATTGACGATTCAATCTCTTAATTGTATTTTGTATCCAATATCCCAAAATACCTCAAAGGAAATCAAAATGAATAAAAACGTTTTCAACGGTGTAATACCGGCTCTCATGACGCCATGTAAAGCAGACCGTACTCCAGACTTTGATGCTTTGATTAAAAAGGGCCAACAAATGATGGCCGCAGGCATGTCTGGTGTTGTCTATTGTGGTTCCATGGGTGATTGGCCATTATTAACAGATGAGCAGCGCATGGAAGGCGTAGAACGCTTAGTCAAAGCGGGGATTCCTGTTGTTGTCGGTACTGGAGCAATCAATACAAAATCAGCGGTTGCTCACGCCGCTCACGCAGAAAAGGTTGGAGCAGCAGGACTGATGGTAATCCCCCGTGTTTTATCTCGAGGATCTGTTATCGCTGCACAAAAAAACCATTTTAAAGCGATTTTAGAAGCATCCCCTTCGATTCCATCGATTATTTACAATAGTCCTGTCTATGGCTTTGAAACCCGTGCAGACCTATTCTTTGAATTGCGATCTGAACATAAAAATCTAATCGGTTTTAAAGAGTTCGGTAGCAAAGAAGCGATGCGCTATGCAGCAGAAAACATTACTTCTAAAGATGACGATGTGTTGCTTATGGTGGGGGTTGATACTGCGGTTTATCATGGTTTTGTTAAATGCGGTGCTGTTGGTGCCATTACCGGAATTGGTACCGCACTTCCAAATGAAGTCCTACTGCTCACCAAACTATCTAAACTAGCAGCTACAGGAAATGCCGAAGCGCGTCTTAGAGCGCAGGAGTTAGAGGAATCTATGTCGGTCCTTGCTAGCTTTGATGAAGGCCCAGAACTTGTACTATTCTTTAAATACCTATTGGTATTAAACGGTGAAGAAGAATATCGCTTACACTTCAATGAAACTGACGAACTAAATACAGCACAACGTACATATTGTGAAGATCAATATGACTTGTTCAAAACGTGGTTTGCAGATTGGTCTAAACAAGGTGGAGTAATCACAGAATGCTTATCGTAGATAGCCATACAGAAGGCGAACCTACCCGAGTAATTCTCGAAGGAGGCCCTGATCTTGGATCAGGTCCTTTAGCAGAACGGGCGGCACGCTTAGCAACGGAGTTTAAGGATTTTTATCCTTCTATTGTCCTAGAACCTTATGGTCAAGAAGCCATGGTAGGGGCTCTACTTGTCGAACCGACTCATCCCGAATGTGTTACCGGTGTTATCTATTTTGATGCGGCTGCCGTCATTGGCATGTGCGGCCACGGAACCATAGGGGTAGCCGCGACTCTCGCTCATATAGGTAAAATTGATGTTGGAACCTATAAAATAGAGACGCCTGTAGGCATTGTTGAAGTGACTCTCACGGATAAAAACACGGTTACCATGAGGAACATAGATAGCTATCGTTTTAAAAAAGACGTTTCAATTGAAGTAAAAGACGTCGGCACAGTAACAGGGGACATTGCCTACGGTGGCAACTGGTTCTATATGATTAATGATGCTCCTATCGACGTCATTCCAAGCAATATTAGAGCACTAACCGAAACAGGGATAGCGATAAGAGAAGCCATCTACGCTCACGAAATTGAAGGCGAAAACGGTGGTATTATTGACCATATTGTTTTTTTGGACCGGCTTTAACCGAGCAAGGCCACACCCGTAATTTTGTTCTATGCCCTGATGACGCATATGACCGATCTCCTTGTGGTACCGCTAGTTCAGCTCGCTTATCCTGTTTAGCAGCGGATAACTTATTAGAAGCGGGAGAGGAAATTTATCAGGAAAGTACCATTGGCAGTGGTTACACGCTAAGTTACCAACTTTCATCAAATCCGGAGGCCGTACCTGGGGCAATCATACCGTCAATAACAGGAAAAGCCTTTATTACACGAGAAGCAAAGTTAATTAATAATCTAAACGACCCACTACGAAATGGTATTGGGATTTAATCGCACAACGCAGCAGAATAGAAAATGAAGCCATATCGTTAAAGTAGTCTCATCCTCTAAAGTTTAAGGATATAGTGGTAGATGTAGAATAAAAATACATGCTTTATATGGATCTTTTTTTATTATCAGGAGCCCAACTTTATGAGCCGCACAATACCGTACGATGTGATTGTGATTGGAGCCGGTATTATAGGTATCAGTACCGCGCTTAAATTACAGTCAAAAGGGAAACAAGTATTAGTAATCGATCGAAAAGGCGTCGCGGCGGAAACCTCTTCAGGTAATGCAGGCGCATTTGCCTTTGCCGATGTGATACCTCTTGCCACTCCAGGCATTATGAAAAAAGCACCAAAGTGGTTATTAGATCCCCTTGGGCCTTTGTCAATTCATCCGGCTTATGCGTTTAAAATTCTGCCATGGATGTTGCATTTTTGGCGTGCTAGTTGGAAAGACCGTTACGTTAATGCACTAACAGCGCAATCGAATCTAATGGAACTATCCAAAGCCGCTCTAGAAAGGCAGATACAGGAGGTCAATGGCGAAGCCTTAATTCGCAGGGAAGGGCAATTACAACTTTATGAAGGAGAAACTGAGTTCAAAGCCGCCCAACCAGGCTGGGATGTGCGTAAAAAATATGGTGTGAAGTTTGAGTTTTTAGAAAGTCCAGAAGCCATTGCGTCCATCCAACCCGGTATCGATGCTCGCTTTACCCATGCTGGATTTACTCCTGAATGGAAAAATGTTGTTCACCCAGCTCAATGGACTCAACACTTAGCCAATGAATTTAAGAAACTAGGGGGAAATCGCCATTACAGAAATCACTTCAATTGATTTAAGTTCTGAAACCGCTTCGGTAAAAGGTGACCATGGTAACCACTATCAAGCCACTCAGATCGTATTAGCAACAGGGGCTTGGTCCAAAAAGCTAGCAAAAACGTTAGGTGACAGTTTACCTTTAGACACCGAGCGTGGTTACAATACTACATTACCTGCCGGTGCATTTGACCTTAAAACACATATTAGCTTTAGTAATCATGGCTTTGTTGTATCGAAAGCAGGGGAGGGTATTCGAATTGGAGGCGCTGTCGAGCTTGGTGGCTTATCCCTTGCTCCAAATTATAAACGTGCCGATATTCTATTAAACAAAGCCGCTGCATTTTTACCCGATCTCAAGACTGAGGGCGGAAAGCAATGGATGGGGTATCGACCCTCTATGCCTGACAGTTTGCCCGTTATCAGCTACTCATCTCAGTCAACACGTGTTATTTACGCTTTTGGTCATGGTCACCTAGGATTAACTCAATCCGCAGGTACCGCTGAAATGGTTGCTGACCTCGTATTTGGTCGTTCCCCAACGATCCCTCTTGAGCCTTATTCAGCAAGGCGTTTCAAATAATCAGATTTATGTATTTAACTATTTAGGAGGCACAATGAACGAAAACGTAACGTTAAGCTTATCGGAAGTACGAGAACTCAGTGAATCTATTCTTATGGATAATGGTTTTAATCAAGACCATGCCCATTCTATCACTGATATTATCTACACTAATCAGCTGGGAGATTGCCATTCTCATGGTCTGTATCGCTTATTTATGTGTACTGAAAGTATTCAATCAGGACGAGCGAATGGCGCGGCAAAACCAACTGTTGTCGATGCAGGACCAGCGGTTATTCGAACGAATGCTAATGACGGTATTTCACTGCTTGCCCTCCATGAATCGTTACCTTTACTTATTGAAAAAACCAAAAAGAATGGCATCTCCGCATTAGCAATTAACAATTGCTTCCATTTCTCAGCACTTTGGCCTGAAGTTGAAAAATTATCGGAAGCAGGTTTAGCCGCGATGGCGATGCTACCAAGCCATGCTTGGGTAGCTCCTGCTGGAGGCACACGAGGCACACTAGGGACAAATCCTTTTGCTTTTAGTTGGCCGAGACAGGGCAAAGCCCCCTTTACCTTTGATTTTGCCACCAGCCAATTTGCCCGTGGTGAAATAGAACTTTATCGTCGGGCGAATAAACCCTTACCTGAAGGCGTAGCGATCGATAAAGACGGCAATCCAACAACGGACCCTGAAGCAGCGATGGCGGGAGCAATGCTAACCTTTGGCGCTCATAAAGGGTCAGCCTTATCGATTATGATTGAACTATTAGCCGGGCCGCTTATTGATGATTTAACCAGTAAGGAAAGCATGGAAGCAGCAGAAGGCCGTTTAGAAGCACCTTATCATGGCGAAATCATTATTGCTTTTGATCCGAATTTATTCAGTGGAGGCAAAGTCGATACTAACGACGCTCGCGCAGAACGCTTATTTGCGGATATCCTTGATCAAGGGGCTCGTTTACCATCGCAACGTCGTCAGGCCGCCAGTGAGCGCAACCTAGCACGTAATGCGGTTGATATTCCGCGCGCTCTGTATGAAGATTTGCTCAAATTACGTAAATAACCCTCTCATGTAGAACAGCTCGTTCAGTACATTCAGGGTCAACAAACATAAGAAAGCGGAGTCGCCTAAGCCACTCCGCTTTTTATTGTTTTCTGATAATGAAGCAAAAGCTACATAAGATCAGCTGGCAATAGTGCCGTAGGAATATCTTGATAACACACTGGACGTAGGAATCGACGAATTGACATGGTTCCAACTGATGTCGCACCAAAGTTTGTTGATGCAGGATAAGGTCCTCCATGTACCATGCTGTCACACACTTCAACACCTGTTGGAAACGCGTTCGCCAATATACGACCCGCTTTACGTTCTAATACCGGAATAAAGCATTTAGCCTCATTCATATCCGCTTCATCAAGGTGAAGAGTACAAGTTAGCTGTCCTTCAAGGTTCGTAGCCACTTTTTGCATTTCTTCTAAGGAAGAAGCTAATACAATCACGCCTAATGGACCAAATACTTCTTCAGCTAATGACTCATTTAACAGCCATTCTTTTGCCGTTGTGGCATATAAATAAGGTGTTGCGTTACGAGAATCACAGCTCGTTTTTAGAATCTCTTGCACGCCAGATGTTGAAGCGATACGCTGTTGACCAGCACGATAAGCTTCTGCAATACCATCCGTCAACATCGTTTGAGAAGAGACAGACGATAACGCTTCACTTGTATTGGATACAAATAAATCAGCGTCCTCTCCAGCAAGTAATACCGCAATACCAGGATTAGTACAGAACTGACCCGCTCCAATAGTTAATGACCCAGCCCAACCCTTAGCGAGCGCTTCACCTCGATTTGAAACGGCATGAGGAAATAAAAACATTGGGTTAACAGAACCGAGTTCACCAAAAAAAGGAATCGGCTCAGAACGAGCCGCACATAAATCAAACAACGCTCTGCCTCCTGCTAAAGAGCCTGTAAAGCCTACTGCTTTAATCAATGGGTGTTGAACTAAAGCCGAGCCAACGTCACGGTTTCCCCCTTGAATAAGACTGAAGACACCAGCAGGCATACCGCATTTTTGAATCGCAGCATGAATGGCTTCAGCGACAATTTCACCAGTTCCTGGATGCGCACTATGGCCTTTAACAACAACAGGACAACCTGCCGCTAAAGCCGCTGCGGTATCGCCACCTGCCGTGGAAAAGGCTAAGGGGAAGTTAGATGCACCAAATACAGCGATAGGCCCAATAGGTCTCTGTATTAGCTTAAGATCGGCTCTTGGTAGAGGCTGGCGTTCTGGTAACGCAGCATCATGACGTTTATCAAGATAATTACCCTGAAGAATGTGCTCCGCAAACAATCGAAGCTGACCACATGTTCGGCCACGTTCTCCAATTAGACGCGCTTCCGGTAGACCTGTCTCTGAGCACCCAATAGCGGTAATGTCGTCGCCACGAGCATCTATTTCGTCAGCAATAACATTTAAAAACTCAGCCCTTACTTCACGAGAAGAGTATCCGTATTCCAAAAAAGCATGTTCAGCAGCCTCAACAGCCGCATTGACCTCTGCCAAAGAGCCTTTTGAAAATGAATGGGCTTCACCAAAAGCAGGGGAAGATACAAATGTTTGATCAGATTCTACCCACTGACCAGCAATTAAATGTTTACCATGTAGCATGAAAGTCATGTGTTCTCGCTCCATTCGTCTTTATTTAAGAAAAATTTTCATGTTGAGAAAATGAAATTAATGGATATTGTATCCAAAATTAGAATTTGTACAAGCTATTCGCAAATAAGCGTGTTTTAAGCGCACCTATAGCTCAAAAGTTCAACGTATTACTAAAAATAACGAAAAAGGATAAAGATATGGATCGAAAAGAGCCCATGTTCGGTTAGCACTCTTTTCAATCAAACTAGGTAGGTTTACTCACCTCGTGTTGAGGCAATTAACTCTAAAATTTGTACCTTGGTATTCTCAAGATGGGAGCACAATAATTCTGCCGCCGCTTCTATATCACCTTTACGAGCAAGCTCTAATAAGCCTCGGTGATCATGTTCGGCATTGTCTGCTTTTCTCAGCTGATCTATATGCATGCTTACATAGCGATTAGCCTGTAGGCTCACTCGCTCAAGTAATTGAGTTGTCAACTTTTGGTTCGCCGCCTGATATAAAACACCATGAAATTGAGCGTTCAAAGGCCCCCAATCCGCCACATTACCTTCTTTATAAGATGCTTCCATTTCATCGAGTAATGCTTCACATTGATTAAAATGCGATTCTTCCATCAGAGGAATCGCTTTTTTAAATAAATCCACTTCCAATAGCTTCCTAACATCGAAAATTTCAGCTATCTCGTCTAAAGAATGTTTTGTTACCGTCGCACCTCTATTGTTAATAAAAACAACTAGGCCTTCTGAATCCAAGCGTTTCAATGCTTCCCGCACAGGCATTCTAGAGACATCGTATTCTTCAGCTAATAGCTCTTGTCGAATCAACTCACCTTCAGCAAGGTCACCAGAAAGAATTCGGTTACGTAAATCTGCGACAATCACATCAGGTAAACTCTGACGTACGACAGCCCTTTTTTGAGCCAATGTCCTATCCTCTCACTAAAATTTCAATAACAATTAATCAAGAATCATGATTTCGTCAATACGAAACTTCTCGATAGATCACCATAAATAAGGGATATATTATACGCAAAAATACCCGTCACGGAGGTTTTCTTAGACGAAATACCTCAGTCCTAATGACATATTCAACTTGTTTTTCCCTATATTGATCAAATAATACTGAAACAGAGATAAAGAAAGTGTTTATAGAGCCTAAATCTGTATAAATCCAGGCTCTATAGTGCATTTACTTACCTTTAATAAAATGAGCTTTAAACCAGAACGTATTTTTTCAAAGCAAATTCAACACCTCGAATTTCAGCTAGGCCTTTCATACGCCCTAAATCTGAGTAGCCAGATTTGGCGTCTCTATGTTTGATGTAACGTGAGAATTATTGCGCTTATTTTCAGACTAAGGGACAATCTAGACAATCATTCTTATTCTCAGGAAAAATCCATTTTATGACAGACTTTAGCCAATCCATTGATAAAGACACTATTGTCGCTCAAGCAACACCACCCGGACGAGGAGGTGTTGGAATAGTCCGCTTATCGGGTCCAGCAAGTCTTTCCATTGCTGAGCAAATTATTGGTTTTATACCGACTCCTAGAAATGCTCACTATGTGCCGTTTAAAGGTAAAGAAAATGAACAAATAGATATGGGAATAGCGCTTTATTTTCCAGGACCAAATTCTTTTACTGGAGAAGATGTCTTTGAGCTACAAGGACATGGAGGACCAGTAATAATTGATATGTTACTGGAGAGATCACTAGCGTTAGGTGCAAGATTAGCTCGTCCAGGCGAATTTTCTGAAAGAGCCTTTTTAAATGACAAAATGGACTTAACACAGGCCGAAGCCATTGCCGATTTGATTGACTCATCATCTAAACAGGCTGCTAAATGCGCCCTACGATCTTTGCAAGGAGCCTTTTCTAAACGTATAGATTTACTGCTTGAGTCACTTATTAATCTACGTATCTATGTTGAAGCCGCTATTGACTTTCCAGAAGAAGAAATTGACTTCATTAGTGATGGCAAAGTGGCGGGGGATTTGGCTGGGATACAAGAAAATCTACAAAACGTCTTAAAAGAAGCTAAGCAAGGCTCCATTATTCGTGAAGGGATGAATGTTGTTATTGCAGGCCGACCAAATGCAGGTAAATCAAGCTTGCTAAATGCTTTATCAGGTAAAGAGTCAGCCATTGTTACTAGTATCGAAGGCACAACAAGAGATGTTCTTAGAGAGCATATTCACATAGATGGAATGCCATTGCATATAATTGATACGGCTGGATTACGAGAAAGCCCAGATGAAGTAGAACAAATAGGCATTCAGCGTGCTTGGCAAGAAATACATAAAGCCGATCGAATTTTATTAATGGTTGACAGTGAAAACACACAAAATTTAGATCCAGTTAGAATTTGGCCTGAATTTGTTAATCAATTACAAAGTCACAAGCATTTAACCATAGTACGTAACAAAATCGATCTAACTCAAGAAAGTACAAAAATTGAAACCGTAAATGGTATTCCAGTCATTTCCTTATCAGCCAAGACTCACACTGGGTTAAATTACTTAACCCAACACTTAAAAGATATTATGGGATATGACAGTACAACGGAAGGTGGATTCATTGCTCGCCGTCGTCATATAGAAGCATTAAATAAAGCCAATAGATTTCTGATCGCGGGAAGTGAGCAACTTCATGGTTTTGGTGCTGGAGAGCTTTTAGCTGAAGACCTAAAAGAAGCTCAGAATGCCCTTAGTGAAATTACCGGAGCTTTTACCAGCGATGATCTTTTAGGACGTATTTTTGGTTCATTTTGTATTGGTAAATAAGACTATTAATAAATAGACCTCTCTTCAAAATGCCTGTCCTACGCTAGAAGTATGCGTCAGGCCCTTCCAAAAGCCATCACTATTATTTCTCCATATATCACGTGTGTTTTTATACACATTGCAGATATTTTTTATTCTCTTCAAACTATCAACAATTCCTATTTGAAGTTATTCACTAGCTAAAATAGTTTAAAAAATAAGGACTTTTGCACAAAAAAGGTAAAAAGATCAAAAATTTTATCTTTTTTAGACTTTTATTTTTGTGGATATTTTTTCAAAAGGAACAAAAAAAACCGTCTTAACAACTATAATAAATACTTTAATTTCAGTATCTTATAAAAAACAATCAATCTAAGAGCGTATGTGCATAACTTTGGTGATAGATAGTCCGTATGTTTTGCACAGTTTTTAACAACTCAGCCTCTTTTTTTTACCCGTGTATAAGTGACTAGGTTATCCACAAGATTGGGTTATCCACAACACATGATGTCCCTAGTGTTTATAACAAGAATCAAAAACTATAATATAATGAAAATTATAGTTTTTTTAAAGTTATCAACAGAATATGTCTTGCTATATAAACATAAACAAAATAAGAACTACATAGTAATACTACTATTTATATATTATTGATGACCGGTATTTAGCTTTGGGGAAGTCTTTCTTTTTCAATATTTGAAGATATACTAGGCGGCCTTCGAATCAGTTGTTCGTTTTTTATTCATTTATCGGTATGAGGTTTTTGTGAATTTCCCTAGTCGTTTTGGTGTAATTGTTGTTGGTGGTGGTCATGCTGGAACAGAAGCGGCACTTGCTTCAGCTCGTATGGGGGTTCAAACACTTTTATTGACCCATAATATTGAAACATTAGGTCAAATGTCCTGTAATCCTGCGATTGGAGGCATTGGTAAATCCCATCTAGTGAAAGAAATTGATGCATTGGATGGTGCTATGGCATTAGCTACCGATAAAGCAGGTATTCAATTTAGAACATTAAATTCACGTAAAGGACCTGCAGTTAGAGCAACAAGAGCTCAAGCAGATCGAATTTTATATAAAGCCGCTATTCGTCATACGTTAGAAAACCAAGAAAACTTATGGCTATTCCAACAAGCATGCGAAGATTTAATTGTTGAATCTGGCGAAGCTAGAGGTGTTGTAACACAAACAGGTATTCGATTTTTAAGTGATACTGTGGTGTTAACAGCAGGAACTTTTTTAGGTGGTTTAATCCATATTGGATTAGAAAATCATTCTGGAGGACGTGCTGGAGATCCGCCATCAATTGGCCTTGCTGAAAAGTTACGAGCATTGCCTTTTCGTGTTGATCGTTTAAAAACAGGAACGCCTCCAAGAATTGATGCTCGTACAGTCGATTTTAGTGTTATGGAATCCCAGCCAGGAGATATTATTACTCCAGTAATGTCGTATATGGGGAACAGAGAGCTACATCCTACTCAAATTAATTGTTTCATTACCCATACAAATGAAAAAACCCACGACATTATTCGTTCTGGGATGGATCGTTCTCCAATGTATACTGGTGTTATCGATGGAATAGGTCCTCGTTATTGTCCATCAATAGAAGATAAAATTGTTCGTTTTGCCGATAAAAATTCACATCAAATATTTGTTGAACCAGAAGGATTAACCACCCATGAGCTTTATCCAAATGGTATTTCAACTTCGTTACCATTTGATGTGCAATTAGAATTAGTGCGTTCTATGAAAGGGTTTGAAAATGCACATATTACTCGTCCAGGTTATGCTATTGAGTATGATTATTTTAACCCACAAGATCTTAAATATTCATTAGAAACAAAGCATATGCCAAGATTATTCTTCGCTGGACAAATAAATGGAACAACAGGCTATGAAGAAGCTGGAGCGCAAGGGTTATTAGCTGGATTGAATGCTGCATTATTGTCTCAAGGGAAAGAATCTTGGTGTCCTCGTAGAGATGAAGCCTATTTAGGGGTTTTAGTTGATGATCTTATTTCGATGGGAACCAAAGAACCATACCGAATGTTTACTAGTCGTGCAGAATATCGTCTCATTTTACGTGAAGATAATGCTGATCTACGTTTAACTGAAAAAGGCCGTGAACTTGGATTGGTTTCAGATGCTCGATGGGAAGCGTTCTGCAAAAAACGTGAAGCAATTGAACTTGAGACAGCCCGACTAAAATCTACCTGGATTGTTCCTAACTCACCGGAATCAGAAATCATTAATCCAAAGCTTGAAACGCCTATCTCTCATGAGTACAGTTTAATGGATTTGTTGCGTCGTCCAGGTATTGAATATGCGGATGTTGCAAACTTAAAAAATGTACCTGAAGTTTCGGTACCTGATCAAGTGTCCGAACAAGTGCAAATAGCGGTAAAATATGCGGGTTATATTTCTCGACAAGCCGATGATATTGAACGTATGCGCCGTCAAGAGAATACTCTTTTACCAAAAGATATGGATTACAGCATCATTGAGGGTCTATCAAATGAAGTTAAACAAAAACTGATTTTAATGAAGCCTGAAACACTTGCTGCTGCATCCAGGATCCCTGGTGTAACGGCCGCTGCTGTATCTTTATTGCTAGTCAGTTTAAAAAAACGTGCGATTGCTAGAAAAAGTGCCTAGAATCTGATGCCAACTGGCTATTAACCAACGGATTCAACAGTGACACATTTTGAAACTTTAAAAAAAGGCGCCCAATCTATGGGCGTTGATTTATCTGACGACACCTTTTTAACTCTTGTAAATTACCTTGAGTTACTTGAAAAGTGGAATAAAGCATATAACTTAACGGCAATTCGTGACCCTCAGTTAATGATTGATTTACATTTACTCGACAGTCTTGCCACCCTACCTTTTATAACCGGTAATGAGATCATTGATGTAGGGACTGGACCGGGATTACCTGGAATGGTCTTAGCGATTTGCCTACCGGGAAAAAATTTCACATTACTTGATAGTAATGGAAAAAAGACACGTTTTCTTACTCAAGTTAAAATGGAGTTAGGAATAAATAACGTCTCTATTTTTAATGAAAGAGTTGAAAAACACACTCAGCAAGGTTATTACGACCACGTTATTTCAAGAGCGTTTGCTTCTCTAGAAGATATGATTAACTGGACGTTACCATTGCCCAATGAAAACGGAAATTTCTTAGCCATGAAAGGCGTTTATCCAGAGTCTGAAATACAGCAATTGCCGGATGATGTTGAAGTTCAAGATATAACTTCTTTAACAGTAACCAATGTTGAGGCAGAGCGTCATCTAGTTAGAATGGTTCGCAAAGGAAAGAACTAATGGCAAAAACAATAGCCGTTACTAATCAAAAGGGTGGAGTCGGTAAAACAACCACTTGTGTTAACCTTGCAGCGTCTTTAGCCGCAATGAAACGTCGAGTATTAGTGATAGACCTTGACCCACAAGGTAATGCAACTACAGGTAGCGGTATTACCAAAGAAGGACTAACAACCAGTGTATTTGATGTTCTTGTTGGTACCCATGGTGTTAAAGACGTCATGCTAGCAACGGATCCCGCTGGTTATTCGATATTACCTGCGAACTCAGATTTAACGGGTGCAGAAATTGTTCTTTTGGATTTACCGAGCAAAGAAACACGTTTGCGTGCTGCTTTATATGAAGTGGACAACGAATTTGATTATATTCTGCTTGATTGCCCTCCTTCTTTAAATATGCTGACAGTAAATGCAATGGCTGCTGCTCAGGGAGTGCTTATACCTGTTCAATGTGAATACTATGCTCTTGAAGGGTTAACTGCATTGTTGCAAACCATTGAGAGAATTACGGAATCGCTAAATCCTTCGTTGGTTATTGAAGGTATTTTAAGAACCATGTATGACCCTAGACCCAGCTTAACTCACGATGTTTCTCAGCAGTTGGTTAAGCATTTTGACACTAAAGTATACGATACTGTTATTCCTAGAAATATTCGCTTGGCTGAAGCGCCAAGCTATGGGTTGCCTGTATTGCACTATGAGAAGCAATCTCGAGGTGCTATGGCGTATTTAGCGCTAGCAGCCGAATTTATACGTAAAAACAAAACCAAGTAACGAACATTGAACAAATAACGGTTTAGAACTCAACCTAAGGTTTATATCATGACAACAAAAAAACGTGGATTAGGACGAGGATTAGATGCGTTATTAGCACCTAAAGTGTCGTCTTCTAATACGTCAGATGAAGCGATAACGGAATCTGAGCAAGTTAATGGCTTAACTTATTTGCCTTTAAATTGGCTGCACAAAGGTAAATTCCAACCGCGTCGTGATATGAATCCTGCTCTTTTGGAAGAACTGGCGGCTTCTATTAGAACTCAAGGCATAATGCAACCTATTGTTGTTAGGCCAATTGATGCTAATAGTTATGAAATTATTGCGGGTGAACGACGTTGGAGAGCCGCTAAATTAGCTGAATTAACCCAGGTCCCGGTTATTGTTCGACATGTCGATGACAGTGACGCTATTGTTCTAGCTCTCATTGAAAACATTCAACGAGAGGATTTAAATCCTGTTGAAGAAGCGTTCGCTTTACAGCGACTGGTTGAGGAGTTCCATCTTACTCAACAAGAAGTTGCTGATACGGTAGGAAAATCTCGTTCATCCGTAGCAAACCTTCTTCGATTACTAACGTTAACAACAGAAGTAAGGCGTTTGTTAGAACATGGCGATCTCGAAATGGGGCATGCACGCGCTTTATTGCCATTAGAGCATGACCTTCAAATTCAAGCCGCTTCGCAGGTTGTTACAAAGAGCTTATCTGTACGAGAAACAGAACGCCTGGTCAAATCGATGCAACAACCTAAACCATTAGATAAACCTAATACCTTAAATTATAGTGAATATGAAGCGACGATTAGTAAGCGTCTGAATACCGATGTTAAAATCCAATCTACGGCGAAAGGTAAGGGTAAGTTGATTATAGATTATCGTAATCCTGAGCATTTAGAGCTGCTAATAAGTGAATGGTTTAATAAGAATTAAAGTATATTAAGCGTAATATGTCGTTTATGGTGCGATTCTCTAATTATATGATCAATCCTGAATCACTTTAAGTTGAATGAAAGGCTTATTCCCCATATAATGCGTCGGATTTTAGAAAATCCTAGGTTAAGTATTTACCAAGCTGTAAATGAAACTTAGCTGTTAAGTTAAGTTATCTAACAGCTATTGGAGTAATGATATTGATGGTAAGTAATAAACCTCTTAGCTCAAAAGAGTTAATAGCGGCAAAAAAGAAATCGGTATTTAAATTTCTTTTTATACAACTTGTCTTTGCTTTTTTGACCGCGGGTTTCGTTTGGTTTAGCTTTGACAAAGTCGTTGCCTATTCTTTTTTATTAGGGGCTTTATCTAGTTTAGTACCAAGTTTGTATTTTGCTTTTCGAGTATTTGGAAAAGTAGGAGTGAGACCAGCACAGGAAATAGTAAAATCATTTTACCGAGGTGAGGCGGGGAAGTTAGTAATGACTTCCGTTATTTTGTCCTTAGTCTTTATTTTGGTAAAACCCTTAGTTGCAGGGGCTTTTTTTTGTGGTTTTGGATTAGCAATTTTGAGTCATTGGCTCAGCCCAGCATTCATACGACATTGAATCTATGATGTGGGACAACAGTTTTTTATCATTAAAAGGGCGTGGATAGTATATGGCTAGTGAAAATCCAACAGCTTCTGAGTATATACAGCATCACTTACAGAATTTGACCTTTGGTCAACATCCTGATGGTAGCTGGGGCATTGCACATGGTGCAGCAGAAGCGGCAGAAATGGGGTTTTGGGCAATTCATTTAGATACAATGGGGTTCTCCATTGCGCTAGGTGTGTTGTTTCTTTGGTTGTTTAGATCAGCTGCGAAAAAAGCGCATGCAGGTGTTCCAACAGGCATACAAAACTTTGTTGAATTAATGGTTGAGTTTGTTGACGGTAGTGTTAAGGAAACTTTCCATGGAAAAAGCAAAGTAATTGCTCCATTAGCGTTAACAATATTCGTCTGGGTATTCTTGATGAATACGATGGACTTGATACCTGTTGATTTTCTTCCTGCTTTGGCTGGATTAATGGGTATTGAATACATGAAAGTTGTACCAACAACTGATATGAATGCAACTTTAGGTATGGCATTCTCCGTGTTTGCTTTAATTATCTATTACAGCATTAAAGTAAAAGGTGTTGGTGGCTTTATTGGTGAGTTAACGTTACAACCATTTGGTAAATGGATGATTCCGTTTAATTTACTTTTAGAAGGTGTTGGCTTGATTGCAAAACCAATCTCTTTAGCACTTCGATTATTCGGTAATTTATATGCCGGTGAACTGATCTTTATTTTGATTGCTATTTTACCTTTCTGGGTACAATGGGCTCTGTCAGTTCCTTGGGCAATTTTCCATATCTTAGTAATTGTATTGCAAGCGTTTATCTTTATGATGCTTACAATTGTTTACTTGAGTATGGCGCACGAAGAGCATTAATTGTTACTAAATTAGACAATAGTGTTACTTAGTAAAAATTTTTATAAACCTTGAATCTAAAACTGTGAAAATGTAGGAGTTAAAATGGAAACTGTAGTTGGTCTTACTGCGATCGCTGTAGCCCTTCTAATCGGTCTAGGTGCCTTAGGTACTGCGATTGGTTTTGGTCTACTAGGTGGTAAATTTTTGGAAGGCGCTGCGCGTCAACCTGAGATGGTTCCAATGCTGCAAGTTAAAATGTTCATCGTAGCGGGTCTTCTTGATGCCGTAACAATGATCGGTGTTGGTATTGCGTTGTTCTTCACTTTCGCTAACCCATTCGTTGCTCAGGTTGCTGGCTAAGTTCTTGCGTATATTTCGTAAAAACTTTTTTAAACGACTTAGAGCGAGGACATTAGCGTGAATTTGAATCTCACACTCTTCGGCCAAGCTATTTCGTTTGCCATTTTCGTCTGGTTCTGCATGAAATACGTGTGGCCACCAGTCATTGCTGCGCTAGAAGAGCGCAGCAAGAAAATTGCAGATGGTTTAGAAGCAGCGAACCGTGCTTCACGAGATCTTGAGTTAGCACAAGAACAAGCTACTCAAGCATTGAAGGAAAGCAAAGCTCAAGCAGCCGAGATTATTGAACAAGCCAACAAACGTGCAAACCAAATTATTGATGAGGCGAAAGAGCAAGCATTGACTGAAGGTCAGCGTTTGCGTACAGCCGCTCAGGCAGAGATCGAACAAGACGTGATGCGTGCTAAAGAAGCATTACGTTCTCAAGTTTCTCTACTTGCAGTGACTGGCGCTGAGAAAATTTTGGGAGCCATTGTTGACGAGAAAGCCCATAGCGAGCTAGTTGAAAAACTCGCAGCAGAGCTTTAAGCGAGGGTCCAATGGCTGAATTAAAGACAGTCGCGCGCCCGTATGCAAAAGCAGCGTTTGACGTGGCACGTGAAAACAATCAGGTTGTGGAATGGGACAGTATGCTTAGCGTATTTGCTCTTTCTGCGAATGATAAGAAATTTTCACAAGCTCTAGCAAACCCTTCTTTTAGTGCGGAAGAAAAGGCAGGTGCTCTAGCTGATGTATGTTCTGAAGTTTCAACTACTGAAGGGAAAGCATTTTTGCTTACCTTAGCGGAAAATAATCGTTTGTCATTATTGCCTGCTATTTCAGCGTTGTTTAACGAATTCAGATTGAATAGTGAAAAAGCGGTGGACGTTGTTGTCACATCCGCTTTTCCTTTGACAACTGAACAGGAAAATACATTAGCCGTTTCATTAGGTAAAAAGTTAGATCGTACGATCAAGCTATCTAGTGAAACAGACGCAAGCCTAATTGGTGGCGTGGTTATCCGAACAGGTGACTTAATCATCGACGGTTCAGTACGCGGTAAATTAGCGAAACTGGCCGAGGCGATAAACTCCTAGTGTTTTGAAAAAATCGAAACCAGGGTTGAGGAATTTAGCATGCAGCAACTGAATCCATCTGAGATCAGTGAGATCATTAAGAAGCGTATTGACAATCTTGATGTTTCTTCTGATGCCCAAAATGAGGGCACAATTGTCAGCGTAGCAGACGGTATCGTGTTGATTCACGGTCTAGCTGACGTAATGTACGGGGAAATGATTGAATTCCCTGGTGGTATCTATGGTATGGCATTAAACCTAGAGCGTGACTCTGTAGGTGCTGTAGTATTGGGTAACTACCAAAACCTTGTAGAAGGTCAAAAAGTTAAATGTACTGGTCGTATCTTGGAAGTTCCAATCGGTCCAGAACTATTAGGTCGTGTTGTTGACGCATTGGGTAATCCAATCGACGGCAAAGGTCCTGTCAATGCACAATTAACTGATGCCGTTGAAAAAGTTGCACCTGGTGTAATCGAACGTCAATCAGTAGATCAACCAATACAAACAGGTTACAAAGCAGTTGATGCTATGGTTCCTGTAGGTCGTGGTCAGCGTGAGTTGATCATCGGTGACCGCCAAATTGGTAAAACGGCACTTGCTATCGATACTATCATTGCTCAAAAAGAGAGTGGTATTAAATGTATCTATGTTGCCATTGGTCAAAAGCAATCTACTATTGCTAACGTAGTTCGCAAATTAGAAGAAGCGGGTGCAATGGAATATACAACAGTCGTTGCTGCGGGTGCATCTGACCCTGCTGCTATGTTGTTCTTAGCTCCATACACTGGTTGTACTATGGGTGAATACTTCCGTGATCGCGGTGAAGATGCACTGATCGTATATGATGATTTGACTAAACAAGCTTGGGCTTACCGTCAAATCTCATTGCTATTGCGTCGTCCACCAGGTCGTGAAGCTTACCCTGGTGACGTATTTTACTTACACTCTCGTCTTCTTGAGCGTGCGTCTCGTGTAAACGTGGACTATGTAGAAGCATTTACCAAAGGTGAAGTGAAAGGTCAGACAGGTTCTTTGACTGCACTACCTATCATCGAAACTCAAGGTGGTGACGTTTCTGCGTTCGTACCAACTAACGTAATCTCGATTACTGATGGCCAGATTTTCTTGGAAGCAAGTGCTTTCAACGCAGGTATTCGTCCTGCAATGAATGCTGGTATCTCGGTATCTCGTGTTGGTGGTGCAGCTCAGACTAAAATAGTTAAAAAACTAGGCGGTGGTATTCGTCTAGCATTAGCGCAATACCGTGAATTGGCTGCCTTTGCTCAGTTCGCTTCTGATCTTGATGAAGCAACTCGTAAGCAGCTTGAACATGGTAAGCAGGTTACTGAACTGATGAAGCAAAAGCAGTTTAGTCCAATGCCTGTTGCTGACATGGGCGTTATCCTTTACGCTGCTAATGATGGCTACCTTGCAGATGTTGAAACAAGCAAAATTGGCAGTTTTGAAGTGTCTTTGTTGGGCTATATGCACAGCGAACATGCAGATTTGATGGCTGACATCAACAAAACTGGTAATTATAACGGCGAGATTGAAGCAACTTTTAAAGCGGCAATCGAGAAGTTTAAAGCGACACAAACTTGGTAATGGCTTTGGTGGCGTTGGTCTAGAATCAGACGCCGCCAATCCATCTCTGTTGTTTGTGAATTAACATTCTCACAAGGGCAGTTCATTATGGCAGTCGGAAAAGAGATACGCACACAGATTGCGAGCATTAACAATACGCGTAAAATTACTCGTGCTATGGAAAAAGTAGCAGCAAGTAAAACGCGTAAAGCTCAGGATCGTATGGCTTCTTCTCGTCCGTATGCGGAGCGAATTCGCCAAGTTATTGGCCATTTGGCTAATGCTAATCCTGAGTACAAACACCGTTACCTTACCGATCGTGAGGCGAAGCGTGTTGGTTATATCATAGTCTCATCTGATCGTGGTTTGTGTGGTGGTTTGAATGTCAATATATTCAAAGCAGCATTAAGAGACATGAAGCAGTATTCTGATGAAGGTATTGAAATTGATATCTGTGCCATCGGTAGTAAAGCTGTATCATTCTTTAAAAACTACGGCGGTAATGTGGCAGCTGCGGTTACTGGTTTAGGTGACGCACCTGAAGCATCTGTCCTAGTAGGCAGTGTTAAGGTCATGCTGGATGCATTTGATGAAGGTCGTCTTGATCGTTTATATGTTGTTTCTAACGAGTTCGTAAATACGATGACTCAGAAACCAACGGTTGAGCAACTTTTACCGCTTAATGCAGAAGAGAATGAACAATTACAACACCACTGGGATTACATTTACGAACCTGAGGCCATTGATATTCTTGATGGGTTATTAGTTCGTTTCATCGAATCTCAAGTATATCAAGCAGTTGTTGAAAATATTGCGTGTGAGCAAGCCGCTCGAATGTTGGCTATGAAAAACGCGACAGATAACGCTGGTGATATCATCGATGAACTACAGTTGGTGTACAACAAGGCTCGTCAGGCTGCGATTACTCAGGAAATTTCTGAGATTGTAAGCGGCGCGGCAGCGGTTTAAGGTATTTTGGTATTAAGAGGATCCGAACATGAGTAGCGGACAAATCGTACAGATTATAGGTGCGGTCATCGACGTGGAATTTCCACGTGACAGTGTGCCAAAGATATATGATGCCCTGACAATCGAGGGCAAAGAGTTGGTGTTGGAAGTTCAACAGCAGCTTGGTGATGGTATCGTGCGTACTATCGCAATGGGATCAACAGAAGGTATGAAACGTGGTCTAGTTGTAGACAATACGAATCACCCTGTAAGTGTTCCTGTAGGTACAAAAACACTAGGGCGTATTATGGACGTTCTAGGTAATCCAATTGACGAAAAAGGTCCAATTGGCGCAGAAGAAAGCTGGTCTATTCACCGTGCAGCACCAAGCTATGCGGAGCAATCTTCTGGTAATGAACTTTTAGAAACTGGTATCAAGGTAATCGACCTTGTTTGTCCGTTCGCGAAAGGTGGTAAAGTTGGTCTGTTTGGTGGTGCCGGTGTTGGTAAAACTGTAAACATGATGGAACTTATCCGTAACATCGCCATCGAGCACAGTGGTTATTCTGTATTCGCTGGTGTTGGTGAACGTACTCGTGAAGGTAACGATTTCTACCATGAGATGACTGATTCGAACGTAATCGATAAAGTATCTCTAGTATATGGTCAGATGAATGAGCCTCCAGGTAACCGTTTACGTGTTGCTTTGACTGGTTTGACAATGGCGGAGAAATTCCGTGACGAAGGTCGTGACGTATTGTTCTTCGTAGATAACATCTACCGTTACACTTTGGCGGGTACAGAAGTATCTGCATTGTTGGGTCGTATGCCTTCTGCTGTAGGTTACCAACCAACACTTGCTGAAGAAATGGGTGTTCTTCAAGAGCGTATCACGTCTACTAAGACGGGTTCGATCACATCTATCCAAGCGGTATACGTACCTGCGGATGACTTGACAGATCCATCTCCAGCAACCACTTTCTCTCACTTGGATGCAACGGTTGTATTGTCTCGTGATATCGCTGCTTTGGGTATCTACCCTGCGATTGACCCTCTAGACAGTACGTCTCGTCAGTTGGATCCTCTTGTAATTGGTCAAGAACATTACGACGTAGCTCGTGGTGTACAGACTGTATTACAACGTTATAAAGAATTGAAAGACATCATCGCAATCTTGGGTATGGATGAGTTATCTGAAGAAGATAAGCAAACGGTTAACCGTTCTCGTAAAATCCAGCGTTTCTTGTCTCAGCCTTTCTTCGTAGCTGAAGTATTTACGGGTGCGCCAGGTAAGTATGTTTCTTTGAAAGATACTATCCGCGGCTTTAAAGGCATCCTAGATGGTGAGTTTGATGACTTACCAGAGCAAGCGTTCTACATGATTGGCAGCATCGACGAAGCCGTTGAGAAAGCTAAAAAACTTTAACCATGCATAACCGAAGCTTATAAAATTGAGCTTCGGTTAAGCCTGAACAAGAGAGGCATCTTATGGCTATCACAGTACACTGCGATATCGTAAGCGCTGAGCAAGAGATTTTCTCTGGATCGGTAGAGACTCTTGTGGCAGCCGGTAGTTTTGGTGATCTAGGTATTAAACCTGGACATGCGCCATTATTGACTCCACTGATTCCAGGCCCTGTTCGCGTGGTTAAACAAAATGGTGAAGAAGAGATTATCTTCGTATCGGGTGGTTTCCTAGAAGTGCAACCACATCGTATTACTGTTTTGGCAGATACCGCTATTCGTGCTCATGATCTGGACGAAGCGGCTTCACTAGAAGCTAAAAAACACGCAGAAGAATTATTGAGTCAACAAAACTCTGATATTGATTTTTCTCGTGCATCGGCTGAACTTGCTGAAGCTGTTGCTCGCTTACGTACAATTAGTCAATTACGTCATAAGTAATTAACTAACAGCGTTACGAGTCAAAAAAACCACCTTTGTGAAAACTTGGGTGGTTTTTTTTATGCTTGAATCATGAGTTTTATAACAACTTCCATAAAGTATCAAAAATGATTTGTTGTGCTTTAGAAATGTCTTTTGATTCAAGCACGACAGCGGAAGGGAAGTTATCATTAGCCAAGGAAATAATGGCGCACTTGGGAGGGTAAATAGCAATGTAACTGGCGTCTACTGCACCTTCTGTTTTGATCCATTTACGTTGGGATAATTCGGCATCTTCACCACCATCACCGATAGCGATAACCTTAACATTAATACCAAGCTTGACTCGTTGCTTCGTATAAGTTGGAAAAGGGCGGTATAAATAAGGTCGTATAGGCTTAGAAGAAAATACACAATATTCTTTATGGTCCTGTTGAGATACTACATCCAGAATGTCTCTAAGTACCCATTCAATACCATCATCGCCCTCGTAATAGCGTACATTTGTCTGGCTATAGTTTGGCTGTTGTTGTTGCAAACTCGGAATAATCGTTGTTTTCAGGGATTCAATGGTTTTCTCTAATCGTTGCTGTTTCTCTTCCGCTAGCCTTAATAGGATATCGGGACTTTCAGCAGAAAAGAAGCGACGCTTACCTTTAGGGAAATAGCTTACAATACCTTTAGCTTGTAATTGTTTAAGTGATTCATAAGCAGCACCTCTGTTTACGCCACTTTTTTCAGCGATATCGCGAATAGAGGCATGACCAAGTTGTAATAAGGTTTGGTATAATTGCGTTTCTCTTGGTGTTAAACCAAGTTGTTCGAATGCTTGCTGAATCATGCTGTTATAAAGCCTTTTGATTTACGGTATTTTCTGAAAGCAGGTCGAATAAAGTTCAATAGAATTCAGTTCTAATGAAGTTAGTTCACCAATGTGATTTTTAGTATAGTTTTAATTCTAGAAATGCATTTAATTTAAAAATGATAACAGATTTATTTTTGAGGTGTTATAGGTGTCAGAAGAACAGCGTTTTGGTGGAATCCGCCGCTTATACGGAGTCAAAGCGTATGAGTATTTTACCCAAGCACATGTGTGTGTTGTTGGTATTGGTGGAGTTGGCGCCTGGGCGGCCGAAGCATTAGCGAGATCGGGTATTGGTCATATTACGCTAATCGATATGGATGATATTTGTATCACTAATACGAATCGTCAGATACACGCTTTAGATGGCAACGTCGGTAAAGCGAAGGTAGATGTGATGGCGGAACGTATTAAGTTGATTAACCCTAATTGCCAAGTGAATGCTGTTGAAGATTTTGTGACACCAGAGAATGTCGCGGAATTGCTTAATAATCAATACGATTATGTTATCGACGCAATCGACAGCCTGAAACCAAAAGCCGCGATGGTGGCATGGTGCCGCCGCAATAAAGTTAAGATCATTACGATCGGTGGTGCTGGCGGTCAAATTGACCCGACTAAAGTTCAAATTGCGGATTTATCCCGTACTGAAAGAGATCCATTGGCCGCTAAGCTAAGAAACTTTTTAAGGCGTCATAGTAATTTTCCTAAAAATGTCAAACGACGATTTGAAATTGAATGTGTGTATTCTACGGAGCAGCTGAGATATCAACACGAAGATGGAAACATTAGCCTGCAGCGTCCTGACTGGGGTGCTAACACCAAACTTGGCTGTGATTCAGGCTTTGGCTCAAGCACTGTCGTTACCGCTACCTTCGGCCTAGTCGCCGCTGGTCGAGTGCTAGAAAAACTTACAAAATTGGCGGATTAATAGAGTAGGGAATGCAGCAGTAGCATTCTATATTTCTAAGAGCATGCTCTACTGCTGTAAATATTAAGGTGTTAAACGTGCTGACAAAGCTTGATGTGCTTCATAAGCTGCCAGTACCGTAGCTGTTTGTATATTATGTCCAGTTATAAAGTGTTTACCGTATAGGGTCTCATCTGGGTATTCAGTGATGAGTTGTATCGGAATGTCCTCAGGTTTGCCATGTGAAATTAAACAAGGAAAACCATTGATAATACGGAAGTCAGCTTCCCCTGCATGCAATTGATAAAGCTCGATTTGTTCTTTGTTAAATGCCATTACACCGGGAATTTTGGTCAACTCTTGGGTCACTAGATGAATGAAGTCTTCGGCGTATTGAGACCATTTTTCTTCTTTACTGTGACGTAAAATCAAGAAAAACCCTTTTGGTATGGTCCACATGTCAAAGCCTCGAGGCACATAACCTGAGAGAGGGCGAGTCCATTCATGAGATGGATAACCGTGCAAGTTGATGTGTAAATCCGCTTGGCTGATGGCTCTCGCTTGATAGCGAATATCTTTTTCATAGAAGGGTTCTGTAGAGCGGTATTCTAAATCATCGCCTAATGCCGTGTATCGAGCCGCATGATGCATATGATGGGGGTTATCTGAGATGAGCCGCTGATGCAGAGCATAACCATCTGGGTTTTCAAGAGGAGAAATAGTAAAGTGGCTATTTTGTTTTTGCTGTAATATTTGAGCGGCACGTAATGTCCCAATAACGCCTGTCGTTTCATTTGCATGTTGTCCCCCACTGATCATTACCGGAAAGTCTGCTCCTTGATGGTAACAAGCGTTAATAATTCTTCCGGTAACCGTTTTCGTATTAAATTGAACCCCGCTAATGGTTTCTAACTCTGTCTGGACCTGAGACATACTCAGTGGAGAGTTGGCAAACGTCAATGTTTGTTGTCCCTGACTGTGCTGAGTTTGATAGCAACGGTCTTCTATCGTAATACTTAAACTACCTTCATCTACATAATGAATTTCTGGGACAATTTGTCCTGGCTGGCCTTTGCGATCATTAGGGTTATGCCCCGCTTTTACCTTGAACCATTCTTGTATTGAGAAATAAAAGTCTTCGTGTAGCGCTTCACTCAGGCTGAGTACTTCATGCTTATAGGGTAAAGGCTGATCTTTCCAAGGCAAGGTAACGTGAATATTCAGTTCTTCGAAGTAAGGTTCTGTCTCTTTCCATGAGTGTTTAGCGATAGCGGACATGCCTTGGTTAAAAAGAATCTCGTAATCCGTTAACAGGCGCTCATTCTGAGTAACCTTTCCTGCAGGGTTGGTGACTTTCAGCCAACCCGTCGGGGATAGATGAGACTGCTTAATCAGATCAAGGTGAAGTTTATTAGGTGCAAACACTTTATATTGAGTCTGGATTCCAGATTCAGAACGGAGAATGACATTGTAAAAGTCAGTTGCTTGCGTATTCGCAATGTAATAAACCTGAGCGTTACCAAGCAAAGCTGAAAGAGGGTAGGTTTCTAGTAGAAAACGTTTTTCTGATGCTTCGGGATGTAACGGATAATGGACTTCTATGCGACTAATCTGATTAGCGACTAAGTCGATATCTTCTATAAAAAAATGCAATAAGGGCTTATAAGCACTGCGTAATTTGGCTTTGACTCCCCGTTTTAACAGGGTTGCTTCAGCCATTTGACGATGCACTTTATCGCCAAATACCCACGCCTCTATCAGGTGTTCTTGATAGTCTATTTTGCCAAACTGCTCAATTAATTGCTGTATTGTTGGTTCGATGGTCGTCGAAAAAATATGGCTCATCGTGATGTCCTACCTGTAGGATCAAGGCTGTCTCGAAGCCAGTCTCCTAATAGGTTTAAACCCAGAACCGTTAACAGTATTGCTAATCCAGGGAAGACACTCACCCACCAAGCATTTTGAATATAAGTACGTCCATCCGCTAACATGCCACCCCAGCTTGGAGTTAATGGATCAACACCCAGCCCAAGAAAAGTTAAACTACTTTCTAGTAGGATGTTATTGGCTACATTAAGTGTTGTAAGCACAATAACAGGTCCAATTAAATTCGGTAGAAGATGACGAAACAGAATATTAAAATGGCTGACCCCTATGGCCTCAGCGGATTGGATAAATTCTCGATCGCGTAGTGACAGTACCGACCCTCGGACTAATCTTGCATACTGTACCCATTGAGAAATGATTAGCAAGAAAATCATATTCGCTAATCCACCACCAACAATAGCAATAAAAGTAATGGCTAATAAAATAAATGGCATGGCTAACTGAACATCGGCAAATCGCATTACAATGACATCCCAGAAACCACGATAGTAACCAGAAATAAGCCCCATAATGACACCTAGGACAACGGCTCCAGCAACCGATAAAAACCCGACTTGAAGTGATACTTTGCCGCCAGCAACGACCCTAGCAATAATATCTCTGCCAAGGGGGTCTGTTCCAAAGAAGTGATCTGGATGAGTAAAAGGTTCTAATAAGCGAGAGGATAAATTAATTTTATCGGCTCCTTGAAACAAAAAGTCGGAAAAGACGACTAAGAAGCAAATGCCGCCCGTTAATAAAGCGCCAAGAATAAATTCAAGGCTCTTATAATTAGATAGATTTACACTAAAACGATTCGCTGACATCTTATTACTCCGTACGAATGCGTGGATCGATCAAGCCATAGGCAATATCAACCAATAGGTTAACGCCAACGATAAGCATCGATAGAATGGTGATAACGGCTTGTAGCACTGGGTAATCACGGCCACTTACTGCATCAAAAGCAAGTGTGCCAAGTCCTGGCCAATTGAAAACACGTTCAATCACAACGATTCCACCTAATAGACCGCCAAATTGTAGGCCGAAGTAGGTAATAAGGGGGATCGCACAATTACGTAGAGCGTGCTTATAAAGGACGGTGTTTTCACTCAAGCCTTTTGCCCTTGCAACCATAATGTATTGCGCCTGTAGTGTTTCCAGCATGGAAGAACGTACTAGTCGAACATTGGTGGCGGTTAGAATGATGGCCATGGTAAAGGCGGGCATTAAGAAGCTGGCGAAGCCATCCATGCCGCTTGGTGGAAGCCACTGAAGCCAAATTGAAAAAACTAAAACCAACATGAGAGCAAGCCAAAAGTTGGGAAAGGATAAACCAATTAGAGAGAGGATTCTGATGGTTTGATCTGCCCATTTTCCCTTTGATACTGCGGCTTTAATACCTAAAGGAATGGAAATAACGATAGAAACAAACATAACCGATGCGGCCAACATTAATGTGGCTGGCAATGATTTACTGATCAAGTCTGCAACGGGTGTTCCGCCCATAAAACTACGGCCAAAGTCAAAAACGAATAAACCTTTTAAAAATTCATAATATTGAATGAAAAAGGGTTTATTAATACCTAATGCTTCACGAATCATCATGAGGTCCGCTTCGGTAACACTGCCGGCTCCTTGAGTCAGCATAAGGGCTGGATCCCCTGTTAGACGTATTGCAAAAGCCACGATTAAAGTTACTGCTAGCAGTACAAAAATAGCTTGCAGAAATCGTTTCATTAAAAAGTTCGCCATGACTTTTTCCTTTAAAAAGATAGCCTTTCAAAAAACAGTAAGCATTGCTCTATTGATAAAAGTGTTAATGAATAGAGCAATGCGGTTTACTCGAGTAAAGTTAGAACATAGACCTATTCAACCGTTACATCTGTTAAACGTAAGCGGCTATCAGGTACAGGTGTGAAATTTTTAACTCTTTTAGATACACCAAAAATGGCATTTAAGTTATATAGAGGCATTTCTAAAGCACGATTTGATGTGTAGTTTGCAATACTTTTCAAAATCTCTTCGCGTTTATCTCTATCTGTAATGGAGCGTTGAGACTCAAGCAATGCATCTAACTCTGGATCGCTGTCATATGGATTCCACTTTTCTCCAGTGTGATACATGAAGTAAGCCGTATTATCATAATCAAGCGTCCAACCTCCCCATGATTGTTGAAACATCTCACCCGTTTTACCCGCTGGAATAATGTCATTTAATAGAACATTGGTTTCATAAGGTTTGATGGTGGCATTTAAGCCTATAACTTGTAGATAACTCGCAACGGCTTGAGAAACTTCATTAAAAGTCGCGTTATTACCACGAATATCTATTTGTAATTTGGTTCCTGGCTGGATTCCAGCTGCTTTTAATAGCTGCATGGCTTTGCTCGGATCATAAGGTAAAGGCTTCATTGTAGGGTCTTCACCAAATGAAATAGCACTTTGGAAGCTTGCTATAGGTGCCGCTTGTCCTCCTAAAATAGAATCTATAATGGCTTGACGATCCACGCCATAAATTAACGCCTTACGAACACGCTCATCTTTGGTGATGCCATCTCTGGTATTGAAACGTAAAGCATAAACCGTCGGACTGATCGTTGTTGCTATCGTAAGGTTTGGGTCTTTTTCTATGGTGGTAATCATTCCTATTGGAATCGTTGGCGGAATGACTAAGTCGACACGTCCAGACTGAAGCTCTGCAACGGCAGTAGATGGCTCGCTAATAAAACGATAATTAAGGTTAGTTAGTTTTGGAGCACCACCCCAATGCTGACTGAACGCTTCTAGCTTAATCCCGACTTTTGGCTCATAAGAAGAAAATTTGAATGGACCGGTTCCCATTGGGTGAGTATTAAAGAAGTCTTCACCATTTTCTTGAATGTATTTTGGCGGCACTATCATGGCTCCGTAGCCAGCGAGCTTTGTTAGCAAAACAGGGTCTGCAGCCTTTAAATGAAAGTCGATTGTGTAATCATCAATAACTTCAACGGTATCAATGGCTGCGTAATTCGATCGTTGAGGACCTTTTCTGCCTTCGTCACCCATTAAGCGATCAAAGGTAAATTTTACTGATGCTGAGTTAAATGCTTCACCGTTATGAAATGTCACGCCTTCTCGTAAAGTAAAGCGAATGCGTTTACCTTCATCTAACTGCTCCCATGATGTAGCCAAACCTGGTTGTAACTTTAGATCTGGACCTCGGTAGGTCAAACCATCATACATATTAGTGGCAACAGCAGCCCAATTGACCAAAAAAGTGTCAATAGGATCCCAACTGCCAGGGTCTTGTGGGGAAGAGACGGTTAATGTGCTAGCAAAGCTTAAGCTTGCCATGGCCAAACTACTGGTTACAGCAAAGGTTTTTAATGCTGTTTTGAAGGTGCTTTTTTTGTTCATCTTTCAACTCTCCGTTCTTTTGTGATCGTTGTGAAAATTATTCTTCTTATGGTGCATCTGCGACAAAATGTCCCGGAGCGATTTCTCGATGCGGAACAATACTGGGCTCATTTCCTACACGACGTACAGGGCTGGGGATTTCACCGGTTAGACGACCAAGATTACGGGTAATCGTTGGATCCGCAATTGGCACCGCACTCAGTAAACGCTGTGTATAAGGATGGGATGGTGTTTCTAGAACTTGCTGACGAGATCCCAGTTCGGCGACTTGACCTAGGTACAAAACAGCCACTCTGTGGCTCATTTTCTCAACGACAGCCATGTCATGACTAATAAATAAGTAAGCAATGCCATGCTCTTCTTGAAGCTCCATGAAGAGATTAATAATTTGGGCTTGAATAGAAACATCTAGAGCGGATAAAGCTTCATCCGCAATAATTAATTTAGGGTTAGATGCCAGTGCTCTGGCGATACAAATTCGTTGGCGCTGCCCACCGGAAAACTGGTGTGGATAACGATCTGCATGTTCAGAGCTTAATCCAACACGTTCTAATAATTCATATACTCTTTGTTGAATTTTTTGTTCACCACGAATTAAATTATGGGTTTTTATTGGCTCAGCAATAGAGAACCCAATGGTTTTTCTAGGGTCTAGTGACGCTAGAGGGTCTTGGAAAATGTATTGAATTTCCTGACGTAATCTCTGTTTATCCGCTTTACTCATATCGGAAAAAGGGTTGCCTTCAAAGCTAATATCACCACTAGTTGCTTGCTGTAATTGTTGAATGGTTCTACCAATAGTGGATTTACCGGAACCCGATTCACCAACAAGAGCCAATGTTTCACCGTGATATATATCAAAGCTGACTTTCTCTACCGCATGTACTCTATGAGTGACACGTCCAAAAAAGCTTTTTTGCTATCGAAGCGAGTGACAAGATCTCGTACTGATAATAAAGGGCTTTTATCATAACAAGCGGTCGCTTGGGTTTTCTCTTCACCGACTAAGCGGGTGCCTTCACCATCCATTACTGTGATAGGAAAGCGCTTAGGGAAGGGTTCTCCAGCCATACTTCCCAGTTTTGGAACGGCGGCTAATAATGCTTTTGTATAGGGGTGTTGAGGGTTTGCGAATAATTCTTTAACAGGACCCTGTTCAACTTTTTTACCCTTCCACATAACCACAACGTCGTCGGCGATTTCTGCGACAACGCCCATATCATGAGTGATAAAAATCACGGCCATATTTAATTCTTTTTGAAGGTCATTCAATATGGTTAAAATTTGAGCTTGAATCGTAACGTCTAGTGCGGTGGTTGGTTCGTCTGCAATAAGTACCTTTGGACGGCAGGCCAATGCCATCGCTATCATGACTCTTTGTCTCATTCCGCCTGATAGTTGATGAGGATAGCGATTGAGCATATCTTCTGCATCTGGTAGCCGAACCATTTTTAACAGTTTCATGCTTTCATCGAGCGCTGCGGATTTAGTTAATTTTTTGTGTAAAGAAAGAGACTCCGAAATTTGGTCACCGATAGTGAAAACGGGATTAAGCGATGTCATTGGCTCTTGGAAAATCATGGCAATATCTTTACCACGAATTGAACGCATTGCTTCTTGAGACTGAGATAGTAGGTCTATTTCCCCTTGTTCACCGGAGAATAAAATGCGCCCTGATGGATAGCTAGCGCCTGTACTTTCAGCGAGTCGCATAATGGACTGTGATGTGACGGATTTACCGGAACCTGATTCCCCTACAATAGCAAGTGTTCGGCCCGCTATGACTGAAAAGTTGAGATTATCAATAACGCGAGAATGACCGAATTCTACAGAAAGGTTTTCGACTGTCAGTATTGGGGAGGATGAAATGTCTGTCACTAAATAATCCTTACTATCAAGATGCGTTTGGTTACAGGCACTGTAATCTAACCGAAGCCCGTTTAATTAAGTGTTTGCTATAAAAAAACACCATCGCTTAAAAGTTCTTATTTTTTACCTATTTCAATAATGTTAATTTAATGCGATGACTTCCACTTATATTATCGTATAGTTGATAACTAAATGTTATTTAATGAGGTGCTATCTGTATGAAATTCAGGCAAATCGAGGCTTTTCGCTACATCATGCTAAGGGGAACAACCGCGGCGGCGGCGACAGAAATGCACGTCTCTCAACCTGCTGTAAGTCGTTTATTGAGCGATCTAGAATATTCATTGGGTTTTTCTTTGTTTGATCGTCGTAAAGGTCGTTTATACCCAACTCATGAGGCGGCTGAATTTTTCCGCTCTGTAGAAGAGAGTTTTTTAGGTTTAGAAAAACTGGAGTCTGTGGCGGCAAAAATACGTACTCGAACGCCCAGTGAAATTAAAATTGCCAGCACCTCGGCCATCGCCAGTACTTTGTTACCTCTGGCGTTACAAGAACATAAAAAATACTTTCCTGATGAACGTGTGACGATTCATACTGATTCAATGTCAGAGCTTGTCATGAAGTTACAGACTAACTCGGTGGATTTAGCGATTGGCTTAGAGCTGCCACAACTGATTGGCATTGAGAGAGAATTTATTGGTAACGCTCGTTTTGTGTTTGCGGCCAGATCAGATCATCCTCTCGCTAAAAAGGAAGTGATTACGGCACAGGATTTGATTGGTGAATCCGTGTTGACTGTAGTGGATAATTCTCCGATTTACTGGAGTGAATTAGGCGGGGCTTTGAGCTCAGTAAAACCTCTTATAAAACAAAGTATTATGATTGATACCTCACATACTGGTTATGCCATGATTGCGGCGGGTATGGCGGTTGGGGTATTGGAGCCTTTTGCGGCTCGTGTTTGGAAAGGAAATGATGTGGTTATTCGGCCTTTTGATCCCGCAATTTACTATCCTTATGGATTAGCGTATCCGACGAATACCCGCCAGCATAAATCTTTGTATAGTCTTACAGAAACCATCCGTAATGTTGCTCAGTCTATGGCTGAATTTAACAACGACTGTATTGTTATGAGGAAGTAACTTCGGTTTTATCGGCAAGAAATTTTGTCTAGTATCGCTAATACCCCGTTGGTTCTTGAGCTGGTGAGGTAACTACCTAGGTTTAAACTGGACATTAAGGAGGAGAGATCCATCGCTTGAATTTCTGTCGTACTTTTGCCGTTCACTAAGCTTAAAATCGCCGCCAGAACGCCTCGCATCAGCTTGGCATCACTGTCGGCTTTAAACTGAGGAAAATCAGTATGGTTGTGCTCAATAATAAGCCAAACAGCACTTTCACAGCCTTTAATTTTATGCTCATCTGCTTTTTCATCGTTACTGAGCCTTGGTAATGTTTTACTTAAGGTCACTAGGGTTCTAAACGTGTCTTCTTTACTATGACAAGCTTGTAATTGTGCTTGTATACTCGACAGAGATGGCGATTCCATAATGATTAATCCTCTTGTAAAAGCTCGATCGCTTCTAATAACGTATTCGCAAAGTGCTCCGCTTCTTCCATGGTGTTATAACAAGCGAAAGACGCTCTTAAAGTGCCTGATACACCTAATTGGGCCATAAGTGGGTGAGCACAGTGGCTACCACCTCGAACCGCGATCCCCTTACTATCTAAATAGCCATTTAAATCCATTATATGAGTATTTTTTACTGACAGAGAGATTAATGTGGAATGTTTTTTGGGAGAAAAAATCTCAATATCGGTGGTGTTTTCTAATATTGAATAGGCTTTTTCGGCTAAAGATTGCTCCCATTTTAATACGGCTTCTTGATCGTGCTGCTGTAAAAAATCACAAGCCGCCGCGAGCCCCAACGCACCCTCAATGTTTGGTGTCCCAGCTTCCAAACGATAAGGCAAAATATTAAATTCAGTTGCCTGATAAGTAACGTGTAGTACCATCTCGCCGCCCGTTTGACAGGGGAGTAAACTTTCTAAGGCATCGGTTTTACCATATAAAACACCAATCCCTGTCGGGCCATACATTTTATGCCCAGAGAATACGTAGAAGTCACAGTCGAGTTCACTAACACTAACCGGATAATGTGCAATGGCTTGAGCACCATCAATCAGCGTCATTGCGCCTACATTTTTAGCGTGTTGGATAACTTCTTTGATGGGGAGCTGCACTCCTATTGCATTCGATACTTGGGTGCAGGCGACAATTTTAGTTCGATCAGAAAAGTAATTAGCGTATTCGGCTTGCCACTTCCCATCTGAGGTAAAAGGAATAATCCTCAACCTAGCTCCTGTTCGAAATGAAAGTTGCTGCCAGGGAACTAAGTTTGCATGGTGTTCAAGACTGGAGATTAATATCTCATCGTCTGGATCAATCAGGTGTTCGATACCATATGCTACGGTATTAATCGCTTCCGTTGTGCCTTTTGTCCAAATCACTTGGCCATTTTCTGGCGCGTGAATAAATCTTTCGACTGTTTGACGTGCTTGTTCAAATTGGGATGTGGCCCTATCACTTAAAAAGTGAGCCCCACGATGTACGTTTGCATTGGCGGTTTGGTAATAACCAAGAATACGTTCAAGTACCCTACTTGGCTTTTGAGTGGTGGCCGCATTGTCTAAATACGTAAGCTCGTGTTCGTAAGCCGGTTGTTGCAGAATAGGGAATTCTTGCCGTATAGAATAAGGGTCAAACATCATCGATGGACTCATTTTTACTGTTTCTAATGCCTATAATTGTACCTTAAGTCTTTAAAAAAGCAGACTTTTGCCATTTATTTTTTATTTTACTTGGCAATTCTCTCATTCAAGACCATTATTAGTTACAGAAATTTAATTAACAGCATTAAAAGGTACACACAGTGGCGGCGTTTCTTTATCAAAACCTAATCGATTGGTTCCAAGAGCAGCTTACAAAAGGGGCTCTCTCGGCAGGGGATAAAATGCCGTCATTGCGTTCGGTAGCAAAAGAGCAGAGTGTGAGTCTCAATACAGCGATTCATGGTTATGAACTGCTCGCAAAAGACGGTTGGATCGAGTCTCGACCTAAATCGGGTTACTTTGTTTGTCATCGATCACAGCTGCGTGCTGCTATTCCATTGTTAGGTGAACAGCATCAAACACTATCAAAGCAATTCGGATTAACCTTGTCTCAAAGGGCTCAGGATCAAATTACGTTAACAGGTGAATATAATCCTTTGATGCAAGCCGACTTATTGAATATGGCAAGTAATGGCCAGAAATGTATTGGGCAGGGTGAAAAAGAAGCTCGTCAAAGTGTTGTTCAATATTTGAGCTTACTTGGTATTCAAAGCCATCTTGATGCGGTCTGGCTAGCGAATAATGCATTAGCTTTTTTTACTCAAGCGGTTCATCAATTTACTAACAAACAAGACAATGTACTGGTGATAACGCCTTGTGACCATCGATTAACACAAACGTTATTATCTCTAGGTCGTGTACCGGTTGTGATTACGGCGGGAGCTCATGGTGCCGATTTAGATCTAGCGAAAACATGTATAGAGGAAAAGAACATTCGTTTAGTTGTGTTGCCAGGACAGTTTGCCCTGCCAGCAGGTCAGCTCATCAGTAACTTGAGCTTACGCCGTTGGGTTGCGTTACTTGATGATACCAACACGCCAGCGATTGAATGGGACATGACATCCTATCTTGGTTATAAGGGATCGTTCCCAATAACCTATAAGTCATTAGATACTCACGCTCGGATTCTTTATATAGGCGGTTTTGAACACCTTGACCAATATGGAAATGATCTTGCTTGGGCGCTTTTGGACGGTCAGTTTTCTGCCTGTCGAGAAACCTTGTTTGCCTCTCAATTAACGCCATCACGAGGGATGCAGATGGCGCTGTCCCATGGATTAGACAAAAATATCAGTCGTAAATTAAATGCGTTTACTCGTGCTATTTGGCGTAAATCAGAAAGTATAAAGTCGCAGTTAGAAGCGGAGTTTGGAAACAAAATGAGCTTATTGCCTGCAAAAGGAGGTCGCTTTCTCTGGCTTCAATGTGATTTATCTTTGACTGAGCACTTAAAAGCACTCTGCCTCAACATGGAGAGTAAACCAGGCTTGCTCTTGGGTGGAAGAGTTTTCTACGAAGAAAACGCCAGTGAATGGATTGGATTAAATGTTAGCTGCAATGAAATTGACCAAACCTTATTATGGTTAATGACTGGTATTCGTCATCTAGAGGCTTCCCAAATTCGTGTAGAAGACACGGCTTTAGCTGAAGAAGATGCAGTTGAAGCTGTAGAAAGAGTGTCGGCAGACGCTCCTCTTATAGGAAAAGCGCAAAAAACCAATGAAAAGCCTAATATAAAGAGTAATAAGGACGATATTGAACCTGTTTATAATCCGATGTTAGATCTTATTAATCATGATTTTGGTTAATAGGATCTAATAGGTAACGGCCATTCCTCTTAGTTTTGCTGTATCAAGTTTGATGTAAGACTTTGTACTGAGAACAGCGGGATGTTGATACAGATGTTTGACGATAAGGTCAGTAAACTCTTGCATGTCTTTCACATGAATTTCTACCATCAAATCAACGTCACCTGTTACCCCAAATACGGAAACAGCACGGCTGTCTTCTTGTAAGAAGCGCATTACATCATCTCTCGCGTTGAGTAAATCTTTATTGACGGTAACTAACGACCACGCCACTATATTGTAACCCAGTTTTTCGTAGTTAATATGGGCATGATAACCGTCAATAACGCCGTTTTCTTCAAGCTTTCTAATACGCCTTAAGCACTGAGATTGAGACAGGTTTACTATGTCCGCTATCTGTATATTACTCGCTCGTCCATCCTGCTCTAATGCACGAATAATTTTATAATCTGTTCTATCCAGGTGTATTTCAGTCATTATTTTATTCTTTTATACAAAAATCTTGTATTAAGCTAGCGTTTTACTCTGTAGATTGCAAACACCTTGTATTCATAAGTCTCTATACTAGAGTTTCATTATTTACTGACGTTTGGATATGTTTATGACACCTAGATTGGATCTCAACTTTGTTCGATCACAATTCCCCGCTTTTGATGAAGCTTCTTTGCAAGGGCAGGCCTTTTTTGACAACGCGGGTGGTTCATATGCTTGCTCTCAAGTGATTAATCATCTGCACCGTTATTATAAAGAAACAAAATTACAGCCTTATCACCTTCACCCTGCTTCTCAAAAAGCAGGAGCACAAATGGACCTTGCTCATCAGCGACTTGCTGACTATTTAAATGTCACTTCTGAAGAGGTTCATTTAGGGCCCTCTACGTCACAAAATACTTATGTATTAGCAAACGCTTTTGTTAATATGTTACAGGTAGGTGATGAAATTATCGTTACAAATCAAGATCATGAAGCCAATTCTGGTGTTTGGAGACGTCTTGGCCTGCGAGGAATAACCATAAAAGAATGGCAAGTTGATCCAGCAACAGGTCAGTTAGATATAGATCAATTAGATGTATTGTTTACGAGTAAAACAAAACTGTTAGTTTTTCCTCATTGCTCTAATATCATTGCTCATATCAATCCGGTGGCAGAAATTTGCAAAAAAGCCAAGCAAGCAGGCGTACACACTCTTGTTGATGGTGTCTCGTATGTGGGTCATGAAATGCCTGATATCGATGCGTTAGGTGCGGATATTTACCTTTTTTCTTTATATAAGGTATTTGGTCCTCATCTTGGGGTGATGGTCATTCGTTCAGGAATAGCGTCGATATTAGGCAATCAATCGCACTATTTTAATGAAGCGTATAAACATAAATGGTTTGTTCCAGCGGGTCCTGATCATGCTCAAGTCGCCGCCAGTAAAGGGGTTATAGATTATTTCGAAGCACTTCATGATCATCATTACGAATATACCGATTCAACTCAAGAGAAGGCTGAGCGTGTGAGGTCTTTGATTCACGCGGCAGAAACGCCTTTATTATCGAAAGTGCTGTCCTTTGTTGATCATCATCCAAACGCCACTTTATTAGGACCATCTAGTCCATCAACTCGAGCCGCGGTTATTGCCCTAGTACCAAAACACCAATCACCACAAGAATTAGCTCAATCATTAACCGAACAAGGTATTATTTGTGGTGCTGGACATTTTTATTCAGTGAGGTTACTTGAAGCTATGGGTATTGACCCTGCCTCCGGTGTTTTAAGATTATCGTTCGTACATTACACAAGTGAAGCGGAAGTGGATCAATTGCTTACGGCATTAGAATGCAGCCTCTAGTACAAATAAAGCGATGGCGATACTTATTGTATCGCCTCTTTTATGCTGGTTAGCATGGCTGTTGGACTTTGGTAATCTAATGGAATATGTATTAATTCGTCGCCTTTTAGTACCGCTAAAGAAGGGAATGAATTCAATCCTAAGCTACGAGCACTGCTAATTTCTTTTTCTAGTAAACCTTGGTCTTTAGTGTGTTGCATCGCTTTTTGAAATTCATTTGACTTCAATCCAATGTGCTTTGCGCAGTAGCTTAGTGTTTCAATATCCGATGGGTTTTTGGATTCCAAGTAGTAGGCTTGTTGTATGGCCAAGGTCATTTCTGCTTCTAAATTATGATCTCGGGCCACTAAGCAGGCTCGACAGGCTGGGTAAGTTGAGCGTCTAGGTTGGCATTTTGTCCAGAAGTCAAAGTTAAATTCAGTGCCTAATTGCTCAGAGATGCGTTTCCAGGTTCCATGTAACATGGTCTGCATGTGTGTTGGCATAGGTTCATCGGAATCTACCGCTAATCCTCCCAACATATAATCGATAGAAAGTTCTCTTGATTCAATTAGCGGTTGTAGTGATTTTTGTAACGCTTTCCAAGTTGGTTTAAAGCCCCAGCACCAGCTGCACATAGGGTCATAACAATAAATTAATGTTGCAGACATGATCTACCCTCAATAAATAGTTATTTTGAAATAAAAAAAGGCAAATCAATGACCTGCCTTTTTATTGAAAAGAATGAATCTTATCAGACTAACTTTGCGTGAGTATTTCTGCAATAGCAGAACACAAAGGATCCATATTTTCATGTGTCATACCGGCCACATTAATACGTCCTGAACCAACGATATAAATGCCGAACTGTTTTCTTAATTGGGATACTTGTTCAGGATTTAAGCCTGAAAAAGAAAACATGCCTTGCTGTTTTGAAATAAAAGAGAAGTCTTGCTCTACGCCTTTTGAACGTAAAGTACTGACAAATAAACCTCGCATCTCATGTATGCGGGTTCTCATGCTTTGCAATTCCATTTCCCATAAGCTGCGTAATGCTTTGTTTGATAGAATTTCAGCAACAATGGCGGCACCATGCGCTGGTGGGTTAGAATAATTGGTTCTAGCGGCTCTTTTAATTTGCGTAAAAGCGGCATCTGCATTGTCAGCCGTTTCACACACAATGGTTAATGCACCAACTCGTTCGTTGTACAGACCAAAATTTTTCGAGAAAGAGCTCGCTATAAGCATTTCAGGTACTTGTTCAGCAAAGGTTCTTAGACCTTGAGCATCTTCTTCTAAACCAACCCCAAAACCTTGATAAGCAAAGTCAAATAAAGGCAAGAAGCCTTGTTTGCCACACAATTTTGCTAATTGCTGCCATTGCTCTTTCGTTGGATCAATACCTGTTGGATTATGGCAGCAACCGTGGAATAGTACGATATCGCCTTCAGGTATTTGCGATAAACTTGCCAGTAAAGATTCAAAATCTAGACTTTTAGAAGAGGCATCGTAATAGGCGTAGCTGCCTACTTCTAATCCAACGGATTGAAAAATGGCTTGATGATTGGCCCAAGTAGGATTACTTACCCAAATAGTGGCTTCAGGTAGGTGTTTTTTTATGAATTCTGCGGCTACTCGTAGTGCTCCTGTCCCGCCTGGTGTGTGGGCGGTGTGGGCTAACTTCTTGTTAATAATAGGATGATTTTCGCCAAATAGTAGGGTTTGAACTGACTGTCGATAATTATCAGTACCTTCAATACTTAAATAGCTTTTGGTTAATTCTTCGGTTAATAATCGCTCTTCTGCTTGCTTTACGGATTGCAGAATAGGTGTATTGCCTTGCTCATCTTTATAAACACCAACACCTAAATTGATTTTATTTGGGTTAGTTTCATTCTTATAAGCGTCGTTTAGGCCAAGAATTGGATCAGCTGGAGCAGCTTGTATATGTGCAAACATGGTGACTCCCCAATAGGGTTAATACCGTTTTTTATTATTTTTGAGATGTGATTAAAAATTCTCGCGCATATATTACTCGATGCAGTCTGACACTGCTACCTTGAGTCTCTTTTATATGATTGAAGATAATATGTGGGAGTGTAAATTCTAGGCAAAGGATATCGACACCAACCTTTGTATAAATAAAAAGAGCATAAAGGGCTAACGCTAATGCAAGCAAATTGCAAAAACGGCAATCAATGCTTTTATGTTAACCCTGTATAAGCCGGGTTAATATGGGCTAGTTAATATCCCAGCCATTAGCAATGCATTCATGTAGGCGCTTTTCTTCCAAATAATCTTCTATCGATCGCCTGGCTTTTAACATACGGACACTGTCCTCTTTTTGATGCTGTTCATTTTTCTCATTATCTATACTCATAGACGCATAAAGAATATTTGTTTTAACTTCGCTCAACATTTCAGTAGACTTGCTCATCGCGTTTCCTCTCTGAACCTATCAAGATGACAGAGATTGTATTGATTACTGTCATCGACCAGTGAAAAAAGCCAAAATAGGCATACAACAAGTAACATGTTTAAAAAACACTATTATTGATCAAAAATCAACCTGTTTTTAAAACAACAAGATCTTTTATACGTAACTTTTATGACAGTTTAAATACGGTGGGCAATGAATGGACGTTTCTTTTATTTTAGATGACTTAAATGACAAGCAGAGAGACGCTGTTGCAGCTCCGTTACAAAATACCTTGATTTTAGCCGGCGCTGGTAGTGGTAAAACACGGGTTCTAGTTCATAGGATTGCATGGCTAATGCATGCTTATGAGCTCTCTCCTTATAGCTTGTTGGCGGTAACCTTTACCAATAAAGCGGCAAAAGAAATGCAAGCTCGAATAGAACAACTTGTTGGTGTGCCTCCTCAAGGAATGTGGGTTGGGACCTTTCATGGGTTAGCCCATAGATTATTACGAGCGCATTGGCGAGATGCGGGATTAAAAGAAAATTTTCAAATCATGGATAGTGATGATCAACTGCGTTTAATTAAGCGACTAATGAAAGCCTTTAATATTGATGATACTCGTTGGCCTCCCAAACAAGTGTGTTGGTTTATTAATGCTCAAAAAGATGAAGGTCGCCGAGCGGCCCACGTTGTTGATAGTCATGATCCTTTTACTCGAGGTATGAAAGAACTTTATTTCCATTATGAAGAAGCCTGCGAACAAGGAGGGTTACTGGATTTTGGCGAGTTACTATTAAGAGCTCATGAACTTTTACTTGGAAACCCTTCTTTATTAAGGCATTACCAAGAACGCTTCGCTCATGTATTGGTAGATGAGTTTCAAGACACCAACAGTATTCAATATGCCTGGTTGCGTATTTTAGTGGGTAATCAAGGCTCTATCACTGCCGTAGGAGATGATGACCAATCTATCTATGGTTGGCGTGGAGCAAAAATTGAAAACATTCACAACTTTAGTAAACATTTCCCAGATGTAAATACCATTCGCTTAGAGCAAAATTATCGATCAACGGGGCATATACTAAAAGCCGCCAATGGATTAATTAGTAATAATGACGACCGTTTAGGGAAAGAGCTTTGGACTGACAGTGGGGAAGGTGAGCCGATTTCACTATATGCAGGCTTTAATGAACAAGATGAAGCACGATTTATAATTGATATTATTAAAAAATGGCGTGATAAAGGGTCAAACCTCAGCGATATGGCCGTACTGTATCGATCTAACGCCCAATCACGGGTGGTTGAGGAGTGCCTTGTGAGGGAGCAAGTTCCCTATCGCATTTATGGTGGACATCGATTTTACGATCGTCTTGAAATTAAAAATGCATTAGCCTATGCACGGTTGGCAATTGACCCAAATGATGATGGCGCTATAGAGCGTGTGATTAACGTTCCTCCAAGAGGGATTGGTGAACGCAGTATTGGTACACTCAGAGAACTTGCCCGAGATCAAGGGTATTCTCTTTGGAAGGCTGCGCAGGTGGTCGCTCAGCAAGGATTATTGCCTGCAAGAGCCACTAATGCCATTCGCAGCTTTTTAGAACTTATTGAAGGGATGTCATCTTGTATTCAACAGCCAGAGCTTGGTTTAGGTGATGTTTTTGAACAGATTATCCAGGAAGCAGGTTTAATCCCATTCCATGAAAAAGAAAAAGGTGAAAAGGGCGAAGCTCGTGTAGAAAACTTAAAAGAGCTTGTTAGTGCGGCTAGTGGTTTTAGCTGGAGTTCTGATGATGAAGAATTTAGTTCCCCATTAATGGCCTTTTTGGATAAAGCGGTATTAGATGCTGGAGAAGCCCAAGCGGATGAATACCAAGACTCTATTCAATTAATGACATTACATGCGGCGAAAGGGTTGGAGTTCCCTTTAGTATTTTTAACCGGTGTAGAAGAGAACTTGTTCCCAAGTAAAATGTCGTTTGAAGAACCGGGTCGTTTAGAAGAAGAAAGGCGGCTTTGTTACGTAGGCATCACTCGAGCGATGGAAAAACTCTACATTACTTATGCGGAATCTCGTCGTTTATACGGCAGTGAATCTTTTAATAGCCCTTCACGCTTTATTAGCGAAATTCCAACAGGCTGCATTGAAGAAGTTCGTTTGCGTTCACAAGTCAGTCGTCCTGTGTCGATGCAAAGACCGACGGTGAACCGACCAACAAGTTCAGTTCTAAGTAGTATGCAAAAACCAGTGATCGATATTAGTATGGGAGATAGAGTGAATCACCCTGTTTTTGGGGAAGGTTTGGTTATTAATAGTGAAGGGCAAGGGCCACAAACGCGAGTGCAGGTGAACTTTGATGATGAAGGCACTAAGTGGTTGGTATTGGCTTTCGCTAAACTAGAAGTCTTGTAGTATACATTTAGCTTATGGTTTGAATGTTATCGTGTAAGTAACCGTAACTATGTGATGGCTTTGGGGTGCTTGTACAGTTAATGATCTGGTCTTGCGTTGTTTTGATTAAAAAACATACTAAAACGTGCCTCATTGACTTTTATCGCTCTTTTTTACAATAAATACCAAAAAAGGGTTGCACTAAATCTGTAGATCCTTAATATACGCCCTCGCTGACACGGACAACCACTCAGAACAACGAGTAAGTGTCCAACAAGAAAAAACAACGCAGTTTGTTCTTCTTGTCTTATTTTAGTTAGCACGCTCTTTAAAATAGTTAATCAGATAATTTGTGTGGGCGCTCGCTGGAGACTTCGAAAATATTTTGAAGTCTTACGAGAGTCCAAACACTTTCAATTCGTTCATGTTTGTTTGATTTATCAAACAAACATGTAAGTTTAGTTAGAGTTAAATTTGAGTAAGCAAGCTGATTTATCAGCAAAAGATCTTAAACTGAAGAGTTTGATCATGGCTCAGATTGAACGCTGGCGGCAGGCTTAACACATGCAAGTCGAGCGGAAACGATGTAGCTTGCTACAGGCGTCGAGCGGCGGACGGGTGAGTAACGCGTAGGAATCTGCCTAGTAGTGGGGGACAACATGTGGAAACGCATGCTAATACCGCATAATCCCTACGGGGGAAAGGAGGGGATCTTCGGACCTTTCGCTATTAGATGAGCCTGCGTGAGATTAGCTAGTTGGTAGGGTAAAGGCCTACCAAGGCGACGATCTCTAGCTGGTCTGAGAGGATGACCAGCCACACTGGGACTGAGACACGGCCCAGACTCCTACGGGAGGCAGCAGTGGGGAATATTGGACAATGGGCGCAAGCCTGATCCAGCCATGCCGCGTGTGTGAAGAAGGCCTTAGGGTTGTAAAGCACTTTCAGAGGGGAGGAAAGGTAATTGATTAATACTCGATTGCTGTGACGTTACCCTCAGAAGAAGCACCGGCTAACTCTGTGCCAGCAGCCGCGGTAATACAGAGGGTGCAAGCGTTAATCGGAATTACTGGGCGTAAAGCGCGCGTAGGTGGTTTGTTAAGTCGGATGTGAAAGCCCAGGGCTCAACCTTGGAATGGCACCCGATACTGGCAGGCTAGAGTACGATAGAGGAGTGTGGAATTTCCTGTGTAGCGGTGAAATGCGTAGATATAGGAAGGAACATCAGTGGCGAAGGCGACACTCTGGATTGATACTGACACTGAGGTGCGAAAGCGTGGGGAGCAAACAGGATTAGATACCCTGGTAGTCCACGCCGTAAACGATGTCTACTAGCCGTTGGGTTGTAATGACTTAGTGGCGAAGCTAACGCGATAAGTAGACCGCCTGGGGAGTACGGCCGCAAGGTTAAAACTCAAATGAATTGACGGGGGCCCGCACAAGCGGTGGAGCATGTGGTTTAATTCGACGCAACGCGAAGAACCTTACCTACTCTTGACATCCAGTGAATCCGAAAGAGATTTTGGAGTGCCTTCGGGAACACTGAGACAGGTGCTGCATGGCTGTCGTCAGCTCGTGTTGTGAAATGTTGGGTTAAGTCCCGTAACGAGCGCAACCCTTATCCTTATTTGCCAGCACTTCGGGTGGGAACTTTAAGGAGACTGCCGGTGACAAACCGGAGGAAGGTGGGGACGACGTCAAGTCATCATGGCCCTTACGAGTAGGGCTACACACGTGCTACAATGGCGCATACAGAGGGCTGCGAACTAGCGATAGTAAGCGAATCCCACAAAGTGCGTCGTAGTCCGGATTGGAGTCTGCAACTCGACTCCATGAAGTCGGAATCGCTAGTAATCGTGAATCAGAATGTCACGGTGAATACGTTCCCGGGCCTTGTACACACCGCCCGTCACACCATGGGAGTTGATTGCTCCAGAAGTAGCTAGCTTAACCTTTCGAGGAGGGCGGTTACCACGGAGTGGTCAATGACTGGGGTGAAGTCGTAACAAGGTAGCCCTAGGGGAACCTGGGGCTGGATCACCTCCTTAAACGATACGAAGCTCTGGTGAGCGTTCACACAAATTATCTGATGACTACTTTATAGCAGCAATTGTTCTAGGATAGAGTCCTAAGCAAGGGGTTGATGAAAGCGATTATGTGATGACCAGTCATCATAATGTTCGCGTTATTCATGAATGTCTGACTTAGTGCTTTGCACTAAACTTGCTCTTTAACAATGTGACTTTTTGAAATAGACGATAATCAAGCGTCAAACCGGTGGAAAGCATCTTTCTCTTTATTGAGAATAACCTGGATGACTTTCTAAATCGTAAAATCCAGTGATGACACAAAAGCATCGTTGGTATGTGATCTGAGTGTTGTTTTGATACTGACTTTTCTTTTAGAAAAGTGAGGGATTAAAAAACTACTTTGGGTTATATGGTCAAGTGACCAAGCGTGCACGGTGGATGCCTTGGCAGTCAGAGGCGATGAAGGACGTGGTAATCTGCGATAAGGTTCGGGGAGTTGATAAACAAACTTTGATCCGAACATTTCCGAATGGGGAAACCCACCCGCTTGCGGGTATCATTAAGTGAATACATAGCTTAATGAGGCGAACTCGGGGAACTGAAACATCTAAGTACCCGAAGGAAAAGAAATCAACCGAGATTCCCTAAGTAGCGGCGAGCGAAAGGGGATTAGCCCTTAAGTTGATTTGGTGTTAGTAGAACAAGCTGGAAAGCTTGGCC